>OY776378.1:0-140000 GCA_963675575.1 Christensenellaceae bacterium
ATCAGCGTCTTCAATGTGTGCGCATTTAAATCCATAAAGAGGATTTTGAAAAATTTTCTGACTCGTTTCTTCAATTTTTCTCAACCATTTTTCTTTATATTCCTCATCCCGCAATATCTTTTTTCCAGATTCGCAATTGAGAAAACATTTTTCTTTACACATTCGCTATAAAGCTTTAAGTTTAAAAAGAAATTGCCGCTGTCGTTTTCTTCATAAACTTTTGCAATAAGCTTTCCCTGGGTGCCTATATAATAAGCGAAATGATGGTTGCCTGTAAGCAGCATTTTTTCGCCAAGTTTCAATATAGGAAAAGGGGGATAATCTTCCAAAGCATGCGTTTCAAAGTGTTTTTCGGCAGATTCAAGCTCTTTTTGAGAAAGATAACAATGCGTGGGAGAGAGTTTCTCAATGTCAACGAAATAAGTGTTTTCCATTATTGCGCTCCTTATATTAATTAGTATAAAGACAAAAAAACTTTGTTTCCAGGATTTTATTGATTACACACAGCGTTCTTATGAATAAATATTAAAATTACATAAAAAATAAGTTTTTTGGATAATATTTAATGTAATTTTATGCTATAATAGATTATAACATTTTATGCCCGCGATGAAAGGAAAAAGATATGAAAAAACATAATTGGGTATTGGAAATTGCAAAAGGGTTGCTTATCTTTGATCTTTCGGCTTGTTCTGCTTGGTAAATCCGGCTTCGGCCTCCATCGCCACAACATGGATTATTGCACTATAATGATACTTGTTTTAAGCATCGTTGCTTTGACTGGATTCATTTATGCTCAAAGAGCTCGTTTAAGTATTGGTGGATATTGCTGATATTCGAATGCCTGAGTAGGTGTGATCATTTGCGTAGCGATATTGCTGTTTAATCCCGGAAAAAATGCTGCTTGTAATAAGGCTTGTTGGAGTTCATGGGCGATTAGTGACTGGATATATTCAGAGCGGTAAGGATTATGGGCGAAAAAGGATATGTGGCTAAGAAACATACTTATCGGATTGGGTATTATCGCAGTCGGGATAGTGTTCCTTGCAATAACTGAGGTTATATTGTCTTCGGCAACTACTGTAATTGGTATAGCGGCGGCATTGTTCGGATTGATTGTTATCATTTTCGGAGTTAGGATGAAAGTGGGCAAAGAGAAATAATAACGCATACATGCGATATAAAGCCGGCATAAATATGTCGGCTTTTTTTAAAATATTAAGGGTTTTACACCGTCCGTTTAAAGTGTATAATATTACTTTGAAAGAAGGGGTTCAATGATACAACACATTTCATATGAGCAAAAAGAGACATGCAGCGGCTGCATGGCGTGCGCAAAGGAGTGCCCCACGGCATGCATACATCCTGCAATCGACGCTGAAGGATTCTTATATCCAAAGGTTGATTTAGATGAATGCATAAACTGCGATCATTGTGTTAAGATGTGCCCTTTCACTCACCCTGATGAATATAAAGCGCAACCCGTATCAGCATATGCGGCATGGAGCCGAGATGAGGACACGCGATATAAAAGCGCGACAGCCGGTGTTTTCACCACGCTTGCCAAAAAGTTTATTGAAGAAGGCGGAGTGGTTTATGGCGCGGCGTATGATGAAAATATGCGTCTTTCACATATAAGGGTTGAAAGAGTTGAGGGCTTAGCGGCGATACAAAGCTCCAAATATTTGCAAAGCGATTTTTCCGATATTTACATAAAAGTGCAAAAAGATATAAACGATGGTCTTAAAGTAATGGTATCCGGCACCGGATGCCAGATAGCCGGTATTCGCGCGGCACTCAAATGCGAAAGCCTTTTACTTGTGGATATCACTTGTCTTGGCGTGCCGTCTCCGGGCGTGTTTGAGAAGTATGTTCAAAGTCTTGAAAAAAAATACGGAAAAAAAATGAAGAATATAAATTTTCGCGACAAAAAAACAGGCTGGAAGACATACAGCCAAACAATAACTTTTGAAGACGGGTCTCAAGTTTCATGCAAAAATTACGACAGCCCGTATATGCGCGGATTTTTAAGCAAAACATATATGCGCCCCAGTTGCCATCAATGCCCGTTTTGTGACACAAAAAGAGCAGGCGATATAACGATAGGCGACTTTTGGGGAATAGAAAAAACGCTGCCTGAGCTTGACGATGTGCGCGGCGTGTCCCTACTATACGGCGTGACTGAAAAAGGAAAGCGGTATATAGAAAGCTGCGATGGCATTGATCTTAAAGAATGCAACATAGAAGATACTCTACAGCAGTCACTTGAGCATCCCGCATCAGCAAACCCTTTGCGCGAAGAATTTTTCTATGATTATCAGAAGCTTGGCTTTGATAGCCTCGCAAAAAAATATATGAAACAGCGCTCAAAAATTGTTCAGTTCGCTGTCAATATGCTAAAATACTAGACCATATGGGAAAAAACAAAAAAATTCTAGTTTTTCACCATTCCGGCGCTGTAGGCGGCGGAGGGGTTTCCATGCTCCATATATTGAAAGCTATAAAAAATTCTGGCTATGATGTTAAAGTAATTTGCCCCGGAGAGCCTTCTTTTATGTTGGATGAAATAAAAAAGTTAGGCATTGAAGCCGAAGGAGTTTTCGACAAAAACTGGGTGTATCCGCATTTTAACGGACAGCATTATTGCGCGGTAGACCCTCGATACCAAAGAAGATGGCGGCATATCAAGCGCTCAAAAAGCGAGATTAAAAGCCTTATCTTAAAAGAATCCCCGGACATTGTGATATTTAATTCCATGACAATCGCGTGGATGGGAGAGTGTGTGGACAGCGGTGTAAAAACTATTTGCTTTGACCGCGAAACTCTGCCCAATAACGGCAAAGATGTCCGATCGTGTAGGATAAAAGATTGGCTTAAAAATATGACAAAATCCGTGTTTTTAAGCGAATATGATAAAAAAGAAGCCGGAAACCATGAAAATTTCTCAGTTATCACCGATAAGGTGGACATGAAAAAATTGGGGAATAGCATAGATGACGCAAAAGCAAAATGCTCGCAAAAGCTGGATTTTGATAAGCGAAGCATATTATATTGCGGAGGAATGTGGCATGTTAAGGGAGCGCACACCGCTCTAGCTATGATGCATGAGCTAGGCGACGATTACCAGCTTATTTTTATGCAGTATACCCCGAAGGAAAGAACTCAATCGGCAAAAACAAAGATTAAAAGTCTGCTTGGGTTTGATTATGAGGGCGACACTTTGAATCTTCTTCACGGCATTGAAGAGCGGGTTAAGTTTTTCCCTCCGCAAGGAGATATGGCGCCATTTTACGCCGCCGCCGATGTAGTTATTTTCCCAAGTGTTGAGCCGCATCAGGCCCGCCCTGTTTACGAGGCGGGTGCTGCATGCAGACCATGTGTGATATCGGACTTTCCAAACACTGCGGAATTTGCGAAAGACGGAGTGAATGTACTTACCTTTAAGCCTGGTGACGCAAAAGCTTTGGCCGAGTGCGTTGAAAGGCTTTGCAATATGGAGTTATATTATAAACTTGCAGATGCTGGCCGTGAAATGTGTTTTAAAAACCATAATATCGAAACTTTGGGGCAGGAGATAAAAGAATTGCTAAAAAGCGTTGAGGAACAAAATATATGAACATAGTGCTATTTGGACACGGAGGATATACTAACCGCGGCTGCGAGGCAATAGTGCGCGCCACAGTCGGCATGATTAAGAGTGAAATGCCGGACGCGAATATCCGGCTTTGTTCCTACGACCCCAAATATGATATCGCAAAAAATTACGGCTTGACGGAGCATATATATCCTCATCACAATGTGAGATATACGCTGCCTCATCTTGCGGCGTATGGCTTTCGCAAGCTGGGGCTAAACAGTTTGGATCTAAAGCTGCAGTACAACTGGCTCAAAGCGCCTCTAAAATGGGGAGATGTGTTTATCTCTATCGGTGGAGACAACTATTGCTATGAAGAGCCAATTGATTTTTACCACATAGACAAGCTTATCAAACAAAGCGGTAAAAAGCTGATAATGTGGGGCGCGTCTTTTGACGGGGATATGATAACGGACAGTATGAAAGAAGACCTCGCAAGGTTTGACGCTATATTTGTCCGTGAAACACTTTCATATGAGGCACTAAATCTTCATGGAATAGCAAACACTTATCTTCATCCGGATTCAGCATTTACGATGGAAGCGGCGGATATAAAAGATGAGGGGAAATATATAGGGTTCAATCTAAGCCCGCTTTCGCTGCGCTACAGCAAAGATAGCACTGACGCATATACGGCAGTCTATAACATGATGGATTATATTATTGAATCCACTGATTATAAAGTGAAACTTATCTCGCACGTTATAGACCCCACGCACCCAGACACACAGTATGACCCGGGCGTGCTTTTACCGCTTTATGAAAAATATAAAGCCACAGGCAAGGTTGTGTATGTAGATTCCGAGCCGCTGGACGCCACCGAGATTAAAGGGCACATAAAAAGCTGTGACGCTTTTATAGGAGCAAGAACGCATTCAACAATAGCCGCGTATTCCACGCTTGTACCGACAACGGTAATCGGCTATTCGGTTAAGTCACGCGGCATAGCAAAGGATTTGTTTGGAACAAACGATGAATATGTGATTCCCGTGGGAGAAGTCAAAGGCGATGTTTTGGTGCACGCCGTAAAAAGATTAATCAAGCAAAATTCAAAACTGCGAAAGCATTTGGAAGAAACTATTCCCGACTATAAAAAAAGCGCGATAGAAGCTGCGAATGTGCTTAAAGAGGTGCTTAATTGAAGCAAAAGAGCGAACTTAAAAAGGGAGTTGGTCTTTCATATATCTTAACACTTATTTCAAATGTGTTGGGGCTTATGCTGGCCCCATTTTTGCTTTCAAAGCTGGGGTCGTCCGAGCTTGGCATATATGAAACCGTAGGTGCGCTCGCCGGATATATGGCTGTTTTGGATTTTGGCGTAAATTCTACCATAACCCGATATATTTCAAAATACAGAGCGGAGAAAAACGAAAAAAAAACCCAAAGCTTGCTTGCTCATTGCCTGATATTATACAGTATCTTGGCTGTGGCTGTTTTGGCTATAGGATTTGTATTATGGTTTAATCTGTCCCCGATAGCCAAAGGATTAAACAGCATACAAGGAGCAGCCGCAATAACGGACGGCAATATTAGGACAGCCAAGATAATGCTTTTGATATTGGTCGCAAACATCGCGTTTTCGCTTCCTTTGCGTTCTTTCGGCGCTGTGATGAACGGTTATGAAAAATTTGCGATTCCTAGATTGCTTAACATATTGCGGGTCGTTTTAAGGTTTGTGCTGATAATTGTTTTTATAAGCCTCAAGTTTGGTATTATAACAATCGCGGTCATAGACACAGTGGCAAACCTCGGTATGCTGATAATCAACATGCTATATGTCTTGATTAAAATGAAGCAGAAGGTAAGGCTTGAGAAATTTGACGGCGTTCTTATAAAAGAACTGATGGTCTTTTCGCTTCCGATATTTTTAACAATGGTTTACGATCAGATTTTTTGGAAGGTTGACCAGATTATCATTTCAGGTTTATTAGGTTTCGCCGCGGCGTATGTGGTGGCGGTTGTGATGAGATTGGTTGTTATATTCATGCAGTTCTCCACATCCATATCCGAGGTTTTTTTGCCGCGTATCACTCAAATGGTGGTGGGCGAAGCCTCGGGTGACGACCTTACCGATTTAATGATTAGAGTGGGCAGGATACAGCTTTTGATATTGGGCGTGATACTTACAGGCTACATTCTTTTTGGACAGAATCTGCTGCAAAATTGGGTCGGAGGGCGCGACGCGTACACAGACAGCCAATTGCTGAACATGTATTATATCGGCGTGATTATATTAGTACCCCTTACTTTGCCGCTAATACAAAATACGGGGATTTCTATGCTGGTTGCAAAAAACAAGCATCATTTCCGTTCCGCGGTATATTTTGTTATCGCGGTGCTAAACATCGGACTGTCCATCTGGCTGGTCAAACGATTCGACATAATCGGCGCGAGCATAGCCACGGCGATTGCGCTGACGCTTGGCAACGGCATAATAATAAATATCTACTATTCAAAAGTCATCGGGCTAAAAATTGGCAGGTTTTTTAAAGAATGCGTCGGTAAATTAATTATTCCGATTCTAGTTGCGTCCGGCTTGGGATATCTTGTTTTGCGATTTGTCGCGGTACAAGGCAGCTGGCTCAATCTTTTATTGTGCTGCGCTATATATCTTGTTATATATCTTGCCGCCATTTGGCTAATGGGAATGAATGCTTATGAAAAAGATATGGCAAAAAGAGCTGTCGGGAAAATTATAAAAAGAAGGTCGGCGTGATGGAGATTCTCTATGTTTCAAATACAACCTCACAAAAATATTTTGATCGTCTGTTTAATGAGAGCCGCATAAAACCCGGTCAACAGGTTCAAAAATTTAATGAAATGCTGCTTCGCGGTTTTGCTGAAGGTAATTCCGTATGCGCTCTTTCAGCTCCACCCGCCACATATAAAACTTCTGGCAAGCTAGTTTTTAAGAACACAGAAGAAACAGAAAATGGTGTTTTCTACGATTATCTTGGTTTTTTGAGCCTGCCTGTTATAAAACAGTTTTTTGTTAAAATTAACGCACGAAGAAAAATACGCAGATGGGCGAAAAAAACACAGGGAAAAGAACGGTCTATCGTCTGCTATGCGCTTTCTCCAACGCTTTCATCGTCAGCTATAAGGGCGGCAAAAAAACACAATATAAAATGCGCGGCGCTTGTCACCGATATACCTCAGTTTATGAATGTGTCAAAAGACCAGGGCGGCTTTAAGACCAGGCTTTACTCGGTATATTCAAAGTCCACTTATGAGAAAATGACACAGTATGACATGTACATCCTGCTGACTGAAGCTATGAGCGATGTGGTAAACCCAAACAGCAAACCCTATGTTGTAGTCGAAGGAATGACCGACAGCGCTATGGCGGCAGTCTCAAACAATATTGCCGATAAATATTCACCCGGAGTTGTATTTTACGCGGGCGCGCTTTTTGAAAAATACGGTGTTAAAAATTTAGTTGAAGGATTCATTAAGGCAAACGTTAAAGACGGTGAGCTGTGGCTGTTCGGAAATGGTGAAATGGAAGACTATCTTAACGATTTAAACAACGATAAAGTTAAATATTTTGGAGTCGTTCCCAACAGCGAAGTGGTGGAACACGAAATTAAGGCTACGCTTCTTGTAAATCCGCGTCCGTCTGATGAGGAGTTCACGAAATATTCTTTCCCCAGCAAAAACATGGAGTATATGATGTCGGGAACACCGGTGCTTGCGTGCAAACTGCCGGGAATGCCGGATGAATATTTGAATTATATTTATATAACGCAAGACGAAAGCTCGCAAGGCTTTGCGAAAAGCATATCAGAAATTCTTGCAAAAGATAAAAAAGAGTTGCATACAATGGGCAAAAGAGCTAAAGAATTTGTAGCAAAAGAAAAGTCCAATATAAAACAATCTGAAAGAATTGCTGAATTTTTGAAAGCTAATCTATAGATTTTTTTCTGCGGATCTGAAATATCAATCGGTATATAAAGTGTCCGATTAACGCACCAAACGTGTTTAATACCAAATCATCAACATCAAATTCGCGAATACACATTCCCGCTAAATTAAGTATGAACTGCAAACTTTCAATGCATAGTGTGAATAAAAAACCACCGAGGAGCGCCCAAAGGAAGCGCTGTGTTTTTTTGAATATAAACGGCATTAAAAGACCGGCGGGCATAAACATGATTATATTTCCGAAAAACTGTCGAAAAGCGCCTTTTTGGCCGGATAAAACATTTCTCCATTGCGGAATTATGAGTGAGAAAGGCTTTATGTTCCAAGGCAGTCCGTATAGTTTTATTTCATCCATCGTGATTTTATAACTTGATATAAACAAGGGCTGGAGCGTCAATATTAGGATGAAAAAAAGATATGCACCGCAAAGTATATAGACAACCGGTTTTTTTATTTTAAGATATTTTTTTGTAAAAAGCAGCAAAACAAAAGAGACAACCGCCAATATAAACAAAAAGACATCTGGAAAATTTATTTTGAACATGAGAGTATTTTATCATGTGGCATTACAAGATGTCCATATCAGTATATTAAAAATATGGGTAAAAATACAAGTGACAAAACAAATTTACGGTGATAGAATTTTACCTATGATTATACAAAAACAAAAATTCGCATATGCCGCAACGATTTTGTCATTAGCGGGCATATCATTTTCCGCGCCAATCGGTGCTCTTGCCATTAAAAGTGGGGGCGCCCCTATAATAGTGGGCATGTACCGAATGGCTTTCTCTATTCCCATCACAGCACTGGTTTGGTTTTTATCCTCAAGAAAAAAAGAAGGAGTAGCGAAAAAAGAAATTACACTAAAACATAATCTTATTAATTTACTTTCCGGTGTGTTTTTGGCCTTTCATTTTACATGCTGGTATTACGCATTGGGTAATACAACTGTTTTTTCAGCCGCCGCGTTGGTAAGCTTGCAACCTATTTTCGCCATGCTCGGAGCATACATAATATATAAACAAAAACCTGCAAGAAGCATAATTTTGCCTCTTTTTATAGCTCTAGCAGGAAGCTATGTGCTCATTTCGCCTTCCGTGGGTGAAGGCTTAGGCGGCTCATTGTTTGGCAATATAATGGCGGCATCAGGCAGTCTTTTTATGGCGGCGTATCTTTTGTGCGGTAAATTTGCGATGAAAGAGATATCACTTGGAAGATATGTTACCGTCACATACACCGTGTGCTTCTTGTTAATGGCGGTGGAGGCGTTTATAATGGGTGAAACTTTCGCCGTTCCAACCAGCGTTTTGCTTTTGTGCTTTTTGCTGTCGTTTTCAGCCACATTGTTCGGGCATACGCTTATAAATTGGTCGCTCCCCTATGTGGGTGCGTTTTTTGTGACGGTTGTACTTTTGGGCGAACCTATAGGAGCGTCGCTTGCAGCTTTTTTAATGTTCGGCACTGTGCCCGGATTGGTTGAGCTTTTAGGCGGAGCTATGATAATAGCGGGTATTGCCATTATGGTTATGCGTGCGAACAAAAACCCACAATCAAAAAGCCTGCCTAGCTGATTTGTTCGGTTTCGTCGGCAGTGCTTTCTGCTACATATAGCGGCACTTTGTTGCGTATAACAAAAAGGAAGATAAAATCAATTGACATAACTATGCTCAAAACAAGAAATAGTATAACATTGTCTGGATCGTAGATCTTGTATATATGATAAAGGATAAACGAATGAACTAACCTTATAAAAATAGCGGCTAAAAATAATAGGCCATACACCAAAAGCGGGAACAAAAGACCATATACAGAAGTTATATTAGGCAGAAAAAAGCCAAACATCAGTGTTATTGTAAGAAATATAAATCCTCCCATAATTGATGGATAAATAACATGCATTTTGGGAAATTTATGCTTCATATAGGGGGAAGCCTCTGAAAGACACCCCATTATATATGCATCGCCCACAGGTATCCAAGCAAGCCAGGCGTTATTTATGCCCCTGTTTTTGGCCAGCTTGTATAATCCGATTGCCCTTAAAATATAAACAGCGAGTATTATCGCAAAATATATAAGGTAGAAAAATATGATCATTGCGACAATTGGAAATGCTTCACTCATATTAACATAATCTCCATAAAAAGTATTTACTATAATAATACATATAAACTTAATCAAAATAAAGTATTTTTTGCAAATAAAAAAACCGCCTAAAAAATTAGACGGTTTTGGTAACCCATAATTATTTATGCCACAGGCTCTTTATCCCTAATTATAAAGATGAAAATCGCAAAAAAACCAATAGCGCTGAGTATAGTGTAAAGAATCGCTTGATCCGGCACATATTTTTTGAACAAAAGAAAAAGTGAGTAGATAAACAAAGCATAATATGCCAGTGCGATTAGCTGCCCCAACACGGGAATCCAGATTAATATAGCAACGCCGACCGCGCCAAGAGGCAAAACCAAATCCATTCGAGGAATAACAGTAGTACCTAACTTCACTTCCTTTATTATCTTACCTATGATATAAAGCTGAGCGATGGGAATCCATGCAAGCCATGCGTTAGGTTCGCCCTGTTTTTGCGCAATTTTGTATAATCCAAGAGCCGTAAGTATGTAGGCCGCAATCCCCAGCAGACCTGCAAATATGCCAAAGCCCGCCATTGCTGCCCATAATCCGTAATAGCCGCGTCCATACATTAATAATGCTTCCATAAACAATACCTCCATAAATATAATGATTTCTTATATAATGATACTCCTAATAATGCTTATAATCAATTGTGTTTTATGTAAAATAATATTATTTAAAAGTGATTTTACCATCAATAAATTTAATCTTCCCCTTTTTAACTATCCCTTTGACTGTAAATTCATAGAGAAATTGCATTGCGGTAAATGCGACAAGCCCCGCTAAAATGATAATCCATAAAGCGTAATTTATCTGAATTGAAACAAAATATGTGACAGCAATATACATCAAAACCGCTGAAAGCAAAAAGCACAGCCATCGTATAATCTGCTGTTTTATTTTTTTTATTTTTTTTGTGGATTCATGCAAAAAGCCGTACCATCCAAAAAAGGATATGAAAGCAACCTGTATTTCGGGAATCTGAATAAGAAATATTATTAGTGCCGCTGAAGTTATGAAAGATGTAAATGCAGCCTTTTTATTAAAGCCGATTCTCAAAAGTATGCCGGGATACAGTGCTGCGGCAAAAAGAAGCGCGAGATTTATTGTGGGTATTATATATGCCAGTGCGAGTGTTAATATCTGTAGGGAAGTAATCATCCCCGCTAATGCAATCGCGCGTGCCTTCATTTAACAGCAGCCTCCGCCCAAGGAATTGCAACAGCAGTTTGAACAAATTAAGCATGAACAGATATCGCAAAGATCCGTATTGCCTGCGGCAGACTGGTTTGTGAAGTTTCGGTTTGAGTTGTAAATTGATTGAGCCGCCCTCTGGTATTCGGAGTTGTTAGGCTCCATCTGATATGCCATTTTATAAAAATTCTGAGCCTGTGCATACCAGCCCTTGCCCATCATGCAAGCACCTTTGAGGTAATACCATTCGGCAGGGCGGTTGGACATATTGTCCAATATAGTCATAGCCTCGTCATATTGACGGCTATTTATCATTTGTCGAATTTTCATAAATGAGGAACTGCCCGCGCCCGCGGCACCAGAATACGAGCTTGAGCTCCCCGAGCTGTAAGCCCCGGACTTACCTCCTGAGAGCATTTCGTAAGCCTGATTTATATCTCGCATTTTTTCCTCAGCGAGAGAGTTTAATGGATTGTCTACATATCTATCCGGATGATATTTTTTAACCATCCGCCTGTAGGCTTCTTTTATTTGTTCCTGTGTCGCATTTTCATCGATTTCCAAAACCTTATATGGGTTCATCAGTGCTCCTTGTTTCTTAAATTAACTTGGTTTGCTCAACTTCATTTTTTATTTTCAAACAGAGCTTCTGTTTGGTTAAAAATCATATTTTGCTTCATGGGCAGAGAATATCTTATTATATTATCCATAACAGAGGCACTTTTTTCAAGAGGCAATAGATCATAAGCCAACATTGCGCGGCTCAAAGCAAATGTCATCACTTCTTTTGCGCTCTCCATCAGTTCTTTTTGCGGAAGTCCGTCTCGAATAAAGGGATTGAAGCAATGTTTTTTTATGTCCTTTTCTATGTCTTCCATGGCATCGGCTAGGTATATCCACATTCCGAGGTTGCGCATCATCTCTGAAAGGGCACTTTTCTCTTTTTCTCCGATGTTTTGGGCGTTTTGCGCAACGGCGTGCATCAAGTCTCCGCTTAGCGATGCGGGAATGTCAAAAAACACTTCTTTATTCTGCTCAACCTTGTATAGTTCGTCCATTGTTTTTTTTAGCATTTTGGAAAGCTCCGGGTTGCGTTTTTGAGCTTTTTTATAGCCACGGTGTATTAAAAGCTTTGCCGGCGGGGCGTAGAGTTTTTTTTCGTCATGCCACATGTCGTCAAGCTTGTGGTGGGTAAGAAGCGTTGTCACATCACCACAATATATCAATGAATCATTGATTTTAACAGCAGGCTTCTTGTTTATCAGATGAGTTGGGCAGGCTTGTGTGTGTGTGTCAAATGAGTCTCCGGAAAGATCCATTAAAGCAAGCGCAAGCGAAGCCATATCGTTTTGCAAAGCCAAACGGGGCATCTGACCGTTTTTTTTGCCTATTGCATGGCAAACCCCGCAATACGCCGTCTCCCATAAATTTAGGTCTTTCACCTTTAGTTCGTTTTTATATGGTATCAAATATCCAAACATACTTTTCCCGCCAAATAATAAAGTAAAGTATATCATGTGTTTTCATATTAAAAATTAACAAAATGAAAATTTTTATTGCTTCTATAAGGATAATTAATATTAATAAGTATGCTATAATTATTATATAAGGGTATTTGCGAGGTCAATATGAGGGAAATTGAAATTAAGGATGACGTATATAATAAATATGGAAAACTATTGGTTGCAAAGGGTGTAAAAATTCACTTAGACGAAGAAAGAGAGATCAGATACGGCGAGCTGGGGATTCTCGAGCGATTAAATAATTATAAAAAAAAGCATGAGGATGAAGAATTTGCGAAACAGCACGTTTTTGAAGCTCTACAAACGCTAAAGAGAAAGAACGTTAAATCCAAAAGCTACACATTGTTGTCGCAGGCTACTGAAATATTGCAGGGAATCATTATACAAAGCAGGCATTCAAATATCGGCATTTATCTTGATATTTTGAGCAAGGCCGATTTATCATGGATTTATTCTCATTCAATAGATGTTTCGCTATTATCCATAATGGCAGCGCTGCATTTAAAAATGGATATAAAACAAATATACAAATTTGGACATTGCGTATTGGTGCATGATATTGGAATGACTTTGATTCCCAAAAGCATAATGAACAAAACTTCCAAGCTAAGCGAAACGGAGTTTATCGTTATCACAAACCATTGCTATCTGGGTCTTGCGTTGATTAAAGAACTTGACGCGGCGTGTAATGATAAAATTGTAATGCAGCACCATGAAAGACTTGACGGAAGCGGTTATCCTCTTGGATTGAAAAGCGATGAAATACACGAAAGCGCAAAAATAGTTATGATTGCAGACACGATAGATTCCGCCACCACCGACAGACCGCATAGATCCGGTAAAACGATGCGTGAGATATTTGACGAGTTAAAAAGCAGTGGCGATAAATATGATTTGAATCTGGTATCAGAATTTGAATCTTTTTTGGAATTTTAGCATTATTAAATAAAACCATTCCTTAAACATTAATTATTAGTATTAGTTTTTACGCAAAGTCAGTTTTAGCAGCCTTTTAGCAAACTTTCGTTCAAACTTTTTTGCCACGCTTCAAAAGAACTATCTAACATGATACAATAAGCATTAAGGCACTTTATAAAAGGAGCAAATATGGAACCAGTCAATATAATAATAATCGTATTGCTAATCATAAATTTCTTTTTTCTTTTGGCACTATTGCTTAAGAAAAACACATCTTCAAACGACGTAAAAAAAGAAAGCGATGAAACGCGAAGAATGCTTTCGGATGAAATGTCGAAAAACCGCAGAGAGCAGATGGAAAGCTTTCAGTCTCTTTCAAAAGGAGTGTTTGAAAGATGGGGACAGCGCTCGATGGAGGAGCAAAAGCGCGACGAGGCTGTCGCCCAGCGAATATCAAACCTCGCAAAAGATAATGAGGTTCGAATGGCGCGACTTGAAGAGCAGGTGTCAAAGCGTTTGGATGAGATGCGTAAAACAGTGGATGAACAGCTAAACGAAACGCTACAAAAGAGAGTTTCGGCGTCATTTGAGCAGGTCACAAAGCAGCTAACGCAGCTTTACTCTTCACTTTCAAAAGTGGATACTGATATGGCTTCGCTTCAAAAGGTGTTTACAGGCGTTAAAACACGCGGAGTGTGGGGAGAAGTAATGCTGATATCGCTTTTGGAGCAGATTCTCACTTCGCATCAGTTTGTGAAAAACGCGAAAATTAATCCCAACAGGCAGGAATTTGTTGAGGTTGCAATACGCATGCCGGGAAATGACAGCGATTCGGAAGTGCTTTTACCCATCGACTCGAAATTCCCCACGGAAGATTATGAGCGGTTGATTACCGCGAGAGAAAAGGGAGATTCGGCGGCAGAGATTATGGCAAAGGCGGCTCTGGTAAACCGGTTTAAATCTCAAGCGAAAGATATCCGCGACAAATACATTATGCCGCCCTATTCAACCAATTTTGCGGTGATGTACCTCCCGGCGGAAGGACTTTTTGCCGAAGCCTTGACTGAGCCGGGGCTGACGGAACGCCTTCAAAGGGATTACAGCGTAACGGTATGCGGGCCGACTACACTGGCCGCGCTTCTCAGCAGCTTAAAGATGGGATTTACAACACTTGCAATACAGAAAAAATCAGGAGAAGTGTGGAAGCTTTTGTCGGCGGTTAAAAGAACTATTGGTATACACCAAACCAATCTTGAAAAGGCGTACCGCAATATGAAGATATCGGTTAACGCCCTTGATGACGCACAGAAAAATATAGGAACCATAAGCAACCGCTTGCGCTCTGTGGAAGAAATCCCACAAGCACAAGCGGATGAGCTGATACCAAGAATAACGGATGAAAGTTAAGGTTTGATGAAAAAAGCACTTTTTGCCCCACTGGTTAGTTCGGGGCAATTTCAGCGGCTAACCGATTTTATACGGGGGGGAAAAAGTCCCTGCTCGGTGTTTGGCGTACCGCAAACAAAAAAATCTCACATTTTTTCAGCGATGGCTTTAAGTGGAAAAAAACCTATTCTTATAATCACGCCAAATCACATAACCGCCACAAAAACAGCATCCGACATAGAGGGCATGACGGGAATAAAATGCCACTTATTTCCGCAGCGCAGCGTAGAGATGCACAGCGTTCAGGCGGCCAGCAAGTCCGCCGAACATGCGCGTTCGTTCATGCTTGGAGAGCTTTCACAAAACAAAGCAAAGGTAGTCATAGCCGCAGTTGACTCCCTTATGACACCGCTTTGTCCGAAAGAAACTTTTAAAAAGTCTCTGCTTCATATAAAAGTAGGAAGCTCGATAAGTCCTGGAGAGATAGCGAAAAGATTGACTTGGTCGCTTTACCGCAGGGAAAGCCGAGTGGAGCAGACTGGGCAGTTTGCAATCCGCGGGGACATTGTGGATATCTTTCCTGTGGGATTTGAACATCCAGTAAGAATAGAGTTTTTTGGCGACGATGTGGAATCCATTAAGTCATTTGATGAAAACACGCAGCATTCCATTTCAAAGACAGAGTCTGTCACAATTTATCCCGCGATGGAAATGCCGCTTGACATGGAGGTGATGCAGCGAGGGATTTCATCCATTAAAGATTCGGCCCAAGGCGCCTATAAAAAAGCAAAATCTAAAAAAACAGAGCTTGGATACGAAAAGACCGATGATAAAATCGTAAGAAAATACGCTGAAAACATTAATAAATTATTGCAGTTTGGCTATTTTGAGGGAATGGAAAACCACATGGAGTTTTTCTATCCTGATGCGGTCACGCTTGATAAATATCTTGATAGCCCGATAATTGTTTTTGACGAAGTGCGAGATGTAAAGACGCGCGTTGAAGATGTGCAAAAAGAATATAATGCGCTGTACGGAGATTTGTTTGAAAGCGGAGAAGCGCTTAATGAGCTTGATGGACTTCTTTACTCATTCGATGAGATGTACGCTTCTTTCAAAGGCAATTTTATTTTGACCGCCACAGCGTTTACCGCAGACAGCATACTTGACTATGCGAGAAGCGTTACGTTCCCCGGAACAGAGGCGATGATATATCGCGGGCAGTTTGATATGCTTTCGCGGGATATCAAGAACTGGAGAAGGGAAAAATATAAGATAGCGATTTTGGCGGGAACCGAATCGCGTGTGGAAGGCATTCGCGATACTCTTGCGCAATATCAGATCACGACAACGCCGCTTAAAACGGATCGCGAGCTGATTGCCGGTGAAGCGGCAGTTCTTCCTCTTTACGCATCCAAGGGATTTTCGTATTCCACGGAAAAATTTATAGTACTCACTGAAAATGAACTGTTCGGACGCACTAAAAGCCATAAAAAGCCAAGCCGAAAAAGAGGCGCCGGCGATTCTGTGCTAAACGATATAAAGCGCGGCGACTATGTGGTGCATGAATCCAACGGCATAGGAAAATATGACGGCATAGTGCGGCTTGAAGCATTGGGCAAATTGCGTGACTACTTAAAGCTCTTATATATGGGCGGCGATGTGCTGTATGTGCCTACAGAGCAGATGGATCGTGTTCAAAAATATATTGGCGCGGGAGAGGGCAAGGCAAAGCTTACCAGGCTCGGCGGCAAAAGTTGGGAGCATGCGAGGCAAAAGGCGAAAAGCGCCGTTGCCGACATGACTGAAGAGCTTATCGAGCTTTACGCTAAAAGAAGCGCTGTGCAAGGATATAGGTATTCCCAAGACGGAGAGTGGCAGTGCCAGTTTGAAGAAAGCTTTGAGCATGAGGAAACGCCGGATCAGCTAACGTGCATAGAGGAAATTAAAGAAGATATGCAAAGCGCGAAAGTGATGGACAGGCTGCTTTGCGGCGATGTGGGATATGGCAAAACAGAGGTGGCGCTTCGCGCTGCGTTTAAAGCGGTGATGGATAAAAAGCAGGTGGCAATCCTGTGTCCCACAACAATACTTTGCCATCAGCACTTTGTGACAATTGGCGAACGATTTAAGGATTTCCCCGTTGAAACGCGCGAGCTTTCCCGGTTTGTTTCAGCTACAGAGCAAAAAAACACGTTGGAAAAGCTTAAAAGCGGCAAGGTGGACATAGTTGTCGGTACGCACAGACTGCTTTCCAAAGATATTGAGTTTAAGAATTTAGGCCTTTTAGTAATAGATGAAGAGCAGAGATTCGGCGTGGCGCACAAGGAAAAGATAAAGAAACTTCGGGTTGGGGTTGACGTGCTTACAATGACGGCCACACCCATACCGCGCACACTTCACATGTCCCTTGCCGGAATACGTGATATTTCGATGATAGAAACCCCACCGGAAGAGCGCTTCCCTATCCAGACATTTGTAACCGAATATGATGAGGACATGATACGCGGGGCTATCGAGCGTGAGGTATCCAGAGCCGGACAGGTATACTTTGTGTATAACCGCGTACAGTCAATCGACATGATGCAGCGCAAAATATTGGAGCTTATGCCGCATCTTCGCGTGGCGGTAGCCCACGGGCAGATGCCGGGAAACCAACTTGAAAATGTGATGCTTGACTTCTTAGAAAAAAAATATGATGTGCTTTTGGCGACAACCATCATAGAAAACGGGCTGGACATACCCAATGTGAACACGCTGATAGTATATGATACCGATAAGTTCGGCCTTTCCCAGCTTTACCAGCTCAGGGGCCGTGTCGGGCGGAGCAACAGACTTTCCTACGCATATCTCACATGGCGCCCCAGCAATATACTCTCTGACACCGCGCGCCAAAGGCTTGAAGCCATTTCACAGTTCACAGAGTTTGGCAGCGGACTTAAAATCGCGATGCGCGACCTTGAGATACGAGGAGCGGGCTCCATTTTGGGGGGCAAACAGCATGGACACATGGCGGCCGTAGGCTATGGGCTGTATTGCAAAATGATTGATGATCAAGTCAAAAAAATCAAAGGTGAGTATGTGGAAGAGTCATCTGCGGAGGTCACAATTAACGTTCTTGTGGATGCCTACATACCGGATGATTACATGGAAGATGCGCAGGATAGGTTGGATATGTATCGCGCGATTTCTCTTATTACAAGCTTAAAGGATAAAACAGAAACTTTGTCGGACATGGCCGACCGTTTCGGAAAAGTGCCGCAAAGTGTAGCCAATTTAACAGATGTTGCATATCTCAAGCATAAATGCTCGCAGGCAGGCGTTAAAATGGTCAGCGAACGCGGTGATAAATATTTATTGCGGCTGGATGAAGACGCAAACATTGATATGGCAGGTCTAATTAAGCACATTCAAAAGCACAAAGCGCGTTTTTCCGGTCAGGAAAATCCGCAGCTCTTTTTGCCAAAACAAAAAGAAGGCCTTTTGCCTCTCATAGATTTTGTGATGGGAATTGTGAAAATCAATAGTTGAAAATATTCTTTTTTAAGCTGTATTCTTAACAATTATGTCAATTAGGTGTATAATAATTTAATAAATTTCGTACTTCGTCTTTCACACAATAATCTTGTATATTCAAAAACGTCGGACTAATTTATGTGAGGTAGATAGTTATGAAAAAAGTTGTTATTTTAGTAATTGCCGTGTTGCTTATTTTTAGTGCGTGTACCGATGCGCCAAAAGAAGCGGCAAGCAATAAAGAAGAGACAAGCAAAGAAGCTGTAGTTGAAAAAAAAGAAGAGGCAACACCTGAGCCCACACCGGAACCTACACCCGAACCTACGGCAGAACCCACCCCCACGCCAGAACCGCTTCCGATGAAAGTGGCTGTTGTGGTGGCACGGGATTCTTATGCCAGCGGAGAATTTAACCCGGTTATGAACGCGTTGCAGGAGGCGGGATATGAAACGGTTGTTGTATCAGATGAGCTGGGCAGCGCCAACGGATTTGGGGAGACAGTCGAAGTTGAAGCCGTGTTTAGCGATTTATCATCATTGAATTTACGCGGAATAGTGCTGATAGGCGGCAGTGATTCGTTGTGGGAAAATGCTCAGCTTCATGATCTTTTGGAGGATTGTCAAGAACATGGAAGAGTAACCGCCGCGATTTGTCTTGCCTCTGTCACGTTGGCAAAAGCCGGTGTTATCGGCGAAGGAGACACAGCTTGCTGGTTTAACTGTGACATAGCCGACCCCGAGATGCAGGCCGCGGGGGTTAAAGATTCCGGTCAGCCCGTTACTGTCGATGGGCTTATAATAACCGGAGACGGGCCTAGCTCCGCTGAAGAATTTGCTACGGAGATTGTTAGCGCTTTAGACGCACTGTGAAATTTAGAAAATTGAAGAAATATTTATTGAAGGGCATAAGCAAGACATATGCCCTTTTATTAAAGTGCAGATTGTCTTCAAATTGGTGTGATATAATAAAAATATCTTTCATCTTAAAACAGAAAGGATATTTTTATGAGAATAGAACACATCGCCATTTGGTCAAAAGACATTGAAAAACTAAAAGGATTTTATGAAAAATATTTTAGCGCAAAAGCAAATAACAAGTACATAAGCGAGAAAGGAAAACTTCAGTCCTATTTCCTTTCATTTAATAGCGGAAGTCGTTTAGAAATCATGCAAAAACCGGATCTTTTGCATTTGCATGATGATAAGGATAATATGACCGGTTACGCTCATATAGCTATATCAGTGGGAAAAATGCAAGACGTTGTTGATTTGACGTCCCGACTTGAAAAGGATGGATATACTATAGCCAAAAGACCCCGATACACCGGCGACGACTATTTTGAAAGCGTGGCTCTCGATCCCGACGGCAATCTGGTGGAGATAACAATGGATTGAGCGGACAATTAATAGAAAAGTCATTTCAGCAGGCACAAAAGCCTGCTTTTATTTTTAGTAATTTATTATTGACCGCAGTCAATGCGTGTGCTAAAATATTGACTACAGTCAATTAAGGAGAAATGATGGCGGAAAAGAAAAACAGCACAAAAGAACTATTTATAAAGATTGCCGACAAGCTTTTTTTTCAGCGAGGATATGAAAATGTCAGCGTGGATGAAATCTGCCGCGAGGCTGGCAAGGCGAAAGGGCTTTTCTTTTATTATTTTGAAAAGAAAGAAAACATCGTAAAGCTGCTGCTTGAGATGCAGGTGGAACGGATGAGCAGGATATTGCGTCGCCGCTTGGCGGACGATATAGACTATGCGGAAAAGATGAATACCATTATGCAGGCTCTCTTTGTGGGAGAAAAGGGCGGACCGAGAGCGATGTACTATTTTAAAGAACAACCGCTTCCGGGGTGGGCGGACAGCCACGCACATGAGCTTACAGATGAATATATCTTTCCTTTAATCAAAGAAACTGTGGCTGAAGGAGTAAAACTCGGGGATTTTGAAGAATCCGACGAATTTCAAACGGAAATAGTATATCTGGGAATAAGCCAGTTTATGCACAGGCATTATGATAAAATGGCGGACGCGCAATTTGCGCAAAAGTCGATTGCGGCTGTCACACGCGTGCTTGAAAAAGCTCTTGGAGTGCAAAAAGGAACAATAAAAATAATCAGTGAAAGCGGAATGAAAAATGAGCATTAAAACAAGACAAAAAATTAGGCGGGGAATCGTTTTTTTCGTTTTTTTGATTTTTCCTGTCATTGTAAACTATCTCTCCCCTGTTCTTATACTCGCGGGTGCGAGTGAGGGAATAATAAACGGTAGCTTCATTGTTTTCGGACTTATGTTTTTAAGCTCTTTGTTTTTGGGCAGGACGTATTGCGGATGGATATGTCCCGCGTCGGGCATGCAGGAAGCGACAGAGAAATTCAGAACCAAAAAAGCGAAAACTGGCGGTGGAAACATTTTTCGCTGGGCGGTGTGGATAGTTTGGCTGGGCTTTATGATATACCTTTT
This sequence comes from Christensenellaceae bacterium, assembly GCA_963675575.1. GTDB lineage: Bacteria > Bacillota > Clostridia > Christensenellales > UMGS416 > JAGLOK01. The sequence goes on from OY776378.1 coordinate 20,696, forward strand.
CATAAATGCGGGCGGTGTGCAAAAAGCAGACTTTTTATACGCCACACCTCAAGTTATATCAATTCTCGACCCGATTATTGTATTTATATATTTGGCTGTGGTGCTGCTTGTGTTTGTAATGACAATGATTTGGGGACAGCGCGCTTTTTGCAAATATTTATGCTGGATGGGACCATTCATGATAGCGGGAGATAAGATTCGACATTGGATTAAAATCCCGGGATTGTATCTTCACCCTAAAAAAGAAAAGTGCATAGAGTGCGGGAAATGCACAAAAAACTGCCCAATGGATATTGATGTGCAAAATATGGTACAAATAAATAATATGTATAACACGGAATGTATTATGTGCCTAAACTGCGCGGACATCTGCCCAAAAGGCGCAATCTCAGTAAAGAAAGGATAGACGACTATGAATATCACAATCATAAACGGTATCAAAGAAGTTAAGACAAATCCTTTTCAAATGCAGCTGGAGCTTGCTTGTGTAAAGGCTGCTAAAGAACACAAGGTCGACTTGTTTACCATAGAAGACATGGATATAAAATATTGCTGCGGATGCTTTGGGTGCTGGGTCAAAACGCCGGGACGCTGCATATACAAAGATGATATGGATAAGGTGCTAAAAAGCTTGGTCAATTCCGATCTTATGCTTGTAGTATCTGAAATCAACGCGGGGTTTGTTTCCTCGGAAGCCAAAAAAGCCATGGACAGAATACTGCCCTATTTGCAGCCATTTATAGCTATTTATGATGGTGAAAGCCACCATGTGCCAAGATATGAAAACAAATTTGACTTGGGTGTACTTTTGCTGGATGAAGGCGATGCGGATAGTGAAGCGGTTGGCATTATCTATGACACATTCGACAGGCTGGCAAAAAACACCCACTCGCCAAAGGTAATTAAAGCCATGGCGAACATTGAAAACTTATCGGAGGTATTGCAAAATGAAATTAGCGGTTGTTAACGGTTCGCCCAGAGGAAGAAAGAGTAATTCCGACAGGATAATAGGCTGGCTAACCGATGGTGTTGAAGATGCGGTGAAAGTGTATGCGGCGGATGTGAAAAAACAGGATGAAGCCGTGTTGAAAGTGGCTCAAGCGGACAGCGTTTTGTTTGTTTTTCCGCTTTATACCGACGCGATGCCGGGGCTTGCTAAAGCCTTTTTTGAAAAACTTGTCAAAACAGATTTGGCAGGCAAGACTATAACTTTTGTGGTTCACTCAGGATTTGGGGAGGCAATACATTCAAGGACAGTAGAAAGATTTTGCGCATATTTCGCGAAAATCAACGATATGAATTATTTGGGATGCGTTGTTATGGGTGGAAGCGAAGCCTTGCAGGTGGCGCCGGATGAGTATTTTGGCAAAAGGTATAAAGCGTATGCCGTTATAAAGCAAAATATATTGGATAAAACTCCTCTTGATAACGCCGCTCTTAAAACCATCGCAAAACGGGAACAGCTTAGTAAAGCAGAAGTTTTTCTTTTTAAACTAATTCCGACAGGAATGTATTGGAATAAACAGCTAAAGAAAAACGGCGCATATGAACGGAGATATGGTCAACCATATAGTGAATGAATTCAATAAATTTGTAAACCAAGCTTAGATATTGCTCGGCTTTTCGTTTATTTGCAGGTTTCAAGGCTGATTTTGCATATTTTGGATATAATATGTTGATTTAATCTGAAAAGCTGTATAATAATTAGCAAATACTTTATTAATAAAGGATAACAATGAACATTTCTCCATATATTCTTATGCTTGCCGTTTTTTTAATTATAGCAATACCTTTTTTCTTGACGGCGAGAACGAACAAGAGGCTTATCAATTATCTGAAGAGCACTTTCGGTAAAAAGCCAAATTCTTTTGGTTATGAACTAAAAAGTATTAAAAGCTATCACGAATATATAGACAAGTTCACAGACACATCTAAACAGATAGATGAAATAACTTGGAACGACTTGGACATGGATGATGTCTTTAGGCGAGTAAATGCTTGCCACACTTCTGTGGGTGAAGAATATCTTTACCAGGCTTTGCATGAACTCAATTTTAATACAAAGATACTTGAAAAGAGAGAAAGGCTAATAGCTTTTTTTGAAGAAAACACTGATATTCGAACAAAAATACAATTAATTCTTTTGCAACTTGGAAAGGCTGATTATAATCAGCTTTGCTCATATATATTCGATTCAAAATCAAAGATGATAGAACATAGCTGGGTATACAATATTCTGGCACTTATGCCTGTTGTTTTTGCGGGGGTTATCTTTTTAAATACACCATGGGGCATATTTCTGCTTGTTTTATCCGTCTTGACAAACGCGATTATATATTTTAGAAAGAAGTTTCAATTGGAAAGCGAAATATCGGCGATGCGATATTTTTCCTCCATCCTTTTTGCCACTAGCAAGATCTTAAAGATAGAAGCTCACGATTTCAATTGCCAAATTAGAGAACTTGGAGAAAGCTTTAGCGTATTCAAAGGCATTAAGGGAATCGTGTCCAACTCCGCTCAAAAAGGAATGATACCCTTTGAATTTTTAGCTGATTATTACAAAATGATTTTTTTGTCGGATATAAGGAAATATAATCGTGTTATAGGCAAAATAATGAATGAAACAGAATCGTTTCACAATTTATATAAGCAGTTTGGTGAAATTGATTTAGCTTTATGTATACTATCTTTTAGAAAAAGCTTAAAGGATTATTGCATACCGGAATATGTGGAAGAACACAGCGTTAAATTTACAGAGCTATATCATCCTCTTTTGGAGGCGCCTATTACAAACAGCGGAGATATTACCCGAAACAGCATAGTATCCGGACCCAACGCTTCGGGAAAATCGACGTTTATAAAAGCACTTGCGCTAAATTCGATATTTGCCCAAAGTATTAACACTTGCACAGCGAAGCAATTTATAATCAGGCATTCGCTTGTAATGACGTCAATGGCGGTAAGAGACGATATTTTAGAAGGCGACAGTTACTTTATAACAGAAATAAAGTCGCTAAAACGCGTGTTGGACAAAATAAGTGAAGTGCCATGCACATGTTTTATTGATGAGATTTTACGGGGAACAAACACTATAGAGCGAATTGCCGCATCTTCTGCAATATTAGAATATCTCTCGGATAAAAATTGTTTGTGCATTGTAGCCTCCCACGATATCGAGCTTACAAAAATTATGGAACAAATATGCGAAAATTATCACTTTAGCGAAAAAGTCGGCAGCGAAGGTGTGAGCTTTAACTTTAAGCTTAAAACAGGCGCGGCCAATACGAAAAATGCAATCAGATTGCTCGATTACATGGAATATGATAAAAAAATCGTGGAAGATGCAAACAAAAGAGTATCTGGATTTATTGAAACAGGCTTATGGGAAAAAACTAAACCAGCAGGTAACTGCGAATAGGGGTGCGATTGTGGCGAGTGAAAATAGTCAAGAACAAAAGAAGGTAATTTATAATAAGTTATGGATAAAAATCCTTGTGCCAGTAGTAATAGTATGTGCGATTATAGGTATTTACTTCATGAAAAATCAAGATGATTTTCAAAAACCTGTTCAAGATACCAATATAGTAGAAAATGCAACTGAAGACAATATAGAAGCTATTGATGATAATCCGGATTTTGAGTTGCATGTTACAGACGTATTAGATATTGAACAATTAAAATCATATGGATTACCAATTATGATTGATTTCGGTGCGGACGCTTGCATACCTTGCAAAGAAATGGCTCCTGTGTTAGTAAAGCTAAATGAGGAGCTAAAAGGAAAAGTTATTGTTAAGTTTGTTGATGTTTGGAAGTATCAAGAAGTATCAGAAGGATATCCAATTAGAGTAATTCCTACTCAAGTATTCTTTGATAAGGAGGGCAAGCCTTATATGCCTAGTGACCCACAAGCCATGCAAATGCAAATGTACGAGCATAAGGAAACAAAAGAACATGTATTTACAACCCACGAAGGGGGTATGACAGAGGAAATGATATTGGCAGTCTTAAAAGACATGGGAGTTGCAAATGATTAATGGTTGGCTAGACACCCTAGGAACACTAATTAATAATAATTTTTGGCTGGCACCTTTTCTGGCTCTCCTTGCAGGTATTTTAACATCTTTTGCGCCGTGTTCATTATCGAGTATGCCTTTAGTTGTAGGATATGTCGGTGGATATGCAGGAAATGATGTTAAGAAAGCATTTAGATATTCTTTGGTATTTTGTATTGGAATGGCTATAACATTTGCTGTTTTAGGTACCGCTGCGTCCCTGCTAGGAAAGCTAATGCAAGGATCAGGTTCTTGGTGGTATATTATACTAGGAGTATTAATGGTACTAATGGCATTGCAAACATGGGAATTAGTAAACATAATACCTCAGTCAGGAGCAATGAGTAAAAACCCAAAGAAAGGCTATATTGGTGCAGTAATTGCAGGAATGTTAGGTGGGTTATTCGCTTCACCATGTGCAACACCAGTACTTGTAGTTTTACTTGCTATGGTGGCAGAGCAAGGTAATTTACTTTGGGGATTACTTTTGCTGATTTTATACTCAATTGGTCACAGTATATTATTGTTAATTGCAGGAACTTCTGTTGGTTTTGTTAAGAAATTATCTGCGTCTAGGCGGTTTGGCAGATTTAATATAATTTTCAAAATAGTAATGGGTATAGTAATACTACTAATTGGACTATATATGTTTTATCTAGGATTTTAATAAAAGGAGATATAAAAATGAAAACACTCATACTCTATTATTCAAAATACGGAACAACAGAAAAATGCGCAAAAATGCTTGCAGAAAAGATTGGCGCAGCCGCGGAAACCGTGGGATACAAGCAGAGAAAAAATGTGGATATAGCAAAATACGACACCATTATAATCGGCGCACCGGTTTACATGGGTATGCTCAAAAAAATGAAGAGTTTTAGCGAAGCAAATCTTTCAACTCTTTTAACGAAAAAGATAGGGCTGTTTGTTTGCCATATGGACGTTGAAAAGCCGATGGAAGAAAAAATCGGGGGATATTTTCCGCAGGAGCTTATAGACCATGCGACACAAATCACAGGTTTTGGCGGGGCTTTTGACACAGACAAAATGAAGAAATTCGATAAATTTGTTTTTGAAAAGGTTGCTAAATCGGGGGGCGTAGAAGATAATGTTAAATATGAAGCAATAGAAGAATTCGCCGTGGCAATGAAAGCGTAGGCTGTTTGTATTAATAAAGAAATAATCTTAACAAGGAGTGGATTTGAAAAAAATATTTATAATCGTAATAGCATTTATATCCTTTTGTGCATGCGGACAAATTGAAAGTATAGAAGTTGAAGAAACAACAATTGGGAATACAGAGCATAACGAAAATTTCTTTTTAACCATTGTTGTGGAGGAAGTTCACGGAATGGCGGACAAACCCATTGTTTGCTATGCTACCATTACTTATATAGGCGATAAACCTATCACGGTCTATCACAGTGACCCATTGGTGGCTTTCGGGATAGAAGATGATAAGTATTTTAATAATGGATATATGCGCAAAGACATTCTTTTTAACACATCGTTTGAACCGGAGCAAGAGATTCGATTTGAATTTATAAAAAGCGGCGCGTGGAGCGCAAACGATCCAAACGCGGTGTTTTATGAAGAGTTCTATAAGCAAGAGAATCTAATATTGCCTGCAGGCGAATATACATTGTCTGCAAATCTCAAATATTCGACTGATATAGATAATATGCTGGAGACTCGCCAGGAGATAACGACTTCAATAGATATTGAAACTGACGATTGAAATTAATAAAATATGCTGGATAAAATTAAAGACGACTTAAAATAATGATCCATTAAAAAATCGCCCGTCTAAGGGCGATTTTGCTATAAAAATTATTTAATTGCGCCTTTTGGTCTAAACACATCCAAAAAATTGACAAGCACACCGCTGGGAACACCGCCCGCTGTTAAAAGCATAAGTACGACGGGGAAGTTTTTGGCGGTAAACACAGGGTTTAATAGGCCATATCCCATAAATAGTACCCACGGTATTAGCCGCATCACTTTGTTTGAAGAATGCGACGTCATTTTCATTGTTCGTCTAAAATAAAAAATAAAAAACAATATAAGAGGCAAACAGCCGATAATTCCGTACATAGCCAGATAATCAAGCCAGCTGGAATGCGCGCCTATGCCATTTATCACAGTTTTTGTTTTAAAATATGGTCCGACGCCAAAAAGCGGATGTTTTACAAAGGTTTTTGCCGACACCATGTAAAACTCAAACCGTGAGGCTTCATCATATATTGGTATATCCTCTTTGTCGTCCCCCGTTCCATCTCCGTTTTTAACTTGAGGAGCTATGTCAATTTCGGTAGTTGCCAAAATAAGGTCTCGAAGCTTGGCTTTATACATTTCATTTGTAATATGAGGAAGCATCCAAGAAAAAAGATTGACTATCAAAATGACTGTTAGCAAAAGTATTGCAATCATCACTTTTTTGTGTTTTTTGCTAGAGTAAAAGATGAAAGCGTAAAGCAGCATTATGAAAAGCGTTACCATTACCAAGATAATAATTCCTGCGTATGCCGCGTAAAAACATCCCGCCACACACAAAAGAAAAAGTATTACAGCCAAAATACGATGCTTCATCCGGGTCGCCATAAAAAGGAACACGGGCAAGGCTATAGCAAGGGAAGTAAAGAATGAATATGATCCTAGCCCCTGATATTCAAAGGGTGCATAGTATTGGATGTCTTTGAAATAAAAAGCATTAAACTCTCTTGCCAATAGAGGCGCTTTTTCCAGCATTACAATTGAGATTAGGCTGTGCGCCGCAAAAACCACGAGGGTCACAACCATAAGTCCTTTAAGGACATAACGCTCGTTGAATATGCAGTAAAGATAGTCAATCATATAAACTGTCATAAACATTATCGTGTATATAATCGCCCAGTATCCGTTTTCTCCCCTGCCGATAATAAAAGTAAAAGATATTAAAATCAGCCACACAACCATAGCCACAACTTCCGCGATACGCGATTTGTCAATTAAAAACTTCTTACCCCTTTTTTTTGCTCTTAATATGCACGATACAAACCAGATGATATATATTAAAAAGATTACCGGGTAGCCAAATTTTGTTCGGGTAAATGCTGAAATCGTAGGAGAAACAAGAGCTGTGATATACAGCGTCGCGAAAACCATGTCAAATTTCAATGTACGCAAAAAGCTTAAGAAGACTCTGTAACTTTCTTTGAAATATTTTTTAAAATGAACACGAAGATTTATTTTTTTTAAAGCTGTTATCATTATTTTTATACCCCGGCTAAATTATTATCCCTTTAATTAAATCTACTATAAAATTTGAATGATAATAGAATTTCCCCATTTGGCTTTGCTCAATAAGCCCGGAAATTTCCGGGAAAGGCAAGAAAGCAAGTATGATAGGCACGAAAGAAAAAACTAAAAACATTACTAAAAATCCCTGTATGAAACCCAGCAAAGCTCCAGAAGCATTATCAAAAAGCTTAAGTACGGGAAATTTGAAAACATAGTCATATAAATTTATAAGCAGATTAAAAACAACATAAAAGCATAAGAATATTATTATAAAACAAGCAAGGTTTATCGCCATATGTGCAATTGTCATTGAAAGATAATCGCCCAGTGTCACAATTCCGTCCGAGGCAAAGGCCGCGCTTTGTACGTTTTTGATCAAGAGAGAAGGCAGAGGATGCGGCAGACTGGATTTGCTTAATATCTCATTCAATGATTCAGCAGAAAGATCTGTTGCCACGGCTCGGAAGCTCTCCACGGTTCCAAGCATTTCCGAGCTTTCCGAATAGCTGACTATAATGGGAACAACTTTTCCTGTCGCCTTTACCGCTTGCGAAAGCTGAGGGTGCAGCCACCAAGCGCCCAAAAGCGACAGGAAAAAAGTGGCTATATTTAATATGGCTTTTAAAAAACCTTTATGATAGCCAGCTATGGCAAACAATAAGAACATAGCGAATACTGCCAAGTCAATCAATATCATATGGGCTCCTTTTATTTGTTGAGGCCGACAATGTAGTAATCCAGGCCCGCTCGCAATACGACTGCTTTGCCGGTGCATACGCCAATTACTTCATCCGTTTCAAATGAAAGCTTGGAAAAGCTTCTTTTCTGTCCGTTGAAGTTCATATAATAGATGCCCTCTTTTGATATGGCATATATTTTTTTGTCGGATAGTGCAGCACGCTTTATGCCTGCCGGCATGGATATCCTGTATTGCTCGCCGCTTGGCGTAATGTACCACAAAGCCGAGAGCGGCACATCAGTTCCAGTGGTGTCTACAGGAGCTAAAATAAACGATACCTCATCTTTTTCATTTACAAAGCTGTCTTGCAAAGCCCACCCGTTTATCATGATTTCGGAAAGCTTTGTATCGGTATATGTTCTGGACTGGATATGGTGGGTTCCAATCAAATAAACTAAATTTTCAAAAGGTGCGATTGCGTAACAAACTTGATCATTTACAGTTATTCGCCCGGTTTGCGAGCTGCCCGGGTGATTTGTGAAAAGCCTTGTTATTGGTATAGTTCCGTGATAATCAAGAGCCAGAGTCCAAAGCTGGGAATCGTTTGCATCAAAATAGCCTATATCCAATATAGACATATCGGGATATAAGTTATCCCATATTTCTATTCCATAAAAGTCATAAACCCTAATTTTATATTGCCCTTCTTCGTTTACTACAACGGCAAACTGAGAAGAATTGCAGGTAGCCAGAATAGCTTCGAGGTCACCCAAAGGCTGTTCGTGGCGGCTTTCGCCTGTGCTGTCTAATATAATTACAAGATTTGATTCCCATAGCACAGTGTAATCGCCGTTCCTGTATGCTTTCATGTTTTCAATCGGTGCAGTTGTGGTAAACTGAACCTGACCTGTATAGTCGTATGATACAACTTCTGTTCCGGTTACTGTTACTACTCCGCTTTCATAGGGATAAGCTTTCGCATTTTCGCCGCTGGCGATTTTAACCACGCTTTTTTCTATGGATCTGCTTTTGTTTAAAACTGTTCTAAACAGCAAAATGTTTAAAGCGACAAACGCAATAATCGCCAATGCAATATATATCATTTTTTTTAAGCGAACTTTTGTGCTGTATCGCATCAATTTCTCCTAATGATTTTCCTTGTTAATTATGTATTATACATTATATATATTAACCTATGCAATAAGGATAAAATATTGCCTTATTCTGATTTCGGCCGGTTGCCATGCTTATTTTAACAGCAAATCGCAGATAATCAATTAAACAATTTGTTAATACATTTAAAAATATACTTAACAAATTGTTCAAGATATTTGCGAAAATACCTATTGACACATCCTCAAAAGAGTAATATAGTGTACTGACTGACCGGTCAGTCAGAGGGGGATGTTCTTTCCTTTTGACTAAATTTACGGCCGAAAGTTCCAATGAAAATTTAAAATTATAAAAAATTATTTTGTATCCGGAGGAATCATGAACATCCCAAAATTTAGTGTGAAAAGGCCTATAACGGTTATAATGATAGTGCTTATAGTCGCAGCTATCGGAATAATTTCGGTAACGTCCCTTTCGACCTCGCTTTTTCCAAATATGAACCTGCCTTATGCGGTTATATTTACATCATATGAGGGCGCAAGCCCGGAGCGTGTGGAAATGATGGTCACAAAGACCATTGAAAGTACGATGGCCACTGTGAGCAACGTTAAATCCATACAGTCGGTTTCGTCGGAAGGAAATTCCACAGTTATATTGGAGTTTAACACTTCCACAAACATGGACTCGGCAATGATAGACATTCGTGAAAAGCTGGATATGATAACAGGCTACTTCCCGAACAACGTAACCAGTCCTAGAATAATGCAGCTTAATCCCGACATGATGCCTGTCTTAAACTTTTCAATCTCAGTTGAAGGCATGGATATATCGGAAGCCACTTATTGGGTGGATGACGAGATATTGCCGCGAATTGAACGCATAGAAGGAGTGGCGACGCTAACGATGTCGGGCGGCGCGCAAAACGAAGTTCACGTTACCATTGATTCAAAAGAGCTTGAAAAAATCAACGATGAGCTTAATCAAGACTTAAAAAGCATGGCGCAAGACCAAATGCTGGCGGAGATGAATGAGCAGCGTGAGTTGGCTGGGCTTGCCGCGTTAACCAAACAAGAGGCGGCCTTGCCGGAAATGGACTTGGCTTATCAAACGTTTTTGAGCGCCGATACAATCAAAGGAATACTTCAGGGACAGAATTTCGAGATGCCCTCCGGATATATAAAAGAAGAAGATTCACTTTATCTTGTAAGGGTTGGCGATAAAGTGCCAGACCTGGAAGGAATTAAAACCCTTATAGTATTCAGTAATGATAACAAAACGGTGAAGCTTTCCGATATTTCCGAAGTTGAGCTTGTGGACACCGCCGATGATAGTTATTCGAAAGTAAACGGCGAACCTGCTATAAGCGTTTCGGTACAAAAGCAAAACAGCTATGCCACGACCGATGTGGTAAAGACAATCCGCGAGGAAATGGAAAACATTGAAGACGAATTTGAAAATGTCGAAATGGTTGTTCTCATGGATCAAGCGGAATACATAGATATGGCCGTGGGGAATGTGTCAAACAATCTCCTTTATGGCGGTATTTTGGCAATTTTAATATTGCTTATTTTCCTCAGGGATTTAAAGCCAACATTTGTGGTGGGCGTGGCAATACCCATAAGCTTGCTCGCTGCGTTTATATTGATTTACTTTATGGATATCACATTAAACATTGTATCCATGGGCGGTCTGGCGTTGGGCATAGGAATGCTTGTGGACAACTCCATAGTTGTTATTGAAAACATATATAGAATACGGGCTAAAGGCAAGGATGCGGACTATTCAGCGGTAACTGGTGCGCGGCAGGTTGCGGGCGCGATAACGGCGTCAACTTTAACCACTGTTTCGGTATTCTTGCCAATAGTGTTCCTTGAAGGAATGACAGCTGATATCTTCAAAGAAATGGCATGGACCATTTCCGCATCGCTTGTAGCTTCCTTGGCGATAGCCATGACATTTGTTCCGATGGCGGCTTCCAAAATGCTTAAAAACAGCAAAGTGCGCAAAAAGACGAAATTTATGAAGTCTGTTATAAAAAGCTATTCAAGACTGCTTAAAGGTGCACTGCACAAAAAGGCAGCAGTGATTATAATAACGCTTTTGCTTTTCGCGGCAAGCATATACGGCTCGCTTCAGATAGGCACAGAATATTTTCCGGAATCCGATTCCGGACAGCTCTCAGTAACAGTAAACATGCCGCTGGGTGCTACGTTTGATGAAACCACGGACATGTTGGACGAAGTATCGCAAAGAATAATGCAGATAGATGAAGTGGAGACTGTCGGCGCTTCCATAGGCGGGAATATGATGAGCTTTGGCCCCGGGAAAATGGGCGCGGGAGCTGCTTCCGTTAACGTGCTGTTGCAAGAAGATGGTGAGGCGTTGACTTCTGAAGTCGAACAAGAAATTCGCGACGCGCTAAAAAATCTGGATGCGGACTTTGAAGTAAGCGGACAGGCAATGGATATGACATCTATGTTTGGTTCAGGAATATCAGTTGAAATCCGAGGTCTGGAATTTGACCATCTGGAGAGCTTGGCGCAGGAAATAGCATTTATAATTGAAGATGTTGACGGCACAACGGAAATTGACAACGGCATATCAAAAGAAGCGCCCGCGGTTAAAATTACAGTGGACAAAGATAAGGCGATTAAAAACGGACTGACAACAGCTCAGGTTTATATGGCGGTAGACTCCGCCATTAACCCGAATAACAAGGCAAGCGAGCTGACGCTGGGAAATCGCGACTATGATATAGTGGTATTGGATGATTCAAATGGGATGCTGGATGTTCAAGATATTAAAAATATTGAGATATCTTCACCTATGGGCGAAAGCGTAAAGCTTGAAGATGTAGCGGAAGTTATGACAGAATCCGGCTATGCAAGCATCACACGAAACAATCAAGAACGTACAATAACCGTGTCGGCGGCGCTTGAAGACGGATACAACATAGGGATTGTAGGCGATGAAATAGAAGAGAAAATCAACGATCTCGATGTGCCTGAAGGCTATACCGTGGAACTTGTGGGGGAAAACGAAGAGATAAACAACGCACTGACAGACTTGCTTTTGGCTATGGCCATGGCTGTTGCCTTGATATACATGATTATGGCCGCACAGTTCGAGTCGCTCAAGTATCCGTTTATAGTAATGTTTGCGATACCGCTTGCTTTCACGGGTGGATTCTTGGCGCTTATAGTAACAAACACTCCCCTGTCCGTTGTGGCGTTTATAGGAATGATAATACTGGCGGGCATAGTGGTAAATAACGGAATAGTGCTTGTGGACTATATCAACCAGCTTAAAGCGCGCGGAATGACAACACACAAAGCTATAATCAAAGCGGGCAAAACAAGGCTTAGACCCATTGTTATGACTGCGCTCACAACGATATTCGCGCTTTCTACCATGTCGGTCGGGATTGGCCGCGGAGCGGAAATGATGCAGCCTTTGGCTATTACAGCCATAGGCGGACTGATATTTTCCACAGCGCTGACGTTAATAGTGGTGCCTGTGATGTACGCGTCGTTTGATGGCGGAAAGAAAAAAGACAAAAAAGGCAATAAGCAAAAAAAGAACAAAAAAACTGAGACAGCGTAGAAAAGGCGTTAAAAATGTGCATATCTAAAAAAGAAAAAATATTTAACGCTATATTTGAGGCCATATTGGAATCGGGTGACGTTTCAAACATTCGTGTAAGCGACATCGCAAAGCGTGCGGGCATTGGCAAGGGCAGCGTTTACATGTATTTTTCAAACAAAGAGCATATGATGTTTGAAGCGGTTAAGTATTTTGTAGAATCCACTATGAAGAGTTTGCTGGAATATGAAACCGATGAAATCAAAGGTTTTAAAAAACTAATGTGCGGATTTCTTTATGAGCATTTAAATTTGCTGAAAAAATATTCGAGCATGTTTTATTCGACGGTAAGCACGGAATTCTTTCCGTTGCTTACCCCGGAATTAAGAGAAAAGATGGTTGGCGTGATTGCCATCGTTCGGGAAAAATATCAAAAGAAAATAGTGGAGCTTATCGAAATCGGCGTAAGCGAAAAAATCATATCAAAAACCCCTGAGCCGTTTCAACTATTGACTGTATCACAAATGCTTTTTTCCGCGTCCGGACATTTCTCTCAAAAGGATATACCAGTTGTGTCCAATGATGTGGACGAATACGTTTCCATGATGTATGATATGGCAGTGAAGATGTTGAATTAACAATGAATGAGGGAAAAATGAAAAAAATAACTATGTTCACAATGGCATCATGCCCTTTTTGCAGAATGGCTCACCGCTGGATGGATGCGGTGCTGGAAGACCATCCTGAATATAAGGACATCGAGATTGAAATTATTGACGAAGTGCAGCATCCAGACATCGCCAACAAATATGATTATTGGTATGTGCCAACATATTATATCGGGGACAAAAAGGTGCATGAGGGCGCAGCATCAAAGAAAAAGGTAAAAAAAGTTTATGAAATGGCATATGAGACAATCTGATTTTTAAGCGTTGGATTAGCAAGACTTCGTCTACAAGCGATATTCATTGACAACTTAGGTCGCTTTAAGTATAATAACATGGTATTTTTAGTGAATAATATGGGGAATTGTACGTTAATATTCAAAAATCTAGCATTTTAATAGCTTTATTTGGAAAAACGTAGAGATCAGGCCCCTTTTTATAAAAGGAGATTAATATAATGAAAAGAACTTATCAGCCAAAAGAACGCCAGCGCAAAAGAGAACACGGCTTTAGAAAGCGCATGAAAACAAAACAGGGGCGCAACATTTTAAATCGCCGTCGCAGCAAAGGCCGCAAGAAATTATCGGCTTAATTATTTATGCTGGGTGCAAAAAACCGGCTGTCCAAAAACAGAGACTTTAGATTCATCTATAGGCGCGGCAAAAACATCGCCCAAAAGAGAGTGGCGATGGTGTATGTTAAAAGCCGTGGGAATGATGAACTGCTGATTGGTTTTTCAGTCAGCCGAAAAGTGGCAAAAGCAGTTGAGCGCAACAGGATAAAAAGACTGATGCGCGAAAACACGAGGCTTATAATTGACGAAATTATACCCGGACACCGAATAATTTTTATCGCGCGTGCAGCAGCAAATAGTTCGAGCTACGATGAAATCGGAAGCGATATAAAAAAACTTTTAAAAAAAGCAGGGCTTTTTAGGACACACATTAACGGAAAGAACGCAAATGTCCAAAATACTTCTAGCAATAATTAAATTCTATCAAAAGCACATATCCCCGGGCTTGGGAGATCATTGCAGATTTCTTCCCACATGCTCGCAATACGCTTTTGATTCTATTTTAAAACACGGGGCGTTTAAAGGCACATATTTTGCCATCAGGCGTATACTCAAATGCCACCCATTTCACGCGGGCGGATACGATCCTGTACCTTAACTAATGTTTTTTTAAGAAAGGAAAAACAAATTGGGATTTTTAACTAATAACTTTATTGCCGATTTTTTTGCAACTGTGCTTAACGCAATTTATTCACTGATAGGAAGCTACGGATGGTCAATTGTTTTGCTTACAATTATCATAAGGATACTTCTGCTTCCTCTTGACATCAAGCAAAAAAAGAACACAAGGAAACAAAAATTGCTTCAACCAAAAGTTGATGCGATTAAAAGAAAGTATGCAAACGACAAGGAAATGCAGTCCAAAAAAACCATGGAGCTTTACAAGGAGGAAAATTTTTCAATGTTTTCCGGCTGTTTGCCCATGCTTTTGCAGATGCCAATCCTTTTTGCTTTCTTTGGAGCAATGAGCATAATCGCGGGCGAGCAGATTTTAGCTATCTATGAGGCCGCAAAAACCTTGCCTCCAGAAAGCATTCAAATAGAAAGCTGGTTTTGGGTGAAAAACATTTGGCAGCCGGACGTATTTCTGCTTGTAGACAATTTCCCCAAGAACACCTCTGTGATTCCTTTATTTGAGCAGATAAGCCAGAGATATCAAGTAATCAAAAATGCAAACATTACAGATTTTGATGCCGTTCTTGCTCCTGTTAGAGCGATATATGCGGGAGTTATGAATGGTTGGTTCATATTGCCGCTATTAGCCGGCGGGATGAGCTTCCTTCAAAGTAAAATCACTATGCCCGCTCAGCCGGCACAGCCTCAACCCAATGAACCGGCAAATCCCATGTCGGGAAAGATGATGCAGTATTTGTTTCCGGTCATGTCCATTGTGATTTGTGTTTCGGCATCTGCGGCATTTGCCCTTTATTGGTCAATAAGCAGTATGGTTGGTGTTGTATCGAGTGTGGTAATTGAAAAAGTGCTCACGGCAAAGGAGAATCAAAACGCTTAGGAGGCGATAATTTATATGAAGACCATAGAAAGTATCGGCAAAACAGTGGAAGAGGCCGTACAGAAGGGACTCGAACAGCTGGACTTATCCATTGCGGAAGCACAGATAGAAGTTTTGGATGAAGGAACTAAGGGCGTATTGGGACTTTTGGGTGTAAAGATGGCCCGCGTGCGGGTAAGCGAGAAGTTTTCTTATGCAAACAAAGCTGTATCATTTTTATCTCAGGTGTCAAAGCTGATGGACGTTTCTGATCCGGGAATTGCTGTTGCGGAAGATGACAACAACATTAAAATCCGGATAGAAGGAGCGCATGTGGGAGCGTTGATAGGTCATCGCGGAGAAACGCTTGACGCATTGCAGCTTTTGACTTCTCTTGTTGTAAATCATCAGCATGGAGAAACCGAAGATGAATATTACAGAATACACCTTGACGTGGGAGGATACAGAAAAAAGCGCGAAAAGACACTGGAGTCGCTTGCCAGCCGCTTGGCGGAAAAGGCACTTAGCTCCGGGAGAAATATCGCACTTGATCCAATGAATTCCTATGAGAGGCGGATAGTTCACACAGTGCTTGCCGAAATAGATGGGATATCCACCTATTCTGAAGGCGCGGAGCCACAGCGAAGAGTAATTATAACATTAGATTGATTAGATTGATTAGATTGAAGAATGAAGAAGGAAAGAAAAGCCGCCTTTCACAGGGCGGTTTTTTCTTTGTCATTTAATGAGATTATAATAAAACAAATAAAATATGAGTTTATAGTTTTGTATTTGACACATTTTTTATTTTAATGTAATGTTACAAAAAAAAGAATACAGGATTTTAATGGAGAAAAAACTATTTATAATTAAGCTGTTACACACCATTATTTGGTCATTCTATGTGATGGTAATATTTTATATTTTATATTCGGGTATATTTAATAAAATCAGTATTTTCACTTATGTTGCTATAGGGTTAGTTGTGCTGGAAGGGTTAATATTGATTGCGTTTAAGTGGCGATGCCCGCTGACCGTTGTAGGATATAAATATAGCGAGACAAAAGAAATGGGATTTGATATTTTCATTCCAAAATGGCTTGCAAAGCATAACAAAACGATATTTACATTAACATTTGTGGCTGGACTTATAGCGGTCGCGTTAAGACTGATATTTTGAGCATAATAAAAAAGGGACGCTTTTGCGTCCCTTAATGGTATCTAAATTTTTAAGTTAAGCTTTGCCTTCACACCCTAAAACATTTTTGATTTTATGTTCCACTATTGATTGCGTGTAATCGCGGGCAACGCCCAAATATTTTCTTGGGTCGAATTCTTTAGGATTTTCAGCAAGATGATGGCGGATTGCCGCTGTTACCGCGAGGCGGATGTCAGAGTCAATGTTGATTTTGCATACAGCCATTGATGCGGCTTTGCGAAGCATATCTTCAGGTACGCCCTGTGCTCCGGACATGTCCCCGCCGAATTTGTTGATTTCTGCGACATATTCGGGTACAACGGATGAAGCTCCGTGAAGAACTATAGGAAATCCGGGTAAACGCTGTGAGATTTCTTCCAAGATGTCATAGCGAAGAAGAGGCTCGCCTTTGAACTTGAAAGCGCCATGGCTTGTGCCGATTGCTATTGCGAGTGAATCCACGCCTGTTTTTTCAACGAATTCATTTACTTCGTCAGGATGTGTGAATTTTGCGTCTTCAGCGGAAACGTTAACGTCATCTTCGATTCCGGCGAGCTGCCCGAGTTCACCTTCAACTGTTACTCCATGCTCGTGTGCGTACTCAACTACTTTTTTTGTAACTGCGATGTTATCTGCGAATGAATGATGGCTTCCGTCTATCATAACCGATGAAAAACCATCGTCAATGCATTGCTTGCAGATTTCAAAATCTGCGCCATGATCCAAATGCAAAGCTATGGGAAGACCAGTCTCTGCTACCGCGGCTTCAACCAATTTCTTGAGGTAAAGCGAACCAGCGTATTTCCTGGCGCCCGCTGAGACCTGAAGAATAAGAGGAGCATTGAGCTTTTTTGCGGCATTTACTATGCCCTGGACCATTTCCATATTATTCACATTGAAAGCACCTATGGCGTAACCTCCGTCATAAGCCTTTTTTAGCATATCTTTTGTTGTAACAAGTGGCATATTGATTCTCCTTAGTTTTTTTTCACACACAATATATCAGAAAAACGCTTTATTAGCAATTAGTAATGCGTCATTTGGGTAAAATATATGGTTTTTATTTGTATCAGGTATCATAATCGACCAAACTTGATATTGGCGGCTTATAAGACGTTTTGAGCGGAACAATTAATAAATTCAAACCCATGACTTGGAAGTTTATTTGTGATATAATTATCTGAAATGAAAATCCTTATTGTTACACAATATTTTTATCCGGAGCCGATGCGCGTAAACGACATCGCGCGTATCCTTGTTGAAAAGGGGCATGAAGTGCATGTGCTCACTGGTGTTCCCAATTATCCGGAAGGAAAAGTGCTTGCCGACTACAGGGGCAAAAATTATAAAAAACATGAAACAGAAACGCTTTTCGGGGTAAAAGTCGTGCGTTCAAAGATTTTGGGCCGCGGCAATAGTTCGTTTAGCCTGCTATTAAACTATATTTCTTTTGCGTTTTTTGCCTCCGTCAAGGCTCAAAGAATTGAGGCGGACGCTGACGTAGTATTCATACAGCAGCATTCTCCCATCACTTTATGCCGACCGGCATACGTGTATGCCAAAAGAACAAAATGCCCGGTTGTGCTAAACTGTCTTGACCTTTGGCCTGAAAGCATAACCTCGCGCATGAGATTGAACGAGAACACTTTTTTTTATAAAAGGTTAAGAAATTATTGCAGGCGCATATATAATAAGGCAACGGCGCTTCTTGTGACTTCAAGCGGTTTCGCTGATTATTTTAAAGAAGTGCTTGGAATGGACCGTGACGTGATACACGTGCCCCAATACGCGGAAGATATCTTTAAACCAATGCCCCTTCCCAAAACGAGGGGGCTTAGTCTGCTTTTTGCAGGAAACGTGGGGTTTTCGCAGTCGGTGGACACGATAATACGCGCGGCTTCGCTTTTAAAGGATGAAGACGATATCCGTTGGAACATAGTGGGCAGTGGCAGCGCGCTTGACGAATGCAGGGATTTGGCGACAGAGCTTGGAGTTTCTCATCTTGTGACTTTCCATGGAAGACGGCCGCTTGAGGAAATGCCAAAGTTTTATGAGGCAGCTGATGCTTTGATAGTTACGTTGAAAGCAAGTAAACTAATTGAGCTTACGCTCCCCGGAAAGGTGCAGACATATATGGCTGCTGGGCGTCCCATTTTGGCGGCAGCCGGAGGAGAAACATCAAAAGTGATTGAAGAAGCCGAATGCGGACTGGCTTGCGGGTCGGAAGACTTTATATCGCTTGCAAAAAATGTGTATGCACTTTTAAAAAACAAAAATAAATTAGAAGAATATGCGAAAAACGCAAGAATCTATTATGATAAAAATTATTGTCAGGAGAAGTTCTTTGATGATATATTGAATGTAATGGATGTTTGCGTCAAACATTATGAAAAATAGCAGTTGTGGAGGACTTTAATGTTTAGAGGAAAAACCTTATTGATAACAGGCGGCACGGGCTCATTTGGCAATGCCGTATTGGACAGATTTTTGGATACCGATATCACACAGATCCGAATTTTTTCGCGTGATGAAAAAAAGCAGCACGACATGCGAAAAAAATATAATAACGACAAATTGAAGTTTTATATAGGTGATGTCCGCGACAAGCGCTCAGTTGACTACGCTATGAGCGGTGTTGACTATGTGTTTCACGCGGCGGCGCTCAAACAGGTTCCTTCCTGCGAATTTTATCCTATGGAAGCGGTTAAAACAAATGTTTTGGGAACCGGGAATGTATTGGATTCGGCCGTAGAAGCGGGAGTCAAAAAGGTTATTTGCCTATCCACAGACAAGGCGGTCTACCCTATTAACGCGATGGGAATATCCAAAGCTATGATGGAAAAAGTGATGATTGCGAAATCCAGAAACGCCGAAAATACCGTTATCTGCGCGACACGTTATGGAAACGTTATGGCATCTCGCGGCTCGGTTATTCCTCTTTTTGTAAACCAAATTGAAAGCGGCGGGGAGATAACGGTCACAGATCCCAATATGACTCGTTTTTTGATGTCGCTTGAAGAGGCTGTCGAGCTTGTGCTTTATGCTTTTAAAAACGCTTTGCCCGGCGACATTTTTGTACAAAAAGCGCCGGCGTGCACTGTGGAAACGCTTGCAATAGCGTTAAGGGAACTTTTTGAAGCCCAAAACGATATTAAGATAATAGGCACCCGTCATGGTGAAAAGCTTTATGAAACTCTGCTCACTCGCGAAGAGATGGCTGTCGCAAAAGATTTGCCCGGCTATTTCCGTATTGTTCCGGACAACCGCGATTTGAACTATGCAAAATATTTTTCCGAAGGTGAGGAGTTTTCTGAAGAAGGCATGGACTATAACTCCCATAACACAGAGCGTTTGGGTCTCGAGCAAGTAAAGGCAAAGCTTTTAAATCTTGATTTCATACAAAAAGAACTGAAAGAGAAGCGTAAAGGCAAATGAAAAATTGTTTGGTAACGGGGGCAAACGGCTTTGTGGGCCGCAATTTATGCTCGAGCCTTGAGCTGAGAGAAGACGTCAAGGTTTTAAAATACGATATAAATAACACCAAGCAGGATCTTGAAGAGTATTTAAAGCAGGCGGATTTCGTCTTTCATCTTGCGGGTGTTAACCGCCCCAAAAACGATGGTGAGTTCATTACCGGCAACGCAAACCTTACCCAAGACATAGTGGATATACTAAAATCCAATGGCAAAAGCACACCAATTTTACTTTCATCTTCCATACAGGCGCAAAAAGACAACCCATACGGAAAAAGTAAAAAAATGGCTGAAGATGCCGTATTGGAATACGGAAAAACAGCAACAGCTTATGTTTATCGATTTCCTAATCTTTTTGGTAAATGGAGCAGGCCAAATTACAACAGCGTGGTGGCGACTTTTTGCCACAACATCGCGCATGATTTACCCATACAGATAAATGATGAAAACTATTTACTGCCGCTATGCTATGTTGATGATGTGGTTCGCGAATGCATGAAGTGCTTGGACGGCAAAAAGCGAATAGCGTCCGACGGATTTTGTCATGCGGAAACAACGTACCAAATAACGCTTGGCGAATTGGCGGAAAAGATAAGATCGTTTAAAGAAATACGCGAAACCAGTGTGATTCCCGATATGGCTGATAATTTCACAAGAATATTACATTCGACCTATCTTTCCTATCTTGAAGAAGATAATTTTTCATACTTTCCCACCCTGCATTCGGATGACCGCGGCTGGCTGTTTGAGCTAATAAAGCAGCCGCATGCGGGACAGATATTTGTTTCGCTTACAAAGCCTGGGATAACCCGCGGCAACCACTACCACCATACAAAGGTGGAGAAATTTGCAGTTGCGCAGGGTGAGGCTGTTATTCGTTTCAGAAAGATTGACAGTGATGAGGTTTTGGAATATCGCGTGTCCGGCGATAAGCCCGAGATAGTGGACATACCTCCGGGTTATACCCACAACATTGAAAACATCGGCGATACAGATGTGCTGACGCTTTTCTGGTCATGCGAGCTGTTTGACCCGGACAATCCGGACACTTATTATTTGAGCGTGTGAGGAGCTAAATTAATGAATAAACTAAAAATAATGACAATAGTGGGCACGCGCCCTGAGATAATAAGGCTTTCGGCCGTAATGAAGGCTGTGGATAAGTATTTCGACCATGTTCTGGTGCACACGGGACAAAATTGGGATTACACCCTAAACCAAGTGTTCTTTGAAGAGCTTGGTATTAAAAAGCCTGACTATACCCTCGATTCTGTTGGAGAGGATTTAGGTGAAACGGTTGGAAATATCATCGCAAAGTCCTATAAAATCATGAAGGAAGTAAATCCTGATGCGCTTTTAATATTAGGCGACACAAACTCCGCACTGTCGGCTTATTCGGCAAAGAGGTTAAAGATTCCTGTATTTCATATGGAAGCGGGCAATCGGTGCTTTGATCAGAATGTGCCCGAGGAGATTAACCGTAGGATAGTTGACCATATGAGCGACATCAACTTGTGCTACACGGAGCATTCCAGAAGATATCTTTTGGCCGAGGGCAAGCGCCCAGACCATGTTTTTGTGACAGGATCCCCTATGGCTGAGGTGTTGGATGAACACATGTCGTCAATCGATAACAGTGATATTTTGAAAAAGCTTGATTTGCAAAGCGGCAAATATATGCTTCTTTCAGCCCACCGCGAAGAAAATATAGATAATGAAAAGACATTCACATCTCTTATGAGTGCAGTAAACCAAGCAGCGGAAACGTATAACATGCCAATTGTATACTCCACACATCCGCGCTCGCTAAAGCGAATACAAGAAAGCGGATTTAAGTTTCATCCGTTGGTTCGAAGCCTTGAGCCTTTTGGTTTTTTTGACTATAATAAACTGCAAAAGAACGCTTTTTGCGTATTATCCGATAGCGGAACATTATCTGAGGAAAGCGCGATGCTTGGCTTTCCCGGTGTGCTGATTCGTACAAGCACAGAGCGTCCTGAAGTGTTGGATAAGGGCACAGTTATAATAGGCGGCGTTTCATTTGATGATGTAAGCCGCTCTATAGAGCTTTCGCGCGCAATGCATGAAGCAGGCGAGCCTACAGTGCTTGCCAGCGACTATCGCGACAAAAATGTGTCGGTTAAAGTGGTTAAGATAATTCAAAGCTACACTGGAATTGTAAATGACGTTATTTGGAGAAAATAGCCTGCTTGTCTGATAAGAGAGAAAGAGCTTGCCGCTAAAGGCAATTTGAAATATGAGCTACGATAATACAAAAAAGATATTGATGATTGCGGCTTTTGGACGCGGTGATGACGGCATGAGCTTTGCCAGCTGTAAACTGCGCGATGAATGGCAGGCATCTGGTGTGCCTATATTAAGTGTAGATTTTTTTGAAAACGGCGGCTCGGGTGTAGGGGTTTCAGCAAAAGATAAAATACAAGCGACGTTTAAAAACAAGCGACTTGCAAAAGCGTATATCAAAGACTGCGGTGCGGTATATTTTACTCCTAAACTATCGCCCTTGGGCTTCATTTCACTTATAAGCTATTATAAAATGTGCTTGAAGCATAACAAACCTTATACACTTCACATTCATGGGCGGGCCCTTATCGATACATATAAAAACAATAAATGGATTCGCGGATATATAAGAAAATATATTGATGCCGCCCACAGCAATATTGCTCTAACCTCTAGACTGAAAGAAGAAATGCATGAGCTTTTCGGGTGCGGAAAATTTGAAGTAGTGGGAAATTTCGCACAGGATGAAATGATGCTCAATCCTGAAGCATTGCCAGAAAAGAAAGAAATCATAAACAAAAAGCCTATGCAGATATGCTATATGAGCAACGTAATTGAATCCAAGGGGATATTCGAGCTTATTGAAGCTGTCGGTGGAGACGAGCGATTTTCACTTAAAGTCGCAGGACGCGTTTTCACAGATGAGAAAAAAAGATTTGACAAGTATCTTGACACATATAAAAACATTGAATATCTGGGCTTTGTCACAAGCGATGAAAAGAAAAAACTTCTTATGGAAAGTGCGGTTTTTTGTCTTCCTACCAGATATCCGACTGAAGCTCAGCCAATATCTTTGATTGAAGCTCTTTGCATGGGCTGCGTCATAGTGGCAACTGATTTACCGGGAATTGTGGATACGTTGGGCGAAAGTTATCCAAAAGAGCTGTTTGTTGAAAAGGCCGCAAAGGAAATCAAGAATGTGCTCGAAATGGTATATAATAATCCTGAAAACTTTTATAAAAAAGTTAGTGTCAACTTAAGCGACTATCACAAAGACTTCTCGCTTTCAAAATTCGCAGAAAAAATATATGAGTGTGTTGCAAGGTAATGGAACATTATTATACAAAAAACCCAACGGGCGAATATAATGAAAAAAAGATTGCTGCGGTTATTTCCGGAAGAAAAAT
This sequence comes from Christensenellaceae bacterium, assembly GCA_963675575.1. Classification (GTDB taxonomy): domain Bacteria; phylum Bacillota; class Clostridia; order Christensenellales; family UMGS416; genus JAGLOK01. Next base: position 44,237 of record OY776378.1, read on the forward strand.
CGAATTTTCCACGGCTGACGGAGTTTTTTCTAAAAGCAATTTGGATTTTGGCACAGCGGTTCTTTTGGACGCTTTTTTTTCTTGCCATAAAAAAATCGGAGATTTGCTGGATTTGGGCTGCGGATATGGCGTGATAGGAATAAGCACGGCACTTATTGCGGGTGCAAAGCCCGTAATGCGAGACATAAATCTACGAGCTGTGGAGTTTGCTAAAAAGAACGCTGAAGCAAACGGCATAAACGCCGTTGTGTCTCAGGGAGACGGATATGAGGGCATTGAAAAGAAATTTGATATAATAATCACCAACCCGCCTATTCGAGCAGGGAAAAAGGTATATTATCCGTGGGCGCAAAATGCTCCCGATTATTTAAACTCCGGCGGCGAATTTTGGGCGGTGGTTCAAAAAAAACAGGGAGCCGAGAGTTTGAAAAAAGTGATAAAAGAAACATTCGGCAACTGTGAAACGCTACAACGGGAAGCTGGATACCACGTGATGAGGGCGATAAAAAACTGATTTATGAGTAAAACATCCCGAGAAGATATATAAAAGAAAGCGATTAGTAGGGTTTGGGCAAAAAAGCGGGATTTACAGCTAATTTCTTGACAACGAATTTATATCAATATAATATTTAGTGAATAAATGATAATAATGTCCGTATGATATTTGCGATAGGAGAAAAAATGATTACTTCGGCACAGCTTAGAAAAAAATATTTGGATTTCTTTAAAGAAAATGGACACGCGGTGGTGCCTTCGGCGTCTTTGATACCCGAAAATGATCCAACGGTGCTTTTTGTACCTGCGGGCATGCAGCCTCTTGTTCCCTACCTTTTAGGTGCAAGCCATCCTGCCGGCACTAGGATTTGCAATGTGCAAAAATGCATAAGGACTATTGATATCGATGAAGTGGGAGATAATTCCCACCTTACATTTTTCGAAATGCTTGGCAACTGGTCGCTTGGAGACTATTTCAAAAAAGAGGCGATAGGTTGGTCGTGGGAGTTTTTGACCAGCCCTAAGTATTTAAACATTCCTAAAGATAAGCTGGCATTTTCGTGCTTTGAAGGCGATGAAAACAGCCCGAAAGATGAAGAATCAGCTAAGATATGGATGGACTGCGGCGTGCCCGAGGACAAGATTTTCTTTTTAAACGCCGAGCACAACTGGTGGATAGCCGGAGACAGTGGCCCGTGCGGTCCGGACACCGAGATGTTTATTATTACCGATAAAGAGCCATGCGGTCCTGATTGCGATCCATCATGTTCGTGCGGAAGATATCTCGAGATTTGGAACGATGTTTTCATGCAGTATAACAAAGACGCCAACGGGAACATTACGCCGCTAAAAAATAAAAACGTGGATACTGGAATGGGTCTTGACAGGACAATAGCGGTGCTTCAAGGAAAGTCTTCAGTATATGAAACAGATTTGTTTACGCCGATAATAGCTAAAATTGAAGAACTCAGCGGGAAAAAATACGGTTCAAGCGCTGAGATAACAAGAGCTATCCGCATTGTATCAGACCATTGCAGGACATCTGTCTTCATACTGGGCGATGAAAAAGGAGTCACCCCTTCCAATTTGGATCAGGGATATGTTCTACGAAGACTTATTCGCCGTGCTGTAAGATACGGACGTATGCTTGATCTACCCTCTCAGTTTACGTGGCAGGTCGCAAAAGTAATTCTTGAAGAATACGGCGAAGTATACCCTGAGCTTGTTGCAAACAAAACACGGATACATGATGAGTTGAGCAAAGAGGAAGCAAAGTTTGCAAAGGCTTTAGGGCGCGGACTTAACGAGCTTGAAAAGCTTACAAAAAATATGAACGAGGGAGATACCATTGACGGAAAGTCAGCTTTTAAGCTTTACGACACCTATGGCTTCCCGATTGAGATAACATGCGAACTTGCCCAAGAAAAAGGGCTGAAAGTGGATGTAAAAGGCTTTGATGAATCATTTGCAAATCATCAGAAGATATCATCACAGGGCTCGGAGCAAAAGTTTAAGGGAGGATTGGCAGATGGCGGAGAACAAACCGCGCGTCTTCACACCGCCACTCATCTTCTGCTTGCGGCTTTGCGCAATAAATTTGGCGACAGCGTAGAACAGCGCGGCTCAAACATCACTCCTGAGCGCGCTAGGTTTGACTTTAACTTTGACAGAAAAGTGACACGTGAAGAGCTGGATGAGCTTGAAGTTTGGGTAAACACCGCTATAAAAGCGGATGTTCCTATTGACATGGAAGAAATACCGATTGAAGAAGCTAAAGAGCAAGGCGCTGTGGGGATATTCACGTCCAAATATCAAGACGTGGTAAAAGTGTACACTGCGGGTGAATTTTCAAAAGAGATATGCGGCGGACCGCACGCCAAAAGAACAGGCGAACTCGGAACCTTCAAAATTCAGAAGGAACAGTCTTCTTCCGCAGGAGTCAGGCGTATACGTGCTGTGTTGGAGTAGGCTTATTTAAATAAATTCAAAAAATTCTTTTCGGCAAAATCAGTAAGAAAAGGAACTCTGAATTTTGAGCCGTTGCCTGCGTTTATCATAAGCATAAGCCATAAAACGAACATTGCGACTGCTAAAAGCCAACTTAAAATTAAGAATATAATTCCTAAAATCGGAATTCTTGCGAAAATACTCAAGACAACACCGGCCAAGGTAGCTGCGCCGGAAACGGCAAGAGAATTTGCGGCGTGCCAGCGTATGTTTTCGTCTTCTTTTTCCACACCGAGGAAAATAAGTCCGGTAACCCATCCGAAAAGATATGTAAGCCATGCGGGTGTTTTACTCATGTAAAATGCCTCCTATAATGTTTTATTTTTAATTATAACATAAAGATGTAAAAATTAAATTAGAAGGATGTTAAATGTCTAAAGAAATTATGAAACAGCCAAACGCCAGAGATTGCTTTGTGTGCGGAATGAAAAACGACTTTGGGCTCAAAGCGAGATTTTATGAAAATGACGAAGATGAACTAATAGTGTATTTTACGCCAAGGAATGAACATCAAAGTTATCCGGGGCGTTTACACGGTGGTATTGCAGCCTCCATTTTGGATGAAGCCATCGGTCGTGCGATGCAGATAAAAGACCCTGACATATGGGGGGTTACTACGGATTTGAAAATAAAATACCGTGCGCCGCTTCCTCTTGACTGCGAACTTAAAGCCGTTTGCAGAATCACCGATGAAAATCGTATGATGTTTGAAGGAACGGGGGAAATCTTAACTCCTGAAGGCGGTGTCGCCGTATCCGCTCATGGCAGGTATATGAAGATGAACGTTAACAAGATCACCGATGAGGACTTTAGCGAGGGATGCGATCACTGGAAAGTGTATCCTGACGAAGAGTGACAGAGGACCTATAACAGCTGAGGTATTAACTTCAGCTGTTATTTTAAGTGGTAGGATTAGTTTAGGCTTTCTGCTATTTTAACTAACTCTTCGACGTCTAACACATCCGAGGAAATATGACAATTTATAGATATAAACATGGACTGTCCAGCATTTATTTCTGGTACAGGTGTACTGGCGGGATGTAATGAAGCATTTGTAATATTCATGAAGTCTATTGTACTTATTTTAGGTATATATTTAAACAGAGCAACAGAATTCAGATAGGTTTTTTGCTTTTTGTCATAAACCCAGATTGCATTATCAAAAGAGGGTATTTCAAGGATTTTAATAGTGGCACTATTTGGGAAATAATATTCAAGATTATCCATCGAAGCTTCTGATAAAGTTGCATCGTAAGAAATTATATCGCCATTTTTATTTGTGTAAGTAAGTTTCATGGAGGAGACATTTTCTTTGTAACCTTCACTCAATTTATAAATTAAATATATGTGACCGTTTTTTTGCTCTGATGAAATTAATTCCGGAGGATTGTCATCATTTATAAAAAAGTCAATTTTTCCTCCAGAGAAAGAATATCCTCCAGGAATATATGTTGGAAGTTTAAGAGAACTTTTATTAATGCTCATAATATCGGTAATAATATTATAATCATCTGTTCTTATGTCTGCATTACCTCCACTTGTTATATATCCGGAATCACCAAGATCATCCATGAGGATTCTTGCTTCGCCATTTGCATTTTCCTCCATAAATCGTCTATTATATTCATCAATAGCTGAAGCTTTACCAAACGGATTACTAATTGATATTACAGGATAGCTACTTCCGGTCTTTTCTCCTAACAAATTAAAACGTTGCAATCCCATTTGCTTCACTAGAATTAGCAGAGTTATACATAAGCAAATGACGACACTTACAATCAGCACTCTTTTTAGAATAATCCTTGAGTTATTTTTAGGGTGGATTTTCTCAAATACATCGTTGGAGACGTCATGTTCTGGCGTTTCTATTTTATCATCACTATTAATTTTCATTTTGATTCCTTTATTTAACAGTAGTATGTGTAATAGTATTTTAGATTTTAGAGCAGTTTTTTTATGCTCTAAACATTTTGTTTATTATACAACAAAAAAGTAATTATGTGACAATTTTAATTAAATATACAAAAAAAGCCACCTAATTGTTTCAGGCCGCTTAATTTTTATACTATATAGCTATGTTGGAATGTCAGTTAAACTTATCATACTCATTGCAAAGCGGAGTGATTGTAGGCTCATCTTCTTCGATTTCCGAAAATCTTTTTGGAATTTCGTCAAAATGATTGTCGATGTTGTCGTCGTTAACCGAAGACACTTCACCAACGATAAGGTCGCCCGCGCCCTCTTTCGCCCAGAACAGGTGATACATTCTCGACGTTAACGTGATGCTGTTTCCGTTTGTCACTTCCACCACATCCCCTGCTTTGACTGTATGTAGTATCCCATCGATATATACATTCACATCGCTTGCATAGTCAACCGAGTCATCATCTTTAGCGTTGTATAGCTTTAGTGCGAGGATACCGCCGCTGCGGTTTATGATGTCTTCGGTTTTGGTATAGTGAAAATGAAGTGGTAAGCTTTGCCCGTCATGCAAAAGGATGAGCTTTTCGGCATAAGGCGTGCCTATTTCAGGATTGTTTTGGTCGCCGTTTCGAAGGGTAAAAAGCACGCCACCCAAATTTTTATAGTCACTCATGCCATAGTCTGTTATATCCCATCCCAGCATGGTTTGGGAGATGGACTGCTCACCCTTTAAGCACTCTTCCCAATCTTTTGTAGTGTAGTGGCCGAATGCGGGGATATATATGTTGTGCTTTTTAAGCAAAGTCTTCGCCCAAGCTATCTCGGAATTAATCAGTGTTCTTTTCATGTAGATTCCTTTTGTAACCAAAGTTTTATAAAAAAGGGTTTCAGTTGGTTAAAACTTATTTTATCAATCAATATGCGTTTTATCAACAGGATAAATTTAAGTAGTGGTATAATAAGGGGAAGAAAATACTGAGGAGCTGATGCGTATGGAAAAAACGATGAAAGCTTTGGTGAAAAAGTATCCCAAAGAAGGGCTGTGGCTTGAGGACGTTCCGGTTCCGCAAATCGGCATGCACGATGTTTTGATAAAAGTGTTAAAGACATCCATATGCGGCACCGATGTGCATATATATAATTGGGACGAATGGTCACAAAAAACGATACCCGTACCAATGACAATCGGTCACGAATTCGCAGGGAAAATCGTGGATATGGGAAGCGATGTGCATGACTTTAACATCGGCGACACAGTGTCGGCAGAAGGACATCTTGTTTGCGGAAAGTGCCGCAATTGCTTGGCGGGAAGGCGGCATCTTTGCAATGCCGCAAAAGGAATAGGTGTAAACCGCGAAGGTGCGTTCGCCGAATATATCAGCGTACCTGTCACAAACGTTTGGCATTGCGATCCCAAGATACCGCTTGAGACAATAAGCTGCTTTGATCCCTTGGGAAATGCGGTGCACACGGCCTTAGCATTTAACGTTTTGGGAGAAGATGTTTTGATTACGGGTGCGGGGCCTATAGGCATTATGGCGGTCGCCATAGCCAAACACGCAGGAGCGAGGTATGTGGTGGTTACCGATGTAAATCCGTATCGCCTGGAGCTTGCAAAAAAGATGGGCGCAACCCGGGTGATTGATGTCAGAAGCGAAAGCATACGTGATGTTATGGATGAGCTTAACATGAAAGAAGGATTTGATGTGGGCATGGAAATGTCGGGAAACCCACAAGCCTTAAGCGACATGCTGAGTAATATGTGCCACGGAGGGAAAATCGCTGTTTTAGGTATACATGGGGCACAAACCAAGATTGATTGGACACAAGTGGTGTTTAACGGAATTACAATCATGGGGATATATGGGCGCGAAATGTATGAAACATGGTATAAGATGACATCGTTTATACAAACCGGACTGGATATATCGCCCATTATCACTCATAGATTTCATTACACGGATTTTAAGCAGGGATTTGAAGTCATGCGCAGCGGAAATTCGGGAAAGGTAATCTTAAGCTGGGAGGAATAATATGAAAAGCGCTTATGAAATACTCGAAAATGTAAATCAAAAAATCAAAGACGAGGGAATGTGGAAAAACGAAAGAGTAATAACAACACCTCAAAGCGCAAAAATTGACGTTGAGGACCAAAAAGGGCTGCTAAACATGTGCGCCAATAATTATTTGGGGCTTTCAAACAATGCTCGGATAATTGATGCGGCCAAAAAAAGCTATGACACATATGGATACGGACTCTCATCTGTGCGCTTCATTTGCGGAACACAAAGCGTGCACAAGGAGTTGGAAAGCAAGATAAGCTGCTTTTTGGGCATGGAGGACACTATACTCTACTCTTCGTGCTTCGATGCGAACACGGGCCTTTTCGAGACTCTGCTGTCCTCTGAGGACGCTATAATAAGTGATGAATTAAACCATGCCAGCATAATAGATGGAGTTCGACTTTGCAAAGCGCAACGCTTTAGATATAAAAACAATGATATGGATGACTTGGAAGCCAAACTGAGGGAAGCGCAAGACAGACGGATAATAATGATATGCACCGACGGCGTATTTTCTATGGACGGGATAATGGCGAACTTAAAGGGAATATGCGATTTGGCTGAAAAGTATGACGCGCTGGTTATGGTGGACGATTCGCACGCTGTGGGATTTATCGGAAAGACAGGGCGCGGAACTCCAGAATATTGCGATGTGATGGGACGAGTGGATATATTAACCGGAACACTCGGCAAAGCTTTGGGCGGCGCGAGCGGAGGATATACATCAGCAAGCAAAACAATTATTGACTTGCTGCGTCAGCGCTCAAGGCCATACCTTTTTTCAAACACGTTGGCTCCGGCTATAGCGGCCTCCGCGTGCGAAGTTTTTGATATGCTGGAAGAAAGCACAGAGCTTCGTGATATTTTGGAGGAAAACACATATTATTTCAGGGAAAAGATTCGAAAGGCCGGCTTTGAGATAAAGGAAGGTACGCATCCAATTGTTCCGATAATGCTCTATGACGCGCGGGTGGCTCAGGAAATGGCGGCGAAGATGCTTCAAAAAGGAGTGTATGTCATTGGATTTTTTTATCCTGTTGTGCCAAAAGCCTTAGCCCGCATAAGGGTGCAGATATCAGCGGCGCACACCAAGGAAGACTTAGACTTTGCGGTTAGAGCCTTCATACAATGCCGCGATGAGATGGTTTGCCAAAATGTTTATTATTAAGTAAAATTTTTTGACTGACATGCGTCGAAAACCGCAGGTCAGTTTTTTTATATTCAAATACCGGAAAACGAATTATGGAAATAATCTTGAAATATTTTTTAAAGCATAATAACATTTACAATATCGTATATGTGGAGGATGTGCTATGAAAGAGATAATATTGCCAAAACCGCAGATTGACTTAGATTTTCCGCTGATGAAAGCTCTACAAAAAAGGAGTACAATAAGGAAATGGAAGCTTGAAGATTTGCCGTTGCAGGAGATATCAAACATACTTTGGTGCGCCTGTGGGGAAACAAAGCCTGCGGCAAAAAGGAACAAAAATAAAAGAACGATACCATCCGGGTGCAACAGCCAATTGGTAAGCGTTTATGCGGCGATGGATACGGGAGTGTACAGGTATAATGAGGCGGAGCACAAGCTGGAGCAAGTAATAAACGAAGATATAAGAAACAATCTCGGTAAACAAAAGATAATGAAAACCGCTCCGTTTGGGTTAATATATATAGCAGACTTTAATAAGAACACCGGCATTATGAAAAGCGACTATGGACAAAAGATGTTCCTTGGAGGAACTGAAGCGGGAAGCATGAGCCAAAATGTTTATCTTTACTGCGCTTGTGCGAACTTAAATACAGTGCTTCTAGCACTGGTGGACAGGGACCATATTAAAAGCGCATTAAAGTTGAATAAAAACTGTGAAGTGATTTATACCCAGGTAGTGGGGAAAGCGGTTTAAATATAAAAAAAGGCGAAATTTCCGCCTTTTTATTTTATACGCTGACCGCAGTTAGATAAATCAATAACTCTCTTTGCCTTGCCTGCCTTCAACTATGGCAATTCCGGCACTTGCACCGATTCGGGTGGCGCCGGCTTTAATCATCGCTTCAGCTGTTTCATAGTCCCGAACTCCGCCGGAAGCTTTCACGCCTATATCGGGGCCGACGGTTTTTCGCATCAAAGCAATATCTTCGGCGGTTGCACCTCCAGTTGAAAATCCTGTGGAAGTTTTTACAAAATCCGCGTCAGCGGATACTGCCGCGTTGCAAGCTTTAACTTTTTCATCATCGGAAAGCAAACAGGTTTCAATTATCACCTTGACTAAGGCTTTGCCTGACGAGGCATCCACAACGGCTTGAATATCGCTTTTAACAAGCCCCCAGTTTCCATCTTTCGCGGCGCCGATATTTATTACCATATCAACCTCTTGAGCCCCTTTTTCGATAGCGTCTTTTGCTTCAAAAGCTTTTGTTTGAGAAGTGTTTGCGCCCAAAGGAAATCCGATGACCACGCATGTTTTCACATCACTGCCTTCAAGCTCGCTGGAAACCAATGCTGTATGGGTGGGATTGACACATACGCTGGCAAAGCCATATTCCTTGGCTTCCGAGCAGATGTTTCTTATTTGCTCGATGGTCGCGTCTGGTTTAAGTATGGTGTGATCAATGTATTTTGCAATGTTATCTATCATAATGTTTATCCCTCGCGCTTGATGGTAACATTATAATCCATTTTGGCAAAGTTATAAAGCTGTTGACAGAATGATTCATATGTTTTATAATAACGGCATACGTTATATCGTTAAACGTTATAACGCAAGGCGATAGGAGAAACAATATGGTAAATATTAAAGGCAGCGTGCTAACCGAAACAACACTGTATATCTTGGCGGCGCTAAACAAACCGCTTCATGGCTACGGCATAATAAAAGTGGTGGAGGAAATGACAAGTGGTAGGGTTGTTTTGGGCCCTGGGACATTGTATGGCGCGCTCCAGACATTGCAAAAAAGCGAATTTATACAAGCGGTGGGAATCCCGGAAGGCGGACGCAACAAAAAAACATATAAGATAACCAAATACGGACAGGAATTATTAAAAAAAGAGCTTAAAAGGATACAGGAGCTTGCGCATAATATTGACCTGTCTTTAAAGGAGGATAAATGTGAACAATAATTCTATTAAAAAAACGAGATTTTTCCCGGTCTGGGCGGAGGAGAAAGAGATTAAATGGCTGGGAGATATGTCGGCTCAGGGTTGGCATCTGAAGAAAAGAGGGTTTTTATCGTATTGGTTTAATAAAGGCGAAGAAAAAGAGTATGTTTACAAATATGATTTTAAGCTTTCGACTGCCAAAGATTATGACGAATATAGACAGATATTTGAAGACAGCGGATGGGAACACATTGATGAATTTGCCAACTGGCACTATTTCAGGTGTGAAAAAGGAAGTGGCGCAAAAGATATTTATACTGATACTGAATCCGAAAGGCAAAGGCTTAGAAGACTTTTGATTTTAATGGCGTCTCTCGCGGGCATTAATCTTGTTATAGTATTCAACAACTTTTCTTTGCTAAATTATGTTACGGATAATTTCCGTGACATTCCTTTCTACTTATTTTTGATTTGGGGGTTTTCGCTTTTCGTGGTAGCGCTTTTGGGATATGCGGCGGTAAGAATACTGATTAAAATGCAAAAACTTAAAAAGAACTTGGTAGAATAGAGGGTAAGTCAATCATCGATTGTGATTAGCGATTAACTGTATCTGAGCTTGTGAGATTTCCTGATGTAGATAAATCCTTTGAAAAAGCTTTTAAAAGAATTGGGTTTGCAAATATTAGAAAAGAAATAGAAAGCGTGAGAATACTATTGATTGAAAATATTCATGCTAGAATATTGAAGAAATTAATAATCAAATGTAAAAAGCCAAAATAAAAGCGCCTCAATAAATAAAATAATTGTGGCGCTTTTTAATCTTGTTTTTATTGTAATCTACGATGGTTGCTTTAGCATATACAGCATTAGAACAAATGGTTAAATTACCATTTAAGTCCTGTCGTCATTAGTAATCATTCTCTGTTTTGCCGCTGAGTGGGTCTACCGCCACACCGTTTATTCTGACTTCAAAGTGCAGATGCGCGCCGGACGATACTCCAGTGCTGCCCACAAGTGCGATAATCTGTCCTTTTTTAACCTTGTCGCCTTTTTTGACCAATAGCTGGCTGCAGTGTCCATATCTGGTCTCAACACCGCCGTCATGGGTTATTCTGATGTACAGCCCGTAGCCCGAGGCCGTTCCTGCAAACTTTATGGTTCCATCGGCGCTGGCATATATGGGTGTTCCCTTGGATGCGGCTAAGTCAATTCCTTTATGGAAGGTAGATGCGCCTACAATACCTGTGTTGCGAGGGCCAAACGGGCTTGAAAGACTATATGAGCCGGATTTAAGCGGTATCGACATGTTGCCTTCTGTAGCCAGAGTAAGCTCTTTCGGGACGGATTTTGTTCCCCGCCTTACAATCTTGGCTTCAGGAGTAATCAGAGGATCTTCTTCTAAAAGATTGTATTCGACCTCTATTCCGTTGATATATGTTATTTCGGCAATAACATGGCTTTGGCCGTCTTTGCCCTCCTGGATTACTTCTTTTTGTGTGGTGAATTTTGCGGGGTCATCTATATATTCAATTTCGTAAGGAACATCTTGTATTCTGTCAACCGTTTCAGTGTATCTTATGCTCAAAGAATTTTTGGGGGCAACAACAAGAAGCCTGTCTCCCGGATAGATTTTGTCCGAATCGGAAAGCTGGGGATTGGCAATTCTAATATCGGAAACTTTCACGCCTTCTTTTCTTGCTATTCTTGTAAGAGCGTCACCGGTGACTACGATATGATATTTCAATTCAACCCCAGGGCCAATTGTTAGATTGTGTAATGCGGCTTCTTTGCTTACGATATCTCTGAAATCGACCGCGCCTTCTTCTATTCTTACAGCTTCGACAAATGAAATATCATTATAAACAGCTCCGTCGCTTGGGACTTCATATGGAGCTTTTGCTTGTTCAAGAACCCAGTCGGCTTCTTCTTGGGACATCACTACGGCTGCCGGCCAGTCATTAACATATATTGTTGTGGCAAGCACTTTCACGTCAATAGAGTGTTCAATCATGTTTGTAAAAACATCCGCAGGGCAGATATGCTTGGCGCTGGTGGCCACCTGCCTATACTCTATCTCGAGTTGGTCGGTGACTTTCATACCATACGCATCAGCAAGCTTTGTGCGGATATCGGCAAGATAAGAATCCACTTCATCCGGGCTGTCCACTATGCCGACTGATTTGCCGCAAAGGAAAACCTCGTAACCAAGCGCGTATTGCGCTTTGGCGGTGGAAGGTATGATAAATATAGACGCAATAATAATAACAACCGCCAAGGCGGCTATGCCAAGAGTTCTATGCAAAGTTAAAAAGCGCTTCTTCTTAACTTCATTCTCGCGCTCTGGGATATTTAGCTTGCTGTAATGGCGCTCGGCATATTTGGGTTTTTTGCTTCTGCGCGGGGATTGCCTTTGATTCGGGTTATAATAACGCATTTTTCTCCTTTTTATGTGAAACGCATTTTGTTATGACAACCAAAATACACGTAACATAAATGTAATAATATAATAATACTTTTGTGCTTAATATTCAACTTAAATGCGTATTTTAATTGTTAATAAAGTGTAGACAAGAATAATACGTAGTTAAATGCAGGCCATTTTTAATGCAGGCTTTTTATTTTCCCTTAAGAGGATCAACCGCCACGCCGTTTATCCTTACTTCAAAATGTAGATGGCTTCCTGACGACCTTCCGGTATTACCGACTAAAGCGATAAGTTCTCCGGCCTTTACTTTCTGTCCTTTTTTAACCAATAGCTGACTGCAATGTCCATACAGTGTTTCCACATCGCCTTCATGAGAAAGCTTAATGTAAAGACCAAAACCGCTTTCTGTTCCGGCGTACTTCACAGTGCCATCGGCACTTGCATATATAGGGGTTCCCATATCCGCCGCTATGTCTATTCCCTTGTGAAATGTTGATGCACCTGGCACAGGTGCTTTCCTAGGCCCGAATGGGCACGAAATCCTGCTATATGACCCTTTTTTTAAAGGTAGGGGCATACGGCCTTCGGCAGCTAAAGTAAGCTCTTTGGGGACGGATTTTGTTCCACGTCGTACAATCTTGGCTTCAGGAGTAATCAGAGGATCTTCTTCTAAAAGATTGTATTCGACTTCTATTCCGTTGATATATGTTATTTCGGCAATAACATGGCTTTGCCCGTCTTTGCCCTCTTGGATTACTTCTTTTTGTGTGGTGAATTTTGTGTCGTCATCTTGATATATGATTTCGTAAGGAACATCTTGTATTCTGTCTACCTTTTCAGTGTACCTTATGCTCAAAGAATTTTTGGGAGCAACAACAAGAAGCCTGTCTCCCGGATAGATTTTGTCCGAATCGGAAAGCTGGGGATTGGCAATTCTAATATCGGAAACTTTCACGCCTTCTTTTCTTGCTATTCTTGTAAGAGCGTCACCGGTGACTACGATATGGTATTGTAATTCCACACCGGGGCCTATGGTGAGGTTGTGCAATGCGACTTCTTTGCTTACGATATCTCTGAAATCGACCGCGCCTTCTTCTATTCTTACAGCTTCGACAAATGAAATATCATTATAAACAGCTCCGTCGCTTGGGACTTCATATGGAGCTTTTGCCTGTTCAAGGACCCAATCGGCTTCTTCTTGGGACATAACCACGGCCGCCGGCCAGTCGTTAACATATATTGTTGTGGCAAGCACTTTCACGTCAATAGAGTGTTCAATCATGTTTGTAAAAACATCCGCAGGGCAGATATGCTTGGCGCTGGTGGCCACCTGCCTATACTTTATCTCGAGTTGGTCGGTGACTTTCATACCATACGCATCAGCAAGCTTTGTGCGGATATCGGCAAGATAAGAATCCACTTCATCAGGGTTTTCCACAATGCCGACTGATTTACCGCAAAGGAAAACTTCGTAACCAAGCGCGTATTGCGCTTTCGCTGTGGATGGTATAATAAATATAGATGCAACAAGAATAACAACTGCCAAGGCGGCTATGCCAAGAGTTCTGTGCAAAGTTAAAAAGTGCTTCCTCTTAAATTCATTCTCACGCTCTGGGATATTTAGCTTGCTGTAGTGTTTTTCTTTATATTTGTTGTTAACACTTCGCTTAGAAGTATGTTTGTTGTTTGGATTGTAGTAACGCATCTTTCTCCTTTAAATACGCAAAAACGCTATAATATACAGCGAAGAACGCTAACGTAACACAATTGTAATACCATAATAATACTTTTGTGCCTTTTATTCAACTAAAATAAATATTTTTCCCATTAATAAAGTGCTTACAAAAAAGAATCATATCTAAAATTTGGCCATTTTTATTGCTGGATTTTTGACGCGATGATATACTTAAACAAAACACATTTTAACAAATCTATTTAAAAGGGAAACACAATGATTTATAAAAAGTATGGAAAAACACAAAAAGAAGTTTCTGCTGTAGGCTTCGGAGGCATGAGATTTGATACGGATTTGTCCAATGAACAAAACTCCGAACTTTTGCTGTATGCTGCCCAGCAAGGAATTAACTATTTTGATACGGCGCCCAACTACTGCAATGACACAAGCGAGGATATATTTGGCATTGCGTTAAAGCAAATGAAAAGGAGCGACTATTTTGTATCTACCAAAAGAATGCCGCACCACGCGAAAACAAAAAAAGAGCACTATGACCTTGTTATGCGAGCTTTGGATAGGCTGAATTCGGAATACATTGATTTTTTTCACATATGGTGCTTAAGAAAGCCGGAACACTACAAAGAGGCATTTACAAGCGGACAGTATGAAGCGCTTCTTGAGGCCAAAGAACAAGGGCTTGTTAAGCATATTGTGTGTTCATCCCATCAGCCGGGCAGCCAGATTAAGGATATTGTTAAAGACGGCAAGGTGGAAGGCGTGCTTATGGGAATTAACATATTAAACTTTCCTTATAGATGGGACGGCGTAGAAGCTTGCCAGGAGGAGGGATTGGGCGTTGTCGCGATGAATCCTTTGGGAGGCGGAGTTATCCCCAAAAACGAAGACAAGCTAAAGTTTTTGTGCGAAGGAGACGAAACTCCTACTGAAGCTGCGTTAAGATTTGCAATCGCGTCGCCGCATATTACAGTTGCGCTAAACGGATTTACCACACGTGAGCATATAGATATGGCAGTTAAAATTGCTGATACAGCAAGCCCCATAACCAAAGCTCAGCTGGACAAAATAACCGAGAAAGTGGGAAGCAACATGAATGCTGTTTGCACAGGCTGCAGCTATTGTATGCCGTGTCCCGCAAACATAAACATACCCGCCTATATGCAGGTGTACAATGATAAACAGATGTTTAATAAAACAGATGAGGAAATGCTCAAGTCAATGAACTTCCAAAAATCTTTCGGCTTGCTTGTAGCTTCCACTGCTCAGGCTAAAGACTGCATACAATGTGGGCAATGTGAAGGAGTTTGCACTCAGCACCTAAACATAATCGAAAGGCTTAAGGAGATGGCTGAATGGGAAGAAGCCATGGAGTAGTTTTATGTAAAAAAAAGGAAATACGATTTAATTCGGGGACATTTTCAATTTTTTAAAAGGCTCATTTAAAATATTGAGTTTACAAAAGCCTAGGAATAAATCCTAGGCTTTTAACAAACAAATTTTAAGTTTGAGGATGACAAACACACTAGTGAAAGCTTTTAAAACATTTTTCTCTTCCAAAGCCAGATTACTGACAATATCGCAATACCAATGGCAATGGAGCCGACAAATATGAAGCCCCGCGGGCTGCTGCCCCACGGGACATTGACGTTCATTCCCCAGGCACTGGTTATTAGTGTGGGAAGAGATATAACGATGGTTACCGCGGCCAAGAATTTCATGACTATGGAGAGATTGTTTGAAATGATTGAAGCGTACGCGTCCATCATTCCGGATAAAATATCGCGGTAAATCGAGCACATCTCAATCGCCTGCTTATTTTCTATGATTACATCATCCAAAAGCTCTTCGTCCTCATGGTATTTCCTTATAAAGCTGACTTTCATAAGCTTTTCCAACACTATTTCATTTCCTCTCAATGAAGTGGAGAAATACACCAGAGATTTTTCAAGAGCCATAAGGTTGAAAAGCTCTTTGTTTTTGTAGCTTTTTTGCATTTCGCTGTTTAACGAATTTGTAGATTTATCAATGTTTCGAAGATAGCGCAAATACATTGCTGCATTTTTATAGAGAAGCTGAAAAATAAAACGGGTTTTCTTATTGGTGTAAAAATCCTTTACCTTCCCATCAATAAACATTAAAGGCAAAGGGCTTTCAACCAATGTCACCGTAATAATATAATCATCGGTATGCAATATTCCCAAAGGCATTGTGTTGTATACTGTGGTTGATCCCTCAATAGTCACATATGGAATGTCAACAATAATAAGCGTTGCTTCGTCTTCAAAATCAATGTGGGAGCGTTCCTCGTCATCCAAAGCCACTTTCAACATTTCGCTTTCAACTTTGGTTATTTCGGATATTTGGTTTATTTCGTCAATAGTGGGTGCCACCATATGAATCCAGCAGCCTTTTTCCGGGATATCCAGAGCAACTTGATTATTGTCGATGGTCTTGATTACTTTAATCATAATAATTACCTCCTTTTTGCGGTCGCTGCTGCGAAAAGAGGTAGATAAAGTGCTTTAAATCAACCGCCAGTAAACGCAGCAAGTTTGGGTTTTTTATTTTTACCTCGCGGTTCTGCGTCCATTACGCGGTTCACCTCCATAAAGTAATATGCATGTTTCAAGTACTAATTATATTCGCTGACCAACTGTTTTGCAACAAAGCATTTAATTTAATTGTAATATTTGCATAATTATTTTGCATAAAAAATATATGTTTATATAAAAATAATTTTTTTTATTAAAAAACCTGTTTATATATTATTTTATTGGGTAACATATAGCCATAAGGTTAAGTTAAATCTTAATCTTAACTTCTTCTTCTCCTTCTTTTAATAAAAGATTTTTTTTAAGATTCCTCCGGCAAAGAGGAATTTTTCTTTATATTTTTTCTTATAATAGGATAAAAATCACACAAAGACATCGGATTTAGCAAAAAAACAATTATTTCTTTCCTATCATTTTAAACAAGCAAGTATTTTAATAAAAAAAACCCGAACATAGTTCGGGTAAATTCTTCTGTTAAGAAGAGGGGAAGAGGTAGATTAAGATTGAAGATTGTTATGCTTCTTTCTTACATTTCTAATTATACTAATAAATGTTTACAGAGTGTGTGATTTCTATGAATTTTCTATGAATAAATTTAATAAAAAATTAAAGCATGTGTAACTAATGCGTAATATTTATTTAAAGATAAAACATTTTTGCAAATAAAAGAGAGTTATAACAAGGGTGCGATTTGCTAAATTGAGTGTTCAGGAAGAATCAATTTTAATTGATTAAGCTCCATGTAATGCTCTTTTTCAAATTTCATATATTTTTTTATAGGCAGCGGACTGCATATGTAATAACCCTGTGCGTAATGGCAGCCCAGGCTTTTTACTGTTTCGAGCTGCTCGTAATTTTCTATTCCCTTTGCTATTACCTCGATATTATGTATCTTTGATATCGAAACCAAAGACTCAACAAATTTTTTATATTGGTCATTATAAGTGATTTCGCTGATAATTTGCTTGTCTATTTTTATTTTCTTAATATCATATTCTATAAGGGTAGAAAGGGATGAATAGCCTTTTCCAAAATTATCAAGGATAATTTCGATACCTGAGTTTCGGAATTTTGATACCATTTTTTTAGCATTTGAGATATTTTTGAGCAAAACTGCCTCGGTTATCTCGATGTTAAGCTTAGTAATGTCAAAATCGATATTTTTGATTAGTTTATTTATCATTCCGATATATTCTTCGCTCATAAGCTGTCGTTCAGAAAAATTTATTGAAACAAAGTCATAATGCTTAATATGTTTATTGTATGTATCAATATCCTTAAAAACCTGGGTAATCAACTGCTTGCCAATTTCAATAATGCTGTTGTGCGCTTCTGCCACCGCGAGGAACTGAGAAGGGGAATATTTTTTGTGACCTTCTTCCGACAGCCATCTGATGTAGGATTCCATGCCACATATTCTGTCATTTTTCAAAGAAATTATTGGCTGATAATATACAGTTAAATCTTTATGTGTTACAGCCTTGTCCAGGTTTTCGGCAAGTTCTCTGGCGTAGGATATTTCTTTCTCCAAGTCTTTACCAAAAAAAACATAATTGCTTACGTTTCTTGCCCGGGCTTTTGCTTCATATAAAGCATGGTCTACATATTTCATCGCTTTAGCCAAAGTTCCGTAGTTTTGTGCGTCCAGCAGAACGCCCATGCTTATTGTTGTTTTTAATATTCTGCCGTCTTCAAGAAGAATTGGTTTGTTCATTTGAGATACAAGCCTTCTTATAAAACCTAAAATATCCTGTTCGTTGTGTTGTGTATGAACGATTAAAAATTCATCTCCACCCATTCTTATCGCCAAATCGGTTTTTCTGATTTCTGATGTGATTCTGTATGCTAATACTTTTAAAACCTCATCACCAACCGAATGTCCGTAAGTATCGTTTATTTCTTTGAATTTATCGATATCTAAAAGAGTCAAAGCTCTACGGGAGTTTTGGTCACTTCGTTTATTTTTATCAATGAGATTGAAAATATAATCCATATATCGCCTATTATAAAGCGAAGTTAATTGGTCATGATTAGCTTCGTGGAAAAGCTTTTCGTGATCTTCAAATATTTTTACATCTGCCTTTAAGTTGTCGGAATATTTAGATTTATCGCCAAATACAAGAAGAACTCCATCGCTGTAGCTTTCTCCGACGGAATAGTGGGCGACAATTTTATCGAATGTTTTAGAGAAGTTTTTTTCGCACAAACCGATATTGCTACCTGAAAGCAGACATTCGGCACACTCAATTTGGCGCGAACAAAGAGCTTCAAAGCAAAAATTGTTCTCACTAACACCCACCAGCTTTTTTGCGCTGGCGTTAAGCCATTTTATTTTGTTGTCCGGACCTATATATATTACTTCGTCTTCAATATTGTTCAGTAATACATAGTCAAGTCCAGTCAATTCACGGGATTTTTCATTTAGAGCCATCTGTTTCCTCGGCACGGCCTTTTGTCCCAGTTAACAACTATTAATACCTATATAATAATATATTACCCAATAATATGCAAAATAAACATTATTTTTACAAAACTCAGCATTTATATATAGAAAAATGTTCTTATCAAATATTTAGAAAAATATATTTACAAAGTAATAAGCACTAATATCGCCGTAGTAATCAAAATAGAAATCTGCAAAAGCCATGTTTTTTTAAACCATTCCGCGTATGAAACTCCGGTTATTCCCAATGTTATAAGAAGTACCGGATTGGTGATGTAAAATACATTTGAAAATCCATCACCAAAAAGAAATGATAATACCGCAGTTTGCAAAGGAACTCCCGACAGCGTGGAAAGCGGAGCTACAATAGGCATCACCAAAAAGGCTTTCGCCGACCCTGAGCCTATAAAAAAGTTTAACACCAGCACCAAAAGATATGTGGAAAGTGCGGATGCTCCCGCTCCCAATCCTTGCATGGCATTGTGCGCCAAATATAATAGTGTATCCATTACATTGGATTGACTCATTATGAACTTTACGGAAGATGCCATAAGAATTAAAAGCACACCGGGGGCGACCCCTGTCAATCCATCAAGAAGCGATTTTAATATTTTCTTTGTTCCCATATTGGATACTGCGCCGGACGCAATGCCGCCAGCGAGGAAAAGCAACGCAAGCACGGGCATGGTGTAGTCTGCCAGCGTTCGCACTATTGAAGTCAAAGCTACCCACAAAAATAGCGCTATAATCATGGAAACGAACACTATGAGTGCGCGTTTAGCACCGGCTTTGTCGGAAACATTCGGTTGGGAAGACAAATCTTCTTCTTTGGTTTTTGCGTGTGCATGGGCGTAGATTTGTATGAATATAGTTAATATAACGTATATTACCGCAAAACAAAGCATTCTATAGCTAGCTCCCGAAAAAATGGGTAGCCCGATAAGCTTCTGAGCAACTCCTGTGGTGAATGGATTAAATACTCCTGCGGCGAAACCAAAGCCCGTAGAAAGAAGAGATATAAACAGACCTGTGAATACGTCAAAACCCAGCCCGAGGCAAAGGGCTACGGCTATCGGAGTTAAAAGCACCGACTCTTCAAATATTCCGGCGGCTGTTCCCAGCATCATGAAAAAAAGCGAGATAAGAGATATCAAAACATATCTTCTTTTTGAAAACTTTCTTCCAAGAACCCAAACAAGATATACAAGTGCTCCTGAGTGGTTTAAAACAGAAAACGATCCGCCTAAAAACAATAGAAACAATATGATGACAATGATGGTAAGCCCGTCTGGGCCCGCGAGCACCTCGAAGGGCGCGGTAATCCACCTGATGGGCGAAAGAGGTTTTGTGTCAAGCTCCTTATATGTTCCGTCGACTATTTGGAGAGTTCCATTGATTTCTTGTCTGTCATAGCTGCCTGCGGGCAAAACATATGTGAGAACTCCGGCCGCAATCATAAGCAACAATAAAACGACTGCGGAGAATATGAATGTCTTCTTGCCAATTCGGATTGTTTCATTTTGCTGCATAATCTGACCTCTTATTTTTTGTTATAGCACTGCATAGCCTTTTCTATTCCTTCTTTAATTATCACATCAACAGCTTTCGCCGCCTCTAAAAGCGTTTGTTCCAATATTTTTTGCTCTTCTTTTGAAGGCTTGGAAAGAACATAGTTTATTAAATCGTCCGAGCTCTTCCCTATTCCGATCCTAATCCTGGGAAATCCTTCACCTATGTGGTTTGCGATGGAGCGCATTCCGTTGTGCGTTCCCGGGCCTCCGCTCTTTCTTATTCGCAAAGCTCCAACAGGAAGATCTATGTCATCATATATAATGATAATGTTTTTTGGATCTGCTTTATAAAATGAAAGTGCCTTTTTAACGGCGCTTCCGGAATCGTTCATAAAAGTTAAAGGCTTTAGCAATATTATTTTCGCGTCGTACTTGTTTGCCGCGCAAAAAGAAGAAGAAAATCTTTTTTTATATTTTGAAATCTGCCACAACTCGAATAATTTGTCCATTGCGAGATAACCCATGTTGTGGCGGGTTTTATCATATTTAGCGCCTGGATTTCCAAGGCCTGCAATTATATAAGTATTTTTTTTCATGTAAGAAATTATAACACGGATAGCCCTATAAACAAACGTTTCTTGTGAATTTATTAGGTTGTGTTATGTGCGTATTGTGTATGAATATAATTAACAAGCCAGCTATTCTTGAGTTGCTTTAAGAATATTGATGATTTCAATGGATTGCGGGCATGTTTATTCGCATGTGACGCATTTGGTGCATTGGTTTGCTGCGCTTGCTCTATCGAGCGGCAGTAGCTTCATAAGACCAATTCCAAATTAATATAGTTTTAACTTGGACAGTTTTGCAAACGTGAGATACTTCAGTTTTTTCCAAAATGGGACATCCATTCTAAGCTAAAAAGTTTTAAATGGAATAAATAATTTCTTTATGATACAATCATGATAATGCAAAAAAGGTTAAAAAAAATCATATTATATATTGCTTTTTTGGTCATGCTTATTATGGCGGGATACGTCATATTTGTAAGCAGTCATGCTATTTCAAACAAATACTATTTTTTAATAACCGCAGCCTCATTTGTTTTGGTTTGCGCAGTGTTTTTAATTTTTGTATTTAACCACAAAATGAACGGCAAAAAAAGCATAAAATTGATGTTAATAATTTGTATTGCGCTTATTGCATTTCAGGTAATTACATTTCCTATTGTAAACATTTTTTCTCAGTCGTTGCCGGCTTGGCCGCCCAGAGGAACGATTTATCAATTTCCGGGCTATAGAAATTCCATCGCGCAAAATGATGTGGGGCTCATGATGAGGTATTACCTTGACGGTAAAACAGTGTACGCGGCGAGCGATTATCCGCGCGATTCGCACAACGGCAATCTTTTTATAACAAACGAATATGAGTTTATTAAATCAGAGTATCCGATTATAAGCAGTGAATATGCCAAGATGATCGAAAATGAGTTTAAAACTATCCATGTGCAGGAAAATCCCAAGCTTATGATTTTCGCGTTCAAGATATATTTGTCTAATGAGGATTCAAAAGAAATGGTGATTATAAAAGACGAATTAGATTCCTGGTATCTTATGCCGTTAAGCTTTTATGAGGAGGCTTTTGGTGAGTAAGCTTAAGAAAAACATATATTATGAGCTCGCGGTTGTTATTCCTCTAGTATTAGCTTTATTTTTAATATATAAAATGAATAGAATTGCACTGTCGGATTTTATTTTACACAATGCAGGAGCGGTGACCACATCCGTCATAAATCAAGCTTTGTTTATCTTCGTTTTGGAGATATTTGGACTACTTATAATGATGTGCTTTAATAGATATTTTTCAAAGCTAAAGATTGTGATGCTCTCGTATATCGCAGGGGTTTTGATTTGGTGCTTAGCTTCAGTTGTTATAGTTTGTATTGGTATTGCATTTAAGTGGTATTTTGTAGCTATATTGTGCTTAGCAATATTAGCGGCATTGTATTTTGCGCTAAAGCCACAAAAGATTTCAAAAGAAGATTTGATGTTTTATGCAAAAACCTTGTTGATTTATGCATCACTTGCTTTATTTTTTGCAGCACTTTGTGTGTTTAGATTTTCATACGATTCATATATGTATATAAACACAGGACAGAAAATCGCTAAACTCGGATATTTACCTAATGAGTTAGTGGGAATTGTATCAGGATTTTCACTGTTTACGCCTATGCTTTTTGCGCCATCTGAATTTTTTAATTACGATTTTTCTCAAGGACTATATATACTACTCAACGCTCAGTTTACAGTATTTGTAGGCTATGCGGTGTTTGAATATTTGCAAGATAGAATTGACTTTAAAAAGGCAGTTGCAGCTGGTGCGTTTTCGTTTTTAGCACTTGTATCGTCTAACATATACTTTGAGCTAATGTATTGGCCGATGTCAAACCTCCTAACAACGATGACGATGTTTGGGGTGGTGTATTTCGCTTGGCGCGCTAAGAGAGAAAATCAAGGCATAAACATGCTTTTGTCTGCGTTTTTCGCAGTATGCTTTGTGCTTACTCGGACGGAAAATATGTTACTCTATATTTGCTTTATGTTTATTATTTCGCTTTCGGATATCAAAAAGAAAAATATATCGCTACATTTAGTTAGTGTGGCTGTTACTTTAGTGCTCTGGTACATCAGATTCTTTGCTGTGGCGGGTATAAACTATTCAGAAGGTGCGTTTTTAACTATAGATAGAGCGGCTCTACTTCTAGGAGTTTTAGCGCTGTTTATAATATATGTACTATTTATAAGCAAATCAAAGTTTGTGACAAATAGAAAAAAACTGATAGAAAAGCTGTTTTTTATTGCTATGATAGTAGCTATGATTGGGCTTACTGTGTTGGATTTTGACTTCTTCCTAGAAAACACAAAAGCTACTTTGCATAATATTTTCTACGATGGAGCGTGGGCAGGTGCCTTAATTATTTTTGCAACGATGTATTTTATTAAACTCATATCGTGTGATGACTTCAATTATTTTGATAAGCAGGCACTTGTTTTTGTTTTATTTTTTGCGATCATATTCCTCTTGAAAGCTGAGCCATTGCGCATAGGCTACGGAGACTCAGGGAGTCGATATTTTGCGCACATACTTCCACTCTTAATATTTAACATATCAATATCACTCGGCAAGAAAATATAATTTAAATCAATAAATATCCTATTTGTTGTTGTTTTTTACTACTTGTTATGGTATATTACACAATGGGGAAGGTTGCAATATTTTTAAGTATAACTTGCAAAAAACGCAGGAAAACTTTCTTTTCAAAACGCAAAAAATTGAAAACTTTTAACTAATTAAGGAGAAAGAAAATGTCAGAAAACAAAGAACTTGAACTCATCCTATCCAAATGTGATGAAAAAAGCCAAGAAAAAATCAAACTGATCAGCAATGCTGATATCTTAAGCAAGATTGCAAGCAGAATTGAGCTTTGTAATCCTAAAGATGTCTTCATTCACTCAGGCAGTGAAGAAGATAACGAATATATCAAAAAGATGTCTTTAGAGGCAGGCGAAGAATCAGATTTGGCCATGGAAGGTCATACGGTTCATTTTGACCCGCCAGCAGAGCAAGGCCGTATTGTTAAGCAAACATATGCGATTGAAGATGAAGGCATGTTCACATCTTCCCTTTCAAAAGCTCTGCCAAGAGCTGAAGCTGATGAGCTCATCCAAACCAACATGAAAAATATTATGGATGGAAAAACAATGCTCGTTGCTTTCTATGTCCGTGGACCTGTTGGTGCACCAACAGCTTATCCATCTTTAACAATTTCAGATACATGGTATCTTGGACATCAGCAAAACAATCTTTATAGATGTTCTCCAGAAGGCTTTGAAAAGCAAGTTGAAAAAACTGGTCTTTTCTTTACAAATACACATAGCAAAGGCTCATTAGACACACCTAGTGCTTATGTTTTAACAGACAGAAAAAATATTGAAACTTGGGCATGGAACGTATCCTACTTAGGCAACTGTGCTTTAATCAAAAAAGGTCATCACAGATTGTCGAATGATGATGCGATCTATAATCACAGAGGTGAATATATGTCAGAACACATGTTTATCACTGGTATTAAGATGAAAGATGGTTCTATCGTGTGGATCGATGGCGCTGCACCATCAGGCTGTGGTAAAACAACAACAGCTATGGCTGGTGATACTTTCATAGGTGACGATCTTGCTCAAATCTGGATTGCAGATGATGGATCAATCCGCTCCATCAATCCTGAGATCGGAATCTTTGGTATCGTTAAAGACGTTAACAAAGAAGGTGATCCAATTCTCATGGAAAAATTGAGAAATCCTGGATCAGAGGTCATTTGGTCAAATGTTTGTGTTTCTGATGGCGTTCCTTATTGGGAAGGCTGTGGTGAAGAAACACCAAAGAGTGGAACAAACTTCCAAGGCGAATGGTGGGAAGGAAAAACAGATGCTAATGGAAAAGTTATTCCTATTTCACATCCGAATTCCAGATGTACAATTCTCTCTAATCAATTGAGCAACTTTAATCAAGAAGCAGCAGATGATCCAAATGGTGTGGATACACTCGTATTTACATACAGTGGACGTGATCCTGATACAATGCCTCCCGTTGTGGCTAGTTTGACTCCTGAAGAAGGTGTAACATTCGGTGCTGATATTGCATCTCAAACAACAGCAACAGAAGTTGGCGCTAAAGGCGATATCCAAAGATCCCCTTGGGCAAATAGTTCTTTTTTCTTGGGTGCATTGGGTGATTATATGGATGGTCAATTTAAATTCTTCACAAATCCAAAGCTCACAAAAAAGCCTGTTTTAGCATCTTTGAATTACTTCCTCACAGAAGCAGCTCGTGGTGGAGATTCAACTAAACTCATCGGTGAAAAACGTGATGTACGCACATGGTTAACATGGCTTGCACGTTTGTCAACAGGCGAAGTCACAGGAATCAAAACAGCTCTCGGAATTATCCCGTCATTTGAAGAAATCAAAGGCATTTTTGATGAATTTATGCCGGATAAAGGATATTCCAAAGAGATTTATAATAAGCAATTCTCATTATATGTAGATAAACTTATTGATAGAATTGATATGCAGGTTGAAGCTTACAAAAAAGAAGTAAATGTCCCGGATATTTATTTTGAAACCCAAGCTACCAAAAAAGCTCGCTTAGAAGAACTCAAAGCAGCTAAAGGGGCTATTGTTACACCTGATCAATTAGGTTAGCTTCAAACAACATAACAAACGTTAAATAAAAAGGGCAGTTCTTAATCAGAACTGTCCTTTTTTTAAAACTATTGAAAAAGGGTAGTCAACATTTTTTCGGAACAATCTAAATGGGATGAAATTAGAAAAGGCAGCCCGTACTTTTCTACCATCCGCACAACAATCGAGACAGCATTCTACAAAAACAACATTTATCCTGTACAAACTGTTAAAGAAGCTTACAAGCTTGCTTATGACAGCCCAGGAACAGTTGTTACGGATCTTGAAGTATTTGAACCGGAAAAAATCGGCCTGCCCGCTGATGCAAAAGTTTTGCTTTTCAACGACGGAGCAGTAAAGGGCCGTTGCGCAGCAGCCCGCAAAATTTTAGGCGAGCCGGGAGTTGAGCAGGAAGAATATGCGACTAAGATTCATGATGCTATATATGACACACGCTATAAAACAATGTATCATGCTCAAGCATATGTGGGTCTTGATGATGACTTCATGGTAAAAGCGCATCTTCTTATACCTGAAGGCGAAGAAAACAAAATGTATGCTGGTTCGAAGCAGATTGAAAACGAAGGCGATATTTATATCTTCTCAGATCCTACATGGAGCCATCCCGATCATCCGCTGGGACTGACATTCTTTGATCCTGACAATAACTGTGCAGTTATCTTAGGAATGAGATATTTCGGCGAACACAAAAAAGGTACTTTGACACTGGGCTAGGGAATAGCCAATAGACACGGATATGCAGCTTGCCACGGCGGACAAAAACGTTACAACTTGTCTGATGGTTCAAAAGTAATTCTTGGCGTTTTCGGTCTTTCAGGTTCAGGAAAATCCACAATCACACATGCTAAACATGACGGCAAATATGACATCACAGCTCTTCATGACGATGCCTTCATTATTTCTGTTAACGATGGTTCTTCAGTTGCTCTTGAGCCTTCATATTTTGACAAAACTCAGGAATATCCGATGGACAATACTGACAACAAATTCCTTCTTACAGTTCAAAATGTAGGAGTTACAGAAGATGAATACGGAAAGAAAGTTCTTGTAACAGAAGATATAAGAAACGGAAATTGCCGTGCAGTCAAGAGCATTCTTTGGTCTGATAACCGCGAAAATAAATTCCCGGAACCCGCTAATGCTATTATATGGCTGATGAAAGATCCAACATTGCCTCCTGTTATGAAAGTGACAGACTCAGTGCTTGCTACCACAATGGGCGCAACACTTGCAACTAAGCGTACATCAGCTGAGCGTTTGGCTCCTGGCGTTGACCCGGATGCATTGATTGTTGAACCTTATGCAAATCCTTTCAGAACATATCCTTTGGTTAACGACTTCAAAGTCTTCAAACAATTGTTCGAAGAAAGCGGAGTTGATTGCTACATCTTAAACACTGGTGCTTTCATGGGCAAAGATGTAACAAAGGAAGTTGCTCTTGGCGCTCTTGAAACTATCGTTGAAAGCAAAGGTGGATTTAAAGCTATAGGTGTTGAAGGATTTGAAATTCTTCCTATCGATGGTTATGTGCCAGACTTTGGCGACGCTGAATACAAAAAATAATTCATAGCCCGTATGAATGACCGTGTTGAATTCATTAAATCTAAAGAAACCGTTCGCGGTGGATATGACAAACTTCCTGAAGAAGCTTTTGCTTCAATGGTAAAGGTTGCCGAGTCAGCAAAGAATCTGTAAGATAAATTAAGAATTATTATTAAAAAACGCCCTACTTTTGCGGGGCGTTTTTGCTGTGTATTATTCTTTGTTTGGCTTCTAATTACCACCGCCCCAGCCTACGCCGTCGCGTTCGCCAGTGTCGGCAAGCATAGAGGCGCCATAAGATTTTCCGTCTTCATAGTCGAAGTTTGCTTGGAATTCCAATATATTGTCTGCCATAACTATAAATTCTTTAAAAACAAGTTTTTCGGGATCAACATTATATTCAGCAACAATGTATTCCTTTGCTTTTTCTATCGCTTCGTCTTTAGATATTAAATCCAGACCCTTTTCTATATAATCAATTCGCCAAGAGCCAGGTTTCCCGGAGTAGACATCAACATTGATATAGGCATTAAATGAATAATCATATATAGTCGGATTAAGAGAGGTATACTTGAATTCAAATTTATATACTTCAATGTATGCATCCTTATATTCCTCTTCCGATAATATTTCAAGCCTGCTTTCATTTGCAAATTTACAACTATCAATAAGTGTGTCTATTGCTGTCTGCAAAGCGGTAGATTGATCTATCTTGGAAAGAGATTCTTTATCAACATTTGGCCTTATGCCGATTTTATGTACTTTGCCATCGCCGTTTAATTGAATGTAAAAATACATTTCACCGCGACTGTCTGTAATCTTGCCTGTACCTACATAGTCATTTTCAAAAACATCGCTGTCATCAATTAATACGCCACTATTTCCCGGGAAGTAATAATCGGCATACTGCAGCACCAGTTCTTTTATTTGGTTGTCGCTTAGATTAAGCTCTGCATCTGTTTGGTTTGATATATTCAGATAATCGACTAGTGACTTATTGGATCCTAATAGTGTAACAGAACCTATTCCATCACCTAATGTAAAATGCAACATATGGTCTCCGTAGTATTCATCTATTTGATAAATATCAATTTCAGCATCTTCACTGTCTGCATAGCTTAATACTTTATTCCTTACAGCGTCAGTCATTCCCAGATAATCAATACCATTATATTCAGCGCTAACAGATCTTACACATCCGTCCAATCTGACTATTGCTTCAAAAGTCCTTATTGAACCATCAACACTGTCCGTCAGTTTGCCAGTTACTATATAATCTTTGCTTTGATATTCTACGCCTTCTACTTTCCAGGTTCGGTCATCTTTTATACAGCTTGTTATGTTAAGCTTTGTGTTGGGGTATATTTCCATGGCAAAATCGATAACTTTTTGTCTGAGTATATCTTCGCTTAATTCTTCACCAAGCTCTCTGTTGGATAAAGCAGATGTCTGCAACGCACAGATTTCGCCGTTAAAATCATATATATGATAATACGCCCTAATATCTCCGTCTGCTGTTACGTTATGCACTTTTATAACGCCGCGCTCATAAGAAGATATATATGTAAAGCTGTCCGCGTTTGAAATGTTAATGCGTTGAGCTACTGCAATTGCGGCTTCCTCAGAGCCCAAAGGATTGCGTTTGATAGGTTGATTTACAGTTTTATTATCGAAGTCAACTGGTACAATTGCAGTTGGCAGAGGGGTCTCCTGTGTTTGTCCTACTTTTTCGACAGTCTCGGTATTAACATTTTTATTTAACAATTGAATATCTTCTATTGCTTCTCCCGGTTGGCACGCTGTAGTAAAGCATGCGAAAATCATAAGGCATGCGATTAATATTGTGATAAAAAGTACTGTTTTTGATTTTTTCTGTTGATTCATCATTTTCATTACTCTCTTTCTTATTGTTGGTTTTTTTCCAACAAATGAAACCGATAATGGTGTATAGTATCTTTTTTTTGAAAAGCGCATTGTATCTATAAGCGATTGCAAATATTCGCATTTGCCTTTGTTGTCCAGATTCCGAGTCACGGATTCATCGCAGCATTCTTCTACGGTGTTTTTATAGCTTTTATATGCGATGTATATAAGAGGATTAAACCAGTGCAAGGTCTTGGCAAATATCCAACAATAGTTCATGAGTACGTCTTTCCGACTTATGTGGCGCAGTTCGTGCATGATGATGTAGGAAAGTTTCTCGTTGCTTAAGGATTTGTAAAAACCTTTTGGCATCAGTATTATCGGTCTGAAAAATCCATATACAAAAGGGATATCGGCGTATTTTGATTCACAGATACGGACATTCTTTTTTATTCCCAGCGTGTTTTTCACATAATCAAGCTTGTCTTTGTATCTTATGTCGCTTGTAGCAATGTTTCTGATTTTTTTGCAGTATGTAATGATTTTAATTAAGTAGCCACCAGCAAAGAAAATAAAGCCTGTAAGCCAAAGAATGACTGCAAAGGTTTCAGCACTTAAATGTATTTGTTTAGAAGCTGTGGGGACTTCTGATGCACCGGCATTAATAAAAGGCGCATTAGTAATGACAATGTTTGTGTAATCTGTAGCAGTATACTCTTTGGTTTCAAATGACTGGCTTTCGGCAGAAGTTTCGGCTGTCGCGACGGGAAATTGCGGATAAGGTATATGCACAGAAGAATCGAAAGTTGTTGGCAATATCAAGCGGACAAGCACGAGAACCCAGAGAAAATAAATCAATTTAGAACTTATTTTATTGGAAAACAGTTTGCCTATCGCCAGTACCGATAAAATCATTGCCGAAGAATATGCCGAAATCTCAATAATGGTTTTTAAAATATTGTGAATCATTTGAGCATCCTTTATTTTTCATTTCGGTAATTTCTGATGATTTGCTCCAGATTGTCAAGCTCTTCATTGGAGACGTCTTCTCTTTTTATAAGTCCGGCCATCATGTCGGGCAGGCCATCAAAGTATTTTCTTAAGTACACGCCGGTCATGGCGGCTGCGTATTCTTCCTTGCTTACGGCAGGGGAATAAAAATGTACTCTGGGGCTTATTTTCTTAACTTTCACCAAGCCTTTCTCCTGTAGCCTGCCAAGATAGGTTTTGACCGTCTGCCGCGACCAACCAAGCTCTTTTTCGGCCATGGAAAGAACATCTTTACTGGTTACCTCTTTTTCTTTCCATATGATTTCCATGATTATGGAATCGGCTTTTGATAAGGCGGAATAATTTTTCATAATTTTGGTACCTCTCTTATGGTGTAAACGTTACGTCATAAATGTCAACAAGTATTTCAAAAGCATTAAGAATGTTTTAAGGTATGGATTAGAACCTGCAAAAACGGTAATAAAAAAACTGCCTTGTTGGAAGACAGTTTTGCATTCTTTTTAAAAGTTCGGTTTAAATTACATTCCGCTGTCCACAAAAGAAGCTAACTTTACCTTTGGCATTGAGCCTTGAGTTTGAGCGGACACTTCCCCGCCTTTAAACATCATAAAAGTGGGAACAGACATAATTCCAAATTTTTTGGCTACATCTGCACATTGATCCACATCAGCAGTGCATACTTTTATTTTACCTTCATATTCTTTTGCCAGTTCTTCAATTATTGGCTCCATTTTGCGGCAGGGTCCGCACCAAGTTGCCGAGAAATCAACAAAAACCGGAATATCGTTTTGCAAAACTTCTTTGTCAAAGTTTTCATTTGTAATCATAGTATTGCTCATCATATATCTCCTTAGTATCTGTTATGCAAATTTAGGATCTATAGCCTTATCCGAAACAGAGCAGTTAGTTTGCTCTTTATAATTAAACTTAAACCATAATTTTGCTGTCCATATCATTATACAATGCGAAAACATTGGTGTCTACTTGAGTAGGTATTTGAAAAGATAAAAATGCGGTATTTTCCTTGTGATTACCTAATGGATTTTGACAACGCGCTTTCCACATCTTCTCCGGCCAAAATAATATGTTTTATGACCTGCAAATAATAATCGTTTTCATAATATAGCATGAGGCTGCCTTCATTTAACGCATCTTTCCAAGGAGAGCCTGGGTTTAGGAAATTGCTTATAGGCAGATATGCCGTGTGATTTTGAGCAATAATTTTATCAAGCTTGCCTCCATTATAGAGCAAGGATAAAAAGCTTGCCACCACCTCGGAGTCTCCGTTTTCGGGAACAGCGCAATATATCACATTTGCTGTAAAAACAGGTGTATTTCCCAAGTATGGCTTTACCTGTGTGGAATAATAAATCTGATTGTTTTCAAAAAGCCTTTCATAAAGGGTGCCGGGAGCAAAAACACAGGCTAGGCCATCGTTCATATAAGCGTTTATTATAACGTTGTCGCTGGAATAGGCCGTGTCAGGGGGAAGATATATTTCTTCCCACATATTTTGTATTTGATACAATATTTCGCTGCCGCCTTCAGCCTGCGCGTAAACAGCCTGCTCAATGAAAAGCTGTCCACCCACATCGCCACCAGGGAAGCCGAAGCCGTATCTAGATGTTAAAAATTTATCCGCGTTTTTTGCTTTAAGTTCATCTTTTTCCGTATACTTGAGATAGTCATATGCATAGTCGCTTCTAAGCCAGTTCCCAAGGCTTGCAAGCTCATCATATTTTTGCGGGATATCAAGCGAAAGCGCTTCAAGCAAATCTCCCCTGAAAAAATATCCGTACATTTTAAGAGCAATGGGTATTTTATCATTTCTAACCGCGCCCTTTGCCGCGTTATTAAAAAGCACCTCATTATTAAGCTTGGAAATATCTTGAAAGCCTCCGAGCTCTATTAGCAAATGATTGGGGGCGATTACCAGATTTGGCTCGTTACCCAACGCAACAAGTTGGGCGTATGTGTCTAAAAACTTATCCGGAGCCACCTTGTAATACTCCCCGGGAAGGTCATTTAGCACACCAAATTCTTGAGCGGTTTGCTCGATAAAACCATTGTCATTGAATTGTGAGCAATCCAATATAATAAGCGGAGAATCGCCGTAAATATGTGCTTCCGGTGTTGCCGTATGAACAGGTATGGGAGAAGGAGAGATTGCTTCATCGGGTTTTGGAGTATCTTGGGCGGTAAAAAAGCTGAAATCCAAATTTATTCCTGAAAGCAATATGATTATTGTCGTAAGAGACGCTGTAGCAACAATTCCCATAGATAAATATTTAAATAAAGATTTATTGCGTGAAAAAAAGACCCTAAAAAGCCTTGAAATACGTTTTAAAAAACCAGATATTCTAATTAGTATATTTGTTAAAGTTTTTTTCATTAAAAGTTATTATAATCAAGCATACATAAAAAGTAAACAAAATAAAAGAATGCCGTCATAGCATCTCAACAAGAATTCCCAGCATTTCTTCTATTTCAAGGGCACATTCATTGTAAACTGCTTCACTTCCCCCAAAAGGATCAACAACATCCCCGCCACGGTTAGTGTAGTCACCCAATAGATGAATTTTATCTGCCGCATAGGGGAAATTTTCAACCAAAAGCCTTCGCTGATTTCCGGTCATTGTAAAAACCATATCAGATATTTCAATCATCTCATTACTTATCTGTACAGCCTTTCTTCCAGAATAATCTACTCCGCGTTTTTTTAGCTGTTTTAGTGCATTATCCGTTATTTGCGTATTAGTGTGCGAGTATATGCCGGCGGAATTCACGATATTATTCCCGGCTTTTTTTTGCAGCATTTTTTCAAGCATACCCTGAGCCATTGGACTTCTGCAAGTATTGCCGGTGCAAACAAACAATATATTCATCTATATCTCCTCAACTTTGTGGTTTGCAGCGCGCAGCAACCTGTTCATGATTGCGTGCCCTTCGTTTTCTTCACTTACTGCCTCCGAATAAACGGTGTCAAGCTCAAGCTCATCGGTTTTTCTCAAAGCGTAATAAAGATTCTTCGCAACTTCTTTTAAATTATATCTGCTGCCTAAAGATATCACGTTACCGGTAAAATTTCTTTTTGTTTGCTCAAAGCATATTACTCCGGTTTTCTTGCCAGCAGCTTCGTCTGAGTGCATTCTAAATAAAATTTGCCGCGCAACAGCAGCCTGAGAGCCTTTAATAACCGTAATTTCTGCGTTTGGTTTATAGTGTTCATATTTTACGCCGGGAGAGCGCACTTTTTTGTCATCGCTGGGTGAAGATTCTACAAATCCGATTGCATCATTTATCATCTCTATAGTTATCATCCCAGGCCTTAGTATTCTCGGCACTTTTCCGGTGACGTCCAAAACGGTAGATTCGATTCCAACCTCGCATGGACCGCTGTCTATTATTAGCGGAATCTTGCCGTTCAAATCATCATATACCATCTGAGCGGTTGTTGGACTGGGTTTACCTGAAAGGTTCGCGCTGGGTGCGGCGATAGGCACGCCTGAGTGCTCGATAATGGTCTGAGCAATCTGATGATCAGGCATTCTGACTGCAACAGTATTTAACCCTGCCGTCACGCTGTCGGGCACTGAGGGGCGTTTCTCAAGCACTAAGGTTAAAGGTCCGGGCCAAAAGCGCTGCATGAGCTCTTTGGCTGTAACCGAAACATTCAAAGCAACATCACTAACCTGATTGATGGAATGAATATGAACGATAATAGGGTTGTCAGAAGGTCTGCCTTTTGCTTTGAAAATCTTGTCTATCGCTTTTTCGTCAAAACAGTTTGCGCCTAGTCCATATACTGTTTCGGTAGGAAAAGCCACAATCTGTCCGGCTTTAATTAAGTTTGCCGCTTCCGTAAGGCTTGATGCCCCGGGGGCTGATATTTTAGTTTGAATTTCATTTTTCTTACTCATATGAGATATTATTTTATCACAATTATTTGTTTAATAGTGTGATTTTTTGATATATTTTAAATAATATCGATTTTTATTAGTGCTAATAAGAATAATCAGATAAGGCAACAAATCATATTTTTATAAAAGTTAGGCTATTCTTTTTTAATTTAATTATTGGAGTAGAATAGTTTTTGTTATTTTGAATAAAAGCGGAGTCATTAGAGAAAAAGGCTAAAAAGATATGATAAGGGTGCAACAATTATCAATGCAGGTATCATGTCGGCAATTTTAATATCTTTTATCCCGGCAACTTTTAAACCAGTTGCTACAAGGATTATGCCGCCGCATGCTATAAAATCGGCAATCATAGTATCGGTTAGCAGAGGAGCGATGAATTTAGACAATAAGAAAATAGTCATTAGCACTATGGGCTGTATCAGCCCAAGGGTGGCTACGATATATGATAAGCTTAGTGCAAATATGAAAGATGTAAAAAGATCTAACACAGACTTTCCCAGCAAAATACTGTGGTCGCCGGTCATTCCTGATAAAAGTGCGCCATATATTCCTGTTGAACTAAAGCAAAAAATAACTGATATTACAACGAGTTTATCCAGATATGCGGCGTCTTTGTTTTCAGAGCCTATTTTGCTTAGTAATTTTCTAAAGAATTTATTGATTTTGGCATCTAACCCAAGTGCATTACCAATAACAAACCCTGCTAAAACAGCCAAAATTACTACCGGCACGCTTTTCACTTTAACAACAGAGGTGATACCCATGCCAATTGCACATATCCCTATAACTACAATCAAGTCGCCTTGAGCCTTGAGCTTTATTCTCTTTGAGGCAAAGCCTCCGGCAAGTCCACCAATTATTACGCTTAATGCGTTTATTATGATTCCCAATGGCATATATATCCCCGTTTTTGCTAATATTTTATATCTGTTTTGTCTCTTATAACTAAGGCATTATACTATCATCAATTTGTTTCTTGGTCAAATTGTACGTTAGCGCTTGTTTTTAAAAGTCGCAATACAAAATAACAACTTTAGTATAAAAAAGCCTCTACAATTCTGCAGAAGATTTTGCTTTGCAGAGGGAGAAGTGCACAATTTCTTTTATAGTAAATATCCCGATATATTAAAATGACTGAACAAAAAAAGAAAGCACTTCACCTTCTGCCACAATGTTGTTTGGCGCGGGGTCTGCTAATATCATATTGGAATAAATACATATTAGAAGTATAATGAATAAAATAAAAAACATAGAGGGGATATATGGAAACAACAATTCGCATTTTGATGGAGGATTGCTTCAGCTTATAGGCTGGCAACTACTGGGGGCATTAATAACTTTATTTACAGCAGGTATATGCTTTCCTTGGGCGCTTTGCATGGTGTATGGATGAAAAATCAATCATACGGTAATTGAGGGGAAAAGGTTAAAGTTTACCGGTTCAGCAGCAGGTTTGTTTGGAAATTGGATAAAATGGCTCTTACTTTGCCTAATTACTTTGGGAATTTACGGATTCTGGTTAAATATTGCTCTGGAAAAATGGAAAGTGAAGCATACGTTTTTTGCCTAAATAGTGTTTTGCTATACAGCGTGAAATAATAAAGATGTATATAAAAAGGAGCTTCTTATGAGAAGCTCCTTTTTGAATATCACATATTATTGTCTTGGCAGTATTCCGGTTTATAAAAAGCCGTTTTAAGCATTTCGAATGATTTAAGCATGTCGATTCTTACATCATCTATTTGTTCCAGCGCCTGTTCTGGTGATAAAGTTTTATATAAATCAATATATTGGTCATACAAGCATTTAGAGCATGCGAATATTAGGTCAATAGCGCGTTTTTTATCAATACCTTCTTTAAATTTACTCTCGTCCACCAATTGCTGAAAGTTTTCCCGCTGGTTGCCCCATGCTGCTTTGAGCTTTTCATCCACTATATCTTCAAGGTCTTTTGGAGTATTTACCAAGACTTCATATATAATTCGATAGCCTTCCGGCATTTCAAGACCAATTCGCAGCTTTGCCATTGATGTCTCTGTAATAAGGTCAAAAAGATCCATTTGTTCTTTGGGCATATATTCGTTTAGACGCTGCATCATTTCGCGCATAACATCATTTAAAATATAAGAAAAAAGATTCTTTTTGCTTGTGAAATAGTGAAATAAAAGCCCTTTCGAAATTTCTGAGTTTTTACATACTATATTGGTATTTGCTTTCACATATCCATTGTCGCTGAATTCTTTCAGAGCGACTGAAAGTATTCTTTCTTTCTTTTCTTTATCTATATTTTCAAATTTTTCAAACATTATATCTCCATAAACTCAGTCTTTTTATTTACAGCAGTGATTATACTAATCATATTTGATTAAATATGAAACCAAGATAAATTGTCGGTTTTTTATGCAGGCAGTTTAATTAATAAAATCAAGCATAATTTTATTGAACTCATCGGGATTATCCATGTTTACCATATGACTTGCGTTTTTAATAACATGGGTTACACAATACGGGTATAGTTTTTCCCAATCTCCGGAGTGCATTTTTATCGTGCCGCTTTTATCATTTTCGCCGCAGATGAAGCTCAAAGGGAATTTGAAATCAACATCTTCTTCATGCAGGCATGTGGCTATTCCGTTCCAGGATGTTATGAATTCTTGTTTTGTCATTTCAGAAAACATTTCATAAAGTTTAATTCTAACTTTGTTATCGATGCTTGTGTATTTTGACATGTATTTTTTTAAGTATTCCCATGGAAACATTTTTAACATTCCACCGGAGTATTTAAGAGAAATTGTTTCCCATTTGGGATATTTCATAAATACAGGAGTGGCTCCGGAGACAATCATCCCTAGTATTTTTTCGGGATACAATCTGCCGATTTCCTGTGCCACATATCCGCCCATTGAAAGTCCGATTAGGTAAGCTTTTTCACAGGCTTCTTTTTTTAAAATTTCAATAATATCATTCGCCGCCGCTATAACAGCAAATTCAACGCATGGGCGAGACTTTCCGTGTCCTCTTAAATCCGGCACAATGACTTTGAAATCGTTTAATGATTCAAGCTGAGGTTCCCACATTTTACCAGTGACACCATACCCGTGAATCAACACAATGCAGGGTTCTTTATTCGGGTTATATACATCGTAATGGACATTACATCCTGAGGAATCTATACTTTTTTCCATAATTACC
Organism: Christensenellaceae bacterium; assembly: GCA_963675575.1. Taxonomy (GTDB): domain Bacteria; phylum Bacillota; class Clostridia; order Christensenellales; family UMGS416; genus JAGLOK01. The sequence goes on from OY776378.1 coordinate 81,235, forward strand.
TCCAATTAAAATATTGCGAATTATAAAGCTAAACGAGAGTCGATATTTGCAGCATTGTTGTTAAGGTATTATATCTCGCGGTTTTGTCACGGGCTTTTTGACCTGCGGGTCAACAACAAGCATATGATATCACACTTTGACCCGCGGGTCAATGAGTGCGTATAAAATTTCACAAAAAAAAGACGCCCGGTATGAGCGCCTTTTTGCTGTTCGTTTTTATATTACGCGAAAGGATTTTCATCCTTATACATAATGTGTTCAGGTTGGTTAAAGGCCACATCATCAACACCCAGCATCTTCATTGCAGCAAATAGTACTTTGCCGACATGAGCAAAGGCTACACCGCCGTGATGCGGATAACGCTTGGCTACAAGCACATGGCGATAAAAACGAGCCATTTCATTTATAGCAAAGATTCCGATAGAGCCAAATGACTGTGTAGCAACAGGAAGAACTTCACCTTCTGCAACATAGCTGTGAAGTGTGGTATCCGCTGCCGACTGCAGTCTGAAGAAAGTGATGTTGCCGGGCTTTATATCTCCTTCAAGCGTTCCGCGAGTGATGTCTGCCTCGCCGCCGTCTTCCATTAAGCGGTTCATGATAAGCTGGAACTTCATCTGAGGATTAATCATATGACAGCTTGGAGTATTTCCGCAGTGGAAACCCATGAATACATCGTGAACTTTATAGTCAAATTTATCTTTAATTTCTTTTTCGTACATATCATATGGGACTGTGTTATTGATATCCAGCAGTGTTGGAGGAAGCTCTGTTGCGCAAGTTATTATATATTCTGTAACTGCGCCATAGATATCAGTTTCGCATGCAACAGGTATTCCGCGGCTTGCAAGGCGAGAGTTTACGTAGCATGGTACAAAACCAAAGTTTGCTTCAAACGCAGGCCAGCATTTTGCTGTAAGTGTTACAAATTCGCTTGCGCCTTTATTTGCATCAATCCAGTCAAGCAGCGTTATTTCATATTGTGCAAGCTTTGGAAGGATAGTAGGATGATTGTTTCCTGAACCTAATTCTTTTTCCATGTCAGCTACAACCTCTGGGATACGAGGATCATTGTCATGCTCTTTGTAGCTTGTAAATAAATCAAGTTCGGAGTTTTCCTGTACTTCTATTCCTAAATCATACAATGCTTTTATTGGTGCGTTGCATGCAACAAAGTCAAATGGTCTTGGTCCAAAAGACAAAACCTTCAGCTTTGAGATGCCTATTAGTATTCTGGATATTGGTACGAACTCTGCTATCATTGTGGCAAGCTCTTTAAAATCGCCCACAGGATATTCCGGTATGTATGCATTTTTAAGACCACGTATGCCAATATTATAACTGGCGTTGAGCATTCCACAGTAAGCGTCGCCGCGGCCGCCTATTAGTGTGTCTGAAGCCTCCTCGGCAGCTGCTATAAACATGCAAGGACCGTCAAACTTTTGCGCAATCAATGTTTCAGGACCTTCGGGTCCGAAGTTTCCTAGATATATGACCAAAGCGTTTACTTCAAGCATTTTGGCTTCGTTTAACGCTTTTACAGCGTCATTTTCGTTCTCAATAGTGGTTTGAAGCTCAACAATTTCTCCGCCGGCTTCTTTAAAAGTCTTAACAACTGCGCTCCTTCTTGTTTGAGAAAGCGTGATAGGAAAACAGTCACGGCTTACAGCAACAATACCTAATTTTACTTTTGGTATATTATTCATTTGTTCCTCCAGAATTATTATTATTTCTTATCTTAACACCATTTAATAAACAATTAAATGAAATTTATAATAAAAGTAACTATATTATGTGAACATTATTTTATTCATTAATTGAAATATTTCTACAAACGTAATATAATTGTGAAATTATATATAAAAAAGACAGAAAGCTAAGGGGGAAGCAGCACATGTTACATGGAAAAGCAACAAAGAACGAAGAAGACAAGGCTTCTAAGATAAAGACTAAAATCGGAATGTGGATGTTTATATTATACACGTTAGTATATTCAGGATTTATCTTTATTACCGTCACTAACCCAGACTTGATGGGAACTGATATTGGATATTTGAATCTTGCGATAGTTTATGGTTTAGGGTTAATCGTATTTGCACTGATACTCGCACTAATTTATAATTTCCTTTGCACTAAATACGAAAAGAAGCTAAACGTGGTTCAAAAAAATGATGCGGAGGAGACAAAATGAATTATAAGCCTTCCGTATTAGCTGTTGTAATTTTTATGGCCTTCATAGCGTTTGTTCTTGGAATATCGAGATACTTCGCAAAGCGTTCAAGCAGCTCAAAGAACTATTATACCGCAGGCGGCGACATACATTGGGGCATCAATGGGATCGCGTTTGCAGGCGATTATTTATCCGCTGCATCATTTTTGGGCATTTGCGGAATGATTGCCTTTTATGGATTTGATGGATTTTTATATTCCATCGGATATCTGGCGGGCTGGATGGTGGCTCTGTTTGTAGTAGCCGAGCCGTTAAAGCGCATGGGTAAATTCACATTCGCAGACGCGCTGGATTCCAAGTTTAAGTCAAAAGGAATAAGATTGACAGCAGGCATCAGCACACTTGTCGTCTCTATGTTTTATTTGATACCTCAGATGGTGGGAGCCGGTTCATTGGTGACGCCGCTGCTCGGATGGCCTCATTGGGTCGGAGTTATACTGGTTGGCATAGTTGTCATAATTATCGTGGCGACGGCCGGAATGGCTTCCACTACATATGTTCAATTTATGAAAGGCTCTTTGCTTATCATATTTTCAATCGTACTTGTAATCTTGGTTTTTTCAAAAGGGTTAAAAACAAATTCTTATGATACATTGGATATTGCGTCTATAAACGAATCAACTATCACGCTTACAGACGCATCAAATACCATCACTAACGAATGGACAGTTGATAATAAGAGGTTTGTGGAAGTGCAAGTTGATGATATGCAGACAATATGGTCTGTGAATGAGGAAAAAAATATTTTAGAAGAAACATTGTTCATATCAAATTTGGAAGACGGCAATATTCTTTATAATGGCGCACCAAAAGAAGATGAGCGCTTTAAACAAGTTGGAGATTTAGTAGAGATACAGGGGCAAACTGAAGCACAAACGGGGTCGGTAGGACCTTTTGAGTTTGTTGGGAAGATAAAAGAAAGTGTTGTTGTCAGGTGGTCAAAGGCTGTGGTTAAAGAGGGTGAAGATAAAATCACAATATATTATCAAAACCCGACACCCGGAAAAGAAATATTAATTCCCGGACAGAAGTTTCCGGTACAAACCACAAAAGATAAACTAAACTTTATATCACTGATGCTGGCTCTGTTCTTCGGAACGGCGGCACTGCCTCATATTTTGATTAGATATTATACTGTTTCAAGCCCGGCGGCGGCGAGAAAATCAACAATAGTCGCCATTTTATCAATTGGTTTATTTTATATCCTTACACTCTTTATGGGTCTAGGCTCTATGACGAGCGGCGTTTTGGATTTAACAAACTCAAATATGTCCGCGCCTCTTTTGGCTAAAAATTTCAGCGTAACGATATTCGCTATCATTTCAGCGGTCGCTTTTGCTACAGTTCTTGGAACGGTAAGCGGATTGATAGTAGCTTCATGCGGAGCTGTGGTGCATGATTTAGTTGGAATGTTTGCGCGCAAAGAGCTGGATGATAAAAAGCAGGTTAGCATAGGTAAAATTTCTGCTGTGGTAGTAGGCGCGATAGCCATAGTGCTTGGAATCTTATTTAAAGGGATGAATGTTTCTTTCTTGGTTGGTTGGGCATTTGCTGTGGCCGCTTCAGCGAATTTACCGGCAATAATAATGGTGCTTTTTTGGAAAAGGACGACAGCAAAAGGAGTTATCGTATCCATAATAGTTGGTTTAGTATCTGCGATGCTAATTATATTGCTTTCGCAAACAACCTTTAATGATGTTTATCATTTAGTGGGAGTGACAGCTCCAATGCCGATTGATAACCCCGCGATAATCTCTATACCGTTGAGCTTTATAACAATTGTATTTGTGTCATTGTTGACGAAAAAGAAAGACAGCGCAGAGTAAAAAGCTTTATAAACAAAGTATTGAAGTTAAAGGAGACCTTAAAATAATAAGGTCTCCTTTTTTAAAAAAAGCCACCCGACAGCAGGTGACTTTAACATGTAGTATTTAATTATTGCACGGCTCCCAGTATGAATAATACTATACCTGCAACACCAACGATTATTGCCATTACCAGACAAATCTTTGCAGCCTTGTCATCACTCATGTTTTTGCCGAGTTTCATTTTGACCATTTTAAGTAATCCGGGTGATTTTTTGATTCCTCCGAAGTATCCTACCGATACAGCGTAGAGTAAGCATGCAATTCCGCCTAATAGATAACCAATTCCCATAATAATTCTCCTTTGCAATTGATGATTTCATATTTATAATAGTTCATTACTATTATATTGACAAGTAAGTTAGCTTAGTCCCTCTCTTATTTTAGTTCGCAATAAAAAGTACATTGCCAATGACAATAGAAGAACCATACCTGCGCATAGAAGCACTGTAGGCCAGTCTGCTGTTTTAGACAATACCAATAGGTTTGCTTTATATGCCCAGTAAAACGGTGACCAATACATTGTCCATTGCCATTTGGCAGAAAGCAGTTCATAGCCTGCAATTGAGCCTGCGACGGGCAGCATAATCATTTTTACATTTGTTGCTGCCTCAATAACATCGTCACTTGCAAGCCCCTGAACAAAGCCAATGATAAAAGTTAATAGCAGTGAAGTAAAGCCAACAAGGAGTATCATTCCCCAGTTGATATCATAGTATCCCGTTATTAGAAGTGCAATGATAATCGATACCATGGCGATAAGTCCGGACATCATGCTTTTACCGATTACAAACCCTGTCTGCGATATGGGGGTAACATTTAGAGCATTGATTGTATTGTCCGATTTTTCACCTACGATTGAAATTGCAATTAACATACCTGAAAGCATTATTGTCATACTGATAAGCATGTTTACGAGCATAGTTTTAAGCGGTGGTACAGTGTGACCAAATGACATAAGTGTTGCAGTTGTTTCGTCTTTGTCCGCACCCACATCATATAGTGCGCGAAGTATCAACGCAAAGTCTCCAACCATTTCCGGTTCATTGCCTTGCAGTACTATCTCGTAGCCTGTGTCTGCCGGTATTACACCTACGATGTCGTCACGGTTTACTACGCGTTCTTCGATTTCTTGCACGCTTTCAAAAAGCTCAACTTTTGCAAATTGCTCCATATATTCTATGTGTGCGCTGTCATCGCTCTCCAGCATCGCAAGGTTTACAGTGGTGTCATTTAGCCCCGGTGTAAAGAGCATTATTCCTATTGCCAAAACGATTGGCATAATTGCTATGAGCAGCGCCATTGAGTCTCGCATAGAAGTCTTTAAATCTCTGCCAAAAACTCTTAATATTTTCTTAAACATATTATCCCTCCTTACACAGTCAGCGTTTTCTTAAATCTTAAGTTTGCGAGCATGAACAATATCAGTCCTGATGCTAAAAATACTGCAGAATAAGTGAGCACATAACCAACATCGGTATTTACCATTAAGATCTCTTTAAAGCCTTGAAGCAAAGGATATGTTGGGAAAAACCTAAGCCATACAGGATCAAACCCTGGTACGAAGTATGAAAAGGCCGGAACCATTAAAGCAATCATAGTTAAATAAAGTACTCCGAATGATTTTGATATGCTGTCAAAGAAGCTGGCAACTAGCAAACCAAGTGAAGCAAAAGCAAATGTCGATATGATAAGCAGCAAATAAAACAGCAAATAATTCGGCTGCGCACCCATTACAGGTATAGTTATGATAGACGATGATAGGATGACAGTTGTCATTATAATCATTGTTTTGCTAAAAAGATACTTCCATACAGATGATGGCGTGACGGCAAACGCACGTATTACGCCTTCTGTTTTATCAAGGAAAATATATGCCATCACGATGAAGAAACCCATTAACGTTCCCATGAATACCACAAATACAGGTACCATGTTTTGCTTATTATTAAGGATTTCAACGCTGTCAAGCTTTCGTACTACTTGATTATCTACAGCTTGCTCCAAAACGGCAGGTGTTTCATTGTGTATTACAAGATATAAATCTCTTAATCTTTGTGTTTCAAAACCTTGAATATAATATTTGTATGAGAATTCACCTGTATCACTCATTATGATGGATGCTCCGATTTTCTTTTCAGTATATGCAAGCCGAATCATATTGTCTTCGTTTTCTGCTACATATACTGTTGTGTCCAATTCCCCGGTCTTTGTATTATAGTTTTCATATGTGGTAAGAGTAAGTGTTTCTTTTTCAAACGAATACGGTGTAATCTCGCCGGTGTCTTCATTTGTGATTTCAAACTCAACTGCCTTCATATTAAACTCAGTAGGTTCAGCTAATTTTGATTTACCTTCTTTTATATCTTTTTCAATCATAGCATCTACCACTTTTTGAGGCATATCATAATATATGAATTCTTTGTTCCTGCTGATGGGTTTTTCATTTATCGCAAAAAGGAGAATTGCAAGAATTATTACAGAAATGACGATTTCAATATAAAAGTAGAAACCACGGGCGGCTATTTTCATCTCCTTAAAATAACTACTAAGCAGTTTCATTTTAAATAAGCCCCCTTCCGGTTACTTGAATGAATATTTCCTCCAGCGTTGCCTCTTTTGAGTGCATTGTCTGGATATCGTATTTATTTACGATTTCACCGATGCGGTGTCTGTCTTTTTCATCAATTGTCTTGAGTGTTTCTTTGATTACCTTTCCATTGTCAACATATTCGACATCGATTAACTTTTGCCCATATTGAAGCTTTAAGTTTTTCGGGGTGTCGACAAGTACGATTTTGCCATCGATGATAAAGGCTACTCTGTCGCATAATTCATCTGCAATGTACATATTGTGGGTGGTTAAGAATGCTGTTGTACCGCCTAATGTTTTTTCGCGGATGATATCTTTGATGGTAGCTGCGATGGTTGGATCAAGACCGGTAGTCGGCTCATCCAAAAACCATAGTTCCGGATTGTTAATCATGCTTCTTGCAAAGGTTAGACGATGTTTCATACCTTTTGAGAAAGTTTCGGCGCGGTCGTTTTCCTTGCCATCTAGGCCAACTAAGTGAATAAGCTCAACCGCATCGCGCGTGGGCACATCAAAAAGCTTTGCGTAAAATTCAAGATTTTCCTTTGCTGTGAGTTTTCCATATACATTTGACTGCTCAAACGATACGCCGATTTTATTAAACCTTTCGTTTTGAACCTTCATTGTGTTGTATCCAGCAACCATAACCTCACCGCTTTGCTGCTTTAGCAGCCCAGTCAATATGCCTTGCGTGGTGGACTTTCCTGCGCCAGATGGACCAAGGAAGCCAAAGGTTTCGCCTTTTGTCACCTCAAAGCTAATATTGTTTACCGCTAGTTTATCGTCATTGCTATAAGAATGAGATAAGTTTTTTACTGTAATCATTGTTGTGCTCCTCTCGTTTGTATAAATTAATTATAAAAAGTACTTTTTAAAATATTTAAATATTCATCGATTTCGACGATAATCTCATCGTAATCTAAAACATCTGTTTCACTTAAATTTAATAGTTTTTCTTCGGAATACTTTTCAAGCGTCCATTGAAAGATATTTATATTTTTTTGGACATCTTCGGGTTTTCTAAAAAGGGAGTAGTCTATATTTTTCGTGTATATATCACTAAGAATCACTTGAAAATCAACGCCATATTTTCCATACAGATCCATCACATCGTCAACACTGCTTGACTTTTTATATGATAGCACCTTTATAATGAAGTCGAACATATGAGGATATTTTTTCCCGATTTTCATTTTAACAACTATCAGATGCTTGATTCGCTCTAGAATGTCTTTTTCATCCCATTTGATTTGTGAAGATATTTCATTGTAAAGCTTATTTATAACAAAGCCCACAAGCTTGTCGTATAGCTCCTGCTTGCTTTCAAAATAATGAAAAAGCAACCCTTTTGAGATACCTGCATTTTTGACGATGTTATTTGTTGACGCTTTGTCATACGGATAAAGCGAAAATTCCTCAATTGCAGCATTAATAATTCTGTCCTTTTTATCGCTATCTATATTTGACAATGTATAATCCATTTTTTTTTGCCTTTCGGAATTAAAAGCTACTGACCGATGTGGTCAACTCAATATTATCATAACAGACCAAAGTGGTCAATGGATAAAAAGGTCAAGATCAAGATAAAGTTTAAAAACCTACATTTAGTAGTTAAAACCTACATTGTAACTGTCGAAAGCGACTTTTTACGAGTTTAACTTACAATCCGGATTAAAAACTGAAATGGTATTGCAGAAATTTGCATGTGACATTATAGTATATGCATTGAATTTAAAAAATATTTAAATAAATTATTTGGTGCACAGCCAAAACAAAACTCCCCGATAAAACTCGGGGAGTTTTTTATAAAACATTTTAGCAATTGGCGGATATGCTTTAATATCCTTTTAGTTATACTTTTTTTGTTGCTTTGTTTGTCTATTTTTCATGATATTCTTTTTCTGTATTAACGTTCCAAATACCTTTTTTGTCAGTTTCTTTGCCCAATATTAAGTCTGCCGCGTACATTGCTGCGAGAGAGGAGTGGTCGGAATTATTATAACGGTGCATTCCGTTTCGTCCTACAAGATAAAGATTTTCTATTGTATCTGTAAAGGCTGATATCTCTTCAAACCTATTATATGATCCAAAATATGCAGGGTATGCTTTTGGTACATAAGCTACTTTATAAGATAATACATCATCTTTGTTTATAATGTTGAGTTTGACCATTTCATCGATTGCGAATTGAGCCATTTCCTTTTCGCTTTTTCGCCAAAGCTCATCACCTTCATTGCAGAAATATTCCATGCCAATGAAAATATTGTTGTCTTTTGACATATAAGGCGACCAGTTGTTGAAAATCTGGAGTCTTCCGACTTTTACAAAATTTTCCTGCACATATATCCAATTGTCCGGCAACTTGCCGTTATCATCTTTCAGCAGAACGCTTTTCAGCACAAGACCCACAGTCAAGAAATCTCTGTAAGGCAGATTTTCGGCAACCTCCAGAACGTTGTTTGGAACGGCAGAGCCCATAGCGGCAATCAGCTCTTTGACAGGCATGGATGAGATGACGTTTTCAGTTTCAATGGTCACCACATTGCCGGTTTTCTCGTCTTTTATTTGGGCGGAAACTATTTTATTGTTTTTTATGTCAAATTTCACAGCGCTTTTGTTAAGCTCTACAGCGCCACCTTTATCTGTAATTATTTCAGCGCATTTTTCCCAAAGCTGACCGGGGCCATATTTGGGATATAGAAAGCTGGAGATCAAAGAAGTCTCAACCTTCTTGCTTTGTATTTTTAGTAGTCTCTTTATAGCATCCTTCAAAACCGCAGTAATCGAAACGCCTTTTATGCGCTGCGAACCCCAGTCTGCGGGTATTTCGGTGCAGGGCACGCCCCAGACTTTTTCGGTATAGTCTTTAAAGAAAGTTTTATATAATTCTTTGCCGAAGCGGTTGATGAAGAAATCTTCAAGGCTTTTTTCTTTTTTAATTGGGAAAAGGGCGTATCGAACGTATGAAAAACCTATTTTAATCATACGAATAAAGCCAAGGTTTTTAAGTGTTTTATATGACAGACTGACAGGGTAATCAAAAAACTTGCCGAGATATAATATTCTTGAAAGGCGGTTTCGCTTTAGCATAACATCATCTTTTGTTTTGGCCTCTTCGTCCGTTGCCTGCGGAAGTATCTCCAGCCAAAAATCCATTACACGCTTTGACTTGGTGAAAAAACGGTGTCCTCCCATGTCCATTCGGTAGCCATCGTGGGTTACGGTTTTTGATATACCGCCTATATCGCTTGTTTTTTCAACAACCAATGGCTTAATGTCGGATTTTTTTAAAAGCTCGTATGCTGCGGACAGCCCTGCCGGGCCCGCTCCAATAATAAGTGTTTTTTTCAAGTTTCTTCTCCTGCTTTTTTTGAATATAAAATTGTTTTTCTTAAAACATAATTAAAAATAACCGTGACACCCGCCGCGATTATTTTTGAAATCAAGTGGTGAAGGCCAATTTTTTTGAAGAATAAAAATAGTACTAACTCGTTTACGCCCAGCGCCGCAATGCCGACAAACGCGAAAACAAAAAATTCCACGTATTTATTTTTGCGTTTTATTCCGGTAAAAACCCAAGTGTTGGAGAAAATATAAACAATTATTAACCCTGCTAGGAAAGATATGATATTAGCAATAAACACATCTAATCCTAACCCAGATGAGGTTAATATCGCGAGGATTGAAAAGTCAACAGCAAAAGCTATTCCGGATGAAAGACCGTATCTTAAAAACTGAATAAAAGACGTGTCAGGAGAATTGGAAAAAATTCTTTTTAAATAATTCATTTCCAAATTATATCATATTTATCTTAGTTTTAAACTATAAGATACATGTATATTATAAAAATAAAAAAAAATATCACCTAATTTAAAAAAAAACGGAATTAGTGATGGATTATTATGATGTTTTGTTTGTGAAAAAAGATATCCACAATCCTTAAAAAAACATATGGAGCTCTTTAAATATGTTTAAATACATGATTACCTGAAAATCTGATTGAAAACAAATAAAAAAAACCAAATATTTTTTTTATTGCAGGATTAATGCCTTTTCGTACTTATTTTTGGCGCTTGTATACCAAAATAGGGTCGGAGAAAGGTTAAAAAACATTGTTGCTTAAAAAAATAAAAATACAGAGTTATTTGCCTAAAAAACGTAAAAAAATATTAATAAATTCCAATATATTATCAGTGTAAACAAACTATTAATAACTTATCCACAAAATTAAAATCATAGTTTTTTTGTGGGATATGTAAAAAACAAGTAAACTCGTAGCGAAAACAGGAGGTTATGCACAATTGCGATGAAATGGCAAAAAAGCCTGTGGATAAGGCGAAAAACCGGCGAAAAACATCAACCGATTTTTCACTTTATTAACACTGTCAACAAATCTTTGTGGATAGTTGTTATTAAATTTCCGCAATTACACCCGATAAACGCTGCAAATCACTTTTATAAACATCCGCCAATGATCTATTGTAAATGATGCTTGCGGGGTGGTATAAGGCAAAAATGCAAGTATTATCCGTATATGTAATCTTTGTACCGTGGCAGTCGCCAATTTTAGCATTTTTGTCGCCTAAAACTGACTTTAAAGCAGTATTTCCCAAAGTAACGATAATTTTGGGAGAAATAGCTGAAATTTCATCTTTAAGGAAGGGAAGACAAAGGTCAATTTCACTTGTTTTTGGGGGACGGTTGGATTTTGAACCTTTTGTGGGATGAATCTTATAGGGGCGGAATTTAACTACGTTTGAAATGTAGATTTCCTCGCGTTTTTTTTGGATAATTTTCAAAAACTCATCCAAGTTTTTTCCCGCAGCGCCGACAAAAGGACGCCTAAGCTCAGTTTCCTTAGCTCCGGGAGCTTCACCTATAAGCATAAGAGCGGCATCAAGGCTTCCCTCCCCGGGAACAAATATCTGAGTTTCGTCAAGCTGTGAGTTTAAGTTTTGGTAAATTTCATTTATCTTATCTTGCTTTTTCATATTCATTGAGTTTCGCCTTTATTAATTTAAAATCTTCCCAGGTATCCCTCTTAAGGCCAGGATTGTGAAGGAGAGCGGAAGGGTGGTAGGTCGGAATGATGACATATCCTTTTCTTTCTATTATTTTGCCTCGTATTTTGCTTATTTTCGTGGTTTTATCAATAATGTTTCTGGCCGAAACAGATCCGAGGCAAACAATTATCTTTGGATGAATCAAAGCAACCTGATGCCTGAGGTATTCGAGACAAATTTTAGCTTCTTCTTCGGTGGGATTACGGTTTCCTGGAGGACGGCATTTTACTATGTTTGTAATATATACCGAAGCCCTATCAATATCCGCCGCTGTAAGTATTTTGTCAAGAAGCTGCCCTGCGGCGCCCACGAAAGGCAGGCCGGACAAATCCTCGTCGCGGCCGGGGCCTTCTCCCACAAACATGAGCTTTGCGTCAAGCGCGCCTTCGCCCGGAACGGCGGTTTTTCGGGTTTTGTGTAGTTCACAGCCACCACAGCTTTTTATTATGTTAACCAGTTCCTCATAAGTTTCCATTTAATAATATTATTATATACTGCATTTATTTGCAATTGTAATTAAGCCCCGCATAGTTATAATGAGTGTAGGAAGGAATTATAATGGAACATGATTTGATAGCCGCGATAGCGACAGCGCCCGGTCAAGCCGGAATAGCTGTTGTGAGGATAAGCGGAGAAAATGCGCTTTTCGCGATTAAAAAGATATTTGTACATGACGGCGAATATGAAAGCCATAAGCTTTATTATGGGAAAGTTACAAGCTCAGGCGAAGTGATTGATTATGCTATGGTGGCTTTTATGTGTGCGCCGCATACTTATACAGGCGACGATACCGCTGAGATTTTTTGCCATGGCGGGTACGCAGTAAGCCAGGCTGTGCTTCAGGCGGCGCTGGATGTAGGCTGCAGGATGGCGCAGGCGGGGGAGTTTACAAAGCGAGCGTTTTTAAACGGTCGCATGGATTTATCCCAAGCCGAGGCGGTGTCAGACCTTATAGCCGCGAATGCAACTCTTGCCGCGCAAACAGCGCTAAATGCTCTTTCGGGGAGAATAAAGACCCAGATCAACACTATGCGTGAGACGCTGCTGGACTTTTTGGCGAAAATTGAGGTGTGTATAGACTATCCTGAAGACGATGTGGAGCAGCAGACGGCAGAAAAGATTATCCCTGAGATAAAACAAGTGCTTAAAAGTATTAAAACTTTGCTGGATACATCCCGCAGGGGAAGGATATATAAAGAGGGATTGCTTGTGGCCATAGCGGGAAGACCAAATGTGGGGAAATCATCTCTTCTTAACGCGATAATGGGCGAAAGCCGCGCGATAGTTACGACAATACCGGGAACCACTCGTGACACGCTGGAAGCTGATGTTGAAATAAACGGCCTTGAAGTTAAGCTGGTGGATACTGCGGGGATACGAAAAAGCCAAGATGAAATAGAGCGTCTGGGTATTGAGCGTGCCGCAAACACCATTGACAAGGCTGATATAATACTCTTTGTGATAGACAGCCAAGAAGGCATTGTAGGCGATGATATTGAAATATTCGAAAAAGCGAAAAATAAGCCGCACTTAATCGTAATAAATAAAATGGACGCGGGAGTGCCATTGGACGAAGATATTGTCAAAGAAAAGTTTGAAAAAAGCGAATATATTTATATATCGGCGCTAAATCACACCAACATTGTCGAACTTGAAAACAAGATATTCGATTTTGTGGGAATACATGAAATCGGGCGGACAGAAACAGTACTGTCAAATGTTCGGCATATTGAAGCTGTGAAAAATGCGCAAGAGCACCTTGAAGAGGCTTTGGCCGCAATTGAAAGTGAAACGCCTATAGATATGGCGTCTATAGATATTAGGAACGCTTGGCATGACTTGGGTGAAGTGACAGGCGACACTGTGGATGAACAAATAGTAGAGAGGATATTTTCAAAATTCTGTGTGGGTAAATGAATGATTTTAAATATGACATAATAATAATTGGCGCGGGACACGCGGGCTGCGAGGCGGCGTTGGCTTCCGCGCGCCTTGGAAACAAAACACTGGTGCTTTCAATCAATCTTGACTCTGTGGCTCTTATGGCGTGCAACCCTGCAATCGGCGGAACGTCAAAAGGGCACATAGTGTGCGAAATAGACGCGTTGGGCGGAGAAATGGGGAAAGCCATTGACCAAACGCTTATTCAGATAAAAATGCTCAACCTGTCCAAAGGTCCGGCCGTGCATTCATTGCGAGCGCAGGCGGACAAGAGACGCTACCACGAGTATATGAAGGATTTGCTTGAAAAGCATCCGAATATCCATTTAAAACAGGATGAAGCGGTGTCGATTATTGTTGAAGATGGAAAGATAATCGGCGTAAAAACCGCAATCAGCGGAGTATATAAATGCAAAGCGGTGGTTGTTTGCACGGGTGTATACCTTAAAGGCAGAGTCATTATCGGTGAATATAATGTTTCAGCCGGCCCCTCAGGGCTTTTCCCTGCAAATGAGCTGTCTTCAAGTCTTGTTGAAAACGGCATTAAACTTATGCGCTTTAAAACGGGCACTCCTGCGAGAATAAATAAAAACACGATAGATTTCTCAAAGATGGAACCTCAGTACGGGAGTGATATAAAGCTTTCTTTTTCATTTATGACTGAAGATATGCCGTTTGAATCACAGCCTTGCTATCTGACTTGGACTAATGAAGAAACACACAAGATAATAAATGCAAATCTTGATCGTGCACCTCTTTTTTCGGGCGCTATCGATGGTGTCGGGCCAAGATATTGTCCATCTATTGAAAGCAAGGTGGTAAATTTTAAGGATAAAAACCGCCATCAGGTTTTTATTGAACCGGAAGGCGCAAGCACCGAGGAAATGTATGTTCAGGGTATGTCGACATCTCTTCCATATGATGTGCAGGTGGAGATGCTAAGAACAATACCCGGGCTTGAAAACTGTGAAGTAATGCGTCCCGGATATGCCATTGAGTATGACTGCATCGATTCCACTCAGCTTAACTCCGCACTTATGATTCGCCATATCGGCGGACTATTCATGGCGGGACAGATAAACGGTTCATCCGGATATGAGGAAGCCGCCGCGCAGGGATTGGTGGCGGGAATAAATGCCGTTCAGTATATAAAAGAAGAAGAGCCCCTTGTTCTTTCGCGTTCACAAGCCTATATAGGAGTGCTTGTTGATGATTTGGTAAGCAAAGGAACAAAGGAGCCTTATAGGATGATGACATCTAGAGCTGAGCACAGACTTCTTTTGCGACAGGACAACGCGGACTTCAGATTGACCGAGATAGGTTACGATATTGGGCTTGCTTCCCAAGAACGATATGAAAAAATGATGCAAAAGAAAAAGCTTACCCAAGAACTAATCGCGATGATGGATAAGATATTGATAAAAGCTGATAAGCTTCGGGAAATCACAGGGGAAGATATCCAAAGCAATGCTTCAGTTAAAATAACGGAACTCATAAAGCGCCCGAAAATGGAGCTTGCTAAACTGATTATAGATACTGAAGCCTACGGCGTTTATCCGCCTGAGATTATAAAACAGGTGGAAATTGAGCTTAAATACAGCGGATATGTTCAAAAACAGCAAAGGTTGGTGGATAAGCAAAGCCGCATGGAAGGAAAGCACCTGAGGGATGTTGATTATTTGGCGATAAAAGGACTTCGCCTTGAGGCGGCAGAAAAGCTAAACAGCATAAAGCCTGAAAACATCGGTCAGGCTTCGAGGATATCAGGAGTTTCTCCTGCAGACATAGCTGTGCTTATGGTATATCTGAAAGGAAAAGAAAATGAATGATTTTTTCGAGGTTTTAAAAAAAAGAACCAACTTCTCTGATGAAATTATAGAAAAGCTTTTTGAATTTAATGAATTTTTATATATAAAAAATGAAGTCATGAACCTTACTCGAATAAAAAAAGAAGAAAGCGTTTACAGGAACTTTTTAGACAGTTTAAATGACGTTGTCCTCAAAGAAATTAAGAACGTAAAAAAAGTGATAGACATAGGTTCTGGATCAGGGTTTCCGGCAATTGCACTTGCTCTTGTGTTTCCCCAGGTTAAGTTTAATATGGTGGAAACTACAGGAAAAAAAGTTGACTTCCTAAAAGAAGCAATTGAAAAACTTAAGCTAAACAATGCAAAGGTTATAAAAGCGCGCGCAGAGGAGTTGGCACATGACAAAAGCCATCGCGAAAAGTATGATATTGTAACAGCTAGAGCAGTTGCAAAGCTTTCAGTGCTTGCAGAGCTTGCGAGCGGATACGTAAAAGTGGAAGGAAAGCTACTGCTATATAAAGGGATGAATGCAAATACAGAGCTTACGACTGCCCAGAAAATGTTTCAACAGCTAAAGCTTGAAAACGCAAAAGTTATAAAATACACTTCGTTTGAAGAAGAAGACAATCTATATATGGTAACTATCAAAAAGTATGGAGAGCTCTACCCGATGTATCCGAGGAACTATTCGAAAATCAAAAAAAGCAATTGAATATTATTTTTTATGCCGGAATTTATCTGTAACATGTTTGTGCATAAATGTGTCAATTTGCGGAGAATATTTTACCGAAAAAGCCATTATGGCTAAACTTATAGCAATAATTATTCCCCAGCCCCAAACCGGGACATTTACTATTCCAGCGCCTACCATAGCAGAAAATAAAATTCCCGCCGGGCGTGCAAGAGCTATGATGACAAGAAAAAATCCCCAAGATATTCCCGATATGCCCGCAATAAGGCAAAGTGCGTCATCGGGGAAAAAGGGGAGCAGAAACATAAATATCAAAACCACTTTTTGCCGTGAAGAAAGCACATCGATGTATTTGTGGGTCACTTTTTCACCCACGAGTTTTATAACCAGAGGTTTTCCGAATTTCCTTGCCAAAGCGAATGCGATTACAGATCCTGCGAATATCGAAACATAAGAAATCACAAAGCCTTTTCCAAAACCGAAAAGCAGCCCTCCGGCTAAAGTTGTAATATTTCCGGGGATTGGCGAGACAATCACCTGCAGTATCTGGAGCGCGGCAAACACCACAGGAGCCAATAATCCAAAGCCTGAAATGTATTCCTGAAGCACTTCCACAGATTTAAATATATCCAGCCAGCCAAGCTTGGCTGATGCAAAATATAATGCAATAAAAATCGCTATAATAACAAAAAGGGATATTAATATCCAAATCCTTTTTATATTTGCCTGTTTGTCGTTCATAAGTTCAATAATATAACAGAAAATGTAATTTGTAAACGTGAGTTGTAAGCGTTTAACCTATTTGTTATAATTCTCTTATGCTATTTTAATAAATGTGAAATTGAGGGGAAAAATGATTAAAAAGATATCAGTATTATTAGTTTTTGTACTAGTTGTGTCCATGGCGTTTATGTTTACAGGGTGCTCAAACAAATCGGTGGAAGCTAGCAAAGCGATAATCGATAAATATTATGAGGCATACGCAGACTTTGACGCGGATGATACTATTGATTTGTTGCATGAAGGTTTTATAGAAGTTTTCGAGAGTGAGGAAGACCTTAAAACAATCCTTTTAAGCAGAATGGCAGTTTTTGGTGAAATCCAAGAGTATAAGGTGGTTGGAACGTCTTACTACAAAAACAACGGAGAAATATCCGTTACACTTGACGTAGACGTGACATACAAGCGCAGTGAAGAAACATTAATGGAGAGCTTTGATCTTGTAAATGTAGGCGAAGAGATGGCGATACTGGAGATTTATCATGAGAATGAAAGACCTTATGATGATATACCAACAGCCTTTTTTGATGCATATAGCACAGATAATAAAGATGAAATTGCGGATCTGTTTTCAAATGCCTTATATGAATACATAACAGAAGAGACTTTGATGGAAAACTTGGATAGCATTGAAATCGCAATGGGCAAGTATCAAGAATATGAGCTTGCAGAAGAGTGGTATGTATATGCTGAACTTGAGGAAGAAGATGTTGTAGGAGTGTATGAGGGAGTTTATGATGTTTCATATGAAGATGGAACTATAGCGCTAACTATCCAACTATGTATTGAGGATGATGAAATTAAAATATATGACATATTCTGGAGTGGGGAATAAAATTAATGGCATATACTGCTTTATACAACAAATATAGGCCTCAGCATTTTTCAGAGGTTGTGGGCCAGCAGGCGGTTGTCCGCGTTCTGAAAAATCAGGTTCAGATGGGGATGGTTTCTCATGCCTATCTTTTCAGCGGACCTAGAGGTACAGGCAAAACCACTATGGCGCGTATATTTGCCAGAGCCATCAACTGCACCCAGCCCCAAGATGGGGAAGTGTGTGGGCAGTGTGACACATGCAAAGCGCTTTCGGCTAAAAACAATCTTGATATAATCGAAATCGATGCGGCGTCAAACACAGGCGTAAACGATATACGCACATTACGCGAAAATGTCAAATATATGTCGGTTGCGGGAAGATACCGCGTTTATATAATTGATGAAGTTCATATGCTTTCGGTAAACGCGTTTAACGCCTTGCTCAAAACATTGGAGGAGCCGCCGGCTCATATTGTTTTTATAATGGCGACAACTGAACCGCACAAGTTGCCGGTCACGGTTTTATCAAGATGCCAAAAGTTTGAGTTCACTAGAATTTCAGCCACGCTTATAGCGGCATATCTAGAAAAAATTGCTGCAGATTTAAAAGTCAAGGCCGATAAAAAGGCGCTCTACGCTATTGCTCGGGCTGCTGCAGGCGGCATGCGTGACGCTCTTTCATTGCTTGATCAAATGGTTGCAATGGGAGATAACGAGATAGATACGAAGCTGGTTTCGGAAACTTTGGGATCCGCTGACAAACTCTTGTATTTTGCTCTTTGCGAAGCGATACTTAATGAAGACATTTCGCGCGCGATAGGTGGGCTTAACGCCATGATACAAAAAGGATGCAGCGCTTCCACAATAGCTTCGGATTTGATGCAGATGTTTCGGGATTTGTATATAGCGCAGAATTCAACCGAACTTGAAAATGAATTGATGCTGGACGAAACTGCGATTGAGCGGCTCAAGACGTTGTCTAAAAAAGTTTCCACAGGTTCTGTTATCAAATGCTTAGAGATATTTTCTGTATTGGAAAACGATTTAAGATATGCCGCGCGTCCCGAGATATGGCTGGAACTTGCTATAGGCAAGGCGTGCAGAGTTCAAAAGGAGCAAAGCTATAAAGCGCTGCTTGAGCGTGTGGAAAATTTGGAGAAAAAACTTTCAGGCGCCATGAAGCCTACGGCGGCAACTAAAAAGCCTTCTTATACACAGCCCGACCAGGAAGAGTTTTTCCCGGTGAAAGACGAGGATTTCGCGGAGAAAAAACAAGAAAAAACACAGGTTAAGGTTGATGAAGAAACTGAAATTGCGGAAACGGAAAGCAAATCAGATGAAGAATATGAAGCAGATGAAGAAACGGTAGTTGAAGAGGATATTAATCCGCAATCGCAGCTGACTGAGGAGATGAAAACAGAAGAAGACGTAAGCGAAATTCAAGTGCAAAATTCGCAAGATGACGCAGAAGGCAAGCGCATTTGGAGTGATGCCATAGAAAAAGTGCGTTCTCAAAAAATAATGCGCCTGATATCACCTATGAAAAAGGCGAAAGTATCAGGGTATGACGGGAAGACGCTTTTTATAAACTTTAACGAAGGCGATGAAGCTTCGGCAAAACGCCTTGAAAACAAAGAACTTAAAGACATTCTGACCAAAGCTTTAAAAGAGGCTGTGGGACACCATATATTATTTAGCGTTTCAGTTGAAAAAATGAGTGAGGAAGACAGCGAGTTTATGAAACAGGTGTATGATGTTTTTCCCGATGACATAGTGTCTATAGAATAAGAATTAATTTTGGAGGTAATACAAATGGCAAAACGAGGATATCCAGGCGGAAAAGGAGCAATGGGCGGGGGAAATATGCAAAACCTTATGAAGCAGGCCCAACAGATGCAAAGGCAGATGGAAGAAGCTCAAAACGAGCTTAACGATATGGAGTTTGAAGCGTCTTCCGGCGGCGGAATGGTAACGGCAAAAGTCAAAGGAAGCAAAGAACTTGTCTCGGTGAAAATAGCTCCCGAAGCAGTTGATTCCGATGATGTTGAAATGCTGGAGGATATGGTTGTGGCCGCTGTCCGAGAAGCGATGGAAAAAGCGGACAAAGCAACACAGGACAAAATGGGCAAGTTCTCAAGCGGCATGCCGGGGATGTTTTAATGTCAGGATTTCTTGAGCCTCTTGCAAGGCTTATTAATGAGATTTCAAAGCTTCCCGGAATAGGAAGGCGGACAGCTGCGCGATTGGCTTATCATATTATTGAGACCGAAGAAAGTGAAGCTAACGACTTGGCCGAAGCTATAAAACAGGCTCGGGCAAAAATTGTGCTTTGCAAGGAATGCGGCGACTTTGCAGATGGCGAAAAATGCCCGATATGCAAAGATTCTTCTCGGGATGCTTCAATTATTTGTGTAGTGAGCGATCCGCGTGATGTCGCGGCTATGGAAAAAACGGGAGAGCTCAGGGGGAAATACCATGTGCTTCATGGGAGTATATCACCCGGAGATAACCGCGGCCCTGACGATATAAGGATAAAAGAGCTCTTAGGGCGCCTTAGCGGAGTTCGCGAAGTGATACTTGCGACAAACCCCGACGTTGAAGGCGAAGCAACCGCAATGTACATTTCGCAATTGATAAAACCATTGGGAATCAAAGTTACACGAATAGCTCACGGAGTGCCAATAGGTTCGGACTTAAAATACGCAGATGAAGTGACTTTGGGAAGAGCCTTGGCCGGAAGAGTGGAAATTTAAAAGCTCGGAGAATACATTTATGATAGAGATTAAAAGCAAAAGAAAAGCGGATTTTTGGATATCAGTTTTTTTGGTGACAGTTGTAATTTTGCTTGCGGGAATGGTATACGCTACCGGAGACTTGACGACGTATATGGCGACGCCTCTGGCTATTGCAAACGATGGCATTTTTACGAATGATTTTTCCATAATGGAATTTGTTCGCCCCAACGCTCAAAGCATTTCCGATAACATTTTAGCTCTGCTGCTTAAATTAGGCGTATCATGGCAGGCTCTGTCTGCTGTATTATATATTATTACAGTCGCGGTTTTTGCCGGGGGGATAATAGCAATATCTAAACGCGTGGCCGGAGAAAAATATTATATAGTTGCCGGCGTTTTAATGTTTTTTAGCATATATGCCGTTTCGGGGCTGAGGATTGGCAGAAACCCGATATGGTATCCTTCCTTTTACTATGCGCAGGCGGCGTTTTGTATAGGGATATGGGGATTTGTCAAAGCTCTTGACAAGAAGTGGTATGCGGCCTATATCTTATTTGCTGTAGCGACTCTTTTGCATTTTACATCCGGAAGTTACTGCGCTGCGTTCATGCTTGTATTCTTGATTATTCAGGCGATAAAAGAAAAGAAGTACAAGCTGTTATTCGCGCCGCTTATATGGATGGCGGCCTGTATTGCGATATTTTTAATGATGTATCTTTCAAGAACTACCGGAAGCGGACTTTTAAGCAATGACCAGTTTGTGAAAATCCACGCGTATTTGCGTCATCCGCATCACCATGTGCCGTCTTCTTGGGAGAAACTCGAGTGGGTAAACTATATTGCGTATATTGCAGCGGCCTTTCTGGTTTTATACTACAGCGCCCAAGACAATGGACTGTATAAAAAGATAAAATCATTTTTAATCATAACTACTTTTTTGATGGCGGGAATACTCGCGATAAATTTTGTTTTCGTAGAGATAATACCAATCGCGTTCATAGCCAAGCTTCAGCCGGCGAGAAGTGTTTTTGTATATAGATTTTTCATTGCGGCGATACTGGCTTTCAGCGTTCACGGATTGGTGATAAAAAAAGAATATTATGCGGCAGCACTCATTATATTTATGACGGCTTTACCGCAAATCAATATAAAGACATATAGCGGAATATTGCTTCTGTTATCCGGTGTGTATTTGATTGCGGCTAGATATTTTAAAAACAAAAATATTGTTTCGCTTAATGTGATTTGTCACCTTTGCGCGATAATGCTGGTTGTTTTGACTATATTTATTTTCGCTTCAAATATCGCAGTGTTTATAACTGTTTTATATTCACTTGCCTTTATCGCCCTTTTGGCAATGATTTACATGGCTGACATGCTGGCTGACAAAAAGGGAGAGGCTCTTTTTGTAAAAGCGGCTGCGGCTCTTTTGGCGGCGCTTATAATACTTGTGCCTTGGGTGGATGTCAAAGGCAATTTTGAAGGCATAACGCTTAAAAATCCGAGGAACGCTTTCACTCTTTCTGACATCGACGAATCCGCAAGGATTTTAGCACTTCGGTTTAATGCGAAAACGGATGAAGATGCTCTGTTTTTGGGCGACCCAAATGATATCACGACATCATATTTCAGAATCTTTTCACTGCGCTCTTCGGTTGTGGCGTTTAAGAACATGCCATTTACCGACAGCGGGATGCTCGAATGGGCTGAGCGTCTTAGCGCGCTAAAAGCTGTGTCGGTGGGCGAAGACGGATATTATATCAGAAACACAACGAGCTTTGACGAGCTTTCAACGCAGGAAATACTGGATGTTGCCGCAAAATATGAAGCGGGATATCTGCTGGTGGATTTTGAAGATGAAAAAACAGAAGAGCTATATAGCTTGGGAGCTACGCTCTTTGACAGCCAAGGAAGATGGAAAATATTAAAACTAAGTTAATTTTTAAAAATGTGAATTATGCGGTTATAATAAAAAATCAATAGTTAGAGCAAACGTCTTTTGCGCTCTAGCTATTTTTATGGGTATTTTAGTTGATTAAAATTTAATCAATTAGACCACAGGTTCGCTTTAAGGAAGTCAATCATCATTTGCCAACCTTCAACGGCGTCGGGCTTGTTGCTCAAAGTGAATCCGTGTAACGAGTTTTCAAAACGCTTATGAGTTACTTCAACGCCTGCCTTTATTAATTTATCCCTGAAATCCTCACCCTCTTTGCACAAAGAATCTCGGCCAGCTGTTAAGACAAGAGTGGGAGGGAACGCCTTCAACTGCTCGATTGCGGCGAAAACAGGAGATATAATCGGATTTTTTCTTTCTTCTTTATCAATGCAGTAGCATGCATCATATACCCTGCATGTTTTCTGGGAAAGAATGGAGCCTTTTGGCTGAGGTTTAAGATAGGCGTCGGTATAGATGTCCAACGGCGGATAGTCCAATATCAGACATGTGTAATATTAAGTTCTTTTTTTTCAATAGCTTTAAGAGCTATCGCGGCGCTTAGATTGCCGCCAGCGCTGTGTCCTCCCACCGCTATTTTAGCGGGGTCTATTACAAGTTTTTCAGCATTCTCTTTTGCATATCTTACAACTGCGTAGCATTCGTTTAATGCCTTTGGAAAAGTCTCCTCGGGGGAAAGGCTATAATCAACGCTCAGTATCTTCACATTCGCACTCTTTGCAACATTCATCAGATAAGGGTCATCCATCTCTGGGCGTCCCAGAATAAATCCGCCTCCGTGCATATTTACGAACAAGGGAAGTTTATTTGGATTTTCGGCATTGTATGCAAGCACACGAATTTTGCTTTCCTCGGTATCCAAAATAAGCTCTTTGCCATTCGTGTTTTTTTGGATACGCCCTTCTTTTGCGAAGTTAGATACAATCCATTTGAAAAATCGTACCTTCTTTAGGAGCTGCTTTCTTGTGAAAATCTTTTCTTCAGGTATTCTTTTCATATAAGCACAATCCTTTTTAACTACAGTCTACTTGCTATGTACATATTGATAATATAACAATTTTAGACGAAGTCCATTTAAAGGTTCATTTGCTAATCAAGGGGTATAGAATTGCTCTATTTTTATCATTTGCCCTTCGTAACCGGTTATATAATATAATTGATCCAATATAAGGCGTATGTCCCTGGAATAAATCTCTTCAAAAAGGGCAACATTGGCACTGTAGCCTTCGGGTGCCAAGGAAGAGTCGGCTTTTATGTTTAATTCGATATCCGTTAAATCTGATAATTTATACTGAGAAATTTGTGGATATTTGTTTTGTATGTAAACTCCATTTGTTTCCGCTAAAATTTCTTGCGCTTTTCTTTCGGATACGCCATTGTCTTTAATATATTCTTCAAGAGCGCTTTTACCGTTAAGATATTTTACAAAATCGCAATACACAATATTTTCGTCGGCATTATAGTCTATTATTCGGGCCAATGATGAGTCGGGAAGATCTTTGGACAATTGAGTGCCATCTGTTTTAAGGAAAAAAACTTCCTCTTGAAAAGAGTTTTCATAGGATTCGAAAAATATCCAATCCCCAGCCACATTTAAGCCGTTCACGTCATTATATTCGAGAATATAATTTATCTCACCACTTTCAATGCTAATTGTCCCCAAAAGATTTGTTGTATTGGAATAAAAAACAAGTATGTCCCCGTTGTTATTTAGATACGAACAATTTTCTTGCGATAAAATTGTACTTTCCAATGTTTCAGTATTAAGCTTTGTAATTAACTTTGTGGTTTTGTTTATATAATATATATTGCCGTCTATTACATTCAGCTGGCTGACTTGATTGTTTGACAGCTGCTCTATTTCGCCTGTACACGTATCCAGAGAATAAAGCTTGTTTTCATCTTCTTGGTTTGCGAAAAATATTTTTTGGCCGTCACTGCAGAAAACGGATGCTTTTATCATTAGGTTTTCAGGGTTTAATCCGTCCAAATCGGTTCGGTATACATAATTGTCGGCATTTTCGCCGATGGCGTTTTGAAAATAGATATGCTCTTGTATTATCATCACCGCATATGCGCCTGAGATATTAAGTGGTTTGGGTGAATCTAAATTTTCTTCTTCCACTCTGTATACGCTGTAATCGTTTGATGAAACGTAGTAAATATAGTCTTCATAAATATTTAAATAGAGCATGTCGCCTTGTTCGCTTAGGATTTCCCTGTGGTAGCCATTTGTGGACATGCTTTTTAACCCATCTTGCAAAAAATAGATTGTTCCTTCAGAGTTCGCGGCAATACCGTTGTTTTCTATATTTGAACCTTGATTTTCAAGTTCTTTAAGAGGAGTGGCAAGCTCAATGGGGGACAGCTTTTGAAGCATGGGGGTATCCTTAGGCTGCTCCTTTGTTAACTTAGTGTCCGCAATTGTGCTTTTTGCCATATCTATTGCAGGCATGGGGCTAAGTTCCGGAGTAGATTGGGAGCAACCGAAAAAAACTGAGCAAATCAACAAAGATGCTACAGCAAGCAATATCATTTTAGATTTTTTTCTTGTTTTTATTATCATAGGCATTTAGAAACGCTATACTAAAATATATTTTGATAAATGTAAATATAATAAAGCAAAATTTACACTTACTTTAATAAAAATCCATTATTCACCAAAGCTTACTCCCAAAGATTTCCCAGCTTTTACTATTTCACACTTTTTTGGGACATTTTTAGTCCTTCCGGCTATTTTCGAGAGCTTATTGTCTGTTATTTTTGAACCTTTGAGCGCAACAGTTTTACCGTAATCATTTTTTTCGATAAGTTCTGCCGCGTGTATGCCGAATCTGGTGGAAAGTATTCTATCGTATGGAGAGGGGCTTCCGCCTCTCACGATGTGACCGGGAATTACAGTTCGGATGTTATGGTCTGTTTTTCCCTGGAGAACTTTTGCAATTGCGTGTGATGCGGAGATATATTGGATTTCCTCACGGTAATTTTTTAAGTCTTTTTTCGACATTTTTGCTTCCTTCTTGTCCATTGCACCTTCTGCAACGGCAATAATTGAAAACTTTTTGCCTTTTTTATCGCGGGCTTTTACTGCATCCAAAATAGCGTCAATCTCATAAGGTATTTCAGGAATTATTATAACATCCGCTCCGCCTGCGACTCCTGCGTATAATGTGAGCCAACCCGCCTTGTTGCCCATGATTTCCACAAGCATGATTCTTCCATGGGAGTTTGCGGTGGTATGTATTTTGTCTATTGCGTCTGTTGCCGTGTCAACGGCCGTGTGAAATCCGAATGTGACATCGGTTCCGAAAATATCATTGTCTATAGTTTTTGGAAGCCCGATGATGTTCAACCCTTCTTTTGACAACAGATTGGCTGTTTTATGAGTGCCGTTTCCACCCAAAGTGACAAGGCAGTCAAGTTTCATTTTTTTATAGTTTTTAACCATTTCGGAGACTTTATCAACGTTATCTTCTTCTATCAGTCTCATCTTTTTGAAAGGTTGTCTGGATGTTCCCAGAATGGTGCCACCAAGTGTTAAAAGCCCGGAAAGCTCCTCTTTTTTAATTTTATGCCACTGATTTTGAATAAGGCCGCGATAGCCGTCCTCAACTCCGATGATTTCCACATCTTTCATATTTTCGTACACAGCTTTAGCCACTCCGCGGATTGCTGCGTTTAATCCCGGACAATCTCCGCCGCTGGTTAATATTCCTATTCTTTTAGCCATTTTTAAAACCCCTTAAAAAGAATTATTATCACCTTGTACAGTTTAGCACTTTTTTTAAAGTTTTAAAATATTTTGACCATTATTACATTAAAATATATAATGTAAGCAGTGTTTTTAACATATGTTGGGGGTAGCATGGCTAAAAAAATTACAATTTATGCCTTTATAACAGTTATTTTGGCAACTTCAATTTTAACAGGCTGCGGGCCCGCTAGTGTTATCGACTCAAAAGTCAAAACCGCAATAAGCAAAACTTCTCGTTCTGATGAAGCTGTAGAATGGCTTATCACTAACAAAGATATGATTATTCCAGAGCTTATCAATCGAATGTCAAATTCCTCGTCCAGAAAGTCTAAACAGGCGGCAGAAGCTCTTCTTGTGATGGGTGATGTTGGCAGAGCTGGCGCGATAAAGCTTTTTGATACAATGTCGGAGGCGGGCAGAAACATGTGGTGCACGATTCTCGCTGAACAAAAAAGCAAGCAGGCGGTAATTGAGCTTTTGATAATATCGTCTCACGAAGGCGCTTTTAATATGGCCGCTTCGGCGCTGCTTACCATGGGAGATGTTGCATTAAACTATCTATCCGGTCAGCTACACAGCCAATATTATCAAGAAACTGTGGACACTGTGCTTGCAAATTTCGGGGAAGAGGCTGTGGATTTAATAATTCCCGCGGTACACTCAAGCGATAAAAACAAGGTAAACCGTGCTCTTGTAATATTAGCGACAATGGGGGAAAGCGCGGCCGCCAAGCTGGCTGTGGATGCGCTCAAAAATTCGCAAAGCGCAGCCGAGGCAAAGCAGATTGCAAGCGCTATGCTTAAACAATATCCGCAATCTTCAATATCCGCAATAATGTCCGAAATTTCAACCGACACGAGGGAAGATATCGCTTCGTCGCTTCTTTTTGAAATCTCGGGAGATGAAAACATCTCTTTGGTTTTAACTCAAAGCGGATTAGGGGACGCAGAAAAAACATCATTAATATTGCAGGAATATGTGAAAATGTGCGGAGTCAATCCGGTTTTGCAAATTGCGTTAGCCGGTGATGACGCAGCGGCCGCAGGCGCCAAGATGGCACTTTCCGGAGGCGGATATGATAGGGAAGTTTTGATTGCGATTCTTAACAATATATCAGACGCTGATGGAGTTGGCTCAAAAATTGATATTTTGGCGGATAATTTGATAGATGACGTAAATATGAAGGTTTTCGCGCACTCAATTGTTGCCAATGATGCAAATTCGTTTATACAACTTGCTGCAAGTACAATGGCACTAGGGGAAATCGGCGCAATCTTAGGTGGTGCGGCTTCAAATCAAACAATATATAACAGAATGCTCTCAATGACTCTGACGCTTAGTTCGGAAAGCAAACAGCAGATTTTTTCGATTCTAGCCAGCTGTTCGGATGCGCAATTGCCCACCATTGTTTTGTCTGCGTATGCAAATGGAGGCGATGAAGGGAATCTTGCGGCGCAGGCTCTTACTTCGGCGGCGTCGGCAAACGGGAAGTTTTTGTTTTCAGATGTGGACATGATTCCATATGCGGATAAAATCATAGAGGGTCTTTCGAGTGCTGATAGCGAACAGAAATCGTATGCGCGGATTATACTGTCGCGAATATCAACTGCAAAAAGCACAAACGAAT
The DNA here is from genome assembly GCA_963675575.1 of Christensenellaceae bacterium. Taxonomy (GTDB): domain Bacteria; phylum Bacillota; class Clostridia; order Christensenellales; family UMGS416; genus JAGLOK01. The sequence goes on from OY776378.1 coordinate 109,095, forward strand.
TTTACACTAAAATATTTGCTTCATATAAGGACAGCACTATTTTTTCAATACTAGCAGGGCATTACGGCGGGGCAGGTTCTTTGCCGCTTGGGCTGGGCATAGAAGTCGGTGGGCAGCAGATATCTCCAAAGACTGTAAGCGTTACTAAAACAGGGGATGTTAAAAATGTTTCATCATCAAATGAACCGGACTTTTCTACGCTTGTAATGGGATTTGCGCCATATCTTGGTTGGTCGCAGGTGGAAAGCGACGCCGAGATAGTGCTCGAATTTAACTGTGATATAACGCCAAAACCAAAACGCTATTCCGGGCTTTTATCCGGCAGCTATCTTGGTGCGGAGGCATCGGGAACACTTTCACTGTATATTAATGGGGAGAAAGTTAAAACATCAACAGGCCATGCGCTAATTTTGCCGCCGGAGGAATATCCGGGACCTTCGGGGGAATTTAGATATATGGGTGACCCGGAAAACGCTCCCGCAAGCGAGGTTTATGTAATCTGTTTTATTAACGCGATGTATAATATGTGGGGAGAAAAAGCGTTGTTTGGCTTTTATAATTACGATTTAAATTCCACAAAGCAGGCAGCGGCGGATTTGTTGGAAAATTAAATTTACTTTAATAAAACAACCTGTATTTTTTTGCAGGCATAAATATAAATAGAATAACCCAAATTCTGACTAAAAATAATGATTTTATAATAAAAAAACATTTAACGGGAACTGATTAGTGTTATAATAATAAGATGATGCAAAATATTAAAAAAAGGAATATTAAGCTGAATGTAAGAAAGGCCGCGTACTGGGTGATGGTGGCAAGCTATCTTCAGATAGCGGCAGCCCTTTTGGTAGCTTTTTTGTACTTGCGCGGCGAGAATGTGTCCACGACCATTATGATGGCTGTATTGGTCATACTCGTCATTGCGGGAAATTTTCTTTTGATGCGCAATGCGAAGATTATACTTTCCACAAGGCAGGCACTTAACGAGCAATGGATTAATATGACTGAGATATTGCACAGCGAAGCGGAGCTTAACAACAAACTGCGTGCGCAAAGGCATGACTTTTTAAATCACCTTCAAGTGGTATCATCGCTTGTTCAGCTTAAGGAATATGACGAAGCCAATAAATATCTTGCAAAAATATTCGGAGATGTAAAACAAATAGGCCAGCTTTTGCGCACATCAAACCCCGCAGTCAATGCGCTTCTCGCGGCAAAAGCCGTCGACGCTACTAAAAACAAAGTAATTTTAAACTTTCATATTTCCGCGAAGCTTAAAGATATACCTATTGAGGATTGGGAGCTTTGTCGTATACTTTCCAACCTAATCGATAATGCAATATATGAAGCAAAAAAAACATATGGAGAAGTTCATTTGACACTGAGGGAAGATGACAACGCTCTCTATTTTTCAGTTGAAAACGACGGGAATGAAATATCTGATGAAATGAAAAAGAAAATATTTGAACCAGGATATACTACTAAAGGCGAAGATGGAACGGGAATGGGTCTTTATATCGTGAATCAAACACTTGAAGAAAACAATGGTACTATGGAACTGGAAAGCTCAGACGGTAGAACCAGATTCTTTGGATATATAGTAGCTTCTGATAAATCAGAGCCAGAAAACGACATTTAGGTACATGTAGAGCTTTCTTTGTAGCAAATGAATAGCGTTTGATACCTTTTAGCATTAATATAATTCGTATACAATCAAAGGTAAATGAGGTGAAATTATGGATGCCGGAAATGAAATTTTAATGAATATCTTAGGTTTTAGTATAAGCTGGCCTGCTGTTGTGTGCTTGATAATAGGTATAGCCCTTGTAATAGTTGAGATGTTTACACCGGGACTTACAGCACCAGGAGTAATTGGCTTTGTTTTAATTATACTTGGTATAATTTTAACTGCAGGTTCTGTTCCTGAAGGGCTTATATTGCTACTGATTGTTATAGCGATATTGTCTGTAGCACTGTTTTTTGTGTTACGAAGCGCTTCGAAAGGAATGCTGAGCCGTTCGCCGCTGATTAAAAAAGAGACGGAAAGCGAATATCTTTCAGTTGACGACATGAAGTTTTTTGTAGGAAAAGAAGGTGAGGCACTTACGATACTAAGACCTGCGGGAACATGCGACTTCAGCGGAGTCCGGTTGGATGTTGTAACGGAAGGATCCTTTGTTCAAAAAGGAACAAAAGTAAAGGTCATTCGCGTGGAAGGGCGGCGCATAGTCGTTGCGCCCATTGCGCTTGATGAATAACGAATTTAAAGGAGATTGTTATGGAAGTAGTAATTATTTTAGCCATTATAGTAGGAATTATAATATTTCTTGCCCTGTTCTTTTCGTTTATTCCAATCAGTTTATGGATAAGAGCAGCAGCATCAAATGTTAAAGTAGGACTCGGTCAACTGATTGGTATGCGCTTTAGAAAAGTTGTGCCATCCCGTATTATCATTCCTGCGATTAAAAGCACAAAAGCGGGGTTGGATATCTCTGTAGCACAGCTTGAAACGCACTATATGGCAGGCGGCAACGTGGACAGAGTAATAGAAGCATCCATCGCTGCACAGCGTGCAGGCATAGCGCTTACTTTTGAGAGGGCCTGTGCTATAGACCTTGCCGGCCGAGATATTTTGACTGCAGTTCAGATGAGCGTACATCCCAAGGTTATTGAAACTCCGATAGTGGCCGCTATCGCAAAAGACGGCATCGAGCTGCGCGCGAAAGCCAGAGTTACAGTCCGCGCAAACATCGATAGGCTAGTCGGCGGAGCCGGTGAAGAGACAATAATCGCCCGTGTTGGCGAAGGTATCGTTACCACTGTTGGTTCGGCGGTAAGCCATAAAGCTGTACTTGAAAACCCTGATACCATTTCACACACTGTGCTAAGCAAAGGATTGGATGCGGGCACAGCTTATGAAATTCTTTCAATCGATATTGCCGACGTTGATGTTGGACGTAACATCGGCGCTCAGCTGCAAACCGACCAAGCACAGGCGGACTTGCGCATAGCGCGTGCAAAAGCCGAGGAACGCCGCGCTATGGCTGTTGCCAAGGAGCAGGAAATGGTGGCTCTGGAGCAAGAGATGCGCGCACGCGTTGTGGAAGCTGAGGCCGAAATCCCCAAAGCTATGGCATTCGCTTTCCGAGAAGGAAATATTGGAATAATGGATTACTATAACATGAAAAATGTTATGAGCGACACCGAGATGAGGAATGCTATTTCCGGCATGACCGGCGGTGAAAAAGCAGGAGCAATAGAAGAAAAGAACAATAAAGATAAATAATCATTGTTTGTGCGGATTCCCGGAATAAGAACGGGAATCCGCAATCCTGACAGTAGGAGTGACAATATGGAAATTATATCAAGGTTGATTCCGCTTTTTGTTATAATAAGCATAATATTCAGCATTATAAATAAAGCGAAACAAACTCAAAATAAATCTTCAAATGCGAGCTCTTCGGCTGGAAGTTCGCCAAAAAAGAGCCTGTCTCTTCAAGAAATTATACGCCAGCAGATTGAAGAGCAAAGAAATGCTATGGTTGGTGTAAAAAACCAAAGCGTTTCGCCAACCCCGAAACCACAGCCGGAGCCACAGAAAATGGGCGAAGGAAACATTACGAATCTTAACTCCCTGGAAAACAGGCCGACAGAAATGCAGCCCCATTCTCATGATGCTCATCTAAATAAGCCATATAATGAAGGTGAAAAGCTAAACAGGCAGACACTTGAAGGTGTGCCGACAGAAATGCAGCGCCATGCGCATAAAGCTCATATTGGAATAAGCTACAATGAGGGCGACGCACTGGATAGATATTCCCTTGAAGGCTCGCCGATAACGGAATATGAGGACAAATTTGATTTGGATGAGGTTTCAAAAGTATCAAGAGCAGACAAAAAATCAACGAAGCCAAAAAAACAAGCCCTCTCAAGAGGTGAATTCAGATCCTTGAAAATTAATAGGGTAAGCGTTGTTAATGGAATAATTATGTCAGAGATACTTAACAAAAGAGGCGGCAGAAGGGCGTTGTAATGAGCGATTTTAGAGTGTTGATAGCAGATGATGACGAGGGTATGCGCATCATCTTAAACAAAATAGTGGACAAGACCCCGGGGTTTAAAGTCACAGATATTGCCAACGATGGAAAACAAGCGCTGATGCTTTTTGAAAAAGGCAAGCACGATGTTGTTTTCTTGGATGTTGAAATGCCTGAGATGGACGGCATTGAATGCGCTAAAGCAATAAATGATATTGATCCTGAAACGCCCATTATTTTTGCGACAGCCCATGAAAACTATATGGCGGACGCTTTCAAGGTATATGCGTTTGATTATCTTATAAAACCCTTTGATGTGGAACGGGCTGTAAGCACTTTAATGAGGATAAAAGAGCGTGCTCAAACTCTGCAGGTTCCCGGCATGGGTCTTAACGCCATTAAAAACCTTGGCAAATTGATTGTTCGCCACAGGGAGGGAATATCTTTTGTAAACACCAGAGATATTGTTTTGGCTCAGCGTGAGGAAGGCTCAACTGTTATATATACACTAAGTGACAGGATAACCACATCAGAGCCATTGGGAGAGCTTGAAAAGCGCTTGGATCCCGGGATGTTTTTCAGATCCCATAAATCCTATATTATTAACTTGAGGAAAATAACAAAGGTCTATCCTTACGGAAGATGGACTTATATAGTCAAATTCGAAGGTACGGAAAGAGATGCTCTCATTACACATGAGAAATTTTCCAAACTCGAGGAAATGTTTAACTAAGTTTAAAGATAATATTAAAGCCTATGAGAAGTTGATTGCTCATAGGCTTTTTGTTTATCTGAAATTAACCAAAAAAATTTTAAGTTCTGTAGCTTCCGTTTATTTTTATGTAATCATATGAAAAATCGCAAGACCACACATTATATTCGCCACCACCCTGATTCATGATGAAATTATATTCCACTTCATCTGCGGCGAGTATTTTTGCGGCGGCTGCTTCGTCAAAAACAATTCCGGTTCCGTGGCTGTACATCAGTAAATCGCCTATGTAAAGCTCACATAATTGTGGGTCAAACTCTGCTCCGGAGTATCCGGCGGCGGTAAGTATTCTTCCCCAGTTTGCATCTTGTCCGAAAGCGGCAGTTTTGCAAAGCGGCGATTTCGCTATGGCGTTCGCAATAAGTTTTGCTGAGTTTTCATCCGGAGCGGACATTACGTTTATGGTCATAAGCTTTGTCGCGCCTTCGCCGTCTGCGGCCAGCATCTTTGCGAGAGTGGTGCAAATATCAAGCAAAGCTTTGAAAAACTCTCCGGTTAAGGAATCCACCTTGACACCCGACATGCCGTTTGCCAGCATTAAAACAGTGTCGCATACGCTGGTGTCGCCATCCACGCTTACTCTGTTGTATGTTAAATCAGCGCATTTTTTAAGCATTGACGCAATTAAGTCCGGCTCAATTTCAGCGTCGGTAGTTATAAGGCTTATCATGGTCGCCATGTTGGGGTGTATCATGCCAGAGCCTTTTGCTATGGCTCCGATGCGAACCTTTTGGCCGCCTAAATCAATTTCTTTGTGAACGGCTTTAGGATGGGTATCTGTAGTCATGATAGCGGAAGCGGCGTCGTCGCCGTTTAAGTCACTCATAGTGCTTATCGCGGTTTCAATTCCCGCTTTAACCTTGTCCATAGGAAGGCGGACTCCGATTACACCTGTGGAATTTGGCAGCACTTCATTTTGTGCGCAGCCTATTTGCTTTGCTATTAGACCGCAAATATCTTTTGCGTCATTAATGCCTTCGTGCCCGACGCAAGCGTTTGCGTTGCCCGCATTGACAAATATGCATTTCGCGTATCCGCCCTTAACATGTTCTCTGCTTACTTCAAGGCTGTGCCCTTTTACGATGTTTTTTGTGAAAACGCCTGCGCAAGAAGCGACTTTATCGCTTGAAACTATGCAAATGTCCAAGTTCCCGTTCTTTTTTAGTCCGCTTGCGGCCGTTCCCGCTTTAAAACCTATAGGATATGTGACTGCTGATTTCATGGTTTTTCCTTATAAAATTATTTATTATGTATAAGATAGTTGATTTTTTATAATTATATTTTATTATCTGCCAACATGCAATAATGGTGTATAATTATTATAATAAAATGTGGAAACGCTTTGTCCGAAGGGATTACATTGACTTTTTTCATATAAATTCTATATAATATGCAATTAGAAATGATCTTTAGGGGTATTTAAAAAATGGAAAGCAACAGACAAGCGGTTATTGATATAGGTTCAAACTCCGTAAGGCTACTTGTGGCCGACTGCTCGGATGGAAATGTTGCGCCCATTTATAAGGCTATAAACACAGTCAGGCTTTCACAAGGATTGGCTGTTTCGGGAAGCCTTTCGGAAGCAGCTATGGCAAGAACCATGAATGCCGTTTATAATTTTAATATAAAAGCAATTGAAATGGGAGCGAAAAATGTTTGGTGTTTTGCGACGGCCGCGGTGAGAAACGCTGAAAACTCCGAGCGCTTCATAGGGCTTATAAAAGAGAAGGTTTTGCTTGACGTGGATGTCCTTTCTAAAAAAAGCGAAGCTCAGATGGGGTTTATTGGTGTTGGCGGCATGGGTGTGCGAGGCATTCTGGATATCGGCGGCGGCTCAACTGAAATAGCTGTGGGTGACGGAGAAAAGATTCACCGCTGTTCAATGAATCTTGGGGCTGTGACGGCGCTTGATTTGTATCCTTTGGGAGACATTGCCGATGAGCTTACCCTTGAGGCGATGCGGCAGTGGGCCATAAACATTATGGCCAAGGAAGCCGCGAACGTATTGCTTCAAAGCTCCGATGTCGAGTTTGTGGGAATAGGCGGAACAATAACAACTCTCGCGGCGATGGAGCTTAAAATGGCCAAGTATGACCCAATGAAGATTCAAGGGAAGAGGCTCACTCTGCGAACTGCCGAAAAGTGGTATAAAACTCTTATTACAATGCCATTGGCGGCTAGAAAAACAATTATTGGTCTTGAACCTCAGCGAGCGGATATAATAGTAGGTGGGGTTGTGATTCTTCTGACGTTTATGGATCTTTTTTCGCTGAGAGAGATAAGAGTTTCAGACTCGGGAAATCTTGAAGGCTATTTGAAAGCCAAACTTTTTCTTAACGAAGGGTTAGATAAAGAAATTGCCGAGGAGACAGAAAATGATTAGACACGTTGTGCTGTGGAAGTTCAAAAAGCAAAACAAGACAGAGAACATGGATATGTTCAAAGAAATGCTTGTCGCGCTTTCAAGCGAGATAGATGACATAATTAGTTTGTCGGTAGGAAATGATGTGAATGCATCCGAATGGGACATGGCTCTTGTGCTGGATGTAAAATCTATTGAAGCTCTCAATAGATATAAGGAACATCCAAAGCATAAAATTGTTTCAGACTTTTGCAAAAGGATAAGAACGGATAGATGCGCTGTTGATTTTGAGGTTTGATTTCAACTTAATTTCCTCTAGATTTATATGCTGGCCGGGACAATATATATAAGTTTTGAAAATGCTTAATACTTACCTTGACTTTTGACCATTGTTATTATACAATAAGCTTCGCCTTAAGGCATAATTTATATCGCGGGGTGGAGCAGTCCGGTAGCTCGTTGGGCTCATAACCCAAAGGTCAGAGGTTCAAATCCTCTCCCCGCAACCATTAAAATTATGCTTAGCAGACAAGGTGTAAAAATCTTAGTGAGGTGCCGAAGAACTGGTATTGAACTAGGATTTAATAAAATTCAATACAAAAAGAAGACTAATTAAGCATTTCCTTCGGAAATACTTTTTATATGGCGGTGTAGCTCAGTTGGAAACGAGAACGACTGCGTCCAGGGGACGAAGAAAGAAGTTCGAGTTTCTGTGAGAAAGGGAGAATATCGACGGGAACGGAGATAGGCGACCAAATTCGAACAGAGGAAGACAACTGTAAGATATAAAAATTAAATATGGCGGTGTAGCTCAGTTGGCTAGAGCATTCGGTTCATACCCGGAGGGTCGGAGGTTCAAATCCTCTCGCCGCTACCACAAAAAAAGGAAGCATTAATGCTTCTTTTTTTTGTGGCAAGAAATACGAAGTATTTCGCAGCCCGAGCGTTTTTTTGTTAAAAAACGCGTAGCGCGACAATAGTTTCGAAAGAAACTATGAAAGCGGCGAAGTAATTATAAATCAAACTCATATTAGAAGCATTCATGCTTCCTTTTTTTGTGGCAAGTAACACGAAAAGTGAATTGCGGAAGCAAAACGCTGTAAGGGGTTTGGTGAGTTCAGCCTAAAATAATTCTTTTAATACTTATATCATTTTTATAAGCGATATCAGATAGCAACACAGGTCTTTACTACATGAACGCCGATTGGTTTTGATTTTGATTAAACTGATTGCACGACGCAAGTCATATGTAATATAATAGATTAAGCGGAACCTCTTTGGATTCAAAGAGGTTATTGGTATTATAATAGTAATATAGGCTGCATACACGAGCAGTAAATTCATCGAATTTACGAACAGTGCATGGACTCAGAATCTGTATACATACACGGGTAATAATCTAGGTTGCAAAGGCGAGCAGTAAAAACGAAGTTTTTATGACCAGCCCGGTAAATTACACTGATCCTACGGGGCATGTTGCGCTAATAAATTCAGAAGAGGACTATTACTGGGCGCTCTACTATGATGATTTTGATTACCCGGAGTGGGGGAAGAAAAAGGATTCGGGAACAGATACAAGTACGGGTTCAGGTACAAGCTCGGGTTCGGATGATGACAGAACAGTTGCAGGAGAAATTGTAAATGCAGTAACAGGAGGACAATTAGATAGAGTAGAGGCACAGATTGAAGATCCAAGCTTTTATAATGTAATGAATAACTGGACATGGGGCTTTTGGGAGACTGCGGATAGAGCATTGTTTAATGAGAACCCTGGCTCGTTGGATCATTGGTTAAATAGTATTTCATTTGCATTAACTGTAGTTGGTATGTATAAATTAGGTACAATGATTGCTTCGTCCCTATCTAGTAATACTGCAACTACTACAATAAATTCAGTAGCAAATACCGCATGTAATGCAAACGATTTGAATCATATTTTTGGTAGAACTAAACACAATCTTAATGGGTTTCTATCATCCTATGGTAATGATCAATCTAGTGCTTATAATGCTTTGCAAAATGCAATCCAAAACCACGTTGATGCAAATGGTATTTCAGGATTATACAAAGAGGTAATAAATGTTGGTGGATTTGAAATCACTGTTAAGGGTAAAGTGATAGATGGAGTAGCTAGAATTGCAACTGCGTTTATACCATAATTTAAGGAGTATATATGAATCATATTGAATTTGAAAACAAAGTAATGAATGCTCTATTAAAGGGAGAAAGTGAAGTATTGCAAATACTGAGGAGGCAATATGAAGCTGCTAGAATTGAGTCAAGAGAATTTACAGGAGTAGGATTCTTTACTGATTTTATTATTGATGACCAAAAACTGAAATTAAATATTGATAAGTTTAATTTTGGAGATGTTTATGGTGGATATAATGAAAATGATTTAAAAATCGGATTTATTCTTTTTATAGAAAACGGATACATATCCTCATTAGAGGGATATGTGCTTGAAGATATTATTTGGCCTGAAAACTATAATATATTAAATCTTTATTATGAATCTGGTTTAGTTAGAGATATTGAAGCATTAAAAAAGGAATGGTTATGATATTTAATATGAATTTAAGAGTTTGATAAACGAATATAAATCATAGTATTATTAAGTTTATTAATTTATATTTTAGCAGGATGTAGTATGGATGAAGTAAATATACCGGTTACTCCTGAGACAAGTCATGAAGTGTATACTGATACAAGTGAACCCCCGGGAAAAAGCGATAAAGAGAGCGCAGAAGTGAGTTATACTCCAAGTCCTGAGGTAAGTCCTGAAGCAAGCAACAGCGTGAAAAATGAAAACAAGTTGCCGTTTCCGGAAAAATATACGATTAATAATGAAGAGGATGTGGATAAATTAATTACACATGAATATCCTTTAAGCGAATTGGTCGATTTTTTTGGAATGGACGAATTTTCAGACGGCGGATTTTATTATATTCCTTATTATAGTAAAGGTATAATAACTCCCGATACTGTAAATGAAAAATTTCCAATAGAATGTACCAGAGAAAGAGATAACGGCTATTATACTGTATATAAAGTAAAAGAAGGCGGAAATTATTTTGTATTTTGGAGTGAGTTTAGGGAGTATATAGAAGGCGGTAAAAAAGAATATTCTGATTATTATGGTGTAGGTGGTACGGATTACATTTATAGTATTAAGAATATTAATGATTTCAGTTCTTTGCAGCCCGGTATAAGTACATATAACGACGTCATAGATATAGACCCGTCAACAGAATTAATTGAAACTGGCGCCGAAGGTTCCTACTCAATAAGCCTTTTGGATGACAACAATGTGCTTGTAATCTGGTACTCAGCATGGGTAAAGAAGGGGAAGGGGAATGAAGTGATTATTAGATTCATGAGAATCCATGAAAAGACACACGGATATTTGGAAGATATATATGATTTTGATTTGGTTTTTGATTGATAAGTTGTTGAATGTATAATCATATAGAATCTAGTTTAAAAATCTATATTCATTATGCAAATCGGAGAACATACTGACTCCGGGAGGGGAGACGCGAATGGGAATGAAGGATATTAATAGCGCATAACAAAAAACGATATAGTGGCACCCGGTGGGGAAGAGGGTAGAATCCTCTGAACTAATGATGTTAGAAATTCAACTACAGTAATATTGGATACAAACGGAATATAAGCAAGGCAGTAAACATATGATGAGTTTGGTAATAAAGAAATCGGCAATTTAGTCGGTTTCTTTTTTAATGTACTTTTTAGCTAATTGATAAAACAATTATGTAACGGTTACTATTGTTTATGTTACCATAAGGTATTATTATTTTGGGAAGTACATATGCACAATATTGATTTAGAAATTTCTCGTTATCTTTGTGTGGTTAAGTGGTACACTTCATGCAACAAAAATGCAACAACTTATAACAGAACAGATAAAAAGCATATTACATGAGAAGGGGTAATGCTAGGTATTTGGTGGGTTTGAGTAGATAGATGTAAGGTGTGAGAATGGATGTGTTCGGCTTTGGACCGAGGGGTCGGAGGGTTGATTCCTGTCTTCAATACCAATATATCATTAGCATTGGCAAGAGAATATGAAGGCAGTGCTTCATGCAACAAAAATGCAACACAAGAAAACAAAGTAGCTTGATGCGAGATGAGATTATTACGGAAATTGAAATAAATAATTAGAAAACTCCACAACAGCTATAGTGGACAGCTCGGGTACGCTCCGGAATGACTACCAGTACGACGCGTTCGGAAATACAACCAAATCAGGAAGCCTGCTTAACGAAGTAGAGTTCACAGGAGCAATTGCAGATAATAACCCCGGACTTTACTACATGAATGCCGATAAGCTGTATTTTTGTAAAAACAACTGCACGATGCAAATTTTATGTAATATAATAGATTAAGCGGAAACTCTTTGAAATCAAAGAGCTTTTTGGTATTATAATAGCAATATAGGTTGCATACACGAGCAATAAATTCATCGAATTTACGACCAGTGCAAGGTCGCTTCATAAGCCAGGACAGCTATAAGGGCAGCGCGTACGAGCCGTGGACTCAGAATCTGTATACATACACGGGTAATAACCCGGTAAATTATACTGATCCGACGGGGCATGTTGCGCTAATAAATTCAGAAGAGGCCTATTACTGGGCGCTCTACTATGATGATTTTGATTACCCGGAGTGGGGGAAGAAAAAGGATTCGGGAAAAGGTACAAGTACGGGATCAGGTACAAGTACGGGTTCGGGAAGTGGGTCAGGTTCTAGTGGAGCGGGCGGTGGTGCCTCGAATAGTGGGCTATATGAGGGGGATGGTTTCATTTGTTTTGATCAAGACATACCAAGCTATCCTATAGGTCAATACCCATCTGCAGAATATTTGGAATCGCTTAATAGCACAGAACCTTATTGGGACGGATATTATATACCTACATTTGGAGATTTGGGTAGTATAATATATAATTTTTCCGGTGGAGTTATTGGAAGTAGTAACTCGATTGCTGGCTATTCGATGGCAGGCGGAGGACTTTTGTTAGATTTGGGTAATACGTGGACGAAAGACAGTGGAAATACTAAAAGGCAAAGGTGGCAGAAAACTGGTATTCAGATAGGGGCGGCACTTGGAAACTTATGTTGGGGAATAATTGGAGCTGCTGAGATTGCAGCAGGTGGTGCAGCTGCACATTTTACAGCAGGAATAAGTGCAGCTGCTGGAATTGGTGGAGGGATAGCTACTATGTATTTAGGTGCAGTAAATATTAATGACTGGCAAAATAGAAGATATGATGATTTGGATATAAATTAAAGAAAGAAGGAATCAAATTGAAAATATATAAACAAAAAATATTTCCAAGATTAATCTTGTGTCTTACTATCATCCTATCGATGTTTATAGCGTTGATTAATTCCTGGAATGGAGGAAAAACTAGCGTTGAGTTTGCTAGAGCGTATACGGTTCTAGCAATTTGTTTTTCTTTTATTGTAATATTTGTTGCGATAAAAGAACAAAAGATGAACAGGATACAAATAAATGACAATTTATTTGTACTACATAAACCAAAAGGCTTACTATCAGATGAGACGACAATTATCTGGAAAGATATCAGAGTTATTAGATGCTATGGTAAAATGAAACTGACTCAAGAATTAAACATTTGCACAAGATACAAAAATATTATTTTTAGAATAGCAAACTATAAGGATTATAAAGAAATGTTGACTATAGTCTTAGAAAAGACAGCGAGTAATGAAAATATAAGAATTGATGAAGCAGTTTATAATATATTAAATTAGTTATTAAAGTTGAATCGATTATTAGTAACGATTTCACTAACTATATTTAAAACTGTATTTTATTAAGAAGATTTCTAACTGATTGATAAAACACTTATACAACGACTTCTATTGTTTATGATACCACAAGGTATTATTATCTAGAAGTGTACAATGATGCGCAATATTGATTTGGAACTTTCTCGGTATTTTCATATGGAAGAGTGGTGCGCTTCATGCAACAAAAATGCAACACAAGAGAACAAAGTAGCTTGATGCGAGATGTATATAAAATGATAATCTTAATCTTAGGAAACCCACTTATAAGCAGGAAAAGTCGTATAAAAGACATACTATACAGCATGGTCTGATAAGGTGTAATTCTGACTCTTAATCAGGGTGTCCGGGGTTCGAACCCATGCGTTTTGGAACAAAACGCGTAGTGCGACAGCAAAATGCTGCGCGAATAATTACGGCAAAATATATTATCAGTTATTCGCCTTCCCTTGCTCAGCCACCTTATTCATTTTTGCGGCAACAGATTCGGCGTCTCCCAAGTATTTTTTTTCAATAACACTAAAATCGGGAGCGAATTCATAAACAAGAGGAATGCCCGTCGGGATGTTGACCCCGGCGATTTCTTCGTCGGAAAGTTTGTCAAATTCTTTGACAAGAGCTCTGAGTGAATTGCCGTGCGCGGAGATAAGAACCCGCTTGCCTTCTTTTATCTGAGGCGCAATAATTTCGTTAAAATAGGGCATAGTTCGGGCAATGGTGTCTTTTAGACACTCCCCTAAAGTAAGATGCTCTGCAGGAACGTCGCGATAGGGCGCTTGATTGCGCGGGTCGCGTTCGTCGCCTGCTTTCAGAAGGGGAGGGCGAACATCGAAACTGCGCCGCCATATATGCACTTGTTCTTCTCCATACTGAGCGGCTGTCTCGCTTTTGTTCAAACCTTGCAAAGCTCCGTAATGGCGCTCGTTAAGCTTCCAGCTTTTTATTACGGGAAGCCACTGTCTGTCCATGGCGTCCAGAGCCAGATTAAGCGTATGGATTGCGCGTTTTAAATATGATGTAAAGCATATATCGAAATCAAAGCCGTTTTCCAGCAAAAGTTCGCCCGCTTCAGACGCTTCTTTTACTCCGGTTTCAGACAAACCCACATCCGTCCATCCGGTAAAAAGATTCATCTTGTTCCAAATGCTCTCTCCGTGGCGGAGCAGTACCAGCGTCATTGTATTTTTCATTTTATCCTTCTTTCTGCTGTAAGCATTGGGATTTAAAATAATATAGAATTATTTTAGCGATTATAATCTGATGATTAAATAACTCCATACCATTATTTTACTTCTCTTGCGGTATCTAATCAAGCGTGTTTGCTATTATCTGTATTGTTACGCTTGATTTTTCCGTTCACTTTTTTTATGTAATTGTTGAAAATAACAAAACAATGTAGAATTAACACATGATTAAACCTATCACAGCAAAGACAGCGTTCATCCAGACGGGAGACCCCGATGCGTGGTTTGGGTGCAAGTATACAATCAATCCCTATCGCGGCTGCGAGCACCGATGCATATATTGCGACTCGCGCAGTCAGTGCTACGGTGTGGAGGATTTTGATAATACAGTTGAGGCGAAAACAAATTTACCCGAACTTTTGCGGCTTGAGCTTGCTAAAAAGAAAAGCAGAGGGATAATGGGCTTCGGCGCGATGAGCGATCCATGGACTTTCGCCGAAAGAAAAATGAAAATCACTAAAGAGTGTCTTGAAGTGCTTTGTGAATTTTCATGGCCGGTGCATCTGACAACGAAAAGCGATATGTGTAAAAGGGACATCGATTTGCTCAAGGAGATTTCGAAACGCAGTTATTTATGCGTCGCCTTTACTCTGACCACGGCAAATGATGAACTGGCGAAAAAAGTGGAACCATTCGCCCCGCTTCCATCGCAAAGACTTAAAGCAATGGAAGTGCTGTCAAAAGCGGGAATCAAAACGGGAACGCTCATGACGCCTATATTGCCTTTTATCGAAGATAACAAAGACGGTATCGAAAAAGTAATTAATTCAACCCATGACGCCGGAGGGTCATTTAATATTGGGTATTTGGGAATGACGCTAAGAGACCGCCAGCGGGTGTATTACTATAATGCTTTGGATAAATTTTTTCCTGGGATGCGGGCACTTTACGAGCAAAGCTATGGAGAAAGCTACGGCTGCAGCGCGCAAAATCATAATGATCTTTATGAATTTGCAAAAAGCAAATGCGAAAAGCTGGGTCTTGTATTTGAGATGAAGAAATTCGAGTATCCTTATAAAAAGAAAGCCGGTGAACAAACCAGCTTTGTATAAGAAGAGTTTGAGATGAATAGACTTGGTTTTAAAAACCGAGTCTATGTTATATCACCATATTTTAAGAAACGAGCGGCTTTTATCGGTGAATGAGCCGACGGATATCATAATTATATCTATTATCCACCCTATGCCGAACAGCCCGCCTGTGCATAAATATAATATTCCCGTACCGACTTTACCCACATAAAATCTGTGTATTCCGAATTCTCCGAGGAAAATAGCGAGCAGTAAAGTAACCATTCTTGATTTTGGTGAATATACCATTGTGTTAGCCATTTAATAATCCTTTCTTATAGTTATCTAAAATTAAATTTAAATAAGTTTTCTGCGCATTTCACAAAAGTAGCAGCAACAGCTTTCGTATATTGACGTGCTAATTTTTATTTCATGTTTATGGTAAGTTTTTGATTTGAAAAACATAATTTTTGCCCTCCGCAAATTAAAGTCAGAGGCTTCGCTTTTTGCATTTATCATCGCATTTCGCGATAGTGTGAATGTGTGTTCCAAGCGGATGTCTCCTGTGTTAATAATCATTTATTTCCCAGTATCCTTCCTTGCACTTTGCCGAGTATGGAGCCGTGTACCGTTCCATGAACATCGCCCTTTATAACGCCCATGACAGACCCTTGAACGTCACCGTGCACATCACCGTTTACTACGCCCATTACTGACTGGACATCACCCTTAATATCTCCGCCGACTTTGCCCATGACAGATCCTTTTATGTCGCCTTCCACGTCGCCTTTGACTACGCCCATAATATTGCCTTTTACATCTCCCTTGATATCTCCCTGCACTGAGCCGAAAAGGTTTCCGTGTAGCGAGCCTTTTATATCGCCGTTTACCCGTGCGGTTAAATCTCCCTCATAGTCGCCTTCCACGTCGCCTTCTATAACATGGTTTTCATTCCAGGCGTCCCTTGCTCCGCTGAAGGCTTCTTCAAGCCCATCGCCGAGCTTTGAAAATGTCGCCCCGAGAGAGGTCCAAAAATCGTTGTTGCCTCCATCTCCGTAAGAGCGTTCACCTTTTGATTCGGGTTCTGCTTCGCCCATGTCTATTCCCAACTCTTTAAGCTGAGTACGGCACTCTTCTTCTGTGATGTCGCCTTCTTTGTAAGCTTTTAATATATCGCTTATTTCTTTATTCATATTATTACCTCACTTTTTCATTGCCGCAATTAGTTGTGCGGCCTCTTCGATTGAGATTTCCCCAGTTTTAACTTTTTCAAGCATGTCTTTTTCGCTTTCAACATAAAACCCCATTGTTTTAAGAGCTTCGTCGAGACGGCTTTTTACAGTGGGATATGATATGCCCAAATCTTTTCCGGTATTTTGTATGTTCCCGCGGTTTTTTAGAAAAACCGTTATAAAATTCATTTGCTTATCATTTAAATTAGAAAAAGCACCTGATGAAAAATTACCTTCAAGTTTTGTACTGCATGAGGCACATCTAAGCTGGGACACGATATATTCGCCGCCGCACACCGGGCACGCATCGGGAATTGGATGTTTTTTCGCCATGTTCTTTCCTCCTTTTTCAATCTTACAACAGCATTATATCAAATATATTAATAAAATCAAGGGGAAATATTAAAATAATTAATAAATTTATGAATTTTAATAAGATATTCATATATTTATGCTGAATAAAATAAATAAAATTGAGGATTGATAATCTGATATAACTGTTATATAATGCATATAACAGTATAAAGGATACGTTATGATAATTAAACTAATGTTGGAAAGCGAAAAACCGCTTTACCAGCAATTGAAAGAAAAAATAATATACGCACTGGCAATAGGCGAACTTGAGGAGGGCGAAATTCTTCCGTCGGTTCGGCAGTTGGCTTCAAGTCTTTCAATCAATATGCATACGATAAGCAAGGCCTATAATCAACTTGCCACAGAAGGCTTTCTTACTGTGCATAAAGGCAAAGGGGCCATTGTTAATTCTTCGGACAAGTATAGCGCGGGTGAAGAAGATATAAGTATAATCAAAGAGAATTTGCAGGTTATAAGTGCTGAAGCCAAAGTCCGATCGGTTGATAAAAAAATTTTTCTTAAAATGTGCGAAGAAACATATGCTGAACTTGAAGGGAAAAAAGACTAATGATTATAAGTTATTTATTTTCGTTTATACCAATTGTTGCTATTCTGGCAATAATGCCATACGTGGTGAGGCGCGACAATTTTTTTGGAGTAAGTGCTCCATATGACTTTTATGAAAATACGACAGCGAAAAAAATGCGGATTAAATATTCTGTTTTAATACTGATAATAGGCTCAATATTTTCATTGTCCGCTTTTTTTGCGAATACTATTATCGGCGAGAAATCTCAGCCCACGGCTATGATCGTGTCATTGGTTGCATTGCTCTTAGTTTCAAGCGTTATTTATATTATTATGAATAAAATAGCTAAAAAACTAAAAAAAGAGCTGGAGTGGGAAACTCAAGCCGAGCCTGCGGTAATTACAGATACCAAATTTTTCACAAGCAAAATTGCTGTTTCAAAACTTTGGTTTTTGCTGTATGGGGCAATAATATTTTTAACCATTGGATTGGGGTTATATTATTATCCTAACATGGCGGCTCAAGTGCCTATTCATACGGGTATAAACGGAGTTATTACCTACGCAGAAAAATCATTCAAGTTGGTATTTTATATGCCGCTTACACAGCTGATGGTGACAGCAGCCTTCGCTTTGGTTTATTATTCCATAAAAAAAACTCGGCCGGAGCTGTCGGTTAATTCGGTTAAAAAAACCGTTGAGCAAAATATAAAACACCGATTTTATTGGTCAGCCTTTTCTGTTTTTAGCGGGCTTGCCATTGTGGCCCTGTTTCTTTTTGTTCAGCTTGAAATGCTTGGATTGATTGAAGAAATATCAGTTATCGCTTCCTTGGTTTCTGCTGGACTAGTTCTGATTGTGGCAATAATACTAGCTGTAATTACTGGGCAATCCGGCTCCAGAATAAAAACAAAATCAGAAGGCGGCCAGGAAAAAACAATCAATCGCGATGACGACAGGCATTGGAAGATGGGAATGTTCTATTTTAATAAAGAAGATCCTTCTCTTTTTGTGGAAAAACGATTTGGGATAGGTTTTACCTTTAACTTTGGCAGACCTTTGGGTTGGATTTTGCTGGGTGTTATTGTTATTGTTATAATTGGTGGTATAATTTTAAGATAGAGATATTTTCGGAGGAATAATATGAAACAAAAAATTGCGCCAATATTTATAGTTATTGTGATAATTGTGCTTGTGGCAATTTATGCAGGCGCGGTGTTTATAGCATTACTGGGTATGGGGCCGCTTATGACGGCCGTTGGCATTGCGTTTGCAGTGGTGGGAACTGTGGTTGCTGTTGCGCTGATTGTTACGCTTAAAAAGCGTTTAAACGAAATTAAGGAGGACGAAAAAAATGATTATAGTCAATATTGATTATATTCCGGGTAAGAAGATAGAGATACTTGGTATGGCCAGAGGCTCAATCATCCAATCAAAGAACTTGGGTAAAGACATTATGAGCGGATTTAAGACATTGGTTGGAGGAGAGCTTACACATTACTCTGAGATGATGAACGAAGCCAGAGCCAAGGCCACAAAGCGTATGGTGGATGACGCCGAGAGTATGGGTGCCGATGCCGTAATAAACGTAAGATACGCATCTGCGGCTGTCATGCAGGGTGCGGCTGAGGTGATGGCTTACGGAACTGCGGTAAAGCTTTCGGACGAATAAAGGCAATGAGCTGATTAACTAAAAGGAGTGGTGAAAAACTGCTCTTTTTTTATTGCCTTATACTGCACTATATCCGACAGGTTAATAAGCATAAAGACTTATACTACGCTTTTTAGTTCAAGACCTCTGTTTTTGCAGAAATGATGAGCGGATTACGATTTGTGCGATATCGCAATAAAATTCTAATAATATTTTTTTCTTGTGTTCTTAAATGGACAATACATACGAATTACGGTATAATTTTAAAGAAAAATTTAAACACAATTCCAAAATTTTGTGTTAATGAGATGGAGGGTTCGATTCCCTTCACGAAATTGAGGAGATTATATATGAACAGAAGATTTATTACACTTACCATTTTTTTGATTGTTTCAGCACTCGTGTTTGCGGGATGTGCGGCAACAGAAACTCCGACGGAACCGATTATGGATTTCGTTGGCAACGAAGTATCTTTTCCCAAAGAACAGCCCGAAAAAATTATATCGCTCACGCCCTCTAACACCGAAATGCTCTGTGCGCTTGGGCTAGGAGAGTATATAATTGGTGTGGACGAGTATTCTGACTATCCCACAGAGGTGTTGGAAATAGAAAAAGTTGGGGATTTCAGCGGACCTAATGTGGAGGCTATCGTCGCGCTGGAGCCGGATTTAGTTTTGGCGGGCAACAAGCTTCAAATTGATGCTATTACACAACTTCAAGAATTGGGCATAAATGTTGTTGCTGTTGAAGCTACCAGATATCAAGATATATATAAAAGCATTGAATTTGTTGGCAACTTAACTAAAACCAGCGAGAAGGCTCAAGAGATTATAGAGCAAATGAAAGTCGACGAAGAAGAGATTGTTGAGAAATCAAAAAAGCATCAAGACAGCGCTCCAAGCGTTTATTATGTAGTAAGCGCGGGTGAATACGGAAACTGGACGGCTGGACCCGAGTCTCTAATAGATGATATGTTTCGGTTGATTGGCGTTGAGACCATAACGGAGCTTGAAGCCACCGCCCCTTGGATGGACTTTTCCCTTGAGGTTTTATTGGCCGAAGACCCTGATATTATTTTGCTTTCAAGCATGGCTTTTATATCGGTTGAAGGTCTTTGTGCACTTGAGGGCTATAAAGAACTTAGCGCATGCAAGGAAGGCCGTGTTTATATGGTGGACGCCACTGTCACGGAAAGACCCTCGACTCGCATTATTTACGGCCTAGAAGAAATTTACAACGCGGTTTACGGAGAATAATCTATTATATAGATAACCAATAAAAGTTTTCCCGGAGAATGCTATTAAAATAAACGGTCAAAAAAAATTCCTTATAGGAATAATAATATTAGCGGCAGCCCTTGTTGCAACAGCAGGGGTTTCGCTCCTTACCGGTGCGGGGCTGAGCGTGAAAGAAAGCATTTATGCCGTTTTGGGAAAGGGCGGAAAGTCCGCGGTTATCCTTTGGAAGATAAGGCTGCCGAGGATACTGATGTGTATAGTAACCGGAGCGGTGCTTTCGGTTTGCGGCGCCGCGCTGCAGGGGCTTTTTAAAAACCCTCTTTGCGACCCGCATATATTGGGAGTGTCCTCGGGGGCGGGGCTGGGCGCGGCGATTGCTATCGCGTTGGGTCTTTCGCTTAGTTTCATAGGAGTCGGAGCTATCACCATAATGGCGTTTGTTACCGGCATCTTTAGCATATTCATGGTAGGCATGCTTGCTAAATCCGGAGGCAAGGTGTCAAATATTTCGCTGCTGCTTTCGGGCATAGCCGTAGGTGTTTTTATGAACGCGGGCATTTTGCTTGTGATGCGTATGGCGCACGACAAAGCCGAAAGTATCATATTTTGGACAATGGGTTCAATGACGTTTTCAAGTTTCAATCAATTGGCATATACTGCGCCTATCGGTGTTGCGACCATAGTGGGCATAACGTTTTTTTCCAAAGAACTTGATATGCTTTCTCAGGGCGAAGTGTGGGCGGCCGAAGGCGGAGTCAATGTCTCGTTTACCAGAAACATGATATTGCTATTTACCGCGATAGGAACGGCGGCTGTTGTGGCCGGCAGCGGAATAATAGGATTTGTAGGGCTTATGATACCGCATGTGATAAGAATGCTTTTCGGACCAAAACATATCAGGCTTTTGCCACTAAGCGCACTTTTGGGGGCGGTTTTTTTGTTGCTTATGGACACATTGGCCAGAATCATTGTTGCGCCGCTTGAAATGCCGGTGGGCATACTTACCGCGATGGTAGGCGCGCCTTTCTTTATCTATATACTAAAAAGAAGCGTGAAAAATGATTAAGTTAGATAATACATCATATTCATACGGAAAAAGATTTTCCATATCCGCTGTTTCCCTTGATATAAAGGAAGGCTCGGTTACTGTTCTTTTGGGACCAAATGGCTCTGGGAAAACAACGATGCTAAATCTTATTTCCGGAATATTGAAACCCCAAAGCGGCAACGTCCTCCTTAATGATAAAGATATACACCAAATGAAATCAAAAACACGGGCGAAAAGCATAGCTGTTGTAAGGCAGTTTGTGAGCGCCCCTTTCGGGTACAGTGTGTTTGATATCGTAGCCCTCGGAAGATACGCTTATAAAAAAAGGTTTGAAGCCTTGAACAAAGAGGATGTTGAGATTGTAAAACATTATCTTTGCGAAATGGGGATTGAGCATTTAAGCGAGGAAGCTGTAAACCGTATATCGGGCGGCGAGCTTCAAAGAGTCTCTCTGGCGAGAGCATTAAGCCAGCAAAGCGAAGTATTGCTTTTGGATGAGCCTGTCAACCACCTGGATATCAGGCACAGATATGATATACTTAACATTATAAGAAAAAGGGCGCAGGAAGGATACACCGCGCTTTGCGTTCTCCACGACATCAACTTGGCAATGCAATATGCGGACAGACTTGTTCTTTTAAAAGAAGGTAAGATAAAAAAAATATGCCGCGCTGATGAAATTACAAAGCAAGAGCTTTCCGATTTATATGACGTTAGCCAGGCTGAACTAAAAACCATGGTTAATATTTGATGTTTGACAGTCTGCGTTATTTTTTTTATAATTCATCAAGTAATTGTGTGCGCCTGTAGCTCAGCGGATAGAGCATTCGGTTCCGGACCGAAGGGTCGCAGGTTCAATTCCTGTCGGGCGTGCCACTTAAAAACCCACTTATAAGTGGGTTTTCGGGTTTCTACAGTTTAATATATTTTTTTTATTTATCATGAAATGCAACAAATATGCAACATCACAATCAAATTATAATAAATCTGATATATATTTGTCTAAAGAATTTGCTGTATTTATTAGTTCTTGATCATATTTTTGAATATAGTGTTTTCGTGTGAATTCAGGATTATGGTGGCCTAATGCAGCTGAAGCTATATCATCTCCATATCCTTCGAAACTCGTTAAGCTTGCCATAGTCCCCCTAAGGTCATGTAATCTTACATATTCAAGATGACTTCTTTTTAGCCGTCTTTTATAGAGCTGAGTTAGTCGTGATGGTTGTGGCCTTATGCCATCTTCATAGGTGATTACATATTGACTGTTGTGGTACTGTTCACCAAGTCGCAGTTTGTTTTTTTGTTGCCATTTCTTATGCTCTTTTAATAGAATTATTAAGCTAGGAGGAAGGTATACTTTTCGAACCTTATTGCTTTTGGGTAACTTTTCTTTAATGATATTATCCTGCACATATGAAGCTGCAGTTATTTGCGTTTCTCCAGTACTAAGGTTTATAGAAGACCACTTTAGTGCGCACAGCTCCCCTCTTCTAAGTCCGCATACTATAGATATAATTAGTGCAATATAAACCCAGGTACCTTTATAAAGCTTCAGATAATCACCGACCATGTGAGGTTCTATTACTTTAGGCTCGTATTTTGCACCCTTCTTAGGTGGGTCTATAGTGTCACAGGGATTCATATTTATTATCTGTTTTCTAACTGCAGCCTTAAGCGCTGTGTTCAACGTTTGATTGATATAATGTATTGATTTTTGACTTAGTGTTTGGCTTAAATCTTTATACATAAACTCAATATGATTTCCGGTTAACTCCTGAAGAGGAATATCGCCGATATGTTTTTTTATATGGTTTACATTTATTCTATAACCTATATAAGTATTATGCTCTTGATCTGCCCCCAGTTTTTGGTCCAAATTCAATGTTAGTATTGACCAAATATTAGGGTATAAATCTGCTACCTCATGCAGTCATTGGAATCAACATTTGCGGTGCAGGTGGTCTTCCACCTAAACTGCTGTGCGGTCTTATCGTATTGTAATACTCTACCCAACGTTTTGTCAAAACCTGTGCTTCATACATGTTACCAAACAGCTCTCCATTTAAGAACTCATCTCTCATGCGTGCATTAAAACTTTCTATGTATCCATTCTCCCAAGGACTGCCCGGTTCTATGTATGCAGTTATTACACCTACATTCGAAAGCCACTTTCTTAACTTGTTTGCTGTAAATTCACTACCATTATCACTGCGAAGATATTCGGGACATCCATTTGAAATCATTAGTTTTGATAATTCTTCTATAACGTCATTGTTTCTCCAACTGCGTCTTGGAATAGATGCAATACATTCTCTGCTGTACTCATCTATTATATTAAGAAATCTTATCTTTTTCTTGTTATATGTCTTGTCTTCTACAAAATCATAACTCCATACATGATTTTTATATTCGGGTCTTAGTCTTATGCAGCTACCGTCATTTAGCCATAATCTCCTCTTTTTAGTCTGCTTCTTAGGGAGTTTTAAGCCTTCTTCGCGCCATATTCGCTCTACTCGCTTATGATTAATTTTTGTGCCGCTGTTCCTCATTATGTTAGTTACCATTCGATATCCAACACGGCCATAATTGCATGCTTTGTCTATTACTTCTGTTCGTATATCATCTTCATCAGGTAATTTTACTGCTATATATCGATAAGTATTCCGATTTACACTCAATACCCGGCAAGCTCTTCTTTCTGTAACTTCATGTTCTTCAATAACATAATCTACAGCTATCTTACACTTTACCGGGCTTAGAAGTTTTTTGAGTTCACGTCCTTTAGTATCGCATTATCCAGACTTAGATCGGCTACAAGTCTCTTTAATCTCATATTTTCTTTTTCAAGTATTCTGAGCCGTTTAGCTTCATCTGTGTTCATACCGCCATACTCTTTGCGCCATCTGTAATATGTTTGCTCTGTAATCTCTGCTTGTCTTGATGCTTCTGCTATTGTCTTCCCCTGGCTGCTCAGCACCTCGATTTCTCTTAATTTGATTATGATTTGCTCCATTGTGTAATTCTTTCTTGCCATTTCCCTTGCTCCTTTTTTTGTTAGTTTATCATCTTTTTCCTAACATTAAAACTGGTGCAATTCATGGGGGCAAGACCAGGTGGTCAGTGGAAATAAACAGTAATAATAAGTTGCGTTTCTGGTTTGCATGGGCACAGAATTCAGGTACTCTTATTGATGGCACAACTACTCTTGTGGAAGGAGAAACATATATTGTAAGACAATATTGTGATGGTACAAGAATAAATATAGATTTATCTGATGATGGCGGTGAAACATGGACCACTGAAATATCTACAACAAACAGTGACGCTAGAGTTGTAATTTCACATGATACTGGTTTTGACGTAAATATCGGGAGATCGCGTTGGCAAAGCTCTTGGGTTGATTATTTTCAAGGCGATATAAAGAAATTCAAAGTTATTGAAGGCTCCAGTGATCCCGATGATATACCGACCTCATATTACCGATTCGATAATGCCGGGACAGATAAAGAAATATATGATCAATATTCATTGTATGATGGACAGGCATATAATGGTGCCACTCAATATAGTACTAATGTTGAATATATTAGTGGTTTTATAAACCAATACTCCTATGACTATTTGGGAAGAAAGACTACGGTAACTAATGGTGAAGGCGCTGAAACTGAATATACATATGATGATCTTAGTAGGCTTCTTACCGTAACGCAGTCGCCGGACGGTGGTACGACCGAATATGTCACCGAGTATACATATGACACTGTAAGTGGTGACTATATTATAAGTCAGATTGAAGACGCCGAAGGCGGAATCAAACAAACTTGGTATGATAATTTAGGCCGCGTATACAAGGAAGTTAACGATGGTACTGATGACCAAGACAGCCTGATAATAGAATCAGTTTATCATTACGATGCACTCGGAAGATTAATGTATAAAGAATTTGAAGATGGCACTATTTTGGGTAACACTTATGACTCCAGAGGATATCTATGGAAAGAAAAATACTATGATTCATATACTGATTATGCTGCTGAGGACAATGACGATTCACCAGAAGATTCGGCTGACAGAACGTATACCGACTATACATTCTATGTAGATTATGACTCCAGGGGCAACCTGAAGAGAATAGAAGGCGAGATAGATGGTGAAGAATTCTATCATGAATGGAAGTATGATTCCAAAAACAGAGTTACACAGCAGACTGAGCATTTGGATATTAACTCCAATACTATCCAAAATGTAATTACTTATGCGTATTGGGATAATGGTTCGCTTAAATCGGTTACGTATCCGGCAACTTTTGGAAATGATCACAATACGGTTTCACAGAAGTATTATTATAATGAGTACGGACAGTTAACAGATATTATGCTTGATTCTTCCGACGTGCGTTCATATGTATATGATGATTCCGGAAAGGTCATTCAAACGGATACATATATCGATCAAATTGATACCGGCGATATTATATCTACTTACTATGATTATAACGACGCGGGACTTACAACAGATATTCAGTATAAGCTTAACGGAACGCTAAAGGAAAGATATCAATATGGTTATGATAACAATGGAATGATAACCAGTGAGACAATTACCCCTTATGCAGCAGGTGGATACTATGTAAAATCTCATACATACGATGATATTGGGCGCTTGACAGAAACTACCATAGGTGATGATACTGATACTTATACCTATGATGATGTCGGAAACAGGCTGACACTTGACGACGGAACAGATAGCTGGGATTACATCTATGATGCATTGTTCCAATTGGATTATGTGGAAAAGAACGATGTTACTGAGCTTGATTATAGCTACGATATCATGGGCAATCAGACCTCGCAGATGGAATATGACGCCAGCGAAACGCTGATAGAAGAGCAGACATTTACCTATCATAATAACGGAATGCTTAAGAACGTTCTGATAGAAGACAGCGACGGCACTGATCCGGACGAGAACGAATTCTATCTGTATAACGGAAAGGGCCAGCGTATCGTTAAAGAATTTGATGACGGCACCGATACTACAATGACAAGGTATCTATATACAGGTACCGAAGTCATAATGACAGCCAACAGCGCAGGCCTTAAAACCACTGAAAACATCTTGACGCCTTCAGGGCAGATAATAACATCGCAAAGGTTCGACCAAAACGGCGACAGCACCGGTTGGTATAGCTTTAATTACGATATCCGCCAGTCCACAACAGCTATAGTGGACAGCGCAGGCACGCTCCAGAATGACTACCAGTACGACGCGTTCGGAAATACAACCAAATCAGGAAGCCTGCTTAACGAAGTAGAGTTCACGGGAGCAATATCGGACAATAACACTGGGCTTTACTACATGAACGCGAGGTATTATAATAGCAATACTGGTCGCTTCATAAGCCAGGACAGCTATAAGGGCAGCGCTTACGAGCCGTGGACGCAGAATATCTATACGTATTGTGGAAATAACCCGGTCAATATGGTGGATCCGACGGGGCATGTCGCATCGTTTGCAACGATGATGTCTGATGGAGGAGGACGAAGCCGTAAAACAAACGATGATTATTATTGGTGGCTATATTATGATGATTTTGTTGTTCCAGATCCTGAGCCGGAGAAAAAGGATTCGGAGACAGTAACGTTATCAGATGGAAGAATAGTTCCATCTAATGATGAAGGAACCATTGCCCCGAGTTTGAGTGATTTATATTATATGGTTCCTGAACTTAATAAAGATGATAGCATAGATTATATGTTGCAAAGGCCATCTAGAAACTTTGGTGATACTGGAGTTTACTATATTGATTTTTCTTATAACATAGGCCCAAGTTTTCTAGGCTACACAGGAGGATATTCATATGTTATAAATACAAATGAAGGATGGGTTGCAGAGTATGAGCATGTAGGACCTTACGTTGGGTTTGGTTTATCACCATTACCAGCAAGTGGACAGTATACAACTGGAGTAGTATATGGAGACATGGGAGATCCTACTAATTATGAGGGATTTTTCTTTGAAAGTAGCTTTAGTATTGTTGGTTCATATGCAAATGCTGTGTCATTTTTGGGTGACGGTGGATATAACGCCGTAAGCCAGCAAGGCACAGGGATTGAAACAAATGTATGTGCTTCTGCTGGTGTAAATTATTATACGTTAACTAATTTAGTATATATTAATGGAGGTTGAATATGACAGAGCTTTTATACTCACACTCTTCAGTCATTGAAATTCTAAAAGTACCGATAATCATGATGCTTTGTATTATTTTGATTCCTATAGCAATATTGATTCTTAAAAGAATATTGCCTGTTGAGGAATCATCCAAAAAAGAGATAAGGGTTATAGTAATCATAGTTTCTTTAGTAATTTTGTTATTTTTTGGTTGCTTTTTATTTGGCAGAATAAGATACGCTTTTGAAGTGGCAACTGATAATAAAGCTGTAATTGAAACGGTATTACCTAATCTAAAAGGAGATAATGCAGGAGATTACTTTTATTACAATAAAAAAAGAATTACATTTGATAGAAATCAAAATCCTACAAAAAATTTAAGGGATTACTTTGTCGGCAAGTCTTGTGAAATAGAATACTATAGATTTTCTGGAAGTGTGACAAGAATTACTCTTTTAGAATGAAAAGATTATTGGTAAATTAATCATAGATTGTAATACTGAAAAAGAGGATTTTACTATTAATGAAAACATATATTCATTTTATTTTATAAATGAGCTTTCTAGACTGATTGATAAAAGATTCTTACAATGACTCCTCTTGTATATGATACCATAAGGTATTATTATTTTAGGAGCGTACATAATGCACAATATTGATTTAGAAATTTCTCGTTATCTTTATATGGATGAGTGGTACGCTTCATGCAACAAAAATGCAACATCGTATAACAGAACAGAATAAAAGCATATTACATAGGAAGTGATAATGGTAAGTATTTAGTAGCTTTGAGTAAATAGGAATAAGGTGTGAGAATGAATGTGTTCGGTTCCGGACCGAAGGGTCGCAGGTTCAATTCCTGTCGGGCGTGCCATCAGAATCGGATTCCGAGAAGGAGTCCGATTTTTCTGTTTGGATCGGGTCAAGTGTTTTGCTTTTTAAGTATAAATAAATAATTGAATATGCAGGTTTTTTTGATATACTTATAATGTTTTATTTTTATAATAAAAGCAAATAATATAAATAAGGGAAACGCATGAACTCTATACACAAGCTGGATGAAGCGGCCTTTCGTAAAAAGAGAATAGTATGGCTGGGCATGATGATGCTGCCCTCGCTTGTGTTGGATGCTGTCATTCTGATTAACGCAGCTAGTGCGCAGTCAGGTTTGTTTGATATGGCGGAGATTAAGCAAACACTGATGATGTTGTTGGCAAACGCCTTGCTTTTTAAATCGGAAGGTATAATAATTTATTTTATTATGAAAAGCTATGGAAAAAAGGGTGAGATTCGCGTCAGTCCTCAAAAAGTTGTTTACAGGAAAAAAAGATTTGTAGGATACACCTTTTATTATAATTATCGCATTTTCATTGAGTATCACATTGCCGCTCCCGAAAAGGTCACAAGACGTAAGGATGGGTCTATTGTAATTGTAGGCGACATATCCATCGTCTATTTTATGTTGGATGTAAAGGATATTCACAGTAAAGGTACAAAGCGACGCTGTGTGATTCCGGGTTATTATGAGAATATGGATAACGTAATGAAAAAGCTTGAGAATTTGGCCGTCGGCCAGCTTCGCGAATAATAAGTGGCCTAAACACTGGAAAGGCAAGCGTGTGATAGATATAGATGATTGGCGACTTGTCGAAACTCCGCAATATTTGTAATAAAAATGTTTTGAAGATTTTAAAGATATGTTTGATTTGGAAGTGGTTCCGAACTGATAACATTAATATCTGTTAATGGAGCTGCCTGCGCTCTTTTATTTTATCAATAACCCTAATAAACGAACCACACAGCGCCGCAAAATGACATTGCCACGCCAAGCAAAATATATTTGATATCTGTTTTAATATATCCCCATAGCGCAAATGTTCCCGATATGACCATTGCGTGAATAAATATTTTGCCGATTAAGAATTTTCTCGCCTTTGCCATTATGCTTCCCATAACAGTGAATGATTTTAGATTTTCGTTTAACATACTTTAAAATTGCTTTTATTGATGGTAACATATCCAAAAACCGAATTCGGCAAGCTAAAAACAAAATTATATAATTAGTATTAAAGATATGAAACGTATTGGCAATAATGGTATAATATAAAGAAAATTATGAAAATCGACAACGTTTAATAGTTATTAAAATGAATGAAAAGTAATCGCCAAAAAGAGGATGCTTATATGAAATACGAATTTAAAATAAACAAAATATCCGGTGAGCTTAATAAAAAAGAAGTAGTAGATGGCCTTTGCGCGATTGAAGGAGTAATTTCGGCAGAGATAAATTTGGGCACGGGGCATACAACAGTTGATTGCGGTGAGGACATCGGTCTTGATGTTTTTGCGGCGGTAGTGGAAGAGGCCGGGTGTATTTTTGTTTGGGACAAAGAAGGTAAATAGATTTTGGTAAATAATAAAGAAAGAATAGTCGTCGGGATGTCCGGCGGCGTGGACAGCGCTGTTGCGGCGCTTATTTTAAAAGAGCAAGGCTATGATGTAATAGGCGTCTTCATGAAAAATTGGGATGAGGTCGACGAAAACGGCATATGCTCAGCTGACGAGGACTATACGTATGTACGGCAGGTGTGCGATAAAATAGGCATACCTTATTACAGCGTGAACTTTGTTAAAGAATATGAACAGAGAGTGTTCACCTATTTCTTGGACGAATACACAAAAGGAAGGACTCCAAATCCTGACGTGATGTGCAATAAGGAGATAAAGTTCGCGGCCTTTTTGAACTTTGCTATGAAGTTGGACGCAAAATTTCTTGCAACAGGCCACTATGCCAGAATCGGAAATCAAAACGGTAAGTATCAGCTTTTGAGAGGCAAGGATAAAAATAAAGACCAATCATATTTTTTATATACATTAGGGCAAGAGCAGTTGAGTCGGGCAATGTTTCCCGTGGGGGATATTGGAAAAAAGGAAGTGCGAAGTATTGCCAGAGAAGCAGGCTTGCCAAATGCCGAAAGACGCGATTCCACGGGAATATGTTTTATCGGAGAACGCGATTTTAAAAAGTTTTTAATGACATATATACCCGCACAGCCCGGAGACATGGTTGACGTCGTATCGAATAAAGTCGTTGGAAAACATGACGGCTTAATGTTTCACACTCTTGGACAGAGAAAAGGGCTGGGAATAGGCGGAATGAATACAGGCAGTGACTTGCCTTGGTTTGCGGTAGAAAAGGACTTGGCGCGCAACGTACTGCTTGTGGCGCAGGGTGAGCATCCGATGATGTATAGCGATATGTGTGTGTTAACAGATTTAAGCTGGACATCCGGCGAAGCTCCTTTGGGTACATTTAAGTGTACGGTCAAAACCCGATATAGACAAGCGGACATTGATTGCAAAGTAAAAGTTTCAGGAGATACTTCCGAGGTTTATTTTGATAAACCAGTGC
>OY776378.1:142500-3070160 GCA_963675575.1 Christensenellaceae bacterium
GCCTGATAAGCGTGAGGTCGGTGGTTCGAGTCCACTTGAGCCCACCACAAAAAACTTCGTTTTTTGTGGCAAGCAATACACAGTATTGCACAGCCCAAGCGTTTGATTGCAAACGCGTAGCGCGACAATAGTTTCGTAAGAAACTATGAAAGCGAGGGAAGCTCAGACAACTGCGAAGTTGTTAAAAAAGTGTTTCGTAGCCCGAGTGTTTTCGCAGAAAACACGTCGCCCGACAATAGTTTGCAAGCAAACTATGAGAGGGAGGGGAAAAGCTCAATTGAACTGGAAACTTCTTAGGAAGCGACCGAAAAATTTTTGTCTAAATTAATTAGTTATTAGATGTAGAGATACATTTGATATAAAGTCTTAAATAGAGATATTTAAGACATCGCACTTTGAAAACTGCATAGAATAAGAGAAATCAAACAAACTGCAAAGGTAATCAAAAGAAACACAAATGCTGAAATTGAGCACGAGTTTTAATTAATGAACGAAAGATCGTAAAAAATCATATTAAAGATCAAGCTACAAAGAGCACAGGGAGGATGCCTTGGCACCAAGAGCCGATGAAGGACGCAGCGAACTGCGAAAAGCCACGGTTAGCCGTAAGCAGGCTATGACCCGTGGATATCCGAATGGGGAAACCCGGCATGCTGAAAGCATGTCACCGCATGATGAATATATAGTCATGACGGAGGGAACCCGGTGAACTGAAACATCTAAGTAACCGGAGGAAGAGAAAGTAAATAACGATTCCTTAAGTAGCGGCGAGCGAACGAGGAACAGCCCAAACCAGATGGATTCGTCTGTCTGGGGTTAGGACCAACATGATTGAATAAATCTTTAGCCGAATAGAGTTGGAAAGCTCACTCGAAGAGGGTAATAAGCCCGTAGGCGAAAGGGATTTAGGAGAGGTTGGTATCCAGAGTACTGCCCAACACGAGAAATTGGGTAGGAATGCGCGTGGACCATCACGTAAGGCTAAATACTACTTGGTGACCGATAGTGAACAAGTACCGTGAGGGAAAGGTGAAAAGTACCCCGGGAGGGGAGTGAAAAAGAACCTGAAACCCTGTGTTTACAAGCAGAGGGAGCGCGAGTAAAGCGCCACCTCGTACTTTTTGTAGAACGGACCGGCGAGTTATTGTATGTAGCAAGGTTAAGATTCTAAGAATCGGAGCCGTAGCGAAAGCGAGTTTTAATAGGGCGTTAAGTTGCATGCAATAGACCCGAAACCGAGCGACCTATCCATGTCCAGGGTGAAGCGGTGGTAAGACACTGTGGAGGCCCGCACTCACGTCTGTAAAAAAGGCGGAGATGAGGTGTGGATAGCGGAGAAATTCCAAACGAGCTCGGAGATAGCTGGTTCTCCTCGAAATAGCTTTAGGGCTAGCCTCGATTGATGAGTACCGGAGGTAGAGCACTGAATTGACTAGGGGGCCTCAAAGCCTACCAAATCATATCAAACTCCGAATGCCGGATACTTTAAATCGGGAGTCAGACTACGGGAGATAAGTTCCGTGGTCGAAAGGGAAACAGCCCAGATCATCAGCTAAGGTCCCAAAGTGTATGCTAAGTGGCAAAGGATGTGAAGTTGCACAAACAACCAGGATGTTGGCTCAGAAGCAGCCATTCATTTAAAGAGTGCGTAATAGCTCACTGGTCGAGTGATTTTGCGCCGAAGATGTCCGGGGCTAAAGCATACCACCGAAGCTATGGATGTACATTTATGTACGTGGTAGAGGAGCATCGTATATGGGCAGAAGCGGTACCGTAAGGCGTCGTGGACTGTATACGAGAGAGAATGCCGGTATGAGTAGCGAGAGGCAAGTGAGAATCTTGCCCGTCGAAAGCCTAAGGTTTCCTGGGGAAGGCTCGTCCTCCCAGGGTAAGTCGGGGCCTAAGCCGAGAGCGTAAAGCTGTAGGCGATGGACAACTGGTGGAAATTCCAGTACCACCGACGCACATTTGACAGAAGCAGTGACACAGGAGGAAAAACGGACCGCGTTGTTGGTAGAATGCGGACAAATACTAAGAGGTGTACGTAGTGAAGTACGCGTGCTATAACCTCAAGGTATGATGTGGATCGAAAATAAGTAGAGAAGCCGTTGTTTTCACACTGGCGAGAAAAACTGCTATGGAGTGCGAAGGTGCCCGTACCGCAAACCGACACAGGTAGGCGAGGAGAGGATCCTAAGACGATCGGGAGAACCCTTGTTAAGGAACTCGGCAAAATGACCCCGTAACTTAGGGATAAGGGGAGCCCACTTAGGTGGGCCGCAGAGAAGAGGCTCAAGCGACTGTTTATCAAAAACACAGGTCTGTGCGAAATCGTAAGATGACGTATACGGGCTGACGCCTGCCCGGTGCAGGAAGGTTAAGGGAAAGAGTTAGCCGTATGGCGAAGCTTTGAACCGAAGCCCCTGTAAACGGCGGCCGTAACTATAACGGTCCTAAGGTAGCGAAATTCCTTGTCGGATAAGTACCGACCCGCACGAATGGCGTAACGACTTGAGCGCTGTCTCAACAAGGGACCCGGCGAAATTGTAGCACCAGTGAAGATGCTGGTTACCCGCAGCTGGACGGAAAGACCCCGTAGAGCTTTACTGCAGCCTGATATTGGATTTCGGTGATGCATGTACAGGATAGGTGGGAGACTTAGATCCCGGGACGTCAGTCTCGGAGGAGTCATCCTTGGGATACCACCCTTGTATTATTGGAATTCTAACGATATGCCGTGATCCGGATATTGGACAGTGTCAGGTGGGCAGTTTGACTGGGGCGGTCGCCTCCAAAAGAGTAACGGAGGCGCCCAAAGGTTCCCTCAGAATGGTTGGAAATCATTCATAGAGTGCAAAGGCATAAGGGAGCTTGACTGCGAGACTTACAAGTCGAGCAGGGACGAAAGTCGGGCTTAGTGGTCAGGTGGTAGTGAATGGAAATGCCATCGCTTAACGGATAAAAGTTACCTCGGGGATAACAGGCTGATTCCTCCCAAGAGTTCACATCGACGGGGGAGTTTGGCACCTCGATGTCGGCTCGTCGCATCCTGGGGGTGGAGCATCTCCCAAGGGTTTGGCTGTTCGCCAATTAAAGCGGCACGCGAGCTGGGTTCAGAACGTCGTGAGACAGTTCGGTCCCTATCCACTGTGGGCGCAGGAAGTTTGAAGGGATCTGTCCCTAGTACGAGAGGACCGGGATGGACGCACCTCTGGTGAATCGGTTGTCGCGCCAGCGGCATAGCCGAGTAGCGAAGTGCGGAAGGGATAAGAGCTGAAAGCATCTAAGCTCGAAACCCACCTTAAGATAAGACTTCCCTTGAGACCCCTTGTAGACTACAAGGTTGATAGGTTGGAGGTGGAAGCACAGTAATGTGTGAAGCTGACCAATACTAATAGGTCGAAGGCTTGATCAAAAGGTTATATACAGTTTGTTTAATCATCAATTATTCTATGTGGTATTGAGAGTGCGAAAGTACCCTTCGTTTTTAAAGCAGAAGCTTTTTAGCGAATAAATATGTTAAAATTCGAACTTAACCGTTCGTTTAATATTTCCGGTGACTATAGCGAGAAGGATCACCTGTTCTCATCCCGAACACAGTAGTTAAGCTTCTCTGCGCTGATGGTACTTGAGGGGAAACCCTCCGGGAGAGTATGACGTTGCCGGATTCTAAAAAGAAAAGACACATCTACGATGTGTCTTTTCTTTGCTTTGTCTGAACTAAGCAGCAGCCAAGAAGGCATACTATGTGTTGGCAGGAGTTTCCGCAAGAAACTTCGAGAAACTCATAGTGCCATCTGCTATGCTAGTTGGTGTCTTTTCTGCTATGTTTATCTTTAGAATACAGCTTGAAGGCGTACCATATGGCGGCAATTATTTTCGAGTATTTTGAAAAAATACGGGATGCGACAATAGTTTTGTAAAAACTGTGAAAGCGCAAGAAACAATGAGAGTCTTATGGTGCCATATGCTTTTGGTGGTCTTCTTCTTTTAATGTGCAGTGAAACAATTACTCTCCCGGGCGGAAACAGTAGTGACTGCGTCCGGCGGACGATAAAAGGAAGTCGACATTCTGTCTTATAATGTTATATATCTTATCGGAATTTCACCACAAAAAATAACCTGACAATTGTCTGTTTAGTATGTTAAGCTATATGTTAAACTGAAAAAATATGCAAAATCGTTGTTTGTTTTTTATGGCAATTTGGAATTATATCAATTATAAAAGGAAATATATGAATCGCACTGAAATCAAAAAAGAACATGAATATTTGGATAAAGTACTAAGTTTGATGGAAGAACAGCTGGCAGAGCTTGCCGATAAACTAGAAAACAAGAAACAGGATGTGTTTGAGGCTAGACAAGACATGTTTAAAAACACAACAAGCAATATTCGCGACTTTGACGATGTTATTGAACTAAGTATG
Source organism: Christensenellaceae bacterium (assembly GCA_963675575.1). Lineage (GTDB taxonomy): Bacteria > Bacillota > Clostridia > Christensenellales > UMGS416 > JAGLOK01. Next base: position 146,928 of record OY776378.1, read on the forward strand.
CAAAACGATATTGTAAACGAAAAAACCGATGACTACCACATGATTGCTGAACAGCATAAAAGACTGCTGGAGCTGCAGATTACGCCCTATTATGGAAGGGTTGATTTTAGAGACAGTAATAAATATGAATCTTTTTATATAGGAAAGTATTCTTTTTTTGATAAGAATTTTTTGCAATACTATATATATGATTGGCGAGCGCCTATATCGTCATTATTTTATGATTATGATATTGGTGAAGCATCGTTTAAAACACCCGGAGGCATCAGACGAGGAGATATAAATTTAAAAAGGCAATATGAAATTTCAGATGGCGTAATCGAATATATGAACGATACAGAAGCTATCGCGAAAGATGAGATTTTTGCAAAAGTGTTATCCGAAAACACGAGTAAAAATTTAAAAGTGATTATTGCAAGCATACAAAAAGAGCAAAACAAAGCAATAAGATATATGGAAAGCAAGGTATTGCTCATATTCGGCCCTGCTGGAAGCGGAAAAACTTCTGTAGGGCTGCATAGATTGGCGTATATTTTATACCATAATAGAGCTGAATTTTCTTCAAAAAATGTAGCGGTTATTTCAAATAACAATATATTTGATTCGTATATTTCCAACATAATTCCCGAATTAGGCGAAGAAGGTATCAACCAATTTATTTTCGGTAAAATGATAAAGCCCTTTATACCAAATGGATATGAAGAAATAAATTATTATGAACAAGTCAATTTTTTGATGAATGCACATCCCGATGATATTCGAATCAAGGGCATTAAAATAAAGGCTTCTTATGATTTTTTGTTACACATAGAAAAGTTTCTTCAAAATATAAAATTAGAGTTACATGATCTAACATACGGAAAAAAAATAATCGCGACTAAGGAAGAGCTGGAAAATCTATTTGCAAATGATGATGGTCAAAAATCATTTAAAGAAATGATTTCAAGGCTGCATTATTTCATAGAAAGCCGATATAAAGATTACTTTCTGTTAAGACAAAAAGCAATTAAGAAAAAAATCGAAAACAGCAACCAAGAGTTCCTTGAATCAGCGCAGATAGAGGGCATTTATAAAAACCTTTTGCATGAAAATATAGTAAAGGAAAAAAATAAAATCACACAAATAAACGGCTTGGATGAAATATCATTATACAAAATTATACTTGAAGATTATTTGAAGAAAAATAAACTTGGTAATACGATTTTAGAACAAACTTTAAATAGTTTAAATATGAAAAAGTTATATCATGAGGACTGCATTGCAGTTTTGTGTATAAAAGCCTTATTAAATAAAATTAAAACTGACCAAAGCATTAAGCATGTGTTAATTGATGAAGCGCAGGATTACAGTTTGTTGCAATTGTTTTTTATAAAGAGCTTATTTTCCTTTAGCCACTTTACGATATTGGCAGATACAAATCAAGCATTGCATCCTTATATTTCAACTAATAATGAAGAGGATTTCATAAGAATATTTAAAAAAGATACTAAGAATCTGTATCTAAACCAAAGTTATCGCTCAACCGGGCCTATCAATAAATTGTCATTTAGTCTGCTGGAAAAAGCCGATGATATCATTTATTTTAACAGAGAGGGGACTACCCCCACTTATATTAAAACAATGAATAAAGCGGAAACAATTTTAAAAATAATAAAAAGGTATGATGCAAATAAAACATTGATTGGAATACTGGTAAAAACCAAGCGGCAGGCGGAAAACTTATATTCGGCACTCAAAGATGAGCTGGATATCCAGTTGATTGTTGAGCCATCGGATATCATGCAAAAAAACATCATAATCTTGCCTATAATGCTAGCGAAAGGCTTGGAGTTCGACACTGTAATAGCTGATATTTATAGTGATCATCAAAATTCATGGTACGATAGAAACATTGTTTACCTCATGTGTACGCGCGCACTGCATAATTTATATTTATTAGACACTCAAGAGATACCCGCGATATTATTGGAGAATAAATTAAGCATAAAAATAGTTGACGACATTGAGTTCCAATATCAAAAATAACGTTTTATATTAAGGGCTTGCGTATTTTATTCAGTTATAGGGTTTAGTATTTCGTATTAAAGCAATTTGCTGCGTCTTGTGAAAATTATTGTCGCGGAGTATAATTAATTAAAAAGTTAAGCCCATAAAAACGAATTTACGACGATATGTTAGAGGCAATTATGAATACAAAGAAGTTTACCATTCTGCACTCGAATGATATGCACGGAGATTTTTTGGCTGAAGTAAAAAAAGGCGGAGGGCAACTTATAGGTGGGCTTTCACTTCTTTCGGGTTATTTAAACAAAGTCCGTAAGGAGGAGGAAAACGTATTATATGTGATTTCCGGCGACATGGTGCAGGGCTCGTTGATTGATGCGGAATACAAAGGCATATCCACAATCGAGATTATGAATTACTTGTCTCCGGACGTTGTGACTCTGGGTAATCATGAGCTGGATTACGGACTGCCGCATCTTTTATTTTTGGAGAAAATGGCGAATTTTCCTATAGTAAACGCTAATCTTTATATAAAGCAATACGGCAAACGGCTTATGAATCCGTATATCGTAATAGAAAAAGCGGGTTTCAGCATTTTGTTTACCGGTATTATCACAGAAAAGGTGATGGATGCGCTGTCACTTGACAAACTGATCGGAACCTTTGTATCCCTTGAGGACGCGGCGGATGAAATCGGCAAAATATGCAACTCTTACAGAAATTCCGATATAGATTTAACAATCGCGTTAACGCACATCGGGTTTGAATCGGATTTGGAGCTTGCAAAAATGCTCAAGCCTGAATGGGGCGTCGATATGATAATAGGTGGGCATTCGCATACTATATTAGAGAAGCCCGAAAAGGTAAATGATATACTGGTTTCGCAGGCTGGGACAGGCACAAATCAAATCGGAAGATTTGATATTGTGGTCGACGATGATACAAATTCCATCGTAGAATGGAAGTGGGAGCTTGTTCCCATAAATGACGAGATTGCGCAGCCGGATTTGGAATTAAAGAAGTTTATCGACACGTTCAAAAGCAAAGTTGACGAAAAATATAACAGTGTTGTAACGCGCTTTTCCGAGAAATTGACGCATCCGGAAAGAGAGCAGGAGACAACCCTCGGCAATATGGTCGCAGACGCTCTGGCGGACACATCCGAGACGGATGTTATGCTGGTTGGCGCTGGCTCTATAAGAGTCAAAGAGCTTGGGCCTATAGTAACTTTAGGGAGCCTCAAAGCTTGTTTTCCTTATGATGACAGTTTGACAAAATATAGCGTTACGGGGAAAATGCTTAAGAAGATGTTCACATATATTATGCGAATCGAAAACCGAGATGGAGAGGGCGAATGCTATCAGGTCAATAAAAAAGTGAAGGCTGTCTATTCCGATTCTGAAAAAAAACTTTTGTCGCTTACAATTTGCGGCGAACCCGCGGATGATGAAAAAATATACACAATGGCGCTTCAGGGTTATCATTATTCAAATTCTTTCGCCAATCTGAATATAACAAACGACGAACTTACTAAACTTGCCGCACCAAAGGTTATAACAACCTCCGCGTATCAGATTCTGGAGGAATGGCTTAGAAAGCATCCCAATGAAACGAGGAAAATAGAGGGGCGGATTGTTTTTAAGTGATAGTTTTATGTGAAACAGGTAGAAAATTATTGTCTTTATAAAAAAGAGCCTATTTATTAATACCATACACCACAAACAATTTTCCTACAGTATCATTCTTTTTAATATACTCTTTTAAATCGTCATAATTATGATTAAGATTATAAGTAATAAATCTACCTGCTTCAAAATATCCAAAAACATAATGCGCGCTGACACTTTTTTTCGTTTTATAGATATTCATAACAATATAAGCATCGTAGCTTTCATCAGGGATTATGCCGAAATGCATCTTAACACGGATGTTGTGTTTTTTATTTAAGTATTTTTTTATCGATAAAGGATTTGTGCCCCACCTGCCACGAAATATCACCCTGCGGTTATCATTGAAATAGTCGTGTATGGCATGATAACTTATTATATAGCCAAAGTAATGCAACAGATTATAACACGCTATAGAACCGCAGCCGTTGTCGGCGACGTTTCCGCGGCTTCCGTATGGCAAATTTATTAAAGTGTTTTGGTTATCAATAAAACCTATTTCTTTAGTTTTATCATTATTTCTCATAAATATTATTATGTGACTAAAAAAAGAAACATTCAACTTTATTTTATTTATTTTTAGTATATAATAATCGCATGGACTTTTTACGTATTTTATTTACAGCCGTTTTACCAATAATAATAATAGCTTTTATTATTTATAGAATCGACAGATTCGATAAAGAGCCAATAAAGCTGCTTATTAAAATAATGCTTTTGGGTGCGGTGGCTACGATTCCGGTTATTGTGATTGAGCTTTTGATGAGCTTAATGCCCATTGGAGGACTGGTGGGATTGGCATATCAAGCATTCATTGCCGTGGCTCTCACTGAGGAGCTTTTTAAAAGGCTTGTGGTGATAATATTTGCATACAGACGCCCGGAGTTTGACGAGCCGCTGGACGGGATTGTATACTGCGTATTTGCCGCGTTGGGGTTTGCGGCATTTGAAAATATTATGTACGTGTTTTCATATCAAGCTGTATCGCCTAATATAGCGCTATACAGGGGATTGCTTTCGGTGCCCGCGCACACTTTGTTTGCTGTGTCCATGGGCTACTTTTTGTCCCTTGCCAAATATTCAACAGATTTGGCTGTATCGCGCAGGTACTACAGAAAATCGTTGTGGGTACCCGTTTTGCTTCATGGAACTTATGATTTTATTTTGTTTACAGGAACGCCTTTAATGCTTATGATTTTCATCCCGTTTTTTATTTATATGTGGATAAACGGAATAAAGAAACTCAAGCAATTTGCTCAATTATCAAAAGCGAGCAATATCGCAAGTTAAAAAGAGCAAAGATTATCTTTTATATATAGCGCCACGCTGTCTTGGTCACAGTGCCCGATTATTACATCGGCGGCTTCTTTTATTTCGTCAACAGCGTTCGAAGGCGCGACTTTTATATCCGCGCGTTCAAACATACACATATCATTTAAATTGTCACCAAAACAAACGATTTTTTTTGGATGGTACATTTCGACCAAAGTGTCTATTGCCGCGCCTTTTCCGGAATCTGCGGGCAGAAACTCGAGCCAATAATATCCTGGGTAATAGTGCGTAGGAAATAATAATGCTGTAAGATTTTTGTTATCTTTAAAATGCTCATATAGCCCAATTAGCTTTTCATATTTGTCTAGGATTGAGATGTTATATACCGATTGCTTTTCATATTTCTTATAAGTGGGATCGTAAATATACCCACTTAACCCATATGATAAATTGCGGTTATAATAAATTTTTTGTGCGGAAGATGCGAAATCAGAATAATAAACGGTAATTGCATTGCTCTCTAGCGTATTTATAAAAGGGGAAATATTTTGCTTTTGCGCAAGGGCTATAATGCGGCGAGCCTCGCTTGCATTTATATTTTTTTTGCTTATAAATTCATGGCGAGTTGTGTCATAAATTAAAGTGCCGTTGTCGCATATCATGGGTAGGTTAAGATTTAAAGGAGACAGTGCTCCAAGCGCATTGTCTCTGGTTCTTCCAGTTGCGGCAACAAAATGCAGCTCTTTATCAATTAAGGGCTGTATAATTTCATAGCTTGCTTTTGTTAGCTTGCCATTGGTATGGAGCAGTGTTCCGTCCAAATCCGCGATAAATAAAGTGTTTATTTTAAGCCACCGCCAAGGTAATGCTCTTTGATGAATTTCGCTACGCTGTTTTGATTGTTTGTTCCAATCACTTTGTCGGCGATTTGCTTTAGCTCTTTTACGCCGTTTTCCATACACACGCCGTAATCGGCCGTTTCAAACATGGTGATATCATTTTTATTGTCACCGAAGCAAATAATTTTTTTTGGCATATATTTTTCTCTTAAAAAGTTTATGCTGTTGCCTTTGCCGGATTTTTTTGGCATGATTTCCAACCACCAAAAGTCGTCGTAATATCCGTCTTTTGCAATAGTCACCACCACATCTTCAACTTCTTCATACTGTTTAATTACTTCGTTTAACGGCTCATATGAGCCTACTATTGAAATATAAAAAGCGTTTTCAGCTTTATAAAGCTCATAACCCGGGTCGTGGACAAAGCGCTTGTCGCCCATCTCCACTCTTGAATTGTGATATATTTTCTCCGCGCTGTTTTTAAGCTTGGAATAAAACACGTGGGGTTCATTGTCTTTTAGCGTGTAAATGAAAGGATAAAGACCATGAGCTATTGCCATGTCTAGAATGCATTCGATATCTTCTGTTGGCAGTATTACCTTATGAATAAACTCATTTTCTAAGCTGTCATATATAAATGTGCCATTATGGCATAATATGGGCAGATTGATTTTAAGAGGCTTGATGATTTGCATGATTCCGTTATGGGAGCGAGCGGATGCTATAGTGAAATTAAGCCCATCATTAATGAGGGGCTGCAATATATTATAAGATTCTTTAGTTAGCTGTGCATTGTCGTTAAGCAAGGTTCCATCCAAATCAGTTATGTACAATGTATCCAATAGTTTTCCTCCAAATATTATCAAATATATTATATCATAATAAACCATAATTAATAAAAAACAACGTAATAATGAGAAAAAAGGAGAAAAGATTAATTTAAAACAAATAAAAGTCAAAGAAGGTCAATAAGCGGCAAAAACAAGAGAATTCGCTATTTGACCATCTTTGACCAATATGGGATAATAATATTGCAGAATAAAGCTGCAGTAAAGTTTTATTAAATGAAATTAAAACTTATTTTAAAGGAGGAATTAAAAATGAGTAGTTTTGGATTGGTACCCTTCAGGAGAGGGAACAGGCTTTCAAGGCCATATAGTTTGGCGGATTCGTTTTTTAACGATGACTTTTTCAAAGGCTTCTTTGCAAACACAGCAGCGCTTTCGCGAATGAGCGTGGATGTAAAGGACGAAAAAGACAAATATGTACTTGAAGCGGAGCTGCCGGGAGCAAAAAAAGAAGACATCAAAATTGATATTGATAACGGAATATTGACGCTCAGCGCTCAAATTGGAAATGAAACGAATGAAGAAAAAGACAACTATGTTTACAGGGAAAGGCGTTATGGTTCGGTTTGCAGATCTTTTTCTCTTGACAATATCGACGATGAGAAGATTAAAGCTGAATATAAAGACGGTATTTTGACCATAGATATGCCGAAAAAAGAGCCGGAGAAAAAGTTAACTAAATCAATCGACATCAAATAAATATTTGATTACTTTGAGCATATAATGTATAATACTAAAAAAAGTAAATGCATTGATGCGGAAAAGTAATCATCGAATACTTGCGATAAGAGAGCTGTGTCATCGGCTGAAAGCGCAGCGCAAAAGATTGATGAATGAAATGCACCGTCTGAGCAGTTTTGTGAAGTGATTTGCAAAAACGTTTAGGATACGTTACATCCCAGAGAGCCCGTAAATTACGGGAAGTGAAGTGGAACCGCGACTTTATAGCCGTCTTCATAGTATATGAAGGCGGCTTTTAATTTACCTAAAAACACTGCTAAGCAATTGTGCTTAAATGGAGGATTATATGGCATTTAATCTTATAAAAGACGTAAAAGCAGCACTGGAGCGAGATCCCGCGGCAAGGAACGCGTTTGAAGTGATATTGTGCTACCCCGGCGTACATGCGATTTTGTGGCATCGAGCAGCTCACGTATTGTACAAAATGAAGTTAAAATTTATAGCAAGGATGATAAGCCAAATAGTCAGATTTTTTACCGGTATTGAAATACATCCGGGGGCAAAAATCGGAGAAGGGCTTTTCATAGACCACGGAATGGGAATCGTAATAGGCGAAACATGTGAAATTGGCAACAATGTTACGCTTTACCAGGATGTGACTTTGGGCGGCACGGGTAAGGAAATAGGCAAAAGGCATCCTACAATAGGCAATGATGTGCTGATTGGAGCGGGAGCCAAAGTGTTGGGTCCATTCAGGGTTGGAAATGGTGCCAAAATCGGCGCGGGAACAATAGTTTTGGCGGAGGTTCCTGATAATTGTACTGTTGTTGGCAACCCGGGGCGAGTTGTAAGATGCTTTGGAAGCCAGAAGGCGTGCCTGCCCGAAGACGAAATGGATCAGATTAATATGCCCGATCCGATTGAAAATGAGCTGAAGCTTATGCGCCAGCAGCTATTGGATATGGAAAAGCAAATATTAGCTTTGGCTAAGGAGAAAAAAGATGAAGATTCATAATACACTGTCGAACACTCTCGAGGAGTTTAAGCCAATAAATGAAGATAAAGTAAGCATCTATGTTTGCGGACCCACGGTTTACAGCTATATCCACGTGGGAAACGCGCGGCCACTTATCGTTTTTGACACTTTGAGGCGATATTTAAAGTACAAAGGATATGATGTCGATTTTGTTCAAAACTACACGGATATTGACGACAAAATGATTAACCGAGCAAATCAAGAAGGCATAACGGTAAATGAATTAGCCGCAAAATATATCCAGGCTTACGAGAAAGACGCGAAAGAATTGAATGTCATTCCCGCGGATTCTAAGCCCAGAGCTACAGAGCATATCGGAGAAATCATAAAAATCATAAAAAGCCTTGAAGAAAAAGGCTATGCATATAAAACGGATGACGGTGTTTATTTTAACACTATGGCGTACGAAAACTATGGAAAGCTTTCCGGGAGAAAGATTGAAGATATGAAGTCCGGCGCGCGAGTGGCTGTGGATGAAAACAAAAAGGCTCCCAGCGACTTTGCGCTGTGGAAAAGCGAAAAACCTGGTGAACCCAGCTGGGGCAGCCCTTGGGGAAAAGGCAGGCCGGGCTGGCATATAGAGTGCTCGGCAATGAGCATGAAATATTTAGGCGAAACTTTTGACATACACGGCGGCGGCACAGACCTTATCTTTCCCCACCATGAAAACGAAATAGCCCAGTCCGAAGGAGCGACAGGCAAGCCTTTCGTCAATTACTGGATGCATAATGGGCATATAAACATAAACAACCAAAAGATGAGTAAGTCTTTGGGCAATTTCTTTACCATTCCGGAAATCGCGGAAAAGTTCGATCTTGAGGTGCTTAGGTTTTTCATGCTTGGCGTTCATTACAGAAGCCAAGTGAATTTTTCTTTTGAGCTGATGGAGCAGGCAAATCAAGCTCTTAACCGGCTTTATACCGCGAAGCTACGCTGGGAAGGTCTTGCCGGAGAAGGAAAACCAAGCGGCGAGATGGAACAGTTGTCGCAAAAAACAAAAAATACTTTCGAAGAAAATATGGACAGCGATTTAAACACGGCGGGTGCACTGGGCGCTTTGTTTGAGTTTGTGAGAAGCGCGAATTTTATGCTGGACAATAATCCAGAAGCGGCGGACGCAAAGCTGGCACTTTCCACTTTGAATGAATTAAGCGGCGTTTTGGGAATACTATATAGGGATATGACGGTGCTGCCCGAGGAGATAAAAGAGCTGGCGGAAAAAAGAGTGCAGGCCCGAAAGGATAAAAACTGGGCGCTCTCAGATGAGCTGCGTGACAAGATAATTAAAATGGGATATACTGTTGAAGATACTGCGGAAGGACAAAAGGTTAAAAAGAAATGAAAAATGTAAAACTAAGAGAATTTAGCCTTTCCGATTGGGAAGACGCCTGGATGCTTTGGGAAAAAGAAATTGGTGAGGGAAATGATGAGTCGTGGCAAAAAGACAGGGTGGAGAAATTCTTGAAAAGAAATCCCGGGCTTTCTTTTGTCGCTATGATAGACGGAGAGCTTTCCGGCACCGTTATGTGCGGTTATGACGGAAGACGCGGCTATGTATACCATTTGGCTGTGGCGGATGTGAACAAGCGAAAAGGTATTGGCACAGCGCTTATGAAGCTTGCTTTGACAAAACTAAAAAATGTGGGGGCTGAAAAAGTCCACCTTATGGTATTTGTTGAAAACGAATGCGCTCAGATTTTTTATGATAAATTAGGATTTCAAAATCGTGACGATATAACGCTTATGAGCATCAGCAAAATTTAAAAAGTAATGTTGTTTGCCGTGTTTAACGATACTATATATGTAAGGAATATTCAAAAGACATGTTTAGCCGGAGAAAAAAAGAGTGCTTGAATCAATATTAAAGCTTATTAATGGCAAAGAATATTATCAGCTGACAAAAGAAGAAAAAGTCCGTCTAAGAAACGAAGAATATAAACAAATATTGGATTCATATATTGTGATATCCATCACTTTTCTCGTTTTCACTTTAATTGTTGCAATCCTTATCGCGCAAGGAACACTTGATGTTCCGTTAAAAAGTGTTACATTTATTCTGATTGCGTGCGTAATGGTGTTTCTTTTGATAATTTCCGTTTTGATGTTAGTTCAAAAAAATTCAAATATTAGAAGCAAAATAGCATCATATAAATTCGATTTAGTTATTAATGTGGTTATTTTGTTTTTTTTAACATTTATAACACTAACTAATCTGGATGAAGGCGGGTATTTGTTATTATACGCAGTAGGTCTTATAACTTTTGCTCTTTTAGTCAGAGTCAAGCCTCATATTGTTTTATTTTATTTTTTTATTGTGATAATAGCAATATTTGCATACATTAATTTGCGCGCAGTCAAAATGGATTCGTTTGAATCCTTTGCAATAAACGTTTTCGCGCTAAACCTTATTATATTCTTTGCCTCAAGGATTTTTTTCATAGAACATATTAAAAGATTTTTACAGCAAAAAAAGATATTTAAACAGAATGCTGAGCTTGAAAACCTCGCCAACAAAGATTATTTAACAAATACGTATAATAGAAGAGGATTTGCAAACCGAATCAAAGAGCCTATAAAATTACCGGCTGCAGTTTGTATGTTTGATATAGATGGATTAAAGTTTATTAATGACGCTTTCGGACACGAAAAAGGCGATGAAGCTATAATTTTCGCTGTCAAAACAATAAAACAAGTCTTCCAAGATGCTTTCTGTGCCAGACTTGGCGGGGATGAGTTCGCTATTATTCTTGAAGATACCGAAGAAAAAAAAGTGAATGAAATGATTGCCCGCTTTTCTTTGGTGATGGAATCTGTCAATAATATGAAACTAAATATCAGCGCCTCAATAGGCTATGAAATGATAAAAAGCGACGGAAAAGTAATGTCCGCGCTAATAAAGGCTGAAGAAATCATGTATCATAAGAAATTGGGCGCAAGGGCTTCCAGAAAAGAGCGTTCTTTGCAGACGTTGATGGCCGCGGTTTATGAATATACAGATGAAACGGAAAAACATTGGCAAACCCTTGGGCATATCTCCCAGCAAATTCTTAAGAAAATGGGGTTAGTTCGAAAAGCAGAACTTGACGCTATTAAAATAGCATGTCAGCTTCATGATGTGGGGAAACTAACATTGCCTCGGCATTTATTTGGAAAAGGAAAAAGCCTCACGCAAGAAGAAATGGAAACATATAAAAGGCACAGTGAGTGCAGCTATAAAATTGCCTGCGGAATAATAGAGGATAAGGATGTAGTTAACGCCATTTTATATCACCATGAAAGTTGGGATGGCACAGGATATCCATATGGAATAAGAGGGGAAAACATACCGGTTTATGCCAGGGTAATTGCGGTTGCGGATACGTATGATATAATGCGGTCCGGAAGAATTTTTAACTTTAAAAAAACCCACGAGGAAGCTTGTGCGGAGATAATGAAAAATAAGGGAACGAAGTTCGACCCGGAGTTAGTGGATATCTTTGTAGAGTTACCTGCCGAGGTGTTGGAACTTTAGCTTATAGCATTGCAATCTGACAGCTTAAAAGGTATAATGAACACAAAAAAGAATATTGACGGATGACGAATGCGGGAGACATCTTAACGATGGCCGAAGGAGCAATTGAGCCGAAAACTCTCAGGCGTAAGGACCGTGTTTTGACGTGACTCTGAAAAATCAATGTTTGGCAAAAAGCAAACATTGTGCCGAAGGGGCAAACGGATGATATTTATCCGCCAAACTCTCAGGATAATACAGAGGTGCTGATTTATTTCAGCACCTCTTTGATTTTTTTATAAATATAATGTTTGACAATTTTTTAGTTAAGAAGAGGAGGAAGTTATGCAGTTAAAGAAGACACCGCTTTATGATGCACATGTTGATTTGGGCGGGAAGATGGTGGAATTCGCGGGATATTTAATGCCGGTGCAATATTCTGGAATAGTAAATGAGCATAACGCCGTTAGAACAAGCTGCGGGATTTTCGATGTATCCCACATGGGTGAGATTGAAATCACAGGCGAAAAATCTTTGGACGCCATACAGAGGCTTGTCACAAATGATGTGTCGCAAATGGAAATCGGGCAAATAAAATATTCTCCGATGTGCAATGAAGAGGGCGGAGTGGTTGATGATTTGCTTGTATATAAACGGGGCAAAAACAAATATTTGCTGGTGGTAAACGCATCAAACACTGAAAAAGATTATAAATTTATGAGGGACAATAATATTTTCGGGGCTGCTTTATACGATATGTCAGACGATTTGTCTCAAATTGCTATACAGGGACCCAAATCCGCAAGTATTTTAAAAAAGATTACTGAAGATTTGCCGGAAAAATATTATAATTTTATTGAGAAAACGCTATATTCCAATAGTTGTATCATTTCCAGAACCGGTTATACCGGCGAAGACGGATTTGAGATATATTGCCCAAGAGATTTGGTAGAAATTTTATGGAATGAAATAATGGAAACAGGCGGAAGTGATATTATCCCCTGTGGTCTCGGGGCAAGGGACACTCTGCGTTTTGAAGCTTCAATGCCGTTGTACGGACATGAACTGACAGAGGAGATAACTCCGATTGAAGCCGGTCTTAAAAATTTTGTTAAAAACAATAAAGAGAATGATTTTATTGGAAAAGAAGTTTTGGAAAAGCAAATTGAACAAGGCATTAACCGTCGCAGATGCGGTCTTGAAATATTAGACAGAGGGATCGCGCGTGAAGGCGCAAAAGTTTTTTTGGCAGATGAAGAGATAGGCTTTGTGACTTCGGGAACAAAAGCTATAACGCTAAACAAAACAATGGCAATGGCAATTGTTAAAAAGCCTTATAATAAGCTGGGAACCCAGCTTGATGTTGAAGTCAGAGGAAAGAAGCTTAAGGCACAAGTTGTTAAAATGCCGTTTTATAAAAAAGCATAATAATTATTTTTAAGGGGATGGACACAATGAACGTAAAAAAAGATTTGATGTATACTAAAGACCACGAATGGATAAAAACAGAGGGTGATTTTGCATATATCGGAATCACGGACTATGCTCAAGATTCGCTGGGCGATATTGTTTTTGTCGAGCTGCCCGATATCGGCGATGAAGTGAAAGAAGGGGACTCACTTGCGGTTATAGAATCAGTAAAGGCTGTTTCTGACGTATATTCACCGGGAAAAGGTATAGTGGATTCGACAAACGAGCTTTTGGATGATTCACCCGAGCTTTTAAACAAAGACTGCTATGAGTATTATATCGTAAAGCTTATAAAATTTTCGGCGGAAGGGCTTTTGACTGCTGAAGAATATGAAAAGCTTATATCAAAGGAGAGCTAGATGGCAGGGTATATTCCGCATACACAAAATGATATAGATTTAATGAAAAAGGTCATCGGCATCAAAGATATCGATGAGCTTTTTTCACCCATACCCGAAGAGGTCAGAAAAAGCGCGGAAATTAAAATAGCTGACGGCATAAGCGAAATAGAAGTCGCAGAAAGACTGACATCTTTGGCGGATAAAAATAAAATTTATTCCAAAGTTTTTCGCGGCGCGGGAGCATACAACCACTACATACCTCCGGTTGTAACATCTCTTTCCAACAGATCGGAATTTTTGAGCGCGTACACGCCGTATCAGCCGGAAATGAGCCAAGGTATTTTGCAAACCATTTTTGAATATCAAACAATGATATGCGAACTTACCGGTCTCGATGTTTCAAACGCTTCCGTTTATGATGGAGCGACGGCCTGCGCGGAAGCCGCGGTGATGTGCCTTTCACGCAAAAGAGGCAACATTGCGATATCGGATACTGTAAATCCGCAGACGTCGGAAGTTATTCAAACTTGGAGCCGCGGTTTGGGTGTTGAGGTTAAGGTTATTCCTTCAAAAGACAATCTGACGGATATTTCGGCGATTGGTGAAATTATGGGAGAAGACTGCGCGGCGCTTGTTGTGCAAAGCCCAAATTATTTCGGCAATATCGAAGATATGCAAAAGGCATCCGATGCGGCGCACGAGGCGGGCGGATATTTTGTGGCATCTGTAAATCCTATATCTCTTATGCTATATAAATCCCCAGGTGAATATGGCGCCGACATTGCGGTGGGCGAAGGACAGCCATTGGGAAACCCTATGGGATTCGGTGGGCCATACCTTGGCTTTATGGCGGCGAAAAGCTCTTTGATGCGCAAACTCCCGGGGCGCATAGTCGGGCAGACACAAGATAAAGAAGGAAGACGGGCGTTTGTACTTACCCTGCAAGCGCGAGAACAGCATATAAGGCGTGAAAAAGCGTCCTCCAACATTTGTTCCAATCAGGCGCACAGCGCGCTTACAGCGGCTATCTACATGGCTGCGATGGGAAAGAAGGGGATGTATGATACTGCAAAAAGATGCAGTGACAATGCGCATTATCTAAAGAGCGAGCTTTTAAAAATTAATGGGGTCACTTCGGATAATAGTGATTTTTTCAATGAATTTGTCACATACGGTATAGATGAGGAAAAACTTATCCAAAAGTTTGAAGAAAATGATATGTTGGGGCCACTCGCAATCGATGGAAAATTGCTGTGGTGCGCAACGGAGCTTTTATCAAAAGAAGATATTGATAAAGCTGTAAAAATAACGAAGGAGGTGATGTCATGAGCAAGCTTATATTTGAAATTTCTAAAGAAAACAGGCGCACAGTGACATTGCCAAAGTCAGAGGTTCCGTCCTTTGACATCCCGGAAGATAAAAAACGGGGAACGCAGCCAAAGCTTCCTGAAGTTGCCGAGATAGATTTGGTGCGTCACTACACAAATCTTTCAAGGATGGCGCACGGCGTGGACAATGGCTTTTATCCGTTGGGATCTTGCACCATGAAGTATAATCCTAAGATTAATGAGGAAACTGCGGGACTCAATGGCTTTAAAAACCTTCATCCTCTGCAAAAAGAAGAAGACGTTCAAGGCGCCTTGGAGCTGATGTACGAGCTTAAGCAATCTCTTTGCGAAGTTACGGGAATGGACGATATGACACTTCAGCCCGCAGCCGGAGCACATGGCGAGTGGACAGCCCTTATGATGATAAAGAAATATCACGAAGCAAACGGCGATTACCATAAAAAAACTATACTTGTACCCGACAGCGCGCACGGAACAAATCCGGCAAGCGCTCATGTGGCGGGATTTGATGTGAAATCAATACCCTCAGCACCTGATGGCGGTGTTGATTTGCAGGCGTTAAAAGAAGCGGTTGGCGAAGATACAGCAGGGCTGATGCTTACAAACCCAAACACGCTGGGCCTTTTTGAAAAACGCATTTTGGAAATGGCTAAAACTGTTCACCAAGCAGGCGGACTGCTCTATTATGATGGAGCGAATCTAAACGCTATAATGGGACAAGCACGACCGGGTGATATGGGTTTTGACGTCATCCATCTCAATCTTCATAAAACATTTTCAACACCTCACGGCGGCGGAGGCCCCGGCAGCGGACCCGTTGGTTGCTGCAAGCGCTTGGCCAAATTTTTACCCAAGCCTACGGTGATAAAAAAAGACGGTAAATATAAACTGGACTTTTCATCAGAGCAATCAATTGGCCGCGTTAAAAGTTTTCATGGACATTTTTTAACGCTTGTTCGGGCATATACGTATGTGCTTTCTCTTGGCGGAGATGGGCTGAGCCAAGCTTCGCGTATCGCTGTGCTTAATGCGAACTATATGATGGCAAAGCTAAAAGAAGCATATGAAGTGCCGTATAACGGAATATGCATGCACGAGTTTGTGATGAGTGCCAATAAGCTTAAAGAGGAATACGGTGTTTCCGCGATGGATGTGGCAAAAGCCCTGATAGACAACGGAATTCATCCGCCTACGGTATATTTCCCACTCATTGTGCATGAAGCGCTAATGGTGGAGCCTACCGAAACTGAAAGCATTGAAACTTTGGACGCCGCGTGCGACATCTTGCTGGATATAGCAAAACAAGCTAAAGAGAATCCGCAGAAATTGCATGAAGCTCCGATTACAACTCCAATATCAAGACCGGATGAAGTAATGGCCGCGAGGAATCCCATACTACGCTACGATTTTGAAATTGCCGATTAATACTTTATTATAATTGATTTACAAAAAACCCGCCTTTATTGGCGGGTTTTGTATTTTATAAAATTGAATCAAAATCTAATTTCTTATATATATAACATCGCTTATCGGTCTTTCTGCTCCGCCACTGGGAGAAGAAATGATTTCATCTTCAAAAATCATAACCGAAGCACCGCCGCCGTCTAGATTATATGCGGTTTCGCATCCGTATTCTTCAAAGAGAGCCGCAAACTCCGAAAGAGTAAGGCCTCTAGAGGCCTCCTGTCTGCCATCTGCTACGATGATAATGTAGCGGCCGGGTTCAACCATACCGATTCCCGTCCTTGGATTTGCAGGAGCAAGTTGGGAACGCCCGCTGAAATCTTCATAAGCAATAAAGTCTTTTACCAATATCGGTCCGAAAGACCAGCATTGCCATGTCCCCGCATCCAACAATTCGATAGCATCTTTTTCACCTTCAAAATACATATCCAGTCTTCCGTCTTTGTTTAATACAGCAATCTCCGAGTAGGGCTCATCCCGCAAAAGCTTGCCGTTGCGAATAATTATTCCATCTTCCCTAAAACCAAAATAATCCCCGTTTACAGTGATGGCAGCATTTTTTGACGCAATCATTTCGCTGGGGGCTTTGGCTTCGTCGCTGTATGCGGTAAGCAGATTTTTAGCATCGGTTTTGATGTCGGCAACGTAGTAAGTTACCCCATCATAAAAAATTTTCTCGACCAAGATGTTGGCCGAGTTATTTAATGATGTCCACGATTGGGACGTATTCGTATTTTTAGCTGAAGTGCCGGGTGGCGATTCACCGATTACAACATAGTTGGAGTGAACGTACCCTCCACCGCCTTCATATTCTATGAAATGCCATGTTCCTTCTTGTATTATTTCAACCTTTGCCCCAAAAGCAAGTGTCCCCAGCTTTGCGCTTTGCGTGGAAGGACCGGTCCTGACAACGAGACCGCTTGCGGCGGTAATCCATGCTGTTGTGGTTTCTTTTTCTTCAGTTGTAACCAGAGGTGTCGGGGTCACCTCGTTTGGATCGGGAGTAACCGAAGGAGTAGCCGAAGGCTTCAGTGAAGTCTCAGGCGATGGTGTTGTATCTTCTGAGCTTGGATTGTCCGATATCTCAACTTCCTTAATTTCTTCGCCTTTAAAATAAGCTTTGACAGGATTGTCAGGAAGAACTGTTATAAGAAGTACAAACGCGATAATCGCGGCCGCGAGCAAAAAGACTAATATCACTATTAATCTAAAAATGGGATCCTTTCGCAAATTTAGCCAAAAGTTTCCAACGCCGGGTCTATATCTGCGTCTTGAGTGAAGTATAAATTTTCTGAAATTATAGATTAAATCCTTCATATTTCATATTTTCTTACATTTCATAATTAAAATCAACCTATATTTATAATTTTAACAAAATTAAAAACATATAATATTTAAATATTTTAACAATTTTGCTATAATAAAACTAATTTGATTTTCAAATTAATGCTGTCAATGTATTGACATCACTTGGTTTCAGTGTAAAATAGTAAACATATTTTTTAGCATTTATGGAGGGTAGCAAAAGATGAGCACAAGATACATATTCGTTACAGGCGGCGTAGTGTCTTCCTTGGGAAAAGGAATCACCGCCGCTTCTTTAGGTCGATTATTAAAAGAACGGGGCTACAGCGTTTCAATACAAAAATGCGATCCCTATATTAATGTTGACCCGGGAACGATGAGTCCATATCAGCACGGTGAGGTGTTTGTTACAAAAGACGGGGCAGAAACCGACCTTGATCTTGGGCACTATGAAAGATTTGTCGATGAAAATCTTACACAAAACAACAATGTAACCACAGGGCGCGTATACTGGTCGGTGCTGAACAAGGAAAGAAGAGGGGACTATCTGGGTGCTACCGTTCAGGTAATTCCGCATATAACAGATGAAATCAAAAGAAACATACTTGCTGCCTCCCATTCAGATAATTCGGATTATGATTTCGTTATAACGGAAATTGGCGGAACAGTCGGTGACATTGAATCTCTGCCATTCCTTGAGGCGCTAAGGCAGATAAAACAGGATGTAGGGGCGAAAAACAGTTTATACATACATGTTACGTTGCTTCCATATCTTCAAATGTCGGGTGAGCTCAAGACCAAGCCGACACAGCATTCAGTAAAAGAGTTACTTTCAATCGGAATTCAGCCGGACATGATAGTATGCAGAGCAGACCACCCGATAGATGATTCCCTTCGCAGAAAAATCGCTTTGTTTTGCAATGTGGCAAAAGAAGATGTAATTCAAAACCTAAATGCGAAAACCTTATATCAAGTGCCCTTAATGCTGGAAAAAGAAGGTCTGGCAAACAGAGTTTGCGATCATTTCGGTTTGGAATGCAAAGAGCCGGCTCTTGCCGAGTGGACCAATATGGTAAATCGGCAGCTTAATATAAAAAAATCAATTGATGTTGCGCTTGTCGGGAAATATGTTGAGCTTCATGATGCATATTTGTCGGTTGTGGAGTCGCTTACCCATGCAGGCATAGAAAATGACGTGGTGGTTAATATAAAATGGGTACAGTCAGAGGATATAAATTCCGACACTGTTGAAAAAATGCTAAAAGGAGTGCATGGCATAGTTGTTCCGGGAGGCTTTGGACCACGAGGAATTGAAGGGAAAATACTTGCGGCAAGATATGCCAGAGAAAACGGCGTGCCTTATCTTGGTTTATGCCTTGGAATGCAGATTGCGGTAATTGAATTTGCCAGAAGCATTCTTGGTCTAGATGACGCGAATTCTTCCGAATTTGACGAGATGACTCAAAATCCGGTAATAAACCTTATGGAAAGCCAAAAAGAAACAAAAAACAAGGGCGGCACAATGCGTCTTGGCGAATATGACTGCCAATTGAAAAAAGGCTCGAAGTCGCTTAAAGCTTATGGCAAAGAAATAGTTAGAGAGCGCCACCGTCACAGATATGAGTTAAATAACGATTACAGGGACGCTTTTGAAGAAAAAGGTCTTGTGATGGCGGGAGTCAACCCCGATCTGGATTTGGTTGAGATTGTGGAAGTAAAAGACCATCCTTGGTTTGTTGGTGTGCAGTTCCATCCCGAGTTTACTTCCCGGCCGAACAGGGCGCAGCCGCTGTTTCGTGATTTTATTACGGCGGCGGTTAGGCACGAGCAGTAGAGGATAAGATAAGAGCACTCAAAATGTCGCAATTTCTCCGCAATCTTCGCTGTAAAAAATCGGTCACGTATGTTTATACGCTCCCTCATTTTTAAGCAAACCTTGCGAAGCCTTGCAAGCATTTTGAGCACTCTTTGAATATGTAATGATAGCTAAGCCAAGCATTTCTGCTTGGCTTTTTTGATGAGATACGTTAAAAGTATGCCGCAAAAGCGGCGCACAACTTCACGGCTGCGTCAATTAAGTAGACTTAGCATATTATTGCGGCGCAATTAAGCAATAAGCACATAAACATTGTCTTTCCCCCTGTAAAATGTTATCATCATATAGTTGTAAAATATCAAAAAAGGAGGTGAGAAAATGGAAAATAACGAAAGAACTACTTATGCGCTGTTTGTGGATTTGGAAAATTGCGGCGGTAAAGTGGAAACACTCAAGGATGTTATCGAGAAAGTGAAAATCCGTGGGGATATTTTGCTTGGCATTGTTTATGGCTATAACGACCATTATTCCGGTCTGAAGGAGCTGTTGCTTAGCAATACGTTCACGGTGGTGCCGTCACTTAGATGGGGGTACAATCAAAAAAATAATCTCGATATTCAGCTGGTTATAGACGCGCTTGAAGTTGCGTATGTGAACGAGAGAATTGATTGCTTTTGCATAGTGAGCGGTGATTCGGACTATACTCCGCTTGTCGGAAAATTAAAGTCTATGGGAAAATTCGTATTGGGGATATCGCGCTCGGAAGTTGCAAGCAAGGTTTTTATAAACGCCTGTAACGAATTTGTGTTCTTGGAATCTGTGGCGGTGGATGCCGCGAGGTCAAGAGGCAATGTGAAAAAGAGTGAAGAATCAAGCGGGAACGATGACCAGTCTTCATTGAATGAACTTCTTCAGCGTATCTTAAGCGAAAAGTCGGATGCTGACGGCCTAATGTATGCCAGCGAGTTGAAAAAGACGATTAATCGTATAAAGCCCGACTTTAACGAAAAAAATTATGGGCACAATTCGTTTGGTAAATTGCTTGCAATGATACAAAAGAAGTATAAATCGATAGAAGTCGATGACAGTAAGAACGCCGTTATGGTAAGGCTTGCCGCGGCGAGCGCAGCATCATCCAAAGCCAAAGTAACAAAGGATAACTGGCAGCAGATTGTAAAAAAGAAGCTGGACGAATTTAAGGAAGACGGGTTTGACAGAGTAAATCCTTCAATCATAAAAGCGTCTTTGCAGGGAGATTACCCCGGATTTGACGAAAAGGATCTTGGGTTCAAACGTTTTTCTGACATGATGAAAGCGTTGGAAAAGGACAAGCTTGTCCGAGTGGAATTCGATGAAACGCATTCCATGTTGCTTAGGATAATTTAAAAAGATAAAAGCGAGGCTTTAATGCTTCGCTTTTTTTGTTTTTCAGAAAGGGGAAATTATGCTAGTCAGAGATTTAAAACCTGAAGATAAAGAACTTTATTGTGTGTGCTTGGAAGACTGGTCGGATGAAATGCGCGAAGCCGGCGACCATAAATGCGAGTGGTACGAAAAAATGAAGGACAAAGGACTGCGTGTAAAGCTTGCAGAAGACGATAACGGCACTGTCGGCGGCATGATTCAGTATATTCCCATTGAGCAATCTTTTGCCGAGGGCAAGGACGCATACATCGTGTTATGCATATGGGTTCACGGCTACAAAGAAGGCCGAGGCGATTTCAGGCATCAGGGAATGGGTAAGGCGTTGATTGCCGCGGCAGAGGAAGACGCGAAAGCGCTGGGCGCAAAAGGTTTGGCGGCTTGGGGCATGATGATCCCAGTATTTATGCGCGCGGCGTGGTTTAAAAAGCAAGGGTACCAGATGGTTGACAAAATCGGTATACAGGCGCTTTTGTGGAAGCCATTTGTAGATGACGTCACAGCTCCCAAAATGATACGCCAAAAGAAAAAACCGAGCAAAACAGAAGGTGTGGTTACAGTGCACGCTTTTAAAAACGGATGGTGTTCCGCTTCGAATCTGGCCTTTGAAAGAGCAAAAAGGGCAAGCCTAGCATTTGGCGAAAAGGTCGTTTTCACGGAATACGACACTACCGACCAAAAGGTTTTTTCGGAGTGGGGAATCATGGACGCGCTTTATGTCGACACAAAAGAGGTGCCGACCGGCCCCCCGCCGAGCTATGATAAAATATATAATATCATTGAAAAGAAAGTTAAAAAGCTCAGATAATATATAATTCGGACATTATTTTTAGATTATAATCAAATTGTTTTTGCATACCCAACCGTTATTCGGCTGGGTTTTTATACAATTATATGTATAAATATTTCTTTTTTGACACAGCAATTTTCTGGTTGTATCATGAAAAAAGAAATAAATATACGGAGGCAATTATGTCAAATAACATGAGGTGGGATTTATCCCCCCTATATAAATCTTTTGAATCGGATAAATTTATCAAAGACAAAGAAAAAATTGAAAATATAATTTTGGAGGCGAACACCTGGGCGGACAACAACCTCCACACAAGTGAGGACGACAAGGAAAAGCTGGAACATCTGATTGAGGTTATGCAAAAGCTTTACTTTTATATGACAAGGCTTTCGTCTTTCACGCAGCTTACGCTTTCTACCGATGCCACCAACGAACAAGCGCTTGAAATGATGTTTAGGCTGGAGAAAATCGATGTCAGCTTGGATCAATTCGCAAAGAAGATTACTCGCTTTGTGGGATCAATAGATAATCTGGATGAGGTCATCTCAAAGTCCAAACTGCTCAAGGAACACGAATTTATCTTGCACGAGCAAAGCCGCGAGGCTTCCCATCTTTTGGGCGCGGAAACAGAAGCGGTCATGTCCAAGCTGTCGGTTACGGGCAGCAACGCATGGAGCAATATGCGTAATATGCTCGACGGCACAATGGAGGTCGAAATCGAGCAGGACGGCGAGATGAAAAGCCTGCCGCTACCTATTGTTCGCAACATGGCATACAGTCCAGACGCAAACGTTCGCAAAAAGGCGTATGAGGCCGAGCTTGCATCGTACAAGAAGGTGGAGATACCGCTGTCGCACGCGCTTAACGCCATTAAGGGCGAGAGCAATACAATCTGCGAACTGCGCGGATATGAATCAATCTTGCACAAGACGCTCGAGGATTCGCGCATGGACAAACAATCGCTGGATGCTATGCTGTCTGCCATGGAGGACTTCCTGCCCGATTTCAGGCGGTATCTGAAGGCTAAGGCCAAGCTGTTGGGACATGACGGCGCGCTTCCGTTCTATGACCTGTTTGCGCCTGTCGGAAGCGGCGAAACAAAAGAGTTCACCTATGAGCAAGCTCACAAATTTTTGGTGGAGACATTCAAAAGCTTTTCTTCCGAGATGAGCGAGTTTATCGACACCGCATTTAAAGACAGCTGGATTGACGCCGAGTCCCGTCCCGGCAAAGGCGGCGGTGCGTTTTGCGCCAACCTTCTCGCGATAAAGCAAAGTCGTGTGCTGTCAAATTTCGACGGCAGTTTCTCTCAGGTGTCCACGTTGGCGCACGAGCTTGGCCACGCTTGGCACGGCCACTGCCTGCGCGATGAATCGTTGCTTAACACCTCATATCCGATGCCGCTTGCCGAGACCGCTTCGATATTCAATGAAAGCATGGTTGCCGACATCGCAAAATCCAACGCCACCGATGAGGAGCGATTCACCCTTTTGGAATCCGAGCTTATGGAAGCCACGCAGGTTATAGTCGACATCTATTCGCGCTATCTTTTTGAATCGGAAGTGGTCGAAACACGGCTTGACCATGGCATGAACATAACAGAGTTTAAAGACGCTATGATTCGCGCGCAAAAAGCGGCGTATGGTGACGCATTGGACGAAAACTTCATGCATCCTTACATGTGGGCGTGCAAGCCTCACTATTATTACGGCGGTCAGGCGTTTTACAATTTTCCATACGCTTTTGGGCTTTTGTTTGGCAAGGGTGTTTTTGCTCAATATAAAAAACAGCCTGATGGCTTTGTGGAAGAATACAAGGCTTTGCTACGTGCGACAGGGTCAAACAGCATAGCTGACTGTGCAAAACGCATGGAAGTAGATGTGCGGGATAAGGCGTTTTGGGTTCAGTCGTTAAATCAGATTAAGGGAGATATTGACGAGTTTTGTGAGTTGGCTGAGAAAAAAAGCTAAAGAAATAAGTTATTAATGAAAGCAGAGCTGATGCTCTGCTTTTTTCTTGTTTTGGAGCTGTGGTAAACTGACCACCCTGAACGCCGTCGTATGTTATCTTTTTAACTAATTTCATAGCGGCTGGGAAGTTTCTATTCTTGGGGGCTGCGCCCCCAAACCCCGGCTTTGGCGCAATAATATAGCTTTTTTGCTAAAGTTTATTAACTACTAAACAGCACCTAATTTAAAATTTGGCGAGCCCTCCGACCCCCGTTTAAGGCGCAATAGCACGGGGGCTTCGCTCCCTCGCTATCGCCACCATCCCAACGTAGCACTTATATATTTTCCTACGAAATTTGTATGCAAATTTCTCTACACCTGTCGGGGCTCGCAGGGTTCGTCGGTGCCCCACACCGACCCAAGCGGAGCGAAAGTAAAGTATCTATTCTTGATTTGGATTTATTGTGCGCTTTATCTAACGTTATTGCTTTACCAAACCCCACCTATGCTCACTACATTCGCATTTTCCTCCCCTACGAGGGGAGGCGTGGCAAATTGTCAAATCAAGTGCAACACTGGGCTTTTAAAACCTCAAAAGGAGAAAGCCACCCAAGACATTTTCTAGGTCTTGTATTGATGAGTTCGACGACATGAGCTAGTTGATGCGGTGCTATTTTATTGAAATCTGTACCCTTTGGGAAGAAAAACCTTAGTAGTCCATTTACATTTTCGTTGCTGCCTCTTTGCCAAGGTGAATATGGATCTGCGAAGTATATTGGTGCACCCATATTTTCTTCCATCTTACGATATTCAGCAAATTCCGAGCCCCTGTCGAGTGTCAGTGTTTCAACTGGAACTCCTTCAAACAGTGTATATATAGCTTTGCTTACTGTAGCGGCTCGCATATCTTGAACTATCATCGAAACAAGATACCGAGATTTACGATCAACTAATGTCACGAGAGAGCCTTTACCTATAGCTCCACGTACCGTATCTCCTTCCCAGTCTCCGATACGTTCACGATTATTGGCCTCTTCAGGCCTTTCTCCGATTACGTGTTGTGGTCGGATGGTCTGATTATTACCACGCTTGTATTTCAGGCGATTCCTACGTCTAAGAAACCTATTAGCAGGGTATTCTTTCAGCATGCCTGTCTTTATAGCCCGATAGATTGTGCAATGACTTAGCTTTGCTCCAGGCTCTTTTTCTTTCCACTTAGCGGTAATTATTTCAGGAGACCAATATTTTGCGAGACATTCCTGTGTAAATAATATTAACTTTTCATCCACTTTGTAGCGTTTATTTCGTCTGCATCTCTTTCTGCGGTAAATATACAACGAGCAGCCCCGCCATGCGTTATAATCTCCATTTTTATTTTTATTCCGCTTCAATTCACGGCTGATGGATGATGCGTTTCTCCCCAATTCCTTGGCTATCTGGCGTAGGCTTTTACCTTCTTGTAGTTTAACCCGTAGATTTTCCCTCTCCACTAATGTAAAATGTTTGTATGACTGCATGTCTTCCTCCATGTATCTGGTTGTCTGATAACTCCATTTTACATCTTGGTTGACATGTAGTCTTCTTTTGTGTTGCACTTGCTATTATAATTTGCCCGTGTTAGCTTCTCGCTCCATTCAAACAGTGATAACAAAACCAATTTCTGCTTTTAAGCTATATAAATGAATGCTATAATATTATTATGTTAAAATATAACAATAAACTTGTTAAAAGAGCACAAGATATGCGTAAAGGCAGAACACGAGAAGAAAGTGTTTTGTGGTATGAGTTTTTGAAAGATTATCCTGTTAAATTTTATCGACAAAAAGTAATTGAAAATTATATTGCGGATTTCTATTGTCACAAAGTTAAGCTTATTATTGAAATTGACGGAAGACAGCACGAAGATGAAACTATTTCTGATTATGATGACATAAGAACTGAATATTTAAATGCGTTGCAGGTAAAAGTATTGCGCTTTAAAAACTCACAGATAAAACATCACTTTCAATATGTATGCAAGAAAATCGATGAGACTGTAAGTCGTTTATTATAAAAAATCTTATTACACACACCACATGAATTGCTGATTATCTCTATTAGAATTGTAGTCGCAGATAAGATATATTTGCGCAGTTGATACGCCTCCCTTCGTAGGGGAGGGGGACCATGAGCAAAGCGAATGGTGGTGGGGTTTAGTAAAGACCGCCTTAGCGGTGGAGGGGTATAGCACACGCCCTCTCACACCTTCGATGCGACGGGCGCTTTTCTTTTTGTTAACATTGCATTCGGCAATTTAATCAAGTACCAAAAGATGTACTTGACTAAATACGCCCTCCATTGCTAGTAGGTGTAGAAACTACGTAAGGCATTTCGCAAGCGAAATATCTTTTGCGACCCCAAACCCTCGCTTTGGCGGGGCAATAAAAACCTTTATAATCTTCTCGTAGTTTAAAAGAATTGCGCAGTTGATACGCCTCCCTTCGTAGGGGAGGGGGACCATGAGCATAGCGAATGGTGGTGGGGTTTGGCAAGACCGCGTTAGCGGTGGTGGGGTATATAGCACAGGGGAGATGTCGGCAAAGCCGACAGAGGGGTTGGGTAGCGCGGTGGTGGGGTACTAAAGGCAATAGAGGGGTTTCTAAACATGTAAGGAAATGGTATAATAATCGAAGTTGCACAGGAGTAAGACTATGAGTAATTTAAAAAAAATAAATATGGGATTCAATTATAAAATTGCTGAAGAAATTATTAGTATTTTTAATTCTGACGATAAAGAAGAACTGTTAGATAGTTTGGTTTTTTTAGAAGATATGAATGGTGATGATTTATTTCGCAAACTACTTTTAGAATATGAGGAGTGCATTATAAAGCCAAAGAAGGATTCAATATTACATTATTTT
Source organism: Christensenellaceae bacterium (assembly GCA_963675575.1). Classification (GTDB taxonomy): domain Bacteria; phylum Bacillota; class Clostridia; order Christensenellales; family UMGS416; genus JAGLOK01. The sequence continues at coordinate 173,574 of OY776378.1, forward strand.
ATACTGAAATATATAAATTATTATTTTTCTCATCAAAGATATTGGATTCTCGAAGGATTATGTAATGATAGAGATTTTGAATTAGCATATGAAGATATATTAACGACTATTGAAGTTTTAAAGGAATATGATATAGATGCTTTTGGTTATTTAAAAAAAATTGATGATTATGAAAAAATATATATAGAATCAGACTATATGCTTTATAAGGAATATAAAAAGGTTTTCCAAGAAACTTATGATGAAATATTAAAAGAGTTTAATTCTATAAAAAATAACGTTGCACAAGCAGTCTTTTATCTTCTATATAGTAATAAAGAATTTCTTTATAAATTTAATGACTATTTATCAAACTACATTTCGCCTGAATATATATCTAAAGAATATTTTGATTCAAATAAACACTTAATAAGATGTGACTATCTGCCTAAGTGGTTAGAGAGAGCGGTGTTTTATCGAGACAATGGCAGATGTCAAAATTGTGGTAAAGACCTCTCTGGATATATTTCTATTATTGAGAACAAAGAGATACAATATGACCATATAATTCCACTTGAAGCCAATGGGACTAATGATTCTACTAATTTTCAGCTATTATGCAAAGACTGTAATTTAAAAAAAGGCGGTAAAGCAAAAGAAATTAAGTATTTTTATCAGATGTATTGGTAGTTTTGAAAATCATAGTATAAAAAAAGCGAAGCCTCAGCCTCGCTTTCATAATTCAATTCACTTTATTTCTTAGACGAGCGACTCACCCGTCATTTCTTCCGGCTTATCCATCCCCATAAGTTTAAGCATAGTCGGCGCTACATCCGCCAATCTACCGTCATCTCTTATTGGCTTGCCAATATAATCATCATCCACAACGATAAACGGAACAGGATTGTGAACTGTGTGAGCGGTGTAAGGACCATTATCGTCATAATCCCACATTTGCTCGGCATTGCCGTGGTCGGCGGTGATAAGTAGCTTTCCACCTTGTGCTCGGGCGGCTTCAACTACGCGACCAACGCAAGTGTCTACTGTTTCCACAGCTTCAACTGCGGCGGACATTATTCCTGTGTGTCCTACCATGTCGCAGTTAGCGTAGTTTATTATTATAGCGTCATATTTTTTGTCTTCAATTTGCTTAACCACTGCATCGGTTACTTCCACCGCACTCATTGACGGCTTTAGGTCGAATGTCGCGATTTTCGGCGAATCGATTAAAATGCGGTCTTCAAGTGCGTTGGGTGTTTCCACGCCGCCGTTAAAGAAATATGTCACGTGGGCGTATTTTTGCGTTTCCGCTATGCGCAGTTGGCGAACGCCGTTTGCGGCGAAATATTGCCCAAGTGTATTGTCGTAAGTTTGCGGTGAATATGCCACAGCAACATTTTTAAATGTCACGTCATATGGCGTTAAGGTCACAAAAGTAAGAGGGATGAATCCATTCTTGCGAACGAAGCCGTCAAACTCGGGGCGAACATAAGATGCTGTAAGCTGACGCGCGCGGTCAGGGCGAAAGTTAAAGAATATTACGCTGTCGTTTTCGCTTACCATGCCGACGGGAGCGCCGTCTTTCATGACGACTGTTGGTTTTACGAATTCGTCTGTTTCGCCCTTGTCGTAGCTTTGCTGCAATGCTTCTTCGCCGCTGCCGGCTGTCACGCCTTCGCCAAAAGTGATTGCGTTATAGGCAAGCTCTACACGATCCCAGATGTTGTCGCGGTCCATTGCCCAAAATCTGCCCGCGACGGAGGCGATTTCGCCTGCGCCCAATTCGGCTAATTTTTTGTCAAGCTCTTCTATAAAGCATAAGCCGCTGGATGGCGGAACGTCGCGTCCGTCCATGAAGCAGTGAAGATATATTTTTGTGATGCCCGCGTCTTTCGCCATTTTGACCGCCGCCAATGCGTGGTCTGTGTGGCTGTGAACGCCGCCGTCGGAAATAAGTCCCATAAGGTGCAAAGCCGAGTTGTGCTTCACCGCGTTGTCCATAGCGGAAACCAATGCGGGGTTGGTGAAAAAATCACCGTCCAAAATTGATTTTGTTATGCGGGTCAGCGGCTGATATATTATGCGTCCCGAGCCTAGGTTTAAGTGCCCGACTTCCGAGTTTCCCATCTGTCCTTCGGGAAGCCCCACGTCCATGCCGGAGCATTTTATCGTGGTAGACGGATATTTTGCGGTGAGCGCATCATAAACGGGTGTATCTGCAACGGTCACAGCGTTTGTGTCGCTGGGCTCCGCCATGCCGAATCCGTCCATTATTATTAGTACTGTCAAATCTTTTTTCATTATTATCCTTATTTCTTGATTTTCTTAAATTATACCGTTTTAGTATGAATTAAGCAATGTTATTTATCAAAGTTTACAAGCTGCGAGAAGCTCTCGGCAGTAAGGGATGCTCCGCCTACAAGGCCGCCATCGATGTTTTCCATCGCCATTAATTCTTTTACATTTTTTGGATTTACCGATCCGCCATACTGTATGCAGATGTCTGCCGCGACTTCTTTGCCATATGTTTTTTCAACTTGCTCGCGGATATAGCCGTTAACAACATTCGCGTCTTGGGCGGTGGCTGTCTTGCCTGTGCCTATAGCCCAGATGGGTTCATATGCGATAACTAGACCGGCTACTTCGTCGGCGCTCATGCCGGAAAGAGCCGCCTGCGTCTGATATTTAACCAAAGTTTCTGTAACACCTGCTTCACGTTGCTCGAGTGATTCGCCCACGCAGATAATGGGGATAAGCCCGTTTGCAAGAGCCGCTTTAGCACGAAGATTGACTGTTTCGTTTGTTTCGCCGAAATACTGCCTGCGCTCGCTGTGTCCGACTATAACATAATTGATGCCCATAGCTTTAAGTGTCTGCGGCGAAGTTTCGCCGGTGAATGCGCCGGAGTTTTCAAAGTGGCAGTTTTGCGCTCCGATATTGATGTTTGTGCCTTTTGCCGCTTCAAGAGCTGAGGTAAGACAGCATGCTGGTGTGCATATAATAACTGTGCAGTTCGCGTCCTTTGCGAGCGGTACAAGTTCTTTTATCATTGTTTTTGTTTCATCGGGTGTTTTGTTCATCTTCCAGTTGCCCGCCATAATTGGTGTTCTCATAATGTTTCTCCTTATTTTTCGCAAAAATTAAGGGCAACCTTTCGGCGCCCTTTGAATCGTTTTTTATTTGTCCGACAGGGCTGCAATGCCGGGCAAAACCTTGCCCTCAAGCAACTCGAGCGAAGCTCCGCCGCCTGTGGATATGTGTGTCATTTTGTCGGCGAAGCCAAGCTTTTCAACAGCGGCCGCAGAGTCTCCGCCGCCGATAATTGTTATCGCGTCAAGGTTTGCCAAGGCTTCAGCCACAGCGAATGTGCCGTGTGCAAAGTTTGGAAACTCGGATACTCCCATAGGGCCATTCCAAATAACGGTCTTTGCGCCTTCAAGCTCTTTGCAAAAAAGCTCCTGAGTGTCAGGACCGATGTCCAAGCCTTCCCAGCCATCGGGGATGTTGCGGCTGTGGAATGTGGCACGCAGTGTGTCATTTGAAAACTCTTGTCCGGCTTCGTTGTCAATCGGGAGCAAAAGCTTTACTCCTTTTTCTTCGGCAAGCTTCATCATTTCGCCTGCAAATTCTACATTGTCTTTGTCGAGAAGCGAATCACCTATCTGGCCGCCCAAAGCTTTTTGGAAGGTATAGCTCATACCGCCGCCGATAAGAAGTTTATCTACTTTCTCAAGCAGGTTTTTGATAACTCCGATTTTGTCTTTAACTTTCGCGCCGCCAAGTATGGCAATGAAGGGACGCTCTGGATTTTCAAGCGCTTTTCCGATAAAGTCAACTTCCTTTTGCATTAGGAAGCCCATTCCGGACGGAAGGAAGGAAGCGATGCCGGCAGTGGATGAATGCGCCCTGTGTGCGGCGCCAAAAGCGTCGTTGATGTATACATCGGCCAAACTTGCAAATTTCTTTGAAAGTTCTTCGTCGTTTTTCTCTTCACCCGGCATAAAGCGTACGTTCTCGAGCATTACAACTTCGCCATCTTTGATTTCCGAACAAAGTCTTTTTGCATCATCGCCTACAACATCTTTTGCAAGCTTAACCTCTTTACCCAATAATTTTTCCAGTCTATCAGCACAGGGCTTGAGTGAATACTTCATATTAAATTCACCCTTTGGGCGGCCCAAGTGTGCGCACAGGATAAGCTTTGATCCTTGTTCCAGTATGTAATTGATGGTTGGGATTGCTGCTGTTATTCTTGTGTCGTCGGTGATGTTGCCATCATCGTCAAGAGGAACATTAAAGTCCACTCTGGCGATAACTTTTTTGCCTTTGATGTCTAAATCTTTTACGGTTTTTTTGTTCATATTCCAAAACTCCTTGAAATTTATAATCTATGCAAAAGTGTTTTTAAGCTTTACACATTTATCCGCAGTAAAAGATATTATACATTATTTAATAAGAGCCTTCAATATCAATTATGCAATGTTAACATAAAAAACTTGATTTTTGATAATTTTTTATCAATATTAGCCGTTTCTTTTAATGCAATTTGCCGATATATATAATAAAAAGCAAAAAAAGAGCTATAATATACATAAGGGGCTATATTTTGAAAAAACTTGGTAAAAAGAGATGGATGCTTTTTTCATTGTTATTAATAGGAGTATTGATAATAGCTTTATTTTTTTATCCCATCAGAAGTTATCTGGTGATGAGCGTATATTCCGAGCATAATTACAAATCTTCCGTCATGAAAACACAAGGATTCGATATCGATATCAAAGGCGGACTTTCCACTTTGAAAAAAGATTGGTATCCTTTTGTAAATGTTTATGACACATCCTATGAATTTTCAAAATACACAAACCGAGATTTAAGCCTTACTGTGCTTTATAATTTTGGTGCATTTGAGGGCAAGAATTCCTCTTTTTATAATGAGAATTCCGATTATTTTTCAGCCTTTTACGGAGCGTATATTATAAAAAACGAGGAGAATTCGGACAGTACCTATGGATTCGATGGAGATAAGCTCAATATGGTTGAGATTGCAGCGGTTCCATTATTTGATTATAAATATCTTGTGATAGAGGATTTGGGATGCCCAAACCCGGTGTTCGAAATTGAAGAATATGAAACAGAATATGATGTCGAATATTTAGGGTTTGAAAACTGGGTAAGAATAGATGCGACAATGAGTGCCAACAGCCCATCGCACAAGCGGGTTGAAAAAAAGCTTGGATATATCCAGTACGGCGCGCCAATAAATAATAATAAGGATGACTTTTTTGAAATCAAGCTTTATGGAAGAATGTACGCGAGATATTTTGATGAATATCAAAGCACGGTGGTAATCTATGTTATGGGAGAAAAAGAGGATATGCTTGAAGAGTGCGACAATAAAATATTGAGTAAAACAATTATAAAAAGCAAGGAGTGATCGCAATGAGTACCGGACAAGAGTTTATGGAGCAGACCAAATATAAAAATATGACGCAAGTTTCCGACCAGCAAAAAGGTATTGAATACCCTCCTATTGAAAAGCCTTCTGACAACAAAGGAATAATAAACCTAAAAAAACCTGAAAGTGACGGCAAAAACGATGTGAATTTGTTGGAACTGATAAATTCACGTACCAGTGTAAGAACATATTCCGATAAGGCTGTTTCGCAAGAAGAGCTTTCATATTTTCTTTGGTGCACGCAGGGAATAAAAAGAGATTTAAAGGGAAAGGCGACGCTAAGAACTGTGCCTTCAGCGGGAGCACGCCATGCGTTTGAAACATATCTTTTGATAAATAACGTTGAAGGCTTAAAAAACGGCTTATATAGGTATATAGCTTCAAAGCATGCGATTATTCCCATAAACCTTGAAGAAAGCATATCACCCCAGCTTCTTGCCGCTTGTTTGGGTCAGGGTATGGTGTCAATGTCCGCGGCAACTTTTTTTTGGACGGCGGACATATACCGCATGACATATCGCTATGGCGAAAGAGGCTATAGATACATTCACCTTGATGCCGGACATGTTTGCCAAAACCTATATTTGGCGGCAGAAAGCCGTGGTTGCGGAGTGTGCGCCATCGCGGCATTTGACGATGATGCGACAAACTATGCACTGGGCCTTGACGGGGAAAACGAATTTATTGTATATATTGCGTCATTGGGAAAGAAAAAGAGGTAAAACACACGGCTTGAAGCAATTTAAACAGTATGTTAGAATGATTAGAATATTTAGTGGATATACGAGTAGAAAGGTATGAAAGTTATGGCATATACGCCGAAAAAAGCTGAAGTGAAAGAAACATCAAACTTTATTGAAAACTTTATCAATGAAGATATTGAAGCGGGGAAAATAAACAGTCCAATTATTACGCGATATCCTCCTGAACCTAACGGATATCTTCACATAGGGCATCTTAAAAACATATTCATAAACTTTGGTATATCTGAAAAATATCAAGGACTATGTAATCTGCGCTTTGATGATACCAATCCTGTAAAAGAAGATGAAAAATATGCTAATGCTCAAATCTATGATATAGGTTGGATGGGCTATAAAATTACCGGTGGTATTTACTACGGTTCAGATTATTTTGAGCAAACATATGATTATGCCATAAAATTAATAAAAGACGGGTTAGCATATGTAGATGAGCTTTCGCCTGAGGAAACACGAGAGTACAGGGGAACACTAACTACGCCTGGAAAAAACTCACCATACAGAGATAGACCGATAGAAGAGTCGTTAGATTTATTTACTCGTATGAAAGATGGTGAGTTCGAAGATGGTGAAGTTACACTTCGCGCAAAAATAGATATGCAAAGTCCTAATATGAACATGCGAGATCCAGTTATATATAGGATTAAACATGCTACTCATTGGCGTGCAGGAGATAAGTGGTGTATCTACCCAATGTACGACTTTGCTCACCCAATACAAGATGCAATAGAAGGAATTACTCATTCAATATGTTCGCTTGAGTACGAAGCACACAGGCCTCTTTATGATTGGGTTATAGCAAAAATAGGATTTCCAAACAAGCCAAGGCAAATAGAATATGCGAGACTTAATATCACAGGCACAATTATGTCTAAGCGCTATTTACGAGAGCTAGTTGAAGAAGGCCATGTTATGGGATGGGATGATCCGCGAATGCCTACAGTAGCAGGCATGAGAAGACGAGGATTTTCACCAAGCTCTATACGTGATTTTATTAGCCGTGCTGGAGTAGCAAAGGCTGATTCTGTAGTTGATTATAAGTTGCTGGAACATTGTGTGCGTGAAGATTTAAATATTAATGCTAATCGCGTTATGGTAGTACTTGATCCAGTAAAGGTTATTATTACTAATTATCCTGAAGGAAAAACTGAGATGCGCCCTTCAATGAATCATCCTATGTTCGAAGAAAAGGGAGAACGTGAGTTGCCTATATCTCGTGAGATATTTATAGAGCGCATGGATTATATGGAAAACGCAAATAGAAAATATCATAGGCTAAAACCTGAAGGCGAAGTGCGCCTAAAAGACGGATATATTATAAAGCATGAAGAAACTATAAAGGATGCGGACGGAAATATAGTTGAGATACATTGTACCTATGACCCGGATAGCTACACAGGCGGAGCTACAGCTGGACGCAAAATAAAAGGAACTATTCACTGGGTTGATGCAAAAGACAGTGTAAAGGCGGAAGTACGATTATTTGATTCTTTGATAGATGACGAAGCTGAAGGTGAAACGTTTATCGATAAACTCAATCCAAACTCACTAATCGTGATGGAAAATGCTATTGCTGAGAAACCTCTTGCAAGTGCTAAAGAGGGAGATACTTTCCAGTTTATGCGCCAAGGCTACTTCTGTGTGGATAGTGACTCTACAGAAGAAAAATTAGTATTTAATCAAGTGGTCGCGCTGCGCGATTCGTTTTCAAAGACAATGGGGAGCAATTAATATGAAAAAAGTCAGAACAAGATTTGCGCCAAGCCCGACGGGATATATGCATCTTGGCAATTTAAGAACGGCTCTATACACTTGGCTTTTTGCCAGAAATCAAGAAGGGGCTTTTGTTTTGCGCATTGAAGACACCGACCAAAGCCGCGAGGTTGAAGGAGCTGTTGATATAATATATTCATCTCTTAAGATGGCGGGGCTTGATTGGGATGAAGGCCCTGATGTTGGCGGAGAATACGGCCCATATGTGCAATCTGAAAGGCAGGATCAATATCTGCCATATGCGAAAGAGCTTGTTGAAAAGGGAAATGCTTATTACTGCTTTTGTAAAAAAGAACGCTTGGACACAATGCGTGAAGAAGCAACGGCAAACGGCGAGACTTTTAAATATGACAAACATTGCCTTGCGTTAAGCCGCGAGGATGTTCAGTCAAAGCTTGACGCCGGCGAAGAATATGTTATCCGTCAAAATGTGCCACTTGAAGGAAGCGCGTCTTTTGACGATGCGATTTTTGGACATATTGAAGTGCAAAACAGTGATTTGGATGATGCTGTTCTTATAAAAAGCGACCTGATGCCGACATATAACTTTGCAAATGTGGTGGATGATCATGTGATGGACATTACCCATGTTATGCGTGGAAGCGAATATTTATCGTCCACACCCAGATATAATCTTTTGTATGACGCATTCGGATGGGACAAGCCTGTGTATATTCATCTGTCTCCGGTTATGGCTAACGCTCAGCGCAAACTTTCAAAGCGCAAAGGCGATCCTTCGTTTGAAGATTTGCTTTCTCAGGGATATTTGATTGAAGCTGTTGTAAACTACATCGCACTGCTTGGTTGGTCTCCCGGAACAGATCAGGAGGTATTCAGCCTCGATGAGCTGATAAAGGCTTTTTCGCTAAAGGGTTTGTCAAAATCGCCTGCGATATTCGACATGCAAAAGCTTACTTGGTTTAATGCGGAGTATATCAAAAAGCTGAGTGTGGGAAAGTTCCATGAGATGATACTGTCTTATATGGAAAAAGTGATAGATACAAAGAAGTTTGAAACACTGTATCTCGCCGAGCTTTTGCAAAGTCGCTGCGAGGTGCTGCCAGATATTATGGAGAAGATAGATTTTCTTCCCGAGATGCCTGAATATAGTACAGATTTATACTTCCACAAGCGAATGAAGACCGATGCGACTACGGCAAAACCCGTGTTGGAGGACATGCTCGAGGTTTTTGAAAAGCTCGAAGATTGGACTGTTGAAGGCATTCGAGCGGCCGTAATGGGATATGTGGAAGCAAAGGAAGTCAAAAACGGATATGTTCTTTGGCCGTTACGTGTCGCAGTTTCAGGAAAGATGTCAACTCCCGGCGGGGCATATGAGATAGCTTATCTTGTAGGCAAGCAGGAGACGTTGAATAGACTCAAGAAGTCGATTTCGATGTTGTAAATAGCGTTTTTAATGCTCCGGATATATAATACTTTGAAAAAAAGTATATATATGATAAAATATATGTATATATTTTGGAGTTAACATGAAACAAAGAAATATTTTTGGGAAATTATTACAAACATTTTTATTAGTATTAATACCAACTTTATTAATATTCTTTGCTAAATCTACTACAATTCTAGATACCTGGATTGATTCGGGTTTCCTTGTCTTAAAAAAAATAACAATAAACCAGTTGAAAGATTACCTTTTATTATTAGGCATATTAATAAATTTCTTTTTAGTAGCATTTAGATTAACAATGAGTAAAATCAAACAAGATAAATTAAGTTTGCAAAAAATTGATATAATGAAGCTAGCCAAAAACATGTTTGTTGAAACAATGAAGATAAGATTTAGAAGGAAAAATAAAATATATATAGATATCAGAATAGTAGTACCAATAAAAGTTTTATTCCAAAACATTCGGTGCAGAATATTACCAGAAAGAAAACGTGAGTTTATTGTGAGAAATATAGACTATCTGGGGAATACTGGTCTAGTCAAAGATTTATGTTTCAGAGTTTATCCTAATCCACAAGGACTGGTAGGAAAATGTTACGAAACACAAAAATATCAGTATGATGATAATTTAATAAAAAATAATAATATAAAATATAACTTAAATGAACACCAAATAGCAAAAATAGGAGACCTGCGATTTTCGTTTTGTTGCCCAATTGTAAGCAAGAATGAAGATGTTATAGGAATAGTTGCATATGACACTTATAGCGCTCTAAGAATGCCGAATAACATAACACAGCAAAAACAAATAATTAATGAATTTAAACTTTTCACTCAAACTTTATACGAAAATTTACCGGAATTATTTAAACCATACAGGAGTATATAATAAAAAAACTTGTATTGATTTAAATAAAAACATAAAGAACACAATAGCAAATAACTCAAGAAAGCAGATAATAAATAGTTGGGTTGATTATGTTGATTTTACTAAGTTAGTTACTGAAAACAGAGAATCACAAAACAATCAACACAAAAAATTTATCCATTTGAAAGAACACGAATGATTTTTTTAACGATTATCCAGAAATACGGACCGCTTTACTAAAAGATAGTAATAGCAAGAAATAGTTATATAAAAACATGATATAGTTTATTAGAAAACGTTTGTTTTCATTGTTTTTTTGCCCATAACAAACACGCATATTAAAATTAACACTCTTTTTTATATCATGATTCATAGATATGATAGCTTTTGTATTTTTACCAAAACATAGAATGAGCCTAACCATGAATTATTTCTATAATAAATTGGCTGATATTTATTATTTAACTTTATCTTTATATATATAGTTAATTTGCCGATATAATTCATATAGTATGAATATGGATTTGGGGATATGGGGAAAAATCGAAGTTTTTATCTGATAGACAAAAAATTTAAACAAAACAAAAAGAAATATTTAATCCAATGCTCTTTGGCAGCGCTCGCGATATCTGCGATATTAATATTTCTAAATTCTTTGTTTAATGCCGCTGTTTTGGCGGCGTTCGGGGCAACGTGTTTTATAGTATTTGCCATGCCACATCAGAAGACTAGCAATCCACGGAGACTGATAGGCGGATATTTGGTAGGAATAGCGGTGGGTGTCGCATTCGCAAGCATTTCTCTGATTATTCCAAACAGCGATTCAACATGGGTGCTTAGCCTTTTTGGCGCACTGACAGTTGCGATTTCGATTTTTTTAATGACCATGACAAACACGGAGCATCCTCCGGCGGCAGGAGTTGCGCTTGGAATAGCGCTGGATGGATTTGAACCATTGGGGATATTGGTTTTGTTCTGTGCTGTTTGCATATTGGTTATAGTAAAGTACGCCCTAAGAAAATGGATGATAAATTTATTTGTGTAAAGGTGAGTAAAAGCCATGCATTGTGCATGGCTTTTTTAATAAATAATTATGGAACTTTTTACAAATTTGTTGCGTCAAATGAAATGTATCAAAGTATTAAGGAGTTTTATATGAATAAATCATTAAGAATAATTTTTACTGTACTGGCGGTAATAATGCTTTTTGCAAGCTGCGCGCAGCCGTTAGCGCAAAATGATGCTCAAGAACAGGAAGAACAGCAAGCTCAAGAGCCTGATACAATGGACAAAGTCATGCTTTCGATTGAAAATGCAGTACCTGCAAGCCCAGAGGATATAAACGACGTGCAGCTTGGATTTAACCTAGCACTACTTAAAAAGCTTGGAGAAACGGAAGAGGGCAATTTATTTTACTCTTCGATGTCCATTAACGCGGCGATGACTATGGTCTACTTTGGGGCAGATGGCGAAACTCGTCAGGAAATAGCGGATGTCTTGGGCTATGGCGACATGGATATAACCTATGTTGCCGCTTATCAAAAATATCTTTTGCAGTCATATGAAGATTCGGGGGATACCACATTTAACATTGCAAACTCTATTTGGATAGCTGACTTTTTTGATGCTAAAAAAAGCTATATGGACACGATGGAGGATGTGTTTGAAACTGAGGTAACTCGATTGGATTTTGCAGCCGGTGATGCAGTGGACAAACTTAACTCGTGGATTGATAAATCAACAGAAGGAATGATAGATAAGCTTTTTGAAAAAGAGAACAATCCATTTGACGCAACAACTATAATGGTATTGTTAAATGCTATTTATTTTGAAGGGGATTGGACGGCGCCTTTTGATCTGGAAAAAACATATGAAAAAGATTTTAGAGGGGCAACCAAAACAAGCACTGTAAAAATGATGAGTTCAAATGAAACAGCAATGGGGAATAAGGGCGAAGATTATATTTCTGTACTTTTGCCGTATGGCGAGGATGAGCGCTTTTCTATGGTTGCGGTTGTCCCTGATGATATGGAATCTTTTGTTGAAAGCCTCACAATAGATTCTCTAAGTGAAATTTTAAATACATTTAAACAGCAGCATGACCCTGTGGTGCAGATTCCTGCGTTTGAGATGGAAGAAAAGACAGAACTGAACAATGTTCTCAAGGCTTTGGGAATAAAGCAGGCGTTTGATTCTAAAACTGCGGATTTCAGCCAAATATCAGATGAAGAGATTTTTATCGATGAAGTGCTTCACAAAGCTAAAATAAAAGTAGATGAAGAAGGAACGGAAGCGGCAGCGGTAACTTCGGTCGAAATGACATTGAGAGGAATGCCAATGGACAGATTTGAATTTATTGCCGATAAGCCATTTTTATTTTTCATTGTGGATACGGAAAATGACTTGGTGCTATTTACGGGCAAAGTGCTCGATTTAAATTAAATTTCAATAAATTAAAAGGCTGCATAAGCAGCCTTTTTTTACTATTCATCTATCTATATGAGTATATTTTTTCTTGTCGCTTTCAAAATCAGCCACGATATCATTGTGCCCACGAACAATATACTTATATATTAGCAGTCCTTCCATGCCCATGGGTCCTCGAGCGTGTATTTTGCCAGTTGAAATGCCTACTTCCGCACCCAAGCCAAAGCGGAAGCCGTCGGCGAAGCGGGTGGAAGCATTGACCATCACGCTCGCACTGTCTACAAGTTTTATGAATTTATCGGCGCTCATGTCATCTGTTGTGATAATACAGTCTGTATGCCCCGAGCCGTGAATGTTTATATGCTCTATAGCTTCACTTGTTGAGGCAACAATTTTAACTGACATTATATAGTCTAGATATTCCATGTCCCAACTGCTGTCATTTGCGGGATTCACATCAATGATTTTCTGTGTTTTTTCGCAACCGAATAATTTTACGCCGGCTTTGTCCATGGCTTTTTTAAGCGCGGGCAAAAAGCTTCCTGCTATGCTTTCTTTAACGAGAAGGGTTTCAGCCGCGTTGCAGACCGCGACATACTGCGCCTTGCTGTCCACGCAAACTGCAACAGCTGCAGCTATATCATCATAGCTTTCAACATATACATGGCATATGCCGTCGGCATGCCCTAAGACGGGTATGTTGGAGTGATTCATAATATATTTCACGAACTCGTTTGAACCGCGGGGGATGATTAGGTCGATATATTCGTCAAGCGCAAGCATAGCCGCCACATCGTCCCTTGTTTCCATAAGTGCGAGCCAACCTTCTGGAAGACCTGCTTGTAGGGATACTTCGTTTATTATGTCAAAGAGTATTTTATTTGTAAGCTTCGCTTCGCTTCCGCCTTTAAGCAGTGCGCAGTTGCCTGATTTTAAACAGAGAGTAGATATTTGAACAAGAGCGTCAGGACGGCTTTCAAAGATTATTCCCAGCACTCCGATTGGACAAGAAACCCGAGTCAAATCCAGCCCCGGAGAAAGCTCGCGATCCACTTGAACTTCGTTTAGCGGGTCGGGCAGAGCAATAAGTGCGGTTATTCCGTCAACTACTGACTGCAGTTTCTTTTCATCAAATTTTAAGCGTTTAATGAGAGGAGTGGCAATGCCCTCTTTTTGGGAACGCTCGATATCTTTTTGGTTTGCTGTAAATATTTCACCGCTTTTGCTTTGTAAGGCCTTGGCGATTTCTTTTAGCGCGCTGTTTCTTGCGCTTGAATTTGTGGCGGCAAGAATGTTTGACACCTGTTTTGCTTTTTTTGATTTGTTGAGCATATCAGACATAACTTTTCTCCAATCTTTTATATAGTATATTAAATAATATGAAAAATATCAAAGTTAAAAAAATTTCTTACCAAACAAGACCCGTTTTATTAGAATTTGATTTCTTGACTTGAATATTTTGGTGGGCTATAATCAATCGAGATAAATTATAAAGGAATTTTTATGACTGAATGGATTATCGCCTTTGGCGAAAGCGTCACCGTGGGAGTGCAGAAACTGCTGGTTGTTTTGGTTTCTATGCTGCCTGTTATTGAACTTAAAGGGACAATTCCCATTGCAATCGCATGGGGGATACCCAAAATCACAAGCTTTGTGCTTGCCTACATTGGCTCATGCCTGCCGGTTATTCCTTTGCTTTTTCTTTTGCGGCCCATCATTAAGTGGATGTATTCGCAGAAATTGTTTGCAAAATTCGCTGGATGGATTGAAAGCCGAAGTGAGAATAAAGGTCAGCTTATATATGATTACGCATATATCGGACTCTTTTTGTTTGTGGCGATACCCTTGCCGACCACAGGCGTGTGGACTGGCTCTATAGTCGCCTCATTGCTTGAAATGGATATAAAAAAATGCATCCCGTTAATTTTTGCCGGAAACTTGGTAGCGGGGATAATAGTTGTGCTTTTGCATGATTATATGTGGTATATAATAATCGGTGTTTTGGTGTTAACCGCTTTGCTTTTCATACTTCGAAAAATCAAAAACAAGTTGAAATCAAGAACGTAGAAGTGATATAATCACCTTACAATAGAATAACCCTTATTATGAGTGGTGGAGGGATTGGGCCCGATGAAACCCAGCAACCCCCTCAGCGCTTCCGGAAGCAGAGCCATACGGCTCTTCGAGAATTTACAGACTTCGGTTACATATGTATTGATATGCGCCCTCGTCTGGAAATGCCTCATAACCGTCTATCAATACTTCCGAAAGCGCTGACCAAAGGGAAGGTGCTAAATCCTGCGGTATAATATGCCGAGAGATGAGGATAAGCGTTTGCCTCATTTTAAATGAGGTTTTTTGTTTATTATCCGAAAAAGAGAAAACTCTTAGGGGTTGTTAAATAAACTTTAGGAGAAACAAATGAGTAATACCAGACTATTTACTTCAGAATCGGTGACCGAGGGTCATCCGGACAAAATGTGTGACCAAATATCCGACGCTGTTCTTGATGCGATATTTGAAAAAGATCCGTTTAGCCGTGTAGCTTGCGAAACGGCCACCAGCACAGGGCTTGTTTTAGTTATGGGCGAAATAAGCACAGATTGCTATGTGGATATTCCAAAGATTGTCCGTGAAACAATAGAGGACATAGGATACAACAGGGCGAAATATGGATTTGACGGAAGCACCTGCGCTGTGCTTACCAGTATAAACGAGCAATCAAAAGACATTGCTATGGGTGTGGATGACGCAATTGAGACAAGAGGCGCCGGCGAACACGACACAGGCGCAGGCGATCAGGGAATGATGTTTGGCTTTGCGTGCAAAGAAACTGATGTGTTGATGCCCATGCCTATATATCTTGCGCACAAGATGTCAAAACGTTTGGCGGATGTCAGGAAGCAGGGTATATTGGATTATTTGCGTCCTGACGGAAAAACGCAGGTTACAATACGATATGAAGATGATAGACCTGTTGCGATAGATACTATTGTGGTGGCGGCTCAGCATCATCCTGAAATATCTCACAATCAAATAGAAAATGATATTATAGAACATGTTGTAAAACCCATTTTTCCTCAAGGTTTGGATACGAATAACATCAAATATTTAATAAATTCGACCGGGCGCTTTGTAACGGGCGGACCTATGGGTGATGCGGGACTTACCGGCAGAAAGATAATTGTGGATACATATGGTGGATACTCACGCCACGGCGGCGG
Organism: Christensenellaceae bacterium; assembly: GCA_963675575.1. Classification (GTDB taxonomy): domain Bacteria; phylum Bacillota; class Clostridia; order Christensenellales; family UMGS416; genus JAGLOK01. Next base: position 189,472 of record OY776378.1, read on the forward strand.
AGCTTTTTCGGGGAAAGACCCGACAAAGGTGGACAGATCCGCAGCATATGCCGCGCGCTGGGTTGCAAAGCATGTGGTGGCCGCAGGCCTTGCTGACAAGTGTGAGCTAGAGCTTGCGTACGCAATTGGCGTGGCACACCCTGTTTCAATTATGGTAGAGACTTTCGGAACGGGGAATGCAAGCGATAAAGAGATAATCAACGCTATAAATGATGTATTTGATTTGCGTCCGTCCAAAATTATTAGTGACTTAAATTTACGCAATCCGATTTATAGACAAACTGCTAGCTATGGACACTTTGGACGAGATGACCTTGATCTTCCTTGGGAACGCCTTACAAAACTTGAGGAACTGAAAAAAGCAATAAAGGCATAGATGGAGATTATTACAACCACAGTCGAAAATATTATTTACAGGAATGAGGACAATGGATATATTGTTTTCGACTTTGACCATGAAGGAAATATGGAAACCGCGACAGGGCAGCTGCCGCCTATAAGCGAAGGTGAACGGCTGGAAATGCATGGCGAATGGATAACCCACTCCTCATACGGCCGGCAGTTTTCAATAAAGGAAATAAAAAAGCTTGCACACGATTCGAAAATCGGATTGATTCGCTATTTGGCTTCAGGGATAATAAAGGGGATAGGCCCCGCTACCGCACGCCGTATAGTTGAAAAATTCGGTATGGACTCCTTGGATATCATTCGATATAATCCGGAAAAATTAAAGCAGATTGAGGGCATCGGTTCCTCAAAAGCCTTGGCTATCGCACAAAATTTCAATGAGCAATATGATATCCAAGAAAAGATGAGCTATCTTTTAAAGTATGATATTTCAGTAAATCTAGCGCATAAAATAATAAAATATTATAAAAACGAGGCGCAGACAATTATTGAAACCAACCCCTACCTTCTGGCAAACGATATAGAAGGGGTTGGTTTTTTAACTGCGGATAAAATAGCCAGTCAAGTGGGCATAACCCATAATTCCGCAGAACGCATAAAAGCGGGAATAAAACATGTGCTAGGCGAGGCGTCGTCGCAGGACGGCCACTGCTGCCTGCCGATTGAAATACTGTATAAAAAAAGCGTGGAGCTTTTGGATGAGCCAAAGGAAAATATCCAAAAAATCGCTTCTAAAATGGCTTTGCTAAAAGAAATAGCCGTTGAAGCCAGACATAATGACAAATTTGTTTATTTGCACTTATTTTATAAAGCTGAAAAAGAGATTGCCAAAAGGCTCAGAGATATAAATGAAGCAAAGATAAAATTTTATGATTATGATATAGGCGAAGCTGTGGAGCGCGCGGCCGAGTTCAGCGGAATAACGCTTTCCGATGAACAGCGTGAAGCTGTGGCTCAGGCATTGACACACGGCGCAATGGTTATAACCGGAGGCCCGGGAACCGGAAAGACAACAGCGATAAATTGTCTGATAAGCGCGCTGGTGCATGCCGGAATAAAGGTTGAGCTTGCAGCACCGACCGGAAGAGCCGCAAAGCGTATGAGCGAAGCTACAGGGCACGACGCGCAGACTATACATAGGTTGTTGGAATATGGATATAGTGGTGACGGCGAGATTTTATCTTTTGGCCGCACCGAGGAAAATCCACTGGAGTGCGGCGCGATAATCATTGATGAAATGTCGATGGTGGATATTTTTTTGATGCAGCATCTTTTGCGTGCGATAAAAAAAGGCACCCGTCTTATTATGGTGGGCGATGCCGATCAGCTGCCGTCCGTTGGTCCCGGAAACGTTTTGCACGATATCATTTCCTCTCAAACGGTTCACGTGGCAAGGCTTATCACTATTTTCAGGCAAGCGCAACAAAGCCAAATTATTATGAACGCCCACAGGATAAATCATGGTGAAAAACCCATTTTTGACAATGATTCGGATTTCTTTTTTACAGGCAAACAAAATGCGGCCGCGGCCCTTCAGACATTGATTGAAACTGCTGGCACACGCATACCTAAATACTTAAACTGCTCTCCTTTTGATATACAGATACTGTCCCCTGTAAAAAAAGGATTGCTTGGTGTAAATAATCTAAACGAAAAATTGCAGGAAGCGTTTAATCCTCCCGACAAGGATAAAAAAGAGATAAAAATAAACGGAACAATATTCAGGGTGAGCGACAAAGTAATGCAAATTAAAAACAACTACACATTGGAATGGAGAAAAAGCGAGAGAGGCTTTAGCGATGTTCAGGGTGAGGGTGTATTTAATGGGGATATAGGGTTTATTACTTCGATTGACGATGATAATGCTCTAACCACAGTAAAGTTTGATGACGGAAAGATTTGTGAATACACCAAAGAACAGCTTTCCGAGCTTATGCTCGCGTATGCTGTGACCATACATAAGTCACAAGGGTGCGAATTTGACGCTGTCATACTGCCGCTTTTATCGATTCCGCCGGTGTTCATGTCGAGAAATATATTGTATACAGCAATTACAAGAGCAAAAAAAATGGTGCTAATCATCGGAAACAAAGATATGGTATATAAAATGGCGCAAAGCAAATCTGCTATAATAAGATATACGGGGCTTGAGGATGAACTCAAGAAAAACTGAATTAATTAATACATATAAAAAAGGTCTTAAAAACTTGCCGATGGCGGTGTTTAAGCTTATTTTTCCAGACACAGGTGTTTGTTACCTTTGCGGCAAACAAGGTGATGTCATTTGCGAGAAATGCTCTTTGGAAATGGAGCGGCATGAAGGTTCGCTTTGCAAAAAATGCGGACGAGTTGTCGAGGGAGGCAGCGAGCTGTGTGATGCCTGCCTAAAATACGATAGGCCCTACGACAATGGCGCAATAGCTCTTTTTTACCAGGGTAAGGCGCGGGACGCCATGAAAGAATATAAGTTTGAAAACAAACTTCCTTATTCACACTTTTTCGCGAAAGAAATATATATGAGTATAAAAGAGCATAAATGGCATATAGACATTGTTACAGCAGTACCCAATCATCCATTTAAGCTAATCGGCAAAGGGTATAACCCGCCTGCACTCATAGCCAAAAAACTTGCAGGAATGCTAAACGTTAAATATGACGGCAAGGTTCTTAAAAGAATTCGTTATACTAAGTCGATGTCTTTGCTTAAAGGGATTGACAGGATGGAGCACTCAAAAAAGAATTTTGCAATAAAAAAGTTTGGATTTGAAGACAAAAACATCCTGATAATTGATGATGTATCCACCACGGGAGCAACTCTGCATGTGTGCGCACAGTTGCTTAAAAAACGCAACGCCGGAAAAGTGTATGTTGCAGCCGCTTGCGGCGATACAATGCAAAATTAGTATGGCGAAAAAAAACAAGTTGTTGTATAATATAAAAATTCCCCGAGCTGTGGTTGAAAGTCGATGTCAGTCGCGGACAAAACGACCCACGTAAGTCGCATAAAAAAATTCAAAGCGATGATCATGGCGCGGTTTAGAAGTAAGTCCGTCCGTATCGCTATCGATACGAGAGAAAAGGTGTGCGGAACTTTTGTTTCAAGCTATTTTTCCGGACGGCGAGTGTGGGGTAAAAGACCAGGTCAGTCGGGGGATTATCCACAAAATTCACATGAGGACGATGCTTAATATATTTTTTTGCACAAAAATATGAGTTTTCCACAGCGTTATCCACAGAAAGGCGAAAATATGATAACTGCATTATTACTTAATCCCTGCATAGACAGAACTGTTTTTATTGATGGCTTTTTATATGGGGAGATGAACCGTATAGTTGAGGTTGAAAACATTCCTGCCGGCAAAGGCGCCAATGTTGCCTACGCAATTAAAAAGCTGGGAGAAGAATCAGGGCTTGTTATGTTTGGCGCAAAAGAAAGTGATCCTGTTAAAAAACGCATTGAAGGCTTTGGAATCAAAGTCAGCCAACTCGGCGTTTTTGATTCTATAAGAGTCAACACTAAACTTAACAATTTGAAAGACAATGTTGTCACTGAAATCAATGAAAAGGGAGCCGAGGTTTCACCGGAGCAGATAGAGCAGATAATTAAAATGTCTGTTGAAGCTGCCAAGGAAAGTGACTTTTTCCTACTGACTGGATCAATGCCAAAGGGATGCGACAGCTCTCTGTACGGGGAAATGATGGCAAAGATACGCAGTACAGCGCCTGAATGTAAGTTGGTGCTCGATGCAGAAGGCGAATCATTCAGAAAAGCTTTGGCACAAAAGCCTTATATAATTAAACCCAATAAATACGAGATTGAAATGCACTGCAATAAAAAGCTCGATACTCTTGAAGAACTTGCCATTGAAGGCATGAAACTTCATGACGGCGGCGTGGAATATGTTATTATTTCCATGGGCGGCGGCGGCGCTATGATTTGCTGCAGCGAGGGAGCGATTTATGCAGATATTCCAAAGGTTGATGTTGTAAACACCGTTGGCGCGGGCGACAGCATGCTGGCGGCCTCCATGATAGCTGTGAAAAATGGAGAAACGGCTGAAAATATTATTAAACAAGCTGTTGCAGCGGGAAGTTCCGCGGTCACCTGCTCCATGGAAGAGCTTATAAGCAAGAGCACTTTCGACAGACTTAAAACAGAAATAAAAACAAAAAAGATAAATATTTAGTATTGAAACTTTTGTGTTTTAAAAATATCCTCATGCTGTTTTTTAAAACGCTTCAGCATTGAGGATGTTTTTTTATTATGTATTTGTGATATAATTCCAAGCATTAGGAGTGAAAAATGCCACATCAAATTTTGAGGTGCTATATTGCGATTGCTGTTTGCACCTTGTTGGTTACAATATCGGGATTGATGCTTATTTTTAATAAGCTTTTTCCCAGGTTGCGAGAGGCTATCGAAAAACGTGAGAAGCTGTTTTTTTGGCTGATTCTTACCTTTGGATTTCTGGGATATATAGTATCAATTTTCGGATATATGGGCGTCGAAAAATTCGTTAAGGATTTTGATGTTTTCTGGATGTGGTCGAGAATGATGCTTGACAGCGGGCCCAGAGGTTTTTTAACTGAATACCCTCCGTTTGGTCTCTATATCCTCACTTTTTCACAATTCATTTTGAGACTGATTCATTTGCAGGATAATTATTTTGTCACATTGGTAGTGATGAAGATGCCGGCGGTATTAGCTTCTTTGGCTACCGCCTATATTGCTTACAAATGGGCGAAAAAAGAACATTCCGGATTAAAACCTTTATTGATTATGATCATTTTAACGTATAATCCTGCATTTTTAATCAATGCCTCAATGTGGGGCCAAATGGATATGGTTATGATATTTTTCGCGGTTTTATCTTTTTATTATTTAAAAAATGCGAAACTGATTCCTTCTGTTTTATTGTATACAGTTGGCTGTATGATAAAACCACAAATGATTTTTTTCGCGCCAATTTTCGGAATGTTTATGGTTTTGTATGTTTGGGATAAGAATTCAAGAAAGGAATCACTGAAAAAGCTAGGTTTGGGGATATTAATATCGGTTGCTATGTTTTTTATAGCGACGCTTCCTTTCAAAGAGTCATTCACAGATATTTGGCTGATTGACTTTTTCAAACATATTGCTAACGAACATCCGGTTAATACGGCCTCGGCATTTAATCTTTTCGGATTGCACGGCGGAAGCTTTAGACCCTATACCAATAGTTTTTTGTTCTTAAACTATAAGGTATGGGGGTACATATTTATCGGACTTATATGTGCTTTTTGTGCTTTTTTATGTGTTAAAAACAAAGATAGGAAGAATGTTTTTCTTCTAAGCGCTTTTTGTATAGCGGCTGTATTCACTTTGGGTTTGTCAATGCACGAACGATATATTATTCCGGCAATAACACTGCTGGTGATGTCGTCGGTTTATTTGGACAAAAAAATTATAACAACATTAGCGCTGGCATATACCTATCTTGCGACAATAAACCAATGCATCATATTATTTGATTTATTTGGCGGGAAAATTTGGACATTTAGACTCTGGTCGGGGATAAGCACGGCCGTTTTTGTTTTATTTACGATTTTTGTTATTCATGAAATACTACGAAACAAAGAACCTAAAAAGGCAGATATTAATGAGGGATAAACTGAACCAAGCCTGCATTGCGGCAAAGAGTCTCGCGGTCGAAGCCGGCGAGAAAATAATGGAAATTTACGCAAAAGATTTTACTGTTGAATATAAAGAAGATAAATCGCCGCTTACGGCTGCGGATAAAGCTTCAAATGAATTAATTTGTGATGCATTAGCAATTGAGTTTCCCGAAATGGCGATACTTGCCGAAGAAAGCGAAGACGATCTTTCGCGCCTTGAAAATGATTGGTGTTTTTTGGTTGATCCTTTGGACGGCACTAAAGAGTTTGTCAAAAAAAATGGCGAATTTACGGTAAATATAGCTCTTTCATATAAAGGTGAAGCGGTAATGGGAGCTATATATGTTCCCATGCATAAAAAACTATATTGGGCTATAAAAGGAGGAGGTGCGTTTGTTCAAAAAAAAGGAGATATTTCGAGACGGATTTTTGCCTCTGATAAAACTGAAAAGCTTACATTGGCTGTAAGCCGATCTCATAAAACAAAAAAAGAAAAAGAGATTATCGAGAAATATAATATTGAAAATGTAATTAAAAGTGGAAGTTCCATCAAAGGCTGCTTGGTGGCCGAGGGAGTTGCGGATATATATTATAGATTTGGACCGTGTATGCAGTGGGATACTGCGGCAATGCAGATAATCGCTGAAGAAGCAGGGTGTATATTCCGCCAGATGGATGGCAGCGAAATGAGATACAATCGCAAGGACTTGGTAAATGATAAAGGTTTTTTTGTTGTAAACAGAAAAGAAAATATATTTGGGGCAATTATAAATGGAAAAAAAGAATAAAAACCGAATTCAGCCGAAATATAAGGGAGATAAAAAAAAGCTTTGGGAGCTTTTTATTATAGTGCTAAAGCTGGGAGCATTTACTTTCGGCGGCGGATACGCCATGTTTCCTTTAATGGAAAGAGAATATGTGGATAACCGCGGCTGGTTTGAAACCCAGGAGATGCTAGACATGCTTGCGGTGGCCCAATCCCTTCCCGGAATGCTCAGCATAAACGCGTCTATACTTATAGGATACCGACTTTTTGGAGTTGTGGGCACGTTGGTTGCTGTTTTTGGAATGGCTTTGCCTTCATTAATTGCTTTGAGCATAATATCTTTTTTCTATGTTCAGTTTCGTGAAAACATATATGTAAATGCGGCGCTCAAAGGAATTCGAGTCGCGGTTGTGGCACTCTTGGTGCAAGCTGTTATAACCTTGGGCAAAAATGGCGTGAAAGGCGTTTTTGGCTGGGTGATGGCGTGCCTTGCTTTTGGTGTTGCGATGATATTTTCCGTGCACCCGGTGATTATAATATTGTCGGGGCTATTGGTCGGAATAGTGCATTACGAAATAGAAACCAAGAAGGCGAGAAAGACCGAATTATGATACTTGAAATGCTTTATACTTTTTTCAAAATAGGACTTTTTACTATCGGCGGCGGATACGCTATGATACCATTAATCCGTCAGGAACTGGTGTTTAAAGGATGGATGACCTCTGCGGAAATCACCGATGTGATAGCTATTGCAAAAATGACACCAGGGCCATTCGCGGTAAATACCGCGACATTCGCAGGGATGAAAATATATGGGATAGGAGGAGCGGTCGCATGCACTTTCGGGGTTATATTGCCTTCTCTTATTATCACCACGTTTGTGGCGCGTTTCTTTTTTAGCTACAGCAAGCATAAGATTGTCCAAGGGGCGCTTGCGGGTATACGCCCTGTTGTTGTGGCACTCATAGCATATGCGGTATGGTCGGTGTCCAGCGTAACAATATTTCAGGAAGAAGCAGTAAGGCAGGGATTTATGGCGGCGATTAAAAGCGTCGATATACGTTCGATAGTAATTCTTATAGTCGCATTGCTTTTGCTCTTTAAAGCAAAAGCCCACCCGATATTAGTCATCACGGTTAGCGGCGTTATTTCTATAATAGGATATATGGTGTTGCCGTTGGTTTTTCCAGCGCTTGCGTAGATTTTATTTTTCGAGAAGAGATGATATCTTTTCCCATTCCAAGATAAGCGCTTCAAGCTCTTTTTCGCATTGCGCATATTGTTTTGAATAGGCGGCGATATCAATTTCATTTAATTCTTCCACGTTCATCAGCAGTTTTTGAGAAGTGGTTTTTTTTATTTCACAGTCTGATATTTTTTTTTCCACAGCCTCAAGCTTTTCTTTTAGTTTTTTTCCTTCCAGCTTTTTGGCTCTTTCTTCTTTGAACCTTTTGGCTCTTCCGGTTTTGCTTTCCTTTTTTAAATTTTCCTCCTGTACTTTAAGCGAAAGATGATATTGATAATCTTCCCAACTGCCGGCATATGAAGATATTCCCAAACTTGACATATCCAAAACTCTGGTTGCAATGGAGTTTATAAAATATCTGTCATGGCTTACAAAAAGAACGGTTCCAGGAAAATCATATAACGCGCTTTCAAGCACCTGACGGCTATCCATGTCAAGGTGGTTTGTGGGCTCATCCAAAAGAAGAAAATTCGCTTTGGACAGCATAAGCTTTAAAAGCGAAAGCCGTCCGCGCTCGCCGCCTGAAAGCATAAAAATTTGTTTTTCTATGTCGTCGCCTGTGAATAAAAAGAGAGCAAGCATATCGCGCACCTGCTGAGGCGTAAGTTCGTGGTACGCATCCCATATTTCATTTTGGGCGGTGTTTTTTTCGTTAAGGTTTTGTTGGTGCTGGTCATAGTATCCGATTTTAACTCCGGTTCCATGAAGCATTTCGCCGGCATCCTGCTTTAGGGCTCCAGCGATTATCTTGAGAAGTGTCGTTTTTCCTACTCCGTTTGGACCCATCAAGGCCACTTTTTCGCCGGTTCTGATATGAAGGTCAAGATTTTCAAATATTTTTTTTGAACCAAAGCTTTTTTCAAGGCCGTTTATAAGCAAAACATCATTTCCGCTTCTTATATCCGTATCGAATCCAAATTTTATTATTTTCTCATTTGTGGGTCTATCTGCCGTATCGAGTTTTGACAGTCTTTTTTCCCATGCCTTGGCTGTTTTCATCGCTTTTTCCGTCGCCCAAGATCTATACCTTCTTATAACTGCTTGATGGCGCTTTATTTCTGCTTGGTTTGCTGCGAAAAGTTTTTGTTGCTGCTCAAAGCGGGCTTCCTTTTCAATAATATAATCTGAATAGGTGCAGTTTGGATAGTGAAGTATCTTCCCCATTGAAAGTTCAATTATATCGCTGCAAACATTATCCAAGAAGTATCTGTCGTGGGAAACAACGATGAGGGTAATGCCGCATCCGTTCAGAAAATTTTCAAGCCATTGTATGGCTGATAAATCAAGATGGTTTGTGGGCTCATCCAAAAGCAAAATATCCGGTGAACGCAAAAGAGACATCGCGAGCTGAACCCTTGCACGTTGCCCACCGGAAAGTGTATTTACTTTCCTTTGGTACATTGAGCTGTCTATTCCCAGGCCCGCAAGTACCGAACGGGCCATGCGCTCCGCGCTGTATCCGCCCATTTCTTCGAACTTGTGGGTAAGAATGTCGTATTGTTTTGCAAGCTTTTCAAGGTTGGCTGCGTCTTTGCCCATTTGCTCTTCTATTTCGCGCAGCTTGGTTTCCATTTCAAAAACGTCATCATAAACGGACATTACGTCTTGCCATACACTTAGCTTGGATGTGTAATCGGAAAGCTGGGAAAGATAGTTAACGCTTGTTGAATCACTCTTTTCAAATGTGCCGCCGCTTTTTTCCAGTTTGCCACTTATGATTTTAAGAAGCGAAGTTTTTCCGCTTCCGTTTGAACCTATAAAACCAAGGCGCGTCCCTTTTTTAAGGTTAAATGAAACATCTGTGAAAATATCGTTTGCGCCGAATGACAAAGAAAGGTTTTTTACCGATAAAAGAATCATGTAGGTTAGTATATAATATAATAGATATAAAATCTATAATATCATTGTTGCGCGAATTACTTGCTTAGCAAATTGAATATATGGTAATATAAAGAATATTGAAATGGAGGGCAGTTTTATGAACAAAATTCCCGAAGCAGTAGTGAGAAGACTCCCCAGATACTATAGGCATCTTTCGAATCTTGAAAGCAATAACATTACAAGAGTTTCTTCAAAACAGCTTGGTGAGAGTTTGCTGATGACTGCGTCCCAGATAAGGCATGATTTGAATTTCTTCGGGGGGTTTGGACAACAGGGATATGGTTACAATGTTTCTGAGCTAAAAGCTAAGCTGGTTCATATTTTGGGAATTGATGTATTAAGAAAAGTAGTGATTGTGGGTGCGGGAAATATCGGAACCGCGTTGGCAAGGCATGAGGAATTTGAAAAGGAAGGATATAAACTTGTTGCGCTCTTTGATAATAGGCAAGAAGTCATAGGAACAAAGATAAAAGGTAAAATTATTTTTGACATTGAAAAGCTCCCTGAGTATATCAAAGAAAATGAAGTGGATATTGTCGCGCTGAGTGTTCCTGCGAAATATGCACAGCAAATAGCATATCTAAGCCAAAAGGCCGGAGCTAAAGCAATATGGAACTTTGCTCCTGTTGATGTTGTGCTTGAAGGCATAAAGGTTGAAAACATACATCTTACGGACTCGCTTATGACGCTTTCGTTCAGGCTTGCAAATGCCGTAGATGACAAGTAAATTTATTCAAGTATTGGTACATAGTAATTTCTATATATAAATTTGTGGAAAAGCCTTGAAAAAGTGTAAAAAGCAAATAAACAAGTTAAAAAGGTGTTAAAAATGTATTAAGATTATTTTGACATCTTATTTTATTTACGTTATCATTAGTGCGTATTTATTTGATGGCGAAATTGCTGACATTTTAAATATAAAACAATAAATTACAAAACATTTTGACGATTCGGAACTTTGACAGATGATTTACGTCGAAAAGTTATAAGACTTAAAGGAGATTAAATTAATGGATAAAGATATCCATGATATCAATATTGAGGGTGAAAAAATAGAAGGAGTCGTGTTGGACGACAACGATACTGATGCGCTTACCGATTCTCAGACTGAAAAAATAGGCGAAGAAAAAGAAGCGGAAAACGTCGAAGGCGAAGAAGATTCAAACACACAAGAGCCAAAAACTGAAGCAGCCAAAGATGTGGAAATAGATTCTGCCGACGAAGAATCTGACGTGGTTTCGGAAGTTGATTATGCGGCAAAAAGAAAAAAAAGACTCAGAAATATCAAGTTGGCGCTCATTATTCCCGCAATCGCAATAATTATTGCCGGAATGATTACGCTTTATATTATTGCCGAACAAAACGAAAAATATAACAACTTATTAAATGTTGACTATTTTTACGAGGGCGTATATGTGGATGACATTTCCTTGGGTGGGTTGACGTATGAAGAGGCAAAAGAGAAGATAGAAAATTCCAATATTCTCCGTTCCGAAAAAGTTCAGATTGTGCTTACTTGGGAAGATGAAGAAATCGTTTTCGGAAAAGATGATGTGGAAATTTCATTTGACACGGGAGAAATACTTGAAAAAGCATGGCGCGAAGGCAGAGAAGGAACGGAAAAAGAAAGATATGACCATGTGCTTTCCATCATTGAAAATCCAATATATTTTAATACAGCCCTTACAGTAGACCCTTCACGGCTGGAATCTAAGGTGAAGGCTGTGGCGATGTTTAGGCAGCGCGATCCCGGAGAGGCGTTTGTTCAATTCAACCCTGACCCGGAAACCGAAGGGTCTGAATGGTTTGTTTATTCCGAGCCTGAAAAAGGTGTTGAAACAGATCCCGATGCTTTGTGGAAATCAGTCCAAAGCCTTTTAAAAGAACAAGCAAGTGTAATGATTGAAATCCCAAAAAGCGAGGTGGAACCTACAACGACATTAGAAGATTTAAAAAACATCACACAACCAATTCTGAAAGAACCATTCAAAACTAGTATGGTTCGAAATGAAAACCGCGAACACAATGTTAGGCTCGCTTGTTCCATGATTAATGGGACGGTGCTTATGCCCGGTGAAATTTTTTCAATGAATGAAACAACCGGTGAAAGAACCGAAGAGGCGGGATTTAAAAAAGCCAATGTCATAGTAGGAGGAAATAGGCTCGAGCCGGGCATTGCAGGAGGGGTATGTCAGGTGTCGGGCACATTATTTAATGCGGCCGTAAGAGCCGATCTTGAAATAGTGGAAAGATATCATCATTCGTTTGAGCTTGGATATTTAACCAGAGGTCGCGACGCGACTGTAAACTACGGAACTGCGGACTTGAGGTTTAAAAACACGACCGATTATCCGATTTATATTTCAATGTATACTATAGACAGAGTGGTCTATGCCCAAATTTATGGAGAGCCGCTTGCAGACGGGATGACTATAGAGCTATATGTTAAAACGACTCAAACAGTGAACCCTGGTCCTACAATCTTCGTGGCGGATTCAACCGTTACGTATGGACAAACCGAGGTTTACGGCGCACATACTGGTATTAAGTGCACAACGTACAAAGATTATTATGACGCAGACGGAAAGCTTATTGAAAGGGTGGAACTGCACCGCGATTATTACAGGGCGTTCCCTAGGGAGGTTCATTATCACCCAGCGGCGGGAAGACCTGCAGGATAAAAAAATATCAAAAAACTAGGGTTTTTAATTAATAAAGCAGGCTCATTATCAAAGCCTGCTTTTCGTTCTATTTTTAAAAAAGTTGAAATTTTTTACTATTTCCTGCTATAATACACCGCATAGTGTGTATTTATTGCATATTTTAAATAATTTTTGGAGGAAACAATGGGAAAAACCCTTGTTGTTGCAGAAAAACCGTCAGTAGGACGTGATATTGCCAAGGTGCTTGGTGCGGCTTCGCGCGGAAACCGATGCCTTATGAATAACGAATATGTCATAACATGGGCGTTTGGGCATCTTGTTAGTTTGGCGAGCCCTGAAGAGCTTGACGTTAAATATAAGAAATGGTCATTTGATCAGCTGCCAATAATTCCGGAAAAAATGAAGCTTAAAGTTGCCGGAAACAGCGGTGCTGTATCTCAATTTGAAGTCATAAAAAAGTGGATGCTTTCAGATGAAATCGATGAGATAATATGCGCAACCGATGCTGGACGGGAAGGCGAGCTTATTTTCCGCTGGATTTATGAATTCGCAGGAAGTGATAAGCCCATAAAGCGTTTGTGGATTTCATCTATGACGGATGAAGCCATAAATGATGGCTTTGCCAATTTAAAGCCGGGAAGCGAATATCAGTCGCTTTTTGAATCTGCCCGTTCCAGAGCAAGTGCGGACTGGTTGATTGGAATGAACGCTTCGCGAGCATTTACGCTCACTTATGAGAGGCTGCTTTCGGTGGGCCGGGTGCAGTCACCCACGCTTGCCATTTTGGTTGACCGAGAATTGGAACGAATAAACTTTGTTCCGGAAGAGTATTATGAGCTATGGGCAATATACCCTGGACTAAAGGGATGCTGGTTTGATCCTGAGGCTAAAGAAAATATATGCAGAATTAATAAGAATGATGTTGAAAAATTTCAAAAACTTGCGGATTCGCTTCCGGGCAAAACGGCGGTAGTTTCAGAAATAGAGGAAAAAAGAGAAACAAGGAAACCGCCTCAACTTTATGATTTGACTTCGCTTCAAAGAGACGCGAACTATAATTTTGGTTGGTCTGCGGCAAGAACGTTGCAGCTGGCTCAGGCACTTTATGAAAAGCGAAAGCTTATCACATATCCTAGGACAGACAGCAAATATTTAAGCGGGGACATGTATCCGCTTTTAAAATCGCGCCTTGGGAAACTCAACAAAGAACCTTATGCGGAATATGCGCAAGAGGCTATTGAATCAGAGCGGAATATTTTTGGACGTGTGATTAATGATGCTTTTGTCACAGATCACCATGCCATTATACCAACCGGCAGAAACGCACCAAAATCACTTAATGAATTTGAGTCAAAGTTATATGATCTTATTGTACGCAGATTTATAGCGATTTTCCTTGAGGATCAGGAAATCGACAGGGTAAGGGTAATAACTGATATCGAAAAGGATAAATTTGAATCGAAAGGTTCAGTGGTTATAGCTCCTGGTTGGTCAAAAGTTTATGACAGTGTAAAAAAACGAAAGAGCGAAACGGGAGAGCAGAAGCTTCCCAAGCTTAAAATAGGAGACGAAAGGCTTGTAAAAAAGAGCGAGCTTAAAAACAAAAAAACCAAACCGCCTTCAAGATTTTCGGATGCTACTCTTTTATCGGCGATGGAGCACGCGGGAAGATTAGTGGAAGATGAAGAACTTCGAGAAAAGATGAAAGAAAGCGGATTAGGTACGCCAGCAACCCGTGCGGCTATAATAGAGCGCTTGATTCAAGTTAGATATGTCAGAAGGCAAGGCAGGACTTTGGTGCCGACTGAAAAAGGTATTGCGCTCGTTTCGGTGCTGCCGGAAGAATTAAAAAGCCCTGAAACCACGGGTAAATGGGAAAAAGCGCTTGAAGACATAAGGACGGGTCAAGAGAAAGCGCAAGATTTTATGGAGGGCATAAAAGATATGACCCGTGAAATTATATTAAAATCCAAAGTGAAAAAAGAAGCAAGCTTTCCGGAAGAAGCTCCGCGCCCAGACCCCGATAAACCAAAAGAGGTTTTGGGACAGTGCCCAGTGTGTAAGGGCGAAATATTTGAAAACTCAAAGGCGTATTACTGCTCAAACTGGAGAAAAACAGCTTGCAAATTTAGCGTGTGGAAAAATGATAAAAAAAGCGACAGACCTGACATATCAATCGATATGATGAAAAAACTGCTTATAGATAAGACGTTGGAGTTTGACCAAGGGACAGTAAATGTTGCCGGGAAATCACCTATTTATGAATGGGTGCCCAAGGATACGGAGAACGAAGAGTAAATTATGCGGCTGGATAAATATATTTCAATGTGCGATATTATGAGCCGTACGGATGCCAAAAAAACTATCATGGCGTCAAGGGTTACGGTAAACGGATTTGTCCGGGCGGATGCAGGTTTTCAGGTTTCGCCCGATACTACTTTTGTTGAGCTTGATGGACGGCCGCTTTTTTACAAGCGTTTTGCATACATTATGCTTAATAAACCCAAAGGATATATAAGCGCTACGCAGGATAAACGTGATCCGACGGTTATGGACTTGTTGGACGACTGGTGCATTCGAAGGAAGATGTTTCCTGTGGGAAGACTTGATAAAGACACAACAGGATTGCTTTTAATCACAGACGATGGCGGACTCGCGCACGATATGACATCCCCCAGACGGCATGTGGAAAAAATATATCATGCGCAGATAGACGCACCTATAGACGAGAGTGATATAAAGGCTTTTAGAGAAGGGATGCGATTTAAAGATTTCGTATCTGAACTTGCCAGACTTGAATATCTTAGAAAACTTGAGCCGGAAAAACATTTGGTGCAAGTCACGTTAACTGAAGGAAAATATCATCAGGTAAAAAGAATGTTTGCAGCGCGAGGAAAACAAGTTCTAGAGCTAAAAAGGGTAACATTTGGAAAATTGGTGCTAGATGAAAGTTTGCCGGAGGGCAGATGGCGGGAGCTTTCGAAAAAAGAATTGGATTCGTTGAAAATTAAGGATCCGCTCTTATAATGGTGAATTAATATACTTTTTGTGATAAAATTATATATTATTACATATGATGCAGGGAATGGCTATGGAACAAGTTTGGTTTGATTTTCATAAATCTTTCAAAGAGCGTGCCAAGGCTTTGGTGGACGCAATGACACTTGAGGAGAAGGTGTCTCAGCTTAGCTATGAATCCAAAGCAATTGAGAGGCTGGGAATACCGGCGTTTATCTGGAATATTGATTGCGATAATGGGGATTCAAGTGAAGGGGTAACAACTGTTTTTCCTAAACCCATAGCGATGGCCGCAAGCTTTAATTCGGAGTTGGTGTTTGAAAGCGCTACAGCTATATCTGACGAGGAGCGGGCAAGTCACCATGAGTTAAAAAGACTTGATGGCGGCAGTGAAAAAAACGGATTGACCTCATGTCCTATCAATGTAAACATTGTTTGTGTCCCGACACAAAAAAGGAGCTATGAAACATTCGGCGAAGACCCGCATCTTACATCGCGAATGGGCAAAGAATTTTGCAGAGGCCTTCAGGGTGATGACAAAAAATATTTGAAGCTTGCGGCATCAATTAAGCACTTCGCACCAAATTTAAAAACCGAGACCGATGAATACAAGTTTAATTTAGCGGCAAACATTAAAGACATGAAGGAAACATACCTTGCGGCTTTGGAGGCTTGCGTTAAAGATGCGGGGGTTCGTTCAGTTATATTTAAGTACAACATTCAAAACAAAGAGACAACCCGAAATGATTTAACCTTTTTAAAGAAAACTTTGAGGGATGAATG
Organism: Christensenellaceae bacterium; assembly: GCA_963675575.1. Classification (GTDB taxonomy): domain Bacteria; phylum Bacillota; class Clostridia; order Christensenellales; family UMGS416; genus JAGLOK01. Next base: position 205,892 of record OY776378.1, read on the forward strand.
GGGATTTGAAGGGGTTGCTTTAAGTGACTGCGGACAATTAAAAGAGGGTTCCGGCAAATATGATTTAACTGAAATTGTTGCTTTTTTTGTGAAAAACGGGTGCGGTATAAATTGTAGGGAAATCACCGATAAGCTTTTTGAAGCGGTTGAAAAAGGATATATTACACAAGATGAAATAAATATTGCGGTATATAGAGTCATGCTTGTCCGCATGGAACTTGGCGAGTTTGACCCTGATGACATTGTTCCTTATGCGACCATACCTTACGAGACTGTTGGGTGCAATAAGCATCATGAACTTTCAAAGAAGATGGCCAGAGAATCTCTGGTATTGCTTAAAAATGAAAAAACACTTCCGCTAAACAAAAATAAAATTAAAACAATAGCTGTAATAGGGCCTAATGCTGACAACAAATCTGCATTTTCTCAGATATTTAATGGTGTGGCTTCAAAATGTTTAACTGTTCTTGACGGAGTTAAAGAAATTGCGTCCGATTGCAAAGTAATATACGCACAAGGGTGTTCGGTGAGCAAAAATTCAAAAGCTGATTTCTCCGAAGCTTTGGCTGTAGCTCAAGAAGCGGATGCTGTAATATTGGTTTTGGGAATGACGCCTGAGTTAGAAAATGAGGTTGATGAAAGAACAGACATAAAAATGCCAAGAATCCAGGAAGACCTGATGGAAGCGGTGGCTGCCGCAGACAAGCCTATGGTTCTTGTGAATATGACCGGAAACTGCATGGATTTCACAAAGGCTGAAGAAAAGTGTGGCGCTATAATTCAGGCTTGGTATCCAGGTCAGTTTGGTGGCTTGGCGGTGGCAGAAGCAATTTTCGGGTTGTTTTCTCCATCCGGAAAGCTGCCAACAACTTTTTATAGAGATATATCTGAAATTCCTGACTTCAATGACAGCAGTATGGAAAACAGAACATATAAATTTTTTAGAGGCAGGCTAATGTATCCTTTTGGATATGGTCTTTCATATGGGAATATAGAATATTATAAAATAATGCTACAGGGTGAAAAAATTGCACTGGGGGAAGATATGCCTGTTAGCATACATTGCTTTAATAACGGAAACATAGATATAAAGGAAACAGTTCAGGTATATCTTAGAGATGATGATTCTTCCACCCGAGTCCCAAACTACAAATTGGTTGATTTTAAAAAAATTGATTTAAAAGCGGGAGAGGATAAATTAGTTTCTTTTATCGTAAAAGCAAAAGATATGGAAGTTATTACTGACGAAGGAGAGAATATTATCCAACCCGGAACTTTTTGCGTATATGTAGGAGGCTCGCAGCCGGACATGAGAAGCTCTCAATTGCTGGGGTATGATCCGTTGGCGGCGAGGTTTATGGTGGAGTAAACATTGAAAAAGGGCGGAATTACCGCCCTTTTTATATTTGAGAAAAAATACAAAGCTTAGCTAACCACATAGCATCTTATTAATATTTGCAATTGATCCCGCACCCAAAGTTAAAATTATATCTTCCTTTTTTGCTATTGCCTGTACATATGAGGCGGCGTCCTCAAATGAGGGCTGGTAGCATACGGATTTTACTTTGCCTCGTTTGTTAACTGCGCCGCAAAGATCCCTTGAATGAATGTCGCCCGGGTCTTTTTCCCGTGCGGCATAGATGTCGACAAAGACAACGTGGTCGGCCTCATCAAAACTTTCGGTAAATTCGTTAAACAAAGCCTTTGTTCTTGTATATGTGTGTGGCTGGAAAATGCAAATTATATTTTTATAACCCTTTGCTTTCGCACTTTGCAAAGTTGCCTTAACTTCTATGGGATGGTGGGCATAGTCGTGAAAAACATCAATACCGTTACAGTTTTTACCCACGTTTTCAAATCGTCTCTTAGCGCCCTTATATTTTGAAACCTGCTTTATAGCACAGGCTATATCAGCGCCGCAAATATAGCTTGCAACGATCGAGGCAAGTGCGTTATATATATTGTGATTGCCGGGCACGCTCAAGGAGGCTTTGCCCATTTTGCGACCCTTGTATACTAAATCAAAATCGCAGCTTCCGTCTTTTTTGCACGAAAGATTTTTCGCATACACATCGTTTTTTTCATTTAGACCAAAAGTAATCATATCGCATTTTCTTGATTTGGCGGCTGTTAGGACATTTTCATCGTCGCCGTTAGCAATTAATGTGCCGTTATCAGGAATTTTTGCAATGTATGTTGAAAAAGAATTTATTATATGATCAAGATTTTTGAAATAGTCAAGATGGTCGCGGTCAATGTTTAATATTACTTCGATATTAGGATTGAGGCTTAAAAAATTATCTTTGTACTCGCAGGCTTCGGCGACAAATACATCACTGTTTCCAACGCGTGTTGTTCCTCCGATAAGATCAAGCTCGCTCCCGATGTGAACGGTCGGATCCATTTGACAGCCTATTAGAATTGTTGCAATCATGGAGGTGCAGGTTGTTTTTCCGTGCATTCCCGATACTCCCACTGACATCGCGAATTCGTCCATAATCTGGCTTAGTACATCAATTCTTTCAAGAATAGGAACGCCGTCTTCAATCGCCCCACGGAGTTCGTCGTTGTCAGAAGATATTGCGGAAGTCTTAACAACAAGAGCGGCGCCTTTGTGCTGACCGTATTTTTGCCCTATGAATACTTTTGCTCCAAGATGCTCAAGCTTATTGGTTAAAGGAGTTTTTGTGGCATCAGAGCCTGAAACTTTATATCCGCGGCCAATCAATATTTCTGCCAATCCGGACATGGAGATACCGCCTATTCCAATGAAATGCACTTGTCTTCCAATAAAATCATCGATATGCATATTAAGCCTTCCTAATTAAATAAATATTATTATTAGTTATTTTGTTAAGTTTCAAATATAGTATAACATATAAAAAAAATACGCAATATAAAAAAGAATCATATGGGCGGGTGGTTAACAAAAGCTTCTTGTTTTGATATAATCAAAAATGCAAACAAATATTATTGCTGTCAGGAGAAAAAATGGATTATAAAAAAAGATATGAAGAGTGGATAAACGATCCGGCTTTAAGAGAAGAAGACAAACAAGAGTTGTTATCTATTTCGGACGATGCTGAATTGCTGGACAGATTCTATACAAGTTTAAAATTCGGGACAGCCGGTATGCGGGGCGTAGTGGAAATGGGCGAAAACCGGATGAATATATATACTGTCGGCAGAGCCACCAAGGCTTTTGCCCAAACAATACTTGATATGGGCGAGTGGGCAAAAGGCGCAGGAGTGGCTATAGGATATGATTGCAGGAATATGTCGTATGAATTTGCGCATATAGCTGCCGGAGTTTTAAACGCATATGGAATTAAAGTGTTCATGTATAGTGGGATAAGGCCGGTGCCGATGGTGTCTTTTGCCATAAGGCATCTTGAATGCGCGGCAGGCATAATGATTACCGCAAGCCATAATCCGCCTGAATATAACGGATACAAAGTATATGGAAGAGATGGGGCTCAGCTTGAGCCGGAAAACGCTGAAAAAGTCATTGTGTATTTTGAAGAAATGGATGGGCTTGAAGTACCTTTGTTGGATATAAAAGAGGCTCAAGAAAAAGGTCTGTATAACATAATAGATGAGAACGTGGATGAACAATACTATAAAAACGTTTTGGGGCTTATAATCAGGAAGAATATTTTCAGCGAAGTCGGAAAAGATTTTTCCATAGTGTATACACCGATTCACGGAGCAGGAGCCACACCTGTGGTTCGTGTGCTTGAAAAGGCCGGAGTAAAAGGACTTAGCCTTGTCGAAAGTCAAATGATGCCTGACAGCCAATTTTCGACGGTTCGTTCGCCGAATCCGGAAGAGACCGATGCATTGGAGCTTGCAATAGAGCTTGCCAAAGGAAAAAAGGCAGATCTTGTGATGGCGACAGATCCGGATTGCGACAGACTGGGTGCAGCGATAAGAAAAAAAGACGGTAGCTTCTTGACTCTTACTGGGAATCAAATAGGAATGTTGCTTTTAAATTATATCCTGCGGTCAAAAAAGGAAAAAGGAATGCTGTCGGAAAATTCGGCAGTGATTTCCACGATTGTTACATCTAAAATGGTGGAGTCCTTATGTGAAAGCTACGGAGTTAGGTGTTTCTTAACGCTTACCGGATTTAAGTTTATTTGCGGAATAATGGCTGAGCTTGAAGAAGAGGGAAAGTACGAGTACGTATTTGGATTTGAAGAAAGCCATGGATATCTTCCAGGAACTTTTGTAAGGGACAAAGATGGAGTTCAGGCATGTCTTGTTATGGCGGAGATGGCTGCTTGGTATAAATCCAGAGGCATTACGCCTTATGACGGATTAATTGAACTTTATGAAAGATTGGGTTACTTTGGCGAGAAAACCGTTTCATATAGATTTGAAGGCAGCGAAGGGGCAGATGTTATGGAGGGGATAATGAAAAGCCTGCGTGACGGAATGCCCACTGAAATTGGCGGAGTCAAAGTAATCCGCGTTAAGGATTATCAAACTTCAATGGAAACAGACCTAAAAACAGGCAAGCAATCTGAGCTTAGCCTTCACAAAAGCAACGTACTTTGTTTTGACTTGGATAATGAAACGAATTTCATCGCCCGCCCTTCCGGGACTGAGCCCAAAATAAAATTCTATTTTGGATCAAGAAGAGATACAATGGAAAAAGCGCAGGAAGAAGTTGATGGATTGAATCGAATTATTGAACAAAAATATGTAAATAAAATTTAGATGTTAATTTTTAAGAAGATATTAAACTCAATATTATTTTTTTGAAAGTGTAAAAAGGTTATAAATAGGGCTGTTTTATAAACGAAAACCACAAAAATACCGTTAATGTTTGTTAAAAAAATAATAAAGCTTATAAAACATAAAAAAACCTCGAAAACGTATTGACTTCATATAAAACTATGTGATACAATAGCTTTCGCTCGCTAAAAAGAGCAAGGGCATTGCGCCCATTTCGCACCATGACAACCACAAAACGAACACTATGCTTTAATAGATGGTGAGGTTTTAAAACACAAACTTAAAAAACCAAGAGATTTCTAAAAAGAGCAAGGATATCAAACTAAGAGTTTGATCCTGGCTCAGGACGAACGCTGGCGGCGTGTTTAACCCATGCAAGTTGAACGAGAAATTGACTGAGGAACCTTCGGGGGAATTAGTTGATAGACAGTAGCGAACGGGTGAGTAACGCGTGAATAACCAACCCTCCACAGGGGGACAACAGCTGGAAACGGCTGCTAATACCGCATGAGACCACAGTACCGCATGGTACAGGGGTCAAAACTTTAGTGGTGGAGGACGGATTCGCGTTCCATTAGCTAGTAGGTGAGGTAACGGCTCACCTAGGCGACGATGGATAGCCGAGCTGAGAGGCTGATCGGCCACACTGGAACTGAGATACGGTCCAGACTCCTACGGGAGGCAGCAGGGAAGAATATTGTACAATGGGCGAAAGCCTGATACAGCAACGCCGCGTGAAGGAAGAAGGCCTTCGGGTTGTAAACTTCTGTGACGGAGGAAGAAAAAAATGACGGTACTCCGAGAGGAAGCCCCGGCAAACTACGTGCCAGCAGCCGCGGTAATACGTAGGGGGCGAGCGTTGTCCGGAATCACTGGGCGTAAAGGGCGCGTAGGCGGCCGAATAAGTTGAATGTGAAATCCCAGGGCTCAACCCTGGACGTGCATTCAAAACTGTTTGGCTTGAGTATGGTAGAGGTAAGTGGAATTCCTAGTGTAGCGGTGGAATGCGTAGATATTAGGAGGAACACCAGTGGCGAAGGCGACTTACTGGGCCAAAACTGACGCTGAGGCGCGAAAGCGTGGGGAGCAAACAGGATTAGATACCCTGGTAGTCCACGCCGTAAACGATGAATACTAGGTGTAGGGGGTATCGACCCCTCCTGTGCCGCAGCTAACGCAATAAGTATTCCGCCTGGGGAGTACGACCGCAAGGTTGAAACTCAAAGGAATTGACGGGGACCCGCACAAGCAGCGGAGCATGTGGTTTAATTCGAAGCAACGCGAAGAACCTTACCAGGACTTGACATCCTCAGAATCCTCCGGAAAAGGAGGAGTGCCTTCGGGAACTGAGAGACAGGTGGTGCATGGTTGTCGTCAGCTCGTGTCGTGAGATGTTGGGTTAAGTCCCGCAACGAGCGCAACCCTTATGTTTAGTTACCAGCGGATAATGCCGGGGACTCTAGACAGACTGCCGGGGACAACTCGGAGGAAGGTGGGGACGACGTCAAATCATCATGCTCCTTATGTCCTGGGCTACACACGTGCTACAATGGCCATTACAAAGGGATGCCACCCCGCGAGGGGGAGCAAAACCGAAAAAGGTGGTCTCAGTTCGGATTGAGGGCTGCAACCCGCCCTCATGAAGCTGGAGTTGCTAGTAATCGCGAATCAGAACGTCGCGGTGAATACGTTCCCGGGTCTTGTACACACCGCCCGTCACACCACGGAAGTTGGGGGCACCCGAAGCCAGTGAGCTAACCGCAAGGAGGCAGCTGTCTAAGGTGAAATCAATGACTGGGGTGAAGTCGTAACAAGGTAGCCGTATCGGAAGGTGCGGCTGGATCACCTCCTTTCTAAGGAGATCATGCAGAATGAAATAAGATCTGTGGATTTCTCTAGGTCGATCGGTAGCAATATCGATAAAGAAGACAGAACAGTCTTAAAAATCAAATTAAGTAAAAAACTCTTTTGGAAATCTCGTTTTGTGGTTGTCAGGGTGCGAAAATGCACCAATGACAAAATATAATAGACAAAAAGCCCACGAAGTACACACCTGTGGAACAAGTTTTGTGGGGGTGTAGCTCAGTTGGGAGAGCGCTTGCCTTGCACGCAGGAGGCCATCGGTTCGAGCCCGTTCACCTCCACCAAAAAAACTTCGTTTTTTTGGCAAGGAACATCAAAGATGTTTCGTAGCCCGAGTGTTTTCGCAGAAAACACGTCGTCCGACAATAGTTTGCAAGCAAACTATGAGAGGGAAAAGAAACTCAAGTAATTGAGTAACTTCATTAGGAGTATTCTCAGACAATTGCGGAGCTGATAAAACAGCGAAACAGGCAGCCGGAAAGCAAAGGGCGACCAAAAGGATTTGGGGGCTCATAGCTCAGCCGGTTAGAGCGCACGCCTGATAAGCGTGAGGTCGGTGGTTCGAGTCCACTTGAGCCCACCACAAAAAACTTCGTTTTTTGTGGCAAGCAATACACAGTATTGCACAGCCCAAGCGTTTGATTGCAAACGCGTAGCGCGACAATAGTTTCGTAAGAAACTATGAAAGCGAGGGAAGCTCAGACAACTGCGAAGTTGTTAAAAAAGTGTTTCGTAGCCCGAGTGTTTTCGCAGAAAACACGTCGCCCGACAATAGTTTGCAAGCAAACTATGAGAGGGAGGGGAAAAGCTCAATTGAACTGGAAACTTCTTAGGAAGCGACCGAAAAATTTTTGTCTAAATTAATTAGTTATTAGATGTAGAGATACATTTGATATAAAGTCTTAAATAGAGATATTTAAGACATCGCACTTTGAAAACTGCATAGAATAAGAGAAATCAAACAAACTGCAAAGGTAATCAAAAGAAACACAAATGCTGAAATTGAGCACGAGTTTTAATTAATGAACGAAAGATCGTAAAAAATCATATTAAAGATCAAGCTACAAAGAGCACAGGGAGGATGCCTTGGCACCAAGAGCCGATGAAGGACGCAGCGAACTGCGAAAAGCCACGGTTAGCCGTAAGCAGGCTATGACCCGTGGATATCCGAATGGGGAAACCCGGCATGCTGAAAGCATGTCACCGCATGATGAATATATAGTCATGACGGAGGGAACCCGGTGAACTGAAACATCTAAGTAACCGGAGGAAGAGAAAGTAAATAACGATTCCTTAAGTAGCGGCGAGCGAACGAGGAACAGCCCAAACCAGATGGATTCGTCTGTCTGGGGTTAGGACCAACATGATTGAATAAATCTTTAGCCGAATAGAGTTGGAAAGCTCACTCGAAGAGGGTAATAAGCCCGTAGGCGAAAGGGATTTAGGAGAGGTTGGTATCCAGAGTACTGCCCAACACGAGAAATTGGGTAGGAATGCGCGTGGACCATCACGTAAGGCTAAATACTACTTGGTGACCGATAGTGAACAAGTACCGTGAGGGAAAGGTGAAAAGTACCCCGGGAGGGGAGTGAAAAAGAACCTGAAACCCTGTGTTTACAAGCAGAGGGAGCGCGAGTAAAGCGCCACCTCGTACTTTTTGTAGAACGGACCGGCGAGTTATTGTATGTAGCAAGGTTAAGATTCTAAGAATCGGAGCCGTAGCGAAAGCGAGTTTTAATAGGGCGTTAAGTTGCATGCAATAGACCCGAAACCGAGCGACCTATCCATGTCCAGGGTGAAGCGGTGGTAAGACACTGTGGAGGCCCGCACTCACGTCTGTAAAAAAGGCGGAGATGAGGTGTGGATAGCGGAGAAATTCCAAACGAGCTCGGAGATAGCTGGTTCTCCTCGAAATAGCTTTAGGGCTAGCCTCGATTGATGAGTACCGGAGGTAGAGCACTGAATTGACTAGGGGGCCTCAAAGCCTACCAAATCATATCAAACTCCGAATGCCGGATACTTTAAATCGGGAGTCAGACTACGGGAGATAAGTTCCGTGGTCGAAAGGGAAACAGCCCAGATCATCAGCTAAGGTCCCAAAGTGTATGCTAAGTGGCAAAGGATGTGAAGTTGCACAAACAACCAGGATGTTGGCTCAGAAGCAGCCATTCATTTAAAGAGTGCGTAATAGCTCACTGGTCGAGTGATTTTGCGCCGAAGATGTCCGGGGCTAAAGCATACCACCGAAGCTATGGATGTACATTTATGTACGTGGTAGAGGAGCATCGTATATGGGCAGAAGCGGTACCGTAAGGCGTCGTGGACTGTATACGAGAGAGAATGCCGGTATGAGTAGCGAGAGGCAAGTGAGAATCTTGCCCGTCGAAAGCCTAAGGTTTCCTGGGGAAGGCTCGTCCTCCCAGGGTAAGTCGGGGCCTAAGCCGAGAGCGTAAAGCTGTAGGCGATGGACAACTGGTGGAAATTCCAGTACCACCGACGCACATTTGACAGAAGCAGTGACACAGGAGGAAAAACGGACCGCGTTGTTGGTAGAATGCGGACAAATACTAAGAGGTGTACGTAGTGAAGTACGCGTGCTATAACCTCAAGGTATGATGTGGATCGAAAATAAGTAGAGAAGCCGTTGTTTTCACACTGGCGAGAAAAACTGCTATGGAGTGCGAAGGTGCCCGTACCGCAAACCGACACAGGTAGGCGAGGAGAGGATCCTAAGACGATCGGGAGAACCCTTGTTAAGGAACTCGGCAAAATGACCCCGTAACTTAGGGATAAGGGGAGCCCACTTAGGTGGGCCGCAGAGAAGAGGCTCAAGCGACTGTTTATCAAAAACACAGGTCTGTGCGAAATCGTAAGATGACGTATACGGGCTGACGCCTGCCCGGTGCAGGAAGGTTAAGGGAAAGAGTTAGCCGTATGGCGAAGCTTTGAACCGAAGCCCCTGTAAACGGCGGCCGTAACTATAACGGTCCTAAGGTAGCGAAATTCCTTGTCGGATAAGTACCGACCCGCACGAATGGCGTAACGACTTGAGCGCTGTCTCAACAAGGGACCCGGCGAAATTGTAGCACCAGTGAAGATGCTGGTTACCCGCAGCTGGACGGAAAGACCCCGTAGAGCTTTACTGCAGCCTGATATTGGATTTCGGTGATGCATGTACAGGATAGGTGGGAGACTTAGATCCCGGGACGTCAGTCTCGGAGGAGTCATCCTTGGGATACCACCCTTGTATTATTGGAATTCTAACGATATGCCGTGATCCGGATATTGGACAGTGTCAGGTGGGCAGTTTGACTGGGGCGGTCGCCTCCAAAAGAGTAACGGAGGCGCCCAAAGGTTCCCTCAGAATGGTTGGAAATCATTCATAGAGTGCAAAGGCATAAGGGAGCTTGACTGCGAGACTTACAAGTCGAGCAGGGACGAAAGTCGGGCTTAGTGGTCAGGTGGTAGTGAATGGAAATGCCATCGCTTAACGGATAAAAGTTACCTCGGGGATAACAGGCTGATTCCTCCCAAGAGTTCACATCGACGGGGGAGTTTGGCACCTCGATGTCGGCTCGTCGCATCCTGGGGGTGGAGCATCTCCCAAGGGTTTGGCTGTTCGCCAATTAAAGCGGCACGCGAGCTGGGTTCAGAACGTCGTGAGACAGTTCGGTCCCTATCCACTGTGGGCGCAGGAAGTTTGAAGGGATCTGTCCCTAGTACGAGAGGACCGGGATGGACGCACCTCTGGTGAATCGGTTGTCGCGCCAGCGGCATAGCCGAGTAGCGAAGTGCGGAAGGGATAAGAGCTGAAAGCATCTAAGCTCGAAACCCACCTTAAGATAAGACTTCCCTTGAGACCCCTTGTAGACTACAAGGTTGATAGGTTGGAGGTGGAAGCACAGTAATGTGTGAAGCTGACCAATACTAATAGGTCGAAGGCTTGATCAAAAGGTTATATACAGTTTGTTTAATCATCAATTATTCTATGTGGTATTGAGAGTGCGAAAGTACCCTTCGTTTTTAAAGCAGAAGCTTTTTAGCGAATAAATATGTTAAAATTCGAACTTAACCGTTCGTTTAATATTTCCGGTGACTATAGCGAGAAGGATCACCTGTTCTCATCCCGAACACAGTAGTTAAGCTTCTCTGCGCTGATGGTACTTGAGGGGAAACCCTCCGGGAGAGTATGACGTTGCCGGATTCTAAAAAGAAAAGACACATCTACGATGTGTCTTTTCTTTGCTTTGTCTGAACTAAGCAGCAGCCAAGAAGGCATACTATGTGTTGGCAGGAGTTTCCGCAAGAAACTTCGAGAAACTCATAGTGCCATCTGCTATGCTAGTTGGTGTCTTTTCTGCTATGTTTATCTTTAGAATACAGCTTGAAGGCGTACCATATGGCGGCAGCAGTATTTATAATAAAATCAGCGTACTTTTGATATTTTTAATATATAGCCGTTCATATGTGTAATTTCAACTTTATCGCCTACATTTGCATATTGCTTGTACTCGTAATATGTCGTGCTTTTTCCCATTTGAGAAGCATAATTTAAGAGTTGATGGATGCCTTTATACCTAACTCCGCTTACAGTGAGATAATATGGAAACATATGCCTCTTTTCAATATTGCCAACAAAATGACATAGAGTTCTGTCATTTTTAAGTTTTCTATAAGCTAATAAATAAGAGCCGCCATAAACAATTGCGATTATATATAAAAAACAAAATGCGGCAAAAAAATAAAATATAATGTAACTTTTATCAAGAAAAGAAAAAATTGCGAAAGACATAAAGAAAATTATGCCTAGTATTCCCAGCCAAAAATCTATTAAAGCTATATGCCGTGCGGCCTTTAGATTTTTGATGAATAAAGATTGAATATCGCCTTCAAATTTAATTGTTGCCATTACTATCTCCTTTAAATTGTTAAATATAATAATAGGATATTAGGAAAACAAATGCAAGAAATAATTAACATTTGATACAATGTGTAGAAATTGTCAGAAGGGTATTTCGTATTATGAATATTTATCATATAATAAGAAAATGCAGCCAGACAAACTAATACGCTCCAATAGAAAGACAATAGCTTTGCAAATAGATGAAACCGCACAGCTTGTTGTTCGCGCGCCACATCATGTTTCGATGAGAAAAATCTCTTCTTTTATCCAAGAAAAAAATGATTGGATAATTAAAACACAGCAAAAAGTAATCGTAAAAAATAAAATTGCAGAACAGAACATTGAATTTAGAGACGGAAAGATTGCGCTATTTTTAGGAAAAGAATATGTAATTAGGTTAAACGGAAAGATAAATCATATCGAGTTTGATGGGAATTATTTGGAGTTTCCATTTAAGGAAATAGAATTGGGTAACGAACTTTTAATTAAGTGGTATAAGAAAAAATCGAAAGAAGTTATTGTCCCACGGGTAAAACATTATGCGGAAGATTTGGAGCTGGATTACAATAAAATCAGCATAACATCCGCTAAAAAAAGATGGGGTTCATGCAATTCTAAAGGGAATATAAATTTTTCGTATCGCTTGGTTATGGCACCTAAGCAAGTAATTGATTATGTGATAGTGCATGAACTTATGCACTTAAAAGAGATGAACCATTCCAAAAAATTCTGGAACTTGGTGGAATCGGTAATTCCCGATTATAAGCAAAGAAAAAAATGGCTTAAAGATAATCAGCATAAAATAGTTTTATAATAAAAACCCGGCAGACGTATTTGTTTGCCGGGTAAGTTTATCTTAGTGACTAAATATTTATTTTTCAGTATAGTCTTTGTGGATAACTCCGTAAGAAGTATATCCCCCAGCAAGGTTATACACTTTGTATCCTGCTTGTGATAGTATTCTTGATGCGATATAAGCCCTCACTCCCACCGCGCAATATACGACCACCGGCTTGTCCTTAGGAATGTCATCGATTCTTGCCCTCAAATCATCTATCGGTACGTTGATATGGCCTTCTACGGCCCCATATTCGATTTCTTCGGGGGTGCGCACATCAAGCACTGTAACTTCATCTCTCATTTCTTTGAACTGCGCATAAGTTATTGTATCGACTTTGCCGGAAAGAATATTTTCAGCTGTAAAGCCCAGCATATTAACAGGATCTTTGGCTGAAGAATAAGGAGGAGCATAGCTTAGCTCAAGCTCTTCCAAATCATATATTGTCGCCCCCAACCTTTGAGCGGTAGCCAAAACATCAATTCGCTTTTCCACTCCGTTTAATCCAACAGCCTGCGCGCCAAGTATTTTTCCTTCATTGTCAAATAGCATCTTCATTGATAGCGTGGTCGCACCGGGATAATAACTTGCGTGGTTATTTGGATGGATAATTGTTACCCTGTAGTCTTTGCCGGCTTGCTTGCCTGAGGCTATTAGCTGCTTTTCGTTAAGGCCTGTGGACGCGGCGGTTAAATCAAACACTTTGACAACACCTGTTCCCTGTGAGCCTTTATAAACGCGATGCATCCCCGCAATATTATCAGCCGCCATTCTGCCCATTTTGTTCGCAGGTCCCGCAAGGGGAATCATCGTCTTTTCGCCGCTCGTAAACTGAGTGACTTCCACCATATCTCCGATAGCATATATGTTTTCATCCTCGGTTTGAAGCGACTCGTTAACTATTGCGCCGCCGCGCCTGTTTACAGGCAGCTCGGATTGTTTTATAAGTTCAGTGTTTGGGCGAACGCCAATTGCAAGCGCAATAAACTCTGTCTTGATTTCTTTGCCCGAATTAGTTTTTACAATCAGTGAAGCCTCGTTTTTTGAAAACTCAGAAACACCGTCTCCCAAGACAAGTTTCACACCTTTTTTCTTCATATGTTTGTGGAGAATTTGTGCCATATCATAGTCCAGAGGGGCCATTACTTGGTTTAGCATTTCCACTATTGTAACTTTAATTCCTCTATCAAGAAGGTTTTCAGCCATCTCAATCCCAATAAATCCTCCGCCTACAACCACGGCTTCCTTTACGCTCTTTTTATCAAGATAGGCGATGATGCTGTCCATATCAGGTATGTTCCATAAAGAAAATATGCCTTCGTTGTTTATGCCTGGGATTGGCGGTTTAAGCGAAGATGAACCTGTTGAAAGAACAAGAACATCATAATCTTCCCAATATTTTTTGTCTTCTTTTTGGTTATGTATTTCTATTTTCTTATTTTCCCTGTCTATTGAAACTACTTCACTGAAAATTCTTACATCAACGTTAAAGCGCTCATAAAAATCTTCAGGCGTTTGCAGCAATAATTCATCTCTGTCCTCGATGATTCCGCCGACATGGTAAGGAAGTCCGCAGTTTGCAAAGGAGATATATTCTCCTCTTTCAAACATTATTATTTCAGCGTCTTCATCCAATCTTCTTAGCCGTGCAGCGCAGCTTGCTCCGCCGGCTACTCCTCCGACAATTAATACTTTTCTATTCATATCAACACAATCCTTCGTTTAGTATTTTATCTAACAATTGAGCAACTTTCTCATTTGCAAGTTTATAGTCCGCATATTTCCCTCTGTGTTCGGCGATGATTAATCCGGCTCGTCTAAGTATGGATAATTGCTGGGATAAAGTAGACTGAGGTACATTTAAGCAGGCAGTCATTTCAGTGACACTGATATTTTTTTCATCTCTCAATCCTTTAAGAATGCATAAGCGCATTGGATGCGCCATAGCTTTTATGATTTCAGCTGCAGGCTCATATTTTTTATAGTGTGAATCCAACTATCTATCTCCTTGTAACATCATATCGTAATATTACGATATGACGAAACGTTTGTCAATGATTATGCTGCAAAAAAGTAAAATAAAGTAATGTTAGATGAACTATAATATATACTTGACAATAGTGTGCGACATACAGTATAATGCAAATAAGTCATTACATAAGGAGATATTCGATGAAAATTGCTGTAAAACTAGATAATCTGGAAAAGAGCTATGGAAACAATAAAGTGATTAAGGGAATATCGTTTTATGTGAATCAAGGTGAGATATTCGCACTTTTAGGGACCAATGGTGCCGGAAAAACAACAATACTTGAATGTATTGAAGGATTAAGACAATATAACGGTGGCAAAATCACAATCAATGGAAAGATAGGGGTACAGCTACAATCATCTTCGTTGCCCGTTAACATAAAACCACTTGAAGCTGTAAGGCTGTTTTTCAAATGGAGTAAAGCTAAATATGATAAAAAGCTAATCGAAACATTTCAACTTGAAGAGTTATCTGACAAACAATACAAACAGCTTTCAACAGGTCAAAAAAGAAGACTTCACTTGGCACTTGCGCTAATCGGAGATCCTGATATTGTTTTTTTGGACGAACCCACAGCGGGGCTGGATGTGGAATCTCGAATGGTGTTGCATGATGAAATCAGGAAGCTCAAGAAAAGGGGAAAGACTATTATCTTAGCAAGCCACGATATGGCTGAGGTTGAAAGCCTTTGCGATCGTATCGCTATATTAAAAGATGGTAAATTTGCATTCATCGGTACGGCTAATGATCTGACACGTGAAATGGGACAACAAGCGAAAATTTATATAAAAACATTAGACCCATTTGTAACGAAAAATATAGAAGATTGCGATTATAAAGGATTAGAGCAAGGATATAACGTTTATCTAGTGCAAAACATTGGAGACATACTCCTTGAGTTGCTTGTACAAATAAAAACTACCGGTAATACTGTGGTGGATATAAAAGTAGAAAAATCTACACTCGAGCAGCGATTTATAGATATTGCAAAGGAGAAAATATTATGAGAGCCTTTTTATACGGATTACTTCTAAGAATTAAACTTGATATAAGAAATAGAAGTGTTTTAGTTACGTATTATATTATTCCGCTGGTGTTTTTTGGATTTATGGGTGCAATATTTTCTTCTATTAATCCAGAGTCAAAAGAAACATTGATACAGTCACTAACGATATTTGGTGTTACGATGGGTGCATTTTTGGGGACGCCATTACCACTTGTTGAACTTTATGGCAGTGAAATAAAAAATGCGTACAAAGTAGGAGGTATTCCTTTATGGATTCCTGCTGTAAATAATTTTATATCCGCAATGTTCCATCTTTTTATTGTCAGTGTTATTATATATTTTATAGCCCCGCTCGCTTATGATGCAAGGATACCTGCTAATACTTTTGGTTATTTTTTGTCGCTTGTAGTATTTATTATGGCATCACTATCTGTTGGTACGCTACTTGGATTACTTGTGAAGAGCACATCAAAATTAACAATGTTCGCACAAGCCATATTCCTGCCTTCGCTTATGCTTTCAGGCATTATGTTTCCTGCAAGCATGCTTCCGTCAGCAATAGAAAACGCAGGTAAAATATTTCCTGCCACTATGGGATTTAGAGCAATGACCGCAGATAGCTTTATTTTTACAGATTATCTTCCAATGTTTATTGTCTTTATATTAGCTTTTATAGTATGTAGTATTTTGCTATCAAAAATAGCAAAAAGAACTCAATAAAATTATATGAAAAATATTATTAATGTAAATACGATATACAGTGCAATACAAACGAAAGGAGGCGCTTATGGGAATTGAACAAAGTATAGCCGATGGATTAATACAGGAACTTAGGCGGGGAACACTTGTTATAAGCGTGCTCAGCCAATTGAGAGATCCTCAGTACGGGTATTCGTTGGTTCAGCTTCTGACTGAAAAGGGATTGGATATAGAACAAAACACGCTTTACCCTCTGCTTAGGCGTTTGGAAAAGCAGGAACTTCTGGAAAGCGACTGGGAAGTGACGGAAACTAGGCCAAGGAGATACTATAAGCTAAGCAAAGATGGTGAAGATATGCTTAAGTATCTAACAGACGAATGGAAAAAGATGACGGAAGTAGTTAGAAAGCTTTTGGAGGATTAAAAATGGAATTAGTTGAAAAATATTTATACGCTGTTGGCAGAAAGCTGCCTATGAAACAAAAAAACGACATAATAAAAGAACTTCGCTCTATTATTATGGATAACTTAGACGATATAACAAAGGGAAGTGAGCTTACAGAAAGCCAAATCGCAAAAGTTTTAGTTGATATGGGTTCACCTTCTGAGGTAGCAAAACGATATAGAACAGGGCCTTCATGGCTCATAGGTCCCAGATATTATGATCTTTATATGATGATAATGAAAATAGTCCTTGCAGTAACTTTTGGTGGATACATGATTGCTGTAATAGTGTCAATGTTTACACAATCCCAAAGTTTTGGGCAAATACTGTGGAGCTTTGCAACTCAGCTATTTGGTATTATCCCCGGACTCTTCACATCCGTAGGAATAGTTACTGTAATTTTTGCAATAATTGAAAGAGCAGTAGAAAAGCCTCTTGATATAGATTTCGGAGATGGTGAGAAATGGAATCCTGCAAAGCTTGAGCCTGTTCCTTCAAAAGAGGAAATAGTAAAACCAATAGAATCAATTTTGGGAATAGTATTTTCTGTAATAGCTTTAGTGATATTTAATGTATATAGATCAAAGCTAGGTATTTATCACACGCCGACCTGGGGCGAGGGCTGGACTATGATTGCAATATTTAATCAAAGCGCACTAGATATCTATATACCACTTTGGTCGAGCATATGGGCTCTTAGCATAGGTCTTAACGGATGGCTTCTGGGCACTGGAAAGCATAATACAGCAACACGAATATTTGAAATGTTTATTAGTGCTTTTAATGTAGGAATATTGTTTTATATAGCCAACGGACCAAAGCTTTTTGAAACAGGAGCATTAATAGGTGAGCTTGCGGAGCTAAAGCCACTTGTAGACTTTTTAATAAACAATCAAACAATAATATTTTCTATTCTTGCAGTACTGACATTAGTAGGTTTAATTGTTTCTCTAGTTAAATTTATTATTAAGAAAGCACGCACAATTTAGAATTAGATCATATATTATTAAATAAAAAGGAGAGCAAGATTGCTCTCCTTTTGTTTGCTTTATAAAATAAAGTGCTAAGAGGAAAGACTCAAATCAATATTTAAAAACACACATTAATAACCAGCTTAAAGCTAAAAAAATTGGACAAAGGATTAGACAGTATATTATACTATGTAACGGTGTAAATCATTTGCATTGTCTGGAAATGCATTCATTTGAAATTTCCATTTATTATTATAAAAATCAAAACTACAGAAAATATTATTAACATAATTGATAAGGAGCAGGATGAAGGGTATAAGTATAAAGGCGCATTTGAAGGAAAAGGCACTCAGCTATTTATTTGGAATAGCTATGATATTTGTATTAAGCATTATTGCAGTGTGGATACCGAAAATCACGGCGGAAATAATTGATGGCGCATCATTAGGCACTCTTGACACTCGAGGGATTCTTTTATTGTGCTTAAAAATAATTGCTATAGCAGCTGCAAGCTTTGCGCTGTCTTTCATGTCGAGATACTTTATATTTAAAGCGGCACTGCTTTTCGGAAGGGATTCTAGAAATAAAGTATTTGAATATTTGGTAGATTTGTCGATGCAGTATTTTTCAAAAAACTCGGTAGGGGACGTGATGGCGCTCACCACCAACGACTTGAGAGTAATCGAACATAGTCTGAGAATGGTAATTATGGGTGGGGCAAACGTGATTGTTATGATTGTTTTAAGCTTTCTCGCTATGAGCTCCGTTGTGGATCCGTTTCTTACTTTAATTGTTTTTACTCCGCTGCCCGTGATGACTGTAGTTATGATTGTATTCGGCAAGATTATAAGAAAAAGGTTTAGAAAAGTGCAGGACTGCTACTCCAGCCTGTCAAGAAAGACAGAAGACAATATCGTAAGCATGAAAGTGGTTAAAGCTTTCTGCAGGGAAGATGCGGAAGAAGAGAATTTTGAAGAATATAATAAAGAGAATTTTGATGCAAATATAAAAATGGTTCGGGCTACGGCGCTATATCATCCGATGATTCTTCTTATATCTTCGGTATCATTTTTACTGCTAATTCTTGTTGGAGGTAAGATGGTAATACAAAGCTCAATAACTTTGGGGGCGTATATTGCTTCCATGCAATATATTGCCAACGTAATAAGACCGTTTGAGCGAGTTGCCAGACTACTTGAAAATTTGCAAAGAGCAAGAGCGTCAATGAGCAGAATAGACGATTTTTTCCTCAACCGTCCGGATATATTTGAGTCGGAGACAGAAGAAGAATTCGGAAAAATCGGTTTAGAAGGCAATAAACTTTCTGGGAAAATTGAGTTTAACGGCTTGACTTTTTCTTATTTGGATGATCAAGTAAAAAATACTTTGGAAGATATTACGCTCACCATAAACCCAGGAGAGACGTTGGGCATAATGGGAATGATAGGCAGCGGAAAATCCACAATAGCAAATCTTCTTTTGCGGCTTTATGACGTAAAGGGCGATTGTATTATAAAAATGGACGGACACGATATAAAGGATTTGCCGTTGTCGTTGCTGCGTCGTTCGATTGGATATGTCCCGCAGGATAATTTCCTTTTTTCAGATACTATTGAAAACAATATCAAAATGGGTATTAACCAAGAAGTTGACGCGGCGAGATATACAAAGATAAGCAAAATTCATGATGCGATAACAGAATTTGAAGACGGATATGGTTCAAAGCTAGGTGAGCGGGGCGTAAACCTTTCCGGAGGACAAAAGCAAAGGATTTCTATCGCACGTGCTTTGGCGCGGGAGGCTTCCATTCTTATTCTGGATGATTGCCTGTCTGCTGTTGACACATATACTGAAAAAGCCATATTGGATGAACTTGTTCCTTATATCAAGGGCAAAACGACGATAATTATCGCACATCGAATATCCACGCTGCAAAATGCCGATAAAATACTTGTGCTTGAAGAAGGGAAGATGATGCAGTACGGTACACATGATAAGCTCATAAATGAGGAAGGGCTTTACAAGGAAGTTTATGAAAAACAACAGCTTGAAGATAAGATTAAAAGCATAGATGGAGAAGAATAATGCAGCATAGAGGCGCAATGTATTCAAGCGATGTAAAAACTTCGTTTGACAAAAAACTTTTTAAAAAAGCTATGAAATTTTCATACCCGTATTGGCATATTCTTTTAACTTCTCTAGTTTTGATGCTTTTGTTTACGGCTGCAGATATTTACAGACCAGTGCTTGAAGGAAACGGAATAGATCAGTTTATGCAGGGAGCGGTAGATGGGAATATCTCAATGGAAGCAGCCCTGATTGGTTTAAGAAATTTAGGGATTATTTATCTAATATTGATTATTGCACAATTTTTTATAGGGGTTGTGCGTGATTATTTGATGAGATACGCATCCCAAAAAATTATAAAAGATATAAGAGGCGCAGTGTTTAATAAAGTGCAAAGACTGCCCATGAAATATTTTGATAAAAATCCTGCCGGAGCAATAGCAACGAGGATAACAAATGATCCTTCCGCTTTAAATGAGCTGTTTACAACAGTTATACTTGGAATACTTCAAAACGTTGTTGTAATGGTTTTTGTGCTTGTTATGATGTTTAGCCAAAATGTGGCTTTAACTATCTGTCTGTTGGTTGTAATGCCATTTATAATTATTTCAGCCGCTATTTTTCAGAAAATGGCCCGAAAAATCTTCAGAGAGATTCGTACTAAAATATCAAAAGTAAACGCATTTTTATCGGAGCATATTTCCGGTATTAAAATAATAAAATCATTCAATCTTCAAGGAAAAAAAATAGAAGAAAATCATGAAGTAAACGAAGAATTAAGAAAAGCCAATAGCAAAGTAATTTATCTTTTTGGTTTGTTTAGGCCATTTATGGCATTTTTAGGCAATGTTGCGCTTGCAATATTGCTGTATTATGGCACAAAGCAATTTATTGCAGGGAGCATAACAATCGGGCTGCTTTTTATTTTCGTAAAATATATGAAGATGTTTTTTAATCCTCTTATTTCGCTTGCCGAGCAGTTTAATGTGTTTCAGTCATCAATGGCTGCGGCAGAAAAGATATTTAACATCTTGGAAGATGAAGTAGAAGCCGAACCAGAAAAAGGCAGGGGGCTGGAACTTCCGGTTACAGGCCATATTGAGTTTAAGAATGTGTGGTTTGCATATGTGGGAGAAAATTGGGTGCTAAAAGATGTGTCTTTTATCATAGAACCGGGGCAGGATGTAGCCATTGTGGGAGCAACCGGTGCCGGGAAAACCAGTATTATAAACCTTGTATGCGGATTTTATGAGTACCAAAAAGGCTCAATCACAATTGATGGAATTGAACTTAAAGATATGAAGAAACATGAATATAGGAAGCACATTGGCATGGTTTTGCAGGATGTGTTTCTCATGACGGGAACTATTAAGGACAATATCAGGTTGTCAAATAAGGGAATTTCGGACTTGCAGGTAAAACAAACCGCAAGGTATGTACAGGCAAGCCGGTTTATCGAAAAGCTTCCCGACGGATACGACCATCAGATTTCATCCGGCGGTTCCACTTTTTCATCTGGCGAGAGGCAGCTTATTTCTTTTGCCAGAGCCCTTTTGAACAATCCTGAAATCTTGATCATGGATGAAGCGACTGCAAACATTGATACTGAGACTGAAACTCTCATCCAGCAATCGCTGGAAAAGCTGCAGGAAAACCGCACAAGTATAACTATTGCCCACAGGCTTTCTACAATACAAAACGCAGACAGCATAATAGTGCTTCATCATGGTAAAATATATGAAACAGGTAGCCATTTTGAATTGATTGCCCGCCAAGGATTATATTATAATTTAGTTCAGCTTCAATATCAGAACTGATAAATTGTCTCTTTTGAATGATTTGAGCTTACTTTGCTCTAATTGCCATCGGGATGCATTTTGGCTTTTGCCAAAATTATCGAACCCAGCCCAACAATTAGCTGTCCCAACGCTACGCCGACAAGTATTCCGATATATCCATATACTGCTTTGCCTAAATAAGCTAGGGGGATTACTATCATCAGTATCCCCGCAATATTGATTACAACGGTCCATATGGGTCTTCCGATGGTGGTAAACATTTGGCTCATCCAGTTTGCCAACGTTAAACCTGTAAGTCCGATAAGCATTATCCAAATATAGTACGCGCTGTATTTTATAACTTCCGGATCATTGGTGAATATTGAAGAAGCGGGTTTAGCCAAAGGCAGAGAAATCAAAAACACTGTGAAACAATAAACTATGGCAAATATAATCGCTTTTTGTCTTGTTGAATATACTCTGTCATATTTTTTTGCACCCCAGTTTTGGCCGGCAAGCGGGACTAAAGACATTCCTATTCCGTAAATAAATAAAGTTAAAAAGCTTTCTACTCTTTGACCCACGGCGATTGCCGCCACAGCTGCGGTTCCGGCTGCGGTGGAGACAAGCGCGGTGAAAATCATTCGTAAAAGCTGAGGCATTAGCTGAACGGTTGAAGAAGGCAAACCGAGTTTCAATATACCCTTCCATGAATCGAAAAGCTCTTTTAAGCTTTCGTATTTAAATGAAATCAATTTATGGTGAAAATGCGCGAACGAAAGTGATGCGACCATTCCGAAGAATCGGGAAATAACGGTTGCAAGAGCCGCGCCCTGAATACCCATCTTGGGAAATATCCAGTATCCGTGTATGAAAAGAGGGTCAAGTATAATGTTGAGCACCGTGCATATCAGCATTACAATTGATGGCCGGAGCATATCTCCGCTTGCGCGCATAGAGGAATCGCAGACGGGAGGCGTGATAACGACCAAAACGAAGGCGTACCAAATGAACATATAATTTTTCACAAGAGGAAGTGTCTGGCTGTTTGCGCCCAAGGCGGTAAAAACAGAATCCATGGTGAATATACCAATAAGGCTGATTACTGCGCCAAAGATAAGCGAAAGCAAAATGCCATCGGTTGCGATGCGCTGCATTAGATGAAAGTCTTTGGCTCCTTTTGCCCGGGATAAAAGAGACGCGGCACCCATGCTGATGCCTACTGCTATTGCGCCCACCAGCATTACTACCGGAAAGGTAAAACCCATGGCGGCAAGAGCGTTAGTTCCGAGTTGGGACACAAAATATGTGTCGGTAAGATTAAAAATTGCGATGGAAAACATACCGGTTATTGACGGAAGCGCCAACCGGGCCATGTGTTTTAATATACTGCCTTTTAATAAATCGTGTTGTTTCAAAAAATTGACATCCTTCTTTAGATATCAAGTAGGATATCATAAATAGTGAATCATAACAATTGATAGCTGAATTTTGATGAAAAAATTTATTTTATCAAATATATAGATAAATTACCTTGACAGATAGAGTAATCCATAATACAATTACCCTATGAGATGGAGTAATATTATTTTCAAATAAAATAAGGAGAAAAATATGATAAGCTCCGATATAATCCGCGGACATCTAGACGCTATTATTTTAAAGTTAATTATAGAAAAGGACCGCTATGGATATGAAATATCAAAAGAAATAAGCAAAAGAACGGATAATTTGTTCGAAATAAAAGAAGCAACTCTGTATGCTGTTTTTCAGCGCTTGGAAAAGAATGAATATATAGTGTCATACAGCGGACAGATTACACACGGCAGGAAAAGAAAATATTATAAGGTAACTGCTTTGGGAAAAGAATATTTCGCAGAAAAAGCCGAAGAATGGCAAATCACAAAAAAAATTATTAATTTGTTCATGGAGGAGAAGTAATGATTACGATAAAAGATTATGTTGAAGATTTGTTTAAAGATATTCCTGAAAGCGAAGATAAAGAAAATATAAAGCAGGAAATTATCTTAAACCTTGAAGAGAAAGTTCAGGATTTGGTTGATTCGGGAAAAGAACAAGAGGATGCTGTAAATAAAACTGTAGTCGAATTTGGCGATATAGAGGAAATCAAAAAAGATTTGATGCAGGTGCCCGGGTCAATATTTATAAAGCCGAAAAGGAAGCCTCATTATGCAAACAACATGTGGTTTTCGATATGGGCGAGCATTTTAATTATAGGATTGTTCTTATTTATAAATTATTATTACACCCCTCAAACAATTTGGTTTGTATATCCCACATTCGCAGTGCTTTGGTGGCCGCTGGTGATGTTTTTCACGTGGCTCAACCATAGAAAGAAGTAGAGCTATGAAAAAATCATTTGTTTTTTCGGCTATAGGGTCGTTTATTATCATTGCTTTCTTATTTACTCTGAATTATATTACTTCATGGACACATCCGTGGTTTTTATATCCCACGTTTGTAGTGCTTTGGTGGCCGCTTGCGATGTTTTTTTCAGCCAATAGGGATTTCAAGGCATTTTCTCTGGCGGGAAGCATATTGGTTACGGCTTTTTTCTTTCTGGTAAATATGATAACTTCCTCCGTCTACCCATGGTTTATCTACCCCACATTTGTAATGTGGTGGTGGCCTATGTCAATGTATATAGCAGGAAAGAAAAGATTCAAGCTGTTTTCTGTGGTTGCGAGTCTATATTCGATAGCGTTTTTCTTAACAGTCAATATTGTTTCTTCACCTAATGTCATTTGGTTCATTTATCCCGCGTTTGCTCTTATATGGTGGCCGATGAGCCAGATTATCTGCGGAGCGAAAAAGTATAAACTTTATTCAGTGGTTGCAAGCCTATATGTTATTTGCTTTCTCGCTTTGGTAAATTATATTACGTCTCCCGGATATGTTTGGTTTTACTATCCCGCATATGCCATTGCTTGGTGGCCGCTTTCAATGTTTTTGTTAAAAAAAAAGTCCGCCAAAGTGTACAGCCTGACTATGACTCTTTTAACAGTTGCGTTTCTTGCAGCAATCAATCTGCTTAATACCCCTGAATATATGTGGTTTCAGTATACTTTATTTTATTTTATGTGGTGGCCGCTGTCGATGCTTCTGGGGAATAAGGCAAAAACCTTTGGGTTTGCAGTTGTAGGAGCCGCACTTATAATAGCCTATCATGTGATGCTATATTACATTCAAACACCGCTTGGACATCCGTGGTATCTATATATCATTTTGCCCGCTATCTGGTGGCCTGTATGCATGGCCCTCCGCCGCCATATAAGCAGAGTTTGGTTTTTGCTTCTGAGCTTAGCCGTGTTTGTTGGCTACTATGTGACGCTTAACTTAATTTTGTTGCCAAATTATTTTTGGTCGATATATATTATCTATCCTGTGCTTTGGGCAGTGATGGGATTGTATTTTGGGAGAAGAAAAAAGTATTTCGCTATGTCGGTTTGCGCGTCGATTGTTACAATCGCATTTTTCACTCTGATAAACTATATTACTTCTCCAAACAGCATATGGGCGATATACCCATCGTTTGCGATACTTTGGTGGCCGCTGAGTCTGTATTTTTATAGAATTAAAAAGCAGGGGACACAAAATATACTAAAAGAAAAAGAAGCCTTGTAGAGGCTTCTAATAAATCCGAATAGTCAATTGTTTAAATAAATCTCTCGAATCTCTCTCGCTTTGCTTTGCAAATGGGGCAAACTGCAGGGGGCTTTGTGTTTGCGCACAGATATCCGCATACGCTGCATCTCCATACTGGATGAGAAAGCGCACTAAGGTTTGCATCTTTTTTTTGTTCCGCCTTTTTTTGCGTTTCTCAAGCGGTGGACGACGCTCCGGCACCTGAGACTCCGACCCGCCTTCGTCAATCAATTCCTGTGTGACATAAAGGCCGCAAAAGCATGCGCCGTACTCGGCGAGATCATCATCTCTATAATAACAGGGGCAAACGATATCCAAATTGTCCTCTAACGTTCCTTTAAATAATCGGCAAGGGCATATTTCATCCCCATAGCGCTCGGTGTTAACAACGAGTCCGTCTATTAGGGGAATCGTCATTTCTTCATCGGGATTCAGGTGATAACCGCCTTTTTCAGCGATTTCATTTATTTCCTTATATCTTTTTAGAGTTTTTTCATTCACATTATTTACCTGCCACTATTTTTTTTAGTTTATTCTCATTATATCCAACAACGATGTCGTGACCTTCTGCAAATACAATGGGATAAGAAATTATAGTTGTGTGCTCTCCCAGCATTTCTTCTATTTCGTCCTGTTCTTCCTGAGGAAGAAGGTCAATGTAACAATAGGAATAAGCTATGCCGCTGTTATCAAAAAACGTTTTGCACTTTCTGCACCATATGCACGTGCTTAACGCATACATCTTTATTTCTCCAACCTCTTTGCCGGTGACTTTGGTGAACTCAGCCATAAAATATCCTCCTTTATTTAGATACTACCTATATTATACAATAATATGCTTGAAAGGTTAATGAATTTATTTTAAACTCATTAATGTGATGAGGTGCAAAATGAAATTTTTGTTTGAAACACATACGCATACAGCGCAAGCCAGCCCATGTTCATTGGTTAAGGCTGCAGATTTGGTAAGAGAGTACAAAGATGCCGGGTATTCCGGAATTGTTATTACCGACCATGTTGGGGACTGGGGCTTTTCTTCCGTTATCGGATCTTGGAAGCAAAAGGTGGAGGCTCTTATCAACGCTTTTCAAGAGGCAAAGGCCTTGGGGGATAGGGTTGGGCTCAAAGTTCTTTTTGGAATGGAAATAGCTCTAAATCGCCCCTATCGGGACTATCTGGTATATGGATTTAATCCGAAGTATTTATATAAACATGAAAACATTCAAGATTTGGATATAAGTGAACTATATGAATTGACAAAGAAAGAAAACGCTTTGCTTTTTGCGGCGCATCCATTTAGGAGAAGCAAAACGATGCCGAATGCTAAATATTTAGATGGCATAGAAGTTTTTAACGGCAACCCTCGGCATCAAAACAATAATGAAATTGCTCTCAAATGGGCGAATGAAAATAATATGATTAAAATAGCGGGTTCGGATTTTCACGAGCATGGCGATATTTCATCCGGAATATTTTTAGACAAATGCCCCGAGGATATTATTGAATTCGTAGAAATTATAAAAAGCGGAGCATATCAGCTTAAAACTTAATATTCACCAAGTCAATTTCAAATCGGCAAAAACCGTCACCGTCAAGAGCAGTATTAAGTACTTTTACATTCAGTTCTCTGCCTAATATAATTTCAAAAGGGAACTTGGCAAAGCCCGCACTGCAATAGCACCATTCCGAAGGGACACTTTCATCATCTATCAATATAGCTTCTCGTGCAAACGGACAATGGCATGCAAAGTAACTTTTTTCTTTGTTTGTTTTGGCATTTAAATAATCCAAAGTGTCATATGGTATTTTTGTGACATAAAGCTTATCGTCTTTTTTTATAGCGGAAAGTATTTCCTGGTTTGATTTTACGAAATCAACCACAGGCTGTGTAATTTCCTGTTCAAACCAAACCTGACCTGCATCACAAAACTGCTGGAGTTCTGCGACTTTACGGTTGTGGCGGTCTTTGAGATATTGCTCAAAGCTTTCGGATTCTTCATAATATTCTTTTTCCGCCTGCATAGATTTTCTGGAAACTCCGTGATTGTTGCCAGCGAGTATTTTTTCATATAAGTTAGGCGCGATATTATCTTTAATGCGTTGCATTAAATCTTTTGTGTAATTTGGAACATCTTCGATGGAGGTGCCCAAAGGAGGATAGATGAAGCCGTCAAAAACTTTATCGGTAAGACATTTCCCGGCATATTTTAACATTCTTTTTTTGATGTTGTCTAAAACGCCGAGGCCGCCCAAGAGTTTCGTAAAGTAAATATATATATCATTCCTATCGATAAGGTAAAAATATCTGGCCAATGCTAGCAAAGTGTCTAGTTCAATCATTCCTGATTCAAAAAGAAGGGAAAAATACTTTTTAATATCATCTACGGAACACATGTCCAAAACTATACCCGATTCTAACAGATGGTTTTCCAATGCCAATACAATTTTTATTGCATAGTCTGTTGTTTCTTTTGAATATCCTTTTTTTGAGTATAAATCCGATAGTTTTTTTACATTCATATTTTTCACCTTAAATGACAGGCTGTTTTACTCTGACAAGTTTTTAATAAATTTATTTTATCACATAGGATAAGCAGAATGAAAATAAATTCTTTAAATAAAGCTAAAAAAAATATTATAATTGTTATAAGCAAAACTAAAAAAGGTTGTGCTTTTTTGATTAAACTAATATACTTTTAATATGAAAACTACAGAGTCAAATGAAATGTATTTAGAAGTTATTCTGCAGATTGAAAGACGAAGCGGGGAAGTTCGCTCTGTGGACATCGCAAATGAATTGGGTTACTCAAAGCCATCGGTTTCAAGAGCTATGGGTGTTTTGAAAGATTCAGGATATATCGAGCATGAATCATACGGAAAAATAATACTTACGCCAAAAGGCAGGCAAAAGGCGATGCAGATGATTCTAAGACATGAAACCATTACTGATTTTTTAAGAAACACACTAAAAATAGATGCCCAAACCGCAGAAGAAGATGCCTGCAGGATTGAGCATATTATTTCACAAAAAACCGCAGATGCGATTAAAACTTATGTGGAAAAAATAAAAAAATAACCAAAATTATAAAGTCATATATTTAGCTGATACAGAATCAATAGTGTTTAGTTCTTCCACCATTTTGTCTATTGTCTCTTTTTCATCACAAATTTGAAGAATCAAAAGGCCAACATCCGTGCAGGCTCCGATATCCTGCTGAGGAAGGCCAAGGCGAGCTCTTATTTCGCACCCGTGTTTAGTCAATACGTTTTGGATTTCTATCGCATGCTTGTTTCTTTCGTTTACTTTAATGGCCAAGATGTTATCACAGTTCATGTAAATGCCTCCTTTGTTTTTATTAAAAAGTTAAACTATTAATCGAATCAAATAAGCAATTCCCAGTCCTAAGTAATTGCCTATGGCATATCCAACAAGCCCGGACACAAGCCCGCTCATAACTACTTCTCTGTTTCCCAGTGCTTCAGCTACCGGCCCGATAAAGGCGGGCCCGTATACACCGGCTGTTGAAGTAATCAATGTGGTGTCAGCATCTATTTTAAAAATAAAAGATAAAACGAGATGAATGATTAGCGCGCCAAACATCACAGTTGCCGTATAGCCCAGTATGAGGGGGGAAGCATTGAAAAACACATTTATGTCAACCGTTGAACCTATCGCAAGCGAGAAAACCAAGATCACGTATTGTCCCATGCTCCATGTGCCGCTTGTGTTTCTGATTTTTTGCCAGAAAGAAAGCCCGATCCCGCAGGTGGTTACAATTAATATTATTATTGCAACATTCATTTCGCCTGTAAGCAGCATCGCTATTCCCACGGCGAGACCGGTTGCAGCCGCAGCGAGCAATCCGCAAAGCAAAAGGCCTTTTGCACCTTTTCTTTTCCCGTTTGAAAAAATGCCTTGGAGTGCGGCGACATCTTCTTCATGAGCTATGCCGGTTGATTTGAATTTGGGTAATATCTTTCTTAGGGCAACCTTTACAACCGATATCATCAAAAAGAAATATGAGCCGCCCAGCATCATGTCACAAGCGTTTACCATAACCAACGTTGCGGAATTTATTTCAAGCCCCATTCCAATTGCCATAAGATTGGGGGTGCCTCCTGTATAGCAACCTGTAAGCATTCCCGAGATTTTCCATCCCTCTACCAGTCTTCCTGAAAAAATGAATGCTGCCAGGACAGAGGCTGCAGCCGCAGATATAATCATTAAAACAAATGAGAGTATCGTTTTTTTTGCCAAAGACAGCCACTTTTTTAAGTCGAGCGAAAAAAGTATTAAAGGTATGGCAAGCGGAACAGTCACCTCGGATATTGACATTGACAGCCCTTTATCCCAAGGCAAGCCTATGTTTCCGAGCAAAATACCAGCACCGTAACACAGTATGATTGGGCCAAGTGTTTTGATAACCTTTATTTTTTTTGCCATAAGTTTAAATGCGATTGGAAGGGCGAGAATAATAATTACCTCTAAAATGATAAAAGCCATAAATAAATCCTTTTATAATGTATTTATTTAATTATACTAAAAGATTTATTGTAGCTCAAACTTGTTTTATAAATAGACAATATTTTTCGCTAGATTTAACAACAGGCTGCATAGTTGCTTTAAATTGCACATATATTATGCTATTATTTAAGGACTGCAGGGCATTCGGAGGGATTAATGAACAAAGTAGTTTTTCTTATTTTAACATTTGTAATTCTCATTGTATCAATTTTAGTATCCGATTATACTTCAATCAATTATTTGATGGGGGATTACTATGTTGCTTCGCAAGAGATTTATGAAAATGAGCAAGATCAATATCTGAGCGATGCGCTGACTTTGGACGAATATAAGGAAAAGATAAAAAAAGAAGAGCCCTTGGGAATTGAAGACGTTTCCCAGCTTCCGATAGAAATTCGGATTATTCAGACAGAATCATTTTTGCTTAGAGTTTTGGTATTTGGTATGTTGGTAATTTTAATCATATTTTCGACTTTTGTGATAAAAAGCAAAAAAATAAAATTCTCTGTTATGACGTTTGATTCAAAAGAAACAATACTTAATATTATAAAAATATCGCTATATCTTATGATTGTAATAACAGCATATATGAATTCTCGATTTTACCCGAATAATTTTTTGCTAGGGTGGTCGGTTCCTTTCATGTGGGGAATAAGCATGTTGGCTATAGTGATTTGGGCTCTAAACATCATTGTTGCTTTGAAAGAAATAAGAAGAAATAAGAGCAAGAGAAAAAAGGCTTCGAGGTACTAAAATTATGGCACTTAACATAGTATTGATTCAACCGGATATACCTCAAAACACAGGAAATATTGCTCGAACATGTGCGGTAACGGGAGCGAAGCTGCATCTTGTAAAGCCTCTTGGATTTAGCATAGACAGCAAGCACGTAAAAAGAGCAGGGCTTGACTATTGGGATGAACTTGATATTGCGGTTTATGAAAATGTTGCAGAATTTTTTGCAAAGAATAAAAATGCAAACCTTTTCTATTTTACCACAAAGGGCAGCAAAAACTATTGTGATGCAAAATACAAAGATAACGATTTTTTAGTGTTTGGCAGGGAAACGAAAGGGCTGGACGAAAGCATATTAAAAGATAATTATGATAATGCTCTTAGAATTCCCATGAAAAATAATTTACGTTCGCTCAATTTGTCGAATTCAGTTGCAATAGCATTGTATGAGGCGTTAAGGCAAACAGAATTTGCCGGGTTACAGCAAAAAGGTAAACTAACGAAATAATTCAGATAATAAAGTGCTATTTTTTTCGTGAAGTTATAGCGGATTGGTTTTTTTTATGGCATAATCAAGAGGTGCGTTAGAAGACATATTTTTTTGTTAATTTATCTTTTTATGGGGGAAAGAAATGGGATTTGAAAGCTACTTGGGGCTAGTTGCAGGTTTGGCGTTGTTCCTTTTTGGAATGAACATGATGAGCTCCAACCTGGAAAAAGCCGCGGGCTCCGGGCTTAGGAAGATGCTCAACGCTCTGACTAAGAACAAATACTTGGGATTGATTGTGGGCGCGCTATTTACAATGGTGATACAAAGTTCATCGGCTACCACTGTTATGGCTGTAGGTTTGGTGAATGCCGGGCTAATGAACCTTACTCAATCGGTTGGAGTAATATTCGGAGCTAATATAGGAACAACAATAACAGCGCAGCTTATTGCGTTCAAGCTGACAAAAGCGGCACCTATACTTCTTATTGTTGGTGTTGGGATGATGCTTTTCATAAGAAAAAAAACCATACAGCGTCTTGGCTATGTTGTTTTGGGTTTTGGACTTTTATTCTTTGGGCTCAACACAATGTCGGATTCGATGAAACCATTGAGAGAGCTTCAGGCATTTAAGGATATCATGGTTCAGCTCAGCGGGCCTATGGGGATTCTGGCCGGAGCGCTGATTACAACAATTGTCCAAAGCTCATCAGCTTCCGTAGGTATCCTGCAAGCTCTTTCAATGCAAGGGTTAATTGGGATTGAGAGTGCAATATTTGTTGTTTTGGGAACAAATATAGGAACATGTATTACGGCGATACTGGCGTCAATAGGAACATCTAAAAATGCTAAGCGCGCAGCCCTTATACATCTTATGTTTAATGTATTCGGTTCGGCCCTTATGATAGGTTTGGTGTATGCACTTCCAATTACCAGATGGGTAACAAGTTGGTCCCCCGGAGATGTTTCCAGGCAGATTGCTAATTCCCATTTGCTCTTCAATGTTTTAGCTACAGCAATTTTCCTTCCTATGAGTTCAATTTTCGTGAAAGTATCAAAGCGTGTGATTAGCGGAGAAGATCCCTTAAGGGAGCCTATGAAACTTATGTATATTGAAGATCATCTTTTTATTACACCAACAATAGTTGTTGCCCAGCTGATTAAAGAAGTCGAAAGAATGGGAGAGATAGCGTATAAATGTATTAGAAACGCTGTGAGTGCATTTATTAATAAGGACCAGAAACTTATAGATCAAGTATTCAGTGATGAACAAGTAACAGATTTCCTAAACCATGAAATAACACACTATCTTGTTAAGGCGAACCAACTTGATTTGTCTCCCGGCGACGCGAAACTCGTAGGTGCAATGTATCATGTGATAAACGACCTTGAAAGAATAGGAGATCACGCTGAAAATATTGCGGAGTTTGCTCAGCTGAGAATTGATAACAAAATGACATTTACCAAAAAAGCTTTGGAAGAGCTGGGAGACATGTCGGAAAAAGTATTTAATCTTCTTCAAAAAGCAAACGATATCTTTACAAATACGGATGTAAAAACAGCTAAAACAGAAATCGCACCGCTTGAACAAGAGATTGATGATTTGGAAAAAGAGCATAAGCAGGAACATATTGACCGCTTAAACAGGGGAGACTGTACTCCGCGGTCGGGAACCATTTTCATCGAAATTCTTTCAAACCTGGAGCGAGTTGCCGATCATGCGACTAACGTGGCCTATTCGGTTTTGGAAGATAGCTGAGAATGTATGTATATTTAAAAACAAAAAATAATTCGCTTAGATTTCGCGAATTATTTTTTTGGACAAACAAGAGTAGGTTGTAAACTGAAACAATAGAGGTTTTTATGGGGTTTGAAAATTATTTAGAGCTTTTGGCCGGATTGACTATGTTCCTATTTGGAATGCATATGATGAGTGAGAACCTTGAAAAAGCTGCAGGTTCGAAGCTCAGGAATATGCTGCATATATTAACTAAAAATAAATTCTTGGGATTAGCTGTCGGGGCGTTGTTTACAATGGTGATTCAATCATCTTCGGCCACCACTGTTATGACAGTAGGGCTTGTAAATGCCGGGCTGATGAATTTAACGCAATCGGTAGGCGTGATTTTCGGAGCCAATATCGGAACAACTATAACAGCTCAGCTGATTGCATTTAAACTTACAAAGATAGCACCTTTGCTTATGTTTGTCGGCATAGGTTTTATGATTTTTCAAAAAAAGAGATACCTTAAAAATATTGGCGCGGTTATATTGGGCTTTGGGTTTTTGTTTTTCGGATTAAATACAATGTCAAACGCAATGAAGCCTTTAAGGGATATGGTCGAATTTCAGCAGCTTATGGTAAGATTCAAATCCCCGTTAATCGGTCTTCTCGTTGGTATGGCAATGACGGCTGTTATACAAAGCTCATCAGCTTCAGTCGGTATACTTCAAGCTCTGGCAATGCAGGATTTGGTCGGGATAGATACCGCGGTTTTTATCATTTTGGGAACAAATATTGGAACGTGCGTGACGGCGATGCTGGCCTCAATTGGCACGAGCAAGAACGCAAGGCGCGTTGCCGTTATCCATTTGATGTTTAATGTCTTCGGCGCTGTAATTATGTCTATTCTGGTATCATTGCTTCCAATTTCGGAATGGATAAGGCAATTATCACCCAACAACACGGTTCGACAAATCGCTAATGCACACATGGGCTTTAAAATAGTCGAAACGATTATCTTCTTTCCGCTTAGCGCTTTATTGGTGAAGGCATCAAGAAGAATTATTCAGGGAGAAGAACCCCCAAAAGAGCCTAGAAAGCTTATGTATATCGAAGATCATTTGTTTGCAACGCCAACAATTGTTGTTGCTCAGTTGATTAAAGAAGTTGAGAGAATGGGGCAAATAGCGGAAAAAGCCATCATAAACTCAGTAAAAGCTTTCATAACAAAAAGTCAGGAGCTGGTTGATAGGGTTTTTGACGATGAAGAGGTGACCGACTTTTTGAACCATGAAATTACCCGCTATTTGGTTAAAGCAAACCAGCTAGATTTATCTCCAGGTGACGCTCAACTTGTTGGAGCTATGTATCATGTTATAAATGATTTAGAAAGAATTGGAGACCACGCGGAAAATATTGCTGAATTTGCCCAGATCAGAATTGAAGACAAAAAGTTATCTTTTTCCACAAAAGCCATTGAAGAGTTGGAGGAGATGTCAGGCAAAGTATTTTATATTTTAAGAGCTGCAAATCAAATTTTTCAAGAAACAGATATTGAAAGAGCATCAAGAGAAATTGATCCTCTAGAACAAGAAATCGATGATTTGGAAAAGAATCTTAAGAAAAAACATATAAAGAGGCTTAAAAGTGGAAAATGCTCGCCTAGGTCAGGCACAATTTTTATTGAGATTTTATCAAATCTCGAACGCGTTGCCGATCATTCCACCAATGTAGCGTATTCAGTTTTTGATGATGACGGTGCGTAAAAAATAAAAATTAAATTCAAATTGCATAAAGATTGACAGGGCCGATATAAATGTGTTAGAATGGCTCAATAGCCGCACGGGAAAGGCTTTCAAAGAGGTTTCTACCCGCCTTTTGTCCCCGGCGAGCCCTAATAATAGGAGGTAATATATGTACGCTGTAATCGCATCAGGCGGAAAGCAGCATAAAGTTATGGTCGGCGACACTATTTATGTCGAAAAGATTGACGAAAAAGATGGCGCTAAAGTCGGTTTTGACACATTGCTTTATGCTAATGGAGACGAAGTAATAGTCGGTACTCCGTTGGTTAAGGAAGTTAAAGTCACTGGAAAAGTGATCAGACAGCTAAAAAGCTCAAAAGTTATTGTTTTTAAGTATAAGGCTAAAAAGAATATACGCAAAAAAAATGGGCACAGACAGCCTTACACAGCAGTAGAAATCACCGGCATCAAAAAAGCTGCTAAGAAAAAAGAAGAAAAATCTGAAGAATAAACTGATTGAATCGCAAAGGAGGCGAAAAATATGGCACATAAGAAAGGCGTGGGATCATCAAAAAATGGTCGCGAAAGCGCAAGTAAACGTCTCGGAACTAAATGCGGTGACGGTCAGCTTGTCAGCGCAGGTTCTATAATAGTGCGCCAAAGGGGCACGAAAATCCATCCCGGCAATAACGTTGGAATAGGCGGAGATGATACTTTGTTTTCAAAAGTTGACGGAACAGTCAAATTTGAGAGGAAAGATAAAAAGCGCAAAAAGGTAAGCGTTTACCCGATTGCGCAGTAAAACTTAATTACTAGCCGCTCTTTCTGAGCGGTTTTGTTTTATATCCACACAAAATTTAAATAGGGGGATGATTCATATGAATGGAAAAATAATAAAACAAGGATTAACCTTTGATGATGTTCTTTTGATACCAGCAAAAAGCGAAATTCTTCCTCGCGAAGTCAGTCTGTCAACACAGCTGTCACCTAAAATAAAGCTGAACATTCCTTTGATGTCAGCTGCAATGGATACTGTTACCGATGCAAGAATGGCAATTGCCATAGCGCGCGAAGGCGGCTTAGGTATAATCCACAAAAACATGACTATAGCTCAGCAGGCTTCGCAAGTGGACAAAGTAAAACGCAGCGAGCACGGAGTTATCACAGATCCTTTCTATCTTTCACCTGAGCATAGGGTGTCAGATGCGATGTCATTAATGGAAAGGTATCGTATTTCAGGTGTTCCTATTACAAAAGATGGGATATTGGTTGGTATTATAACCAACCGAGACCTGCGCTTTGAAACGGATTTTTCAAAACTTATAAGCGAGGCAATGACGTCTGAAGGATTGGTTACAGCGCCTGAGGGTACAGATCTTGAAGAAGCAAAGAAAATACTTGC
Source organism: Christensenellaceae bacterium (assembly GCA_963675575.1). GTDB lineage: Bacteria > Bacillota > Clostridia > Christensenellales > UMGS416 > JAGLOK01. The sequence continues at coordinate 241,517 of OY776378.1, forward strand.
AAAACACAGGATTGAAAAACTTCCAATCGTAGATGAACGCGGAGCGCTTAAAGGGCTTATTACTATTAAAGACATAGAAAAAGCAGTAAAATATCCTAACAGTGCCAAAGATGAAAACGGCAGATTGCTAGCAGGAGCCGCGATAGGGACATCCGGGGACATGTGTGAAAGGGTTGCGGAGCTAGTCAAGCAAAAAGTAGATGCTATTGCTATTGATACGGCTCACGGACATTCAACATACGTTCTTAAAGCCGTGGAAGAAATAAGAGTAAAATATCCTGAACTCACAATTATCGCGGGGAATGTGGCAACCGCGGAAGCCACTGAAGATATAATAAAAGCAGGGGCGGATATAGTGAAGGTTGGAATTGGCCCGGGCTCAATTTGCACAACCCGAGTGGTTGCAGGGATAGGAGTTCCACAGATTACAGCAGTATTGGATTGCGCGGAAGCTGCGGCAAAGCATGGTAAGAAAATAATTGCAGACGGCGGAATAAAATACAGCGGTGATATTGTGAAAGCCATTGCCGCCGGAGCCGGAGCCGTTATGCTAGGTTCGCTACTGGCGGGAACGGAAGAAAGTCCCGGTGATACGGAAATATATCAGGGAAGATCTTTTAAGGTCTACAGAGGAATGGGTTCTGTCGGTGCGATGAAAGAAGGCAGTTCCGATAGATATTTTCAGGAAAACGAGAAGAAACTGGTTCCCGAAGGCGTAGAAGGAAGAGTGCCATATAAAGGTTCTCTTGCTGATACTATTTTCCAATTAATTGGAGGGCTGCGCTCGGGCATGGGATATTGCGGGGCTGCAAGTATAGAGGCTCTTTCGAAAGACGGGAAATTTATTCAAATAACAGGCGCGGGCTTGGTTGAAAGCCATCCTCATGATATATATATTACCAAAGAATCTCCAAATTATTCTGGAAGATAGTTTTATTTCCAAATTATTTGATTATTGAACGAATTTATTATAAAATAAACGGAAATATAATATTTTCGGAGGGATTCAATGCAAGTAAAAATAATCGCAGACTCAACCTGTGATTTACCAAAAGCAATTCTTGAAGAATTGAATGTTGATATTGTCCCATTGTATGTGATAATAGACGAAAAAAGCTATAGAGACGGGCTGGAGATGACGCCCAAAAAGCTCATCGAGTGGTCAGACGAAACAAAAAAAACTCCTAAAACTTCTGCTCCGTCAGTTGAAGATTATATCAAAGCTTTTACGCCTTACGTTGATGAAAAACGCGACGTAGTTTTTGTTAGCGTATCTTCTGATCTTTCTGCAACTTTTCAAAACGCTTTGTTTGCGGCCAATTCAATTGAAAAAGGCAAGATAAAAGTTATCGATGGGCGAAACGTATCGATAGGCACTGGGTTTGCAGTGATAAAAGCAGCGAATCTTGCAAAGGAAGGAAAGAGCTCCGATGAGATAATCGGCGAGCTCGAATTATATATTCCTAAAATAAAGTCGAGCTTTCTTTTTGACAATTTGGAGTTTCTAAAAAGAGGGGGAAGATGCTCTGCAGCAAAAGCATTGGCTGCGAGCGCACTTAAGATTCGGCCAAGAATTGACGCTATTGAGGGGAATTTAATTCCTGTTGAAAAATTCAGAGGCTCACTTGAAAAAGCAGTTAATAAATTTTGCGGCAGTGTTCTTGATAATCTTGAAGGAATAAATTCGGAATTTTGCTATATAGGCACATCAACAGATGAGCTTGGTTTATTGGATATAATTTCTGAACTGGTAAAAAATAAAGGGCATTTTAAAAAAGTAATAAAAACAAATGCCGGTTGCATAATAACATCCCACAGCGGGCCGAATGCTTATGCGATAATATATGCTGAGGAATAAATAATTACTATAATTATTATATAAGGAGGTTTGTTTATGAATGTGAAAATTATTGCAGACTCGACATGCGACTTACCCCAAGGAATTATAAATAAATTTGATATTGATATTGTGCCGTTGTATGTCATACTTGATGAGAAAAGCTTTAAAGACTCGATTGAAATCACGACAGATGAACTTATCAACTGGTCCAATGAGACCAACCAAACTCCAAAGACTTCCGCGCCTTCAGTGGATGACTTTATGACTGCTTTCAAGCCGTATATAGAAAAAAAGCAGGACATAGTTTTTGTATGTATTTCGTCTGAACTTTCCGCCACTTGCCAAAGTGCCAACATGGCAGCGAGCATGGTTAGCGACATAAATATAAAGGTGGTAGATGGCCGAAATGTGTCTTTGGGAACAGGACTTGTAGTATATAAAGCGGCAGAGTTGGCGCAGAAAGGCTTATCAGCGGATGAGATAGACAAGAAGCTCACTGAAGATATAATTCCAAATGTATCCACAGGATTTGTGCTTGATACTCTTGAATTTTTAAGAAGAGGTGGAAGGTGCTCAGCGCTCAAAGCATTTGCGGCAACTTCGCTCAAGCTGCGGCCTGAAATAGTGGCGAAAGACGGAAAACTTGAGCCGGGCGGCAAGTTCAGAGGCTCAATGGACAAAGTAGTTAAAAGCTATTTCACTAAAGCGTTGTCAAACACTGACACAATCGATCCTGATGTTGTGTTTATAGTTAATACAAAAGACGAAAAGGGACTTGGCCCTATGTCGGTTGATATAGTTAAAAACTCCGGGTATTTTAAAGAAGTTATAGTAAGCGACGCGGGCTGCGTCATAACAGCACATGGCGGACCAAACGCTTACGGAATATTTTATATTAAAAAATAAAGGAACTTAAGGATTATGCAGCAAAGAGTAATCGTTTTAGACTTCGGAGGACAGTATAATCAACTTATCGCCCGACGTGTCAGAGAAGCAAATGTATATAGCGAGATATTCGCATACACATCAACAATTGAGCGGATAAAAGAATTTAATCCTACGGGCATAATTCTCACCGGAGGGCCTAAATCTGTTTATGAAGATGGTGCGCCGCAAGTGGATAAAGAGCTCTTTGAGCTTGGTGTGCCTATTTTGGGTATTTGTTACGGCAACCATATAATGTGCCATACGCTTGGCGGAAAAGTGAAAAGTGCTAAACTTAGGGAGTATGGACACACAAAAGTTGTACTGGATTCCGATTGCGTTTTATTTAAAGGAATAGATAATAATACGATTTGCTGGATGAGCCATACTGATCAGACAGAAGAAGTTCCTGAAGGTTTCCGAGCTGTTGCCAGCACTGACACATGCCCGATTGCGGCAATGTGCGACGAAGAAAAGAAGCTTTACAGCGTGCAATTTCATCCGGAAGTTCAGCATACTCAACACGGACAGAAAATGATTGAGAACTTTCTTTACGAAGTTTGTGGGTGCACACAAGACTGGACGATGGCGAATGTGGCGAATGATTCAATCGAAGCGATAAAGAAAAAGGCGGGAGACAAAAAAGTGCTACTTGGGCTTTCTGGCGGTGTGGATTCTTCCGTTGCCGCAGTGCTTTTATCAAAAGCTGTTGGTAAAAATCTAACTTGCATTTTTGTAGACCATGGCCTTCTTCGCAAAAATGAAGGAGACGAGGTCGAAAAAAGATTTTCACAAGGACTTGATTTAAATTTTGTTCGTGTTAATGCGGAGGAAAGATTTTTAGAAAAGCTCAAAGGTGTTAGCGATCCCGAACAGAAACGAAAAATAATAGGTGAAGAATTTATACGTGTTTTTGAGGAGGAAGCGAGGAAGATAGGTCATGTTGATTTTCTTGCTCAAGGCACAATATATCCCGATGTGGTAGAATCCGGCGACGGACATGCAGATACGATAAAAAGCCACCACAATGTGGGCGGGCTTCCGGATGTTGTCGATTTTGATGACATAATTGAGCCGCTGCGCGATTTGTTTAAAGACGAAGTACGAGCAGTAGGAATAGAGTTGGGGCTGGATGATGACTTGGTATGGAGACAGCCTTTTCCCGGGCCCGGGCTTGCTATCCGAATAATCGGTGACATTACCAAAGAGAAACTTGACACTTTGCGCGAAGCTGACTGGATATTCCGCAATGAAATAGCAAAAGCCGGCTTAGACCGAGACATTTGGCAGTATTTTGCCGCTCTAACCAATATAAAAACCGTTGGCGTGATGGGTGATGCGAGAACATATGACCATGTTTTGGCGTTACGGGCAGTAACATCTGTTGACGCTATGACGGCTGATTGGGCGAGGATACCGTATGACGTTCTGGCCAAGATATCAAATATGATTATAAATGAAGTAAAAGGGATTAACCGCGTGGTGTACGACATTACATCAAAACCGCCGGGGACGATCGAGTGGGAGTAGGTCTGCGGCTTTCTTTAAGTTTCTAGATAGTAGATTTTTGGGATGCAGAAACGGCTACTGATACTAATTGAATACTATAAATAATATTTTATTATTAAAACTCTTGTCTTTCATTTAAATAGACAAGAGTTTAGTACTATATTTTAGCAAATTGATTTTATTTACTACCAAATGATTTTCGTTCATCGTTTATACTTTGATTAGTATCCTGACTTTTTGACTAGACCGGTTTTCGGGAGAGGGTCAAAATGTTGCTTAAGATATATTTTGCGGTTTGAACAGTGTTATGAAATATTAATTGTATATGATTCTAATTTGTACTTAAAGGATTTGGGAGTTTCCAACAAGAATACTTTTGTACGTACAAAAGCGATGCTGGCTAAGGCTATAAGCTATAGTAAAAAAACCTCTAAAGCGTATAGCATTATATTCAGGGCAAAGATACCAACTTAAAAAATAAGGCTACGCGTTAAACATAAGTGTTACTCTTATAATGCTACTTAGATATTAAATATATTATTAGAAAGTTTTTTGTTTTTTAATACGCAGAGGATATAAGAGAGGCCAAGAAAAATATAGTATCATTTATGTTTTCAATAAAGTTCGAATGAATAAAAATTCAGCTTTCCTTTTCCAAGAAACTTAAAGAAAAGGGCTTGTTTGCCTGATGGTAAATTAAGATCTGAAGAAATATTTAAAAATGAATTTTTAATATTAATTGATATCTTTGCCCCGATATATTTAAAGTCAGATTTATTAGATATAACCATTTCCCCTTCGCATTTTCCATCAATTTCTATACGGATATTATTAGTTGAATTGAAATCGAAATACTTGAATCCGGCTACGGAACCATGCCTCATATTTGCTATACACTGAATTGAACTTTCATCACCATCTTTCCCGGTTTGAGTAAAATAAGGATGATTCCTTAGACGAATGCGTGGAAATAGAATATCATATCGGGCTGTCCCAGAATTAGACCATAAGTTACAGGCTATGTATGCTTGATACTTGCCAATACCTTTTAATGGGATATTGTTAAGGCCACAACTTGTTACCTCTGCTTGTATAAAATTCCCATCATCCAACATTGTGATAGATTCGGCGCAAGCTTGACGGGAAAATGAATGGCGGTTAGTTTGCCGATGATAAAAAACATACCACCTATCCTTAATTTTTATTATGCTACCGTGAGTATTACCTAGATAATTTTTCGCTTTTGATTCATCTTTATTACCATCCAAATATAAATCACCTATACTTACCAATGTACCGCCAAAACTAAAATTTTTCATTGGATGGTCGCTAATGGCATAGCATAATTCATGATTATGCCAAGATGAATAGATAAAGTAATATTTATTGTTGATTTTGTGTATCGAGCTTGCCTCGAAAAATTCGTGATCCAGAAAGTCGATAGGAGGGTTATTTTTTCTTCTTGGGAAAAGCAATTCAGGGCCTTTTTTTATTGTAAGCATGTCCTGCTCTAGCTCCATGACAACTCCGCCGGGGTTTTTTAAGCATTTCATCCGAGAAAAAATTGCAGGTGTTTTTAATGCAAATCCTGAATATAGGTAAACTCGATCGTCATCATCCGTTAGCACCGCTGGATCAAATGGAAAAGGCTCACCCGAATGCGCGCCCCAAATATGTCCATTACTAAAACGTACATGTCCAAGAAACTCATATTTGCCTGCAGGCTCATCGCAAACAGCCACACTCATTACTCCGATTATACCAATGGTGTAATAAAGATAATATCTACCATCTATACCGCGAGTTACATCAGGTGCATACATCGGGTATCTTCCTTTTTTATTAAGTGGATCCTGTTTTTTGAAATAAATTGTGCCTTCCATACGCCAGTCTGATAAATCATCTGTTGGGGCAGACCAACACAAGTAATCATTCAGGCAAAAAAAATACCCGTTAAACTTATCGTGCGATCCGTAGATGTATACACGTTCTCCAAAAACATAAGGTTCGGCGTCAGGAATATATTCATAGGATGGAAGATACGGATTTACGGCTTGATGATTCATTTCAAGTCCTCACTCATATAGGTTTTTATTATATAGCATAAATTATACTTCGTTATTCGGTAAAAATATCAATTACATATGTAGCTTATAACAATCAAAATAAATATAGTATTATTCTTCGTCTTTTCTTATAATAACTGATTTTTTATTATAGGTGATTTCCACCTACGCAAGAATTAGAGCCATGTGCGATATATCAAGTATATATAATTTTATAATGGGTAAAATTAAAAAACAAATCAATATAAGGTGTTTTAAGGTAGAGCGACTAACAAATCTAAAAAAGTGAAATGTGAATCCGAATTAAACTTACAGAATATATTGCGAGTTTAATAGCCATATGAATAAGTAAGAAGGAGGTATATTACGTTTTAGTTTTTTTACATATGGCAAAATATCAAAAAGAAGGAGATTAACTATGAATAAATCAAAAAAACTTTTAGCAATCATTTTTGCAACTTTGCTATTGGTTGGAGCATTTGCGGGGTGCGCAAAGAATGACGAAGAGAACTCAACCGTAGCAACAGAAAAGCCAACACAAGCTAAACCAATTGAGGCAGAAGAGCCGGGAACTGGTGAAGTTAAGTGGTCAGAAGAAGAGACTGATGATGGATGGATAAAAGTCACAAATGAAGGCGGAACAACATTAGGCTATTCAAAAGATTCAGGAGTGCAAATTATCCAAGTCGAAGGTTATGCTTTTAAGGACTTAAATCAGAATGGCATGCTTGATCCATATGAAAACTGGAAATTAGACGCCGACACAAGAGCCGCAGATTTGGCTGTACTTATGGGAGATTCCGATGAGGCTAAAATGTTCATGTTCCTTTCATTGAACAGCATGAGTACTGCTACCGAAATCGGCGAAAATATGACCGCCGATCTTGATAACGGAATCAGAACTTTCTCTTTGCGAGCAGGAAGTATAGAAGATGCTGTGACCGCAGTGAATATATCACAGGAATATGCGGAAGGTCTGCCTTTCGGTATACCTATTGACTACCGCGGTGACACAGGAAACAGCCTAACATCAATATGGCCAAACAATCTAGGGTTTGCAGCAACTTTTGACCCAGAAGTAATTGCAGAATATGGGAGATTATATTCTGCCGAGGAGCGCGATCTTGGTATCTCAACTGTGCATTATGTGCAGATGGATTTAGGAACAGAACCAAGATGGAAACGCTTTACTGGTACTTTTGGTGAAGATCCTGCATTGAGTCGTGACATGGCAGTTGCTTGTACTGATTCTTTACAATCTTCATATGCAGAAGATGGCACCGATTTAGGTTGGGGATGGGATAGCATAAACGCTTTGTCAAAGCACTTTCCCGGTGATGGGGCTGCCGAGGGCGGGCGTGAATCCCATGCTTTTACTGGTAAATACAACGTATTTCCAGGTGGTCAATTCACAACCATGCTAATACCTTTTGAAGCTTGTTTAACTGCTTTACCTGGTAAAACTGAGGTTTCTGCCGGGGTTATGACAGACTTCTCCATTCATATTGACGCAGATGGTACTCCGATAGGCGGAGAAGCTGTAGGTACTGCTTATAGTGAATATAAAACGAAATATCTTCTGAGAGAACAATTTGGTTGGGATGGATTAATCTGCACCGACTGGAGCATAATTCAGATGATGAATTGGGGCATGGAAGACGAAGAAATAACACTTCCCGAGCGCATTTTAAAAGCTCTCGAAGCCGATAATGACAGAATAGAAAATTACAATGTTAAAGAAGACATATTGGCAGGCTTTGCATTATACGAAGAAAAATATGGCAAGGAAGCTACTGTAGAACGTATAAATGAATCAGTAAAAAGATTAGCTAAAACTTTCCTGCAGATAGGAATGGTTGATAACCCATATCTTAGCCTGAGCGAATCTAAGGCAAATGTAGCAAGCGCTGACAAAGTTGAAGCAGGCTTCCAGGCACAACTTAAATCTATTGTAATGCTTAAAAACAGCGGTAATATAATTAAAGCAGCAAGTGACTCAGAAAAGCCCACTGTTTATATTCCTATGAAGTTTACAGCAATGAGCGCCGGAAGATCAGGAGTAACTCCTGCGTCTTGGGGTCTTCCAATTAATGCTGAATTAGCAAGTGAATACTACAATGTAGTTACAGATACCATAGGAGAACCCTCGGGAGAGGCAGATGAAGATGGTAAGGCTACATTAACAGAGGATGACATCATCCGTGCGTCAGCAGAAGAAGTTGCAGATTGCGACTTTGCGCTTGTTATAATCAGCAGTCCAAACAACCTTCCGCCTACAATCCCGGGTATAATGTTCACAACACCAGGTTATGACGGTGAAACAGAAGAATACATACCTCTTTCACTTCAATATGGTCCATATACTGCTGATTCTGAATATGTACGCCAAGAATCAATAGGCGGAGACCCGATTGTAACTGAAGATGATAGTTATTATGGCCAAGAAGCAGTTAAAGGAAAAGAGAACCGCTCATATTATGGTAATACTGCCAAGATAACTAATGCTGGTGACCTTGATACTGTTTTAATGGCAGCTGACATGGTTGAAAATGTTATAGTTGTTATAAATGCTGGCACTCCGTTGGTAGTAAATGAATTCGAAAGTCAGGTAGATGCGATTGTTATGCACTTTGGAGTAACGGATAAAGCAGTTCTGGAAATTGTATCCGGAAATGTTGAGCCATCCGCTTTGTTGCCCATGCAGATGCCTGCAAATATGGAAACTGTTGAAGCACAATTAGAGGATGTACCATTTGACATGGAATGTCATGTGGACAGTGAAGGCAATACTTACGACTTCACATTTGGACTGAACTGGGCTGGCGTTATTAAAGACGACCGTACTGCCAAATATGATGTTCCTGTATTAGTAGGTGAATAGTAATAATTAGAATAATTTATAGTAAGTTGCTTTTTTAAAGAAAGCATCTTATAAGAACAGCATGATTAAAAGGGCGTATAGCTATAAAACTTTATTTATAAAGAATATGCATTGCGCCCTTCTTTCTTTGGATTTTGTTTTATTAAAGCATGATATAATACAATTATCAAAGCTATTATTAAGTATAATAAAAATCAGGGAATATTAATATTAGCGATTTATTGCGAACTGTTAAAGTAAGGAGTAAACTTAATATCGCAAGGAAAATCAAAGAAACTTTTTCGATAATTTTAAAAGAAAACTTATTTAAATATTCATTAGTAAGATTTATCTGTGAAAATATTGAACAATAAACATACTACAAATGAAGACAAACAAATGGGATAAAGTTATATGATAAGCATTGCAATAGTTGAAGATGAAGAAAGTTGTGCTAATACCATAAAAAGACATATTGAAAATTATAGCCAGAAATCGGGGCAGACTTTCAAGGTGTTTTGGTTTAGTGATGGGTTGAAATTTTTAATCGATTACAAAGCGAATTATGATATTATTTTTATGGATATTGTTATGCCCAATCTAGATGGAATTAAAACATCAAAAAAATTGAGAGAGATTGATCAAAGCGTAGCTTTAATTTTTATTACTAACATGATGCAATATGCAGTCAAAGGATATGAAGTAAATGCGTTGGATTTTATGGTAAAGCCAGTTAAATACTATGATTTCGAAATGAAATTAATAAAAGCGATTAATTACATAGATAAAAACTATGATGATAAAATTACTATCACCATGGTTGATGCTAAAATAAAAATCAGAATATCAGATATTTATTATATAGAAGTATTTAATCATAAACTGATTTATCATACTGAAAATGGCAAATTTGAAACATATGGTCAATTAAAGAAAGTAGAAGGATTACTGGCTGGGAAGAATTTCTATAGAAGCAACGATTGTTATTTAACAAATTTGAGGCATGTGAATGAAGTATATAGTGATCATATAGTTGTTGGAAAGGAAAATATTCAAATAAGCAGAAGGAAGAAAAAAGAATTTATGGAGCAATTAACTGAGTATTTAAGTGGAGGAATCGTATGTTAATAGTAGATATATTGATAGATATTTTTAGAAACTTTCACATACAGTTATTAATAGCAGAATTAATGTTTTGTATCATGATTAAGCCAAGAATCAAAGTGTATTTTATTATATTGTTAATAGGTGTTTATTGCATAATTCCATATGTAATACCAGGTGGTTATTTTTGGAGTGGCTTTACAATTGGTAGTTGGTTTACTTTTGGTTTTATTTTTATGCTGATATTATCGATTGGGATAATATGGGTATCGTTTAAAATTACTTCTTTCAAAGAATTGCTTTTTTATGGGATTGCTGCAATGGTAGTTCAGCATATAGTTTATTCAATTGCGCGAGCAATAAGCCTAATTTTTGATATAAATTCAAGGTTTAATAATAATCTAGTTATTGTTGCTGTATTTTTTGTTGCATATAGCCTTTTTTACATTATATTTGTTCGACGTTTATTGAAAGAAAATATTGCCGGAATGAGAAGTAGTTATTTGATTGTTTTTGCTCTTTTATCGATATTTTTCATACATATTATAAGTGTTTGGACCACTAGAGAAGAGATTGTCACTATCGGCTCGTTTCTGTTTGATACTTTCTCTTGTATTTTAATATTGGCATTTCATTTTGGAATGTTCGAAAGAAGCAAGCTAGAAAGACAGAATGAGACAATGCACCATATATTAGAACTCGAAAAGCATAAACATGAAATGTCTGCTGAGAGTATCGAGTTAATCAATCTAAAATATCACGATATTAAATACCAAATTGATGCCTTGAAAAATTTAAACAACGCTCACGAGCAGGAAAAAAATATTGAAGAATTGGAAAAAACGATAAAAATTTATGATATGACTACAAAAACGGGCAATGAGACCTTGGACATAGTATTATCTGAAAAAAGTTTGATTTTTGAAAAAAACAACATAAACTTCGCTTGCATTGCCGATGGAAGCAAGTTGAATTTCATAGCGCCCTCTGATATCTATTCATTGTTTGGGAACGCTTTGGATAATGCGATTGAAAGTGTAAGGAAAATTGATAATGAAGATAAAAGAGTAATAAGCCTAAATATCGCATCAAAAGGGAACTGCGTAGTAGTAAATATTTCAAATTATTATTCACATGAATTAATATTTGAAGATGGTTTCCCAAAAACCACAAAAACAAAAAGCGATTTTCATGGATTTGGTATAAAAAGCATAAAATATATAACAGAGAAATATGGCGGAACAATGATAATTTCTCCTCAAAATGATATCTTCAAACTGAATATTTTGATACCGATTAGAGATAATACTTAAGTCTAAATAAACATCACACAAACATACAACTAAATTAAATTTATTAGTTAAGATATTCACCTACGCTTAAATAATAACCACATACGAATATATTAAAGTATTACATGGATAATGTTATATTCTTATAATACCAAAAATATAATTTTTAGTATTTCACATATAAATTAATTATATACTTCAGGAAGGAGCAGTATCAAGACATGAAAAAAAATAGAATTTGGACTGGATTGACTTCATTATTCGTATTTCTTTTAATTATTTCAATAATAGGAACTACGACGGCTTTAAACTATGAAGGAACAATAAACAGTATACTTGGGATTTCTACAAGTAAACTTATAAGCGAAGGAACCGAGGAAGAAATTATCGCCTACGAAAGTTCTTATGGTGAACTTAACGGTGATAATTTGAAAAAATTATTAGAGGACGCTTATGAGCAAAGCATATCAGAAGCAGAGGAAGGAAATGTGCTGCTGAAAAATGACAATGAAGCTTTGCCTTTAGCTTCAAGTGAACTAAATGTTACTTTATTCGGACACGCAGTTGTGCAGCCGTTGTATAGGAATCATTCAGCAGGCTCATCTTCCTATGAAGGCGAAGAAGGCGTGGACCTCTATGAGGCATTGAAAGATGCGGGTGTCAATATAAATGAAACCCTATATACTGCATATATGAATAGCGAAACCTTAAGGGGAGCTGGCGGATTTAATTTAGGAACAGGAGAAGCTCTGCCATGGTCATTGGGCGAAGAAGATATTTCTTTTTATACAGATGAAGTAAAAGCATCTTGGGAAAACGACAACAATGATGTAGCTATAGTAATGCTAGCCAGAGAGGGTGGCGAGGGTACGGAGCTTTACATGGAGGACCCGGCTGAAGGGATAAGCCAACTTGCGTTGCATCAAGAGGAAAAAGATTTACTCCGTATGATTGACGAATCTGGAAAGTTCAACAAAACTATTGTCTTGCTTAACAGTGGCAACGCAATGGAAGTGGACTGGCTGGATGAGTATAACGTGGATGCATGTATTTGGATAGGATGCCCAGGGCAAAAAGGATTCGTAGGACTGGTAAATATTTTATTAGGCGAAGCAAATCCATCTGGAAAGTTAACAGACACATATTCAGTAAACTCACTTTCCGCTCCTGCATGTGTTAACAATAGCTACAACAATCAAACTTGGACAAATTTGGATGAAGTATTAAAAAAATCCACAGACAAAGATGGCGAAGCTTCATTTTATGCTGTGCAAGCAGAGGGTATATATATAGGCTATAAATACTATGAAACAAGATATGAAGACAGTATTCTGGGGCGCTATAACGCTAACGGAAAAGTAGGATCATCAACAGATAGCGGATGGAACTACGTGGATGAAGTTTCATATCCATTTGGATATGGATTATCTTATACTACTTTTGAACAGACACTGGACAAAGTGAATGTAAGCGGGGACATAGTAACTGTAGAGGTAACTGTAAAAAACACTGGTGCTACAGCTGGGAAATCAGTAGTTCAAATATATGCACAAACCCCTTATGGAGATTATGAAATAGAGAATTTGGTAGAAAAATCAGCAATACAGCTGCTGGATTTTGGCAAGACCGGATTGCTTAAACCGGGAGAGTCTGAAACCCTATCAATTGTTTGCGATAAGTATTTGCTTGCAAGCTATGATTATAAGAAAACTAAAGGCTATATAATGAGCGAGGGCGACTATTTCGTTTCCATAGGAGATAATGCGCATGATGCTCTTAACAATGTTTTGGCTGCAAAAGGCGTATCTGGACTGGTTGATATAACAGGTTCTTTAGTTTCTGGAAGTGCTGAAAAAGCATACAAGTGGACAGAAAATTTCGATGGCAGTAAATATAAGCTTTCTTCTGCGACGGGAGTTGTTGTAACAAATCAATTTGATAACTGTGATATAAACTATTGGCGAGAAGGAACAGTAAAATATCTTACAAGAAGCGACTGGGAAGGGACGTATCCTAAAGAGTCTACACAGGTGGAATGTAGCGATGAGATGATTAGTATTCTCAATGGATATGTTTATGAGAAGCCTGAGGATGCGCCATCCGCAGATGATTTTATGCAGAGTGACCAAGGTATAACACTTGCGACAATGGCGGGGGTCAATTACGATGACCCACTATGGGACATTTATCTTAATCAGTTGACAGTCTCCACACTTGCATCTCTTTTACCTGATATGTGCGGAAATGTTGAAATACCTCATGTGGGAAAACCAGCTAACCTTGTCGGCGATGGTCCTGACGGCTTGGGTGGCTTACAAGCTGGTTATGACATTACTGAGTATGGATTTAAGGCGGAACCGGTATGTTATACAAGCGAGAACGTACTGGCATCTACATTTAATAAAGATTTGATTGCAAGCAGGGGTTCTTTGTTGGCAGAAGAAGCATTATTCATGGGGCTTATGGAAATCTGGGGTCCAGGCGGAAACCTTCACAGGACACCATTTAACGGCAGGAACTTTGAGTATTATTCAGAAGATGCAAACATGAATTATTTATGTGAAATACCGGAAGTGGCTGCGATAGAAGCTAAAGGTATTATCTCAGGTATAAAACACTGCGCTTCAAACGACCAGGAAAATAACAGGATAGGCGTTGCGTGCTTCTTCACTGAACAGGCGTTCAGAGAAGGAGGATTAAGAGGCTTTGAAGGAGCAATCGCGGTAGCGGATGCTTCATCAGCTATGCAGGGGTTTAACCGCTTGGGTTTGATTGGATGCTCAGCAAGCAAAGCCCTGACCACTAGCGTTCTTCGCAATGAATGGGGGCTGCAGGGTATTATAATCACTGATGCCAGTGCAGGAGCCACTGAAGGATATCGTGCGAATTATATTGATCAGCTTGTTGCAGGTACCGATACATGGTGCATTGATTTCTCCGATGAAAGTGCAAAAGCCGTTAAATCATGGATTAAAGCTACTGATGATGGATACCTTCTTCAAGAATTAAGAAGAGCCGCGAAAAATATATTTTATTGTACTGCTAATAGCTCTGCTATGAACGGATACAGCTCCGGCTCTAAGGTTGTTTCAATTACACCTTGGTGGCAGCCTGTACTATATGCAGTTATTGCGGTTTTCTCACTTTTGACAGTCCTTAGCTTAATTATTCTTATTATTTCTAAAATTAAAGGGAAAAAACAAGGCAATAAGGAGGAGGCAAAATAATGGTAAGTGTTTTTAAAAATAAAACTATAGGATTTTATATCTCAATGATATCCGGTATATCGGTTATTGTGGCTTTCATTAGCTTTATAACATGGGCCCCGCATCATGATGCTATGAGTCCAATAATAATTTCTGCATTCATTTTAGGACTTGTTTTGAATACCGTACTTGCTTTTTATGACAATGAATTTATTATTATTGCAGTAACAGCGCTCTATAGTATCGCTTTTGTACAGCTGGTATCTGATTCTGTAGGTTCATTTGTTGACTCATTTCAAGGCATTGTAATGTTCGGAGATTCCACACAGGTTGGAAGAATTATTTTCATATGTCTCTTTATTTTCATCGGGATATTGACTTCATTGATAGCAAGCTTCATGAAAAGAAGAAAAATTTGAAATTAGAGAAGATTAAAATAATGAGCCTGTAATTTAGCTACAGGCTCATAAATTTAAGTGGTCTTAATTATTTATGTGCTTATTATAATAAAAATGCAGTAAAAGGCATTTTGCGAGATAATAATATTAATAAAAAAACGTTTATTGTATTGACGCTTTTATAAATATGTTTGGAATAAATCGAACAAAATTAATATTGTAGTAAATAAAAAATTAGAAGTTTGATATCAAACAATCGGGAGAAGAACAAATGAGAGATGTAAAAAACAGTAAATTTAGAGCTAGGATGATGATACTAATTAGATACTATAAATAATATTTTAATATTAAAATTCTTGTCTTTTATTTAAATTGACAAGAGTTTAGTATTATATTTTAAAAAATTGATTTTATTTACTACCAAATGATTTTCGTTCATCGCTTTTACTTTTCGTAAAATCTGACATTCTGAGCTGACCATTTTCCGGGAAACCTTCATTTAGAAAGAAATGTTTCATTGATTTTTGTTGCGAAATGGATGCAACATGTGATCAAAGGATACAAGACGGATTATATCATCAAAAACTTTATCAATATTTACACTTACGCAAACATAATGACCATTTGCGAAATTTATTCAGTATTTAGAATTTAAAGTGTTAGAATATAATATAAATTCATGATTCATGATTTGTTTCATTTAATAGATTTAAGCAGTTTTTCTACAAAGAGAATTTAACTAAAACAAAGCAACATATTGAGCAATGAATTGGCAATGAATTTGATATTTATTATCGATATTGCGATGTTAGCATAAGGGGAAATGCATATGAAGAGTTTTAAAGATTCGACAATCATGAATAAATTGGATATATTTAAAAAAAAGCATCCAAAACTTTCAAAGTTTATTTTTCAGTTCATGAAATTTTATTTATTCTCTATTTTAGTGACTATATTGCAATATTTATTGCTAACTTTTTTACCGAAATTGATTTATTCGGTGACAGATTGGTCTCAGATATCGTGTCAGCTAATTCATGTAAAATTTTGGATTGTTGATACGTTTGTGTTTAACTACCCGGTCACAGGTGATGCAACCGGCGGATTAGGCTATTTTATAGCTTTCTCTGCGACTTTGTTTATTGCTCAGTGTGTCAATTTCCCTTTGCAAAGGAATGTAACATTTAAGTCCAAAGGCAATGTGGCATATCAAATTATGTGGTATTTTATAGCTTGGGTTACAATTACACTTGTGGCTAGCTTGTTATTATCCATATATGTACCAATATTGAAAACATATTTTGCACCTGCGGCATACAATATTATCATTACAGTAGTTAACGGGGGAGTGCAAATGGTTATTTATTTCCCGATTTTTAAAATTATTTTCCCTGAAGGGCAAAAAACAAAAGAGAAGGATATTACAACAAGAAAAGAGCAATGAGATGAAAAAGTTTAATTTTAATGATAATTGGTATTATGGACATTTGGAGGACAATGACAGAACGCAAGTTGTGCTGCCTCACGATGCAATGCTAGCCGAAAAAAGGACGCCCGATAGCTTGGGAGGACTAAATGTCGCCTGGTTTGAAGGGCATGATTATTGGTATGAGAAGGAATTTGAGGCTAATAATGAACTTTTAACCAATAATGCTGTATTGGAGTTTGAAGGGGTATACCAAAACGCCGAAGTATATTTAAATGGCGAAAAAGTGGCGCAAAGACCATATGGATACAGCAATTTTTATGCGGATTTAACAGCAAATATCACGGAAGGCAATAATTTAGTTAGGGTAATTGTGAAGAATTCTGACCAGCCAAACAGCAGATGGTACTCGGGGGCGGGTATATACAGGCCTGTGAATATGTATTTGTTGCCTAAAAATCATATTGAAATAAACGGCGTTAAAATCAAAACATTGGATTACTCTAAAGGTGAAATTGAGATAAATATTAAAACAAATACTCCAGGGTGGGCAAAAATAGATATTTTAGATGAAGAATACGTGGTTTTATCTAGGGTGTGTCATCTTGAAGGTGATACGAGTATAGTTTTAAAAGTGCCTGATGCGAAGCTTTGGTCACCTGAATCCCCTTATTTGTACACCTGTAGGGTAATGTTTTCTGATGACGAGCAGACAGAGATATTCGGGATAAGAACTATTGAGTGTGATGCTGAAAACGGCTTTCGTATAAACGGAAAAAGGATAGTTTTAAAGGGGGCGTGTATCCATCACGATAACGGCCTACTTGGTGCCTGCGCATACGCATATGCAGAAAAGAGGAAGGTAAAGCTGCTTAAACAAGCAGGGTATAATGCTATACGTTCGGCACATAACCCTTGTTCCAAAGCACTGCTAGCGGCTTGCGATGAAACTGGAATGCTGGTGATGGATGAGCTTGTCGACTGTTGGTATATCCATAAAACTAAATATGATTATGTAAATCATTTTGAAAAATGGTGGCAAAAAGACCTAAAAAGCATGGTTGACAAGGACTTTAACCATCCTTCAGTAATAATGTATTCCACCGGAAATGAAGTTTCTGAAACAGCTCAAAAAAGAGGTATAGAGTTAACGGGGCATATGACTGATTATTTGCATAGCTTAGATGACAGTCGCCCAGTTACTTGTGGTGTGAATTTATTTTTTAACTATTTAAGCTCATTGGGATTTGGCGTCTATTCCGATGAAAAAGCAGAAAAAGAGTCTCAAAATGCAAAAAAAGGCGGAAAAAAGAAAAAAGCCGTAGGCAGTGAATTTTTCAATAATTTAGCCGGCATGCTGGGAGACAAAACGATGAAATTGGGAGCAGCATTGCATGGCAGTGATGTGAAAACAAGAGACGCTTTTAAAAATATGGATGTTGCAGGATATAATTATGGCATTTTAAGATATAAAAAAGATGTAAATAAATACCCTGACAGAGTAATACTTGGAAGTGAAACTTTTTGCAAAGATGCATATGCTTTCATGAAACTGTCCAAGCAACATACTTCTATTATCGGTGACTTTGTGTGGGCTGGCATGGATTATTTGGGTGAAGCCGGAATAGGCTCGCAAGAGTATAAGGACTATGCTAAAGATTTTTCATCCGGTGTGGGCTGGATTAGCGCAGGTAGCGGAAGAATAGATCTAACAGGCAAAGAGTTGGCAGAGGCTTCTTATACAAAAGTTGCATTTGGAATAGATCCTATACATATCGCTGTAGTACCAGTTGATAATTACAAAAACCCACACTCGCCATCGGCATGGAAGATGACAAACGCAAGGTGCAGCTGGTCATGGAACGGATGTGACGGAAATCCTACTATGGTTGAAGTATATGCAAAAGCACATAAAATTCAATTGTATGTGAACAATAAATTGGTAGGCGAAAAAAAATGTGGGGAAAATTGCAGAACATATTTTAAAACAAAATACCATGCGGGAGAAATAAAAGCAGTTGCATATGATGAAAATGGGCACTTGCTTGCTTCGGAAACTCTAAAAACGGCAGGTGAAAAGACAGTTCTGGGAATTTATCCAGAAGAACTTGAAATAAAAAAAGAAGAACTCGCATATATTAGGTTTAAATATACAGATAAATGTGGCATATTAAAGCCGCTGTCTAGAGGAAAAATCCACCTAACCGTAGAAGGAGGTAAGCTAATTGGATTCGGGCACGCTTGCCCATATAATGAGGACGGCTATCTTAATAATTTTTCCGATACCTATTATGGCGAAGCGCTTGCAATAGTTAAACCTGAAAGCGAAAGTATCAAAATACATGCGACAAGTCAGTACGGCAGCGAAATTGCGGAGGTTAAAGTTAAATAAGTTTTTATATTTTTATTAATAGATAATCTTTGTGAATGAACAGCTAAAGGATTGAGGGATTAAAAATTATATGATAAGATGGAAAAAGGTAATTTCCAGATGAAAATTCACTATCATTTTCAGGAAAACCCTTAATATATATACTTTTTCTTTTGATTGGAAGTGTAATAAATGATTAGAATTGCTATCGTTGAAGACGAAGAGCAAAGTTTTTTGATATTGAAAAAACATATAGAAGAATTTAGTCGAAAAACAGGCTATCAGTTTTCAAGTTTTTGGTTCAAAGACGGTTTGAACTTTATTAGCGATTACGAGCCGAATTATGATATCGTTTTTATGGACATTAAAATGCCTCATTTGGACGGGATGAAAACATCCAAAAAATTGCGAGAATTAGATAAAAATGTTGCATTGATTTTTATTACAAATATGATGCAATACGCAATAAAAGGTTATGAAGTAAATGCACTTGATTTTATGTTGAAACCCGTTAAATACTTTGATTTTGAAATGAAAATGGATAAGGCCATTGAATATTTCAACAAAAATCAAGATGATAGCTTTACAATCGATGTGGGAGAAGTAAAAATAAAAATCCCAATATCGGAGATTTTATATATCGAAGTTATTAACCATACTTTGATATATCACACTGAAAAAAGTGATTATGAAACATATGGGCAATTAAAGAAAATGGAAGAAATATTGAAAAACAAAAATTTTGCTAGGTGCAACAACTGTTATCTGATTAATTTAAGGCATATTACAGAAGTTCATTCCAATTATATAATTGTAGGAAAAGATAATATAACGGTAAGTCGCCGTAAGAAAAAAGAGTTTATGGAACTACTTACAAACTATATGGGAAGTGGCATATAATGAAAATATTGTTGGTATTGGTTGAGTTTTTTAGGGGATTTCACATACAATTAATAGTTGCGGAACTTATGTTCTGTATGCTTTTAAAACCAAGATTGAAGATTTATCAAATAGCATTAGTAATTTCAGCATATTGCGCCATTCCTTTTATAATTCAGTATAAATATTTCTGGGACGGTTTTATGGTGGGCGATTGGTTCACTTTTGGATTTATTATTATTATGCTGGTATCACTGGGCATAATATGGGTATGTTTTAAAATAAAAACTGTAAAAGAATTGCTGTTTTACTGTATAGCGGCAATAGTAGTGCAACATATGGTTTATTCTGTCGGAAGAGCTATAAGCCGGGTATTAAAAATAGAACCGGGCTTATATTTCTATATAGTAATCGTTGCCACTTTTTTTGTGATATACACTTTGTTCTATTTTATTTTCGTACGACGTTTAAAAAAAGACAATACTGCAGGAGTAAGAAGTGGTTATATTATAGCATTTACATTTTTTGCATTTTTCTTTGTATATATACTCAGCTTATGGACAACTACGATGGAAATCCTGACAATCGGTTCGTTTTTGTTTGATTTCTTTTGTTGCGTTTTGCTTTTATTTCTTCACTTCGGGATGTTTGAGTGGAGCAAAATGGAAAAGGAAAATGAAATAATGAAACATTTATTGCATGTTGAAAAAGAAAAGCACACGATGTCGGTAGAAAATATTGAGCTGATAAACATGAAATGTCATGATTTGAAATATCAGATTTCAGCATTGAAAAACATCACCAATACTGAAAAGCAAAAAGAAAGCATTAATGAGTTAGAAAGAGCAACAAAAATCTACGACACATCGGTAAAAACGGATAACGAAACTTTGGATGTATTATTATCGGAAAGAAGCCTTCAATGGAATAAGTATAATATTAATTTTACCTGCATTGCCGACGGCAGCAAACTGGATTTTATGCAGCCTTCAGACATATATTCTTTGTTTGGCAATGCTTTAGACAATGCCATAGAAAGTGTAAAAAAGATTGATGATGAAGAAAAGAGAGTTATTAGCCTAAACGTTTTTTCGAAAGGCAACTATGCTATCATAAACTTTTCTAATTACTATGAGCATGAATTGGTTTTTGAAAACGGATTGCCGGTTACTACAAAATCAAAAAATGGGCATCATGGATACGGCATGAAAAGCATTAAATATTTGACCGAAAAATATGGCGGTACGATGTCAATAATAGCTCAAAGTGAGCTAAATGACGTATTTAAATTAAATATTATAATTCCAATAAAAAAGAAATAAATTTTACAGAGCTAGTGTGATTTAGCAATTATTTAGTCTAACACTTTCAAGTCTTTCACACTTACGTAAAAACCCTAACCACTTACGCTATTTATATAAGATTACACAAATATTGTGCTACCATCATATAAGAATAAATATTGTAGCCTACAAGTTTATTTTCCGTACTCACTATTTATTCAGAAACATTAAATATGGAGGTAGAAGAATGAAACCATTACCCAAGAAAATTTTATCCATAATGTTGATGTTACTATTATTGGTAACGGCAATAGGTGGATGTACTAAGGATGCAGAGCCGACTGAGACAATGGCCCCTGAAGCAACTGCAAAACCTGAGGCAACTGCAACTCCTGAGCCAACAGAAGAACTCGCGGCCTATCCGTTAGAAGTTGAAACATTGGGCTCCGGGGACGTTATGTGGGAGGAAGTAGACACGCCAGACGGTTGGACTATGGTAACCAACGAAGGCGGAACAACACTAGGGTATACAAAAGGCTCCGGACTTGAAATCATCCAGGTTGACGGATATGCTTTTAAAGACCTTAATAAAAACAACATGTTAGAACTTTTTGAAGATTGGCGCGTTGACTATGAATTAAGAGCTGCAAGCATAGTTGAAGAAATATCAACTGAGCAGATGATGGGATTGAAGATGAATCCTTTCGGTTGGGGAAGCGCCAACGTTGAAGCAGTCGACGATACAACAAAAGCATTATTGGACCTAGGTCTCAGATATGTACGGGCACCCCGTGGCTCGGCTGAAGTATTTGTAGGCTGGAACAATTTAATACAAGAATACGTAGAAGGTCTTGATAACGTTTGTATTCCTACGACTTATGTAGCAGACCCATTAGGGGAGAGCGATGTAGTATCAAAATGGCCCGGCTATCTTGGAGTCGCGGCAAGTTTTGACCCTGAAGTCGCAGCTGAATATGGAAGATTACTGTCAGAGGAATGGCGCGCACTGGGCATTTCAATGAAAATTGCCCCACAGATAGACTTGGCTACAGAACCACGATGGAAACGCGCTGACTCAACTTTCGGCGAAGATCCTGCACTAGCTATGGATATGGCCCGTGCTATGGTTAACGCATGGCAATCATCATATGATGCTGATGGTAATGATTTAGGCTGGGGTGTAGACAGTGTTAATTGTCAGATTAAGCACCTTACCGGTGATGGTGCAGCTGAGGGTGGACGCGAGTCGCATTCTCTTGATGGAGCATATACTGTATTCCCGGGCGGCCAATTTTATACTCAGCTTATGCCATTTGTTGCATGTCTGGATTTACCCGGCAAAACTGAAACCGTATCATCGGCTATGACAAACTTCTCTGTTGCCGTTGATGGGAATGGTGATGCAATAGGCGGAGAACGTACCGCAACAAGTCACAACGCATGGAAAATCAACACCCTGTGGAGAGGGGTATATGGCTTTGATGGCTATATTTTGACTGATTTCGGAGTTATTTTTAAAGATGAAGCTGAAAAGACTATAGGTAATAACAGAGCTTCAGGCAGAGCATACGGTGTGGAAGATATGACTCCAGCTGAACGCGAGTTAGGGATGATGGAAGCAGGAATCGACGGATTCGGCGGAGAGGGCGATTCTGGACAGCCTGAAATAGATTTAGCTATGGAAGCCTATGCTCTTGGAGTTGAAAAACTTGGTCAGGAAGCAATGGATGAAATAATGAATGAATCGACCAGAAGAACTATGAAAACTTTATTCAATGTTGGAGTAATGGACAATCCATATCTCAGTAGCGAACATGCCGCAACAGTTGCAAAGAGCGCTGAAAATCAAGCTGCAGGATTTGCTGCTCAGGTCAAATCTGTTGTAATGCTGAAAAACAGTGGAAATGTTATTGGTTCAGCATCGGCAGAAAAACAGACTGTATATATTCCATGGAAATATGTAGCTGAACAGCAAGGATGGGGAGGTGTCACTCCTGCATATGTTACTCCGTGTATTGATCTTGAAACAGTACGCGAATACTTCAATGTCGTAACAGATAAAATAGCCAGCACACTTACAGGACCTAAGGGTGAAGATGGCAATCCTACGGTTTCACCGGAGGATATTGACCGCGCATCAGCGGAAGAAATCGCAACATGTGACTTTGCTCTCGTCAGGATTAAAAGCCCTCAGAATGGAAATCCAACTTCATCATATGGAGTAGATAGCAATGATGTACCTGAAGACTATGTTTATAGACCGATTTCACTGCAATATCGTCCATATACAGCAGATTCACAATATGTTCGGTTAGAATCAATTGGTGGTCAGATAATCGAAAAAGTAGTGCAAGGAACATATGACAAAGAAACTGTATATGAAAAATCAAATACCTCATACTATGGACAAACAGCCATCATAACCAATGAGTCGGATTTGGATCTTGTATTGTATGCTGCTTCTGTTGCAGACAAGGTTGTTGTTGCGGCAGACGTTAAAAACACAATGATTTTCTCGGAGTTTGAGAGCGAAGTCGATTCAATCGTTATTGCTTTCGCTGGTGATCGCGCACCTCTGATTGATGACGCGGCATTCCTTGAGATTATAAGTGGAAAAGTAGAGCCGTCAGGATTGTTGCCAATGCAGATGCCTAAGGACATGGAAACTGTTGAAAAGCAATATGAAGATGTACCTCGCGATATGGAATGTCATATTGATAGCGAAGGAAATACATATGACTTTGCTTATGGTTTAAACTGGTCGGGAGTAATTAAAGACGATCGTACAGCTAAGTATGATGTTGCCCCACTTGTGGGAGAAGACCCGTTTAAATAAATCTAAGAGTTTCTTATACAACTAGACCAACAGCTACCTTTTCTGTAATTGACTTTTTGTTGATTGCAGATCAGGTAGCATTTATAATAACGAGTTCAGAGTTAGTAGTAAAGCAGAAGCATAGAAAAACAAAAGTACTCCAAAGAGGCTGGGTGTATTATTAATTCTAGTATTGGCGTATAAAGATAGTAATGTAGGATTAATTATCTAGCTTGAGATTTGAGTGCATTTAAAGTTAAAGGAATACACTTTGTTAATTATAGCAACGATTTAAATAGTCAACTCGATTATTTGATTAATTTAAAAAACACACACAGCGATTATAATGTAAATATAATTTATTTATGATTATATTGCATAGTGTTAACATAAGGGAAAATAACCATTAGCCTTTTTTGGCTAACAGGAGGGCGGAAATTATGAAGAGAATGAAGAAATGGACAGGTATGTCGTGTATTTTAGCATTTTTATTGTGTTTCTCGGTTTTTGGGACATATAGCGCAATTAGTTATGACAGCGTAGTCAACGATGTGCTTGGCATTTCAGCTAGCAAAGTTGTAAACGTTGAAAATGAGGATTCGATTGATTCCGTGTATTTTAAGAGCGAGTATGGAGAGCTTAATGGAGATAACTTAAAACTGCTTAAGGATGACACTTACGAACATGCTATCCAAGAGCAAGAAGAAGGTACTGTACTTCTTAAGAATGAAAACAATGCGTTACCACTGGCCGCAGATGAGCTTAGTGTTACTTTGTTTGGACATGCCGTTGTACAGCCCCTATTCAGAAATAAATCTGCAGGATCTCGAGCATACGATAGCTTAGGTGGCGTTGATCTTTATAAGGCATT
The DNA here is from genome assembly GCA_963675575.1 of Christensenellaceae bacterium. Lineage (GTDB taxonomy): Bacteria > Bacillota > Clostridia > Christensenellales > UMGS416 > JAGLOK01. The sequence continues at coordinate 266,361 of OY776378.1, forward strand.
AAATAGTGCGGGATTTGGCATCAATAGCAGATTGTATCAAGCTTATAAGACCAGTTCGACTGAGCGCAGAACGGGTACAGGAAGTTTTTTCGCAGAAAATGATAGTGACGTACCTCAGTGGTCACTTGGTGAAGAGGATATTTCATTTTATAATGAAGAAATTAGAATGTCATGGGAAGAGGATTACAATGATGTTGCAATTGTAATGCTAGCTAGAGAAGGCGGCGAGGGTGTTGAACTATACATGGAGACGCCTACAGAAGGTATCAGCCAGCTTGCATTACATCAATCAGAGAAAGATTTGCTCCAGATGATTAAAGATTCAGGTAAATTTAAAAAAACAATAGTTCTTATTAACAGTGGTAATCCAATGGAGTTGGGATGGCTTGATGAGTACGAAGTTGATGCTGCTCTTTGGATCGGTTGCCCAGGTCAAAAAGGATTTACGGGCGTAGCTAATATTTTAACAGGCGTAGCTAATCCTTCCGGGCATCTTGTTACCACATATGCAGTAAATACACTTTCTGCACCAGCTGCTATGTGCAATAGTTATAATAACCAGATTTGGGGAAACATTGACACGGTTCTGGAAAAAGCATCATCCTCAGCAAGAGAAATTTCTTATTATGCTGTTCAAGCAGAAAGTATTTATTTGGGATATAAATATTATGAAACCAGATATGAAGATTATATACTTGGGCGGTTTAATGCTGACGGCATAGCTGGATCATCTACTGGTGATGTATGGAATTACACAGATGAAGTAGTTTTCCCGTTTGGATACGGATTGTCATATACTACATTTGACCAAAAATTGAATAGTGTAGATGTGGGTGAAGATACGATTAAGGTAGAAGTTACTGTGACAAATACAGGCAATACAGTGGGAAAATCCGCAGTTCAGGTTTATGCTCAGACGCCTTACGGTGAGTATGAACAGCAGAATCTAGTTGAGAAGTCTGCGATTCAATTACTTGACTTTGGCAAGACCGATATCCTTCAGCCAGGCGAATCTGAAACCATTATGGTCGAGTGTGATAAATATTTACTGGCGAGCTATGATTATATTAATGCAAAAGGGTATATATTGAGCGGGGGAGATTACTATATCACAATTGGCGACAATGCCCACGACGCATTAAACAATGTTCTTGCGGCAAAAGGCGCTGAAGGAATGGTTGATGTACTAGGAGAGTCTGCTTTGGTTAATGCAGATAAAACATTCCTTTGGGTTGAGGAATTTGACAATACGAAATACAGAAATTCAGATGAAACCGGTGTTGAAGTTACAAACCTGTTTGATGACTGTGATGCGAATTATTGGTTTGACAACGCAGTGACATACCTTTCCAGAAGAGACTGGCAGGGTACATTTCCTGTTGAACCTGTTACTGGGCTAAGTCTAACAGATGAAATGATTGAGATATTGGAAGGAAACCTTTATAAAAAACCTGATGATGCACCTTCCGTAGCAGACTTTACCCAAGGGGAAAATCAGGGCATTATGCTTATAGGAATGCGTGGTGTGGATTATAATGATTTATTGTGGGAGACATTTCTTGATCAAATGACACTTGAGGAAACCGCGTCTCTAATAGCAAACAATTTTGGAACAGATGAAGTTGCATCTGTGGGAAAACCCAGTTCTCCTGCTGGCGATGGGCCTGATGGTATCGGTGGATTTACCGATAACTATGACGAAGAAAAGTATGGGTATAATCCCAAAACAACTTCTTACCCAAATGAGAGTCTTCTTACATCAACATTTAACAAAGATCTTATAAGACGCCGCGGCGAGTTGCTGGGAGAAGAGGGTCTTTTCCTTGGAGTTGTTGAGATATGGGGTCCGGGAGCAAATCTCCATAGAACACCTTTTGGCGGACGTAACTTTGAATATTTTTCAGAAGATGCCAACATGAACTATCTTACGGCAATACCATTGATTGAAGGAATCCAATCAAAAGGTGTTCATGCTGGACCTAAACATCTAGCGGGCAATGATCAAGAAATCAACAGGCAGGGAATTTCCAACTTTTTCAACGAACAGGCTTTTCGAGAAGGTGCATTAAGAGGACTTGAAGGAGCTGTCGCAAAAGGTCATGCTAATTCTCTAATGCAGGCATTCAACAGATTGGGCTTTGTAGGATGCTCTCTAAGTGAAGAACTAAATATAGAAGTTGTACGCAATGAATGGGGATATGAAGGACATATTGAAACAGATGCGATCGGTAATGCAGAGGTAGGCTATAAAACTGCTTTTACAACGATGCTTGCTGCCGGAACTGACTCTTTCTGTCTAGACACCCAAAGGCGGAGTCCTGAAGCAATTATTGAGGCGATTAATGCAAACGATGATGGGAATTTACTTCTTCATCTTCGCAGAGCCGCTAAGAATATTCTTTTTAATGATGCGAACAGTAATGTAATGAATGGTATAAGTTCAAGTTCTATAATTGTAAGTGTAACCCCTTGGTGGCAACCAACATTGTATGGAATAATTATATTATTTTCATTGCTTACAATATTTAGCATTCTGATGCTTGCATTGGCGAAAATAAAATATAAGAAGAACAAAAAAGAGGAGGTGCAAAAATGATTGCTATACAAAAAAACAAAGCTGTTGGATTTTATTTGATAGTTTTAGCTGGAGTTTTAGCTATTGCTTCATTAGTTCGTTATGTAATTTGGGCTCCAGCTCATAATGCTATGAACTCGATAATATTGTTAGCCTTGATTGCTGGTCTTGCTGTGAATATTTTACTTATCATTTTTGACAATGATTTTCTTGTAATCTTAGTTACGACCCTATATAGTATCGCTTTATTTCAACTATTTGTAGATTCTATTGGTTCATTTGTTGACGCTTATCAGGGTATAGTTATGTTTGGTGATCCTACACAGGTTGGAAATATCGCTTCCATCAGTGTGTTAATTGTTACAAGCATTCTAACTTCTATTATTGCTGGATTTATGAATAGAGTTAAGAGAGTTTGAGTAATGCAAATGACTTTACTTAAGGTATGGACTGGTTGGGAGTAATTAAAGACGATTGTACAGCCAAGTATGATGTTTTGCCAGTTGGGCGAAGATCTGTTTAATTATACCCAGGAGTTTTTATACAATTAGATTAATAACTGCCTGTTCCGCAATTGATTAGCTTTCAATTGTGGAATGGGTATTATGTGTAATAGAAGAAAAAGTTTATACGTAATTAAGTTAGATGGAGGGATGTAAGTGAAGACAAAAAAAGGAACAACTCGACTGTGGCGAGGGTTGTGCTGCGTTTTTGCATCAGCGCTTATAGTAATTTATGGATTTTCGATAATTGCTGAAGAGTGGAAGACAATAATTGACTCAAGACTAGGTACAATCAGTTCCAAAGTAATTACTACCGAGTCTGAGGACATAGAAGATTTGTATTTATACAAATCTGATTATACAAACACTTCCGAATTAGTGGAAGCTCACAAGGATTTGGCAGAAAGAATTCAGGAGGAAGGAAGTGTATTGTTGAAAAACAATGATAGTACGCTTCCGTTAATCAAAGATGCAAAAGTCACTTTGCTTGGCATGCGTAGCTATTATCCTGTATATGGTGGACAAATTGGAAGTGAACCAACGGCTTACCAGAATGTGAGCCTAATATCTGCTTTGAGAGAAAAGGGATTCGACGTTAATCCAATACTGGAAAGAGTTTATTTTCAACTTTGTAAGGTCGCTACAGAAAAGGAAGGTGAAGGTGCTTACATACCTGGCGAATTGAGTACTACTTTCGCCGTTTCGAACGACAATATCACTTCTTTGAAGATTGGTGAACCTCCTATCTTTGCTTATGAGGCTGTTGATGACGATTATATGGATAGTTTCTCTGAATATAGTGATGCCACAATTGTTGTTGTTGGTCGTCCAAGTTCAGAATCGGGTGATTTCTTTCCCGGCACAGTTGGTATGGCACAAGATGAAGGAGCAACAAACATTCTGGGGCTTACAACGAATGAGAGAGAGATAATTGCTCTTGCGAAAAAGAATTTCGATAAAGTTATTATTCTTATTAACAGTAGTAGCGCGATGGAAATCGAAGAACTAAAACAGGACGATGGAATAGATGCAATTCTATGGGTGGGACAACCGGGTAATTACGGTTTTCTTGGAGTTGCCGATGTTCTAAATGGGACGGTTTCGCCTTCTGGTTGTTTGGCTGATACATATGCGGTTGATTCTACATCTTCCCCGGCAATGCAAAATTTCGGAGTGATTCCTTATTCTAATCAAGAAGCAGTAAACAAGGGAAAATTGACATACGTAGATTATAGAGCAGGATGGTACATTGTGTGCGCTGAAGGTATCTACACAGGATATAAGTACTATGAAACCAGATATGCGGATACAGTTAGCGGTAATGGTAATTCTACTTCATTGACAGGCTCCAGCACCGGAAATGCATGGAATTACCCAGATGAAGTCTCATATAGCTTTGGTTATGGATTGTCTTACTCCACCTTTAAGCAGACACTTGGTGATGTGAGTTTCAATAACGAAGATCATACCGCATCTGTTAAAGTAATTGTGGAAAACACAGGTAACGCTGTTGGAAAATCTGTTATTCAGTTGTATGCGCAGTCACCTTATACCGAATACGATAAACAAAACAATGTAGAAAAGGCGGCTGTCCAATTGATGGGATTTGAAAAGACAAAAGATTTACAGCCAGGCGAGTCACAGGAAGTAATGGTAGAGATAGATTTACAGTATCTTGCCAGTTACGATTATACGAATGCAAAGACTTATATTATGGACGATGGCGAGTATTATTTTGCAATTGGCAATGGCGCGCATGATGCTTTGAATAATATTCTGGCAGCAAAAGGGAAGAGTGTAAGTGATGGCATGGATTACGATGGAGATGCAGCAAAAACGTATAATTGGTATCAGGACAGCTTTGATAAGGAAACATATTCAGTATCAAGAGCAGGTATCAATGTTACAAACCAACTTGATAATGCTACTCTTAATTATTATTTGCCGAATACAGTTAATTATCTTTCCAGAAACGATTGGGAATCTACTTGGCCTATGCATTATTCCGGCATTGAAGCTTCTGATGATATGATAAAACAACTTAGAAACGATACTTATACCATAAAAACAGGAGAAAATACAGCGGATATCTTTCCGGAACGAGATAACGGCATGACCTTAACTGCTATGAAAAGCGCGGATTATGATGACGAGTTATGGAGCTACCTGTTGGATCAATTAAGTCTAAAAGAAATATGTTATACTATTTGCAATGCTAGTGAAAAAATTCGTGAAATGCCATCTATTAGTTGCTTTGATATTTGGGAGGCGGATGGTCCATCAGGTTTCATTAGGTTTAGACTTGCAGATCGTTCTACAGATGAGAATTCACCTACTTACATATCTCAAGATGATAGATACGCAAAATACAGCTTGGCAGATATGCCAATGGAATGTGTTATCGGTGCTACTTTTAGTAAAGAAATAACATATGAGCAAGGTGTGCTTTATGGGAATGATTCTTTATGGGTTGATACTTCTTTTATATGGGCGCCAGGCATGAATCTACACCGATCACCTTATAACGCAAGAAACCATGAATATTATTCTGAAGATAGCATGTTAACTAATTACCTTGGGGCATCGGTTATTCAAGGTGGTTATTCTAAAGGGCTTATAATGGTTGCAAAGCACTTGGCGTTTAACGATCAAGAATCTAATCGTGCAGGTTTATGTGTGTATATGAATGAACAGAAAGCACGTGAAGGTGAATTGCGAGCCTTTCAGGGTGCATTAGAAGGCGATGGACTTGGTACTATGACAGCCTATAACCGCATTGGAGCTACTTATGTAAATGCGCATGAAGGATTAATGAAAAACATTCTTCGCGGAGAGTGGGACTTTAACGGTTATAACGTCTCCGACTGGGTTAATGGAGACTATTACATGACAGTTAAGGAGAGCGTAGTTTATGGAGCAGTAAGCTTAATGATTGCATCAGGTGAAAATAGTGTTAGACCAGGCAATGCGTGGGAATATTTCACATCAGATGACTTAAGTGGTGATGCAACTATTTGTAAAGCCATCCGAGAAAATACCCATTATTTATTATACGCTTTGGCTAACAGTAATGCGATGAACGGGCTCAGTTCTTCTTCTTATGTTATTTCTCTTATGACTTGGTGGCGTGCTACATTCATTGGAATTGAGGCATTGCTGGCGATTTTACTGCTGCTTAGTTTATGGCGCTATATTTTAGCTATTAAGAATTCTAAAAAAGAAGAGGGAAAATCATGAAAGAATTTTATAAAAAGCAATCTGTGGGATTCTTTTTTTCGATAACAACTATAATTATTGCGCTGTTAGCGTTGCTTATTTATATTAAAAACGGAAATAATGCTTATTACAATGATTTTGATTTCAAGGTTGTTATTCTAACTGTTATTGCTATTGCAGTTGAGATTGCTCTTATTATTTCAGTACGGACTATTGGTGAAAGGCGGTGGCTGGATATCATCTATTTGATTGTCCCTATATTATTGGGGATTTCAGCCATTATTTTTATCTCTTTCAGAGTGGAGTCTGCAGGTATTATATTGGGCTCTGAACTAGAAAAAGGGAATGCTGCAGCTAGCAAAGCCCTTTCTCAAGCATTCATCGGAATAGGACTGTACTTTCTTGCTATGATTACAAGTCTTATAAAAAGTTTTTTTAGACAGTTAAAAAATTAGCTTCTTAAAATGAGAATAAGTAAATCCGTTTTGAGTGTATAGTTTTGGAAAAAGGTTTGGCAGTCCGCTCCGGCACAACAGTGTTAGATAAAGTCGACATACTATAAAAATATTTTAGGTACCCGAGTGGATTTGTAAATAAACATAATATAAATTTTACGTTATTAACACGAAAACTACCATATTATAAAATTATGCAAAAACATGCTCAATTCTATTTGGTATTTAAAGAAGATTACTTCTTTTTGAATAGTTGGAGGTTGTGGTGAAATATAAGCACTTAATTAATCAAATGACTCTTTCTGAAAAGTGCAGACTACTTTCCGGAAAAGATATTTGGAGCACTAAACCAATAGAGAGGCTTGGTATAGAGGCTATTCATCTGTCAGATGGACCCAGTGGGCTGAGGAAGCAAGTTGGAGAAGGTGATCATCTCGGTCTTAACGCTTCTCTGCCCTCGACTTGCTGGCCTGCGGCAGCATCCGTTGCTTGCAGTTGGGATCCTAAATTGGGAGAACAGATTGGGCAGATTTTGGGGGAAGAAGCAATAGTTCAGGATGTGGATGTAGTGCTAGGGCCTGGGCTGAATATTAAACGCAGTGCTCTTTGCGGTCGCAATTTTGAATATTTTTCAGAAGACCCCTATCTTTCGGGGAAACTGGCGGCGGGATATATTCGAGGCATTCAAACAAATGGATTGGCGGCATGCCCTAAACATTTTGCAGCAAATAATCAGGAATTGCTTCGTATGACAAGCAATAGTGTGATAGATGAACGAACTCTGCGTGAAATTTATCTTACGAATTTTGAAATAGCAGTAAAAGAAGGTAAACCTAAATCCATAATGAGCTCTTATAATAAGCTAAACGGAGTTTACACTAACGAAAACGAGTATTTGCTTCAGGATATTCTAAGAAGTGAGTGGGGGTTTGATGGCGCTGTAGTAACAGACTGGGGAGGATCGAATGATCATGTGCAAGGGGTTAAGGCTGGAAGCCATTTGGAAATGCCCGGTACTGGCGGAGACAGCGACTGGCAGCTCGAAAACGCAGTAAAAGATGGAAGCATTTCCGAACTGCTGGTTAATCAGCGGGTTGATGAGTTTTTAGATTTTGTTTATTCAATTAAGCCTATTTCAAAACCTAAAGCTAAAAAATTTGATATAGATTTACATCATAATATTGCGGGAAAAGTGGCGGAACAAACTGTTGTGTTGCTAAAAAACAATGAGAATATATTGCCAATAAAGCCTGGTACAAGGGTAGCTGTTATTGGAGATTTTGCAGCTAATCCACGCTATCAGGGAGCAGGCAGCAGCATGGTAAATCCCACTAAGGTGGAGAGTGCTTTGGATGTGATTGGCAATTACAATCTGGAGGTTGTTGGGTTTGCTCCAGGATATCGCCGAAATGGCTATGCGGACCGAAAGTTGGCAAAACATGCGGTTGAATTAGCAAAACAAGCTGAAGTAGTGTTTCTGTATATAGGCTTGCATGCGAGCAGTGAAATAGAAGGCGTGGACAGAATAAATATGCAGTTGCCACAAAACCAAGAAAAGCTGATAAAGGAAATTGCTAAAACAAATCATAATATAGTAATATTGTTAGCGGCAGGAGGCTCGGTGGAAATGCCTTGGATTGATGATTGTGAAGCTTTGATTTATGGTTGCCTTGGAGGCCAGGCAGGCGCAGCAGCTCTCTTAAATGCAGTTACAGGGAAGGTGAATCCTTGCGGGAAATTAGCGGAGACCTTTCCGTTACGATATGAAGATACTCCAGCAAGCAATTATTATCCCGGAAGGCAACGCAGCTCAGAATATCGCGAGGGGTTATATGTAGGTTATCGTTACTTTGAAACTGTAAATATTCCTGTTCTTTTTCCTTTCGGGTTCGGGCTTAGCTATACCACGTTTGAATACAGTAATCTCTCTTTATCTAAAAAAAAAGTATCATTCATGTTGAAAAATACTGGAGATGTGGCCGGTGCGGAAATAGTACAAGTCTATATCGGTTGTACTCAAAGTAATATCTTCCGCCCAGCTAAAGAGCTGAAGGCGTTTGATAAAGTATTCTTGAAGCCGAATGAAAGTAAAAACGTTAACATTCTGCTTGATGATAAAGCATTTAGATACTTCAATGTGAAAACGCATAAGTGGGAAATTGAGACTGCGCAATATAATATAATGGTAGGCGCGAGTGTTCAAGATCTTCGGCTTTCAGATAAAATTTTTGTCGAAGGAACAGAGGCACCTTGCCCATATGACTCCAACTCGGTTTCGTCCTATTACACAGGATATATTGAAAATGTGCCAAATGTCGAGTTTGAATCTGTTTTAGGCCATTCGATTCCTGAATGCAATTGGAACACTGGGGGTATGCTTGAAATTAACGATGCTTTATGCCAGATGTATTATGCTAAAAGTAGATTTGCCCGGCTTATATATCGGATTATTAGATATTTAAAAAATAAAAGCATAGCTAAAGGCAAAGTTGATATGAATATTTTTTTCATTTATAATATACCTTTCCGAGGAATAGCAAAACTGACCAACGGAATTGTAACAATGGAAATGGCGAAATCTATGGTAGTAATTGTTAATGGTCATTTCTTTGAAGGCCTAAAGCAGCTTTGCAGCTCGGTTATTTCAGCTCGAAAAAGAAAAAGAAAATAGTCAAATTGAGCTAATTGGAATGATAAAATATATGAAAAGGGAAATAGTATGTTCAAAGATAATGACTTACTATTATCACGAACATGGATTTAAAAAAACTAAATATTAGAAAAATATTGAGAAGGAGCGTTCCATATTGAAGTTATTAACAGTTGCTGTTCCATGCTACAATTCACAAGAATATATGCGAAAATGTATTGATTCACTTTTGCCGGGAGGTGAAGATGTTGAGATAATAATAATAAATGATGGATCGATTGATAACACTGCCATCATTGCGGACGAATATGCAAACAGATATCCCAATATAGTAAAAGTTATTCATCAGAAGAACAAAGGGCATGGAGGAGCTATAAACTCAGGTATAAAAAGTGCATCTGGGGTATACTTTAAAGTAGTTGATAGTGATGATTGGGTAGATGTAGAAGCGTATAAAAAAGTGTTGGAAAGACTTAAAAAGTTAAGAAACTCGGACATATATGTTGATATGATGATAAGCAATTTTGTCTATGACAAAGAAGGCTCTTACAGAAAAACTGTTATGTGCTATGAAAATATTTTACCAGAGGATACTATGTTCTCGTGGAAGGACATGGGACGGTTCCCAAAACATAAATATATTTTAATGCACTCAGTTATATATAGAATGGAAATATTAATTAAGAGTAAAATTATACTGCCAGAAAAAACATTTTATGTTGATAATCTTTTTGTTTATTTTCCGCTGCCTTATGTGAAAACTATGTACTACCTAAGCGTTGACTTGTATAGGTATTACATTGGAAGAGAAGATCAATCCGTTAATGAAAGTATTATGATTAAAAGGATTGACCAACAAATAAAAGTTAATAAGTTAATGCTTGAGCTTGTAAATATTAGAAAAATAAAAAGCAGGCATTTGCGTCAATTTATGTTTAATTATTTAGCGATTATAACTTCAGTTACTTCTGTTTTGCTGATACGCTCAGGCACGGAAGAGAACTTTTTTAAAAAGAGAGATTTTTGGCGATATGTAAAAAAAGAAGATTTAAAGCTGTATATAAAGCTACGATTTGGATTGTTGGGGATGGTATCAAACCTTCCGGGTAGAATCGGGCGAAAGATCACAATAACTTTCTATAGAATATCCAAACAGATTTATGGATTTAATTAAAATGAACAAAACTAAAGATACTGGTGATAAATATGTATGACTATTTAATAGTAGGTGCAGGATTATATGGAGCGGTTTTTGCACATGAGGCAAAAAAACGAAGCAAATCATGCCTTGTAATAGATAAAAAACCACATATTGGAGGAAATTGCTACACTGAGAATATAGAAGGTATAGACGTACATGTTTATGGAGCACATATTTTCCATACCAGCGACAAAGAAATTTGGGATTTTGTTAATGAATTCGCTGTATTTAATAACTACATAAATTCTCCGATTGCGAATTATCGTGGAGATATTTATAATCTCCCATTTAACATGAATACATTTAACAAACTGTGGGGTACTACAACTCCTGAACAGGCGAAAAATAAAATCCAACAACAGACGGAAAAGTATAAAAACATAAATCCGTCCAATTTGGAAGAACAGGCTTTAAGTCTTGTCGGCGACGATATTTATAACTTTTTGATTAAGGGATATACAGAAAAACAATGGGGTAGAAAATGCAGTGAGCTTCCTGCGTTTATTATACGGCGCATACCCTTAAGATTTAGATATGACAATAATTATTTTGATGATTTATATCAGGGAATCCCTGTGAATGGCTACACAAATATGATAAGCAATTTACTTGAAGAGATAGAAGTTAAGCTAAATACGGATTTTTTTAATGAATATACTGATTTTAAACAATTTGCAAATAAGCTTGTTTTCACAGGTATGATTGATGAATATTATGAATATCGGTATGGTCAGCTTGAATACAGAAGTTTGAAATTTGAGACAAAAGTTTTGGATTTGAATAATTTTCAAGGAAATGCAGTGGTTAATTATACTGATAAAACTCCGCCTTTCACAAGAATTATTGAGCACAAACATTTTAGCTTCGGTAATCAGAATAAAACTGTAATTACAAGGGAATATCCTATTGAGTGGGAAAAAGGTGAAGAGCCGTGCTATCCTATAAATGATGAAAAAAATAATACAATTTATAGAAAAATAAAAGAGATGTCAAAAAAGGATAAAGACATAATATTTGGGGGTAGGCTGGGAAATTATAGGTACTACAATATGGATGAAGTAATCCGAAAGTGCTTTGATGATGTAAAGAGAGAATTTGACGAGTAGAAGGGCGAATATAAAGTCAATGAAGATTATAAATGAGAGATTAGCCTAAGGAAAGCAAGTATTCTTGAAAAAGGAGTGGAAAAAGTAATTTTCTTACTTCCACTTTTTATGAATTATGTATTGGTATGCATGTGTCAGTAGATTGAAATATGCTCAAAATCATATCGATTTATATACAACTTTATTTAATATAAAGGAGATTATTGCATAAAGAAATAGCTGTTAGCGATGATGCCAATAATTTCGTCTCTCATGAATAATATGCAAGAAATTATCTAAAATCCTGATAAAAGCCCTGCGGAAAATTCCACAGAGCCTTTCTTTTTAATCGCCTTAATTTCCCTTCACAAATTCCGATATATCATCTATAATCTGCTGATCCACGGTAAGCTTCTTGTAATAATCATCCGGAGAGGACGGGTCTCCCGCCTGTGTCATGAGATGCCCCAGTCCGGGATATGAGACTAAGGTAACATTGGCTTTTTTGCTTAGAACGCTTTCTAACGCCTCGAATTCGCGCAGGGGAACTTGATAGTCGCTTTCCCCCTGGATGACCAGCAAAGGCTTGTCTACCAATTGGACACGCTCGAGTACGTCATAGTCTTTAAGATACAGCCAGTATTCGGGGTTTACACCAAAAAGATCTTTTGCCTTTTTATTTGAAGAGGAGGTAAGCTTGTCGATGTTTTTGCTCATTTTTTTCGCTTGAAAAAGCGATATGCGTTCATTTAGCGTCAACTTTCCATCGAGGTTGAATATATATTCATATTGTTCCACCCTGAGCTGGTTTAAAGGCGTCACAGCCGCTCCCATCATAATATATCCGCTGGCATCGGGTGTTAATTCAAAAATGCGGGGAATCATTATCGCGCCCAGAGAATGGCCAAGGATGAAAATTTTATCCGGCATTACTTCAGGCATAGTTTGTGCGGCCAGCGCTGCCAGAACAGCATCCTCGACGGTTTCCTGCTCCACAGTATCTTCTTCGCCAAAACTTTCAGGATAAACAAGAGTTCGCTTATCGTAACGTAAAACAGCTATGCCCTGCTGCGCCAGTCCCCAGGCAATATCTCTGAAAGGCGATTGATTTCCCACGGTTTCATCCGCATTGTTTGGTCCCGAACCATGAACCAATATCACCAAAGGGTATGCTCCATCATTTTCGGGAGAGGTAAGTATTGCGGGAAGCTTTAAGCCGTCTGAGCCAAAAAGGAAGCTTTTTTCGGTTATCCCTTCGGGTAATTCAGGAACGGGCGCTCCGGCAAGAGCAGGGTTATCCGCATTGGGTGAGTAATGCAGGCCCGATATCTTGAGAGTGTCTTTTTCATATGTAATCTTGAAATCAATGCTGTGGTTTTCAAATGCGACTTTGATTATAATGTTATCATAATTTGATATTTGCTCATATTCATACTCATATATGCTTACGTATTCTCCGTATTGCGCCGTTAGAGAGTTCCATATGGTTTTTAGAGTTTTGGGGCCGGTCAGAAGACCCATAACAAAACCATATTCGTGGTTTTTCTTGGCGCCGGAAAAATTCTCGGCAGCCATTTCCTCAACCAATTGGTTGGCGTCTGCAGAGAGCTGTTCCTCTGTGGGAGGGTTTTCGATTTTCCCGCACGAAGAAAAAACAAATATTGATACCAATATAAATGATAAAATTAATAAGAATGGTTTTTTCATAATAGACCGTCCCCCTATGCTTAACTGTTATACACATTATATAACAGCAGTATTTGATTTACAAGGATGCTTTATGAAACAGATAATTTGCTTTTTGAATATACAAAAAGAGCTTTGAAACAGTTCAAAGCCCTTAAATGAATTCTTTTTATGCAGCGTAGTCGCCTTGATAACTTACCAAAGTCGCATCAAAAACACCCTCAATGCGCAAAAGCTCGTTTACGATGTTTGTATTTTCACCGGGAAGCCTGACTTCCATTGTTATTTCGATTCCTGTCCCTGAAACGGTTTTGGATTTGAGCCTTGATCCTTTAGGAAGCTTTCTTAGCGCATATGCTACTTCATTTGAGCTTTCAAAATCATGCCTGACAATAAGAAGGTATGCATAGCTTCCGTGTCCGCGCAAAAGATACATCACATAAATGAAGGCGCCTATCGCAAGCGATCCTATAATGGCCACAAAGTAGAAACCCGAACCTGCGCCAAGAGCTATGCCGACACCAACAGCCCAGAACATAAAAACAGTGTCCATAGGATCTTTTACAGCCGTTCTGAAACGAACTATAGAAAGAGCGCCAACCATACCCAAAGAAAGGGCGAGGTTGCTTGTAACTGTTCTCATAATCATAGTCGCCACCATTGCCAAAAGCACAAGAGACACATTGAAGTTTCTGTTATACAAGACACCTGTGAAAGTATGCTTGTATAAGTAATAAATAAAAAAGCCGACAACGAATGCAATTCCCAGTGCTAAAAGCATGTCTGGAACGGATACAACCCCCGATGTAAACTGTTCGAGAGCCGAAGTATTTGTGATGTCTTGTAATGATGAATAACCCATCTTTTCCTCCTGTTGAAAAGCCTTAATTTATTCTTAACAAAAATAAATATCTTTTTTATATTAAACGATAAAACATTTATATAGTTTTAATGAAACCTTCTGCATAGGGCATATTTTGATATTGCGCTTCTAAGTCCGTTGGTTGTGCTCAAAATGTTTCTTATATGCGAGGGCAGAGTGCTTGTATATTTTATTTCCATTATCATTTCATCCGGTTCTAAAACCGGAACGGGCATCATTGTCTTGCTGAAGATATCAGTTGAAAAATGACCCGAGTGCAAATTCATGTCAAAAGTAATTCTTACATTTCCCGCAGGGAAAATATATGGTTCGCGTATATAGTCCACTATAACGATAGGGCGAAGAAGCTTTGTCTTTACATCCGCATACATCTCTTCCATTAAAGGATTTCTCGATGATATAAGGAAACTGTAGTCCCTGTGCCTTGTCATTTGATCCACCTGATATCTTGACAGGCTGGTAGCTTCTTTCGTGGTATACTTGTCGTACTTGCCTTTTTTTTCAAGGCTTATTTGCCTGTCGGAATAATTATAAAGCCTTATGCGCCATTTTTTTCTTGTGTGCAAACCATCCATTTTATCCCACATGGCTGAATTATATATGTCGTCAAAATAAAGGCTTCTTATATGATAGGTACGCGAATCCCTATCGGCATTGTTGTCCACGGGCATTGCCATTTTTAGTCTGTCTCGAAGCACCAGATACTCTGAATAATTAATATAATATTTCAGTTCATGGCGCACATGAGGCGCATTTTTCTCTGTCATTATATCTCCCGATAATTGATAAAGTCAAATAATAAATAATACTAATAGTCAAACAGCTTAGTCATTTCCTCATCTGTAAGATTGAAATAAGCTTTAAGGTGCTGTTTTATGGCATCCGGCCGTTTTTGAGCGAAGTTTTTGCGCTTGGCAATTTGTGATGACAGCCAAGTATTATAGCTCATGGAACGACCGCCAATTGCGCTCAAATACCATGCTGGAGCGGCCTTAACCTTCTCGTTCCAGGTTGCTCTGTCTGTCTGCATGTCATGGTCTATCTGGCCCACAATCTGGTCAATCCGGTCCAGAACCCTGT
Organism: Christensenellaceae bacterium; assembly: GCA_963675575.1. Taxonomy (GTDB): domain Bacteria; phylum Bacillota; class Clostridia; order Christensenellales; family UMGS416; genus JAGLOK01. The sequence continues at coordinate 281,695 of OY776378.1, forward strand.
CTGGGTCGTATGTTACATTAACATGATACGCGAATCTTTCAATAAAATCCTGTTTAAATCCCTTGTTTTCCAAAAGACCGAGTATCAACCATGTTTCAAAGGCATCACCATTGCCATGTCCTTCTGGGTTCAAATATCCTTCTAGACTGTTTGAACTTGGAGTTGCAAAAGACCAATCCACGTCATAATAAAACCAACGCCATTTGGCACCTTCAACCTTTTCTCTATAACATTTTATATTGCCTGTGTCTGTATTGCCCACATAAATTTCGTTTATTACCATGTCCATATAGTTTTGGGTATCAATCCAAGAGTTAACGATATCATAATTTTCTTGAATCGACAAATCATGAGTTTTGACAAACTCGCGAAGCGCCAGCCAGTTTTCGTTGTCTCCCGTAACGGCATTGGAGGAACTGGTTCCGTTTCCGTATATTATATCCACATTCTCAGGATCCATGCCATATTTTTGCTGCAAGTAATATTTGTTTATTTTTTCGCGCAAAAAATATACTCCCCAATAATCTCCGTTAAGATAAAACACAACCGGATAGTATGCCTGTACATCCAAATCCGTTGTATCTCTAGCGAGAGAAGTTAAGGTAGAGTCAACAATTTTTGAGGCATACCATTCGGACGCCCCGTTTCTTATGATTATTGACTTATATTCCTGATAAGGTCTGTCCGGAAATAATGGGTAAGCAAAAGTTCCTTCTCCATATTTATTGCGAGCTATTAACGCAAAGTTTTTTGCGATTTCCGCTCTTGAATATGCGCCGAAAACCCTAAACCCAAAATCCTGATCCAACACTTGAGATCCGTCTATTTCATACATCTCGAAATGCGCGGGAACCTCCCATTCTTCGTAAAAATTAGATCCTTTGAACGGATATTTTTTTGAATAGTCGTCTCCGAAAGCAAGAATTCCAGCGTGGTCGGAATAAAGATTATCTGGGTCGGTTGATATTGAGACAACAGGGAGCTCGTGGTCAACACCAATAAGATAGGTCTGAGTGGTGATTCCCGAATCAATTTTTCCATCCTGAAATGCTCGGGCGCGAACGACTGTTGTTTTGTCAACCTGAAAAGGGCCTTCATATACCTGCGCGCGATCGTTGGGGTCTGAGCAGTCCAAAGTATACCTAACAATGCTACCTTCCGGCACGCTTATCGATATAACCTGAGGGTCAGCATATACGCCGCCTTGAAGAGGTATGTAAGGATTATCTGAAATACCACTGTAGCCATCGCTGTTCTCTTCGCCCGGGGAAGGGGAAAGCATGTATTCAAATATACCGTTTTGAGAAGTTCTTCCGTAAGAAACGTCATAAGGCATGGAAGTCAAGACGCATTTATCGATGATTTCATTATTCGGATTTGTGAAAATAACGGGTTCCCCCGTTAGATCTAAGCTGAAATTTGTATGTAAGGAGATGGCCGTTGAATCCGCCGGGGTATCCACTCCCGAGGCATATATCACTTTGTACTCTCCGGGATCTATATACGAATTTTCGGGAAATTTCCATTTACCAAGCTGAGAGGCGCTGTCGGATAACCCGTAGCCTCCAAGCATAATTCTTTCTTCAGTACTATTATAAATCTCAATCCAATCAGGATTAAGATCAAAGTTATCTGTAAGTGTGCTTTCGTTTCCCAACATTATCTCAGAAAGAATCAATCCGGAATTTTGGGTTGTAGAGCGATCTTGCTGGAATTGATTGTAGCCATCTTCGGTGTTTGCGTATCCCGGTGTAGGATGCGATGTATATTTCGCATCGCCTGACGAGGGATCTATTTCGATAGACACATCGTCTCCGGGCTCAATAATATCCCAAATATCAATTATTTTTCCCTGCATGTTGGAGCACAGCAGTGTGTCTTTCATCGAGTTTAGCCTAAAGCCTGCGTGCAGCTGCCCGTCTTTGCCAACCTTATCCTTTCCGGACAGAAACACAACAATGTATTCTCCAGGGTTTAAAACTGTGCCCTCAGGGAAAAGCCACTCTCTGGGAGTACTTTCATTGTCGGAAAGAGCGTAGCCGCTAATATCAACCGGCTCGGCACCTGTATTTGTAATTTCAGCCCAGTCTGAATAATCTCCGTCTTCATCGGCAAGCGTAATAAGGTTTGAAGACATTACTTCATTTATTTTTATTGTAGAATCAAATACTCTAAGAGTATTCAAATATTCCTGATAGCCTCCGTCATCATTAAAAAATCCTGGAGAGAATTTTTCTGTAACTGACCATAAAGAAGGATCTGCAAGATTTCTCTGATAGGAAAAGTTAGGGGACATATGGTCAACATATACCTGATCTTTTATATTAGCGTAAGGATCGGAGAGGTATATAGTTTCCCCTTCTGAGCTTATTCCAAATCCGGCATGGTTATTATTGTCCAACGCTCCTCCAGAAGCGAAAAACACTGCAAACTCACCGGGCTCCAAGATATATGCGGACATAACAAATTTTGAGGGTTCGTTTATGTCATCAGATAGTGCAAAACCATTCAGATTGATTGCATTCTGAGTTGGATTATAAATTTCTATCCAATCGTAATATTTCCCATCCTCTGCAGCCAAAGCGTTTCTGTTTGAACTCATTACTTCCGAGATAATTGGGAAGTTTTCCACAACTTGGGCGGAATCTCCGTTTTGAATTACCATTTGAGATTCTTCGGGAGCTCGGTTTATCATTGGCTCAAGTATCAAATAAAGCACAATAATTAATACCGCAAAAAGCAGTATATTAAATCTTGGCCTTCTTATACCGCTTGATCTATTTGTAGGTGCCCTTTCGGGCTGGATATTTTTTCGTATGGAAACAGTATCTTTTTCGTTTTGCCTTCTGTTTCTCGTATATCTTTGTGCCAAAGCTATTTAACTCCCAATACATTTAAATAATAAGCTATATTTGTAATAACAACCATATCGTAATATAACGCTTCTTTTGATTTTGAGCAAATAAACTTTTTGTTAAAAATTTGTAACGGCTAAAATCAAATAAGCTGTTACAATTATATTTCATTTTAGTTAAAAAAACAATAACAAAAGCTAAACAATTGAGTCTTATGGCATAAAATATTGTAAACACTGATGAAAAACACACAAATTATGTTAGAATGGTATAGCTGATAAAGATAAAAAAGAAAGTTGCTTAATATATGGACATGATAAATGCAGGTAACAAAATTATTGTAAGACCCGACCGAGGAGAAATTTCCAAAGAATTTATAGATAAATTTATAAACGGAGAAGTTAAAATCGCAAAATCCAGTGAGTTTATAAGATTGGAACACCCCAACTGTGCCTTTTTTAAAAGCATGCATAGTATAGTGGACAAAGAATTTTTAAGAACTACTTTGTATACTCCTGAAGGGCGCTTGCACATTGATTTTGAAAAAAACGGAGAAAAAGAGATTCAAATCGACAAATATGTAAAGAAGCAAACACACCTCGATATTTTGCTTTTTTACCTTAGGGATTTAGAAGTAAAACCGACCTTTAACGATTCGGTTTCTGAATTTTTTTCTGTTGAGATGCCGAAAACGCCGATGACTGAGTTTATTTCTTTTGTTGAAAAGGAATTTTTTTCTGAAATAATATCTGAATACGAAATTATTTCCAAGCATATATTATCCCAACTTAGGAGAATATATAATTCGAAAATAGAAATTTTGGAGGAAAAAATAAAAGGTAAAATAGACTATGCCGTTTTTGAAAACATAGGCGATACATCAGCGAATGAAGATCTTATTGAAAGATGGCACAATTATTATATAAGAAAGGCGCGGTTGCTAAAGTAGAGACAGGGCAATATCCGGGCAATTGGTTATAATGGCATTCACTTTTGCTTCATACATTTTTTCAATATATTCAGGAATATCGACAGTCCACGGTCTTATTTTTATATTGTTTTTAAAGCAGGAAATCAGCAAATCTTCTTTTATGGTCCAAAAAAGAGGATGGATTGCGTCGGCTGCGCATTTTTTCGCATATCCGGCCGCGTCGTTTAGCACACAGCTGTAAAGCAGGGCTGTTTGAATTTCAGGTTCAATTTCTTTTGCTCTTATCATGGAATTATGATTAAAAGAAGATAGTATTATCCTGTTTTGCATGTCATATTTCTTTGCCATGTTTATAACTGCCTGCTCCAGGCCTTCATATGCGACAATGGAGTTTTTAAGCTCAATATTCAGCAGCGTGTCTTTGTTTTTCAGCAAATCAAGAAGTTCTGACAAAAGAGGTATTTTAGTGGGGGCATAATCCGGCATTGGATTGCTGAAATTAAGCTCTTTTAATTCTTCATATGATGATGAGAAGATATATCCTTCTTTCCCGGTGGTGCGGATAAGCATTTCGTCGTGGGTGATTACGATTTGTCCGTCCGATGTAAACTGGACATCTATTTCGATTCCATGCGCGCCGGCTTCAAGCGCCGCCTCAAAAGCGGGCATTGTATTTTCGGGATATTTAGAGGAAAATCCTCTGTGAGCGAATATTTTTGTCATAATCGACTCCTGTTTTTTTATTTGATATATGTGTATAATATCAAATATCTTGAAAGTATTAAAGGGGATTGTATGTCATTTTCCAATCTTGGTGATTTAAACGCGGAGCAAAGATACGAAATTATCGCATCAATTATTCCAAATATTAAGAAAGCTTCCAAAAGCAATGAAGCTATAAAGCATATTCGTAATGTCGCTAAAGGAAAATGCAAGGCGGACCAGGCGGTTATAAGCGGTATATCAATCATTGAAAATGTTATTGATTCAGATATTAACATAAAACATCTTATTATATGTCCGGACGAAATTTATACCGAAAGAGCACAAAAGTGCGCAGTTGAGGCTTCAAAAAAGGCGGATATAACATTGGCGGTGTCCGAAGCAACATTTGCGCTGATTGCAGCAAAAAAAAATTCCAATGGGCTTGCTGCGCTCATTGAGCTTCCGTTTAAGACGATAAATGAGATTAAGCCTTATGGAATAAACATTGTTTTGGATTCCTTGGAGTTGCCAGGCAATTTGGGCACATTAATGCGGACTGCGGACGGCGCGGGGCTTAATTCAGTTATTATAACCAACCCGAAGACCCGGCTTAACAATACTACTTTGCTTGCCGCCAGCAGGGGAGCGTTTGCCAAGCTGGATATTGTGGTGGACAACGTTGATAACATTGCGGAATGGGCGAAAAAAAACGGTATAAAAATTTTCCTCGCAGATACTAGAGCCACTGATATTCACACAGATGTTGAATTGAAAGGCAATGTTTGCTTTGTGCTTGGATGTGAAAGATATGGTATTGACGAAAAATGGTATGAAAAAGAGCATGAGCTTTTAAAAATTCCCATGCTCGGAAGCTGTGATTCTTTAAATGTTGGTGTCGCCGGCTCTATATTGATATACGAGGCTTTAAGGCAACAGAAATAAATCAGTTAGTGTATTCAATAAGACCTTCGTCAAAAAGGACATCTTCAAGCTGCATAAACACATCATTTACTATATATGCGATGTCAGCGGTTGAAAAAACTTCATTAAGCTTTTTAAGCATGTAATCATAGGTTGCGTCAAACAATTCCTCATCATCGAAAATTACTTCATTTGCATTTATATTTAAGTCAAATGATTCAGTTAACTTATCGATAACTTCAAAAGTAATTTTTTCAATTACCTCATTGTTGTATTGATCATAATGCTTATTGTCAATCATAAAATCAGCGATTTTATTTGCTTGGATATTTATATTTTGCGTATCCACTTTTAAAGCACTCATAAATTTTTCTCCATTTCCGTGACCAGCGATGAGAATGTTTTAAGTGCACCGGCAACTGTGTCAGGCTGTGTTAAGTCAACGCCTGCTTCTTTTAAAAGAACTAGTGGGAAATTGCTGCCGCCTAATTTTAAGAGGTTAATATAGCGCTCTTGTTCGGCTTTGCCGCCGGCAAGAACCATGTTTGAAAGAGCAATGGCGGATGCAAATCCTGTGGCATACTTATAAACGTAGAATGCATTGTAAAAATGGGGAATTCTTGCCCATTCCATATCGATAAGTTCGTCTATTTCCATGTCTTTACCGTAATAAAGCTCATTTAGTTTTCTGTATTCGGCTTTGAGCGATTGAGCGGTGAGAGCCTGTCCGTTTTCATACATTTCATGGATTATCATTTCAAACTCGGCAAACATTACCTGCCTGAACATTGTAGTCCTGAACTGTTCCAAAAAATAATTTAGTAAAAATAGTTTTTGGTCTTTATCATCTGTGTTTTTCAGCATATACTGCATAAAGATTGCTTCATTGCATGTGGATGCGACCTCGGCCAGCAATATCGGATATTGAGCATCAACATAAGTTTGCGTTGTGTCGGAGAAATGACTGTGCATCGCATGACCCAGCTCGTGTGCTAGGGTAAAGGCATTGTTAATTGTGTCATTCCAATTTAGCAAAACATAAGGATGAGTTCCCCATACGCCCCAAGAGTAGGCCCCTGATCTTTTACCTCTGTTTTCATAAACGTCAATCCATCGCCCCGAATCAAGTCCTTGCTTTAATGCATTGGTATATTCAGTTCCCAGCGGACTAAGAGCACTAAGTACCATGTCTTTTGATTGTTCATAGGTGACATTCATTCCATCTGCTTGAAAAATAGGGGTATATAAATCGTACATATGAAGCTTATCTAACCCAAGTTTTTTCTTCTTGATTTCCATGTATTTATACATGGAAGGCAATTCGTTATGGATTGCTGAAATCAGATTTTTATAAACAGCTGTTGAAACGTTGTCCGAATGAAGGCCTGCGTGAAGCGCGCTTTCATACTTTCTTGCCTTTGCGAAAAATACATCCGTTTTTATGCTGGAAGAAAGCGTGGAAGCTATTGTGTTTTCATATGATTTATAAGTTTCGTAAAGAGCACAAAAGGCTGCCTCCCTGACCTGTCTGTTTGTGCTTTCCATGTTTGGGATGTAGTTTCCGTGCGTTAACTGCACATCATTGCCGCTGTCGTCTTTTATTGATGGGAATTTCATATCGGCATTATTCAGCATTGTAAAAATGTTGCGCGGGGCGGACGCCATTTCGCCTGACATAGCAATAAGCTTTTCAAGCTCATCCGGCAATATGTGCTCTTTTTTGTGAAGAATAACTTCAATCATATGATGATATTTTGAAAGCATTTCAAATTCTTTGAAAAATTCTTTCATTTTATCATCGCTGATTTTTAAAATTTCCGGCTCAACAAATGACAACACGCTTTCCGCTTCCACCAATAATGAAGTTGCTCGGTCGGCAAGTCCTTGATAATTCGAGTTATTATTATCTTCATCAAGTCTCATTTTTGCATACACAAAAAGCCGCTCAACCTTAAGCTGCACATTGTAAATCTGTTCAAGTGCGTTGAAAAGGGTTTTTCCGTTGGCACTCAAAGTGCCTTTAATCCCGGATGCGTTGTCTAATTCTTCTTTTGCGTTAAGAAATTCTTTTTCCCAATCACCGTCTGATTGGTAGATGTCTTCTAAATTCCACTTGAATTGATCGCTTAATAAATTTCTGTCTTTGAGAATTTTATCAGCCATTTTAAATTGCCTCTACTTCCTCTTATATTTATTGTTTATCTATCTATTTGTGTATATCTATATTTTTTCAAAACCTTTTATGTTATTGCCAAATAAAGTGATTTTAAGCCTTTCGCCATTGATAAAATTCGGAATACCTTTTGAAACGTCAAAATACAGTTTTCGAGAAGGTGATGTAGGATTGGCATCGTCATCATTAAATATTACTGTATAAAAATCTACGAGATCCCGGCTGGTGATACTATCGCTCACGCTTTCTACCGAACCGGTCACCGTTTTTTCCAAACCCTGTTTGATATCTTTTAAAAAGAGATAATACTTTCTGGTCTTGGAGCCTTGCATGCCCCACAAATATACTACCGCAATTGCCCATAAAACAGATGCCAAATATCCGGGAATCTCAATTCTTGCGATTGAGCATATAACAACCGATGCAATATATGCTATGGTTATAGTGAAAATCTTAAGCCAGAAGTTTTTCCTTAATTTATTTATTTCAATATAATCGTTTTCAGTGTAAAGCATATTTAAGCATTTCCTCCGACATCCATGGTTTGCATATTATATCATATCTGTTTTATCATTATCAACAAAACGAAATAAAGTTCATATTATCAAAATATCACATAAATATTTGATTCGTTACATTTTTTGCGATTAATTTTGCTGTGTACAATTAAATAAATGAGTAAAAAAGTATAATGGATTGTAAAAGTACTGGGTTACATATAAAAAGCCGCCCAAAAATGGGCGGCTTTAATACTTAAATGTTAGAACAATTAATTAACCATTTGCCGAATGCTTTCCAGATCTCGTAACACAATCGTTTCCTTGCCGTTTTCAATAACAACCGCTGGAATGGCTTGAATATTATATTTCTCAGTCTGAGATAAATCCTGCCTTACGTTTATTATGTCAAGATTTTCTTTGTCTTTAAGAAGCCTTTTGGCAACTGCGCATTTTGAACAGCCGGGAGCTGTGAACAGTATTATGTGCTCGATGTCAGATGACACTTTGGCATTATCGACGGTCGCAACAATAGGCTCCACGATTATGTCTTTAGGATTCGTGAACGACATACGGCCGTGAATGTATTCCTTGCGGTCTTTAAACTCTTGTGATTTTCCCGCGTTCCAATTTTTCACGGGGCGATAATACCCTGTTATTCTGGAGTATACTTCAGTGGCTATGCCGCATTCCGGGCAGGAGTAAACCTCACCCTGGATATATCCATGGGAAGAACATATGGAATAAGTAGGCGATATTGTATAGTATGGAAGCGTGTAATTGTCCGCGATTTTTTTGACAAGCTTTGCAGTAGAGCGCCAATCATCAATTTTTTCTCCAAGGAAAGCGTGAAACACTGTTCCGCCGGTATATTTGGACTGTATGTCATCTTGTATTTCAAGAGCTTCAAACATATCGTCGGTAAAGTCAACCGGGAGATGCGAGCTGTTTGTGTAATAGGGGATGTCACCTTCGCCACCTGCACATATAATGTCAGGATACGTCTCCCTGTCATGCTTTGCTAAGCGGTAAGATGTTGATTCAGCCGGAGTCGCTTCCAAATTGAATAATGCATTATATTCGCCCTGGCATTCAACCAATTTGTCGCGCATAAAATTCATTATTTCCTTTGTGAACTCCTGCGCCTTTTTACTGGTCATATTAGCACCTATCCAATTTGCATTAAGGCACGCTTCATTCATACCAACAATGCCAATGGTTGAAAAATGACTTTCAAAAGAGCCCAAATATTCCTTAGTATACGGGAACAAATCCTGCTCAAGCAAACGGCCCAAAATTTTACGTTTCACATCCAATGAGCGTGCGGCTACATCCATCATTTTTGCAAGGCGCTCTTTAAACTCTTTTTCATCTTTGGAAAGATAAGCGATTCGGGGCATGTTAATGGTTACCACGCCAACAGATCCCGTATTTTCACCCGAACCAAAGAACCCGCCCGTTTTGCGGCGCAGTTCACGAAGATCAAGACGCAGTCTACAGCACATGGAGCGAACATCCGAAGGATTTAACTCACTGTTTACGTAATTCGAAAAATAAGGTGTTCCGTATTTGCTTGTCATTTCAAATAGAAGTTGATTGTTTTCGGTTTCCGACCAATCAAAGTCGCGTGTTATTGAATATGTGGGTATGGGATATTGGAAGCCGCGGCCATTTGCGTCGCCTTCTACCATAATTTCGATAAACGCTTTGTTGATCATATCCATTTCAAGCTTGCACTCGCCGTATGTGAAATCAAGCTCTTCACCGCCTACTATTGCAGGCTCGCTTTTCAAATCGTCGGGAACAGTCCAGTCCATGGTTACATTGGTAAATGGTGCTTGGCAGCCCCAACGGCTGGGAGTATTCACCCCGTAAATGAAAGACTGTACGCATTGCTTTACTTCTTTGTAACTTAAATTATCAACTTTGACATATGGTGCAAGGTAGGTATCAAAGCTTGAAAATGCCTGAGCTCCGGCCCATTCGTTTTGCAGTATGCCCAGAAAGTTTACCATTTGGTTGCAAAGCGTTGAAAGATGCAGTGAAGGAGAAGAAGCAATCTTACCTGGAATGCCAGCCAAACCGTTGCAGACAAGCTGCTTTATTGACCAGCCTGCGCAATATCCCGACAGCATTGATAAATCATGTATATGAATAGACGCAGATTTATGCGCGGTTGCTATCTCTTCGTCATAAACTTCGCTGAGCCAATAATTCGCGGTGATTGCACCGGAATTGTGCAGTATCAATCCACCCAAAGAATAAGATACTGTGGAATTCTCTTTTACCCGCCAGTCTTCATCACGCACATAGCTGTTCACAAGTGCCTTGTAATCCAATATGGTGGATTTCATGTTGCGGATTTTTTCTCGCTGTTTTCTATATAAAATATACGCTTTTGCGACATCATAATAGCCCGCATCTTCCAAGATTTGTTCAACCGAATCTTGAACATCTTCCACATCTATTGCGTTATTTTTGATTTTAGGCTGGAAATTGCTTGTAACTCTCAATGCCAAAATGTCCAAGATATCCTCAGTCCACACCCTTTCGGTTGCGTCAAACGCTTTAGATATCGCAGTTCTTATAAGCTTTATATCGAAATCTACTATACTTCCATCCCTTTTGTTAACTTTAAACATTATCAACCTCACCCTCCCTAAATGACCAAACCCTCAATAAAATATGCTCCCAAATTTGGCTAGCAAATCAATTGTATCACTATATATTGTGGACAGTCAACAAAAAATGAACAAGATGTTGAGTTTTTTTTAATAAAGTCGACTAAATCAGTATGAAATCAGAGAAAAGTGATTATTATACACCAAAAACGGTACAGAAAAATGATTATTTCAATAGACCGATTAAAGCTAAGCCGATTAAGATTATAAAATATGCAAGATAGCAAATGATGATATTTCTTTTTTTGTCAAATGCTTGAGAAAGAAGGCCCACAGCTCTGGCGGCCAGATATCCTCCCACCAGCCCGCCTATGTGTCCCACATTGTCAACATAGGGCATGGTAAAACCAAGAAACAGGGAAATACCCAGGAAGATAAACAGCTGCACACCAAATATTTTGTTAAAAAGAGTTTTATCATATTGCCTGAAATGTAAAAGAGCACCGAATATTCCGTATATAGCTCCCGAAGCTCCCAAAGAATTTGCCGCTGTGAATGCGAAGCTTGCGGTTGTCGACATTATGCCTGCCAGTAAAAATATTGCCGCAAAGCGCCATCTTCCGTAGAGCACCTCAATGTGCCTTCCCCAAACATATAAAGCAAACATATTAAATGCGATATGGGTAAAATTGCCGTGCAAGAAAATGGCGGTTACGATCCTCCAAATTTGTCCTTGGGCGATAAGTTCATTGTTTTTCATTCCGTAGAGTTTTAAGAGTTCAATATTTATGTTGTATTTCCACGCAAAATATAGGCTCAATAAAAAATCGGATATGAATATGAAAACGCAGATTCCGATAAACGTATAAGTTACCACAGGTTTTTTTCTGCTTATTATAAAAGGCTTTTTTGGTTGTTCCATATTTTCCATAGGCTATTTTAGTTTTTTCACAAATCTTTCTATGCGTTCTAAAGCGGCTTTAATATTTTCTATGCTGTAAGCGTAAGAACAGCGAATGTGGCCTTCTCCCGAAGTGCCAAAGGCGGTTCCGGGGACTACTGCAACTTTTTCTTCTTCTATAAGCCTCTCACAGAAATCCATACTGGAAAGACCTGTGCTTTTTATGGAAGGAAAAATGTAAAACGCGCCTTCAGGTTCAAAGCATTCCAGACCAATTTCTCGTATTCTGGTTACTATCATTCGGCGTCTTCTGTTATAGGCTCTTTTCATTTTTTCTACTGACGGAAAGTTATTTAATAGCCCATATCTAAGCCCCTCTATAGAGCCTCTTTGAGACATTATTGGAGCACAAAGCATAGTGTATTGATGTATCTTAAGCATCGCGGAAATCAAATCACTGTTTCCGCAAGCAAAACCCATTCTCCAACCGGTCATCGCAAAGGCTTTTGAAAAGCCGTTTAGCACGATGGTGCGTTCATACATCTCTGGAAACTCAGCAATTGAAACGTGCCTCTTATCTGTGTAGGTAAGTTCTGCATATATTTCGTCGGAGATCACAATGATATCGTACTTTTTTAGTACTTCCACTACTGGTTCTAAATCTTCCTTCGTCATTATCCCACCTGTTGGATTATTGGGATAGGGAAGTATTATTGCACGTGTTTTTGGAGATATAGCTTCTTCAACTGCTTCAGCGGTTAGTTTAAACTTTACTTCCTGAGAAGTCTTTATGCCCACAGCTACTCCGCCGGATAGAAGTACGCAAGGACTGTAGCTTACATATGATGGTTCAGGAATCAGTACTTCGTCTCCCGGTCTAATTAATGCACGCATGGCAAGGTCAATACCTTCGGAAGCACCGACTGTAATCATAATTTCATCTTTAGGTGAATATTTAAGATTAAATCTATTTTCCATATATACTGAAACTACATTACATAGTTCAGGAAGACCACGGTTTGATGTATAGTGTGTATCTCCTTGCTCCAAAGAATATATAGCAGCTTCGCGTATGTTCCAGGGGGTTACAAAGTCAGGTTCGCCAACACCGAGTGATATCGCCCCTTCCATTTGTCCTAATATATCAAAAAATTTGCGTATGCCTGAAGGAGGTATCTCAGATACCCTTGGATTTATAAATTCTTTTACATTCATGGTGTGAATATCAGCCTTTCGTCAGGCTCTTCATCCAAGATAACGCCATCGTCTTTATACTTCTTTAAAACAAAATGCGTAGCTGTGGACAAAACACCTTCAATTGTAGAAAGACTTTTTGCCACAAAAAAGGCTACCTGCTTTAAGCTCTTACCTTCTATTAGCACCATTAGATCGTATCCACCACTCATAAGGTAGACGGACTTGACTTCGTCAAACCTGTATATACGTCGAGCGATCTCTTCAAAGCCGCGGTCACGTTGAGGTGTAACCTTTACTTCGATTAAAGATTCCACTCGTTGGTCATCGGTTTTATCCCAGTTGATTTTTGTATCATATTTTACTATTACTTTATCATCTTCAAGTTCGGCTATTGCGGCCAAAACTTCGCCCTCGCTTTTTTGAAGCATAAGTGCCATTTCGGCTGGTGAAGTCCTTGAATCTTCGCGTAAAATTTCGAGAATTTCATCTTTTAACATTGTCATAATTTAGCCCTCCTTGAAAATTTGTGATTTAACTGCCGCTTTTGTTGTTACCTACCTCAACGGTGTCCACAACAACAGAATCGACTGTGTTTCCTATATTATCGACATATACCCTTGTTATGTCAATCAAAGTTTTATTTTCTTTTTCGTTTATTACAGATCTTAAAAGTGTCTTGTGTTCCATCTCGGGTCTGTAGATTTCACAGTATATTTGCCCAATATAGCCTTGCTTTTCATATCCGACACGGATAATTATCGGAAAAGGATGTGAGTTTCTTATCCTCATGTCATTATATTGGTTTGTGATGCAAGAAGTGCCCGCAGGCAAACTTTTGGCGGTTAAGTCGTACATCTTTCTCTCAGTGACATCAATCTCTGATAGTACCGAGGCAATATATATCTGTGTCGGTAAAAGTTGGGTTAAAATTTTCTCATAGTTGCTGCCAGTTCCGCCATCTGGCATTTCAAAATAGATATATTCTTCCGCGTCCATATATTCTATTATACGAATCTCTTGCCCTGGAAGAAGTATCTCATATCGTCCTGAGCCTATAGCCTGATATAGGGCGGCTTCATATTCTGGCGAAATAGGAATAATCGTATATTCACTTCTAACGGGAACTGAATCCAGTTTAAACAAGATTTCATCTGTTATATCCGCATCCGTTTCGGCAACATATGCAAACGCTTTGTTTTGTCCAGAGATTACAGCGTCTTTTACGCTTTCTGCAGTTTTTAAAATATCCAGCTCTTGTCCCTTTATCTGCGATACAATAGAAAGCCTTTGACCTTGGGGCGCGACCGGATCAAAAGATACAATATAAGCGTTATGCGCCTCAATGAAATATGCTTGTGATGCATTGTTTAATTTGCTTTCAAGCGCGGTCTCATTAAACATTATCTTCGCATCCAATGAAATGCCAAAAAGCTTTGACTTGACCAAAGCTAAATAATCCGCTGTAGCATTGCCCGAGCGGGCAACCGAAACCGATTTTTCAAGAACTTGGTCAAATTCATATTCGGTGAAAATGGATTCATTTAGCGTGCTGGAGATATCGTCATAAGAAATAACTATGACTTTCTCGTTTATGTCATTTTGAAAACATGTGTAAAGTTTTTGCTTTGCCGCTTCAAATTCGTACCCGCCGACATCACATCCACTGATTTTAATACCATATGCTATTGTATTGCTGTCCGACCAGCCCAAAAACCATAATATCTGCCACGCTGCAAATATCAGCGCAATCACTGTCGCGCCGATGATGATAAATATTTTGGCTGATTTGTTGCTAAGCAATATGCTACCTCAATACATAGCTTTTATATTATAGGTATTATACTATCATTTCCTATTTTTTGAAAATAGTATTTTTGTGTTTATCCAAAAGGAAATGGAGTGGCATTCCTATAATATAGCACGCGCCTATTTGACCAAGCCCTACCCACATCATAATGGCCAAAAGCGGTAATTCATATACATAACTAAGGAGGGCGCCAATTACAACAGCATTAATAATCACAGGTGGTAGAGGAACTAGCCATTTCTTATTTCTTAGTAAATACGATAGGTAAGCAGCTATAAGTGTAGCGAGTGAACCAAATATTATATCAAGTACTCCGGCACCTAGTCCCATGGTAACCCCAACAAAGTTTGAAATAACACAACCTATAAATAGCCCTGGGATTGCCGCGGGGGTAAATGCAGGTAAAATAGTAAGAGCCTCAGAAAACCTAATCTGTATCTGCCCAAATGAAATCATACCTATTCCAAATATCATTGGAAGTAAGGTTAAAACTGTATATACTGAAGCAATTATTGCCGCATATGTTATAAATCTCGCGCTAAATACTTTTTTCATAGTAATTCCTCTATTTTTTTAATTATTTTCTCAGCTTTTGGAGGACAGCCTTTTACATAATCTTCGCATTCCGAGCAGCAGTTTCCTACACCCAAGCCTTTTGCTTTTTTTTCGATAAAACCTTGGCCGATATTTATTTTGTTTTTCAATCTGCCAAGTGTGGACTTGTCCAGATTATTCAAGGCGAATACCAAAGAACCATAGCATGCAGAGCAAGCTTTGTCTTCGTTTATATATTTCCGGAAGCCTTTTGCCTTGTTTTCCATTTGAAAAGCCTTCGCCTCTTTTGGGGAATTAAGTTCAATTACCGTATCTTCTTTTATATCCGAGCTTCCCGCGCCGTATTTTTCCGCGATTTTTATATATGGAACATCGCTTACTTTCAACCCCATAAGTTGGCAAATATAGCTGTCGACGAGCACACTGTCAAACCCAGCAATCAATCTGTCCATTTGCACCGGATTTCCGCCTTCCTCGAAAGAAAGATCGCCGCATATTCCATCAACAATTGTTAAATGAGGCTTAAGTAAGGCTCCGAGGTGTCCAATAGGCTCAAACAAACCCTGTGCATGGAATGAGCGTTTTTCTCTATCAGGGATGCATCCCTTCATATTTTTTAATGCACATGTCATACGGGTTTGACAGTGCCCTTTCAGCACCGGGAGATTGATTATAAATTCGCTGTCCAAAGCACTTTTGCAAATTTTCACACCATCAACCGTGATTACTGAATCACTTTTTAAATCTAAAAGTTTAACCTTATATTTATCCCTTAGCTTTTCGGCTCCACATGCTTTGAAGGCTCGCTTTGTAGAATCACCGACCCAAGAGCTTTCCATGATGGTGATATCGTAAAATCCGCTGTCGTTCAGATACCGAATAATTCCTTCTAAAACTTCCGGGTGAGTTGTGGCACCCTCCGAGGCTGGGCGCGATACTACATAATTGGGCTTAAGCCCAATACTTGCGTCCTGTGATATAAGGGAGGATAAGCTTATGTTTTCACATAACTTATAAGACATTTTTTCAATGTCCGTTCCGTAAATCGTCATAAGATTTTTCTTATCCATAATTTCCTCTTTAAGGTATTATATCATACCAAAATCCATAAAATTATCAAGCGCAAAATTAGAATTTAAAACATGTGAGAATTCTTTCGCATATCTGTTGACAAACTAAAGTTTAAATGATAATATTTAACCAATGTTAGCGGAAGCTAACTTTGGGAGGTGTAAACATGGCTTTATCAGAAGGAAATCTTAATACAATATATACAGTGAGCGAGATTGCTGCAAACACGGAAGATATGAGAAAGTTTCTTTTTACTTTGGGGTGCTATCCCGGAGAAAAGGTGACTATTATCTCAAAATTGGAGTCAAACTATATAGTTAACATTAAGGACGCCAGATATAGTATCGATGAGGAGTTGGCCAATGCGATTTTGGTTTAAATATATTGGGTTGATAATGAATAAAAATTTAGTGAGTTTTTTTAACACGAAAGTTAGCGAATGCTAATATTTTTAAGGAGAATAATATGAAAATCGCTTTAGCAGGGAATCCGAACAGCGGAAAAACCACACTTTTTAATGCGATAACCGGAAAAATCGAGCATGTGGGAAATTGGCCCGGGGTCACTGTTGAAAAGAAGGAAGGCAAAATAAAACAAAGCATAAATCCAGGCGAAGAGAAGATGACTGTCGTTGATTTGCCGGGGGCTTATTCGCTGTCGCCTTATACATCCGAAGAATCCATTGCAAAAGATTTTATTCTAAATGAAAGTCCAAACGTAATTATAAACATTGTCGATTCCACAAATTTAAGCAGAAGCCTTTTTTTAACAACACAGCTTTTGGAGATTGGAATACCTGTTGTTGTGGCGCTTAACAAATCTGATCTTACAAGAAAAAAGGGAACGATTATAAGCACGGCTGTTTTGTCGGAGGAACTTAAATGCTATGTGGTGGAGACGATTGCCGCAAAATCTTCACACAACGGGCTGGTTCACTTGATTGAGGCTGTTGTAAATGCGAACAAATCCGGCAGAAGGCAAGAGCCGCCGAAGATAAAAGGCTTAAAAAACACTCAGGCGATTATGGATGATAAAAAAGCGGATGAAAAAAGATTTTTGTTCATAAAAAGCGTTGTTGAACGCGCCCAGAAAAGAAAGATTGATTCAGCTGTGCAAACAAAGCAAGATAAGATTGATAGAATTTTGGCGAATAAGTGGCTTGGTATACCCATTTTTGTCGCTGTTATTTTTTTAGTGTTTTCAATATCGCAATCGTGGCTCGGGCCTTGGCTGGCTGACATACTTGTTGGGTGGATTGACGCGTTCTACGGCTTGATTCAAGGGTTGGTCGGAGAGAATGTGAATCCTGTATTAAGCTCCTTGCTTTTAGACGGAATTATAGGCGGGGTCGGAGCAGTGGTTGGGTTTTTGCCTCTTATAATGGTTTTGTTTTTCTGCCTTGCATTGCTTGAAGATAGCGGATATATGGCACGGGTGGCAGTTGTGATGGATCGCTTCTTTAAAAGAATAGGTTTATCCGGCAAATCGATTATTCCAATGATTGTGGGCACAGGATGCGCTATTCCGGGCATTATGGCAACAAGAACCATAAAAGATGTGCGCCAAAGAAGAACGACGGCGATGCTTACACCATTTATGCCTTGTGGAGCAAAGCTGCCGATTATCGCACTTTTTGCGGGAGTGTTTTTTGCAGGACAGGCGTGGGTTGGCACTGCCATGTATTTTATGGCGATAATAGTGATTGTTGCCGGTGGTCTTATTATTAAGAAAATCACTGGTGATAAATCAAAATCATATTTTATAATGGAGCTTCCCGAGTACCGCTGGCCCAGCTTTAAAAGAGCCGCGATATCAATGTTTAGCCGCGCGAAAGCTTTTATTATAAAAGCCGGTACGATTATTTTGATTTGTAACGCGGCTGTTCAGTTGCTTCAAACTTTCAATTGGCAGTTTCAGGTGATTAGCGAAACTGCACCTCAAACCAGTATATTGGCGGTATTGGCATCACCGCTTGCTGTGGTATTTGTCCCTCTGGGATTTGGCATATGGCAATTTGCGGCGGCGGCCATTACGGGTTTTATTGCAAAAGAAAATGTTGTTGGCACTCTGGCGGTCACTTTCTCCATAACCAATTTCATTGATGTAGACAAATTGGCTCTGGTAGGCGGAGGCGAACAAGTTGGAGCGGTTTTTGGGATAAGCGCTGTTGCGGCACTGTCGTATTTGGTGTTTAACCTCTTTACACCGCCGTGCTTTGCTGCAATCGGCGCGATGAACTTGGAGCTTGAATCTCGCAAATGGTTTTGGGGAGCGATATCTTTCCAGCTGGGAATGGGATACGTTCTAGCTTTTATAGTTTATCAATTGGGAACATTGATAACTGTAGGAACATTTGGCTCCGGATTTTTTGGAGGGCTTATGGCTGTGGTGGCTTTCATCTCAGTGATTGCATATTTGATGCGAAGAGACGGGGAAAAGTCTGGAAATCAGAAATTAAAGAAGGTGGCATAAATGACATTTGCAGACGGTATTGTGATAGCTGTTATCACTGCAATTTTAACATTGGTGGTAATTAAGCTTATAAAAGAAAAAAGGAAAGGCACAAAATGCGCGACCTGTATGGGGTGCCCGTATAGTGCGGAATGCTCAAAATTTCATAATGAAGACAAGTGAGCCGCAATTTAACACATATTAAAAAAAATAATCGCCGGATATTTATCAGTGATAAGTAATATCGGCGATTTTTTATTTATAAGGGATAATTATTGCGGATGCAAGAAATAAGTTCTGTTAACTTTGTTTAACTAATTACCAAATGGATTTTACATTACGCACAATATGGATATAATATATGTCATGACGGATTTGTTTACCCAAAATCTTAACAAGAAAGCACCTCTTGCAGACAGAATGCGTCCGGATCGTCTGGATGATTTTTTGGGGCAGGAACATATTGTTGGAAAAGGGAAGCTTCTTAGGCGAGCTATTGAAGCTGATATGCTTACAAGCTCAATTTTTTATGGACCTCCGGGATGCGGAAAAACAACTCTCGCGCACATAATTGCCGAAACAACGGATTCGGCCTTTATAAAGCTTAACGCGGTGACGAGCGGGGTGGCCGATGTGCGCAAAGTAATAAAGGAAGCCGAGGACAGGCTGAAGATGTATGGCAAAAGCACATATCTTCTTTTGGACGAATGCCACAGATGGTCAAAATCACAGTCGGACTCAATTTTGCCGGCCATAGAAAAAGGCATTATACGCTTTATCGGTTCGACTACTGAAAATCCGATGATAGCCATGACACCCGCCATAGTTTCACGCTGCAGGCTTTTTGAGTTTTATAAGCTTAGCAAAGAAGATATAAAAACCTCAGTTTTAAGGGCCAGGGACGATAAAGAAAAAGGGCTTGGCAACATAAATCTTAATATAGATGATGAAGCCATTGACCATTGGGCGGATGTGGCTAACGGAGATGTACGCTCTGCATTAAATGCTTTGGAGCTTGCCGCGCTTACTACTACCCCCGATAAAAAAGGTGAAGTTCATATAGACATCATTGTCGCTGAAGATTCGATTCAAAAGCGTGTGCTAAACTGCGATGAGAGTTATTTTTATGATATGCTTTCCGCGTTTTGCAAATCTCTTCGTGGAAGCGACTCCACAGCGGCGCTCGCATGGTTTGCGAGAATGATTCACGCGGGAGTTGATCCGAGGATAATCATAAGGCGCATTATAGCCCACGCCTCCGAAGATGTGGGGCTTGCAAGCCCCCAGGCAATGATCCAGGCAGTGGCGGCAGGGCATGCGCTTGAAATGGTGGGGCTGCCGGAGGCGCGTCTTTCCATCACGCAGGCTATTATATTTATATGCGAAGCTCCCAAATCCAACTCTGTGGTTTCGGCGATGGGCCAAGCATTTGAAGGCGCGGCAAACGATACGCACGATCCGGTGCCAGTAAGTTTGAGAGACACTCATTACAAAGGCTCTGACAGGCTGGGAAGCGGCGAGGGATATAAGTATCCCCACGATTATGAAGGACATTATGTGGATCAAATATACGCACCTATTTCCGTGCAGGGGAAAAATTATTATACCCCAAGCGATCAGGGATTTGAAAAAAAAATAAAAGAGCTCCAAGAAGAGCGTGAAAAATATAGCAAAAAAAAACCGGAGGAAAAAAATTGATAATTAGCAAAAATGACGCGCTTGTAGCACTTGAAACAGCGCTTTCGACAGGCGGAGATTTTGCCGAAGTATTTGTTGAAGACAGCAGAACAACTGCGCTTAACATGATAGCAGGCAAAATGGAGAATGCTTTGTCTGGGCGTGATTACGGTGCTGGCATAAGGATTTTCAAGGGAACAAACAGCGTTTATGTGTATACCAACGACACATCTCAAGAAGGGCTTGTTGAGGCGGCAAGAAAAGCGGCGGCAGCGATTGGCGATGCATCCGCCTTGGGAATAGATATAGTTTTAAAAAGCAGAACATTTGAAAATATTAATTCTATAATTATTCCACCATCAAAAGTACCGATTAAGGAAAAGGCTGATAAAGTAAAAGAGGCCTATATGGCGGCAAAAGAATATAATAGCTTAATCTCCCAAGTTTCGGTGACATATCTTGAAAAACGCAAGAAAATTCAGATAGCAAATTCTGAAGGGTGCTTTGCCCATGACGAATGCACGAGAATAAGACTATATACGACAGCGGTTGCATCGGACGGAACCGAAAACCAAACAGGCACAACAGGCCCCGGAAAACAATCGGGCTTTGAATTTTTTGATGAGATTGACCCTGGATGCTATGGAACGGATGCTGCGCGCTGCGCGGTCACCATGCTTAAGGCGGATCTTTGCCCCGCAGGGAAAATGCCTGTGGCGATTGAAAACGGTTTTGGCGGCGTAATATTTCACGAAGCTTGTGGGCATTCGCTGGAGGCGACATCAGTCGCTAAGGGACAGTCTGTGTTTTGTGATATGTTGGGACAAAAAATAGCTTCAGACGTGGTGACTGCCGTGGATGACGCGACGATACCAAACGGCTGGGGGTCTTATAATATTGATGATGAAGGGGAAAAGTCCAGAAAAAATATTCTGATTGAAAACGGTATTTTGAAAAGCTATATGGTAGATAAGTTAAACGGACGGAGAATGAATATGCCTTCCACTGGCTCCGGCAGAAGACAGTCGTATGCCTATGCGCCCACATCGAGAATGAGCAATACATATATCGCCGCGGGGAAAAGTACCGAAAAGGAAATAATTTCGTCAATCGATGAAGGTTTGTATTGCGCGCAGATGGGTGGAGGTTCTGTGAACCCTATTACGGGGGATTTTAACTTCATGGTGCAAGAAGGGTATCTAATTAAAAACGGTAAGATTGATAAACCCGTAAGGGGAGCCACTTTGATAGGGCGTGGAGCCGACGTTATAAAAAACATTGATATGGTGGGAAAAGAAATGAAAACAGGACAGGGAATGTGTGGATCGTCTTCAGGCTCGCTTCCGGCTGATGTCGGGCAGCCGCTTATAAGAGTGAGTGAAATAACAGTAGGCGGAAGGCAGGAAAGCTGATATGAAATTGGATTCATTTATAGATAAATTGTTTGAAGAAGCCCAAAAATCAGACTTCGAGGATTTTGAAATATATTATTCCGGCGGAAGATCTTTTAGGGTAAAGGTCTTTGAGGGAAAAGTGGACGAATACAGTGCGAACAAAACTTATGGCATATCTTTTAGAGGGCTGCATAATGGGAAAATGGGATATTCATACACAGAAGCTTTTGATGATGAATCTATTGAAATGCTTATAAGAAAATCACTGCAAAATGCTCAGATAATAGAAAACGAGGACAAGCAGTTTATTTTTGCGGGAAGTGAAAAATACAGCGAAGTTTCAGCGTATAACGAAGAACTTGACGCAGTACACGCAAAAGAAAAAATAGAAACAGCATTAAAGCTTGAAAGTCTCGCAAAAGAAGGCCATAAAGATATTTCGAGCGTGGCCACAACGGTTGTGCAATCGGGTAGCGGAGAGATAAGAATAAAAAATTCAAAGGGGCTTAATTTATCGTTTAAAGATAATCTGATTTTTTGTTATGTTGCTCCAATTGCAAAAAAAGGCGAGAAAATGGTCGATGGCGCAGAGTTCCAGTTGGAAAGGGATATTTCAAAGCTCGACATTAATAAGATTGCCAAAGAGGCAGTTGATAAAGCAGTTTCAATGCTGGATGCTGGGCCAATCGCGTCAGGAGAATACAAGGTGCTTTTTGAAAATGAATGCGCAGGAGATTTATTGGATGTATTTTCTGATATATTTTCAGCTGAAAATACTCAAAAAGAATTGTCACTGCTAAAAGGGAAGGTAGGCGAAAAAATCGCGTCTGATTGCCTGACTATAATAGATGATCCATTGATGGAAGGCGGCTTTGCGACTTGCTCGTTTGACAGCGAAGGTGTTGCAACCTATACAAAGAATGTTGTGGAAAAAGGCGTGCTTAAAACATTGCTTCACAACCTAAAAACAGCCGAAAAGGATGGCGTAAAATCTACAGGGAACGCCTCGAAAGGCTCATATAAATCCGGCATCGGGATATCCGGATCGAATTTCTACATAAAACCTGAAAAAAAATCATTTGACGAGCTGTGCGAATATATCGGGGAAGGACTTATAATAACGGAACTTGCCGGGCTTCATTCGGGAGCTAACGGTGTTTCCGGTGATTTTTCGCTTTCGGCAAAAGGATTTAAAATTGAAAACGGCAAAAAAACCAGTGCGGTGGAGCAAATTACTATAGCGGGCAACTTCTATACGCTTTTAAACGAAATCGAACTGGTGGGCAGTGATTTGAGATTTGGCCTTCCGGGTTCGGCCTTCATAGGAAGCCCGAGCTTAGTGGTAAAATCTCTTTCGGTGGCAGGATAAGTGAAAAAATACGCAATTATGTGCCAACAGCAGGCACTTGGAATTTATAAAGAAGACGCACAAAGCGTTATAACAAATGAACTCAAGGCAGTTTTTAATGGTATGGATGAATCCGCGGAGGAGATATCATTTGAGAAAATCGGCGGGATTAGTTATTTAACGTTTAAAATCCAACAGGAGCCTTCAAACGCGGTTTTTACCCGAATAGCGAGAACTTCGGCTTTTTATGCGCTGTTTGAAATGAAGAAGGAAGCTTTTTGGCCTAAAGAAGCAAACCCAAATTATATTTTCTTGCAAAACATGCCAGCTCTTTTTAACAATCAGGGAAAAGGGAATGAGTTTTTTACCCGTCTTTTGATAAATTTGGCTTTAAGCGCGTGCAGAACAAAAAGCGAAGGTCAAAAAACTTTGTTGGATCCGTTAGCGGGAGAAAGTACGACCCTTTACGATGCTCTTATGCTGGGGCTTAACGCGTACGGCGTTGAAATAAGCTCCAAATATTTTATGGATAGCTGCCATTACGCTGCCAAGTTTATGCAAACCGCTAAGTTTAAGCATACGACCAAAACTGATAAAATATTTGATATCAAGTCAAGAAAAATATCCGATTCATATACTTTGGAATTTTCAGCCGATAAAAAGAGTTTTAATTCCAAGCAAACAAGTATTTTCAAAATCTTTGCAGCCGATACCCGCAGTGCTGACAAACTTTTAGAGAAAAACGCGATAGATATAATTGTGAGCAGCCTGCCCAGAGGGATAAAGCAGGCAAGCAAAAAAGCTTCAAAGAAAGACGAAAAAAGCAGTAAACCAGTAGCTCTTTTTGCCGAGGCTTTACCTTCGTGGGAAATGTTGCTTAAAAAAGGCGGATCTATTGCTCTTTCCTTCAACGAACATACCACGCCAAAAGAAAAGCTTGCTGAAATAATTCAGCAAAGCGGAATGAAGGTTTTGAACGAAGCCGAATATTATGGATATCAGCATATTGTGGATTCAACAATAAGGCGCAATGTAATCGTTGCTGTAAAAGAATAAAAATCTCATCTTTTGCTATATGAGTTTACATTTTATTTGGAGACTCTATTCCAATTAAATTGAGTCCTGTTTTAATTACTTGCTTTGTAGCCGCCGCCAGCATTAGTCTTGCGCGGTTTTTTTCTGCGCTATCATTGTCTATTATACGGTGTTCAAAATAATATTTGTTGAATTTTTGCGCCATGTCAACAATGTGCCTTGTTATCATTGAAGGCTCATATCTTCTCGCGGCGCTTTTTACAATTTCTCTAAACTCGCTCAAAGAAGTGATAAGCGCCGCCGCGTCTTCGTTTTCAAGTGCGGTATAGTCAGCTTCGCCGATTAGGGATATTTCGCTTTTTTCCAACACGCTGGTTGCCCGGGCGTGGGTATATTGCACATAAGGAGCAGTTTCGCCTTCAAAATTCAAAGCGCTGTCCCAAGAGAAGACAATATCTTTTATGCGATTGTTTTTAAGCGCCGAAAAAACTATTGCGCCAACGCCCACCATTCGTGCTATGTCTTCTTTGTTTTCAAGATCAGGATTTTTCTCTTCAATTATGTCATTTGCTTTTTCCAGTGCTTTGTTCAGTACTTCTTTTAGAAGAGCTACACGCCCTTTTCTAGTGGACATGGAGCCGTCTTCCATGGAAACCATGCCATAATTGACATGAACCAAATCTTGGCTCCATTCATAGCCCGCAAGCTCCAGCACCTTGAAAAACTGCCTGAAATGTAAATCTTGCTGATAGGCGGTTACATACAGACATTGCGTGAATTCAAAAGTCTGTTTGCGATAGAGCGCTGCCGCCATGTCGCGGGTGGCGTATAAGCTGGCTCCGTCCTGGCGTAAGATAATGCACGGGGGCATGTCGTACTCATCCAGACGCACGACTTTTGCGCCCTGGTCTTTCACAAGCAGCTTAGTTTCTTCCAACCTATCTACTACTGGCTGCATTTTATCTGTATAAAAGCTTTCGCCTGTGTAATAGTCGAATTCAATTCCCAAAAGTGCATATGTCTGATTGACTTCTTTTAATGTTATTTCCTGGAACCAATTAAAAAGCTCTAATGCTTCCGAATCTTTGTCTTCAATTTTTTTAAACCACAGTCTTGCTTCATCTGCAAGCTCGGGGTGGCTTTCTTCTTCGTCATAATATTTTACATAAAGGCGGGTAAGCTCCGCTATGCCGTTTTTTTCGACTGCGTCTTTGTCACCCCATTTTTCATAGGCTACGATAAGAGTGCCAAATTGAGTTCCATAATCGCCCAAATGGTTTATTCCAACACAATTATATCCTAGAAATTCATATATTTGATATAGCGCATGGCCTATGACCGTAGTGGAAAGATGCCCCATGTGCAATGGCTTTGCCACATTGACAGAAGAATAATCTATGCAAATTGTCTTGCCTAAACCTTCCTCTGAAGTGCCATATTTATCGCCCAGCTCGATTATTTCGGTAAGAGTTTGTTTAGCGAAAGCTAATTTATCTACGTAGAAATTAAGATAGCCTTTCAAGCTTTCGATTTTGGAAAAACCACTGACATCTTTAAATGCTTCTTTCAGTTCATCGGCTATAATGTTGGGCGCTTTTCGCATTGTGCGTGAGAGTTTAAAACAAGGCAGAGCGATGTCTCCCATTTCGCTGTACTGTGGGGTTTCAAGCATCTCAAGCGATTCATTGCTTTCCATGCCTGCTATCTGTGATAATTTTTCAGCAATAACTTTTTTGTAATCCATTAAATACGCCCTTAAAATTTGTTGATTTATTCTAACACTTGTTGTTATTCCAGTCAATAAAACATGCTTATTAAACACGTGCCTTTTAATGTGTTTCTAATATTTCTCAAATGGCATTATAAGAGACAATGATTTATAATTTATAGCATACTTGGGTAATTGAAAGGAAGTTTTGTTATGGAATACGGATATCAAAAGGTTTTGGAAGTCCAGCGCCGCTGCGAAGTAAGCTTTGAAGAAGCCGACAGGGCGCTTAAAGCCGAAAAGGGCGATGTTGATAAAGCGTGTGTATACGCCTTGCGCAGAAAGAAAGTAAATAAGGGCTGGTGGGATAAAATGATTGCATCTTTGAAAAACTTTATTACGTATAGAATAAAAATAAGAAAAGGTGAAAAAGTAAAGTTTGATATACCGATGGGCTTGGTTTTGGCTATTTCATTGTTTGTTCTTTTTATAACGTCTTTTGGGTATTACAGAAGAAGCGGATTGGGAGCAATTTATTTTTGTATATTTGCCGTAACAGTTTTTACGGGGTATTCCTTGGAATTTGTGCCGGGCAAGAATGAAGAAGAAGTCAAACTTGAATCCGTGGCTCAAAAGGCTAAAACCGAAGAAGAAGTATACGAGCAGAATGCTGAACACGAAGTCGAGTCTGAAGATAATGGATTTAACTCAATCGAGCTAAAATAGTTTAAATATGAAGAGCCAAGAGAGGTAAATATGGCGGATAAAATATTAATAATTGAAGATGATGTGAAGATTGCGCGTTTTGTGGAGCTGGAGCTTAAGCACGAAGGCTACGAAGTTGATGTGGCCCGAGATGGCAGGGAAGGCTTGGGAATGGCGCAGGCATTTAAATATCAAGTCATATTGCTTGATTTGATGCTGCCGAGGCTTTCGGGTATTGAAGTTTGCAGGAGAGTGCGCCAGCAGGACGAAGCAACCCCTATCATCATGCTGACCGCAAAGGATGACATATCTGATAAAGTCACGGGTTTGGATATCGGCGCGGATGACTATATCACAAAGCCGTTTGCCATAGAAGAGCTTTTGGCGCGAATACGCGTGGTGCTTAAGCGAAACGCGAGATTGGTTGCGAAGATTTCCGGCAAAGTTGAAATCGGCCATATCGTTATAGATGATGATGCACACGTTGTGAAAGCGCAGGGCGATGAGATTGAGCTTACCGCACGGGAATATGACTTGCTTTTATATTTGGTGGAAAACAAGAACCGCGCGGTTTCCAGAGAAAAGATTTTAAATGATGTGTGGGGGTTTAATTACCTTGGCGAAACCAACGTAGTGGATGTATATATATCTTACCTTCGTGCTAAAATAGATCAACCGTATGACGAGAAGCTTATAAAAACCGTTCGCAGTGTGGGCTATATAATAAAGGAGGAAGAACATGAGTAAAGAAAAGACAAATAAAAACAGCTCTTCTATCCGGAAAAAAATAGTCTATGGTTATATGCGGATGTATTGCTTTATATCATTTATCCTATTATTGATTTTTATTGTAGCGTCATACATCGCCGCATTTTATGCAACACAGGAATATCTAATAAATGATATAGCAAAGGTTCTAAATAAAATAGTAGAGTATAAAAATGAAGGATTGAATACCGAAGAGCTATATACTGAAGCTTCAAAAATAATGCCCAGCTATGTTAGGCGCTATGATTTAATCGCTCAAACAAGTAAGGTAAAAGAAGAAGACTACTATAATAGCAATTATTATAACAATGTCAAAAGTGGAAATAATCAGGGTTTTGGAATTTTTATTTCAATAGAAGAAACGCCGCAAACAGCAATGGCCACACCGACCCCAATGCCTGCGGTTTCGGCAAGTGAAGCAGATTTAACTGATTCAAACTATAAGTTGGAAGATTTAAGAAAAGGATATGTAACATCCACAAGTTTATACATTAGGCAATCTCCCGATATTAATTCCGGAATCATTTATCAAGCCGTCTTTGGGAGTGAAATTTATATAATTGAAGACTTAGGCGAGTGGTACAAAGTCTTATATGAAGGCAAGGAGCTTTATGCTGTATCCAAACTTATAACAATCGGAGTACAGCCTACAGAGACTCCTCCTGCATTTGATGAATATTGACAATCTGAAACACACCATCTTTTTTCAAAAAACGGAACTGAATATACAACTGAAAAACGCTTTGACTATAGCCAAACGGGAAATGCCATAACAAGTCTTAAAGAGCCCTATCTGCTTTATATAAGTACAGGATTTCCAACTTATAATGAAATAGAAGGTAAAGATTATGTTGAAGAAGAATACTATATAATTCAAGTCGCCGCCGACATAACTGATATTGTCCCACATTATGTAATTTGGCCATATGTTGCCACTGTTTTGATCGGTATTGTTTTTCTTTTCTTCTCGGGGCTTTTGCTTATATGGATTTACGGAGCGGCAAAAACCAAAAAATATCTTAAACCCATTGATGAAATCACTCGACTCACAAGTGAGATACAGCCAAACAGCCATTACAGGCTTGATGTGAACACGGCAAAGTATGAGCTCAAGGAGCTTGTGATAACGATAAACAATATGCTGGACAGGCTAAACGCCGCCCACGTGAAACGGAAAAAATTTGTATCTGACGTTTCCCATGAGCTTCGCACACCCATCTCGGTAATCGCTGGCTACGCCAATATGCTTAAGCGGTGGGCGAAGGATGATCAAGCGGTATTTGATGAATCGGTTGATGCTATAATTGAAGAATCAGCAAACATGAAGTATTTAGTCGAAAATCTTTTGTTTTTGGCGCGCAGCGACAACAATCAAAACGTTTATGAAATGGAACCATTTGATGTTTCAAGCTTAATTGAATCAATCTGCAGGGATGCCAAAATGGTGGACAAAGAAAAACATGAAATAATATGTGAGATTGAGCCGGGTATAATAGTTAATGGCGACAGGAACAGATTAAAACAAGCCTTTCGGGAATTCATGCAAAATGCCATAAAATATACTCCTCCGATTGGAGAAATAAAAATGTCATTGCAAAAGATGGATGGAAAAGCCATAATTAATGTTAAAGATACCGGAATGGGCATTTCCAAAAAAGATTTGGGACACATATTCACAAGATTTTACCGCGGCGATGTTTCGCGAAACCGCGACAAAGGCGGATATGGTCTGGGTCTTGCGATTTGCCGCGAGATTATAAGCGCCCATAAAGGGACAATAACTTTGAAAAGCAAGGAAGACGCGGGAACAATTATAACTGTTTCTTTGAATCTCGCATAAAGCATAATTCCTTGCACGGGGGAATTATGACAGTACTTATAAATTGCTTTGCCAGCGACAATTGTTCGGGAGTGCATCCTAAAATTATGGAAGCGCTTGCAAAAGCGAACAGTGGTTATGAAATTTCATACGGAGATGATTCTTATACTGAAAATGCGCTGAATGCCTTCAAAAAGGTTTTCGGCGCTTCTTCACGTACATATTTTGTGTATAACGGAACGGGGGCAAATACACTGGCTCTAGGAAGTGTGATGCGCCCATATCATGCTGCGATAATGGCTTATTCAGCACATGCGAACATCGATGAAACGGGCGCTCCTGAAAAATATACAGGATGCAAAATAATTGCGGTGGAAAGCAAGGACGGGAAGCTTAGAGCGCAAGATATTGCTCCGCATCTTTACACTCAGGGAGTAATGCATCACAGTCAGTTAAAATTGGCATCTATAACAAATCCCACAGAAACGGGGACGCTTTATACTTTGGACGAGATTCGTGCTCTGGCGAATTTTCTGCATGAAAACGGTATGCTTTTGCACATGGACGGAGCGCGCATCGCAAATGCCGCCGTGGCTTTGGGATGTACATTTAAAGAAATGACATCCGATTGCGGAGTGGATATGCTTTCTTTTGGAGCTACGAAAAACGGGATTATGTTTGGTGAGGCCGTGGTTTTTCTAAAAGCCGATTTGGGGGAAGATTTTATGTATATAAGAAAAAATGGAACACAGCTTCATTCTAAAATGAGGTTCATATCCTGCCAGTTTGAAGAGTACTTAAAGGATGATTTGTGGAAGAAAAACGCGCGCCACGCAAATGAAATGGCGAAATACCTTTATGAAGAGCTTGTGAAAATTGACGGTGTTATTCCCGTAAGCGAAACTAAATGCAATTCCGTGTTTGTAATCTTGTCGGAAGAGATTAAAAAGCGGATTTTGAGCAAGTATTTCTTCTATGATATGGATTTGGAACCCAGAAAAAAAGCATCACGTTTTATGTGCTCTTTTAATACTAAAAAAGAAGATATTGATAGCTTGATTAAATTGGCAAAAGGATGAATTTTAAATATATCCGATTATTTTTTAAATAGGATATTATTCTGAAGAAGGATTTTCTTTTTTCACGCTAAGAATCTTTGCGATTATTTTTTTCTCATAAAGCCAGGTGACAAGCCATGCGAAAGCCAAGGAAATTGCAAAGCTGGCGATGGTATAAAGCCATTGCCATTTTAATTCACCGAACATGTTTGGGTTTTCATATTGGGAGTATGGAAAATTCCACGCTCTGAGTTTTACCGCTATATATTGATGCCAAATATAAAAATTAAATGAAATGGAAGAAAGAAACACTGCAATCTTATTAGAGTAGATAAATCTATACCATTTCATAGAATAAGCTGTGCTTAATACAAAAATCAAAAAAGTCGCAGCTATCCATGTTCGATTTATTCCCTGCCATCTTTGGAGACTTTCATGTCCCGCAATTCCGGCTAAATCTTTCATTCCAAAATAAATCAAAAGCAAACTGCCTATTGAAATAAGAGTAAATAGAGGTGAAAATTTTTGATACTTTATCTTTTTATTCACTACTACAAATAAATATGCCCCGAACATTCCTATGGCAAACACATCTAAAAAAGCGGGAAATTGGTTTACAAACATTGATGGGCTTTTTGCGTTGTTTACAAAAAGAATACGAAAGACTATACCTGCCGCGCACATCAGAAAAAATGTTAATAGAGTATATTTTTTAAACGCTTTTGCAAGAAATGGGAACAATATATAAAAATGCACCAGCACAGCTATTGTCCAAAGCACTATATTAAGTTTTGTCCAAAAGTATGTCTCTGGCCAAAAGGTCTGTGTGAAGGTCAGGTGTGAAAATAAATCCCTAAACAGCTGTCCCATGGTTTGATATTCATTAGCGAACACGGCAAAATATAGACATATAATTATACTTAGCAGATAAGGTGGTAGTATCCGTTTTAATCTTCTTTTGTAAAATTCCTTAGCCCCAAAGACTTTTTCTCCAAGAAACATTTCCTTGGCGTGAGGCAAAAAAAGCTGGAAAGCGGAAAGCAAGATGAACATATCCACCCAAAGATAGCCGGCTCTGGGCAGTGCCATCAAATCCAGAGTAAAGCTGCCTATTCGCACATATGGCGGCAGCCACGACTGCTGCCATATGTGAAACCATGAAATCAGGCCAATAGAAAGAACGCGCACGCCGTCAATAATATCTATGCGTGAACTCGAAATTTCATCATTTAGAATGTAATTTTTAATCTTAGTAATCATATTTTCAAAATAACCTTTTTCATATTATAACAAAAGAAATAGTAAAACAAGATGGTTTTTAAAACAAAAATATGTGTTATAATATTCCAAAGTAAAAAGGCGGAGGTAAAGTATGAAAAAATGTGTAAGCTGCGGCAGGGAATCAATGGACGAGTCGAAATTTTGTCAATTTTGTGGAGCGCAATATCCAACTGAAGAAAAATCACTGGAAACTAATTTTCAAGCTCAAACGCAAAACATTGTAAGTGAAGCGCCTCCGTTACCTTATGTGTCTGACGTAAGGAGCTCATATGACGAACAAAACTCAACTCCACCTTCAAACAATGGACTGGTTTGGCTTATTATATCTTCTATTACAACCCTTCTGGGATGCTGCTGTTTGCCGCTTGGCTTTTTGCAGATTGGCACAATAGTGACATCGGCCATATCGGTAAGCAAATATAACAGAGAAGACTATGAAGGCAGCAAATCAATGGCCAAAATTTCTATGATTTTATTCTTTTCTGTTTTAGCATTGTCTATTATATTGCTGATTATATTTGCGTCAACGGGATATATTTCTGAATTTTTTGACACATTTTCAGAAACTTACAGTGAAATCTATTAAAAAAAATAAGTCGGTAAAAATATTATTGCTTTTCTTTATTTTAGTTTTAACTGTGGTGGTGCTGTTTTATATTAAATATTTTTATGTGGCGGGACACGGAATAGAATGCTTTACTTATAAATATTTTGGGATATACTGCATGGGTTGCGGTAGCACCCGTCAGCTTTACTACGCTTTAAATGGGGAATTTAAAAAAGCCTTTTATTATAATGTTGCTTGTGTGATAATTTATCCGGCCTATATATATCTATATTATTTGATAATAAGATGGTCCATAAAAGATAAGAAAATTAATTATAAACAAGCATATGTTTTGGCCGCGGTTGCTTTAACACTTACTGTATATATGATATTAAGAAACATCCCGATTGAAATATTTGATATACTCAGACCGGTGGGGTGACTTTTTTAAAATAATTAGTTTGAATAAGAATTTAAAATAAAGGCACATGGATGGGTGTAAAAAAGTTTTCTTGTGGCTTAAAAGATGTGGGGGAATATATATGTTAGCTGTTGTAGCGGTCATTCCGATTTTATTGGCTGTAGTATTAATGACTGTGTTTAACCAAAGCGCTAAGAAAGCTTTGCCGCTTGCTTGGCTGGCGGCTGCATTGGTAGGTATTTTTGTTTGGAAAATCAGCATTAATGGCATCGTGGCGTTTTCAGTTTACGGAATACTTAAAGCGATAGATTTATTGCTCATTATTTTCGGTGCCATTTTAATATTGAACACGTTAAAACAATCCGGTGCGATGTCTGCAATCAGCCATGGGTTTTACGGGATATCTACCGACAGAAGGGTTCAGGCTATTATTATTGGATGGATGTTTGGAGCCTTTTTAGAAGGGGCAGCAGGGTTTGGCACTCCCGCGGCTCTGGCGGCACCGCTGCTTGTAGGGCTTGGATTTCCTCCGCTTGCCGCGGCAATGACGACTTTGATTTTCAATACTACACCTGTTGCTTTCGGAGCTGTGGGAACACCCACGCTAGCTGCTATCGCTCAAGTCGAGCCATATCTTTCGAGCGCGGAAGCTGCAACATTCGGACAAGAGCTTACCCGTTGGGTGGCAGGGCTTCACGGAATAGTTGGGCTTTTTGTGCCTCTCGCCGGGCTAATGGTCATGTCACTTTTTTTCGGAGAAAAGCGCTCTATAAAACCTGCACTTAAAGCGGCTCCGTTTGCGCTTTTTGCAGGTCTTTGCTTTGTTTTGCCGATGAATTTATTCGCGTGGTTTATGGGTCCGGAGCTTGCGTCGATGCTCGCTGGTTTTTTGGGTCTAATAATCATTGTTTTCGCGGCGAGGAAAAAGTTTTTAACGCCGAAAGACGACTGGGATTTTGGCGAAAAATATAGGATTAAGACTGTGGATGATGAATTTGCATCAGATATGCCGCTTTTGAAAGCATGGCTTCCTTATGTGCTGATAGCGGGCATATTGGTTCTCACAAGGCTGCCACAGCTTCCTTTCCTGGGATGGATAAAGGCGTTTCAACTAACGGTTCCTAACATTTTAGATTCGGGGCTTGATTATGTGATGACACCACTTTATATTCCGGGTGTAATGCCATTCATGTTTGTTGCCGTTTTAACCGTATGGCTTCATAAAATTGATAGAAAAAAAGTAAAAAAAGCGTGGGAGGATACAGCCAATCAGATTGCGGGTGCAGCGATTGCTTTGATATTTGGAGTCGCAGTTGTTCAGATAATGCTAAATTCAGGCAACAATTCTTCAGGGATGGATTCGATGCTTACAACCATTGCCAGAGCGATGGCGGAAATAAGCGGTTCGGCATATCCGATTTTCGCACCTATGCTTGGGGTGCTGGGCGCATTTATTTCCGGATCGAATACAGTCTCCAATATTCTTTTTTCATCCCTTCAGTATGAAACGGCAAACTTGCTTGACATCCCGGGAGTGCTTATAGTGGCACTTCAGGTGCTGGGCGGGGGGATTGGCAATATGGTTTGCGTAAACAATGTGGTGGCAGTGTGCGCTACGGTTAACATAACTGGAAAAGAAGGAACTCTTATCAAAAGAAATATAATTCCGAGTTTGGCATATGCGCTGATTGCAGGTATAATTGTAATGGTAATTATAGCAGTATCAAAATAAAAAGGAAAAAAATTATGGAAAACAAAAATATTAAACTTTCGGTAGTTGTGCCGATGTATTTTGAAGAAGAAGTGGCAAATGAGTGCCACGCCAGACTTAGCAAGGCGGTGGTTGACTACGACTATGAGATAATCTATGTCAATGACGGCTCAACAGACAAAACGCTTCCAATTTTAAAAGAAATTGCAAAAGCGAATAATAGAGTAAAAATCTTGAGCTTTTCCAGAAATTTTGGGCATCAGGCCGCGGTTACTGCCGGGGTTAAAAATGCTTCGGGAGACTGTATCGCTATAATAGACGCAGATTTGCAGGATCCGCCGGAGCTCATCCCGGATATGATAGATATTTGGAAGCAAGGCTATGAAGTTGTATATGCCAAACGCAAAAAAAGAAAAGGCGAATCGTTTTTTAAGCGCGTTACAGCGAAAGCCTTTTATAGGATTCTTTCAACATTAACCGATACTGATATACCAAATGACACAGGTGATTTCAGGCTTATTGACAGGAAAGTCGCCGATGCGTTCAATGCCATGAATGAGCATAGCAGATTTATTCGAGGAATGGTGGCTTGGCTGGGATTTAAGCAGACACCGATTGAATATGTTCGCGATGAGCGCTACGCGGGCGAGACTAAATATCCTCTAAGGAAAATGTTGAAACTCGCATTTGACGGCATAATGTCTTTTTCGGTAAAACCCATAAAGATGGTTACAAATCTTGGAGCTGTCACATTGCTTTTTTCTCTTGGAATAATAGTGTATGTTCTTATAAGTAAATTCACCGGAAACGCAGTTTCTGCGGGATGGGCCTCCACAATGATAGTAATCACAATGCTTTCTGGCGTCCAGTTGTTGTCGCTTGGGGTTGTGGGGGGGTATATTTCCCGTATATATGAAGAATCCAGAAACAGGCCAATTTATCTTATATCAGAAAAAATTAATTTTGAGGATGAGAAAAAATAAAAGCCAAATTTTAAAAAGAAAAAAGCCGCAGATTTGTATAAATCTGCGACTTTTATATTTTTGTGCAAATAATAATTTATTGATTAATCGTTAGATCGCCGGATACACTGTCCACGTTAAATTCCGCGGAATTGTCAGTGCCTGAATATCCTTCGAAGTCGCTGTTTTTCTGCTTGATGATAGTAAGGGGTACATTGCATTCAAAGTCTCCTGATACCGAATCAAACTTCACGTAGAAATCATCTTTACTTTCAAGATTGATTTCCGAATCACCAGACGTTGTATTGATTTTTATATCATTATACTTTTCTACAAAAAGAGTGACGTCACCTGACACTGTGTTTACGGACACCGTCTCTGTCAGCCCTGATACAGTTACTTTTGCGGAAACTCCGTTGACATCAAGTTCACCGCTGGGCAAACGGCCTTTCACATCGCCTGATACCGTGTTTACAAACAAGCCGTCAGCGTGAAGTGTATTAATCATGGTAGTTCCCGAAACAACACTCACATTTACATCGCTAAACATCATCTCTTCGCATTCAAACGTCACATCCGATGAGACTCCATTGACGCTTAAGTCATCAGAATAGCCTGAGGGAATCTGAATGTCGAGTTTAAGGTCTGTTCTTTGAACCCCGCCTTTTGGATATTTAACGGTTACAATGGTTGTTGATCCTGTGTTTTGAATCTCTAGAGCTATTTCGCCTCGCCTTGATGTATAGTCACCATATAAATGTACAATAAGTTCGCTTCCGTCTGTTTGATAAATGTTAACATCTGATGAAATGGTGTTAACAGAAATTTTTGATTTTTTGCTGACATTTATGGTTTCGGTTTTGTCAATAGAGTAGCCTTTTCCAATACCAAAACCAAAATCAAAGTCATCTTCGTCAAAATTAATGCTCCATTTAGCTGGATTGCGAAACTCATCGTTGCTTATTATAATTGCTGCAGCTATTGCCGCGAATATCAGAAACACCGCCACACATATAACGGCTAAATGCCATACTTTGAAATTTTTCATCCTCTTGATCCTCCTACTATTATTCTGTACTGAGCTTTTCCTATTTCCGCTACAAATTTAATGAAGTATTTGCTCATATAAAACATTCCTATTCCCATTGCTACCGACAATGCTAAAAGCGCGATTGCTACAAGCAGTGAGACGATATAAGGAATCGCAAAGGCAATATTGATTAAGGGGTACACAACCAACGCAATTGAACTTGCAAATAGGCTTAAGGGTACCGCCCAAAGAGATACAACAATAGCAAAGAATGCCGCTGTTATGGGTATTAAAATCATAGCGTCAAAAAGCAAAAGACCAAAAGCAGTCAAGATTCCGCGGCCAATGCCTCCTGCGTTGATTGATTTTTCATTACCTTCCGCACTTTCAATATATTCTTGAGCCAATTCTTTTGGAGATCCCAGCTCTTGGGCTACTTGATCTTCAGTTTTTCCTTGAGCCTGACCGTTTGCGAAGTGTTCTTCAAAGTCAGCTAAAATTTCCTGTCTAGCACTTTGTTTGAGAGGCTCAAGCTCTCTTTTCAACTGTAAAATAAATGTTTGCTTATTCATTGATGGCTACCTCTCTTTCTACTAGATTGTTTACGCTATGCACAAAAGTGTTCCATTGATTGTGAAGCAGTTTTCTTTCTTTGTTTCCGTCTTCTGTCAGTTTGTAATACTTTCTTGGGGGACCTTCATTGCTTTCTCTTAGATATGTTGTCACATATCCGTCGCTTTTTAGTCTGCGAAGAATTGGATAAATGGTCCCGTCCGATATATCTATTGTCTCGGAAAGGGAGCTTGCCAATTCATATCCGTATCTGTCACCGTGAGCTAAAAGCGAAAGAACGCATAATTCCAGCACCCCTTTTTTAAACTGAATGTTCATTGTTTTCCTCCTTTATATTGTGCAGTAGTGGATATGCTTTACTATTGTATAATAACCAATACTGACAATATACACCTAGCATCCCAATGTGTCAACGTTTTTCTAATAAATAATTATTAGAGTTTTATTAGAATAATTTTTATGCTAAAATGATCGTGAATTAAAAATAGGGAGATATATTATGCCAAAGAAAAAAAATATGATGATTGCACAGTCGGGTGGACCCACTGCTGTAATCAATGCAAGCATCGTTGGGGCTTATGATGCTGCAATGGATTTAGGCTTCGATAACATATACGCTGCTAACCAAGGAATCGAAGGCGTTTTAAAAGAGGAGATAATTGATCTTAAAGCGGTTGAACCAAAGATTATTGAAGGCTTAAAATACACGCCTTCAGCGGGGCTTGGGTCATGCAGACATAAATTATCCAAAGACATAGACGACCCGGAATTTAAGCAGGTGTTTGACATGCTTCAAAAACATGATATAGGATATTTCTTTTATAATGGCGGAAACGACTCAATGGATACCACCGATAAGCTAAACGATTACGCTGTAAAGCACGGACTTGACATAAAGGTGATGGGAATACCCAAGACTGTTGACAACGATCTTGTAGGCACGGACCACTGCCCGGGGTTTGGAAGCGCGGCAAAATATCTTAACACTACTCTTAGTGTTGCGGCCTATGACTGCTATACATATACTACGCCGACGATTATATTGATGGAAACGATGGGCCGACATGCGGGCTGGCTTGCGGCATCCACAGCTTGCGCTGAATATGACGGAAAAAGAATCGCCGATAGAATCTACCTTCCGGAATCGGTTTTTGATCTTGATGAATTTTTAAAAGATACCGAAAAGCTTTATAAAGAAAAAGGAATGGTTTTTTTGGTTGTTTCTGAGGGAATTAAGGATAAATCCGGAGAGTTTTTGCTTTCTGGCGTGTCGGTCAACGACAAGTTTGGGCACAAACAACTGGGCGGGGTTTCTAACTTCCTTCAAGAGCAGATTGCGCAAAGCATCACACCGCGTTGCAAAGTTATTAATCCAAACATTATTCAGCGCTGTGCCATGCATGTGGTTTCTGAAACTGATTGGAAAGAAACATATGATGTAGGATACATGGCGGTTAAGCAGGCAAATGAGGGAATGAGCGGATATATGATTGGATATGAACGCCTTCAGGACAATCCTTATGTTGTGAAATATAATACTGTACCGCTTTCATCGGTGGCTAACGCTGAAAAAACTGTGCCTAAGGAATGGATAGTGGATGGTAAAGATGTGACGGAAGATATCGTGAGATATACGTCCCCACTTATGGAAGGCGAAGTTGCATTGATACATAAAAACGGGCTGCCGGTGTTCGAAAGGCTTCCGAGAAAATTTATCTAGAACATAAAATTTAAGATTATTTGGGCATCGGTTTTCCGGTGCCTTTAATTATAAAACTTTAAACAAAAAGAAAATTTAAAAACTTATAAATAAGTGTAGGTAGTACAATGATG
The DNA here is from genome assembly GCA_963675575.1 of Christensenellaceae bacterium. Lineage (GTDB taxonomy): Bacteria > Bacillota > Clostridia > Christensenellales > UMGS416 > JAGLOK01. Next base: position 320,250 of record OY776378.1, read on the forward strand.
TGTAACAAAAGTGGTAAGAAATAAAGCAAGGATTCCCAAAATCTGATAAAGTTGTAATAACGACAAAACAACAAGGTCAGAAAGAAAGGAATCCTGCAATGAAAACTATAAGGCAAAGAGCATACTTTCGTCAACGGGTAATTAGAGAAATAGAAAAAGGCAGAAGTGTAAGCGAAACAGCGATACGGTATAAGATAAGCAGAACAAGCATATACAGGTGGCAAAAACGGTATGACGGAACGGTGGAATCATTGTATGAGAGAAGCCACAGACCGCACATGCATCCGAACCAGCATACACTGGAAGAGCTGAGGCTGATAAAGAAAGTATGGAGTCATAATAAAAGATTAGGCCTGGTATGCCTGCACATAGTCTTGGAAGATAAACACGGATACACAAGAAGCGTAAGTTCACTTAATAGGGCAATGAAAAAGCTGGGGATAGGCAGGAAGAAACAGAAGAGGAAAAAGTATAAGGCAAAACCGTATGAAACGCCTAAAACAGCAGGTGAACGGGTGCAAATAGATGTAAAATTTGTGCCAAGAGAGTGTCTCGTAGAGGGAATACCGGAGCTGTATCAGTACACAGCAGTGGACGAATGCACGAGGCTAAGGGTTAGGTGTATCTTTGATGAGCACAGCAACTGGAACTCGGTAAGATTTCTTCATTATGTGAGAAAGAAGTTACCGTTTGAAATCAAGTGTGTACAAACGGACAACGGAACGGAATTCACGGCAGCGCTTGTGAGTCCAAATACACGGACGGAGTTTGAGCGGTATTTAGCACAAGAAGGAATTGAACATAAAAGAATCAGAGTGGCAACACCAAGGCACAATGGTAAAGTTGAGAGAGTACACAGGATGGATAGTGAGAGATTTTATACCGACAGGACATTCTACTCACTTGAAGATGCAAACGAACAGCTACAACGATATCAAAGATGGGATAATAACTTTCCTTTGTTGGTTTTGGGTAGAAAATCTCCTACCCAATACTATAAAGATAATTTTGCCTAATGTGTAACAGATCATTTGACAATGTATAAAACTTATAAATAAGAGCTCTTTATATTAAATTGCAATTAGTATATAATGAAAAAACATAAAGTGGCGGATTTCTAAATCAAGAAATTTTATTTGCGCATTTTGTTTATTGAAAAACTATCGAGAAAGAGAAAATAGATGAGCTTAGAATTTTATTCTTTAATTAATTTTTTTGCGGGAATGATAGCGGTTGCGGGGTTTGTTTTACCTGCTTTAATAATATATTTTTACTCAAGCTATAAAAACCATATTGCGCTTATCGCAAGTGCTGCAATTTTGATGTTCGCAATGCTTTTTGTTGGCGAATATATTGTTGTATTGCTGCCTTTTATACTACCCATTATTTTTGCAGGGTTAATGGGGTCTCTTTTAAGGAAAACAGGACAGGAATTTTGGCTTTCCATGGGATACATGATCGTGGCGGAACTAGCAGGAATAATAATTGGAATTATTATTATATATTTCTATTACGGAATGCAGGATATTGCAGGCCTTTTAGCGGAGGGATTTAGAAACGCATATCAAAATATTTCGGCTGATGATGAAATAGGGAATTTAGGCGTCAATTTTATGACACAGATAATGATTCTTTCAAGTCAGGGAGTTGCTCCGGATTTGGCTGAAATAAGCGCAATGAGCATAGCGGATAAATTGGATATGATTGTTCCGATTATAAAGAAAGGCATGGCAAGCGTTTTGCCCTCTTATGTAATGGGATATGGAATCCTAAGCGGAGTATGGGCATGGTTTATTTCTTCAGTGATGCTGACAAAAAGGGCGGCTGGTAAAAAATCGATGCCCGGTGCAAAAAACTATGAAGTGCATCCGCCGTTTTCTGAGTGGAAACTTCCTCGATGGTTTACAAACGTTCTTATGCTGTTGCTGCTTGCGGCGATTATTATTTCTTTCATTGCGCAAGGACCAATGTTAAATGTAGCCGGAGTGCTTCAAGTAGTTGTAATGGTGATATTGGGAATTCAAGGTCTTTCCGTTTTAAATTGGTGGCTAAAGAAGAAAAAAGTACATATAGTTGCAAATGTGATAATTTGCTGCGCATCGGTAGTGCTTTTTAGTTTTTTTCTGCCCTGGATTGGCATTTTTGATATTGTTTTTTCATTTAGGATGTCACAAAAACAAAAAGAAGCTATAATGGAAAAGATGGAAGAAATCAAAAAACAAGTTGACGAGCAAAAGCGTAATGAAAAAGAACAGGAAAAAAAGGATAAGACCAAAGATCAAGAAGAAAAAGAAGATAATGAACAAGATGAAAGCGAGAAGAAGAAATGAAATTAATTTTATTGGAAGATGTGAAGGGAAGCGGAAAGAAAGGCGATGTGGTAAATGTATCCGATGGTTATGCCAGAAATTTCCTGTTGCCTAAAAAGCTTGCTAAAGAGGCTACATCATCAGCTGTTCATGAAATAGAAGTGAAAAAAGAAAGTCTAAGGCTCAAAGAAAAAGAGCAAATGGAGAAGGCTCAAAAATTAGCTTCAGGAATAGAAGAAATGTCAGTTACTATATATGCAAAAACAGGAGAAAGCGACAGGCTGTTTGGCTCAATTTCTACGGCAGATATTGCTAAAGCTTTGAAAAAAGAATATGATATTGAGGTAGATAAAAAGAAGATTTCTTTGGGAGACCATATAAAAGCTCTTGGGGAATATGAAGCAAAAGTCAAGCTTTACGCAGGAGTTTCAGCTAATTTCAAAGTGATTATTGCCAGAAAAGATAAATAGGTTAAAAATAAAATGAGTGAACAAAAAATTTCAGGCGGCCGGATTCCGCCGCACAATATTGACGCTGAAAAGTCAGTGCTGGGCGCAATGATTCTTTCTGCGCGCGCGGCATCACATGCTTTTGAACAAGTTAAGCCCGATGATTTTTATTTGGGAGCGCATGTAAGAATATTTGAATCAATGATATCTCTTTCAGTTGGCGGAAGCCCAATAGATTTGATTACATTAAGTGACAGACTTGAAACGGATGGTGTTCTTGAGGCTGTTGGAGGACCTTCGTACATTGCGGAGTTATCAGAATTTGTCCCATCAACTTCAAACATATTTCAATATGCTCAAATTGTTAAAGCCGATGCCACTTTGCGCCGTCTTATAGAGTCCGCAGGTGAGATATCCGATGAGTGCTATGAAGACACTCTTGAAGTCTCACAAATTTTAACCCGAGCGGAAAAAAGGATATTTGATATTTCTCAGCAGGAAAATAGGCGTTCTTTCATACCCATTGAACAGGGAGTAAATGAGACGCTCAAACAGATAGAGGAACGCTATGCTAATCCAAATGCGGTAACGGGACTTAAGAGCGGGTTTCCGACGTTGGATCAAACCTTAACCGGGTTTCAGAAGGCACAGCTTATTTTAATTGCGGCACGCCCGAGCATGGGTAAAACTTCTCTTATGTTGGATATCGCTCAAAGCGCGGCTATGCTCAACGAAGATGCAAAGGTTGCGGTATTTTCGCTTGAAATGCCATATGAACATCTTGTGGAGCGCATGATTTCTTCACGGGGGCACATACCTTTGCAAAATATTAGGACAGGCAGACTTAATGATAGAAATTGGGATTCGCTTAATGAAGCAGCCGATTCTTTGAGTAGTTGTAAAATATTTATTGATGATACAGCAGGCTGCACAGTTATGGAGATGCTTTCCAAGTGTAGGCGGCTTAAAATTGAACACGGACTTTCGCTTGTTGTAATTGACTATTTGCAGCTTATTGCGTCTGCCGGCATAAAAAGAAAAGATTCCCGTCAGCAGGAAGTGACTGAGATGACAAGGGCGCTAAAGCTTATGGCCAGGGAATTGAATGTTCCGGTAATTCTCGGCTCCCAGCTTTCCCGTGCTCCCGAACAGCGAACAGACCATCATCCCATGCTTTCCGACCTTAGAGAGTCAGGTGCAATCGAGCAGGATGCCGATATCGTAATGTTTATATACAGAGATGACTACTACAAGCTTAAGGAAGGCAATGCGGCTGAAATAACAAACATAGCCGAGATTATTATAGCCAAGCAAAGGAACGGCCCAACGGGCACTGTAGAGCTTACGTGGGATGGCGAACACGCCACGTTCCGGGATGTTACAACCGAATATGATTGATTAAGTTTTAATATTTTTTTCAAATGACAGGCAGATAATATTCCTGTCATTTGTTTTGTTCCGCTAAAAAATCTATACAAAGTATTTTTCTCTCTTCGGAGCTGCCATAAAATATTTCAGACAACGTTATGCACATATTTCCAGTTGCCATTGACATGTATTTATGAGATATAAAACGGATATTATTGTTATTGACTAAATCATAATAGTATCCTTTTATTGAATGATCTGTTCCTTTATACGCAGGGAGAAACAAAACATTTTTATTTTTTCTTTGAAATTCGGGATGAAATACAGTATCACTGATTTGAATACCTTTTGGGTTTAGTATATACATGCACTCAATGTCGTCTTCTTTAGTTATAGTGTTCTTCAGTGCCTTTTCTGCATCTTCAGTAATTTTACCTTTAACAGTTTCTAAAATATTTGAAGAAATATTTTTTAATTTGTGAATAAGTAGTTTCTTTCTTTCGTTTTTTTCATCCATTGATGATTTATATTCACCAATAAAATTAATTATTTTGCTATTAATATTTTCAGGGGCAAAATCATATACTGGCTTTGAAAAGAAAAAACCCTGCATCATATCCGCTCCAAGCTCGGTTGCTATTGTTGCTTCCTCGACAGTTTCTATTCCTTCTGCGACAACCAATGAGCCGGTATTTGAGGCAAGCGCTACTAAGGATTTGAAAACTTCCTTTTTATAATAATCTTCATTGATTTTAGATAATATAAAGCGGTCAATTTTAATGATATCAGGACCGAGCAAAGGAATTCGGTCCAAATTAGAAAATCCAGCGCCAATATCATCCAATGCGATAATGAATCCAAAGGCTCTATATCTTTTGACAAAAGAAATTAAAGCGTCGATATTGTTAATGCGCGATTCGTTGATTTCCAAAACAATATCATATGGGCTTAACCCAATGTCCAAAACCCTTTTTATCAGATAGTTGGATTTTTCAACAGTATCAAGTATGGAACTTTCTATATTTAAAAATAAGAGCAAGTCTTTGTTTTCACTTTGAAGTTTTTTAAAATTGAGCAGAGCGCTTTCTCGGCAAAGCCGGTCAAGTTTAATTAGGTTATTTATGTTTTTTGAAGCTTTTTTAAACATATTATAAGGCGAAATTATTTCATTTGTGAGAGGGTGTACGCCTCTTGACAATGCTTCAACACCCGTTATCGATTTTCTTTTAACAGAAACGATTGACTGGAACTGAGTAATAATAGATATTTTTTCTGCCAGTTCTTGATTATTATATTCTAGTGAGCTCATTAGAAATCCTTAAAAAAAGACGACGAAGTATAAAACTTCGCCGTCTTTGACAATAAAAATCATTATAAGGATAAAATGCCGTTGTGTCAATCAAAGAAAAAACAAGAATAAAAAAACGTTTGTATACATATTTCTATTACTGTATTATATTACTGTATTATATTTGGGAAATAGTAGATTCGATATTATTGGCACAACTATGGCAAATATTGATTTGTTCGTGGAATATTGAAAATACATTTGTCATTTAGAAAGTTTTATGGTTTCTTTTTGGTAATGATAACAAAAAGAAACCATAGCATTCGTAAGATTTAATGTATTATTGTAGATATATTTTTTAGAGGAGAAACTATGAAGATAGCTATTTTAAGTCCAAAACAACTATATGACAAATACAAATCTATTATCCCAGTTCAAACAAAGGTAGCTTTTTTTTCAGCTTTGATTATTGGGTTTATTACTCATGCATATGGGTTTATTAATCTTATGCCAAGTTTTGATAATGTGCAAGCCACTATGGTTCATGCTGAGGATATGCTTTTTCAGGGTAGATGGTTTCAGAAATATGCTGCGTTGATTACGTCACAATACAATATGCCTTGGGTAAATGGCATTATATCAATTTTGTTACTGTCGTTTGCGATAACTATAATTGTAGCGTTATTCAAATTTAAAAAGACATCAAGTGTAATACTTACAGTAGCTATATTAGTTTCTTTTCCTACAATAGCCAGTAATTTCTCATATTTATATATGACAGATGCATTTATGGTAGCTTTGCTTTTTTCCGTATTAGCTGTATATATTTCAAGGAGATTCGTTAAGTTTGGATTTCTCATATCTGCTATTTTCATATGTCTATCATTAGGAATTTATCAAGCCTATATTTGTTTGTCAGTAGCGCTTTTTGTGATTTTACCGATGATTAGCTTGATTGATAAAGAAAAAACAAATAAGGAGATTTTATTTCAGGGATTAAAGGATATTGCGTCTTTAGTAATTGGAGTTGGCCTTTATTATTTGATGCTTAAAATTCTGTTAAATTACAACAATGTGGAGTTGACGAACTATCAAAATATTGATCAGCTAAACAATGTTCAGATATTAAATTTCTTACCTCGTATAAAAGAAGCATATAAGGGCTTCTTCAGATATTTCACTAACCATTTGTTTTACTATTATAGCAAGCCTATAGCAATTGCCAATATTGTTGTAGGAGTATTGTCTATATTATATATTGCAGTTATTTTTATTAAACAAAAAGTTTATAAGGATTTAGTTTCATTTGTTATTTTTGTGATGTTAGTGGGTATAATGCCGTTAGCAATATACTCAATTGGATTAATCTCAGCACAAGGCATTCACTATCTTATGATTTTTCCTTTTAGCATAATATATGTTGTGCTTATAAAGGCCGGTGAAGACGTTAGTTTAATTTCTAAAAATATAAACGTCAAAAATCTAACGCTATGGTTAACAATGCTTGTTGCAATAATAATATTCTTTTCTAATTTTATATTCGCCAATAAATCTTACTTGGTATTGAAAGTAAGATTTAATCAATCATATGCATATGCTACGAAATTATCTGTTAGAATTGAAAGCGATGAAGACTTTCACACTGGTATGCCTATTGCAATATGCGGCTATAGCACAGTGAATCATTATCTAGATTCAAAACTTACAGGTTTTAATTTTAAGGGAAGATATATGATAAATAAACCAATCAGTTTCTATAATTTCATGTGGGATTATATTGGTTCCGATTATAATTTAGTGTCTACCGATGAATTAAACAAAATTATGGAAACAGCTGAATATAAGGCTATGCCTATTTACCCGGAAAATGGCAGTATAAAAGATGTTGATGGTATTTTTGTAGTAAAATTAAGTTAGATATATTCTTGTACTATAAAAGTTTTAATTTAACTCAGATGTGTTTTAAACAAAGTACGAGAAATTCAATAAATATCAAACGTTTCATGGGGATTGTTTTTTTATTGCCAAAAAGTTTTTTCTGAAAGGCCAATTGCTTTTTTTCTTAAAGGAGGAAATTATGCAAAAAGAATTTTATTCCGAGATTAACAGAATAGTAAAAATCGAAAACGGCCTTCTTAAAGGTGCGAAGGGAAACAATCCAATATTTACGGTGTTTAAAGGTATTCCGTATGCAAAACCTCCTGTCGGTAAATTGCGATGGAAGGCACCTGCTCCTATGGATAATTGGGATGGTATCTATGAAGCTAAAAATTTCAGCAAAATAGCATATCAGGCCAAATTTGAAAAAGATAGTTTATACGGAAAAGAGTTTTTTCAAAATACAGAGGCCCAAAGCGAAGACATGCTTTATTTGAATATATGGACACCCGATACAACTGGTACGAAAAAACTTCCTGTACTATTTTGGATACATGGCGGCGGGATGAGTCATGGCTACGGGCACGAACCGGAATTTGATGGAGAAGGATTTTGCGCCGAAGGTGCTATTTTAGTAACGTTCAACTACCGCGTTGGCCTTTTTGGTCACTTTGCATGCACTCAGCTGGCTCAAGAAAACAAAGAAGGGCTGGCGGGCAACTATAGTCATTTGGATCAAATAGCAGCTTTGAAATGGGTAAGGAGAAATATTCCTGCGTTTGGAGGAGACCCTGATAATATCACAATATTTGGACAATCGGCTGGCTCCGGCAGTGTACAGATTTTAATGAATTGCCCGCAATCAGAAGATGATATTGCTAAAGTTATCATAAATAGCGCAGTAAGAATAGATGCAATTAACGATAGATATCGGAAAGCACATTCACCAATGAAACTGGAGGAGGTATTGAGCTACGGAGATGCTTTTATGGAGAGGGCTGGATGTAATTCTATTGATGAGATGCGTAAAAAGAGCTATGAGGAGTTAATTTCAATAGAAGGACACGACACCTTTCGCGCCGTAATCGATAAATACGTAATACATGATTTGGTAAGCAATCATTATTATAATAATTCATATCCGAAAATCCCTTATATGCTGGGATGCAACTATACGGAAGGAATTGATATTGCACCTAAAACGACTGAGCAGTTTGAAGACTTTGTAAAAGAGACTATGAAAGAAAAAGCTGAAGGTTGCTTAGCTTCAGCGAACATACAGACAACAGACGATTATCAAAAAATATTAGCTGAAGTTCATCCGCGCTTGGTTGCAAGCCGTGTTTTCGCAGAACTTGAGATAAAACAAGGTCGAGATCCAGCATATATTTATATGTTTGACCGTGATTTGCCCGGCGATGAAAGAGGGTCTTTCCATTCTTCAGAACTATGGTATGTATTCAGCACGTTATATAGATGCTGGCGTCCTATGGAAGGGATAGACTATGATATTTCCAAACAGATGTGCAAAGCTTGGGCGAATTTCGCCCGAAATGGCAACCCGAATGGGGAAGGCGTACCTAATTGGTCGCCTTATACTCGCGACAGTACTGTATTTATGCGTTTTTGTGGAAACTCTGCTCAAGAAGAGTACTCGGATCATCCCGCTCAGCTGTATCTTATGAATTATGCGCTGGGGGAATCGTGATTTTTGTTTGCTTAATATCATAAAATGAAAACGCCGGAAATAATTTTGCGGATTGGGGATTTTGTCTGAAAAATAAGAGCACACAGATGCTTGTCGTTTTTACCATTTTTATTTCGGTTATGCAATTTACTATAAGAGAAAAAAATCATCCCTTTATGGGATGATTTTTTTAAAAGCCGTTAATTGTATTTGTATTCGATTTTTTTGTAGGATTAGAGCAATAAAAATTCTTTTATTGTGAGTTGTTATATTCATCGATAAGGTTTGTTATTAGCTCTTTAATGGTAATGTTAGTTTTTGCTCTATAGGCATTTACTCCCGCAAATGCAAAGCCATTATTCATTTTACCTTTTTTTGCGTTAGAAAGTGCCAGAGCAATACAATATGGGCTTTTCTGATAATCGCACGTCCTAATACAGTGATAAGGGCATTTGTAGGGTTTTTTATTTCCCTTAAAAGTACTTTTTAGAAAATTGTTAATAATAGCACGACCCGGCATTCCGACAGGGCTTTTTATTATGCCTATGTCTTCTTTTTCAGCGTCAATATAGCTTTTCTTAAATTCATCGGACGCGTCGCATTCGATTGTATTTACAAACCGTGTAGCCATTTGAACGCCTGATACGCCTAATTTCATAATATTATGAATGTCTTTGCCATCATATATTCCACCTGCTGCGATTATCGGGATTTTTTTGCCCAATTGTTCTTCAATGGGTTTGATATCTCTCATTACATCCTTAACCAAATTTTCGAGCGAATATTCAGGGTTGTCCAACTGATCAATTTTAAAACCAAGATGTCCGCCTGCATTGGGCCCCTCAACAACAATTGCATCAGGTGCGTACTTATATTTTTTTAGCCAATGAGACGCAATAATTCTTGCTGCTTTTCCAGATGAAACGATTGGAACAAGCTTAGTTTTTTTTGATCCGTTTAAGAATTTAGGAAGTTCAAGAGGCAGACCTGCCCCCGCAAAAATAATATCTATCTTTTCGTCGATTGCAGTTTTTACCATGTCAGAAAAATCGGACAGTGCAACCATAATATTTACACCGATAACCCCGCTTGTAAGTTCTCTGGCTTTTCTGATTTGTTCTTTTAATGCGCGAATATTCGATTCTTGAAAATTGGTATGATAATCGGGTTCGAACATACCTACACCCGCTGCGGAGATGACACCTACCCCACCTTGATTTGCAACAGATGAAGCAAGGCCTGCCAGTGAGATGCCTATGCCCATACCTCCCTGAATTATTGGGAGTTTTGCTTTTATATCGCCTATAATAAGGCTTTTCATACTAGAGAAATTCATTTTTTATCCTTAATTGTATTTTTTAATGTTTTATGTGAATCTTATTGTTTTAGATACAGACTTTATTATGAGAAATAGTCTGAATACCAAATAATTAGAGAGTCAAATAAAACAAGCGGGGTTATCATAACATATTTTTTTTTCTTGTGTGAAATATATGCTATCAATTTATAGAAAATTCATAAAAAGCCTATTGTAAGAGGCCTTGAATTGTCTTTTGCGTTTATAGTTGAATTAAGTTTATTAGCACGTTTTAACTTATTAAGAAGTCTCGTCTTCAAGGTAAACTTATAGCCCTAAGGAGACCCTAAGGCTATGAGAAAAAGTCAAATAATATGAACCGCTTTTTATATTTACTATCTAAATATTATTTTCACGGCCATAACGTTGCCTGGTTACGGAATCCTGATATGTTTATATCGGATCTCTCCCAAGTTGCTACGCACAGTCTTTTTCGAGCATCTTTTTCTATAATAGTCTTTTACTGTGTATCGCTTCTTTTTATGCTTCATACATTTTTTCTTTAAAAGCATTCAAATGCTAAAGGGCTTCTCTAATTACCTATCACTTTATCACCAATCCTATGAAGTTTTAACATGTTGGTTTTACCATCGCTTCCAGTTGGAATACCTGCTGTAAGTATAATTATATCACCTTGTTTGACTAAATTGGTTTCCACAGCTTTTTCTAAAACTTTTTCAAATAATTCTTTTTGATCTTCCAAGAAATTGGTCATCATAGGGAATATACCCCAAGAAATATTTAATTGTCTACATATTGCTGCCTCCATTGTTATGGCAATTATGGGGCATTGAGGCCTAAAACTCGAAATCATACGAGCCGAATTTCCGGTTCGTGTTGGCACAACAATCGCTTTAGAATCAATTTTAAATGATGTAAAAACTGATACTTCAGAAATAGTGTTCAAGATATTGTTGTCTATGGCTCTCGTCTCTTCAGCATAAAATCTAGCTTTGTAGTTTATGTCTTTCTCTGTTTCTTCAATAACTTCTGTCATCATAACTAATGATTTAATAGGAAATTTCCCGGCAGCTGTTTCTCCGGAAAGCATAACTACACTCGTTCCGTCATATATCGCGTTGGCAATATCAGACACTTCTGCCCTTGTTGGCACGGGGTTTTCGGTCATACTCTCGAGCATTTGGGTTGCAACAATAACAGGCTTTGCACTGCTATATGATTTTTTTATCAATTTCTTTTGGATAATAGGTACTTTGTTTACCGGCAATTCTATCCCTAGATCGCCTCTCGCAATCATTATGCTATCGGCGGCAGAAATTATTTCATCTATGTTTTCAACAGCTTGCACATTTTCAATTTTTGCAATAATTTTTATATCTTCTCGATATTTTCTTTTGAGAATATCACGAATAGCATACACGTCTTTTGCACTTTGAACAAATGATAGCGCTATAAAGTCAAAGTCTTTCTCAATGGCAAATTCAATATCTTTCAAATCCTGATCAGATATAAATGGCAATCCGGTATCACAGCCAGGAACATTTACTCCCTTTCTGCTTGAAATATACCCTCCTGAGATAACTTCGCATATGATATCAGTCTCATCAATTTCTCTAACTTCAAGATCAATACTACCATCATCAATAAATATAGCTTGGCCTACATCTACAAATTGATAAAGCTTTTTATTTGTTATTGATACAATATCTGCATCTCCCACAATTTCTTTTGCTGTAAGCTTAATAGTTGAACCATTTTCAAGTTTAACTTTATTCTTCATTTCCCCCAGCCTAATTTCTGGGCCTTTTGTATCAATTATCAATGGAATTGGTTTATTTAGTTTTTCTCTTGCTACTTTTAATGCTTCTATTCTACGGCTGTGTATTTCATAGTTCTCATGTGAAAAATTAAATCTAGCAGCATCCATGCCATTTTTTATCAATTCTTCATATAATCCTTCAGTAGCAGGGCCCATTGTGCAAATTATTTTTGTCTTTCTCATAGTTTTTCTCTCAATCTTATTTATTCATTTATGAATCTGGGTCAACGCAAGCAAATACAAAAAATTCTTATGTAAAATGCAACTTTATATATTTTACCATACTTTTTCCTGCAATAAAAAACCCCCACTATCTTTTTGGGGGTTTTGGAGCCGCTAATCGGATTCGAACCGATGACCTCATCCTTACCATGGATGCGCTCTACCTACTGAGCTATAGCGGCGCACAAGCATAGCCTAGTATACAAAAGATTTTTCAGTTTTGCAATATGGAATTTCTTTTTAATTAAAATAGTTTAAGCCGCCCATTGTCTCTATATCAAAAAGTTTATAGCCTTCCCCACGGAATGTCTGAATTTCAAGCGGAAGAGAGTTGTTGTTTAAAAGAGCACGAAGCGACATAATATGAACATCCAAAGTTCTTGTTGCACCAGGCTGCTCGTACCCCCACACACGGGACAGCAATCGATCTCTTGATATTACTCTGTTTAAATGTTTTACCATATAAAAAAGAAGTTTAATTTCCAAAGGCTTAAGTTTGAATGTTTTATCTTCGTATTCAACAGTATAATTGTCAATATCAATTTTGAGCTTGTTGAACCAAACCACTCCGCTGAATCTTGTGCGGGTTTCATTAAGTTTCACCATATGGTCAAGATACTTCGGCATATCTTCTATCACCAAATCATCAATATGAATGAAAAAATCAGCCCCTCCGGGACTTAAACAATTCCCGCATACCACATATGTGCATGGCAGTGTGGAAAATAACCGTATTGCGTCTATTACCGGACTATATCCTGCGAACACAAGGACTGCGTCCACCTGTTTTGTGAAAAGTATTTTTGTAGCGTAAAAAGCGGATCTTGACGTATATACAGTAACATCCTCCTCGTCAAATGCCGCGCGCATGTTTTCCAAAACTTCTGTTTTACCCGCTACAATTAAAATTGAATTTTTGCTTTTTGTCGCCATAGTCACCTTCTACAACTATAGTATCCAAAAAAAACTAGGTTTAGTCAAGAGAAAATGGTAATATATGGCATAATGTTAATGCATAATCTGTATTTTCAGTTGTTTTTACCAAAAATATGTCTATAATAATAAACATGTTAAAAACAAATATTAAATTAGCAGTAATCTTTAGTATATTACTTTTCGCATCGCTGTGTTTTTCTCCGCATTACGCAAATGCGGATGAACCAAAAGAAACCGAGATAACTTTGACTTTTGGCGGTGATGTGACTTTTGGGTATAAAAACGAAGAGGGTTACAAAGGAACACAGCCTTATTTTCTTGAGCAAAATGGAATGGATTTTTCAATTATATTTAAAAACGTGTATGATATTTTCTCAAATGACGACCTTACAATGGTTAATTTGGAAACCACAATAACAGATGCAACAAGCCATATGGACAAAACTTATTTTTTTCGCGCGCCATATGAATATGTAAATATATTAAAGGAAGGCTCGATAGAAGCTGTGACAATAGCAAATAATCATGCCAAGGATTATTATGAGCAGGGCCGAATCGATACCACACGCACATTAACGCAAAATGATATAATTGTGGCAGGAGAAAATTATGCGGGAAGCGTTGAAATCAAAGGTATTAAAATTGCTTTACTGGGCTATGTGACTTTCCAAACGGGATTTAATTACGAATCAGCCATTGAGCGCGACATTGCTTATATGAACAAAACTCATGATATTGTGATAGTTTCGATGCACTGGGGTCAAGAGCTTGACTATGAAGCCAATGACGGCGACATAAAGCTCGCACATAGAATGATAGATCTAGGAGCAGATCTTGTTATAGGGCATCATCCTCACGTTATTCAAGGTATAGAAAATTATAATGGTAGATATATTGTATACTCTCTTGGAAACTGCTCATTCGCAGGGAGCTCAAATCCCACAAATGATGATATACTTTTATTTCAGCAAAAATTCAAGCTGACTGAATCTGGTGTGGTTCCCTCTGACGCAAAGGTTATTGCGTGCAGGGTATCATCGCAAAAAAACGTAAATGACTTTATGCCGACTCCTTTTGAAGGGGAGGAGGCAACGAGGGTATTAAATAGAGTTTTGGAGTTTTCAGCGCATATGGAATATGGTTTAATGGCGCTGACAGAAGATTGGATTGAAGACCCTTACACAAGAGATGAATACAGATTGGATAAGCAGATGGAAGCACAAAACGGACAAGATGGAAATTAATTCATCCACATCCTGAGCATCCATCGGTGCTGGAACATCCCGAGCAACCTCCGCAGTCGGATTCTATAGGCGAGTTTTCCTTGAGTAAAACCATAGGTATGGTTTCTTCTCCATTTACATCTATATATCCTTCCCCGCATATTTTAAAGTTAAGTTTTTCATAAAAACCAACTGCGCATTTTCTGGCATTTACAAATATTTTTTTTGCCCAAAGTTCAAAACCTTTGCTTATTAAAAGCTTAACCACAAGAGAACCCAACTGTTTGCCGCGAACTCTGTTATCCACGCAAATCATACCTATATAAAACTCGCCGTCTTTATCATATATTCTTCCGGCGGCGTAATATTCGTCGGCTTCTCCCACCAAAACGTGAAGGGCGAGTTCGTCTTCGCCATCAACTATGATGTCGTGCCCGAGTTCCTCCCGAAAGACAGTTGTTCTTACTTTAATAATTTCATTTAAATTTTCGCGTCCGAAGACCCATTTATTAGTTATCATGCAATATATGATATATGAAATGAATAAATTAATCAATAATTAAGTATTTTAAAGAGCCGCTAGGTATAGCGGCTCTCAGACTGTCGAAAAAGTCATTCTAAGGAATGGCTTTTTTTGGTATAATAGAAGTGGGCACAAAATGATAGAAAAACAAAAAAACAAAAGCGAACAAATACAGCTGGTAAGTGTAGAAAGCCTAGTTCCGAAGAATCATCTATTAAGGAAAGTCAATAAAGTGATGGACTTTGAGTTCATATATGAATTAGTAGAAGATAAATATAGCAAAGATATCGGTAGACCAGCAATTGACCCAAAAGTACTGGTAAAAATGGTACTGATACAACATTTGTTTGGAATAAGATCGCTAAGACAAACAACAAAAGAAGTGGAAGTAAATATAGCCTACAGATGGTTTTTAGGATATGATTTCACAGACAAGATACCGCACTTTTCAACATTGAGCTATAACTTTTTGCATAAGTTCACACCTGAAATATTCGAAGAAATATTTAGTCATATTTTAGAGGAAGCAATAAGACGAGATTTCATAAAAGTTGAAACGATATTTATCGATGCAACACATATTAAAGCAAATGCCAATAAGAACAAAAAGCATAAGGAAACAGCAAAAATCGGAGCAAGGGTATATGACGAACAACTTCGCAAAGAAATAGATGCAGATAGAAAGTCAAAAGGAAAAAAACCATTCAAAGACAACGATGATAATGATAATATTCCATCATCAGGAGCAACAAGAGAAATCACAGTATCAAATACAGACCCTGACAGCGGAATATTTAGAAAAGGTGACCATAAAGTAGAATTTGCGTACACAACACACACCGCATGTGATAGAAATGGCTTTGTTCTAGGCAATGTAACTACAGCGGGAAATATCCACGACAGTAAAGTTTTAGATGCAATTTATGATAAGGTGACCAGTAAATTTAAAGAAGTTCAAACTGTTGCAGCAGATGCAGCGTACAAAACACCGTGGATATGCAAAAAGATATTTGACGATAATCGAAATCCATCATTGCCTTATAAAAGACCCATGAGTAAAAAGGAGTTTTTCAAACCATACGAGTATGTATATGACGAATATTATGATTGCGTAATCTGCCCAAACAATGAAGTTTTAAAATATGCAACGACAGACAGAAACGGGTACAGACAATACAAGAGTAATCCTATAATATGCAGTAGTTGTCCACATCTTAAAAAATGCACTCACAGCCTTAATCATCAAAAAGTAGCAATAAAACATATTTGGCAAAATTACATAGAACGAGCAGAAGACTTCAGACATTCGTATTTAGGCAAAGCAACTTATGCGTTAAGGAGTCAAACTATTGAAAGGGTCTTCGCAGATGCTAAGGAGAAACATGCGATGAGATATACACCATATCGAGGTATAAAGAGAGTGTCCGGTTGGATAACTCTCAAGTTTGCATGTATGAACCTTAAAAAGATGGCTTTGTGGGCTTAGGTTGGCCCTGTTTTCTTCTGTAATTTACGCAATTTCTCTATAATTATATCGGTAAAGCGAGAAAGCACCGTTTGCCTTGCGACAGATAGGTGCTTTCTTCGACAGTCTGAGAGCCGCTAGGTATAGCGGCTCTTTAGTTTTATAATTAGATATTAGGTGTTAATTTATAATGAAGCTTGCAATATCTTCTATCACGCTTTCGTCCACATTACCAGTTACGGAATAATCTGCATTGCTAGGCGCCCCTTCACCTGACATCATTATGTGATTAAGCATTGGATAGAGCTTAAATGACCAATTATCACTATTTCCATATGCATCCAGCCACATATTATAGTCGGTCATAGTTACCTGATAGTCTCTTTCGCCTTGAAGTACAAGCACAGGTTTTTCTATGGAGCTCGCAGTTTCAATAGGATCATATGCAATCAAATCCTGAATATAGGCTTTAGGCATACCCATAAATGCTTGAGCTTCATCATAGTCATCTATGTTAAGTATTTTTTGTGTTTCTGCGTCTAGAGCGTCTAAGGTGGCTTTGTCATTGTCGCTTATTTCGCCGTCAAGTCCCAACAAATACTCATACTGTTCAGGAATCATTGTGTGAGGGGCGCGGGCAGATCCTGCCATGAGAATATACCCTGCAGCTCCTTCTGCATTTTCTGCGATTCTAGGCATTGCGTAGCCGCCCAAACTATGCCCTAGAACATAGACCTTGTCAGGATTAATGCTATCAGTGTGTTGTAGCATCTTTACTATTTCAACAGCATCGTCAATTGTCTCATCATATATAGTTAAATCATATCCGGATACAAAGTTCTCTGGATATACATATGTCCCCTTATCGTAACGGTATACCGCTATGCCACGTGCAGCTAGCTCCCACGCGATATCTCGGAAAGGCTTATTTGTAAGGAGCGTTTCATCACGATCGTTGGGGCCTGAGCCGTGAACTAAAACTACGCACGGAAAGTTGCCGCCTTCAGTAGGAAGCGTAAGTGTGCCGCCCAGCTCATATCCATTTACTACCGCCGCAAGCTCTTGCTCTACTATGCCCTCGGGCATAGTCGTAGTTTCCATCTTTTTTTGGTATGGTACAAACTTTACTCCTGCTATCTTACCTTCTTTGTCAAAATATATTTCTATATTAATATTTTCTTTTTCCATGACTACAGGGACATCAACTACGGTATATCCTGAAGCATCAAATGAATAGCTTTCGCCGAGTTTAACAAACGTTCCATTACTATTTACTAGGTTTTCAATCATACTTTTATAGGCAGCGGCGCTTACTGCACCTTCCATCGCTGCATCGTGAGGATAGTTGTTGTAAGCCGCGTCATAGTTTGCTTCCATCAAATCTGATACATATTTTTTTGCTAGTTCTGTTAGCGTCTCGTCGTTGATTGTGCTTTCGCTGGTTTCAGTTTCTTCAGTTGTGTCAGCTTCTTTAGTAGTTTGTTTCATCTGAGGGGGTGCATCTTCTTGTTTCGCGCACCCAGCCATTATCAAAAGGCTGACTGCCAAGAATATAATTAATTTCTTTTTCATAGTAGGCTCCTTTATAAATATATGTTAGATTACTTTTGCTTAAAAACTATTAACAACTGTTATATATATTATATAACACATATAACAAAGTCAAGCGGTTTAATGTCATTACCTTGATATATATGCTTAAATTATACGAAAAAGGCACTTATCTATACATAATAACTATTTTAGATACAAAAAAAGAGCCTCTATAAAAGCAGCTCTCTTAAAATTTTTATATAATGGAAAGCTTGCTTGACATAGAGTTGTTATGATGATACTATGTTTATGGAAAGTGTGCTTTCCATAAAGGAGATGGTTTTTTTGAAGAATAAACTTGAAGAGCTGCGAAAACAGCTAGGCATACGGCAGGAAGAACTTGCAGAAGCTTTGGAGGTTTCAAGGCAAACCATAGGTTCGCTAGAAAATGGCCGGTACAATCCTTCTATTAATCTTGCATTTAAAATAGCACGTTACTTCAAAACGAGCATTGAAGACATTTTTATTTATGAGGAGGAATTAGAAAATGAAAAAAAATAAGATTTGGCTTTACCTGTTTATGGCGATAATAGGTATATTGTCTTTTTACAGTGGTGGGTTTATTTTGGTTGGAGAAAAATTGAAAGCAATTTCTGGTTTGTGTATCGGTTTGGGTGCTGCCGTATTTAGTCTTGGTATTGGAAATCTCATTGGTGCTCTTTTTATTTCGAAAACACAGAGCGAAGAATTCACACGAAAAAAGAATATAGAAGTCAATGACGAGCGAAATACACGGATTCGCGAAAAGGTTGGAGCCAAGATTAATCAGGTGGTAATTTATGCACTCTCAGTTATTGTATTAGTTATGGGCTTTATGCAAATCAATATCATAGCCATAATAATGGTGTCATCTGTGTTTCTGATGGAACTTGTACTGGCTATTGTGCTTACCAGCTATTATTCGAAAAGGATGTAAGTTTACATTTTGATGCAAGGAATAAGAATCGCTTGGAATATTTCTATAGTCGAATGGATCTTCATAGGTATACGCTAACTGATTGTGTATGCTTATTTTATATATTATACTGCTTTAGCTATTTTTCTTATCTTTAATAAAAACAGGATAGTCATTTATTACTATCCTGTTTAATGTCATTGTTGGTTAATTTTTTGTAGCACTCTTTCAAAATATGATATTGATCTCTTTTTAAAAACTATAGTTGTTATTTAGCAGCAACAGCCTTTGTCTTCATGGCCACCACAACCGCAGTCTTCATCATCATGACAATCACAATCATCATCACAATCGCATTCGTCACCGCATCCGCAATCATGGGCATTTTCATCATCGCAACCACAGCCACATCCGCAGCTTTCAGCTGAATTATTTACACAATCGGGCATAACTTTTTCAAACAGAGCGTCAATGCTTTCGTCACTGTCATCAGGTGCAGCTACATCATCTACAAGGCTCCAGCATTCTAGGTGAGTGATGCACTCTCCCTCTTCCACTCTATAAATGGGAGAAAGACTTTCCATCTCCAGCATAAAGTCGCATGTATATGTTTCATAGTTCATTCCACCATCAGGATAAACTTCTTCGCCATGGTTTATGTATGGGAATTTCTTTACGAACATCATGTTATTGTTAAAGTATGCTGCCCAACCAAGAGGGTTTATTATGCCAAATTTAAATGGACCTTCGCATTCTGTATCCTGCTGTAAGGTGATATATTTGTTTCCCCAGTTTACTCGTGAGTCATTAAGCTTTGTATATGGCCAAAAGCTCATTGAACAGTTGCCAAGTAAGCCGGTGTCTTCTTTATTTACAGGTATTACTTCTTTTCCGCCCGGTGCCATTACGCTGAGTGACCAAGCGGCGAACTCTGCAGGCCAAAGATTATTGTTTGTAATTAGGTGTTTTATTGCAACGTTTGTCCCTTCTTCTTCGAGCATAACAACGATTTCTTTAGTAAGGCCTGTGCTTTTCTCTGGATTACCAAAAAGAACTATTCCGCCAGGTATTGCTCTGTATTTTATAGGTGAGTTATCAGGAGCGTAGCTTAGTACATCGTGCTCAGGCGCGATCCAAAGCCTATGTCCGCCCATGATCTTCCAGCCTGTCTTTTCATATTCTGCTTCTAAGTTATTGCAAAACACATTTTCTTTACCAGGAAAGCCATATCTAATGATACGAGGCCCCATGTCCAGGGTGGCGACGATTTCAACTTTTCCGTTTGAAACTTCCACGCACTGCCCATATTCGCCGTATGTTATTTCTTTTACTTGAATGTTTGTCATGTTTTTCACCAAATTTCTTTTTTCGATTATTGAAAACTGATTTAATTATTTATCAGGTTTAAGACGCTTGTTATCTTCCATGTCCATCCACATTCCGAAAAACTGGAACTGATTGCCCATGAAAAAAGACATAGCACAAATCAGTGCTGTGGTTTTTGCTAAATCTTGAATCCATATAAGTCTATAGAAGAACCTTAGAAACATGAACATAAATATAATCATGCACAAAAACGACATGAAATAGAAAAAAACAAGAGGATTAAAATCTTTTACGCAGTATTTTCTCCACATCCTGCGCATAAACCATTTAACCTGCAAATAAAGAGTTTTTACTATATATCTGCCTAGTTTGATTTTGCTTTCTTCTTCGCCGTATACAGCTTGCACCGGAACGTCCTTAAGCTTGAAATCAGCGATATTCAACAGATTCATAAGATCGGTATTATAACCGTAACGAGGTGTGATTTCGTCGAATGGTACTGTTTTTAAAGCCTTAAGAGAGATGGCCGAATATGCGCACTGTGAATCCAGCATATGCCAATATCCTGAGCCCATTTTGGAGAGAAAGGTCAAAATGCTGTTTCCGAAAAAACGCAGCTTTGGCATGTTTGCGACTGATTTATTGGTGAGACGGTTTCCTTTGCAAAAGTCAACCTCGCCGCGGATAACAGGCAACACAATGCTGGGCAAATCGTCAGGATGCATTTGAGCATCGCCGTTCATGATAGCCGTCACATCGATTTCAAGCTCAATGGCTTTATGAAAGCCTGTTTTAATTGTAGTGCCAAGGCCTTTATTCACCTCGTGTTCAATAAGCACCACGCGGTCATCTTCTTTCATATATTCTTTTATTCGCTCTAAGGTATCATCTGAGCCATGATCGTTTACAACGATGATTTTATCAACAAAATCCGGCATCGTGCTTAGAGTTTTTGTAATAAGATGGCCTTCATTATAGGCGGATACCAGCGTTGCTATTGTCTTATTTTCCAGCATTATATTTCTCCTTGGATACTAAAAAAATTTGTAATTAGTAATATTATTTAACTTAGATGATTATATCATAACTTTTTTTTGAAAGCTATAAAGATAAAGAAGCTCCAAAATAAACTTATTACTTGCTATTTGCCGATTGCATAAAATTAAAAATTGACCTAAAATAAAACTATAGGGTACGTTTTTTGTGAGGATTAAAGGGGGGAATAATTATGAAAGACAATTCAAACGAAAACGAAGAAAAGGATATTGTCGAATTTGTTGCCGATAATGGAGATGCAATGGAATTTGAAGTAGTTGATTATTTTTTATATGACGGTGAAGAATATGTTATATTGGCTGACATGGGAAACAAGCCGAATGCTTTAGAAAATGATGAAAATGTTGATGTTTTTATTATGAAAGTAAAAGTTATTGACGATGATAACGAAGAGTTTGTGGCAATCCCTTCAGAAACCGAAGAAGAGGTTTTGGAATTTGCGGGAAAGCTTTTGAATGGGGAGCTGCCCAATGAAGATGAGATTTTTTAAAATTTTTAATTTGTTATGATTTAAAAGCCATCCGAATTCGGATGGCTTTTTGTGTAGCGCTGCAATCTATTATCTAAAATCTAAACAATATATTTATCGCTTTTTGAAGAGTTCCCCTGGAGCTCTTTTAGTTTATCTTCAAAGCCTTCTTTTCCAAGAAGTGCATAAGTTGCTATTTTTCCCGCCTCAACTCCGGGCTGGTTAAAAGCGTCAACCTTTAAAAGCTCGCCGCACACTGCTGTTTGTACCATGAAAAAATACATGAGCTGACCTATTGTGTGGGCGTTGATTTCAGGAAGCATTATTGTTTGGTTGAGCTTGCCTGCCGCTGTTACTGCGATTTGGGTGGCTTTTTGTTCGGCAGAAATCAGTTCGCTCAAAGTGTGACCTCCGAGGAATGACACATCGGGGATATCTTTGCAACCATGGGGGATTACGTATTCCGCGCGATATTTTTTAACGCCGATAAATGTTATCACTTTATCAAAAGGTCCTTCAGTGTAAAGCTGCACCTGCGAATGTTGGTCGGTGACGCCCAATGCTTTAACGGGAGTTTGCCCAACGTAAACTTCTTTGCCGCGCAAAGTGTGCTTTTTACCAAGGCTTTCCGCCCAAAGCTGTGAATACCAATCAGCAAAATATTTAAGGCTGTCCGCGTATGGCATTATAACCTGAATATTTTTGCTTTTCTTTTGCATTGTAATATACATAAGAAGCCCAGCCATATACCCGGGATTCTTTTTTAAATCATCGTTCTGACAGAGCTGATCCATGTATTTTGCCCCTTGAAGCATAGATTTTATATCAATGCCGCATACAGCTGCAGGCAAAAGCCCGACCGGACATAATTCAGAGAACCTTCCACCCACACCGTCAGGAATTATAAATGTTTTAAATTTGTTTTTCTGAGCGATTTTTATTAGGTTGCCGCTTTTTTTATCGGTTGTGGCGATGATATTTTTATGCCATTCATCACCTAGGTGTTCTTTTAAGAGATTTTCACATATAAGATATTGGGACATCGTTTCAGCTGTTTTACCGGATTTTGTTATAATATTAAAACATGTTTTTTTAATATCTATAACATCAAGCAAAGATTTCATTCTTTCAGGATCCACATTGTCTTCCACATAAAATTTTGGGCCTGGGCGATTTTCATCTGAAAGCTCGTTGAATCTAAGGTGATTGAGCGCGGTTTGGACGGCTATCGGTCCCAAAGCGCTTCCGCCTATTCCGAACACGACAAAATATTCAAACTTTTCTCGTACTTGCTGAGAGGTTTTTAATATGCTGTTTAACTGGGCATCGGAAATATCCATGCTTTTTGACCATGCCATCATTTTGGAAGCTTTGCCCCATTTGTTTTGAAGCCTGTTTTTGGTTTTTTCCAGTTCAGGCATAAGAGAAGAAATATCATCAATAGATATCGCACCGACTTTTTTTGCGTGTTTGGAAGACATATCTTGTGTAATGATATTTTCTTCCATTAGGTTGTTGTAATCGTAAGATATTTTCATTTCGTTCATAACTTGTTCCTTTATATTAAATTTTTATAAACTAATTAGATTTTCAAAGCACTTCTATTATACTCGGATTATAATAAAAATCCATAAATAATGACTATAAATAATCATTGTTATAACAGTTTATTTGTGTTTATAATTGGTTTATAAAAGGTTGGGCTGATAATGGCAAGAAAAAAATCAAGAAAAAGCAAAAAGGCAAACAAGAGCTGGATAACGCTCTTTTATACATTTTTGCTGTGTGCTTTTTTACCCATAACGGTGTTTCTTAAGAACTGGGCGGTGAAAAATCCGGGTTGGGTGGAGCAAGTATATGCTCAGAAATGGTATAAAACCTTTTCGCAGCCTTGGAGCAGCCTTTTTTCAGCTTTCGAGTTTTCTTTTATTGAATTCTTAATATATGCTTTAATAATTGCGCTGTTGATCTCTTTTATAATATCTGTTATCCGTGCGATTGAAAACAGCCATATTTTTTATACTTTGGTAAATTGGATTGTTTCATTAGCCGTCGCCGCCAGCATAGTTTATTTTTTCTTTACAGCCGGGTGGGCGTTAAACTATTACCGCGCGCCGCTAATAAACACCTTAGGCTATGCAAATAGGCTATCGTCCACTGAAGAGCTTGCGGAATTGTGCGAGGAGCTTATTGAGGACGCAAACGCAGTGCGCGCAGGCTTAGATGAAGACAAAGACGGTGTTTTTAAAATACCTTATTCGGTAGATGATGCGTTAAAAATTGTTCCGGACATTTATGAGGACATCAGTGAGGAATATGATATTTTTTCCGGAGGATATTCCGCGCCCAAGCCTATTTTTGCTTCATCGCTTATGAATTATACGCAGATTACTGGCATATATATGATGTTTACTGTGGAGGCAAATGTAAATGTGGCAGCAAAAACTCCACTTATTCTTGCTACGGCGTGTCATGAAGCGGCTCACCAAAGAGGATTTGCTCGGGAAGATGAAGCGAACTTTATTTCATATCTTGCATGTCGCGAGGGAGGGGATGATTATTTTAAATATTCCGGAACCTTACTTGCTCTTATAAATTCCATGAATCAGCTCTACGCCGCCGACAGTGAAAAGTATTATGAGCTAAGAAGCACTTACAGCGATAATATAAACAATGATTTGGCATATCATAGCGCGTTCTGGGCGAAATATGAAGGGCCCGTTGCAGAAAAGGTCGAATCGGTTAACAATACATACCTAAAAAGCAATAATCAAAAAGATGGAGTTAAAAGCTATGGCAGAATGGTGGACCTGCTTCTTGCGGAGAGGCGATATAGGTTAGGCATTGATTAACAGAGATATTTTGGGTAAAATTATATTTTAGTGAATTATATCGCATGAGCGCTCATCTCTCTTGACGATAGGTAAATATTATTATAAAATGTTTGTGATGTATTGTAACGTAAATGTAACAATTTAATTTGTATTAGAACAACTCGTTTAATCGTTAATATATTAATAAATATAAAAGTGAGGATTTCCAAATGTTTGGAACCCAAGATATTGGTATTGATTTAGGAACCGCCAGCGTTCTTGTTTATGTTAAAGGGCGCGGCATTGTTTTAAGAGAGCCGTCTGTTGTGGCGGTGGATAAAAAGACGGGCAGAATGCTTGCCATAGGAGAAGAAGCCAGAAAAATGCTGGGAAGAACTCCGGAATCAATTGAGGCAATCCGTCCATTGAGGGATGGGGTAATTTCTGACTACCACGTAACTGAAACTATGTTGCGTTATTTCTTGGACAAAGTGGTTGGAAAGAAATTTTTCTTTAAGCCAAGAGTAGTTGTTTGTGTGCCTTCTGGTGTTACCGAGGTTGAAAAACGTTCGGTAATTGAGGCCACCGAAGACGCCGGGGCAAGAGAAGTGGATTTAATCGAAGAGCCTATTGCGGCGGCTATCGGCGCGGGCATTGATATTTCACGCCCTTATGGCTCGATGATAGTGGATATCGGAGGAGGAACTACTGATATAGCTGTAATTTCTCTAAACAATACTGTAGTTTCGACCTCGCTTAAGCTTGCGGGAGATAAGTTTGATGAAGCTATAGTAAGATATATGCGAAAAAAGCATAATCTTTTGATAGGCGAAAGGACGGCTGAAGAGCTTAAAATAAACATTGGCGCAGCTTTCCCCAGAAAAGAAACTATTTTTATGGAAGTAACCGGAAGAAACCTTGTTTCAGGTTTGCCTAAAACAGTAAATGTAGGCTCGGATGAAATGATAGAGGCGCTTGATGAGCCGGTTCAGGCGATTTTAGAAGCCGTACATGATGTGCTCGAGCGTACACCTCCGGAGATATCATCGGATATTTTCGACAGGGGTATAATTATGACGGGCGGCGGAGCATTGCTGTATGGACTTGATATGAGAATTCAACAATATACAAGGGTTCCTTGTTTCGTGGCAGAGGATGCGATATCGTGTGTTGCTATTGGCACAGGCAAAGCTCTTGAAAATATAGACGCACTTAAAAAACATAATGCACTATTTACAACCACAAGAAGACGGGGCCAAGACTTAAGAGGCTAATATTTTTATTTTTTATTAATTTCTTTGCTTCGGGATTAATTTTTGTTTTTTGCAGTTTTGGAGGCAATTATGACCATAAATAGGACATTTTATATTTCAAAAAAAAAGGTTATGCAAGCCGGCGAGTTTATAATGGAACATGGAAGAGACATTGAAAAAGTTCTCTTTAATCATTATTTTAAAAAAGCGCCAATATCAAGTGTTGTAAGCGTTCTTGAAGGATATTGCAATGAGGATGGCGGAGTTGGCAGGATGGACCTTGATATGGAATTTGAGGGCTCAACCCCTATATGTTGCGCACAGTTTTTTTCGATTTTGCATGAAATGAAAGTTGCTTCTGAGTTTAGCACTGTAAACAAAGTGCTTGGATATCTGGAGAAAGGTATTCAAAAAGGCGGATACTGGCTGCCGATTGTGCCTAAAATTATGGACGCTCCCAGAGCAGTTTGGTGGAATTGGAATGAAGGGCAAAGCAGAAAGTATTTTTTTAACCCTACATGTGAACTGATAGGATCTTTTTATCATTTTGGAGGAGGGGACTATCGCGCTTTTTCCAAAGAATTGCTAGATATATTATATGAAGAGCTTTTACACAAATTTGTGGGAACATTGGAGATGCATGATGTATTGAGTCTTATGCAGCTGTGTCGTATATTACCAGACATTATGGCGGAGAAATTCGTAGATATTTTAAAGCCGCATTTGAAAGAAATGTTAGTTACAGATAAAAATGAATGGGGAAACTATGTGATGAGTCCGCTCACGGTGTTCAGATTTCCACTGGATCCCTTGTATTATGAATTCGAGAAGGAAATAAATTCAAATCTGGATTATGAAATTAAAATGCAATCAGAGGATGGTATATGGCTGCCGAAGTGGCATTGGGGACAGTTTGAAGAAGAATTTAAAGCGCGCGAGAATCAGATTGCAGCAAATGTGACAGTAAATAGGCTTATCCAGCTTAAAAACTTTGGAAGAATAGCGAATATGAAGTGAAATCCTCATAAAATAAAAATTATTTTTCTGGAATAAAGGGTTTATGCCAAGGCGGCAATTCATCAGGCCGTCTTTTGTTTTTATCCCATAAATTGTAGTTTTGTGTTTTCCGCAGTGCCAGTAGCATATATTTTTCGGGTTCTGTCGCGACATTATGAAAACTTTTTATCAAGTCTTTCATATTTTGCCTGTTAGTTTTTCCGTCAACTGGGCACTTGCTTTTTGTTATAGGAAGATTGTGTTTTTTTACAGCAGCTATGATTTCTTTTTCCTGGCAAAAAAGAAGCGGGCGTATTTGTTCTATATCGCTTCGATCCATCCATGTGATGGGAGCCAGTGTGGATAGCCTGCCCTCAAAGAGCAATGACATCATAAAAGTTTCCAGCGCGTCTTCCCTATGGTGACCAAGGGCCACTTTATTGCAATTATTTTGCTTGCACCAATCATGAATTGCTCCCCGCCGCATTTTTGAGCAAAGCGAACAGGGATTTTTTTCATTTCGGCTGTTAAATACAACGTCGGCAATATTGGTTTTAATAACATGATATTTGATATTCCATTTTCCACAAAGTTCTTTTATTGGCTCACTGTCAAAAAAACCTTCTTGGCCCAAATCAACTGAAACGGCTTTTATCCCAAACTTGCTTTTGGAAAAGTATCTGTAAAGCTGCATCGCGTTAAGTAGCGCAATGGAATCCTTTCCTCCGGAAACCGCAACAGCTATGTTGTCGCCGTCATTTATGAGGTTGAATTCCTCGTCACACCTTCTTAATGCACCTAATATATGTCTCATCATTTATCCTTAAATTCTATTATTCTATAATTAGACTATAACAATAAAAAAAACTCAAGCAAAAAATATTATGCCATTTATTGTATTTATGATATAATATCAAAAACAACGAATATGTGCTTGCACAAGCAGACATCTTTATGATATAATCTGTCGCTAGAGCCATCTTCGCTCTGTCAAATCTTTTAAGGCAGGGCCATTAGACCAAGGAGGTGAAAGAATGAACAATTATGAGGTTCTATACGTTATAGACGGCACACTCAGCGATGAAGCTATTAAGGATCAGGTGGCAAAGTTTACAGATCTTGTTACAGCTAACGGAGGCGAAATCGTTCAGGTGGATGAATGGGGTAAGCGTCGTCTGGCATATCAAATCAATTACAAATCAGAAGGATATTATGTCCTTATGAACTTCAAATCAGAGCCGGATTTCCCGGCAGAGCTTGAACGTAATTTTGGTATTAATGAAGGTATAATGCGCTATATGGTTGAACGCAAACCCGAAGGGTATGCTCCGCCTAAAAAAGTTGCAAGGCCTAAAGTCGCCAAGAAGCCAGTAGAAGTAGCAGTTGAAGCTCCAGCAGAAGCAGCACCAGTTGAAGCTCCAGCAGAAGCAACACCAGCTGAAGCTCCAGCAGAAGCAACACCAGTTGAAGCTCCAGCAGAAGCAGCACCAGCTGAAGCTCCAGTAGAAGAAGAAACTAAAACTGAAGAAAAATAATGTACTCCTAACGAGTAAGGAGATGTTTTATGAACAAATGTGTTATTTTGGGAAACTTAACACGCGACCCTGAGCTAAAAACAACAACTTCGGGCCGCAGCGTATGCAATTTTACTGTTGCTGTAAGCCGCAGATTTGCAAACCAAAATGGTGAACGCGAAGCGGATTTTATACCCGTGGTGGTTTGGGGTAAGCCAGCTGAAAATTGCGCTAAATATCTGAGAAAAGGATCTCAGTGTGCAGTTTCGGGCTCAATACAGGTTCGTAGCTATGAGGCGAAAGATGGCTCTCGTCGATATGTTACAGAAGTTGTATCCGATGAAGTACAGTTTTTAGCCAGGACAGCAGGATCTTCACAAACTCAGGACGACCAATATACCGGCGAAAACCAAACGACCCCGTCGGACATGCAGGAGATAAACGAGGATCTTCCCTTTTAATCTTGCGTGCAAATAAATTTAGCGCCCTTTTTTGTGGCGCAATTATAGGAGGAAAAGCGTATGAGTGATCAACGTTCAAGTTACAAAAAACGTTACCGCAGAAAAGTTTGTTCTTTCTGCGTAGATAAAGCTACTGAGATAGATTATAAGGATTTAAGCAAGCTTCGCCGCTATATAAGCGATTCTGGTAAAATGCTTCCGAGAAGGATGACCGGAGTATGCGCAAAGCATCAGAGAAAGCTTTCGATGGCGATAAAGAACGCGAGGAAGATGGCACTTATGCCATATACAATGGATTAATTTAAAACTAAAAACCGCCGATAGGCGGTTTTTTATTTACCCATTAGTATTTATTATAGCAGTGGTTTGGTGCTTTTACTCCAGATCTCCCTAGTTCTCGCATGGGCTTTCGCATTTTAGCTAGCTGTCTACTAGCTCGGAAGATTGCATGGGCTGCGCCCCTGTACCCTACACCTCTCTATCATTTCGTGACATCTCCCCTTAAGGGGAGGAAAAGTGCTGAATAGCCGCACTGCGGTGCGAGTGAACGAAATATCGCTGAGATAATAAAAACCTCATGATGTACAACTCATGAGGTTAACAATTGCTAATATGCATTTCAATCTCCTTCATTTTATCTATAGATATTCTTCGTCCACATAAACCACACTCAAACTCATTCCAGATAAATTTCACATCACCCACTAAATAAGTATCTCCACTACTAAAATCATAATATTTTGCTTCAGGTGATTTTGAATTAACTATTTTAGTAACTTTAATTACATAAAGTTCACTTTTGCAGTCAGGGCATTTGTGTTTTTTGATGTGAATATAAAATGGATTTTTATAGATTCTTTGTATACCCTTCATTTAAAATTACCTCAAATAGTTTTTAAACATTATATCATTTTACTTCATATATTATAACAATTATACAAAACCCACCTAACAGTAATTGGTAATCCGAACTATCATTACTCTCAGTGCGATATAATATAGGAATAACTCGAAATGCTGTTTATACCCACTAATTACGACACTTTGCAATAAATATGTAATTATATAAAATTTTTTTGATAAACTATGCAATAAATTGCTTTGTCAATCGTCTTATATACGAAGGCGCCAAAAAAGGAGAAATAAAAAATGAATAATTGGAAAAGGTATGAACTAAAAGAAAGAGCAAAAAAAGTGCTCAAAATCAACTACTGGATAGCGTTTGTTGTAGCCCTAATATTTATTATAATAAATGGCGGAGGAATAGGCTCTTCTAACACAAGCTGGAAAAATAGTTATCACACTAATAACAAAATGGAGATCATGAATGAAGATAAGTGGGATAGCATGTGGAACAACAAATGGGATGAAAACTATGATTCTTTCGCAGAGTTTGTAGAAGAATTTCCTGACGATATGAAAGATGGTTTCTACTTCGATAAAGACTTTGAGGCAGATGAAGCATTGGGCTTTGTGCGTTCCGTATTACCGTTTGTACTCGGAATAATCTTTATTGTAGCGTTTATCGCAATATTGATTTCAATAGCGCTCAGTGTATTTTTGCTGAATCCGCTAAAGATGGGGTGCAAAACGTTCTTTAAAACATCTGCTGAAGAGCCGCACAGAAATATGAGGTTCTTGGGGCAAGCATTTAAAGGCGGAAATTATGGATCTGTGATAAAAACAATGTTCTTGCGCGATTTATATACATTCTTATGGTCGCTGCTACTTATAATCCCAGGTATAATAAAAACATACTCATACAGGATGGTGCCATATATCTTAGCTGACAATCCAAAAATGAATACAGCTGATGCTATATTGTTAAGCCGCCAGATGATGAACGGCGAAAAGTGGAAAGCATTTGTGTTGGATTTATCATTCTTTGGATGGTATGTACTAGGATTCATAGTCCTTGGAGTGATAACTTGGGCAACATTTGGGC
Organism: Christensenellaceae bacterium; assembly: GCA_963675575.1. Lineage (GTDB taxonomy): Bacteria > Bacillota > Clostridia > Christensenellales > UMGS416 > JAGLOK01. Next base: position 351,056 of record OY776378.1, read on the forward strand.
TTGCTGCGGTTATCATAGCATCGATTCTCGCTAGTCTTGCTGGATTAAGTATAGTGTTTGTAATGCCATATTACTTATCAACTGATGCGCAGCTATACCTTGTACTTAAAGGCAAAGCGCTTCATAATGGTTTTGCATCCGATGAACAGTTAAACTTGCCTGAAGTTACGGCATAAGATAACATAAAAGCCCTTGAAAGGAGGTAAGCAGTTGGCTAAGTCAATATTAACAGAAATTTTTGAGTCAGAATACGCAAATTTTAAGCGATATTTAAAAGGCAGATTCAACAGAATGAGCGAATATGATGTAGAAGATGTGATACAGCAAACTGTTTTAAAAATTCTCTACAAGGGCAATGATGCACTTAGCATCAAAAACATGACTTCATATATGTACACGTCGCTAAGAAATGGCGCTATAGATCATATGAAGAAAAGAAAATACGAAGTCTTAGGTGATGAGTATTTAGACGGCGAGACAGATACTGTTGAACAAACAGTTTTAAACGAGGAAATGAAGGAAGTTTTAAAGGCAGCTATTGATAGCCTTGACGAAAAGTCAAAATATATTTTCATTGAAACGGAAATCATGGGCAGGAGCTATAAAGATTTATCGAATGAAACCGGCGAAAAGCTAGGAACCCTTTTATCGAGAAAATCAAGAGCGCTAAAGAAACTCAGTCATTTAATCGTAGAATATATGGATAAGGAGACAAAGCAATGAAAAATTATGAAGATAACTGTGATGATATAGACGAAAAGAAGGTAGCATGGAAAGTGCTTAAAGTAATCGGAATGGTACTACTTGGAATATTAGCTGGAGCATTTTTCGGATTTGTAATCATGTGGCTATGGAACTGGTTAATGCCGATGATATTTGATCTGACAACGCTTACTTACTGGCAGGCGGTAGGATTATTCATCTTAGCTAAAATCATCTTTGGAGGCTTTAGTGGCGGTAGCGATAGTGCTAGCAAGAAGAAAAAAGGCGAAAAGGGCACTATCAGGCACACAATCAAAAGCGAAATCAAAAGAGAGTTCGACAAAGAATTCGACAAAGACCAAGAAAAAGCTAGGGCTAAAAAAGCAGCTAAGAACGGCGATGTAGTCGAAGAAGCAGAAGAAGTCGCAGACAGCAAAAGCTATGACGATATGTATGAATCATGGTGGGAAAAAGAAGGCGAGAAGAACTTTGAGCAATACATGAAAGACAAACAAGAATAAACAGTTTTCATATTTAATTATGTCTTGGCTATGTGTTTATATGCCAAGGCATTTTTGTTAATAAATAATTTTCTTTTCTTTTTGTTACGTTTTTATTACAATAGTATTATTAGGAGTATTGAGGTAGTTTTATGAATAGTGTACTTTCTCCGTTGATGGAAAAGAGATCTGTTAAAAAAAGAAAAAAGCAAAAGCGCTTACGATTTGTAATGAGTGTTTTTGTTTTGGTACTTTTTTTTGTAGGCACATATATAGCCATTACTTTTTTTGATATACCCTTTCTTGAAAATTCAGATATTTTCGCAAATCAAGCACTTGCTGTTTCTCCAACACCCGCCTCGCCTATAAACACATTGGTTCCGACCGACTATTTTGGGATTCTTACTAAAAGCGATGAGCCGGAGCAATTGCAGGCAGACACAACGCAGATTCCATATATTTCACCTGAACCAATCATTCACCCGGGAGTGCGCGATGATATGTTTACTGATGGCGAAATAATATCGGATGATATGTCATATCACAGCAAAGATTTAAGCATTGAGATAAACATTGTTGAAAAGAATGAAAGTGTTATTTATGTTGCTGAAGTGTATTTTGCTTCAATGGATAATTTTATGCCAGTTTTCGCGAATGGGAAATTCCATAATGGCTATCAGACAACCACGGAAATGGCGGATGAAAAGGATGCGATTTTTGCGGTGAACTCAGATTCCTGTGCCGCGGTCGATTATGGTGTTATTATCCGCTATGGCGAAGTATACCGTGAAATTGTAGCGGCAGATCATTTGGCGATTTACAAAGACGGGTCGCTTAAAACATTTCCAGGCAGAAACATAAGCGCTGAATATTTCTTGAAAAAAGGAGTAGAGCATGTGTTCAATTTTGGACCCAATCTTTTAAATGATGGAAAAGCCATTGATAATTTTATGTATTCTCACATACGCAGCCCCCATCCAAGGACTGCTATTGGAATGATTGAACCATATCACTATTATTTTGTGGTGGTAGACGGAAGATCGGATTATTCAAAAAGCATAACGCTAGAGGAACTATCAGCGTTCATGGAGGGTCTGGGGTGCGTTGATGCCTACAATCTTGACGGTGGTGGCTCTTCCACAATGGTATTTATGGGCAGGCTCATAAACAAACCTGAAGGTGGAACGGAAGAGCGTGAAATAGACGGGGCAATACTGTTTGTGGAAGGTTCATAGGAGCCAAAGTTTAGCTGCTATTGGAATTTTTCATTTATATGAGATGAAAACCATGCGGAGACTTTTTGCATACCTGAAGACGAAACATGGTTTACGTCGGTGAAATCATCTTTTTCTAAATTCAAATTATAGACTGTATCCATAAGATTATATGTGTTTATCTCGTAATCTTTTTGATTTAGGTATTTTTCTATGGCAAAATGTCCCGATATGGACGAAGTGTTTTTTATCAGCGGAGTTTTGATGAATTCGATTTCAATTCCGTTTTTCAAGCAAAGTTCAATTATCTTGTACATATATTCAATATTTTCTTTGGGCAGTTCAAAACTTTCATCTACATTGTGTATCAGGCTGGCTTCATATTGCTCCTGCGTTGCAATTGTTTCCGGATGGTGAAGAAGTGTTCCCCTGAGGGGAGACAAATCCTTTTCTTTTGGATGAAAAACTCTTTTAATCTGTAGCTTAAAATGCTGGAGGGTAAAAAGGAACCTTTCTGTTTTTCCCGCTTCGCGCATGCAGTGGAAAACGCCATACCCTTCAAAACCCAGAGTTGAAAATGCTGCCCAAAGTTTTAGCGGAGACATCTTCATTCCGTCCAAGTTGCTAAGGGCAAGTCCGTAGAGACCCATTTCATCCATCCAGCCCAGAGTGTCCTCAATCACAGAAAACTCTTCCACCACAATAAGCTCCGGATGCTGGTATTTTAAAACTTCAAGCAAATTGAAATAGACCTGCTTTACGCTTTGTGCGCCGCTGCTCAATATCACTGTGCTTTTACCCGTCTGTTCGGTGATGTAGCCCGCATCAAAGGAAGCGTCAGCTTGAGACGACCCCATTATCAATACGTCAATATCTCCCGTATAAACATATTGCCATCCGTCGTAAGCCAGATTGTGATTGTATGTCAAAGTTTCGATGAAAGCAAAGATTAATATAAAAACTAAAACAAAAGAAATACATCGAATTATTAAATTAGATTTTTTTTCGCTATTAATCATTTATTCTCCTAAAATTGAAAATATATAAACGAGGAGTCACCCACTCCGTAGTAGCCAAAAAGTATTATTCCGAAAATTAAAGAAAGGTATACTATCCATCTTACAGGCCATTGACGATTTTCCATGTATTCTCTTATGCTGAATTTGCTTTGTATTATTTGTACTGCAAGTAATATTATCACACTTACAACAATGAAAGCTAAATCGTTTAAAGATAGATTCATTAGCGAAAGAGTCTTTGAGATGCTTAAAATATATTCGTTAAACGTAAATAGTGACTTTATAACAACCATTGCCTCACGCATGGAATTCGCACGAAAGAGTATCCAAGCAAAACAGACTAAAGCAAACGTTATAAACCCGGAAATGAATCCTACCCATTTCCATTCTCTTTTAATTTTAAGCTTGTTGAGCAAAGCATCTTTCGCCGGTTTTGATATGCGCCCAATCAAAAGATACAACCCGTGCAGAGCGCCCCAAAGAACAAAGCCCCAGCTTGCCCCATGCCACAATCCTGAAACCAAAAATACCACCATTATGTTAAAAGCCCAACGTATTTTGGACACTCTGGAGCCACCGAGAGGAATGTACAGATAGTCCCTAAACCAAGAAGAAAGGGAGATGTGCCATCTTTTCCAAAATTCCGAAATGGATTTTGAAAAATAGGGGCGTTTGAAGTTTTTCATTATATCAAAGCCCATTATGTTCGCAGAGCCTATTGCGATGTCTGTATATGCGGAAAAATCGCAGTATATTTGAATAGCAAAAAGGAATGTGGCGATTATGAATGTTACGCCGTTGTTTCCACCAACTCTGGAAAAAACATGGTTGACCGTCGGTGCTATTCTGTCGGCTATCACAACTTTTTTAAACAGTCCCCACAATATCAGTAAAAATGCTTTTCTCGCCCTTGAAACATCAAATTTCATCACCTTATCGAACTGGGGAAGAAGATGCGAAGATCTTTCTATAGGTCCGGCTACAAGCTGAGGGAAAAACGAAACGAAAAGAGCATACTTGCCTATGTTTTTAGAAGCTTTGATTTTTCCTCTGTACACATCCATTGTGTAGGAGAGGGCTTGAAAAGTATAAAATGAAATGCCTACCGGCAGCAGATATTTAAAATCCGGAAGATTTATGGATTTACCCAAAGCGGCAGCTATTCTTTCGGTTGTTAAAATTGCCATAGGCGAATATTTGAAGAAAGCCAATATGCCAAGATTTATAGAAAATGAGAGCGCGACAAATATAATCTTATTGCGTCTGCATTTTTTTCCATTGGTCAGACCTTGTTCAAGTTTATCATTTTCGCGGTTTATCAATATTCCGCTTAGAAAAGTGAGGATGGTTGATATCGCGATAAGTATTGCATATGATGCGTTCCAGCTCATATAGAAAAAATAGCTGGAAAAAAGCAGCAAGATCCATCTGTATTTGTGCGGCAATAAAAAATATAAGCCAACCACCGTTGGCAAAAAAAGCACATATTGCAATGAATTAAAAAGCATCCAATACCCCACATAAAATAATAAATCCAGATAACATGTTACTATACAAGTATCGGATTTTCAACAAATAATATAATTTGCTAATGGAAAACCCACTGACTTTCATTATTAAAAAATATATAAAATATGGCTTTATTTTCAATTATACATAGAAATTATTTTCCTTATAATATAATATGTAATAGAGAAACGAAAAAGATAAGATTGGGAAGTGACTGAATGTTTTCCAAATTTGCTAAAATAATTGCAATCATATTACTTTTATGCGTTTTCGAGAGCTGCAGTTTTGATTTAAATGATGAAGATTTATTGTATGATACAGGTATCGTTGCGATAAATACGCCAATGGTTTATTTGGAGATCGACGCAACAAAGGAATCTGTTGGAGTATCTAAAACCAATGTTGCTTCGAAGACAACACCCACCCCAACGCCAACACTTGATCCATATACAGAAATAATAATCGGAGCAACGGGCGATATTATGTGCCACATTCAGCAAGTGGAGGATGCGGATATAGCCGGAGGCAAAGAAGGATATTCTTTTTATCATTGGTTTGACTATATTAAGCCCGCGCTGAAATATCCGGATTTGATGATTGCCAATCTTGAAGGACCTATTGCAGGCCAAGAGGCGGAGTATAACGGGTATCCGCTGTTTAATTTTCCGGACGAGATAGTGCCTGCACTTATAGATGCAGGAATCGATGTTCTTACAAATGCAAATAACCATATTATGGACAAAAAAATATCCGGAATTGTAAGAACTATTGATGTTTTGGATGAAGCTGGGATTTATCATACAGGTGTGTGGAAATCACCTGAAGATAGAAATACACCGCTTGTTGTGGATGTAAACGGGATTAAGGTGGGGATAGTTGCCTGCACCTATTCGCTTAACGGATTCGCGCGTCATATAGAACCTGAGGTATTGGATTATCTTGTTTGCTTTATAGATGAGGCTCAGGTGAAAACGCAGATTGATTTGTGCAAAGAGCATGGGGCGGAGGTAATAGTTGTTTGCCCGCACATGGGAGATGAGTTTGCCAAGGATACCCGACGCGGGATAAGAGACTCTGCCGAAAGCTACATAAAAATGGGAGCGGATATAGTTTTTGCACATCATCCTCATGTGGTGCAGCCTGTTCAAAGAGTGGAATTTGAGCTTGAAGACGGAACGACTGCAAGCGGCATAATATTTTATTCTTTGGGCAATTTCGTATCAAGCATGTACAGTGTCAGCAAGGAAGCCGGAGTTATTGCCTATGTTACTATAAGACGCGATAATCTAACGGGAGAAATCACGATTACAAACGCAGAATACCTTCCAACATGGGTTTTGCGCTACAGCGGAGAAGGAAATGGATATCACATCCTTCCGGTTGGTCAATGTATAGATTTTCCTGAAATGATCGGGGACTTGGAGCCCAGCCGAGGCAATTTTTATAGATTTGACGCTGTTTGGGAATCAACAACCGAGGTTATGGGAGATGAGGCGGCGACTCCCCTGCGGTATATGCCCGAAAGATAAACAAAATATCTTTTAATAAACAAATTGAAGTTTTTTGCTTGCGATTTTTTTAAGTGTTTGAATTTTTTCATATGTTTGAAAAGGCACATCAGTCATTTTATACATAGGTCTAAATCCTATTATGTGAAGGGGAATATTCTTATCGATTTCAGCAATCCAAGAAGACAATTTTTTTGTTTCGTCTTCCGAATCGTTTAAACCCGGGATAGCTAAGAAAGTAAGCTCGACATGCGTTTTTTCATAAGCTGTCTCGATAGTTTTTTGGACACTTTCAATATCACCTTTGCACACGTCTTTGTAGAATTTAGGGCTCATTGATTTCAGGTCAATATTCATTGCGCTGATGTGCGGCAAAAGTTTTTTTAACGGCGCTTGATTTATAAATCCGTTTGTTATAAGCACTGTATCTTTATTGTTTTTTACAGCGGCTTCATACACATATTCATACCAAATTGTAGGCTCGTTGTATGTGAAGGCTATTCCAATGGACTCTTTGAGTGAGTCCGATATATTTAACAGCTCATCCACAGGCACTTCTTTTAGCGGAGGGTTTTGATGCGCGATATGATAGTTTTGACAAAAACCGCATTTGAAATTGCATCCCATAGTTCCGACAGAAAGTATGTGAGAGCCCGGCTTATAGCGTCTTAGCGGTTTTTTTTCTATCGGGTCTACGGCCATTGACGATAATTTGTTATAAGTTTTCGCGTATAGCTTTCCACCAATATTTTCGCGCACTCTGCATATCCCCGAATGTCCGTCCAATATGGTGCACTCGTGGGGACAGAGCAGGCACTTAACCGAGGAAGAACCGAAACTGTTGTAAAAGAGGGCTTCCTTCATTTGTGGCGCACAACTTTGAATCTTTGCAGCTTATAGTTTTCGTTTGGTTTTATTCCAGCCTTTTGAAGAGCTATTGATATTTGATAATCAATAGTGTCCACTCCTTCAAGATTTGGCAAAAGAAGACCTCGCTTATATCCATGGCTGACTATAACGCCATATTTTTTCACATCAAGTTCTTCTTTGCTTTCAATGTCTTCTGCCTCGGAAAGGATATCCACTGAAACCGTAAGGGCGCTGAGCTCATTTTCTTCAATGGGATTAAAACGCGGATCGCGTGTTGCGGCGGATATAGCATTATCGATTATTTCCTGTGCGATATTTTTTTTGGTGGGTTCAATAGTGCCTATGCAGCCGCGCAGGCGCCCTTCTTTTTTTATTGACACAAATACGCCGTTCCTATTGTTGTAAAATTCTTGGCTTAGGACTTCAGGAACTTTTATTTTTATTCGGTCTTTGATGTACTCTCTTATGGTGCGGACTGCAAGCGACACATATTCGTCTTCGTGTGTTTTCATTGTATCAAAGCTTGCGGTTTTGCGTTTCATATATTCATGCATGATGCTTGAAGCGTTTTTCGCGCCTCGGGATATTTTTGCTGTCATATATCCCACCCCATACGGCCCTTCATATGAGTAAACCTCGCTTTGTGTTTCGTATCCTTCAAGTGCTCCGATTAAAAGCTCAAGAGGCTTTTGGGCGCATTGCCCTGCCCGCTCAAGCATTTCGCCGTCGATATCTAAGATGTCGATATAGCGCTTGTTTTCTATTGAATCAACTACGTGTTTATCATAAATGGGACCCATTTCATCATAACTGTAAGGACCGCTTTCGCTTAATTTATGAGAAAGATCTCCGCTTACAAGAATCACATCGCCCTCGTCCAATGCTTCCGAGATTATTCGCCCCGCTTCATACATCTCAGTTTTTGAAAGAAAGCCTATACTGATATGAACGACATTGAAATCAGTATATTTTTGAGTAATAAAATAAAATGGAACAAGAACCCCGTGATCCACCTCAGTACTGATTTTATGTTTCTTGGCGGTTTCGTCATTAAGAGATAAGCAGCTGATTCCGTTTGCAACCAGCTCGGTGCATATTTTATGAGCTTTGTTTTTTTCGGTTTCCATCGAAAAACCAATTTCCCTATGCCCAAATTTATAAAAAGTGCCTCTAAGTTTTACTTCTGTGTTTATGCACAAAGCATCTGAAAAAACATTTCCATGCGGTGTTATGAACGCTATCGTTTTCGGCTTAATTAAGGCTATTTCGTCGGCTACCTTCCGCATTCCTTCTATCGTACTTTTCGCCTTTTCTTCTTCGCCTTTACCAATCTCTTTTAATATAATGGGCGGATGTGGTGTAATAAAAAGATTCATGCAATCATCTCCCTAAATATTCTCTTTTATATTATATCACTTTATTTTGAACTCACAAAAGAAGTTAATGCAAAATAAAAAACTCTGTTATATGACAGAGTAATAAAAGACAAGAAAAGAGGATGTTTTTTTTCAGTTTCATTGCTTCCCAAAATGATTTGCATATTATTTTTTAATGAATTTTACGATTTCAGCTAGAGCATCTTTTGCGTCATCAATTGGGAACAGAACCCAATCATGCTGCATTCCTTTATATTCGTAAAAAGTTAAATCATAATTTTCTTTTTGGGCCTTTTTCTTAAACCTTAACGCATCCACGTATAATATATCTCGGGTTCCCATAAAAAGAGCTATTTCGCCAATATCTTTGGAATCTCCGTAATACGGAGAGCAAAGAGGGTTTTTTGTATCCAAATCACCCGCGTATTCTTTCCCGTTTTCTTTTAGCTTGTCACGATTCAGCATAAAATCGCATTCTTGCAGTTCTTCGGGTATTTCCGTTTCCATGGAGATATCAAGCCAAGGAGAAATCATCACGATTTTTGTGGGTTTTGGATGTATGTTCTTTTCTTTGATTATTTGTGCCATAACCAAAGCTAATCCGCCGCCTGCGGAATCTCCCATCAGGATTATTTTTTCTTTATTATCAGCGTCAAAAAGGTTTTTATAAATTTCCATTACGGTGCTGACATTATCTTTGCATTTGTGCTGTGGGGCAAGCGGATAATCCACAAACGTAGCTTTGCATGGGATTTTTTTAAGCAAATTGTCCAGAAGAACCCAATGAAAGAAGGTAGATGGATAACGGTAAGCGCCGCCGTGCAGGAAAACGATGTGCGTTTGATGGCTGTCGCCGGCTTCTATCGTAAAACTATTTCTGCCTGAAACAGAGAGGCTGTCAATCTCATATTTTTTAGCTATAAATTTGGGAGGAACATTGAATTTAGGGTTATCAAATATTCTCTTTTTGCTTTTGCTGCCGATGTTTTTAGAGTCAGCTAATTTAATGATTCTGTATATTATTTTAGGACGTCCACACTTCATTTAAATCACATTAATCCTTTATGTTTTTAGAAGGCATCTATACATCGTATTAAACAGACAGAGAGTATATTTGTCAAACTTTTATTATTATTTTCATATTTGCTTTATCCATATATTAATAAAATTAGGCAATGCGTGAGCAGATTGAATATAATTAAATGCTATTATAAGGCTTAAGTGGTTTTTGGAATTATTCATATTTTATAAAAAAGAGGAATCATAATGCGAGCTGATGGTACCAATAGGAGTCGTTGTCGATGAAAGAATATGTGCGGGAGTTACTTTTTGGTTTAGTCAAAAAAATTCTTTCTGATCCTACGACACTGGAAAGCCCACCCGAAGAGATTAGGAATGATATAAGGAAAGGTGTTTAGTTTTTTGAATCGAAAGGCAAATATTAACATTATATAAAATAGAATTCTAAAGTTTATTAAAGGATATAATCTTTTGATGTTTTAAATTCTCTCATAATATTGTATAATAGCTATGTATATATAAATAATGCAATATATTGGGGATAGAAGATTAAATTGAAAAATATTGGAATTAAAAAAATCATATTTTATTTATTAACAATTTTTTTTGTTGTAAGTTTTTTTTCATCATGTTTTTCTGAGTCATCAGCTAATTTTAAAATAGAAAATCAAGAAGCACCTTCTCCTAAAAAGGGGTGTGAAGCAGATATAGAAACTGAAAACGGTTTAAATGATTCTGCTTATTTTTTTATTGATTCTGGGATAATTGAGCCGGATAAATATAGAGCGGAAAATTATTTATCCAGAAAAATCGCCGTTCAGCTTATTTCGGATTTAACCGGACTAGGAATAGAGGCGGAAAAAAGTTCATACACTCATCCGTTTATTGATATTTCGGACAATGTTGAAAAGCAAATAAGTTATTTGTACTTTAATGAAATTGTGGATGGTGTTACAAACAACAAGTTCATGGAAGACGAAATATGTAATCTGGATTCTTTTCTAGTATTTTTTTTGAGAGCCTTAAATTTCATTGGCGGGCAACAAGGCGATGTAAATACAGAAAATGCGCGACAAGAAGCAGTGAACAGAGGAATCATTTCTTCTGAGTATGGTGGTGGCGAAGATGGGGTTCTATCTGTCAATGAAGCTTTTGATATTTGCCGAACTGCTTTATATACATATATAAATGAACAAGAGACATTGTTTACATATTTATCAGATAAGAAAATTGCTTTGATTCCTGAAGGAGGAGATAATGAAGCTTATGAGATTTTTGGGGAGCAGTTAGTTCCTTTTTTTGAAGAAACATTTAATGACAAGAAGATGGATGGGTATGATGTTGCAGATGAAAGCGGAAGAACATATTGGAGCGGTAGTAGAGTAAAAGGGGCTTATAATGAAATAACGCAAGATGGATATCTCCAATTAGCAGGTAAGGAACAAGAGTTGGTTTCCGACCAGCAGATATCGCTTAAAAAATACTATATGAAAGAAAACGAAAATTATGGTATGACTTTTAAGGTTAATGTTCAAAGTCTGGGTAATGAGGGAGATGAGGGCCGCGTCGTTTTCAGAGTAATCCCGAGAACTGCTGATGAAGATTTCACAAAATATTATGCGATAAATTATTATATGGTTTCACCTTTAGGAAATTATCAATCCAATTTAATAAGGTGTAAATGGTCAATAACCAATACAAATGCCCCAACCGACACTCAACCGTTGGTTGAATCATTTTATTTATTGAAAGAAAATGTGGATTACGGTGCAAGAGTTCTTATTGAAAATACAGATGATGGAAATGTGCATATAGAGTTTTATATTGATGGGGCTGACCATTATTCAACGGAACTGGAGCCTTTGATGGAGTATACTGATACTTCAGACTATAAAATTTTGGAAAGCGTACAGGGCCCGGCTTTTGGCAATTCAGGATACAAACATTTTGGATGGGGATACTCTTCAAGCATAAAGCTTGATGACATCAAACTTTATACTCCAGAGAACTTTAACCTTCAAACAGAACAATTTAAAAAGTTTAGCAATACACAGCTTGCTTTACGAGCAGACGATGATTACACAAGCCAATTGAGATATTTGGTTAATAAAGGCGTTATTAAACCATATCAGCGACATCTGGAGTTTGCGAGTGTAGTAAGTGTTGAGCAATTTTTAGCTTCTTCTATGTATTTGAACGAAAGTTACATGAAAGAGGGACAGACCCTTGAAGAATTTGTAATGGATACTTATCTTAAACTATTCAAAGGTATGGAATCTGAAGCAAATTTGGATTTGAGCCGGAATATAACAAGATATGAGTCAGCGTTAATCATAAAAAAAATGATGCAAGGACAACCAGGAACGAAAAAATATCATTCTCTTTTTAGTGACAAACTAAATGAAGACTATTTATATTCGGTATATTTTGCGGTACAAAATAGCTACCTTTTTTTAGATGAAAACAATAAATTCAATGGTGATGAATTTCTTGCAAGACAGGATATGCTGAAAATATTCTCATGCGCGGTGGACGCATCATTAAGAAATAAAAATTATCGGCTTCAACTTCCGGGCGTTTTTTCGGATTACGGAATATTGCAAGGGGATAAGCCTATACCTATAAGTGGTAGGGGAATGAATGGGGACACGGTTACGGTGGAATTTAATGGCCAAAAAAAGACTGCAAAAGTAGTGGACGGTGAATGGCTGGTTGAATTGGAAAGTATGCCTTATGGTGGGCCGTATGATTTGGTTGTTAAAGATTCGGGGTACACCTATACTGCTCAAAAGCTTTATGTTGGAGAGGTCTTTATTGTTGCCGGGCAATCGAATGCTGAATGGTCAGTATATGAATCGGAGGATAATCAAGATACATTAATTCAGTTTAACAATTCGTCCAGCTTAAGATTATTTAGGCCAGTTAGCAGAACTGCAACAACACCTTATTATGACACAGAGACTAATTGGCAGGTCGCATTTAGTATATATAGTGAATACGTTATGGGGACATCTAGTGCGATTGCGGTTTTTTGTGTTCAGAAGCTGCTTGAAATCAACCCTGAACTAAAATCTGTAAAGATGGGGCTTATACAGATTACCTATGGCGGAACAAGTATTGAAATGTTTTTACCTAATTGTGTTGGTGAAAAAAATAAATTAAATCAAAACGACAACGAATTAATTTCTTCGGGCTTTTGGAATGGATATATGGATTCTATTACGCCATATTCTGCTAAAGCGATAATTTATTATCAAGGCGAGAACAGCGCCCATCTCGAATATCAATATGAGCCGATGTTAAGAGATTATATCTGGGGAATAAGAGAGGAATTGAATGATCCAAGTATACCTATAATGCTTGTTCAATTAACCGGGTACGGTGATAATTACGGACAGGATTATGATTCATGGCCTAAAATAAGAGAAATTCAAATGAGAGTAGCCAATACAACGAAGAACGTTGGATTAGTGACGGCAGTTGATCTTTCGGATAAAGATATTTTGAATATTCATCCGACTAAAAAAAGGCCGATAGGAGACAGGCTGGCATATTTAGCGATGGATTTAGTGTATGGTAAAGACTATGGGAAACAAAGTCCATCAATGACTAGCTATACTCTTGAAGGCAATGTTTATAGCATAAAGTTTGATTCACAAGAGGTATACATTAACGAAAATGTTTATGGGGATATCGATTTTGAGATACTAACTGCGGAAAAAAAATGGGTTTCGGCTCAAGCGAAAATAGAAGACAATACTTTGCTGGTTTGGGCGGAAAATACCAATTCGCCTTTAGGGGTAAGATATGCATGGGCGAATTATCCAAAGGCAAGTCTTTTTAACGAATATGACCTTCCGGTTTTTCCGTTTGATACTACAAAAGATTTAAATAAAATAATTTTGGCGAAAGAATTTACAACTAATGAGCATTATTTAAAAAAAGCTTATCATTTACTCAATAATAACGATGTAATCATTAATATAACCAGAGATAATGCTTTTAGATATGTAACAGTAATCAATGCCTATTTAATGGAATATGACGAAGATATAGAAAACCAAGCACCTGGTGATCAAATAGTTTTGCTGAAAAAACAAGATAACCAGATTTGCGAAATCGGAACAAATGAAACAATTGTTACAATAACAGGTCATGGCCTAAAAGTCGGCGACTGGATAAAGAATACGAAATATGACGCTTTAAGGGAAGTGCTTGAAGTGATTGACGAAAATACTTTTCTTGTAAAATATGTGGAAAATCAGGCTAGCGGAAACGTTTTCGAAGTTTTTAAGAATACTGGCGAAGTCACAGCACAGAAATGAAAATATGGATATAAAAACAAACAATAGAAAACTATATTTGATGGGACCTATTTTTGCGATTTTAGCGGCCGCTATTATTATAACTTTAGTTTTATTTATAGAGCCTTTTGTGGGAATGGAAGATAACGGAGACTTCTCGCGAGTAGCTTATGGAGAAGGTCTGTACGATTTACCAGAGAATAAGGATATTTTGCAAAACGGATATTTTATAAAAGAGTATGGAATTATGCAATATTATAATGAATATTCAAGCACAGTGATTACCTCGCAGTTTATATTAATCCAACCGGCGATATGGCTAGACAAGTTATTTGCCGGAAATGATGAAATTTTTGATATAAGATTTTTAGGAATGCTGCAGGCGATATATTTTTTGGCTGTTTTATATTTTCTTGTAGAATATTTATCGCATAAGCTGACTTTGGTGAGTTCTTTGCTGATTGCAGCAGCTTGTGTATTGGTTTTTGTGGACACAGGGTATATTGCTTATTTTAATTCTTTTTTTGCTGAGCCATTGGCGTATACAAGCCTAATGGCATGTGTAACATGCGCACTTCTTTATTCAGATAACAGATATAATAAATATGTTTTACTTGCGGGATTTGTGCTTAACGGTCTAATTTTGACCTTTTCAAAACAGCAGTTTGCGCCGATTGGCGTGCTTCTTGGGATTTTATGTTTGTTTTTCTATATAAAAGCTAAAAAGGGGAAATTATTTAAAGCTTTGATTGCGGTGGCGTCAGGCACATTGATGGCGGCGGGGATAACAACATATCTGCTTATATCAGTTCAATTTACCAATATTAATATGTTTCATGCTATGACGCGAGGTGTTCTTATGACTGCAGACAATCCGGCGGAAACGCTTCAAACTTTTGATATAGACAGTCAATATGAATTGCTGAACAGAGAAATTTACTTTGACCGTTATCCTTTAATTGATGCTGAAGACGAAATGCTTATTGAAGGTTTTTATAGCAAGTATAATGTTCTTACAATAGTGAAACACTATGTATCTAATCCGACTGCTTTTACTCAAATGTTGAAGTTGGCAGCCCAGAATGCTTATCGCATACGCCCGGCATTGGGAAATTATGAATATAATAGCGGTTATTCTCCAAACACGCTTTCGCAGAGTTTTTCTGTATATAGTGCTATAAAAGAAATATACACACCCAAAACAATAGGCTTTATGATAATTTGGACTATTATTGTAATGGCGCTGTTATATAAGAAAAGATTTAAACAAATAATTATTCTCGGGGTTATCCTAATTGGGTATTCCCAAATACTGGTGTCAGTCTTTGGGGCAGGAGATGCGGACTTAGCCAAACACGTGTTTTTATACAATGTTGCTTTTGATATGGTGAATTTAGTTATGATCGCCCATATCATCGCATATTTTGATGGAAAGTACAGTGAAAAAAGATTCAAAGCAAATGGAGGCCAATCTGACATAGAAAACGTGGTTTATAAAAACACGTAATGAAAGTAAATATATGAAAAAGGTAATATTATTGGTGACAATAGTCATGGCATTATTAACTTCATGTTTTATGCAAAATGACTTGCAAACAAAATCAAGTTATAATCCGAATCATCACGATGAGTATTCGTCTGATATAATATCTGCGATGGAAAAAAATTGTTTTAATTTCTTCAAAGAAGAAATGATTACACAAGAAGGAGGAGTGAGAACCAATTATCTCAACAAAGAGCATAATGTCGAACTTGCAACCGGAGCGGAAGTGCTGTCGGAGTCATTGGGATTATTGATGCTTTATGCAGTTGAAATAAATGATGAAGGGTTGCTAAAAAACTCGTTGGATTTTATTGAAAAATATTTGGACACAGGAGAAATTATTTCATACAGATATTCTGGTGGAAGCGGGGTTTATCATGTAAATGCTCTTGTAGATGACCTTCGGATAATAAGAGCGTTGATTTTGGCTAATGATGCATTTGGAGGAGGTTACTTGGATATTGCTTTGGAATACTCCCAAAGGATATATTCAACAAATATTAAAGAAAGTAATGCTTATGATATTTATGATGAATATTATAAAATAACGAATAATTTTATAACTTTGTGTTATATAGATTTATATTCTATGAAATTGCTTGGGAAATATAATCAAAAGTGGACGGAAGTATTTGATGTTATGAGCAAAATAGCCAAAGAGGGATACATAAGCGACGATTTCCCAATGTTTTTTACTTCATATAATTATTCTCAGATGGGATATAAAGAGGGGCCTATAAATATGGTAGAAGCAACATTGACAGCACTAAACTTGGCGAGAGTTAACGAGTGTCCGCAAGAAACCATTATCTATTTGAAAGATTCTCTTAAAAAAGGAGCAATCTATAGTACTTATAGCAATACTGGGGAAAAAAAGAGTAATATCGAATCAACGGCAATTTATGCAATTTGTGCTATGATTGCCAAAGAAGTTGATGATGAAGAAATGTATAGAACATGTATTGGAAAGGTAAGCAGTTTTCAAGTAACCGACGAATCAAGTGAAGTTTATGGGGCATTCGCAAATGCCAAATCTTTGGATTTATACTCGTTTGATAATTTAATGGCATTATTGGCATACAGGCAAAGGTAAAACAATGGTTAAAAAAATAATTATTTCTTTATTTATTTTAGTATTGATTTTAGGCATGATACCCGAAAAAAGTGTATATGCGGAATCTAATCAAGTTCTTTTAGTGTACAATAATGTTGAAAAAATGAAAATTATTTTTAATTTAATCAAATCCTGTGGAATGGAGCCTGTGGCTGTCAAAAGTGTGGAATATTCGTGTGAAATGCTTGAAAATTATGAATATTTGGTGCTGCAGGAAGCTGAACCACTGCAAGATGCTATACGTTCCGGCATAAAATTGATATGTCTAGGTGACGAATTCCAAATAGCACCTGGGGTTCAAAGTGAAACAATAAATAGGAGCACACATGCATTGCTCAAGGTATATAATAATACCCAATCAATTGTTGTTGAGAGTGGGTTTACGTACATATCCGATTATAGCGGAGAGCCTATAGGCAGCGTGAGCTTTGAGGGCAAAGAATATCCATTAGGAGTAATGACCGATAAAATCATGTACGCTCCGTATTTTTCCGAGGATGATATAAGCGTATTTGTGGTTGCACAAATGCTGAATAAATATTTTGATAATCATGATGGCGGGAAAATGTATATTATGATTGATGAGGTTTATCCCTTTAATGATATTAAAATGCTAGAGATGACTGCAGATAAGTTATTTAAAAACGGCATACCTTTTATCTTGAATATTATGCCAGTTTACAATAATACTGACTATCCTTCATTTGATAGATATTCAAATGCTTTAAAATATGCGCAATCAAGAAATGGTTCGCTTATAATGCATGAACCAATAATTACGGAATATGAGTTAGTGGGAGATGATTTGGAGTTAAGGCTGACCAATGCATATAGTGCATTTGAGGAAAATGGTGTAAATATTTTTGAAAAAACAAAATTTCCTTATGAAGTTTCTATTGATATGCTCGCGGCAATTCATCCAAAGAATGAGTTATATCTTGATTTTCCCATAGATACGGTAATAAAATACAAGGTTTTTGAAAATGAGAGAGAGCTTAACGCTGCTTTAGAAATTATAAATAAAAAATGGCTTCAAATAGGAGATTACGGGCGTAATTTTTACAGTGATAAGTATATTTATCAAGAAACTAAAATAGATGAAAACTATATATATAGAAAAAAAGAGGAAAAGAATTTTGAATTCTTAGTTGACGCAGGTAATCAAGGATTGATTATTATCGTAATATTCAGCTCAATAATTATAATGATTCTTATGATAATTGGTTATAGATTATACAGCGAAAAATTTATTAGAAAAGGGAAATAGAATGTTTAATGTAGACGTGCTGGGATTAATCGCGCTAATATGTATTTGGGTCCTCTTGCTTATCAACCAGGTTCTGGTAGTGGCAGGGTATTTATATTATATCAAAATATCAAAAGAAGAAAAAAAAATCTTATCAAGTTATCCGTTTGTAAATATACTCGTGCCGGCACATAATGAAGCCAAAGTTATTGTAAAAACAGTTGAATCATTGCTAAAGCTTGACTATCCTAACAATAGATACAACATCATTGTAATAAATGATAATTCTACTGACCAAAGCAAGGATTTGCTTGAAAATATACAAAAAGAAAACCCTGATAGAGCCTTGAAAATAATAAACACAGACAATATTATTGGAGGTAAAGGGAAGTCAAATGCGCTTAATATTGGACTTAGTCATTCAAAAGGCGATTATGTAGTAGTATATGATGCGGATAATACACCGGAAAAAGACGCTTTAAGATATCTAGTTACCGAAATAGAGAACGATGACGAATTAGGGGCTGTGATTGGGAAGTTTAGGACAAGGAACAGGGATGTGAATCTTTTAACACGGTTTATAAATATTGAAACATTGTCTTTTCAGTGGATGGCACAAGCGGGCAGATGGCACTTATTTAACCTTTGTACAATTCCGGGCACGAATTTTATTATTAGGCGCTACATAATTGATGAGATTGGCGGCTGGGATATAGCTGCAGTGGCAGAGGATACTGAACTGAGTTTTAGGATATATGCTAATGGATATAAAATAAAATTTATGCCTTTAGCTGTAACATGGGAGCAAGAACCTCAGACATTGAAGGTTTGGTTTAAACAAAGAGTAAGATGGGTTAAGGGAAATATTTATGTTTTAATTAAGCATATTCCTACGCTTTTTCAAAGGAAAAGTCAACGGATAAAATTTGACATGCTATATTTCCTGTCTATATATTTTATACTTTTGGGGGCACTTATTATTTCTGATTCACTTTTCCTTTTGACGGCTCTAGGATTAGTGCATCTCACTCTTGAAAGTTTAAGCATTTTACTATGGATTATGGCTATTTTTCTTTTTACCATAACTGTTTTTATTACATTGACAACAGAGAAAGGGGAAATGCGGATTTCAAATTTATTTATTACTTTACTTATGTATTTTACATATTGTAAACTTTGGATGGTAGTGGCAGCTTACGGTTTGGTACAATATTTAATAGACATAATTTTCAAAAGGAAATTTAAATGGTACAAAACCGAACGTTATTGATATATGAAATTGGTCTATTTTAAGATTAAGGGAGGAGTAAGATACTTTATGAAAAGAATTATGATGCTAACTTTTGCTATAATGTTATGGCTGTCAATGGCTCCTTTGGCAGCAACATACGCTTTGAGCGCCGAAAATGATCAGGAGGAAATGACAACAACTGCAGAACCCACACAGGAACCTTCAGAAATAGATATAGAGACGGTAACAGATGTAGTTCCCCAATTATTTGTCGGGGAAGGGGACTATATATCAACTTCATCTTTTACATCGAATCATTTTATGATTGGTCTTTTTTCACAAATTAATGAAGGCTTCAACACTGGAGAGTGGGACATAAAAGATGCCCAACTTACGCTAAGCTTTTCTACAACGCAATTGGTTTCGGAGGTATTGTCTGACATAACGATATCAATAAATGGTGTAAGGTTTTATTCGGAAAGGGTACCTGTAACAGACGGAACCAGAAGAGAGATTACTGTAAAAATACCTGTTGAACACATAGTAAAAGGATATAATCTTTTAGCCATAGAAGGTTATATAAGGACATACGACGGTTTACCGTGCGTCGATGATGTGACTACTGCGAATTGGATGAATGTTTTCAAGGAATCCTTTATTGAAATGTCGTATAAACCAATACAACCTTGTTCGAATATCAGTGAATTTTATTCGTGTTTTACTTCAATTGACGCTCTTGAAAACAACGAAAGTGCAGTTGTGGTAGCAACCGGATATGATACTGATGAACTTGATGCCGCACTGACTATTCTTGCGGGAATTTCTAGACAGTCAACCAAGAATTATAATAATATCGATTTATTGGCAGCGGATAAGCTATCAAATATAGACAAAAAAAAGTATGTGATTTATGTGGGAAAAACAAATAATTTGCCTTCTGATTTGAAAGATGTGGTTTCTGCCAGCAATAATATTAAAGAATCAGTTGGAGGCGTTTTCTTTGTTCCTGGCACTATCAATACTTTGATAGTGACTGGAGAAAACTCAACAGCTTTAGACAGAACTGCTGCCTTGCTTTCGGATGCAATTACGGTTAATCAATTAAAAGGCATTATAAAGATATTAAGAGAAAACGAAGATATTTATGTCAGAAAGGAGGCAATAGAACAGTATACCGCAATAACAGAAAAAGGAACATACCTGGACGGCCCTTTCAGACAGAAATTTGACTATTTCATAAATTTCCCCAACAATAGGAAGCTAGCTTATGGAAGTGAAGTTGAATTGTTTTTCAGATACGCGGATAACCTTGACTTTGACCGGTCGTTGATATCAATTTATGTAAACAATGTTCCAATAGGGAGTAAAAAACTTTCGGAAAGCAAAACGGAGGGAGACGCTATTGTCATTGATATACCTACGGATATAGAAGTAACCGGAAGCTTCACATTGACGGTAGCTTTTGATCTTGAAATAAAAGATCTATGGTGTACTCTACGACAAGGTGAAACTCCTTGGGCATATATTTCAAATGAATCAACTCTGAAACTTAACTCGGTTGAAGTTCCATATTTTTTATTTGAGAATTATCCGTATCCGTTTATTGCAGGGGGAGAGTTTAATGATGTTGTTTTGATTTTACCAGATAAAAACACAGATTTAGACTTGAACCTTATGGGAGATTTTATGCTTACGCTTGGACAGTCGCTAAAGTATAATACAGGGAATTTTTCGGTAGTAAGAGCGTCAAGCCCTGGGGATTTAGAGGGTAAAAACGCAATTGTGGTGGGAACGTATCTCAATAATCCGTTTATTGCAGGACTAAATGAAGAACTATTTTTCCGTTTTTATGATAATGGCGAGGGAATAATGTCCAATGAGAAATTATATATTGAATCAACTTATTCAATGTCATTGGCGACAGCACAAATCATTCAGTCGCCTTATTCAAAAATTAAAAATGCGATATTGGTTTTGGCAAGTGCGAATAAAAAAGATCTAGGAAACGCAATGGAGTATTTTGGTGATACAACCGAGTTATGGAAGCTATATGGAGACGGTTTCATTGCAGATAAAGATGACATATTCCAGTACAAATTTAAAGAAGAAAACGCAAAAGAAGAAGAAGTTGCCGAGACACTATTGGAAAGAACGGATGTAATGAATTTGCTTTATGTATCAGGTGCAATATTCGCAATATTGCTTATTGCAATAATATTTATTACGATAAAATATAGGAGGAACAGCAACAATGAAGAGAAATAATAAAAACATTCAAACTGATCTTAGTTTTATAGCTTTGGTTATATTGATATTCATATACTTCATATTTTTGATTTATCAGGAAGAATATCTTTTAAATAACTTTTTGATAGCCGCTGTAGTTTTTATAATTGTGCTTATTACCTACTTTACGAATTTAACCACTGGCTTGATAATAAATACTACTTTAATACTAACGTATATAACCTACCTTATTATACAGAGTATTACAAAGGGAGCAGTAATAAGATCATATGTTTATTTTTGGATAGTAATGTCTCCGGCGCTGACCACTGCCTTTTCCTTGTTTTCTATGTCGGCTACATCACTTCAAAAAGAAGTTTTTGAATTAAATAGGAAGCTTGTCATGCTGTCGGTGCTTAACGAGAATACTAAGCTCAAAAATCTTAGATCTTTTGAAAATGATGCGAGAATTTTTAAGAACATTGGCAAACGTTACAATATGGATTTTGGTGTGCTTCTAATTAAATTCAAACACCAAAGAGAAATCGAGAGGCTTTCAAAGAAAGAGGGGATGAAGAAGGTTGTATCACTCGTTGCCGATGTTGTAAGAGAGGCGCTTAGGGCGGAAGATGAATTATATCAGTTAGAAGATGATGAAATTTTATTTGGCGTGCTTTTGCTGACGAAAAAAGATTCAATCGATGTTGTATATAATCGTCTAAAAGATAAAATAGCAAGCATTGATACCAATGAAATTCTTAACACAAAGCAGTTAATTTTAGACATGAGAATCGGAATTGCCTTTGATGACGGAGAAAAATCTGTTCTGGAGTTACTTGATACTGCTAAAGATTCAATGCAATATGATGTATAATTAGAAATGTAGTTATGGTATAATTGGCTGCAACAAAATATTAATGTGAATTATCGGGGAAAGTCACTCTATGAAAAAGCATGTAATAATTAGTTTTGCAGCAATATTAGTTATTGTCGGTTTAATGCTATTTTGTTGGCCGGCAAGTAATAAAGATAGTGAAAATATACAGGAACGGCAAAGCGAGGCAATTACAAAAGTGGATATGGCAACATATCCACTTGATACGTTGGCGTTGGAAACTGACGTTATAGATATGCAGACAGATAAACCTGAACCAACCCTTAAACCGAATGTTGAGTTATTATTCGAAGCTGAAAAAGCTGAATTAGAAAAGCTGAAAAAATATAATAAGGATAGCGATAATGGGTTGACGCAAACAAGCGGTAGTGGGTATGTAGGGAATTGGTCTTCTGAGAAAAGTAAGCTGACTTTTAGAGTAAGTGTGCCAGTGTCTGGTATGTACGAACTCATCTTTTATACAGCAACATTTGATAAAGAAAGTTACAATACTATAAAAGTAAATGAAAGAATTTTATTTGGTGTGCTTTGTACTAAAAGTCTGGATTTTCAACCGTCCACAATAAAGGCACAGTTAAATGCGGGCGAAAATATTATCACGGTGTTGAAAAGCTGGGGCGGAATCTACATAGATTGTATGTATGCTAAATTGTCTGAGGGAATTAGCCCTGATGTTTATAACGTGGAAAAGTCTTTGGCTAATGAAAATGCTTCTGAAAATACTCGCAGATTGATGAGCTATTTAGTGGACATATACGGAAAGTATACATTATCTGGCCTGTATAATTATGATTTTGGTATCAATACTCCTGAGGCATTTGAAATCTATAGACTTACGGGCAGATACCCAGCGGTAATGGGGTTTGATCTTATGGACTATTCGCCAAGCAGAGTGGAGTTTGGAGCTGAAACGAAGCAAATAGATTATGCTCTTGAATGGGATGATTCTGGAGGGATAGCGACTTTTATTTGGCATTGGAACGCTCCAAAAGACCTAATAAACACCAGGGAACAACCGTGGTACAGAGGGTTTTATACAGAGGCTACAACATTTAATCTGGATAGGGTACTAAATGGGGAAGATCCAGAAGGATATGCACTGCTGCTTCGTGATATTGATGCTATCTCAGAGCAAATAAAAATATTAAGCGATAAAGATATTCCGATATTGTGGAGACCAGTTCATGAGGCCAGCGGAGGCTGGTTTTGGTGGGGGGCTTATGGGGCGGGAAACTATAAAAAACTTTGGATTTTAATGTTTGAGAGAATGACTTATATGCATGAATTAAATAATTTGATTTGGGTTTTTAATGGTGGAGATCAAGAGTGGTATCCCGGGGACGAATATGTCGATATAATTGGTGAAGATATCTATACAGTTCCACATGATTATGAAAGTCAATATAATTTATTTGAACAAGCTTTGAAATCCAGTCAAGAAAAAAAAATGATAGCGCTTTCGGAAAATGGAGTTTTACCCGATCCGGACTTAATGTATAAAGATAATGCATGCTGGCTCTTTTTTGCATCATGGAATGGTGAAGTAATAATTGACACTGAAAGCAAAAAAATATCCGATAAATATACTGAGTTTGAACATTTTGTGAAAGTTTATAATCATAGTAAAATAATAACATTGGATGAATTGCCGCAACTCGATACTTATTCAATTGATTAACACTATTTTATAAATTCTTTCTTATTTTTTTAAATTTATAAAGAATAAAATGGAAAGTGAGCGTATTGACAATTGAAAAAAATAATGATTGTTTTTGGAACAAGACCAGAGGCCGTTAAAATGTGCCCATTGGTTAATGAACTTAAATCTAGAGATACAATTGAAACGATTGTTTGTGTTACGGGCCAGCACAGGGAAATGCTGGATCAAGTTCTTAAAGCTTTTGAAGTTGTTCCGGACTATGATTTAAGTATTATGAAGCAAAAGCAAACGCTTTTTGATATCACTACAAAAGTATTAGAAAATATAAAATCTGTTTTGGAAGCAGAAAAGCCAGATATTGTACTGGTGCACGGCGACACTACAACGACATTTGTAAGCGCTTTAGCTTGCTTTTATCTTAAAATTCCTGTGGGGCATGTTGAAGCTGGGCTTCGTACTTATAATATTTATTCGCCATACCCTGAAGAATTTAATAGGCAGGCTGTAAGTCTAATATCAAAATATAATTTTGCGCCTACTGAAGTAGCAAAAAATAATTTGATTGAAGAGAAAAAGAATGCAGAAAACATATATGTAACGGGAAACACGGCTATAGATGCACTAAAAACAACAGTAAAAAAAGATTATACTCATAGATATTTGGACTGGGCGAAAGGAAACAGACTGATTCTGCTAACGGCTCATAGACGTGAAAATTTGGGTGAACCTTTGGAAAACATTTTTACGGTAATAAAAAGGGTAGTTGAGGAATTCGAAGATATAAAAGTAATATATCCAATACATATGAATCCAGTTATTAGGAAAACAGCGGATAAAATATTGGGAGATATTGACAGAGTTATGATTATTGATCCTTTGGATGTGCTGGATTTTCACAATTTTATGTCAAGATCATATATGATATTAACTGATAGCGGCGGAGTCCAAGAAGAGGCACCTTCGCTGGGTAAACCTGTTTTGGTGTTGCGAGATACGACTGAAAGACCTGAAGGTGTGGATGCGGGAACACTAAAACTTGTAGGAACAGATAAGGGAAAATTCTATAGTGAATTTAAAAAACTTTTGACCGACAAAGAGGAATACAATAAAATGAGCATAGCCGCAAACCCATATGGTGATGGATTTGCATCAAAAAAAATTGCCGATATATTAGAGGAATTATAACCTGGCGGCAAAAAGCATGTCTTAAATGCTTATTATTTTTAAATCAAATTATATCTCCGGAATTATCCCCCGAAGTTGAAATCAATACGATATTTATATGACAGTTAAGCCTTTGAGAGTAAAAAGCTTTTGCCGTTTAACAAAAGACAAATCATAAGTTACTAAATAAGTAATCTTATATACATTAAAGCGATTATACGCATTTTATAAGCAACGCTGCAAATGGACTCAGTTTATTTTTTATGGTATAATATCAAAAATATTGGAGCATCCAAAAACTATATTCAGCATAATGTAAAATATTAAAAAAATCGTGAGGGACATGTTTTTTGCGCATTTTAAATAAAAATTGTGAAATCATACTTAATAAGCTTATACTCGCTGAAACTGCAATTTCGAGTAGTGATATAAAGCCAAGTTTGGATATATCCCGTAAAACGCTTACAGCTGAAATGCATAAACTAGATAGCTTTTTAATCAATTATGGCGCGCGTATAAGAACTGTAAATGGTGTCGGTTATTCAATTGATATATTGGAGGAAGACAAATTTAGCGAATTTAGCGAGGAATATTTACGGCATTTTTATCGTGACCGTTATATGTATTTTGATCGAAATTATCTTTCTTATCTCATAGTCTTGGAGCTTCTTATTTGTGATGACTACATCAGCGTTGATATATTAACAGAAAAATATCATTATAGCGTAAGCACAATATCACAAAATCTGCAGAAGGCAAAAAAATATTTTAAGAAATATAATCTCGATTTAGTGTCTCGTCCAAATTATGGAATAAAGATTTCAGGGAGCGAATGGAGCAAACGTATATGTATTCTTTTTACCGCGAAAGTTGCAAACGGAATTAACTTTCTGCAAAAAACTCAAATACCGGTTATAAGCAAATTCCGTAAGATGGTGGAAAAAGATACGGAAAATTATTTTTCGATTAAGCAAAAAATGGAGCCTGTATTGCAAAAGCATAAAATATACAGTCCTCTGGTTTATCAGATGATGCTTTCATATTATATATTTTTGTCGCAGAGTCGAATGGAATGGTATGAAAAATTAGAATTCAAGGAAGAACAGATTGAAAGAGTACAGGAGACTATTTATTTTGATGCGGCAAAAGATTTAGCCAAATTATTCGGAGAAGAAGGCTATATAATAAAAGAAAATGATATTATTGGTTTGGCAATAATTATGGATAGTTACGCAACGCGTTGTGATAAAAGTGGTATAAATGAAGAACAGTATGAAATATGTGCAGAAGATATTCACAGATTCATCGTAAAGTGTTCAAAGCTTTATCCTGGCGTGGAACATGTTTTGGATGAAGAGTTTTCCGAAGAATTTATATGCTATCTTGCTGTCATACGTGAAAGACTTTTTTTTCAGATGCCTAGCGATGAAGAAAGCGTATATTTTGCAAAGCACGATGGAGCATTTATATCAGATTTGTGCCTTGATTTTGCGAGAATGTTTTTTGAAGTGCATGGCATAAGGCTTGAGACAGCAGAGTTCATGTTGGCATATTATATTATTTATAACTCGAGCGCTCGACATAATGAAGCTAAAGCAGAATATCGAGCTATTTTGGTGAGTTTCTACGGGATGCATTTTTCCCGTAATGTGGCAGAAAAGCTTATGAGAATTTATAGCAAATTGATAATTGAAATAATACCTATGGAACTCGTCGAGGTAAATCACACAGATTTATCAAAATTCGATATGATTATAACTGATATTGCTAAAAATCAATTCAACAATACAACGCTGCCAATATTACATTCAGATATTTATCGTGAGGATTATTTGCGTTCGCTTGATAAATTTATTTCAAACGAGAATGCTGAACAGTTGCGGCAAATTGTTAAAGAGTCCAATATAATCAGAGATGCAGATTTTCGTAACAAAGAAGATGTTTTTGAGTATTTGGCTCAGAATTATGTGGATGACGATAAAAGGGAAACTTTTTTGTTGGACTGTCAGCAGGATAATGAATTTTTATGCTTTGAACGAAAAAATAAAATTGCAGAAGTTTCGACATATCCCAAATATTACGATAAGAAGGATGTAATTATAATTTTCAATAAGAATTCCTTTTATTGGGACAACAAAAAAGTGCTTATGATAATATTCTTTAACCGTCGAGGACGAAAGTATAAAGAAATAAGAATAATTGCTAAGTTGCTAAACCGTCTTTTCAGAGACGTGGCAGGCGTAGCGCAAAATGTTAGCAGGATGGGTTTTGAGGAATTTATTGAATATTTAGCTCATTCGAATAAATATCGGTAAAACACTATATATTCAATATTTAAAAAGTCCTCACCAAGGTGCGGACTTTTTCAAATTGAGTTTAGCACAACTTTCTATATAATTGTAATAACAAATTAATACCATATTTGTTCGGGGAACAGCAATGGCATTCATATTCTATATGGTTTCAAATGCATTAAAGCATATGAAATAAAATATACGTAAAAAAAGGAGAAGAAGATGAAGAAACAGAAAATACTAGCATTATTATTAGCACTAATACTACTGTGTGGCATTTTCGCAGCTTGTGACAAAGATACAGCCAGCGATGATACTGCAGCTCAAGAGGTAAAAGCCACTGAGGAAAAGAGCGACAAAATTGCTGAAATAGGGCTTAATGAGAAGGCTACAGTTGAGGTTAGTTCTGATCAGGCAATGATTGATGAACTTATCGCTTCCCATACTGATGCGGATGGCAGAACTTTTATTTCCGTTGCACTTGAAGATGACCCCGGTTCAATGAACCCATACGGCGGCGGCTCATCAAAACCAAGACAGGTTGTTTTAGAAGGTATCTTCGAAAGCATGTTCCAAAACCAAGGAACAGGCGGAGAAATGAAACCTATCGTTGCTGAGGGATATACAGTATCAGAAGACGGATATACATACACAGTAACTCTCAAAGATTATGTATATGACTCTGAAGGCAACCACTTGACAGCAAGTGATGTTAAATTTGCATTTGAAATAGTTGGACGCGATGAGTATAGCTGGTCTTCAATGCCTGCTGTTGATGCAATCAATGTCATTGATGATTATACTCTTGAAATCGTTTACAATTCCTTGAACAATAAACACATAAACAAGACTTTAACCGGATATGTGTTTACACAAGCTGCTTATGAAGCAAGCCCTGACGCAATGATAACCACACCGGTTGGCACAGGTCCATATAAGCTTTCAAACTGGGTAAGCGGTTCTGAAATGGTATTTGAGACATATGACTCATATTGGGAAACAGATGATTCCAAGATATTCCGTAACTCATTAGCTAATGTAGACAAAATAACATATAAAATCATTAAAGATTCAGCTCAGAGAGTTATTGCTGTTGAATCAAATAGTGTTGATATGTGTACAGGCGTTGCGTTTACAGATCTTGGACAGTTTGAAGACGAAGAAACCTATAACATTTTCTCAAGCCTGCAGGACCAGGTTGTGACAATAGCTTTCAACTGCAGCGAAAACAGCCCTTGTGAAGAACTTGTTGTTCGTCAGGCTATCGCTTATGCTATAGACAGCCAGGGCGTTCTTGACGGTGTTGACCAAGGAAACGGCGAAGTTTGCTATACAGCATGGGCTAGCGTATTCCCAGACTATGATACTAAATGGGAAAGCGAAGACTATTACAACTACAATGTAGACAAAGCCAAAGAACTTCTTGCAGGATCAAACTATGACGGCTCAACTCTTACAATTATGTTCGAAACAAACGACCGTCTTGCTTCAGTTGCACAGGTTGTTCAAGGATATCTTCTTGATGTAGGCATTGATCTGGAAATATTCCCTTGCGACGGCGCACTATTCAGAACATATAGATTTGACAACACAAAAGCAGATCTTCTTATGTTCACAGCAGGTTCTTCAACATTCGGCGGATTCACAATTATGGGTAACTTGAATTCAGTAGCAGCAGACAAAACTCTAATTGGTATCAAAGAAGACACACTTGCTCAGAAGATGGACATAATGGCTGAAAATGCTGGTACAGGCGACTGGACGTATTCGTATGAGGCTCACTACTATGTAAAAGACAATTGTTATCTTTACAGCTTATATGCTCCAATCAACTTTACTGTAACATCAAAAGTTGTTACCGGATTCCTTTTGAACCAGAAGGGCAAAGATACTCCCAACTGCTGTACTTATATCTGGAACGATTAAGCATTTGGTAAACTTAAGCGATACAAAACTCAACGGCACATAACGGATAAACTTAATAATTAGATACCGTAAAGTGTTATACATTATTAGGCAGCTTGCGGGAGATGGCTTCCGAGCCTGTTTCCCCGAGCTGCTTATTTCTTAACGTTAATATTGGAGGCCATAATATAAAATGTTAAAATATATTCTAAAACGCCTTTTATGGATGATTCCTGTTATACTTGGCGTTGCAGTGTTCATATTTTCTATACTGTACTTTGTTCCCGGAGATCCGGCCCAGATAATATTAGGCCAAGATGCGACGGCTGATGAGATTGATGCGCTTCGCGAAGATTTAGGGCTCAATGAGCCATATGTCGTGCAGATGGGCCAGTTTCTGACCAATACATTCATTCACGGAGATTTGGGATATTCATATTTCACACATATACCCGTAACAAAAGAACTTATAGCACGTATCCCGAGAACGCTGTTCCTGGGACTATCAACTATGGTACTGACATTGTTGCTAGGGATTCCGCTCGGCGTCATGGCCGCAGTCCATCAAAATCAGTTCGCAGATCGGTTTTGTATGGTTGTTGCCTTAGCAGGAGTTTCAATGCCGGGATTTTGGTTGGCATTAATGCTTGTAATTCTATTTTCTCTCAAACTTGGCTGGCTGCCTGCAACGGGTATCGGTGGATTTGAATATTATATATTGCCCATAGTATCGCAAACCTTTTTTGGAGTAGGGGGACAAGCCCGTATGTCGCGTTCTTCAATGCTTGAGGTTATAAGATCCGACTATGTCGTGACTGCTCGCGCTAAGGGACTTACCGAAGGAGAAGTTATATATAAGCATGCGCTTCCAAATGCGCTAATGCCAATCATAACTGTTGCGGGAGCACGCCTTGCAGTTATTTTTGGAGGCTCAGTAATAACTGAAACAGTTTTTTCAATCCCAGGCGTAGGTTCATATATGATAGGTGCCATTAATACACGTGACTACAATATTGTACGTGGATCGGTACTGTTCCTGGCTATTATATTCTCACTGTGCATGCTTTTGGTTGATATCACATATGCGCTTGTAGATCCCAGGATAAAAGCGCAATATTCATCCTCGAAAAGGAAGGGAGGGGCAAAAGGTGGAAAATAATACTAAAAAATCCCCTAAGATAAAAAAAGAAAGCCAATTCATGGCTATCATCAAAAGGCTTGTTCACAACCCCACTGCATCTACTGGATTCGTTATCTTTTTCATATTGGTTTTGCTTGCAATATTTGCACCTTTGGTTACTCCATATAAATACACTGAGATGAATATGAGGGAAACATTCCAGGGTCCGTCGTGGAAACACCTGTGCGGTACAGATAACCTTGGACGTGATATTTTTACCCGCATCATTTACGGAGGACGTTACTCTCTGAGTACAAGCTTTATTGCAATGTTTGCCGCTGCGACTTTAGGCGTGTTGATAGGTGCGTTTGTAGGCTATTTCGGAGGAGCATTTGATAATATAGTAATGAGGATTTTGGATGTGTTCCAGGCAATGCCGGGAATGCTTCTTACCATCGCAATTGCGGCGGCTCTCGGAGCTGGGTTTGACAAAACAATCCTAGCGCTTTCAATAGCGCGTATACCCAGGCTTGCCAGAATATCCAGAAGCTCGGTAATGAAGGTTAGGGGCAATGAGTTTCTTGAAGCTGCTGAAGCGATAGGATGTAGCCATTTGCGTAGAATATTTGTTCATGTTCTGCCAAACAGCCTTGCTCCAGTTATAGTAGAAGTAACAATGGGCGTTGCCAATACAGTTTTGATATTGTCATCCTTGAGTTATATAGGCCTCGGCATACAGCCTCCAACACCAGAATGGGGTGCAATGCTTTCAGCAGCAAAAGGTTATATCCGTACCTACCCCTATATGATATTATTTCCGGGTCTTTTTATTGCAATCACTGTTCTCGCCTTAAATTTGGCAGGCGACGGTTTGCGTGATGCGCTTGACCCGAAGCTTAAAACTTAAGGGGGGAAGGGACAATATGAGTAATAATTTCTTAAAAGTAGAAGATTTATCTGTGCAGTATACTTCTGGCGGAGCGATTATACACGCCGTGAACGGAGTGTCTTTTAGCCTAGAAAAAGGCAAAACTTTGGCTTTGGTCGGAGAGACAGGCGCAGGCAAAACAACGATAGCTAAAACTATTTTACGTATCCTACCCAGCCCTCAAGGCAAGGTTTTGAGTGGCACGGTTATGCTTGAAGGTGAAGATATTCTTCAAGTTTCAGAGCCTACTATGCGTAAAATCCGCGGGAAAAAGATATCCATGATATTTCAGGATCCTATGACCGCATTAAACCCTGTAATGAGGGTAGGCGAGCAGATAGCCGAAATTATCAGAAAACATGAAAATGATACTGATAAATCTGCCTTGGAACAAGCCATTGATATGCTTGAAATGGTTGGAATACAAGGAGACAGGGCAATGGAGTACCCGCATCAGTTTTCAGGTGGTATGAAACAGCGCGTCGTTATAGCGATGGCACTTGCCTGTGATCCGGATCTTATTCTTGCTGATGAGCCGACTACGGCTCTGGATGTAACTATACAAGCTCAGATACTTGAGATGATTAAGGATCTTAAGAAAAAAAGAGAAACATCAATGATACTGATTACGCATGACTTAGGTGTTGTTGGACAGATTTGTGATTCTGTAGCCGTTGTATATGCAGGAGAAATTCTTGAATACGGCAGCAAAATGGATGTTTTTCTAAATCCATCGCACCCATATACAATAGGCCTTTTCGGAGCAATTCCTGACCTCAAAGGTACTGAGAAGAGACTTGTTAATATTGAAGGGCTGCCGCCGGATCCCTCAAATTTACCTACGGGATGTTGCTTCCAGCCGCGTTGTCCGAATGCCACAGCCGAATGTAGTGAGAAGTATCCTCTCGAACAGATTGGCGAAGAACACTTCTGCTCTTGCAGATATGCTAAAAAGAAGGAGGGGTATTGATAATGGCTCCGATTATAGAGATAAAACATCTTAAAAAATATTTTCATTCGCCGAGAGGACCTCTCCATGCCGTAGATGATGTTAATATGGTCATTAACCGAGGCGAGACAATGGGAGTTGTCGGCGAATCGGGCTGCGGCAAGTCAACACTTGGCCGTACCGTGATAAATTTGCTTGAAAAGACTGATGGAAAGGTTATTTTCGACGGTAAAGATATTTCACATCCAACACACAAGGAAATAAAAAAACTTAGACAGGTAAATCAGATAATTTTTCAGGACCCTTATTCGTCTCTTAATCCTCGAAAGACGGTTGAGCAAACAATTATTGAGCCCATAAAACTTCATACAAAGCTTTCAAAGGCTGAATTAAACAAAGAGTGTGAAAGATTGATGGACATGGTGGGGATTGACAGGCGCCTTAGGATGTCTTACCCTCATGAGCTTGATGGAGGAAGAAGGCAGAGAGTTGGCGTTGCGCGTGCACTTTCGCTTGATCCTAAATTCATTGTTTGTGACGAACCCGTATCGGCGCTGGATGTATCCATTCAGGCGCAGATACTAAATCTTCTGATGGATCTGCAAGAGGAATTTGGTCTAACATATATGTTCATTACACATGACATGTCAGTTGTAAGGCATGTTTCGCACAACATATCAGTTATGTACCTAGGTCAGCTTGTAGAGACAAGCCCAACGGACAACTTGTTTGAGTATCCGCTGCACCCTTATACAAAGGCACTGCTTTCGGCAATTCCAACAACTGATATTTTGAATCCTCAGGAGCGGATAATTCTAAAAGGCGAATTGGCATCACCTATAAATCCCAAACCAGGATGTAGGTTTGAACCAAGATGCGAATACGCTTGCGAAGAATGTCTTGAACCGCAACAGCTTTTGGAACTTTTACCAAATCACTTTGTTTCATGCTGTAGGGCAAAAGAACTAAATCAATTATAAACACTTAATGCCTGTCTGGCGATATATGCCAGGCAGGCAAAATAAATTTGGAGAAACAATAATGGCAGAACAAGCTTTGGATAAACATCGTCCGATAGATTCACCGCTCAAATCAAAACGCACAATTTGGCGTGAGCCTGAAAATCCAATCAGATGGGCGTACGAAAAGCTTCTCAGAGAGCGCGACAAAACAAAAAAGGTATACGATGTTAATCCTTATGCCGAGGTCTATCAGTTTAGAGAAAACGTCTACGGTATCTATACCCATAATCTTGACGGAATGGGCGATCCTTGGATATATCTAATCGTTGGACCGGAAAAAGCAATGCTTATTGATACCGGCTTTGGTCTTGGAAATCTCAAAGGACTCGTTAATGAGATTATAGGCGATATGCCATATTTTGTGGTAAACACACATTGCGCATATGACCATTCTTACGGTAATATGCAATTTGACAAGGTCTATGTTCATGAGTACGAAGTGTATAATTTGCAGACTCGTATGATGCCGGACAAATGGGACTATCTTTTTGATGAGAGTGGACAAGGGAATTGGGCGGATTTTGACCGCAAAGATCTTGTAGCATTTAAAGAATATGAGATAGTTGGCGTACCGGATGGACACATTTTTAACCTTGGCGGAGGTTATGATATTGAACTTCTTTTCCTGCCCGGACATTCAAACGGGCACGCTGTATTTCTCGATAAAAAGAGCCGTATTCTTTTTGGAGGCGATGATCTATGCTTTGGCACGGTAGGTGTCGGCGGTGGAAAAGAGGGTAATCCCTATAAAAGATATGCTACTGTGGAAGCTTTATATCATGAGCTTAAAAAGATAGCCGCTCGTATAGATGAATTTGACGGAATATTTCCGGGACATGGCCCGGTTGATATAGGCTCCATAATGCTTGTGAATGTTATGGAAGCTTGCGAGGCGGTTCTAAAAGATCCCACCTGTTATCACTATAAACGTGAAGGAAAGCGCAACGGTAAGAAGGTTGTACAGTATGGGAGGATGATATATGAGTCGGGGCATCTGCGTTATAACGGAGGTTCGCTTTATATGGACAAGGAATTAGATCCCAATATTTGATTGTTTTATATACTTTTAAAAGATTTTTATGGCAAGCTAGGCATTTTCGGATTTGAATTTCCGACCCAGCTTGCCTTATAATATAGTTGTTTTAAATGTTCATTAGAAGGAGACGCTCATATGAGAGTTACTGATAAGCCTAAAAAGAAGAGCAAGCTTTTTGATATAGATAATTTGAATAACAAAGAATATATTCGCAGCATTGACAATAGAATGCAGCATAGTTCATATTATCATAAACGTTACCAGGGATACATGGAGAAGCTTTATAGGGATGAGAATGGGAAAAAACATATACAGCGTATTTATATTGGGGAATATTATACTCAGGATATAGAAGAAAAAAAGCGTGTTTTGATACGAATTTTATATGCTGTTCTTTATATTCTTGCCGCCGGACTTTTTATATTTTTTTCAGTTAGAAAAACAGAAGGAAATCTTACGATGTATGTACAGTTTCTTTCTTTTTTGACAATTGCGGCAATGTTTGCTTTGATGATATTTCTTATAACTTATATTGCAGCACCAAAGCACATGACGGCTTGGGAACATTATTCCGGCCCTGCAAGGGTTAAAATATTTAGTCTCTTATCGGCAACACTAATAGCCTCAGTTGCTTTGGCGGTCACTGTTTTTGTGATATCACATCGGGAAATTAAATTTTCAAGCGAACTTATAAATATTTCAGGATATGTAGCAGCTTCGTTTTCAATGTTTTTGATTAATCGGATTGAAGCAAAGATTCAATATAAAAAAACTGTAAGCGAGAATAAAGCTCCTAGAGATGCCTACTATATTGAAGGCTGACAATAATATTATTAAATCATTATTGTATGGAGAACTACTGCCACAATGATGAGTTCCCCAAAAAAGTAAGAAACATTGCCGACGGAGACATAATCGATTTGGGGAATATCCGATTTGAAGTGTATAAACTTCCCGGGCACACTTCAGGTTCATTGGCATTCTTAAATATGGAGGAAAACTACGCCTTCGTGGCAGATTCCAAACTGCCTACAAGCAGATGGGGGCGCTGACATGATTACAGTGAATGCGCCGAGTTCCACGCTCGATTTACACAGGCGGTACCCGAGGACGTGAAAATATACAGCAGTCATGGTTTTGAAGTGCATGGTACAGGATGATACTAAGCGACTTGGAACAAGCCTTTGAAGACATTCTCGAGAGGCACAATGAAGATGATGAACCATATGCGTTTGATCGGTCTGTTGCTCCAAGCAAATTAAGAGAACCTGAAGAGCTTGAATACGAATTAATGGTACATAAAGTCGGGCAGGCTGTTGTTTTATACAATAGAAAAGCCATTGGCAGTGAAAACGTATGATTATTTCGCAAATGAATTAACACACATAAAATGACTGCTGACATATTTTTCGTAAAAAAGTCGTTCACTCTTTATTGAAAAGACAAATTTTAACTAATCGTCTGGAATATGCAATTAATTAATTTAATCCACCCTCTTTATATTGATTTCACCCTATTGTATTTAACCTGGTATAATAATATTATGAGTGTATAAAAAAAGGAGGTTCCATGATGAAGAGAACTAAGTACTTAATTGTTTTATTAATTGCTGTTTCTTTGATGTTTACAGCGGCTTGCGGAAAAACTACAAGCACTGAAACTACAGAACCAGAAGCAAAAGAGACAAAAGAAACAACTGTAGAAACTGTAGCAACTGAAAAACCTATGGAAGAGAAAAACGACAACGTTGTTGATGTGGGATATTGCGTACCTGACACAGCAAATCCATTCCTTGGATGGCTTACTGGCGCAGTTAAAGAACAGGCTGATGCAGACGGATTGAAAGTTCAAATTGCAGATGCTGGTAATAACCCTGTTAAGCAAGTTGAGCAAATTGAAAACTTTATTGCAATGAACGTTAAAGTGTTGGTAATTATGCCAATCGATCCTAATAATGTACAGGGAGTTATTCAAAAAGCTCAAGAAAATGGCATTAAAGTATTGGTCGCTGGAACTGATACAACATACTATGATGTCATGATGAACATGGATCAATATAATTGCGGAGAACAGATTGCAGAAATGGGAATTGACTGGTTGAAAGAAAACTTCGGCGATGAAAAGAAAAAGGTTATCGTTATGAAGTGCACTGAGACAGTTGATATGACCAATAGATCACAGGGCATAATTGACAAAATAAGCGCATATGAAAACGTCGAAGTTATTACAGCTACCGCTGAAGCTCGTACAACTGCTGCCGCGACTGCTGTTATGGAAAACATGTGGCAACAAAACAGCGACGCTGTTGCCGTGCTTTGCTACAACGCGGACGGTGCACTTGGTGTAAATGAATATATCATGGCACAAGCAGGTATTGACAAAAGCAAATTCGCTATTTTTGCCGGCGACTGGTCACCCCCAATTCAAGAAATATTAGACAATTCATTAAGTGATAGCTCTGTCTTTAGAGGGACAATGCAGATAGTTGGTCCGAATATCAATGGAGAACAAGTTCCATTGGAGCAGGCAACTTATCAGATAATTAGTGCATTAGCGGCAGGAACTTATGATGGTGAAGTGATTGTAAGAGACAGCATCGCAAAAGCCTTTGGAGCGGCTGCTGCAAACTAATACCAAAATGAGATTAAGCACCTCTTTTGGGGGTGCTTAATTTTTATCAAAAAAGTGAGCATATGAAATAGTTCCGGGAGGGGAAAAATTGAGTCCAGTAATTTTATCACTAAAAAATATTTCAAAACGATATCCTGGCGTTGTTGCACTAAATGATGTATCCATTGATTTTTTTGAAGGAGAAGTGCATGCTTTGCTGGGGGAAAATGGCGCTGGCAAGTCCACACTTATAAAAGTGATTTCCGGAGCTGTTACTCCTGAACAGGGAAGCATAACTATCGGAGACAAAAGTTATGACTCTATGACACCGCACAAATCTAAAGAAAAAGGTGTAGAAGTTATATATCAGGAATTTAATCTAATTGATTGCCTGTCCGTAGCAGAGAATATCTGCCTAGGTGAAAAGTACGGGCGTTTCGTAGATTATGAAGTAATGGAAAAAAAATCAAGAGATATTTTTGAAAAATTTAATATAGATATTGACCCCAAAATGCTGGTAAGAGATTTACCAACATCGCAACAGCAGATTGTGGAGATCGCAAAAGCTGTATCACGAAAAGCTAAAATTATAATTATGGATGAACCAACGGCACCTCTGTCTGTACCTGAGGTGGAGAGTTTGTTTAAAATAATAAAAGCATTTAAAGCGCAAGGCGTAACGGTTATATACATTTCACATCGAATTGATGAAATATTTTCAATAGCGGACAGAGTCTCAGTTATGAGAGATGGTGTGTATGTTGACGTAAAAAATACTGCCGAGACGAATAGGAAAGAGCTTATTCAGCTTATGGTGGGCAGAGAATTAACAGAAAACTACCCCAAAAGAAACAGTATAAAAGATGAGATCGCCATTTCAATTAAAGGTGTGTCAGGGAATGGAGACAAAGATATAACATTTGACGTAAGAGTTGGGGAGATTGTTGGCCTTGGCGGATTGGTCGGAGCGGGCAGAACCGAGCTCGCAAGTGTTATATATGGCCTAGAAAAGATAGAATCAGGCACTATCGAAGTAAGAGGGAATAAGATTAAAAACAACTCACCTCTAAGTTCGATAAAAAGCGGTATTGGATTAATACCTGAAGACAGAAAAACACAGGGCTGCTTTTTGGAAAACACTATTGAATGGAATATTTCAATAGCAAACATTAAAGATATATCAAAAAGGCTGATTGTTGATCGGGTAAAAGAATCGAAGCAAGCTGAGAAATATAGTGATTTGCTGAGCATTAAAACTCCCACTCTCAAACAGAAAGTAAGAAACCTTAGCGGAGGAAACCAACAGAAAGTAGTTCTTGCAAAAACATTGGCTACCAATTCTGAAATTATAATTTTTGATGAGCCGACAAGAGGTATTGATGTAGGAGCCAAACAGGAGATTTACAAATTAATGTGTAAGCTGGTTGAAGAAGGCAAATCAATCATTATGATTACATCAGATATGGAAGAATTGCTGGGAATGTCTGATAGGATAGTTGTTCTGTCAGAA
The DNA here is from genome assembly GCA_963675575.1 of Christensenellaceae bacterium. Classification (GTDB taxonomy): domain Bacteria; phylum Bacillota; class Clostridia; order Christensenellales; family UMGS416; genus JAGLOK01. The sequence goes on from OY776378.1 coordinate 389,531, forward strand.
GGTAAAATGACTGGAATTGTGGAAAAAGATGATTTTAGTCAGCATAATATTTTAGAATTAGCATCGGGAGGGTTATAAGGGAATGAATAGTGAGATGATGAAAACAAATTCCAAAAGCGTATATCAAACTATAGTAAAAGGGCTAAAAAAATATGCTATTATATTAGTATTAATTGGGTTGATGATATTATTTTCAATTTGGTCGCCCTATTTCTTTACGCTTCAGAATTTAACAAATGTTTTCGTTCAGCAATCCTATGTTATTATTGCGGCGGTAGGTTTAGCATTTGTAATGATCAGCGGTGGTATGGATTTATCAATAGGCTACCAGATGTCTCTGGTCGGGGTTACTGTTGCAGTGTTGATGAAGTGGCTAAGCTGGCCAATTCCACTTGCGATTTCCGCAGGATTAGTTTTGGGTATTGTATTGGGGCTTATCAATGGAGTGGCTTCAATAAAACTGAAAGTACATCCTTTAATTATAACTTTGGGAACAATGACGGTTTTTCAGGGAGCTTCATACATCGTATCAAATCAAAGCGTTATATTGAATCTGGATCCTAAATTTAAATTTATCGGTCAGGGATATATATTTGATTTTATACCAGTAAGCGTAGTGCTTATGATAGTAGTAATTTTCAGCGCAAGTTTTCTTTTAAATAAAACTTATATAGGCAGATATATATACGCAATAGGTGGAAACGATGAGGCTTCAAGGCTTGCGGGCATTAATATCAAGGCGGTAAAGTTGTTGGTTTTTGGTTTGTGCGGATTTTTTGTGTCGCTTGCGGCTATAGTGTTGTTTGCACGAGCAGGCTCTGCTTCTTCAACCACCGGACCAGGAACTGAGTTTACTGCAATTACTGCAGCGGTGCTGGGAGGCATTAGCTTTAAAGGCGGCGAAGGCAAGATGTGGGGTCTTTTCACCGGTGTTTTAATACTGGGTGTTTTAAGCAACGGAATGCAATTGATTGGAATGGGCACTTATGCGCAGTATATTGTTAAAGGCCTTGTGCTTCTTGCAGCTGTTGGATTTGACACTTATCAAAAGAACCAGAAAATCAAACAGAAAAGGCATTAATTGAAAATTAGAGTGTAGAGTATATTAATAAAAGTCCCTTTTTGTTTGATTGCATAAATGCAACAAAAAAGAAGGGGCTTTTATTTAAATCAAGAAAAATTGCAGTCATAAATATATTAATATATAATTATGTTGAACTTCATTTAAGGAAGAAGATAGATGCTTAAAGTATTGATTTGTGATGATGAACCAAATGTATGCCAGCTAATTAATAAATTAATTGACTGGGAAGCATTGGAGATGGTCAATGTTGGAATGGTAGATAACGGGATTGACGCTTATAATTATATTAATGAAAAGCGTCCCCATATTGTCATTTCTGATGTTAGAATGCCTGGATATGATGGCATAGAATTGATTAAATTAGTACACAAAGAAAATATCGAGACCAAGTTTATAATCATCAGCGGACACAAACAATTCGAATACGCGCACGCTGCCTTAAAATATGGAGTAGAGGATTATTTGCTAAAACCAATAAAGAAAAATGAAATCAATGATATTTTGCAGCAGATAAAAGAAGAGTATGAATTATCTGAAAAGATAAAAAGCGGTCAAGTACAGCTGTATGAGCAAATAGAAGAAAACAGTGAAATTTTAAAAGAATACTTTTTTGACCACTTGATAAATTCTACTGTTGATTCGAACGAATTTGAGTATGAAAATTTAAACCAGATTAATAAAAAATATAATCTAAATTTCATAGAAGGTGTTTTCAAAGTATTTATAATTCAATTGGACAAAACAAGCGACAGCGAAGATCGGGTCAAAGATAGGCATGTAATAAGCAAACTTCGCGAAAGAGTTTTGGGATATTTAGATGCGTTTCCATGCGAAAACATAGTGACGTTTAAAGAAAATAGAATTATGGCTGTATTAAATTACGCATTTGATCAAATGGAGAATATCAGGCACGAATTGCACAATATACTTGACGATGCAATGAATTTTATCGCTGTGTATGACTGCTATTTAATAACAATAGGTGTTGGAAAGAAAGAGACTGATTATAAGAAAATTAAAGAAGCTGTCAAGACTGCAGAAAATGTAATATATTCACGAATGTTCTTGGGCACAAACCGGATGATATATTATGAAGATGTAAGCAGTGTGAAAAGAGACGCGAAAGAGTTTTTCAATCCGGAATTGAAGCAACAATTGATTAATATCATGGAAAGCTTGGATTCTGACAGCATGAAGCGATATTTAAAAAATACTATAAGCGATTTTATTAATAATGAGATAATTAATCCGCAAGAACTACTTATCTTGTGTGACCTGATTTTAAACACTATTTTGGACGCGGCGAATTCAAACAAGTTAGTTGAAATTGATTCAAAAAAGATTACCGAAGCTTTTCATTCTGAAGTGCAAAAAGCATATCATTACAAGATGCTGATTCTATTTATCAGCAATATTACAGATGAATATTTTATTAAGTGCAACGAGATAAAAAGCAATCAAGAGGATCTCCCGATAAGAACGGCAAAAGCATATATCGAAGATCACTTTTCGGAATTTATCAGTCTTGAAGATATTGCAGAGCAAGTTCATCTGAATTCGGTATATTTTAGCTATCTTTTCAAAAAGAAACAAGGGATTAACTTTAGTGAGTATTTAATTAATTATCGAATTGAAAAAGCAAAAAAAATGCTTAAGGAAACCAGCGATAACATCTCAGTCATTGCAGGCCAAGTAGGATACAAAGATTCGAAGCATTTTAGCAAGCTGTTCAAAAAGATTGTTGGGTTAAGGCCTATAGAATATCGGAAATTATATTCGTAGTATTAAAGGTAATAGTATGAAATCAATCTTAAAAAAAATTCGGTCAATAGAACTATCCTGGGATCTTATGTTTAACATAATATTGGTCTTGGTTTTAAATGCCATAGCTTTTGTGTTTGCGGCCTTATTCTCATGGAATGAAGTTAGTGTGTTAACATTTTGGATATTAATTATTACATATGTTTCGGGAACAAGCCTTTTTTTTATTTTCAGAATTTATAGGCCGGCTTTGCAGTTTAGACGGGGAATAGCTTTACTGAAAAGCAGCGGATTCGAAGAGGATGATTTGGAAAAAATAAAAATTAATTCAAAAATATCAAAAGAAATTATTGAAACATGGAATCAAATCCGCGGTAATCTAAATTTAGAGTACTCAGAAAGTATATTAAAAAACCAAGCCGAAATAAATGCACTGCAAAGCCAGATAAACCCTCATTTTCTTTATAATACATTAGAGTCGATACGAGGCAAAGCATTGATGGCGGACATGGAAGAAATTGCCGAAATGACAGAGGCTCTTGCTACTTTCTTCAGATACAGCATTTCTCAAAAAGGAAATATAGTTACACTTTGGGATGAAATAAAAAACGTTCAAAATTATTTTAAAATCCAAAAATTCAGATTTAATGACAGGTTTGAACTTGCGATTATTTATGACGAGATTGATGAAGATATTCTGGATTTTAAAATTCCGAAACTGACATTACAGCCGATTGTTGAAAACAGCATTTACCACGGTTTGGAATCTAAGATTGGCAAAGGGAAAATTGAAATTAGAATATTGAGAACCGAAAAAAGGTTAATAATAAGCGTTATTGATGAAGGTGTGGGAATTCAAAAAGAGAAATTGTTAATGATAAATAAATCGTTAACATCTAATCTTTTGGATGTTCAAAGCGGAAATTCAAAAAAAGGCGGTATCGCACTGATAAATGTCAACCAAAGGATAAAATTATTCTTCGGGGATGAATATGGACTAAGAATAACAAGCACTGTAAATGTTGGGACGGAAGTTGAATTAGTAATTCCGCTTGTTAAGGATGAGGCGCAGCTTCTTGTTAGAAAAGAACAATCGGATGATTAGGTGAATTAATTGAAGAAAGAACTAATTCGCATTATTGATGCAAATAAAAAGATTCTAGGCAGATCTATTTTTAAAGATTTTTATTTTAATGCGTTCAAAGGCGAGATTATATATATGATAGGTCTTTCTGAAAGCGCCAGAATCGAGTTTGCTAATATCTTGCATGGAAATTCACATTTTGATTCCGGAATTATATATGTAAATGAAATATTGAGAGAAACATATAGTAAGCAGGATTCCAATGATTTAGGAATTGTGTTTATTTCAAATCGTATGAAGCTGATTCCAGAGCTGTCTATTGCTGAAAACATTTTTGTGATAAAAAATAATGGGTTAGACAAAATATTGTTTAACAAAAAAGCTATTGTCAAGGAAGCGGATATCCTTTTGAAAGAAATGGGAATGCAATTTTCGTCAGGTATGAAAGCAAGGGAGTTAACTGGCGCTCAGCAAAATATAATTGAATTAATTAAAACGCAGATTGTTGGAGCAAAATTGATTATACTCGATGATATAACACACGACTATACAACCAAAGAGTACAGGCAGCTTATTCAAATCTTAAGGATATTAAAAAATAAAGGTGTTTCAATTCTTATTCAAAGCATGCGAATGGGCAAATTGATTTCTGAGGCAAACCGAACTATGATCATTAAGAGCGGGAAAGTGGCGAAAACCTTTTACGATCTGCCAATAAGCGAAAGCTTAGTCCATAAAATACTGACTGAAATAGATAAACCCAAAAATATTTTAAATTTTTCCGATAAAAAAGGTAAAATAATTTTTCGTGTGGAAAATCTCGTAAACGATAAGCTTGCAGGAGTCAGCCTTAGTTTGAGGGAAGGTGAAGTTTTAGGACTTTTTGATGAAGAGTATGAGGATAATTATGCTTTATATGAGGCTGTATTTGGTTACAGAGGCGCGTTTTCGGGAAATATTTTTTTAGATAATAAGTTATTTATTCCCAAAAATATCAAAACGGCAAAAAAAAGAGGTATTGGACTTTTGCCTCAGGAAATTGCAGAGAATGGAATCATACCAAATTTAAGCATATTGGAGAATGTAACAATAAATATTTGGGATAAAATGACTAATTTTTCAGGTGTAATTAAGAAAAGATATCTGGAAATTTTAATTAAGGATATTTGTAAAGCATTAAATATTAGCAAGGATACTTTATTAAGCTCGGCCTATAACGCTGATATATACACACTTCAAAAGGCGGCTTTTCATAGATGGATAATGGCAAAGCCAAAGATGGTCTTTTTACTGAAACCTTTTTCTTCGGTGGATGCAATTTCAAGAGACATAATAATTGAGCAAGTTGAAAATTTGTCTAACAAAAAAATTGGCACAGTAGTGATTTCGTCAAATTTGGAGGAAATAGTGAATTTGTGCGATAGGGTGATATTCTTTTCGCATGGAAAGATTAAAATGGAATTTGAAAAATCTGAGTTTGATGAGTTATCACTTGATTTGTTAAAGCAAGTTTCAAATTAATAGTTACGTATTCGAGTATAAACTAAAATATCTTTAGCCTAAATTTTTTTGGTTTTTTATGATATAATATGCCTTGGGCGGATAATCCATTGCAAATCAGATATTTATATTTATTTAGAATGAATATTGACATTATGGTAAAAACAAAAGATAATAAGTTGTAGTAAATGTTGCATATTCATGTAATTACATCCGTTGTTAGGGTTTGTATGGAAAAATTATATATTGAGCAGGCAAGACTGTTATTTTTAATTGATGGGCCAATTTGAAAACTGGGAATTAAAAAGAAAAAATATCTCTAATATGATAGATATAAAAGTTTGTTAATTCCAGGTATCTAGAAAATATATACGTTGTGTTTTTTTGAAGCATAAAATGAAATTAGTTGCATATCATTCATCAAAGACTTGAGCTGAGAAAAAAACAAATCAATAAAACCAATAAATTTCCCCGTATTTATGATGAAGAACTAACGGTATGAGGTTTCTTTAAATATTGGAACAAAATTGGAAACGAAACTACTCTGGGAGTATTATAAAAGTATATGCAACAAGAAAACAAAAAAACTGAAAAGTTAATAAAATGTACAATAGAAACAACTGATAAAAAAACTATAAGTACATATGTGGAGGCGTAGAGGAGGGATATGGATATTAATTCTTTTTGGTATTTTATTTCCATTGCTGATTGTCGGAGTTTTTCGGAAGCCGCAGAAAGGAACTATGTTTCACAATCATCACTTTCTAAAATAATCATTAGCCTGGAAAAAGAACTGGGTACCAATCTCTTTGACCGAAAACATCATCCCGTTTCTCTTACGCCCGCGGGCAGATGTTTCTACGAACATGTTAAAAAAATCGAAAAACTTTATAATCAAACCATAAAGGATTTAAGTGATTATAGAGAGAACAAAATAATCAGCTGCTATTCAGTACCAAAATCTTTTGCAATAAGAAACGCGCTTGTTGCTTTTCAAGAAGCGAATCCGGATATTGAACTTAACAGCGAAATGAGCTCAAATTTTGAAACTGTAATAGAAGAGATACTTAAAAGGAACGTTGACATTGCGATAACGCATCAACCCTTTGAAATACCCGAACAAATAGGAATCACATTCCTTTTTGATGATGAACTCTATGTTGTGGTATCAAAAGAACATGAATTCGCACAATTTACTAGTGTGTCTATTTCAAAACTGAGCGGGCAAACGTTCATAGAGACGCCTTTTTCAATGACTCTCCTAACTACTCTGACTAAATATTATGATTTAGTTCCGGGCAAAATAAAGCCGCTCGAGGAACCGGTTTACAGAGAAGAAGTGCTGCAAAAAGTCGCTCGCGGTGAAGGTATTAGCATATACTTTGGCAGAGACATCAGCTATTATAAAATAAATAACATTGTTACAATTAAATTGGATGATGTGCCAACGATACCAATGGTTTTATTGGAAAATAAAAACCGCCCTATTATGGAGTGGCACGATAGACTTCGTCAATACCTTAAAGATAATTTGAAAAATTATGTAGGTCCTTTGGATCTATAACGAGAAGCAATATAGATTTTTTTGCGGTGGGAATATAGCCACTGTTGACACGGAAATAAATACTGTATTATAATGTCCTAATTATATTGGGCGGCACAAAAGTTTTATAAGAAATCTTATGGCATTTAATAAGATGGGGGAATACAATGGCCAAATGGCTAACACTTGAAAAGAAGGAACGCAATAAAAGAGTCAGTTTCTTGCGCTATTTTATCGGATGCATAGTAATGATTCTATTTTATACAGTATTCCACAACGGATTCTCGCCTATAAATATTCAGATGGCAATTCAAACGTGGGGAGATGCTTTTGTGATGACAAGCATATTAATGCTGGCAGTTGTTGCAATTATTAAATTTGATAGAATTGGCTATCTTGACTGGATAAGCTATTCATTGAAGACTACCAAATTTGTTTTATCCCGCGCGAAAGATAAGGAATTTATTGGCTATACTGATTTCATAATAAACAGAGAACGCGGCATAATGCCTATTTGGCCGGGGCTTGTAACGGCATCATTATGCCTTTTTATTGGAATAATAATAAGTGTACTATTTTATTTTGTCTGAAACTAGTTATGCAAAAAAAGCAAGAAATACGTTTATTTATTTATGAAATTCATTTTTTTATATGCAATAAATTAGTAAATCAAAAATGGAATATTTCAAACCAACATTATTCCATTATAGAATAATGTTTAAGTCCAAAAATGAATTGAGCGGCTGAAGAAATATGGTTAGAATAAGAGATAACAAATAAATATTATATATAAATATTATATAAAATGCATGAGTTTTCTGCATGGAACGGTATTCTTAGTTTAGTTTGAGTACGGTTAGATTGCATTCGTTTTTTTGCGTCTAAACGTATTTATAAAAAAGGAAAAAGGAAGGGAATAAGATGAAAAAAAGATCAAATAGTAATTGGCTTAAGGTTGCTTGCGTAATTATCGCTTTGAGCATGGTTATGGGCGTTCTCGCAGCTTGCGACAGCTCAAAAACTGACGACAGCGACAAAGGTACAACCACCTCAACCACTTCTTCTGAACCAAAGAACTTAGCATTCGTGATGAGCTCCGATGTTGGAGATCTGTCACCGTACGGAGGAGACAGTGGCGGACGTCATCATACATACAAGATGCTTTATGATGCACTTTGTGCTGCTAAGGGTTTAGGTCAGCCTCTAGCAGACCTTGAACTTCAGATAGCAAAAAGCTTAAATGTTGTTGATGGAACGACAGTTGAAGTTGAAATTTATGACTATGTTAAAGACAATCAGGGCAATGACATTAAAGCTTCAGACGTAGTATTCAGCTACAACGCAGCTATGGATGCCGGCACAAATGACAAATTAAAAGGCTATCTCGAAACCATTACAGCCACCGGCGACTACACTGTTGAAATTAAGCTTAAATCCGCATTTGTAGGCGCAATGGAATGGACTTTGACCAGTGTTCCGATTGTCAGCGAAAGCTGGTTTGCGGCTGCTTCTGATGCAGACAAGACAAGCAATCCTGCCACAACAGGTGCTTACAACTTGGTTGAAACTGTTGCAGGTTCACACACCACACTGGAGAAAAATGCTGATTATTGGCAAACCGATGAATCTCTTCGCAGCTATTATGATCAACAGACATTTGATACAATTACAATGAATGTAGCAAGAGAATCTTCTATGCGTGCTATCGCTCTTCAAAACGGAGAGGTTGACCTTGCTCATAATGTTCCAGCTTCAGAAATTTCTACTTTCATGAATGATGACGGAACAAGCAAAGAAGGTTGGAATGTGTTTGCTAACTCAAACGGACGTTTCAACGTATTTATGTTTAACAACAGCAACAGCGTATTTGCTGACAATGCTACACTTCGCCAGGCTGTTCTTTACGGTGTTGACTTTGAAGCTGTACGTCAAGGCTACGGTAACACACCCACCAACGGAAGCATCTGTCATGACTTTGGTCCTGAAGTTGCAGGCGATTACAACATGGATTGGAACGACGAAGGATACTTTGAATATGACTTTGAAAAGGCCAAAGAACTTATGGCTGAAGCAGGTTATCCAGACGGCGGATTTACTGTTCGCCTTATGTATCAAAACAGTACCACAGCTACTTCTGGTTTGACAGTTGTTCAGGATTATCTCTCCAAGCTCGGTATTACTGTTGAGATGCTTCCTTATGACCAGGCACTTTATAACTCATACAAATATGATGACACACAATGGGACATGATTGTTGACTCAAAAGGTTGCAGCGGCTCAGTAACAAGCACATGGTCGGACGTATTCAACACAAACAACTATGAAAATGGTAGTGCATGCTTCACACATGATGACAAACTTCAAGAACTGCTTGAAGCTGCAAGCGATACAGCTACTTATAGTACAGAATCCCTCAACGCTTTCCACAACTATCTCAAGGAACAGGCATATGGTATTGCTATGTTCTTCAACTATTCATACTATGTTGGTCAAGACGGTATAACAGATATGTTCCAGGATGGCATGGGCAATCTTACGAACGGTACTGTTGGCGTTGCCGACGACTATGTCTCTGTTGCAGATTGATATTGAAATCATCAAAGAAATACTGCAGTAGATAGATTAGTAAACTGAAGTATATAGAAGTGCACAGCTCGGACTTCAATGTTAATTGCTGTGCACTTTCTATAGTAAAGAATTAGCAACTCGCAAGGAGCACAAATCAATGTTTAGATATATACTCAAAAGAGTTTTACTCGTAATCCCCGTATTGGTTGGCGTTGCGATTATAATTTTCACACTTATGTATTTTGTGCCGGGGGATCCCGCGCAAATCATTCTGGGTGAAAACGCGGCTCAAGTTCAAGTTCTTGAATTACGCGAACAATTGGGGCTAAATCAGCCTTACGTCGTACGTATGGGCATTTTTGTTAAAGAACTATTTATTAACGGAAGTTTTGGTAACTCCTATATTTATGGAACGGATGTTGGAACAGAACTTGCCTCCAGATTTCCTAAGACATTGGTTCTTGCAATCGGAAGCATCGGGCTGGCAATGATATTGGGAATACCGCTTGGTATTCGGGCGGCAACTCATGCGAATAAAGCTGAGGATCGTGTGTCAATGTTTGTGTCCATGATAGGTGTGTCAATGCCTAACTTTTGGTTGGCGCTGATGCTGGTACTCTTGTTTTCTCTTTGGCTGGGGTGGCTTCCTTCAAGCGGAAGCAAAGGTTGGGAATACTTTGTATTGCCTATTGTTGCCAACGCGTTGGGCGGAGTGGCGGGAATTGCAAGATTAACCCGTTCTAGTATGCTGGAGGTTATACGTGCCGATTACGTCACAACTGCCCGCGCAAAGGGCGTTGCTGAGCGCGACGTTATTAATAAGCATGCACTTCCAAACGCTCTGATTCCTATAATAACTATATGCGGAGGCCGCTTTGGCGGTATGTTAGGTGGTACTATGGTTATTGAAACCGTGTTTTCAATCCCGGGCATCGGCTCGTATTTGATTGACAGCATAAATAACCGTGATTATACCGCGGTACAAGGAAGCGTTATTTATGTAGCATTTACATTCAGCTTGGTCATGGTGCTTGTGGATCTTGTATATGCCTATGTTGATCCGCGAATCAAAGCACGCTATGAAGGACAACACAAGAAGCGGATGAAAAAGAAAGAGGTGAGTGCAGATGCCTGAAAATATTACCGTTAAAAGCAAAAAGGCACCAAAGCAAGAAAGGGTAATGCCGCGTCCCGGGTCTTTACGCTATATATGGATGAAAATTCGACATAATCCTTTGGCTATAACCAGTGTAGGAATAATCGTATCACTTATCGTTTTATCATTGCTGTCACCATATATATGCAAATATGATTACAGCTCAATTGATATGACTAATCAGTTTGCAAAACCGAGCTTTGATCATCTTTTTGGATGCGATGAGTTGGGAAGGGATATACTATCCCGTATACTTTTCGGAGTAAGATACACGCTTAGTGTTGGCATTTTTTCCGTAATAATATCGGCAACAGTAGGTGTTGCCCTTGGCGCATCAGCCGGATATTTCGGAGGGGCAGTAGACCAGGTAATTATGCGACTGCTGGATGTTTTAGCAGCTTTCCCAAGGCTTCTGCTGGCTATTGCCATTTCAGCAGTGTTGGGAACCGGATTTGACAAATGTATTATTGCGCTTGGTATTTCAGGAATTACACATTTTGCACGAATGATGCGAGCCAATATACTGACTGTACGAGGCCAGGAATTTGTGGAAGCAGCTACATCGATTAACTGTTCAAAGCTTCGTATAATAGTTAAGCACGTCATTCCAAATGCAATTGCGCCTTTGATTGTTGAGATTTCAATGTCTATTGCTGCAGCTGGGCTTGCTGCATCTTCGTTGAGCTTTATCGGTCTCGGCGTTCGGCCTCCCGCTCCTGAATGGGGAGCCATGTTGGCATCGGCACGAAACTATATTCGTTTGCATCCGCACATGATTATGTTCCCGGGCATATTTATTATGCTAAGTGTTTTGAGCTTCAATCTGATTGGTGATTCAATCCGTGACGCTCTGGACCCGAAGTTAAAAGACTAAGAAAGGCAGGAAAAAAATGAAAAATAATATTATAGAAAAAGAACATTTTCTGTCTGTTCAAAATCTTTTTGTAGAATACCGTTCTGAAGGTAAAACAGTTCATGCAGTAAATGGCGTATCTTTTAATCTTGATGATGGACAAACCTTGGGTCTCGTAGGTGAGACAGGGGCAGGCAAAACTTCTATCGCAAAAGCAATATTGCGTATTTTGCCTGATCATTCTACTCAAAGAGCAGAGGGTACAGTTATGTTGGACGGGCAGGATACAATGACATTGCCGGAAAATGAGATGCAAAAACTCCGCGGACATAAGGTTTCAATGATATTTCAGGATCCCATGACTGCACTTAACCCAGTTAAGACGGTTGCAGATCAAATAGCTGAAGTTGTAAAACTGCATAACGATGTAACAAAGGGACAGGCACTGGATAAGGCTAAAGAAATGCTTGAATTGGTAGGTATTTCAGCTGACCGTTCCGGTGAATATCCACACCAATTTTCGGGTGGAATGAAGCAGCGTGTTGTTATAGCGATAGCACTGGCGTGTGATCCACTTCTTCTGATTGCTGACGAACCCACTACTGCATTAGATGTTACGATTCAGGCGCAGGTATTGGATATGATTAATGAACTGAAGGTTAAGCTTAATACTTCTATGATAATGATTACCCACGATTTGGGCGTTGTAGCCGAAACTTGTGACATAGTTGCCGTAGCGTATGCCGGACACATTATTGAATATGGAACCAAAGAGGATATCTTTGACCATCCAACACATCCTTACACTGTAGGATTGTTCAAAGCTCTGCCTATTATGAATAAAGGTTCTAACCGACTTGCTCCTATAGCGGGACTTCCTCCTGATCCTACCAATCCTATCGAGGGTTGCAGCTTCTCTCCGCGTTGTCCTTTCGCGTCGGAAGAGTGTCGGCAAGCACCGATTGAAAACATAGAGATCACACCGGGGCATCTTTGCCGCTGCATAAAAGCAAATTCTCTGGAGGTATAAAATGGCTGCATTAATAGAAGTTAATCATCTTAAGAAATATTTTCCATCACACAGAGGCACAATACATGCGGTTGATGATGTGACATTTGAATTGGAAAAGGGAAAAACAATGGGTGTTGTAGGCGAATCAGGCTGTGGGAAATCCACGCTTGGACGCACTATTATACATCTTTTGGATTCCACTGACGGACAGATAATATTTGAGGGAGAAGATGTTACTCATATTAGAGGGAAAAAACTGAAGAAATTGCGCGAGAATATGCAAGTTGTATTTCAGGATCCTTATTCTTCCTTGAATCCGCGCATGTCAGTTCATGACACTATTATAGAGCCTCTGATGCTTTCCCGTAAATTTAAGGGACCGGAGTTGGAAAAGGAAGCTGCGCGTCTAATGGACATGGTTGGTATTGAGTCTCGTCTTCATAACGCATATCCACATGAAATGGATGGAGGGCGCCGTCAACGCGTAGGTATTGCCCGTGCTTTGGCATTAAATCCAAAATTTGTTTTGTGCGATGAACCTGTTTCTGCACTGGATGTATCAATTCAGGCCCAGGTTTTAAATCTTCTGATGGATTTGCAAGAGGAATTTGACCTTACCTATATGTTTGTAACGCATGACTTATCCGTTGTTGAACATATTTCAACAAATATTAGCGTTATGTATCTGGGTCAGCTTGTTGAAACATGCGAAACCGCAGACTTATTTAAAAATCAGTTGCACCCTTATTCCAAAGCGCTTCTTTCGGCTATTCCGTCGATTGACATTCACAATCCCGTAAAGCGAATTCCTATAAAGGGAGAAATAGTGTCACCAATTGATCCTAAGCCAGGCTGCAGATTTGCGTCAAGATGCCCTTATGCAATTGAACGCTGTGAGCAGCCCCAAGAGCTGGAAATGATAGCACCTAATCATTTTGTTTCCTGCTGCCGCGCTAAAGAAATCAATAATATTTAATTTTAAAAAGTAATACAAAAATATGTTAAATAAGTACTGCATTAGCTTATAAATGCAGTACTAAATTAACAATAATTCAAAAAAATACAGAGGTAAAAGTATGGCCGATCAAATGAGACCCATTAATGGTGGAAGCAAAGCTAAACGTATTAAATGGGGGTCTCCACAAAATCATATAAGTTGGGCTTTTTTGAAAGAGCTTCGGGAAAACAATAAGACAAAGAAAATCTATGACTGCAATCCTTATATAGAGGTATATCAGTTCCGTGACAATATGTATGGACTATATAATCAAAACTGCGACGGAGCTGGGGATGTGTGGATGTATCTTATAGTTGGACCTGAAAAGTGCCTGCTTATAGATACGGCGTTCGGCCTTGGTGATATGCAGGCTCTTGTGGACGAAATTACAGAGGGAATGCCTGTTATTGTTGTAAATACACATAGCCATTATGATCACGCTTATGGAAACTGCCGTTTTGATAAAGTGTACTGCCATGAATACGAGGTTCCTTTGTGCCAAAGACAAGATGCGCATATTTGGGATTATCTTTTTGATGAAGATGGTAATAATATTTGGCTGGAATTCGATAAAAAAGATTTGCCCGTGTGGAAAGAGTACGAAATAATCGGGGTTCCGGACGGTTACACTTGGAATCTGGGCGGCGACTATGAAGTGGAACTTGTGTGGTTAGGCGGACATGCTCCAGGCATGGCTGGTTATTTGGACAAAACAAATCGCATAATTTATATGGGAGATGATCTTTGCAGCGATGTCTCAGGAGTTGCAGGCGGCCCTAGACCAGGCGGTATAAACGGCCAGTATCAAAACCTTACAGTATTCCGTGATAATCTTGCTAAGCTTGTAGAGCGAATTGATGAATATGACTATGTTTTCCCAAGCCATTTCATGGTTAACCTTGAGAATGGCGTTTTAGTTAATGAGCTGGATACTTGCAACGCAATTTTGGCAGATCCTGATGATTATGATTATACCTATACAGGAGTATCTCCAAACGGAGGTCAGCCTGTTACACGACGTTTTAAATATATCAAAGGGTTCAGCCCTTTGGCCTATACCGAAAAGGGGCTGTATCCCCCAGAGGATATAAATTCGTAGTCAAAATACGCTATATCGAAAATCGTGTATTATTTAATATAGAACTATCTTTCATACCATTTGTATTTGGCAAAAAGGATAATTTCAATGAAAGAAATGAAAAAGCTCTTGCCTATTCCGCCAGTACATGAAAACATTAATAGCTATTTGGAAGAATTGCGTTCCAGATATGGCGGACAGGTATATGAAATTAATCGCTACGTTGAGGTGTTTAAAGTACGCAGTAATCTGTGGGCTATGTTTGCACCATGCACACACGCTGTCGCTGATAACTGGCTATATTTGATTGAAGGCCCTGAAAAAGCTCTTTTTATAGACAACGGATTTGGTATTGGAAACCTAAAGGGCTTAGGAGAGATGCTTACCGGAAAACCTGTGATTTGCGCGGTTACCCATTGCCACGGTGATCATTCTGGCGGAAACATGCAGTGGGACAAGGTTTACTGCCATGAATATTGCGCGCAGATGCTTGAAAATCAGATGTATCCCGAATTTTGGGCGAAATTTAACCATGTCGATGAAGATGAGCACCGCAGATACTATAAAGACGAAGATATTATTCCGTTTCGCAAATATGAACCCATTCCATTATCTAATCATTATGTAATAAATTTAGGTGAAGATTATGATGTTGAGTTAATCCATATGGGAGGGCATTCGCCCGGACTCAGCTGTTTTCTTGATAAAAAATCCCGTATTCTATTTAGCGGAGATTCTATATTTGAATCCAGAATTAAAGGATTGGGAGTAGGTCTTCATGGGGCAAGACCGGGAGTTATTCATCCTGAAACACTACACGTCAAATATTATTTAGAGCAGTTGGAAGAGTTGAACAACCGCACAGGTGAATTCGAATATGTAATGCCGGGACACGGATTTATAGACAGCCCCATGCAGATAGTTCCGGATCTTCTTAGAGCGGTAATTTCAGTTGTTGCCGATCCAGACTGCTATGACATGGTAATCAAACGTCGCGGACGAAATACATATATAAAAAGCGGCGGATTGGCAGATGTTTTGTATGTTCCGGAAGAAATTGAAAAAGAACTTGCAGAAAGCTGAACACCTTAGAGGATAAAGGTCTAGCAATTTAAAAGGAAAGTAAGATACGAATGTCTTATCGTTGATAATCCTTATTAGTTTTGGATGGTTAAAGTATTAATGTATTCGGCTACTGATACAAGAAGGACTAAATATACGTGTGGATAAATAATATTAATTAAGGAGTAATGACAATGGAAGGACAAAATTGGCCAATTAACGGCGCATCTAAAGCAAAAAGACTTAAATGGGGTTCCTCACAGAACCATATAAGCTGGGCATTTATGAAGGAACTTAGAGAGAACAACAAAACCATGAAGGTTTATGATGTTAACCCCTACGTTGAGGTATATCAATTCGGTGACAATATGTACGGACTTTTCAACCAGAACTGTGACGGCGCAGGCGACGTCTGGATGTATCTAATTATTGGTCCGGAGAAGGCTATGATAATTGATACCGCTTACGGGTTGGGGGATCTTAAAGGACTTGCCGATGAAATCTCAGGCGGATTGCCATTAATCGTTGTTAATACTCATACAGGCCCCGATCACGTTCTGGGAAATGTTCGTTTTGACAAAGTTTACTGCCACGAATATGAGATTGAAAATATAAGGAACAAATGCCATCCTCAAGCATGGGACTATCTTTTCGATGAAAACGGCAATAATATCTGGCTTCAGTTCGATAAGGAAGATTTGCCTGAATACAAGGATTTCGAAATTGTCGGAGTTCCAGATGGCCATATATTCAACCTTGGCGGAGATTACGATGTCGAGTTAGTATGGACTGCGGGACACGCCCCTGGTCACGCTATGTTTCTAGATAAAAAAGGCCGCTATCTGTTTGCGGGCGATGATGTATGTAGCGATGTTATAGGATGCGGAGGTGGTCCGAGACCAGGCTCAGTTAACAGCGAGTACTGTAACCTTTCTTCATACCGTGATTGTCTAGACAAGCTGGTGAAGCGTCTTGATGAGTTTGATTATATATTTCCGGGGCACTTTATGATTAATTTGGAAAACAGTCTTATGCAAAATATTTTGGATGCGCTTAATGAAGTCATAGCAGATCCGGATGATTATGACTATAAGACAGAGTCTGTAAGTCCTAATAATCCTAGTGCGCCAAAAAGGGTTAGGATGCACAAGTTTATCAAGGGATTTGGAACTATTGCCTATAATAGTAATGGAGTTTATCCTCCGGAGAAATAATCACTGAAGCGTTTATTACTCCTAATTAAAACTAAAAAGCCTTCTGCTGGTTATTAACAGTAGAAGGCTTTCTTTTTTTGCCGGGTTTTCTTATTGAGTATCAATTTAATTCGTTACCATAAATCACATAAGAAATATCTCTTGATAATCAGAAAACTGAGCAGCCATTCGCACACTCTGCTATCTGTCCTAGAAGAAAGCCTGTCAAAAATGGCACCAATAATATTTGAAAGCAGAACACCGATAGTTTTGCTAAATAAATAAACCTCATATTTTAAGTGAATACCATACATGTACTTTGTAAAGAAAAAAATTATAATACTTGGTAAAACAAGAGCGTTTGTTAAGTGATAATTGCATCAAAGTTAAAGTAAACAAGGAAAGAAAGCGTCTTTCAAACGTGCGAGTAAATAACCACATACATAGAACACAGAAGCCCTTGCAAGAACGAATTTAATTCCTTTTTTTTGGTTTTTGTTTTTTTTATTATTTTTTATATTTATTATTAAATCTTCATACATTGTAAACACTTACTATCTATGCTAAAATTTTATATTGAGGATATCATTATGACTAGATTTTCACAAAACAAATCTTTTGTCAAAGATATATTATTCTTGCTAAAGTATATTGCTGTTATTGTAGCCATTTTTTTTATGATATTTTTGCACTCAAGCAGCAGACAAGACATTAATATTGCACTTAAAAATATTGAGCCAACTGTCTCCTTAAGTACAGCAACATTCACACCTAAACCTACAGAAAAGCCTACCGCAACACCAAGAACGGTTTATATACCAGACCCTGAAGAACTGCAAGAAATACCCGATATTCATACTCTCGATTTGCTTGAAGATAATATTTATGCTACTGAAAAGCTGACATTGAGTTGGGAAAAACAAAATGACGCCGATTATTATTTACTATGTGTATTAGATGATGAAAACAATGTTATCCAAAAAGAAATCTTATGGGCAGATGTCACAGAGTGGGAGATAGCAAATTTTGGCGGAATGCATATATTGCTTCTTTGCTATAAAGATATGGGCAAAGATGGAACGGATGATGATAAGCTTCTAAATTCGTATACCTTAGAAGTTGATTCAAAAGAAGATCTAGCGCAGCAAATACTGATGAATGTTATTCCCGAAAAACGATATTACATTTTGGTTGATAAAGAAGATTTCTCATTCGCAATTTTCTCATTGGATGAAAACATGGAGTATACAAACGTTATTGCCACTTTCCCTTGCGCACTTGGCAGATCATCTCGAATGACTCCCAACGGTAAATTTAAGATAAGTTCAAAGGGCGACTGGAAGACTTGGAAAACAGGAGAATACTCCCCTTACTACACCAGATACACAAGCGGACTTTATATCCACGGAGCTCTTTACAGCAAGAAAAATTTTGGTTCAATGATAAGTGAATATTACGAAAGAATTGGAACAAACCATACAAGCGGATGCGTAAGAACCACACTTGAAGGCGCAAGGTGGATTTATTATAATTGCCCGGCAGGTACAGTGGTTGAAATAGTTTCCAGCAGTGATTTAGTTGATCATGTGGAAAGACCTGATATAGACCCTGATTATCCAACTTGGGATCCTACCGATCCGAACAAACCTTGCGATTAGATTTATGCTTCTTATGGAGAAAATAATGAAATTTTTTTCGACTATATTCTTGATATGCACAGTTATCACTTTGAGCGCGTGTGGAAATAAGACGCAGCCAGAGCTAAACAGTGAAACCAAACCGTCGCAATATACAGTTGGAATCTTTACAGAAGATGATTTAATATTCAAAACAGATGGAACTGAGTTTCCGCTGGATACAGATGTTTCTCCATTGCTTGAGGTATTTGGCGAAGATTATACTTTGACCACTGCTCCAAGCTGCCTCTACGATGGTGAGGACAAAGTTTTTGATTATTCATTTGCTTCGATATTCACCTATCCAAAAGATGGCAAAGACTTAATTGATGAGATATTCATATTTGATGGTAATTATCAAACAAACAAAGGTATAAAAATAGGTAGCACTTTGGGCGAAGTAAAGGCACAATACGGAGATGACGGCTATTGGGTGGATTTGTCATATTGTTATGTGCTTTCAGGTGATGCTGAAGATTTAAAAAGCCCTAAATTATTTTTTGATTTATCAGACGACAAGGTAATTGGCATAAGTTTTTACGCAGCAAGCAACATTACCGAGTAAACAAATACGAGGCACTAAATGGTTTTTAGCTCTCCAATATTTTTGTTTATATTCTTGACGCTAGTTTTTTTGGTGTACGTAATTCTGCCCAAGAAAGCAAAAAACTATATATTAATTGCGGTAAGTCTAATTTTTTATGCATGGGGCGAACCTGTATATATACTGCTTATGATAGGCTCGGTTGCAATGAACTATTTGCTTGCGCTGTTGATATCCTACAGACCAAAAAGCAAGATATGGCTTGTTCTCTGCGTTATGCTAAATATCGGTGCATTATTTGTTTTCAAGTATTCGAATTTTTTTATAAACAATATAAACTCTCTGTTTGGCTTATCAATACTGATACCTGTTATAAGACTGCCTATCGGAATATCGTTTTTTACATTCCAAGCAATGAGCTATGTAATTGATGTTTATAGAGGCAAAAACCAAGCGCAAAAGAAGTTCAGCAACGTAATGCTGTACATATCCTTTTTCCCGCAGCTTATTGCGGGCCCTATCGTAAAGTATTATGACATAGCGGAGCAAATACAAAACAGAACTGAATCGCTGGATAAAATAGTTGCAGGGCTAAAAAGATTTACAGCAGGGCTTGCAAAAAAACTGCTTCTGGCAAACGCTATGGGCTATGTTGCCGATAACGTATTTGCGCTTTTGCCTTCTGAAACCAACATACTAATCGCATGGATTGGCGCTGTAACTTATGCGCTTCAAATATACTTTGATTTTTCAGGATATTCCGACATGGCAATAGGGCTTGCCAAGATATTCGGATTTGAACTAAAAGAAAACTTCGATTATCCATATACAGCAGGCAGCATAAGAACATTTTGGCGAAAATGGCACATTTCGCTATCTTCGTGGTTTAAGGAATACTTGTACATTCCGCTTGGAGGAAGCAGAAAAACCCCTAACAGGACGCTGGTAAATCTCATTATCGTATTCTTTTGCACAGGTCTGTGGCATGGCGCTGAATGGACGTTTGTTGTTTGGGGTTTCTTTCATGGACTATTTATTATTCTGGAAAGAGCAGGGGTGATAAAACCCGAAAAATTCAAGCCAAAATGGCTGGGCAATGTATATACTCTGCTTGTTGTGATAGTAGCATTTACAATTTTCAGGGCTGAAACGTTCTCTCAAAGCTATATCCTAATAGGAAAAATGTTTACAGGATTTACTTCAAACTTTGCGATAACGGCCTTTTTACGCGAAACCATAACCTTATCATTTACCGTATTTCTGGTTATTTCAATATTCGCATCAACGCCTATTGCAAAAAATTTATATATAAGAATTAAAGACAGCGGAAAAATTAACTCTGTTTTGTTTGAAAGCATTACCATGACCATAACACTCGCAGTTTTAGTTTTGTGCATTATGATACTCGCGACAGAAACATATAATCCGTTTATATATTTCAGGTTCTAGAAAGGAGTAAGCATTATGAAAAAAGCAATCAGTATCATATTCGTGTCGATATTTATTTTGCTATGCATTGCTCCTATTGTCGGCCTTATTTCCGGCTATCAAAATAATAATGCTGAAAAAAGAGCTGTTAGTGAATTACCGAGTATAATAATCGATGGCAAAATTAATATGAACTTCACAAAAGAATTTGATGATTACTTTACACAAAACTTCGCTTTCCGAGCCGATTTTATAACGATGTATGCAAAAATAAATAACGCATTATTTAAAAAGTCTGTATCAAGCAAAGTTATAATCGGGAAAGATGGTTGGTTATTCTTTGAACCTACCTTGAACGATTATCAAAGAATAAACCTGCTTACCGAAAACCAGATATACCGCGTTTGCAAAACTCTAGAAATTCAGAAGATGTATCTTGATCAAAGTGGCATTGATTTTATTTTTGCTATCGCTCCCAATAAATCTTCAATATATAATCAGTATATGCCGAACAGATATTTGGTGTCAGATGAAAAGAATAATGTCGAAATGCTATTTGAAGAGCTTTTCAAAAACCAATTTGATTATGTCGATCTTTATAAAGCTTTAAATAATCGTGATGATATCGTTTATCATAAACTTGATACGCACTGGAACAACAAGGGTGCTTTGATTTCATATAATGAATTATTAAATGCAATACAAAATGTAAATGATGATTTCATTTACAGCACATACAATAATCTTGTTCCTGAAATAACTAAATCGTGGAATAGAGATTTAAGTGACATGTTATATCCGACTGCAAACATGCGGGACGAACAGTACATTTATGACATTCAAAAGCAATATTCCACAAGGCGAGCTATTAAATCATATGAGGATATGCTGATTGAAACCACTTGCGAAACGGGAATACTAAACCTTACCATGTTCCGAGATTCTTTTGCGAACGCGTTGATACCAATCATGTCAAACGAGTTTTCACACATAACATATTCGCGCGCAACACCTTATGAGTATAGAAATATCAATAGTGAAAACACGGATGTTGTGCTGCTTGAAATTGTAGAAAGAAATCTGCCGGATATAATCAAGCAAGCACCATTGTTGTTTGCTCCCGAAATTGATTTGGACAGCAATGCTGAATTGGACAATATTGAAACCCACTTTGAAATAATTGAGCAGGATAAGTATTTGAGAATTACTGGCGTCGCAATTCCTGAAAAGTATGAAAGCAATAAGAATTACGATATTTATGTTAGATTAAGCAGCACAAGCGGCAGTAAAACATATATCCCATTTCCAATTTTGGAGCAAGGTTATTTGGAGGAATTTCAGCAATACGGTAACACGGCATTCAGCACAATGATTGATTTGGACACATTTTATGACGAAGAGTTTCAAATAGAGATTATTGTTTTTGCTGGTTAAAGGTAAATTTACTGCTTTATAACAGATATTTAGATGATTAATAAGTCATTAATTTTCTGGAAACACAACATAGTCAGGCAAATCAGTAATTGGCTCCTCCAATGCTTTTTCTGCCATGAAGTCTTCATATTCGTCTTTTGGAATCCATGTCACATCTTTTGCCAAATCATAATCCAGCACCATAAATTGCGCCTTATCCTCATCGTTGAAATGCCACCACTCGGTTGTTATGGTAGTAAATCCACATTCTTTCATGACCTTTGTCATGTAGTTCATGTTGCTGATTGCGGTCGATGTTCTTGCAGGATAGTCGAAAATATCGGGGTATTTTGCCAGAAATGCGTTATACTCAGCACTTCCAACGGTGTAAACCGAGATATCAGGAAAACTTCTAAGCGATGAAATATTAAAAGTGTGCATTTTTGAAGGCATCTCAATTTGATTGCCTGTATCAATTCTTTCAAGTGTAATGTCAACCGCCGCGCCCCTGTTGTGCGTCGATGGATTTACACTAGGATTTGCCACAAACCGACCGTCTTTAATTTCTTCATATAAATATACAGACACTGAGTATGGCCGGTATCCGTCAAATAGTCGTATTCTATACCCGTCCTTTGCAAATATCTCAGCCGCTTTAAGAAGTTTTTGAGCTGTGCTCTCTTGAATCAGGCATGCGCCCGCCGGATAAAGCACCTTGCCCATTACGTTGTCCTGTGATGCGAATGTCAGCCATATCTTTATATCAGGTATAATCGTCCTGATATCGACCATATTGCTTATATAAGTCGTGCCATCGACTGTTGCTTCAAGTCTTGGAACGTATGCGTATTGTACTGCGACATCTGCAATGTATGCTGCAAAAACATATCCTTCAACTCCATTAAAATCAATCTTATGCCACACATCGCCCTGCTCCAATATAGTCACTGGGTCGCCGTTATTTAGCATGCCAAGTTTTTCCGTATTTGTACCAGGACCACGCCTTACAGAAAGCAATGAAGTTTTATCGGACAAATTCACATATGGTATTGGTGTAGGCGCGGTCGTGGGTATAGGCGTGGATGTTGGCGGTGAAGAGGGTGTAAGCTTTGGTGTAACTTCGGGCTCAACTTCAATAGACGCCAGTATATCTACGTCTTCTTTTGGCGTTATTTCTGCTTGTCCCGCACATGATGCAAGCAGTGAAAGTGCGAATAGCAGGAATATTATTGTAATTAGCTTTCTCATTCTATTCAAAGACCACTTTCAACAAATCCGTCAGTACATAATCCGTTTTTTCGTATCTTTTATAGTCTACGTCGTTAAAATGCCACCATTCGCTGCGTATGGATAAAAAGCCACTGTCCAACATAACATCTTCCACATAATCCATAAACCATTTCGAAAGTTCTAACATCTCAATGTTGTCTCTATTTGAATATTGGTTTAAGGTGTGAACAGGTGAAGGCATCTCATCCACAAGGTTTCCTTTTTTGTCTAAAATGGACATATCAACTGCTGCTCCTCTGTTGTGGACAGAACCACCCAGCGATGCTACATATTTCGAGCCTTTATATTTTTCAGCAAGTGCTGCAGTTACACTATAGGGTCTGTATGCATCATATATTATTATTGTAAAGCCATTTTCCGCGAACTTTTTCTGTGCCTGCATAAGTTTATCTAGAGTGCTTTTCTGCATCATGCAGATATCTTCACCATATGCATTATAGCCTAAAATGTTATCATCTTTAGCAAAAAGTAAATCTATTTGAATATCCTTTGTATACCTTCGGATATCGACTAATCCGCCGTCAGGTCCGGGAGCTACAGCGTACGCAGTATGTGCGGGCATGGTCTCTTTTTGATTGCGAACTTTAACATATTGCTTTTTGATGTACCCCATTTGGTCATTGTAGAAAACCTTATACCATACTTCGAGATCTTCCGCTATTGCAAAACCTGCTCCTATCGCCGCACCTACAATAATATCGGCTTTATCATTTGGCTCATTTCTGATATAGGCATAAAACTCCTCTTGGACATCTACAACTTCAGCTATATCATATGTAGGTATGGGCGTTTCTGTTGGTTCTGGTGTGCTATCCGGAATGGGTGAGTTGGTTGCAATTGGTTTAATTATTGCAGTTGGTTCTGTCTGAGGATTATCTTCGTCATCATTGACAGCATATCCTTGTGTGGAGCATGAACAGCAAAACATTAAAACAATAATTATTAAAATATAGGCTGTCGGCTTCATGAATCCTCAATCAAACTTCATTTAATAAGTCTTATACATTATGGATTTTAACATATTAATATGAATAAGACAATTTGACCATGGGAATACGCAATTATGTTATTAAATATTCCAAGAGATTGCGATTGTATAGCAAGTGCAAAATTAAACGAAAAAATTGAAGCGATATCTCTAAACTAGGGTGCGGAATTACAACACACATTGAGTAGAGTGTTAAACGTTAAGGGGGAATAGAATATCCGGCAAGTTGAACTTACCGGATATGACAAGTTTCCTGGTTTTACTTTCTTCCTCTAATAATTCTTATTAATACCACAATTATAGCGATTACAAGAAGGACATGAATGAACCCTCCAATAGTAACCGATGTGATAATTCCCAGAAGCCATAAAACTACGAGAACTGCCGCTATTATCCACAACATTTTTATCTCCTTTCGCAATTAAATGCTATCGGAAAATCATCGTCCGGCAATAATTGCTTTTTTCATTTAAAATTTGATTATTTTATCTTTCCGAATTCAATTAATAAACCAATTCCGCCGAATGCTATCTCAACAATTTCAAGCAGCGTACTTGAATGGAAGAAGCTGACACCAATTAAACCTAAAAGACCGATTGCAATAAAGGCGATACTAAACACTAACAGCGCATGCTTTTTCATTTTAAATACTCCTTATATTTGATATGTTGTAATAGAAAGTTGCTACACAAAAAGATTGTTGTAGCTTTGTTTGTTAGTTGATTGTATTATTCTGCTTTAGGACGTCTAAGGGCATAAAGTAAGCCGGCAATACCCAAGATTGTCTCGATAATTTCCAGTCCTACATTAGAGTCGAAGAACTGAACGTTGCCAATCCCCAGAATACCGATAAAGAGAAAAATTATACTGAAAAGAAGTAACATTCCTTGTCTAAAATTCTTCATAATTTCACCTTCTAAATTAAATTGTTTATATGTCCTTTGATTCAACTAAAAAATCCTATATTTAAAACTAATAACCAAATTTAATATTACGTTTCTGTTTATTAGACAACAGCATCTCTCGAATGCTTTTTTTGCAATATTAAATTTTCCCATATCACAGTTTTTTTGATATTGCCTTAATACTGAGAATTATTCTCTTTTCGTTGCTGTTCATTTTCTTTACGCTGCTGTTCATTATCTTTTCTTTGAAGTTCATTTTTGTCTTTAAGCTGATTACTGTTTTCTTTCCGCAATTGATCATTTTCTTTAGTCTTTTGGTTATAGTTTTCTTTTCTTTGTTCAGAAATGTCTTTTCTTTGTCGGGCGTTCTCTCTGCTTTGATGGTTGTTTGCTTGATTATTTCGGGCATATACCCCAAACAAAAAGCCAATGCCACCAAGCACAATTTCTCCGATATTAACATAAACTATATCGGTTTTGAACATGGGCACCACGCCTGTAATACCCAGAATACCAAGTGCCAAAAATGCTAAGCCCAGAATTACGTTCATCGTTTTTGCCATTTAAATTCAACTCCTTTTTTAATAAATATTAGTTTGAATATGTTTATTTCAACCAATTTTGTTTTTGAAAGATTTTGCTGTTTTCGCAACATTACTCTTGAATTTATCCACTTTTTTTTCTGTTTTGCTGTTAAATATCTTAGCTTTACCTTCAACTTTATCTTTAAATTTATCCGAATTTTTTTCTGCCTTGGCCTCTAAGCCATCGACTTTTCCATTTATTTTACCAAAAAAATTGCGGTTGCTATTTTTATAGTTTTTCATAATATACCTTCTTTCATTTCATTTATGTTATATGCTTCATATTATTTTGGGAAATAGATTGGGAAATCATCGATTTTTTTGGGTACTTTGTATTTTTCCGGTTTTATTATGGATTTTGCGAGAGCGCTCCTGCCAAGTGGCCAGACCAAGAATAATGAAAATCTTTTTTAAAATTATCATTTAAATTACCTCTTTCATTATTGTTATTGGTGCAGTATTTGCTTTATTTGTTTTATGTTCGTTGCAGAAATTTTGTTTCTTGTACCGTTACAACAATCAGCTTTTCTGGCACTTTCACTATTTTTTCGATTAAAAGTTTGACGTTAAGGATTAAATTGCATATAGTGACAATTAATCCCACACAATGAGTTTTTTGAAGCAATTACTTTCCACAGCATAGAATAGTTTTTTAGAGAGAGAAAAAGAACTTCATTCCTTTACATGTACTATTTATGAAAAGGGTGAAATTGAATTGATTTGACATGTTTCATGTTCAAAATATTTGAAAATCAATATACATTTTTTCGTTTATATTAATTATGGATATAAATTGAATATAAAGTAGAGAAAGAACAAATGAACTGTTTGTAGGCAATGTTACCAGCTAATTTGTGAAGACTTATAGCTTTGTAGGACGTTGTGATTTCTATTTGTCTTTATGTAAAGTAACATGCTTTGATAATGCTGTAATTATCAAAGCGGTTATTCCACATTGCTTCTTAAGCTTTGAATGGTGTAATTTTTTCTGATTCCCTTCCTGGGTAAAGATTCTATAACCTTGACAAAATCTAATTCCTCTAAACTTTCCAGATATTCAATGATATCAGAAAGTCTTTCGTACTCTGCTAATGAAAACAATACGGCATCAGCTTGATTATTTTTCATAATAAAAATCTTGCCAAGCTCTTCAGCTTTATCTCGGCAGGTTTTATAATTCCTTATCATTTCAGAGTTTGATACTATTGCGCTTGTATGAACTTTCATTTAGACTCCCTATTGTTTTCTTTTACAGATATATTGTACAATTAATATTATTATTTGTCAATATAATATCAGTATTATTATTCATATATTTGTCTTAACTATTGTTTTAATACGTGCATTAGAACACGTTGCACTTAATTATATTATGATTTATAAGAATTTAAAAATAAGAAATATATATCTGCTGGTAAGTGGTCTTGCCCAAGAATGACACCAGATTTTTTGGGAGAAGGTCAATAAGCAGATAATAGGCATTCACTAAAACTTTATAGGCGATCTGAACGGCTTCGCTATATGCAGTGCATGTGAAGACTGTATTTCTGGTATGTGCCGACATTGTGGATGTTTTGTAGCCGCAAGAGCTGTTAAAAAAGCAATATATTGCATTAAAGCAGGGCAGAAGAAATTGTAGAACGAATAATGAAGTTATTCTAATTTAAGCTAAACAAAATTTATATACAAGACGCATATAAAAAGATACTCTCATATTTGTCATTCTGCAACCAAATAAGGTAAGATAAAAGCACGTCAAATCTTTGTGACGTGCTTTAAAACTTTATCGAACAGGAAGCTAATTATTCTGTCCTATCCGAAATTTTGGCGGAGAAGTAGGACCACAAATGCCAACATTTGAAATGGAATTGGCTCGGATTTTTTAGTTTAGCCTAAAATGTTTTGATGAATAGTATTAAATAATAAAGATTGAAAAAAATAATGAGTATTAGTTGAAAATAATCGTCTAAATTATTAATGTTTGAAAAGCTACCTGCACCTGTCACTAGATGGACAAATGAACAAAATAGTTACGAAAATTCACTTTTAGGTCTGTAGTGTTGTGTGGAGCAGGGCACAAGATCAGGAATCATGATTTCTTTAAAGCAATATCATTGTGAATTAGCTAGGTGCTAATTATCACAAGATAGAAGTTAACTTGCTAAATGACAATGTGGTGGCAAAGACCACTGAAGTCTTTCAAAGACGAATTCTTCTTTTATGAATATTTTCACTAGAACTAAATATTATTATGGCTTGTTATGCTTGCGAAATTGAACTGGAGTATGATTTTCATACTTTTTAAAAATACGAATAAAGTGATTAATGTTATTAAACCCTGAGTAAAAGCAAATATCTGTTACAGAATTTGTGGTATGAATAAGCATGTCCTTTGCAACGGATAATCTATGAAGAATAAGATAATCCCTGAATGTATAACCGGTAATCTCTTTAAACATTCTTGAAAGATAATATTTACTTAAAAAGTACTTATCTGCCATCATATCAAGTGTTATTTCATCATGGCTGTTTTGTACAATATAACTTTGCACACCTGTTATCACTTTAACTGAATTAGTTGCATAGTTTGTAGGAAAACTTAAATACGAAAAACGAAATAGATAAATTAAGATATCGGAAATTCGTGAAGAGAGTCGTTCTTTCCAAAATGGAGGTTTTTCGTTGATTTCTTGAATTAAATCCAAAAAAATCTTAGTAAGAATTTGACTAGTTTCGTCGTTTAATTTTATTACATGGACAAAACTTGAAGGTCTTTGTATTAGGATTGACAATAATGGCGAATCCTTTAACATCAGATGACAGAAATCCTGCTTAATCGATATAACGTAACGTTTATATGGCGATTTTAATATATTAACTGCGTGTTTCTCGAGATGACTAACAAAAACAACAGAATCTTTTCCCACCTTATAAGACTTCGAATCAATATCAAATTGCACTTCACCTTCGGTAACAAATATTATTTGGTGAACAGTATGGTAATGTGTTTTTACTACAGAATAGTCAGGAGTTTCACGATAATACGCATCAATCTCATTCTTTTTGATGTTTTTATCCATTTTCATCTCCAATAGCAAGAAACGCTAATTATTGTACAATAGTATTATATCTTAATATGCATTTACTTATTATAATAATATCATCAATTTAAAAATTTAACAAGAGACGGGAGAGCATATGAAAAAAACTTCTATCATTACTGGCGGAGGTCGTGGGATTGGATTGTCGATTGCTAAGCAGATGTTATATGATGGGTTTAATGTAGTTATTATTGACGTCCAGGATATGAATAGCGTAAAAGAAAACTTAAAAACTCTCGAAAATATGGGAGGCGATTTCTTATATATTCAAGGAGATATTACAAACGCTAATGACAGGAAGCGCTGCCTAAAATCTACCGTGGATACTTATGGAAGTGTTGATGTACTTGTAAATAACGCAGGAGTAGGTCCAAAAGTAAGAGCAGATCTACTGGAAATGACGGAAGAGAGCTTTGATCGCGTAGTATCTATTAACCTTAAGGCAACTATGTTTTTAACACAGATGGTCGCGCTTCAGATGATAAAGCAAAGCGGGAATGGCACAAAAAAAGGCACTATTGTCAACATTTCTTCTATGTCATCTTACGTTTCGTCAACGAGCAGAGGTGAGTATTGTGTATCAAAAGCAGGAGTTTCCATGTTGACAACTCTTTTTGCTGACAGGCTGGCGCAAGAAGATATATATGTTTATGAAGTTCGCCCGGGAATCATACAGACAGAGCTCACGGCGGTAGTGAAAGATAAATATGATGCTTTGTTTAAGGAGGGTATTTGCCCAATTAGAAGATGGGGCCAGCCGGAAGATGTCGCAAATGCAGTATCGATATTTTGTTCGGATAAGCTTAGATATTCTACAGGTGAGATTATCAATGTTGATGGTGGATTCCATATTCAAAGGCTATAAAGGGGAGATAATAACATGCAGCACATAACTGTTGACGGATATAAAATAGAAGTGATAACAAAGAATACCGTGGTGGTGGGCGCAGGAGCTGCGGGATTTAATGCTACAGACAGATTGTACGGATACGGCACGAAGGACATTGCTATGATCTGTGAGGATACAAAGCTTAGCACTTCGAGAAATACAGGATCAGACAAACAGACATATTATAAACTCACATTGTCCGGTGAGGATAATGATTCAATAGGCGAACTAGCACAAACTCTGATGAAAGGTCAGTGCGTTGATGGGGACATTGCACTCGCAGAGGCCGCGAACTCGGCACAAGGCTTTTTAAAGCTTTGTGAACTGGGGGTCCCGTTTCCTTCTAATAAGTTCGGTGAGTATATAGGATATAAAACAGACCATGACCCAAGACGACGGGCAACGTCTGCAGGGCCGCTAACATCGAAGTTGATGACGGAATGTCTCGAACGCTCGGTGTTTGAAAAGGGAATAAAGATATATTCGGGATATCAGGTGATCGCGATACTCAGCCAAGATGAGAAGGTGTATGGGCTGCTTTGTTTAAATATTTGCAATCCTGAAAACAAAGAAAAAAGATTTATAGCTTTTAACTGTAAGAATGTAATATTTGCCACCGGCGGACCAGCGGGAATGTATGCTGATTCAGTATATCCTATAGGGCAATATGGCTCGACAGGGATAGCGTTTGAAGCTGGGGCAAAGGGTAAAAATCTAACCGAGTGGCAGTATGGGCTTGCTTCTATAGCACCTCGCTGGAATGTTTCAGGAACTTATATGCAGGTCCTTCCAAGGTTTATATCAACGGATAATGAAGGTAATGATGAAAGAGAGTTCCTAAAAGACTTTTTCACTGATAAAGGAGATTTATTAAACAAGGTATTTCTAAAGGGGTATGAATGGCCTTTTGACGTCCGAAAGGTAGAAAAAGGTTCCTCGATTATAGATATTTTAGTATATATCGAATGCTTTATAAAAGGAAGAAGGGTATATCTTGACTTTAGAAAAAATCCATTTAACGAGGATGTTGATTTTACATCGCTAAGCGAAGAAGCTTATCAGTATCTGGATAGGGCGGGTGCGCTATTTGGGAATCCAATTGACCGGTTGATTCATATGAATGCACCTGCGTATGATTTTTATCTAAATAAAAATGTTGATTTAAAAAAAGAGCCTCTGGAAATTGCGCTATGTGCACAGCATAATAATGGCGGGCTGGCGATTGACTGCTGGTGGCAGACGAATATAGAAGGTCTTTTTGCTGCAGGAGAGGTGAGTGCAAGCCATGGAGTATATCGCCCAGGCGGAAGTGCGCTTAATGCAGGGCAGGTAGGTTCTGCAAGAGCTGCGCTTTACATATCAAAAAATCGGAAAGACGCTGCACCTGATATTCTTTATTTTGAAAAAGCGGTAGAGGACAAGATAGCAGGCTATATTTCTATTTGTGAATGTACGATGGGGAACAGCGATAATGTATCTGAAATTTGGGAATCAGCACAAGCAAGGATGAGTAAAGCTGGCGCTGCAATTAGAGACTCAAAACAGATATCTGAGGCAGCTAATCAGTCAAAACAATTAATTGAGAGTTTTAAGGAAAAAGTTAAGATTTCCTCTGCAGGCTCGCTTTCAAAAGTCTATAGGCTTTACGATATGTTAATATCCCAATTTGTATATCTTTCTGCAATGTCTGAGTACATTAATAATGGAGGCAAGAGTAGAGGTTCTGCCTTGTACTCCGATCCAAATGGAAAAAAACATTATGATAACTTGGATGAAATATTTAGATTTACTTTAGATGATGGCAAACGCAGTGACATGGTACAAGAAGCAAACTATCGCAACAATGAATGCCATATTGAGTGGCGCAAAGTAAGGCCGATACCGAAAGAAGATGATTTCTTTGAAAACGTTTGGAGAAGTTATCGAGAGAATGGGAATGTATATTGATAATATGTCTGAGTAACGTGCGGTTTATGTAGAATAAGGAAATTAAGGAAATTTCTCAAATCGCATTAGTGCAACAAACGCTAACTATTGAACAATTAGATGATATATTATCCAGTGAGTATATTATATGATTAAAATGCAAAATAGCAAATTTGCATACAAACCAAGGGGAAGATATATATGACAAAACTGATGAACACAATTGATGATTTAAAAACATACTGTGAAGAAACGCAATGCGCTATTGGCTTTTCAGATAAAGTATCAGAATTTAGAAAGAGTAGGACTATTGATGGTCGAGAAGTTTCAAATTCTATAGCTATACTGCCAATGGAAGGATGCGACTCGCAGTTGAATGGATCACCTGGAGAATTGACTAAAAGAAGATACAGCAGGTTTGCAAAGAGCGGTGCTGGACTTATTTGGTTTGAAGCCATATCCGTTGTTGAAGAAGGTCGTGCGACGAACAATCAACTGTTTCTGAAAAATAGCAATGTAGACGACTTTGAGAAAATTGTTACATCTACTAGACAAGAATGTAATGAATATAACGGATTTAATCCGATTTTAATTGCGCAGTTGACACACTCGGGAAGGTATTCTAAGCCTTTGGGAGCCCATGTACCTGTTATTGCTACGCACAATCCTGTGTTGGATGAGAAGTACAATATTTCATCTGACTATAAACTGATTACCGATGACGAGTTAATGAAGCTCGAGGACGAATTTGTTAATGTAGCAATGCTAGCAAAGTCAGCAGGTTTTGACGGAGTGGATCTCAAGGCATGTCATGGATATCTGGCATCTGAGCTCTTATCAGCTTATTTGAGAGATGGGAAATATGGTGGAAGCTATGAAAATAGGACACGCTTTTTGAAAAATATCGTGGGTAAGGTTAAAAGCGCGGTAGGACAAGATTTTCTTATTGCTGTTCGTTTGGGTATTTGTGATGTGTTTGATTATCCGCACGGTTTTGGAGTGGACAAAAGTAACAGTACAATAGCAGACATGACAGAGCCTATTAAGTTAGTTAGAGAACTCTATGATCTTGGAGTTAGGCTCGTAGGAACTACTGTAGGCAATCCATACTACAATCCACATATAAACAGACCGTATGAGTCAGGTGCGTATATACCGCCTGAATTTCCAATAAAGGGAGTAGAAAGGCATATTCGTCTCACGGGAGAGCTAAAGAGACATGTGCCCGAAATGAAAATACTAGGAGCAGGATATAGTTGGCTCAGGCAGTTCGCCGTAAATGCGGGAGACTATACGCTTAGCGAGGGACTGGCAGACTTTATAGGCTTTGGCCGGCAGGCGTTCGCTTATCCCGAGTTTGCAAATGATATAATTAAAAATGGTAAACTTGATAAAAAGAAGGTATGTATTTTATGCTCAAAATGCTCTGATGTAATGCGCGTACCAGCTACGACGGGATGCGTTATTCGAGATTCTAAAGTGTATATGACAATATATAAAAAAGTAGTACAGAAAGATAGTAAGTAAAGCAAGCTATGAATACGCAATCTTTCGATAAAACAGCATTGATTATTGTGGACAATCAAAATGATATCGTATGTCAAGGCGCAGGTATGTTTTTGGAAGATGCTGTGAGACGGGTGAAGCAATAAGATAACTATTACGACCATTAGTGGCATAATACCCATAAGAATGGTTGATAATATATTTAATAAATGAAAGGTGGATTTAGCAATGGAAAAGAGTCTTAACAATTTTTTTAGAACAAGTGACGAAGCGATAATATATTTTGAAGATTATGGTGAAGGTAAGCCCATAGTATTAGTTCCGGGTTTTGTTTGCTCAACAAAGTTTTTTGAGAAGAACGTTGAAGGTCTTTCAAAAAATAACCGTGTTATAGTTATGGACCCAAGAGGACATGGTAATTCTTCGAAAACGCTTGAAGGCAACAATATAAAAAGGAATGCTCAGGACATTAAGGAACTGCTAGATTTTCTTGATATTAAAAAGGCCACACTTGCCGCATGGTCGATGTCGGGACAGATTATACTAAAATATCATGACCTATTTGGCGAATACCGTATCGATTCTTTGGCGTTGCTAGATTGTCCACTTGGAGCTGTACATCCCGAGGAATGGAATGCACATGGCATGAAGGGATTCAATATGGACCTGTTTAACAAATTTGTAAGAATGTCATACACAAACTATGAAGGTTTTTGCGGTGTTTTTGCAAAGAAGATATGGGAAGGCAATGATGACAGTGCAATCGAATGGGCTACGGACGAGTTCGTGAAAACACCGCCATGGTGTGCATTTTCAATTTATAATGATTTGATTTTCCAAAACGGTTATGAGCTTTTAAGCGATGTAAAGCTGCCTATAGCATTCTTCGGAGCGGATTCACATGTGACAGAAAACGGTAAGATATTAGCAACGAAGTATTATCCCGAAAAGGCAGCAAGTTCGGTTTATAAAGAGTCACATACGTTTGAATCTGGTGGACATGTTTTCTTCTATGTTAATGCAACTGAATTTAACGAAAAGATGTTAGGCTTTGTTAACAAAGTTCAGAATATTTAAACACAACTAATTCGGTTAGAATGCTAAAATCACAGTTTATTTGACAGTTCTTAGAAAAAGTTCTGACTGTGCTTTTGCACCCCCAAACGTATAAATTATTGTTGAGCGAGGTATATATGATATAGGGATTCATCTCTGCTTGAAGTTAGTAAAATCAATTTTTAAATACGCTAAATCTAAGGAGTAATTTTCACGAGTTGTGGATAATATTCATCATCTCTTGAAAAGAGTTTATAGCCCAGATAAATATTTCGTAGGCTCTAGAGAGAACATAAATTAAAAAATTAATATCCTTACGCCTTTACAACAAAGATAAGGGTCTTTAAAAAGAATTTGTCTTAAAATGATTTGTTGCTAGGATTCTAGCAAATTGAGACATATAAAAAATAAGGAGGAACAAAATGAGAAGATTTTTAGGAATTATTTTGGTATTACTTTTAGCATTTTCTTTCATCGGCTGTGAGGCACCAGCAGTTGAAAAAACAGCCGAAGTAACAGCAGAAGAGGTAGCAGAAGAAGCAGTAGAAGTAGTAGAAGCGGGAGAGCCAATTTTATTGGGACATTTGACTGCCTACACGGGACCATTTGCTAACTATGGTGTATTCTTTGATTCATCCATAGAATTTGCACTAAGGTTCATCAACGAGAACCCACCGCTGGGCCGTGAAGTTATGCAGATTAACAAAGACGTCGGGACACTTGGCGAAGGCGTTGTTGCAAAACAGATGATCGAGCAAGATGGTATTGACATTCTTTTCAATGTTACTGGAGACTACATGTCATGGAGAGAGTGGGCGCTCGAATACGTTGCTGAAAACAATGCACCGATGATGCCATCTATTCATGCCGGATCTATAACAGCTGAAAAGGGCGGCACAGCTGTAGAGCCGATCTTCCGTGGACAACCTATGGATGACAACCAGGCGCTGATCGCTTCGCTACATATGCTTGACGAAGGCGTTACATCAGTTGTAATCTTTGGTGTTGACAGAGAAGAAATGATACTTCAAATGGAAACTGCAGGCAAAGCATGCGCAGAACTTGGCATTGAAGTTCTTGATGAAGTTATAATTCAAGACAGCATGACTTACACCGCTGAAGCTGCATCAGCTGTAGCGCAGAATCCAGACGGAATCATTCTCTTTGGACAAGGCGAAACAGGCGGCACACTGGTTAAAAACTTGTACGAAGCCGGATTCACAGGCAAAATCTGTGGAGAGACAAACAGTACAAACGAAGAGTTTTTCAAAACAGCTACTCAAGAGGCGATTAGCTCATTTGAATTTGTGAGAGCTGCTACATATGCACCGGCCGGAGCAGATGCAACAGACTTCTATTATGCCGGATGGGAAGATCCTGCAAACGCAGATGTACTTGAAGCCATCGACAACGACTTTAACAGCACATACGTATTGTCTATTTATGACCTTCTGAACGCTACTTGCCTCGCTATTGAGTTGGCCGGCTCTACAGATGTTGACGCTTGGGTAGACGCTATGCATCAAGTAACGAACGCTCCTGGCAAAAAAGTGTACACATATGCTCAGGGCATGGAAGCTTTGGCTGCAGGCGAAGAGATCGACTATGACGGTGTTACTGGTACGTTTGAGTTTTCAGCAACCGGCGTTGTCAACGGTATCTATGCGATTGCTAACTGGGAAGATGATGGTACATTAACACAGCAGACGATCATTGATGCTGATAGAGTGGCAGAACTTGGTTTGGCACTCATAACTGAATAAGAACAAGTTTGACATATAGCTGTTGCCCAGGTATCGGGCAACAGCTATAATAAATACAACCTTAGATGTTTGCCACTTTAATGGCGGAATTTTTAAAAGACAAAATCAAAACACTGCTAAAAATACTGATGGTTGGACACACGGTTTGGCAAAAAAACTCACTCTTAAGTGAAAAAGATTTTAACAATCAGGGAAGGAATTAGAATGGATTTTTGGAGTTATTTAGCCAGTACTTTGCTACTGGGAATACAAGAAGCAGCACCGCTTGTGCTCACAGCTATTGGTTTTACGCTAATTTTCCGTTTGAACGGATTTATTAATGTAGCTTTTGCTGAAAGCATTACTATTGGTGCTTTTATAGGCGTAACACTCAATTTGATGGGTTGGAACACTTATGCTTCTATGATACCATCTGCAATTGCGGGAGGAATCCTGAGCGTTGTATCTTATCTGGCATTTTATAGGCCGGCACTACGGCGTGGTGTTGGTAAAGTCGAAATGATTATTTTGTCTGTAGGGGTATCGTACCTATTTAGATATTTGATAAAAATTATATGGGGTAATGAAACAATGTTTTATAGTGTGCCGGGCACACAGCCAATTAAGATTTTGGGTGTTGGCGTTACAAACCTAAACTTGGTTGCCATAGGGCTGGTTATCGTTACAGCAGTGGCTATTACACTGTTTATGTATAGAACAAAATACGGCGAAAAGATGAGAGCGTTGGCAGACAACGAAGACCTTGCAAAATCAAGCGGTATAAACCCGCTTGCGACATCAGTTTTAATCTGGTTTATTGCCGGGCTTGCAGCAGGAGTTGCGGGCGCGTTTATCGGAATCCGACTAAATGTGAATGCATACATTGGATGGAATCAGATTCTCTTTATCATTATGGTTACAATCGTCGGTGGTATCGGAAACGTCAAGGGCGCGATAATAGCGGCATTTTGCGTTGGGATTATACAAATGGGCATTGCTCTGCAGTTAAACACCTATTACGCATCTATCGCATTGCTGATAATGTTTATCTTAGCTTTAAAATTAAGAAAGGTGAAAGTATAAATTATGAGTAGTTATTGGATTGATGCTATTTCCTTTATAGCCATATTTATTGGATTAGCGGGAGTGCTTTATTTGCAATCAAGTATTGGCGGTATTACGAACTTTGGTATAGTTGGATTCTCAGGACTTGCAATGTACATGTACACGATATTAGTTGCGACACTTGGGGTTGCACCGTTGTGGGCACTGCTGATTGTTATAGGAACTGTGTTTGTTATCTCACTGGTACTTGGTCGTGTGATACTAAACTTGGGTCCGCAATCGATACTTGTTGCGACGCTTGCGTTTGGGACGATTATTAGACAGTTAGCGACTGTACTAGGAAGTATAACAGGCGGAGCAAAAGGTGTTGGTACGGTTAAAATGCCTTGGGATTTTGAAAAGACGGTAGATGAGAAAATACTATTTATGGTCGTGTTAATCGTACTTGCTGGAATATTGCTGCTGTATGCGGCAAAAATCAAGAAAACACCGTACGGCAGATTGATGCTGAGCATTAAAGACAATGAGCCTTTGTCAGCTAGTTTAGGTAAATCGACACTTAACCATAAAGTAATATATTTTGCATTTACGAGTGCCATTATTGGTTTGTTTGGTGCGCTTACAGCACCGGTGTACACGTACATTTTCCCGCATTTCATTTTGCCGGATGTAACATTCGTGGTATGGATTGCGTTGCTTGTAGGTGGAAGAATGAGCGTTTGGGGTGCGGTTGTAGGAATTGCTGTAACAAAATTCTTGTTTGACTACGGTATCGAATCACTTTTGTCGGCATTCGAAGTGCGAATGGGCCCGGAATTCTCGGCGATGTACCCAAGCATCAAGCTCGCTTTATTTGGTGCAATGCTTATAGCAATATTCATGTTTAGACCAAACGGTATTGTGTATAGGAAAAAAAAGGGGGATGCAGGTAAATGAGTTGTGCAAATGTAATACATCTTCAAAACGTTGTAAAAAGATATGGTACAAGAAATGTTGTTGACGTAGAGGACGAGATACTGGGAGCATGTGGAATAGAAGGACTCATTGGACCTAACGGTGCTGGTAAGACAACGCTGATTAACTTGATTTCAAAGAAAATTAGTTTGACTAAAGGAAGGATACTTTTTTATAAAGAAGACGAAGAGGTTAATATCTCTAAATTGAGTTTTGACAAAGTTTCGAGGCTGGGTATTGTCAGATCGAACCAGGTTATTCAAGACTTTGAGAGCTTGTCGATTATGGACTCGATGCTACTCTCCTTGGCTGCTTCAAAACAAGAAAGATTTTATAAGATTTTCAATGACAAAAAAGCGAGGAACATGGCGGAGGAAGAAATAAAGTGGTATCTTGATTTTTTCCACTTTGATAATCCTAACGAAAATGCGGACTCTGCAGGTGAAAAGAAGCTTCTGGACATAATTCGCTGTATGATGCTGAGACCGAAATTTCTTCTTTTGGACGAGCCTACTGCTGGTTTGCCTGAAGATCAAACTCTTAGAGTTATTGATTTGATGAAGCTAAAGACCAAGGAAGAGGGAATGCGTATATTGATTGTTGAGCATGATCTTGATCTTATATGGTGTGTTTGCGAAAAGATACACTTCATGGCTGAAGGAAAAATTATGATTCAAGGTACACCTGAGGAAATCAAGAGTAACGAAATAGTTCACAAAAAATATATAGGAGAATAATAGCATGCTGAAAGTA
Organism: Christensenellaceae bacterium; assembly: GCA_963675575.1. GTDB lineage: Bacteria > Bacillota > Clostridia > Christensenellales > UMGS416 > JAGLOK01. The sequence goes on from OY776378.1 coordinate 428,242, forward strand.
AAAGATATAGTAAGCGGATATGGAAAAGTAGAAGTGCTTCATAACTTAAGCTTTGAAGTAAAGCATGAGATATATGCCGTGCTTGGGGCGAATGGAGCAGGAAAAACTACGCTGATGAAAACACTGGCTCGACTGCTACCACTGCATAATGGCTCGATAATGTATGAAAACGAGGATATTTCTGATTGCACGCCATATGAAACAGCTGCAAAGAGCATTGCTTTTGTTCCCCAAGAGCATAATGTATTTGCGGATTTGAGTGTTAGGGAGAATCTTTCGATAGGAAGCACTCTTCTGGATAAGAAGCTTAAAAAGCAAAAGATGGAAGAAGTGTTTGAAGTTTTTCCCGATATATATGAAAGAAGAAATCAGAAAGCGGGATGCCTAAGCGGTGGCGAATCGCAGATGGTCGCATTTGGCAGAGCGCTGATGCAGAACCCTAAGATGATATTGCTTGACGAACCAACAGCAGGATTATCTCCTAAATATGTTGGTATGTTCTTTACTAAAGTAAAGCAAATTCATGACGAAAAAAATGTTAGTATTCTTATCTCTGAGCAGAATGCTACTAAGGCGATAGAAATTGCTGATAAGATTATGGTTTTGAAACTTGGCAAGATTCACTTGATGGAAAATTCTGTTGACGTGGATTTACAAATGATAAAAGAAGGTTATAATATTTGCAACTGACAATCCCCCGATTGTGGACCCAAATTTTAAACTAGTATCCAACCGTATTAATCATATCAATATCAATGATTATTGTCCGTGGGGCAGGAGGCGTATGCCGCAGTGAACTATTAGGTCTTACTGTATAAGAAACTCTATATTTAGCAAATCGTTTCTCATTCTGCAGTTAAATGAATAAACAAAGCCATTCTCCCAAGGGCTACCCGGAGTTGTATATTTCGGCTGTGTTCCCAGCCTTGATAGAAATTCGCGTACACGGTTTGCAAAGAATTCGCTGCCATTATCAGAACGCAAGTATTCCGGCATCCCATACATAAGAAATGTTTCAGACAGGCATTCTATTACTTGTTTAGATGTTATTTTTCTAGCATTATAACATGCCATACATTCTCTGCAGTTTTTGTCTAGTATATTGAGAATTCGTATTTTACGTACATCATATGTTTTATCTTTTACAATATCATAACTCCATACATGCATGGGATACTCTGGCACTCAAAATAATTTAGTGTAAAATTCCTATAGTTTAGCGCAATATAAAGTTAAATTTTTATAATAAAATAATACTCTTTTATTAATAAATATGTTTTTGATAAATGGACTAATCAAGTGAAATGGAGAAAGATATGACAGTCAGCGAAAAAATAGGCCTTTTAGGTTTGGTACCTGTAATAGTTTTCAACAATCTGGACGAAGCTCTTCCTACAGCTAAAGCTTTAGCAGATGCCGGACTTCCCATTATGGAAATAACATTAAGAACAGAGCAGGGGATTCCCGCCATAGCCGCTATTAAGGAAAAATATCCAGAAATATTGCTTGGAGCAGGAACTGTTTTATCGGTCCAACAGGCGAAAGCCGCGGTTGATGCGGGAGCTGAGTTTATAGTTAGCCCGGGTTTTAATGATGATGTAGTAAGTTGGTGCGTTAAAAATGATGTGGCAATTACTCCTGGATGCGTAACACCTACAGAAATAGAACACGCGTTGTCTTTTGGAATAAATGTTTTGAAATTTTTCCCCGCTAATATATATGGTGGTGTCAATGCCTGCAAAGCCCTATACGGCCCATATAGAATGGTTAAATTTATTCCAACTGGAGGTGTAAGCATAGCGACTCTTCCTGAATACGCGGATAAGAATTTTATTCACGCCATTGGTGGTGGCTGGCTGTGTTCGGCAAAGGATATCGCAAGCAAAAACTATGAAAATATCACAAAAACGGCGAAGGCCTCGATAGATACTCTTCTTGGCTTTGAGCTGGAAAGTGTTAAAGAGCATGAAGCTTCTGAAATAGCTACAAATAATATTGACAGAGCGGTTTTCTACTTGCAGACACAAGGTTTTAAATCATTAGATGACACAAGTGACGGAATGAATGTGGAAAAAGACGGAACAGTACTTAAGCTGTTTAATAAATAGGAGAATAAAAATGGGTAAATTTGTTACGTTGGGCGAAGTGATGCTGAGACTTAAATCTCCCAGCCATCAAAAACTTTTTCAAACGCAAAATCTTGAGGCCACTTTCGGAGGAGGCGAAGCCAATGTCGCTGTTTCTCTTGCGAACTACGGACTTGATGTTTCTTTTGTAAGCGCGCTTCCGGAGAACGATATCGCCGACGCGTGCATCCGGCAGCTTAGAGGCTTTGGTGTGGATACAACAAAAATTATCAGGCGAGAAGGGCGCGTGGGAATATATTTTCTTGAAACTGGCGCGAATCAAAGGCCGTCAAATGTAATATATGACAGAGCGGATTCCTCAATAGCTAAGCTTTCAGTGGATGAAGTAGACTGGGACTACGTGTATGAAGGGGCAAAGTGGCTTCATATCACAGGAATAACTCCCGCAATAAGCGAAAGCGCGAAGGATGTTTCGCTGGCGGCGGTAAGAGCGGCAAAAGAAAAGGGTATAACTGTTTCGTGCGATTTTAACTTTAGAAATAAGCTATGGAAATATGGGAAAAGCGCTCCGGAAGTTATGAGAGAACTGGTTTCATATGTCGATGTGGGTATTGCCAATGAGGAAGATTGCCAGAAGTCCTTGGGTATAAGAGTGGACGTTGATGTTGAAAGCGGAGAGCTTGACACTAAAAAGTATGAAGCTTTAGGCAAAAAGGTTTTGTCCGAGTTTCCGAATATGAAAATGATAGCTATAACTCTGCGCGAGTCAAAGTCCGCGGACATAAACGGATGGGGCGCATGCCTTACAACCCGAGATGTGTTCTATATTAGCCGCAGATATATGATGAACGATATTGTGGATCGTGTTGGTGGAGGAGATTCATTCGCAGGTGGCATAATATATGGGCTGAATAAATATGAAGATAAACAGCAAGCCTTGGAATTCGCAGTGGCGGCAAGCTGTCTTAAACATTCTATTGAAGGCGACTTCAACCGTGTCAAAGTGTCAGAGGTTGAAAAGCTTATGGGTGGTGACGGCTCAGGTAGAGTAAACAGATAAAGCGACAAAGATTGCTTCAAACCGCAAAGGTGTAATGCTTTTGCGGTTTTTTTCTGAAAAAGAACTTACTGTTTGATGGCAATATTTTTAAATGATATAATTACTTTGGAAGCTAAACTAAATGTAAAAGGTGAATGAAATGCCGGAGTTACCTGAATTAAAAGTATATTCAGAAAATATCAAAAAGCTTATCCAGAGAAAAAAAGTTTTAGATATTAAAGTATATAACTCTTCAAGGCTTGATACGGATATTGAAACAATTGCTTTAGGAATAAAAAATCTTTGGTATGCCCCCAGTTTTTGGTCCTTAGACTGCAATTTCCCATACCGATGTTTAAAAAGTAGCATTTTCATTTTTGTTTGTCAAGGATTTAAATGTTTCAGCTTAACCGATCAGGATACATGATAGCCAATTCACCATGGACAGGCCCCCAATTTCTTAAAGTCCCGGTCCATCTTTTTGTCAGCTCAAAAGTAGCAAGATAAAGAGCCTTGAGCAAAGCCGTACTGCTTGGGAAAACGCTTCTTTGGCGGTTCAGGCGTCGGTATCCACTATTAAGGCTTTCGATAGCATTGGTCGTATAAATTACCTTCCTGACTTTGGATGAAAACTTGAACATGGGACTTATGACATCCCAATTATCTTCCCAGCGTTTCATTGAATTTGGATATTTGCTTTCCCATTTTTCTGTAACGTCAAGCATACGTTCGTGCCCGGACTGTTCGTCGCTTGCGTGATAGATTGTTTTCAAATCAGCCGCGAACGCTTTCTTGTCTTTGTGTGATACATATTTAAGCGTGTTCCTCACAACATGGACGATGCAGCGCTGGTATTCTGTAAGCGGATATGCTGCTTCTATGGCTTCTTTAATCCCAGACAAGCCATCAGCACACAACAACAAAATATCTTGCACTCCGCGGTTTTTAAGCTCGTTAAGCACTGATAACCAGAACTTCGAGCTTTCTGTCTCGCCGATTGTGATGGTAAGAACCTCTTTATGACCTTCTTCGCTTACTCCTAGAATTATATATGCCGCCTGCTTTTTGATTACGCCGTTATCACGCACATTGAATACTATCGCATCGATAAATACTATTGGATATATAGCTGACAACGGTCTTTTCTGCCACGCTTCTATTTCCGGCATTATCTTGTTTGTGATACCCGTGACCAGGCTTTCGCTTACATCAAACCCATAGATATCCTGTATCTGGTCGGATATCTGCCGTGTGCTCATTCCTTTGGCATACATGCTGATTATCTTGCCTTCGATTTCCGAAATATCCCTTTGATGTTTTGGTACTACCTTCGGTTCAAAATCGCTGTTTCTATCTTGAGGTACCTGTATCGGAACTTCACCATAATTGCTTTTAAGTGTCTTTGGTTTGTACCCGTTTCTAGAATCAGAATATGTTGGATCTTCAAGCTCTGCTTGCTCCATCTGCTCTACTATTTCACTTTCCAGCATGTTTTGAATTGTGCCACCAAGTAACTCCCGCAATGCTGCTTCGATATCCTGCGGCGTTTCGATATCGTACTCCTGCAAAAGTTGTCTTATGATGTTTGACTTTCCCTCGCTTACCAGTTTCTTTCTCGGTCTTCCCATAATTAAAAAGCCTCCTGTGTTTTATTTTATCACAGTTGGCTTTTACAGAAAATTTTTCACAGGCTCACACATGATCCTATCGTTACCCATTCAACGTTTGAAGCGGCACAAGCATTACAGGAAAAGAAAACAAGACCGAGAGTTAAAAAAATGGCTCCATCGCCGCTTTCTCGCTATATAAAATGTGGTGATGGGAGTGTGTTAAAATTTCGGACAGCATGGTAAAAGAATTATAATATAAAGCAGGAGGGAAAAACCATGCAAAAACACCGAAACAAATATGACGAAGAATTCAAGAGAAATGCGGTTAAATTATCGTATGCAAGCCCAAAGAGCGTAAGGGAAATAGCCGACGATTTGGGAGTAGGAGTTAACTTGCTTTACAACTGGCGGAAGAAGTACACGTCAGAAGGCGAGAAAACGGAAGCGGCGACATTGGAAGAGGAAGTAAAGAAGTTGCGACTAGAGAATGCAGAACTCAAAATTGAGCGTGACATGTTAAAAAAAGCCGCGGCCTACTTTGCAAGACAACAAAAGTGAAATATCAATTCATTTTTGAACAGGAAGAACACCCCGAAAGAAAGTGGGCCGATATATTAGGGGTATCCCGAAGCGGATATTATGCTTGGAAAAGAAGTAGAGAAGAAAGAGCAAAGCTTGAGGAAGAATATATCGAGCTGGTAAGAAAGATATTTAAAGAAGGCAAAGGGACATACGGAGCGAACCGAATATGCGGACTAATGCGAAAAAGTGGCCATAAGGCAAGCTTCTATAAGGTAAGAGATATTATGGAACGGCAGGGCTTGCGCTGTGTGCACTGCAAAAGGCGTCAGAGATCGTTAACTAACAGCCGGAAATCGCGCGGAGAAGGATATCCTAATCTGGTACGGGGAATGGAGATAACGGAACCACTGCAAGTATTGACAAGCGATATCAGCTACATACGGACAGGAGCGGGCTTTGATTACATATGCCAAATACTTGACATAAAAAGCGGAGTTGTATTGGCCGAAAGCATGAGCGAGCGCATGAAAGCGGAACTGGTAACAAAAACAATAAGAAAAGCAATCAAAAGATGGCGGCTGCCGAAAGATTGTATTTTCCACAGTGATAGAGGCAGCCAGTATACATCGGAAAAAGTGAAGAACCTTCTTGCATCAAACGGCATACGCCAGAGCTTTTCACGAGTAGGGATGCCGGGGGATAATGCATGGAGTGAAAGCTTCTTTGCGAATCTCAAAAAAGAGACAGTACACTGGATACACTTTCGAACCAGAGAAGAAGCCAGGCAAAGAATTTTTGAACACATAGAAGGATTCTATAATACAAAGAGAGTACAAAAACGACTAGGTTATCTTAGCCCTATGCAGTGGCTGAAGCAATGGGAACAGAAGCAATTAGAATGTGTTGCTTAGTAAACTGTCCGAAAAAGTGTTGACGTTCCGATTGCGGTGAGCCTATGGTTAGGACTACCTGTACACACAATGGAAGAAAGTATAAGAAGTATGTATGTTCACTTTCAAAAAAATATGGTAGCAAGATTTGCGGAACTCATAGCATTGACGAAGATGTTCTACTTGAAATAATACTAAATTCAATACAGAAGCAGATAAAATGTGCAGTTGATATTGAGAAAACTATAAAAAAAGCTCAACATAGTAAAATTACAGAAAGAAACACTGCGTTTCTTGAAAGAAAAGTTTCAAAGATTGAAAAAGAAATAAATAGAGTTACAACACTCAAGCAAGGATTGTATGAAGACTGCAAATCGGGCTTAATAACTGAAGATGAGTACAGCCAGATGAAAAGTTCATATGAAGATTCTAACAGAGAACTTAGTATAGAGTTATTGAATATTAAAAGACAGATAACAGAAGTTTCAGATCAAAAAATTGAAGATAGCATATTCATTACAACTTTCAAGCGATTTAACAATATCAATGAGATTACAAGAGATATAGTTACAGCTCTGATTGAAGAAATTATTGTATTTGAAGAAAGACAGATAACGATAAAGTTTAAGTACAGAGATGAGTATAAAAAACTTACTTCAATTTTTGCATCAGAAGTGAAATCCTGATAGAATAAAAGCACATGGAATGTACCATGTACTTTTCTTTAAACTCAATAAGGCTTTTTTATGTCCTAGAGAGCATATTTGGCCAGACTGTCCGAAAACCGATAACCAGCCCAAACAAATAGTAAAATATGATATAATAGGAAGAAAAAAGGTATTATATTATGGATTACATAAAAGGCAAAAAAAGAGGACAAAAAACCTTTCTGCCGGACTGCATAGAAGATATGATAAAAGAGGATAATCCGGTAAGAGTGATAGATGCGTTTGTAGATGGTTTGAATTTAAAAGAATTAGGGATAAAAAGGGCCAAACCAAACGCGACAGGTCATCCAAACTATGATCCGAGAGACCTCTTAAAGCTTTATGTATACGGATATATAAACGGAATTAGAAGCTCAAGAAAGCTTATGAAAGAAAGCCATCGCAATATAGAGTTATTCTATCTTATCAATAAACTAAGACCGGACTTTAGAACAATATCAGATTTCAGAAAAGATAATAAAAAAGCAATAAAGAATGTATTTAAAAGTTTTGTAAAGATATGCATGAAACTTAAATTGTACGAAAGCAAACTACTGGCAATAGACGGCACAAAAATTCGAGCGGTAAATTCAAAAAGCAAAGCGTATAACAAGAAAACACTGAACGAAAAACTAGCGAGAATAGATGAAAATATTGCAAAGTATCTCCGTCAAATGGATGAAGAGGATAGTCGCAAAAATGAAGACAAAGAATACACTTCGGAGGAAATAAAGGGCTTCATAGAAGAGCTAAAGACAAGAAAAGAGAAATATCAGGATTATCTGAAAGAGCTCAATGAAACGGGAGAAACACAGAAATTAACAACAGAACCCGAAGCACGTGTCATGCATTCAAAAGACGGATATAAATGCGCATTCAACGTGCAGAGCGCAGTGGACGGTGGCAGCCATCTTATCGCAGGATATGAAGTAACAAACGCTTGTACTGACCAGGGCTTGCTTAATCAAGTGTCGAAAGAGACTAAAGAAACACTTGAAAAGGACTCAATTGAAATAACAGCGGATAAAGGTTATGACAGCAGAAAAGATATTTTAAATTGCATATTAAATGGAACAATTCCAAATGTAGCACTTAAATACGATAAAAAAGAAAGAATATATAATCTGGAGTATGAGGAAGCTAAAATCAGCGAAGAGGAGAGAAAATCCACAAAATCCGAGGACATAGAAAAATGTATCAAAGCAGGAATACTGCCTGAATGCTTTGAAAATACAGCGGTCTCAATAGAAGTACAAAAGCAAAGCGAAAAAAGCTGTTTTATGCGGAATGAAGATGGTACAGTAACATGTCCGATGGGACACATATTAAAAAAGACCAAAAGCAAAAAACACGGTGATATATATACCAATAAAGACGCATGCAGACAATGCCCAAACAGATGCACAAGTGGTAAAAACCATAAAGAAGTAAGCTTTGGACCCGACACTAAATATGTACCTGTCAAAATGTATGGTAATTACAAGCACAAGCTGCTAAAGATCCCAAAAGATATCATCCAAAGAACACCGTATAACAGTTTCAATCGAAAAGACGAAATTCATAAGAAGGTAGTCTTAACAATAAAGCATGATAAGGAGAAATTAAAAGAGCGAATGTGTTTGTCAGAGCATCCATTTGGGACGGTTAAGTGGCATCACGGAGCACATTATCTACTATGCAAAGGTAAAGAAAAAGCAACTGCTGAGCTTGGGTTTAGTTTCCTTGCTTACAATATAGTAAGAGCGATAAATATGGTGGGAACAAAGAGATTGATAGAGGTAATGAGGGAGTAAAACTCTTGATTCTTCTTTTAAATATATAGCAATAGAGTAAAAACAGCCAACAATCAGAAAGTTTGTCTGAAAACAGGCTGTTTTTAAATTTTACGTCTGAGTTATCAGACGATGTGTGGCCAGACTGTCCGAAAACCGATAACCAGCCCAAACAAATAGTAAAATATGATATAATAGGAAGAAAAAAGGTATTATATTATGGATTACATAAAAGGCAAAAAAAGAGGACAAAAAACCTTTCTGCCGGACTGCATAGAAGATATGATAAAAGAGGATAATCCGGTAAGAGTGATAGATGCGTTTGTAGATGGTTTGAATTTAAAAGAATTAGGGATAAAAAGGGCCAAACCAAACGCGACAGGTCATCCAAGCTATGATCCGAGAGACCTCTTAAAGCTTTATGTATACGGATATATAAACGGAATTAGAAGCTCAAGAAAGCTTATGAAAGAAAGCCATCGCAATATAGAGTTATTCTATCTTATCAATAAACTAAGACCGGACTTTAGAACAATATCAGATTTCAGAAAAGATAATAAAAAAGCAATAAAGAATGTATTTAAAAGTTTTGTAAAGATATGCATGAAACTTAAATTGTACGAAAGCAAACTACTGGCAATAGACGGCACAAAAATTCGAGCGGTAAATTCAAAAAGCAAAGCATATAACAAGAAAACACTGAACGAAAAACTAGCGAGAATAGATGAAAATATTGCAAAGTATCTCCGTCAAATGGATGAAGAGGATAGTCGCAAAAATGAAGACAAAGAATACACTTCGGAGGAAATAAAGGGCTTCATAGAAGAGCTAAAGACAAGAAAAGAGAAATATCAGGATTATCTGAAAGAGCTCAATGAAACGGGAGAAACACAGAAATTAACAACAGACCCCGAAGCACGTGTCATGCATTCAAAAGACGGATATAAATGCGCATTCAACGTGCAGAGCGCAGTGGACGGTGGCAGCCATCTTATCGCAGGATATGAAGTAACAAACGCTTGTACTGACCAGGGCTTGCTTAATCAAGTGTCGAAAGAGACTAAAGAAACACTTGAAAAGGACTCAATTGAAATAACAGCGGATAAAGGTTATGACAGCAGAAAAGATATTTTAAATTGCATATTAAGTGGAACAATTCCAAATGTAGCACTTAAATACGATAAAAAAGAAAGAATATATAATCTGGAGTATGAGGAAGCTAAAATCAGCGAAGAGGAGAGAAAATCCACAAAATCCGAGGACATAGAAAAATGTATCAAAGCAGGAATACTGCCTGAATGCTTTGAAAATACAGCGGTCTCAATAGAAGTACAAAAGCAAAGCGAAAAAAGCTGTTTTATGCGGAATGAAGATGGTACAGTAACATGTCCGATGGGACACATATTAAAAAAGACCAAAAGCAAAAAACACGGTGATATATATACCAATAAAGACGCATGCAGACAATGCCCAAACAGATGCACAAGTGGTAAAAACCATAAAGAAGTAAGCTTTGGACCCGACACTAAATATGTACCTGTCAAAATGTATGGTAATTACAAGCACAAGCTGCTAAAGATCCCAAAAGATATCATCCAAAGAACACCGTATAACAGTTTCAATCGAAAAGACGAAATTCATAAGAAGGTAGTCTTAACAATAAAGCATGATAAGGAGAAATTAAAAGAGCGAATGTGTTTGTCAGAGCATCCATTTGGGACGGTTAAGTGGCATCACGGAGCACATTATCTACTATGCAAAGGTAAAGAAAAAGCAACTGCTGAGCTTGGGTTTAGTTTCCTTGCTTACAATATAGTAAGAGCGATAAATATGGTGGGAACAAAGAGATTGATAGAGGTAATGAGGGAGTAAAACTCTTGATTCTTCTTTTAAATATATAGCAATAGAGTAAAAACAGCCAACAATCAGAAAGTTTGTCTGAAAACAGGCTGTTTTTAAATTTTACGTCTGAGTTATCAGACGATGTGTGGCGTTCAAGGGGTATTTTAGTCCGAAAATAAATACACACCAAAAAGAGCTCTTAAACCCACTAATAAAGCCTTATTGAAGGGATTTCTCGAGTGCCACCGAGAATCAAAAAATTCAATAAGGAGTCAAAAAATGAAAAAAACAGAGATTATCGCAGTAGTAAATCAAAAAGGTGGAGTTGGAAAAACCACATCGACAGTAAACCTAGCAACAAGCCTTGCGCGACAAGGCAAAAAGGTATTAATTTTAGACCTAGATGCTCAAGCAAATAGTACAATGTGCATGGGATTTCAAAATCCTGACGAATTACCAATTACAATTGCAAATATCTTCACAGAATATATAGAAGATAAAATCACACTTACTAAAGATAAATATCTATTGCGCTCAGAAGGATGCGATATCGTGCCTTCTTCCATTGAGTTAGCTGGTATTGAACCATCACTTGTAAATGCATTAAGCCGTGAGATGATACTTAAAACATTTTTATCAACAATTCAAGATGATTATCATTATTGTTTAATCGACTGCGCTCCTTCACTTGGTATGCTGACACTTAATGCTTTGGTTGCCGCAACATCTGTTTTAATACCTGTACAAGCACATTATCTTAGTGCTAAAGGTCTTGAAATGTTAATCAGTACAATTGCAAGAATCAAGAGACATATTAATCCTGAACTTAAGTTTAAAGGAATTCTAATTACAATGCATAATGAAAGATTAAATTTCAGCAAAGCAATTCTTGAAAGTTTAGAAAATGCATATGGCAATCACATCAAAATATTTAATAGTAAGATACCACAATCGGTTAGAGCAGTTGAACATACAGCTGTAGGGAAAAGCATTTTCATGCATGACCCAAAATGCAAAGTATCACTTGCGTATGAATCATTTACAAAGGAGGTACTTGCAGATGAGTCAATTCAAGCCTGGACTAAAATCCTTTGAAGATATGTTTAAATCTAGTGAAGAACGTGAAAATGAAAAAATCACGAAAACTACTAATGAACCAACAGGTCTTCCTTTAGCAAAATTAAAACCATTCGATAAACATCCATTTAAAAAATACAACAACGAAAAAATGCAGAGTTTAGCAGAAAGTATAAGGGATCAGGGAGTAATTGTGCCAATACTTGTTCGTCCATATAAACATGATAAATATGAATATGAAATAGTGGCAGGTCATAATAGAGTTCAAGGTGCTAGGATAGCCGGACTGGATGAAATACCTTGTAACATACGAGAGCTTGATGATGAAACCGCAGTAATTTTAATGGTCGACTCAAATCTTCAGCAACGTGAAGGAATACTACCCAGTGAGAAAGCATTTGCATACAAGCTTAAATTAGAAGCAATAAAGTCGCAAGGAAAAAGGCGAGACTTAACTTCCGGACAAAATGTCCGGAAGTTAAAAGGAGTAGAATCAAGAGAAATAATTGGTGATGAAGTCGGAGATAGTTATAAGCAAGTTAGCAGATATATTCGCTTAACAAATTTAACACCAGAAATTCTAGGCGAAGTTGACGAAAAGAGATTATCGTTTATTCCAGCGGTTGAGCTATCATACCTAAAAAAGCAGGAACAGGATAATCTGTTTGACATCCTTACTCGTGAAGAGAATTTTAGTGTTCCTCTTAAACTAGCATCCGTTCTCAAGGGTATAAGCCAAAATGGTGAATTGACCTATGAGAAGATAGATAAGATAATTACTCAAAAGCTTCAACAGCCATCAAAGATTATCAAATTATCTTACAAAAAGATTAAGGATTACTTCTCTACTAATGTTTCACCTAAAGAAGTTGAGGACATTGTTATAAAAGCTTTAAAGGCTTGGTTCGAGAATGAAAAGATGCTAAGTGAAGATATTAGTGAAGAATTGGAATTAGAACATTAACTTAATTCGAAATCAGAAGTGTCTTTTATATTGACACAAGTCCAAAGCAAAATATGATATAATTTAGGAGCAATATCGCGTTTACATACGAGACCTGACAACGTACTACAAGCTGATTAAGAATACATAACATAGCAGACTAAAGAAATGAGGTTATATAGTGGATGGAAGAATAAGAAGTAATATAAAAATCGGAGCACAAGTAAAAGTAGTTCAAAAAACTCATCAGAAAAGTGGAGAACTAACAGAAGGTAAAGTTGCAAAACTATTAACCAATTCAGCACATCATCCGCATGGAATTAAAGTTATGTTAGACAACGGGATTGTAGGGCGTGTAAAAGAGTTTATAGGATAGTACGGTTGTTATGCAAAAAATTCAATAAACACAATATAGGGTATATTTATTATAAGTCAAAAATATAACATGATGTATATAAAAAAGTTTTTGCAACAGAACCCGATAGGAGAGGTTTTTGGGAACATTGCTCTCTCATATGAAGATTCGCGAGGCAGGTATAAGGAGAAAGATCTGCCTGCTTCAACCTTTATACAGAAAAAGCAATTACACCCTCAATAGTTACCAATTAAGATATGTTAGGAGAAAAGGATGAAAGCAACAGGAATAGCGAGAAGAGTAGACATTTTGGGACGTGTGGTGATTCCGAAGTAATTAAGACGTACATTAGGTATAGAAAGCAAAGCTCCAGTGGAAATGTATATTGAGGGTGATCTTATTTTCCTTACAAAGTATAAGCCTGCATGTATATTTTGTGATAGTACAGAAGAAGTTAAGAACTATAGAGATAAGTTAATTTGCACAGAATGCTTAGCTGCATTGAAAGAAATGAAATAGTATAAAATTAGTGATATAAAAATACAGTTAAAATAATTTCATAAAATTATCAAAGAAGCATCAGAATGCTTCTTTTTTATACTCAGAATCTATTTTGTTATATGCCTTTTTCATGTAAATACAAATGAACATAGACAGATATACACCACATGTCGGAGCAGGATGTTTAAGCGAAAAGTGGTTAGATTTGGACACAGTCAAGTTTATGCTATAAAAAAGAATGACATGGTAGAAAAATTAGGTAATTTACATTACATTTCTAACAACTGATATTTGTATATATAAAATTAATATGGGAAATTGATACATTTTAATATACAATAGTAAGAAGTGAAATAATTAATTAGTATACCAAATACTGCTATTATTCCGGATTGAGAGGAAATCATGAAAAAAACTATTATATTAATACTCGCTATACTTTTAGCCATTATGTCTTTGTCGAGCTGTACTGTAGCATCTAAAGTCGCAGAAAAAACACCGACTGAAGCACCGACCGCAACACCTACCCAAGCGCCTACTCCGATTCCCACCGCAACACCTGAGCCGCCGTATATCAGTACCATTGAAAATATGAGCAACGAAGAATTGATGATTGAAGCATACAATGTAACTCATGATTATGGGATACTTCGTGTTATTGCTTTAAAAATGAATTCCGGGGAGATTAATGAAGAAACTTTTTTAAAAACAGCGGACTTTACAAAAGATGTTGAGGCATATATTGATTTGTTTTTTGTGAATGACGAAATGTATACAGGAAAGGTCGGGGAAAATATAATTGATATTTCCTATCAGCAAAATTTTAATTATTATAAGGTTTGGTTTGAACTAGGAAGAATTGAAAAAATGACTTTGGGATTGACCGATAAAGATACGGCAAGTCTAAGTAAATATGCGAAGGATTCTGATTATTTATATAGTGAAGCTTCTTTTTTTAAAAACAAGGGATTTGGAGTGCTAGATGAAAGCTATCTGTCGGCAATATTTATCAATCTTTCTAATATATATGAAGGGAAGGTAAAACCTTTACCAATTTGTGCCTTTGAAGGGAGGTTGTTTCCAAAGTTTGACGAAGAAGGGTTTGAAGTGTCTAAAGAAGGCCTGGCTTATGTCGAATATCTTAGGGAGACAATCGAAGACATTTGTTTTAATCAAGAGTATGATGACGAGGAAAGAGTTCAAAATATTTTAGACAAAATATATAACAATAAAGATTTATTGGATATAGAGAAGATTACATGTTTAGGTAATATATTTTTCTATTTAAAGACGCAAGGAAAAGAACTTGCTACTTTTCAAGAAATTCAAGTTGACGGTCAGACTCTGATGGACCGAGTGAATGGTTTAAGTGTTGCGGGGCTTGATGGTATTGATTTTACTGATCCACAGATTAGAAACCAACAGGCGATTGACTACACCGGGAGAAATAATATACCCGACAATTAAACAAAGCATCGGAGAAGATTAATGAAAAAAGCAATCATTTTTATACTAACCTTAATAATCACAGCGCTGCTTACCGCGTGCTCTTTTGCGCCCATCGACAAAACCAGTTCGGAGCCAACAGCCCAGCCTACGGCGTCGCCCACGCAAGTACTAACTGCAATGCCGACTGAAGTACCCACTCCGACTCCCACCGCAACACCCGAGCCGCCGTATATCAGCACCATTGAAAATATGAGCAATGTAGAACTGATAATGGAACTATTTAATGTAAGTTATGATTTACATCTTAATCAAATTATTATGAGAGAATTTTCGAACGGAAATATTTCAGAAGAAAAATTATACGATACAATGGATTACTATAAAGATTGGGAAGATGCAA
This sequence comes from Christensenellaceae bacterium, assembly GCA_963675575.1. Taxonomy (GTDB): domain Bacteria; phylum Bacillota; class Clostridia; order Christensenellales; family UMGS416; genus JAGLOK01. Next base: position 443,436 of record OY776378.1, read on the forward strand.
AAGACCCATATGCCATGTTTTTAGAAACAGATCCCGAGCATGGATATTCTCATGAATATGTAAGAGGTGCAATAGGAAAAGCAGTAGGATTTATGTTTTACAATGATTATGAACATTATAAAATTACTAATTTGGTTTCACGCGTATTTTATATTGAGACAGCCTTTGGAAAAAGCTATGGTGACTCTCATGATACTAGATTTGTTTTAAACCTTGAAAAAACAGGAAAGTTTGACTATACCGAGGGCTCTGGTTTATTTGAGGAAGAATGGAATGCTAGAGACAAAGGCATGATGAGGGGTTTAAATCTGCGAACGAGAGACATTTATGAAAATGGACCCACCGGACTTTATTTAGGGGCTTTTGAAGGAAGAATCTTTAGCAAGTTAGATTTAACCGAATTTGAAATAGATAAAGAAGGAATGGCGTTTGTTAAGTATATGATTGATTATATACAGGATATTGCTTATTATGGAGATTATACAGATGAAGAAGTGGCACAAATGGCCTATGATAATATTTACAATAATGATGATCTATTGGATGTCGAAAAAATTGCTTGTTTGAGTAATGTTTATAATAATCTAGATGCAAAAATACCAGGAAGAGGGGAAAAGGTATTCAATGATATCTTACTTGATGGAGAACCTTTGCTTGATTATGTTTTCAAAATGAAGCTTGATCGAGCACAAGAATTAACCGGTGACGCTTATAATGAGATATTTGATCAAAGTTTGATTGATTATACAAATAGAAATACTATACCTGAAAATTAGGAGATAGCATGAAAAAAACAATTACAATTACATTAACCATAATATTAATAATAGCACTGCTTTCCAGTTGCACACCTGCACCACAATCAGCAGACCAAGCAACCGCAGAGCCAACAGCCCAGCCTACGGCGTCGCCCACGCAAGCACCAACTGCAGTGCCCACACCCGAGCCGCCGTATATCAGCACCATTGAAAATATGAGCAACGAAGAATTGATGATTGAAGCATACAATGTAACTCATGATTATGAGATACTTCGTGTTATTGCTTTAAAAATGAATTCCGGGGAGATTAATGAAGAAACTTTTTTAAAAACAGCGGACTTTACAAAAGAGGTTGTTTTTAAAAAAGAAATTGATTTGTTTTTTGTTAATGACGAAATTTATAGAGGAGATGTCGGGGAAAGTTTTATTAATATTTTCTATAAGCAAAATTTTAATTATTATAAGGTTTGGTTTGAACTAGGAAGAATTGAAAAAATGACTTTGGGATTGACTGATAAAGATATGGCAAGTCTAAGTAAATATGCGAAGGATTCTGATTATTTATTTAGTGACGCTTCTTTTTTTCTAAACAAGGGATTTGGAGTAATGGATGAAACCGATATGTCGGCAATATCTTTCAATCTTTCTAATATATATGAAGGGAAGGTAAAACCTTTACCAATTTGTGCCTTTGAAGGGAGGTTGTTTCCGAAGTTTGACGAAGAAGGGTTTGAAGTGTCTAAAGAAGGCCTGGCTTATGTCGAATATCTTAGGGAGACAATCGAAGACATTTGTTTTAATCAAGAGTATGATGATGAGGAAAGAGTTCAAAATATTTTAGACAAAATATATAACAATAAAGATTTATTGGATATAGAGAAGATTACATGTTTAGGTAATATATTTTTCTATTTAAAGACGCAAGGAAAAGAACTTGCTACTTTTCAAGAAATTCAAATTGACGGTCAGACTCTGATGGACCGAGTAAATGGTTTAAGTGTTGCAGGGCTTGATGGTATTGATTTTACTGATCCTCAAATTAGAAACCAACAGGCGATTGACTACACCGGGAGAAATAATATACCCGACAATTAAACAAAGCATCGGAGAAGATTAATGAAAAAAGCAATCATTTTTATACTAACCTTAATAATCACAGCGCTGCTTACCGCGTGCTCTTTTGCGCCCATCGACAAAACCAGTTCGGAGCCAACAGCCCAGCCTACGGCGTCGCCCACGCAAGTACTAACTGCAATGCCGACTGAAGTACCCACTCCGACTCCCACCGCAACACCCGAGCCGCCGTATATCAGCACCATTGAAAATATGAGCAACGAAAAATTGATGATTGAATTATACAATATAAGCCATGATGCATTGTATGTTGGGGTTATGGTCAATGATTGGTATTTAAATAAAATCGATCATAATTTATTTGAAGAGAAATGTGATTTTGCATTGCCTACAAAGGATAGTAGTACTTTCGAGTATAATATTCTCCCCCCTGACGAAGTTACTAGTAATTATCAACTTCATACATCCGTTGGTGAAAAAAGCAGGCTTGTTTTAATTCCTTTTTTTGAAAAGAATAATCACTATATTAATGCAAATGAAGTAACTAGGGCATTTTATATAAAAAAAGAATTTGGTGATTCAGAAGGCCGGTCTTTTGTTTCTAAAATGGCTAGAGAAAATCATCCTTTTGAATATAATGAAGGAGCTTGTCTTTTTGATATGGAGTGGAATTATATTGAAACAACAAGAGACGATTTTATCGATAGCTATATTCGTTGTTACAGCGACGAAGAAAAAGATAGAATAGAACTACAATTACCAGCCTTCGAAGGAAGAATATTTAGTGAATTGACCGATGATACTGCGGTCATAGATCCGGAAGGGATGGCTTATTACAAATATATATTAGATAGTATTTATGATATTGCTTACTATGGAGGGTATTCAGATGAAGAAGTCCTTCAAATGACTTATGATACCATTGCTAATAATGAAGATTTATTAGACGTTGAAAAAAATGCTTCGTTAAGTTGTATTTATAGTAATCTAGAAGCCAAAAAGGCAGGACGTGGAGATAAAATCTTTAATGATATGTCTATTGAAGGGAAAACTTTGATGGAACAAGTTAATGATATGAAGGTTACATCTTTTGAAGAATTAACCGGTGATGCTTATAATGCAATATTTGATCAAAGCCAAATTGATTATACAAACCGAAACACCATACCGAATTAAGGGGAAACATGAAGAAACTTTAGATAGCTTACACGATGCAAGAACATAAATGTTATATTAACCGTGCCTAGACAGTTTTTATACCAAAAACAATTAAAAGCGAGTTAATGCCATGACAGTATTAATTACAATTTAATAAAGAAACATAACAAATGTAGGAAGTAAAAGAATTAAATTTACTATGTAATCAATATTATCATATATCAGAAGCATCCGATAAAGATGCTTTTTTTTTTATACTCAAAATCGGAAAGGAGCACTATGAAATTAACATTAGATAAATTCCATGGATTATCGAATATAAAAGATACAAAAATAGGATACGAAGAAGACGATTGTTGCTTCGGCTGTCCATATAAGTGCTGCCCAAGCAGACCAACAAAAGCAAATAAAGCAAGCCGCCCGCCAAGTTGCGCATGGAACTTTTATTTGAATTCAATAAAATAAGGAGGAGATGAAATGGCAGGCAGAAGGTATTATGAAACTACAAAGCTTATTGATGACACATTATCATTAATCCAAACAAACAGAATAGAACTTACAAAGTTCTTAACATTTTCTTCAAGCCATTATAAGTACTCCTTTGAAGATGTTTTGCTCATTTATGCACAACGTCCAAATGCAACAGCAGTTACCGATATGCGCACATGGAACAATGCGCTGGGTCGTAGAATTAAACGAGGTACTAAAAGTATAGCAGTACTTGATAATGCAAGTGAAACAGGCCTTAAATATCTCTTTGATGTGGCAGATACCTATGGACAAGTACCGCCTCAGCATTGGCAATTGGAAAATCATCATGAATCCGAAATAAAACAAGTTTTTCTTGAGGGATTTGAAAATAAAACAGCTCTAAATTTGAATGAGTCAAACTTAAATACTATTATTGATATGAAGATACGTAATGATTGTACAGATTACATGAATGATATCCAGTATGATATTGAAGATTCATACATGGAAGAACTGGATCAACGTAATGTAGAGATAAGATTCATAAGTACAATCATGGACTGTGTTGGACATATAGTAAGCAAAAGAACCGGTCTTGATATAGGCGGTGAATACAACAACGAATTAGCGTTTTCGGCGATATGGGAGTTTAATACTACACCACTCAAATTAAGACTATATAATGCAATCAATAAAATTTCAAAAGATATTTTATCAATAATAGAATTATCGGTAAAAAAGCAGAATAAACAAAGATTAGTAGATGAAAGGAGTAATACCAATGAATATGAATTACACTCAGAGAGACGGGATTCAATATCCAAAATTGCGAGTCAGCAAGAAGTTCAAGCCGATAACTCAAATGGGCAAGTACGGCAGGATGGCACTGAAATACCTGGAGGAAGCGAAACCCAACAGAGCACTGGAGATGAAACTGAACGGCTCTTTGATGGAAACGTTCCACAAGGTGGACGACGAAGCGAACGAGATGATGATATCTCTTCAGAAACAACTATTAGAAAAAAATCCAATACCCAACCAGAACGATTACATGGGAGCAGTGAAACATCGGAATATGATACGGACCCAAGCAGAGGAGATAGTTCTGGATCAAATAGTATACCAGATGAGATAAATGCGAAAAACATAGGCAACGAAGAAGGAGTAGAGAAATCTGCTCCTTCTTTGTTACCCAGTGATATTTATGACCCTTATGAAAAAGAACTATATATTGCACAGCTTGCAGCAGATTACGAAAAAGAAGATCTAGAGCAGGCTATATTACATGGCAGCGGCTTTGAAGGTGGCAAACAAAGGATAATAGATTTCTTTTCAAAAGAACATTCACAGAATGAAAAGATAATCTTTCTTAAGAAAGAATATGGAATAGGTGGATGGACAGCAATATTTGAAGGTGACCGGCATGGATTTGTTAATCATGATGGCAAAGGCTTGGAAGTTGAGAACTGGGGAATAGGGAAGGCTTCAATTCATCTTACATGGTCAAAGGTAGCAACAAAAATTGATGAGCTAATTGAGAACGGTAAATATCATGAAAGACGTTATCCAAATGAAAAATTGTTAATAAAACATAAAAATATAACAGAACAAATTTCATTATTGAATGACAACATTGAATCAGATGATAAACCGATATTAAAGGATTACGGATATAAATGGGATGGCATGACGATGCTTGAAAACAATCAAGCACTTGAAGTGTTTGATGAGGGCATACCAATCTACTTACTTCATGAAGATGATACGGAATCTTTAGTTGAAAAAAGAGAAGATCTCCAAGCACATTTGGATAATGGCGGATTGGTCGGTATAGAAAATGATGCACTCGAAAATCTAAAAACTTTTGATACTGCTGACGAATCTATCACTCAATCCCAGAAAGATAGAACCCAATATGAAGCAATATTCAATTCAATCTTAAAACAAGGCAATATTACTAAAAACGGTAAACATAAAATTGCAGAATGCTTCTATAAAAATTTAAATGAAGAAGAATTAATAACTGAACTTAAAGAAGTATACGGTGATCTATATAGCCAAATCGATATTGACGATAAAATCATCCATTGGCATATAGGAAGTAACGGTTATCGCATATTCGTCAATGGATTTGATAATCCTGTAATTGACTATTCATGGGATGAAATTGTTCCAAGATTAGATAAGTTAATTAAAAATGGTGAATATCAAGATAAAAACATAGAAGTTTCTCGGGATTATATTGATATAATATCAAACCAAAATGCAGGAAAAGAAACACTTGAAGATAAAACTGAATTAATCAGCTTCACAATAGACTCTGACTTTGAAATTCCAAACGGTCAGAAGACAAGATTTGGTCTGAATGTAAATGCAATAAAATTACTAAAAGATATAGAGAGTGAAGACAGACTTGCTACTTCTGATGAACAGGAAATACTATCCCGATATGCCGGCTGGGGCGGAATACCCAATGTATTTAATAGTAATAAAGCTGATTGGACACATGAGTACCAGGAACTTATAGCGATTCTTAATGAAGATGAATATAATGCTGCAAGAGCATCAACGCTCAATGCTCATTACACAGATCCTATTGTAATTAGAAGCATATATCAAGCACTTAACAATTTCGGCTTTAAAGGCGGAAACATCTTAGAGCCTGCAATGGGTACAGGCAATTTCTTTGGCTGTATGCCGGAAGATATGCGAACAAGCAGTAAACTTACCGGAGTAGAACTTGACAGTATAACAGGACGGATAGCTAAACAATTGTATCAATCTGCAGATATCCATGTAATGGGCTTTGAGAAAACCAACATTCCAGATAATGCTTATGATGTAGTGATCGGTAATGTGCCCTTTGGTGCATATAAAGTATCAGACAGTAAATATGATAAGCATAACTTTATGATACATGATTACTTTATCGCTAAATCAATTGATAAAGTAAGACCAAAAGGTATCGTTGCTGTAATTACATCAAAAGGCACAATGGATAAAGCAAGCAGTTCTTTTCGTGAGTATATAGCCAAAAGAGCAGAACTTGTTGGTGCAATCAGATTACCTAATAATGCATTCAAACAAAATGCAGGTACAGAAGTAACCTCTGATATATTGTTTTTCCAAAAGCGGGATAGGATGATAGACATCAAACCCGATTGGACAGAAATTGGTCATACTTCGAGTGGAATTCCCATAAATTCATATTATCAAAATAATGAGCACATGTTACTGGGTAAGATGGAATATCAAACAGGAATGTACGGACAGGAAACAGCATGTATTCCAGATGAAGACGCAAACCTTGAAGAGCAACTGCAAACTGCAATAACTTATCTGAGTACAGATATTACTCCATACCTTGATGAAGCACTTGAAATAGATAATGAAGTAACATCAATACCTGCAAGTCCTGATGTTAAAAACTATAGCTATACACTTGTTGATGACGAAATCTATTATCGCGAAAATTCCATTATGATAAAACAGGCTTTATCTGATACTTATGCAAAACGAATAAAGGATATGATAAGCCTTCGGAGTGCTGTTCGTGAAGTCATTGAAATACAAGTAAACTTCGGCGGCGATATTGAGTTTGACAGAGCAAAACAGAAGCTAAACGATGCGTATGATAATTTTGTTAAAGCACATGGTAATATTTCAAGCCGTGCAGTAGAACTTGCATGTAATCAAGATGCAGACTTTCCATTGCTTTCTTCACTTGAAGTAATCGATGATAACAAGAACATTACTAAAGCTGATATGTTCTTTAAACGCACCATAAAGCCAAACAGAACAATAGAACATGCGGACACGTCAACAGAAGCACTTACTATATCACTAAACGAAAAAGGTAAAGTTGATATTGAGTATATGGCGCACCTTACAAGGCAGGAAAAAGATATAGTAATAAAGGATTTAGAAGGAGTAATATTTAGAAATCCCGCTACATTTGAAGATGATAATCCTTATGATAATTTTGAAACTGCAGATGAATATTTAAGCGGTAATGTAAGAAGCAAATTGAAATTAGCACAAGAGTATGCGAAGACTGATGATAAGTACAATATCAATGTACATATGCTTAATGAAATTCAACCTGAAGATCTGGAAGCGGGGGATATTGAAGTAAGACTTGCAACTACTTGGATACCTGAAAAAGATGTACTGGATTTTATAGTGGACACACTTGAACCCGGATACTACGCAAGCCGTAATCTGGAAGTTGAATACAGCAATAAACTGAGTGTATGGAAGATAAAAGGAAAGCAGTTTGCAAAAAATTCATTTGAGGCCACAGAGGTTTATGGCACAAGCAGAATGGACGCATATAGTATCATTGAAAACACACTAAATCTTAGAAAATTGACAATTAACGATTATGATATGGACGGCAAAGTACACTATAATCATAAGGAAACTGTGGCTGTCAAAGAAAAGCAAAGAAATATACGAATGCTCTTTAAGGATTGGGTATTTAATGAATCAGAGCGCAGGAATAGATTAGTTAATATGTATAACCAAACATACAATAATATAAGGCTACGGGAGTATGATGGCAGCCACTTAACATTCCCCGGTATGAATCCTGAAATAGAGTTGCGTCCACATCAATCGAATGCAGTTGCAAGAATACTATATGGCGGAAATACCTTGCTTGCACACGAAGTGGGCGCCGGAAAGACATTTGTTATGTGTAGTGCCGGTATGGAACTAAAAAGGCTCGGTATATCAAATAAGATACTGTATGTTGTACCAAACCACCTTGTCGAACAAATGGGCAATGAAATGATGAGGCTTTATCCATCAGCTAATCTGTTGCTTGCAACAAAGAACGATTTCCAGAAGAAAAACAGACAGCGATTTGTAAGCAAGATAGCTACAGGCGAGTATGATGGCATAATAATGGGCCATTCATCTTTTGAACGTATAGGGATATCACCTGAGCGTATGGAAAGACTTATCAATAATCAGATAGAAGAGATTATTGAAGCTATATCTATTGCTGAATATGGTTCCTCTGATTGGACAGTCAAGCAGCTTGAAAGTAAAAGAAAAAGTCTACAGGTTAACCTTGAGAAGCTGCTCACTGCACCAAAAGATAACCAAATTAACTTTGAAAGCTTGGGTATAGATGCACTCATGATAGATGAAGCGCAAAATTATAAAAATTTGTTCCTTACAACTAAGATGAGTAATGTAGCAGGTGTACCTCAAAGCGCTGCCAAGAAGAGTAGCGATATGTATGCCAAAATACAATACCTAAATGAACAAGGCGGAAAAGTTGTTTTTGCAACGGGAACGCCCCTGTCAAATTCAATGACAGAAATGTATACAATGCAAAGATACTTACAGCATGGCACTTTAAGAAAATACAAATTATCGGCATTTGATGAATGGGTATCGACATTTGGTGAAACCACTACTTCACTTGAACTTAGCCCCACATCGTCTGATAACTCAGACGTAAAATTTAAAAACAGCCTGTTTTCAGACAAACTTTCTGATTGTTGGCTGTTTTTACTCTATTGCTATATATTTAAAAGAAGAATCAAGAGTTTTACTCCCTCATTACCTCTATCAATCTCTTTGTTCCCACCATATTTATCGCTCTTACTATATTGTAAGCAAGGAAACTAAACCCAAGCTCAGCAGTTGCTTTTTCTTTACCTTTGCATAGTAGATAATGTGCTCCGTGATGCCACTTAACCGTCCCAAATGGATGCTCTGACAAACACATTCGCTCTTTTAATTTCTCCTTATCATTCTTTATTGTTAAGACTACCTTCTTATGAATTTCGTCTTTTCGATTGAAACTGTTATACGGTGTTCTTTGGACGATATCTTTTGGGATCTTTAGCAGCTTGTGCTTGTAATTACCATACATTTTGACAGGTACATATTTAGTGTCGGGTCCAAAGCTTACTTCTTTATGGTTTTTACCACTTGTGCATCTGTTTGGGCATTGTCTGCATGCGTCTTTATTGGTATATATATCACCGTGTTTTTTGCTTTTGGTCTTTTTTAATATGTGTCCCATCGGACATGTTACTGTACCATCTTCATTCCGCATAAAACAGCTTTTTTCGCTTTGCTTTTGTACTTCTATTGAGACCGCTGTATTTTCAAAGCATTCAGGCAGTATTCCTGCTTTGATACATTTTTCTATGTCCTCGGATTTTGTGGATTTTCTCTCCTCTTCGCTGATTTTAGCTTCCTCATACTCCAGATTATATATTCTTTCTTTTTTATCGTATTTAAGTGCTACATTTGGAATTGTTCCATTTAATATGCAATTTAAAATATCTTTTCTGCTGTCATAACCTTTATCCGCTGTTATTTCAATTGAGTCCTTTTCAAGTGTTTCTTTAGTCTCTTTCGACACTTGATTAAGCAAGCCCTGGTCAGTACAAGCGTTTGTTACTTCATATCCTGCGATAAGATGGCTGCCACCGTCCACTGCGCTCTGCACGTTGAATGCGCATTTATATCCGTCTTTTGAATGCATGACACGTGCTTCGGGGTCTGTTGTTAATTTCTGTGTTTCTCCCGTTTCATTGAGCTCTTTCAGATAATCCTGATATTTCTCTTTTCTTGTCTTTAGCTCTTCTATGAAGCCCTTTATTTCCTCCGAAGTGTATTCTTTGTCTTCATTTTTGCGACTATCCTCTTCATCCATTTGACGGAGATACTTTGCAATATTTTCATCTATTCTCGCTAGTTTTTCGTTCAGTGTTTTCTTGTTATATGCTTTGCTTTTTGAATTTACCGCTCGAATTTTTGTGCCGTCTATTGCCAGTAGTTTGCTTTCGTACAATTTAAGTTTCATGCATATCTTTACAAAACTTTTAAATACATTCTTTATTGCTTTTTTATTATCTTTTCTGAAATCTGATATTGTTCTAAAGTCCGGTCTTAGTTTATTGATAAGATAGAATAACTCTATATTGCGATGGCTTTCTTTCATAAGCTTTCTTGAGCTTCTAATTCCGTTTATATATCCGTATACATAAAGCTTTAAGAGGTCTCTCGGATCATAGCTTGGATGACCTGTCGCGTTTGGTTTGGCCCTTTTTATCCCTAACTCTTTTAAATTCATACCATCTACAAACGCATCTATCACTCTTACCGGATTATCCTCTTTTATCATATCTTCTATGCAGTCCGGCAGAAAGGTTTTTTGTCCTCTTTTTTTGCCTTTTATGTAATCCATAATATAATACCTTTTTTCTTCCTATTATATCATATTTTACTATTTGTTTGGGCTGGTTATCGGTTTTCGGACAGTCTGGCCCTGACGGGAAGGGATTCAGACAAAAAGAAAGACTAGCACGCTTCTTTAACCTTCCGGAGCTTATGAATCTATTCAAGCAAGTAGCAGACATTCAGACAAATGAAAGCTTGAATCTTCCAAGACCGGAACTGAAAACTGGCAAACCACAGATAGTATCAGTTAAAGCTTCAGAAGAGCTCAAAGAAGAGATTATTAAGCTTGGAGAAAGAGCAGACGCCTGCAAAGCAGGCGGTATCGATCCAAGGGAGGATAATTTTCTAAAAATTACAACCGAAGGCAGGATGCTAGCTACTGACATGAGATTGGTAGATGAATCCTTTGGTGATAATCCAAACAGCAAAGTTAATGTGATGATTGATAATGTATTCTCCATATGGAATGAAACAGCAGCAGAAAGATTAACTCAATTGATATTTTGTGATATGGGTACACCGGGCGGAAAGAGTTTTAACCTCTATCAAGATATGAAAGACAAGCTACTACTCAAAGGAATACCGGAAGATGAGATAGTATTCATACATGATGCAAAGACAGATAAGCAAAAGGATGATCTGTTCAGGGATGTAAGATGCGGCGATGTGAGGATACTGATTGGCTCTACTGCAAAGATGGGAACGGGCACCAATTGCCAGAAAAAGATGATTGCATTACATGAGATTGATATACCATGGCGCCCTGACCAGATAACACAGCGTGAGGGTAGGATATTAAGACAAGGAAATGATAATGCTGAAATATCTATATTCAGATATGTAACAGAAGGGTCATTTGATGCCTACTCATGGCAATTAATTGAGGCAAAGCATAAATTCTTCGCACAAATCATGACCAACAAAGTTGTTACACGCACTGCTGATAATATTGACCAAGCAGCACTGTCCTATGCTGAGATTAAAGCACTTGCAACCGGTAACCCTTTGATCAAGGAAAAGATGGAGGTGGATTTAGAAGTTAACAGACTCACAATACTGAAGCAGCAATATAATTCAACAAGGTATAAGCTGCAGGATAATATTACACTTCATCTGCCAAGACGGATTGCTGATGGCGAGGAGCGAGTAGAAAACATACAAAAGGATATTGAACTTAGGAACAAGAGCAATAGCCAAGAATTCAGTATCACAATTAAGGGCAAAACTTTTGAAAAGAGAGCAGATGCGGCAGAATTCTTTCACACAATTGTATCCACACTAAAACCAACAACGGAACCTTTATCAATCGGCAATTACAAGGACTTTGAAATACTTGCTGAACGCACCACACTTTTCAATGAGTTTTACATCATTATCCGTGGACATTGCGACCATAAGTTTGATTTTGGAGATAGTGCATTAGGCAATATCACAAGACTTGAAAACTGTATCAAAGGATTTGACGATAAACTCACCAGAGCATTTGAAAGACTCGAAACTGCAAAGGGTAACCTTGAAAGCAGTAAGGTTGAATATGCTAAATCATTCACTCAAGGGCAGAGGCTGGAGAGTTATTTAAACAGACAAAGCGAGCTGGATAAGTTATTGGGATTTGGTGAGGAAGATATAGAGGATTTAGAACAAAATGAAGTGAGTGAGGAAGAAAGTAGCGAAATTACAATTTGATAAATCGCAGAGAGGAGGTATTAATGGCTAATAATTTCACCCAACAACAATTTGAACAAGCAAAATCAGTCAGCTTGATAAACTACTTACAATCTCAAGGTCAGCAGCTTAAAAAGGAAGGCAACAGATATCGTCACAAAGAGCATGATAGCTTATTAATCAATGAGAACAATCAATGGTTTTGGAACTCACGAAATCTTTATGGCAATAATGCAATAAGCTATCTGAGATTGGTAGAGAATATGTCGCTCCCGCAAGCGGTAAACGCTTTAACAGGCGATGATATAATAACAACTACATATAAAGAACATGAAAAGGTTGCTGAAGAAAAGCAGCCTTTTGTTTTACCCAGAAAAAGTGATAATTATAAAAGAGCATTTGCATATCTTAATAAAACTCGAGGGATTGATGCTGAGATAATTTCAGAAATGATGAAGCAGCATAGAATTTATGAAAGCTCTCAGTATCATAATTGTGTATTCATCGGTTATGACGAACAAGGGGTTCCTAATCATGCATCACAGTGGGGAACATATTATTCGGAATCAAGAAAGCCATTTAAAGGCGAAGTGAAGAACTCTGATAAAACATGCGGATTTATTATGCCGGGCGTTAGCCAGACAGTGTATGTGTTCGAAAGCCCGATAGACGCAATGAGCCATGCGACATTGTATAAGATGGATAGTGATGATTGGACTAAGAACAATAGGCTTTCTTTATGTTGCACTTGGGATGGTGCCTTGGAACGATTTTTGAAATCACATGAGATGAAAGAAATAGTATTTTGTCTGGATAACGACACTGGAGGCAATACAGCAAGTGATAAATATTTAGAAAAATATGCCCTGCAAGGCTATACGGTATCAAGAGAAAAACCAAAAGCAAATGATTTTAATGACGAGCTGATGAACGCACTTGCACGGGGAAAGGATTATGAAGATGAAATGGAGATGGAAATATGAATGATAAAATTAAATATAAAGCAATACTAATACTCCTGCTGATAACGGCAGGTATTTTTATATTTGTATTTCCAGCAATCGAAAACAAATTAAACAACAATAAAAAGGATGCAATTATGAAAGCTATTGAAGAAGGCAAAGAGGTGATAGAAATAAAATTGCCAAAAGACAATGCTGTGGATGATGTTTATAACTTAGATATTGATACTACTTTTATTCCATTGATTACTCATATACCAACAGTGAGACCGCTCAATGATAAAGTAGTTGATGAAGTGCAGGGCATAGGAATAATTGAAATAAAGAAGATAAGTCTAAAACTTCCCATCGTAGAAGGAGTTGATAGTAAAAAGCTAAAAGTTGCTGTAGTTCATGTACCTATGACTTCAGCCATTGGAACTATTGGTAATAGCATTATTGTAGGTCACAGAAATTATACTTATGGTGAAATGTTTAATCGACTGGATGAAGTGGATGTCGGAGACATCATCAAAATAACAATGCTGGATGGAACAGAATATAAATATAAAGTATATGCAACTACAGTAATTGAGCCAGGTGATAGTGAACTATTTGATTTTGAACCTGGACAAAAGAAACTGACACTCCTTACTTGCACTCCTGTCAGAAAAGCAACACACAGATTATTAGTTATAGCAGAGCTCATGGAATGATTTGTTTTTCTGCTTTAGTATGCGACCGAAGGGAGCAATATGTCAAGGAGCGAAGCGAAAGGAACTTCTTGTGCAAGATAAGGTATCGGATTCCCGATACCCTTAACAGCCAAAAAGCACAGCTTTTTGCAGATATACGTAGGTATTAAGAGAATTTCAAACATCCGATTACTTGTATTTCTATCGGATTTTCATCGGATTAGGAAAGGAGTAGTATGAATAAGCTGGAAACTAAGAAAGTATCGTTTCTATTACCAATGAATACATTCATTGCAGTGGAAGAATTATCAGCTAAAAGACTAATAACACCTAGTGAGTTAATAAGAGAATATATAAACAAAGGATTATCTGTAGATGCAACACTAGCAGATTTGGATAATATCCGTTCTAACATTCGAGCAGAACTTGTGAGCTATCTGAAACCACAAGTAGAGAGAATCATAAAGTGTGTAATAAAAGGCGGCATTGCATCATCTGCAGGATACTATTTAAATGCAAAAGCTATATCAAGCTTTGTACCAAGTCATTTGCAATCAGAATATGAAAGTGCTCTGATGGAAAGTAAAAAACTCGGTGTAGCTCATATGCAAGTGAGAGATAGAAAAGTAGATGAGTTTATGAAAGAAAGTGAAGATAAGCTTGATAGAAAATTATAAGGAGTGATACCTAATCGTATATAATCAACTATACCTATCTCCAAGCAAGCCAGGCTTAAGCAAATACATTGGCAACTACATCTCATACATAGCAAAGAATAGTAAGTCAAAAGTAGTATTAAATCAAGGCATGGAACATGGACTATTTGGATGTATCAAGGGGAAACATCTACCAACAAATGTTGAAGATCTTAATGAAACAATAAGATATGTAAGACAAAAATCACAAGATGACAAATGTATTTTGTATCATGGTTTTATATCACTATCAGCAGAGGAAGTCATATCACAAGGATATAAGAATCGAACCAAGTGGAAAGACCTGCTTTCAGCTAAAATGAATGATGTTGCAAAAGCTAATAATATAAAAAGGGAAAACCTTGAATGGATATCAGCTTTTCACATGAAGAAAGATCAAAGCCATTGTCATATAATATTTTGGGATAAGAATCAAGAGATAAAAGACCCATACATACCAAAGAAAATATTTGATGAAAAAATGGAATGGATAAGAGGGCAGTTTGCTAAAGTTATATTCCGAGATGTATTTAAAGAATTATATAAAACAAAGGATGAAGCGTTCAGTGAGATAAGCACAGAACTTCATCCTTTTTTTGATGATTTTAAAAGCATTATAAACCAAGCATCTGATGAGGAATTCAAAGAACTTAAAGATAAACTGTCTGCAATCTCTCCTGACTATGCCGAAGAAGAAATGATTGACCCTTTGTTTTCAGATAGACAGCTTGAAGCAATTGCAAATGAGATAATTCACATTAAAGAGATGGTCCCACAAAAAGGTTCTCTGAAATATGAATTCATGTCAACTGATGTAAAAGAGGAAATTAATAAATCTGCAATGAATATCATTATGGGGAATGCTGCTTGTAGAAGTGCATATAATAAATACTTGAATTCAGCCGAAGATATACGAAAGATATATGCAGACAATCCTGAAAGCATAAAAGAAGCAAGAGACTATGCACACGATGCAATTGTAAAAAGTGTCGGGAATAAGATACTAAAAGCTGTAAAAGAGATATCAGGCATAGAACAAAAACTTGGCACAGAAAAATGGCATGAAAAACATGAGCTATATGAAAAAGAAATTGCTGGGGAGTTAATCATGAATATAGCGTTTATGTTAAGCCGTGGATCAAAAAGCAATCTTTCAAAAGCTAATCGACTAAGAAGTAGTGAACTCTCAAAGCAAGCAAGAATTGAGCTTGCAAAAAAACTTGAGAATAAGTCCAATGACTGGGGACAGTATGATAGATGAATGGAGGAAATATGGAAAGAAAGAATCATGAGGAGTT
The DNA here is from genome assembly GCA_963675575.1 of Christensenellaceae bacterium. Classification (GTDB taxonomy): domain Bacteria; phylum Bacillota; class Clostridia; order Christensenellales; family UMGS416; genus JAGLOK01. The sequence goes on from OY776378.1 coordinate 459,402, forward strand.
TAAAAAACTGTTTGAAAAAGCTCCGAAACTAAATGCAAACGATTTGAAAGCGGGATATAAAAAATTACTAGAATTTGATGGAATCGTATTCGCAGCTAAAAGATTTGAAAACAGAACACCAGAATATGAGTTCGAATTTGTGACATGGCAGCGCAGTGCAGATGACAGTATGTGCTGGGGACATTATATGACAGATTACGATGCCGCAAAAGAAGACTTTGCCAAACGATGCGGTTTAATACCAAAAGGTCGCATGTTTGATGAAAGTGAATTGCTGTTAATTCATAGCGGACTTGTGAAAGCAGGAACATTCCTAGACCTTGACCATGCTACAAGAAAAGGTATTGGACAGATTGTTGAAAAGATAGAGGGATTGGAGCTTGAAGCTTTAAAGGAGTTTCTTTACAAAGACGAACTAATGGAAACAGATAATTCAATGGAACTCGAGCCATGAAAAAGAAACTAGTATTATTTGTTGCTCTGCTTCCAATAGGCTCAATAATAAGCTTGTACTTAACATCGATAATTCATACAAGTATAAATAAGAAGCTTCTGGACTTTAATATTCTAAAACTGAATAACTGCATAAACATAGTCGCAACTGACAAAACAGCACAGTTGCTTTTTTTATGCCTTAATTTAGTTATGGTACTATGCATAGTAATGCTGATATTTAACAATAAAAGCAGTGTTTATGAAAGTGAGCAAAAAAAAATAACAGACAAGATATCAACTCCAGTATCCGCAGGACAAAGGCAACACGGCTCAGCAAAATGGCTTAATAAAAAAGAATTTGATAAATGCTTTGATTATCATATTTTAAGTAGTGATGAAATTCCGATAAAAGGTGGAACTGTTATTGGTATGTACAAGAAGAATAGAAACAAAGAAAAATTGTATTATATCGGAGATGATATACACACCCTTTGCATTGGCTCAACTAGAAGCGGTAAGAGCCGCAATGTGGTGCTTCAAAGTATAGGGCTTATGGGACTTGCAGGAGAGAGTATGATAATCTGTGATCCAAAAAGTGAATTGTATTTATTCACATATCCTTATCTTGAAAATCTGGGATATGAAGTTATTACATTAGATTTCAAAAATCCTATGAAGAGTAGCAGATATAATTTTCTGCAAAATATAATAGATGCAGTAAATGCAGATGATATTCCAAAAGCAATTGATTATTCATGGGATATAACGAGCTCTCTTGTAGGTGAAGCAAAAGGTGAGCGTATTTGGAATGACGGTGAATCATCCATAATTGCAAGCAGTATATTAGCTGTCGTATATGATAATAAGGCAAATCCGGAATTTCAGAATCTTACCAATGTATATTACTTCATTGCAAACATGTGCCATATGTCAGAGCAGAATTTGCCATTGAATAAATATATGAAAACACTGGCATCAACACATCCTGCAAAAGCATTATTAGGTATATCAGATGTGGCACCATCAAGGACAAGAGGCTCATTCTTTACATCAGCATTAACTACATTAAGACTTTTTACAAATCCACTCATATACTCAATGACATGTGCAAGCGATTTCAGACCACAGGATACAGGTGTTAATAAACGCGCACTGTTCATGATATTACCGGATGAGAAAAATACATACTATTCACTAGCTAGTTTATTTATATCACAACATTATGAATTACTTATAAATGTAGCAGATAAGCGTGGGGGTAGATTAGAGAGACGAGTTAATCTATTGCTTGATGAGTTCGGAAACTTTACAAAGATACCATCATTTGCAAATAAACTTACAGTTGGCGGTGGACGTGGGATAAAGTTTAATTTATTTGTACAGTCGCTGGCACAGATTGAAGAAAAGTATGGAAGAGAGAATGCCACTACAATAAAAGGCAACTGTGCTATATGGATTTATCTATGTGCGGATGAACAAAATACATTGGATGAAATCAGTAAGAGATTAGGAAATTATACAGTAGCGACTCATTCAAAGAGTAGTTCATATGGCAGTCGGTCGTCGGGTAGCTCATCAAACAGCGTTAATCTAACGAGCAGAGCATTACTTACACCGGATGAAGTGAGATTGATTGATAGGCCAAATAGCCTCATAACTTCGAGGAATAATCCTGCAATACTAAATGCTCCGGATTTATCAAAGTATAAATTCAATGAGATGTTTGGGCTGGGAGATGAAGAGCACAACAGACGAGTGCGTGAGGAACGTGAAAATAAAAGAGCTGTAAGAAAAGAAACTATCGGTGATATAAAACTATGGGGTATATGGGATAGATTCAATGGCACAGCGCAAAGATATCATGAGAAAAAGGCAGGTTATCATCCTGCAGAACTTGACGATTAATAAAATTTGGAGGATAGACATGAAAAGGAAAATGATTAAATTACTAAAGAAGACAACTATACTGACTACAACATTTCTTGCCCTGGTACTTATACAAACAACAGCATTTGCAGATGTGGGCACATCAAAGCTTGCTACAGGTACAGAAGCCTTGATTTCGGACTTAACCACATGGCTTATGATAATTGCTCCTGTGGTTACTGTGCTGCTTGTGGTTTACTACCTTATCCGCAAATCTGCGGCCGATGAGATGGATGCGAAAAAGTGGAACAGTAGGATTGTAGTTTCACTCGTATCGTGTATTGGGGCAGTTCTTGCGAGTGTAATTGTTAACCTGCTAATTGGATATTATCAGTAGCAGATTATGGCATATAATGCTTTTTATTGTTGGGAAATAGTGGTATGATGTATGTGTTCAGTGGTAATGAGTTTGTCTATAATGCATAGTAAATAGGGCATTATTATGTCTACAGATTAGAAATGATACAGTTAATTATAAGTATGTGAAATAGACTAATGATTTAGTTTAATCAAACTATGACCGATGATGCATATATCGAATTAATATGATTAAAACTAAACAATGATATTTATAAGAAGCAACATTGAAGCGAATCACTATAATTCATAGGCTTATTTATCGCCGTTTTGAAGGAGTTAAAATGTATTTATCACATCTTAAGGTAGAAAATTTCCGAATGTTTTACAAACCTCAGATTGTTCATTTCCATAAGGGAGTTAACTTGCTAGTAGGTGAAAATGGGTGTGGCAAAAGTACTATTATTGATGCTATCCGTGTCTTGCTTAATGAAGCTGAGTTTTCACGTAGTGGTATTAAAGCAGAAGATTTCCATAATCCATATTGTTCGGGCAGCAATCCATCAGATCGTATTTTTATTTCAGGTGTTTTCTCAGAACTGTCAGAGGAGCAAAAAGTTACATATCTAACTTGGTTAACCCCTAAATTCAAAGCTATGCTTAATGTAGAATATAGAAATAACCTTGATTTGCGAAATAAATATAGGCGTAAAAGATGGGGTGGTACTTCAAGCAATAGTGCATTTGATTGGGAGCCATTGAATGATATTCAATGTGTCTATCTTCCGGCACTAAGAGATGCTGAAAAAAAACTGAGATCCGGTCGTGGCTCACGATTGGCTAGGTTTATTACTAACTTGTCTGCTGATGAGTTAACTGAAAAACGTAAGACAAGTGAACTTATGCAGTTAGAAAAAGATGTAAAAGAGTTTAATGAAAAAACCGCGAGCAATAATGATATAAAAAACGCAAATGACCTAATAAATACAAGCTTAAAGGATGCAGTGGGACCAATATTGGGACATAGTACAAAGATTCAGTTTAATGAATTGTCCTATGAGCGTATTTTAGAATCATTGCAGCTTATATTTTTCCCTGGAATTGATCCTAATGAGGAAGACGTTTTTCGAAGTTTGTTTGAAAATAGTCTAGGCTATAATAATTTGATATATATTGCGACTATCTTGGCCGAATTTGAAGGGCTGAAAGATAAATATACAACACCTCGCATTTTGCTAATAGAAGAGTTAGAAGCACACTTGCACCCACAGCTGCAGATTAAACTTCTTAAATATCTTTATCAGAATGCTACTGACTTTGACATCCAAGTCATCATCACTACACATTCTACGACACTTATCGCTGCAACACCTATTATCCAAATCATCAGTTTTAATCAAAGCGTAGAAGGGATTTCAGTAATCCCATTAAGAAAATGTGGAATTAAAAGAAAAGAAGAAGATTTCATTAATCGTTGGTTGGATGCTACAAAATCTACATTTCTATTCTCTAAGGGGAATATTTTTGTCGAAGGCATCTCTGAAACTATACTGCTTCCAAAACTCGCAGAAATCTATTTGTTGAAAAATAATGATATAAATCCTTTAGGAATAAAATCCTTAGAAGAAACAGGAATATCTGTGGTTAACATGAATGGAATCTACTTTCATTATTTTATGCAACTATATAATGGGTATGAGATTATAATACCTAAAAGAGAGGACGCTGAAACAAAAAAGGACTATAGGGAGCGTTTGAATAAGTTCATTAAGCAAGCGGAGTTTAAGGAAGGAGAGTTTAAAAAAAGTAAATTTATTAATGTTAGGAGCGTGGCTCTCACAGATAATGATCCAGCTCCAGAAAAAAGAACTGTTACTGATAATGAAACTTCTGAAGTAATAGAGATGCCAATCGAGAGTAAGCCTACTAAAGACAAACCCATTACGGGCCAAAACCCGAAGTTGTATCTTTGTAAACAGATGAAAAACATGACTAGTAATTGTCGTGTATTTGTGAACATGAAAACTTTTGAATACGATTTAGCATTAGAAAGTCATTACAATGCAAAAATAATGTTAAAAATATTACTTGGTAAAATACCTACCAATGGTTCAATAAAGAAAAACCTTAAGGAATATGTTGATTTATTAATCAAGGAAGAAAGCGGAGAGAAAATAAATATAGATGAAGCGCAAATGGCCCTTGATATTTTAAAACAGATAGATAGCAATTACCTTGGGAAAGGGTTATTTGCTCAATTATTATATGCTCAGATAGATAGTGAGTTTAGCATTCCCGACTATATAAGTGACGCTCTTAATTTCATTTTAGATTTAAAGAAAATGGAGATATAGCATGAGTGATCATTCAATTATACTAGATAGTTTGTGTGGTGACGATTTGTCTACTGAAGATATTTCTTGTTGTAACGGAAATCTAAATATTAAATGTATGAAGTCTAAATACTGCTGCATTAACCATCTTAGCAATCAACAGGTTCAATATATCCTTTCCGATATAGCAACCGACATATATCTTAATGCTTGTCCAGGAAGTGGCAAAACAGAAGTTCTTGGTGTCAAAAGTGCGTACGAGATTAAAAGGTGGACTGCTAAAAACAATGGAATTGCTATATTAACCTTTACAAACTCTGCTGAAAATGAATTGAGAGATAGGGTTACATCATATATGGGCTCACAAATCGGATATCCACATTTTCTTGGCACATTTACAAGTTGGGTTCATGGTTATATTGCGAATCCTTTCCTACGAATTGTTACTGGCTATCGAAATATGGAAACCTTAGATCATAGCATAAGAGTCATTGATAATGATTGTTCGAGTGGTTTTCTAAATGCTTACAAAACAAAATATTCATATGGTAACTTAGGAAAGATAAAAGCTAATGAGTTCAACGTAAACATGAAAACTGCGGGTTTTACTTATTCTGGTAATCGTGATAATGGACAAGATATTTTAGACGATCTATTAAATCAGGATTCGTGGAGAGAAAAAGAGTTAACTAAGGTTAAACAAAAATTCTGGAAAGCGGGATTTGTTACATATGAGGATGTTGAAATACTCGTTCATAAACTACTACACGAAAATCAAGATATAGCTAAATATGTAGCTAAACGCTTTCCAATAATAATGATAGATGAGTGTCAAGACCTTTCATTTTCACAGCTTCAAATCATAAAAGAACTCAATACGCAAGGGACTAAAATACAATTGATTGGTGATTTAAATCAATCAATTTACGAATTTAGAAACATTATTCCAGAAGATACCGAGAAGTTTATAAGTGAGTTACAAATGGATGAATATAAGCTGACTAAGAACTATCGAAGTTGTGACGCTATTGTTACTTCATCAATGTCGGTCTTATGTAAGACTAAAGATAGTGAAGGCAAACGCCTGCAATCTGTAAAGATCCCTCTTATTGCGTTACTTTATCAAAATGGCGAAGAACAACAGGTGCTGGAATCTTTTATCAGTCTTATTGTGGAAAATCAACTAGACATGCATGAAAGTAGAGTTATTGTACGTGGACACGGTTTGAGACAAAAACTGAGAGGTCGAAGATCATCAAATAAAACCATCAACATAATAGAAGATTTTGCACATTCCATATATCTACACAATGGCACTGGAAATGTTGAAGATTATCAACTAAGCATACAACTTCTTAGTCGTGCTATGCAAAAATCATTTTTCTCAGACAGTGTCCATGCTAATGTTACTCAACTATATAAACCAGAAAATGTTGATAATATTGAGTGGAGAGAATTGCTCATTAAGGTGCAAAATCACTTGCATAACACAGAAGAATTAAATGATATCAATATAACATGGTCAAAATGGAAGGCAATATTGCAAAAGACTATAGATGTTTCATTTATATCAACTAACCAATGTATTAGTGGAAAAACTATGAATATAGGACGTATTCGACAAGGAAATAGGCAAACATTAGTAAAAGATACAATTGTTAGTGCCAATGATACAAAAATACAATGCTCAATCGAAACAATACATAGTTGTAAGGGAATGAGTTTAGATGCTGTACTTTTTATGTCTACATACAGGAAAACTACTGAAAAAAATGGTGCATATTGGAGCGATTGGTTTGCTACTGATGGTAATATTTGTGAAAGTAATAGGCTTGCATATGTTGCATTTACTAGGGCAAAACAACTACTTGTTTTAGGGATTCCGAGTCCTCGCTCATCTCCACTTGATGAGTCACAGCGAGCAGTTCTTGCAAATGCAGGTTTTGAAATAGTAGCAATAAATTAATAGGAGAGAAATATACATGAAACCAAATAGTCTTTATCGAGAAAACTTAATAAATAGGGTAATTGACAATTCTATTGCTAATTCATGGGATTTGGCAGTGCTTGAGTGGGAAGTTGAGGATTGTGAGGAAGATGAAAATCAATTATCCTCATGTATTTGTGGTAAAGAGAGGTTACGATATCTTTTTACCATAGTAAATATGCATAATGGCCGATTATTATATCCTATCGGCAGCACATGTATTAAAAAATTCTCGCGTCGTGACCTTGACGAAAGAGCATCGATACAAATTCAAATGTTTAAATTGCTCCATGCTATTGAAAATAATGAATTCATCTCACTTTCAAATGAATACTTTTCGAGAAAATTATTAGCTCATCTATATAGTGATGATGCATTTGCTGCAAATAAATATAACGATCATAATCCAGTAAATGATTACGAATTCATGCTGCAAATGTTTAATAGGAAGAGCAGGGGTACTATATCAACTGCACAAAGAAGAAAAATCAGTGCTATCATTATGAATTCAATTAGACCCTACTTATATACTATATTACAAGATAAAACTAATATATGATATAAATAGTGCAAATGCAGATTATGAGCACACTGGTAAGCTTCAATTATAGCAATAATGCGAAGCTTCAAGCACAACTATAATCAAGCTAATTTACGTGCAATACTCGAACAAATATGATAAAATAAATTGTATACACCCACAGGAGGCATGGCGCATTGGTAGGCAAAATTATTGACGGCTTTGAATTGATAGATTTTAAAGGTAAAGGGTCATTTGGCTCTGTTTACCAATGTAAAACGATGAACAGATTTATGCGATGAAGATATTTGCTGCTGATTTTGTGTTTGCTGAATTTACAAAAGTAATGACAATAGGATTACAAGAGAAATTGAAGTCCTAAAAATGGTTGACTCCGCTTTTGTTGTGAAATATATATCTGATGGGAGTTTTATAGATAATGGGTGGAAGTATTTCTATGTTGTAATGGATTATTTAGATGGAGAAGATTTAGAAAATGTACTAAAGAGATGCACATTCTCCGAAGAAGAAGCTATATCAATCTTTAATGCAATATTAAACGGTATTGATGCTATTCATAAGGCAAATTTAATACATAGGGATTTGAAACCTGCTAATATATATTTACTAAGTAATGGTGATGTTAAAATACTAGACTTTGGTTTGTCAAAGTTGATTGACTTCACATCAATAACTAACACTGGAGATCAACTTGGCACTCCGTTGTATATGTCCCCAGAGCAAATTAGCGATAGCAAAAATATAGACTACCGCTCCGATTATTATGCGCTTGGTGTGATTTTGTTCAAATTATTGACGAATACAACTCCATACGGCCATATCACTTCAAGAGAGGAACTCTATTATAAAATTAAAGTTGAGCCTCCTGTTTCAATAAGAACGTTACTGCCAACAATCAATAATACGATAGACAATCTTGTAGACTTGCTTTTGCAAAAGGAAAACTATAAACATCCGAACTCTATAAGTAATATACAAACTTATTTAAATGTTTCAGAAAGTACTCATGCGGATAAAACACTGACTACTTTTGTCCCCTCATTTTTTGTACGCCTATGGAATGAGAAAAAAGTATTAGAAGAATTTTATGCGGATGGCTTTTTAATAGAACATGCGATATTTCCAATTAATCACCAAGCCCGTCAAAAAAATCTATTGAACTTCTTAAAAAATGAAAAAATAGATTTTGTAATCGACGGGAGTGTGTTAAAATTTCGGACAGCATGGTAAAAGAATTATAATATAAAGCAGGAGGGAAAAACCATGCAAAAACACCGAAACAAATATGACGAAGAATTCAAGAGAAATGCGGTTAAATTATCGTATGCAAGCCCAAAGAGCGTAAGGGAAATAGCCGACGATTTGGGAGTAGGAGTTAACTTGCTTTACAACTGGCGGAAGAAGTACACGTCAGAAGGCGAGAAAACGGAAGCGGCGACATTGGAAGAGGAAGTAAAGAAGTTGCGACTAGAGAATGCAGAACTCAAAATTGAGCGTGACATGTTAAAAAAAGCCGCGGCCTACGTGTGTCCAGAAGAAGCAAGAAATTGTTTCAAGCTGTATTAAAGATGAGAGGAGGTCTCTCAAAATCGATGTACAGGCATTGGTTTTAAATCACCTTAAGGTGCTGTTGTCAAAAGCGATGGTATTGAGCGTTAAGGAAAAGGCAGTTTTAACTGTCAGATGTGAGCTATGGAGACGAGCGCAAGCGAACCATTGAAGACGCTTCGAAAAGCTCAGATGTTATCAAAACCGAGGATGGTAAGGCTGCCTCGGGATAAGTTTGGAAGAAACCTGTTTACTGGCCAGACGGTAACCGGAGTAAAGGTGGCGTGAACATAGCTTAGGCTTTAATATGGAACTGGAGAACCTATAATTCTGATGGTAAGGGAAACGCCGCAAGTAACAGAAATTACGAGGGCAAAATACCAATGCGGAATATAGGGGCGGAACAGTTTGTAGTAGCGATGAAGCTATTGTAATGATGGTGGAGTGAAGGGACTGTATTATCCTGTTTTGAGAAAATGAGTCAACCATAAAATATGGGAGGAACCGAATGACCAAAACAAAGTCGTTCGAAATACCAAAGAGATTAGTCTATCAAGCGTATAAGGAAGTAAAAGCGAACCAAGGAAGCGCCGGTATAGACGAAGTCTCGATAAAGGATTTCGAAAAGGACCTAAAGAGTAACCTGTATAAAATATGGAACAGAATGTCATCTGGCACATACTTTCCACCACCTGTAAAAGCTGTAGAAATCCCGAAGAAAAGCGGAGGTATCAGGGTTCTGGGAATACCAACTGTTGCGGACAGAATAGCCCAAATGGTTGTTAAATTACACCTTGAGCCAAAAGTTGAAAGATACTTCTTAGAAGATTCCTATGGGTATAGACCAAACAAGTCAGCGCATGATGCTATAGCTGTAACGAGACGGCGGTGCTGGAAGTACGAGTGGGTACTTGAGTTTGATATTAAGGGATTATTTGACAATATAGACCATGAGTTGCTAATAAAAGCGCTTATGAAACATACTCAATGCAAATGGGAACTGTTATATATAAACCGATGGCTCAAGGTACCGTTTCAGAATAATCAAGGTGTGAAAACAAGCAGAAATTCTGGCACACCGCAGGGCGGAGTTATTTCCCCGCTATTGGCTAATTTATTTATGCATTATGCTTTTGATGAATGGGTAAGAAGGAATAGACCACAAAATCCATGGGCAAGATATGCGGACGACGGGTTATTGCATTGTAAAACGGAGTGGGAAGCAAAGGAGCTGTTAAAACAATTAGACGAACGGTTTAAGCAGGTTGGACTAGAACTCAACAAAAGCAAAACCAAGATTGTATATTGTAAAGACAGCAACAGAAAAGGCGATTATGAAAATACAGAGTTTAGTTTTTTAGGTTATACCTACAGACCGAGGAAAGCAAAAGGACGAAACGGAAAAGAGTTTACCAGTTTTCTTCCTGCGATAAGCAGTAAAGCGAAGAATCATATTAGGCAGGAAATCAGAGGTTGGCGATTGCTATGGATGACAAACAAAAGCATAGAAGAAATAGCTGAAAAGTACAATCCGATAATAAGAGGCTGGCTTAACTATTATGGCAAGTATGGAAAGATGGAATTATCTAAAGTAATTGAAAATGTAAATTTTCATCTTTGTTATTGGATAAGGAGAAAATACAAAAGGTACAAACACAAACCTTACCAATCAAGAAGCTTGTTAAGAAGAATAGCTCTGGAAAAACGAGACCTTTTTGCGCATTGGAAAGTAGGGATATTACCTATGGCTGGATAATAGGAGCCGTATGACACGAGAGTGTCACGTACGGTTCTGTGAGAGGCTGAGGGTGAGACTCCCTCGGTCTACTCGACTTTGCAAGACAACAAAAGTGAAATATCAATTCATTTTTGAACAGGAAGAACACCCCGAAAGAAAGTGGGCCGATATATTAGGGGTATCCCGAAGCGGATATTATGCTTGGAAAAGAAGTAGAGAAGAAAGAGCAAAGCTTGAGGAAGAATATATCGAGCTGGTAAGAAAGATATTTAAAGAAGGCAAAGGGACATACGGAGCGAACCGAATATGCGGACTAATGCGAAAAAGTGGCCATAAGGCAAGCTTCTATAAGGTAAGAGATATTATGGAACGGCAGGGCTTGCGCTGTGTGCACTGCAAAAGGCGTCAGAGATCGTTAACTAACAGCCGGAAATCGCGCGGAGAAGGATATCCTAATCTGGTACGGGAATGGAGATAACGGAACCACTGCAAGTATTGACAAGCGATATCAGCTACATACGGACAGGAGCGGGCTTTGATTACATATGCCAAATACTTGACATAAAAAGCGGAGTTGTATTGGCCGAAAGCATGAGCGAGCGCATGAAAGCGGAACTGGTAACAAAAACAATAAGAAAAGCAATCAAAAGATGGCGGCTGCCGAAAGATTGTATTTTCCACAGTGATAGAGGCAGCCAGTATACATCGGAAAAAGTGAAGAACCTTCTTGCATCAAACGGCATACGCCAGAGCTTTTCACGAGTAGGGATGCCGGGGGATAATGCATGGAGTGAAAGCTTCTTTGCGAATCTCAAAAAAGAGACAGTACACTGGATACACTTTCGAACCAGAGAAGAAGCCAGGCAAAGAATTTTTGAACACATAGAAGGATTCTATAATACAAAGAGAGTACAAAAACGACTAGGTTATCTTAGCCCTATGCAGTGGCTGAAGCAATGGGAACAGAAGCAATTAGAATGTGTTGCTTAGTAAACTGTCCGAAAAAGTGTTGACGTTCCCGACCCCTCTACTATGAGATTGGCTTATGATTCATACTCTGATGTAAAAGGACTCATTTCTTTACCCTATGCGCCGAAGGACTTGAGTAGATTAGAATTAGATGATTTAAACACTTATATTCAAAAGTAGAAATATGTTAAGTTAGTTGTTGATGAACAGCCTAAACACAATCCTCCATACATTGTTTCACCATTCCATATAAGTAACATTTCAAATTCTGTAAAAATAAAAACGGATTCAAATGAAAATTGGTTTAGCTTAGATATGAAACTAGCTAATGAAACAAGAGACTATCTCAACAAAGTAGGTTATGAGGGAAAATTAGTTTCTGGAGTTTGTATCAAAACAGATATTCTAACAACTAGATCCGAAAAAGAATACTTCTTGAATGTTTTATCATCCCTAGGTTGTGATGAACACTGGGTATACGTTGATTGTATAAACAATAACTCTAATTATTCGCAGCTTTATAATTATGCTAACGCCTTGCTAGAATTGCAAAAGTCAACGACTAAACCTGTAATTGCCGGACGAATAGGAGCGTTTGGCTTGGTTTTATTGGCGTTTGGCTTGTATGGATTTGAGTCCGGAACATCAAGATTTGAGTCTTTTTATGAAGATTTATACAAGGAAACTACTGAGCCATATAATATGTATGTTAGATATTATTTTCCGGAGCTATTAATTAATGTGGCGATTGAACGAAAAAACCCTGCAAAAATCATTCAACTGCTGTCAACAAAAACTGGGCAAAATATAGGCTGTTCCTGCCCCTACTGTAAAAATCAAAACCCTGCGAATTTAATTGGAGATGGATTGACAAGAAAGCATTTCTTGTTTAGGCGAAATGAAGAAAATGAAGAAATTAGAAAAATTAGTTTAATTAAAGAAAGGGTAGACTTTGTAGAGCAAAGAATAAAAAATGCTATACACAAATACTAAAATTTGAAACCTATTTTCAAGGATGATGATTCTAGGTTTTTAAAAGTGTGGCTTGATGTAATTGAAAAATTGAGAAAGGAGTGGTTATGAAAATATGTTGGAAATAGATATAGTAAATAAAATCAATAGCTATTTGGAGCGTAATGGTGTTCGTTATTCAAACGAATTACGAATGGGTGTCGGTATTACTGATATATCATTAAATATCGGTGCTAACTACAGACTTAAACCAATAAGTGATTATTTTCTGTTGTCCATTTTAACCTTTGTAGAAAGGAAGCATGTAGTTTCGTTTGATGAAATAAAAAAGAGTTTTTATTAACCATAGCACGCGTTAAGCAGTACGTATTTGCATTAGCTAATATGAGTTTAGTAAAAATTAATAATCAGCTTGTAAAAGCTATTAAGAATATTTTTTCAACCAAACTGGGTACAACAATATCCATTGAAGCGAAACTAAGGGATTGGAAGGGGGCACTTTTACAAGCATAACGTTATTTGTGTTTTTCTGATTATGCTTATGTAGCTATGCCAGACACCTATATAAAAAATGTCGATACAAACCTTTTTATTCGATCAGGCATAGGTCTTTTGTTGGTAGCAGAAAAAATAGTAGAAGAAGTTATTCCTGCAAAAAAATCTGCCACTTACGAATTTATACAGAAATATTTAATCACCTCTAAAATTATCGAAAAGTACGCTGATGTAGAAAAAAAGCACCTAAGAAGAAGTATTTTTACTCCCTATACTCTTTAGGCAGTATGAATGAAATCATAATAATAAGTTTAAAAAGGATATTGACATTCCAGGTCAATATCCTTTTTAATTTATACGTTCAGAAATGATTGTATATCTTTTTGAATCTGGAGAAAAAGGAGGAGCTAGGTCACAAGTTTTGATAGTTACAACTGCAATGGACATGAATGTAAAAACTCTTTATAAGATAATAAAGGCAAGATGGAACATAGATAATCGAGTATTCAATAATCTTAAAAATAATGCAAATCTAAATCATTGCTTTGTTCATGGAGGTAATGCAGCAGAAGCAGTTCTTTATCTAATGTTCGTAGCATCAAATTTGTTTCAGCTATTTAAAGTGCGGCGACTTAAAAATCATATATCAGTACAAAAAGAATTGGTTCGGTTATTACTCAAAGGTCTATATTTTTCTGCAAAGCATGAGACTCTGATTATGGATACTGGATAATCAAACTAAAAGTAAATATTGTAATATCAAAACCCTATCAACTTGGGGAAAGGGGCAGTATACTCATATTCAGATTTTTTGAAGTATTTCTGTCACCTTATAGCAAAATTATGGTAAAATGTTATGAGCTATTGAGTAAATGCGAAATTGCTCCTCATTTATTGTACCGTATATCAATTCGATACGCCCTTGGTGTTGTCCCTGTATATTTTTTGAATATGCTTTGAAAATAATGTTGATCAGAAAAGCCTAACCGATTAGAAATTGCCAAAATTGAAAGGTTAGTGTTTTCGAGAAGACGTTTGGCTTCATCTGTTTTTTTTTGTGATATATAATTTGAAATTGTAATACCTGTCTTTTGCTTAAATACTCGACTAAGATAAGATGGGTTCATATCTAAATCATTGGCGATATCACTTAATCTAATTTTATCATTTATGTGATTTAATATGTAACGACAAACTCGGATTGCAATTGCTGAATTGTACGGAATCAACTGTAGTTTAGCTGTTCTTCGTGTATAGTCCATAAACATATGTTGAATTAAATTAAGTATTTCGTGATAGTTGTTTAGCTTCTCTAGCTTCACAATATATTCATCAAAAATAGTAATCGCAGTAGTGTAATCTAGGCCTCCTTTTATTGCGGCCCTAGAAACAAGAGATGCGGACATAATAAATGTGTTTTTAAATGACTGGACTGCATTTTCTGCTAATTTCCCGAAATCCGAAACGTTAGCGTTAGAAGGATATATAATTCTTTTCATTTCAGAAACATCACCGGTTTCTACAGAGAATAAAAGATTCTTCTCTATTTTATCATCTAAATGATTAATGAATGGTAAATTAGGTGTATTAAAAGACTTTGGTGTGGCAATATCCGGGTATGATACTTGTATTGCGTTGTTAGGTGTATCATGCCCTATAATGTTCTTAATAAACAATAATGCAGAAATAAAGCGCTCTTTGTTACATGTAGGCATATTACGAAACCAACGCATTACCTCGCTTTCATGGCGGTTATCTTGCTGTAGCAAAAATAAAATATCCTTTGCAATCTTGTGTGTGCATTTGTAAAAAAGCACTGGGCCAATTACAATTTTTTTATCTTCAAAGGCAATATATCCACATAACATATAATCGGGTGTTATGGTGTAGAAAACACCATTTTGAGCTAACCTTAACTTTTTCATAATGATATATGCTGGATTAGGATGGAATGTTCCATACTCGCATATTAACTTTTCACCTTCATACATTGCAATAGGTATCCCTGTCGATGTACTTAATTGCTGAAGCAGCTTAACTATATCCATAAAAATCCTTACTTTTTTGTTTTATGTAAATATATTATAACAAAAGTAAATATATTTGTATATCAAAAAGAACGATAGGAATATAATGATGACTATAAATACGTTTTAACCTTAGGAGAATGCATGCAACAAGAACAAAAATTGAAACTTTATCGTCCAAGCGATGACCCAAATTTTACCTCTGCATATGTAGATAAAGAGGAATGGCGAGATGAACCTTTACTTCATTTATATGTTCATGGAGGTTTTGAAGGAACAAATACACGCTTTTCTTTTTATTTTCCACCAAAAGAACAATATAAAAAAAAGTTTTTTCACTTAGTTACCCCAGTACAAGGTAGCGAGGATGCATCTCAAGGACTTAAAGGTGATGAAGATAGCATAGGATTTGCTGTTTCGAATGGTGCATACTTTGTGGAATCAAATATGGGCGGAGATGATTCTGACTTTACAATGTTATATCGATCTAGTGCGGCTGTTGCTGAATATTCACGCAGTGTAGCTACCAGATTATTTGGTAATCATCGTCCATTTGGCTATATTTATGGCGGTAGTGGTGGTGCTTTTAAGACTATATCATGTGTAGAGCAAACGATGGATATTTGGGATGGCTCAGTGCCATTTGTAATTGGATCGCCTATGTCTATTCCTAATATGTTTACCGTACGTGTGCACGCAATGCGTATATTGCGTAATAAGTTTCCTGATATTATTGATGCGATAGAACCAGGTGGAAGCGGCAATATGTTTGAGACTTTAAATGATGAAGAAAAAGCAGCACTTGAAGAAGCAACACGTTTAGGTTTTCCTCCTAGAGCATGGTTTTCTCATAATCAAATAGGAGATGGAGCGCTTCCGGTTTTGCTGTATGCAATAGATCAGATGGATCCTTCCTACTATGAGGATTTTTGGACAAAGCCGGGGTATCTTGGTTCTGATCCAAATGGGTCAGCTCTCCGAGACAGATTTCGGTTCGAGACGACTGTTACGTCTCTTCATCTTCCGAAGGAAAGTTATCATACTGAGGATATGGGGGTTGATGAGGCGTGGCAGACTTTGGCACATCGCTATGAATTTATGCCAGTTATCCAACTGAAAGATACCCCTAAAGATGCATCATATATTGATGGAACAAAAATAACCTTTACATCTGGTTCAGCAAAAGGTATTTCTTTTCCATTAGAGAAACTAGAAGGAAACAAAGTGACTATAGGCGCTGCATTCGGCATGGGAGATATCGTTGCTATTTTAAACAATGTAAAAGAAGATGATACACTGATTTTGGACAATTCTGACTATATCGCAATCCAAACGTATCATCGTCATCAAGTACCTGGAGATGATTATCCTGCATGGAACCAATTCCGAGACGAAAAAGGAGACCCTATATATCCTCAGCGTCCTATCATTATTGGGCCGATTATTGCCTACTCAGGTGCGGGATCTGTGCAAAGCGGGAAAATACATGGAAAAATGATAGTTGTGGCATCGTTGCTTGATGAAAGTGCATTTCCTTGGCAGGCAGATTGGTATCGTACAAAGATAACAGAAGAGCTATGCGATAAAACAGATGATAATTTTCGTTTATGGTATAACGACAATGCAATGCATGGTGGCGATTATGATCCTGAGCGCAGTCTCCATATAGTCAGTTATCAAGGTGCGTTGAATCAAGCGCTATTGGATGTGAGTTCTTGGGTAGAAGAGGGAATTATACCTCAGCCAAACACGGAATACACCATAGTTAATGCTCAGGTAGAAGTACCAGATAGAGCTATCGAAAGGAAAGGGATTCAACCTGTTGTGACACTATATGCAGACGGAAAGACTAAAGGTATATTTAGCAAAGGTGATATAGTTTGCTTTGAAGGACAGATAGAAGTGCCATCACAATCTGGCAGGATAACATATGCTGAATTTGACTTTGAAGGTAGTGCAGAATACAAGGATAAAGGCAATATAGAATATTTAGATGATGAAGGCTCTACAGCGAAGATTACAGCAACGCATATATTTAAAAATGCAGGAACTTACTTTCCTGTGCTCCGCGTGGCAGCAAATCGAACTGGTGACAGAGACAATATTTATACTCAGGTAAAAAATCTTGCTCGAGTTCGTGTGATTATAAATTAATTAATCTAGAAACAGAGTTAAATTTTATTAAAATAACATTATACTATCAGTATAAACAACAACAAATTATGAGGTGTAACATGAAAAACATTGAAAAGAACAAGCAAAGGGAAAATAAAGAACTAGATCAAAAAATTAAATTGAGAGCAAAACCAAAATACAAAGGATTTTTTGCTGTTCTGTTTATTATTGTGGCGTTAACACATATTCTTGATGGATATGTAACTGATGCACCAGCAGCATTGCAAAGTGCAATAGTAAATGAATTTTACGTTAACGGAATGGGTATGAGCTTTGCTGATGGTTTGTCACAATACTCATTGATAGCTACAGCATTTATTATTCTTGCTATATTTGCAACGTTGTTTAAGGCGCAGAGTGACAGATATGGCAGAAAGCCTATTTTGCTTATAAGTATAATCGGAATGACAGTTGGTATGTTCATACTATTTGTTGCAAAAGGCTTAACTTGGCATATTATCGGTAGAGCAATAATTGCATTCTTTGTAGCAACGGATGTGCAGGTTGTTTATGTTCTGGAATGTGCCCCACAGAAAAAGCGAGCTACATGGTATGCAGGAACGAAATTTATTGCGATATTTGGTGTAGTATTTATATCACTTGCTAGGGGAGCCAATACCATAAATGGAGTTTTACAATGGCGAAATGTATTTACGATTCCGCTTATTGCCGGTATAGCCTTGGTTATACTTGCAATTATATTTATGCGCGAAACAGATACTTTCCTTGATGGAAGAATCGAAACTCTTAAAACCCCCAATGATAAAAGAATTACTACCAAAAAGAAGAATAAGTCTAAATCAGCAGCAAAAATACCCACAGCATTTAGATATATATTTAGGAACAAGCAACCACGTTCAATCATTATAACAAGTATATTCTCATTCATGGCAGTTATGGCGTTTTTCGGATACTATGAGTCAATTATGACAACAAGCGGTATGTCTACAGAAAATGTAACAAAAGCAATTTTTGCATTCCCGTTCACAGGAGCATTCATAACACTTATTGCAGGTTGGATAAGTGATAAAATCGGAAGAAAAAAAGGAGCAGTCATATATGGAGTAATTGCAGTTGTCAGTTTGATTGCCTTTGTAGCCTTAGCCAAAGCCGATGCGAATGCATACATTGTTGGATTAGCATTTGGTTTCGCAATAGGTGGCTACTGGACTTTTGGTGATACTCTTGGGATTTCCCTTGCAGAGTCCTCACCTACTGAAATTAGAAGCTCTGTTATAGCTGCTTCAGGACTAATACAGGTAGTGAGCGCGGCTGTTTCAGCAATATTTATTGCAGTTATGTTGAAATATGTTGATCTTGGTCTTTTGTGTAGTATCTATGGAGGAGTAGTTGTAACCATTGCAACAATAATATTTATAATTAATGTTAAAGAAACCAAGGACTTCGATCTTGAAGAAGTAAATTTCAGTAAGGAAGCGTAGTCTCATAAAACTTTATTGGAGGTCCTTATAGTATGGATGTAGAGTAATTCTATTACTCTACATCCAGTAAAATAACCGAATTTCATTTAACGTATAATATCCACTGCTTGTAGTAAGGAAAGAGTTGAAAAAACATATTTTCAATAATTTCTTAATGCTGAAATACAATATCAGAAGTATTACATTTAATATTAACTTATTTATTAATAAACGAGGATGAAAATGAAACTAAATGCTGAAATCAAGATTAATATCAACGATATAATAGCCACCATTGATGAACGTCTCTATGGCTCATTCATAGAACATATGGGACGCGCTGTTTATACCGGTATATATGAACCGGATCATGTTTTGGCGAATAAAAATGGTTTCAGGCAAGATGTTATCGACCTGATTAATCCTCTGAATATTCCGTTAATACGTTATCCTGGGGGTAACTTTGTTTCCGGATATAGGTGGGAAGATGGTGTAGGCCCAAAAGATAAACGTCCTATACGTCCGGAGCTTGCGTGGTTTGCAAAAGAAACCAATCAAGTAGGCACAAACGAATTTATGGATTTTCTCAAGCAAGTTAACGCAGATGGAATGATGGCGGTAAATTTGGGAACACGTGGTGCTCAGGACGCAGCAAATCTATTAGAATACTGTAACTTTAAAGGGGGTACATATTATAGTAACCTGAGAATTGCTCATGGTTATCCTGCTCCCCACAATATTAAGCTATGGTGTTTAGGTAATGAAATGGATGGTCCCTGGCAAATATGCTCAAAAACTGCAGAGGAGTATGGACGCTTAGCTTGTGAAACGGCGAAGATGATGAAATGGCTCGATCCCACAATAGAACTGGTTGTATGTGGCAGTTCCTTTCGGGAAATGCCTACATTCGGAGAATGGGAGCGCACCGTTCTAAGGCATACTTATGAGCATGTTGATTATCTTTCCCTGCATTCATATTATATGAATAATGATAATGACGTATTTTCATTTCTTGCAAGCAACATATGTATGGATCGTTTTATAAAGGAAGTCGCAGCGATATGTAATGAAATCAAAGCAGAAAAAGGTTCTGATAAAGATATAATGTTATCATTTGATGAATGGAATGTTTGGTATCACTATAAAAAAGATAACAAAGAGCCAGAGAAATGGATAGAGGCGCGTCCCATAGAAGAGGAACTTTATGATTTTGCAGATGCTTTATTAGTAGGTAGTATGCTCATAACGCTTATTAATAACTCAGATATCGTAAAAATAGCCTGCTTTGCGCAGCTCGTTAATACTATTGCTCCAATAATGACTGAGCCAGGTGGACGTGCATGGGTACAGACCACGTACTACCCATTTTTATATACTTCCCAATACGGTCGAGGAAAGGCTATAAAAGTAGATTTGGAATCTCCGGTTTATGCCTGCTGCAAAGACGATGATATTCCCTATATAGATTGTACTGCTGTGCTTTCTGAAAAAGTAGATGAAGTGACTTTATTTATAGTTAACAAGAATCTAGAAGAAGATATATCTTGCAATGTATCATTAGCGCAATTTTCTTTTGAAGGTGTAATAGAATGGGTAACACTAAGTGGCTATGATCTCAGTTGTGTAAACACAGCTGAAAATAAACTTGTGCAACCGACACAATGCAATAGCTTTACTATAGCTAATCAAACAATTTCTTTAACACTACAAAAGGCGTCATGGAATATGTTGCGTCTAAAACTAAATGGATAATTGATTGGAGCTTTAAGGTTCAAACTCAGAAACAATTATACGGTTGCGGTTTTTAACCTTCAATTATCCATAGAATATGCATTTCTTATTTCTAGACAAGTCTACATTATGAGCACACTGGTAAGCTTCAATTATAGCAATAATGGAGGGGTTAACAGGGTATTTGAGAACCTGATACTATCCATATAATAATTATAGAATCTTTAACAATATTTAGATTCTTCTAAAAACATAGGCGTTCGCAGCTTTTTTATAGCCTAGGCCTCGTCCAAGATTTTGAAGATATGCTTTTGTGATTTCTATATCTTTTTTAGGTATAAAATAGGCATCGATATTTTTTTCACTGATAGTCCATTTGTCCCCTCGTTGATTGGCAACAGATATTAGCTCATAGTCTCCATCAAGGTGCGCAATACCTGCATCACCATGACTGTTGTTTGCAACCAATATGCCTCCAAACTTTAAGTATCTTTTGCATGATTGTGATATGAATCCTGCGTATTGAGAAATCAATAAGTCATATTGATTACTTGTGTCTTCAAACTCAGTGCTGTAGTCTGCAGGAAAAAATGATGCTTGGTTATTTTCTTTATAAGTTTTATGTTTTTCAATATATGCATACACTTTTTCATCTTTAAAAAAAGCTTTTGCTTTCTTATCCATATCAACATAGGTTACTTTGGGTATCAACAAAGATGGTGTTATATGAATGTAACTACCGGGATAGAGAATACTGCTTATTTCATATTTCTCTATTAATTTTTCAAATAGCTCTCTACGATTCCAATGGTTTCCTACATAGTCTTCATACATTTGTATTGAATCTTTTTTCATAGTATTTCACTCCTTTTTAATATGAAGTTGCAGTTCGTATACAGATGTTTGAGTATCTATAAACATCGATAGCTCAGGGTGCTCTAGTTCTAGTACCATAGTACTAATTCTATTTAGATTATTTGCTTCTAGGTATTTTTCTATTTCTTTTTTTAGTGCAGGTAAGGTATCCTCGCTACCTTGAGTGAACGGATAAAATACAGATAGATATGAGCCTGCAGGTAAAACGTATTTGCTTTCAGGACGGCTGTTAAGCAGCTCTTCTGCTTGCTTATTAAGCTCCATGCATTGTCTTGACTCTATAGATTCACCACTACCTAAAGCATCATAAGGATAAAGCATAAGCAAGGTTCTCTCAGAATAATTCTCATCTTTTATAAGGTTGGTATACTTATCAAAGTATGCTTTTGGGGATACCATATCATCTTCACCAAAAGAACCAAAAATATAAAAGAGCCTCTTTTTCTGTTTACGAATCTGAAAAGAAAGATGATTGTCACTACTATCATGAATATTTACTAGCTGTTGAAGGTTCTCTTGTATTGCTTGAAGTCTGTGAATCTTTTTTTGCAAGGTAATATGATGTTCTTTTAAGAGCTCGATATATTCTGCTTCTTTTATTTGTCCACCATCGAGTTTAATAATTTCCTCAAGTGAAATATCCAAGTCTTTAAGCAGGAATATTTTACGTAGTTTTTCTAAATCCTTAAAGTCGTAAAACCTATAATTATTCTCTGTAACTTCAGGTTTGAGAATACCCATTTGTTCATAATGGCGAAGAGTTTCTTTAGTTGTATTAAAGAGTTGAATTACTTCGCTTTTAATTAATTTTGTTCTCATAATCATAGGTCTCGCTTTCTTTAGGATTTTACTGATCTTTCGCTAATTCTAGTATTACATATATGTACATTGGGTACAAGTGAAGCCACTTAATCAGATACTTTCAATTTGGATAAATCGATCTTACTCATATACATCCATAGACCTATCATTATCAATATATCCGCTATAACAAATCCTAATGCTACACCACCTGCGCCAATCCCAATGATAAGCAGATACACTAGTGGTGGTATTAAAACCAAAGTTCTAACTGCTGAGATTATAGCAGACTCCATTGGTCTGTTAATAGCTGTAAAGAAGATCGTTGCCTGCAAGGGGAAGTTTGAAAATAGTGTTGCAGCACCCAGTGTTATGTAGAAGAAGAATCCAAGATCTATTGTGGAAGGATTATCAATAAATAATCGTAGAATGGGCTTAATCAGTGGTATGAGCATCAAATAAGCAATCACTCCATAGAGAAGGGCTTTTTTTATGGAGTAGTTTATGAGCTGCTTTAATCCCTTAAACTCTCCTTTACCCATCATCTGTGATAGTATAGGTTGAAGACCCATCGTTGCACCCATGTAGATACTATAGAACAATGTTATTACAATGCTAACTGTAGCATATGCTTCAAAATGCGCAGGTGTTAGGAACTTTACAAAGGCAATATTGATGACATAAACCATAATTGCTTCAACAATCATCATAGTAAAATCACTAAATCCATTGTATGCAATGCGTAGGAACGTTGGTATATGAAATGAAGGTTTTGTAAGATGAAGTATCTTGCTCTTTTTTAAGAAATACCATACACCACCAAGTAGCTCTATGCCTGAGCTAATGACTGTAGCTATAGCTAACCCTTTGATTCCCCATCCTAAAACAGCAACAGCGATGAGATTTAGTACAAGATTCATTACAGTTGTTACGATGTTTAAAACAAAGCTATATCTAGGACTACCATCATTTAAGATTAGTACATCTAAGCCTTTTCCTAGCAATAAAAGTGGAAATGCTAAGGAAAATATTCTGAAATAGTCAACAGATAATTTGAAATATTCTCCTCTTGCACCAAGAAAATGTGCAATTTGCTCTGTAAATATTACAGAGGGCAGCATCATAGCAATTCCTAGCAATCCCATGACAACTAATATACCGCTAGATGCACGATTCGCCTTTTCTATCTTTTGTCTACCGATAAGCAAGCCAACGTATGCACCTAAACCACTAATGAAAAAGGATGAAAGCGCGATTATTAAAAACATAAATGGGCTTACCAGAGTCGTAGCAACAAGAGCTGAAGCACCGATGAATAATGCTGCTATTAGTTTATCTGCTGTATACATTAAACTACTAAATACGGATCTTATTATCATAGGATTTGCGTATTTTTTAAAATGTTGTTTATATTCTATATTTATATTCATGTTTCTCACCTCATATTGATTATAAGGTATGTTGTAACAACACAGTCAAGGGTTAATTTGGATATTTATACTGCTGCACATTATCAATAGATAATTCTTTAGTTTTATTTGCAGCAAGTCTACATTATGAGCACAATTCGTATGAGTTTGGATAAAGTTTAAATAGTAATTATAGCAATAATCAGCATTTGTTCAACCATGAAATAAAATAGAAGACAGTTAAACACTTTTATTATTTACCACATATTAAATTTACAAAATCCTTGCTAATAACAAGGATTTTTTTATACCCAAAATAAAAGGAGGTACACACTTGGCAATAGTAATAACAATACTCATAGGAGTAATCCTAACAGCAGCACTACCATTCATTGACAACATTTTAGAGAGCATAATCCCTATAGCACTGCACGCAGAAAACTATATGTCAGCTTCAACAGGCACTAATTGGTTTAGTAGTGTTTATGATATATTTTTCTCATTCGGGATATCAGTAATTGTATTGAAATTCTTGAAGAAAGGATTTGATATATATGTAGGTTGGATGGATGGGGATGCAGATGCAGACCCTCTTTCATTATTAACCAACTTTTTGCGTGCGATGGTTGTAGCGATATGCTTTCCAACGCTGTATAAACTACTCGCTGATGTGGTGACAGAACTTACCGATCAATTGCTTATAGCGATAGGCGCAGGCACATCAATAGATTTCACAACAACAATAACGGCAATAGCATCTGCTGGTATATTCACAGGACTGATATCACTTATCTTTTTTGTGCTTTTCTTTGTACTTTACATTCAGTTCCTTACAAGAGGTATTGAGATATTGATACTGAGAATTGGTATGCCCTTTGCATGTGTAGGGCTTATAGATAATGATAAAGGAGTTTTTGGACCATACATGAAGAAATTCTTCCAGTCAACACTGGCTGTAATTGTTCAACTGACTTTGTGCAAGCTGGGTGTCGGTATGATGCTCAACTCAAAAATATTCTGGGCGATTGCATGTATGTCATTAGCACTCAAAGCACCTAAGTTCTTATCGGAGTTCATACTTATGGGTGGAAGCGGCGGTGGCGGAATGATGAACAAGATATACTACACATCACGAATATACAGTATGGCGAAATCAATGATAAAGAAGTAGGTGTAAAATGCAAATAATAGATGAAGTATCAAAAGTAGTTATCTGGTTAATACGAACAGGTGCTACCTTTCGACTTGCTTACTGTCTTTTCAGACTGGGTTCAGCAGATGAAGATGCAGTGATGTATAAAAAAAGAGCAAAGCATGTGATTATATTTTATATAATCGCAGAAAGCGTGTGGCAGATAAAAGACTTAATCATGAAATATTATGGGTGAAGGAGAGTTTATGGAACAGAACAATATGAAAATGACATTATATATACCCAACAATGTCAAAACACGAAGTGAGATATTCGAGGGATTCGGAAAAGCTGAAATATTACAAACACTACTTGCTACAGTGATCATATTATCAGTAGCTTTTTTAATATTCAGTATAAATCAAAGTGTATCATTTCTGATTGTATTTATCCTTGTAGGCATTGCAGGCAGTGTAATGTGTGTAACAAAAGACAAAAACAATCAATCTGTTGTAGATCAATTAAAGAACATGTTACGTTTTGCACGAGAGCAGCAGAAGTATAAATATAAATACATGAAGGAATGGGGTGAGTTTTGATGCTGAAAGCAATAATCAACTATCTCAGAAAATTATTCGGTAATAACGACATAAAAACAAGCCCTGAAAAGGCAACTGCTAATGACTTTGTAAATATCAAGGATATAAAAGGCAGTCTTTTGTATACGAGAGATAATTATATCTTTTCATATATAAGACTACAGCCGATAAGTATTGATTTGCTATCCCAGAATGAAAAGAAGATATTGATAAATACACTGACAGCAGAACTATCAAGCGAAACAAAACCTTTTCAGTTCTTCGCTATTTCGCAAGTGGTAGATATGAGCAAATTAAAGAACTCACTTTATGATGTACTAAATGATACATCGGATAATATAAGGCGAAGACTAATCAATGAAGAGATAAACCAGATTGCAAGCTTTGCACTATCCGGTGAGATTATTGAAAGACAGTTTTTTGTAATCATTTGGGAGCGATTAACCGATGATAATGAACTTGTACTAAAGCGCAGATCAACAGAGCTTGCATATAAGTTCCAGTCATGTGGAGTGAGCGCTGATGTTCTTAATCAGAATCAGATATATCATCTTGTAAAACTGTTTGCTCATCCGCAAAGTGGGCACTTGGATGTAGAAGATAATGAGTTTACTGCGACTATACCTATTATTGGAGGAAGATAATGAAAAGAACTAAACAAAACCAGAATCCGGTTAATCCGGCACTACTTAATATAGTTACTCCGATGGGCTTAGAGTTCAAAAGAACACAAATCAATATTGGCGAATTTACAGGCAAGATATATGGGGTTATAAAATACCCACCAACTGTTGATGTGGGTTGGCTATCTAAAGTATCAAACACTCCGGGAACGATTATTTCACAAACATTCATTCCGGCTGATAATACATTACTTGTTGAAAGCATTTCAAAGAATATTATGCAAAACAGAAGTATTGTGGAATCAACCCGTGACCCACTGACACAAAAAAGAGCAGAGCGTGGTGTTGAAGATGGTGAAAGAATACTGACACAGATAGATCAAAATGGAGAAACAGTAGGGCATATGACAAACCTAGTGATGCCTATTGATAATGACAACAAGCGATTTGAGAAACTTTGCAGACGTATTGAGGGTCTGTACTCTTCTATCAGATGTAAGATAAGACCGTTACCTAATCTGCAGAAGGAAGCATTCAAAATGTTATCACCTTATCATGTGCCACAGCAGCAGATAATAGAAGTCACACAACGTATAGTACCATTATCTACTTTCGTAGGTGGATTTCCTTTTGCTAGCAGTGGGTATAATGACGGCGAGGGTATGTGGTTTGCAATGGATGCTCATGGTGGAATGATCGTACTTGATTTATGGAAACGTGGCGGGGATAGAACAAACTCGAATATTGTAATACTAGGTCATTCAGGACAAGGCAAGTCGACAACAATCAAGAATATCATACTATCAGAGTATATGATGGGTACGAAAATTATAATTTGCGACCCTGAGCGCGAATATAAAGACCTTTGTCACAATCTGAACGGTGATTGGATAAATTGCGGCGGTGGCACAGGTGGAAGGGTTAATCCTTTGCAAGTAAAACCTGCACCGACAGATGACGATGATGAGCAGGACAAGCTATATACAGATGAAGGTAACGGTATGGGTGACTTAGCACTGCACATGAAGACATTGGATATATTCTTTAATCTATATTTACCTACACTTACAGATATTCAAAAAGCATTGCTTAAGGATTGTTTGATTGAGCTTTATACCAGCTTCGATATTATATGGGATACAGATGTATCAAAACTTTCAAGTGAAGATTTCCCGACATTTACTCACTTATTTGAACTCATTAATAAGAAAGCAAAGATGAATAAGAATAAAATAGAATATGAAATCCTATCTGCATTGCTTCGAGATATTGCTGTCGGCAGTGATTCTTTCCTTTGGAATGGTACAACTACACTTAAAGCGAACTCAAAAGTTATCTGCCTTGATACACATGATTTGCAGAATACTGAAGACAAGATAAAGAGAACACAATATTTCAATATCCTTGGCTGGGCCTGGGAGCAGATGAGCCGAGACAGGACGGAGAAAGTATTATTAATCGCAGATGAAGCATATCTTATGATTGACCCGAATGTACCACAATCACTTGTCTTTTTAAGGAATGTGGCCAAGCGTGCCAGAAAATATGAATCCGGAATCGCTATCATATCACACAGCCTTGTTGATTTTCTTGATCCATCGGTTCGTATGTATGGCCAGCCGCTGCTTGATATGCCGTCATATAAGATAATCATGGGTTGTGATGGAAGGGATTTAGAAGACATTATTACATTGTATCACTTAACCGACAGTGAGCAGGAGCTTGTATATTCTAAAAGACGAGGACATGCGCTTTGCATGATAGGCTCAAAACGACTTCATATTTGGTTTCTTGTGCCGGAATATAAGATGGCCTTGATTGGCAGAGGTGGCGGTAGATAAAAAAACGTGCTCAAATTTGCAATACATATTTAAAGCTTATATGATAAAAATATCAAAATGATTGGAGTATATAAAATGAATAAATGGCTGTTTAGATTGTATATAGTGTTTATTTTCCTTGGCGCAATGATGATTACTGCATGGAGAAGTTTTGCGCCCGTAATGCTTCCAATGGGAATAGGCATACTTGCTTTGAGCATATTCCTGATTCTTTGGGAGGGTACACCAAAAGGAAGACTAAAAGGATTGCGAAGAAAAAGGTAACGGAAAAATATAAATTCACAACAAAGCACATGCTGACTTAAGTGTGTGCTTTGTTGTGCAGAATAGATATAGGAGTAAAACAGTCAGCAATAAAAAGTAAATAAAAATAAATATTGACAATTAGAGACCCGTTATGTTACAATTCGGTTAAGAAAGAATAACATATATATTATGAGTAGCACATATAAGCATATTTACAGATAGATTTTACTTTGAGGTAGGGGAATAAAAACAGAATATTTGTTTAGACTTAGTCAGCTTTGCTTTAGGTATAAGAAAAGCTGTTATAAGAAAAATTTGCAAAGGTGGTGATGCTTAATGAAAGAATAAAAAGTCCTTACAAAACCTAGGCGCGAACCTATCGCCTTGAGTCAGCGATGAACGGCAGAGTAAGGACACAAAAATTATATCATGAAATGGCTCAAATATCTATATTGAAAGGATTTTTGAAATGTTAAAAATTAAAAAAATAATAATAGTAGCTGTAGTATGTAGTTTGTTACTTAGTATACAAACAACGACTTTTGCTACATCAGACAATACAGAAACAGCAACTATAGTGAAAGAAATTACAGAGGAAAGAACTGACTTTAGTAAAACTTATCTACTTTCTAATGGATTAAAACAATGTGAAATATTTTCTAATAGAATTCACTATAAAGATAATAGAGAAAATTATCAGGAAATAAACATTGAGGCAAAGAATATAGATTCCTTAAAAAATAATGGATATTCTTTAAAAAATACTAGTAATGATTGGCAAGTTTTTTTTGGTGATAAAGGTTCTTCAGAATCAATGGTGAGAATAGAAAAAGATGAATATTCTATTGATATGTCTATGATTTGTGATACTAAGGATATGAAGGCTACCAAAGGTAATAATATTACAAATCGTGAATCTGGAAGTTATGAGAAATTCGCAGACAATCCAACAGCAGTACTATATGAAAACGCTTATAATAATGTAAGTTTAGCTTATGAAATAAGAGAAGATTATCTAAAAGAATATCTAGTTTTAGAAGATATTCCAAATACTAATGAGTACAAATTTGATATTGAGGTATCTGGGGTATCACTTTTATTGAAAGATAATACACTATATTATAATGACAATAAAACAAATGAAACAATATTCCACACTGACAATTTATTTATGGAAGATTGTAATGGTAACTATAGCAATAAAATTGTAATGGGATTAGCTGAAATATCTGAAGGAAAGTATGAATTAACTCTAACTATAGACAATTCATTTCTTACTGATAAAGATACAGTGTATCCAGTATATGTTGATCCTACTGTTGTAATAACAGGTTCAGCTAGTACTTATGATACGTTTGTAAGCAGTTCTAGACCTACTACTAGATATTACCTGGATGAAAAGTTAAGAACAGGTAGAGACGAAACAATATATTACGAAAAAAGGAGAATATATGTATATTTTGTAGTCCCAAGTGTTGTATATAACAATACTATAGAGAATGCAACAATATCATTATTAGAGAATTCTCGTGAAGGGTCAACAAATGTAAGAGCTTTTAGATTGACCTCTAGCTGGCCAGGCTCATCTGCGATATATTGGAATAATGTTCCTTCTTCTGTTAGTTTAAGTTCAACAGCTTTGACAGATAGAAGTAGTGTAGGAGCTTATTATGCAAATGATTGGTGTAATATTGACGTAACTGATATGGTTTCATCATGCACAAATGGTTCAAACACTTATTGCGGATTCCTTATAAAAGATGATGTTGAAAATAATTATAACGTATGGACCACTTGGTATTCTTCGGATTACTCGTTAAGTTATAAACGCCCAAGAATGACAATTACTTATGATGAATCATCAACATATACAACTAGAGAAGTAATCGGTGTTTACGGTGGAAACTATAGTGCTGATGATGCGGAAGTATATGTTAGTGAATTTGCAGAATCTCCCCATAATTACCAAGATGCCTATTATGAGTATCAAGATAGCAACCCAGATAGATTGATTCAAGCTGGTGAATATGATGTTCTTTATTGGTCTGGTCATGGAAGCAGATATAACCTACTGTCTTATGGATACAATTATGAAGGAGCAAGTAATGGACAATGGTTTAATTGGAAGGATAAACTAAATATACCTAGTTCCTCATCGTTTAATAGCACTGTAAAATGGAATAGTAGTTTAGGTTTAAGATTTGTTACTTTGGCAGCCTGCTATCAGATGAGTACGAGCTATGATAATGACAGACTATGGTGGGCAAGGGCAATGTTGGGAAGCACAAATCCGGTAAACAATATTGTAGGCTATGCTCAATCTGGGCCATCAAGCCCAGCAGACGATAATGTAGTAGAATACATGCTATATAGTTCTACACCATATATGGATAATAGTTCTTTTAGTTTTATAGAAGCATGGCTAGAAGCAAACGATGATGCTGGCTTGATAAGTAGAGATCCAGGTGCTTTATATCATGCTAGTGCAGTTAATGCAAAACCGTGGGGATTTAATGGTGCTTCATCGCCAACAATAAATACAGGGATTTCTCCTACAATTATGTATACTGAATACAATTCAATACCAATTCAGGTAGGTCTCTCGAAATCCTCATTGATTTCACTATCCAACAACACAGTGGATTCTTATAGTATAAATATGAGTAGTATAAAAAATGAATCAAACAATATTGTGCAGCTTTCGGACACTTTGTATCCTATTATTCAAAGAATTGATAACAATGAAGTAGTAAACAATGTGAAAAGTGAAATTCTCAAGAATGATTACGATGCACTAAAAGTAAATGATATTAATCAATATGCTTTAGACAAAAGTAATATAGAACAACTCATATTGTTTTATGATACCGATAATAAAGAAATTGAAATGTCAAAAGAAGGTTTAGAATATTACACTCAAATCGAAGAATATGTAAAGAAATATTTTGACATCAATAAACTTGCTTTGTATGAAAAAGTAAAAAGAACTGTATGTGATATTGATTTAGAAACAGGAGATTCCTTAAATCAAAAAACTGTATCTCAGGCACTTACATATGCATATGTTATTAACAAATTACCTATTAGTCCATATTGCAATAATGAGTTCTTACGGGTGAGAGTTAATTCTCAAGGAATGGAAAAAGTATATTACAATCAATCGTCCTATCAAAGCACAAAATCTGTTTCAAGTTTAATAAGCTATGAAGAAGCATTAATTACTTTAACAAAATATCAGAAGGAAAATCCAGATATTGATTTAGAAAGTGAAGCTGTGATAGAAATAGCACAACTAGTATATAGTAATGCGCTGATGGACTCGAAAGATATGTATGCTCCAGTTTGGGAGTTCGTACTTGATAATGGTCAAGTATTTCATATCTCTGACAAAGGTATAGTGGAAAAATAATTAGTAAAGTGAAATAAAGAAAAGGACATACACAAGCACTATTATGGAACGGTGCTTGTGTATAAAAATAATAAATTGTGAAGCCTAAATTTTAGATTAATGAAGATGTGATTGAAAGGAGTTAGAATGAATAAATTACAATTAGTTAAAAATAGTTTTTTCACGCATGGGTTATTATTAATATGCAGTGTAGTTATCCTATCTTTTTGCATATCAGGGTGTCAAGATAAATTGGGGGAAATTACTATTGAGGAATTGACACAAGAAAATGATGTTTCAGAAACATCACAGATTGAATCGTTAGAAATTTCCCCAAATATAACACCACAACAAACTCAACTTAAGGCAACGGCAAGCGTAACAGAGACTAGAACTGAATATATTGAATCAGGGAGCTTTAGTGAAATTGTTGGCTCAGATTTTATGGAGAATATAAGTGATATTGAAGTTATTGATGTTAAAGAAGGAGTACTTCTAGATGCATCTTTTGATGAACTTATTAGTAGTAATTTAATAGAGTTGACTAATATGATTTTTTTCCATGCTC
Source organism: Christensenellaceae bacterium (assembly GCA_963675575.1). Lineage (GTDB taxonomy): Bacteria > Bacillota > Clostridia > Christensenellales > UMGS416 > JAGLOK01. The sequence continues at coordinate 491,480 of OY776378.1, forward strand.
CTGAAAACGGTGTAGTAAATGGCGTAGAACTTTTATATCAAACAAGTATTACAGATGGTAATAAAAAATACTTTATTGATATTTATGATAATGAAGATGGATATTCTGTAGGTTTAAATAATAATTGGGAAACAAGAGAAGATGAGAAAGTTATAGAAGATATATTGGTGATATTAGATAGTTATCCTAAAAAATCTAAATCAAACAATTCGGATAATTTGTCAGATAATGAAGTACTTGAACATTTTGATGAAATGTTACTAAAAAGTAAAACTGATATTCCAATTGAGATAAAATCAGGCAGGTATTATATCTCCTCAGAGCAGTTCAAGCTAGAACACTGGGGTAATGACTTTTTAGAAATAAACGCATATCAAGAAGTGGATTTTACTATTGAGCAGTTAAATCAAATACTTTCGAAAATTGAGATTTACAATATGGACTCATCATCTCCTGCTGCAAGTGTTGTTTCTTCTGATGTAATAATAAATGCAGAGTTTATTGTGGATGCAACATATGATGGTTATAAAATAGATATTGCTGCAGACGATACATCTATATATCTAAGATCCAAATTTTATAATAATCATTATGCTATCAAAATCGACAATCAAAAACTGTATAGGGAGTATATTAATTCGATTGATAGCAATGTTAAAAAGTTTATCCTTGAGGATATATCTGAAATTGAATATATTTCATTGTTTTATGTAAAAGAACATGATAAGAAGGACTATCCTGTAAATGGGCGTCTGAGTGAGCTTAAAATAACTGATAAAAAGCTTATTTCCGAAATAAAAGATGCAATTATAAATAACTCTTCGCCCACAAGCCCTTATAAATGCCGTGAGGATGCGGACTTGATATTACATACAAAAAGCGGCGAGATGTACATTAAAATGAAGTACCTAGTTGCAAGAGAAGGGGAAGAACTTGAATGGCTAATAACAGAGCCTACGATAATAGTAGAGGGATATTTTTGGTACGAATGCCCTGAATTATACAGTATTATGAGTGAGTATTTGAATTGATAGCTTGCAATAATAATAAATAATTTTTTAGTAAAAAGGTAAAATCAACAAATATTATAATTGATTTAAAGCGTATGCAGTATAGCATGCGCTTTTTTGATGTTTAGGAGGTTTTTTTGACATGGCAATAGATCCAGCCACAGCAAAAGCGATAATAGCAGTCGCTAAAAAGATTCTGACTGATAAAAAAACAAGGCAAAAAATATTAATTGTCTTATCAATCCCATTAGTATTAATTCTGATTATAATATCTTCACCATTTGCGATACTTTTTGGCACAACAGCTGAAACAGTAGATGATGCAGGAATACCAGTGATTGAGATCATGTATGAGCTGCACAATGAATTGATAGGGAAGATTCAAGCTGAAAAAGATGTGGGGAGCGATATAAACGAAGTGCAAGTAATCTACATGTGTAGTGAGGGCGAAGCGATTGACAATTCAGGTCATGTGCTAGCCCTCTTTTCAATTGATAATAATATGATAGAAACTCAAGATGCACAGCAGGTTGCAAGCCTTACAGGAACACAGGTTGAAGAGTTGCAGGATTTGTATTGGAATATGAACGAAATATCTTCCGAGATAAAAATCATAGAATGGAATGACGAAGAATATCCGCTTCCGATTCCAACACCGACAATGGTACCAAAACCCACGAATACTCCTAAATATACACCTAAACCGTCAAGCGCTATTAAAGTTACACCTACAATAACACCTACTCCGGAGCCATACAGAATTAAGCATGTCTATATTACATGCCTTTCATATGAAGATGTACTCTCTGAGTATAATTTTAGCGCGAATCAAATATTGGTATTGGAAGAAATGATGAGCGGTGAATATGCTGCTCTGCTTTCAAATATAGGAGGAAATGTTGCAACACTTTCTGTGGAAGAGATTGCAGAGATATTATCAGACATTCCATCAGGTATATATCTTAAAGCGGTAAATATACCGACAACAGCAAAATTGCTCATAGGCAAAGTGAGTTATTTCTGGGGAGGAAAGTATAAAAATATAGGCATAAATCCCGAGTGGGGAAAAGATAGACTTGTAACAAGCTCGGGAAGTGCAACAACGGGCACCTATAGACCATATGGACTTGATTGCAGCGGATATACATCTTGGGTATTCATAAACGCTGGATTTTCAAAGGATGTGATATCAAACTATTTTGGTTGTGGGACACACACACAATGGGATTATTCCGTACCAATTACTATGATGACGGCTAAAATAGGGGACTTGGCATTCCGTACAATTCCTGGTTCTGGAATAAATCATGTTGGAATAGTTGTAGGCTTTGATACTGAGGACAAACCACTGGTTGCACATTGTTCATCAAGTAGTAATGGCGTAGTAATTACTCCTTTTTCACCAACATTTAAATATTTGCGACGGCCGGTTATATTACTAACAGAAAGTGAGGGCAATCCATGAATAAGCAAAAAAACATGATAGAGATATTAATCTATCTAGTGGTACTAATAGTAGGAATAGTGCTTCTGGTAAAAGGATATCATAAAAAAGATTTTGACATATTCCCTAATAAAAATCCATTACCTGAAACCACAAATGAAGCTCATATACCGGACGAAGAGGTTACATATGATTATAGCTTTACGGAGGATGAATAATGCTCCTACTATACATGAGTTCAAATCAAAATATTGGTCTGTTTGATAAATCATGTGCTGATAATTCTATTGTGATAAAACAATTAAATGGTGAGTTCAGCCTTAACCAATTTGTAATCCAAGATATTAGTAATATGAATTGTTATCAGTATTTTGCGGTAGATTTATCAAGTCTTAAAGATACCGATGATGAAATCATTAATACAATAGTGGGCATCAAAAGCATGTATGATATAAGGATAATTATTTTGGCTATTGGTTATGATAACAACAATCCTTTGCTTGGCAGATTGTTCGCTGAAGGAATATATAACATGATCACAGCAATGAAAACAATACAATTACAGGAGGAAATATCAAATTGCATAATCTATGAAGGTATGCAGTATAAGGATGCAATAAAATATCGTGTGCAAAGCACTGGGACATCCAAGTCTTCTAAAGTTATTGTACAAAAGCAATCAATAAAACAAACCGTCAGTATTGGTGTTTGCGGTGCATTGCATCGTATCGGTACTACAACACAAGCATTGCATATTGCGAAATTCTTTAATCAAAATGATTATCGCGCTTGTTATATAGAAGATAATGGTCACGGACATATGGAAACCTTAACTGATTTCTATAACGTACAAACAAATGATGATAACTCAGTCACATACAATGGGCTAGATATCTTTTCTGAGTTTAATATGCCAAGCATATTAAAAGGTGGTTATGACTTTCTAGTGTATGATAACGGACTATTTGAAGAGTTAGATAAACAGCAGTTTCTAACAAAAGATATTAAGATCGTATGTGTGGGCTCAAACTCATGGGAAGCTTCGTGTATCATGCCAATATTTAAAAGTATGCAGGACTATGTAGATGTTTCTTTCATATTTAGCTTCACACCAGAGGACATGAAAAAAGAAGTAATGAATCTGATGGATAAATATAAAGATAATAGTTATTTTGCTGAATATGCACCAGATATGATCGATGGATTTACTAATCGAGTGATATATAAGCAGATGTTTAAGGATTATATCCATGAAAGAGATGAAAGCATACAGAAGACTAGCTTTCTAAGGAGACTCAAGAGATGAAAAAGAAACAAGGTACTATTAAGAATGGATTTTACAAGAAATATGTAAACGAGATGCAAGAGCAGAATTCATTACATGAGCAAAATGAAAAAGTAATTGTAATAAACCAGGATCAGAAAGAAAACATATTGGCTACTATATTTCATGGAGTAGGCAGTGTTTTCAGAGGGATTATTTATGTAGTACTATTTACATTATCAAGTATAGGACTGACTGCGATTATTAATGAACAAACGAGAAATATACTACTTGAGCTAATATACATCAACAAATAATAAGGAGAATTAATATGAGAAAAATCACGCTACTTCTAGTAGCCTTTATTTTTATACTCACAACTACAGCACATGCTGATGACCAAGTAAAAACTGTTATAAAAGAATATGAGTTCACAACAACAAATATAAACTGTAATTATGATGCGCCGCTGGAAATAGATGATGAAGGAATTATCTATACAAGAAAAAACATAGATTATGAAATTATAAAAAATGAAACAATCTATTCTATAGAAACCAAAGTTTTTATAAATGAAATTATAATAGAAGGGCTAGCAGAACAAGATGGTACTCTTTTTGAAGATGCCATTGAAATCAATGAAGATGGATATATAGGTGAAATAAGCTTAAAAGAAATAATATATACTGAACGAAAGGTAACAGGCAGGACTGCAAGCCATAAAGTTGAGTATGATTATGGATTACAAGTATCAAAGCCTGAACCGCTATCAACAATTGATGTACTGTATTATGATGAAGAAACGAATGTGAACGTATTGGTGACTCTGTCATTTAATAAGCTTAAAGAAACAACAAAGCCATATTGGGAGAATAACATTCATGTTCAGCAAATATACCGCTCAATATACGAAGATGAGTACTTATTGATAGATGGTACAAGACTTTCATTTTCGTCTGACAAACCACAATTTAAGGGCTTAGAAAATGAAATACTAAATAATATGAGGTTAAATCCTGAAAAAAATATGATAACGGATAGTTCATGGATAGGTGATGTTTCAACCACAGATAATATAACAAGCAGACTGGCAAGTTTTACAGTTAATAGATATGTCACAGGATACAAAGCTATCTATTCAGGAAGTTTTGATATTCCAAACATGCTTGTATATGATGCTACCGCTATATATGAGTCTGAACTTTCAAAGGCAGTGCCTAATGGCACCGAATATACAGTAAAGGCAATTGTTACATATGAAGAAGCCAATGAAGTAATACCTCCCAATAATATTCCGGTAATTGTGGGCACGAGTACAGGTGTAGTAGGACTTTGTGGTTTAATATTTTTCATTATTAAGCGCAGAAAAAAGAAAAACAATATAAAAATCAAATAAATATTAAAATACTGACTCGAGAAATCGGGGCTTTTTTTATATTAAAGAAAGGAAACGAAAATGATTAGAAAAACACTTTGTATGGTTATTATGTTATTGGTGTTGAGCATTACTTCTGCATATGCAGTACCACCTGAAAATCCACATATCGAAAGTGGAACAGCTGCAGAAGGTGGGAATTACTTTGAGTTCGATGCAACATACCTTGGAGAAAGTGGTTGGCGGGATTTATTGACTCCACCACATTGGGTGGTAGAGACCAGGGAAGTTGCATATTGCTTAGACCATATGTCAGAAAGTCCGCATGGTGATATGTATGGGAAGTTCGATCCTGCGGCCATATACTCTGAAAGAACATATACTGGACTGCTTGCGATAATTGAACACAGCTTTCCATATAGGAATGCAGGTCTTACTGATAGTCAAATTAGGTACGCGACGGCAAATGCAATCCGAGCATGGCTCAGAGAAAGCGCTGGTATTGGATATGACTTTATGCTGCCATCAAACAATGCAGTCAAACCAAAGACTGCCGCATATCAAGGAGCTTTTAACTTCTATAACCAACTGCTGGATAAAGCGCGAAATGGTTCAATAATCAATCATTCAATAACTGCTAATCCAAGCACAATTGAATTACAAGTCCAAGGGAATAACCTGGTAGGGCAGTTAGCCATTGAGTATTCGGCACTAAACGGTCAATATGTAATAAATACAAATGTTTTGCCTAGTGGTGTAAGTATATCAGGTTATACAGGTAACAACGGAGATGTACTTACGATAACAGCTCCGATATCTATGATTGGACAAACTATTGATATTGAAAATGTACTTACAGGCTATGATAACCGTTCAGCAACAAATGTGTTTTGGTTGGATGGTTCATCTGGACATCAAGCAGTTGTTGTACCCATAGTAGACCAAATGAATCCTGTAACTACTGCAAATATTACAATAAGCTCTGCACCGGCTACGCTGACTATAATAAAGCATGGTGAAACAGATGACATTCTATTGCAAGATGCAGTTTTTGGATTGTATAAATCTGATGATACATTAGTTGAACAACTTACATCAGATATAAATGGCAGAGCAATAAGTAATAATCTGCAATTTGGTGATTCCTATATAAAAGAAATCACAGCACCTATTGGATATGTAAAAGACGACACAAAACATCCTTTCACTATCACTCTTGAAAATAGACAAATAGAAATTGAATTATACAATACTTTAATCAGAGGAAATGTAAGTATATTAAAAACAGGAGAAACAGGCAATCCATTGCAAGGAGTCGTGTTTGGTCTATATAATTCATACAATAATCTGATTGAAGAACTCATAACAGATATTGAAGGCAAAGCAACAAGTAGTCAATTCATGTATGGTGAATACTATCTAAAGGAAATATCAACACTTGATGGATACAATTTGGATGAAACTCCTATACCATTTCAAATCATACAAAATAATTTGACAGTTGAATTGACTGCAACTAATAAAAGGATTCATGGCAGGGTACAGATTACGAAGTATGGAGAATCAAATAATCCTTTGCAAGGTGCTGTTTATGGTGTATATGATTCAAATAATATATTAATTGAGGAAATTACAACTAAAGATACTGGCATCGCAGTAAGCGGTCAGTTGCTGTATGGAGATTACTGTCTGAAAGAGATTACACCACCGGTTGGTTATCTACTAAATATAGCAGCCATTCCTTTTCAAATACGAAATCAGGATGAAGTTATAGAGCTTACAGCTGAGAACATACAAATCCGAGGCAAAGTACAAATATTTAAAAACGACGAAAGAGATAACCCACTTCAGGGAGTAGAATTCAATATCTATACTTCAAATGATTTATTTATGGATAAGATTTTTACAGATATTAATGGTATAGCAATAAGCAATGATTTGCCATATGGTGATTACTATTTGAAAGAAGTTAATCCTCCTGTAGGATACGTTTTAGATGATATCAAACATCCCTTTTCTATCACAACAGATAATGCGATAGTTAAATTGGATTTATATAATTATCTGATAACAGGACAAGTTGGTGTGGTAAAAGGATGTGGCTGGAAACCACTTAAAGATGCAGTTATAGGTGTATATGATCTTGATGGCACTTTGATAGAAGAGCTTATAACAGATATTCAAGGCTGTGCTATAAGCGGACCACTTGAATATGGCGGGTATTACATCAAAGAAATCACAGCGCCGCCCGGGTATTTAAAGAGTGACGAAGAAATACAATTCATAATTGAAATCGATGATAGAACTATCTGGCTGCCTTTAGAAAATGAATTAATAACAGGCAGAGTACAAATTAACAAAGTGGGCGAGAACAATGAACCACTTCAAGGTGCAGTTTTTAGGATTTACGATAACTATGCAAATGTTATTGATGAAATTATTTCCGATGAAAATGGAATAGCATTGAGCAAAATTCTGGACTACGGAGAATATGAAATTGTAGAGATAAAAGCTCCTGACGGATATAACATGAACATGATATCAACGTTTTTAAATATACAAAATCAAGATGAAATAGTTGAGGTTACAATTCGCAATGATCCGATAAAGGGTAAATTGAAGATATCAAAGACAAATGAATATGATATGCCGCTATCAGGCGCGATATTCGGTGTATATACAGCTGATTATTCTTTAATATGTGAATTAACCACCAATGAAAATGGTGAGGCAATAAGTCCGTTTCTTGTATGTGGTAGCTACTACTTAAAAGAAATTACTCCACCTGTGGGATATACCTTGAATGAAGATATAATTCCGTTCAGCATAACCAGACAAGGGCAAATGGTAAGTTTGGAAGTCAGAAATACAATTATTCAAGGAAGAGTTCAGATTAAAAAAACAAGTGCCTTAGAAGGTGAATTGTTAAAAGGAGCAGTATTCGGTTTGTTTAGCTCGGGTGATACTTTAATTGAAGAATTGAAAACTGATGAAAATGGTATTGCAATATCATCTGAACTTAATTATGGAGAATACTATCTGAAAGAATTTAAAACAGCAGATGGTTATTTACTCGATAATATAAATCATTCATTCAGTATTACAGAAGACGGAAAGACGGTAGAGCTTAACATCCAAAACACTCCTGTTATAGGAAGTATAGAAATTTACTATAAAAACATCAAACACTGTAATGAGATAGCTGATGCATATTGTTATACCGACTGGGTGGGCAACGAATATATGCCCTGGGTAAACGATAATGGATTGGGCAATAAACCAATTGAAGGTTACTCATTTGTCAAAGGTGACTATCCATCAGAAAAACAATTAATCGATGGAAAGCTAACGATTACATATTGGTATGATGATCCCGTAGAAGGTAGCTGGAATGACGTTGTTGCAATACCTAAGACAGGTCAAGCTTTTCCTTTGTGGTGTTATATTGCTTCAGCGGTATGTTTTATGCTTGCAGGGATATTTATTAGATTGATAACACTGAAACACAGAAATATATAAAATATAGATTGGAGTTTATTTGATGAGTGATACGATAAAAAAAGCAGAAAGAAAAGACTGGTGGTATTCATACAATGCCATATTTAAGTTGGACTTAAAAATACAAGCAAAAATGCTCTATTGTTATTTATGTAGATGTGCGGACAGTGAGTCACAGAGCTTTCCGGCAAAAAAATTAATTATTAGTGATTGCAGTATGGGAAGAACTTCTGCAGGTAAAGCTTTAAGAGAACTTGAAAATGCAAGGCTAATAACAAGAGAGAAAAGATACAGGAAAAATGGAAGCCAAACGAGCAATCAATATACTATATTTCCAAAGCCATATGATATTGAAGAGGACGATATGAGCTAACGAATATTAATATAAAGAATAAAACTCAATTCAGATTTAAACTAAATAATATAAATGATTCAACATCAAGCAGCGACAAGCTGTTTTTTTATTATACCCAAATATAAAAATCGGAGGATAACATGAGAAGAATCGACACACAAAAGATTAAATCAAAAACGGAACATAACACGAAGAAGAAACTGATGATTATACTACTGCTGCTCATAGTAACAATAGCAATCATTTGCTTATTACTTAGAGTATGTACAGGTGATTTGTTGAGCAAATATCCCACAGCAGCACCTGTATACCTTGAAGATGAAGGCAGCTCTATAGAAGGTGAAGCTAAAATGAAAGAGCGAGAAGAAATACTTAAAGAACTGGAGAAACAACAGCTTGTTGTAACGGACAAACTTAGCTCTAACATAACATTCCCCTTAGGTGATATCGGAACAATCGGAGAGTGGATAGTTGAAAACCCGAAAGAGAATAACATCATCCAGCAAGCTGAAGTATATTTGGATAATCGTCTCATAGTAAAATCAACACCAATATATCCGGACCAGCATATTACGGCAATTGAGCTTTTGGAAGAAATAGTGTCCGGTGAATATGAAGTCATTGCATATATCAATTACTACGATATCGAAACCAAAGAGTTCATAAGTAAGGCGGGATATAAGATACACCTTACTGTTAAGTAGTCATCCGGTACTAACCGGTAAAAATAAATAATAAAATTTTGGAGGAAATAAAATATGAAATTTAAAACTAAAAGAATACTCACGATCCTAATGGCTGTAATGGCCATTTTTTGCTTTGCTGCAGTTCCGGCATTTGCAGATGATGCAACTGCAAGCGGTGAAGGTGACGTTACAGCGACTGTACCTGTTGAAGGCTCAATTACAGCGCTAACGATCTCAATCACGCATCCCGCAACTCTTGCATATACCATTGACCCGAATACCGGCGCAATGGGTGATTTCATTGCACCTGATGTGCCAATTACCAATAACACCAAAGTACCTGTAAACATTACAGTGCAATCACTTGCTTCTTCAGCAGGTGGAACGATACAGTTTACAGATGTAGCAGATGATGCAAAGGATTGGGCAAATCTTAACCTTGCCGATTCCAAAACATTCCTGGCACTCGGTATCAGCGTAAAGGATGCAGTGGGCTGGAATGTGGGTTATGACACAAGTACTCATTATGCAGTAAAAGCGGATCCAACACTGTTTGGCTCTCTACCTGCAAATACAACAGGTACATTTACTATGGTAGCAGACTTCGGTCTTGCATTCGATCAGGCATATACAGCAATGCACAGTTTGATTTTTATGTTTAACCTTGTGTAAAGCAAAAAGATGTATAGCTAATTAACCTATAAAGCACGGCTGAAACCTTAACCGGATGACTATTAGCCGTGCTTCTTATTAAATATGGGAGGGAATAATGAAAAAAACAATATTAATATTACTAATATTTTTAGTAATGCTTCTTACAAGTATCCCGGCACATGCTATGGAGAAAGGTAGTATGAAGATAATATCAAATGGAGATACAACGTTATTAATTGAATCGGACGGTACAGTAAAAAGCTGGGGCCGAAACAAGTATGGCGAAGTTGGGAATGGGACTACAGTAGACCAGATAACACCTATAGTAATACCTGAGCTTACAAATATAAAAGAAATTGTAGCCAATGATTATGGCAGTGGCTTTTTTATTGCTTTGGATAATGACGGCAAAGTATATAGTTGGGGATATAACGGATATGGACAATTGGGATTAGGTACTACTACTAATCAGTTAACTCCTGCATTGGTCTCAAGTCTTCCAACAGTATCTGAAATAATTCTTAATGGTTATACAACATATGCGATAACTACAGAGGGCGATGTATATGCCTGGGGCTTGAATACATACGGACAGATTGGAAATGGCACTACAACAAACAAAACGACACCAAATAAGGTAGGCACGGTAAGCAATGTAGAAGAACTAATATGTGAAGGTCAAACCGTATTTGCACTAACTGAGAGTAAAAAGGTTTATGCATGGGGTCGTGCTGACGACTTTCAGCTTGGTACAGGGGTAGTTAACCTCAAACAAACATCACCGGTGCTGATTAGTAGTTTATCTAATGTAGATGAAGTAATTTCGAATGGAGTAACATCATTTGCTATATGTAATAACAGACAAGATGTATATTCATGGGGAGAAGGGTGGAATGGCGAATTAGGTACTTATAGCGAGAGAAACAGAACTCCAACAAGAATATGGGTTCTATCAGACCTTAATGCAACAATTGATGAAATAGTCATAGAATTGAATACATGTTTTGCAATTGCAAGTGATAATACATTATACGGCTGGGGACATAATAGTTATTGTCAACTTGGAAATGGTGGAACATATAATAAGGCTATACCTGAAATAATACAAAACATTCCTAAAGTACAACAGTTCATATTCAACGGGAATTCAGGAATCGTACTGGGAGAAGACAATTGTGTATATACATGGGGTAGGAATCCTTACGGTGAAATAGGAAGTGGGGATAGTTACAGTCAAGCATATACTGAAAAACTAACAGTGTTAGGAAATAATATTAAACAAATATATAATGGCATTAATTCAATGTATGCAAGAAATGCAGACGGTGTTTTGTACGGATGGGGAACAAATAACCTTGGACAGTTGGGTATTGGTAGTACTGTGAGAATTGTAGCGCCTACAGTAATACTAGAACTCACCGATATAACTAAGCTAGAGAAAATAGGCAATACGGTATTTGCAAGTGATTCTCAAGATACCATATATGGCTGGGGCAATAATGCATATGGACAATTAGGTGATGGCACGATTGCAGCAATATTATCTCCGATAGTAATTACTCAAAACAATTTTACGACAATAACCGGCACAGGTGATGTAAACAGCATAGTGCCAATCGTGGGCTCAATTAATGCACTTACTATCTCAGTTACGCATCCGGCGAACATTTCGTATACCATTGATCCTAATAACCCTGATGGCTTTTATACCACGGATATACGAATACAAAACAACTCCAAAGTACCGGTCAGAATTACGATAGAATCGTTTGAAGCAAGCTCTGAAGCGGATATACAATTTATCGATGTTTTGCCGGATAGCATGGATTGGGACAGTCTAAGCCTTGAAGAATCCAAAAGCTATATAGCGCTTGGTATACAATATATTAATATTGACGAGTGGTTATATCCTGAACTCATATTCATGAATCCTGTATATGCCATAGAGCTTGATAATACATCAATAGGTGTTCTTGCAAAGGATACGTACGCAGCACTTGAACTATCGGTTAGACATGGTTTGGCATTTGATAGAAGCTATATGGCAAAGCATGACTTGGTTTTTGTCTTTTCGTTGGTATAAAGCCAAAAACATACCCCGTGTCGTATAGTGACACCCCTAGAAATGCATAACGTTACCAGTCTGCCTATTACCCCGTGTCGTATTATGACACCCATCCATGTCGTATATTGACACCCCATAAGTACTACACAGCAAGAAGTACATTAAAGCAGGAATATAATAATATATTTATTAATCTATCTACTATGTCTTTATTATAATTATAATTGGAATGTTAATATTTTTCATTGACAAAGCATATACGCTCATATATTATATAAACACGAATGAGTGTTCGCTTATTTCTGTTTTATTAAGGAGAGGATGAGTAATGGAGCCATGTTACATGCATATTGATGTAAATAGTGCTTTCTTATCATGGGAAGCAGCATATCGTATTCAACATGGTGATAATATTGATTTGCGTAAAATACCTTCAGTAGTAGGAGGTTCGCAAGCAACACGGCATGGGATAGTTTTAGCAAAGTCCATACCTGCAAAAAAATTATACAATATAAAAACAGGTGAAAGCTTAATGGAAGCAAGGGTTAAGGCTGGCACTAATTTAACTGTTGTTCCTCCTAATCATGAAGTTTACAGAGAAGCTTCCAATGCATTGATGCAATTATTGTCTCAATACTCGCCGGATATTGATCAGTTCTCAATTGACGAAGCCTTTTTAAATTACACAGGAATGAAGTCTTTATTTGGTGATTCGGTCGAAAGAGCGTATAAAATCAAAGATGAGATTGAAACCCAACTAGGGTTCACAGTCAATATTGGTGTCTCAACAAATAAGCTTTTAGCAAAGATGGCTTGTGAGTTTGAAAAACCAAATAAGGTTCATACTTTATTCCCAGAAGAAATCAAGGATAAAATGTGGCCATTACCCATTGGTGATTTATACATGGTGGGTAGGAAAATGAATGATCACTTCATAGGCAGAGGTATTTTAACTATTGGTAGTTTAGCAAAGCTTGATGAGATGACAGCAAGACGATGGTTCAAGTCAAATGGAGCTATGTTATGGAATTATGCCAATGGAAGATTCGAAGACAATGGTACGGGTGGTGCAGGTTTTTTTCAATCAATGACTTCAGAGAGTTCTAAGCATCAAGTCAAGGGAATTGGCAACTCAGGAACAATAGCATTTAACATTGACAGATTGGATGTGGTGCACACCAAGCACTTCTATCATTATGTGAAACTGTAGGCTACAGACTTAGGCAAGGTGGTTACAGCGGGAAAGTAATGCATGTAGGCTATACCACAGATGAGTTTGTGAGAGTAGGCAAACAGTTCAAGTTTGGTTCATATACGAATAATACTACTGAAATATATTTAAGAGTTTGTAAGATATTCGATTTTCTCTGGAATGGTGAAAAAATCAGGCAGATTGGAATCAGAATCTACAAACCTTACGCAGTGTACAAATATTCAAACGAGTTTGTTCTTCTCCACTTGAAAAGCAAGAAAAAAACAAAGTGCTTGATGAAGTTATCGATGACTTGCGAAACAGATATGGGAACGAAGCAATCCTAAGGGCAAAATTTCTTGATGGCCAACTTAACCCAATGATTGGTGGCACATGGGGGAGTGGTTCATATCGTCCGAGAGAATGGGTTGCCTATATGAGACGACTTATGCAAAATATCGAAGTGATTGCTCATTTTTCTATGGATGGAAAACTAACTCCATATAGATTGAAATATCAAACCAGATGATGAAAGATGCATTGTTATAAAGATTAATCAGGTAATGACTCAACAAACAGATTTCTATACCGGAAATATGATATATGTTTACGATTGTAGAGCTGTTATGAATAATACTGAACGCATTTTTCAGATAAAATATGAACTCAAATCATGTAAGTGGTTTTTATCAAAGATATAACCTTTTACCAAATAATATTATAGATTGATTTTTATTAGACTCAAATAAATTCTATTGCATAAATCTTTTAATATATAATCTACCTTTTTAAAGCTGATGCAAACTTTTTAGAGCCATTTTTTTAAAATACCAGCAAATAAAAAATACAACTCAAATTATATGTTTGATTATTTTTTTATGCTTTGTTTTATTTTAAGCAATTAGCATAATATATTACAAATAATGTATTTAATATGGTATATTATATATTCCCAAATATGCAAAAATATATATATTAAAAGGTGTTGGATATAAAACAATTATTTAAACATTCACATATAAGCCTAAGACAACTAATTCATTATTTGCTTGTCATTAAAAGTGACAAGCTTGAAAAAACAAGAAATATATTCTGTTAGAAACGACATATATATAGGGGAAAAACATATTAGTTTTAATAAAGAACCGCTTGCTGACTTTGGCAAGCGGTTTTTCTTTAAAAAAAATTACTATTTATATCGACTGACGACAAAATCTCGCTCTCCACCATTCCTTTCATTGGCTTGAACTAATTCAAACAATGAAAGGAATGTATGATGAAAAATACTAATTTACCTTCTAAAAAAGGATATAAGAATACTCAAAAAGAGGATATCCAAAATCCTATAAATTATTTTAATACAGTAGTAAAAAATATGAACAAAAAAGAGTTCCAAAAATTAAAAATAGTTCATAAAACTGAGATATCAATAGAGTTTAATGATCTTGATGAACAGATAATACTCAATCACTCAAACTCAGGTGATATTGAAGATCAACTCAACAATTGCGACGCTTTATTATGGATAGAGTTTTTGGAAAACAAAAAGCTATATCATGCTATTAAGAAGCTCAACGTTGAAGATATAATTTTATTGCATATGTGGGTGAATCAAAAATACACACAAAAGGAGATTGCTTGCTATATGAATATGGAAGAAAAAACTGTTAATAAAAAGCTGACTAGAATAAGGAAACACCTAAAAGAAAAATTGGAAGAATAACATTATTATATTGATTGCTAGAAGATTCAAAATGCATCTTCTAGCAGTTTTTTATATGATATAATTAAAGCGATATATTTTAGAATGTTTATGTGAATTCTTGGAGGTAAAATGAAAGCAATTGGAGCGGTAAGAAAAATAGATAAGCAGGGTAGGGTAGTAATACCAATCGAAGTAATAAAAATGTTGGATTTAAATGCGCAAACACCATTTCTTTTCTTTGTTGAAGAGGATAAAATGATATTGAAGAAATATGAGCCAGGATGTATTTTTTGTCAGGAAGTAAGAAATGTTGAAGAGCACAAAGGCAAAAATATCTGTAACGCATGTTTGGATGAAATAAAGAACAGATAAAGTAGAATACATTAAGAATTTAATAGTAAAATAAGCCTTATTTCATACCGATTTTCCTATTCTCTCATTGAAAAATGCAGCAAAAAACTATACAATATAAGCACATACCAATTAAATACAACAATTCCATCAACAAGCAGGAGCAGAATATATGGCAGATAAAAATGATGCAATGAACTTCGAAAAAGAACTCTGGGAGGCAGCTGATCTTCTGCGTGGGAATATGGACTCCAGCGAATACAAGCATGTTGTTCTGGGTCTTGTTTTTTTGAAATACATATCCGATAAATTTGATGATAGATATAATGAACTTCTCGCTGAAGGCGAAGGCTTTGAAGAGGATGAGGATGAATACCTGATGAAGGGTATTTTCTTTGTACCGAAAGAAGCGCGCTGGCAGGCAATTCAAGACAGCGCACACACACCTGAAATCGGCAAGATTGTCGATGATGCGATGTCTGCTATTGAAAAGCAAAACACAAGGCTTAAAAACGTACTGCCCAAAAACTATGCACGTCCGGAGCTTGACAAGCGTAGACTTGGGGAAGTTATTGACTTATTTACTAACCTAAAACTGCATGGAAAAGAAGAGCGAGATGTATTAGGTCGCGTGTATGAATACTGCCTATCGATGTTCGCATCTGCTGAAGGCAAGCGCGGTGGTGAGTTCTACACTCCTGCTTGCGTTGTTCGCACATTGGTTGAAGTGATACGCCCATACGGCGGAAGAGTATATGACCCTGCTTGCGGAAGCGGTGGCATGTTTGTGCAGTCAGCAGAATTCATTGAGCATCATTCAGGCAATATACAAGACATTTCTGTATTTGGTCAGGAGAGCAATCCAACCACTTGGAAGATGTGCATGATGAACCTTGCCATCCGTGGTATCGAGGCAAACCTCGGTCAATACAATGCGGACTCATTCACCAATGACCAGCATAAACAGCTTAAGGCTGACTATGTGCTGGCAAATCCTCCATTTAACATGGCATGGCCACAATCGCAGGTTGCGGATGACCCTCGTTGGAAGTACGGCTTACCCCCAGCATCAAATGCAAACTACGCTTGGATGCAGCACATGATACATCACCTGTCACCCAGAGGAAAACTAGGGCTTATTCTTGCAAATGGCTCTCTTTCATCCCAAGCTTCAGGAGAGGGAGATATCCGTCAAAAGATTTTGGAGGCTGACCTTGTCGAGTGCATTGTCGCTATGCCGTCACAGCTTTTTTATACCACACAGATTCCTGTCTGCCTTTGGTTTATATCACGCCAAAAGCAACGAAGCGGTGAGGTACTGTTTATCGATGCTCGCAATATGGGCACAATGGTATCCCGTAAA
Source organism: Christensenellaceae bacterium (assembly GCA_963675575.1). Lineage (GTDB taxonomy): Bacteria > Bacillota > Clostridia > Christensenellales > UMGS416 > JAGLOK01. The sequence continues at coordinate 508,442 of OY776378.1, forward strand.
CTCCGTGAGATGACAACCGAAGACATTACATTGATTGGAGACACGGTCGCAAAATGGCAGGAAAGTGAAGGCTACGAAAACACTCCCGGCTTCTGTATGTCTGCAACACTTGCTGATATCAAAAAGAACGACTACATCCTCACCCCCGGTCGCTATGTCGGCTTGGAGGAGGAGGAGGATGACGGTATCCCATTTGAAGAAAAGATGGACAAATTGACATCGGAGCTTTCAGAGCTTTTCACAGAAGGAAGACGGCTGGAAGACGAGGTTCGAGAGCAGTTGAAAGGGATTGGATATGAGCTTTAAATATAGCGATTTACGTAAAATGGATGATGAGAAATTTGAACAAGCTTATGATAAAGTTGCAAAAAATACGGTAATGGCATTAAACACTTTATCCCTAGAAGCACAGAGAAGAGAAAACGAAAAAGCATATAGTCGATTATTAAATGTATTGAATATTCAAAAAGTAGAAAATGACAAATCGAACAAGAAAATAAGAAATTGGACAATAGCAATTGGGGTAATGACAGCTATTATGCTTGGGGCAACTATTATTAATGTTTTAGTAGCACTTGATATAATAGGATAGGTGAATATATGTTAGACAAAAAAGCTAAAAGAGTATTAGATATTACAATACAGCTTGAGAGAGAAAATCGTGCAAATCCTTATATAAAATTATCTGATATTCTTCCAAAACTAGGGCATAGAGAAGAAATTTTGGAATATCAAGAAATCCTAAAATATTTATACGATTTTGGTTATATAAAGAAATATGAGGAAGGAACCTTTGGTAACGAAACTGAAATAGAGTTGACACACAAAGGCAGAAACTATAAAAGCTTTAGAAATTTGAAGTTTAAAGAAAAAATAATTTGGAATATCCTTGTACCTATTGTATTAGCAATCATTACAGCAATAGTAGTAAGTTTAATAGTAAATTGAGGTACTAATGAAACACAGAATAGGAAGCATAACATTAAAAATTGGTAGTGGAATAACTCCTAGAGGAGGCAGTTCTATTTATTTAGATAAAGGAATTCCGTTAATAAGAAGTCAAAATGTCTTGGACAACGATTTTTCTTCAAATGGATTAGTTTTTGTTGATAGGAATATTGCTAATAGCATGAAAAATGTCGAACTCATAAAGAATGATATTTTGCTTAATATAACAGGAGACTCTGTTGCAAGATGTACTAGTCTTCCAGATAAATATATTGGTGGAAGGGTAAATCAGCATGTTTCAATTATTAGAGCCGATGAAAAAATAGTTGATCCAAAATATTTGAAATCATATTTTATAAACAAAAGAACAAAACAGTATTTGTTGTCTCTTGCAGATAGTGGCGGAACAAGAAAAGCCTTAACCAAAGGAATGATTGAGAACTTAGAAATCTCCTTACCCCCACTCCCAATCCAACGCCACATAGCCGCTATCCTCTCCTCTCTCGATGATAAAATCGAAAACAATCGCAAGACATGCGAAAAGCTGGAGGAAATGGCACAGGCGATTTTTAAGCAGTGGTTTGTGGAGTTTAATTTTCCCGATGAGAATGGTTTGCCTTATAAGGATAACGGCGGAGAGATGGTAGAAAGTGAGCTGGGGTTGATTCCGAAGGGGTGGAGGGTTGGAAACTTATCAGAGATTTCTACTATACTAGATTGTTTGCATAGTAAAAAGCCTGAACCTAAAGATGATGGTAAGTTATTAATTCAAGTATACAATATAGATAAGAGTGGATGGATTAATTTTAAAGAGCCTTACTATATTAATGATTCAGAATTTAAAAATTGGATAAGTAGAATGTTAGTTAAAGAAAATGATTTTGTAATAACTAAAACTGGAAGAGTAGGTGCAGTGGGACAGATGATTAATAATTTTGGTGCAGCCATGGGAAGAAATATGGTAGGCATAAGATCAGAATTGCCATGGTATACAAGAGCATTTTTAATGTCAAAAGACAAAGACAAACAGGTCATTCAATTAACTAATGACGGAACCATAATGAAAAGCTTGCATGTTAAAGCTATTAATAAATTCGAGATTATTTTAAAAGATATAAATCAATTATCATTATTTAATGATAATGTAAAACCATTGTATGAAAAAGAAAAAGAACTTATGAAAGAAAGTGAAATATTGCAAAAAACCCGCGATACTCTGCTGCCTAAGCTGATGAGTGGGGAGATTGATTTGGAGGATGTAAATATATGAGAAAATTTTTCATTTGGGCTGAAAACAGTAAATTGCTAAAGATAATATTACAAACTCTTGTCGCGCTTCTTTCAGTTTTCGGGTTCGCTTTTGTGCTTCTTCTTTTATTCAGATATAAACCAATGCCATCAGAAAACACATTCATGAACTGGGAAGCATTAAATGGTATTACAAGCATCGTTATACCATTAGTCGTTGTAGGTGTCTCGGGTTTTATTTCATATAGAATATATGTATCCCAGTCAGATATTCAAAAATCTAATGTAATTCAAGCGTTTGACATCAAAGATTTTGAAACGAAAATGAACAACAGAATAAACGAAATAGTTAAGTCTATACCAAATGTTTCAAACTCAACACCACCTACTATATCAGAAGAAGAATTAAAAGAAAAAGCGTATAAATTTGTAATGATGTCTGGAATGACTAGAACAAAAGAAGTAGCTGAATATCTCGATATTTCTAAAGAAAAAGCCTTTAATATACTCAACGAGCTACTAAAATATGAACGAAAAATAAGCGCAGGGGGTCAAGTGGATTTAGACAATATAGATGGCATCCTTTGGCTCTCCAAGAGAAGATAGGAGGACTAACATGAAAGCATGGGAAAACAGACTGCAAAATCAAGTAGATGAAATTCTTTATAAGTGGATGAAAGAAACTAGCAGAGCAAATACAACTCCAGAGGACTGTATCGCCATATTAAATGAGAACGGACTTTATATATCAAATACAGGAACAGCAAAACTTTTTAGAGCAGATTTAAGAAATGCTAGAGCTAAAGGATTGCCATATTATACAAAGCACTTGAAGTTTGAGCAAGAGCAAGAGAATGCTTCTTGGAATATTTTGTTGAGGATATAGGGAATATGATGCAAAAATTTATTAATTTATGTAACGATAATCAAGGCTTTATTATGATTGTATTAACAGCAATATACGTTCTAGCCACAATATCTATATACAGAGCCAATAGGAAAAGCACAAAAATCATGGAAAAATCTCTGTTAGCAAGTGAAGATAGTGCATCTGCAATGTATGATAATATTGATTTAGATCAGTTTATTCAAAATCAAAATGCAAGAATACAATTGTTTAACTTAAGAATTGAAGTATATAAAAAAATTGAAAAAATCCTCAAGGAAGCATTAAGCTATGATCATGTAAGAATTAGTGCTGTTTTTATAACATTGTCTAATATAAGAGAAGATATTTATTTCCTTTTTGGTGACGATATATCAAGTTATTATGTGGAGCTTGAAAATAATATATCAATAATTAAACAAAAGCTTGATGATAAGACATCTGACGAATTTCAAGAATCTGCAAATTGGATACTCAGTCAAATTGAGGGGAAGAACGTCAGAGATGTTTTCAATAAATATCTAAACCTAAAAAATTATGGAGCACTAAGGTAAGGAGTACGATCATGCACCCTAACTTCACCGAAAACTCATACGAAAATGCAATCATTGAACTATTCACGAATGAGCTCGGATATGAATACATACCTGGTCCTACCATAGAGCGTGATTATCGAAGTGTGGTATTAAAAGATATCTTAAAATATAAAATCAAAAAAATCAATCCAAAAGTACATAAAAATGCGCTAGAAGAAGCCATACGAAAGGTGCTAAATCAGGAATCACCTAATCTCCTTGAAAACAATAAGAACTTCCATGAATACCTGACATGTGGAGTGCCGGTAAGCTATAGTGATGATGGGGTGAAAGCAGATCATATCTGGCTAGTGGATTTTGAAAACATAGATAATAATAGCTTCATAATATCCAATCAATTTACAGTGGTGGATAATGCCGAAAAGCGTCCTGATGTCGTGATATTCATAAACGGATTGCCACTTGTTGTAATGGAGCTCAAATCAGGCTCAAGAGAAGACACCGACACATGGGAAGCATTTAGGCAGATAAGAAATTATCTTCAAGCAATCCCATCACTCTTTGCATATAATAGCTTCTGCGTGATAAGCGATCTTATCGACACAAGGGCAGGCACGATAACAGCCAATGAATCACGCTTCATGCAATGGAAAACTGTTGATGGCAGCAAGGAAGACAATCGCGCGGTATCGTTTGATACGCTCTTTCGCGGGATGTTTGATAAGGCACGACTGCTTGATATTATAAAAAACTTTATACTGTTTATGGGTGTGGATGAAGGCAGCAAGCAGATAAAGATACTATCGGCATATCATCAATACTATGCGGTCAAAAAAGCAGTTGCTTCCACCATACAGGCTGTTAAATCTGACGGTAAAGCAGGTGTGTTTTGGCATACACAGGGCAGTGGAAAGTCGCTATCCATGCTCTTTTACAGCAGATTACTTGCCGAGCCGCTGAAGAATCCAACACTTGTAATCATAACAGATAGAAACGATTTGGATGACCAGCTCTTTGGTACGTTCTCAACTGCAACAGTGCATCTTCGCCAAACTCCGGTGCAAGCGGAAAGCAGAACGAATCTTAAGACTTTGCTTGATGGCAGACAAGCAGGCGGTATTATTTTTACTACCATGCAGAAGTTTGAAGAGGATACAGATGTATTATCCGATAGAAAAAATATCGTTCTCATTGCAGATGAAGCGCATAGAAGTCACTTTGGCTTGGAAGCAAAAGTAAATAGAGAAACAGGTGAACTCACATACGGCATGGCAAAATATATCCGTGATGCTCTACCTAATGCAAGCTTCATCGGCTTTACCGGAACGCCAATAGAATCGATTGACCATTCAACAAAGGAGATTTTTGGAGAGTACATAGACATATACGATATGACACAATCGGTAGAGGATAAAGCTACACGTCCGATATTCTATGAAAGCCGTGTAATGAACCTAAAGCTGAATGATAAAGTGCTCAAGCAGATAGATGATGAGTATGACAAGATGGCGCTTGAAGCCGAACCGTATCATATTGCACGCTCTAAAAAAGAACTCGGTCAAATGGAGACAATTCTTGGTGCTGATGAAACGATAAATGAATTATGCCAAGATATGATTCACCATTATGAAGATAGGAAACATATCCTTGAAGGCAAAGCCATGATTGTTGCTTACTCAAGAAGAATTGCAATGAAGATATTTGATAAACTGCAAGAATTACGTCCAGGATGGAAAGATCAAATAGTCCTTGTCATGACGAGCAATAATAATGACCCCGAAGAGTGGTTTGACCTTATAGGAAACAAACAGCATAAAAAAGAAATGGGTAAGCAGTTTAAAGACCCGAACAGCAATGTTAAGATTGCGATTGTTGTTGATATGTGGCTGACAGGTTTTGATGTGCCATCGCTTAATACAATGTATCTATACAAGCCCATGAAAGGGCACACACTCATGCAGGCTATCGCTCGAGTAAATCGTGTATACAAAGACAAAGAAGGCGGCTTGATAGTAGACTATGCAGGCATCGCAGGCGCATTAAAGCAAGCCATGAAGAATTATACCGATCGCGACCAAGATAACTACGGTGATATTGAAATAGGTAAAGTTGCATATCCTAAGTTTTTAGAGAAGCTGGAGATATGCAGAGATTTCATGCATAAACTGGATTATAGCAAATTCATAACAGGATCAGATGGAGACCGTGCGAATTTAATAATTGATGGAGTTAACTATATTTTAGAAGATGAAGATATTAAGAAAAATTATATAAAAGAAGCAACTGCGCTAAGGCAAGCAGAAACCTTATGTAGAAGTTTGTTAGATGAAGAGACGAGAATAGAGACAGCATTCTTTGAAGCGGTTAGATCTGGAGCTATGAAAGTTACGGGTGGTGGTTTGGGATTTCGTGAAATTAATGAGCGTATTAATGAACTTCTCAAAGCTAGTATTAGAAGTGAAGGCATAATAAATGTATTTGAAAAAGCTAAAGAGTTCTCAATATTCGATGAAGATTATCTGAGAATGATACAAGAGATGAAACAAAAGAATCTAGCAGTTGAGATGCTTCGAAAATTGTTGGGTGATGAAATCAAGGTATATCTAAGAAGCAATGCTATTAAAGCTGAACTTTTCTCAGAGAGAATGAAAAAGCTTATGAATCTATATAGAAATGGACTTATATCAAACGCTGAAGTCATAGAAGAGCTCATTAAAATGGCTAGAGAGATGGGAGAGGCAAAGCAAGCAGGAAATGAATTAGGATTAACGCAAGAAGAACTTGCCTTCTATGATGCTATATCAAGTCCTGAAGGAGTCAAAAAAGCCTTTACAGATAAAGAATTTATAGACATGACACATGATCTGACAAAGATGTTACAGAAAAATAGAACTATAGATTGGACGCTTAAAGAAACTGCAAGAGCAAGAATGAGATCCATGATAAAAAGGTTGTTAAAAAAATACAAGTATCCACCGGAAGGACAAGAAGCTGCACTGCAAATGGTTTTACGTCAGGCGGAATTAATGAGTGAACAGATATGATTATCAACAGGAGAATTCAATGTTAATACAATGCACTAAAAAACTACTCGATGAATTAAACCTCGAACCAAGTGTTTCGGAAGAGAAACCACTCTTTTCATGGCACGCAAATCTTTTAACAATAAACCGTAGAAAAACTATTGTTCTTTTGAATGATAAGAATCGATATATTATTGTATTGCATGGGCTTAAAGCAAATGATAAGAAGAACATTGAAAGCACAATACTTGCAGCAATGAAGGAGATATTACTCGATGATGGTATAAAAAGCGAAGTAGTTGAGAAATATCTTCAAGAAGCTTCTGATATTGTTTTTGCAAAAACAAAGGATAAATCAACTGTCGCAAAGCTTAATAAAGCTTGTGATACAGTACAGTTTTATACTAATCATATCGATTCTGATAACATTACTCAATTAAATTTAAGTCATAAATCAAGTGCAGATCCTAGCTTTAATAATGATGATATGATTTATCCCAATAAAGTCATGTATAAGGACTTGGAAGAACTAACCGGGCAAAGTATTTTCAGTTGTAAAGCAATACAAATTAAAGTCACATTAGATTTAGAAAAATATAATGTATGGAGAAGACTAATAATCCCTCATAAAATAACGTTCAAACAATTACATGATATTCTGCAAATAGCATTTAATTGGCGGAACTATCATTTGCACGATTTCCTTATTTATGATGGGAATAAGCAGATTGTAAATATAGTTCAAACAAATGATGCATTTGAGTATGAAAATAAAACACCGATGATATTAGAAAAAGGTATTAAGATTGCAGAGTATATTCCGAAGTATAAACGATTATTATATAACTATGATTTTGGTGATGATTGGAATCATATCATAGACTTAGAAGACTTTATATTCGATTATGACAATAATTATCCGGTGTGTATAGACGGTGAAGGTAATACCCCTCCTGAAGATGTAGGGGGTGAAGGTGGTTACGAGCAATTTCTGGAGATATATAATAATCAAAAACATGAAGATTACCAGCACATGAAGGACTGGGCAGAGATGCAATTTTACAGACCTTTTGATATTGAACATATAAATAGACGGTTAAAATATTCTACATATAATATATAAACCTGCGTTATATAATTTACTTTTTCATTATATTACTTATAAAAAATCACATTTAATAACACGAACAATTAATCTCATATTAAGTACAAATAGTTAAAAAATCTAGCAAAAATTAAAATAATTAAAAAAAATAAAATTATTTTCATTTTTTTGTCGGTATTTTGACCCTAAAAAGACTCTTTATATATAGAGGGGTTTTTTCTATATAAACAACTCTTTGTACTTGCTACAAAAATAAGACGTAGCATTGCACCTTGACAAACAGGCTTTCACAGCCTCATAAAAAATATTTCAGGTACGAATCCTTTGTAATTGCCGAAAGCGATAGCGACAAATGAGAATTTGGGGACTTACAATCCTAAGTCATATGATCCATGACATTTGCGATGAAATACAAAGGGCAGATACTTACTAACCGTTGGTCGGCCGTACGATAAGGAAGAGAAGCCTTTAAAAATGGGCGGGTGCAAATCCATGTGCTACTTAATCACTAGCAGCCTGAAATATAAGAAGTTCAAACAAATGATACCGGAATGGTCGGTATTAATAAAGATATAAGATGCGGCAAAATATTAGCTTGTTTTGTCGTATCCATATATCTTCATAAAATAAAAAAGTCAGGAGATTTAATAATGAATACTAATAATTTATTAATAAAAGAACTTATAGACATCAGAGATGTAAAAATTAATTCTGATGATTCACTATTTGAAAGAGCTAAAAGCTTTCTAAAACAAATCAAAGACCCATACTGCTTCAAATATAAAAATATCATTGTAACTTTAGAGTTTGTTGGCGAAGCGAGCCTTGAAAATGTCATGGCTGAATATCTAAGAAATCATAAAGCTGTGTGAAAAAAACAGGCTCAAATTTTAAAGAGGAGATTAAATGTGCTACTATTTAATTGAGGTGGCACTCGATTAATTCCTGTTATGAAAAGCAATAAACAACAGGAGTAATAATTATGGCAAGAAAAAAATTTTATAAAGATGATTTAATACCAATAAACCCAAACAAAGCTGATACCACTTTCAGAACTGCACTATATATAAGGCTAAGCCGAGAAGATGGCGATAAAATTGAAAGTGATAGTGTTACAAATCAACGGAACCTACTCTCAAATTACGCAAATGAAAAAGCAGACTTTGAAATAATAGATACATACATCGACGATGGCTATACAGGCACGAATTTTGACCGTCCTGGCTTCAACCGCATGCTTGAGGATATTAAGTCGGGTAAAGTGAATTGTGTGATTGTAAAGGATCTATCAAGGTTTGGCCGCGACTATATCCAAGCAGGCAACTATCTGGAGCAATTATTTCCTTTCTTAAAATGCAGATTTATATCCATACTAGATAATTTGGACAGTTTTGAAAGACCAAATGAAATAGGCAGTGTCTTTGTACGATTTAAGCATATAATGAATGACCACTATAGCAGTGAAATATCAAAAAAATTAAGGTATGTTTATGATAAGCAACGTAAAGAAGGTAAACTTGTAAGTTCATTTGCTCCATATGGTTACACGAAAGACCCTAATGATAAACACCATCTAATAATTGATGATGAAATAGCAGATATTGTTCGGAACATATATTCTTGGTACTTGCAAGGAATGGGTGTAATACGCATTTCTCAAAACTTAAATAATCTTAGAATTATTCCTCCGGGAGTATATCGCAGAGAAAAGGGACTATATAAATCGAATCATTCAAATTGTGGTTCTTTATGGAGACCAAACACAATTAGGCGAATACTAAGCAATAAAGTATATATAGGATGTTTAGAGCAGAAGAAAAAAACTACCAGAAATTATAAGGAAAGAACAAAGATTAAGCTATCAAAAATTGAAAGAATTTTTGTTCCAAATACTCACGAACCAATAATAGATACAAAGACTTTTAAAAAAGTGCAAGATAGTTTTGAAAAATGTGCAAGAACATCACCGAATGAAGAAAAGATATACTTATTTTCAGGATTTTTAAAATGCTATGATTGCAATCGAGCTATGATAAGAACATCTAAAAGATCAGGGGATAAGGATTATACATATTATAAATGTAGAACATATAATCAAATTTCAAAAGATAAATGCCCTCAATCTCATAGTATTAGTCATGAACTGCTTGTAGGTGCGGTATTAAAGGCTATTAATACTCAGATACATGCGGTTGTAAATATGCAAAATGTAATAGATAAAATAAATAACACTGATTTTACAAAACTAAGCAAAATCAATTTCGCAAAAGAAATCAAGAAACGAAAACACAAGATTAAAATGAAAGCCTCTCTCAAAAAGGGGTTATATGAGGATTGGAAATCAGATGTTATATCCAAAAATGATTATATTAGCATGAAAGAAGCTTATGATAATGAAACCGTAGATTTGGAGAATTCCATAAAGAAACTCGAAATTGAAGAAAAAATGTTAATTGATATGCAGACACAAAATATTGAGTGGATGAATAAATTCGTGAAGAATTATAATATTAAGGAATTATCAAGAGAACTATTGTCTTCACTTATTGAAAAGATTTATATAGATGCAGATAAGAATATCCATATTCAATTTAAATACCAGGATGAGTATTTACGAATTATTGACTATATTAAAAGTCATATACAGGAAAAGGGGAGCAATATAGAATGATTAATAAATCTCAAAAATCAATTGATTTATGGAAAACTGCTCTCTATGTTAGATTATCGCAAGATGATAAAGAAAAAAGCATCAGCAATAGTGTTATTAACCAACAAAATATGCTGAAGGAGTTTGCTGAGATAGACAAAGAGTTTAAAATAGTAGACTGCTATATTGATGATGGTTATACAGGTACAAATTTCAATCGTCCGGGATTCATAAGAATGATGGACGATATGAAGATGGGCAGGTTGAATTGTATTATTGTAAAAGATTTATCTCGATTTGGTAGAGAGCACATTGATGTGGACAACTACCTTGAAAGAATATTTCCTTTAATGAATGTGCGATTTATATCAGTAATGCAAAACCTTGATAGTTTCAAAAATCCTACAAAGATGAATAGCATAGAAATTCCTTTTCTAAATCTAATAAATGAGGAGTATGCAAGAGATATTTCAAGAAAGACAAAAGCAAGCCTTGAATCAAAACGTAAAGAAGGTAAGTATATTAGCAGTTTAACTCCATATGGTTATTTGAAAGACCCATTGGATAAAAACCATCTAATAATTGATGAAGAAGCTGCAATTAGTATAGAAAAAATCTATCATTGGTTTGTAAATGGTATGGATTATTCAGAAATCAAGAACAAGTTAAATGAAATGAGGATTTTAAATCCAGCTGATTATAGAGCGAGTAAAAAAGCAGAAAATAATAAAATTAATGTGGGGTACACAGGATTATGGGAAACAAGGCATATCAGACAAATCCTGAATACTGATTTGTATACCGGAGATATGATTCAAGGCAAGACTGCTACTTATAATCATAAAACAAAGAAACGTATTCCATTACCAAAAGAAGAATGGATAATTGTGCCTAGTACACATGAACCTATCGTTAGCCATTCAACTTTTGAAACGGCGCAATCAATACAGGAGAAGAAAACAAGACCAAGAATAAAAAAAGCAGAACCTTCACCGCTTTCGAGATTTATTAAATGTGGTGATTGCGGTGAGCCTTTGGTAAGGACTACATGTACACACAATGGCAGAAAGTATAAGAAGTATGTATGTTCACTCTCAAAAAAATATGGTAATAAGGTTTGCGGAACTCATATCATTGACGAAGATGTTCTACTTGAAATAATACTAAATTCAGTACAGATGCAGATAAAATGTGCAATTGATATTGAGAAAACTATAAAAAAGGCACAACATAGTAAAATCGCTGAAAGAAACTCTGTATTTCTTGAAAGAAAAGTTTCAAAGATTGAAAATGAAATAAATAGAGTTACAACACTCAAGCAAGGATTGTATGAAGATTGCAAATCGGGTTTGATAACTGAAGATGAATACAGCCAGATGAAAAGTTCATATGAAGATTCAAACATAGAACTTAATATAGAATTATCTAATATTAATCGACAGATAACAGAAGTTTCAAATCAAAAAATTGAAGATAACATATTCATCACAACTTTCAAGCGATTTAACAATATTAATGAGATTACAAGAGATGTAGTCATAGCTTTAATTGAAGAAATTATTGTATATGAAGAAAGACGAATAACAATCAAGTTTAAATACAGAGATGAGTGCAAAAAACTTGCTTCAATTTTTGCATCAGAAGGGAAATCCTGATAGAATAAAAGCACATGGAATTCCATGTGCTTTTATTTAAACTCAATAAGGCTTTTTTATGTCCTAGAGAGCATATTTGGCGGAGAAGGAGGGATTTGAACCCTCGCGCCGAGTCAACCCCGACCTACTCCCTTAGCAGGGGAGCCCCTTCAGCCGTACTTGGGTACTTCTCCAAAAAATTTACGCTAGACCATTATATAGTCTTTACGTGCCAAAATCAAGAGTTACAAAGATTATTTTTTAAAAGCTTTTTTTTAGGGGAAAAAGATGTATGGAGAATTTCAATTACTAGGATTGAGCGACAAGTTTGCTTATAACCGCATAACTCTTAATAGTGAATTTATTGCATTCACGGTAGACAAGTTTGATACGTAAATCGCTACAAATTGTGTATAAAATATTTTTTGATATACTTTTTATTGCTTCTTTACAACAATTAGCTCAGTTGAATTTTAGGCTAAAACATTTCATGATGTTAAATGCATTTTAAGTCCTTCATCCGCTGTAGCATATTATGCCATTTGCAGCATGAGTTTTGCTACTGTTATTAATCCTTCTCTGTTTGCGCTAATTTGAGATAATTATTATCAATTTTAAAGCTAACAAAACTATTGTTTTTAACAGCTAGAACTAAATCATAACGTTTAAAGTATTTGGTGAATTTTATTTTCATAGTATCTCCTGCCCATTTTTAAGACAATATTTAAAACGATAATTTTATAGTGCTTGGAGAACAATAACAAATAAGTATTCTCTACCATTCTTTCCAACATAAGAATTTATAAAGGCTTCAGCCATTTTTTTTGATTTATTAATAGAGTCTTTATTATATTTGAGTTCTTGATAATACCAATTGTCATATTTGCACATGAGAGTTACGTTTTTTCTTCTAAGAACATCGCCACCCAATATAATCAATTCTTTATCCGAAACGATTTGAATGACTTTTACTATATCGTCATAGGTAAAAGCTAGTTCACTTCCACCGATTTCACTTAATGAAACCGTTTTATTCATTAGAAATTTTGGTAATAATATTTTTAACCAATCGGTTGTATTCATTTTTCTACTATGCAGATTACTAAAACACCAATTCATTAATACTTGCATAATCTAAAATAGAAAACTTATTCTTTTTATACTCAATTAACCCTTCTTCTTTCATGCTGGAAAGTTCCCTGGAAAGCGCGGAACGGTTTACGCCAAGATAGTCCGCAAATTCCTCGCGGTTAAGCGGGATTATGGCTTTTAGAGCAATCTTATCGGATATGTGGTTAATAAGGTAAGTTGCGACTTTTTGGCGGGTAGTTGTTCTTTTTAAATAATCTATTTTTTCATTGAGATACATATTTTTTTGGGCAATTATTTTCATCATGTTTTGTATAAGTCTTGAGTGGAAAGCGCAGGCTGAATTGCAGGTTTTCACCAAGCGGAGAAAGTCTATAAGCATAATTGTTGAGTCCATCGCCGCTTGGACTGATACGGGGCTTTGAGGGGCACCGGAGCTGACAAGTGATTCCCCAAATATGTGAGGGGCCTCGATTCCCGCGATTAAGCTGCGGTTGCCCATTATGTCTTCTTTAATAATGTTCACTTTTCCATGAAGAACCAATCCCACATTGTAATGGGAGTCTCCCTGCATCCAAATGAAGCTGTTTTTTTTAACTTCCGTTACTTTTGCGTTAAGGCATGCTAAAAGATGCTCGAGATCGTCATCGTTGATTCCGTCAAAAAGAGCGGAGTTTTTTACAAGGGGCACAAATTTTTTCATAAAAACCTCAAAATGTTGCAAATGCAACGCAAATTATGAAGACAGTGTATTATAATATATATATAAAGTCAAGAAAGGATATTTATAATGAAAAGAAACATTATTAGTATAGATGAAGAAAAGTGCAACGGATGCGGCATATGCGTGACAGCTTGCCATGAAGGCGCAATACAATTGGTTGATGGAAAGGCAAAGCTTATGACAGAGTCGTATTGCGATGGTTTGGGGGACTGTCTGCCTGAGTGTCCGACTGGGGCTATTACCATGGAAAATCGAGAGGCACCGGAATATGATGAGGCTGCAGTGAAAGCAAATATGCAAAAGGCAAAAGAAGAAGAATCCTCTCATGGATGCAGCGGTGGCTGTCCGGGAAGCCAATCGAAATCAATTAGCCGAAAAGAAACGCATCAGACAAAAGTTGAGGAAGTGCCGCAAGCTCAAGCTTCGGAGCTAGGCCAATGGCCGGTTCAGATAAAACTTTTGCCGGTAAAGGCACCTTATTATGACAATGTCAAACTTCTGATCGCGGCCGACTGTACAGCTTTCGCGTACGCAGGTTTGCACAAGGATTTCATAAAAGGCAAGATTACTCTTATTGGCTGCCCGAAACTGGACATGATTGACTATTCGGAAAAGCTGACAGAAATTCTTAAACAAAACGAAATAAAAAGCATTTCGGTGCTTAGAATGAGCGTTCCCTGCTGTGGAGGCCTTACACATATGGTTAAGAAGGCTATAATAAACAGCGGGAAAATGATTCCGTGGGAAGTAACGGTTGTTTCTCCTGATGGAGAAATAATTGATGATTAGGAGGCTTATATGATAGAAAAAGTTTATAATTACTCCGTGCAGCAAAAAGGCATTGTGGAAAAACTAGTGGATACAAAAGATGTATCAATAGCGCATGCCATTGTCGAACCCGATGGAAGTTTTCCAAAACATACGGCAAACGCAAATGTTAAAATAATTTTGGTGCAAGGAACTCTATCGGCAAAATTCAACGACAATGATGCAAAGCAATATTCAAAAGGAAATATCATAAGTGTTCCTGAGGGAACTGAAATGGAGATTAAAAACATCGGAGAAGAAAGCCTCGAATTTTTTGCGATAAAAGCACCTTCACCAACATATAAACCCTGACAGCATTTTATAAGCCTCTTTCGGATTTCCGATAGGGGCTTTAATTGTATGGGAGAAAATATGATGATATAATAAATTTAATCCGCAAGGAGGTATTGATGGATAATCTAAAAAGATGTTCGTGGGCGGAAAATACTACAGATAATATATATATTAATTATCATGATACCCAGTGGGGCGTGCCGTTTTACGATGAATATACACTGATTGAGATGCTTATTTTAGAATCTTTTCATGCCGGGCTTTCTTGGCTTATTATATTGAAAAAGAGAGAGAATTTTAGAAAAGCGTTTGATGACTATGATTTAGAAAAGATAGCGAATTATAATGATGAGAAACGTAACGAATTGATGGCTGATAAGTCTATAGTCAGAAACAGACTTAAAATCGCAGCCACAATAACCAACGCTGGAAAAATAATAGAAATAAAAAAAGAATTTGGATCTTTTAAAGACTATATTTGGAGCTTTACACAAGGCGAAATTATATATAATAAAGATAATATGTTTCGAGACAGAACAGAGCTTTCAGATAAAATTGCAAAAGACATGAAAAAAAGGGGCATGAAATTTTTAGGTACTGTCACGGTATATGCTTATATGCAGGCGGTAGGAATAGTAAACGATCATGAACTTGAGTGCTTTTGCTGTCACGGTCAGTGATAAAGAGTAACATTCGCAATAATCATCGAAGTTGGAATGGCGAGGCTAAAGGATGATGCTTTTATAGAAAATGGAGTGCTGGCATGCGGCTAATTTTTCTCAAATTAAGGACTGCAAAAAAATGCTTTGAGGGTCAAAACATATGCTTGACTATTATATAGGCATGTGTTATGATATCCGAAATCAATAAGGAAGCGATGATGAAGAAAAGTCTTCTGACAGGCGATTAAAGAGAGCCGATGAATGGTGAAAATCGGTATCGCGGCAGTGGACGGGTCACTTCGGAGCAGTTGCTTTGAAATCAAGTAGAGGCAGCCGGTGAACCCCGATAAAAGTTTAGGACTTTAAAAGAGTCTGAAGTGGTTTTGCGTGATGCGAAACAAGATAAGTGGTACCGCGAGGTTGAACATAACCGCGTCTTTTCATTAATAGGTGAAAAGTGCGCGTTTTTTTTATATAATTTGATATATAAAAATATAATTGCTTAAATAAATCGCGAAAAAAGTGAGAAAGGGGACAATCGATGCAGCTAAGAGTAATATCATTAATTGTTTCAAACAAATCAGGAGTGCTTAACAGGATATCTGGACTTATCGGACGCAGGGGATACAATATTGAAAACATTACTGTCGGAGTAACATCTGATCCGGATTTGTCCAGAATGACAATTATGGTAGAAGCCGATGAAAGCAGACTGGAGCAGGTTATTAAACAGTTGGACAAACTCATCGATGTAAAAAAAATTATTTATATTCCGCAGGAAAATGGAACTTTCAGGGAACTTGCATTGGTAAAAGTCCACTCAAACAATGACAACAGAATGAAAGTGATGAATGTTGTAAATAATTATAGCGGTACGGTGCTTGATATAGGCAGCGATACTGCGACAGTACAACTTACGGGAACAACAGAAATTATTGACAGTGCGATTTCAGAACTAAAAGAATATGGTATATTTGAAATCGCAAGAACGGGAATAACCGCATTAGAACGCGGAGATAAAAATTTATAAACTTTTTCGGAGGAAATAAAATGGCTAAATTATACTATCAGGAAGATTGTAAAAAAGAAAAACTACTTGGCAAAACGATTGCAGTTATCGGCTACGGCTCACAGGGGCATGCTCATGCAAACAATCTGCACGAGTCAGGACATGATGTAATTGTTGGTCTTTATGAAGGATCTGCATCATGGGAAAAGGCAGAAGCAAAGGGGCTCAAAGTGGCAGTGGCTGCTGACGCAGTAAAGCAGGCAGACGTAATCGTAATGCTTGTAAACGATGAAAAAATGGCTTCAATCTATGACGCATCGGTAAAACCAAACCTAAAAGCCGGGCAGTATTTAATGTTTGCTCACGGGTTTAACATTCACTTCGGACAAATTGTTCCGCCTAAAGATGTAAATGTGTTCATGGTTGCACCAAAAGGACCGGGACATACAGTGCGCTCACAGTATACACAGGGACGCGGCGTTCCTTGCTTGGTTGCAGTACAGCAAGATCCGTCTGGTGACACAATGGAAATTGGCTTGGCATATGCCGAAGGAATCGGCGGAGCACGCGCGGGCATTTTGCAGACAACATTTAGGGAAGAAACAGAAACAGATCTTTTCGGTGAACAGGCTGTTTTATGCGGCGGGGTAACTGAGCTTATGAAAGCCGGATTTGACACATTGGTTGAAGCGGGATATGAGCCAGAAAGCGCATATTTTGAGTGTTTGCACGAGATGAAGCTTATTATCGACATGGTAAACGAAGGCGGTCTTGCACTGATGCGTTATTCAATCAGCGACACTGCTGAATACGGAGACTATCAGATAGGCAGAAGAATCATCACAGAAGAAACACGCAAAGAGATGAAAAAAGTTTTGCAAGAAATTCAAGAAGGTGATTTTGCCCGCAACTGGATTTTGGAAAACAAAGCAGGCAGACCCAACTTTAATGCAAGGCGCAGGCTTGAAGCTGAGCACCCAATCGAAAAAGTTGGCGCAGAGCTTCGCAAGATGATGCCTTGGCAAAAAGACTCAAAAAGCCAAGAGTAGAATAAAAGGCTAAAAAAATATTTTGAACTTAATTTATAAGCAGAATAATTGCTTTATTATTTGGAGCATAAAAAAATGGAGAGGAGCCTTATGCAAAAAGTATATATATTCGATTCAGCATTAAGAGACGGAGCGCAGGCAAAAGGCATCTCCTATTCTCTTGAAGACAAGCTGCACATGCTAAGGGTGCTTGACGAAGCTGGTGTGGACTACATTGAAGCCGGTAATCCCGCGTCAAATCCTAAAGAACGAGCCTTTTTTGAAGAAGCCAAGAAAGTTTCGCTCAAAAACGCAATGCTTACGGCATTTGGCAGTACACGCTATAAAGATACAAATGTGAAAGAGGACGCAGGGGTAAAGGCGCTATTGTCCGCAGACACACCCTGTGTAGCTATTTTCGGCAAAGCTTGGGATCTTCATGTGACCGATGTTTTGGGAACAACTCTTGAAGAAAATCTTGCTATGGTTCGCGAAACTTTAAGATATTTTAAAGACCAAGGCAAGGAAGTGGTTTTTGACGCCGAGCATTTCTTTGATGGCTATAAAGCCAACAAAGCTTACGCACTGGATGTCTTAAAAGCGGCCTGCGAAGGCGGGGCTGATGTGGTGGTTTTGTGTGATACAAACGGCGGAACCATGGTGCATGAAGTGGAAGAATCGGTAACAGCAGCGATGGAAGTTGTCAATGTGATGCTTGGCATTCACTGTCATAACGATGCAGAGCTGGCTGTTGCAAATTCTTTAGCGGCCGTACGATGCGGAGCGCGACATGTTCAGGGAACTTTTTTGGGCTATGGAGAGCGCTGTGGAAACGCGCGGCTCACATCCATTATCCCAAATCTTCAGCTAAAGATGGGGTACGAATGCGTAACGGATAAGCAGATGAAGAATCTTTTTGAAATCTCGAGACAAGCGTCTGAGATTTCCAATATGGTTTTTGATGAAAAACTGCCCTATGTGGGAAGTGATGCTTTTGCTCACAAAGGCGGAATGCACATAGATGGCATCAGAAAAGCAAAGGGGTCTTTCGAACATATTGATCCTTCGCTTGTTGGAAACGAACGAGAGTTTTTGCTTTCAGAAATCGCTGGGAAAAGCGCAATGGCAATCAAGCTTAAAGATCAGTTTCCGGAAGTTGCGGAAGACAATGTAAAAGTTCGCGAGCTTATGACAAAGATTAAGCAGATGGAAAACGAGGGCTATAGTTTCGAAGGCGCTGAAGGCAGCTTTGATTTATTCGTTAAAAAAGAGCTTAAAATTCACGAGCCCACGTTTAAAATGCTTCACTATAGGATAAGTGATGAACCGAAAGTTGAGGATTCATTCAAATCTTGCGCGATTGTAAAGCTCAAGGTTAAAGACAAAGAAATAATGACCGCGGCAGAAGGAAACGGACCAGTAAACGCATTGGATTTGGCCATTAAGAAAGCGCTTATCGATACTTTTCCGACTTTGGCAGATGTCACGCTTACCGATTATAAGGTCCGTGTACTAAACTCGAAAGCGGCAACCGCTGCGACTGTTCGCGTTATTATTGAATCCAGCGACGGCGAAGAAAGCTGGACGACGCTTGGAGTGTCAAGCGATGTTATAGAAGCCAGCTTGCTTGCACTTATTGATTCAATAGACTATAAGTTACTTAACATAGATAAGGAGAAATAATTATGGGTATGACCATGACGCAAAAAATCCTTGCGGCGCACTGCGGGGAAAAAGAGGTACAGGCGGGTCAGTTTGTAAACTGCGACTTGGACTTGGTTTTGGGAAATGATATAACAACGCCCGTTGCTATAAAAGAATTTGAAAAGATGGGCTTGAGCAAAGTTTTTGACAGAAACAAGGTCGCGATAGTTCCTGACCACTTTACGCCAAACAAAGATATCGCAGCTGCCGAGCAATGCAAATGCGTAAGAGAGTTCGCAATAGGACTTGATATCGAAAACTATTTCGAAGTTGGCGAATTGGGAATTGAGCATGCACTTCTTCCCGAAAAGGGATTAGTAATCGCGGGCGACGTTGTAATCGGCGCGGATTCGCACACATGTACATATGGCGCTTTAGGCGCTTTTTCAACAGGAATAGGTTCAACAGATATGGCGGCGGGAATGGCTACAGGCAAAGCCTGGTTTAAAGTACCTTCGGCTATAAAGTTTAATCTAAGCGGAAGCTTTGTAAAGAAAGTAAGCGGCAAAGATTTAATATTGCACATCATAGGAATGATTGGCGTTGACGGCGCTCTTTATAAATCGATGGAGTTTACAGGCGAAGGAGTTGCCTCGCTTACCATGGATGACAGATTCACTGTTGCTAATATGGCAATTGAAGCAGGTGCTAAAAACGGCATTTTCCCTGTGGATGACAAGACCTTGGATTATATAAAAGAGCATTCCGACCGCAAACCAAAAGTATTTGAAGCGGATGCCGATGCGGAATATGAGAAAGTTTACGAAATAGATTTGTCGACTATTGATTATACAGTTTCCTGCCCTCATCTTCCCGAAAACGCGCGTCCTGCTTCCGAACTATCCGATATTAAAATCGACCAGTCCGTAATCGGTTCATGCACAAACGGCAGAATAACCGACATTGAAGCAGCGGCTAATATACTTAAAGGTCGCAAGGTCAAAAAAGGTGTACGCACAATCATTTTCCCGGCGACTCAGAAGATATATCTTGAGGCAATGGAAAAAGGATATTTCAAAACGCTCGTTGAAGCCGGATGCGTAATTTCCGCACCGACATGCGGACCTTGCTTAGGCGGACATATGGGAGTTCTCGCGGCGGGCGAAAGAGCCATATCCACCACCAACCGAAACTTTGTGGGACGCATGGGACATGTGGACAGCGAAGTATACCTTGCAAGCCCGGCAGTTGCCGCGGCAAGTGCTGTAACGGGAAGAATATCCACTCCCGAAGAACTTGATTAAGGAGATACATAATGAAATTAAAAGGAAATGTATTTAAATATGGAGATCACGTTGATACCGACGTAATAATTCCCGCGAAATATCTTAACACTGCGGATCCGATGGAACTGGCAAAGCACTGCATGGAAGACATCGACACTTCCTATGCAGGCAAGGTAAAACCCGGTGACATAATTGTTGCAGGCGTAAACTTTGGCTGCGGCTCATCTCGTGAACATGCGCCTCTTGCCATAAAAGGCAGTGGGGCAAGCTGTATCATTGCAAAGACTTTCGCCCGTATTTTCTTTAGAAATGCGATAAATATTGGTCTTCCTATATTGGAATGTCCGGAAGCTGTTGAAGGAATATCCGATGGTGATGCTGTGGAAGTGGACACGGACACAGGAGTTATAACCAATGTAACCACAGGCAAAAAGTTTAACGCACAGCCCTTCCCACCGTTCTTGCAGAATATTATTGTATCAGGCGGATTGGTGAATGCTATAGCCAAAGAAAAGAGTGGCGCAAAATGAAATATAATATAGCTGTAATAAAAGGCGATGGGATAGGCCCTGAAGTTGTTGACCAAACAATCAGGGTGCTTGACATTGTTGCTGATAAATTTGGATTTGAATTGGATTATAAATATTATCTTGCAGGCGGATGCGCGATTGATGAAAAAGGCATGCCTCTGCCGCAGGAAACTGTTGACGGAGCAAAGGCTTCAGACGCGGTGCTATTAGGCGCTGTTGGTGGAGAAAAGTGGGACAAGCTGGGCAGCGACATGCGCCCTGAAAACGCTCTTTTAGGTCTTCGCGGAGAGTTAGGGCTCTTTGCAAACCTTCGCCCGGCAGTGCTTTTTCCGGAACTTGCGGATGCGTGTCCTCTTAAGCCTTCTCTGCTTGAGAATGGCTTGGACATTTTGGTGGTTCGTGAGCTTACCGGCGGAATATATTTCGGCAAAAAAGGCCGCGAAGCTGATAATTCCAGCGGATATGACACAATGTACTACAGCAAACCGGAGGTTGTAAGAATTGCGAAAGTGGCATTTGAAGCCGCTATGAAGCGCAACAAAAAATTGGTTAGCGTGGACAAAGCAAACGTGCTTGAAAACTCACGTGTATGGAGAGCGGCGGTAGAAGAGCTTGCCAAAGAGTATCCGGAGGTTACGCAGACAAACATGTATGTGGATAACGCCGCGATGCAGCTTGTGCGCAATCCAAATCAGTTTGATGTAATCGTAACAGGCAATATGTTCGGAGATATTCTCTCTGATGAAGCCGCAATGATAACGGGCTCAATAGGAATGCTTCCTTCAGCCAGCTTGGCCGAAGGCAAGATGGGAATGTATGAACCCGTACATGGCTCAGCTCCTGACATCGCAGGAAGAGGCATAGCAAATCCGATGGCGACAATAATGTCAGCTGCAATGATGCTTCGTTATTCTTTAGACCAAAATGAAGCAGCAGATGCTATAGAGGCGGCCGTAAAAGCTACTCTCGCATCAGGAGCAAGAACAGGCGACATTGCGCTCGAAGGCGAAAAAACATTAGGCACGGTAGAAATAACAGACGTAGTTATTTCCAACCTGTAACCTCCGCCTCCCAGGGCATATACTTTTAAAAACAAAAATTAAGCAGCATTTTCGACACATGTGTCGAAAATGCTGCACTTAGCAATATAAAGCAGTAAACAAGCGCGATTTTAAAAAATTCATGAGCAAAGCAAATTTTTTTTAAACTCGCAAGACTCTCGACGACGAACGAGTTCGGAGTCGAAAAAACACCAAAGGTGGTTTTTTATGATTAGTGATAGCGTTAAAAAAGGAATAAGCAAGGCACCGCACCGTTCGCTTTTTAAAGCGATGGGCTATACTGACGAGGAACTTTCCCGTCCGTTGGTTGGGGTTATACACGCTGGAAGCGAGATAGTCCCGGGACACATACATCTGGATAAAATCGCAA
This sequence comes from Christensenellaceae bacterium, assembly GCA_963675575.1. GTDB lineage: Bacteria > Bacillota > Clostridia > Christensenellales > UMGS416 > JAGLOK01. Next base: position 530,976 of record OY776378.1, read on the forward strand.
AGGCTGTGGCGGATGGAATCCGCATGGCTGGGGGAACTCCGGTATTAATGAATACAATCGGCGTTTGCGATGGAATAGCTATGGGACATTCAGGGATGAATTTCTCGCTGGCATCACGCGAACTTGTTGCCGATACGGCAGAAACCATGATAATGGCGCACGGGTTTGATGCTGTCGCGTTTGTGCCGAACTGCGATAAAATTGTTCCTGGAATGCTTATGGCGGCGGCGAGGATTAACCGTCCGTCGATATTTTGCAGCGGAGGGCCAATGATGCCCGGCCGCGACAGCACCGGAAGATCTACTAATCTAAATGATGTATTTGAAGCTGTAGGTCAGTACGCAGCCGGAAAAATTGATGAAGATGTAGTATGTGATATGGAAAACACGGCTTGTCCCGGATGCGGGTCATGCGCCGGAATGTTTACCGCAAACTCAATGAATTGCTTAACTGAAGCTTTGGGAATGGCGCTTACAGGTAACGGAACAATACCGGCTGTAAACGCGGAGCGCATACGCTTTGCAAAGACAAGCGGAATGCAGCTGATGAAAGTGTTTGAAGCTCAGCTGTTGCCACGCGATATTATGACTGAAAAAGCATTTGAAAATGGACTTAGGGTGGATATGGCACTAGGTTGCTCGACAAACTCTGTGTTGCATCTTCCGGCTATCGCCAATGAATGCGAAATCGAATTAAGTTTGGATTTGGTAGATCGTATCAGCAAAACCACACCAAATCTTTGCAGACTTTCTCCTGCGGGAGCGACAAATATAATTGATCTGCATTATTCAGGCGGAGTCGGCGCGGTCATAAACGAACTAAACCAAAACGGATTGATTAATTCCGACAATAAATGTGTGGTACTTACCTCAATAGGAGAACATGTGAGTGGCAAAAAGATTTCAAATTACAATGTGATTCATAGTTTCAAAGAGCCATACTCGCCGGAAGGCGGAATCGCCGTTCTTAAAGGCAATCTTGCACCCAACTGCGGGGTTGTAAAGCAATCCGCGGTAGCACCCGAAATGATGCAGCACATAGGCCCTGCTGTCGTATTTGACAGCGAAGAAGATGCAATAAAGGCTATAACATCAGGAGGAGTCAAAAAAGGCGACGTTGTTGTTATAAGATATGAAGGTCCAGCGGGCGGACCCGGAATGCGTGAGATGCTTTCTCCGACTTCAGCTATTGCAGGAATGGGTTTAGATAAAGACGTTGCATTGATTACAGACGGACGTTTCAGTGGAGCGACAAGAGGCGCGGCTATAGGCCATGTGTCCCCTGAAGCTCAAGCGGGCGGACCTATTGCAGCGGTAGAGCCTGGCGACATGATTAAAATCGATATCAAAAACCGTGAACTAACGTTGCTTGTAGATGATGATGTGATAGCTGAACGGCTGTCCAAAATAGAAAAGCGAGATTATAAAATTAAAAAGGGATGGCTTTACCGCTACGCAAGACTTGTAACATCAGCCGACAAAGGCGCGGTTTTAAAATAGACAAACACCTATATAAGGAGGAAATATTATGAAAATGACAGGAGCACAAATTGTATTGGAATGCTTGAAAAAGCATGAAGTTGATACAGTATTTGGATACCCTGGCGGAGTTGTTATACCCCTATATGACGCGTTATATGATGATGAGACAATAACGCATATTTTAACGGCGCATGAACAGGGAGCAAGCCACGCTGCCGACGGATATGCGAGGGCAACCGGCAAAGTCGGAGTGTGCATTGCCACATCCGGCCCGGGAGCTACAAATCTCGTTACCGGTATAGCCACAGCTTATATGGATTCTGTTCCGATGATAGCAATTACCGGAAACGTCACCTCACAGCTTCTGGGTAAAGACAGTTTTCAGGAAACAGATATTATCGGAATAACGATGCCCATTACCAAGCACAATTACCAGATTAAAAAACCTGAGGATATAGCACCCGTACTGCAGGAAGCATTTGATTTTGCTCAAAGCGGAAGGCCCGGTCCTGTGCTTATAGATATTACAAAAGACGCTTTTGTACACGAGTGCGAATATGTTCCCTGCGACACATGCCTTTTCCTTACTAAAAGGGAAGGCGATTCAGCCGTAGATATTATGAAAATAATTGAAGCTTCTAAAAAACCTGTTATTTTCGCGGGTGGCGGGGCTGTCGGCTCAGGGGCTGCTGACGAACTATACAAGTTTGCACAAATCATTGAAGCTCCTGTTTCATGCTCGCTTATGGGGATAAGCTCTTTTCCGGCCGATCATGAGCTGTATATGGGCATGGTTGGTATGCACGGCACAATGGCATCAAATATGTCGTTTACAAACTGCGACTTGCTCATTGTTTTGGGCGCGAGGTTTTCTGACCGCGTAACGGGAAAACTTGACGAATTCGCGCAACATGCGAAAATCATTCAGGTAGATATAGATGCGTCTGAGATTAACAAAAATGTGCCCACGAGCGCTCACGTAATCGGAGATATAAAAGATTTTCTTAAAGAGATGAATGAGATTACGCCACAGCAAAATCATAAAGAGTGGATTGAAAATATTGCTGAATGGAAGAAAAAAGATGAAACTCATATGCCAAAAGATCATTTTCCCAAAAATATTTTGGAGACTATAAATCGATTGATTGATAAAACCGCAATTGTTGCAACGGACGTAGGGCAGCATCAGATGTGGACGGCTCAATATTACGCGTTTCATAAAAATGATAGATTTATAACCTCGGGAGGAATGGGCACGATGGGGTTTGGACTGGGTGCTTCCATAGGTGCGGCAATGGGAGCAAATGGAAGGCGGGTAGTGCACATCTCTGGCGATGGTTCTTTTAGGATGAACATGAATGAGATGGTAACTACAGCACGATATAATCTCCCTGTTATTACTGTGCTGATGGATAACAACACTCTTGGTATGGTGCGGCAGTGGCAGACAATGTTTTATAATGCCAGATATTCGCAGACTAATTTGCCTGAAATTGATTTTTGTATGATAGCAAAAGGTCATGGCTATAAATATGCCACAAAGGTTAAAACATTGGAAGAATTTGAAGAAGCATTTAAAAAGAGCCTGAAAAACGATGGTCCTACTTTGATCCAATGCATAATTGAAACTGATACTATGGTGCTTCCTATGGTTCCTCCGGGAGCATCGATAGACAAAATTATGATGACAACAAAAAGCTGAAAAACGGTTTAAAAGGATGCGAGCAGCGCATCCTTTTTTTTTGCGCAAAATCTTTTATATTGACAAAATATAAAATTAGAGTATAATAAGTTATACAAGTTATACCAATGGGAAAAGAGTGATTTTATGGGAAAGCCTGATGGCAAAGAGAAATATATGGGTTCGGTCAAGGTCGGCCCGAAGGGACAGATAGTTATCCCTAAAGAAGTGCGAGATATGTTTGAAGTGGAGCCCGGCGATACTCTTATATTGCTTGCTGACTCAAAAAAGGGAATAGCTATACAGAAGATGAACGTATTCAGCAAGATTACAGATGCGATTTTCAGCGGAAAAGGAAAGGAAATGTATCCTGACTACGAAGAGGAAGATACATTAAATTTTGCTGAAGGAATTAAGAGAATAAACGAAGAAAAAGGTGAGATACATGACAGCGATTGAAACAGTTAATCTTACTAAAAAGTATAAAGATACGACGGCGGTGGATAATCTAAATTTAAAAATTGGGCAGGGCGAGCTTTTTGCTCTTCTAGGCGTAAATGGAGCCGGCAAGACGACGACTATAAAAATGCTGTCATGCCTGACAAAGCCCAGCGATGGCGAGGCGTTTGTTTTAGGCAAGAGTGTAGTGAAAAACCCTGTGGAAGTAAAGTCCTTAATAAACGTTTCCCCACAGGAGACAGCAGTTGCGCCAAACCTTACAGTGGCTGAAAACTTGGAGCTGATAGCAAGGATTTATGGCAGCGAGAAAGAGGAAGCCAAAACAAAAGCTAAAGAAATAATAAACTCTTTTGGTTTTTCTGAGATTTCAGGTAAAAAAGCGAAAACACTTTCCGGAGGGTGGCAAAGGAGGCTTAGCATTGCGATGGGGATAATATCCGATCCTCAGATATTATATCTAGATGAACCCACCTTGGGACTGGATGTGCTTGCCCGTCGTGAACTGTGGAAAGTGATAAATGAGCTAAAAAGAAAGGTTACCATAATTCTTACGACACATTATATGGAAGAAGCCGAGTCGCTTTCAGACCGAATAGGGATTATGTCCAAAGGAAAGCTTGTGGCTGTGGGAACTGCCGAAGAACTTATTCTAAAAACAGGCGAAAAGAACTTTGAAGAAGCTTTTATATCACTTGCGGGAGAAAGTGGGGTGGCGATATGAAAATGCTTGCTTTTGCACAAAGAAACGGAAAAGAAATAGTAAGAGACAAGCTCAACATTGCATTCGGAATAGGTTTTCCGGTGATAATACTTTTACTTTTGTCGGCAATCCAATCCAATGTGCCGGTTGATTTGTTTAATATCGAAAAACTTACGCCGGGAGTAGCCGTATTTGGGCTGTCTTTTGTGTCGCTTTTTTCGGGTATGCTTATAGCGAAAGATAGGACAGGGCTGTTTATGATGAGGCTTTTTGCCTCACCGCTCAAAGCGAGTGATTATATCATAGGCTACACGCTTCCACTTTTTCCGCTTGCATTGGCGCAGATAGTTATAGTTTTTTTAGTGGCCATGGTGCTGGGACTCTCATTTAGCGCGTATTTACTTTTGACTGTGGCCGTGCTTATACCGGCGGCTCTTCTGTTTATAGCGATTGGGCTTCTTTGTGGCGGCTTGTTTACAGACAAGCAGGTGGGCGGAATATGCGGGGCGCTGCTTACAAACCTGAGCGCTTGGCTGTCAGGAACTTGGTTTGATTTAGACCTTGTTGGAGGAACGTTTAAAAGCATTGCAAACGCCTTGCCTTTTGTTCACGCCGTGGAAGCGGCTCGGGCGGCTCTTTCAGGGGATTTATCAATGGTTTTACCGCATTTGATGTGGGTTATAGTTTATGCCGCGGTTATACTGGCGGCGGCGATATGGGTATTTACAAAGAAGATGAATGGTGATGGCATATAGTTATAAAATTCAAAGGTCCCCGAATTGACGGGGACCTTTTTTTATGCAAGTGTTATGCTTTTTTTCTTTTAGCTATACTTACAAATACCGGTAGAACAATTAATGTGAGCATGGTAGACACTAATAATCCCGACATAAGAGCTATTGCCATGGGCTTAAACAAATCACTGTTGCTTAACACGAGAGGGATTAGTCCAATGACCGTCGTGATGGTACTCAGCAATATAGGTCTTAGTCTCCTGAGCGATGCGTTTATGCACGCCTTTTTTATCGGAACGTTATTTGCCTGTTCTTTATTGATATAGTCTATTAAGATTATTGCGTTGTTTACCACTATTCCCAAAAGGCTTACAATGCCCAACAGTGCTGTGAAGGATATCGGTTGGCCTGTGATGTAAAGTCCAGTAATAGAGCCTATGGCAGATAAAGGAATTGTTATAAATATCAGAAGCGGCATTAAAAATGACTTGAACTGAATCATAAGAATCATAAACACGATTGCCAAAGCCACGACTCCCAATATTCCGACTTGGCCAAAATTCTCTTTTATTAGCACGTTTTCGCCGTCATAAATAATCGAAGCGCCTTCGAGATTTAATTCTTCTATTTTATCTTTTATATCATTCAGCGTTTTGCCTTTGTCATAGTCTAAGTTATAATCCGCGGTCACACTCATTGAATAGTCCCCGTTGTATCTTGGCAGTGAGGAAAGAGTGCTGGTTTTTTCAAGCTTAACGAGCTCTTTGGCGCTCACGTAAGTACCTTGAGAGGTCTTAATCGGAATGGAACCAAAATCATCTCTGGTGGCGTATTTGCCGGATACGATAACACTTGATTCATATCCGTCTTTTGATATTATTGACGCCTCTCTACCCATTAGTGCGATGCTTATTTCATTTTGAACTTGAGCGGGCATTAATCCATTCATTATAGCTTGGTTTTTTAAAATGCGCATACTATATTCTTCTATATAATCATTGTTGCTTTGATTAACATTGATTAGGCCGGAGTTAGCATCTAAAATATCGAATATTTGATTTTCATAGTTTTTTAAATCATCTATATCATCCCCGACTATTCTGATTTTTAGATCTTCGTCCATTGGGAACGCATACATAAGCTCTTTTACCGTGATTTTGGCGTTAAGATTTTTTTCTTCCAGCTTTTCTTGAAGATAGGCTTTGAATTCTCCATTTGTTTCATAATCTGTTTCGTCAAGATCGACACGCATCATTATTTGACCCAGATCGGGTGTCTTGGCATAGACATACATTATTTGATTGAATCTGGGAAGGCCACCGCCGGCGGATGCGGTGTATTCAGTTACTCCGTCTTCAGTATCTATCATATTGGATATTTCATCCACAATATCGATTGTTCCTTGTATATCGTCGGAAGTGTTATTTTTAATGTCAATATATATAATATCTTTATCGGAGGCTGGGAAGAAAATAGTGTCGAGATTTAGCGCCAAATATGCACTTCCCGCCACAAGGATTAATACGACTGCTATAACCAGGGCTTTTCCTTTCATGCTGGTTTTAAGCAGATTTTTGAAGAATTTTAGGCTTTTTCTTTTAGCTCTCCTTTTTCTTGCCTCAAAGAAGATATATCCCAGCACAGGTATAACAAGCATGGCTGTTATATAGGATGCTATAAGGGAAATAGAAACAATCTGTGGTAACGCCTTTATATAGTCGCCTGCTATTGAATTTAGGAAAAGGAACGGCATAAACGCGGCAACCGTAGTAATGGTTGATGTAAGGACGGGCACAGCAACATTTTTAACGCCTAACATGCATGCTTTTTTCCGCTTTTCTCCGCTGTCTAAAAATCCTTGTATGGAGTCGCTTACAACAATTGAATTATCAACCAACATGCCCAGGCTTACAATTAGCGCGGCGATTGAGATTTGATGGATCTTAATTCCGATAAGATACATGACGCCCAAAGAAATCAATATTGAAAGCGGAAGCGAAACGGATACGACAACGGCGTTTCTCACGCCCATCCCGACAAGCACCACTAAGATAACCAGCCCTACTGCCAGCATCAAATTTTTGAGAAAGTTAATTAAGGAATTATCAATTTCATCCGGCTGGGAAATAATCAGCGATGTTTCAAGTCCGTCTGGAAGGTCGTTTTCTATATCATCAAGTTTTTCGTTTATCTCATCTTTAAGAGGTAAAATATTGATTTCATCTTCAAAATATCCGGCTATTATTACAGCCTCATTGCCGTTTCGGGTGTAATAAGTGTTTGATGCAGCGGTTTCGTAGCTTATATCTGCTACATCTTTTAGACGGATAATTTTGTTTGCTTCGGCGGAATAACCCACTTCAAGATTGGATATGTCATTGATGTTTTTATATCCGCCCACATAATCCACAGTATATGAGCTGCCGTCTTCTTTGACTTTTCCGATTGGGATATCCAGATTTCCCGACTCAATCAAAGAGACTGCTTCGTCAAATGAGATGCCCGCGGACTGCATAGTCGCTTCATCCATTTTGACTGATAAAACAAATGTGGTTTGTCCTATGATTTCAAAGTTTGAAAATCCTTCTATTTCATCTAGTTTATCTGCAATGAACTCCGCCTCAGAAACCACTTGCGCATTGGTTAGATTCTCTGAAGACAAACAAAGCAGAATACCCGCTGTGTCGGTTATATTTGTGTTTACGTTTATTTCACCGCAATTTTCAGGAAAACTTTTTTGCAGGGAGGACATAGACTCTTTAAGCTGTCTGAATGATTCGTCCCTATCGGCGGAAAATTTAAACTCCAATATTACTATGGACAAGCTGTTTGAGCTGTAGGAGTTTGCTGAGTCATAGCCGTTTATTTTCTTTATTGAAGATTCTATCGGCTGCGTAACGTATGCGTCAACGTCGCTTTGTGATGCCCCCGGGAAAACAGTTGTTATCATAGCGTAGGGAATAGAAAAATCAGGCGATTCCTGCTTCGGATTTTCTATATAGCCGAAAATACCTGCCGCAATAATTGCGAATACGAAAAACAATGTGATTTTTCGGTTATTTATTAAGCTGTAAATTATTTTTTTCATGTAGTTTCCTCTCCTGCGAAGTTGAATTTTGATATAAGAGCTTTTTTCATGAAAGACAAAAAGTCATAAAGAACCTCAAGCTTTGTATCTTCATCAATTTTTTGCATTAAAATGCTTATGATTCCGTTTATGTACGCACCTGTAAAGGCTTTAACAAACACCTTTTCCTTTTCGGTGGCAGTTTTTTTTGCGATTTTGTTTTTTGTCCTAATAATGACTGATGAAAAATTTTCTATAACCTTATCTTTTAACGATTCGAACTTTGTGTTGTTGCTGTTTTCAAGCACCATTACAAATATCTTTTTATTTGAATTGTATATGTTTATAAATTTTCTGCTTTTTTCATCCACGTTTAATTTTATGGGTTTTTTGATAGTGTCTGTAAATATTTCGTTTATTTCGTTAAAAACCGGGATAGCTATTGTATCATAAAGCGTTTCTTTATCTTTGAAATAATTATAGATATTGCCCACAGCAATGCCGGAATTTTGAGCTATTGATTTCATTGAAGTTTTTTTATAACCGTTTTCAACAAAACTTTCAAGTGCGTTTTCCAGTATCTTATTTTTGATTTCCTCTTTTAAAATTTGAGCCATTAGTGAACCTCAATTCATTATTAATGACAATTATATAACTGCTACGTTTTTTTGTCAACTGATTAGAGACATAAAATGGGTGCTTTTAGAAAAACTGTTTATGTAATATAATTGATTTATAAATAGATAGGGGAGGGTATTATGCTCAATAATCCGGAAATCACTCAGCAAACGTTGCTCAATCTTCGCAAATTGGATAACCTCAATTGGAGTGTGGTTGTATTTTTTGCTTTTGTTCTCTATGTTTATTTCACCAGTCTTGAGCAAAAGCAATATAATCAGCTGGCGGCTGGGCTTGCACTTTATGCCGTTCACTGGTTTGTGGAAATAATAAACGCTCTCATTCAGCACATTTGGGGCCACGCTTTGTGGACGGCGAGCGGAGGAACATCATTTTTGATACTTGTCGGCGTTGGAATAGAGATAAGCTTTATGTTTTCTGTGGCAGGGCTTATAATGAGCAAGATTTTGCCCAAAGACAAGAGCATGAAAATTCTTGGCGTAAATAATAGGATTGTTTTTGCTGTGGTAAACGCCTTCCTAATTGCCTTGATTGAAGTGCCGCTTGCGGCTTCACCCATATTTCATTGGGTTTATCCTTGGTGGGGAATGCTGACAGTTTGGGTTTTGATTTATATTCCATTTTTTCTAGCGGCGTTTTTGTGCCACGACGCGCAGCCAAAGACGCGTAGGATATTCATCGGTTCACTTTTCGCGCTTAATTTAATTATGATGTGTGTGTTTATCCCATTGGGATGGATATAGAGCTACAGCACACTAAAACATTTTATCTCAATAAAAACAATTAAGTGTCTATTTGCTTATTTGATTTTGAGATATAAGTCAAAAACTCTGTGCATAAAAACATTATTATTAAACCACCCACGATATAAAAAGGGAAAATCTTTATCGTTGTAATATTTGCAAGAACACCAAACAATGGCGGCAGAAATGTGCTGCCTATATAGGCGAAAGCCACTTGAAACCCAATAATTTCTTGAGCTCTGTTTTCGCCAAAGCGCCTTGGCGTTTCGTGAAGCATAGAAGGGAATATAGGAGCCAATCCTAAACCTATTAACATAAAGGATATGAACAGCATCTCTTTAGGCAAAGGCAGCAAAAGAAGAAGTGCACTTACAAATGATATAATAATGCCTGCTCGTATCATTTGAGTGTTAGATAGCTTAAATGATATAAATCCTGATATAAAGCGGCCTATGGTTATGCCGCCGTAATACATAGCGATCCAAGAAGCGGCTGTTTCGATGGACAGTCCTTTGGTGTTGACAAGGAAACTGCTTCCCCAAAGACCAATGGACACTTCGACTGCGCAATAAAAAAGAAAAGTGGCTAGTGCTAAGCTTACACCCTTAATCTTAAAAATGGATTTTTTTATATGATTTTTCTCTTTATCGCAATGGGTTTCAATATCTAAATTTGATATTTTGTGGTGTTTAGACCAAATGGGAAGGCTTATTAATAATAGTGCCGCAAGTGATAGCTGTATCAAAGATATAATGCGATATCCTCCGCGCCACATACCGCCATTTGTCAGCACGCCTGCAATTATTAAAGGACCTATGGTGGCGCCTACCCCCCAGAAAGAATGAAGCCAATTCATATGATGTGCTTTAAAATGCTGTGCAACATAGCCATTAAGAGCGGCATCCACCGAACCTGCACCGAACCCTAACGGTATAGCCAAGAGTATAAGCCAAAAATATGATGGGACAAATGACATGCCCAATAGCGCAAGTCCCGTCATTATGCAGCTGAATAATACAACTTTGCCTGTACCGAGCTTTTTTGTTATGCGACCACTCAACAAACTTGATATTATCGTGCTGCCTGTGATAAACATAGAAACAAGTCCTACCGCGTCTAACCGCAATCCCCAATCCAGTTGCATTGCAGGCCATGTTACTCCCAATATTGAGTCTGGCAAACCTAAAGAGATAAAGGCTAAATAAATTAGCGCCAGCAGTATTATCGTAATCATATGCTTTCCTTCTTTATGTAATTATCAAATATATTATCTTTAGATGAGTACTTATTAAGCGCCAATGAGATCAGCCCATGAACATAATTTTCATGAATGTCTTCTTCAAAGCATATCTTTGGCAGATTTTTTTTTGGTAAGGCCTCTTCAAGCGTTTTTTTAATTGCATTTATAATAATCTTGGTAAAACAGAATCCGGATAGAACTATTTTTTGGGGATTTACAATACAATTAATGGCTAAAATAGTTTTGGCGACGTGCTGAGCAAAAGCTTCCGGATCTTTTTGAAGGTCTCCTTGATGCTCGGGTTCAACTCCCAATGGGAGGAAAGACACTTCACCTGCGAAATTGGAGTGTCCTTTTAATATATTTCCGTTAATTATTATACCTGCGCCTACTATGCCTTCTGTCGGATAGTAAATGTAAGCTAAATCTGACATGGATTTTGATAAATATTTTTCATAATATCCCAAAGCTGCGCTGTTCACATCATTTTCAATAACTGTTGTTAAGGTGTATTTGTTAAAAATATGTTTAGATAAATTAAGATCTTGTATTTGTGGAAAATCACAAATATCAATTATTCCATTACGCACAACGCCCGGAATACCAAAAGCAATAATGGAAATTTTAGGAAATAATTTTATAAGCACTTCAATTGCGTCATCAATAGTTTTCAATGAAATAAAATCAAATGCAATATGCTTTTCATATACTATGTTGCCTAATAAATCAATAACAGCACATGATAAATTGTTATAATTTCCTTCTTTTCTTAAATATATTATACAAACATTCGCAAAGTCTTTATTATATACAAATTGTCTTGATGGACGCCCACCCGTAGAAGCTCTGTTTTCGATTTCCAATACTTCACCTGATATTAATAATTCTTTTAATATATTGCTGCATGTACCAAGACTTAATCCTGTAAATTCGGAAATACTGTTTTTGGTGCAAAACTCATTTGATCTTAATACTTTTTTAATTTGGGAAGAATTAAGATGTCTGAGTTGAACGGAACTCATTTTCATAACAACATTTCTCTTTCATAATTACTTTCGATAAGTGTTATCATAAGTGTGGTTTGAAGATATGTCAAGAAATTCATTAAGTGATATTGGATACAAAAGTTTTTCAGCATGATTTCTTATAGATTATAAATTATATTGCCCGCATAATTTTTTGCACAAAAAAGGCTTTCACTATACAAGAGAAAGCCTTTTGTGATTTGTAAAATGCTAGATTAAATTCATATCAATAATCCATTTTCTCAGTCAAATACTCAAGCACCTTGTCAATTGGAAGCCTAGTCTGCTCCATAGTATCACGGTCGCGGATGGTTACCGCCTTGTCGTCCAACGAGTCAAAGTCGAATGTTATGCAATAAGGAGTTCCTGCCTCATCCTGCCTGCGGTAGCGCTTGCCTATTGAACCTGTTGCGTCGTAGTCTACCATGAAGTAATGCGAAAGTTTGTGATAAAGCTCCATAGCGGGTTCTGAAAGCTTCTTTTGAAGAGGCAGAACGGCTGCCTTAAACGGTGCAAGCGCCGGATGAAGTTTTAGCACTATGCGCGAATCTCCGCCTTCCAATTCCTCTTCCTCGTATGCGTCGCAAAGGAACGCAAGCGCCACGCGGTCAGCACCCAAAGAGGGCTCTATGACATATGGTATATATTTTTCATTTGTAACAGGATCGAGATATTCCATCTTCGCTCCCGAATGCTTGGCGTGCTGTTTCAAATCAAAATCCGTCCTATCGGCTATGCCCCAAAGCTCGCCCCAGCCAAATGGGAATTTAAACTCGATATCGGTAGTCGCATTAGAATAATGGGAAAGCTCTTCATCGCTGTGGTCGCGCATGCGAAGGCTTTCTTCTTTAAGATTTAATCCTAAGAGCCAGTTAAAGCAAAAGGCTTTCCAGTATGAGAACCACTCAAGATCGGTTCCTTCCTTGCAGAAAAATTCAAGCTCCATCTGCTCAAATTCGCGCGTGCGGAATGTGAAGTTTCCCGGGGTGATTTCGTTGCGGAATGATTTGCCTATCTGAGCTACGCCAAAGGGAACTCTTTTCCTTGTGGTTCGCTGTATGTTTTTAAAGTTTACGAATATTCCCTGAGCTGTTTCCGGGCGTAAAAATATTTCGTTTGCAGTATCTTCGTTTACGCCTTGGAATGTTTTAAACATCATGTTGAACTGGCGTATGTTGGTAAAGTCATGCTCGCCGCATTCAGGGCATGGAATATTGTTTTCCTCAATGAACTTTTCCATCTTTTCATTGCTCCAGCCATCTACCACTTGTTCCTCGCCCTTTTCTGTAAGGTAACCTTCTATAATATGATCCGCTCTAAAACGCGACTTGCACTTTTTGCAGTCCATAAGGGGGTCGTCAAAATTACCCACATGACCGGAAGCCACCCAAGTTTCGGGATTCATAAGTATGGCTGAATCCAAACCTACGTTATATTGGCACTCCTGAACGAATTTTTTAAGCCATGCTTTTTTAACATTATTTTTAAATTCCACACCCAATGGACCGTAATCCCAAGTGTTTGCAAGTCCACCGTATATTTCGCTGCCTGCGAAAATATATCCTCGGTTTTTGCACATTGATACTAATTTGTCCATGCTGTCAATACTCATTTTTTTCTCCTTGTAAATAAAAATAGCACTCATTCATCCCAAAGGGACGAAGAAGTACTACTCCGCGGTTCCACCCTTTTTAACCTGCATAAAGCAGATTCTCTTTTCTAATCTTTGTACTCCAGAACGCCTTCGGCGATGTTCGGCTGTTGGTTTTCAGCTGCCCCAACTCTCTAAAAGCTTTTTTATCGCTTACTGTTTTCCTTCACAGTACACCTTGTTCACTTTAAAATTGATTATATCGTAACAAATTTTAATGTCAAGATATGATGATGAATTTTTTATGAAATTGTTGTGATTATGTTAATAAAAGCATTTCATATGTGATATAATATTTATATAAAATAATAGCGGAATAATAGGAGGTAAATGCCGCGGGAAATAAAAAGTGAAAGGGGTATGCATATGCGTACAGTAATAACAGGAAGACACATGGATGTTTCCCCTGCCTTGCACGAAAGGGTAGACAAGAAACTAAAGAAACTTGATAAGTATTTTGGGAGCAACACGGAAGCACACGTGTTTATGCACGTGGAAAAGGGTCGTCATATCATGGAAATCACTATAGTATATGACGGAATCACATTCAGAGCCGAGGAACATTCGGACAATATGTTTAAAAGTATTGACTCGGTGCTCAAAAAAATAGATAAGCAAATTAAACACCATCGTTCAAAGCTGGAAAAGAGGCTCAAAACGGGAGCGTTTAACGGCGACACGGAAGAGCCGCTTGAAGGTGATGAATTCGAAGATTTACCAGAAATTGAGCTTGTAAAAACCAAGAGATTTCCGGTTAAACCCATTGATGTTGAAGAAGCAAAGATGCAGATGCAGCTTGTGGGACACAACTTCTATGTGTTTACCAACTCGGATACGGAGCAGGTAAATGTTCTCTATCGAAGAAAAGACGGAAACCTGGGTCTTATTGAACCGGAATATTGATAATATAGATTGAAAGAAACCGCCGAAAGGCGGTTTCTTTTTGCTAAGGAAGCTTTTTTAACATCATTGGTCTTTTTCAATTTAATCTTACACTTATGTAAGGTTAATTTATTTTATAATAATTTCTGATATAAAACATAGGTGAAAGAATGTATAAGATATTAACTGTAGAAGATGACAAAACAATATCGTCAATTCTAAATGAAAATTTAAGCAAGTGGGGTCTTGAGACGTTTGAGGTAAAAGATTTTAAAAACGTCTTTTTAGAGTACAGTCAAATCAAACCCCATCTTGTTTTAATGGATATAAACCTGCCATTTTTCGATGGATTTTATTGGTGCGAAAAGATAAGGCAGTCTTCTAATATCCCGATTGTATTTATATCATCAAGGAGTGATGATAGGGATAAAATCCGTGCTATAACAGGCGGAGCTGATGACTATGTCGAAAAACCGTTTTCGATGGATGTATTAATCGCAAAAATCCAAGCTGTTCTAAGGCGAGCATACTCATATGTCGATGAATCATACAATATTATTTCGCATAAAGATGTTGTGCTTGATGTGGAAAAATCGATAGCATCATTTAATGGAGCTGATGTACTGCTTGCAAGAAATGAATCAATCATCTTCTCTATTTTGATGAAAGCTGCGGGGAAAACTGTTTCGCGCACAAAGCTAATAAAATCGTTATGGGAAGATGAGCATTTTGTTGATGAAAACACACTTACAGTTAACGTTAACAGGCTTAGAAAAAAACTTAAGCATATAAATACGAATGAGATAATAGGAACTGTTAAAAAAGAAGGATATAGGCTTTTATGAGTTTTATAAATTATATAAAAGAACGATGGTACATGTTTATAATTTCTATGCTTACAGTATTATTTGCCTTAGCGATTTATGTCCTTGATAATGATGCCGTATTAGGAAATTCGAATACAATATATATATTTTCAGGTGTAGCACTTTTTTTTGTAGTATTTCTTTTGATTGATTATCTGACATATAGAGAAAGGGTAAAAAAGCTATCTTTTTATATTAAAAATGGTGGTATAGGCGAATATGAATCTTTTTATCCTTCAGATAGATCGTATTCAAATCAAGTTAACGAGATTGCGAATGAATATAATAGGTATAGGGCAAAGCAAGCTGACGAATCGGCAGAGGAATTGGATTTTATAACAAAGTGGGTACATGATGTAAAGGTGCCGATTTCTGCAATGAAGCTTCTTTTGGAAAATGATGCAAAAGATTTGAAAGACCGCCTTGATATGGAGTTATTATCAATTGAACAAGATACACAGAAAGTTCTTTATCACATAAAATCTAAAAGTTTCTATGATGATTATAAAATAGCTGAAATAAGTATTCAAAGCTTAATCAACTCATCACTTAAGCAGTTTGCGACATTTTTTGCATATAAAAAAATTAATCTTGAGATAATAGGCAGCGATTATAAGGTTCTAACAGACAGCAAGTGGAGCGGATATATAATATCTCAATTTATCTCCAATGCTATAAAGCATACAGATGATAATGGAAAGATATCTATTAATACTGTAAAAGATAAAAATGGTATTACAGTTTCGGTGAAAAATACTGGTTCGGGTATTGAAACAAGGGATTTGCAAAGCGTTTTTAGCAGAGGATATACAGCATCAGGTAGGCAACACCAGAATTCCACGGGTTACGGACTATATCTATCAAAAAATCTTGCAGGTCAACTGGGACATGAAGTTAGAGTTGAATCCGCATATGGCAAATATGCAAAGTTCAGCCTTGTTTTTGGGAAATCATAATATCAATGTGACAAGAATGTAAGAAAGAACTACCAAATCGTAAGTTGAATCAATTTTTTTTGTTCTTTTTTTAGGATATTCTTTTCTTATCAAATATAAAGGAGCTACCATGCAGATATTAAATGCAAAAAAAATAAGTAAAGTATATGGATCAAAAAAAAACAAACAATATAGAGCGCTAAAAGATATATCTATTGAAGTCGCTGAAGGTGATTTTATTGGGATTATGGGGGCTTCGGGCTCAGGTAAAACAACCCTACTGAACATATTAGGAAGCATTGATAGATTGACAACTGGATCACTCAATGTTGGCGGCAAAGATATATCATTGCTCAGCAAAAAGGAACTTGCAAAGCATAGGATGGAAAACATCGGCTTCATATTTCAAGACTATAATCTGCTTGAATCTATGACTTTAAAAGAAAATATTATTTTACCTCTTTCTTTAAATGGTGCGAGCCTAAGCGAAATGGAAGAGAAGGTTAGCTCCCTTGCTTCTGATTTAGGAATCACTCA
Source organism: Christensenellaceae bacterium (assembly GCA_963675575.1). Lineage (GTDB taxonomy): Bacteria > Bacillota > Clostridia > Christensenellales > UMGS416 > JAGLOK01. Next base: position 547,616 of record OY776378.1, read on the forward strand.
GGTGCTTGATAAATATCCATATGAAATTTCAGGTGGAGAGCAGCAAAGGGCAGCGGCCTGCAGAGCGCTTATTACAGAGCCAAAAATAATATTGGCGGATGAACCAACAGGAAATCTCGACTCAAAGTCAGGCAAACAGCTGCTTAACCTGATTGAACATATTAATGAAAAATATAATGCTACTATCCTTATGGTAACCCATGATGTGTTTGCAGCAAGCTATTGCCATAAAATTCTCTTTATAAGAGATGGCGAAATATATAACCAGCTAAACGCCCACGAATCCAGAAAAGACTTTTTTGACGCAATACTAAATGTGATGAGCATGCTGGGCGGTGATGACCAATGAAGCTTAGAGCAATAGCACTGTCAAATATAAAGCATAACTTAAGAAAATATGCGATGTACTTTTTTTCTTTGTGTTTTGCGGTGTTTACAGCGTATGCGTTTATTGGATTGATGAATAATGAAAGTGTGTCATTTGCATACAATGCAGACAGTAGGTATAAATATTTACTTATGTCCTTTGGGCTTGTCATTGGAGTGTTTGTATTTTTCTTTATGTTAAATGCTAATAATAGCTTTATACGTGCAAGAAAAAAAGAAATATCAATGTATTCTCTTTTTGGTATGCCGAGTGGAAAAATTGGAAAACTACTATTTCTTGAAACAATGATAATAGGAATAGCTGCACTTGTAGTCGGTATTGGTTTAGGCATGTTTTTTTCTAAATTTACCGCTATGGTGCTAATAAAAATGGCAATCCCAGAATATTCGGGTGAAGTAACTTTTAGTGTAAATCTCACAAGCATGATTATTACAATGGGAATCTTTGTTGCTTTCTTTAGCGCGTTAGGCTTAAGTGGCTTGCGCGTTATAAACAAGTTTGAATTAGTGGATTTATTTAAGGGAGAAAAAGTGTCAGAAGGCAAACCGAAAGGTTCGTGGATACTGCTTATAATATCATTGGTGCTGACTGGATATGGATACTACTTAGCAACATCTGCTGATGTCATGAAAGTTGTTAATTCAACACTTATTATACTTGCTTTAGTTATATTAGGTACATACCTTTTCTTTGTAGGCGGATTTCCTAAAGTTATAAACATTATAAAGCGGAATAAAAAAAGCTATTATAGACCGGAAAATCTAATATCTGTATCAAGCTTTGCACACAGGATACGCTCAGTTGGCACAATGATGGCAACGATAGCCGTTCTGTCGGCAGTGGCAACAACTGCTATTGCAACAGGATTTACACTATATACAAATACTGAACAAAATACCTATTCAATGATAGGATATGATTTGTACTTTTATGGAAATCAAGAAGAAGTTCTTGATGATATATATAAAGCTTTTGAAAATAACGCAGCGGAAGTAAAAGATAAACTCACTGTACAAAGGTATATAGCATATCCTAAAGTAGAAGAGATTCAACTGGATGACATGATTTATTTTAATAGGGAGGATTTAAACTTCAGGGTATATTCTCAAAGTGAATATAATAATCTCATTAATATTTCTAAAACTGATATAAAACCTGTTTCATTGGATGGGAAGTATGACGCTTTATATGTTAGAACATTTATTCCAACCGCACTACTAGGAAAAGTAGTTGATATAGAAGTAGTGTTTCCTAGTGCCACTGCTACAATTACCAAAATACAGGAATGCTCTTTTCTCGCATTTGGTTCGTTAAATACATTGGTACTAAAGGATTCGCTATTTGAAGAGTTATTAGAAAATGGAGAAATTCTAGATTATTATGGCTCAAAAGAGGATAAATTAGATAAAGCAACTGTAATAAATTACTCTAAATCCATGTCAAAAAAATTGAATGAAGAGCTAAATAGTATATTAAGCGGGAATACTACCTATAGACTAGCTTACAGTGGCTATAGCGAAGGATTAAGAATATTTGGGCTCGTACGTTTTATTGGATTTTTTATGAGTGCGATCGTTATTTTAATGACTGCAAGCATGCTGTACTTCAAGCAAATAATGGCGGCAGAGGAAGAAAAGCATCTTTATCGTATGCTTAGGAAAATCGGTATGGATGATAAAACACAAAAAAAAGTAGTGCTTAAAAGACTTTTACCTGTTTTTATTATTCCACTACTTGTAGGAATAATCCATAGCATATTTGCTATGAAAACGGCGGATACACTAGTATTTAGCGATATGATTATAAGCGGGAACTCATATCTTTCAGTCCTAGGATTTTCAAGTGTGATGTATGCGTTTTATGCATTAGTGTATGTGGCTTTTTACCTGATAGCAAAATCTCAGTACATGAGAGTTATAAAAAGCTAAGCAATTTTATTGAGAATAATTTATTGGGCCGTTCATTTAAGAGCGGCCTTTTTTGCATGCCTACACTTTATATGACATGCATATGCCATTTAAGGTATAATATAATTGCACAAAAAAGGGGGAGCGCAATATGAGTTATATCAATCAAATAGCCTACAACCTCGGACGGCGCGATGAAGTGCCAAACCAAGAGCTGGCAAAGAAACTGGCGAAAGAAAACAACGCGGAAGGAATACAAGAGATAGCCGGATACCTATATGATAAAAATAAATCCATCGCAAGCGACTGCTTAAAAGTTTTATATGAAGCAGGATATATAAATCCGAAACTTATTGCGCCATATGCAGATGATTTTATTAAATTTCTTTCAAGCAAAACCAATAGGATGGTGTGGGGCGCGATGATAGCAATCGCAAACATTGGCGAAATTGAAGCGGAGAAGATTTTTAAGCACAAAGACTTAATTATGGAAAAGATAAAAACGGGAACAGTCATAACAAATGTCTGGGGCGTCAAGGCTTTGATAAATATGGCTAAAGCAGGCGATAAATATTACAATGAGCTAAAGCCTGTGTTGTTTAAGGTGCAAGAAGATTGCAGACCCATTGATTTTGCGAAAAGAGCCGAAGATATGTCGAAGTCAATAAAAGGAGAAGATATACAAGATTATATAGAGTTGCTCGAAAACAAAAAAGACACTTTGTCTGCGGCCGGAGCTAAAAGACTTGAAAAAGTTATTAAGAAATTGAAGGCACGCCTTAATAAATGAACAAAAATTGAACACTTTACCAAGGCTGCTTTGCAGGCAGCCTTTTTAATTGCGAATATTCACCTATAATGGTAATATAGTAAGCATGAAAAAAACCTTATAAGGATAAATATATGAGTATAATGAAAAAAATATTTGCCTCGACAAATGACAGGCAAATTGCGAAACTTATGAAGATTGCCGATTCTATAGACGCCTGGGAGCCTGAAATTCAGAAACTTTCTGACGATGAATTGCACGCGAAAACAGCGGAATTCAAGCAAAGATTGGGTGCGGGGGAGACTTTGGACGACATTTTGCCTGAAGCTTTCGCGGTTGTTCGCGAAGCTTCGGTTAGAACAGTTGGGATGAGGCATTTCAGGGAACAGCTGATAGTTGGCTTAGTAATGCACCAAGGCCGGATTGCCGAGATGAAAACCGGTGAAGGAAAAACTTTAGTCGCCACATTGCCGGGATACCTTAACGCACTCGAGGGCAACGGAGTGCATCTTGTTACGGTAAACGACTATTTGGCGCGCTTTCACAGCGAATGGATGGGCAAGATATATAATTTCTTGGGAATGAGCGTTGGCCTTGCGGTGTCAGGTATGAATTCGGACCAAAAAAGGCAAGCATATAGCGCCGATATCACATATGGAACGAACAACGAATTTGGGTTTGACTACCTGCGCGACAACATGGCAACGCAAAAAAACCGCAGAGTGCAAAGAAAACTTCACTACGCGATGATTGATGAAGTGGACTCAATTTTGATAGACGAGGCAAGAACGCCGCTTATTATTTCAGGTGAAGGTGAAAAATCTACGGATTTGTATGCGAAAGCGGATCAGTTTGTAAGAAGGCTTAAAGAAAGAATAGTCACCAAAGATGAAGAGGACGTTCCTTCTATGCTTCGCAATATCAATGCCGAGCTCGCAGCAGAAGCTCCTCCCGGGGACTACATCCGCGATGAAAAAATGAACACGGTAAACCTTACCGATCAGGGTGTGGAAAACGCTGAAAGATATTTTGGCGTTGAAAACTTTGGAGATATTGAAAACTCGGAGCTTTCCCATCATGTAAATCAGGCATTGAAAGCCAGATACCTAATGTATCGTGACAAAGACTATATATTAAAAGATGGCGAAGTGGTTATTGTAGATGAATTCACCGGGCGTTTAATGGTTGGAAGGCGTTATTCGGATGGGCTGCATCAGGCAATAGAGGCTAAAGAAGGTGTTGTGGTGCGTTCAGAAAGCAAGACTCTTGCCACGATTACTTTGCAAAATTATTTCAGGATGTATAAAAAACTCTGTGGAATGACAGCCACGGCCAAAACCGAAGAAAACGAATTCCGCAGCATATATGGAATGGATGTTGTGGTTATTCCTACGCATGAGCCGATGATTCGCGACGATCAAAACGACGCAATTTACAGAACTATCAGCGGCAAAGAGGCGGCGATTGTTGACGACATCAAGGAATGCTATGAAAAAGGTCAGCCTGTTTTGGTGGGTACAGTGTCGGTTGAGAAATCTGAACATATAAGCCGATTGCTTGGCAAAAAAGGCGTAAAACACACAGTACTTAACGCCAAATATCACGAAAAGGAAGCCGAAATCGTAGCTCAGGCAGGAAAAAAGGGCACTGTAACCATAGCTACAAATATGGCGGGACGAGGAACCGATATAAAACTTGGGGGAAATCCCGAGTTTATGGCAAGAAAGCAGATGACAGCTCAGGGTGTCGATCATGAGGTTTTAGAAAAAGCTATTGGACATATTCACACTGACGATAAAGAAATATTGGAAACCAGATCAGACTTCAAAAAACTTTATGAAAGCTATAAAATTGAAACAGAAAAAGAGCACGATGAAGTTGTAGGGCTCGGAGGTTTGCGCGTCATAGGAACCGAACGCCACGAAAGCAGGCGAATAGACAATCAGCTTCGAGGTCGAAGCGGACGGCAAGGCGATCCCGGAAGTTCAAAATTCTATGTTTCGGTTGAAGATGATTTAATGCGGCTTTTCGGCGGTGAGCGAATAGAAAGCATCATGGGAACTATGGGAATGGACGAAAACATTCCGTTGGAATTTGGTCTTTTATCAAAGCAGATTGAAAACGCGCAAAAGCGTGTAGAAGCACGTCATTTCCAATCAAGAAAGAATGTGCTTCAATATGATGATGTTATGAATCGCCAGCGCGAAATCATATATGATCAAAGACGCCGTGTACTTGAAGGCGAAGACTTAAAAGCACAAATGCAGGATATGCTTGATAAATTGATTGACAGAGTGGTGAGTCCATATACGGCGGTCAGCCCGTACCCCGAAAACTGGGATTTTGAAGGAATGTTTGAATATCTTCATCATGTGTTTCTACCTAAGGGATATGTAAAAATAACAAAGGAAATGATGGAGGATTTAACTGTTGAATCCTTCACGAAAATGCTCAAAGACGCTGCTCACACACTATATGAGCATAAGGAAAATCAAATAGAAGAACAGGACGGAAACATGCGCGATGTTGAGCGTTTTGTGCTTCTTCGCGTGGTTGATCAAAAGTGGATGGACCACATAGACGCAATGGACAGGCTTCGCCAAGGAGTTGGTCTCAGGGCGTACGGTCAGCGTGACCCTGTTGTCGAATATCGGGTGGAAAGCTTTGATATGTTTGATGAAATGATTAATGCTATTCAGGAAGAAGCGATAAGCATGATTTTCCGGGTGGGCATAAAGACAAATCTCGAACATAAATCAGTAGGGAAAACAACCGCCGGGAAATCGATAAACAGAGCGCAGAGAAGGAAAACGGGAAGCTCCTCGCAAGAAACAGCTCAGGCAAATCCTAAAGAGCCAATCAAAGTGGAAAAAAAGGTGGGCAGAAATGAACCGTGTCCATGCGGAAGCGGAAAGAAATACAAAAATTGCTGCGGTAAATAAAAAATGAAAGAATATTGGAGCAACAGATTTAAAGCCGGGGGAAAAATCTGGGGAGATCAACCCAGTATTTCCGCAAAGCAGGCGGGAGTTTTGTTCGAGAGCGAAAAAGCAGAGAGCATTTTGGTTCCGGGAGCAGGATACGGAAGGCACACGTGCTATTTTGACCGTCTGGGCTTTGATGTGGAAGGAATAGAAATTTCCCATGAAGCAATAAAGCTTGCCAAAGAGGCTAACCCGCAGATACAATATTACGAAGGCTCCGTTCTTGATATGCCTTTTACGGATAAAAAGTATAATGCTATATATTGCTTTAATGTTTTGCATTTATTTGAAGAAAAAGACAGAAAAAAATTTATTGGCAACTGTATTAACGCATTAAAAAGAAAAGGGCTTATATATTTTACGGTGTTTAGCGAACAGGAAGAAACTTTTGGCAAAGGTGCCAAGATAGAAGAAAACACTTACGAGAGCAATCCGGGCAGATTCACGCATTATTTTACGGAAAAGGATCTGAAAAAAAGTTTTAGCGGATTTGAGATTTTGGGAACAGGGATTATTGAGGAAAGTGAAAGCCATGGCGAATCCGGGCACCATATTCATAAATTAAGATATATTTTTGCTAAGAAAATTGGAGAGTAAATGATAAATCTGGAACAAATTAAAGCACGTATAGAAGTCGCCAAAGAAACGGCCAAAGATATAAAAGGCGCATTGCATATCGATGATATAAAAAGGGAGCTGGAAGAGCTGAACCTTTCTATGGCCGAGCCCGGATTTTGGGACAACAATGAAAATGCACAAAACACTAATAAACAAGTAAAATCGATAGAAAATAAGATAAAAAAATATAAAGAGATTTTGGCCAAGATAGAAGATTTGGAAGTGCTTGCCGAGTTTGCGTCAGAAGATGAAGAGATGGCCGATGAACTTGAAACAGAACTTGAAAAGCTAGAGGCAGACTGCGAAAAAACTAAACTTTCAGCATTGCTTACAGGCGAGTATGATTCAAATAACGCTATAATATCTTTAAATGCGGGAGCAGGCGGAACAGAAGCTCAGGACTGGACTGATATGCTCTATCGCATGTATAAAAGATGGTGTGAGCGCCAAGGATTTGATGTTAAAATAATTGATTATCTGGCGGGAAATGAGGCTGGGGTCAAATCTGTCACCTTTCTTGTGGAAGGCGAAAACGCTTATGGATTTTTGAAGGCCGAAAAGGGAGTGCACAGATTGGTGCGCATTTCGCCTTTTGACTCCGCTGCAAGGCGCCATACATCATTTGCGTCTCTTGATGTTATGCCTGAAGTGGAGCTTAACAGCGAAGTGGAAATCCCGGCTGACGAAATCAAGATGGACGTTTATCACGCCAGCGGCGCAGGAGGACAGCATGTCAATAAGACCTCTTCCGCGGTAAGGCTTACCCATATTCCCACAGGACTTGTCGCCGCCTGCCAAAATGAGCGCTCACAGGTGCAAAACAGAGAAACGGCGTTAAAAGTGCTTATTGCCAAGCTTATTGAAATAAAAGAGCGCGAGCATATGCAACAGATGGCGGAAATAAAAGGCGTGATGAAAAAAATCGAGTGGGGCAGTCAAATACGTTCTTACGTTTTCCACCCTTACAAGATGGTAAAAGACCATAGGACAAATGAGGAAACAAGCAATGTGGACGCCGTGATGGACGGAAACATTGATAACTTCATTAACGCTTATCTGAAAATGGTGTGATATGAATAAGGCTATAACTTATATATTATCTGTTCTTTTCGCTATAAACGCGATATTAGCACTCACGTTTAGCGCTATGCAAGTAGTAATATTTGACGAATCACGTTTTCATGAATCATATGAGGAAAATGATTTATATGAATTTATAGGAGTAGATGAAAACGATCTTAAAGAGATAACGCATGAAATGATGAGCTATCTTGCGGGAAATCGCGATGACTTGATAATGTATGCTGAAATTAAGGGCGAATATCAGCAGGTTTTTGAAGAGCGCGAGATACTTCACATGGTGGATGTGAAAAAACTTTTCCTAGGCGGTTTTAAGATAAGAAATACGTCGGCATTACTTGCGGCAGCTCTTTTGGGAATTCTTTTTGGATTTAAAAAGAAAAAAGCAATAAAGCCGCTTAGCGTCAGCTATCTTTGGACAACTGCGGCATTCTTGGCTATTGCCGCTGCTCTTGGTATAGTAATGCTTGTAGATTTCAATGCCTTGTTTTTAAAATTCCATATGCTTTTTTTCGACAATGATTTATGGCTCTTGGATATCAACACGGATGTATTAATACAAATGCTGCCCGAGTCATTTTTTAACTCGCTTGCTTTGGCGATGGTTAAATATTTGTCTGCTTTCATATTAATACCGGCGGGTTTATCTGCGGGATATCTGATTTGGAGCAAGAAAAATAATGCATAAGGATGCTTTGATACTGGCAATAGAAACCTCGTGCGATGAGACTTCCGCGGCGTTAGTGAAAAACGGGCGAGAGCTTTTGTCGCTTGTAATAAATTCGCAGGTGGAAACTCACAGAGAATATGGCGGAGTAGTTCCCGAGGTGGCGTCGCGAATGCATATACAAAGCATAACCGATGTTGCAGACAATGCGATGCGGGGGTATGATTTGCAAGACTTGGATGCCGTCGCAGTGACTTGCGGCCCGGGACTGGTCGGAGCATTGCTGGTGGGCGTGTCGTTTGCGAAATCTATGGCATATGCGCTAAAAAAACCGCTTTTGGGTGTGCACCATATAGACGGACACATAAGCGCGAACTATATCACAAACAAAGATTTGGAGCCGCCTTTTTTGGCTCTGGTTGTTTCGGGAGGGCACACCATACTTTGCAAGGTATCCGACTATGGGAAATATGAACTTATCGGGCAAACGAGAGACGATGCCGCAGGCGAGGCATTTGACAAAGGGGCAAGGCTCTTGGGTTTGCCTTATCCGGGCGGTAAAATGATTGATGAGCTTTCTCAAACTGGAAATCCAGAGGCGATTAAATTTACACGCTCCAAAATAAAGGACTTACCGCTTGATTTTTCTTTCAGCGGGGTAAAAACACAGCTTCGCCATTTTGTCGAAAAAAACGGGCAGGAGTATGTTCAAGCAAATATCAATGATATCGCCGCGTCGTATCAGGCGGCAATAGTTGATATGTTGGGCATAAACCTTAAAAAAGCAATAAGGAAGCATGGTGGTGACAAGGTCGCGATGGCGGGGGGAGTTGCCGCAAATTCCGCTTTAAGAGCGGCGGCGGCAAAAATCTGTGAAGATGTGGGAGCTAAGCTTTTTATGCCGGAGTTTAACCTATGCATGGACAACGCGGCGATGATAGGCTCTGCCGGGTATTATATGTTGATGCAAAATAAAGTGGCGGACATGACGCTTAACGCCATGCCGCAGATGGATTTATATGATAAATAATATAAAAGGTAAATATGATAGGTTAAGCAGTGCCAAGGATATAAAAGCCCTAAATGCGCTGACTCTGGCATATATCGGCGATTCAGTATATGATTTATATGTGCGCAATCATTTGATTTGCACCGCGGACTATAAAACAGGCAAACTGCACCTGATGGCTATAAAGCATGTAAGCGCCGGTGCGCAGGCAAAGGCGTTTGACACTATAGAAAATATGTTTACAGATGAAGAAGCCGATATCATACAGCGCGCAAAAAACACGAAAAACGCTACAATACCCAAAAACGCGAGCCCAAAGGTATACAAAAAAGCGACGGCGCTTGAGGCTTTAGTGGGGTATTTGTATCTCATTGAGAATACGGATAGGCTAATCGAAATTCTTGACGCGGCTTACGCGGCGAATAAAAAGTGAATTTATAAAGAAAGCAAGGGGATTGTTTTGAGCAAGGCGGATAAAATATTTATAAATATGTGTGCGGATATATTAGAAAACGGTGTTTCTTCCGAAGGGCAAAAAGTCAGGGCTAAATGGGAAGACGGAACGCCAGCTCACACCATAAAGAAATTTGGCGTGGTTAACAGATATGACCTTTCAGAGGAATTTCCTATACTTACGCTCAGGCGCACCATGCTTAAAAACGCTATTGATGAGCTACTTTGGATTTGGCAGAAGAAATCAAACAATGTCAACGACTTAGGCAGCAGAATATGGGACAGCTGGGCGGATGAAGACGGCTCTATTGGCAAGGCTTACGGCTATCAGATTGGCAAAAAGCATAAATACAAAGAAGGCGAGTTTGACCAGATAGACAGAGTGATATATGATCTTACACACAATCCATACAGCAGGCGGATAATAGTCAACATGTATAATCATGAGGATTTGAATGAAATGAACCTTTATCCCTGCGCATATAGCATGACTTTTAATGTAGTGGGCAACAAGCTGAACGCGATATTAAACCAAAGATCGCAGGACGTGCTCATGGCAAATAATTGGAATGTTTGCCAGTATTCAATTTTGGTGCATATGCTGGCCCAAGTGTGTGGTTTTGAGTCGGGGGAACTCGTGCATGTGATAGCTGACGCGCATATATACGACAGGCATGTGCCACTGGTAAAAGAGCTTATCGGAAGAACTCCGTTTGACGCTCCTGTTCTTAAAATAGATTCCGATGTCAAAAACTTTTATGATTTCACCCCTGATGATTTCACGCTTGAAAATTATAAAAGAGGCAAGCAGATATTTAACATACCGATAGCGATATAGGAGTGCGATAAATGAAAGCGATACTTTCCGCGGATATAAATTGGGGAATCGGATGTGATGGAAATCTTTTGGCGAGAGTGCCCGAAGACATGAAGTTTTTTAAAGAAAAAACTTTGGGCAAAGTCGTGGTGATGGGAAGAAAAACTTATGAATCGCTTCCCAATAAAGCTCCGCTGCCTGAAAGAACCAATATTGTGCTAACAAAAAACAAGGAATTTACAGATGACAGGATTATTATTTTGCATTCGGTTGACGCGGTGTTTGAAGAGACAAAAGGCTATAATGATGAAGATGTATTTATCATCGGAGGCCAAGAAATATATAATCTGTTTTTGCCTTATTGCGATGATGTGTATGTCACGAAATTTCAAAAGGAGTTTGTAGCGGATAAATTTTTTCCGGATTTAGATAGAGATACTAGCTGGGAAGTTTGGGATGCAGGCGAAGAAAAAGAATATAAAGGATTAAAATATAAGTTTATGTTATATAAAAATAAAATGTTGGAAGTGAAAAAATGAGCGAACAAAGTTTTCAGCTTGAGGGTATAAATTCCGTATTGGCGGCTATAGAAGCAAACCAAAAAATCGAGAAAATATATATTTTTGAGAATGCAAAAAAAGGCAGAATGAAGCAGATAGCTGATGCTGCCTATAAAAAAAGAATTGATATAGAATATGTTCCAAAGCAAAAGCTTGACGACATGTCTCTCACCCAGCATCATCATGGCATTATCGCGACTGTGTTAGAGGGCGAGAATAAATCATTTGAAGAAATTGTGGATGAAATATTTGAAAAAGAGGACACCCCGCTTTTTGTGCTACTTGACGGCATTCAAGATCCCCATAACTTAGGCGCGATTATCCGTACTGCGGAGTGCGCGGGGGCTTCATGCGTTGTTGTCCCCGAAAGAAGGAGCGCGAAAGTGACAGCCGTCGCATCCAGCGCTTCAGCAGGAGCAATAAACATTATTCCTGTGGCATACGTCACAAATATCAACCGCGCAATTGAGCATCTTCAAAAACTCGGCGCATGGGTCATAGGCACTGATGCAGGCGGGAAAAATTATGACGTGCCGGACTATAATGGGAAAATGGCAATAGTCATGGGCAGCGAGGGAGAAGGACTCCACAGACTGACCGCCGAAAAATGCGATGATATAGTGGGAATCAAGATGTATGGCAAAACAACTTCTTTAAATGTGTCAGTAGCCGCGGGAATCGTTCTTTTTGAAGCGGCAAAGCAAAGAAACGGGGAATGACACCTTGAAAGACTTGCTGATTGTTGACGGATACAATATAATTCATTCCTGGCCCGAGCTTAAAAAACTCTTGCACACAGTTGATTACGAAGCCGCGAGAATTCGGCTGATTGATATGATGTGCGATTTTTCCGCTCACAATAATTACGAAACATTGGTGGTGTTTGACGCGCATATGAAAAAAGGCAGCCTGCGCCATACCGAGAGTTATCCGCCTATAAAAGTGGTCTATACCGCAGAACACGAAACGGCGGATCAGTATATAGAAAGCATGATGACCCGTCAAGACAACAGGATGAGAAATATATATGTTGCAACTTCGGATGCTTTGGAGCAAACTATTATATTCGGACGGGGCGGGGCGCGCCTTTCATCCCGAGAGCTTTTGAGAATGGTAAACCAGTCAAAAAGCGTTCAGAAAGAAATGATAAATAATTTTGAATCGGAAAATAGAAATACAATAGCGGGCTCACTTAACTCAAAGACAATCGAACGTCTTGACAATATTGTCAAAGGCATTAGACTGGAGGACTAGATGATTTGCGGATGCCCAGAGTGCGGTGCACTTACAACCCATATCGAAAAAGGGCTTGACAGCCACTGCAAATGCCAGCAATGCGGCTGGGAATGTAGAGACTGTATGGGAGGCACTAACAAGAAATTTAGGCTTATCACAAAAGATATGCTTAATGATATAAAAGAATTAGAACCGGAAGATGTATTGGGCGAGTAATAAAGCTTCAAAATTCTTGCGAGAATTTTGTCCGCTTGCGCTTAATAATTAAGTAAAAAATTAAAAAAACAGGAGAAAACAAAATGAACCCCACAGTAATGATTGAAATGGAAAATGGAATGATAATAAATTTGGAGCTATATCCTGAAAAAGCTCCAAACACAGTGAATAATTTTATATCGCTTGCCAATAAGGGATATTATGACGGACTAATATTACACAGGATAATTGATGGATTTATGATACAAGGCGGATGCCCTGACGGAACAGGAATGGGCGGCCCTGGCTATCAGATTCCCGGAGAGTTCGCAAACAACGGATTTGCGCAAAATGACATAAAGCACACACCCGGTGTTATTTCTATGGCAAGAAGCATGATGAAAGATTCAGCCGGGTCACAGTTCTTTATCATGGTTGGCACTTCCACACACCTTGATGGTGAATATGCGGCCTTTGGAAAGACTGTAGATGAACAGAGTTTGAAGAACTGCTTAGATTTGGCGAAGGCTCAGGTTATAGGGGACAGCCCGCAAAATCCGCCTGTGATAAAAAGTATAAAAGTTGACACAAAAGGGGTTGACTATGAGGCGCCTAATCACTCATAATATATGAGTAAGAAAACTATAAATTCACATAAAAACACGCTAATAAAACGATTTATTTGCCTGCAAAAGGCAATTAAGGCGGAAAATGTCGACTCAGGGCGAAACTAACAACAGCACTGCGAATGAAACGGCAAAGATATTGTCGAGTGTTTTTGATGTGGTTTTTCTAGTGTCTAAAGACGGGCAGCTTGTGTTGTATGACAATGAACTGGCCGTTTTTAATAAAATCACATATATTGAAGATCTCGCAAGCCAAGAGGAAGCCTTAAATATCACCAAGCTTATCAAAAGCGCCAAAAGCAAAATAAACGTAAATAATATCCGCGTTAAGTTAACAGAAAAACAATATGGCGTGGATTGGGCTGATGTGTATATTGCCCGAGATGATAGGAATGATGCTCTGTTTCTTGCGCTTAAAGACATTACTGAAGGACAAAGGTATATTGAAAGATTAAGCGAAGCGGGGATATTTGACCCTCTTACCGGAGCATATTACAGAAGCAAGCTTCCGGAACTTTTAAAAAAAATTGATAATAAAAATAATTTGCCCATAGCGTTTTTCATGTTTGACGTAAACGGTATGAAGATAGTAAATGATATTTTTGGCTATGATGAAGGCAATTCTCTTTTATTAAAATGCGCTACAATATTAAGCCTCGCATCTCCTCCAAGAGGAATCATGATTAGGATGAGCGGCGACGAATTTTTGCTGATAGTGCCAAAATGTTCCGCTCAGGAGAGTGAATATATTGCAGAGAAAGTAAAAGAATATACTCAGGAAGAAACAGGCGAACTAATAACGCCCGATATTTCAATAGGAATGGGTTCAAAAGAATCTGAAAACCAAGACATTGAAACCTCATTGAGAAAAACAGAAGAGAAGCTCATAACAGTAAGAAACAGAGATTCGCTTTCTTTTAAAAACTTGATAGTAAAAGATTTGTTAAGACACTTGGCGATGAAAAACTTTGAAACCACCAAACATGTAATAAGGGTAAAAGGCCTTGCTATGATGTTGGGTGAAAGCATTGGGTTGGGGCAGGACAGGATGAAAATATTATCTTTGGCTGCGGATATTCATGATATTGGGAAAGTGGTCATACCTGATGAAATATTGGGGAAAAAGGGAAACCTCACCAAAAATGATTGGGATCAGATAAAAAGGCATCCTGTGATATCATATTCTATCGCAAACGCCTTACCCAAATATAAAAGCACAGCGGAAGCGATATTATATCACCATGAGTTTTGGAATGGAACCGGATATCCGGAAGGATTGAAAGGTGATGAGATCCCTCTTTTATCCAGAATATTGGCCATTGTGGATGCATATGACATAATGCAGAACACCACACACTACAGACCGAGAAGCTATTCGCCAAAGGAAGCTTTAAATGAAATAAAGCGCTGTGCGGGTAATCAGTTTGATCCAAATCTGGTAAGATATTTTGTAAAAATAATGACACCATGAGTTAATTTTTTTCTAAATCCATGAAAAATCAAAGCAAGTTGAAACAATGGAAATTAGAAAGAATTAATTATAATAAATCTTGACAATAAACATAAAAAGTGATAGATTATATTAGGTGTCTAAAGACCCGAACTGGGAGGCACTTTTTTTAATGGATGTATAAGCTTTAAAAAGCTTAGCTTTTCGGGGCAAACGACTTTAAAACAACCATATGGGAGGAAATCATGAGAGTTAGCGTAACATTGGCATGCACAGAGTGCAAACAGCGCAATTATGATACCAAAAAAAACCGCAGAAACACTACTGATAGAATAGAACTTAAAAAGTATTGCCGTTTTTGCAAAACACATACAACTCATCGCGAAACAAAATAATCTAGGAGCTTATAATGGCTAAAAAAAATAATTTACCCGCCAAAAAAAACTCGAAAAAGCCTGTCAAGAAAGACAAAAAAAAGGCTAATATCTTTAAGAAAATCGGTAGATTTTTCAAAGATGTTGTTTCCGAGCTTAAAAAAGTTACATGGCCAAGCCGTAAAAATTTGATTTCCTATACAGTAGCGGTGCTAGTGTTTGTTGCCATAATGATGGCAGTGGTATACGGTATCGATACAGGTGCCGCAGCATTTATTAGAGCTGTATTCGGATCTTAAAAGGAGGTGCGCAAATTGTCTGAAGACAAAGACATCATTGAAGACGAAAATTCACAAGAAAGTTTGGAACAAGACACCAAGCCTAATGATGATACTCAAATAGAAGAAATTTCTGAAGAAGAAACAGACATTGAAGGCGCCGAAAAGAAAGAATCAGATACGGCTAGATGGTATGTAGTCCATACGTATTCAGGATATGAAAACAAAGTCAAAGTGAATCTTGAAAAATCAATCGAGAATCAAGGTCTTGAAGATTTGATATATGAGATTAAAGTCCCAATGGAAGAAATAGTTGAAGTCCGAAACGGACAAAAAAAGCTTCGTCAGTCAAAAGTCTTTCCCGGATATGTGATGGTTAAGATGGAAATGACAGATAAAAGCTGGTATATTGTAAGAAATACACGTGGAGTAACGGGCTTTGTAGGCCCAGGTTCAAAACCGATTCCGCTTACAGATGAAGAAGTTGTTACGATGGGCATGGAACGAATCCCAATCAAACGTGAGTTTGAAGTGGGCGACCATGTAAGAGTGACCAGTGGAGCGTTGGAAAACTTTATCGGTGTTGTTCAGGAAGTCCACATGGATCAGCAAAGAGTAAAAATATCCGTATCCATGTTTGGGCGCGATACACCGGTAGAATTGGAATTTTTCCAAGTTAAAAAGATTTAGCCAATCACCGCATTTGCGGTTTGGATAGTGGGAGGGTTAATCCCCGCTTAACCACAAAATTATGGAGGTATTTAAAAATGGCCAAGAAGGTTATGGCAATAGTCAAGTTGCAGGTTTCGGCAGGAAAAGCGTCTCCGGCACCGCCTATAGGTCCGGCTCTAGGACAGCACGGCGTCAACATCATGGGCTTTTGCAAAGAATTCAATGCACGCACGGCGCACCAGGCAGGGCTTATTATTCCTGTTGTGCTGACGGTTTATCAGGATCGTTCCTTTAGCTTTATCACAAAGACACCGCCTGCCGCGGTACTTATCAAAAAAGCTTGCGGAATAGAGAGCGGTTCCGCAGAGCCACACACAAAGAAAGTGGCATCGATTACAAGAGCTCAGCTCAAGGAAATCGCGGAGCTTAAAATGCCTGACTTAAATGCAGCATCTGTTGAATCGGCAATTTCAATGATAGCCGGCACAGCGCGTTCAATGGGCGTTATGGTAAAAAAATAGAAATTAACTTTATACGATTGTGGGAGGCAGAGCCGCTTGTACCACAAGGAGGTTTAAAATGAAACGAGGAAAAAGATATCAGGACGCTGCAAAGCTTATTGAAAGTTCCAAGCTTTACGATCCATCAGAAGCACTAGAGATTATAGGCAAAACAGCAAATGCAAAGTTTGATGAAACGATAGAAATATCAGTACGTTTGGGCGTTGATCCCAGACATGCTGACCAGCAAGTTAGAGGGACAGTGGTTCTTCCGAACGGAACAGGTAAAAATGTGCGTGTTCTTGTTATCGCCGATGGTGACGCTGCAAAAGAAGCAGAGGAAGCCGGTGCTGATTATGTAGGCGGCGAAGAGCTTATTGATAAGATTCAAAAAGAAAACTGGTTTGAATTTGATGTAATGGTCGCAGCCCCCAATATGATGCGCTTTGTAGGCCGTTTGGGACGAGTATTAGGACCTAAAGGTTTGATGCCGAATCCAAAATCCGGCACAGTTACTCCGAATGTGGGAGCAGCAGTTAATGACATAAAATCAGGTAAGGTTGAATATCGTGTTGATAAAAGCTCAATTGCTCATGTATCAATTGGCAAAGCTTCATTTGGAGCTGAAAAATTAAGCGAGAATCTCAATACTTTGATGGACGCTATTGTCAGAGCACGCCCGTCATCAGCAAAGGGAACATATATGAGGTCGGTTGTAGTGTCATCAACAATGGGACCCGGAATTAAACTAAACCCTTCGGCTTTCATGGGCAAATAGTTTATTGACAATCTACTCTTTTTGTAGTAAATTATTATAATAATAAAGTTAATAGCATTTATTAGCCAAAGACAGCAGGTGCGCAAAGCTTAATTTCCTGCCGAGGTTGAAACTAATTTAGTTTTTTACCCTGCGCTGATTAAGTGCGGGGTTTTAATTTTGCAAAATCCCTTCTATTGACGGAAAGGAGTATAGATGGCTGAGAATTTAAAAAGAAAAAAACAGATAGTGGCAGAGATTCAAGAAAAGCTCAAAGAGGCAAAATCGACAGTTCTTGTGGACTACATAGGCCTAACGGTTGCTGAAGTTACTGAACTTCGTAACCAGTTCCGCACAGTAAATGTAGAGTTCAAAGTTTATAAGAATGCTATGATTAGCAGAGCGGCTGAAAATCTTGAAATTAGCGGAATAACCGGAAACATAGCAGGACCAACCGCGTTGGCAATATCCTATGATGATCCGACTGCCGGACCAAAGGTTATGACTGACTTTATCAAGAAGATAAAGAAAACCGAGATTAAAATGGGTATTCTCGGAAAAGAGAATATGTCGGTCGAGCAAGTTAAAGCTCTAGCTGACGTCCCGAACAAAGAGACTTCAATTGCTATGTTGATGTCGGTAATGAACGGACCTGTGCGCAACTTCGCATCAGTTCTTAACGCAATACCGCGCTCTCTAGTAATAGCGCTGAATGCGGTTAAGGAACAAAAAGAAAGTGCATAATAAAAAAATATTTTAATAAAAACCAAAATTTATGGAGGAAATAAAAATGGCATTAACTAAAGACCAAATCATTGAAGGCATTAAAGAAATGAACGTACTCGAGCTTTCAGAGCTTGTTAAAGAACTTGAAGAAGTATTCGGCGTAAGCGCAGCAGCTCCTATGGCAGTTGCAGCGGCAGGTCCTGCAGCAGGCGCAGCAGAAGCAGCAGAAGAGCAAACTGAGTTTGACGTAATTCTCGCTGAAGTCGGCGCAGAAAAAATCAAAGTCATCAAAGTTGTTCGCGAACTTACAGGGCTTGGCCTCAAAGAAGCAAAAGCTGTTGTTGACGGCGCACCCGGCCCGATTAAAGAAGGCATAGGCAAAGAAGAAGCCGAAGAAATCAAAAAGCAGATTGAAGAAGTCGGCGCAAAAATCGAAATTAAATAAGCTAATTATAGCTTAGAAAAACAGTCTCGAAAGAGACTGTTTCAGACTGTCGAAGAAAGCACCTATCTGTCGCAAGGCAAACGGTGCTTTCTCGCTTTACCGATATAATTATAGAGAAATTGCGTAAATTACAGAAGAAAACAGGGCCAACCTAAGCCCACAAAGCCATCTTTTTAAGGTTCATACATGCAAACTTGAGAGTTATCCAACCGGACACTCTCTTTATACCTCGATATGGTGTATATCTCATCGCATGTTTCTCCTTAGCATCTGCGAAGACCCTTTCAATAGTTTGACTCCTTAACGCATAAGTTGCTTTGCCTAAATACGAATGTCTGAAGTCTTCTGCTCGTTCTATGTAATTTTGCCAAATATGTTTTATTGCTACTTTTTGATGATTAAGGCTGTGAGTGCATTTTTTAAGATGTGGACAACTACTGCATATTATAGGATTACTCTTGTATTGTCTGTACCCGTTTCTGTCTGTCGTTGCATATTTTAAAACTTCATTGTTTGGGCAGATTACGCAATCATAATATTCGTCATATACATACTCGTATGGTTTGAAAAACTCCTTTTTACTCATGGGTCTTTTATAAGGCAATGATGGATTTCGATTATCGTCAAATATCTTTTTGCATATCCACGGTGTTTTGTACGCTGCATCTGCTGCAACAGTTTGAACTTCTTTAAATTTACTGGTCACCTTATCATAAATTGCATCTAAAACTTTACTGTCGTGGATATTTCCCGCTGTAGTTACATTGCCTAGAACAAAGCCATTTCTATCACATGCGGTGTGTGTTGTGTACGCAAATTCTACTTTATGGTCACCTTTTCTAAATATTCCGCTGTCAGGGTCTGTATTTGATACTGTGATTTCTCTTGTTGCTCCTGATGATGGAATATTATCATTATCATCGTTGTCTTTGAATGGTTTTTTTCCTTTTGACTTTCTATCTGCATCTATTTCTTTGCGAAGTTGTTCGTCATATACCCTTGCTCCGATTTTTGCTGTTTCCTTATGCTTTTTGTTCTTATTGGCATTTGCTTTAATATGTGTTGCATCGATAAATATCGTTTCAACTTTTATGAAATCTCGTCTTATTGCTTCCTCTAAAATATGACTAAATATTTCTTCGAATATTTCAGGTGTGAACTTATGCAAAAAGTTATAGCTCAATGTTGAAAAGTGCGGTATCTTGTCTGTGAAATCATATCCTAAAAACCATCTGTAGGCTATATTTACTTCCACTTCTTTTGTTGTTTGTCTTAGCGATCTTATTCCAAACAAATGTTGTATCAGTACCATTTTTACCAGTACTTTTGGGTCAATTGCTGGTCTACCGATATCTTTGCTATATTTATCTTCTACTAATTCATATATGAACTCAAAGTCCATCACTTTATTGACTTTCCTTAATAGATGATTCTTCGGAACTAGGCTTTCTACACTTACCAGCTGTATTTGTTCGCTTTTGTTTTTTTGTTTTTCTATCATTTTGTGCCCACTTCTATTATACCAAAAAAAGCCATTCCTTAGAATGACTTTTTCGACAGTCTGAAACAGTCTCGAAAGAGACTGTTTTTTTTGTTTTAAAGAAAAATATTATTAATCCAAATGCTCCCCGAGAGCCTCACTTATAACCTCATACGCCGCTTCAGTCAGATGCAGCCCCTCAACGGTAAACTCTTTTTTAAGCTCGTTGTTTTCGTTTTTCAATTGCTTTGTCATATCAATGTATTCAATACTAAAATCATCTGCTAAGATTATAAGCTTTTCATTTAAATCATCCACAACATCATTTACGTTTTCGCCCATAGGGCTAAACCATACTTCAAAGTCGGAAACATTTAAGGGATAAACCGAAATTAAAAAAATCTCAGTGTAGGGGCATTTTTTTTGAATGTCTTTGATTATATTTTCGATGCGCTCCGCTATATCATCATTTGTTCTTCCGTAACCCACATCGTTTATGCCAAGCAGGATAAAAACTTTTTTTGGCTTATATGAATAAACATCCGCTTTAAGCCGCTCTTGAGCTTCGTCCGTTCTGTCGCCCCAAACTCCGCTGTTAATGACGGGTAAGTTGGGGAAATACTGCTCAAGATTATATGATGAGGTAATAGAATCCCCCAGAAACACTATAGTGTCACTAGCTTTTTTGCGCAGCGGATTGGTGCATCCAAAAGAAAAAAGCAGTATTATCGCCCAAAGAACGATAACACCGCATTTAATAGTTTTATTTTTATATAAATTAGTCATCCACATCAAATGATTCAAGAACACTCTTTGAAGCTATTGGCTTAGTATCACCGTGTTTTACCATAAGCATTGTAATAAAAGCCAAGCCTACAAATAGCGCTCCGTAAGGAAACAAAGTGTAGTAACCTACGTGTTCTAAAAGATAACCGGAAGCTATTGGGGTCACAATTTGTGCCGCCATAGAGAAAGTATAATAGTAACCTGTATATTTTCCAACGCTTGCATCCTTTGACATCTCAAGCACCATAGGCAGGGAGTTAACATTGATTGAAGCCCAACCCACACCGGCAAGTGCGAAAGAAATAAACATCAGAGGTGAATATGTCGTATAAAGAGAGGATGTGGCAAATACGCTTGTCAATAGGACTACACCAAACAGAATGCTCTTTCTGCGTCCTACTTTTGTGGAGATTATGCCAACAGGTATGAATGCTAAAGTTGCCGCAACTATTGCGACCATCAGTATAAGAGAAGCTTTGGATTCCGGCATTCCGAGGTGAACTACAGAATATCTGGAGAAAGCAGTAGTTATCGCGTTATAGCCAATAAACCAAAGTGCAATAGAAACTAATATAAGTCGCATGCTTTTGCGGACATCTTTTGGCATCTTTTCATTTGTTGGTGTTAGATCTTCTATGTCGACAGCTTTATCGTCAATTCCCATTGCTTTGCTGTCCTCGTGCATTTTTTTAACCATTTTTGGTTCATTAACGGTTAATACTAGTGCTATCATACCAATAAGCATAATTATTGCCGTTACTATAAAAATCGGCCAGTAATTTGCGTTAGCCGGGTCTGTAGTGGTCGAAGCCAGTAAAAAATTAAGCAGTAATATCATTGCCCCACCGACTGCCCCCATAAGGTTAATTATTGCATTGCCCTTTGAACGAAGCGGTTTTGGGGTCACATCCGGCATTAAAGCTACAGCAGGGGAACGGTATGTAGCCATTGCTATCAATAAAATTGCCAGCGCTACAATGAATACTGTCAGCTGATTAGAGTGTGCCGCATATGGAATGAGCATCATCAAAACTATTGAAACAAGTGTTCCGAAAATTATGTATGGCATTCGTCGACCGATTTTTGTATGCGTTTTATCTGAGAACGCGCCAAATAGCGGAATCATGAACAACGCTATAATATTGTCCAATGACATTATAAACCCTGTCAAAGTGTCACCGATACCGAAAGTGCTTTTTAGGATAAGAGGAATTTTAAAATCATAGAGTTGCCAAAAGGCGGAAATTGTCATGAAGGCGAGGCCAACAAATATTGTTTTACTTACATTTAGTTTTCCAATTGTTTCTTTTTTCATAAAATACCTCTTTTATTTGCGTTGGTTAAATTATAGAATAACTAATATAGATATTACAATCATTTATTGTAAATAATAATTATATTTAGAAAAACATTGGAGATTTTTTATGATTAACGTGCTAATGACGAAGAAATTTGATCAAAACAAACTAAAACTGATGGAAGATACATATAAAATAAAAATATATACGATGGAAAAAGGCGAGCAGCGCGAGCAAAAGATTTTGGATAGGATTGAGATATTAACAGGCTGGACGATAGAAAACGCATTAGAGCTGATGCCCAATTTAAAGTGGATTCATCTTTATTCGGCAGGAGTCGACAGACAAATTGAAGAACTCAGAAAGGTTGAATGCCCGCCGCGCCTTACCAACAACAGAGGAACCTATGCCATACCTTTGGCAGAGCACACGGTGGCAATGCTTTTTGCGTTAAACAGAAAGATAAAAATATATGTGAAAAACCAAATTAATAAAACTTGGAAAAACGAAGGAGCAGCGCGAGAACTTTGCGGCTCAACTGTCGGGATAGTGGGCTTTGGAGATGTTGGAAGCTACACGGCCAAAGTGATGAAAGCTCTGGGGGCTAAAGTGCTGGTTAATAAATTGAATAAATCCGAAAAGCCTGACTACGTGGATGAAATGTACTACGCAACCCGAGGCCTGGACAATATGCTGCCACTGTGCGACTATGTGCTGATTTCGCTTCCAGGCACAGAAGAAACAAGAAATCTTTTTAATAAGAAGCGGATGCTTAAAATGAAAAATGGCGTAGTAGTTACCAACGTGGGAAGAGGATATGTGATAGACTGCGATGCTTTGGCTGAATTGATCGATAGCGGTCATATTGGAGGCGCAGGGTTGGACGTTACGGAGCCCGAGCCTTTAAACCCCGAACATAAGCTGTGGGATTTGGAAAATGTTATAATAACTCCGCATGTTGCGTGGCGCTCACCGAACAACAATGACAGGACATTTAAGATATTTGAAGAAAACCTTGCGTGCTATCTTAAAGGCGAGCGGATGCCAAATGAAATAGATATTTTAAAAGGATATTAATGGATGAATAATAAAAAAGAGACCCGGATAGGTCTCTTTTGTGCTATTGTTACTGATTTATTTTGGTATTACCGGGATTGATTCAAACCCTTTTTCTATTGTGCTTTGCGGTAGCTCAACGTCATGTATTTTTCCTGAGTTGTAGTCGTCATATGCCGTAAGGTCAAAGTGCCCGTGTCCTGAAAGACAGAAAAGGATAGTTTTTTCTTCGCCTGTTTCAATGCATTTTTTAGCTTGGTTAATTGCTTCAAGTATAGCATGCGATGACTCAGGAGCCGGCAGTATTCCCTCTGTGTGCGCAAAAAGTTTGGCGGCTGCAAACACATCGGTTTGATGCACCGCGACCGCGTTTATTATGCCGTCTTCATAAAGCTGGCTGACAAGGGGGGGATCTCCGTGAAAACGAAGACCTCCTGCGTGTATGCCGGCAGGCTGAAACAAATGCCCAAGAGTATATTGCTTGGTTATCGGTGTCATTTCCGCCGTGTCATTATAGTCGTATGCAAATTTTCCGCGTGTTAGTGTCGGACATGCGGTAGGCTCTACCGCTATAAATTCGATTTGCTTGTCGTCCACTATCTTATCATGTACAAATGGAAAAGATATACCAGCAAAGTTTGATCCGCCTCCGCAACAGCCGATTACAATATCGGGATATTCGCCGACTTTTGCCAGCTGGGCTTTTGCTTCCTGTCCGATAATGCTTTGATGCAATAATACATGGTTCAAAACCGAACCCAAGGCGTAGTTTGTGTCATCATGTGTTGCAGCATCTTCAACAGCTTCACTGATTGCGGTGCCCAGTGTTCCGCCGTTATCGGGGTCTTTGGCCAATACTGCGCGGCCCGCATTTGTTTTATCCGACGGACTTGCATATATCGTTGCACCGAATGTTTCTATTATCGATTTGCGATAGGGTTTTTGCTGCGCGCTTACTTTTACCATATAAACAGTGCATTCAAGGTCCATCATTTTGCACGCAATCGCAAGTGCCGTTCCCCATTGGCCTGCGCCGGTCTCTGTTGCTATGCGCTTTATGCCCGCTTTTTTGTTGTAATAGGCCTGAGGGATGGAAGTATTGAGCTTATGCGAACCTGAAGGCGTTGTGCCCTCATACTTATAATAAATCTTCGCCGGTGTACCAAGCTCTTTTTCCAGACGGTAGGCTCGTATCAGCGGGGTGCTTCTATAAGTTTTATACAGCTCTTGTACTTCTTGTGGGATTTCGATGTAGCGTTCGGTAGAAACTTCCTGCATGATAAGGTCAATTGGGAATATCGGTGTAAAGTCAGGAGGCCCTGCAGGTTTTTTAGTCTGCGGACTCAACGCCGGTTCCGGTAAATTTTTCATATCTGCTTGGAGATTGTACCAATACTTGGGAAGCTCTTCTTCTGTTAAATAAATGCGATTTGGTATAGTTGTATTCTTGTTCATATTACCAGTCTCTCCTATTCTCGTCTAATTATTCATACCTCTACGGTATGTTATTTGAAATTATACTGTCAAAATAAAATTATTACAAGAATATTTTTTTAAAAAAAATCGACTTAATCGGGCTTTTAAAACCAGTTATAAGTAGTTTTGCTCGTGATAATTCGGATTTTAATTGAACCCATAATAGAAATCCTGGATATTTTTGTTTCTTATACTATCTCATCAAAGCGGGATGCGTAAAGAATGTTTTTATTTGTTTTACCTTGTAGAATAGGCTTTATCATGATAGATTAAAAATAAAATTTAAGGAAAGTTTTTATGAGTTATAAACATGTAATTTGGGATTGGAACGGAACATTGCTTGACGATGTTAACCTTGGGCATAGATTGTTAAACAATTTTCAGGAGCTTAAAGGGGTAAAATTATCAAGCCTTGAAGAGTATAGAGGCATGTTTACCTTTCCCATAACAGATTTCTATAAAAAAGCCGGACTTTTTGAAAACATGGAATCTTTTCGCAAGCTGGCTGACATCTATATAAAAAAATATGAAGCTGGTCTTGAAAAATGTTCTTTGCAAAAAGACGCTAAAGAAGTGCTGGAAATGATGAACGGGAAAGGGATTACAAATTCTATTTTAACCGCCAGTCTTGAAACCATGGCAATAAAACAGCTGAAAAATTATGAAATAGAAAAATATTTTTTAGCCGTCACCGGAAAAAGGGATCATTACGCGTCCGGTAAAAGCGAACTTATAAAAATTCACTTAGAAAAAATAGAATACGGACCAGATGAAATTGTATTTGTGGGCGATACCTTGCATGACAAAGATATTGCAGAGCAAATAGGATGTAGCCATATCATTGTTTTAAACGGGCATCAGGATGTTGAGCCTTTATTGGACGGAAAAATAATTACTGCAAAAGGCTTGATGGAAGCCGCTGAAATGATTTTAAAATAGTCGATAATAGTGGTTAATTACCCTTTAGACAAAATCGAAACATTTTAAAGACCTGAGTGCTAACTGAAAGAAATAGTTTAAATTGCGCCGATGATATTATATAATGTTTTAAATGAACGATAAAACTTTAAAAACTGCCGGATATATAATCCGCTCAATATGGTTTTTGGCAAAGATAGTTATTGTATGTGTTATAGTTATTGCCCTTATGATTGTGGGCTATATTATGGCGCGCGATATAGCAAACGTTTATATTATAACTACAGATGGCATGAAACTTCGGGCGGGGGTTGTGCTTGGGCTTGAAGACTCAAGCGATTTATACAAATTTTTCAGCGGCTCTTTTGTGACAAATGATACAGAACTTAACAGTTCCAAATACGATGATTATCTTATAAGGGATTTCGATTATAACCTAAAAATAAAAAGCCTTTGGTGCAATCCCTGGAATAAAACGGCCGAGGTGGTGGTTGTCGAGGCAATACCGTCTATTGATGGTGAAAAGACTCTAAAAGGGGAAGATGAAGAGGCCACACCCGTTCCCGAATGGTCCAGAAAAAGATTTAAGATTAGTTTTATAAACCAGGATGACAGGTGGCTTATTAACGAGATTAACATAATGGAATATCTTGAACCTGAGCCTACACCCACTGATGAACCGGAGATAACACCAACGCCTGAGGGAATGACCCCAACACCTACTCCATCAGGATCATAAAAAAATGAAAATCGGAAATTTTGATATAGCCGGCGGCGCTTATCTCGCCCCAATGGCCGGCGTAACAGATGTAGTATTCAGAAATATATGCAAAAAATATGAAGCGGCATTAACCTGTACGGAGATGGTAAGCGTACAGGGACTTTTCTATCAGCCGAAAAAATCCTTGGAGTTGATGAAAAAAGATGCAGGCAGCGGACCTCATATCATGCAGATTTTCGGAGCAAATCCAAAACTCATGGCGGATATGGTCCTAAAACATTGCATGGATTTTGATATTATTGATATCAATATGGGATGCCCGGTACCCAAAATAGTTAAGGGAGGCGCTGGTAGCGCTTTGATGAAAACACCTCAAATCGCCTATGACATAGTAAAAGCCATAGCTGACAAAACAGATAAACCTATAACATGCAAAATTCGTTCAGGATGGGATGAGGATAATATAAACGCGCTGGATTTTGCCCAGGGTTTGGAGAAAGCCGGTGCAAAGCTTATAACTTTGCACGCGCGAACAAAAAATCAATACTATTCCGGAAAGGCGGACTGGGATTTAATTAAAAACTTGAAAGAGAATTTGAATATTCCCCTTGTGGGAAACGGTGATATAAACAGTGCACAAGATGCGAAAAAAATGATTGATTACACCGGATGCGATGCTGTCATGGTAGGACGTGCGGCTCAGGGAAGGCCGTATATTTTCAAGCAGATAAAAGATTACCTTGAAAAAGGTGTTGAATCCGAAAAGCCCATTTTGAGACAACGAATGGACGACGTGCTTGAACATGCCGTGGGCTTGGTTGAAATTTTTGGCGAAAAAAACGCGGCTAGAATGATGAGAAAGCATTTAGCATGGTATCTTAGAGGTGAAAAAAATGCGGCGTTTCTTAGAAACCAGGCGGTAAAAGTAAATTCATTAACTCAAATTAAAGAGTTTATAAATATGGCAATTTGCAATTCAGACATTAATACTTGACTTTACCAAGGCTATTTACTATAATTTGTTGATAACAAATGCCCGAGGAATACATTTCTTGGAATTTTAAGTTGGTTATTGGTATATCATCCATACAAAATGATGCTTACACGATAAAGCAAAGGGGACTTACAATGCCAGAAAAAAAACCTATTTATTTAACAAAAGAAGGTTATAAAAAGCTTGAAGAAAAGCTTGAATATTTAAGTACTATAAAACGCAAAGAAGTAGCTGAGCGCATAGGCGCCGCAATAGCTTTGGGAGATCTTTCGGAAAACTCGGAATATGAAGACTCAAAAAATGAGCAGGCTTTTATGGAGGGCGAAATACATACCATTCAAACTACTTTGCGCAGAGCTCAGATAATAGATGATTCGGCAATCGCCGGTGATATCGTGGTGCTGGGCGCTGTGATACACCTTAAAGATCTGATTGCGGGTAAAGAATTGAAATACACTATAGTTGGCTCTGGAGAGGCCGATCCGTTTATAGGAAAGATATCAAACGAATCACCTATTGGCGTTGCGCTACTTGGCAAACATATAGGCGAAATCGTAAAATACAATTCTCCCAGCGGATTCAAAGAAGTGCAAATTACGGCGATACACAGATAAAAAATAAACTTTTTTGTGTTTAAGAAAAAAAGTTATGATAAAATAACAATTAAATAAAACCTATATAAAAAGGAGCATAAATGAGCGATCAAAAAGGCAATTCCGGCTCCGTCGAAATAAATGTCAATGATTTAATAAAAGCAAGAAGGGATAAGCTTGCGGGACTTATAGAAGCGGGAAGCGATCCTTATAAAATAGTAAAATACGAAAAAACGCATTTTTCCACTCAAGTAAAAGAAGATTTTGAAAAACTGGAAGGGCAAAAGGTTTCAATAGCAGGCAGGCTCATGAGCAAACGCATTATGGGCAAGGCTTCTTTTTCGCATGTCCTGGATGAAAAGGGAACAGTCCAGATTTATTCTAAACGCGATGTTTTGGGTGAAGAGGAATATAAACATTTCAAAAAACTGGATATCGGAGATATTGTCGGCGTTAAAGGCGAAGTTTTCAAAACACAGCGAGGAGAAATCTCTGTTTTGGCAGATGAAATTACCTTGCTTTCAAAATCACTTCTTCCGCTGCCTGAAAAATACCACGGCCTTAAAGACGCGGATTTAAGATATCGCCAAAGGTATGTGGACCTTATAGTAAACAGCGAAGTCCGTGATGTCTTTGTGACCAGAAGCAAGACGATTTTAGCTATACGAGAATATATGGACAGCATAGGTTATCTTGAGGTTGAAACCCCTGTGCTCCACAATGATTCTACGAATGCTGCTGCCAGACCCTTTAGGACTCATCACAACACATTGGATATAGACATGTTTTTACGTGTTGAGCTTGAGCTTTATTTAAAA
The DNA here is from genome assembly GCA_963675575.1 of Christensenellaceae bacterium. Classification (GTDB taxonomy): domain Bacteria; phylum Bacillota; class Clostridia; order Christensenellales; family UMGS416; genus JAGLOK01. The sequence continues at coordinate 576,267 of OY776378.1, forward strand.
CGCCTTATTGTAGGCGGGTTTGAGAAGGTATATGAAATAGGAAGAATTTTCAGAAATGAAGGGATGAGCTATAAGCATAACCCGGAGTTTACAATGTTGGAATTCTACGAAGCCTATACGGATTATAAAGGAATGATGCGCCGCATTGAAGATTTAATCGGATTTGTGTGCGACAAAGTGCTGGGCAAAAGAACTCTTACCTATCAGGGCGAGGAAATATCCTTCGGGAAAGAGTTTGAAAAGCTGACAATGGCTGAAGCTGTGAAGAAATATACAGGCGTTGATTTCATGGAGTTTTTAGGCGATGATGAAAAGGCTCAGGAACAAGCTAAAATAAACGATGTTCATATAGCGGAAGAACCAACTTGGGGTATAATACTTAATGAATTTTTCGAACAGAAAGTGGAAGAAGAACTTGTTCAGCCTACCATCGTTTATGACTATCCGATAGAAATATCTCCGCTTGCGAAAAAAACACCGAACAGTGAGCTTTTAACTGAAAGATTTGAAATATTTGTAGCCAGACGCGAGCTGGGCAATGCGTTCTCGGAGCTTAATGATCCCATTGATCAGAAGGAAAGGTTTATTCAGCAGGCAAAGCTTAAGCATGGCGACAAAGATTATACTATTGACGAAGATTACGTGACCGCTCTCGAATACGGACTTCCGCCTACAGGCGGTCTAGGCATGGGCGTGGACAGACTCGTCATGATTTTGACCGATACATCTTCGATTAGGGACGTATTGTTATTCCCCACAATGAGACCCAAGGAATAGGAATGCTGGATTTAAAATTCACAAAGCAAAGATTTAAGGATCATCTTTACTATTCGAAATGGCTATATTTGATTTTTATTTCTTTGGCAGTATTAGGATTCTCACTGATATTTTCTATCACAGAGCCTGAGGTGCCAAAAGAGCTAAAAGTGGATATAAACGTTTTTGCAGTTGTGCTGGAGGAGACGGAAAAGATTATATGGGAAGAAGAGATTTTGCATTCTCTTTCCCAAGATCAACAGGAAGTTAATATTAATACTTTGGGATTTACAGGCAGCGAAGAAGCATCTCTCGGGATTTCTGTATTTGAAATTATGACCACCAAGATAGTGGCAAAGGAAGATGACATTTTTATTATGCCCAAGGATATTTATATAGCCTATGCAAAAAAGGGCGTCTTTATTGCGATGGATGATATCTTTCCCAAATACGAGTTTCCCGAAGAATTGGATTTGCAAGAATATAAGGTTAGGTTGGAAGAAAATATCGAAACAGACGGGGATTCCCACCTGTATTGTCTGCCGCTTGATAATGTTAAAGGGCTTAACGACTTAGGAATTGATCCGACAGATAAAGTGCTTGTTGTTTTAGTTTATACAGAAAATTACGATAATGTCTTAAAGGCTGTTGATTATATTATGAATAAAACTGTTAGCGTCTATAATGATAGCTATGTAACGGTGGGTGAACAATGATACGAGAAATTGCTACAAGAAAAGGATCTTCAGGGTATAAAGGGCTTTTGCTGATTGTCGCAATCGCTTTATTTATTATCTCCATGTCTTCTCTTGTTGGATTCATTGAAAATAAATTTGGAGTTAAAAACCTTGAGTATATAATCTATGTGATTCTTTTTGCCTTAAGTTTTTATGTTATACAGCACTTTGTTACTGAATACAGGTATTCACTGTTTGATGATGAATTGATACTTGAAAAGATGTTGGGTAAAAAAATAACGCCAATTGTGAATATATTCATATGGGATATATTATCCTTTGAAAAGCTGAACTCTTCAGAAAAAGTTAAAATTGCAAAATCATATAAATTATACGCAGACAATTCAAACAAATGGATTTTGCTGTTCAAAAAAGACAGTGAGATATATGAAGTTGTATTTTCACCGTCTGATGAATTTGCAAACCAGCTTATAAGCGCCATTAATAATAGGCAGCACAAACAGGAACGCGAGCCTAATATAATTACTTAAATGGGTCATATTGAAAAAACATTATCCGATTATGCAAAAAAAGATTCGCTGCGGCTTCATATGCCGGGGCACAAAGGCACTGTTAATCCCTTTGATAATACGGAAATTCCCCAAACTGATGACTTAAACCATCCTTTGGCAGCGTATAAAAAGGCATTGGATTTCGTCGGTGGAGTTTACAATTCCAGCAAAAGCTTTTTTCTTACTAACGGAGCCACATTGGGAATACAGGCGATGGTTCTTTATGCGAAAAAAAGCGGCTATAAAATAATCGCGATGCGCAACAGTCATATGAGCGTTATTAACGCCTGCCTGATATTTGGAGCGGAATGCGAGATATTAAATCCCGAATATGATGATTTAACCGATACATATAAGAGCCCCTCTCAAGAAATTATTAAATATTTGAATAAGACACGAGAAAAGTGCGTGGTCATTTTAACAAGTCCGGATTATTACGGCAGATGCGTAGACATAAAGGAAATTAAAGACGCGGCCGCAAAAAAAGATGTTTTGGTTTTTTGTGATTCCGCGCATGGCGCGCATTTTGTATATTCCGACTTGCTTCCCGAACGCGTTGGGAGATATTCTGATATATGGGTTCATGGGGCGCACAAAACGCTTGGAGCCTTAACTCAGGGGGCTTTTGCCCATTGCTCTTCCAGTATTGATGTAAATATGTTTGGAAGCGTTTTGAGAGCCTTGAACACATCTAGCCCTTCGCATTTAATCGCTTCTTCTTTGGAAGAAGCTGTGCTTGACTCATTGGGCGAAAGATGGAACCACAGAGCGAAATCATGCGGGGAGCTTGAAGAAAAAATTAATTCTCTGGGAAACATGAGTTTTGCCGGTTTGGCATGGGCAAAAGGTGCGGGATATCAGGAAAAAGATATTACACGTGTGGTAATCGACTCGCAAGGCGTTGGCGGCGGATTTTATTTATATAATAAATTATACAAAGAGTATAATATTCAGCTTGAAATGGCTGACTTCAGATATGCTGTGGCTATAATGACAATTTATGACTGCAAAGAATGCGATAATATATTCTTTAATGCCTTGAGGGAGTTGGATGTAAAAAGGACTTCTGAAAAAACGCCTGAAATTCCGGCATTTGGCAGAAAAAACATGGAGATGAGCAGGGCTTGGAAGAGCAAGTCCGTATATATAAAGCTTGAAGAAGTGGCTGGCAAAGTATCCGCTTCGCTGCTGGGAGCATATCCTCCGGGTACGGCGCTGGTCTTGCCGGGAGAGATGATTTCGCAAAATCACATTGATTATTTTGAAGCTATAGTAAAGCGAGGCGGGTATATTTTTGGACAAAATGATGGGCTGATTGCCATTGTTGATATATGATATAATAAAGGCGGAGGGTAAAATGTTTATAACTTTTGAAGGCATGGACGGTGCTGGCAAAACAACTCAATTCAATCTTTTATGTGAGCATCTGGAAAGAAAGGGATTGGATTTTATAGTAACGCGCGAGCCCGGAGGCACAAAGGTCTGCGAAAAGATTCGTGCTATCATTTTGGATAAAGAAAACAAAGGAATGGATGCAATGTGCGAAGCACTTTTATATGCGGCTTCCAGAGCGGAGCACGTGGATAAAGTGATAAAGCCCGCTCTCAAACGGGGGAAAATCGTTTTATGCGACAGATATGTGCATTCTTCGATCGCATATCAGGGATACGGCCGGAATCTGGGAGCAGATGTAGTCGCGCAAATTAACAAAAGAGCGGTTGACGGAGTTTATCCGGACATAACATTCTTTTTGATGCTGGATCCCGAAAGCGTTCATAGCCGGCTTAACAAAACCGGAAAAGACCATGACAGACTGGAAAGGGAAGGTGTTGATTTTTTTGAAAGGGTGCATACAGGTTATATTGAACTTGCGAAAAATGATAATAAAATCATACTTATAAACGCCGTTGACAGCATTGAGCAAATATCTCTAAAGATAACTCAAGCTGTAGATAATATTATTGAAAAAGGTTTGTGATTGCTCTATAATTAAATTGTAAGGGAAGATATATTAGTAGATTGATAGGCCAAGTTATTGGAGGGATATATATGAAATTAATTGTCGCCATTGTTCAGGATGAAGATGCCAATCGTTTAATAACAACTTTGATGGACGGAGGATACGGTGTCACAAAGTTGGCTTCAACCGGAGGATTCCTGCGTGCTGGGAATACAACGCTGATGATTGGCGTAAACAAGGATAAAGTTGAAAGTGCAATGGATATTATTGAAAACATCTGCAGATCCAGAAAGCAGATTGCCACCACTCCTTCCCCTATGTCAGGGGCGGAGGGCGGATATGTTCCTTTCCCAATCGAGGTGGTTGTTGGCGGAGCGACCATATTCGTGCTAGACGTAGATCAGTTCAAAAAGTTTTAATAAGTAAGTGAATTATTCGGAAATTATCGGCCAAAAAAATTCTGTCAGATATCTTAAACAATCAATTTCTAATGACAAACAAAATCATGCCTTGATTTTTGAAGGCGAAGACGGCATGGGAAAGATGACATTGGCAATGGCATATGCCAAGTCTTTGCTGTGCGTTTCTAAAAATAAACCATGCGATGGATGTTCAAGCTGCGTTAAGTTTGAGCATGGGAATCATTTGGATTTCAAAATAATTGAGCCCAAAAGCAAAAAATCAATTTCTACCGAAGATGTTTCGGTTTTGTTGAGTGATGCATTTCTTATTCCCAATGAAGGAGATAACAAGGTTTACATCATACAAAAGGCTCATCTTATGACGCCTGCCGCGCAAAATAAACTGCTCAAGATATTGGAAGAGCCGCCTGAATATCTAACCATTATGCTTTTGTGTGACAACATATCCAATGTGCTTTCCACGATTATTTCCCGCTCGGTAACAATAAAGATGCAAAGATTGAGCGAAGAACAGATAAAAATCGAGCTGATAGAAAGAGGGGCACAAGAAAAAAAGGCGATTGAAATAGCTTCTTTCTCCAACGGAAACCTTGGGTATGCGATTGAAATACTAAATGATAAAAAAACATTAGAGAAATATGAAGAATATAATGAAGTTTTCTTTAGCTTGGGTAATAATAAGATAGATGCTTTTTCTTTTCTTGACAAAAAAAGAGGGGAAATAAGCGACATTTTGATTTGTTGGCAAAAAATTCTTTCGGATTGTTTGAAGATAAAAACAGGCGTCGGAAATGGCTTATATTCCGGAAACGAAATAAATTATGCCAAAAATCATGGAATTGATGATATAATTGATAAATTAACTTATATATTGCAGGCAGAAAGCCGTCTGGCGAGCAATGCACAATATCACCCGACGGTGGATTGGCTGCTTTCTAATCTGTAGGAGGATATAATGCCAAAGATTGTAGGCATAAGGTTCAGGGGCAAAGGGAAAACATATTATTTCTCGCCCGGTGAATTAGAAATAAAAAAGGGCGATGGTGTTATCGTTGAAACCGCACAGGGAGTAGAATTCGGTGACGTTATTATCGCTATTAAAGAAGTGGGAGAAGATGAAATAGTATCTCCTCTTAAAAATGTTATCCGAGTAGCAAACGACAGTGATTTTAAAAAGATGGAAGAAAACCAAAAAAAAGAAGAAGAAGCCCTTAAAACATGTGAAGAAAAAGTCGAAAGGCATGGACTTGACATGAAGATGGTGGACGTGGAATATAGTTTTGACAATAAGAAAATAATCTTTTTTTTCACATCAGACGGCAGAGTAGATTTTAGAGAACTTGTCAAAGAGCTTGCCTCTACCTTCAGAACCAGAATCGAACTTAGGCAAATAGGCGTTCGCGATGAAACAAAGATGAAAGGCGGCATCGGACCCTGCGGAAGGGAAGTGTGTTGCGCTACTTTTATGACAGAGTTTCACCCTGTTTCGATAAAGATGGCAAAAGATCAAAATATATCTCTTAATCCCACAAAGATATCCGGGCTATGCGGCAGGCTTATGTGCTGCCTTGCCCATGAACACAATGTTTATAAAGAGATTAAGCCGAGGCTAAAAAAAGTGGGCAGCAACGCGATGACTCCAGATGGCCCCGGAACAGTAATTGATAATTTAATCCTTCTTGAGCAATGCAAAGTAAGGGTTTATTTTCCTGGTGAAGTTATAGAAATCAGACAATATAAGCTAGATGACGTTACAATTATTTCAAAAGAAGAAGCTGACAAGCAATATGCTATAGTAAAAAGAACAAAACCGCAGGATATTGTGTTTAAAAACCCAAATGAAACTTGGGAAGATGAAGACAAAAAGGGAAAAACGAACAATAATTCTTCGGGAAACAAAAAAAACAAGAAAAGAAAAAAAAGATATCCTCCAAAAAAGAAAATCAATAACACGCAAGAAAATAACAACAAAAACAACAACAACGGCGGCGATGAAAAAAGCTGATAATGTCGTAAAAAAGCAATGGTAAATTTGGCGAAAAAAGAAACTTTTTTTGCTTTACAAAAGAAGACTGTAGCGGTATAATTATTGCGATTAATATCTGGCTAAAGTCAAATTTTAGGAGGTTATGATAGATGGCTTATAAGATTACTGATGATTGCATTAAATGCGGCGCTTGCGAAGCTGAATGCCCGGTAGGCTGTATCACAGAAGGTGATGATACATATGTAATCGATGCAGACGCTTGTATTTCATGCGGTGCCTGTGCTGATGTATGTCCTGTTGATGCTTGCGTAGAATAAAACTGATATCAGAATTTTAAGCAAAATAAAACCCGATTTTAAATCGGGTTTTTTGCATATTGATTGGAATTAGAGAAATTAACTCGTGCAAAAAACATTACAAATATGTTACAAAACTATTGATTTTATTTATTAGTTATGTTATTGTATTAAAAGCTGATATAGATACGCAAATTTTGTGTATATTATTTTATGTGATGTGCTTCAAGACAATCAAAATATTACGGTTATGTTACAAAAAGTATAATAGGATGGTAAAAGAATGAGGGTAAAAAAGCATCTGGCCATAACTTTGATAATTGCTGTTATAATGCTTACGGTATTTCCTACGGAAGTTGCCTTTGCGGCATCAGATTACAGCTATATTAAAGTTAAACTTTCCAGCATGGGGTCGGTTACAAGTGTAAACTTCACTGTGAACGGCGAATATTACATAAAAGAAAATCCATATTATACTTTGGTGCGCGGGAAAACATATACTGTCAAAGTCTCCGGGAAGCGGTGTCGCACTTGCGGATGGAAGTTTAAGCACATATTTAGGAACTTCAGCAACATTTGTCAGATGCGAAAGTTCAAACTCCGTTAATTGGCTTACATTAAATAATACAAAAACCGGGTGGACAAATTATCCGGGTGATATGACGTTTATGCGTGATGGTTCATACATCACTTCAATTTGCAAACTTTTCATGGAAAAATATCTTGTGGGTGTAGTCGCCCATGAAATGAGCCCCAGCTGGCCCGCAGAAGCGCTGAAAGCGCAGGCAGTCGCGGCCAGAACATATGCCATGAGGTATATATACCCGGGGAATACCTATGATGTTGTGGACACGACATCAAATCAAGTTTATAAAGGATACGACCTCGATAGGGACGGACCTGTTGTTGCGGCTATAAATGCGACGAAGGGCTTAGCTATGTATTATGGCAGCTCTTTTGCCGATGGAGTCTACAGCGCATCCAACGGCGGACAGACTCAATCGAGAGTTCCTGTTTGGGGCAGTGTTAACTTATACCACGAATTAAAAGATGATCCTTATGATATGAGCAACCCGGCAAGCCCGCGGTTTGAGTTTTATTTTCCCAAAACAGTAACTACATCAAATTCTTTGGATTCCAAGTTAAACGGGATGCTTCTTGCGGCCATGAGTTCAAAGCTTGGTGTAAGCCAAAGTTCAATTACTATAATGGGTATTGATTCAGTGACCCCTTATGAGCTTCCGGCGGCAACAAAATATGGCGCATATCCGGAAGGCTCGAGAAAATTCCAAAAGATTTCAATAAAGGTTGACTACTCAACAGGTGGGGATGCTATTCCGAATGAGCCAACTGTAACTGTTGCTCCCGGACAAACGTGGACAGGGACAGTGGTTCTTCAGTCATCTTCCAGGCTTAGAATAAGATCAGGCCCTTCAACTTCGGATTCTATTGCGGGATATGTTCCAAACGGCGGAAAAGTGACCATATATGAGCAAAGAAGCGACGGATGGTACAAAATAAAATATGATAATATAAACGGCTACGTATACGGAGCATATGTTTCAGTTGACGCGGCTCCTACTGCAGCTGCAACCGCAACGCCAACAGCCACTCCGGCTCCCGAGGCTATAGGGAAAGACGCAATTATAAGCTCAGGCGGAGCAACCGTCGTGCTGAGGGAAAGTGCTGATACTTCCAGCGCTGTCTTGGTATATATCCCTGACGGCTCAAGTATTTATGTAATTTCTGAGACTCATGATGGCCTGCTTAAAGTCGAGTATTCTTCTATCGAAGGGTACATTCCTTCAGATAAAGCTTCCTATGAAACACCTACGGAAACGTCTTCACCTACAGATACAACAGGGGCAACCCCAACGGCGGCAGAGGCCACGCCCACACCAACTGCTCAACCAACTCCAACACCGGGGCCGAGCTATAGTCAGGTAACTGTTACTTTAGTATTTGATGATTTACAGGAAGCTTATGCAAGTGAATCTTCCTATCTTAAATATCACAGTATACTGGAGGTTTATGAATCTTCAGATAGCAAAAACATTGTGCTTAGATCGGGTAGATACGGTCATGGTATAGGCATGTCGCAGCGCGGAGCGCAGCAAATGGCGAATCAAGGCAAGACATATAATGATATTTTGAATTTTTACTATAGCGGAACCGAATTAAGAAATATGAACGTTGTGGAGGATGCGCTTCCGGTTAAAGCCAATCTTCCTACGACAGTAGGCGTTGTTTTGGCGGATTCTTTGAATGTACGCTCAGGCCCAGGTTCTTCTTATTCGGTTTTAACAAGCGTTAACAAAAACGAAACCGTGAATGTTATTGTGGATGATACTTGGTGCAAGATTTATGTTCCAAGCAAAAAAGTGGTGGGTTATGTTGCTCGCGAATACCTAGATATTACTTATCCGGCGGCAACTGCTACAACGGAAGCACCTTTTGAAACGCATGAGGGAATTTATAAAGTTACGGCAACAAGACTAAACATGAGAAGCGGCCCTTCCACTGACTTTGCAGTACTTACTACTTTGGATAATGGTGAGCTGGTAACACGATACGGAGCTTCGGGTACTTTCTATCAAGTTAAAGATTCATCAGGGCTTGAGGGATGGTGCTCGTCAAAATATCTGGAAATGGTTTCAGCAGCTGTCACTCCAACTCCGGCGCCGACTCCATCGCCCGAACCTGAATTGGAAGGAAGCGTTCAGGAAGGCAAAAAGATTTATTTAAGAAGCGAAATTGATGATACAGGCACTTTCCTCGCGATTTTGGAGAGCGAATCTGCTTTCACAATCACACAAGATAGGGAAGATGGCTGGCTTGAAATAGTCTATGATGATGTTCAAGGATACATTGAAGATGACTATGCAGTCTTTGACGGCACAAAGGAAGACTATTATCCTACTGGTACCCTTAAAGCTGATGAGACTATGCGCAAATCCGCCGATGAAACTTCGGATGTTGCATTTGAACTTACAAGCGGAAGCGGTGTTTGGATTATTGAAGACCGAGACGATGGTTGGGTGCAAATTGAGTGGGAAAGCGAGATAGGGTTTATTCTCGACGATAATTTGGAATTTGACGGGACAAAAGAAGGCGTGGAAGAGACCCCGACGCCAACACCAACGGAAAGCGCATCAGAAACTCCAACGCCAACACCGACGGAGAGCGCATCAGAAACGCCGACACCTTCTCCGTCTGAAACCGCAAGCCCAACGCCAGCTCCTACCCCTGTGCCCAGCGGAGAGCTTACACAGGCTGAAAAACTATATGACACAACTGAGACATACGGACAGGTTTTAGCCGAAATACCTTCGGGAAGTCAGATAAATATACTCGAAGACCGAAGCGATGGATGGCTGGAAGTTGAATATAATTCAATTCGGGGATATGTGGTTGACGATTATGTGACTTTTGAAGGCACAAAGGAAGATACTGATGAATATAGAGGTCCTTGGGCAAAAACCACATCAGGGACACAGATTCTTTATAATGAACCTTCAACAATCGCATATGTTTTAAAATATGTACCCGAAGGAACTTACGTAAAGCTTATTGATGACCGCGACGACGGATTTATTAAAGTTAATGATGACGGCGTTGTAGGTTATATGGTTGATGACAATATGGAATTTGAGGGAACAAAAGAAGATCCGCAGAGCTCTGATTCGTCTGACGATTCAACTGATTCGGATGATGACGATCCCAGTGAACTTATCGGAACGATTACCTCGGATGCCGGTTCTGTACGGCTGAGAAAAAGCGCTTCTCTTACTTCTGATATTTTGGCCTATGTGCCTGTAGACACTGAGGTTGTAATTCTGGAAGATCGCGATGATGGCTGGGTTTATTTAAACTACAATGATTTGCTGGGTTACATGGTTGATGATTATGTGGATTTTGAGGGCACAAAAGAAGACCATGAGCCGGCACCGACACCTGCGCCGTCTGAAACACCAACATCAGCAGTTGAAACAGGCAAAGTTTCTCTTTCTTCTTCCGGGGCAAGGTTGAGAATCAGAAGCTCGGCGTCGACGACTGCCTCCATTTTGGGGCATGTTCCCAATGGTGGAGAAGTTAAAGTGCTTGAAAAACTTTCAAGCGGATGGTTTAAAATTGAATATTCAGGAATTACGGGATATGTGAGCGGAGATTATGTCAGTCTTAATCAAGAAAGTTCGCAAACTGTCGGAAAGATTGTGAACTGCAACTACTTGAACTTCCGTTCAGGTCCCGGTACCACTTATAGTTCTAACGGCTCTATAAAGGTCGGAACCGAAGTTGCGATTTTAGGGTCTTCTGATGGTTGGTATAAAATTCTTTATAATTCCAAAGAAGGCTGGGTAAGCGGGAAGTATGTGTCACTGGATTCAGGGGGAACAACTACCACGACTACTACGTCTACGACCACAGCAATGGGAACAGGTAAAATCACGGCCTCGGCGCTAAGAGTCAGAAGCGGGGCTGGGCTGAACTATTCTCAAATTGGATCTTTAAGCAAAGGAACTACTGTTGAGATTTTGGGTGAATCCAACGGTTTCTATAAGATTAATTATAGTGGAAAGACAGGATATATTTCAAAGACATATGTCAGTTTAACTTAAAAAAGTGTATTGAGAAAATTAGGAAAAATCTGGAGTAAAAAATGAAATTCACAGGTAAATTGAAAGCAATAATTACAGCGATTATTATTGTTGCAAGTTTTTTGGGAACAACGGCTTTTGCGGCTGACAACATATTGAAGCGAGGGTCCAAAGGAAGCGAAGTGAAAGAGCTTCAAACGCTTTTAAAGCAGCAAGGTTTTTTTGACTATGAAAAAACAACCGGATATTTCGGAAAAATCACCGAAGACGGCGTGAAGAGCTTCCAGCGTGCGAAAAACTTAAAGGCGGATGGCATTGTCGGAGAACAGACATGGGCACAGCTAAAAAGCGAGGTTGTTTTGGAATCTATCGTTGAAAATGCGGATACAGGCGAAAAAGAATTGAGCGATACAGTTTCCGGGTCCATATCGGAAGGCATGGAAGGCGAGGATGTGGAGAAAATCCAAAAAAGGCTGCAGGAACTGGGCCTCTATGGGTATTCCCGTATAACCGGATATTACGGATCAATTACTCAAGATGCGGTAAAATCATTTCAAAGAGCATATGGCTTAAAGCAAGATGGCGTTGTGGGGCCGCAGACAATGGAGAAGCTATTTTCGACATATAAGGAAACATCGCTTATTCCGGGATTGAAATCCGATGAAGTTAAAGAACTCCAAGAAAGGCTCATCGAATTAGGATACTACAGTTATTCTGCAGATGGAGATTACGGAGCTAAGACTCGCGAAGCGGTTATTTACTTTCAAAGTGCGCACAACCTTACTGCCGACGGCATAGCAGGGACCCAGACAAAACAGCTTTTATATTCAAGCGGAGCTATGAAAGAGCAAGAAGCAAGGCGCAGCCTCGCAACAAAATATGAGGAAGCTCCGGTGGTGGCGGCGGAAGCACCGGCAGAAATGTCCGCTGAGGGCAAAACCAAAGCCGAACAGGCAATAGCGATAGCAAAATCCAAGATTGGCAGTCCATATGTTTATGCGACGGAGGGGCCTGACACGTTTGACTGCTCCGGATTTACAACTTATGTAATGAAGCAATTAGGCATTTCTTTGCCAAGAAGCGCCTATAACCAAGGATACGACCAGTATGGAGTAAAAATAACAGACAAAAACAATCTGATGCCGGGAGATTTAGTGTTTTTTAACACTAACAACTCCGACGGAGATTTATCCGACCATGCAGGCATATATTTGGGAAATGGTGATTTCATTCATGCTAATTCAGGTTCGGCAATGTCTGTGTGTATAAGCAATATGGAAACCTCAAGTTTCTACAAGGTGGCTTTTTCTTGGGGTCGAAGAGTTTTAGACTGATTATCTTATATGAAATAAATTACATTGCGATTACAAAAGAGCAGTCTTCAAACTGCTCTTTTGTTGTATAATGGTATTGTGACAATTTGCTTAGAGTTATCAGAAGGAGAGAAAATGAAAAAGAAAGTAGCGTTTGTTTGCACACATAATTCCTGCCGTTCACAGATGGCCGAAGGTTGGGCTAAAAAGCTAGGTTTTGATATATTGGACGTTTATTCCGCGGGAACCCAAGAATATCCGGAGGTTAAACCACTTGCGATTGAAGTTATGAAAGAAGCCGGAGTGGATGTGTCCGACCAATATCCCAAACTTCTGCAAGACATACCACGGGAATTGGATTATCTAATTACAATGGGATGCGGAGTTGAATGCCCATACGTTCCTGCCAAAACTGTTGAAGATTGGGGCATCGAAGATCCATCAGGAGGAAGCATTGAGGATTTTAGCAAAACACGTGACATAATAAAGGGGAAAGTAGTTGAACTGATTAAAAACATAAAGGAAAATAGTTAGAATTTGATTAGACAATAATTAGAATTCATACAAGATATGGAAAATCACCTTAAAATATTATATAATCACAATAATATTTTATTACGGAGATTTTATGATTATTGGACAATTCGGTGAAGCTTTTCCACCTATTAACGACGGAGTAGCGCAAGTTATTAAAAACTACTCTTTTTGGCTGGCTGAAAACAACGATAAATGTTACGCGGTTATTCCAAAACTCCCGAACCTTAAAAATGATTATAATTTTAATATCCTAAGTTACAATTCCTATAGAGTTCCATTCAAAAAAGAATATAGGACGGGCATACCAAAACTTGACAGCGCATTCTATAATAAAGTTAAATCAATTGCTTTTGACATAGTGCATTCACATTCTCCTTTTTCATCCGGAAAACTGGGAATACAGATTGCAAAGCAAAAGAACATACCGTGCATCATGACGCTCCACACGAAATTTCGGGATGTGATAAAAAATATTGCGAAATCAGAGGTCATAACTGACGTCGTTTTATCAAGGGTTATGCGGTATTTTAATATGGCAGATGACGTTTGGACGGTAAGCGAGTCATGTGTTGAAATACTTAGACAGTACGGATATCAAGGCGAAATATTTGTGATGGAAAACGGATGTGATTTCAATTTCGCCAAAAAATTAAAGCTGTCTTTTGAAACTATTAATAATCGCTATAATATTGCTGAAAATCAGACTGTTTTGTGTTTTGTGGGCAGAATGGAATATTATAAAAATATAAAGATGATAATAGACGCTTTGAAAATTATCGATAGCCACGGGTATGACTTTAGGATGCTTTTTGTCGGCTATGGGGATAAAAAACATAAGTTTGAGGAAATGGTTGATTCATATAATTTAAAGCATAAAGTCACCTTTACCGGGAACATAAACGACAGAGAACTGCTTAAAGAAATATATTTGAGAAGCACCGCTTTGCTGTTCCCCAGCGTAAGTGATATGTCTTCTTTAGTCTTAAAAGAGGCTGCCGCAATGAAGTGCCCCGCTGTATTGGTGAAAAACGCCACAACAGCGCAAGGGATAAAAGACGGAATAAACGGATTTTTGATTGATAATAACGCATATTCACTAGCGGGGAAAACCGAAATAATACTTGACAATCCTTCTTTGGCTGTAGAAGCCGGTAAAGCTGCTTATAACACGATATTTAAGAACTGGGAGCAGATAGTTCAACAGGTCAGGGAAAGATATTTATACGTTATTGAAAGGGGTAACCACTCCGTAAGAAATGATTAAAGAAGAAAACAAAAATGTAGCAAGATTCTTTTACATAATAGGCACTGTTTTGATAATAGTGCTGATTGGGATTTTTGATCCTAATCTTGGCAACGCTTTTGATGCGCTAAAACGAGTCAATTTAGTGTATATATTGTTTGGATTTGCAAGTGTGCTGCTTTTTTGGATATCTGACGGACTTTTGCTCCACTATATTACATCATTTATTTTTGGCAGAGTATCATTTTTAGCATCTTTAAAGGTCGGAATAATCGGTTTATACTATGGGGCTTTAACACCTTTTGCATCCGGCGGTCAGCCAGCTCAAGTATTGTATATGAAAAGGAACAATATACCTTATGGGATATCAATGTGTATAGTTCTGGTGAAATTCATAGTATTTGAACTCTCCCTCTGCCTCTTTTATACTATAGCGATGATTTTTCGGGGTGGATATTTCTTCAATAATTACAAACAGGTTTTTTGGTTTACCACTCTTGGGTTTGTCATTAATCTTAGCGCAGTGATATTGATACTTTTTATTATCATAAACGAAAATATACCATACAAAATTGGCTATGGTATTGTAAGGCTTTTAAGCAGATTTAAATTTATAAAAAAGCCTGAAAAAGCTTATAAATCGATAGATAAGAACATAAACGATTTTCATTCCAGCGTAAAATATATAATAAAGTATAAATTTAAGGTTATAGTATCTGTGCTTTTGTCGATTGCAAATCTAGGGTTTTTATTTGCTATTCCGTATTTTATTTATTTAGCGTTTGGTCATACAGCAAAATCTATGATTGATGTTATTACGATGCAGTCGTTTTTAAGTCTTGCAGTTTCATTTTTCCCTTTGCCTGGAGCGTCTGTAGCTTCAGAAGGAGCATTTTATCTTTTCTTCTCGTCGTATTTTACAAAAGTTCCAGTGTTTATCGCAATGATTATTTGGCGGTTTATGAGTTATTATTTGGTGTTAATAGCGGGCTGCATTCTCATTGTTATCGATGAAGTGACTAAAATTAGAAAAAAAAGAATGTAATTGCTATAAAAAATCTATATAATTCAAAGAAATTCGGACTATTTGTTTTTTTTTATGTAGAAAAGCGACACATTTGCGTAATTTACTTGAAAAATATATATTTATTTTGTAATATATAGATAGTTATGAGGGTGACTATTGGGTAAATTTTTTTAATGAGGGTCTTATGTGTAAAAAAATGGGTGTAACGTGTATTTTTTCCTATTACTTGATGGCGGTTTCAGAAATAACCAAAAGGGTGCATAGCTATGACTGATGGCTATAGTTATTACCCTCTTACTTATCCGCAAAAAAATATTTATCAAACAGAAATCACCTATCCAGGGACGTCGATAGGGCTTATTACTGCAACCATGCGAATCGTTGATGACAATATTGATTTAAAAAAGATGGAGAAAACATTAAATCTCATCATTGAACACAATGATAGCATGAGGATTCGAGTAAAGATAGTCGGAAGAGAACCAAGACAATATTTTGCCGAATATAACTATGAAAAGTACGAAATTATAGATTTGCGGAATCAGCCTATAGAGAAACTTTATGATTTTGATAAAAAGCAGACTGAAACACCAATAGATTTAATTGATAATCAACTTTATAGATTTACTCTTTTGTGGTTAAGCGATAATGAGTTTGCAGTATTTTTGAAGATTCATCATTTAATATCTGATGGTTGGTCTACAGTGCGCATTGGTAATTATATACTTGATTATTATGAAAAACTGCAAAAAGGAATTGATATTGATTTTGAAAATACACCCTCATATAGAGAATATATTTTAAGTGAGACGGAGTATTTATCGGGAGAACTGTTTGTGAAAGATAAAGAGTTCTGGAACAATAAATTTCAAGACGCTGAAGAGCCTTCGAAAATTAAACCAAGAAAGTCGAATTTGGTAGGCACCCAAGCAAAACGTAAAACTTTTGTTTTACCTGATAAGCTTACAAAGCAATTGCGTCAATATTGTAAAGATACCAGAACATCGATTTTTGGTGTCATTTTGTCGGCATTTGCAATATATTTAAATCGAACAACTCAAAAGGATATTATAACAATTGGAACACTTGTTTTAAACCGTTCAAACCGAAGGCAAAAAAATACCGTTGGAATGTTTATATCAACAGTTCCTATTAAAGTGGAGTTTGAAGGAGAAACAAATTTTACTGAATTTAATAAATTGTTAACAAGAGAATGGATGGCAGTATTAAAACACCAAAAATATCCTTTCGAATTGTTACTTAAAGATATAAGAGAAAGAAACAAAGATTCAAAAGATTTATTTGATATTGTATTTTCATATCAGAATGCCAGCTTTACAGAAAACACGAGTTCAAAAGAACGTACATCCAGATGGCACTTTAACCACGCACAAAAAGAATCTTTAACTATACATATTCACGATAGGGATGACGTGGGCAAACTATTGCTTGATTATGATTATTTAGTTGACCTATTTCAAGAAAAAGAGATTGAATTCATTCATGATAATTTTATAAGGGTTTTATGGCACGCCCTTGATGATCCGAAAAGGCAAATGTCAAAACTTGAGCTTATTTCTGAAGAAGAGAAGAATAAGATTTTATATGATTTTAATTCAAATGAAATAGAATTTGATACCAAAAAAACTCTAGTTGATTTATTTGTTGAACAGGCTGAAAAAACTCCGGAGCAAACTGCGATAGTTTGGGAAGATAAAAAAGTTACATATTCCCAATTAAATTTAATGTCTAATTCTTTGGCCAATACTTTGGTTAGCCAAGGAGTTAAGGCTGATGATATTGTCTGCTTGATATTTGATAAATCAATAGAAATGATAGTAACCATACTTGCAATTTTAAAATCAGGAGCGGCATATTTATCTGTTGACGGTGAATTTCCTGCGGAAAGAAAAAGATATTTATTTAACGACAGCCAGTCTAAGATATTAATAACAACAGAAGAATATAAACAGGAATCAGAATTTAAAGGGAAAGTAATATCTATTACAGATCATGATTTCAGCTTGAATACCCAAAGACCTGAAGCGCATATCAAAGCATCTGATCTGGCATATATCATTTATACTTCCGGAACCACTGGCCAGCCGAAAGGCGTGATGATTGAGCATAAGAGCATTGTAAACTATGTTTATAGTTTTTTGGATGAATTTAAATATACTGGACAAGAGAGGGTGCTTGTCCACAGCTCCTATACATATGACGGATTTGTGGAAGAGATATATCCTGGGCTTTCCTCGGGAGCAACATTAGTTATATCAAACAAATATGGTGCCAAAGATATGCAAAGCATGGCAAAAGTCATAAGGAAACACAATGTGTCAATCATCGGACTAACGCCTCTTGTGCTGAGCGCATTAAATAAAATGAACAACTTTCCGTCCATGAGAAAATATTTAACCGGCGGAGATGTTTTAAAGTACGAATATATGAACAATCTTCTAGAAAACGCAGAAATACATAATACTTATGGCCCAACTGAGGCAACAGTATGTGCCGCTTTTCATAAATGCGATAAAACCATAAAAGATAATATTCCAATCGGCAAGCCTATCGCGAATTACAAAATATATATTTTAGATGCCAATCTTAATTTGGTGCCAATTGGCGTGCCTGGAGAGCTGTATATTTCAGGGCCAAGCATTGCAAGGGGATACCTTAACAAACCCGATTTGACAAGTGAAGCTTTCCTTGATAATCCTTTCTTGCCGGGAGGTAAAATGTATCGAACAAAGGATATGGCCAGATGGTATCCTATGGGGGATATAGAATATCTCGGCAGAGCGGACAGACAGGTGAAAATCCGTGGGATGCGAGTGGAATTAGGTGAAATAGAAAGTAAGCTGTTAAAAAATGATAATATACATTCGGCAGTCGTTACTGCAAAAACTGATGAAAATAATAAGAAGCTGCTTTGTGCATATTATGAATCCAGCTCTCAGATTACTGTTCATGAAATCAGAGAATATTTAAGAAAAGAACTGGCAGCACATATGATTCCTTCGTATTATCTAGAAATGGATAAAATACCATTATCTGCAAGCGGGAAAGTTAATTATAATTCTCTGCCAGGTTTGGACAATATGGTAATAAACGAAGAAAGTCAATATGTTGCGCCAAATGATGACGTTGAAGAGCGTTTGGCAAAGTTGATTGAAAATCTGCTTAAAGTAACAAAAGTAGGTATAAATGATAACTACTTCGAGTTAGGCGGAGATTCTTTGGACATTACAACATTAGCTTATGATATTATAGATGAATTCAATGTGGAGATTCCGCTTGAATGTATATTCAAATCCGACACAGTAAAAGATATAGCCGAATTTATAAAGATTGCAGTAGGTAAAGAAAAAGAAATAACACCTCATAGGGAAAAGAATTTAATATTGCTAAACCGCGGTGAAGACGGCAATAAAAATATAATTTTTGTTCATGATGGCATCGGAGGAATCGGTGCTTATGTGAAGCTTTGTCAGTATATCGGCAAATATAACGTATGGGGACTTAGGGCAAGCCAAGAAAATAATTTACACCCCAGAAATACGACTATAGAAGAAATTGCACGAAGCTATGTTGAGCAAATTATTGATGAGTGTTCCCCTCCTTATAATATCGCGGGTTGGTGTATTGGCGGCACAATAGCATATGAGATAGTACGCCAAATGGAGAACATGAATCTGAATGTTAATTCACTTTTAATGATTGACACAATTCCTCCGATGGTATGGAAAGATGAAAACAGGTTTTCACTGGAAAACGAAATTCTTTTTATAGGAGAAAATATTAAATCTGATGGGGTGTTTGATAATACAAAAAACGTAGGAAGTATTAAGCTTCTATGGGAAACTGTTGTTGAGAATATCGAACAATCTGATTCTAAAGAAGAAATTATAAATGAATTTGCACAAAAAGTTCCCCAAGATATTTTGGGGTATTTAGATGGTTTTGGTCATTCGACTATAAGGGAAATATTTCTATTTATAAATCAGCTAAGAACTTTTCATATTGCCAGAGCTTTTTATGTTCCGATAGAAAAAATTAAATCCGATATAGTTTATCTGGGCGCGGAAAAAGATTCTGTGGTGGAAGATAGCAGCAAATGGACGCAGTATACTAGAGGAGAAGTCTTTTACAAAACCATATCAGGCAATCATTACACTATGATGGAAATGCCGGCCGCCGAAAAACTAATTGAAACGATAAAAGGTTGGGCGATATAGAATGAATTTCCAAGCAAATGGGATTTTTGAAAATACATATATTACGTTATTTGCAGTAATAATATCTTCATTATTATGGGTTGTTTTATTTTTTGTAATTTTATTTAAGAAAAACAAGAAGCAAATCATGTATGCTTTTTTAGCAATGATAGGTGCAGCTCTGATATGGTCGGCAGGCAGTGCTGCAGAGCTCGGCATATACATGTTTACCGCAAAAATTAATAAATTTGCAATGTACACTTCCTTTATAGGACTATGCTTTGTTCCTGTCACGATATTTTATGTTGGATTAATATTTACGAGAACTCAAATAAAATTTCATTGGATATATATCATTCTGCTTTTTATCCCCATCTTAGATTGCACCTTTATTTTAACAAATGAACTCCACCATTTGTTTATAGAACAATACGCAATAATAAATTCTGAAATCATATATGGGAAATGGTTTTATATTCATACAATAATATCATACTCTTATTTGATAAGCGGCCTCTATTTTCTTGCCAGTTCTTCTGTTAAAACGACAGGCTTTTTCTCAAGGCAGTCTATACTTATATTTATCGGTATTTTAATTCCATTAATCATTAATATGTTAACGACTCTTCAGCTTGTGTCTATGACAGTATATATTACTTGCATTTCTTTTTCTGTTGCGGTTCTATTGTTCATAGTAGCGATAATGAAATTTAACTTCTTAAATGTAGTGCCAATAGCTCTAAGAAACATAGTGGATAACATATCTGATGGCTTTTTTGTCATAAACAACGATTTGAAAATTATAGATTTCAATAAGACTTTGCAAGATACGTTTGGGGGCTATTTGGAAATAAAAAGAAATTTACAAATAGAAAAAGTTTTCACTTTGGAAGATCAAAACACAACTGTTTTTAAAGAATTGTATGAAATGATAAAAAAGTCATATGACACAAAGAAATCTTTGTCGGCAGAAAAACATATCATATATAAGGATTTCAATAAGCATTTCAAAATAGAAGTTACTCCAATTACCACCAAAGGCCAAGGATACTTGGGCATGGTAATGTTGTTGAAAGACATTACTCAAAATGTACGCGACATGGAAACAATCAAAGAAAAGCAAGAGATACTGATGGGGCAGGAAAGACTCGCATCACTGGGTCAGCTGATAGGCGGAATAGCGCACAATTTGAAAACGCCTATTATGTCGATTTCAGGAGGCATTGAAGGGATAAAGGATTTAACCGAAGAATATCTGGATTCAATCGGAGACAGTTCAGTTACCGACGAAGACCACAAGGAAATAGCCAACGAGATTCTTGAATGGGTAAAAAAAATAAAGCCTCATTGCGGCTATATGTCCGATATTATAAGCGCAGTTAAGGGGCAGGCGGTAAAGTTCAATACATCTGGACTTTTAAGCTTTACTATTGATGAAGCGGTTAAAAGAATTGATATCCTTTTGAAACATGAACTTATACGATATCATGCAACAATGAGCACGGTTGTAGAAGTTGATAGGATGACTGAAGTTAAAGGCGATATAAATTCTCTTGTCCAAGTGCTTGACAATATAATTATCAATGCAATACAATCATATGAAGGGGAAAAAGGGCAAATAGTATTCAAAGTTGTAAAAGTGGGCTCGAATGTTACTTTTATGATTTCTGATAAAGGAAAAGGAATTAGCGTAGAGCTTAAACAAAAGCTGTTTAAAGAGATGGTAACAACAAAGGGCAAAGACGGAACAGGACTTGGGCTGTTCATGTCTTATTCTACGATTAAGGGCAAGTTTGAGGGCGATATGTGGTTTGAGTCGGATTTGGGAAAAGGTACAACTTTTTATGTTTCAATTCCGCAACTTAAAAGCACAATAGTGGAAAGTGAGTTAGCGTGAGAAAAAGAAAAACCCCCAATCAATTTTCATATAAAATATTAGTTGTTGATGATGAAATCGGCATAATTGATTCGTTGTCAGTAATACTAAAAAGAAATGGATATGGCTTTGTTGGGTTGACTGATCCTATGGAAGCTATAGAGCGAATACGCCACGAACATTTTGACTTGCTTATTTTAGATTTTTTGATGAAACCAATACATGGCGATGAAGTCGTGGAGAAAATAAGAGAATTTGATAAAGAGCTGTATATCCTTCTTTTAACCGGGCATAAAGATTTAGCTCCGCCTATTGAAACCATAAGGGCTCTTGACATTCAGGGATACTGCGAAAAAGGGGACAGGTTTGATCAATTACTCTTGCTTGTTGAATCCGGAATAAAATCCATTTCACAGCTTGAAACTATAAAAGCGTTCAGAGACGGATTAAACAGTATTCTTGAAGCTATGCCAAAAATATATCAGCTTCAGCCGATAGGAAATATTCTGGAAGAAATATTGTCTGAAATATTGCCTCTGATAAACAGTGAAAGTGCTTTTATTATCGTTGATGACACCTCAATGGATTTGCGAGCAATTGATAAACAAGGGCAAACAGGCAATGTTAATGTTCATCGAACTATTTTTAGGGGAATTGGAAAATACAAGACCGATATTGAAGATTTTTTAGAAATGCTGGATCCCAATTTAATGGAGCAAATCGGTTATGCCAGAACAGAAAAAAAGGTCATTCAGCTTAAAGAAGGCGTAATATTACCTTTGATAAATGAAATAAATGAGATAATAGGTGTTATATTCGTTGAAACTTCAAACATAGAAGATGGATTGGGGCTTTTGGGAATATATGCGTCACAGGCTGCGTCCTCGCTGAATAATGCATTTTTGCACTCTTTGGTAAATATTAAAAATGATGAGCTCAATAAAACATATGTCGAGCTTAAAGGCCGGTATATGGATACTATCAAGGCACTTAGACTTGTAGTTGACGCGAAGGATATATATACAAGAGGGCATTCGGACAGAGTAGCATATTATTCTAAAAAAATCGGAGAAAAACTTGATTTAAACGAGAAAGATCTCGAAATCTTAAGGATAAGCGGCATGTTCCACGATGTGGGAAAAATCGGAACGCGAGACGATATAATATTAAAAAGCGAAAAACTTGATGAGATAGAATACGAAGAAATAAAGAAACATCCTTTAAAAGGCGCGCACATATTATCTGCGGTGTCTATGTTTAAAGAAGTTGTCCCACTGGTTAAGTGCCATCATGAGAAAATGGACGGATCAGGATATCCGGAAGGCCTAAAAGGTGATGAGATACCATTTTTGGCAAGAATAATATCTGTTGCCGACGCGTTTGACGCTATGATGTCTGACAGACTGTATAGATCTAGGCTTGGACTTGGTGAAGCTGTAGCTCAGCTTCAAAAGTATGCAGGAACGCAGTTTGACGCTCAAATTGTAGGGGTGTTTGTGGAAATATTAAAAAATTATGATGAAATGCAGGACGAACTGCAATACACGTTCGATTCTTAATTAATTGACGTTTGTTTTTTTAACCCATATAATTATGTTATGTTTGAAATAAATAACATAATTATTTTTTTAGGATTTATTTTTGGAGTGGTCCTTTTTTTAGCGGCAAAAAGCATAAAGCAATTCCCTCATATCCCTAAATTAAAAATCTCTGTGATAATACCCGTCAGAAATGAAGAACATAATATTTCGCGTTTGCTTTCCGACTTAGCAAAACAGACTTACGATGTTTTTGAAATAATATGTGTCGATGATGATTCCACTGACAGAACATGTGAAGTAATAAAGAATTTTGATGTAGAGATTATATCATCAGGAGCACTGCCCGAAGGATGGAAAGGCAAGCCTTGGGCCTGCCAACAGGGCGCCGAACATGCATCCGGCGATGTCTTGCTGTTTTTCGATGCGGATGTCAGGCTGCACCAGAAAGCTGTCAGCGCTTTGGCATCCGCTTTCACATTTGACAACTCTTGTGTTTCTGTTCAGCCATATCATCAAACAAATAAAGCATACGAGCAGTTTTCATTGTTTTTTAATGCTATTCAGGCTATGGGCACAGGTATGGGCATTCCGTTCAAAACAAAAAGAATCGGGGTTTTCGGCCCGGTATTTATGGTTTCACGCAACATATTTTTATCTAATCAAGGCTATCTTCATGTGAAAGGAGAAACAATAGAAGACTATTCTTTGGGCCGCTATTACAATGAAAAAAATATAGATTTAAAGCTATTTTTGGGAGGAGGATATATTTCGTACAGAATGTATCCTTTGGGCTTTTGTTCACTGGTGGAAGGCTGGGCAAAAAATTTTGCTACAGGAGCGATAAAAACCAAGTGGTGGCGGCTTATAATGATTGTGGTGTATATAACTGCATTGACTGCACTGCCGATAGAAATAGTAAAAAGCATCATGCACCCGGAGGTTTCTGAAATATTGTTTGCATCGGTATTCTATTTATTATTTGTAATATTTTTGCTTTTTTCATCAAAAAAACTGGGTTCATTCAAAGTAATATCGTGCGTTTTTTATCCTGTCGTGCTGTTCGCGTTTCATTTGATATTTTTATATTCAGTTGTTTGCACATTTGTTACAAAGTCCGCCACATGGAAGGGAAGGAAGGTTTAAATGCAGATATTTTTCTTGCCAAAATTAGCTACAGTAGCTTTGTTCGTGTTATTGTGGCCAATATTTCAGGTTGGGTTTGCTATGCTTTCAAATAAAATAGCCGACGAAAAATTTAATGAGAATTCATGGTTTTATAAATCACACAAATGGGAAAACAATGGAAAGATTTATAACAACGTTTTTAAAATACGAGAATGGAAACATTTATTGCCGGATGGAGCGAAAGTTTTCAAAAAGGGCTTCAAAAAAAGGCAGCTCGTGAATTTGGACGAAGACTACCTTGAGAGTTTTATTAAAGAAACCTGCAGAGCCGAATGGGGCCATTGGATGCAGATAATTCCTTTTTGGATATTTGGTTTATTTGGCCCGTTTTATGTAGTATTTATAATGCTGGCATACGCGCTTGCGATGAATATTCCTTGCATTATAGCTCAAAGATATAACAGACCTAGGGTGAAAAAACTCCTGGAGGAAACCAGAAAGAAAAATACAAGTCAGAATTCGTAGCAAATAACTTGATTTGAATCGAGGTTGCTTATTATACGCATATTATCAGATTCGATGACTTTTATAATATTTTCGTATTTTTTTTCATCAGGCAGAATGTCATTTAAAATATTTTTATGCTGTTTGATTATGTCTTCATTAAAGAACGAATTTTCTTTTTCAGCAAAGAGCGCGGCATAGAATATATTTTCTTCCACTAAATCTTGAAAGAAATGTGAGCCGTAGGAAAGCTCAGGAGTCATGCCACCTGTCTTAAACTCTCTTTCGCAAAGAACGGATACATTGCTTATCTCCGAGAATGTCACAGGAATCCCCAAAGACGCCGTGGTGGTTCCCCAACGGCCCGGTCCAATAAGTATGGTGGGGATGTCTTCTGGATTTTCTTGAAGATTGTTGATTTTTCCAATAATTCGCGCAACTTGATATTTGTCGGTTTCAATTAAATTCGCATAGCTTTCAGAGTCGATAATTATTACACGCTTTATCTCTTGATAGATATTTCCTCCCATAAAATTGCCGTTGGATTTAAATAAAATTGTATTCTCGGCGATATTTTCAGGGATATCGATTGATTTTCTTATTCCTCTTGTTTGAAGCGGACGGCACTGCAACAAATTTATGTGCATGGTATTGTCTTTCGCGAAGTTAATGGTAAATTCAATGTCGACGGGATAGTTATAAGCCTCTTCAAGAGTTAACATCATGTTTTGCATGGTCTTAATAAATGAAGTGTTTTTTATCAGCTTTTCATATGTAAGATTCCAAGCTTCTTGCTCCTGTATTCCATATTCTTTTATGCGTTTATTTGTTTCGTGGTCTATTACTCCTACTAAATCCATGTCAATTCCTGTTTTCTCCCACATGAGCTTATTGAGCGATATGCTGTGAAGATTGTTGTCAGATGTGTTAAGGACATCAACAGAGTGTTGAGAATATTGCTTTGTATCTTTTTTCCCGCTTAAAGGCTGAAAGGTAGGATAGTCCAGCGCCAGGATTCTGGGATAATCCCCCTCGGCGCGGTCTACCGCGCGTGTTCCCAAGCCGAACACAAGCCTTATAAGACCGGCCTTGGGATCCATCTCCGGCTTCCACGCATACATGTTGTGCGAATAGCCTACGCCTGCCAGAGTGGGGAAGAAATACTTGCCGTGATAATCACCTGACACTCTCTGTACAAGCAGAGCCATCTGTTCGTCGCTGTCGTCCAATTTACGTTTCATTCTGTACGCCAGAGCGTCTTCGCTCATTGTACTTGCGTATATATTTCGAACTGCCTGCTCAAATTGTCCATAGCGTTCGGCGGGTGTTCCCTGGTTTACGCAAAAGAAACTTTCGTATTTTCCCGCAAAGGCGTTTCCAAAACTATCTTCAAGCAAACTGCTGGAGCGCACGATGATGGGCGACTGTCCGAAATACTCCAGCATTCTTACGAACTTTTCTTTGACCTCATTTGGGAAAATTCCATTTTTAAGCTTTTCTCTCAATCCTTCCGATTTGTTTAGGAAGTTTTCCTTTTTTCTGTGGTCAAGATAAAGCCCCCATAGATTATTTTGAACGATATAGGAGTAAAAAACATCTGATCCAATGTAATATGAATCATGTGGTTCAAGCAAAGAATGCCAATCGGTCTTTTTATCTGATTCAAGTATTTTGCGTGCCAAGAGCATTCCTACAGCCTTGCCTCCGACAAATCCTGATACGATTAGACGAGATCCGAGCTCCACCATATCCCTGAGTGTGAAGTACTTGCGGGCAAGAGTTAGCATCTTGTCTTCTTTTCCAATAACAAGAGTGATGATTTTCTCAAGCATTTCCTGCCTTTGTTTTTTTATTTCAGTTCCGTTTTCGTCTTTTTCGAGGAGGTCAAGCGCACTAATAAAAAGCTTGTCCCAATAGTCGAGATTGCTTCTTGCGTTGTCCACCGTCTGGATGGGTTGTGAGCTGAAAAGACGCGCTGTTTGAGTGGAGCTTGTAATTGGTGTCATTTCTTCGCCTGATATATAGTGGGGAAGAAACATCGTGCTTGAATATCTGCCTATTACTTTGAGCGGATGGATGTATAACTCACCTTCAATGTTATATAAATCAAGCAAAACTTGCGTCGTTTCGCGAATGCGTGCAATAGTGTGATATGAATGATGATTTCTTAAGATTGCAAAATATGCGATGGTGTCAAGCTGATAAAGATAGGGACATGTGACATAGAAAAAATTTCCAATCATAAGATCTGTAGCCCATGTATCCAGCAAATAAGAAAGACAGTCAAACACATAAAACGCGCATACACCTTCTTTTTCTATTATTTGATGAATATTAAGTGAAAAATCCTCAAAGCCCTGATATGCGTTGATTTTGTATGTAATTATATTTTTTGAGTCATCAAGCAAAGGCTCGTGATCAGCGAAACGAATATAAATCAACTTTCTGTTGTCTGCAAGCGATTTTTTTGCGTACATCTGAACATATTTTTTGTAGTCTTTGATGTTGTCTATCTGCCATACTACATTGTCGCCCAGCCTTAAATGATTAATAGCTGTATCAAGTCCGCTGTTGCCGGTGCCTACCCAAGTGAAATCTATCATGTTTTCCTCCGTGAATTATCTTAAAATTTTTTATTTTTTATAGTCATTGGTAAATCCGTCAGTTGAAGTTGAATTTACTATTTTCGCTATAGTATCCAGCGGTGTCTTAAATGTTATCATTACCAGTTCATAGTTTAACTATTGCATCGGGCATGCTCTTTAACGTAGGTTTATTCTTTTGGGAAAAAGCCTATACATCCCCACCTGTTTTTTATCACTATATAACATTTTGTGCATTCATATAAAGCGAATTATATTTAATTATATCAGCATTTCGCGTTCAGGTAAAAGGAATTGTAATATTCGAATTGATTTATTGTGTAATATAAAAAAATAAATGAATTTATATTTATTTGGGGTTTTTGCTATGGCATTTATGGAAATTAAATTGCGCTCAAAGGTATTGGGACTGCTCACGAATGTAAAAGTGATTTTACCTGAACAGCGTGACAGCGACCAATCACTCAAATCACTTTGGCTTTTGCATGGATTCAGCGATGATAATACCGTATGGTGTCGCCAAACGAACATAGAAAGATATGTTGAAAACAAAGAGCTGTGCGTAATAATGCCCGCGGTAGACAGAAGCTTTTACACCGACATGGTTTATGGCAACAAATATTGTAAATATATTTACGAAAATTTGCCAAGGTTTTATATGTGCTGCTGTAAAGACGATTTTTCATATCAAACAAATTTAGGATATTTGAAGCATTTAACTGATTTTAAAATACCCGTGATATATGAGGAAGAAGACGGATATGCTCACGCTTGGGATTATTGGAACTTGAAAATTAAAAGAGTGCTTGAGTGGATGGGACTGTAATGCTAATATCTCTTTTATATTAGTATTTAATGGATATTAATAAGTAAATCACTTACATATTTTCATTACTATATGGTAAAATGATATCGAAAAATAAATGACTTATTGTTGCGAATATCGCAATTAAACTAGTGAAATGAAACTTATTGCACTACAAAATATATTTAAGTACTATACGTATACAATTTAGTATTTATAGTATTGGATAAATAAAAATATTAGTTAAGTGAAAGGTAAAAGATTGCATGAAGCGCCGTTGGCAAATATACATTACAGTTGCATTTTTATTTGGAGTTTTTGATTTTTTTATCAACAAATTAATTTTGGAGTGATATCGTCGTATTTAGTCTTAACTATGTTGACATGGGGTGTTTGGTTATTGCCAATTATGCCTATTACTTTATATGAAGCAAAAATATCACAATCAATAGCAAAGTCAGCTTTGGCGGGTATGATTACATGGAGCATATCAATTTTCACATATTATTTACTTTCACCGATTAAACTTATTTTCATAGGGCAGGCGTCAAGACAAGAGATGCATATAACCAACTACAGAGATGAATTCTATTGGATTAATATAAAAAGTTTTTTATTAGGTGATTTTTTAGGAAGTATTCTGGAGTGGATTGGTATTGCTATAATTGGAGGTGGAATTATAGGCTTTTTAGTAAGTTTTATTTACTTGCGATTAAGAAAAAACTTGAAATAAAAAAGGTTCGAATAGGTAAAGTATCTTATAATACTGCAAATAATTAAGTTGGATTCAATGTCGTAAATGGATAGAGGGAACTTCCGTACACAATATCTATAGCCGTCTATGCTGTTTTTACATTATTTCTTAACCAGTCTAAAACCCCCTTCACATGTGCTGGGACATCAAGATTTAAAGAGTGTTAGAATGGATGAAACTATAGTGCTGAGGTCCATTTATAAAGCACACTTCATAAAATGTTAATAAGTCTATCACATACTTATTAACCGCCTTTTTTATACTAATGTTGCAGAAGTGAAAATATGACAAAAGTAAAGGGATAAAAATGAAAAAAAGAATTAAAGAAAACACGCCGATAATTTTGATATTGGCTCTGGCTTCTTTCCTATACATATGGAATATTTGGGGCGAGGGCTATGCAAACTCCTATTATGCCGCGGGCGTATACTCCATGGGGCAAAATCTGCATCCCTTTTTTTATAATTCTTTGGATTCTGTGGGGTTTGTAACGATAGATAAGCCGCCTCTTGGCTTCTGGATACAGGTTTTGTTCACGAAGGTATTCGGCTTTAGCGGAGCAGTCCTGGTGCTTCCTGAAGCGATTTCGGGCGTCTTGTCGGTATATTTGGCATATAGGATAGTAAAAAAGAGGTTTGGAGAGATCCCCGGCCTTATTTCTGCGCTGGTTTTGGCGCTCACTCCTATTTTCGCGGCGGTTTCCAGAAACAACACGATTGACGGAATTTTGATATTGGTGCTAGTTTTAGCGGCGGATCAGGCCATAAAAGCCGCCGAAAAATCCAGTGCCAAGCATTTAATTTTCGCGGGCATATTAATAGGGCTGGGGTTTAATATAAAAATGCTTCAGGCATATATGGTGATTCCAGCCGTCTATCTAACATATCTGATATTCGCCAAGCAGAAATTCATAAAAAAAATTCTTGTCTGCGCGCTTTCTGCAATCATTCTTATTGTAATTTCTCTTTCTTGGGTCGTTGCGGTGGATTTGGTTGATGAAGACAGCAGACCATACATCGGTTCAAGCGACACAAACTCGGCGGTGGAGCTTGTTTTCGGGCATAACGGATTAAGCAGGATATTAGGCCGCGGAGGGATGCTCGAAAAAGACGCAATTGTGCCGGGAAATGTACAGAGTTTGCCGAAAGATGAAAGACCTCGCCTAACTGGCGACGCCCCGAATGCTGCGCAGACCAAAGACGATTTTCCCAATGCAAATAATAATTTACCGATACTGCCACCCGCAGAGCGAAACGGACAGGTGCCTTATGGAGCGGCAGCTACTCAGGGATCAGGGATTGCGGGCGAAACGGGAGACGCGTCCATACTAAGGCTGTTTAATGATAAAAACGCAGGGCAAATATCATGGCTTATGCTGCCGGCGATTATGGCCGCCTTGATATCAATGGGGCTTGTGTTTATGAAAGAGCACAGAAAAGACGTGAAATTTATTACATATTTCTTCTTTTCCATGTGGCTTATTCCTATGTATATCTATTTCAGCTTTGCCGAAGGGATTACACACAGATACTATTTCGCCATGATGGGGCCGGCGATAGCCGCGCTCATCGGGATAGGATTTTTATATCTTATAAAAATGGAAAAGAAAATATGGATACCCATCGCGTTCGCAGCAACTGCGGCTTCGCAAATATATATTCAAAGCTTATATGGCGGATGGATGGATTGGCTTGTACCGGTGTGTTCTGTCATATTTATATTGTCGCTTGCAGCTATTATCATGTTGATTATTAAGAAATTCAGACGTAAAATTATAATTGGGCTTATGTGCGTTTTGCTTATTATGCCGGGAGTATGGGCTTTTTCGCCGCTTATATACAGCGATAATTCACAGCTGCCGATAGCGGGGCCTGAGCTTATCAATCAAAAAGATAGTTTTGACGATATGCGAGATTTTAGCGGACTGATAGATTATCTTAAAAAAAACCGGGATGGTGCGACATATCTTGCGATGACTGAAAGCTCAATGCAAAATGGCGCGGAGCTCATTGTCCAGTCTGGAGAAGCTGTGATGGTGCTGGGCGGATTTAACGGCGGAGACGAGATATTGACGCTGGAAGAGTTCGTTGCGATGGTTGATGCTGGCGAAGTAAAGTTTGCGCTTGTTTCTCAAACCAAAAACCAAAACGCCAATGCGGAAATATATGCTTGGATAGCGCAAAACGGAGAAATCGTGCCACCTAAAGTATATGGAGGAATTGCGGCAAATATAAAGGTGTTTAAACTCAGCTGATTGGCTCCAGCCATAATTGTTTAAGAATTGCCTTTAATTATTATATATTTTAATGTATATTAGTTCGGGATGATTAAACAATCGGAGGAAAAATGATTACAGTAACAAACGTAAGTTTGAATTTTAGCGGAACAGATCTTTTCAAAGAAGTGAATTTAAAATTTATTCCGGGCAATTGCTATGGAATAATAGGCGCAAACGGAGCAGGGAAATCCACTTTTTTAAAAATATTATCTGGTGAAATAGAGCCTTCAAAAGGCACTGTTGATATTCCGGATAAAGTAAGAGTATCGGTGTTGGAGCAAAATCACTACGCATATGATGAATATAGTGTTTTAGATACAGTTATTATGGGCAATCCACATCTATATGAAATAATGAAACAAAAGGATGCGCTCTACGAAAAAGAGGATTTTTCGGAAGAAGACGGCATATTGGTTTCAGAGCTTGAAGGCGAGTTTACAAGGCTAAACGGCTGGGAGGCCGAATCAGAGGTGTCAAAGCTTCTGCAGGGGCTGAATCTGGATCTTGGGATTTTAGACAGTCTAATGAAGTCGCTGGGCGGAAGTGAAAAGGTCAAAGTATTGCTCGCTCAGGCGCTGTTTGGAACCCCTGATGTTATCTTGTTGGATGAGCCTACAAACAATGTCGATGTGGAATCGGTAAACTGGATGGAAGAATTTTTAATCGACTATCCGGGAACAATAATCGTCGTATCCCATGACAGGCACTTTTTAAACAATGTTTGCACCCATACCGTGGACATAGATTTCACAAAAATAAAGATGTATGCGGGCAACTATGAATTCTGGTATCAATCGAGCCAGCTTATGCAGCAGATGAATAAGGAACAATCCAAAAAAAGCGAAGATAAAATAAAAGAGCTGCAGAAATTTATCGCACGTTTCTCCGCAAATAAGTCAAAGTCAAAGCAGGCTACTTCCAGAAAGAAACTGATTGACAAGCTGACTATAGAGGAAATGCCGGCATCATCAAGGCGCTACCCTTTCGTGGGCTTTAATATGGACAGGGAAGCAGGCAAAGACATCCTAACTGTTGAAGGTATAAGCAAATCCATCGACGGTGTGAAAGTGCTTGAAAATGTTACATTTGTCGTTGGTAGAAATGATAAAATAGCATTCGTAGGCGAGCACGAGCTTGCGAACTCTACGCTTTTTAAAATACTGATGGAAGAAATCGAGCCTGACGAAGGAACTTTCAAATGGGGAGTAAGTACATCACAATCATATTTTCCCATGGATAACACAAAATATTTTAATAATTCGGACATGGATATTATAAATTGGCTGAAACAGTATTCAGCCGATACAACGGATACTTATTTGAGAGGTTTCCTGGGCAGGATGCTTTTTTCGGGTGATGATGTTTTTAAGCCGGTAAAGGTTCTCTCCGGAGGCGAAAAGGTCCGCTGCATGCTGTCGCGCATGATGATGTTTGGCGCGAATGTTTTGATTCTGGATCAGCCGACCAATCATCTTGACCTTGAATCAATAACGGCGGTAAACAACGGGTTGATTGATTTTAAGGGGGTAGTACTCCTATCCTCTCACGACCATCAGTTCATTCAAACCACCGCCAATCGAATAATTGAGCTTGGAGTTAATGGAATTAAAGATAAGATGTGCACATATGATGAGTATATAGAGCATGGGGATTTGCATTAGGAGGTATTTGTGAACATTCAGATATTTGGCAAAAAGAAATGTTTTGACACAAAAAAAGCTGAACGATATTTTAAAGAGCGCAGGATAAAGTATCAGTATGTGGATATAATGGACAAAGGGATGAGCCCTGGCGAGACACGAAGCGTTTCGCAGGCAGTAGGTGGGCTTGAAGCTTTGGTGGATGCACAAAGCAAGGATTATTATAAGATTGAATATTACGGAAAAGAACAGTGGGCAGATAAACTCATGGAATTGCCCGAACTTTATAAAACTCCAATAGTGCGAAACGGCAAACAGGCCACGCTGGGATACAAACCCGACGTGTGGAAAACTTGGGAATAAAAATTTAAGCAAAGATATTTTGTCTTAATTAATATGAGAATGATTCTAAGAAAGCTCTGAGAGGTAAAAAGAGCTTTCTTTTGTATTGAAAATAATATAAATTCCTGATTTAAACCATAACATTGTTTTATTAAAAGAAAACTTACCAAATATCTTCTTTTTCATCAAATGAAAAATGTGGTAATATATTGACAAAGACAAAAGCTAAGGAGCTTAGTTTATGAAGAGAGAGTTTAAGGTTGCAGGATATATTATATTCGTGAGTGTTTTTTGTGCTTTCGCTTTGATTGCGGGACTGGCTGTGGGAGTATTGCGCAACAAGAAATCACTAATCGTGTATAAAGGTCAGATTGAAAGCTTAAACGCTACTATATCTCAAAACGAAGCTTCTATAAAAGAAAAAGAGTCGGATATGGAACTTTACGCAGGGAAGCTTGATGAGGCGGCCGCTTCAATAAATTCGCTGGAAGAAGAATATATTAAAGCGATGAGTACAATTGAAACTGACGAATTGCTGCTGTCTAGAGTCGAGCTTCTTGAAAGAGATATGGGAAATTCTTTTTTGGAAAGCGATATTTTTGAAAAAGTAGTTTATCTGACCTTTGATGACGGTCCTTCTTCAAGAACATTGGCAATATTGGACATATTGGATCGTTATGGGGTGAAAGCGACCTTTTTTGTAAATTACCATGAGGACGCGGACGAAAAAGGGATCTACAAAATGATAGTGGATAAAGGTCATTCAATAGGAAATCACACATATGACCACAGCTATCCAATTGATGACTGGGACGCATTTCTGACCTCGCTTTTCAAGATGGAAGATTATATTTTTGAACAGACGGGTGTAAGAACAAGGATAATACGTTTTCCGGGAGGCAGCAACGATGCTTGGCAATATTCGGAGGTATACACCCAAAACGTCAAAGCGCTTACCGATCTTGGATACATATATTTTGATTGGAATCTTTCAAACCATGATGCGGATAAAGACATGGGATATATCGAAGCTGAGAGAATGGTTGAATTGGTGAAGCTTGAATCTGCCGGCAGAGATAAAATAATGTTGCTGATGCATGACAGGTCTTCAAAATATTCTACTGTCGAAGCATTGGGTGAGATTATAGAATATTATAAGTCACGCGGTTTTGTTTTTCTGCCAATTACCCCATATTCCTTCAATCCGCAGCACTTTGATATTTCAGCAGCACAAAACGCGCAAAATTAAAGCAGTACCTATTAAAGATACTGCTTTGTTCTTTTTGTTAGTTTTTTAAGCTTAAGGATTTACTTTTTGAAAAGCTCCGCGTCCGCCGCGGGGTGCTCGGTCCATTCCTCTGCCTGGATTGTCTTCGCCATATAGACCTTCACCGTATTCTTCGCAGTCTTCACGGTCAACGAAGTCAAAGAGGTGCGCGTCACCGGCGAGGATGAGATCTGCCTGTTCTTGGGTAATCAAGCCGTCATCTACAAGCCCTGAAAGCTGTTCTTCGCTGTACATGCCTTGCGAGCCTCTCGCGAAAAGACCATATTCACCATCTTCGCATTCTTCATGGTCAATTGAGTCATAAAGGCGTGTGTCGCCAGCAAGTATGCTGTCTGCCTGTTCTTGGGTGATTACTCCGTCTTCAACCAATTCCGCAAGCCGTTCTGCGCTGTAGGGAGCGTTATCGGAGTTAAACCATCTCCGAGCTCCTCTGCCCAAACTGCCATCTTCGTCTGCTGCGAACGCCACAGTTGTGCCGAGAGCAGCCACTAAAGCGACTGTCACCGCTATTGTTACCATCCATTTTTTCTTAGTCATATTTAACATCTCACTTTCCTTATTTATTGTTTTGCCAATAAGGATAGTATGGATGCTTAACTTTGCCTGTATATATTCAAAGTGTTAAGAAAGTGTTAAGGATATTAATGTAAAAAATATTATTTTAGAGCCTAAAGGCTATTCAATTCCATTGTAAATAAAATCGTGCATTTTCCAAAGAGTTGCTTCCTTTTCATATTGCAGCACCGCCATTTTTTTGTACCTGACAGACTCAAATAGTTCGTCATAGGGGATTCTTGCTGTCTTAATAGTACTGTTTCTTAAACCGTATAAATCCATTGCCAAAGCAATAAATTCCGCAGGTTCCAAATCGGTTTTCACCCAATCTGACACTGTTTTTAAAGCAGTATCCAATTCGACAAGCGTGATATCGACAAGCTTTGTCTTTGCGGCTAAAAGCACTTCTTTTTGGCGGGAATCGCGCATAAAGCCACCATCGGTTTTTCTAATGCGTGAGTAAGCCACAGCTTGTATTCCGTTCAAAGTTTGCAGGCCTTTTCTGTACACAAAATAAGTTTCGGAATGATTTCCGAATAATTTATTCATTTCCTGTATCAGGCCGTTCATCTCCCACACTTCATTTTGGGACAAGGTAACTTCAACACCGCCGATAGAGTCAATGATTTCTATCATTCCCCGGAAGCTTGTTATCACATAGTGATCTATATCAATCAAGAATTCTTCCTCAATGGTTTTTATCGCACCTTCGGGTCCGCCTTCGTAAACTATTGCAGCGTTTACCCTATTGTAATCATCCTGAGACGGCAGGTATATCAAAGTGTCGCGCATTATGGAAGTCATTCTGACTTCGTTGTTTTGCGGATCTAAAGTTAATATTATATTTACATCGCTTCTTCCACCCAATATGGTTTTTCTGTATCTGTTATCCATTCCGAAAAGCATGATGTTTATGATTCCGTAGTCTTCATTATTTTTCATTTCAAACACAGGTTCAGGCGTGACTTTTGGCATGGGTTTGGCTGTCGGTAAATCACTTGAAGCCTCTTCGATTTCGACTTCAGCTTCCAGTTCAGCGGGGCTTATTGTTTCTTCGGGATTTTGCTCCATAGAATCCATATTCATGTTTTTTAAAATTGGATAAACATATATAAAAAGAGCAGTAGCCAAAGCTATTAGAACAATCAAAACAGTAATCAGAATTGTTCTGACAGGTTTTTTCTTTCCGGCTATTTTGGGTTCTGTTGGCTTTTCCACTTCTGTTGGGGGTATCTTCTTTTTTAATCTTTTTGGTTTTTTGCTCATAGTTATATCCTTTAAATAATTACCTTAATATAGAAATTCATTCGGCTATTGGTAATATTATACGATAATATTACGAATGTCAATCAAAAATATGACGATATCATTACACGAAGTTTGAACCACAAAGAGCAACCCAAGTCTAAGATCAAATCATTATATAAAATAACCACAATATTACATCCGGATAATTTCGCAGGTTACTTCATTGTTTTCAATTAGTATTTTTGCGTAAGAAGAGAATCTATCCCGCGTGTATTGTGTGTTTATGCTGCCGGGGTTTATCACCCAAACGCCGTTTTTGTTGTTTATATATGATATATGCGTGTGCCCGAATAATATTATGTCCGCATTTTCATTCATTCCTTTTTGAACTAATATATCAAGGCTGTGTTTTACCGAGTATTTATGCCCGTGTGTTATAAAGAACTTAATATTATCGATTTCAAAAGTTTTTTCGCTTTTAAATTGTTCTTTGTTGTAAAAGGGATAATTCCCTTTTATCAATTCAAAAGAAATTTCTGGGAACATATTTTTTAGTTCAATTGAATCATTTAACAAGTCTCCAAGATGGATGACCATGTCAGGCTTTTCGCTTTCAAGAGTATATATCATTGCGTTTAATTCTCCATGCGAATCGGAGAATACTATAATTTTCATATTCGCCTCAATAATTTTTTATTAAATTATAACACTCAATATGAGGGGAATAAAAGATATAAAGGAAAATACTATACATTTGTATAAAAACTCTGCTAATTTTTTAGCATTACAGATAAATTTATTCAAAGACCTTTCACAGCTCTGCTTCTTGCCACAGACCATCTCTTATATATAATCTTGACTTTTTATGCTATCTGTAATAAGTTTTGAGAGGCTAACCAAAAGCATATTTATTATTCCATGTATTATGATTTATTCTTCAACGCCTTGTGATTTTATTCTCGAGATTACTTTGGTATGGTTCTAAGCCCTGATGGACAAAGAACTAAAATGTGTCCGCGCTTGCCTTTGATTTCTTTTCTTGCGAGGGTGAAAATTGGATTTATTCATGGCTATATAAAAGTCAATCACATGATTAAACCATGGGATTGATTAAATCTGATTCTAATGCTACTATAATGTTTAGAGAGCGAAACAGTGGTATTCTGGGCAAAAACCAAGGAGCATCCATGAAAAATAAAAAAATTGCGCTTGTTACAGGCGCCACATCGGGAATAGGTCTTGAAACCGCAAAAGGGCTTATTGAAAAGGGGTTCATTGTTATTTGCACTTCAAGAAGCGATGAAAAAGAAAAGAAGGCAAAAAATTATCTTGGAGATGAAGCGGTTTTTGTGAGGGTGGACCTTTCATCTCGGGAAAGCATCAGAAAACTGGCGGTTGTAGTTAAAGATGTATTAAAGGAGCGAGGTCTGGATGTGCTGATAAACAACGCGGGGTCTTTTTACAGCTATTACAGTATGAGCGATGAAGGCGTTGAAAAACAATTCGCTGTAAATACAATCGCCCCTTTTTATTTGTCGCTGCTTTTGTATGACAAGTTAAAGCTCTCGAGTGGAAGGATAATAAATGTTTCTTCTTCTTCACACTACGGCGCAAAAATTAAATGGAACGATATACAGCTTTCGAGAAGCTATGGACAGCTGAGAGCTTATAAACAGTCCAAACTCATATCGGTTATGTTGTCAAAGCGATTCAATGAATTTTCCAACACTATAAAAACATATATGGCCGACCCGGGGCTTGTAAATACGGAGATAGGTTTAAAAAATACAAGCGGCATAGCGAAGTTCATATGGAAACACCGTAAACTAAAAGGACAGGCCCCAAAGAAGGGAGCTGAAACATCGATATATCTAGCAAGCGAGGAAGTTCTGCCGGAAGGCTTGTACTTTAAAGACTGCAATCCCCAAAAGCCCGATAAAGTAGTGGATAACGGCGAATATGTTGAAAGAGTCTGGGAATATTGCCAAAAGGTCGCTGGAGTAAACGCAAAGGAGATTATCATGTCTTATGAAAAATGAAAAAAGGCGAAAAACAAAACAGGAAATTATCCAAGCGGCAATAACGTGCATAAATGAGCATGGACTCAATAATACTACAATAAGAAAAATTGCCCAGGTGGCAGGGGTGAATTCAGCGGCAATCAGTTATTATTTTGGCAGTAGGGAAGAGCTGCTGACAAAGGCTATGGAGATAGCACTGGACAATGCTTTTGATTTTGGCGGCTTTCAATACATGGAAAATGATGATTATAAAACAATACTAAAGATTATTCTAAAAGATTGGAAGCGAGGCGCGGCGGCATACCCGGGTATTTTCCACGCACACTTTGACGACATTATAAACAAGCGAATAGATAATAACATTACATTGGAGAGAATAAATGACTTTATAGATAAGGTTTATCAGGTAATTACCAAACATGGGCTTGAAGAAACGGATTTGAATTTTAAAAAACTTAAACTTATTTTCGGGGCGTTTATTTCGACTCTTATTATGCCGGCAGCGGCATATCCTATAAACGATAATGATGAGATAGAAGTGTTGGCTGAAATGCTTTAATAGGAATTTACGGACTGCCTATTGACAAGCCGACCAGACTATTATAGTATAAATGAGTAATAACTCAGTGAAGGATAACCAGTGAATAAAAGAGATCTGCGCAAGCAGGAAACCAATAAAGCTATAGTTGATGCCGCGCGAGAAGAGTTTGTAAAAAACGGCTTTTTGGAAACCAATACAAAAACTGTCGCGGATAAAGCGGGGGTCGCCCACGGAACGCTTTTTTTACACTATAAGACAAAGCACGCCTTAATGGAGAAGGTGCTTGAAGACCAACTTATCTCCATAGATATTCAGCTTGAAAAGATTCTGAGTGAGAATGGTGATTTGGAAAGCCTTCTTAATGGATATCTTGACTTTATGCATGAGAATGAAGATTTTTTTGAGGTGATAGCGAGGGAAATGCCACATTATCCAAAAGAAATCCGAATAAAGGCATATCTCAATGAAGCCTCCGCGCGCGATTATTTTTATAGGAGCATTCAAAAAGGGATACAAGACGGTATTTATAAAGATATTGATATAAAGATGACACTTACTTTTTTGTTTGGAACAATTAATTATTTCCTGCATAACAAGCAAAGCATCATAAAAAGCGGAAGCATCATTGAATACAAAAAAGAATCAATTATTGAAACGTTTATGAAGTTTATAAGTATATAGGAGCTAGGAGCATTTTATGAAAGATAATCATTGTGAGAGCTGCTCGATGCCAATGCTGAAAAATGAAGATTTTGGCGGAGGGATTGTAGGCAATAAATATTGCGTGCATTGCTGTGACGAGCAAGGACATTTAAAATCCTATGATGAAGTTTACAGCGGTATGGTAGGATTCGCTTTAAAAAATATGGATATAAGCCCTGAAAAAGCTCAAGAAGCTGTCGCGGATAATATGGCAAATATGCCTGCATGGAAAAATCACAAATAAAATCTATCTGAATACCATAAAACATTTCTAAAAAGCACGGATATAAGCATATTTGGGCGGCTATTTTGTATAAGGTAAAATCGTATCCTTTCACAATTATCAAAAAAAATTAATTAAAATACAATATATTCCACCGCACACTTGTGTTATAATAAATAAAAAAACATTTGGAGCAACATTTGTCGGGAAAAGATTTACAACTTTATAATAAAGCCCTTGAGGGTGATATTGAAGCTTTTGAAGAGCTTTTTTCGTCTAACTATACCCGAATATATAATCTGTGCTACCGAATGATGAGGAACTCACAGGACGCCGAAGATATGTTGCAGGAGTCAATGCTAAAGGCGTGGAGAAAGCTCAAATCGTTTCAGCGGTCGTCTTCATTTTCCACATGGCTTCACAGAATCGCGGTAAACACCTGCCTTGATGCCATAAGGAAAAGAAAAGACAATAAAAATTCGTTGGATGAAATGGGAGAGTTCGGAAAAGAAATTGCGGATGATACTTCAAGCTCTTTTGATGAGCGTTCGGTGCAAAGACAAGCCATTGAAGCCGCGCTGATGAAGCTAAAAGAGCGCGAACGCGTTATAATAGTTTTAAAGGATGTGCAGGGCTACTCTTATGAAGAGATGGCGCAAATCTTGGAGTGCCCACTCGGCACAGTTAGATCGCGTCTTTCGCGGGCGCGAAACACAATGGTAAAGATATTAAACGATATGGAACAAAAAGACCTTAGCTTGCGTCAAACCAAGTGAAAGAGGAAATAAAGTGAACTGTAAAGATGCAAACAAAAAAATATCGCTTCAAATTGACGGCTTGCTTGAAAAAGAAGACGAGCTTATATTGATGGAGCATATAAATGATTGCAAAGCTTGCAAGAAGCTTTATGATGACACAAAGGCTTTGGTTGGAGGGCTTGTTGCCTTGCCGGAAGTCCCACTGCCAGAAGGCACTGAGAATAAGATTCATTTTGCGCTTCTAAGAGAGGCGCAACAGCCGAAAAAGAAAAAATGGGTCAAGTTCACAGTGATAGCAATGCCTGCCGCGGTTGCAGTTTTCGCCGCAATTATCGGGTTTAGCTATATATTCTCCGGAGGGTTTGGAAAAAAAGAAGTGGCTCGTGACATGATGGCTAAGGAGTCGGAAAACATTCAAGAAGAGATGTTCAGCCAGAAAGCGGCGCCAAACACTCTCGCGGAAAGTTCGGTCATGAGTACCGAAGCTACAGAAGAGCTGGGAATGGTGGGAGAAGCCCCCAGAATGCTTGAAGAATCCGCAGATACAATGATGAGCATATCCGAGTTTTCAGTTAACGTAGTGTTTGCAGGGGAAAGTCAGGAAGAAATAGAAAACTTCGCGCAATACGTTGTCGAATCTTTGGAAGGCGCAGATATGCAAAAGGCTATTTTTGACGGAGAAACACAATCCATCAAAGTATTTCTGCCAATCGCGTATTATGAGGATTTTTTGATCATAGTGCGGGGAGAAGAAAAAGTAGTGTCGGTCGAGCAGCCTGAAAATCAGGATGTGGCTTACGAAGAAGATCTTTTGTTTGAAGTCAATTTCCTTTTTCAAAAAAATAATTGATTAAGCAAAAGCTTAAGGAGGTTTATTATGAACGATAATAAGATTTTAATGGTGGTAATCGCGGTGCTTCTAGTGCTGTCGGTTGTCGCGACAGGAGTATTAATATTTAAGACAAACTCAAACGAAACCGTAGTTGCCGGGAGTCAGAGTGTCAACACAATATCGGTTTCAAGCCAAGGAAAAGTTACAGTATTGCCCGATGTAGGATACATTTCATTGGGAATCGAGACCAAGAACATTGATGTGAAAGTAGCCGAAAATGAAAATTCTGCGATTATGGATGACATTATGGCGGCCCTTAAAGAATTTGATATTGAAGACACGGATATAAAGACCGTAGCTTATAATATTTATCCGCAGTATGAAAATTACAGCGATGAAAAGCCCACGAGTTATGCTGTGTATAACACGGTTAAGGTAACTGTTAAAAAGTTGGAAGATATGAGCGGTGTAATCGACGCGGCAGTTGAAGCCGGAGCGAACAATACAAACGGCGTAAGCTTTGATGTGCTTGACAGAGAGGCTTCATATAATGAAGCGCTGAAAGACGCCGTTGCAAACGCAAAGGCTCGCGCAGAAGTTTTGGCTGAAGCCGCAGGGCTTAAAATAGTCGGCGTGGTGACTGTGAATGAAAACAGTTCTTCATCGCAGTATTACTATTCAGACATGCTTTATTCCGCGAAAGGTGCTGATATGACGGCAGAATCAGCTCCATCAATATCTACAGGCGACATGGAAATTACAGCGAATGTTTCCGTAACATATGAAGTGGCAAATAAATAAGACTTAACTGCAATGAAAGCCTTCGGTTCTTCCGAAGGCTTTTTTTATATCATTTTGCTAATGCCTTACAAAAGGCTTTTTACCCAATCATGGTTTTCGTTTAACGCACACCCGCCCTTAGCTTCAGTTAGCTCGTGGTGATTTTTTCGGATTTCAGCAATCAGCTTTGATTTAAGTGCTTCCTTAAGAGGCTTGTCTTTAACGTTTGTGTCCGAAAATGGCGCGAAAGGACACGCTTCAAGCGAGCCTTCCGAGCTAATGTGCAAAAAGCCCCTGCCCGCGGCAAGACAGCCGCCGTATCTTTCCTCGTCGCCAGGAAGCGCCACAACCAGCATATTATGATTGTCCGACATAGCTTTTGATGTCGCCGCCAATTCGTCTTTTTGTGAAGGGGTTAAGACCAAATCGTTATCTTCGTCCTGAGGAACGTATTCAATCAAAAAAGATACGGCGCACCCGGCGCTTTCAAGTCCGTCCAGATACCCACTGTTTATAACCGAATCAAAGTTTTTGGATGTTAGCGTAATGGATGAGCCGAACATTGTACTATTTGCTCCAAATTCACCCATAAGTTTTATTATACTGTCAAACATTCCTTCACCGCGTCTTAAATCGGTGGTTTTCCTGTCGCCTTCAATGCTTAAAACGGGGATAAGGTTTTTTGTGCGCTTTATCGCGTTAATTGTATTGCCGTCTACAAGAAGGCCGTTTGTAAACATCACAAAAAGCGTTTCGTGATGAGCTTTCGGGATATCCAAAATGCCCTTTTTAAGCAGTGGTTCGCCTCCGGCTATAAGTATAATCGACACCCCTAAGCCGATGGCTTCATCGACTATGCGCGAGATTTCTTCTATGCTTAATTCTTCGTTTATGTTCCTATCTTGATTGCATGCGTAGCAACCAGCACACTTTAGATTGCAGCTGTTGGTCACGCTTAGTATCAATATGGGTGGCACGATGAGGTTTTCGTTTTGGTTTAAAAGGCTTCTCAGCTTGTTTTGATTTTTGATGTTTCTTGAGATTTTAGAAAAAGCCGTCAGATATGAGGGGTATTTAAAAAGATATTTTTTATTTTTTATAAGTGAGTCATAAATCGATTCGTTAAACAATGAAATTCCGTTTTCCATAAAAACCTCTCTTTATTATCAGTTAACGAATTATATCATACGAGAAATACAGAGGCTATCTTAGATGCTCAAAAGATACAAAAAAACAGCCCAAATGTCGGACTGTTTAATAAAAGCTTGTGTTAAATGTTTTATCCTCCGGCAGCTAACTTTACCATCGCCTGATGAGCTGGGTCAACCGCGTCATGTATGTGGGTTTTGGAATTTAAGAAGTGTATGCACACCTGGCCGTCCATTCCGTTGCCTGCAATAGTTTCATAACCGTGTGGGAAGCCGTTGGTTGATGCGGCGATATATTCTCCGTCAAGCTTTACGACCACAGGCCGTCTGTCCCATGACCATTCTCCGCCATACGTTTCTTTTAGCTTCGCGCAGTCCGCGGCGGTAGCAGGCTCAACGTCGGCATGGTTGCTTCCACCCACTCTTACCATATAATAAGTAATTCCGGTTTCCACATCATATACTTTTATTTTCTCGCCCCTGTCAAAGCGGGGATAAACATAGCTGAACCAGTCTCTCAAAGCGCCTTTAGGCACCGAGGGCCCGGTCTTTTTCGGTTCAGGTTTTACAATTTCTTCAACTGGGCGCCTTACCGCAGCGTTTGAAAAAAGAACAGCCGCAGTTTCAGGCCCTAAAACGCCGTCTGCGGGCAGATTGTTGTTAGCTTGAAATTCGCGCACCGTTTCGGTAGTATACGGTCCGTAATAGTTGGTTATCTTATAATTGAAATAACCTAAGTCTTTAAGCCGATACTGCACCTGTATAACATAATCGCCGGTGTCACCGTCTTTTAGCAACACAAAACTATCATCAGCCTCTTCTGCGAAGGCGGAAACCGATGAAAATAGGTACACTGAAACAGCTAAAAATACAATCAGAAAACATGTAATTTTTTTGCTCAAAATAACTCCTCTAATACACACACTAAGATTTTATCACATATTAGTAAACTTGTAAATGTGACGTAACACAATATTAACATTTGAGTAAACAGAAAAATTAAACGCGCGATGAAGACAACTCTCCTTGAAAAGATAGATATCATATACTATAATTTAGGCAGCAAACAGCTACAATGTTATAAATACGGAGGCTTTATGTATAAAATAGCGATAGACGCGATGGGCGGAGATAACGCCCCAAACGAGATAATTAAAGGAGCGCTTGATGCCAGGCGTGAAATCGGCGGAATTGACATTGTCCTTTTGGGACAGAAAGATGTTATTCAAAAACAGCTGGACATACTTGGGGAAGAAGCTGAGATTATCGATGCCCCTGAAGTTATACACACTGAAGACAAACCTTTGGTTGCAATAAGGCAAAAGAAAAACTCATCTCTTATAAAAGGGCTTTTAATGATAAAGGACGGAAGCGCTGACGCTTTTGTATCCGCTGGAAGCACGGGCGCGGTTTTTGCGGGGGCGCTTTTCAATGTAGGCAGGATAAAGGGCGTGGACAGACCCGCGCTTGCAGCTATACTTCCAAAACAAAACGGTAAAGCGATTCTTTTAGACATTGGTGCGAATGCCGATTGCAAAGATAAATATCTTATACAGTTTGCAAAAATGGGCAAAACATACATGAAATTGGTTGAAGGCATTGAAAACCCGAAAGTGGGCTTAATAAACATCGGAGCAGAAGACGAAAAGGGTAATGAGCTTTACAGGGAAGTAAATAAATTGATGCGAGAGGATGAGTCGCTGAATTTTATTGGCAACATTGAGCCGAGAGATATGATGGATTCGGATGCCGATGTTTTGGTTTGCGATG
Source organism: Christensenellaceae bacterium (assembly GCA_963675575.1). Classification (GTDB taxonomy): domain Bacteria; phylum Bacillota; class Clostridia; order Christensenellales; family UMGS416; genus JAGLOK01. Next base: position 621,206 of record OY776378.1, read on the forward strand.
GGTTCACCGGCAATATTCTATTGAAAACATTAGAAGGAATGGCTGTTTATCTGTTTAAAAATATTAAAGCCGAGCTTATGAAAAATGTTTTCACAAAACTGGCGGCGGCTATGCTTAAAAAAGGGTTTAAAAATGTGAAAAACAAAATCGATCATAAAGAATATGGCGGAACACCTCTTTTGGGAGTTCAGGGCTGTGTTATAAAAGCCCACGGTTCTTCGGATGCGTACAGCTTTAAAAGAGCCATTTTACAAGCGGTAAACTATTTGGAAAAAGACATAACAAACGTTATAGGCGACACTGTGGAATAATCACAAAGAAATATTGCATATTGTTTCATTTATAAGGTGCTGTTATAATAAGAAAATAATTTATATAATTTATTTTGGAGGACAAAATGGTATTAGATACTGTAAGAGAAGTTATCGCAGAACAATTGGAGCTTGATATCAATGATATTACCCGTGAATCATCTTTAACCGAAGATTTAAAAGCTGATTCGGTAGATGTTGTGGGCATTATTATGAAACTAGAGTCTGAATTCGGGATCGAATTCCCATACGAGGAACTTGAGAGCATTGAAACTGTGGGCGATGCTGTGGATTTCATAGAAGCTAATAAATCCTAGCTTAAATTTTAAGCTTACACAATAAATAAAGATGACATAAAATCATAGGCGATGCGCCTATGATTTAAGCTGTTTATACAAAGTTAAAAGGGGTGCACTTTGAGCGATAGTTATAATCTTAATATGCTCGAGAATATAATAGGATATGAATTTAATGACCCTTCTTATCTGCTCCGGGCGGTAACTCATTCTTCGTCACTTCCCGAGCATCTGGGCAAAGTATCATACGAGAGACTGGAATATTTAGGTGACGCTGTACTAGAACTTTTAGTTACGCGTCTTTTGTTTTTATCCTATCCAAAGGCGAACGAAGGGCAGATGACAAGAATCAGAGCCGCGGTTGTTTCTGAAAGGCCGCTTTCGGAAATTGCGGATGTTCTCAATCTGGGTGAACACTTAATATTAAGCCATGGCATGGAAAAATCCGGAGGGAAAAAGCTCCCATCAATATTATCGGATATGGTGGAGGCCATTATTGGAGCAATATATCTTGACGGTGGTATAGAAAACGCAGAAAAATTCATTATGCCTTATATAATGCCGAAAATTGAGCTGGCATATGAGCAAGGATTTAAGCGCGACTACAAAACCCGCCTCCAGGAAAATTTGCAAAAAAACGGCGATATATCCATTGAATATAAAACCGACAGCGATGACGGTCCGCCGCATAATAAATTATTTTACACAACAGTGTATGCCGATGGGAAACCTCTTGGAACGGGTTCTGGCAAAAGCAAAAAGGAATCCCAGCAGCAGGCCGCAAAAGAAGCTCTTGTAAAATTAAACAAATTAAACGAGTAGCGGAATTTCAATTATATTATTGTTTCATTTTCATTTTTAATGTTTATATTTAAAGAAATATATAGTATACTCTTATTGCTATAGACACTATATATGGTATAATTCCAATGTTCAATATTATTAAGAAGGTTATAAATTGCATTTAAAAAAACTTGAGCTTTACGGCTTTAAATCATTTGCCGATAAAGTGGAAATCGAATTTGATAAAGGCATAACAGGTGTTGTGGGGCCAAACGGCAGCGGCAAGAGCAACATCGGAGACGCGATGCGCTGGGTTTTGGGAGAAAGTTCCGCACGCTCTCTTCGCGGAGCCAAAATGGAAGATATAATATTTAACGGCGCCCAAAAACGCAATCCTTTGGGATGGTGCGAAGTAACCTTGATATTTGATAACGGGGACGGTGAGCTTCCGATAGAGTTCAGCGAGGTAGCCATTTCGCGCCGGGTATACAGGAATGGAGAGGGAGAATACCTTATAAACCGCGCATCATGCAGACGAAAAGACATTGTTGATCTTTTCCGCGACACTGGAATCGGTCGCGAGGGATATTCTATTATCGGGCAGGGTAGGATTGCCGACATGCTCAGCCACAAGCCGGAAGAGCGTCGCGATGTTTTCCATGAAGCGGCAGGCATTATGAAATACCGTTCGCGCCGGGATGAAGCGCAAAGGCGGCTTGACTCCACACGGAGCAATATTCAGCGCCTGAGCGACATCATGGAAGAAATGGAAAGACAGCTTGGACCGCTAAGCAGGCAAAGCAAAAACGCGCGCAAATATATTGAAATTTCAGAAAAATTAAAAGAGCTTGAAATTAACTGTTTCCTTTTGGACTATGAAAAATTAAACAGCGATTTAATCTCAGCCCAGCAGGATGTCGCTAAAGTAGATGAACTTACGCATCAGGAAGCCGACGCAAACGATAACAACACGCAAAAAGCGCAGCAGCTTTCCGACTCAATTGAAGAGCAGGAAAGACAAGTGGGAAAAATCCGCTATGAGATTGACACCTTAAATGAGCGAGTAAACTATTATTCCGGTCAGCAGATTGCTATGAAAGAGCGCTTAACATACGCACAGATGGAGCAAAACCGGCTGCTTGAAGAGATAGAAATAGAGGAAAACAGGGTCGTCGAGCTTGACAAAGAGGCTGGAGAGCTTCAACAGGCTTTGGACAGCAAAGGCCAGGGCGGCCAACAAATCAAGCAGGATATTGATGATATAAAATCACGCATCAGCAAAATTGATGAAGAGATAAAAACACGCCAAAGTGACATTGACGCCAAGAAAACCGATATGATGAGTGGTCTTCAGATGATGGCCGACATCGGTTCTTCTTCAGGGCGACTGGATGCTATGATTGAGTCGTATTCTGCGCGCAGACAAGAGATTGAGCAAAATCTAAGCGCGGCATTAAGGCAAAAGGAAATAAACGATGACATAGGGCGCGAGTTGGAAGAGGCTGTATTAAACCTTTCCCACAGCATCGAAAGCCTTCAGATAAAAACAGACAGCCATGTTCAAACCCGAAACGAGCTCAGGCTAAAGCGCACGGAGCTTGAAGAAAATCTGCAGTCAAAGCGCGACAAAGCCAGAAATATTGAAACGCGCATTCAGCTTATAAAAAATTTAATGGAAGATTACGAGGGTTTTAGCCATCCGGTTAAATTTATGCTTTCCAATGAGCGCTCAAAGAAGCTTATGACAGGCGTTGTGGCTGACATTATAGATGTGCCCAACGAATATATTAACGCGGTTGAGCGGGCATTGGGCGGCGCCATGCAGCACATTGTTACAGAGTCCGACCATGAAGCCAAAGAGCTAATAAACATATTGAGGCAAAACAGAGCCGGAAGAGCGACTTTCTTGCCTATAAGCGCTATACGCGGGCGTTATCTTAAAAATCACGAACAAGACTTGCTTGATTCTCCCGGATGCATAGGTGTCGCCGCGGAGCTTATTGGCTATGATAAAAAATATGAAGAGATAATTTACTCTCTTTTGGGGCGTACCATTGTCTGCGAAGATATAGACACCGCCGTTGAGCTTGCCAAAAGCGTGAAATATTCCTGTAGGTTTGTAACATTGAAGGGTGATTTGGTAAACCCGGGCGGCTCTATGAGCGGCGGCTCCAGAGGGGCGAGGGAATCTTCACCCATCGGAAGGCGCAGCCAGCTTGAAGAGCTGAATAAACTTTATTTATCCGCGAAAAACAATGCGCAAACCGCCGAAAAAGAGTTGGAAGCGATAAATGCCAAGATGCAGTCCCAGCGTGAGCAGATGGATAATGACATCGCCCAGCTGAACGAAGCAAGAATAGTGTTTGCCAGAGAAAATGAAAGATTGGATAAATTCAAGACATCAAACACAGAAAATGACGAAAAAATCAGCGGGCTCAACGAACAGCTTGAAAAAATAAAGCAAAATATTGAAGACGCGAAAAATGAAATTGAGTCGATTAACTCAAAAACAAACGACGTTAAACACAAAGATACTGTTTCGCGCGAGGAGATAGCCAAGGCGCAGGCGCATGTAAACAGGCAGCTTGAAGACAAAGATGAAATGCAAAATCACTTGGATAATCTGATTTCGCTGAGCGCGGACGATGAAAAAGAGCGTGCCACAGCGTCCCAGAGAATCGCGTGGCTCAATCAGGAAGTTCAAAGGATAAAAGAGCTTATTGAGCAAAAGCGAGCCCAGCACTCGAAAAATGAAGCGGATTCGGCAATGCAGAAAGACAGCCTGTCCACTGCCAGCCAATCTGTCGGAGATGAAAAAAACCAGCTCGAAAGATATAATATCCAGCTTAAAGAAAAGATTGCGTGGATTGAAAAAGAAAGAGAAAGCTTAAAATCTCTGCAGCAGCTTTTAAGCGTATCACAAAAAAGACAGATTGAATTAAGCGAGCAAAAGCATGCCTGCCAGATGAAAATCGAAAGATCGACCCTAGAGTTGGAGCGCATACAAAACCGCATGTGGGAATTTTATGAACTTACATATCAGGGAACATTGGAATATAAAAATCCGGATCTTGATTTATCGGATTCCGCAGAGGAAATTGATAAAATTCGCCGGCAGATAAAAGCGATGGGAACTGTAAATATAAATGCTGTGCGCGACTATGCGGAGCTTAACGAGCGCTATACCGAGCATAAAACCCAGCATGATGATTTAATTGATGCTGAAGATGATCTTTTGAAAGTAATTAACGACTTAAATATTCAGATGAGAGAGAAGTTCTTAAAGGAATTTGAGAAGCTGAATGAATATTTTACTCAGAATTTCGCCGCTCTTTTCGGAGGAGGCAGAGCCCAGCTTTCCCTTTCCGACGAGGAAGATGTATTAAACAGCGGAATTATTATTGAAGCACAGCCTCCTGGCAAAAAGCTGCAGATGCTTTCACTTCTTTCAGGCGGAGAGAAAGCGCTGACCGCCGCCGCGATATTGTTTGCGATGCTAAAGCACAGGCCATCACCGTTTTGCTTGCTCGATGAGATAGAAACAGCGCTTGATGATGCCAACCTTCGCCATTTCACCGATTTTTTGAAGACATACTCCAAGGAAACTCAGTTCGTGGTCATAACTCACCGCAGGCCGACGATGGAATCGTGCGATGTGCTTTACGGTGTTACAATGCAGGAAAAAGGCGTAAGCAAAATGATATCGGTGAAAATTGCCGATTATAACTAGTAAATACATAATATATAAGTTGATTGTAAAAGAGCGTGGCGGGAATTACGCTCTTTTTTTGATTGCCATACTGTGGTATAATTCCATTTATGTTTATTTATAGTGAAGAAAAAAACAGGATTTTAAATTGGCTTATTGGATTAAGCATTGTATATATTTTGCTAAGAGTGATAGGCGATATCAACTGGTTTCATATATTGAGTAAATTTGAGTTAATAGATTATGAGACTTTGTCTAAGGTTATAAAAATATTCTCTATGATTATTGCTTTAATAACCAGTGTAAATACAATTTTGATTTATTTATTATTTATTAAGCTTCGGGAAACAGATGAAACAATGAAACTGTACCGTGCCTTTTGGTGGATAACGGTGGGCTTGATATTGTTTTCTTATATTGCTTCCGGTGGATTTCTTATTATGAGCCGGTTTCTTCCTAATGTTTTTGAAAAAATCAGAAATAACCTACAAATTTGTAATACTTTTCAAAAGGCATATATGAATTTGTTTTATATTCTGCCTATACCTTTTTATATAGCCATAATAGTAAAAGAAAAGCTTGAATATAACTGGATGATAATAGGATTACTGACAAACCGATTCCTAATGTTATTTCGTATGGCGTGCAATTGGTTTAGTAAGCTTTTGTTTGGGGACATAGGCAAATACACGTCAATGCAATTTGCACAAAGATTTCCCTTGCTTTCATCTTTTACATACAATACTGTTTTGATAGGTTTGGCGAGTTATTTTTGGATTTTAGGCTTGCTTGTGCTTTTGTGTATCTATAAAAAAAAGTTCAAAACACAAAATTTTAAAATCACAGATTAACAATCCTTTATTGAGATTATCCTTTTTTTCGTATATCATATTTATGGACTAAATTATAGAGGATTATTATGCCATCATTTGTAGCAAAATTAAAAGACCGTCTTAAAAAAACACAAAACGCCATTTCTTCGCGCGTTGATGATTTGCTTAAATATTATAAAGACATCGACGAAGATTTTTTTGAAGAGCTTGAAGAAGTGCTGATTGCCGCCGATATGGGCGTTGATTTGTCGATGGAAATAGTCAGCGATGTAAAAGAGGCGCTTAAAAATAAAAAAACCGGTGATGTGGAGGCTATCCATGAAATATTACGGGCGGAGATTGCGGCAAAAATGGACACTCCCAATGAAGAAATAAAAACTCCCGCTGTAATACTTATGATAGGGGTTAACGGCACAGGCAAAACAACGACGGCAGCAAAACTTGCGGCGCTTCACAAAGCACAAGGCAAAAGCGTTATGCTGTGCGCCGCAGACACTTTTCGAGCGGCAGCGATAGACCAGCTTAAAACTTGGGCCGAGCGGGTGGATGTTCCGATAATATCTCAGGTGGAGGGGGCTGACCCCGCCGCCGTGGTACACGACGCGATAGGGGCTGCGAAGGCAAGAGGCACAGAGGTTTTAATATGTGATACGGCAGGTCGCTTGCACAACAAAAAAAATCTAATGAACGAGCTTGAGAAAATAAACAAGATAGCGGACAAAAATTGGCAGGAAGCGCACCTGTATGTATATTTGGTGATAGACGCCACCACGGGTCAAAACGCTCTTTCGCAGGTGAAGCTTTTCAGCGAAAAGTGCAATGTGTCCGGCATGGTGGTCACAAAGCTTGACGGCACGGCCAAAGGCGGGGCGATTGTCGCGGCGCGAAAGATAACGGGGCTCCCTGTGGTGTATATCGGCGTAGGAGAAGGCGTGGATGATTTATTACCTTTTAACGCGCAAGATTTTGCCGCGGCTATAGTATAAAAAAGAAAAAAATTCTTATTAGAAATTCAAGTTTCAATTTACTGATTGTGTAAAGCAAAAAAGCTTGACACCGTATAGAAAAAGTGTATAATAACAGAGGGTGTAAAGCGAAAATACTTTACACTCTATATTTTTGGTGGTGCTTTGGAAAAAAACGTTGAAATATCAATATTGCTCGATTTATACGGCATGATGCTTACGAAAGTCCAGCGCCAAGCGATAAAAGAGCATTATGATGAAGATTTGTCTTTTGCGGAGATTGCACAGTCCATAGGCAAAACGCGGCAATCCGTTCATGATGCTGTAAAAAAAGGCGAAAAAGCGCTTTACGAATATGAAAAAAAACTAAAGGTTATGAACCGATATATAGCCTTTGAAAAGGATATCGCCCAGGTAAGACAAATGGTTGAAGCCGGCGAAGACAAAGAGATGATTTTAAAAGAACTCGGCAAACTGCAGAATCTGATGGAGGAATAAAGTGGCGTTTGAAGGATTGAGCGAAAAATTAAACGCTGTATTTTCCAAGCTCAGACAAAGAGGAAAGCTCAACGAAGCCGATGTGAAGGTCGCGATGCGCGAAGTGCGCCTGGCACTGCTTGAAGCTGATGTAAACTTCCTTGTGGTTAAAGATTTTGTGGGAAAAGTTCGCGAGCGCGCTGTTGGCAGCGAGGTTTTGGAAAGCTTAACGCCCGGCCAGCAGGTTATAAAGATAGTCAATGAAGAGCTGACTTCCCTGATGGGCAAACGCGTCGAAAAGATTGCTTATTCATCAAATCCGCCGACTGTTATAATGCTTTGCGGACTGCAGGGAGCGGGAAAAACCACCACCGCGGCAAAGCTTGCCAAGATGATGAAAGAAAAAGAAGGCAAACGCCCGATGCTGGTGGGCTGTGATATATATAGGCCTGCCGCCATGAAACAGCTTCAGGTTGTTGGCGAAAGCGTAGGAGTTCCGGTTTTCATAAAAGAAAACGCGAATCCTGTGGAAATCGCAAAAGAGGCTCTAAAAGAAGCAAAACATCAAGGCCGAGATGTAGTAATACTGGATACCGCCGGTCGCTTAAGCATAGATGAAGCGCTGATGGACGAGATAGAAAATATTAAAAACGAAGTCAAACCTCATGAGATACTTTTGGTGCTTGACGCCATGACAGGGCAAGACGCCGTAAATACAGCCAAAGCGTTTGACGAAAAAGTGGCGATAACAGGGGCAATACTTACAAAGCTTGACGGAGACTCTCGCGGAGGCGCGGCGCTATCAATGCTGCATGTCACGGGAAAGCCAATAAAGTTCGCGGCAGTAGGCGAAAAGCTTTCAGATATCGAGCCGTTCCATCCCGACAGGATGGCAAACCGAATATTAGGTATGGGGGATGTCCTTACTTTAATAGAAAAAGCCGAAGAGGCTTTTGATGAGAAGAAGGCTCAGTCTCTGCAAAAGAAGATGAAGGACGCTTCTTTTACATTGGAAGATTATTTGGATCAGTTCGAGCAGGTAAAAAACATGGGCGGCATTTCATCACTTCTAGCCATGATGCCGGGAGCCAAAGGAATAAACGCCGATGACATTGACGAAAAACAGATAGAGCATGTGAAGGCTCTGATACTTTCGATGACACCCGAGGAGCGGCGCAAGCCCAAAGTGTTGGACGCTTCCAGACGCCGCCGCATAGCAAAAGGCGCAGGGCTTGAAGTTTCTGATTTAAACAGGCTCATTAAGCAGTTTGAGCAAACGAAAGTGATGATGAAACGTATGTCCAAAGGCAAGATGGGCAGAGGGGGAATGCCCTCTGGATTTCCATTTTAAGGAAAATGCTTAAATTGTTTTCTGTATGCGAATGTATACTTAAATATTAGTAAAAAAGTAACAAAAACAGGAGGATAAAATGGCAGTAAAATTAAGGCTAAAAAGAATGGGAGCAAAAAAGAAACCTTTCTATCGAATAATCGCAGCCGACTCACGCGCACCAAGAGACGGCAAGTTTATCGAGCAGCTAGGTTATTATAATCCCACAACTGACCCAATTGAGCTTAAAGTTGATGCTGAAGCATGCAAAAAGTGGCTTGACTGCGGCGCACAAGCTACCGACAAAGTACGCGGCTTGCTAAGACAAAGCGGCGTAATCAAGTAGGTGGTATGATGGAAAGAATAGGAGAATTAGTAGAATACGTCGCTAAGTCATTGGTTCAAGATCCATCACAGGTAAAAGTTAAAATGGTTGAGAAAGACCGCGTAGTAGTAATTGAGCTCAATGTTGGCGAAGAAGACATGGGACGCGTCATCGGCAAGCAGGGGCGAATAGCCAAAGCCATTCGCGCTGTAGTAAAATCAGCCACTGCAAACGAGGACAAAAGATATCTAGTGGAAATTGTGGATTAAAAAACAATGAAAAAGAAATTCGTAGTTGCACAAATCGTAAAGCCACAGGGTATAAAAGGCGAAGTAAAGCTTAAACCTTTGGTGAGCGATCCTTCCGAGTTATTGGATGTGGAGAAAGTTTTCATTTCTGAAAATTCTGAAAGCGCGCTAGACGTCACAAAAGTTTGGCGGTATAAAGACAACGTTTTTATGGCTCTGGATGGGATAACCACCCGAAACGAAGCCGAAACACTTCGCGGAAAAAAGCTTTTCATCGACGCGGACGAAGTCAAAGAGCTTGAAGAAGGCGTTTACTACATATCAGATCTTGTGGGTTGTCAGGTTGTTGACCAGGATGGGAACGAGCTTGGAAAAGTTCATGAAGTCCTTCAGCTCGGAGCCGCGGACGTGTATGTTATAAAAGGCGAAAAAAACTTGATGATGCCGGCACTGAAAAAAGTTATAAAAGACACGGATATTGAAGCAAAAAAAATAACTGTGGATTTAAAGACTTTATCGGAAGTGGCTGTTTATGAAGATTAAAATACTGACAATATTTTGCGAAATGTTTGATGGGTATTTAAATTCTTCTATAACAAAAAGAGCGCAGGATGCAGGACTTATTGAAGTTGAAACCCTAGATATAAGGAGCTTTTCTGAGGATAAGCACAAAAAAACGGATGATTATCCTTTTGGAGGCGGAGCAGGTCTAGTAATGATGCCACAGCCAATATTCGACGCAGTGAGACATGCAAAGCAAAATTGCGAAAGCGCAAAAGTTGTGTACATGTCACCACAGGGCGTAAAGCTTAGCAATACGCTTGCAAAAGAATTGGCTCGCGAAGAAGAGCTTATTATTCTTTGCGGACACTATGAAGGTGTTGACCAGAGAGTAATCGATGAACTTTGCGACATGGAAATAAGCATTGGTGACTACGTGTTAACCGGAGGCGAACTGGCCGCAATGGTAGTAACGGATGCGATAATGCGATTCATTCCCGGAGCGGTGGGCAACGAGGACGTACACGAAGAAGAAAGTTTTGAAGACGGACTTTTAGAATATCCTCAGTATACCCGGCCGGCGGATTTTGAAGGCATTAAGGTTCCCGAGGAATTGCTTTCCGGACATCATAAAAAAATTAAGCAATGGCGAAGACGAAAACAACTGGAGAAAACTAAGAGACTGCGCCCGGATTTGCTGAAAACAGCGCAGCTTGACAAAGAGGACAAAAAAATTCTAAGCATGTTGGATGAAAAAGGCGATGCTTGAAGAAAACATAACGCTCTGATATAATTATTGCGTTTGTTATACAGCATTGCAAGATACCTCGCTTGGAAAAGAAAGGATTATATATTATGATTGATATAAGAACATTAGAATTGGAACAGATTAAAGATAATTTGCCCGAATTTGCAGTGGGAGACACTGTCCGCGTATTGGTTAAGGTCATTGAAGGCACAAGGGAAAGAACACAGGCTTTCGAAGGACTGGTAATCGCTAAAAGAAACGGGGGAATTAACGAAACTTTTTCCGTAAGAAGAATTTCTTATGGTATTGGAGTTGAACGCACATTCCTTATAAACTCGCCCAGAATCGACGGTATTGAAGTTGTGCGCCGCGGAAAAGTTCGCAGAGCAAAGCTTTATTACATGCGTGATCGCAGAGGAAAATCTGCAAGGGTCAAAGAAAAGACTCACAGATAGGTTTCTTAGGTATAAAAAATACTTAAGATATTATTTGAATTTAACGACATGGTTTAATAGTATGACTAGGAAGGAAAATACATGAGTAAGCCAATTTTAGTAGAAGTTTCTGCTCGCCACATACATCTGGATGAAAAAACTCTGGAAATATTGTTTGGTGAAGGGCATCAGCTTACCGAAAAACGCAGGCTTTCCATGCCCACTGAATTTGCGTGTGAAGAGAGATTGGATGTAATAGGGCCAAAGCGCACCATTTCAAACGTTGGAATTTTAGGGCCGCTGCGTTCAAAAACACAGGTTGAGGTGTCTCTTACAGACTGCTATACTCTTGGACAGATCGCTCCGGTAAGGCTTTCGGGTGATACCGCAAACACACCGGGAATAAGGCTAAAAGGCCCTGTTGGCGAAGTGGAAATCAAAGAGGGCTTGATAGTGGCTAAGCGTCATATACATATGAGTCCAGAGAACGCTGAGATGTTGGGTGTTAAAGACAGAGAAGTGGTTCAGGTTGCTGTGGAGACAGAGCGTCCAGTGATTTTCGGAGACTGCATTGTACGCGTGCGTGATGATTTTGCTCTTTCAATGCATATTGATACAGATGAAGCCAACGCTGCACTAATAGGCAGGGCAGGTTGCGAAGGAACCATTGTAAAATAGAGAGTTTTAATCAATATTTTTGTTTAGTCTAAGACAAAATATGGGCTACCTTGTATTAGGTGGCTCTTTGTCTTGATATTTCACAATAATATGTGTATTATTTATAATGTATTATTATTAGTATTTAAAAGAGCGGGAGAAGGCTTTTATGTCGATAAAAAGTGATTATAAAATTTGTGGAAACGCGTTGCAGATATCAGCTCCTAGAGGGCTTGATTTACTTCCCGGCCGAATGGTTCGCAAAATGATTAAAAACATCGAAACAAAGTATCAGATTTGCGAGTATTGCGAAGTTAGGGGCAGGCGGGAAGCTGAAGTGATGGATGATGTTATAGGAAATATTTATCTTAAAGGCGGAATGGGTTCTTGGCTTATGGGGAATGCTCCTATTGCTGTTTTTCAGCGTTTGCACACAAGCATGTATGACCCTGATTTTATAAGGCTTGAGGAAGATGAGGTAATGGATTTTCAAAATCGCCTACCGGAAGATGAACCCTTTAATTATGAGGATTTTACTTTGTCTATGCCGGCTGACTATTTTTTAATGGTTGCACCTTCCACTACAAAGCTTATAGATGTGGTTTCCCACTTGAGACCCGAAACTTTTGATGATGTGATAGAAGCAGTCGCTAGAATTTCTGCAGCGTCAATCACAATATATGATGAAGCTGATATACGTGTGGAGTTTACTGATGAAAATTTTCCGGAAATTTTAACACACGGCCTTGAAGACTGGATTAATCCTCCCGAACAGGTTGATTATTTGGATTTTTAATTTGAAATTAATACTTTGATAAACATAAACGCCTGAAATTTTCCGGGCGTTTTAATTTATCAAAAAAGAGAGTACAATTATCATAACAATATAATAGTTTTATAATTTTTATTCAGGATAAGACATTCCTGTCAAATCAATATTTAAACGTAATTTAATTTATGTTATAATATTATGGCTTGGAGGGGAAAATGAAAACTGATATAGATATAGCAAGACAAGCGAAGATGAAACTCATTGCAGACATTGCCAAAGACATAGGGGCAGTTGACAATTTTGAACCTTACGGCAAATACAAGGCAAAACTCAATGCCGGATATTATAAAGAACTTGAAAAAAAACAGACCGGAAAGCTTATATTAATTACGGCCATGAATCCAACTCCTGCCGGTGAGGGGAAAACCACTGTTACGGTGGGGCTGGCTGATGGGTTGGCTTTTATTGGAGAAAAGTCGTGTGCGGCTCTTCGTGAACCGTCTTTAGGACCTGTGTTTGGAATGAAGGGTGGAGCCGCAGGCGGAGGAATGTCCCAAGTTGTTCCGATGGAAGACCTGAATTTGCATTTTACAGGAGATATGCACGCGGTGACTGCTGCAAATAATCTACTTGCCGCCTTAATCGATAATCATATTTATCAGGGGAATAATCTCAACATTGATATAGAAAGCATATTTTGGAGACGCTGCCTTGACATGAATGATAGGCAGCTTCGAAACATCCAAAGTGGTTTGGGAAAAAAGTCCGGCGTGCCAAGAATGGACGGATTTGATATTACCGCCGCATCCGAGGTGATGGCTGTTTTATGCCTGGCCACATCGCTTAATGATCTAAAAGAAAAGCTGTCAAAAATAACTATAGCTCTCGATAAAGACGGCAATGCAATAACAGCCGGAGACATTGAAGCCCAAGGCGCGATGACCGTTCTTTTAAAAGACGCCTTCAATCCGAATTTAGTTCAAACATTGGAAAACACACCGGTGCTCGTGCACGGAGGGCCTTTTGCCAACATTGCCCACGGATGCTCCAGCCTTATCGCAACCAAGATGGCTTTGAAGATATTTGATTATACTGTGACTGAAGCCGGCTTTGGTGCGGACTTGGGAGCAGAGAAATTTATTGATATTAAATGCAGAATGGGAAATCTAAAACCTGATGCGGTGGTGATTGTAGCTACATGCCGTGCACTCAAATATCATGGCGGAGTGCCAAAAGAGGAGCTGACCGAGGAAAATGTCGAAGCTCTTGAAAATGGGCTTGCCAATTTGGGCAAGCATATTGAAAACATAAAAGACACTTTTGGGCTTAATGTTGTTGTGGCGGTAAACAAATTTAGCAGCGATACTCAAAATGAAATAGAAAAAATAAAAGAATATTGCCTGGGATATGGTGTGAAAGCCGTGCTCGCCGAAGGATGGGCGAAAGGCGGAAAAGGCATGCAGGAACTGGCGATAGAAGTAAAAAAGCTCACTGAGAGCGCGAAAGAAGCATGCTATTTATATAATGAAAAAGATGGTGTGAAAACAAAGATTGAAAAGCTTTCACAATATTATGGCGCGGGGAAAGTTGAGTTTTCTAAAGAAGCAGAAGACGACCTTGCATTGATAGAAAAGCTGGGGCATGCAAATATTCCGATTTGTGTTGCCAAAACCCAATATTCGCTTTCATGCGATGCTAAGCTTTTGGGCCGGCCTGAAGGGTTTACGGTAAAAGTCAAAAGGCTTTACATATCAAGCGGAGCCGGATTTATTGTAGTTGTCACAGGTTCGATATTGAGAATGCCCGGGCTTCCTAAAATACCCTCGGCTAGCAGCATAGATATTAATCACGACGGAGATGTCGTAGGACTGTTTTAGAGACAAAATTTAAAAACAATTGTACAGCGAAAAGACGTTGCTAGAGCAGGGTCTTTTTCTTTTAAAATAACAGATATTAAAAATTTATGTTAAAATAGTTGAAAAGGCTAACTTAAATTAAGTTGGTATAAAATAATTATCGGGGAACATAATGGGCGAAATTACTTCAATAAAAAGACAGGTTAAAAACAAGAACAGAGTCTCAATTTTCGTTGATGGAGAATATTTCGGCTCACTTGACGAAAAAACTCTGATGGAAAGCGGACTGAAAACCGGAGATGGTTTGGATGAAGAGCAGTGGAAAGTTTTTCAGGAACAGGGTGAAAATCAATCGGCCTTTAATAAAGGCATTTCATATATTTCAAAATTAATGCGCAGTGAAAAACAGGTTAAAGAATATCTTAAAAAGAAAGGCTATGATGAGGCCCCAATAGATTACGCTGTCAAAAAAATGTCCGAGTATAAATATATAGATGACATTGAATATGCGAAAATGGTTCTTTCGCATCAGATAAATGTAAAACAAGCCGGAATAATGGCTGCAAAAGAAGCTCTTAGAAAAAACGGAATTCCTGTCGAAACAGCCCAAGCCGCACTTTCGGAATATGATGAAAATAAGCAATTTGAAAACGCGAAATACCACTATCAAAAGCTTTTTAAAAAATATCAGAGCACAGAGGATATGCTAAAGAAGAGACATAAGATTTCACAGGCTATGGCAAGAAGGGGATTTGACTGGGAAATGATTAGAAGGGTTGCGCTTTTTTATGAAAAAGATCTTTAAACAGCAGTTTTAAGAAAATTATAAAGTAACTTATAGGCCCAAATCTCCGTTTAATGTAAGCTATGAGCTCACGATAATAGCCGTAAACATATACAACGTCTTCTTCGTTGAGAGGCTTGCTGCCATATATAATTTTGCTGACAAGGTTTCCGATATACTCAAAAGAATGCTCAAAAAGCTGTATTCTTTGCCCCATCACTTCTGAATAATTAAGCAGAGTATTGCCGATGGGTTTTGGATAATCAAGGTATTCGAAAAGTGTCATTATCTTTTGATAATAAAATACAATAGCCATGTTTAAATTCTTGCTTCTTCTTTTGACTATGAATAAACTGGACATGAGTTTAAATATAACCAGTAATATTATTACTGATAAAATAATGCCGCCTACTATTCCGAAAATAATTAAGTATAATAATGGTTTGCGGCTTTCTTTTTGTTCGAAAGTTTCATCAGGATAGTCAATTATTTCCTCTTCCTCATAAACATCTTCGTCAGAGAAGTCGCTCACACTTTGAATTGCTGCCGCGGTTGAGCTTGTTACAGTAGGGTCGAATGGTAGCCAGCCGAACCCCTGTATGTATATTTCCGCCCAAGCATGTGCGTTTTCGCCTGTGACAGAATAGAATTTATCCCTTGGGATAAATTCGGTCTTAAATCCCTCAACGTATCTTGAAGGCAAGCCTACAGATCTTGCCATAACCGCCATAGCAGTAGCATAATAGGTGCAGTAGCCGGTCTTGGTTTCGAGGAAATATTCCACAAAATCTCTGTCTTCCGGAGGAACCGACGGATTAAGTGTATATTGGAACCCGTCTTCAAAATATTGTTTTATTGCAAGAGCTTTGAGATAGTCGCTTTCTATACCTTTTGTTATTTCGCGAGCCAATCCCGAAACGCTTTCGGGTACGGAATCAAATTGCTTTGTATAGTTTAGTTCTATAAATTCATCCAGGACTTCTTCCTTTTTTAGAAAATTCGACTGTATTTGAACCACATAGTTCAAAAATCCCTGCTTGTCATAATTTATTTGTTCTGCCGTGATAGTATATGATATGCCCTGACCAATATTTCGCGAAGAAAAAATCTCGCCTTCCGAGTTAAATGATATTAGCATAGTTAAAATTTTAGAAGGCTTGACACTTATTGTTCTGATAGGAGAGAAAACTGTTGCGGAACCTGCTTTTGAGGGATATACAAAAATCTCAGTGTCCTTAAAATAAGCACTAGGTTTGTATCCCTGGAGGGGCCAATCAATATTGAAAATATTATTTTGTGAATTTACGAGTTTGTTTGTCATCCTCCAACGATAGCTTTCAGAAGTATCTATCCAACTGTTACCTGTGTATGTATTTTTCATGCTGCCTCTTAATAACAATGGATTAGTGTTATTTGAGCTGACCTTCATTATTTCGGTATCATCCAGCTTGACAGGGCCACCCAGCCTTTCTAAAGGAAGATATCCCATGTGAGAAAGATCAAAAATTGTTCTCGGAGAAACTTTTCCTGCCATGTCTGAAAAATAATCTCCAATTATATTAGTGCGTACTTCAAGCCATTCCCATTTGGCATTTAATTCATTGGTTTGAGAAATGCTGGCAACAATCATCATGACGATCGCAGCAAACGGAGCAATCCACGCGGCAGAAATATTTCTTATCCTCCGGGTGTCTTTGTCAAGCCTTATTTTCATTCCATGCGCGAAAAAGACTATAAGAGCGCCAAGTATAGCACATACTTCAGGCAGCATAGAGATGCTTTGATATTCCCATTGTATTAATATTGAAACGATACATATCGTAAAAGTAGCCGGGAAGAAAGGGACGATAAGCGTAGGTATAATTATGATGAACGAAAACAAAAATACAAATATTACGCCCAATATTTTTATATATTGATTCGACATTTTTCCATTGCCGCCAAGAAACGACAACGATTTAATTATAAAATCATAAATAACCTTCTGACTATCGCTATCCAGCCTTATATAAACTAAAAACCCCGTAAGTATGAGTGTGGAAAACACTATAATTGCAGTTTTTTTATTGGACAATATATAGTAAAGTGCAAAAACAAACACAAGAGACCATGTGAAAGCAGACTGGGAAGATGCTTCCATCAAAAATGTTTTGAAAGTCATTTTAGCCATTGACGAAACAAGTAATGAACAAACAAAAAGAGGGGCAATATCAGAAAGTCTTTTTTTCATTTGCCTGCTCCTTTATTTTTAGATTCAAATCATCCCCTGGCGCAAGATGTATTATAGTTACCCCATTTGAAATAAGCTCTGAAATCATAAAGCGTGTTTTTTTATCATGTTTTTTTCGGGCGGGTTCTATAAGGAATACATTGATATTAATTGAAGCTTCCCTAAGGTATATCAGTGTGTCAAACCCCTTAGTGCTGATATAATGGGTTATAATAAATATTGAATTGGTACGTGTTATTGAAGAAATCTCATTTGAGAACAATTCGAAAAAAGAAAAATCATAGTCAAAAGAGATGTTTGATATGTTTTCATAAAAATTCCAAAAGTCATCAGGAGATCTCCCTTGCATTTCTGTTCTTTCATTGTCCATTATAATGAATTTTGTAGGAAGACAAGCCTGCAAAAGATAGTTGGCGACAGCGGTGGCACTCTCGGCAATCATATCTTCAATTTCAATAGCTTCAATATCGATGTAATCGTGGGCGGAACAATCTAAATAAAGATATGTTTCCAGATCAAAAGAAAGAGAATAACTTTTGACTAGAAGCTCCTGCTTTGATGAGGAAAGCTTCCAATGGATTTTTTTTAATATATCACCCTCGACATACTTTCTTATTTCACTTACTTCCGCGGTGTCCAAAGTCAATTTTCGTATTGCGTTTTGCGAGCTTGCGTTTTCTTTGAAGGGGAGCGGAAGATAATTGAGCTTCACAATCCTAGGCTTAATTATTAGATCCAGCATCCTGTATTTAGGATTTTTATTGAAGTCCAATGTAATATGAAACAAGCCAAACATATCATATACCCTCAGCTTTTTTATGCCGACTTTCCATTTGCCCCTGTATTTGCAGTAAACATCTTGATTGGATATAACTCTGTTAACGCTTGACACACCAAAACGTGTTTTACTTGAATATAAGTTTAGTTTTTCATCAGGCAAGTCGTATTCAACTTCAATGTGTGGCAGAGGAATAAAATAATCATTATATATCTGTATTTTCAAAACAACTGTTTCGCATTTCACCCCTTCTTTTGGTTTGATTTCCTGCAGATAGCCCACATGTTGGTAGCTTACAAAAAGCGAAAGCAGAGCCAACAAAGCCAGTACCACTAAGGTAGTAAAAAAAATATAATAAATGTTATTGCCTGTGATATATCCAGCCATAAATGATAGTGAAGTTAATATAATAAAAATTGTGAGCCTTTGTCTCATTTTAGGTAACCGGAACCCTCACGGAGTTTAATATGTTCTTCAATATTCTGCCCGCGTCCATGGAATATAGTTTTGCTTCGGGTTTCACTATTATCCTGTGGGATAAAACAGGAATGGCCATCTTTTGAACATCGTCCGGAACTACAAAATCCCTGCCTTCAATATAAGCATTAGCTTTTGCGGCCTGCATAAGGTTTAAAGACCCGCGGGGAGATACCCCCAGGCGAAGATGTTCTTCGTTTCTAGTCCTTAAACTAATAGAAGCTATATATTCGTGGATTTTATCCAGACAGACAACTTCATCCACTTCTTTTTGGGCTTTTATAATACTTTCAGCGTCAGTAACACTTTCTAGGCTTAGCTTTGGGTCGCTGCCGGAAAACCTTGACATTATATTCATTTCTTCGCGTACTGAGGGATATCCAAGGGAAACCCTCATGAAAAATCTATCCAATTGTGCTTCAGGCAGAGGGTACGTGCCTATGTATTCTATTGGGTTTTGTGTTGCCAGCACCATAAAAGGATGCGGAAGATCGCGGCTTATTCCGTCCACTGTAACTTGCTGCTCCTGCATGGCTTCAAGAAGAGCTGATTGAGTTTTAGGAGAAGTTCTGTTTATTTCATCAGCCAGTATTATTTGCGAATAAATCGCGCCTTCCTTAAACTCGAATTCTCCTGTTCTCATATTTACCATGGTAAAGCCAGTTATATCCGAAGGCAAAACATCAGGGGTAAATTGTATTCTTTTAAATGAGCAGCCAAGGGATTTGGACAGAGACCAAACCAATGTGGTTTTACCCACACCTGGGACATCTTCTATCAAAACATGCCCTTTGCAAAGGAGAGCTATGATTAATTGGTTGACTGATTCTTCTTTGCCAATGAATATTTTGGCAATATTCTTTCTTATTATATACGCGATGTTTTCCACTATATCACCTTGTTTTTCATGTTTTTTATTTTATCATAATATATGTTCAATAATTTTACAATTATTTTAACAATTCCAAACAATTATTTATAATGATGGTACAAAGATTTTGATATTATCGCTTGTTAAGAGAGGAATCATTAAAAGGTTGTAAGTTGGCAAGATTAAAATTATAATAATATTATGTTTAATATAAAAAGATATGAAATTTTAAAAATATTGCTGGACAGCCTTGGCAAGGAGGTTTCCGGCGAATAT
This sequence comes from Christensenellaceae bacterium, assembly GCA_963675575.1. Lineage (GTDB taxonomy): Bacteria > Bacillota > Clostridia > Christensenellales > UMGS416 > JAGLOK01. The sequence goes on from OY776378.1 coordinate 640,867, forward strand.
ATGAGCCGAAAACTTGTGATATCGCGTACGGCAATCGCTAAACACATTAAAAAGCTGAGGACTATGGGCTGCTCCATTCAGGCGCGGCCGGGCGGCGGATATACGATGTTGAATGTGCCGGAAATACTTTGCGAAGAGTTAATCAGAGCTTACGGAAAAGAAATTTTACCGATCAGACTTAAAGACACCGTAAAATCCACAAACATAGATGCCAAAGAGTGGGCGGAGAACAACGCCGAACACGGCTCGATGATTGTTGCCAAAACTCAAACTGAGGGAAGGGGCAGAAGGCAAAGGCAGTGGCAAAGCATCGAAGGTGGAATATGGAGCTCGATAATACTTAAGCTTGACATATCTCCAAGTCAAGTGCAGCCTGTAACACTTGCGGCGGCGATGGCTGTTTCGCAGGCGATAACCCAAAACTGCGAAAACGCACAGCCGAAAATCAAATGGCCCAATGATATTTTGATTAATGATAAGAAAGTTTGCGGAATATTGACTGAATTTATCGGAGACATAGATGAGCTTAGATATCTCATAGTCGGAATAGGTATAAACAATTCTTTTGACGCTCAAAAGCTTGAAGGCGAGTTGATTCATAAAGCCACTACATTAAAATCCGAAAACATAATAATAAACAGCTCAAAGTTAATTGCGGATGTTAGGGATAATTTTCTTGCTATAACAACAGAATGGTGTGAAACGGATTCCGCAAAGCATATTATGGATTTTTACCGGGACAATATGGCATATAAAAATGAACAGATAAAAGTTACCGGAGCCGGACAAGAATTTATCGGGACGTTGAAAGATATCGATGCCGTAGGTGCGCTTGTTATAGCGACAAATGAAGGGGATAAAAAAATAATCTCCGGCGAGATAAGCGTAAGGAGGGCTTGATATGAAATACAAAGGTTCAATTACCGATGTGGCGGGAATATCGGTGGGGCACTACAGCGATGCGATAGGCATGACAGGATGCACTGTGCTTTTGTGCGCGGACGGAGCAAAAGCCGGAGTGTGTGTGAACGGAGGCGCTCCCGGCACGCGCGAGACTGATTTATTAAAAAGCGAAAACACCGTTGACACGGTTCATGCCATAGTCCTTTCCGGCGGCAGCGCGTTCGGGCTTGCGGCCGCAGATGGGGTTATGCAATATCTTAAAGAAAAAGGCGTGGGCTTTGACACGGGATGGGCTAAAGTGCCTATTGTGCCGGCCGCCGTGCTTTTTGACCTTGCAAAGGGTTCGCCGGACGCTTATCCGGATAAAGAAGCAGGTTATCAAGCTTGCAAAAACGCAAAATCAATCACAGCACAGGGGCTTGTTGGCGCGGGAACAGGGGCAACAGTGGGAAAGGCCGCGGGTATGGAACATTGCATGCCTGGCGGTTTCGGAATGGCGTCGCTTGAGCTTGCGGGCGGAGTTATTGTTTCGGCATGTGTCGCGGTCAACGCGGTTGGCGATATAAAAGAAGATGGGAAAATAATCGCCGGAGCGAAGAAAGACGGCAAATTCATTGATACGGTCGCAATGATGTTTGGCGGCGCAAACAAAGCGGAGTTTGGACAAAATACAACCATAGGCGCAGTTGCAACCAACGCAAAGCTTACAAAAATACAGCTTAACAGGGTGGCTAAAATTGCTCACAATGGGATAGCAAGAGCAATATATCCAGCACACACCATGATGGACGGCGATACGCTTTTCGCACTTTCTTTAGGTGAAAAACAATATGACTTAAGCGCGCTTTGCGAAGCAGCTGCGGAAGCTGTGCGGCGCGCGATTGTAAACGCTGTTTCGGGTGAGCTTGAATGATAATAGGGATTGGCTGTGATGTTGTTGAAATATCACGGATTGAAAAACTTATTGAAAAAGAAACTGCTGTAAACAGAATTTTTACCGCGAAGGAACGTGAAATATTTGAAAAGCAATCAAACAAAGCGCAGTGGGCGGCAGGCAGATTCGCGGCTAAGGAAGCGGCAAGCAAAGCGCTGAAGGCGGGCATATCAAAGTGTCCATTGAATTGCGTTGAAGTGCTTTATGACGAAAACGGCGCACCTACGCTCGCGTTTTTGGATGGGGCGCAAAAACTGCTGAAAGGTATCAATTATAAAACACACATTTCAATCACGCATGACGCGGGCATCGCGCAAGCGTTCGTTATTGTTGAAGAAACACAGCCTGAAGTAACAATCGCAGATATTGATTCTGCAAAAAAAATCGCGGCACTATTGCCCGACAGAAAAAAAACAGCGCATAAAGGGGATATGGGCAAGGTTGCAATTTTAGCCGGCTCACAAAAATATTCCGGAGCGGGATATCTTTGCGCTGTCGGCGCTCTTAAAGGCGGTGCCGGGCTTGTCACTTGGTGCAGAAATTATAAACCTATCGCGACACCCTCTGAAGCCATGTCTTTTAAGCTGCCCAAGAAGCATCCTTTCAGAGCATTTGCGGAATTTTGCATGGATAAAGACGCTGTGGTAATTGGACCCGGGCTAGGCGTGGACTTCGCACAAAGAGCATTGCAAAAAGCTTTGGGCAAAATATCATGCCCGATGGTTTTGGACGCAGATGCACTGACAGCACTCTCTGAGATGGAAGAGCTGCCTAGGCTTAAGAAAACTACGATCCTTACTCCGCACATCGGCGAAGCGGCACACCTATTAAAAAAAGAGAACGATTATGTCTCAAACAACACTGTTGAGTGCGCTAAAATTATTTCCAAGAAAACAGGAGCGGTTACAGTTTTAAAATGCCACAAAACGGTTGTTTGTTCGCCCGAAGGCGAAGTATTTATAAACTCTACAGGAAATGCGGGTATGGCCACAGGTGGCAGCGGAGATGTTTTGTCCGGGCTTATTGGCGCTCTGCTTAAACGGCTTAAGCCGTTTGACGCGGCTTGCTACAGTGTGTATCTTCACGGGCTTGCGGGTGATATCGCAAAATTAAAATACGGGGAAAACTCATTGACGGCAATGGATATAGCAGACTCTCTTTCTGAAGCATTCAAAACTCTTAATAAATATAAAACAAATTAAGCAGGCAGATATGAAAAAGGTTCGCGAATATATTTTTATCACATTGGGAACAGCACTAGTGGCGGTTTCTTTTTCGCTTTTCTTTATTCCGAACAGCATTGCCCCGGGCGGAGTTTCAGGTGTGGCTACGCTGCTTAACTCGTTATTTGGCTGGCGTGTCGGACTGCTTATTTTAATAATCAATGTGCCTATATATATTTTTAGCTTCAAGACATTTGGGTACGTAAAGGTCATTCGGTCCATGTATGCCACCGCGCTTATGGCGATGATGATAGACTATGTTAAAATCCCGGCGGATTTTGTTAAGTCAATATCTTCGGATATATTGCTGTCGTCATTATTTGGAGGGGTGCTTATGGGAGCAGGGCTTGGCCTTGTCATTAGAAACAACTCCACAACGGGTGGCACCGATATGATAGCCGGACTTGTGCATGGCTGGTTTCCCAATATCTCTATATCGTGGGTGCTTTTTGGAATAGAGTTTCTTGTGGTTTTGGCGGCCGGTGTTTTTCTTGAACCCATTATGGCGCTATACGCGTTCATCGCACTTTATGTTTCGGCGCGTGTGATGGATTTTATACAAGTGGGAGTGAACACCGCAAAAGCGTTTATCATAATATCGGAGCATTCAGAAGATATTGCAAAAGGTATAATTGAAAAAATGGACAGAGGCGCTACCCTGCTAAAAGGCGAAGGAGCATTTAGCGGGGATGAAAAAAATGTGATTTTATGCGTTGTTCGCAGAAATCAAATATCCAACCTCAGAACCATTATAAAAGAAACTGACGAAGACGCCTTTGTTATCGTGCATGAAGTAAAAGAAGTGATGGGGGAAGGTTTTTCTCACAATATTTAATATTCTTTTGTGTCAACTGGCCAGTTATGGTTTACCGGCAATTCCAATATAAATTTTGTGTATGCTCCGACCTTTGTATCAAAATCTAATTTTCCATAGTGCGCCTGAACAATTCCATAGCTGATGGATAATCCCAAGCCCGTTCCGTATGATCTGCTTTTGGTAGTAAAGAATGGATCAAAGATATTGCCGCGGATAGATTCGGGAATTCCGTTACCGTAGTCCTTAACCGTTATTCTAATCCATGGCTCTTTTCTTAAAGAAAATTTATTCGCTTTAATTTCGATTTTCTTATTTTCATTGTAACCTTCATATTTTTCATTCAAAGCAAATCGGGCATTAGTTAATAAATTCATGATAACTTGCTGTATTTGCTGGCTTAGACATTTTATTTTTGGCAAATTGTTTTCAATATCCAAGACTAGCTCAATTTGATCCAACTTAATTATAGTTTTAATTAAAGACATGGCTGAGCCAATTATATCTGTTACTTTCGCATATGAAAAACTTTGTCCCTCTTGCCTGGAAAACTGCAGCAGATCTTTAACAATAGCCGAGATTCTTTTTGTTTCTGTAATTATCTCATTCGCATATTTCGCAGAATCATTATCACTACTGTTAATGTCTGAAATTAATTGCGCATAATTCATAATTCCGTTTATCGGATTGTTTATTTCGTGTGCAACACCACTTGCCAAAGTTCCTATTGACTCGAGTTTTTGCTGATTTCTTAAATGTTGTTCCATCATTATATTTTCCTGTTTTAACCTGCTTAATTCAGTCAAATCAAATACGGTGGTAGCGATGTATTTTGGATGACCATTATCATCATTTATGACTATAGAGCTTGCCAATACAGGAAACTCAGTGCCGTCCTTTTTGGTATGCATGGTATCGTCCGGATGGTAATAACCATTTTCCAATAAATTATTTTTTAATTTTTCGCCTTTTTCTATCTGTTTTTTTGACAAGAGCGCTTTCATGTTTTCCTTTTCCAATTCATCGCGCTTATATCCGTAAATTTTTGCGAAATAGTCATTAAAATAAATGAAATTTCCGTTTATGTCTATTATTGCATTGCCGTGAACGGCGTTATCGGAAATCGTCCTAAATTTTTTCACTTCTTCTTCTGAATTTTTTCTCTCGGTTATATCTGAAATAAAGGCTACATATTTTTCGATATTTTTGTCTTTTTCAAAATGTGCCTTTATTACAAGTTCTATAGGCACAACTTTACCTTGCTTGGTAATATATTCTTTTTGAAATTTTATCACCGGGTTTGAAAGGGTTAATTCTTTTAATTTTTCTGTTTCAAAATCAATCCACTTTTTAGGGGTTAGAGATTTGACAAGTTCGAGGTCTTTTAGTTCTTCTCTTGAATATCCAGTCAATTGCACGAAGGCCTCATTTAAGATTTGAATCCCACCTTCAGAATCGCCGAATGCTATTGCGAGAGGCGAGTTTCGGAAAATATCGGCCAGCTGATTTTCCCTTTTTAAACTTTGCTGAAGTTCTATTTCTGTTTTTTTCAAGGCTGAGATGTCGATGCCCATACCGAGAATAAACTCTTCACCGTCAAATTCCTTTTTGGTTGCTGTTAAATAATAAGGTATCTTTTTTCCGTCCTTTGAAATTAAGGATGCGGATACTTCTACAAATCCTTCGGTAAAAGCCTTACTTATGCTTGCTTGAGTTTTTATTTTATCTTTTTCATCAAAAAGGATATCAGCTTTTATATTTGCGAGTTCTTTTGAGCTGTAACCTGAGATAAGTTCAAACTTTTTATTCCATTTTACTAACTGTAAGTTTTTGCTTATTTGATAATATATATCAGGCAAAGAGTTAATAACTTCTTCGGAATATTCTTTTTCTTTTATTAGCTTATCTTGTATTAACCTGCGTTCGGATATGCTTCTTGATATTCCTAAAACAGCATATGCATTACCATTCTGATCGCACATAGGTGTCTTGATTGTTTCAACAAAATCCTTGTGCCCGTCGCTGGCATACGTTATTTCATCTTCATTTATTGATGGCCTTCCTTTTTCAATGGCAATTTTATCTTTTTCTCTGAAAAAATCAGCAAGTTCTTTATCGAAAAAATCATAATCCGTTTTTCCGATAATATCAGATGCCTCAGAACCCAAAAGTAATTCTATTTGATGATTGCAGTATTGATATACTCCGTCAACATCTTTTACCCAAACAAGATCTGGAATAGTGTTGATTAGGCCCTTTAATTGATTTTGCGCATCAATCAATTTACTTCTGGACTCGTATATAAGATATGCCCAATCAATGTTTTTCTCTATCCAGAAAGTTGAAGCATTCTCCGCGCAAAACAAACTATACTTATCAATATATACAAGGTCTTTTTTTAGATTCGTTTCGTTTTTACCCAAAATTATAATATGCGGTATTCTTCTATTAATTATTAATGCAGAACATTTATTAAAATTGTGATTATCTGAGAGTATATCATTGTCAATCATGATAAGACTTATGCTATCGGAATCCTTTAATTTATCAAATTGTTTGCATACCTTTATGCTTATTACATCATATCCCAATTCGATTATTTGGCTTTCGAAATAGCTTCTGACTTTTTCATCATGCTCTACTAAAAGGATCAGCTTTTTTTTAGTCGGAGTTTGCATTTTGCACTCCTTTACGAACAATGCTTTGTTACATATTCGTATTATACCATAAACCAGATTCAATACATAAATTATTAGCTAATGAAATTTATGTATTGAAATTATTATTGGATATAAATAATAAAATATCTGCGCTCTGAAATACTACCCAGATTCTGAGGATAGATATTTTATAATAATTGGAGATTTGCCAATCAACTTTGTGATATTAAACTGATAGCGTATTAACTTATACCGGTGCTCCCCAAAAACTTCATAAGACCAGCGTGTCCTTCTTTTGTGTCTTTATACACGCCTGCGCATTCAAGAGTTTTTCTGCATATTTTGCCGATTTCATCATGCAAAAGATAGGTCACATCGTCAAGCTGCATTGAAGTGCCGTTTTCTTTCACTAAACGCTCTATCCAATGAAGATGCTTTGCAAGCATTTCATCTTGCTCAAGAGAAGCCTTATCATATTGGGTTTTTCCCATCAGAATGTCTTCTATAAGCTCAAGCTCTTTTTCCAGCCTTCCCGGCAATATGAATAATCCCATAACTTCAATAAGACCGATGTTTTCCTTTTTTATATGGTGCAGCTCCGGATGTGGATGGAACACGCCCAAAGGCAAGTCTTCGGTTGTTACATTATTGCGCAGCACAAGGTCTATCTGGTATTTTCCTTGTACCATGCGCGCATAGGGAGTTATTGCATTGTGTTTGTCGTCAGCACTGTTTATAACGCCGAGGCTTGCGTCGCAATAGGTTTCCCATGATACAAGCATGTGATTTGCCGCTTCAATCAAATCTTCTTTATCCGGCGATGTAAGGCGTATGCAGTTCATGGGCCAGTTTACTATGCCAGCTTCAACTTCAGGGAAATCTTTAATCTTCAACTGAGTTTTTATCGGAGCTTTAGCCATAGGCAGATTCGCTCTGCCGCCTTGATAATGATCGTGGTTTAAGATGGAGCCGCCCACTATGGGGAGACCCGCATTAGAGCCCAAAAAATAATGCGGTAGCTGTTCAACGAACTCTGTAAGGCGCACCAGTGTATTTCGGTTAATTTTCATCGGAGAATGCTCGCTTTTAAGCACTATGCAGTGTTCATTAAAATAAACATAAGGGGAATACTGCATATACCACATCTCTTCATTCAGTGTGAGAGGAATAATGCGCAATGTTTGGCGCGCCGGGTGGTCATACCTTCCGGCATAGCCCATGTTTTCTTTGCACAGCATACATGAGGGATACCCCGATTTTTTCATTGTGAGAAGCTTTTTTATTTCATTTGGGTCTTTTTCCGGCTTAGAGAGATTAATCGTTATTTCAAGCTCGCCGTACTTATCGTCCGCGTATGTCCATTTGATGTTTTTGGCGATTCTGCCTCGGCGTATATATTCACAATCATTGTTTAATTTGTAAAACCAATCGGTTGCATCAATTGCCGAATGGGATTTGAGCGAGTGGAACTTCTCGGAAACTTCGGATGGGCGGGGCATGACGGCGTTCATAAGGCGCGTGTCAAATAAGTCGCGCTCTGTAACGCTGTCTTCAATGATTCCTTTTTCCACCGCTATGTCTAAAAGCTCGCTTAATATTACGGCCGCGGTTTCGGGCGTTTCAAATTCGAATGTTTCTTCAAGCGGGGAATCCGCCTGCATTAAATCTATTAGAAGGTTGCGAGAATATATTGCATCTATATCTTTTATTAACCCTTTGCTTAACGCAAACTGGATTAGTTTTTCTATAGTGATTGATTCTTTGGATTGTGACATTATATCTCCTTATTCTTCTTTGTCTGAATCGTATACGATTTCACCGTCTATAAACACTTTTTTAGTGTGGCATTTAAAGTCCAAAGGATGTGTGTCAAACAAAGCAATATCCGCATCCTTGCCCACTTCAAGTGACCCCACTCTGTCAGAAATGCCCGCAATTTCGGCTGCGTAGATGGTGATTGCTTTAAGCGCTGTGTCTTCGCTGCATCCCTCCCGCACCGCGATTGCCGCGCACACAGGTAAAAAGTGGAGAGGTATAACGGGATGGTCTGTCATAAGCGCGAATTTCATGCCCGCTTTTTCAAATATCCCTGGTGCTTTGAATGTAAGATTTGAAAGTTCTATCTTAGAACGCGCAGAAAGAAGTGGACCCAAGATACATTTGGCGTTTTCTTTTTTCAATATATCGACTATAAGATGGCCTTCGGTGCAATGCTCGATGGTATAATCAATATCAAACTCTTTGGCAATGCGTATCGCGGTAAAAATATCATCCGCCCGATGGCAGTGAGCTTTCATATATAGCTTTTTTTCAAGAAGCTCAACCATTATCTCCATAGCCAAGTCACGCTCGGGCATTTTTTCCTCTTCATTGATATCCGCCGCGTCTAATTTCTTTTTATATTCTCTGGCCTCGACCAGCGTTTGCCTTAGCAGTGCTGCTGTCGCCATTCTGGTTGAAGGGCTTTTCTCCAGATTATTATATACATGTTTGGGGTTTTCTCCGAATGCGGCTTTAACCGCAAGGGGGTGTTTGATTATCATGTCGTCGACACGTATGCCATATGTTTTTATCGCCGCAAACTGACCGCCTATTACATTTGCGCTGCCCGGGCCTGTGCAGGCTGTTGTGACGCCGTGTTCGTACGCCTCTTTGAAAGAATAATCGGCAGGATTTATAGCGTCAATTGCACGAAGTTCCGGAGAAACAGGCTCTACCGCTTCATTTACATCCTCGCCCTCAAAGCCCATTTTGTCTTCCATGATGCCCACATGGCAGTGAGCGTCAATAAAGCCCGGAAGCGCCCACAATCCTTTTGCGTCAATTATTTTTGCATCCTTTGGAGATGAAATGTTTTCGCCTATTTCAGCGATCTTTCCGTCTTTTATCAATATATCACCGCAGTCATATTGTTTATCTGCCATTGTCATTATTTTAGCGTTCTTTATTAAATACATTTTTTTCTCCTATATTTCAATTTCAACAGCTCCGCAGTTTCTGATGCCCAAAACCGCCGCCGAACCGTCACCGAATATTTCGTCCATTTTGTTTGCATAAGCTCCAAGCAGTTCATGAGGCACAAAGGCGAGTGTAGTTCCGGCAAAGCCTCCGCCGTGAACACGCCATGCGCCCGCTCCTTTTAAAATTTCCTCAGCCGCATTAAGTGCTATAGCCAATCCCTGTTCTTCTTCACCCGCATATATGTTTTGAAGTTTTTTGTATGAGCTTTCGCCTGAATCAACCACCATCTGTAAAAAGCTTTTTATATCATCTTTTTTTATAGCTGCGATTTGATTTCCCACTCGTTCGTTTTCACCAAAAAAATGCATCGCGCGAAGCAAAGCCCTGTCGGGAAGTATTTTTCTTAAGGAGTTAAGGTCTTTTTGAAATTCATCGGGGCTTACATCCCTTAAAACAGCGTTGCCGTATTTTTCGGCTACAGACCTCATTTCTATCGGGATGGTGGCGTAGTCATGGGTTAAATCCGCATGACTTCCGCCTGTGTTTGTGATTACCAGATTATATCCTTTTTCAGAGAAGTCATAATTAACTTTCTCAACAACGGGATTTTTCGGATCTTTAAAATCAATCGCAATAAGCGACCCGACAGAAGACGCAATTTGGTCCATAAGACCGCTGGGTTTTCCAAAATATTTGTTTTCTGCGAACTGTGATATTATCGCTCTTTCAACTTCGTCCACTTCATATCCGCACAAAGAGCTTATGACCTTGACCATTAGCACCTCAAAGGCAGCTGATGAAGAAAGACCCGAGCCTGAGAGCACTGTGCTGTGGACATATCCGTCAAACCCGCAAAGTTCGTATCCGTGTTTGGAAAGACCTGCCGCGACTCCCCGAATCAACGCGTTCGTCGTGTCGTATTCGGATTTGTCTACTTCAAGCTCCGATAAATCAACCATGAATTCGGCATCATATCCGTAAGACAGAAGCCGCACAATTTTGTCGTCTCTTTTTCTTGCGAAGCATATTGTGTCGCATGTGACCGCCGCCGCCAGCACGCGTCCATGGTTATGGTCTGTATGGTTACCGCCGATTTCGCTTCTTCCCGGCGCTGAAAAAACCCGATATTCTTCATTTCTGTATTTTTCTTTAAACAGGCTATCCAGTAAAGAATATCTTTCGGGAGCTTTGTCTGCGGATGTTTGGTACAATTCATTAAAAAGAGATTTGATTTTATCAGTTTTGAATTTTTGAGAAATTTTCATTTTCAATCCTAACATTTATTAAATTCAGATTTGATTATACGTTATACTCGGACATATTTCAATTCACATTTATAAAGCGGAGATTGTTTTTATTTGCTAATTTAGCTGCTTTTTGCGATCTATAATCATATATTTAAACAAAAAAATATTTGATTCAGCTTTAATAAATATAGCTTTCCTTTTTGTTGATAAATACTTAACTTAATTATATAATTATACAATAATTTTAAAGACATAAAGGAATAAAAATGAAAAAAATCGTATTGATATTGGATGGAATGGCGGACAGAGCTCAAAAGGTTTTAGGCGGTAAAACACCTTTGGAGTACGCGGATACGCCTAATTTAGATAGATTGTTTAAAAAAGCCGAAGCGGGATGCGTTCAAACCATACCCGATGGGGAAGAAGCCGGAAGCGCCGTGGCCAATTTAAATTTGCTGGGATATACATCTGCTGAAATATATAAAGGCAGAGCTGTCATTGAGGCGGCGGGAGCGAACATCCCCGTCTATGACGACCGTCTTTACATCCGCACAAATTTGGTGACCTTTAAAGGCGAAAGCTTTGAAGATGGCGTAATTGAAAGCTACAGCGCGCACGATATTGAAACAGAAGATGCAAGGCCGTTGGTCAAAAAACTTAACGAGCAGCTTTTCGGAGCGGGGTCAGAGCTTATCAACACAGATTCGTTCAGGAATATTTTGATGTTAAAAGATAAAACAGAGGATTATGCAAAGCTTGGATTTATGCCGCCGCATGATATCATAGGTCAGCCTATCAGCAATTTTTTAAACGGAAATAAAACGTATGAGTCGTATATTAAGATTCTAAGGGAAGCGTATGATATTTTAAAAGAAGGAAACAATACAAAGGCAAACGGGATTTGGTTTTGGGGGGCTTCCGTTGCTCCCGACACTTCCAACACCAAAACAAGCGATAAAAAATTAATCCTTTCTGAGACGACACTCATGAGGGGAATAGCAAAACTGCTTGAGATTGAGTGTGTATCAATACACGAAAGAACCGGATTTGAAAGCTTTTTGGCGGATAAACTCAGCGCCGCATTAAAATCTCTGGATTCCGATGCGGATTTTATTTATCTTCACATACAAGAGCTTGACGATTTATCACATGAGCTTTTGCCAAAAGAAAAGGCTGAGGCGCTTGGAAAAATTGATAAGATATTCGTTCGAGAGTTTGCTGAAAAACTGGACGGTCTAAAAGAAGAATATTCTTTAGTTATTGCGTCAGACCATTATACTTTCTCAGATACCGGTGGCCACGGAAGGCAGGCGGCTCCGTTTATGCTGATAAAAAAAGATTCATCTGATAAAAACACAAATAATTTTTCTGAAAAAGCCTGTGATGCAGCCAATAATATTCTGACGCCAAAAAAACTTTTGGCCAAGATGTGAAAATACATAATTTCGGATTCCTTCAAATAATTTTGGGGAAGTAAATAAACCACATAAAATTTATGTGGTTTATTAGAAGAAGGAGGATGAAGTAAGAAACTATTACACTATTGATAATAAGCGCATATTATTAACTAATTGTGTGATAACTGTGAACTATATATTAACAAAAGCATTTTTTAGTCCGCCATTAAAAGCCCATCAAAGACATCTGTTGCCGGTAAACCGTTTATTGTGTAGAATCCTGTAATTTGAAACCAACCTTTAAGTCCTCCCGAGTTTTCTACACAAAACCATTTTTCATCATCTGTCCAAGTAATTTTTGCGTGTTCTCCCGGTGAAAGAGTATATGCCGGGGTTGAGTCTGTGGGAGACATCTGAAGGGGCAAGTTAACCTTGGCGGTAACGGAAGTGTTCATAAATACCAGCCCGTCTTCCTTGATTTCTTTTATAAGTCCTCCTGCCAATCGATATTTCGCGTCATAAAACCAAGTGTGAAGCTTTGCACCTCGTTTTTTGCCTGTTATGATTTTATTCCCATCGACTTTGAGGCCAAATAGGGGATTCTGATATAGCTTTCCTATGTTTAGTGGTGCAATACCGTTATATGCCACAAAGGTTGTTTGTGGGTCGTCGCTGGGGCCGAATTCCGGAATCATAATTTCATATTGTGAATCGACAGTGTCAATATCGCCTATGATAATAAGCCCTGCCATCATATCGCCTTGAATTATAATAGGCTGCCCGTTGACTTCGAGATTGCATTGATAAATATCATAATTCATCATATTTAAAATGGGAGTTGAAAGATTTATTGCGCCTGTTGGCACAGGACCGCCATAACCTATAAATGTGAAAGTTATCACATCATCGGTTCCGTCCCCGTCCAAATCAAAATTAATTGTTCCCTGACCGCCGCCAGAAGCATAAACGTTTGTTCCCGATGTAAGCACATTAGTGGGAGCTATGGGCGTAGCTGTAGGAGCTGGTGTTGGTGACGGTGTCGGAGTAGAGGTGGGCGTTGGAACCATTGTAGGTGTGGGTGTCGGAACAGGCGTTGCTGTGTTCGCGACAGGTGTAGATGTAGGAGTTGACACAGGTGCAGTCGTTTGATCCGCCGGAGAAAATGGGTCGTTTAAACAAGCCGATATAGAAAGGACAAGAGTAAATGCAAGAAGAGCTATTAATATTTTTTTCATTTTTATCACCCCAATTTATTATACGCTATTTTATAAACATATTAAATGCAAAATTTTCTAGGATATAGCAAAACCGCCGCATTAAGCGGCGGTTTTACACTCTTTAATTTAAGTTCAAGCTTCGGTTTGAAACTTGTCCCTGTTGATGTATTTTGTATGAAGCAATTCGTGTGACTTCTTGCCGTTTGGCTCGCCCAAAAATTCCTCGTAGATTTTTGTTATTGAAGGATTCTCGTGTGATTTCCTTATAACTTTAGCTTCATCTTCGTCATATAGTGCTTTGGTGCGAAGCGCAATCGGATTGCATTCCATACGGATATCATTGCTGAGAGCCGGCTGTCCACCTCCGTTAATGCAGCCGCCTGGGCAAGCCATAATCTCGATGAAGTGATATTCTTTTTCACCGGCTCTTATCGCATCTAGAAGTTTTTGTGCGTTCTTGGTGCCGTGGGCGATAGCTACTTTAACTTCAAGCCCGTCAAGGTCGATTGTGGCTTCTTTGATTCCTGCCATGCCTCGAACTTCATTGAAGTTTATATTTTCAAGAGGTTTTTTAGTCACAACTTCATATACTGTCCGCAAGGCAGCTTCCATTACTCCGCCTGTTGCTCCAAATAGTACGGCAGCACCTGTTGAGTCGCCCAACACGGGGTCGTATTCCTCATCAGGAAGGTTTTTGAAGTTGAGTCCGGCTTGCTTTATCATACGCGCGAGTTCGCGGGTGGTGATAACAGCGTCAACGTCATTGCCCATCTCAGGACGTTGTGCTTCAAACTTCTTGGCCGAACAAGGCATGACTGATACTGAGTAAATCTTTTCAGGATTGATATCATTTTTGTCAGCGTAGTATGTTTTGATAATTGCACCCATCATCTGCTGGGGGCTTTTGCAGGTTGACATATTTGGAATAAAGTCATGGTAGTTGTGCTCCATGTATTTTATCCAGCCAGCCGAACAAGAGGTAATCATTGGAAGAACTCCTCCATTTGTAAGGCGGCCTATAAGCTCTGTGCCTTCTTCCATTATTGTAAGGTCGGCGGCAAAGTCTGTGTCAAATACTTTGTCAAAACCAAGTCTGCGCAAAGAGGCGACCATTTTGCCTGTGACTCTTGTGCCAATTGGCATGCCAAACGATTCGCCCAAAGCGGCGCGAACTGCGGGGGCTGTCTGAATAACCACATGCATTTCAGGGTCAGCTAGGGCTTCCCATACTTGCTTTGTGGCGTCAGCTATTGTAAGCGCGCCAACCGGGCAGGCTTGTACGCACTGGCCGCAGTTAATGCAGTTTACTTCGCCAATGGATTTTCCGAATACCGGCTCAACTATTGTGTTAAATCCACGCTCTGTAGGGCCTATAACGCCAATGCCCTGTATGGTTTCGCATGCGGCGACACATCTGCGGCAAAGTATGCACTTGTTGGGGTCGCGCACCAAGGCTTGAGAGGTGTAGTCGAGGGGATATTTGAAGTCAATGTTTTCACCCTCATACCATATATCGTCTACTCCAAGCTCATTACAAAGCTTTTGAAGTTCGCAAGTTTGGTTTCTTGCGCATGAAAGACACTCGCGGTCATGGTTTGAAAGTATAAGCTCAAGGTTAAGCTTTCTCGCCTCGCGGATTTCCATAGTATTTGTTTTGATGTTCATACCATCTTCTGCGACCAAAGTGCATGCCGCTAGAAGTGAGTTTGTGCCGGCATCTACCACGCATAGGCGGCAGGAGCCGATTTGGTTTATTCCTTCGAGATAGCAGAGGGTGGGTATATCAATCCCTGCTTTTTTTGCGGCTTTTAAAACGGTTGTGCTTTTGGGCACTTCCACTTTGACGCCATCTATTGTCAATGAAATCATATTGCTCATGTTGTTTCTCCTTATCTTTTCGCGATTGCGTCGAACTTACATCCGGCAAAACATAGTCCGCATTTGATGCATTTTTCCTGATCGATTACATACGGTTGTCTGACTTCGCCTGATATTGCATCGGTTGGGCAGCGTTTTGCGCATAGACCACAGCCAATGCACTTGTCTTCCAATATTACGATTGAAAGAAGTTCTTTACATACGCTTGCAGGACAAGTCTTATCGTTAATATGCGACAAATATTCGTCCTTGAAATAGCGAAGCGTTGAAAGCGCAGGGTTCGGAGCTGTTTGTCCCAGTCCGCAAAGAGCTGTTCTTTTTATTGTTTTACCCAACTGCTCTAAGCGGTCAAGATCCGCTTCAGTGCCTTTGCCTTCGGCAATTTTGTTCAATATTTCAAGCATTCTTCTTGTTCCTATACGGCAGGGTACGCATTTTCCACAGGATTCATCAACGGTGAAGTCAAGGAAGAATCTGGCGATATCCACCATGCAGTTGTCTTCGTCCATTATTATAAGACCACCTGAACCCATCATAGTGCCTATTTTGCCAAGAGAATCATATTCTATAGGTGTGTCCAAATGCTCGGGTGGAATACATCCGCCGGAAGGTCCGCCTGTTTGAGCGGCTTTGAACGCTTTGCCGTCGGGGATACCTCCGCCCATTTTATATATAATATCGCGAAGCGATGTACCCATCGGTACTTCTACAAGGCCGGGGTTGTTTATCTTTCCGCCCAATGCGAATACTTTTGTGCCCTTTGACTTTTCGGTTCCCATGGAAGCAAACCATTCAGCACCTTTTACTATAATCTGAGGTATGTTTGCGAAGGTGCCAACGTTGTTTATAACGGTCGGTTTTCCAAACACGCCTTTTTGCGCCGGGAAAGGCGGCTTTGGCCTTGGTTCGCCGCGCTCGCCTTCAATTGAGGCTATAAGAGATGTTTCTTCTCCACATACGAACGCGCCTGCGCCCAAACGGATTTCAAGGTCGAAATCCACATCAGTGCCAAGAATGCCCTTGCCGAGCAAGCCTTTTTCGCGCGCCTGTTCAATTGCGATTTCAAGTCTTTTAACCGCAACAGGATATTCAGCGCGGATATATATATAACCGATTGTAGCGCCGATTGTGAAGCCTGCAATTGTCATCGCTTCAAGTACGGCGTGAGGGTCGCCCTCTAAGACCGAACGGTTCATGAAAGCGCCTGGGTCTCCTTCGTCAGCGTTGCAGATGACATATTTTTGACCTGTGCTGCCAAGAGCGAATTTCCATTTGAGACCCGTTGGGAATCCGCCGCCCCCGCGTCCGCGAAGACCAGCGTCAAGCAATGTGTTGATAACGTCGGTGGGTTCCATTGTGTTAAGCACCTTGTGGAGAGCCTCATATCCGCCCATTGCGATATATTCTTCAATATCTTCAGGGTTAATAACTCCGCAATTTTTTAGCAAAACGCGAGTTTGGCGCTTATAGTAACTAATTTCTTCAATACTTTGTGCGTTTTCTTTTTCTGCCGCTCCGACTGTATATTTTTCGATCGGCTTTCCGCCTAAAACGTGCTTTTCATATATTTGTGCCGCTTTTTCTTCATCCACCCAAACATAAGTGGTTCGCTGCCCATTTTGATATACTTCAACCAAAGGCTCAAGTCTGCATGTGCCTATACAACCTGTCATTTTTATATTCACATTCTCGTTGTCTTTTGCTTTTTCCTCTAAAACGTTGAGAACTTTTTTAGCTCCGGCTGCCTGCCCGCATGTTGCCATTCCGACAACGACTCGTGTTCCCTTTGAATTGCCTTCAAAGAAATTTTTGTGCAAGGAAGCGGTTTTAACTTTTTTTATTTCTTGTATAGTAGTCATTGTTTTGCTCCTTGCTCATAGTATTTTGCTAAAATGCCTGGGATTTGTTCCGATTTTAATTG
Source organism: Christensenellaceae bacterium (assembly GCA_963675575.1). Lineage (GTDB taxonomy): Bacteria > Bacillota > Clostridia > Christensenellales > UMGS416 > JAGLOK01. Next base: position 658,022 of record OY776378.1, read on the forward strand.
CCCATAGACGTCATCGCCAATCATCATGACTGGGGCTAAACCGCAACAACCCAGACAGCGTGTGCCGGATAAAGTGAATTTTTTATCCGATGTGGTTTGGCCTTCTTTTATTCCAAGCTCTTCTTCAAGCGTGTCCAAGATGCGCTGGGCGCCCTTGACATAGCAGGCTGTGCCCATGCACATGCTGACGATGTTCTCGCCCTGTTCTTCTAGAACAAACTGCGAATAAAATGTTGCCACGCCGTAAACCTTGGTCATGGGGACGTTCAACCCCTCGGCGATTGCTTGCTGTACATCAATTGGAAGATATCCAAAAACATCTTGTGCATACTGCATGACGGGCATGAGTGGGCCGTTAATGGTTTTGTTTTCTTCGATGAATGTCGCAAGCTTTTCAAACTTCTGCTTCTCTGACATATAAATGCCTCCTTATATAAACTTAAAATTAAAGATCAAAAAGATTGTTAAAAATTTCTCAAGACAATATATCATAAAGATAAAAGATTTGCATTAACTTTTTGTTAATTATTTAACAATGGTTAAAAGTTAACAAAATGCTAACGAAAAATTAGGAACTTTTATATATACACTAAATTTTATACCAATTTAAATAAATGTCAAAAAACTTTAGTGTTTTACTTTTTATTCAATTGAGAAAAAAGTATTTCACAAATGGAACTTTTCCCCTTTTTGTCTCGTCTTACTTATTGGAAGACATTATAAAAACGATTTGAGAAAGAGGTAAGCTTATGAAGAAGTTAACTATTACAATAATTGCTTTTTTGATGGCGGTGACAATGCTATGCTCATGCAGCAATGAGGCAAAAGACGAGAGTAGCGTTAATGAAAAATCTGAAGTTGCCATACAGGCAACCCAAGCCCCGCGGGAACTTCCCATGGTGGGAGAAACGTCGCGATATCAAAGTGAGGCCGAAGAAGGGCTAATGCCTTATTCGCAGCCGGCTCAAGATAATTATAACTCAAACAATGAAGAATACGGAGAATTTACCGAAAGCCCTTTCTATTACGCGAATCAGGTGCCGCTCTCCACATTTTCAATTGATGTGGATACCGCGTCCTACGCCAACATCAGAAGGTTCTTAAATGACGGACAGCTTCCCAATCCTGACGCCGTGCGTGTGGAAGAGTGCATTAATTACTTTGACTATGACTATGACAGCCCGAATTGGAAAGACCCCTATTCGATAAACGTTGAAATGGCCGAATGTCCATGGGAAGAAGAAAACTATCTTGTCATGATAGGCATAAACGCTAAAGATTTGGATAAAAGTGAACTCCCACCGTCAAATCTTGTTTTCTTAATTGATGTTTCCGGCTCTATGGATAGCTCTGATAAGTTGCCGCTTTTACAAAGTGGATTTAAAATGTTGGTGGATAACTTAAGTGATGAGGATACAATATCGATTGTAACTTATTCGGGCAAAGTGTCGGCTATAGCCGAAGGCGTTTCAGGAAGCGACAAGAGCAAGCTCAAGCGCGAAATCGATAGGCTTCATGCCGGTGGGTCCACAGCAGGAGGAGCTGCTATGGAAATGGCTTATGAGATTGCCGAGGAATATTTTATCGAAGGTGGCAATAATCGCATCATCATGGCGACTGACGGCGACTTCAATGTTGGAATATCATCAGAAGACGAGCTTGAAAGATTTATCGAAAACAAGCGTGACGAAGGAATATATTTAAGCATGCTTGGCTTTGGTTCAGGTAATGTTAAAGACAGCAAGATGGAGCTTTTGGCCGACAAGGGAAACGGAAACTACAGCTATATCGATTCCGCGCAGGAAGCAAACAAAGTGCTGGTGGAAGAGATGGCGTCCACCGTATATACTCTTGCAAAAGATGTGAAGGTTCAAATTGAGTTTAATCCTGCCAACGTTTTGGCCTATAGACTGATAGGATATGACAACAGGCGGCTAAACGACGAGGACTTTAACGATGACACAAAGGACGCGGGCGAAATGGGCTTGGGCCACAGTGTGACTGTGCTTTACGAAATCGTTCCTCAGGGGGCTACACCCAAAGTAGATCCGCTAAGATATGGCGAAAATGATGAAACGATATCGGAATCTGACGGACCTATGGATTATGAGTGGCTTTATGTGAAAACAAAATACAAACAGCCCGACAGCGACACCAGCGAAGAAAATATCGAGCGCGCTGTGACAGATGACGATATTACAAATAATCCTTCGGATGATTTCCTTTTCTCGTCGGCTGTCGCGGAGTTTGCGATGCTGCTTAAAGAGTCGGAATATTGCGACGGTGATATGGATGACGTAATCACTTTGGCGAAAGAAGGCAGGGGTTATGACGAGAGCGGATATCGCGCTGAATTTATAAGGCTGGCACAGATAGCTGAGAATTTGCTTGATTGATTTTAGATAGTCCAATACCCCACTTGGCCCCCTGAAAAGGGGGCATTTTTTATGCTGGAAAATTATCAAGCAAGAGCAAAGCCTGAAGGAAATATTCAAACTCATTAACAAAGTTGACTAATAAAATGAAGAGTAATATAATTGACTAAGTCAACTAAATGTTTGCTAAAGGGGCAATTATGTATAATCATAGTTTTTTAGATTCTAAGCTTAAAATTACTTTATTTATTATGGGTATTTTACTGCTTATTTTACTGCTGATATTTATTATTGGGTACGTATATCTCGTAAATTATAAAAACCCATCAGATAGTGCGATGGCGGACGCGGGAGTTATGGAAAAAACAGCTAAAGTGGGGAATGTTACCTTTAATTATGCCGAAGGACCCAACAACGGGCCAGCACTTCTTTTGCTACACGCTCAGCTTCTTGATTGGTATACATATTCCAAAGTTTTTCCGCAGCTCGCCCAAAACTTTCATGTTTTTGCAGTGGACTATCCCGGGCATGGTAAAACTACTTATCCGGATGACTATACGATGAGCGCAGACCAAATAGGAGAGGACTTGGCAGTTTTTATTCAAACGGTGATTCAAGAACCGGTATTTGCGACAGGAAATTCGTCGGGAGGACTTTTGACCACATGGCTTGCGGCCAATGAACCGGATTTGATTAAAGCTGTAGTATTGGAAGATCCGCCACTGTTTTCTGCGGAATATCCCGAAATCAAAAATACTATCGCCTATAAAGCTTTCACCACAAGTTTCAACGCTGTTCAAGAAGGATATAAGGGGGATTTTTTAGGTTATTGGATAACAAACAGCACAGAGTTTTTTAAAAGATATACAGGACCTATTTCGCAACAGTTGATTGAGTTTGCAGTGAATAGCTATAAAAAGTCAAATCCCGAAAGACCTGTTGAAATAGCCTTTGTACCAGCTTCGGTTCAAGAGATGCTTAGAGGTTTAAATTACTATGACCCTAGGTTTGGCACAGCTTTTTACGATGGAACGTGGAATAATGGATTTTCTCATAAAGAAGCATTGGAAAGTATAGAGTGTCCAGTTTTGCTTTTGCATGCGAATTTTGAAATCATGGAAAATGGAACTTTAAATGGCGCTATGAGTGAGCAGCAAGCAGACCTGGCGGCTTCACTTTTAAAGAGCGGAGAAATTATGCGAGTAGATTCAAGTCATGTTATAAACTTGGAAAATCCGGAGCAGTTTGTAAAAATACTTGAAGATTTTTTCTTGGATAAATAATTTTATGCACATACTTTTTTAAATAGTAAAAGGGAGATATCAAAATGGATAATATCAGAACAATCAGATCTTTTGGAGTGCTTAACCGAACATTTTTAAGCTATATTTCAAATTCATTATCAGATTCAGAACTTTCGTTTTCAGACAGCATTTTTTTAGTCAATATAGGCGAAAATGAGGGGATAACCCAAGAAGAAATATCAAGAAGTTTGGTGATTGATAAAGCTGCTATTGCGCGCTCGGTAAAAAAGATGGTGAAAAAGGGATACGTAAAAATTGTTCAGTCTCAAAAAGATAAACGAGCAAAAAAACTATATTTGACTGATGCAGGGAAAGAATTTTACCAATTCATACAGGAGATAAATGACAAATGGATGAATTTTGTTATGGCAGATTTGAGCTCGGAAGACATGGTGGAATTTGTTGGGAAAATAGAAAAAATGAGCGAAAAGGCGAGAAACTTTAATAGATAAAAACAAAGCAGTTCCTGCTAATAATGCAAAAAGTCAGCGTTTTGATATATAATGATTTTATGGATAACGTTAGGATATATGGCAATCCGCCTTACAATATAGCTGTGATTCACGGAGGCCCCGGAGCACCCGGGGGCATGGTGCCTGTGGCAAATGGGTTAAAAGATAACTTTGGGGTAATCGAGCCTTTACAGTCAGCAGACAGCATTGCTGGGCAGCTTGATGAGCTTTATAATCAGCTCAGAGATTTTGCGCCGCCTTTTGTACTCATTGGGCATTCGTGGGGAGCGTGGCTGGCCTGGATGTTCGCCGCGAAATATCCGAAGATGGTAAGGCATATAATACTTGTCGGAAGTGGCCCTTTCGATGAGAGATACACCAAGGATATGATGAAAATAAGGCTGCAAAACCTTAGTAAAGAAGAAAGACGGGAAATCAATGTCTTGATGCAAAAACTGAATACAGAAAAGCTTGCAGAAAAAGAATTTTCTGCATTTGGAAGACTGATGTCAAAAACCGACACGTATTGCGAAGCGGACAACCTGTATAAAGAAGAGCCGCTCCCCACTCAGCCGCATATATATGAAAATGAGTGGCCGGAAGCCGTTGAGCTTCGAAAATCCGGAAAGCTGCTTGAAATGGCAAATAAGATAAAGTGCAAAATAACTTTTATCCACGGAAAGAATGACCCGCATCCTTTTGAAGGAGTACAGGATGTACTCAATGATTACGGAGTTGATTTTGAATTTATTCTGATGGATAAGTGCGGACATACGCCTTGGAAGGAAAAATATAGAGCGGAAGTTTTTTTCAATCTACTCAAAACATTGATTGAAGAATAGATATTAGGAATGGATTTTTATTTATCAAAGTATTATAATTGAAAAGTTGAGGTGGAGTGATTAATGTAGCATGAGAGGAGCATTGTTATGTTGACTGATGACTCGCGTAAACCAAAAGAAGAACTCGACAAGAAAAACGACAAATCACATCAGAAAAATAGCAAATTAGGTAAACAAGATCAATTCGATGTTAAATACAATATGCACGATTTACACAGATCAATAAGAAATCCTGTTGCTCACAGGCCGCATAAAAAGCCGTAACTAATTGAAAGGAGAATTATTATGGCGCAAGGTTGTTTTAAGGTAGAGGTAAATAATCAGATAGAGTACGACATTGTGTTTATTCCAAGAAGCAGCGAGGAAGATATTCCAAGCAATCAAATCGAGCTATGCGCAAGGATAGAAGAAACGGCAGACATAATAAAAGCCATTCGGGAAGAAAAACCCCAGAAAAAAAAGAAAAAAGAGGAAGCGGGCGAAGAAGAAAGCTCTAGCGCTGTAGAGCAATCTGTAGAAGGGGAAGACTCCGAACCGGGAAGGAGGGTCGTCGGAGCGCAACCAGAAAAAAACATGAGCTTTATGCTTGCTTCAATATATAATGAGCAAGATTATTCCGTAGGCATAAAGAGCGTAAAGCCTGATGATGAGAAAAAGGAAGAAGCTCCAAGGCTTGATCCCGACAAACCAAAAGAGGGCACAGAAGAAACCGTAAAAGAAGAAACCAAAGAAAAATCAAACAAAATGTTGGCTCTAACCAAGCCTAAGGACATTTATTTTAGTCAATTAATTTCGCTTGCGAAGGTTGGCTTATCCATTGAAAATGTGCAAACGAAGCTCGCTGAAAAAGCACTGGACAAACTTCAAGATGAAATGCTTATAAACGAAGGCAGTAGAGTAAAAAACGATCATATTAAAAATATGGGATTTTGGGCTTTGATATATGCGGTGGCAATGGTTGCTTTGGGATTTTTGCTTCGTGAAGTCTCTGCGGGACAGACAAAGTTTCTGAAATTCCTTGTGGGAAATGAAATACATCCTTATTTGTTTGTATTTGCAGGCTCAATGGTCGGAGCATGGATATCTTGCATAGTTAAAAAAGAGGTTCTTGTGTTTAAAGACCTTGTGCTTATCGAAAAAGATATGTTGAAAAACTGGTTAAGGCTTATTTTTGTCGGCGTGACGAGTGTTGTGTTCTTATCATTCTTGAGAGTCGCGGCGATAGAAATTTCAATAGGAAGCGTCACAATTACAAATGTTATGAAGGATATAGAAATACAAGTATTTGTAGGGGTGCTAGCCGGTCTTTTGGGCAACAAGCTGGCAAAAACTCTATCAAATAAAGCCTCGTCTATAGTAGGGGAAACGGACGAGGGTAAAAATAGCTAAAGATATTTATACTCGGCCGCGAAAGCGGTCTTTTTGTTTTTTAAATATGCAATATTAGAGACACATGGAAAAATTGAAATAATATGTTACAATAAAACAAATGTTGAGTGGAGATAATATGAGTAATTATAAATATGATGTTGCTTTATCTTATGCGAGTGAAGATATTAATATTGTAAAAAGAGTGAACAAAATATTAAAAGAAGAAGAAATAAACGTTTTTTATGCACCGGATTATCAATCTAAATTAGTAGGAAAAGATAAAGATATAAGTTTTTATAGGGTGTTTAAGAAAGAAAGTTTATTTGTAGCGCTTTTAGTATCAAAAGATTATATTGTAAAAGATGATCCAATGAATGAAGCGAAAGTAGCTATGAGCAGGAAAGAAGACTGCTTGATTCCGATATATTTAGATAAGAATGTTAGCCTGCCAGGATTAGATGAAGATATCATTTATTATATTGAAACAAATGAAGCTAAAATTGCGGATTTGATTATTGAAAAAATACAAGAACATAAAAAAGTAAGCAAAGAAAATACAAAGCATGTAATGCCAACGGTTAGTTTTGCTCATACGGCAAATACGGTTACAGCAACCTTTAGCAAACCTGTATATTCTACACCAAACGGTTCCGGAATTTTAAATGCTTCATGTTTTATCATTAGTGCTGATAATGGTAGCCCCACTTTTACTGTTTCACATTCAGGTAATAATGTATCAATTACAGTTGCTTATAGCGGTTTATCCTTGGGAGACACGGTAAACACAGCAATCGTACTAAAAGCAAATAGCGCATTTGATGCTTCAGGGAATGCTTGTACACAGACATCATATAATTTCACATATACAGCTCCCTGAATTAAGGTCTCTACGACTCTTTGAAAAAGGGTTTTTTTATGGGTTTATTTAGGCATGGTATGTATTGCCAAAAAACATGATATAATAATAAAATAAATAATTTTGAGGGGAGCATACCATGAGCAAAAAAAAATACCATTTCAAAAAAAAGTATACGAGAATGAGCTTGCGCGATTGCAGCTGGAGCTTATAAAACTTCAGTCGTGGATAAAGCAAAAAAAGCTCAAGGTAATAGTCGTTTTTGAAGGGCGTGACGCGGCGGGCAAGGGCGGCACAATAAAGCGCATAACTCAGGCGCTAAACCCCAGAGTATGCAAAGTGGTGGCTCTTCCCGTTCCATCAGAGCGCGAAACGTCACAATGGTATTTCCAGCGATATATTACTCATTTCCCCTCAAATGGTGAGATGGTTATCTTCGACCGCAGTTGGTATAACAGAGCGGGTGTTGAAAAAGTTATGAACTTTTGCAGCGAAGAAGAATATCAAATGTTTTTAAGGGATTGCCCGAGATTTGAAAAGCTTATTATTGATTCTAAAATTATTCTGATTAAATATTGGTTTTCAGTCAGCCAGGAAGAACAGGAAAAAAGACTGCAGGCGCGAAACAATGATATAACAAAAAGATGGAAATTAGGCTCAATTGACATCGCGTCAAGAGACAGATGGGATGAATATTCCAAAGCAAAAGATATAATGTTTGAGCGTACCGATACGGATTTTTCACAGTGGAACGTTGTTGAAGCGGATATTAAAAAACATGCGAGAATAAATTGCATCAGTCATTTGCTTTCCATGTTTGAATATCAGGATTTAACGCAAAAACCTGCAAAGCTACCTCCTGTTGAAAAAGAAAGCAAATATAAAAGAACACCATATCAAAACCAGAAATTTGTGCCTGATGTGGCATCGAAACTTATAAAAGACAGCTGAATTATATAATTTAAAATATATTTATGATGAAAACAGCGAAGTCATAATTGTTTTCCTCCCTTGAGATTATGGGAGATGTACTGCTAAGTGAAACCCAAGTTATTTTGCGTTGCTTCGCATAATTAAGGTTTTGGGCGGCGCAATACGACAAAACGCAGATTGATAGGTGTGTGCAAATAACAGAATATTATATAATCACATAAACGCATACAATATTTTCAAGATACATTAAAAGGAAAAATATTCGGAGGAGAAAATATGCAGATTGAAGTAAAAAATATTGTCAAAACATTTGGCGAAAATATCGCAGTCGACAATGTTTCATTCAGCGCTAAAAGCGGACATGTTTTCGGTTTACTGGGGCGAAATGGCGCGGGTTTAAAACAACAACAATGCGTATGATGATGGATGTTTTTAAGCCTGATAGTGGAGTTATCACATTAGATGGTAAAGGAATCGACAGAAATGCCGTACGCTTTGGTTATCTGCCGGAAGAGCGGGGGCTTTATCCTAAATTAGTGATAAAAACTCAGCTTTTGTATCTGGCAGAGCTAAATGGAATAGGCAAAAGCCGAGCACTTGAGGAAATAGATAAATGGCTTGCTAAGTTTGAGATGACGGATTGTTTGGACAAAAAGCTAGATACGCTATCAAAAGGCAATCAGCAAAAGATTCAGCTCGCATCGGTGCTTATAAGCGATCCCGACGTTATTATTCTGGATGAACCTTTCTCAGGGCTTGATCCCGTGAATGCGGATGCTTTGAAAAAAATCATTTACGAATTGATTGATGAGGGGAAAATTGTTATCTTTTCAAGCCACCAGATGAGCAATATTGAAGAGATATGCGATGAAATAGTAATATTGGATAAAGGAAAACTCGTGTTGTCGGGCAATTTAAATGAGATAAAAAACAAATATCCAAAGAAACATATAAATATCACAGGAAACGATATTAAAGAGATAAAAGAAAGTTTGGACAAAGTTTCAAACGGGATAATAGACAGAATCTCAATTGATAATATCAATCTTGATATACACTTAAAAAATGAATCCGAAAGAAACAAAATACTGGATATTATAGCCGCTAAAAATTATGAGATTGATAGCTTCAGGGTGGTTAAGCCTACATTAAATGAAATTTTCATCAGCGTTTCAAAAGAGGTGGGAGAATGAAAAAATTGTTAGTAGTATTAAAATTTGAATTTGCAAAGACAATAAAAAGCAAGCCATTTAGAATATTAACTCTGATTATGGTAATAGTGATTGCCGGAGTGCTGTCATTTCCCATGCTCAAACAAAATGTGTTTGACAGAGAAGACAAGCAAGCTACGCCGGATGAAATTACGAACATTGGCATAAATAATAATTCTTCATATGATGATAATAAGGTAATCGAGCTTATTGCCAAAGCATTTCCCGAAAACAGTGTTGAAGCGGTGAATGAATCCCAAGAGAGCGCTAAAGCATTGGTAAAAGATGAAGAATATGAGTTCATTATAATAATTGATGATGTTAATCAATATACATTGGTTACGCGGCCTACGGGAATCAATGACAATACAACGTATAGAATAAACGGCATTCTTCTTGATTACTATAAAGCGCATCTTTTAAGCGAAAGCGGATTGAGCACAGACGAGGCGCTGAGTGTCCTAAATGCGCAGATGAAGCCTAATATTATTGAAACAGGCAAAAACCAAGGCTCATCTTTCATGTACACATATGTGCTTTCGTTTGGTTTATATATGGTAATAATGATATACGGACAACTTGTCGCGACAAGTGTCGCATCGGAGAAAAGTTCGCGTGCCATGGAAGTTTTGGTTACCACCGTAGAGCCCGTGAAAATGATGTTTGGCAAAGTGATTGGATCGGCGCTTGCAGCGTTGTGCCAACTGACTTTGGTAATTGGCTCGGGAATATTATTTTATAATATAAACGCCGAGTATTGGGGAATGAATGATGTGATTAAATCGATATTTAATATACCTACCGAAACTATAGTGATATCTATAATATTGTTTGTGCTCGGATTTTTCGTCTACGCTTTCCTGTATGCCGCAATAGGCTCTCTAGCAAGCCGTGCTGAGGACATCAACACATCTATTTTGCCGATAACTTTTGTGTCCATGGCATCATTTATGATTGTAATGTTTTCCATGATTTCGGGCAACATTGATTCAACTATTATGAAAATCTGCTCTTGGTTTCCTTTGACATCTCCTTTCGCCCTTCTGGCTCGCTCATCTATGGGAAACCCTTCCATGTTTGAAAGCATTGGTGCGATAGTTACACTTTTGGTTACTTCGATAATTATCGGATATATTGCGGCGATTATCTACAGAATGGGCGTGTTGCTATATGGCAAACCGCCAAAGATATCGGAAATGATTAAGCTGATTAAAAAGAGGGAATCTTAAGAGAAGATATATAATTTATAAAGCAAAATCCCCTTCGAAAGAGGGGGGATTTTTATATTAGTCCATGTTGCTATTTATGGCATTTTGTGGGGGCAGGTGGTATAATTAAACCAGTAAAGACATGGTGGGCGATTACCCATAATGATAAGGAGATAGTTATGGAAAAAACAAATTGCTTTTTTTGCAATTCGCAAGCAGAGAAATATAATGAAAATGATACACATAACACAGTGTTTGATTGTAAATACTGTGGAGAATATTCTGTAAAAAGAAACTTATTGGATGATTATAATGACGATTCAAAATTTAGGGATATGGTGAACCAAACAAAATATTTAATAGCTGGGTATTTAGAAGAGAGCAAGGATAAAAGGGATAGTTCATTTATTATTGAGTCATACAATTACCAAGAAATATTAAGGAATATAAATGAACCAAAAACAACTATGCAGAAACTAGAAAATTTACTTTTATATTGCTATGAAAGGAATGAGTATATAGGACAAGAGTTTGCTTTAGTTGAACTCTACAATGTAGTCTTAGGTTTTAGCAAGAAAGTGTATATATTAATAGGTGATAAAAATCGTATTGGAGTAGCATATACAAGAAATAGCGAAGAATTATTAGGGTTATTTCAAGCTATTTATGAGCGTGGATGGATAAATGTTAAATTTGATACTACATCAGGCGAATATATGCTTTACTTTTCATTGGCAACCAGTGGTTTTGTGCATGCTGAGCAATTGCTAACTACAAATATTGACAGTAATAGGGCTTTCATTGCAATGGCATTTAGTAAAGATTATGAAGAGATATGCGAAGAAGCAATAAAACCTGCTTGTAAGAGGTGTGGATTTGAAGCACAGAAAGTAGACGATGAACATTATAATGGAAACATAGTAGATAAAATAATAGTTGAAATAAAAAGAAGCAAATTTGTAATAGCAGATTATACTCATGATAATTCTGGTGCTTATTATGAAGCAGGATACGCAGATGGTATGGGTTTAAAAGTGATAGAATGTTGCGAAAAATCATGGTTTGATGAGCCAGATAATAAAGTTCATTTGGATAAGCGGAATAATAATCTGATTTTATATGAAAACTATGTTCATCTTGAAGACCAACTGGTTGAGAGAATACGTGCAACAATTCCTGGTGCGAATCTGTATGATAAAATACAAGAATAAGCATTTGATAATTCTCAATATAAAACTCTAACATATTGTGTGTTGTTTTCGAACCTAAGTAAGACAAATCAATTATTTTACGCAACACTCTCATTATTGTATAATAACCATATGCTAGAAAAAGAAATGTACCAATATGTGAAAGACTTTTTTGTCTCCCGCGGTTTTGACGTTAAGGGGGAAATTTTATCCTGCGATGTTGTGGCTATAAAAGATGGTGTTATGGTCGCCGCCGAGATGAAAATTACGATGGGGATAAAGCTATTATCACAGGCGGCGCAAAGGCAAAAATCATTTGACTTGGTGTATATAGCGGTACCAAAGCCGACATATAAACAGAGAGCAAAAAAGGCGTACAAAGAAACATTGCATTTGATAAGACGGTTGGAGCTGGGGCTTTTATATGTAGATACAAATGGCGAAGGCGTATGCACCGAGGAATTTCCTCCCTCGCCTTTTTCTCGAGAGCAGAGTGAGGCATCAAGGCGTGCGAGAAAAACACGAACCGACGCTATGGAGGAATTTTTGGCGCGAAGCGAAGATTACAATGTTGGCGGAAGCGTTCGGGAAAAGCAGATAACTGCCTATAGGGAAAACGCTCTGCTTATCGCAATGTATATGATACGTGACGGAGCGATGAGCGCAAAAAAGCTCAAGGAACTCGGCTGCGGTGAAAAAACATATCCTATTATCCACGACAATCATTACGATTGGTTTGAGAGGATAGAAAAAGGCGTTTATGACGTAACAAAAAAGGGTAAGCAGGCGGTTAAGCAATATAAAAATGTCTGTAATAATTTAAAAAAGGTGATGAAATAAGTTTGTAATAAATATGTTTTCGAAATTTTTCTGAAATATAAAAGATTAGACAATTATTCATTGTATATAAAATTACAAAGGGATATAATTATAATTGGAATTATTATAAATATACGAAAGGGGACAAATATGAAATCAAGAAGTGAGATTAAGAACGAAGCAAAAACAATACTTAGCGCAAATTACGGTCCAATATTGGGCGAAATGCTGCTTGTGGGGCTATTGTCAAGCCTTGCCGGAGCAGTGGTAGTGGGGCCAATAATTGTGGGACCGCCCCTCGCAGTTGGATTTTATGAAGGAATCAGGCTCTTATGGCAGGGGAAAAAGAAAGAAAGAATGTTTACCGGATTTGAAGAGGATAAATTCGGGCGCTCAATCGGTGGCATGGTGATTATGGTTGTTTTCATATGGTTATGGTCGATGCTATTAATAGTTCCGGGAATAATCAAGGCTTTTGCATATAGCATGACACCGTTTATTATCTCCGATTCAAAGGGGATTTCGGCAACTGACGCGATAACTCTTTCCAAGAAAATGACACAAGGGCACAAAGGCGAGCTTTTTGTGTTTATGTTAAGTTATTTCGGATGGATGCTGCTTTCCGGACTTACATTTGGTCTGCTTGCTATATTTTATGTCGGGCCATATATGGCAACGGCTTTCGGTGGATATTACACAGAGCTCAAGCAAAAAGCTTTGGATGACGGCGTTGTAACTTTGGCAGACTTCGGCTATGCGGATGCGATAGAAGAGTAAAAGATAGATTTACTTAATCATTAAAAAGAATCTCCGTGGTCTTTGGGGGTTCTTTTTTGAATTAATAAAGTTTGCGTCATTTAAGTGATATTTTAAACCTTGATTTTATTAAACCAAACCAGTATAATAATCTAGCAATTAAAATGAATAACTGGGTGTGGCGCAGTTGGTAGCGTGCTTGACTGGGGGTCAAGAGGCCGGAGGTTCAAGTCCTCTCACTCAGACCATAAAAAGAGTTCTCGAAAGAGAGCTTTTTTTATGGTCTGAGATTGCTTCAAAGTTTACAAAGTAAACATCTACCGCGCAGACCAAGGCGCAAATAAAAAAACCTATCTAAAGAGGACTATTTGTTTAATATTGGAATACAAATGGTGGATTTTTGATCGAATTTGATGCAATTTATTTTATTATGCTATTTTATGTTTCAAAACATTAAAAATTGTATATTAATAAAGAGTAATTATTTTCTTAACAGTTTTGGATAAAAATCAGCAAATGCAAAAATATTTACTATTTATTGTGATTGAATTTCATTTTTTATCCGATAATATTAAAGAAGACAAAACTAATCAGAGCGTAGGTTATGACAATGACAAATGAAATTATAAATGCTGACAACCCCTCAACCAACGCAGAAAGTGCGGCTCAGAGCGAAAGTAATAGTATGCCTAAATGTGATGCTTCCTATCGATTGGAATATAATGATGATGGCGTATTTTTGCTGATAGATTATGGGGATACAAGCGGCAGATCGCTACAGACGGAAATCGTGCTGTACGATATGAAACGAAGAAATATCGCAGGATTTGCCGAAGGGGATATTCGATTGAATATAAAATGGCGCAAAGAAAGCATACGCATAGCGGAATCCCAAGAGGAAGCTTCGGTGGATTCTGACTTGATGGTGTTGATATCACGTGACGAAATGTCGGCAGAATTAGTACTGTTCCCTCCATGCGGCGGCGGATGCGTGAAAAGCACAGATGAAATAATGGAGATAATCTTGGAGAAGTGGGGTGTCACTTTTGGCCTGGATAAGCATGTAATTGGGAAAGCTGCAGATAACAGGGAGTATTACACGCCGATACCAATTGCTCAAGGCAAGCCCGCTGAAAAAGGTGAAGACGGACGAATTATTTTCTTGTTTAATACCGAACACAACTATGCCCCCAAAATTGATGAAGATGGCAGCGCGGATTATAAAAGTTTAAATGTATTTGAAAACGTTTCGGAGGGTCAAGTTGTGGCCAGCATAATTCTCCCGGGGGAAGGCACCGAGGGATGCACGGTAAAAGGCAATAGTATTCCGCCGGAAAAAGGTGTGGAAGCTAAACTGCCTTTAGTAAAAAATGTTGCACTTTCCGAAGACGGACAAAGTCTGATTGCCTTAAAAAGCGGCAGAATCGATTATATCGGCAAAAGAGTTGAGGTTACTGATGTATACCGGGTTGCAGGCGATGTTGATATGAGCGTGGGAAATATACGCTTTGAGGGAGATGTTCTTGTGTCTGGAAATGTGATTTCAGGTCTTGTCATTGAAGCGGACGGAATGATTGAAGTTCGGGGATATGTTGAAGGGTCTACTCTTATTGCGGGTAAAGATATTATCTTAAAAAAGGGTATGCAAGGTATGGGAAAAGGAAAACTTGTAGCAGGCGGAAATATAATAGCAAAGTTTTTGGAATACTGCGATATAAAAGCGAATGGTGATATTACTGCTGATTATATTGTCCACTGCACAGCTACAGCCGGAGAATCTATCATGATGAAAGGTAAATTCGGAAAGATAGTGGGCGGAACCGCCCGTGCCGCCAAAACAATTACCGCAAATTTTATAGGAGCAGTTTCAAACGAATTAACGGTATTGGAGCTTGGAGCCTCTCCCGAATCCCGGACCCGTCACTCGGAGCTTATTGAAACCAGAAATCAAATAAGAGAACAACTCGAGAAGATCAATAACGTTGCCAAGGTTTTTAATACGAAGAACGATTCTTCTGACCGCCGGGATATGAGAGAAAAACTTATTAGAGCCAAGAATCAGCTTGAGCAGCAATATGAAAACACATTAGAAGAGATTGAGACTTTGAACAAAATACTCAAAAAAGATAGCGGAGCACGTCTGAATGTGATTAAATCAATATTTCCAAATGTTAAAGTAACAATTGACTCTAGTTTAACAACTATTAAAAATCAAATAGACTTTGCCACTTTTAGATACAGTAAAGGGGAGATTGTATCTTCCATATGTGAAACGAGATAACTTCTTGTTTTCAATGTTTCTTCAGCAAACAACTTGTGTTGCAAAATGTCAAAAAGATTAATCAATAAAAAATAATGTGTAATGCGAATGGTTTGATTGTCCAATAATTCGATTTGACAATTTTTTATCATACGGTATAATGACACTATATCTTTTTTTAGAATTTCTAACCAGACTCACATTAAATTAACATACAAAACCGACATTTCAGACAACTCAACAGAGTAGGATATTTGCTTTTTGTAAACTTCACTAAAGACTTAATAAATGATTTATAAAGCTGAGGTGGCAAAGTGAAAAAAATTCTGAGATTCATTTATAATCCCTTTTGCGAGGCTTTGTGTAATTCGTATTGCGAATTTTTTAACAATATCAAGCGAGCATAAGGGATAAAACAGGCTGGATGTTTTCATGTAGTCTTTTTTGATATACCAATTTTATTTAATGAAAAATATTTAATATAAAAAACTTATTTGGAGGTAATGCATATGGATGTAAAAGAAATTGTCGACAAGCACGGAAGAGGGCGAGAAAAGCTACTGGAAGTTTTACTTGAGTGCCAGGAACAGTCGGAAGAATCATATCTTTCTCCCGAGGTAGTTTTCGAAGTATCCCAAGAAATGAACATTCCGGAAAGTCAAGTTGTTGGAGTAGCATCATTTTATTCACTTTTATCAACCTGTCCCAGAGGGAAGCACATAATACAAATTTGCAATGATGTGCCATGCTATATAAACGGCTCAATGAATCTTGTTGAAGAGCTTGAAAATCTTTTGGGAATCAAGATGTGTGAAACCACAAAAGACGGACTTTTTACATTGGAATTCACCAGTTGTTTGGGATGCTGTGAAATGGCTCCGGCCATTCAGATAGGCGATAAGGTATATGGGAATTTAACTCCTGAAAAGCTGAATAGCGTTATCGATGAATATAGGAGGCAATAAAATGGTTAAAAATATATTAACGAAAAGATTTGGTAAAATTGACCCTTTATCCATTGATGATTATATAAAAGAAGGCGGATATAAATCTTTAAAAAAAGCAATTGACATGAAGGGCAGTTACGTCATTAAAGAGCTAAAGGTTTCAGAGCTTAAGGGCAGGGGCGGCGCAGGATTTCCAATGGGCATCAAAATGGAAGCAGTTCAGAAAGCGCTAGGAGAACCCAAGTATATTGTATGCAATGCAGACGAAGGCGAGCCGGGTAACTTCAAGGATCGATATCTTATGGAAAACGACCCTCATCAGTTGATTGAGGGCATGGTGATATCGGCCGTGTCGGTGGGGGCAAAGCAAGGATTTATTTTTATTAGAGGAGAATATAAAAACGCCGCACGCATCCTCGAAACGGCATTGGAACAGGCAAGGGTGAAAGGCTACTTGGGAGAGAACATATTAGATTCAGGGCACACATTTGATATTGATGTGCATAAAGGCGCAGGTTCATATGTTTGTGGAGAAGAGTTTGCACTCCTTGCTTCATTAGAAGGCAGAATGGGAAGATCCGATTACAAACCGCCTTTCCCGACAACCAATGGACTTTATGACAAGCCAACGTTGCTAAACAATGTAGAGACGCTGTCAAATATTCCATACATAATTGAAGTCGGCGGGGCACAATACGCAAAGATTGGTACACCTTCTTCCAAGGGAACAAAGCTTGTAAGCTTATGTGGTCATGTAAACAAGCCGGGTCTTTACGAAGTGGAGTTTGGAACATCAATCAGGAAGATAATTAATGAGCTTGGCGGCGGAGTTAAGGGCAAAAAGATTAAGATGGTGCAGCTTGCCGGTGCAAGCGGACCGCTCATACCGGACAGTATGCTCGACTTAAAGCTGGATTATAAAGAGGCCGCTGAAAAAGGACTAAGTTTCGGTTCGGCTGCGATAATTGTCATGAATGAAACTGTGGATACATTAGATATTCTAAGGCGTATACTTGAGTTTTTCAGACATGAATCGTGCGGGAAATGCACACCTTGCAGAGAAGGCCTTATACAAACTCAGATATTGCTGGACAGATTCATTGATAAAAAAGCAACCCAAAAAGATTTGGACTTGTTGGAAGTATTGATTGATACAATCAGCATTTCTTCCATTTGCGGTCTTGGTCAAGCGGCGCCCACTTCTATAAAAACGGCGCTTAAATATTTCTCAGATGCGTTTAAAATAAGCGAAGCGGTTTAAGGGGGTAACTATGATTAACATTACAATTAACAATAAAAAAATAAATGTTGAAGAAAACTCATCGATTTTGGCGGCGGCAAAAAGCATTGGAATCAATATTCCCACTTTATGCTATCATCCGGATCAGGAAATAAAAGCCAACTGCCGTGTTTGCGTTGTGGAGATAGACGGATACAAAACATTGCAAACTTCATGTTCAACGAAAGTCCGCGATGGAATGAACATCCGCACAAACACACCAAAGGTTCGTGAGGCGCGCAAAGTCGTGATAGAACTTTTGATGGCAAACCATGATGTAAATTGCACGTCATGCCCGTCTAACCATAATTGCGGGCTGCAGCAGATTGCCGCAGATTTGGGAATACGCGAGAGCAGATTTGAGGACGTGCTGGAAGTAAAACCGATTGACACAAGCTCGCCTTCGTTGGTGCGCAATCCGAACAAATGCATAAAATGCGGACGGTGCATACAAATGTGCGCGCAAGTTCAGGGATTGGGTATAATCGAATATATGGGGCGCAGCTTTGAAGCCGATGTGCAGCCGGCATATGGAAGATTTTTGAGCGATGTGGCTTGTGTGAGCTGCGGACAGTGTTCCGCTATATGCCCTGTTGCCGCGATTACCGAAAAAGAAGACATAGAACGCGTTTGGGACGCGATAAACGACCCGAAAAAGACTGTGGTGGTGCAAACAGCTCCCGCGGTGCGCGTTTCTATCGGCGAGGAGTTTGGCATGGAGCCGGGACAAGTTGTCACCGGACAGATGGTCGCCGCACTGAGAATGGTGGGGTTTGACAAAGTATTTGATACAGACTTTACCGCCGACCTTACAATAATCGAGGAAGGAAACGAACTCCTTCAACGAATGAAAACAGGCGGCGTGCTGCCCATGCTTACATCATGCTCTCCGGGGTGGATAAACTTCATTGAACAGTATTATCCGGAGCTTTTGCCGCATGTCTCCACATGCAAATCCCCACAGCAGATGTTTGGCGCATTGGCAAAATCGTACTATCCTGAAAAGATAGGCAAAAAGGCTGAAGATATTTTCTCTGTTTCCATCATGCCATGTACAGCCAAGAAATTTGAAGCATTACGCGACGAGATGAGCGTTGATGGCAAAGAGCCCGATGTGGACGTTGTGCTAACCACACGCGAATTGGGCAAGATGCTTAAACAGGCAGGGATAGATTTCGTCAACCTCCCCGAAGAAGAATATGACAGCCCGTTTGGAATTACAACGGGTGCCGCGGTAATTTTCGGTGCCACAGGCGGAGTTATGGAAGCCGCGCTGAGGACAGTTTATGAAGTGGTTACGGGGAAAACACTCGAATCGCTTGACTTTAACGAAGTCCGTGGGTTGGAAGGCATTAAAGAAAGCGAAGTGGATTTGGATGGAACAATAGTGAAGGTTGCTGTGGTTCATACGCTGTCCAACGCGAGGAAAATGCTTGAGCTTATAAAAGCCGGAAAAGCAGACTACGCTTTCATTGAGGTTATGTGCTGCCCAGGCGGATGCATTGGCGGAGGCGGCCAGCCTTACGGCGCAACAGATGAGCTGCGAACGAAACGAATAGAAGCAATATATAAGGCGGATAAAGACCTTCCTCTCAGAAAATCTCATGAGAGCCCTGCTGTTAAGAAAATCTATGAAGATTTCTTGATTGAGCCGCTGGGTGAGAAATCTCACCACCTGCTTCATACAACCTATAAGGACAGAAGCAAAAAAGTTAAAAAATAATATTGAAAAAGCCGCTTTCAATTGAAAACGGCTTTTTTGTTGTATACGAAAACCCACGACTGTGCTGGGGGATCATTATTGCATATTAACTAACCGAACAAATTGGATTTAACACCCTTGTATGGCGTTTTTATAGAAAAGAGCATGCCTGCCAAGAATTCTTTCGGGTCATCAAGCTTGCCTGTGGAGGCTGAAGTTATATACATTGTGTCCAAATCTTTTCCTCCAAACGCCACGCATGATGTTTGCGAAGCGGGAATTTTAATGGTTTGGATTACATTTCTTTTTGCAGGGTCTATTGTCATCACTTTACTCGAACCCCAAACAGCAACATTGAGATTTCCGTTTTCATCGATACACATTCCGTCCGGACGTTCGTCTATAAAATCATAAACAGCCTCTCCTCCTTGGATATTGCCATCTTTTTTGTCAAAATGAAACGAATCTATGCGTTTATAGTGTGTGTCAATATAATAAAATGTTTTTGTATCGGCGGACCAATCTAAGCCGTTTGACGTATATACTTCTCCGAAAAGTTTTGTCAGCGTTCCGTCTGTATCTAATTTGTAGAATGCGCCTTTGCCTTCCCGGCTCAACGTTCCCGCGTAGAATCTTCCGTCAGGGCCGACTTTTCCGTCATTAAAGCGCGAGCCTTCCACCACGATTTTTTGGTGAGCCAACACGAAAATCCCGTTTTCCTCTAAGTAATAGATTCCGTCTTCCATAGCGGCGAGGAGACGGCCGTCTTTACATAGACCTAAGCTGCCCACCATTTGAGGTGTGGGGATTACTTTTTCTTCTTTGGTTTCAGGATTATATTTTCTTATCGACTGTCCTTCAATGTCCACAAAATAGAGCACGTTTTCACGAAAATCCCAAAGTGGGCATTCTCCGAGTGCTGCCTTTTTTGTTTTTTCCATTTTGAGATTAAAATTCATGCAAACCTACTTTATTCGGTTTCTTCAACAGTATCTTTTGCGGCAATTTCTTTTTTTATTCGAATGGAAGTGAAGAAATCATTTACATAACTCCATCTAAATATAGCAACAACAATAATTATTTCGAAAATTAGCGAATACGGTCTTCCACCGTTTAAAATCGATATGCTTGAAATGATTGATACGCCGATTACATACCAAATTCTGAAAGCTTTTTTCCTTTTGTTAAATAATATTATGCAGACAGCCAAAGGCGAATAAAGCAGCAAATAAAAAAGCGCAAGCGGCAAATCGAAACGCCCGGAATTTATAATCGGATATAAAGTCGACAAAATAAAACCCGCTATAATTCTAAGCTGAAATAGTAAGCCTAACGATTTAAAGCCTTTTTCATTTTGTTCTTTATCATTCGGAAAATTGTCTTGAAGATTTTTCATAATACATCCTTAATTAAATAATTTTTATAATATCATTTAAAACGAACTATATTCCCACGAGGGGGAATAAAAAGCAAAACGAGCGCAAGCAACATAAAGAACAACCCTAATAAAAAAGTATCAGTGCTGGGGCTTAAAGAACCCAATGATAAAAAAGCGATTATCCACCACCACCACTGTTTAAAACGGTACTGGTTTAATTTTATACCGTAATACTTTTGATTCTTGTCAAGTCGGGAATGTGCCAGTATACAGGAAGTGATGCCAAGCCCACCTAAAAGCAGAAAAGGGAATATACTAAAAAGCCCGACGATGAGCAAAACCGCGGAAAGGGCAAGAATCGCCACATACCACCATTTTGAAAGAAGCCAATTTCTATTTCTGTCAAACATTTTTTTCTCCGATAATTTGTTATAGGAATTATACAACAATTTTCATGCTTTATAAAGAGTCTTTGATTATGAATTGATAAAATGATAAAATAAGTCTATTGAAAAATGAAAATGAAAAGAAGAAATATATGAAAAAAGTTAATGTTGGAAACGAAATAAAAAACGCATCGCAGATAATATACGGTTGCATGAGGATAGCGGATATTCCGGCAAACCAGGCAGAAAAGCTCATTGGCACAGCTATGGATTGTGGTATAAACATGTTTGACCATGCGGATATTTACGGCAACGGGAAAAGTGAAGAAGTGTTCTCTAGCGCGCAAAAGGTGCTTAAGATAAAAAGAGAAGAAATAATCATACAATCAAAATGCGGTATAAGAGATGGCTTTTATGACAGCTCGGCCGAGCATATCCTAAAATCGGTTGAAGGAAGCCTTAAGCGTCTTGGGACGGATTACCTTGATATGCTGCTCATACACAGACCCGATGCTTTAGCGGATGCGGATGAAATAGCGCAAGCATTTCTAACCCTTAGAAAATCGGGCAAAGTGAAATATTTTGGCGTAAGTAATCATAATCCAATGCAAATTGAACTTTTAAAAAAAAGTTATGACGGTCAGATAATCGCCAACCAGCTGCAGCTTTCCATAACAAATTCAGGAATGTTTGATTCCGGCATATTCGCAAATATGCAAAATGAAGAGCATTCAATCGATCGTGATGGGCATATATTGAATTATTGCGCGATAAACGATATTACGATTCAGGCATGGTCGCCATTCAATTATGGTTTTTTTGACGGAATATTTTTGGACAGCCCGAAGTTCCTTAAGCTGAATGAAAAGCTTGATGAACTCGCTATCAAGTATGACGCGGATAAATCCGCGGTCGCAGCCGCTTGGATAATGAAACCTCCAATGGGAATACAGCCTATAATCGGCACAACCAAGACTGAGCGGATAAAGAATATCTGCAAGGCAAGTGAATTTGAGATTACACGGAAAGAATGGTACGAACTTTATCTTTCAACGGGCAAAATATTGCCTTAAATCGTACTTGCTTCATAAAATTTATAGATCGGAACATATGGCGCCGTGTGCTTCGGCGATAAGCACAGCTTGCTTGATGTCTATTTTGGTGTTTTTTAAAGAAATGTTTTTTAAATCCACGCCATCCAATTTCGCATTCCTTAAATCAGCGCCTTTTAAGTTTGCGTAAGAAAGTATTGCCTGAGTTAAATCGGACGAACGAAGATTGGCGTTTTCAAGGTTGCATTTAAACAAATATGCGTTTTTAAAATTGACTTTCTCCAAGTTCATTTTTTTAAGATTGCATTCAGGTAGATTCACATATGACCAGTCGCCGCCTAATATGTTTATCCCTATTATATTTGCCTCTGCAAAATTGGAACCCATCAATTTACACTCATTGAATGTGGATCCGAAAAGATTGGCGAACTTGAAAGTACAGTTGGTGAACGCAGAATTTTTGTGTATCGACGCATTCATTTTAGCAGCGGAAAAATCACATTGTGAAAATTCGCAGTTTTGCGTTTGAATGTCTTCCATATTAGTACCCTTAAATTTGCATTTTTCAAATCTGCATTTAACGTAGCCTCTTTCAGATAAATCCGTGTTTGAAAAATCTTGCTCTATATATTCTTGGTCATTGATTGTTTTTTGCATATATTTTGTATGATAGATAAATTGGTATCATACTGTCCTTTCGTATTTTAACGTAGTAGCCGCATTGTCAAACTATTGCTTTTCGCCACCTTCAGGATTGGGAGCGTTTTTGTCAGCCTTTTTGTCTTTTCGCTTAATGAAAATGGTATACCCTAGCTTTATTATTGATGCGATAGGTACAGCAAAAAGCAATCCCCAAAAGCCTAAAAACATGGAAGCTATCACAACCACCACAATTATAATCAAAGGGCTTAAATCAACACTTTTGCCCACGACAAGGGGAGTGATTAAAAACTGATCGACGGTTTGAATGCCAATACAAAAAATAACTATGTATAAAGCATTGATAGGCTGCTGAAAAACTGTTACCAAAGCGCAGATTATAAGCACTGCCCATGGGCCTACAATTGGGATAACGTTTCCAACTCCGGCAATAAGCGCAAGAAGCCACGCCGGCTTTATGCCGAGAAAATAGCAAAAGAAATAGGTGGCAACAGCCACTATTGCGCTGGCGATTACTTTACCCGCCATATATTTGCCAACCGTCTCAACTGAGCCGAATGCAAATTTATTCAGCTTTGTTTTAAAGTCATCATTTTGCGGTTCTTTATTATGTGGCATAAACTACCTCATTTCGCAAGTTCATATATATTTACTATGTCATCCACTGAAAGACGCACAAAGCTGCCGTCCTCTCCGCATTTTTTCGCCATTTCGCGGAATCTATCGGTGGGAAGTCCCATTTCCCTGAAAGATGTGGGCATCCCTATTGATTGCGCAAACCGCTCAAATCTTTTGATGCCCTCCACGGCTATTTCTTCATCGCTTCCGAAAGAGCTGTCAACCTTCCACACTCTTCGCGCAAATTGTTTGAACCGGATTATATCGTGTTTATAAACATATTTCATCCAAGCGGGGAAAATAACGGCGAGTCCGGCTCCGTGTGCGGACTCAGGATAAAGCGCACCCATTTCATGCTGCATGTGGTGCGAAGCCCAATCCCCGCTCCTTCCGGTGCTTAAGAGGTTATTGTGGGCGATGGTGGAGGCCCACATTATCTGTGCGCGCGCGTTATAGTCATGGGGATTATCCATAACAGTTGGAGCGTGCAAGATAACGGTTTGCATTGTCGACTCACAAAGTCTATCCGTGAAATCTACATCTTGAGTGTTGGTGAAGTATCTTTCCATCACATGAGCCAGTATATCGATGATGCCGCAAGCCGTTTGATAGGGTGGAAGGGTATAGGTGAGCTTAGGGTTTAAAATTGCGAACTCCGGTATTATATGCTCGCTCTTGCAACTTTTTTTTAAATTATCCTCGTCTTTGTTTATAACGCATGAACTGCTTGACTCGCTGCCGGTCGCCGCGAGGGTCAAGATTACGCCCAAGGGGAGTGCCTGAGAAATTGTCGCAGTTTTCTTATTTATGAAAAAATCCCATACATCGCCTTCGTATAGAGCGCCTGCCGCTATGGCTTTGGCTGAGTCAATAACACTTCCGCCGCCCACCGCCAAAATGAAATCTATCTTGTTTTTTTTACATATTTCTATTCCCTTTTGGACTAAAGACAGCCTTGGGTTTGGCAAAACACCGCCCAGTTCGACGAATTGAACACCGTTTCCTTTAAGGGAGCTTATGACTTTTTCATAAAGCCCGCTTTTTTTAATCGAGCCTCCGCCGTAATGCAAAAGAACTTTTTTGTATTTTAAAGATATTTCACTTCCTACGCTGTTTTCGGTTTCTTTTCCGAATATTATTTTAGTTTTGTTTTGAAATATAAAATTATCCATAGATATCCTTTTATAATAAGCGTTGATTTAATTATATTTTTTATAATTGTCAAAGTCAAAAAATAAATAAATTTGCATTAAAAAAGCGCGTTAATATATAATAGAAAAAAAGAAACAAAGGTGAGTTTTATGAGTGAATGCATTTTTTGTAAAATAGTAAAAGGTGAAATTCCCTGCACCAAAGTGTATGAGGATGAAATGACCATAGCTTTTAATGATATTTCGCCCAAGGCTCCGATACATGTGGTTGTAATACCAAAAAAACATATCTCAAATATCATGGAAGCGTCAAAAGATAAAGAGCTTATCGCCGCTGTCACAAACGCCGTTTCCGAGGTCGCAAAAACTCTGGATATTGACAAGAACGGCTTTAGAACAGTTGCAAACACGGGACATGACGGCGGACAAAGTGTAGACCATTTTCATTTCCATGTTCTGGCAGGCAAAGTCTATGGAGAAAATTTTGGCTGATTTACTAAAATAATTGTAAAAAAAATCAATTGACATCGCGTGGGTTGATTAGTATAATAACCATTGTGTTTTTTAAGCAATAGAGATATTTAAAAATCTTTTTGATTAATGGTATATGTATCTTTAAAAGGCTTTAAAAGCCATTTTGAGAACAGAGCATACTATAAAAACACAAGCCCTTAATATGGAAGGGGGGGAAACGAGCATGTCAGAAGTTAAAGTTGGCGAAAACGAATCTCTCGAAAGTGCATTACGCAGATTCAAACGTAAGTGTGCGCGCAGCGGTGTATTAGCCGAGGTGCGTAAGCGTGAGCATTATGAAAAGCCCAGCGTAAAAAGAAAAAAGAAAGCTGAAGCTGCCAGAAAGAAGCGCAATAAGCGCTAAACCAGGGTTATATTTGAAATTCTTAGCACCGTGAAAACGGTGCTTTTGGTTTACTCTGATTAAATTTTATGGTAAATTTATAACCCTATTTATTATTTATTGCAAGAAAATTGTTATTAGTAATTTCAAAAGTGTAGTATAATTAATTCATAATATCTCCATATAGGAGGGTTGCTTTGAATATACTTTATGCAAGTGAATCATTTACTCCG
Source organism: Christensenellaceae bacterium (assembly GCA_963675575.1). Lineage (GTDB taxonomy): Bacteria > Bacillota > Clostridia > Christensenellales > UMGS416 > JAGLOK01. The sequence goes on from OY776378.1 coordinate 683,861, forward strand.
CAATATGACGGAGTCGCAATTTGTGCTGAAAATTATGCAAATATTATTAACGAAAAATACGGTAGAAGTTATATTTTAGTTCCCAGGGAAGAAAACAGGCGGGAAGAAGATTTTAAATATGAAGTACTTCAGTGCCCTTCTGCAAAAATTACAATTGCAAACCAATATAAAGTTTGCCTTCCAATGTCTTTGAAGCTAAAAAACAAGATTGATAAAATGCCTATTGATCTGGTTCATTCACATTGCCCATTTGTAACGGGCATACTTTCAATGAGGATAGCAAAAAATAGAGATATTCCTTATGTATCAACATTTCACTCAAAATACAAAGATGATATAAACCAAAGAATAAAGCTGGATATGGAACTGCCGGGCGAGGTGGTTGCGAAATACGTTGCATCGTTTTACAACAAATGCGATTATGTGTGGACGGTGAATAATGCAACTGCAAAAACACTTAAGGAATATGGATATAAAGGCGAGATAACAATAATGCCTAATGGCTGTGATATGCCCAAAAGCGTGCGCAATGACGCGGTAAGAAAACATCTTGCCCAAAAATATGATATTAACCCGAATGATCCTATGCTGCTTTTCGTTGGAAGGATTACTTACCTTAAAAATGTGGATTTAATCGTAAAGGCTTTGGGTGCGCTAAAAAGACGCGGTAAGAAATTTTCAATGCTTTTTGTGGGCGGCGGAGAAGATGAGGAAAAGTTAAAAAAAATGGTTTTAGAGTTGGGTCTTGAAGATGTAGTAAAACTAACCGGCAAAATATTAGACAGAGAAGGATTGAAAAGCATTTATGCAAGCTGTGATTTATTTGTATTTCCATCGATATACGACAATGCCCCGCTGGTTGTGAGGGAAGCCGCAGCCTGTGGGCTGCCATCGCTTTTGATAAAGGGAAGTAACTCCGCCGAAAGCGTGACGGATGGTGAAAACGGCATATTGGCGCAGGAAAAAGTAGAAGATATCGCATTGGCAATAAATGATGCAATTACAAATTTGGATTTACGTCTTTTGGGTGAAAGAGCCAGAGAAACAATATATGTTTCATGGGAAGATGTAATTGAAAAAGCCTCTGGTGAATACGAAAGAATAATGAAGAATTACAAAACAGGCGAAGGCAGGAAAAGAGCAAAAGCCGATTTCCTGTATGATATTGATTTGGAAAAAGATTTTAATATAAAATTATTGGGACGAAGAAAAAACAAGTCTTTATTCGAGAAAAATAGAATTTAATAATTTATTTTTCAGAAATCACAGGGATGACTTTTTTAGTTCTCTTTTGTTAAAAACGCACTTTGATGACACTTAAAGCAAAAACTACGACATTTAGAAAGGTTTATATCTTAGTTTCTGGGTGGTATGCTATAATAAATAAATTAATATGAGAAAAAATTGTTTTTTAAAAATAGCTTTGTCTTTTCTACTGGCTTTTATATTTGTTTTTCTTCAGCAGGGATTTGTTTTTGCGGAAGGCGATAAAGCTGTCGTGATAAACATTCACGGAGAGATAAATGAGGCTTTGGTAGCTTATCTTGACAGGGAAGTCCAAAAAGCGCAGGAAAATGGAGCCGATGTTATTATATTGGATATTGACACATGGGGCGGGTTCGTATATTCCGCTGAAGGCATCCATGATGTTTTAAGCAAAACGCAAATTCCAACCATTGCATATATATCAAAAAAAGCGGTTTCAGCAGGTGTGATGATTACCATATCATGTGATATGGTCGCCATGACTCCGGGATCGCACTCCGGCGCGGCAGAGACAATCCCAAACGATGAGAAGTCACTTTCGGCGTGGGTGGGGCTTTTAACCGCGGCGGCCGAAGAGAACGGCAGACCGGTAGATGTCGTAAAAGCGATGGCTGATAAAAGGGAAATAGTAGAAGGGCTTTCCGATGAGGGGGAGCTTTTAAGCATCACCGCGCAAAAGGCGGTGGAGTACGGATACGCAGACATCGTAAGCACATCTCATCAAGACGCTTTATCATCATTTGGATTTGAGAATTATTCAGTTACCACAGCGGAGGTGTCCACAGCAGACGCCGCAGCTCGATTTTTAACCAGCCAAATCGTGCTTTCAATACTTTTTGCAGCCGGAATATTTTTTATGATAATGGAGCTGTTCACTGCGGGTTTTGGGCTGTTTGGCATATTGGCGATAATTAGCTTTGCGCTTTATTTCTTTGGCGGAGTTGTCGCGGGATACACCGAATGGTGGGCGGTAGTTTTATTCGTTTTAGGCGCTGTTTTCTTTGTTATTGAAATTATTGTTCCCGGGTTCGGGATATTTGGTATATTGGGAATCATTCTTACACTTTTTGGGCTGATGTTTTCCGCGCGAAGCATAAAGGATTTCATTTTTCGCGTAGGGATAGCCATCCTCGTTTGCGTGGTTTCAATTCCGATTATGCTGAAAATATTCGGCAGGCTTAAGATATTTGATAAAATAATTTTGAAAAAAGGCGAAACAAGCGAAGAAGGATATCTGGCCGCAAGTGAACACACATTGAGTGTATTGGGCAAAACGGGTAAAACAGCAACTATGCTTCGTCCTTCGGGAATGGCAATAATCGAAGGGAAACGCGTGGATGTCCTTTCTAATGAAGGGGTCATATCTTCAGGCGTTGATATTATAGTAATTGATACCTCCGGCAACAGAATATTAGTCGAAAAGCTTATAAAAGAATAATATTTAACTCAAATTCACGATTAATTCAAAAATTCATAAACCTCCTAGCAAAACAGTGCAATACAATTTAAGAGTATTAAACAACAAAGTTGTACGAACTTAAAAAACGAGGAGTGATTAAAATGAAAAAATCTCTAATTATAATTATTATCGCTATGCTGGTTGTGGCCTCATTTGCATCATGTGTAAACGTAAACGATGCGGCCGAAGCTAAGAACGGAATGGAAAAAAATGAAGCAACGGAAACCAAGACCCAGGAGCCGGATGCGAATATCAGTGAACAAGCAGACGAGGATTTCGGCGCAAAAGGCGCGTTGTCTGGAGAAAATTTAACTTTAGAGGAAATGCTTATGTACGCAATTCAGGATGAATATCTCGCAAGACAGGAATATGAATCAATAATGGATGTATACGGCGAGCAGAGACCATTCAACAACATTATTAAGGCTGAAGTGACGCACATAGAGCTGCTCAAAGAGCTGTATGATGAATATGATATTACAATTCCTCAAGATACTGCTATAGACCATGTTGTTGTTCCGGATAGTTTAGATATATCTTTTGATATTGGAGTGCAGGCCGAAATCGACAACATCGCAATGTATGAAATGTTTTTAGAGCAGGATTTGCCAGATGATGTAAGAGAAGTATTTATCGAGCTTAGGGACGCGTCAAAGAACCACTTGGCTGCGTTTGAAAAAGGGCCGAGAGGACAAGGCAATAATTGATAAATAAAATATTTGAATAAATAGAATTATTAAAACAAAAGCAAAAGCACATAATTTTATGTGCTTTTTTGCAGGGTAAAATCTCAAAAATGAACGCACACAAATTTTGCGGTATATGGTTTTTTGACATACGCTATGATAAAATCATAGTCTAAGGTATAATCTGTGCTAAAAAATTGTGTTTTTTATAATACGAATAATCATTTTCGGGAATAATAACGCGGTTATATGTTATAATTCATAATTATATTAAAGATGGAGCGTGCAGTAGGCTCTCACAAATGATTTTAAAATATAACCTGCATTCGGAGGACTGATTTTGGAAAAAGAAATGGCTGTAAGCTATGTGGATTTTAAAAACGCGGACGAGCTTTCTACACTTTTTGGAACCTTTGACGCAAACCTTAAAGTTTTGGAGAGCGAAACGAATGCGTTCATTAATGCAAAAGACACGCAACTGGAGATAAAAGGCAACGAAGAGGATGTGGAAGTTGCCTCCGCGGTGATTCGCAAGCTCCAGGAAATGCTTGAAAATAAAGAACATATCGATGTAAATAAAATCCGCTATGCGGTGGAGCTCGCACGCGAAGGAAACGCTGAGCTCATATCCCAGATTATGAGCGATGTGGTGCTTGTGACCCAGAGGGGCAAGCCGATAAAGTGCAAAACATTGGGTCAGCAGAAATACGTAAATCTTATGCGCAAAAACACAGTTGTTTTTTCGGTTGGTCCTGCCGGAACGGGCAAAACCTATCTTGCGATGGCAATGGCGGTGCTCGCTCTTAAAAACAAGGACGTTACAAGAATCATACTCACAAGACCGGCTGTGGAAGCAGGTGAGAATCTGGGATTTTTGCCGGGCGATTTGCAAACAAAGGTAGATCCGTATCTTAGACCTTTATATGACGCACTCTATGAGATGATGGGAGTGGAAACATACGCAAAACTTTCAGAACGAGGTATTATTGAAGTCGCTCCGATGGCATATATGAGAGGACGCTCCTTAAATGATGCTTTTATTGTGCTGGATGAGGCTCAAAATACTACCACCGAGCAGATGAAAATGTTTTTGACAAGACTTGGGGAAGGCTCAAAAATGGTTGTGACGGGGGATATTACTCAGATAGATTTACCTTCCGGACAGAAAAGCGGTTTAAAGGATGCAATAGAAATATTGGACGGCGTAAAAGATGTGGGGATAACCTATCTTACAGCTCGAGACATTGTGAGGCATGAGTTGGTTAAAAGAATCGTAAATGCTTATGAAAAGCGCGGCAAGAGGAAATAGTCTATGAACAGAGATAAACTGAAAAATGAAAAAAAGAAAACAAAGCCAAAGAAAGTGCTGCTTCGGCTGTTTATTGCGCTTGTAACTTTTGCTCTGGTTTTTTTAATACTGATTGCGACATCAGTGCCTCGACGTCATGCTTTTGAGGTTGATCAAATCGCTCCTGCCACCATAAAAGCCCCCAGAGATATTGTTGATGAATATTCAACCGATATAAAGATTGAAGAAGCCAGAGATAATGTAAGCCCAAAATATACACAAGATGACAATATTACAAAAGAGGTTACCCAGAATATCGAAGATTTTTACGCACTTCTTGTAAGCGTTCGCGAAATGGGTGAGCAGGAGAAAAAACTAAAACAAGAGTTGGCAGGCGATTCTGCTACTTTTGTCCCATATGACAGCGAGTTTTTGGGTGACATGCAAGAAGAGATGGACTCTCTTTTCACAAAAGGTGAGATACTAGCGCTCTTGGAACTCGAACAGGAAGAATATGCCAGCGTTTTGGACAAAGCGAAAACACTGATAATGGACGGGATGGAGGCGGGAATAAAAGAATCCGCGCTCGAGGACACAATATCATCGTTAAAACAGCAGCTTATCAGCCTATAAATAATTTTTCGGAAAATGCTCAAAAAGTGGGAATGAGTATAATCTCCTCAATGCTGAAGGCAAACTTCTTTTATGATGCGGAATCTACTGAGGCCGCTCGAGATACAGCGGAGGATGCTGTTGAAGAAGAAATGTATATGCAGGGAGAAAACATTGTGCGTGAAGGAGAGCGGGTTACCGTCGCACAGTACCAGATGCTTAAATCTCTGGGGATGGTCGCCGATTCCGAAACAAACTACGAAAGATATCTCGCATTGCTTGCGATAGAGTTTTTGTTGTTTTTGGTTTTTGCATTCTATTTGGAGACTGCGCATAAAAATGTTATTTCTTCTCCTAAGATGCTGCTTACTTTGAGTGCTATCGCAATACTTTCTCTGGTGGTAACCTGGGGAGGAAGCCTGATACATTATTATATTGTGCCGGTATATTTTTCAGCGTTCATTTGCGTAATGATGGTGGAGAAAAAATCGCTGGCGCTTGTGTTTAACGCAATGCTTTCTATATTAGTGGCGGTAATGCTTCTAAGTTTTGGGGGTGGGATATCACTCCAGGTGTTGATTGCATCGTTGGTGGCGGGAGCTGTCACTGTGGTTTTGTTTAAAAAATTCACTCAAAGAGCCACACTTATGATAGCTGGCCTTTTATCCGGATTGACGGTTGGCGCTGTATACGTAATATTTGCGCTTATAAACTATGAGGGATGGATGGACATGCTTCTTTATGCGGGGCTGGGCATGGCTTCTGGACTTGTGGCTTCCGTTTTAGCGATAGGTACGCTTCCAATGTGGGAGTCGGTTTTCCGCATGCTTACACCGATGAAGCTTTTGGAAATTGCAAATCCTAATCAACCGCTGCTGAAACAGCTTTTAAATGAAGCACCGGGCACATACCATCATTCAATTATGGTGGGGAATATGGCGGAAAGAGCTGCCGAAGCGATAGGAGCGAACTCGCTTATTGTTAGGGCGGGAGCATATTATCACGACATAGGAAAGCTTAAAAGGCCATACTTTTTTGTGGAAAACCAGCAGGGGAGAAACAATCCGCACGACAATATAAAGCCTGACCTTTCAACCAAAATTATCACTTCGCATCTTTTGGATGGCATAGAGCTGGTGAAAAAAGCGAAGCTTCCCCAAGTTATAGTGGATATGGTGAGCCAGCATCACGGCGATACGGCTGTTATGTATTTTTATCATAAAACGAGAAATTTAGCGGGAAATCCGGACGAGGTTGATATAGAAGATTTTAGATATAAAGGACGGCCGCCCGTTTCAAAAGAATCCGCGATTTTGATGCTAGCAGACTCAGTGGAAGCCGCTGTCCGCGCACTTGAAAATCCAACGGCTCTAAGCGTTCGTGAGAGAATAAATAATATTTTTAAAAGCAGGATGGATGATGGACAGTTAATCGACTGTGACCTTACAATGAGGGAAATAAAACAGATAGAGGATTCATTCATGACCGCACTTGTAGGTCTTTACCACGAGCGTGTGGAATATCCGGGAGACAAGAATGAGCGTTAGTCTGAGCTTAATCGTTCCTGTAAAAAAGAGTGTTACAGACAAACCTATTGAAGTGATAGAAAAAAGCGTAAAAATGCTTTTGCCCGACATTCAAACAAACATTGGTTTAACCATATGCGACAATGACTACATTGAGACGCTCAACGCAAAATATAGGGAAAAACATTCGGCAACGGATGTTTTGTCATTTCCTTTGCTGGTGTCTGGAAGTCCCGGTAGGGTTAGCTATTCGACGCTGGACATGGACCCCGAAACAAATGAACTTTTGCTTGGGGATATTATAATATCTATTGAAATGGCAAAATATCAAGCTCAAGATTACGGGCATTCCCTGGAGCGCGAGCTTTGTTATCTTTCGGTGCATTCTGTGCTTCATATTTTCGGATATGACCATATGTGTGAGGCGGATAAAAAAATTATGCGTGAAAAAGAAGAAGAGATTTTGAACAGCTTGGGTATTGGAAGATAGTGTGATAAGAAAACTTTCTTATAAAGAAAGTCTTCTACATTTGCTTAACTTAAGCCATATGCTCATTTATAAAAACATTTTTTAATTTAACCCCCAATATAACACTTTCATATTGACATCAGTGTTTTTTGGCACAGATGGATTCATTGCAGTAAATAATATAAAGAAGTAAAACAAGCGATAAATGATTTTGTCGAACATAACAAAAGCAAAAAAGAAATACTAGATATTATATTGTAGATTAGGCTTATTTCAAAATACATCTTTTTGTGTTACCATGTAAGCATAAATTCTTAAGGAGCATTTAATGACACAAAAAGAGTTCCACAGCGGGTTCGCTGCTGTAATAGGCCGAGCAAATGCTGGCAAATCGACGCTGGTTAACCGCTTGGTGGGAGAAAAGGTGGCGATTGTGTCACCCAAGCCTCAAACAACCCGAAACACAATACGCGGTGTTATAACAGACGAAAGCTATCAAATAATATTAGTGGACACCCCCGGCATACACAAACCACAAAACATGCTCGGACATTTTATGGACAGGCAATCAAGAGGCTCGGTTGCAGGTGTGGATGCGATAATACTTATGATAGACGCGGCACGGCCGATGAACAGAGCTGACAATGCGGCGCTTGAGCTTATTGATGGCACTGAAATCCCTGTTATTGCAGTGCTTAATAAAGTTGATATGATAAATAAGGAAAAACTTCTTGCAATGATAAATGAGCTTTCAAAGAATAAATTCATAACAGAAATTATTCCCGCTTCCGCCTGGCTGGGAGAAGGGTGCGACCTTATACTTAAACAGCTTAAAAAATATATACCTGAAGGCCCGAAATATTTTCCGGATGACATGTATACAGACCAACCGGAACAGACTATAGCAAGCGAGATGATAAGGGAATCCGCTCTTTATCTTTTGCACGATGAAATACCGCATGGAGTTGGCGTGGAGATTCGCTCAATGGAATATAAACATTCTGGTGTATGCGAGATTCATGCGGACATACTATGCGAAAAAGCATCCCACAAAGGAATGATAATCGGTAAACAGGGCGCTAAACTAAAGCAGATAGGCTCAAATGCCAGAAAATCGATAGAAAATATGCTGGGAGCCCAGGTGAATTTGCAAATTTGGATTAAGGTAAAACCGGATTGGCGCAACAGCGCTGGAACAATCAAAGAATTGGGCTATCACAGCACTTAAGAGCATCATATGCAAGAATTAAAAACACAGGCGATTACAATAGGGTTTTCAAATTATAGGGAATATGACAGGATACTTACCCTGTTTTCTCCTGAGCGTGGGCTGATTACCGCCACAGCGCACGCAGCACGAAGGGGCAAATCCGAAATCCGCGCATGCGCGGATATGTTTTTTTACGGTGAATTTGTATTGGGACAAAATGCAAAAGGTTATTACTCTGTAAAAAGCATTGACATGGCGGATGTATTTTACGATTTGCGTACTGACATTAACCGTCTTTCCTGCGCGCAATATATGTGCGATTTCGTTAAAACCACAGCGTTGGATGATTATGAGCAGAGGGAATATTTCGTCTTGCTGTTAAGATGCCTTTCTGCGCTTTGCTATGACAAAACCGATTATAAAGCTGTTAAAATTAAGTTTGAAATAAGCGCTATGGATTTGTTGGGCTACGGCGCTGTTTTTAATGAGTGCGGAGATTGTGGGAAAGAAATTGAAGGCCGAGCGTGGTTTGTGGATGGAGCAGGAGGCGCCGTTTGCGCATCATGCAACCCTGACAGGCACGGAGTGGAGATATCGCTCAGGGGGCTTGCCACCTTGAGACAGATAAACTCAATGCCCATAAAAAGCCTGAATATTCTTAAAATAAATGATGACATTTATGACGAGATAAACAATCGGTTTAAAAGATATATGTATTGGCATTTGGAGCGGTCTTTTAAGTCCGCGGACTTTCTTGAAAAAAACTATAATTTTGTAAAATAAAAGCGCCGGCTTGCGGCGCTTAAACATTTTTTTAAAAACCTTTTATCAAATCCGCCAGCACGTCGCGCTTGCGGATAAGTTTTGTTTTTCCGTCCGACGTTATTAAAACCTCGGCGGGCCTGAGCCGGTTATTGTAATTTGACGCCATTGAGTAACCATATGCCCCGGCATCCATAATTCCTAGAGTATCGCCTATTTTTATAGCCGGCAAAGTTCTTCCTATGGCCAATTTGTCACCGCTTTCGCATATGTTTCCTACTATAGTCACGGTTTCCATTGAGTCTTTTTGCAGTTTGCCGTCGGAATAGACCTCGATGTCGTGGTGGGAGTCGTACATTACCGGGCGTTGCAATACATTAAAGCCCAAGTCTGTGCCCACGTAATCAATTCCCGCGTGGTCTTTAATCGCGTACACCGTGCCTAAAAGAACTGAACATTCCGCAACAATGTATCTGCCCGGTTCAATATTGAAGGTTACTTCTTTTCCATATTCGGAGACAAAGTTTTTTATTATTTTATCCAACTTTTCGCCCAATGGCGCAAGGTCCAAACGGTGTTGTCCGTCTTGCTTCATATATGGAATTCCGAAGCCGCCCCCAAAATCTATAAATTCAATATCATCAAACTGCATAGCAAGCTTGCACAAAAGCTCTGCGCTTGCAATGTAGGCTGTTTCCTCAAGGAAAAGCGAGCCTATGTGTTGATTGATTCCGGTAAGCTTCATATTATATTTTTTTAGGATTTCTTTTACTTCGCTGGCTCTGTCATCATTTATTCCAAATTTTGTCTTTTTGCCGGCTGTAACAACCTTTTCATGATGACCTGCCCCATAACCTGTGTTAAAGCGGACAGCAACTTTGGCGCCGGGGAAAGCTTCGCAAAACATCTCAAGCTGAGATAGTGAGTCTATGCTCACAGTAATATCGCGCTCAACAGCATACTTCATTTCCTCGGTTGAAACGTTGTTGCAAACATAAAATATTTCATCGGGTTTAAATCCCGCTTTTTCAAGCACAAAAATTTCGCCGGGACTCATAGCGTCAGCATGAAGCCCTTCATCATGAACTATTTTTAAGAGGTGAAGATTTGAGTTCGCCTTAATTGAATAATGAGGGGAAAATTTCTTGTACGAAACAAGTGCTTTCATCTCACGGCATCTTTTGCGTAAAATATCTTCGTTATATACATATAAAGGAGAGCCAAATTCCTTTGTTAGCGAGTCGGGGCTTATTCCTTTGTAGAAATTTACTTTAGGTGTATAATATTCTTTCATTGATTATCTCTCCATTTTTATTTACTATGTTATATCATTTTATCGGGCAAAACTCAAGATAAAACGTAGTTTACAGCTTCTAAAAAGCTTTTTGCAGTGAAATCGGGAAGTTCTTTAAGCTTTTTATCGGGAGGTTGGAGGTCGGGAATAAACACGGTGTGCATTCCTGCGCTTTTGGCTGAGGCGATTCCGGCGGGCGAATCTTCAAATACAACGCACTCTTGAGGATTTGCGCCAAGCAGCCTTGCCGCATACAAAAAGATGTCGGGTTCAGGTTTGCCTTTTTCAACTTCATCTCCGAATACACTTTCGTCAAAATAACTTAACAAAGGATTTTTCCCCAAGCGGAATATTGCGCGCTCTTTGGACGTGGACGTCGCAAGCGCGGTTTTCAAACCGGCTTTTCTTATCATTTCAAGGCCTTCAAACACATTAGGCTTTACAGGTGGACCGTTTTTAATAAAGTAATCAGCTAAAAGTTCTTCTCTTTTTGAATACAGTTTTTCAAAATCTATAGGGACATGTTTTGACAATATTACCTTTGTGTCTTTGGCATCTCTTCCTATTGTTTTATAAAACTCGGCCTCAGGAAATTTGAAGCCTAAAATGTCTGAAGCTTTTATATACATTTCTAATATAAGTTTCTCAGAGTCCAAAAGAACTCCGTCCATATCAGAGATAAGATACTTAAAATTCATAATCTCTCCTTAGGTTTTAGTTTATTTTACATTATAATTAAAAACATGCAACTGAAATTTTGTAAAATTTAGAAAGCATATGCTATAATATGAAAGTAAAAAATAGGCAGCAAGCATTTTAATTTCAGTTGCTGCGGGCGAAAGGTTTGAAAAATGTCCAATAAAAAATTTATGCTGGAGCTTTTGCAGGCAAGGGGAGTGTCGGGGTATGAAATCGACGCTTCGAAACTTGTTGAAAAAATGTTTAAATCCACAATTGGAAACGCCGAAATAGATGCTTTTTTCAATGTCGTTTCAACATACGGAAAAGGAAAACCTGTAATATATTTAAGCGCGCACATTGATGAAATCGGATTGATGGTTACAAGCATTGAAGACGATGGTTTTTTGGGATTTTGTTCTGTGGGAGGCGTTGATCCACGTATTTTAATGGCGCAGGAAGTGGTGGTTAACACCGATGAAGGAAAGTTCTTTGGTGTAATAGGAGCAAAGCCTCCACACGTGCTTTCGGCTGAGGATGTTTCAAAAGCGCCCAAAATGGATGAACTTTTTATAGACATTGGTTTTGACGGGGATACCGCCAAAGAAAAAGTGAATGTTGGCGACATGGTGACATTTTTAGCTCCGCCGATTGAGCTTTTGCATAATAAAATCGCTTCCAAATCATTAGATGACAGAATGGGTATAGTCATAATGCTTGAAGCATATAAATATATAAAAGATAAAAAATTTAAAGGCAAAGTTGTTTTCTGCGCCAGCACACAAGAGGAAATCGGAGCCAAGGGAGCAAAAGTCTCAGCTTTTAGGGCAAATCCTGATATGGCTGTGGCAATAGATGTTACCCACGGGAAAACCCCCGACTCCAAGGACAGCGAATCATTTGACACGGATAAAGTGTGCATCGGGTTTGGGCCTTATTGCGACAGAGGGATGGCGGAGATTTTCCAAAAAGCCGCCGTCAAATGCAAAGTGGATGTGGAGCTTGATGTTTCAGGCCACTGGACGGGCACCGATGGAGATGAGCTTCAGGTTGTGCGCGGAGGTGTTCCAATAAGCGTGCTTGAAGTTCCGCTTAAATATATGCATACAACGGTTGAGACATTATCATATAAAACGGTAAAAAAAGCTGGCAAACTGCTTGGAGAGTTTATTTTGATGGCGGGAGGCGGCAAATGAAATATTTAAGCGAACTCGTAAAATTCCGCGGTGTTTCCGGAGACGAAAATGAAGTGAGAAATTATCTAATAGAACAGTGCAAGAAACTTGCAAGCAATGTTTCCGTGGATAGCCTGGGCAACGTTATCGCTATAAAAAAAGGCGTGAAATATCCCGAAAAAGTTGTGATGTGCTGCGCGCATATGGATGAAATCGGACTTATAATAAACTCCATAGACAAATCCGGCACGCTAAGGTTCGCGGCTGTAGGTGGTATGGATATAAGAGTATTAGTTTCCAAAAGAGTGCTTGTGGGCAAAAAACGCATTCCCGGAGTGATTGGCATAAAAGCTATACATTTGCTCGAAAGGGCGGACATGGAAAAGCCGCCCAAAATAAGCGATTTATATATTGATATAGGCGCGAAAAGCGATGAGGATGCAAAGAAGCATATCTCGAAAGGCGATACCTGTATATTTTCAGGGGAGATGACGGAATTTGGCGACGGATTTGTGAAATCCAGAGCTTTGGATGACAGAGTGGGCTGCGCCGCTGTTTTAAACGCGCTGGAGCATGAGTATCCTGTGACGGTCGCCGCTGTCTTTTCAGTGCAGGAAGAGGTAGGCTTAAGGGGAGCGACAGTTGCCTCTTACTCTATCGACCCGGACTGCGCGATAGTACTTGAAGGAACCACGTGCGCGGATATGCACGATGTGAAAGAGCATCTTAAGGTGACTAAAGTTGGAGAAGGGTGCGCGATATCGATTATGGACAGATCAACTATACCCCACAGAGGTTTAAGGGACTTTATTACAAGCACGGCTGACAAGAACGAAATAAAGTGGCAATATAGGTCGCATACTTTCGGTGGAACCGACGCGGGTGCGATACAGCTTGCAAGAGAAGGAATCCCCGTTGCGCATATATCCACACCTTGCAGATACATTCATTCGCCGGCGAGTGTGATGAAAAAGAGCGATTTCGCTTCACAAGAAGAGTTGCTTATCGCCACACTTAAAAACATGGACACTTTTTTTGATAACGGAGGTCAAAATGTCGATAAATAACACATTAAAAAAGCTGTGCAGCGCATACGGCCCAACAGGAAACGAGCAAAAAGTCGCCGATGTCATAAGAGAAATGATAGAGCCGTTCGCTGACGAAATCCAGCAAGATACAATGGGCAATCTGATTGCGCTTAAAAAAGGAAGTGTGGAAGGCAAGAAAATCATGCTTGCCGCACATATGGATGAAATTGGACTTATCGTCACCCATATAGATGATAATGGTTTTTTGCGGGTGGCTCCTATGGGCGGGGTAAATCCGCAACGTTCTATGTTTCACAGAGTGGTTTTTGAAAACGGAGCTGTGGGAGTTGTCGGCCATGAGACTAAAGACTTGAAAATCCAGGATATGAAGACTGACCATTTGTTTGTGGATATTGGAGCTAAAACAAAAAGGCAGGCGCAAAACAAGGTTCAGATAGGGGATATCGCTAAATTTTCCGCACCTTATGTTCGGATGGGAAGATGCGCGTCATCCCCCGCGATGGATAACCGCGCAGGCTGCGCGGTGCTTGTTGATTTGATATCAAAAATAAAAGGAAACGCGCTTGATATTTACTTTGTTTTCACTTCACAAGAAGAGGTGGGGCTTAGAGGAGCAAAAACCGCGGCTTTCGGAATCCAACCGGACTTAGGAGTTGCGATTGACGTTACCCCCGTGGGGGATACGCCAGAGAGTGTGCGATTAAGCGTGGATTTGGGCAAAGGCCCGGCGATAAAAATCAAAGACCATTCTTTGATATGCAATCCGAAAGTTGTAAAGCTTTTGATTGCGGCCGCCAAAAAAGCGGGAGTAAAAACACAAAGGGAAGTATTAACTTACGGAGGAACCGACAGCGGTGCGATACAAACCACTGGAGACGGCGTTCCGGCCGGAGTTGTTTCAATACCCTGCAGATATGTTCATTCACAGTCCGAGACGGTTGACCTAGGAGACATAGAAGATGCGGTAAAGTTGCTTGAAGCGGCTTTCGGCTCTTTAGGTTAGGAGAAAATATGTTGCCTATAATGTTAACAGCAAAAGATGGAGTAAAGCTTAGTGGATATAAATGGCCGTTGGATAATCCAAAGGCGGTTATTACCATCGTTCACGGAATGGCCGAACACAGCGCCCGATACGAGGGATTCGCAAAAGTTTTAAACGACAACGGATATGCCGTTTTTGCTTTGGATTTGCGAGGACACGGAAAATCGGTTCAAGATGGACTAATGGGATACTTCGCGAGAAAGAATGGCTGGAAAAAGGTGCTTGAGGACATAAAAGGGCTTGCTGATTTAGCAAAAGAAGCCTATCCTGGTGCGCCGTCAGTCCTTTTTGGACATTCAATGGGATCGATATTCGCCAGAGTGTTTATGGTTGACTATGGAAAGCAAATCGATGCTTGCATAATGTCGGGAGTAACTATAAGCCAAAAAGGTTTAAGGGATGTGGCTCCGATTATGACAAAGATATTTTCACTTTTCGGGGCAAGGAAGCCGTCTAAGATATTGGACTCGATGTCGTTTGGGTCGTTTAACAAACAATTTGAGCCCGCCCGAACACAATTTGATTGGCTTTCATGCGATAGAGCGCAAGTTGATAAATATATTGAGGACGAACTTTGCGGATTTATTTGCACGGCGCCTTTGTTTAATGATGTAGCGTCGGCGATACTTTACACCTTAAAAGAAAAGAATATTAATAGAATACCAAAATCCTTGAAAGTGCTGATATTGTCAGGCGGCAAGGACCCAGTGGGCAGCAACGGATATGATGCCAAATATCTTTATGATAGCTACACTGGTGCAGGTATTTCTGCCGAATATAAAATTTATGAGAATTCTAGGCATGAGCTTCTAAACGAAATAAATAAAGAAGAAGTTGAAAGTGACATAATAGCTTATCTGGAGAAGATTATTGCCTAAAGGAAATAAACTAAATTCATTTTCGAAAAGAGCGATACTGATTTCATGTGTCGCTCTTTTGGCTGTAGCAATGGTTTTGCTGGACATACCAAGCGGGCTGCGAAATATTGTTTTGGGAAATCCGAATATACCAAAGGATTTTGGCAAAACCCAAGCGCTGGATATAGCTTTTTTTGATGTTGGACAAGGCGACAGCAGTATCATAGGATGCAATGGGAAATATGTGCTGATAGACGCGGGTGAAAATGATAAAGGATACCAAATACTCAGATACTTGGACAAGCTCAAAGTTAAAAAGATTGACATCATGATTTTAACACACCCCCACTCTGATCATATCGGCGGAGCGGATGTGATAGTCGAAAGAATGAAAATCGGATCAATATATATGCCTGATGCCGCTATCGCCACACTGTCGTTTGAAAGCGTATTGGATGCGATTAAGGAAAATGATATCGAGGTATATGTGCCGGAAGTGGGAGACAAATTAGACTTGAACGGTATGTTAATCACTTTTTTGCACCCGGCAGCCGAAAAAGAGTTTGAAAACATGAATGACGTAAGCATTATGATAAAAGCCGAAAACAGCTATGGCAGTGCTTTGTTTACAGGCGATGGCGAGGCAGAAGCGGAACGAAATGTGATGGAAACAGGGCTTGACATAGCCGCAAATGTGCTTAAAGTCGGACACCATGGCTCGTCCACTTCAACGTCTGAAGAGTTTTTGCGTGCAATAGATCCCGATTATGCTGTAATATCATGCGGCGAATACAATGAATTCGGTCATCCTCACGATGAGGTGACGGATATGCTTGAAAGTTTTGGAATAAACATATATATAACTTATGAAGAGGGGAATGTATACTTCTCGTTTTCGCAAGAGGGAGTGCGGATTTTGCCCGACCGTTAAAAGGCAAATTTATTTTGCCGCCAACATTATTTGTTGAAAAAGCTTATACAAACCATTTTGCAAATCCGCTTTTTCGAGCGCCTCGGCATATTTGTCTTTGTTTTCAATTGTTCTTATCAGCGTGTCAAACAGCAGCATATCATTCATTTTTTCCTGATACAGCACGTTTGCCCAGCCTCTGCTCTTAAAATAATTCGCGTTTTTTATTTGGTCTCCGCGGCTTGCTGACATAGGAAGAGGAATAAGCAGCATAGGTTTATTCAATGCGGCGAATTCAAATATCGCGTTTGCGCCTGCTCGGGCTAAGATTATGTCGGCAGCGGCCAAAAGATGGGGCAACTCTTCATTGACATAGCCAAATTGCCGATAACCCGCCCTTCCTTCCAGCTCGTCTTTGAGGTTTTTTTCGCCTCTGATATGTATGATTTGAAAATTATCGATAAGTTTATCGAGAATATTGTCAATCGCTTCATTTATAGCAGTGGCACCTGACGAGCCTCCCATGATTAGGAGCGTTGGCCTGCTACGCTCGAATCCGCAAATAATCATTCCTCGCAGGCTGTCACCCGACGTTATTTCTGTGCGCACCGGAGAACCTGTGACGAGGCCTTTTTCCCCTGCGAGTTTCGAGGCTTCCGGGAATGTGGTGCACATCACTTTGCAAAACGGGCGGCAGATTTTATTGGCTAGCCCGGGAGACATGTCGCTTTCGTGCAGCACTATAGGGATTTTTCGCATTGCGCATGCCAAAACAACCGGCACCGCGACAAATCCGCCTTTAGAAAAGCAAACGTTTGGTTTGATTTGTTTAATCAGCTTTAATGATTTGAAAAATCCTGCAAGTATTTTAAACGGATCTGTTAAATTTTGAAGCGAAAAATACCTTCTTAATTTTCCCGAAGATATTTCGTGATATGTAATGTTTTCCTGACGTGAAATCAGTTTTTTTTCTATGCCATCTTTCGAGCCGATATAGTGTATCGTGTATCTCGCGTTTTTTAAAAGAGGCAAAAGTGCGATATTGGGTATTACATGTCCGGCGGTACCTCCGCCCGTTAAAACAATAGTCTTCATCAAAATCTCCGCTATTTATATCTTTAGCACATTATATCACATAAAAAAGCTTAAAAAATCAATAAGTTGATAATTTCAAAAGGAGCAAAGAAAAACCTTACATGTTTTAAGGCAAGGAAGGTTTTTTGCTTTCTATTAACTATTGAGTTAAAGAATACCCAGTTGCAATATTTTCTCCAGTATTCGCATCAATTATAATGCTGAAATACATTATATTGTCTTTGCTTTGTTCAGTAATATCATATGTAACATTATAAATGTATATGTCCCATTGAATTTTACCATTATTAACATTACACGTAGCTGTTACTTCGTGGCTCTCTCTATCGTCAAGGTACGCTAAAAGTTCATGTATTGCGCCTTCAATTGTATCATCAGATGTGGGATCACCTTGGTCGTTGTAAATTATATCATCGGAAGCTGGCTTTATTTGGTTAGGGTCAACATTTTCCTGAACATCCGCCCACCCTGTATTTAAGTCAAGTATGCACTGTTTTGCATACTCGTAAGCGATTTCGATTGCTTCTTTCTCTGATATTTTTACTTCCTGATTTTCTATAGATTCATCCTCGGAATCATCTACATATACAGAATATACTACACCATTAGAAAAAAGTCTTACATATGCATGGTTTCCTGTTCTTAGTCCATTGTCGGAAATTCTATGCACATATACATGATAATCGGTATTTTCACCGCCTTCTATTTCATACTCTACATCTGTATCAAAGAAGTTAGAGTCGCATTTTAGAATTGCTTGCTTTGCAATATCAATAATCATGTTTTCGTCAGAAATATTCTTGCCGTCATCTTTGCTTCTATCCTTGGCAACATAACCATTCAATGAACCGTCTTCTTTGTCTATAGCATAAGTATATTCTTCGTCTCTATAGCTATACACATCAAGTCCGGCTATTCCACCGCCATAAGAAATATCGCTTCCAGTCTTTTCTTCGAGTGTTTTTTCTCCTTGCTTTATGTCTTTGGATTCATCGCCATACCACTCAAAACCTGATAAAACTAATAAGTAAGCGGCAATAACAACAAGTATTGATAAATATATTATTATTTTTTTCATAATATTTCCTTTTGACGATAGATAAGAAAGAAGCTTTCCCTATTAAGTTTTCTGTGATTTTGTTACAAAGACTTTGATGTGGATATTTTATCAAAGTTTCTCATTTTATTTATATAGTATACTTTGTAACAACTGCTCAATAATAAAAAAACAGAAACAACAACAGCACTCGCTATACTGTTTAAGAAAGATACATATTCAATTGACCCCATTGGTAGCATTAATTGATTTTCAAAAAAATTAAATAATAGATTTATTGGTATTATTGATAATAAAATTAGCACACTTTTAATAATTTTATTTTCTTTAATTAGCTTTATAGAATAAGGTATAATCAGAGCACTTATTGTTATAATTGTCATCATAATATATATCGGATATTCAACATCAAAATATGTATCATTTTTATATTGTATGTTCATTTTGTAGAAGTAAAGTTGATATATTGAAGTAAGCAAAATAATATAGATTGTAGTATTTGCTAAATAATTGAGTTTTTTATATATTCTATTCATAGTAATCCATCCAATTTGTATTATGAGAAAAGAGCGATTGTAATATTAATCGCTCTTTTGTTTTAGCTTTTCAGTTACTTACCCTGATATACCCATCAAGCTTGTTCCACCAATTCGCTATAATGTTAATTTTCTTTACCCTGAAAAAATATCTATGGTCTGCATTTAAACTGCTAACCCAAAACGAATCGTCAAACGACATTGCAGCTGCGTACGATTTTATTTCCAGATATGATCCGGCATCGTAGTCATATATGTAAATTTTCACTCCTCTAGCCAAAGCCTGCACGGTTGAATCTGATACAATATCGGCATCAAAATCCACACCCAGATTACCCCCATATAATCCCGAACCACTTGGTGAATACATATAATCCGTATAAGTAGCATAATACATATGGAAATATGTACTGTCCGGCAATGTGGTGTCTTCTGCCGTTGGTGGATTAGAATTATAATCATCATCATCACTTTTTGTTTCAACTAAGCTACTTTTTTCATCAGGACAAATATTTCCTTTTACTGCTGTAATTGTAGGAATTGCTGCTGTCCATTCATTAGTATAATCGCTTTCATTAAAAATATACTTTTCACTTACAGGTATAATTCCATCATCAAGTTCTTGGCTTGAATTAGTATGATGAACAGTATCTTCTATTTCTTCATTAGTGATTTTAATATCTTCCGCATTTGCTGTTCCCGTAAGCATAAATATCAAAACCATTGACATCAGTAGAGTTATTATTTTTTTTGCTTTTTTAATATTAAACATATGCAATTTTACTTTTCATTATTTATTATTTGAGCCTTTTATGTTATTATTAATTTAAGTCCTTATTTAATAATTATATCGTCGGCTCAAGGTGATAGGTTCGCGCCTAGGTTTTGTAAGGACTTTTTACTCTTTCAATATACATCACCTTCTTTCAATTTGCATTTCCCACATTATTGCGGTTACAACCATATGTTTGGTTTATTCCCATAATATGATATTTCGAGCGTAGCATATGGCCTTTGTTATTACAATACCTTTTTTATTTGTTTACAATTGTGTTAATTTAATGCTATATAATAAAATGTGTAAATCTACGAGTTTTAATCTTGCTATAAAAAATTGGCATTTTTTTAAGTTTATTCGTGGTAAAATGTTATGGAATGTATTAATCTGTGGTTTTTTTGCGTAAAAGTTCTGTTTGAGCCTATACTGCAGGGGTTATATTCTTTGTAATGAAAGAGATAAATTATGGGTAATAAAAAAAGAATTATAATTATTTTGGTATTGCTTATCGCGCTTATAAGCGTTTTAACTGCTATATTCTTAGCGGTATTTTCAATTGAACCGACACATCAAGTGATGACACTGCCGCAGGAGACTATACAGCCTTCATGTTATCTGGAAGAGATTGAGACGCCCACAGCCACACAAGCGCCCACGGCAACACCAATGCCTGAAAAACCTAAATATATTTTTTATATAATAGGAGACGGCATGGGATTTTCGCATCTGTTGCTAGGTTCGGCGTATGAAAAGGTTTTATATGAAGATTCGAAGTATCAGCCGTACTGGGAGAGGTTTGACGTAAAAACAAGCTGTATCGGCGGAATAGAATCGGCAAAAGGCGGCACAATGCTTGCGACGGGATACGACGGCAAGCAGGGAGTAATTGCGATGGACAATGATGGCAACAAGCTTGTTACCATTTTAGACAGAGCGAGTGAAGCGGGGTTTTCAACAGGAGTCATTTCAAATTCATATATAATGGATGCGACTCCGGCAACTTTTTTGGCGCATACTATGGATAGAGGCGAATATCTTAATATCTCAAACCAAATTCCGTTTAGCGATGTAGACTTCATATCAAGTGGGGGAATGAATTATTTCTTAAATGAAAGCCAAGCTGAGCAGTTCGGCGAATATGATATAAGAGGGATGAAGTACATTTATAACGGCGATGCGAGCACAATGGACAACTTCGCGGAAAATGGCTATTTGACCTATATGGGAAAAGAAGGCTCCTATTTTATGGATATGGATGATTATAGCTGGATTGGCGATGAAAAAATATTTTCACTATTAGTGTCAAAGAACACATCATATCAGTATAACAAATACGGCAGCCGAAAGAGAAAAATGGAGATCCACGAGCCGGATTTGGATGAAATGACCCAAACAGGGATAGAAATATTATCACAGAACGAAAATGGATTTGTTTTCGTTATTGAAGAAGCGCTAATTGATAAAGCTAGCCACAATTTGTGGACGCAATACGTTGCGTCTGAAATGCATATGCTCAATGAAACGCTTGGTGTTATCTTTGATTTCTATGAAAAGCATCCGTATGAAACACTTATAATATTAACAGCCGACCATGAAACCGGAGATATGTCATATAACGAATCTTTCGCCGAAAGCATGGCCAAGCTGTCTGATATAAACTGGCATTCAGGCAGTGCAGAGATAAACAGATTTTTATCTGAAGAATGGGGATTAAAGCTAAACAAAAACAAGATTGACGAAAAAAAGGAAGTGGCAGAACTGGATATTTGGGGCGGCGAAGAAAAGAACTACACTCTTTTGCATTCCTATATTGCTTCATCTTTGTGCGAATCAAGCGGAATTACGATAAATTCAAAGTACCATTCAAAACAAAAAGTTCCTTGCTACGTTATGGGGTTTGGGGCGGAGAATTTTGCCGAGTGCACAATTATCAATGAGATAGCTCCGGAAATATGCGAAATTATGGACTGGAAGACTCTGCCCGAGATTATCAAATAAATAATCTAATAATCCAGAATGTTATTATCTTTGTATATATTTTCTTCTTTTGTAATCTATTATTTTACATTTTATGAATTTTAATTAAATTATTATGCGATTTATTTTGATAATTGTAAAAAAATATTATATTATTATCATGGAAACAGTTTATACATAAGATATACATATAATTATTATATCATGAATAACCCGGCCATTCGCAAGAGGTTTTGCGCTTTCATCTTTTGTAAAAAGAGATGTGCAGATGGCGGCTTTAGCGATGCTTCGCATTGCACACAGAAAATAACAATTTTAAATAAAGAAAGATGTAAAGAGATATTTATATGGGTTCATTAAATCCAACATTGAATAAAATTTCCTTGCTTGAGCATGTTGTGGAATCCATGAACGAGATGGTTTGCATTGTGAACAGACATGGAGAAATTATTTATTCCAACGCGAAAATGGAAAAAGTAATCGGTACAAAACTGGCAAGAAAGTGTCCAGGCGCGATGGGGGGAAATAACTGCGAGACTTGCTATGCGAAAACATGCATTGAACAGGGACGCCCTCAAAACACATATTTCGAGCTGAATGGGCGAGTGTACAGTGTAGTGATTTCGCCCATTCGAGATGAAAACGGTGAAATCTTAAGCGCGCTTGAAGTTTGGAATGATGTTACCGGTGAAAGGCGCTTAAAAGAAAGGCTGACAGCCCAAAATGAATTGCTGAAAAGCGACCTGCAGATGGCAAGCACATTACAGCAATCAATGCTTCCCAATGAAATTAAGGGCAAAGAAGGCGTTAGATTTGATATGATGTACCGTCCCTGTGAAGATGTTGGAGGGGATTTTTACGATATTTTTATTTTAAATGATGATAATGTGGTTTTTTACATTGCTGATGTTTCAGGGCACGGAGTATCGGCGGCTATGCTGACTGTATTTTTTTCGCAGACGGTCAGATCCATTATGAATACGAAAACGCAAAATGTTGAGCCTGAAGAAGTTTTAAACGAAGTTTGGCAGCGTTTTATGAACATAGATCTTCAGGAACATTTATATATTACAGCTTGGCTGGGTGTGCTGAATGTTAAAACCGGCGAGCTTAAATATTCTAATGCCGGGCATATCATTTCGCCTATAATGTATGATGGAAAAAAAATCGAAACGCTTGATGTGACGGGATTCCCTGTTTGCAGATGGATTTCTTCATGCAATTTACCTCAAGGGAAAAAGATTATACCAAAGCACGGCAGAATCCTATTATATACTGATGGATTAAGCGACGCGTGGAGAATGATTGAAGAAACTAGAACGGAATCGGATTTCTCATCACCCGACGAACTTGCCGAAAGCTGTCTGAAGATGACGAAC
This sequence comes from Christensenellaceae bacterium, assembly GCA_963675575.1. Lineage (GTDB taxonomy): Bacteria > Bacillota > Clostridia > Christensenellales > UMGS416 > JAGLOK01. The sequence goes on from OY776378.1 coordinate 706,966, forward strand.
TTCAGCGAGATATTAGAATCTATATGGAATGGTGTAAATTTCGATGATTATGAATTGAAGCTAAGCGATGATGTTGCTATGCTGGTAGTGGAGCGAACATGATGGAGGAAAGACTTTGAACGAAATATTGATATATGCCCAAGACTTTTTCTCTCCGGGCGATTGGTGGCGCGATATAATTGATATTATAATCGTTACCGTCATTATTTATCAGCTGCTAAAGCTCACGCGTCAAACCCGCGCATTTCAGGTGCTTAAAGGGTTTGGTTTGATTATCATGGCTTCAATTGTCAGCGACTGGCTACAGCTTAACGCGCTTTCTTGGGTGTTTAGCTACGTTCTTTCGGCAGGCGCAATCGTATTGGTTATCCTTTTCCAGCCCGAGCTTCGCAGAACGCTTGAAAAAATCGGGCGGGGACGGCTTTTATCCAGAGAGGTGTTTACAAAAGTTGAATCCGAAGAGGAAGAAACGGTTAACCATATTGTGCGCGCTGTTCAGCGTATGTCAGGCAACCATGTAGGAGCTCTAATAGTCATTCAAGGGCAGGAGATGCTTGGTGAAGTTATAGAAAACGGTACTTCGCTTTACGCCAACATTTCAAGCCAGCTGATTGAAAATATATTTACGCCGAACACGCCCCTTCATGATGGCGCAATCATAGTAAAAGGCAGCACAATAATTGCCGCAGGATGCTTTTTGCCAATAACTTCCGACCCATATCTCGAACAGGAAATGGGAACAAGGCACCGAGCGGCATTGGGGATGTCTGAAACATCCGATGCTTTGATAATAGTGGTTTCAGAAGAAACCGGAGTTGTTTCGGTGGTTGAAGGCGGTAAAATAGAAAGATATATAGACAGCAGCAAATTGAGGGAAATACTCAACAAAGTCTACGAACCCGTTCAGCCGGTACGTGGATTTGGGTTGTTTTCAAGGAGAAAAAAAGATGAAGAAAATAAGTAGTTTTTTTTCTTACATAATAGAGAAATCAAAACACAATTGGGGGCTCAAGCTACTCTCGCTGCTTTTTGCGGTAATCCTTTGGAATTCCGCTGTTATAAGAGATAATCCTGAAGTTACCCGTACATATGATAACATTCCGATTACTGTGGTTGGCGACCAGCAACTTAAAGAAAAAGATTTGGCACTGGTTAAAAGCAGGTCCTCTTTTGCGACTACGGCAAGAGTTGTTATAAGCATCAACCGAAATGATATTGGCGATTTTGATGAAACTACAATAGGGCTTCAGCTGGATTTGTCAAGGATTCCGGGAGTCGGTACGCATGAGATAAAACTTATATCCACATCTCAAAGTGTGCAGAAAATATATCCGGAAAGTATAACTGTGCAAGTGGATGAGAGCGCTAACAGGGTAATCCCAGTTGAATGTGAGGTTGTGGGAACCCTACCGGAAGGCTTTCATAAAGGAACTCTGTCTGTTTCACCAAACTCTATTCAGGTTTCCGGTGCAAAGTCAATTGTAGAAAAAATTGAAAAAGCCTACCTAAGATTGGATTTGACTGACAGAAAAGAATCTGTTAATTTGCCCAAAGAGTACACTTTTATAGACAGCAACGGAAGCGCGATTGATGCTTCTGCTTTGGATGTTTCTTTTGACAGCATTGTTCTTGAAATGAAGATTACGCCTAAAAAGGACTTGCTTATTTCGCCTTCGCTTCTTGGACAAGATGCAATAAAGGAAGGATATCAGATTTCGGGAGTGGTGGTTGAACCCAACACTATTGAAGTGACCGGGGATGCGGAGCTTCTGGAGGGGCTAACCTCTGTTCAGCTTGAGGCTATAGATATAACCGGACAGTTTGAGAATGTTTTTGTTCAGGATCTAAAAATATTGATTCCGGACGGCATCACTCTTTTGGGGGTGGAATCCGCCTCAGTATTGGTTCAGATTGAAGAAAAGATGTCGGAAGTTGTGTTTGATGATGTTGGCATCAAACTTCGCAATATTCCAGAAGGGCTTTCAGCCGTAGATTTTAACAATAAAGTAAGTATCACAGTCATAGCGCCTACTACTGTGATAGATAATATTGCGGCCAATCATATAACGCTTTACGTTGACATGACTGGGGCTGAGGCGGGAGAGATACCTCTTCCGATATTATATGAGGCTCCTGAGGAATATAGGGTTAAAAACGTTATAATCTCTCAGAGTACAGCAACAGTAACATTAGAATAACATGATACGCATAACGAATGTGAAGCTAAGTATTGATGATGATGATATGCTTAGTGCGGCATCAAAGTTTTTAAAAATTGATTCCGAAAAAATAGGCGGGATTGATATTGTTAAAAGATCGATAGACGCCCGATATAATGATGTGAATTTTGTCTATACACTGGATGTGAAAACTTCGGTTGATGAAGACAAACTTATTTCAGCGATAAAAAACGCTACAATTTCACCAACAAGAAAACAATGGCGCATAGAAAAGGGAAGCACCCACCTAAATTGCAGACCAATAATAATCGGCGCTGGGCCGGCTGGTCTTTTTGCCGCGCTTATATTATCCGAGTATGGATATAATCCGTTAATAATTGAACGCGGAAGGAAAGTGGCGGAAAGGGAAAAGGATATTGATTCTTTTTTTGCCGGAGGCAAGCTAAACAAAGATAGTAACATTTGCTTTGGCGAAGGGGGAGCAGGCACTTTTTCCGACGGCAAGCTAAAAACAAGAATAAGCGATCCGAGGAGCTTTTATGTTCTCGATAGCTTGAGGGAAGCCGGGGCTCCAAGCGATATTTTATATGACGCTAATCCGCACGTTGGGACAGACATCCTAAAAATAGTGATTTCAAACATAAGAAAAAAGATTGAAAACAATGGCGGGGAATTTCTTTTTGAATCTAAAGTCGATGATATACAAATAAATGGTGGGGAAATAAAAGCCGTATCAGTTGGCAAAGATAAAGTGGAAGCGGCCGTGGTAGTTTTGGCGACAGGACACTCCGCGCGCGATACATATGAGATGCTGTATGAAAAAGGCGTTGAAATGGCGCAAAAGCCGTTTGCTATGGGTGTAAGAATTGAGCACCCGAGAGAGCTGATTGATAAAGCGTTGTACCACAGATTTGCAGGGCATAAAAAATTGGGAGCCGCAAGCTACAGCCTAAATGTTCAGGCGGGAAAACATAAGGCGTACACCTTTTGTATGTGCCCGGGAGGAGTTGTTGTAAACTCGTCTAGCGAGGAAAACGCGCTTTGCGTAAATGGCATGAGTTGGTTCAAGCGCGACGGGGCAAATTCGAACAGCGCCATAGTTTGCCAAATAACTCCCGAGATGACCGGTGGGAATCACCCGCTTGCAGGAATTTATTTTCAGAGAGAGTATGAGAAAAAGGCGTTCGAATTGGGTGGCGGGAACTATAGCGTGCCTGCAATGCGGGTAAGCGACTTTCTTGAAGGCAGAAATCCGAGTGATTTTGAAACGCAGCCTACAGCAAAGCAGGGCGCCGTGCCGTGCGATATAAGCAGTGCATTGCCGCAGCAGATAAGCGAGACAATTAAGCTTGCTATACCTGAAATGGGGAAAAAGCTTAAAGGGTTTGATATGGGCGGGGCGGTTTTAAGCGCTGTTGAATCTCGCACCTCATCACCTGTTAGGATATTGAGGGGCGAAGACTACCAGTCGGTAAATGTAGGCGGATTGTACCCGGCAGGCGAGGGCGCGGGATACTCCGGAGGAATAGTTTCCTCGGCGGTTGACGGGCTAAAGGCTGCGGAAGCTATCATTTCAAAATATTGCGCGAAAGAGTAGCCGAATATAAAAACTTTGCTTTAAACTGGCGCGTTATGTTAAAATAGCGTCATTGAGAAAGTTTTATAAGCTTATTGAAAGGATAAAATAAATGTTGGATAAAATGGCTGAATGGGGCATTGTCAAATACTTCGGCTCGCTGATAAATCCCGATACTTTGGGCAAAAGATTAAATAAGATTTTGGAGCTTTACCAAAACAACGCTTTTATGAGAGCGGCGAAGCGTTTGTTTTTATGGGCTGTTATTATAATATTAGTTGCAACGATAATAGATTTGACATTTTATTGGTTGCGCCCGGAACAGAAAGAGACTATTGAAAAGGTGAAAGCCTTCATTATTGAATATAAAGAAAAGCTATTGAACAAAAACGGTTCAAGAGGAAGGCAAAGAAAAAGATAATGGCGAAAATGACAATTTATATGGGTCACTATGGCTCAGGAAAAACCGAGCTTTCGCTTGCGAAAGCTTTTTTGCTATCGAGTCAAGGATATCCGGTGACTCTGGTAGATCTGGACATTGTTAATCCATATTTCCGCTCGGGCGAGCAAAAAGAAAAGCTTAATGAAAAAAAAATCAAGGTGATTATGCCAAACTTTGAGGGAACTAATGTGGATGTGCCCTCCCTTCCTGCTGAAATTAATTCTGTGTTTGACAATGATGATAGTTGCATTGTGTTTGATGTTGGAGGGTCTCCTTCGGGGGCTACGGCGCTCGGAAGATACACCAGCAAAATAAAAGAGTGCGATTATGAAACGATATTAGTTGTAAACACTCTTCGACCATTCACATCAACTGCCGAAGACATTGTTGAAATGGCGAGAGCAATTGAAGCAAAAAGTAGATTAAAAATACATAAGTTTATAAATAACACAAACGCAGCATATGCCACGACCTCTGAAATGGTTGAACAATCCCAGAAAATCGTCGAAAAAGCGGCTGAGATTCTCGATTCTAAAGTTACCGCCATTACTGCGCTTCCTCAAGTTGTTTCAGGTTTGTCAGATAGTTTTAAAAAGAAATATGGAAATCTGATAGAACCGATTACACTTTATATGCGCCCGCAATGGATGGACGAATGAGGGGTTAAGCAGTTTATCTTGATTTTACAATGGACTTCAGTTATCAAGACATTTAAAGAAATTTATGCCAAAATCATACTGAGAAAATCAAGTTTAGCTAAAGAAAATTAAACGAAATTGGTATTTATATTTATATTGTTAACTGAAAGTTCACACTTTTGGCATTTGCAATATTATAAAGTATAATAGTGTTCGTTAGAGCATCAAATATTTTCATAATTAAACAAAAAAGGCGGATGTAAATGCCAAAAGTTATTATCGATATCAACAGATGTAAAGGATGCGGCCTGTGTGTTGAGGCATGCCCGAAAGACATCTTAAAGTTGGACAGCAAGAAATTAAATAACAAAGGATACCATCCTTCATCGTGTATAGATATGGATGCGTGCATTGGTTGCGCTTTTTGCGCGACTATGTGTCCTGACATATGCATAACTGTGGAAAAATAAAAGAATTTTAATCATATTAAATCAAACACATCAAAGCAGTAATAGCGGCAAAATTTTTTTTGATTGGATATTCGCTATGTGATTGATTACTTCTTTTTGGAGGCAATAATGAAAAGACAATTATTAAAAGGCAATGAAGCTATTGCTGAAGCCGCTATAATGGCGGGATGCAGATATTTCTTCGGATATCCTATCACACCTCAAAACCAAATACCGGAATATATGTCAAGGAGAATGCCCCAGGTGGATGGTTGTTTTCTGCAGGCGGAAAGTGAATTAGCCGCCATTAACATGGTATATGGGGCGGCCGGAGCCGGAGCCCGTGCAATGACATCGTCTTCGTCCCCGGGGATTTCCCTCAAACAGGAAGGAATTTCATACATCGCAGGGGCGGAGCTTCCTTGTTTAATAGTAAATATTGTGCGCGGAGGGCCTGGGTTGGGAGGCATTCAACCTGCTCAATCCGACTATTTCCAAGCTACGCGCGGCGGCGGTCACGGCGACTATCGCACGGTGGTGCTCGCACCTTCATCAGTCCAAGAGGCAGTTGAGCTTACAATGGAGGGCTTTGATATAGCCGATGAATACAGAGTGCCTGTTTTGCTTTTGGGCGACGGCATGTTGGGGCAAATGATGGAGCCTGTGGAATTTGGAACATACACACCGAGAAAGCCGGTAGATAAACCCTGGGCTACGGACGGAACGAATAATTCCAGGAAGCCAAACATAATCAATTCTCTTTATATTGACCCGGAAGACTTAGAGGAAGTAAACAGAAGACTGTTTGCGAAATATGAAAAGATAACACAGAATGAAATAAAGTATGAAACATATAATACCGAAGATTGTGAAGTACTGATTGTCGCTTATGGAACAACAGCGAGGATAGTGAAAAGCGCAATAGGTATGGCTGAAAAGCAGGGTGTTAAAATCGGATTGCTAAGGCCGATAACACTGTGGCCGTATCCTTATGATGTACTGCATGAAATTGCTTCTCAAGAAAGCGTTAAAAATGTTGTTAGCGTTGAGCTTTCAGGCGGTCAAATGGTTGACGATGTTAAAATCGGCGTTAATGGAATTAAGCCTGTTTCGTTCTTTGGCAGAACTGGCGGAGTCGTGTTTATGCCGGAAGAAGTTTTGGAAGCCGTGCTTAACATCAAAGGAGGCAAATGATGGCTGTAGTATTTGAAAAAACAAAAATGCTAACCGATGTTCCAATGCACTATTGCCCCGGATGTACGCATGGCATTTCACACAGATTGGTTGCAGAATGCTTGGAAGAGCTTGGCGTTGGCGGACAAACCATAGGCGTTGCGCCTGTAGGCTGCGCTGTGTTTGCGTATAATTATTTTAACTGCGACATGCATGAAGCCGCGCATGGAAGAGCTCCGGCGGTTGCAACCGGAATAAAGCGTGTTCATCCGGACAAAATTGTTTTCACCTATCAGGGTGATGGAGATTTGGCGTCAATTGGAGCGGCTGAAATAGTTCACGCCGCGGCAAGGGGCGAAAATATTACTGTAATATTTATAAACAACGCTATTTACGGAATGACCGGAGGGCAGATGGCTCCTACCACTTTGGAGGGGCAGGTTACGACCACATCTCCATATGGGCGCGATCCGGCCCACTGCGGAAGTCCGGTAAAAGTAAGCGAAATGCTCGCCCAACTTGAAGGCCCCACATATATAGAGCGAGTGGCGCTCAACAATGTTAAAAATACAAGAGCCGCGAAAAAGGCCATTAAAAAAGCTTTTGAAACGCAGATTGCGGGCAAAGGATTTTCACTTATAGAGGTGCTTTCAACTTGCTCTACAAACTGGGGAATGTCCCCGGTTGAAAGCATGACGTGGCTGGAGGAGAACATGATACCCTATTATCCTCTTGGCGTGTTCAAAGGAGGGGAATGAAATGACTGAGAAAATCATTATCGCCGGATTCGGCGGTCAGGGGATTATGTCGCTTGGGCAGATGCTTTGCTATTCCGGAATGCAGGAAGGAAAAGAGGTTTCATGGCTTCCGTCATATGGTCCTGAGATGCGCGGAGGAACCGCAAACTGCCATGTAATCATTTCTGAGGAAGATGTTGCTTCACCCATCGTTTCGGTGGCTGATGCTGTTGTGGCGATGAACTTGCCTTCTTTGGACAAGTTTGAAAGCAGGGTGAAACCGGGCGGAAAGCTTTTTATAAATTCTTCGCTTATAGAAAAAAAAGCAACGAGGGAAGACATTGATGTATATTATATTCCAGCAAATGATGTCGCTTTAGAGTTGGGAAACGATCGAGTTGCGGGAATGGTGATACTCGGGGCCTACCTCAAAAAGTCGGGAACTGTTGCGCCGGAAAGCGTGATAGAATCTCTTAAAAAGGTGCTGGGCAAGAAAAAAGAAGGATTAATTCCGATAAATAAAGAAGCTCTCGAAAAAGGAGCTTCCCTGATGTAGAATTTTATTAAATAGTGATGAAAAGCAGTCGAGAGGTTGCTTTTTTATTTCAACATAATACTATTATATTAGCATACAAAAAGACATTGGCATGTTCTGATATGGATGGTTTGAGATAATTAATATTGAAAAATAATGTTATTTTGATATAAGAGCGGGATTAAGTATCGCAAGTATTCCAAAGGCTATCAAAGCAGCCCCGATAATCGCGTAAATAATTCTTACAGGACCTTGTCCCATTTTTGCTGAGTATTTTTTTGCTCTGCCCCAATTTATGCCCAAGGCACCGTTGACGACAAGGAAATATGTTCCTATAACTATTAATAAAATCTGAACAAACATAAATATCTCCTTTGCATTTAAATATTTCTACCGCATACTTATAATAGCACCAAATAAAGGTGTGTGCAAAACAGAAGTTTTATGGGGGGAAAGCTATACAAAGCCAGATAAAATTGATATAACACAAAGAATATATTTGTTTATTTTACAATAATATGTTTTAATAATAGATAAGAATATTTCGTAAAAACCTTTTATTAAGACATTGGAGAGTGATGTAGATGAATTGCAAAAAATGTGACTTTGAATTAGTTCAAGGGCAGGATATTTGCCCAAGATGCGGCGCTTCACAAATGGGGACAGATGACAATTCACAAGGAATCTCTATGGAATTGCCACCGATGGGTTCATCAAATGCGGCGGCGGTAAACAAACCCGCGAATAGCGCAAAAAGTAAAGCTGAAGCTTCTAAAGAAAAAACGGAAGCAGCTAAGAAAACAGTAAAAGAAGCTGCGCAAAAGGCAAAAAAATCAGTTGAGAAGACTGCGAAAAAAGTAAAGAAAGTTTCCAAGGAAACAGCAGACAGTATAGGCGATGCTGCTCAGGATGTAGCTGAAACGGCTAAAAACGGAGGCAGCAAAGCTTGGCTTTATGCAATTATCGGAGTTGCCGCAGCAGTTGTTTTGCTAATAGTTGGATATCTTGTCATTGCATATGAACCAAAAGGCGCAGAGAAAATGCAGTCGGTTATTCTTGCCGCGACGGAGGATGAAGTTTTTCTTGTTGAGGGCGACCAAATGACCTCAATCATAGAAATTCCAGAGGGCATTTACGCGAGAGAGATAATAACCCCAATAAACAGCAACAGCTTTTATCTTATTTCAGACGCTGAATATGATGAAGATATTGGAGAACCCATAGGAGATCTTCTTTATCTAAAGGCAAACGGCAAAGATGAGGAAATAGACAGCGATGTAATCGTAGGTTCTCAGAAAATCGTAGGCGGAATTCTATGGTATGAGAGAGCTGATAAAGACGAAAAGATCGTTTGCTGCTATGACGGCAAAAAAATCACCGAAGTTATTGCCGAAGAAGAGTTGAACACTTGGATTGGCACCGATAAAGCGGGGAAAGCCTATTATACTTTGATGGATAAAGATGATTATGCTACAGAAGTGTTTGTTGCTGAAAATGACGACAGCGAATCAATTATGGACGAAGCGCAAATTATCACTGTTAGCAGTGACTTTAAAAAATTACTGCTGAGCACAGAGGATAAAGGTGAGACCACGATTCACATTTTTGACGGCAAAGATGATTTTGAAGTCATGGATGATGTCCAGGATGTTGTTGTTGGAGCAGACACATTTGATATGCTTGTAATTGCCGACGCAGATGATATGGTTCTTTATTACATCCCCTATGGCAAGGAGGAGATTGAAATAGACGATGAAGTGGAAGAAATCGTTCCTCTTTCAATGAGCTATTATAAATACTCCATAGACAATTTGGGAGACAAAATATATTATGGCAAAGACGATGATTTGTATGTGGCTGATTTTAAAGGCAAAGAAACTGAGAGAATTCTAAAAAATTATGAAGATACAGATGTTATTGGTCTGGACGAAGACACAAAAGTCTTAACATATGTTGATGATGATGAAGTTATAATGTTTAATCTTGATAATCTAAAGGAAGAATCAGTTGAGCTTCCAGATGCTAATGATTTAAGCTCTTATGATATAGCGATAGTAGGCAACTGGTATGTTTACAGAACCGATGAAAACAAAGAGATTTTCGCTTATAGTGGAAAAGGAGATGCTATTGAGCTTTTTGATGACGGAGAGGAAGTTATAGACTTTGAGGCGTTCATGGATAAGTATGTCATATGGCAGAATATTGACGACGAGTTAATATTGTCTCAAATGAAAGAAGACACGGCTGAAGAAATTGGCGATGATGTTTACAGCTTTTGGCCAACCGAAGATGGACAGATTTACTTCTTAAGTGACTATGAAGACGGCGAAGGTGATTTATACTATATCGCCAAAGCGGGTAAGGATGCAGAAAAGATAGAAAAGAATATAACGAACCTATTCTTCCTGTATTACGAATAATTAAAAAGTAATAATATAGAATAAAACATCCGAAATTTTGCAATTTCGGATGTTTTTTTATATTTGTCGATTTTTCAAATCGTTGCATCTTGTCAGGTTAGGGCAAATAATCTTATCAAAAAATAACTGATACCGCTGGTTGCAGCCGTAAGCACTGTACCCCATACTAAATCAACAATAGTAAGCTTTAAAGGCCAATTTTTGATTGTAGCCATGTTTGTTAAGTCGTATGTGGAATAACTAACAAGGCCGAATACCGCGCCGTATAAAAGAGCATATTCCCAACTGCCCTTTAAAAGAGCGGGATTAAGCACAAAAATACTGATACCGAATATAAATATTAGGTAAAAAATTATTGCCGCAGCCCAATTTGGTTTTTTTCTCATTAAAAAGTCTAGGTGTCTGCTGTAAAATTTCTTCGCGACAAAACCAATCCATGTAAAATCCAATATCAAAAACACAGCTAAAATTATTAAAAATTCAAATACTTTATTCAATAGTTTTCATCTCCCTTTTACCCATCATAAGTTTTGTAATATCATTATTGCTTTGCCTTAGAGCCAAAAACATGTACAAACATATCGACATACTTCCACCTAGCATAATTAGAAAAAACCAGATAACACTGCGTAATAGGGATTTTTCGCGAAAAACTATCCACATATAGAAGACTATAAACGCTATATAGATGTCATATAAGGTAAACTGCCCCCAATATACGCTCAACATTATACTCCCTTCGGCGCCTATGTCGCGCGCCACAACGCCATATATAACCATGGCTAGAAGCGCCAGAAACCCTAAAATAAATACAATCTGTAAAGTAGTAAAAATCTTTTTATTCATTTAATTCTCCTTTCGGAAACCAGGGAACAAAAATCCTGGTTTTGTTTTTATATTCTTCAAATCCTTCTTTCTTAGCCAACCTTTTTTCAAGCATGGGAACCCCCGACACAAAGCGTATTATTACAGTAATCGCAATTGGGCTGATAATGGTAAACCAAGGTGCTCCGGTTCCAAGAGCTAAAACAAATATTCCCCACCACGCCACAGCCTCTCCAAAATAATTTGGATGACGTGAATATTTCCATAAACCAGAATCAATAAGCTTTCCTTTGTTGTTGGAGTTTGCAATAAACTTTTTAAGCTGACTGTCGGAAATAGCTTCAAATAAATAGCCCACAAGCCATGTAATGATGCCGATTGCAGCTAGAAGCCAGCTTGTTATTGTGCCCAATTCATTTATATATATGAATCCAAGGGAAACTAAGAACATAATTATCGCTTGAAACATGAATAGTTGAAAAAAGGAACGCAAGTAATACGTTTTTCCCCATTCGTGTCTGAAGGCGGCATACCTAAAGTCTTCGGGCTTTCCGTAATTTCTCCTGAAAACATGATAGGTTAGCCTCAAGCCCCATAGTGTGACTAAAGTAGTTGATATTGAAGTTGAAATTGTAACGTTTTGAAGAAAACCTACCCAAGCCACTAAAACAAATCCAAAGCCCCAACCGATATCGACAATAGAAGCGTTTTTTATAATGGCGGCTAAGATGAACCAGATAACAAAATAGACAATAATAACAATTAGCATAGGAATAATCATATTATGCACCTCCTTTTAAATAGGCAACAGCAAAAGATCCTTTCCCGGCGTTTAGACCTACAACAGGGGAGATAGGAGATATGTAGTCAGGCTCCATATTCAACAGTTCAATAAGTTCTGTTTTAAGTTCATGTATGTCAGTCTTATCATCTGAATATACAATCGAATAGTTTTTTATGCCATAGGTTTCCATGTCTTTTTTAGTTGCAGAAATGATTTTGTCCATTGCGTTTTTTCTTGTCAGAGTTTTTTTATAGACGAAGCCATTGCCGTTTTTATCGATAGAAACCACTGGCTTAAGTTTTAGTAAATTAAGCAATATGCCAACTGTTTTAGGGATTCTCCCGCCTTTAATCATGTGTGTTAAATCATCAACACTCACAAATATTCTTATTTGCTTTTTCAGCTTGTTTAATCTGTTTACAATCTCTTCATGGTTCTTTTTCTCTTCTATTAATTTAGCTGTTTCAAGCACTAAAAGGCCTTGGGCTGCTGAATTTAATCCTGAATCGACTATTGATATTTTTTTGCCTTGAGCAGCTAGTTTTGCAGCAACCTTTTTAGCGTTGTTATAAGTTCCACTCATTTTTTTTGAGACAAATATACCTATAATAGAATCAAAATGGTTCAAAATCGATGAGAACGCTTTTTCGATAACACTTTGTGATGGCTGAGCGCTGGTGGGATTCATTTTATAGGTGTCAATGTTTTCGTAGAATTCTTCAGGGGTAATGGTTAGCTTATCCAAGTAGACCAAAGAATCACATATTAAGTTGAGCGGAATAACAGTTATTTGATGGTTGTCAATCATTGACTGAGGAAGGTCAGCTATTGAGTCTGTAACAATACCTATATCGGCCGTTCTGTTGTGAATAATGCTATTTGTCAGTTTCATATCTTCAATTTTTTGAGACAAGATTTTGGACTCTTTAGATATTAAATTTAATACTTTATTAGGATGATTAGTATGTACATGTATTTTGAAACGCTCGCTATTTCCGGTCAAAACCAGAGAATCACCTAATTCGCCGAGCTTTTGTCTATATTCTTTTTGGGCGGTTTTTGTTTCAATATAAAATTGTGAGCAGTATCTGTACTGAATGTCATTATCAAATTGGACGATGTTCTCATGGCCCTCGAGCTTTGCGCTCTCAATAGCATAATTAACTTTAAAACTTCCTTTTTTGATAAATTCTAAAATGCCTTCAATGAAAAAAAGGAAAGCTTTTGCTCCGGCATCCACAACATTATTATCGTTTAGAATTTTTAGCTGCGATTTTGTTTCTTCAACCAACAATTTTACTTTATTGACAGAGTTACTTAACATGTTTTCAAAGCTTGAAACATCAATCATGCTTTTCATTTCATAAGCCCAGCCTCTCATAACGCTTAGGATTGTACCTTCTTTAGGGGAAGAGACAGCATTATACGCGTATTGCGAAGCTTTTTCTGCTATATCAATAAATTCAGGCAAATTGATTTCTTTTTTTGCCTTTGTTTCTGAAGCAAATCCGTTTAAATATTCTGCGAATATCATGCCTGAATTTCCATATGCGTTTTCAGTTGCGATTTCAGAGATTGATGCCAAAGTTTTGCTTATGTTTTTGTCTTTTTTAGCATTGGAAAGAACCATTTTCATGGTCAAGGCTAAATTTGTACCTGTGTCCCCGTCTGCAACCGGAAACACGTTAATGCTGTTTAAATCTCGTTCATTATATATAATATTTTGTGCGCCACACATAAAATAGTTGTATATGCTATGACCATCTATTACCATTGTTTTTAACATAGTTAACCTCAATTCTACATATTTTAACTGTTGAATATGTTAGTTGTTTTAAGTTGCTATTTATATAAGATTTTTAAGTTTTAATATAAAAACTTATATTTCTTTTCTTAAATATTATTATATCATAATCACGCTGAAAAATTATGTAACTATGTCACAAAAAAACATATAATGTCATAAAAAAGGGGATTCACTAAGAGTGCAGACAATTATTTTCAAATTCTTGTTTTTTTAACATTATTAAGTTGGATTAGATTACTATGTGTGCTAGAATAATAATGCATTATTAAATCAACATCCTAATAAAAATGCAACAAACTAACAAAATAAGGAATTGAGGTGAAACTATGGAAAAAAACAAAAAAATAGCGATAATAACTGATACAACTTGTGATTTGTCAGACGAGATTATTGAGGAGTATTCAATTTATCTTGTTCCTTTGCGCATTGTTTTTGAAAAAAAAGAATATAGGGACAGGTTTGAGATATCACCTGACAAAGTATACGAGCTTTTGGAGAACGAACTTCCTAAGTCTTCTTTGCCTTTTTCCAGCGACGTGGAAAAGGTTATGGATGAAATAATCGAAAAAGGTTTTACTGATGTGATATTTATAACTTTATCCTCAGGTCTTTCCGGGACAAATAATATGATAAATTTGATGATGAAAGATTATGAAGATAAAATAAATGTGAAAGTCGTGGATTCTTTGGGCCTTTCTTTGGCGCTGGGTTTCCAGGTTTTAGAGTGTGCTAAAACTGTTAAAGAGACAGGCTCAGTTAAGGCTGCGCTTAAAAAAATTGAAGAAGTTCATAAAACGATGTGTACCATGTTTGTTGTAAAGACCCTTCATTATCTTAAAAAAGGCGGCAGAATAGGCAAAGTGGAAGGAACTGTTGGTGACCTTCTTCAGCTAAAGCCGGTGATATCCATAAATGAAGAGGGTGTATACTATACTATTTCCAAAGTGCGCGGACGAAAAAAATCAATTCAAAAAATGATTGATCTGATGAAGGCAAAATATGACCGCAGAGCTATAAATGTTGGTATTGCTCAAGGCTTGGCAAAAGAAGAGGCTCAGAATCTTTTGGATCAGCTGAAAGAGGTGCTTAATATTAAAAAAGATTATATGGTTCAGATAAGCCCGGTATTGGGAATGCATACAGGTCCGGGACTGCTTGGAATCATTGCTTACGAAGTGTAATAAAATCATAAAAAATTACGGTTAATATATTGCCAAGTCAAATTTAATATGGTAATATTGTTGATACGTCAGCTGGCTCTTTTATAAGGAACAGAGGCAGCTGTTTTTTGCCGAAGTGATGGAATTGGCAGACGTGATGGACTCAAAATCCATTGGTAGCAATACCGTGCGGGTTCAAGTCCCGCCTTCGGCACCACATTGGAGCACTCCTTGCTCCGCAAAAGACGATTGCATTCGCAGTCGTCTTTTGCTATATGCGTAGCTTTTACTCTTTGTCCCGCAAAGTTAAACATTGCGGTCAATGTTTTTTTGCTTGTAGGGGGCTAGAACGAAGTCAAACATTTTGCAAGGTAAAATATGCAGGTAAACAAAGAGACTGTACTCTTACAGGATGCATTATATTCGCAATCAAACCATTTTTTTATCGCTATCGTTTTTATATGTACATTGTTCGGATAAATAAGTTTGTATTTCTTTGACTTTTATCTACCCACTAATGTATTATATAAAAGCTTATAAATAAGCAAGTTTCGTATAGTTAGTGAGGGAAAATGAGTATTTTAACTGTGGAAAACGTCAGCCATGGATTTGGCGGAAGACAAATACTGGAAGATGTCGATTTTAGATTGTTGAACGGCGAGCATGTAGCTTTGATCGGCGCGAACGGAGAAGGAAAGTCCACATTTTTAAATATAATTACCGGGAAGTTGACTCCCGATGAGGGAAATGTTGAGTGGTGCAAAAGAATTACTACCGGCTATTTGGATCAGCATACAATTTTGGAAAAGGGCAAAACCGTAAGAGATATATTAAGAAGCGCTTTTGGGCATATGTTTGATCTGGAAAGCGAGATACTTTCGATGTATGAAAAAATGGGGGAAGTGTCAGAGAGAGAAATGAAAGAAATGATGGAGGATGTAGGAGATATTCAAAGCTTCCTCGATCACAGCGGGTTTTATACAATAGACGCCAAAATAGAAAGTGTGGCAAACGGGTTAGGTGTCGGCGACATAGGACTTGAAACCGATGTAAGCGAATTAAGCGGCGGTCAAAGATCAAAAGTTTTGTTAACTAAGCTTCTGTTGGAAAGTCCAATGATTTTAATATTGGACGAACCGACCAACTTTTTGGACGTTGAACATATACAGTGGCTTAAAAACTACTTAAAAAATTATGAGTCAAGTTTTATACTGGTTTCCCACGACATACCTTTCTTAAACGATGTTGTAAACATTGTCTATCATGCAGAAAACACGAAACTTACGAGATATGTTGGCAACTATGAAATGTTTACAGAGATGTATGAGTTAAAGAAATTGCAGACCCAGCAGGCATATGAAAGGCAGCAAAAAGAAATAGATAAGCTTGAGGATTTTATCGCAAGGAATAAGGCGAGAGCCGCAACAGCAAACATGGCAAAAAGCAGACAAAAAAAGCTTGATAAAATGGACATTATCGAAAAGACTAGAACAAAGACGAAGCCTTCGTTTATTTTTAAAGAGGCAAGGACACCCGGGAAATTCATCTTTGAAACAGCTGGTCTTGTAATAGGTTATGACACCGCTCTGACCAGATCATTGGATATATCTCTTGAAAGAGGAAAAAAAATTGCTGTCAGAGGAGTGAACGGGCTTGGTAAAACTACGCTTTTAAAAACATTGATGGGAATAATTGAGCCGATTTCAGGAAAAGTAGAGCATGCCCAGTTTTTAATTCCGGGATATTTTGAGCAGGAGTCACATAATCAAAACAGCAAAACAGCTTTGGAAGAAATATGGAATGAGTTTCCTAGCATGACGAATGGGGAAGTGCGCGCAGCTCTTGCCAAGTGCGGGCTTACAACGGATCACATCACAAGTCAAATGAGAGTTTTAAGCGGAGGAGAAAATGCAAAAGTCAGGCTTTGCAAGGTGATGCTTAGAGAAACAAATTGTCTTGTTTTGGATGAACCTACAAACCATTTGGATGTTGAGGCAAAGGAAGAACTGAAAAGAGCGTTAAAAGAATTTAAAGGAACAATATTGTTGGTAAGCCATGAGCCTGAGTTTTATGAAGACTGGGTAACGGAAATCTGGGATGTTGAGGATTGGGCTATAAAAATTGAAGCGTCCGATGCTTAAAAACCAGTATTATTTCACATGCGAGATTAAACCAAATGCTGATTAATCCGATGTTTGGATATCGCCTTTTATGCTATAATGTTAAACATGATAAAAACTGAGTTGCTTGCCCCGGCGGGGAATATGGATTCCGCCATGCAGGCCATACACAATGGCGCAGACGCCATATACATCGGAGGAAAAAACTTCGGCGCACGTGCGTTTGCGGGCAATTTTTCATATGACGAATTAAAAACTGTGATAGACTACGCTCATCTATACGGAGTTAAGGTTTATTTGACGGTAAATACACTTATATATCAACACGAAATAAATCAATTTTTGGAGCATGTAAAAATTATATACGAGCTTGGCGCGGATGCTTTGATAATGCAGGATATCGGAATGATAGCGCAGGTTGGCAGCCGTTTCCCCGATGTGGAAATCCACGCGAGCACGCAGATGCACAACCATAGCGACGCGAGCCTTTGCTTCCTTAAAAGTTTGGGAATTAAACGAGCGGTTTTAGCCCGAGAGATGAGCCTGGAGCAGATAAAAAGCCTTGCGTGTGATATCCAAAAGGAAGTGTTTGTTCACGGAGCTTTGTGTATTAGCTATTCGGGACAGTGCTTGTTCAGCGCGTTAACGCAAAACAGAAGTGGCAATCGAGGAAAGTGTGCGCAAACCTGTAGGATGAGATACACGCTTGAAGACGAAAATGGAAACAGTATAAATACCGATGGAGAATATTTGCTGAGTCCGAAGGATCTTGCCCTGCTTGAGGATGTCGGAGAGCTTTTGGAAGCCGGGGTTCACAGCTTTAAGATAGAAGGTAGGATGAAGTCTTCCGAGTATGTGGGGCATGTTACAAAAATCTACTCAGGTCTTTTAAATAATTATAAAAATTCCAAGCAAATGAAGGTTGATGGCACAGACTTAAATAATCTTAAAAAACTTTTCAACCGAGGTTTAACAAAAGGGCATCTTTTGGGAGCCGAGGGCGATGAGTTAATGGGAACTTTGAGGCCTAATCACAGAGGAGTTCCTTTGGGCTATGTGAAATCATTGAGCAGGGACAAGATAGAAGTGGAACTGAGCGATACACTGAATCAGGGAGATGGAATCAAGTTTGAGAAAAGCGATACCGGGTTTATCTGCAACAAAATATACCTAAATGGAAAGCTTGTAAGCGGTGCGAAAAGAGGAGACGTTATCGAACTCGATGGCAAAGTGAGCGTATCCGAAGGGGAACCGGTGGTTAAAACCGGAAGTGTAAATCTGGAGAAGTCTCTTAAAAATTATACGGGGAAAAAGATACCTGTGTCCGAACACCTTATTGCGAAAAAATCACAAGAGCTTGTACTCAACATAAGCGATAATTGCGGAAATTCCGTTACCGTTTTCGGTGACATCGTTCAGCCAAGTAAAACAAGCCCGACAACGGAGTCCGAACTTGCTATAAGCATATCAAAGTTGGGAGATACACCGTTTTTTGCGGATAAGATAACATACGAATGCGACCAAGATATTTTTGTGGCAAAGAGCCGTGCAAACGCACTGAGGCGCTCTGCGATTGAAAAACTGATACAGTTAAGAACTGATATACCTAACCGAAGGGTTTTGGAATATAAATGTGAACCTATTCGTTTTACAAAAAAAGATGATTCCCCTAAATTGCATGTTCTGGTAAGGAATTTGGAGCAATTTGAGGCGGTTAAAGAGCTTGATGTCGAAGATATTTATACAAACGATGTTGATATATACTTCGGGAAAAAAGGCGAATATAAAAATCTGAGGCTAAAGACCGACAAGCTTTCGGAAAAAGCGCCAGATTATACTGGTGAAAGGTTGCTGGTAACGGACAACGGAGGGATATATAAATATAAAAGCGATAATGATATTGTTTTGGAGTATTCATTAAACGCTTTGAATGCGGAGACACTTTCGGTTTTAATGGGAATGTCGGCAAACCGTATAGCTCTTTCTCCGGAGCTCGATATTCTGCAAGTAGGAGAGATGATAAAGGCGTTTGAGCAAAGAAATGGCCAAAAGCCTCCGCTTGAAGCGCTAATTTACGCCAGATACGAGCTAATGGCAATGAAGCATTGCGTTATCGCAAACGCAGTTGGGCAAAAAAAGCATTGCGATATTTGCAAAAAGAAACAGTATTTTTTAGCGGATATAAGCGGTAACCAATATCCTATATTTACAGACTCTAATTGCAATAATTATATTTTAAGCACCAGACATGAGACGGCTGATGTGCCGGCATTGAAACGTTTAGGCGTAAGTCACTTTCGCGTAGAATTTTTTGATGAGAGTGCGGATGAGTGCAGTGAAATTATTGCGCGGCTTATGAAAAAAATAGGTAATTAAGTATAGTGTGGGGGTATATAACTCGGGGGAATAGGGTTTTCAAGTGTTATAAAATGAGTCGTAGTTTAACGAAGTATTGACAGTTTTTAATGCGTCACTACATATTTATTCCCAAATCAACCGAAATCGTGGAAATCGGAAGCTCCGTGGCTCGAAGCTTTTCTTTTGTCAAGTTAAGCCTGAAATGGGTTAAATAATTGTTCCGGGGTTGCCCGGTGAGCTTTTTAAAGAGTTTGCTTCCAGTCTATTTGCACTATGCGGATACTCTTTAATATATAACTTATTCACTGTAAAACTTGTTTTCTTCTAAGTTAATCGCTATTATCCGGAAACACATCATTGATAAATAGCTCAGCAATCTGAGGGTCAAACTGCGTCCCGCAACATCTTTTTATTTCTTTTTTGGCTTCTTTGTCGCTTATCTTGTTTCGATAACTCCTGTCACTGGTCATTGCGTCGTAAGCGTTTGCAATTGCAATAATCCTTGATTCAATTGGTATTTCTTCGCCTTTTTTACCACTGGGGTAGCCACTACCATCAAATTTTTCATGATGGTTAAGAACAAACTCTGCCACTTCAGAAAACTCAATAGAAGAACTTAATATACGCCAACCCGCCTCCGAGTGCTTTTGTATCTCTATAAACTCATAGTCGCTAAGGCTTCCGTTTTTATTTAGAATCGTTTCATCAATTCCTATTTTCCCAATATCATGGACAAGGCCGGCCGTTCTAATTTGACTTACATCACTCTTCTCAAAATTCATCTTGGACGCAATGGATTCACATATAGTGCTAACTCTTTTTGAATGCAGCGATTCTCTGCTGCTCTTTTCAAATAACGTATTCATAATGATATCAATTGTTTTACCTCTTATACTTGAATGCTCGTGTATCTTGTGCCTGTACATATGGTTTTCTGCGTTTGCTAATATCCCTAATATCTCTTGTTCTTCATTTTGCTTGGTATCAAGCCCAAACGAAACCGATAGGTTTATATTCCCGACTTTGTGTTTCAATATTTGTTTTTCTATGCGGCCAATTAACATAGCTGCTTCATCAGCATCGGATTTTGGCAATAGAATAACAAATTCATCTCCTCCAAGCCGGGCTACAATATCATCTGCACGGCACGCAGTCTTGATTATTTTCGCGGTTTCTTTAATGTATTCATCACCATTGGCGTGTCCGAACGAATCGTTAACAAGCTTTAACCCGTTTATATCTCCCATTATTATTGATAGGGGCAGGTTTCTTTTTGTATCCAGTCTTATAAGCTCTTCTTCAAAGAACCGGCGGTTATAAATCCCCGTAAGCTGGTCGTAATAGCTTAGGTGTAAAAGACCTTCCTCCGCTTTTTTTCTAGAAGTAATGTCTTTTGCGAAACCCAGAATGCGATATTCGGAAAGTTTAACAGCATCTATGCTCCACCATCTTATAGAACCGTTTTTTCGCCGGTATTGAAATTCTCCTTTCGCAGAACCGTTTTTAATTATGCTAGTAAAATGATTCTTGCAAGCTGCTTTAGAATCTCCAACCAGTAAATCACTTATTTTCATTTTTATAAGTTCATTTTTACTAAACTCTGTCATCTCGCTTGCAGCTCTGTTTACCTCTATATACTGACACTTCTCGTCAGTTATAAAAACACCGTCAGGTGCATTTTCAATATAACTGATATATCTATTTTCACTTTCTTTTAACGCCTCCTCAATCTTTACTCGTTCGGTTATATCACGGATATTGCATTGGATAACGTCCTTGTTGTCGGCAGAGTATACATTGCTGACAAATTCAACTTCGATTCGCTTCCCGTCTTTGGTTTGAAGTGGCAAATCTTCATAGCGTATATACTTTTCTGATTGTAGCTCCTTGAAATTATCTTTGTTTGCAATAATATCTTTAAAAGCTCCGATTTCCCATACCGTTTTTTCAATTAACTCGTTTTTCGAATAACCCAACAGGTTGATAAGGAACGGATTTACATCGTTGATTTTTCCGGAATCCGCATCAAGTATAAGTATACCGTCTTGCGCGGATTCAAATAATCGGCGGTATCTCACTTCGGAAACACTCAATGCTATATCCCTTTTAATCTTTTCAATCATAGTATTATATGTCTGGGAAAGTGCGCCAAACTCATTTTTGTTTTTATAAGTGCTTCTCGCGTTCATATCTCCTTGAGAAAAGCGTCGGGCTGCCGAAGAAAGTTCATTCAATGGCAAGCGGATATTGCGAATCATAAAATAGCTAAGAAAAAAAGTTAATATGAGAAAAACCGAACTTAAAATAATCAAGCTCTGCTGTATGGATTTTGCTGATTTTTTTGAAGAAGCATATATTTCTTCTGCCATATTTTCTGCAAAAAGGCTGATTTTTTCTATGGCGGCTGTGAGTTTTGACAGATGTTCGCTTTCAAGTCCAGTTGGATTTACATTGTTTATGGCAGCGGCTTGTTCAAAGTTGCCGGCCTCAATAAGACTGATAACAACATCACGGTTTGATTTAAGTTCGTAAAACAATTCAGTAAGATTATCAAGATCCTCTTTTGGTCCCAAGTATCTCGTATATAATAAATCCAAATTAATAATAGCATCGGCTTCAATGTTTTTTATGATATCAAGGAAAGGCTTCATTTGCTGATAGTTTTCCTGTTCAAGAGCAGTTTCAATCCCCCAATAAATTTTAACGTTATCCAGGGCAAAATTATCCACCGCTTGTCTTACTATTATTGGATGCTCTACTATGGTTACTGTATTTAGAAGTAGAAAGTTTCCTCCAAAATACGAAACTAAAACCAGAACAAAGAACAAAGCCATGATTATTCCAAAGTTAATGTTCATCATTGTTCTAATTTTAATGTCCTTTATTTTCATAGGACGACCACCTTTAAAACAGTCTTATATTATCTCTACCTTCTTGTATTTTTGTTGATTTGAAGATGTCTTTTCTATTTGCCGAACACTTCCTTGTGTTTTTTTAACGTAATTCAAAAATAGCGTGCCAAGCAGCAGGCGGTCGCCATGCGGGATTCTTTTCCACATGTAACCCATAAACAAATCCCGAACCAGGAAAATTTCATCAATATGCAGGTTCTCAGTTTCTTTGATAGCTGTTTCTAGCAGTTTATTTACATCAAACATTAGTTTTCTCCGATTTAACATTGTTGATAACATCGTTGTTGACAACGTTGTCTTAATCAATGTATCATAATTAATGCTCAATGTCAAAAAATAGGTTACATATTGATACTATATTTATTTTCATTCCACCTTATATTAGGCTTCAACAACGACGAAAGAAGAACGAAGTGAAGGTTTTCGTTCGGAATTATTCTGAGTATAATATTTTGCATACATTTAAAATTAAGAAGAGCGCTTTCGTTTTTAAAAAATAAAAGTTATATAATTTCTTGCAATGTTACTGATCATTTAATGTAGAATATGAAAAAAAAGTTAAAAATTCACATCTCCAGGCTTATAACCGTCAGGCAATTTTTCTTCACTTAAAAACTTGAAATTATCGTCGTGCAGAATTGGCATAAATACCTCGTATGGAATTCTCGAAAATTCACAGGCGTAATTGCTGGCTCCGAACCATCCGCCCTCTTTGCTGCTTAAATTCAAATCTCTTGCAAATTTTGTGTGGTTTGAGCAATCATGAACTACTAAATTCCAATTTTCTTCATCTGCTATTTTCATGAATTTCAAAGTTAATTCGCGACTCCAAATCGGAGATATATAGCCATGTCTTGCAATATACATGTTTTCTCCATAATAATTGTCTATGTTATTCTCATTTAAATGTAATTCCGCACAATTGATAAAATCAAGCTTTGTGTTTAAAATCGCCTGCTTTTTATTAAGGAAAGCTTCGAAAAACTCAGGCGTCATAGGAGTTTCAATGCCTACAGCCTTGATGTGTTTTTTTGCGATTCCAATATTTTCAATGACTTTGTCAGAACAATTAGATGCACCTAGGTTAAAACGTATCTCGTCAAGGCCAGCTTCCCCTAATGCCTTCAATGATTCATCCGTAGCCAAAGTGCCATTTGTATATAAATGTTGATGGATACCCGCGTCATTAAATTTCTTGATAGTCGAATAATATTTTTTTATTTCCATAAATGGCTCTAAATAAACATAGGAAATGCCGGTGGGTTTTTGGTGGACGGAAAGCAGTAAATCAATATCCCTATCGTAAAATTTAGTGCCTCCGATTTCCCACATACCTTCACCGACCGGCGCAATATCATCCAGTTCTCCGTAGTTATAGCAGAACTTGCACTCCAGGTTGCATTTATTCGTTTTTCTGATGGCGCTCAAACCGGTTCCCAGCAGACAGGAACGGCATCCTTTGGGGAATTTGCTTTCATTTCCCACAAAAAAAGTGCGGTCCTCTAATGATTGCAAATTCTTGATTTCCGACATTAAAGTATCGTTTCGATAGTCAATCGCCGTTTCAATTTGAGTAAAGGTCGAGTAAATAATTTCTTTCTGCTTTGGCATAATTTCCTCATCCTCCGGCAACATAGAAAAAAACTCAAACCATATTAACGCATCTTTTTTTGAAATTTTCATAATTTATTCTCCTAAAATTAATCTTTTCAAAGATTCAATTTATAATATTATTGTATTGCTTCTAATGAAACTATAAGCTCGATATGAATCGTCTGATAATGGTGAATATAATTCTTTTCGCTTATTTGTCTTTTTTCCCGACGGTAACCGTGGCTTAGGACCTGTTTTATCCCGATACACGGGGGGTTACAACAATCTTGGATTGTTCATCTGGCTGTGTGGAAAATAGCCATTGTACTAGTTTCGTCAGTGCCTAGTTTACTCTGTGCATCTTCAATTGACAAGAACCAATTGGTATTCCAACGCTCTTCCCTCAGATTACCGTTAAATAATTCGCTTAAAGTGTTAAACGTAAGCTTTGCGTTTTTGAGCGAAACTTTTTTAGCTGGACTTCTTTATTATAGACTCACGTATCAAGTGCATTTTAAATGAATTTGTCACCAGTTGTTATTTTGTTTATTATAGATGGCATGTAAGCAACAGTGGAGTTAGGGAAAAATAATGTAAATTCTAATTGCGTATAATCCGAGTTCAGTATAATAACCAGGAAACAAAACTAGTATAGTCGAGTAATCCGGAAAAAAATTTAGGAATATATTTTAACAGGAGCAATTATTCTGGTATTATATATAAATATATTCGCATATACCTCAGATTCAAGAATAAATATGCGCAAATTTTAAAAGGAATATTATAAAATGAATGAAGACACCAAAATTGATTCTAAAAAAACAGCCAAAATATTAAACGTTGCAATAATTGCAGTTATTATAATCGCTGGAATAATATACGCCTTATTCACCGAAGGAGATAATATCGTTTTTGATATATCAGAGGAAGGCATTAATATTTCGGGGCCGGAAAACAGCGGGTTCAGTATTCCATATAGTTATATAATTTCTATTGAAGAAAACGAAAACGCACAATATGGCAACGCCGTTGATGGAAATGAAGATCAGAAATTCAGATACGGATTGTGGAAAAATGAAGAGTGGGGAACATACAAACTGTGTGCCAGCGTCAAAAATACGAAATGTATCGTGGTTACGGCAACGGATGACATATATGTATTCAATTATGGCAACGCGGCAGAAACCGATGAATTATATACAAACATAATAGAATTGTTAAGCAGCGTCAAAATTGATAATTGAAATGATTCAGTGTTTGTTTTACGCAATATATGATGATTTGCAGTGCCGAACTAAAATGTTCGGCTTTTTGCCTAAATGGGTATCAGTGGCTATAAAGGAAGAGGATTGTTTTCTCAAAACAATGTTTAATTTTTTAATATGGCATTGTTATATGGAAAGCGAAATCCTATTATAGATATACTAAATTTTACTTTAATTATTTTAAATAATAGTGTCCATAGCAATAAATATATATTATTATAATATAAATGCGTTAACACAAATGAGTATATTTTTAGAATACAAAACATTTATTATATTTTGAAAGGGAAGCAAACATGAAGAAGAAATTCATTCAACCATTAAAATCAATTGTTAATACTTTGCCGATTATGTTGGGAATTATATTGCTGTTGGGTATTGTCGAACAGTTTATAACTTTTAACAAAATAGCAAGTTTCTTTACAAAAAATACTTTGCTGGATACATTTATCGGATCTTTTGTTGGAAGCATTTTCGCGGGAAACAGTATGAACAGCTATATAATAGCGAGAGAATTACAAGCTGTCGGCGTATCTTTATATGCGATAACAGCTTTTTTAGTATCTTGGGTAACCGTTGGCATTTTGCAGGCACCCATTGAAGCTCAAATGTTTGGCAAGTCTTTTGCAATCAAAAGGAACATTTATAGCGCAATCTTAGCTGTTTTCGTATCATTAATTACCGTTTCTTTGTGGGGGGTGCTGTAAATGGAGAAAAATAATAATATGCAAAACGAACAAGATGCAAAATCAAACAATAAAATGGGAAATGCTCAAGGTCAAAAGCCGGGAGATAAAAAAGGTCAGCAGAAGAAAGGCTCAAATAAAAAAAGCCTGATTTTCTTTGGCGTGATGGTTATCATATACGTTGTTCTTTATTTTATATCGCCTGACAAAACATTGAATTCAATTAAATATGTATTAAACATAATAAAAGAAATTTTACCTATCTTGATTTTGGTGTACATCTTCATGTTAGGCTTTGCCTTTATCAATGAGCAAAAACTAAAGGCTTCTATCGAAAAGGCGCCGATGGCTATAAAGTATATGCTTATGAGCGCATTGGGCACGCTAAGCCATGGCCCCATATACGCATGGTATCCGTTCCTTAAAGAACTTAACAAAAAAGGCTTGTCAAAAGGCGCAATGGGTACGTTTTTATATGCCAGAGGCATAAAGCTGACACTGCTGCCCATGCTTGTATCCTTTTTTGATTTGAAGTTTGCGGTAATCTTAACAATTACCACATTGTTGTTTTCGATTATTGAAGGAATCATCATCGATTTAACCTGCAAATCTTAAGCGTTGGACTCGCAAAGTAAATAATTCAGATTCGGGGGAATATACAGCTTTCAATTTACAAATGCGTAATTTGAATGTAGAATCATAAAGCAATGGAAGATAAATCGAAAAAACGCGTATTACATTTAGCGATTGGCGCTCTGCTTTTTGCGGCAGTCGTCTTTGCGCTGCCACAAACTGTTTTCGCTTTCAAAGCGAGGGTTGCCTCCGCGACGCTTATACTCATGGTGTATTGGTGGATAACAAGACCCTTGCACATAGCAGTCACGGCTCTTTTACCTATAATAATTAACAGCCTTCTTGCATTGGTGCCTATGGCTGATGTTTTGAAAAACTACGCTTCACCGATTGTGGTTTTGCTGCTTGGCGCGAATATTTTGACACTTACGTGGAAAACTACCAAACTAGACAGCAAAATCGCGCTACGTGCATTGGGGATTATAGGAACCTCGGTAAAAGGACAGCTAATAGTATGGTTTCTTTTGTCTGTTGTTTTGTCCGCGGTGCTTCCAAACGCTGTTGTCGCGGCAGCCCTGTGCCCGATAGCATATGCTATGATGAAATACGTAAGCCCTAAAGAAGACCAAGATTCGAAAACATTGCTTAAGACGATACTTGTAATGATTGTTTGGGGAGCGGGTCTTGGAGGCTTTGGCACTCCTTTGGGCGGAGCCATGAATCTGGTTGCTATTACACACATAGAAAGCTTCACCGGACAGGAATTTATGTTTATAGACTGGATGGCCAAAATGCTTCCGTATCTTGGCGTACTGTCTTTGGGAATAGTGATTTACATTCTTTTTTCAAAAACACATATAAAACGACTTCCCGGTTCCGCAAAATATTTTAAAGACCAATATAAGGCTCTGGGGCGGTTGACACGCTCTCAAGTTTTGGCGCTTGTTTTGTTTGTGGTTCCTGTTGCGCTCTCGTTCGCGCGTCCGCTTTATGCAGGCATTTGTCCCGAGTTTAAACCCTTTTTCGCCTTTTTGCTTTTTGGTGTTATAGCCTTTATATTAAATGGAGAAAAGAAAAAGAGGCTTATTACATGGGATGAGGCGGCCAAAAATATTAACTGGGGGCTGATGATTTTATTTTCCGGCGGCCTCGCAATAGGAAACCTGCTAATTAGTACCGAAGTTTTAGACGGAGTTTCAAGACTTGTAGCTACTGTCGAGATAAATTCGATTTTGACGATTGTGATGCTTATTATCGCTTTTTCAATGTTTCTTTCAAACGCCTCAAGCAATACGGCTGCTGTTGCGGTTTCGGTTCCTTTAGTGATTGGTATAGTTGCGGGCATAAGCGACTTTCCGCTTCGCTACGTATATTTGGCCGCTGCAGCGTGCAACTGTGCGTTTTTGCTGCCCACATCCATTCGCGCGATACCGGTTGGATACGGACTTGACACAGGGTATATGCTTAAGAAGGGAACTATAGGCGTAGCTATTACGTTTGTTATTTTAACAATTGCGGGATATATTGCGGTCGCATTTTAGGTGAAATATGAATAAGGATATTAAAACAATAGATTGCTTCGGAGACATTTGTCCGATACCAATATTAAAAATTGAGCAGGCGCTTGCGGAAGCGGAAGTGGGGGAATCCTTTATGATTGTTGTTGCCCACAGTTGCACTATTCAAGCCATAACAGATAAATATCTTGATAAAAAACATGATGTCAAGATAGAAGAAGTGATGAATGGAGTCTGGG
Organism: Christensenellaceae bacterium; assembly: GCA_963675575.1. GTDB lineage: Bacteria > Bacillota > Clostridia > Christensenellales > UMGS416 > JAGLOK01. The sequence continues at coordinate 734,955 of OY776378.1, forward strand.
AAGCAACGTTTACTAAGAAATGATATATTTTTAGCAGAAGCTGGCTTCGCCGCTTTTTTCAAACCACTCAAGAAAATCATTAACGTGTTCAGTGTGGACTTTTTTATATAGCAGGAAAATATCCAAATTAATATCCAAATCCGAGATTGCAACTTCTTTAAACTGCTTTTTATATAATTCTTCTTTGACGGATATGTAGGGAAGAAAGGCCATTCCATAGCCCCGCAGAATCATCATTTTCGCACCGACAATCCCTTCAACTTTCAAATTGCAGTTCAAGCTTTTTTTGGCTATGCCTATTTTTTCGAGCTTATTGAAAATTATTTCGTTTATATCGTTTTTGCCGGTAAGGGTTATAAGGCACACTTCGGATAATTTTTCAGGGTCAAGCAAATCAGAGATATCATCATCGTTTCTGGCCACTAGCACTATACGGTTTTTACCCGCCTTGTGGGATAAAACATTTTCATATCCCAAGATATTGTCAACGTATGAGAAACCCACATCGCAGATATTATTTGAAACGTTTTGTACTATTTCATTTGAAGTGTTGCTGGTAAGCTCATATTTGTGCGAATGATACTTGTCGTTAGCCTTAATCATGGTGCAGGGCAACGCATAGTCCGCGAGTGAAGAAGGGGCTTCGATTTTTATCACAATGTTTTTTTTGGCTTCGCTTTCTATTTCATCCATCATATGATTATAGGTGCGCAAAATATTGTCTGTGTATTTATAGACTATTTTGCCTTCTTGCGTGAGCTGAACCCCTTTGTTTGAGCGCAAGAGCAAAGGTTTGTCGAAATATAACTCCAGCTTTTGGATTTGCTGGGAAAGCGCTGACTGGGAAAGATGGACTGTTTTGGCCACCGAACTGATATTGCCGGCTTTTGCTATCATATAGAAATATTTTAAAGATTCAATGTTCAAATTGTCACAGCTTCCTTATGTATGAGAAATTTGCTATGTATATTATATCATTATGCTTTGCTATAAACAAATCTAATACTGCATAAGCAAATAGATTGATAGAATTTTAACAAAGTATGATAAAATGATGGAGATTTAAGTGTTAAATAATTAACAAAGATAATTACAAAGGTATAAAAGAGGTGTAATCATGTCAGAAGGCACAATAAGAACTTCGTCCAGAGCTTCAAACCGTAAGCGGAAGAAAAAAACAAATCAAATCCCAATAGCAATCGGAATGTTTGTACTTATAGTGGTTATCGGAGTGTTGCTTACTTTGCGTGAGGCTAATCTCGGTCTTTTTTGGATGACCGGCTTGGCTTTCGGATTTATATTGCAAAGAGCGCGTTTTTGCTTCACAGCTTCAATGCGTGATCCGTATCTGACCGGCTCAACCACAGTCACTCGTGCGGTGCTAATTGCTTTTGCTGTCACTTCCATTGTTTTTACGGCAATAAAGTATGGCGCGTTAATAAATGGACAGCCTATTCCGGGGCAAAGCTACGTGGCTCCCATTTCATTGGCCACAGGAATCGGCGCGTTCATGTTTGGCGTAGGGATGGTTATAGCGGGCGGATGCGCTTCCGGAACACTAATGCGTATAGGCGAAGGTTTTTGGATGCAGCTTGTATCACTTTTCTTTTTCGTGGTGGGCTCTTTGTGGGGCGCGCATGACTACGGATGGTGGTATCGTAATTTTATAGTAACCGGTAAGAGAGTTTTCCTTCCTGATGTATTTACAAAGCTGTTTAATTCAACGGCGTTCGGATGGTTTGGCGGACTATTGTGCAATCTATTAATTATAGCTGCAATTTATATACTGGCCCATAAATGGGAAAATCGTAAAAAAGAGGATTAGCATAAATCCTTTTTAAATAATTATATTCGGAGGAAATTAAAATGAGCAAAGAAGTAGTGTTGGATTGTTTGGGCGAGGCTTGCCCAGTGCCACTTATCAAAGCGGAAAAAGAACTTGCAAAACTTGAGTCAGGCGACGTGCTTATCGTTCAAATCGACCACAGCTGCGCAATGAAAAACGTGCCTGAATGGGCACGTAAGCAAGGCCACGAAGTGGAGCTTGAAGAAGTTGACGACGGCGAATGGGAATGCATCATAGAAAAAGCATAGCAGAATAAAAGGCATGCTTTAAGACTTAATTGAGGTGATAAACTTGAAGAAATTTTTTGACAATATAAAAAATAATGAATTCTACAAGATGTGGTTTAAAAACGCATTGCCATATGTGGCAGGAGCAGTGCTGCTTTCCGTGTTTCAAATAGTTACCTTTACGACCACGGGCAATCCCTGGGGCGTTTCGGGCATATTTGCAAATTGGGGCGCATGGCTTTTTGAAGCTGTGGGCGGTTCTGTTGATAAGTGGTTTTACTTTTCTTCTCCCGGCGCGCAGGCGACCCTTAACGGCGGTATTTTAAACAATCCTGGTTCATGGAGAAATATCGGCATAATTTTTGGCGCGCTTTTTGCCACGCTTATGGCTTCAGGCTTCAAGTTTAAGAAAATTAAGTCATGGAAACAGGTTGCTGCAGCCACGCTCGGCGGACTTTTAATGGGATATGGCGCGCGCATAGCGTTCGGTTGTAATATCGGAGCATTGTTTTCAGGAATAGCTTCGCTTTCACTATCGGGATGGGTTTTCGCGTTGTTTATGTTCGGCGGAGCTATTGTCGGCAGCAAATTGCTTGTTAAGTACTTTATGTAAAGGAAAATAAAATGGCTAGAGATAAAAAAGTAGAACAATACGATGTAGTCATAATCGGCGGCGGAGCCTCCGGTCTTACCGCGGGAATATATTGCGGCAGAGCGAGACTTAAAACGCTGATTATCGAGCAGGCCTTGGTGGGCGGCATCGCGACCAATACAAATGATATAGAAAACTATCCTGGGTTCCCGGAAGGCATTTCCGGCATTGATTTGATGAACTTATTCAAAGAACAGGCTAAGAAGTTTGAAGTAAACTTCAAACTTACAAATGTTAAGACTGTGGATTTTACAGGCGACATCAAAATTGTCGAAACATTCAGAAACCGCTATGAAGCAAAATCTGTGATAATCGCCAATGGTTCAAAGCCAAGAGTGCTTGGCATTGACAGCGAAGAGCAGTTCATAGGCAAAGGTATAGCATTTTGCGCCACTTGCGACGCGGCGGCCAACACGGGCAAAGAAGTTGTTGTCATAGGTTCCGGCGACGCGGCGATAGAAGAGGGCATGTTCCTTACCAAATTCGCAAGCAAGGTTACAGTTTCCGTTCTTCATGATGAAGGTGTAATGGATTGCAACGAGATTGCTAAAAATGCGGCGCTCGAAAATCCTAAAATGGATTTCAAATGGAATACCGTTGTGGATGAATATCTGGGTGGCGAAGAGATTGAGGCAGTTAACCTTAAAAATATCAAAACAGGTGAAATCGAGCGCATAGATTGCGCGACATGCTTCTTGTTTATAGGATTCATTCCTAATACTGATATATACAAGGGCATAATAAACATGACCGATCGCGGCTATGTGAAAACAGATGAAGAGATGCGTACAAATATTCCCGGTGTATTCGCAGCCGGTGATGTGCGTGACCGCTTTTTGCGTCAGGTTGCGACATGTGTTGGAGACGCGGCGACAGCAGGCGTTATGGCTGAAAAATATATCGCGGAAAGCGAAATCTTCGAGCATCAGATAATGATGGGCGACGGAATCGCTTATGTATATGACGCGGTTGATAAGACTCAGCGCGAATTTCTCACTGTAATAGAAGAAATTGAAGCAATGTATGACAATCATTGCTGTCACAAGGTTGATACCTATAAATCAAAGGGCTTGGCACAACGCTTAGGCTGTGAAGAATGCCCCGCTGTCGTTATCATCAAAGACGGCAAGATATATGAGACTTTATCTGACAAGGAGCTAAGCAAGGATGACATCATTGCTGCAATAAAGGCTTCAAAGGAGTAATATCGTGAAAAAGAGAATGCTACTAATCTTAACCGCTTTAATAATGCTTTCATTTTCAGCATGCGCGAATTTTGATTTTGCCGAAACAGGCGATTATATAGCAACGCCCAAAGATGCCGCAAAGCTGATAGAAGAAGGCACTATAGTTGTGGACGTTCGCAGCGCGGAAGACTATGTATTAAACCACGTCGAAGGCGCGGTTAATATCCCTATGAGCGCACTTACAGTGAGCGAGCCTTATGCGAACATGCTTCCTGAAGCCGCTCAGGTGGAAGAAGTGATGAGCGCGGCAGGAATCACAGAGGGCGATGAAATATTGGTGTATGACGATGCCAGCAATATGCAGGCGGCGCGCGTTCAGTGGACGCTCAATATGTATTCCAATTTCAATGTCAAGGTGGTAAGCGGCGGATTTGAAGCTCTCAAAGCTCAGGATGTCTCTATGTCCTCAGGCGTGGTAGCTCCTGAAGTAGCGACATATACAGCCGGTGAATATCAAAAATCGCTTATTGTATCGCTTGATTATATAAAGGCTATCATAAACACGCCTGATGAAAATACCGTAATCATTGATACCCGAAGCTATGAGGAATACGCCGCCGGAACAATTCCGGGTTCATGCCACAAAGAGTATGTGTGGAACATGTATCCAAATGGCGAATATAAAACTCCGCGCGACATTCAAAGCACATATATTGCCGAAGACATCACTCCCGACACAAAGATTATCCTGTTTTGCAAAACTTCAGTTAGGGCCGCGCAGACATATGCCGCGCTCAAAGACGCAGGATATAAAGATGTAAGGATATACGATGGCGCTTGGCTGGAATATTCCGATAAGGAAAATCCGCAGGTTCCGTCTGAAAATATCATACCCACGAAGCAAGACGCTTCGTAAGAAAGAAAGGAAACACGATGAAAAAACTATTAGTTATCTTGATGGCCGCTATCATGGTTTTCGCCGCAACTGCATGTCAGGGCGGAAATGCTCTTGAAAGCGCTGCAACAGACTATTTTGCGGAATTCCCGGGCAGCCGCATTATCACATGGGACGACCTATTTGCAAAAATCGACGCCGGCGACGAACCGTTCATATTGAGCATTCGCCAAAACGACGTATATTCAGAAGGACATATAGCAGGTGCTTATCTTGCTGCTTGGGGTACGGATTTGGCTGAAAAAGCATCAATGCTTCCTACAGATGAGCCTGTTTATGTATACTGCTATACAGGACAGACAGCGGGACAGACAGTAGCATTGCTTAATATTCTTGGAGTAGAGGCCTATTCCGTAAAATCAGGATATAACAGCGGCGCTATGAAAACAGAAGGCTTTGAAGCTTATGTTGAAACAGAGGCTAACGAGCTTCCCGACGCAGGCGCAAAATTCAACAAAGATGTACTTTCATTTGTTGAAGAATATTTTAACACAGTAGCAGACAACGCAAACAACATCATGGCATCAGACGCTGCAGCTCCTTTGATTGAAGCGGGCGACCTTACAGTCATGGATATCCGTAAAGCGGATGATTATGCCGCAGCTCACATCGACGGCGCAATCAATGTACCGTTCGGCGAAGGCATGCAGGAAAGCTTTGCAGACTTTGAAGGCAAAAAGATTATCGTAGCTTGTTATTCAGGTCAGACAGCAGGACAGACAGTGGGCGTACTTCGCGCACTTGGCTATGACGCTGTTTCTCTTAAAAGCGGCATGGGTGGTTGGACAAGCTATGTGAAAACTGCTGCAGCAAACGCTTATTTCGCACCAGAGTTTGCAAACCCAATGATTTCATGGGAAGCTTTATTTGAAAAAATGGACGCGGGCGAAGAGCTTAACATAGTTTCTATCCGCCAGCAGGACGTATATGACCAAGGCCACATCAAAGGCGCAGTGCTTGCTTCTTGGGGCGCAGACCTTGCAGAAAAAGTTTCTATGCTTCCGACAGACGCACCTGTTTATGTATATTGCTATTCAGGACAAACTGCAGGACAGGCTACAGCAGTGCTTAAAATGCTTGGCATCGATGCTTATTCTGTAAAATCAGGCTACAATGTAGGCGCAACAGCTGTTGAAGGTTACGAAGCTTATGTTGAAACAGAAGCTAATGAAATCGCTGACGCAGGCGCAAGTTTTGACGCGGTGATGCTTGCGGAAGCAAAAGCGTATTTTGAAGCTGTGGGCGTACCCGAAAATGGAAGCTTCAAAATCGGCTGGGACGATGCGCAAGCTGCTGTTGATGCAGACGAAGCAACAGTCGTGGACATCCGTACTGCAGAAGATTTCGCCGCAGGACATATAGTTAATGCTATAAACATTCCTTTTGGCGCAAACATGGATTTCAGCGAACTGCCAGAAGGCAAACTGATCGTTGCATGCTATTCAGGACAAACAGCAGGACAGACAACAGCTGTACTTAGAATGCTTGGTAAAGACGCTGTATCTCTTCACTTTGGCATGAAGGTTGGCTGGATTGCTGAAGGTTATCCTGTAGTGACTGACTAACGTCAGTTTCGATTTCGGAGCTTACGCTCCTTATCGAGGAGTCTTTAAAATCCATGAAAACTCGAATCTAAGATTCTCGTGCATTTCAAGGATTTCCGCTTTGTAAGCGGTTGATAGAAAATAATAATAAAATCCGCGGCACATGTCCGCGGATTTTTTATATGTCCAAGCATTATATAAAGGGTATAAAGAAGCAATGGTATTCATTTAGCCGCCCTCTTGAACAAAGATTTTTGGCAAAGAAAAAACTTCTCAAAAGACAAACCCAAGCTAAATATAATAAAGATGTCAAAGTTTTTGTGTGATAAAATGCACAGGTTAAAGTGAATTGAGGTGGGATTGTGATAAGAGAATAGTAGTAAAGGGAAAATCAACAAATATTGTGATATAATTTGCTTTATAAATGAAACAGATATTAAATAATAAAAAGTTTGTGATGAGCTTAGTAAATATCTTGCTTTTAATATACTTTATAGCAAGTCTTTTGACGCTTACTCGTTTCCCTTTCATGCACTCGGATGAATCGTGGCTTTCGGGTTTGACCCGTACTATGATGAATGAGGGGATTTCTTCCACGGAGACATTTTTTGACCTTTTGCCAAGATACCCTCACGCGTTAAAAACCATATTTCACCTTATACAGATGCCATTCATTTCGATGCTTGGATATAATCTTTTTTCGGTAAGGCTGGTTTCGCTCATTTTCGGATGCGCTGCGCTTCTTGCAACTTATAAAATAGTATTTAAAATTACGAAATCTAAAACGGTGTCTTTTATGTCGGTGGGGATTATGGCGCTGGATGTCCAGTTTATATATGCTTCGCATTTTGCTAGGCAGGAGATTATAGTCGCCTTTGGAATACTTCTAATATACTTATATATAATAAAAAACATTCAAACATGGTCTTACATAAAAGACATTCTTATTGCTGTAATTATCGGCGCAATGATTGGAATACACCCCAACGCGTTTATCGTCTCGCTTGTTGCGGCAAGCATATATCTTTATTACCTGCTAATAGATAAGAAAATAAAAATTCACAACATTTTGGTTTTGATAGTGGTAACCGCGGGATTCGCGGGGGTGTTTGTGGGGATAAGCTATTTGTTTGACCCTCAGTTTATTTCGCACTATTTAAAATACGGCGACCACTTAGGCGTGACTATGACTTTCGCCCAAAAGATACGAGCATTGGCGCCTTTTTATCAAAAGCTGTGGCTAGGAATTTCAGGCACGTATTATACGCCGTGGATCAAAGTGCAGATAGTGATATTCTTTGCAGCGATTGTGTCGGGGAGCGTATACGCTTTCTTTGATAAAAAGGTTTTGATGTATCTTTTTCCGATAGTAGCGGTAAACGCTGGATATATAATAATCGGGCGATATTCACAGCCGTCTATACTTTTGATGTTTATAGTGTGTTGGCTGCTTGTTTTCTTTCTTGTAAGCCGTTTGAAGAAATTCAAAATAGCATTACTATCGGTCGTTGCGGTTTTGATGCTTGTGGTGTCGGCGGTGCAGATTGCACCTAATATGAATCATGACTATAAAGACTACCTGCAAGATATTAAAAGAGCAGTTCCTGAAAATGCAAAAGTGCTCGCCAACCTAAACTCGGAATACGCTTTTGCATATAACAGCTTGTTGGATTACAGGAACTTGGGGTATATAGATGAAAGTGGTATGGATTTCGCCGATTATGTGAAATCAAACGAAATTGAGTATATAATATATCCTGAGGAGATGGATTACATTTATCAAGTCCGTCCGGTATGGAATATAGTATATGGCAACCTCTATCCTTACTATGAGGATATGAAAACTTTCATTGATGAGAACTGTGAGTTGGTGGATGAGTTTTATTCGCCGTATGCCATGAGGATTGCGAAGTTGGCATATGAAAAAGAGTGGAAGGTTAAAATCTACAAGGTAACAAAATGAGCATAAAATTTAAAGAAACATTTTATGATACGGCAGAAGAGGCAGCCGTTTGCGACGCGCTCAAAAATGGCACGGATTATCTGAGTTGCGCCAAAGAGAAGCTTTCCAAGCTTTACGGCACTGAAAGTATATTTTTAACCGCAAACGGTTCGCTCGCTTTGGACATTTTGCTTTTCACATACGATTTTCCAAAGGGCGGCGAGGTCATACTTCCCTCATTCACCTATCCATCGGCGGCAAACAGCATTTTGCGAATGGGGCTTATCCCGGTTTTTTGCGATATAGACCCACAGACTTTGGTAATGGATATTGTAGAGGCGAAAAGCAAGATAACGGACAAAACCATCTGCGTAATACCGACACATTACGGAGGAGCTTCGTGTGATATGGCTATGCTTAAGGAAGCATTCAAAGAAATAATCGTCATCGAAGACGCGGCGCTTTCGCTTGGGGCTTCATATAATGCACGTCCGCTGGGCACTTTGGGAAACGCGGCGACGGTGTCTTTCCACAAAACAAAAAATGTGTCATCCGATGAGGGCGGCGCAGTAATCTTAAACGATTTGAGCATCCTAAAAAAGCTTGAAACAATATATAATAACGGCACAGACAGGCAATCTTTTCTACGAGGTGAAGTTCCTTTTTATTCATGGTGGCAACCTGGGATAAACGCTGTAATGAGCAATATCAATGCCGCGGTACTATGCGCCCAGCTGGACAAAGCGGATGCAATATCGAAAAAGCAAAACGAGATATTTGATGCGTATATGAAAGCCCTCGCACCGCTGGCGCAGAGACATAGCTTCAGCTTGCCTATTATACCCGAACACAATACCAACAATGCTCACATATTCTATATAGTATTTAGCGGTGAGACGCAAAGAGACAAAGTGAAGGAGCATCTTGAACAAGCAGGCATCGGTGGGGTGACACACTATGTACCGCTGCACCAATCGGGCATGTGGAAAAAAATGGGAAAAGAATACGTTTTGCCCAAAACCGAGCATGTATACAAATGTATGCTTCGCATTCCTATGCACGCGAGGATGACAAAATCCGATTGCCAAGAAATAGCCGATGAAATAGGCCGAGCATTATGAAAAAAATTACTGCGGGAATTTCTGTTGTGGTACCAGTGTATAATTCTGAAAAATCTCTAAAGGAGTTGGCTGAGAGATTGAAAAATGTTTTGGCTCAATTTGATACTTATGAAATTATATTGGTGGATGATGCAAGCTGTGACACAAGCTATGAAGTGATTAAAGAAATTGCACATGAAGAGAGTTGCATAACAAGTATCGCACTTGAATCAAATAGCGGCCAGCAGAGCGCGATACTTTGCGGATTGCGTCATGCAAAACTTGATTATACTGTTATAATCGATGATGATTTGGAGCAAAGCCCCGAGGATATAATTCATCTATATAACGAAATACAAAAAGGCTATGATGTAGTGTATGGGATTGCTGAATATAATAGTGAAAGAGTGAGAAGCGTCGGCTCTTTAATGCGTGACTTGCTGTTTAAGGTGATGACTGATATCCCTAAAGGGATCAAAGTATCAAGCTTTAGGATAATGAACAAAAACACACGTGATGCAGTGATTTTAGCTGATACGCAGTTTGTATATATCTCGATGGAGATATTAAAGCACACAATAAATATAGCAAACATAAAAACTCGAATCGGCCTAAAGGCAAAGTCCAACTACTCGTTTGCTAAGCTAATAGATCTTTACAAAAAAATAATATCAACCTATAGCAAATGCTGCTTATTTAGGGGATCTCAAAAAATCCGGCAGTGTTACAAAGTACGCGAAATAATAGGCGGTAAAGCAAAATGAAAGTAATGGTATTGGGCGGTGGAAATTGCCAGCTAAATTTAATCGAATACCTGAAATCTCAAGGCGATGAAGTAATCCTGATAGATTATTTAGCGGACTGCCCGGGGTCTGGTTTGTGTGATATACACCTTTTGATTTCGACGTTTGATACTAATGCGGTTCTCAAGGCCGCAAAGGAACATAGCATAGATGCTATAGTGACTCTTGGCACAGATCAGCCAGTATATACAGCTGCTATTGTAGCTGATGAGCTGGGGTTACCTTTTTACCTGTCACCGGAGCAGGCGCTATCGGCCACAAACAAGCGTATAATGAAAAAGATGTTTATCGAAAACTCAATACCCACAGTGGATTATAAACTTATAGGCCGGGATTTTACAAGTGAAGATATAAAGGGCATTTCTTTTCCCGCCGTGATAAAACCTGTAGATTCGCAAGGACAGCGAGGGATTTATAAGGTGAATTCCATTGAGGAGATAAGAGCCAATATTGATGATACACTTTCATTTTCAAGGGAAGAAAAGATTTTGCTTGAAGAATATTACGAAAGTGATGAGATAACGGTTAATGGGTGGCTAGTAGAGGGCAGGCTTACTTTGCTTTCGGTGGTGGACAGAGTAACTCTCACTTCGGGAAATCATATAGGAATCTGTATTGCGCATAATTTTCCTTCGCTTCACTTTAAGAAAAATTATCTTGAAATAGAAAGCATAACGAAAAAGATTATAGATATATTCGGTTTTGAAAACGGTCCGGTATATTTCCAATATCTGATTGGGCGTGATAGGATAAAGGTGAATGAAATAGCCATGCGCATAGGCGGGGCATATGAAGATATAACTCTTCCGATGATTTCTCGGGTTGATGTCCTAGAACTCCTTGTAAACACCGTCAAAGGGCAATTGTTGGGCGTTGAAGCGCTCCATAAATATGATTTAGCAAAAAACGATTTATTTTTATCAACACAAATGTTTTTCTTGAAGCCCGGAAATATTGCTGAGGTATCTTTCGATGATGCAAAGCTTAAAATATACGGTGTGAAAAAAGTATATATAAGCAGAAGCGTTGGCGATATAATTGGTACGATTGAAAATGCCACTGCACGTGCGGGGTATTTCATCGTTGAGGGAGCTAGCTTTAAAGATATGATGTCAAATACAGAAAAAGCGTACGATGATATTAAAGTTTTGGATGAAAATGGCGTGAATATGGTGGTTAGATATAGCGACTATCCCGAAAGATATAAGTTTGTTGAGGACTGGGAGAGGCAATGAAAAGAGTTCAGGTAGTATCCGATTGGCTTCATTGTGTTAAGGCTTAAAGGAGAAGCGTATGATAAAATACTTAATAACTGGAGGAGCGGGCTTTATTGGATCTAACTTGGTTAAATATTTACTTAATAAATATGAAGATATTTTTATATTGAACTTGGATTTGCTGACATATGCGGGGAATATGGAAAGCATATCAGATATTATAGCGGATGAACGCCATAAATTTGTTAAGGGTGATATTTGTGATAAAGACTTGATTAGTAATTTACTTGAAAACTATGATTTTGACTATGTTTTAAATCTTGCGGCTGAGTCGCATGTGGACAGGTCAATTCATAATCCTGAAATATTTGGGAAGACAAATTATATGGGTACGTTAAATTTATTGAATTGTGTAAAAGAAAGCTGGTATGACGGCACAAATTGGGCTGCAGGAAAAAAATATGTTCAAGTTTCGACAGATGAAGTTTATGGAAGCTTAGGCAGCACTGGTCTGTTTAGCGAAACAACACCAATAAACCCACATAGTCCTTACTCTGCAAGCAAAGCATCCGCTGATATGATGGCTTTAGCATATTATGATACTTATAGTATGCCAGTCAACGTTACAAGATGCTCGAATAATTATGGGCCATATCAATTCCCGGAAAAATTAATTCCTATAATGATTAATAACGCTGTTTCAAAAAAAGATTTGCCCGTTTACGGGGATGGACTGAATGTAAGGGATTGGCTGTATGTTGATGATCACTGCAAGGCAATAGATTTGATTGCAAGAAAGGGGAAAAGCGGAGAGGTTTATAACATAGGTGGGAACAATGAAAGAACAAACATTTTTATTGTTAAGTTAATTTTGGACATTTTGGCTCAGCAAGGCTATGATGTGAAAAGTGATCAAATAAAGTATGTTGCTGACAGAAAAGGCCATGACAAGAGATATGGTATTGATCCGACTAAAATCAAAAATGAGTTGGGGTGGGTGCCTGAAACAAAATTTGCAGATGGATTGCTCAATACAATTAAATGGTATTTAAATAACACTGAATGGCTAAAAAATATTATGAATGGCTCATATGAAAAGTTTTATGGGTTACATTATAGTGATTAATTAAAGAATGCTTTGATAGCTGATGGCGTGATATGCTGGAATATGATATTAAACGTGTTCTTTTAAAAGATGAAGGAGTAAACTCGTGGGCAAAACATCACTGTTTCAATGTACACAAAGATTGACACCGGGAAAAACCGAGGCTATACTGTTTAGCAAATAACATTGTTTTTTGGAATGTAATAGTTGCCTATGTTTGTTAAATAAATAAACAAAAAACGGGAATCGTAACAAAATAGTAAATAATTTATAATCAAATTGTAATATGAAATGAATTGTTGTATAATATGAAAATGCAAAATAATAATGCTAATAAGCCGAACGAAAAAGAATCTTTTATAGAAATCTTATTAACTGCGCTGTCTCAGCTGGGCAATATATTAATAATTGCCTTGGGTGTTATTTTTTTTGGTATAAAAAAGATTTTCCTTACTCTTAAAAAGAAGCAAAATGAAGAGACGCTTTATCGGTTTGTAAAGAATCTTGAAGAACATTTGGATGAAAGCTCCAATAGGCTTAAATTGAAAAGAAAAAAGAGATCATTTAGACCAACAAAAGCGAACCGTTTTTTTAAGAGGAAAGAAAAAAATAATGCACCGGTTCCGCAACAGTCTGTTAAAATTGTCAGACAAAACAACAAATACAAGCCTAAAAAATCTAGGCTGATAATTGGCCTACAGATAGCCGCTGTCGCCGTATCTTTGGGTGTAATGGTATTTGTAATAGTGATTTCTGCAAAAGGATTGTTTGGCGAAAAGGAAGCATCAGCTGAACAAGACGCTTTAAAAGAAAGTTCAGTTGCCCAAGGGGAAGTTGTTTTGGAAGAGCTGCTTAACCAGGATGATTTATTTGAGAGAATATATGTTAAAGAGAAAATTAATGCGCTAATGGGGAAAATCATTGAGCAAACTTTTTCTCTTTATGAAATAGATGAATCGCAATCCACGGAGTGTTTGGACGAGCCTTTGGAAAAGGCAGCATCGCAAACTCCTGAAATAGCTTCAACTCCGATACCTGTAGCCACGATGGATGCTTCTCAGACGGTATTCAGCCAGGATATATTGATACATAAAGGTGATACCAATTCTCAGGTGCCGGCGATTCAGGAGCGCTTGATGGACTTGCACTATATGGATGCCGATGAGCCTACAGATTATTACGGCGAGATGACATGGTATGCTACAAGCCTTTTTCAGCGTGGTCATGGGCTACTGGTGGATGGAGTAGCGGGATATGAGACTCTGACGCTTTTGTTTTCTGAGGGGGCGACGCCTTATTTGGTGCGTAAAGGTGATTATGGATTCGATATTAAAATGATAAATAAAAGGCTCATAGAGCTGGGATATCTTGACGATGGAGACACTGGCAAGAATTTTAATGAAGATACTGATTTGGCGATAAGAGTATTTCAGGGACGAAATAAACTTTCCCAAGACGGCATTGTGGGCTACAACACAACTCAGGTGCTTTTTAACGGCGACGCGAAACCCGCCCACAATTATAGTCCGCCTTCCAACAATGATTCCGGCGGCAGTTCAGACGGAGGCAGCTCAACTGGCGGCTCTTACAATGCTAATGACGCAGCATCTTTTGTAGCTTATGCCAAGTCAATTATGAACAAGGGCTATACCTATATTTGGGGAGGCAAGGGTCCTCCCGGAATGGATTGCTCGGGATTTGTATATTACAGCTTAAAGCAAACAGGAAATGGTATAGGATATATGACATCGGCAGCTTGGGCGCAAAGTTCGTATCAGACGATAAGCTCTATACACGATGTGAAACCGGGAGACATACTCTGTTTCCAAGGGCATGTGGCTATATGTATAGGAGACGGAAAGATGATAGACTCATCTTCTTCGTCAAACGCGATAAGAATTGCCAATTTTGAAAGCTCAACTTATTGGAACAACAAGTGGGTATGTGGCAAAAGAGTGTTCCCATAAAAATCAAAAATTACTATTTATAGAATTAGAAGGCGTGTTATAATATAATACACGCCTTTATTTTATATTGTGAATCACTTTATTTTTTAAATTATTAAGCGCAAATAGCGCAAACTTTTTTAATTTGGTTGGAGGATTATATGGACGTTCAAAAAATAATGGATCAAATGACACTCGAAGAAAAAGCATCGCTTTGTTCCGGAAAAGACTTTTGAATACAAAGCCGGTAGAAAGATTAGAAATCCCTTCAATCATGCTGACTGACGGTCCGCATGGGCTGAGAAAGCAAAAAGGGGAGGCGGATCATATTGGGCTTAATGAAAGTGTTAAAGCGACGTGTTTTCCTTCGGCGGCGGCAACGGCCTGCTCATGGGACAGAGAGCTTATGGGTGAGATTGGACAGGCTTTGGCTGAAGAATGTTTGCATGAGAATGTTGCGGTAATATTAGGACCCGGCGCCAATATAAAACGTTCTCCTCTTTGCGGAAGAAATTTCGAATATATTTCCGAAGATCCTTATCTCACAGGAGAAATAGCCGCCTCGCTTATAACGGGGGTGCAATCAAAAGGAATTGGCACATCGTTAAAACATTACGCGTTAAATAATCAAGAAACCAGGAGAATGTCGATTGACGCAGTTGTGGATGAACGCGCGCAAAGAGAAATATATCTTGCGGGCTTTGAGTCTGCTGTAAAAAAGGCTCAACCTTGGACGGTAATGTGTTCATACAACAGAGAAGGTGGCACATATTTAAGCGAAAACAAAAGATTGCTGAGTGATATTCTAAAAAGTGAATGGGGTCATGAAGGCTTGGTAATGACGGACTGGGGCGCAATAAATGACAGAGTTGAAGGCGTTAAAGCGGGTTTGGAGCTGGAAATGCCCTCAAGCAATGGGAAAAACGATGAGAAAATTATTAAAGCTGTTAAAGAAGGAACGCTTAAGGCAGAAGATTTGGACAGGCCGGTTAAACGGCTTATAGAATTGGCATTAAAAGGGAAGGCTTCGGAGAAAAAGGATTTCAAATATAATATTGAAAAGCATAGAAAGCTTGCAAGAAAAGCGGCGCAAGATTCGTCTGTTCTTTTGAAAAACGAAGGGATATTGCCATTAGCCAAAGACAAAAAAATCGCGGTTATAGGCGAATTTGCAAAAAAACCTAGATATCAGGGCGCGGGTTCTTCAAAAATCAATCCCCACAAAGTGGATAATGCTTTAGAGGAGTTTGAAGAAAAAGGCGTAAACTATGAGTATGCCAGAGGGTATGATGTGTGTTCCCAGGAGCCAAAGCCGGAACTGATTGCCGAGGCTAAAAGAGTGGCAGAAAATGCTGATATAGCAGTAATTTTTGCCGGACTTACAGATGATTTTGAATCGGAGGGCTTTGACAGAAAGCACATGAGTCTGCCGCAAAGCCACAACGAGCTTATAAAAGAAGTGGCAAAAACAAACGGCAATATAGTTATTGTTTTGCAGAACGGCGCACCAGTTGAAATGCCGTGGATAAACGAAGCCAAAGGTATTTTAGAGTGCTATCTTGGCGGCGAGGCAGGTTCTTCCGCCGCGGTTGACTTGTTATTTGGAGATGCAAACCCTTCAGGCAAATTGGCTGAAACCTTTCCTATAAAGCTTGCAGATACTCCATGCTACAATTATTTCCCGGGAAATCAGCTTACCGTTGAACACAGAGAAAGCATTTATGTGGGATATAGATATTATGATAAGGTGAAAAAAGAAGCTCTTTTCCCATTCGGACACGGGCTGAGTTATACACAATTTGAATATTCCGGGTTGAATGTAAAAAAATTAGGTGAATTGGACTTTGAAGCGGAAGTCAAAGTGAAAAATATTGGTGACAGGGCGGGGGCTGAAATCGTACAGCTTTATATAAGAAATAATGATTCGCCAATCTTCAAAGCGGAAAAAGAACTCAAAGCCTTCGAAAAAGTTTTTTTACAGCCTTCAGAAGAGAAATTGATTGTTTTCAATTTAGATAAAAGATCATTCGCCTACTATAATACGCAGATTTCAAACTGGCATGCGGATGACGGAATATACGCTATATTGATTGGCTCTTCCAGCAAAGACATAAGGTTGGAAAAAGACATAAATATAGAAACAGACGATGATGTTACTGTGCCTGATTTAATAAAAACGTTGCCTGCATATTACTTTTTGAATAAAGGAACATTGGAAATAGACGACGGGCAGTTCACGGCACTTTTGGGCAGAAAAATCCCGAAGGCAAAAAGGAACAAAAAAAATCCATATGATGCCTCTGTACTGCTAAGTGATATTCAGGATAAACTAATCGGGAAACTTCTCAATTGGCTTTTATCTATTTCTATTAAGAAACAGTTTTCATCAGACAATGAGGAGGATAAAGCTCACCTTGATTTTATGGAAGCTATAATAAAAGAACTGCCAATAAAGTCAATAGGGATGATGGCCGGAGAAGCGTTGCCGAAATATTTTACGGATGGATATATTGATATGTTAAACGGTAAATTTTTCAGAGGCTTAGCGACACTTTTTAAAAAGAAATAAACACATAAGGATGTATAAATAACTAAAAAAACTTGATTAAAGATATTGTTTTTTTGAAAAACATATAGTAAAATACAATTATAGGTCAAAGAAAGTCAACAAAGTAAAGAAAGGAGGGAAGCTATGCAATATAAGGATTATTACAAAACCTTGGGCGTTTCCAAAACCGCTACAGAGGATGAAATAAAAAAAGCGTACAGAACGCTGGTTAAAAAATATCATCCCGACAAAAATCAGGGAGACAAAAAATCGGAAGATAAGTTTAAAGAAGTAAGCGAAGCGTATGAGGCTTTGGGGGATTCGGAAAAGCGCAAAAAATATGATAATTTCGGCAATCAAACGCATTTTTCCGGTGGATATGATTTTGATCCGAGCCAGTATGGTTTTTCCTCTGACAATGTAAGATACGAGTACAACTCGGCTGGCGGACGAAGTGACTTTTTTAACACTTTCTTTTCCGGGAGCGATTTTGATTTGGGGGACATCTTTTCCTCTTTCGGGGCATCCGGGAGCAGGCGCCAAAGGACCTATGACGGAAACGATATTGAATCCGAGATAGAAATCACACCTGAGGAAGGTCACAACGGAGTGGAAAAAAGGATTGCTCTTCAAACTGAAAGCGGAGTTAAAAATATTACTTTCAAGATACCCAAAGGCGTGGGCGAAGGCGAGAGAATCAGGCTTAAAAATCAGGGAGGTGTTGGTGCAAACGGCGGAAAAACCGGAAATCTTCATATGAAGGTCAAGTTCGTGCCCAGCCGAAATTTTGAAAAAAGGGGAAACGACTTATATACAACAGTTAATATATATCCTTGGGATGCGGCTCTTGGTACAAAAATGAATGTTAAGACTTTGGATGGGCAAATAAAGGTCAACATCCCCAAAGAGTCTCAAACCGGAAAGAAGATTAGGGTATCTGGAAAAGGATATGCCGGCCGAAATCAAAAACAGGGGGATTTATACATAGAAATTAAGATTGTAAATCCAACCGGGATAACAGCAAAAATGAAAGAGCTGTATCAAAAAATGAAAGAAACAGTAAGTTAAAGCCGAGGGGTGATATGAATGAATTTGGATAAATTCACAAATAAGGCTGTGGAGGCAATAGGTGCGGCCCAGCAGATAACCATAAATATGCATCATCAGGAGCTTGACGGAGAACATCTGCATCTGGCTCTTTTGGAGCAGGAAGACGGTCTCATTCCAAAGCTTATAGGCTACATGAACGTCAATTTTCACAACTATAAAAGTGATTTGCAATCAGAGCTGGAGCGTCAGCCTAAAATTCAAGGAGATGTTTCATCACAGATGTATGCAACGCGCAGATTCAATCAGATTTTGTCTTCGGCAATGGATGAGGCGAAAGCTTTTAAGGATGATTATGCGGGAGTGGAGCATATATTTATCGCGCTGCTTAAAGAAAATAATACTGTTTCAAAAGCCGTTTTTAAACGCCATGGAATCCAATATGACAAATTTATGGAGGCTTTAAACAAAGTGCGAAGCAACAAACGAATTACATCAAAAGACCCAGAGGCAACATATGACTCTCTTGAGCGATTTGGGCGCGACTTGGTGGAGCTTGCAAGAAGCGGAAAGCTTGACCCTGTTATCGGGCGTGATGCGGAGATACGCCGCGCTATACGCATATTGTCTCGCAGGACAAAAAATAATCCAGTGCTTATCGGTGAACCGGGAGTCGGGAAGACCGCTGTTGTGGAGGGATTGGCGCAGCGTATATTGGCGGGCGACGTACCCGAGGGATTAAAAGACAAAACAGTCTACGCGCTTGACATGGGAGCGCTTATTGCGGGAGCTAAATACCGGGGAGAATTCGAAGAGCGTTTGAAAGCGGTGCTTGACGATATCAAAAAATCCGAAGGCAAAATAATATTATTTATCGACGAGCTTCACACCATTGTGGGTGCGGGCAAAACGGAAGGATCAATGGACGCGGGCAATCTCCTGAAACCAATGCTTGCGAGAGGCGAACTTCACTGCATCGGCGCTACAACGCTTGATGAATATAGGCTTTATATTGAAAAGGACGCGGCGCTTGAACGGCGTTTCCAGCCGATTATTGTAGACCAGCCGACAGTGGAGGACACGATATCCATTTTGCGCGGGCTCAAAGAGCGCTTTGAGATACACCACGGAGTTCGAATTACAGACGGTGCGCTTATCGCGTGCGCTGTGCTGTCGGACAGGTACATTTCAGATAGATTTCTGCCTGATAAGGCGATAGACCTTATGGATGAAGCGGCGGCCAAGATTCGCACGGAGATAGACAGCATGCCTGCGGAAATAGATGATATTTCCCGCCGGGTGATGCAGCTGGAAATAGAAAAGCAGGCACTTAAAAAGGAAAAAGACGAGCCATCAAAAGTCAGGCTTGCAACAATTGAACGCGAACATTCCAATCTTCACGAACAGTTGGATAAAATGAAAGCTCAATGGGAGCTTGAAAAGGTTAATATTAATCGAGAAAAAGACTTGAAAGAGCAGATTGAACAAGCAAGAAGACAGATTGAGGAAGCCAAGAGAAACTACAATCTTGAAGAAGCCGCCAAGCTTGAATATGGAACACTCCCCGAGCTTTTAAAAAAGCTTGAAGAAGAAGCCGTAAAGAGCAGCGCAACTCAAAACGAGCTTGTTAAAGAGGAAGTGGACGAGGAAGAAGTGGCGGACATAGTTTCCAAATGGACGGGTATCCCTGTTTCAAGGCTTATGGAAAAAGAACGCAGCAAGCTGCTTCATTTGTCAGATATTTTGCACGAACGCGTGATAGGGCAGGATGAAGCGGTGGAAGCGGTAAGCGACGCCGTTATTCGCGCTCGCTCTGGGCTTAAGGACTTAAGCAAGCCTATAGGTTCGTTTATATTTTTAGGACCTACCGGTGTTGGCAAAACAGAGCTTTCAAAAGCGTTATCAGAAGCTATGTTTGACAGTGAGGACAACCTAATCCGCATTGATATGTCCGAGTATATGGAAAAACACGCGGTTTCAAGGCTTATAGGGGCGCCTCCCGGGTATGTTGGATATGACGAAGGCGGACAGCTGACCGAGGCCGTAAGGCGCAAGCCATATAGCGTAATTTTGTTTGACGAGATAGAAAAGGCGCACCATGACGCGTTTAACATTCTGCTGCAAATACTCGATGATGGAAGGCTTACCGACAACAAGGGCAGAACTGTTAACTTTAAAAACACGATTATAATAATGACATCTAACCTTGGCAGTGAATATCTTCTTAACGGCATAAACTTGCAAGGAGAAATAGATCCGGAAGTGAAAAACCGCATCATGGAAGAACTTTCGAGGAACTTCAGACCGGAGTTTTTAAACAGAGTGGACGATATTGTTATGTTTAAGCCGCTAATAATGGATGACATAATCAAGATAATTGACCTTATTCTTGAAGACATCCAAAAAAGGCTTGATGACAAAAACATAACTTTGGAAGTAACTAAAGAGGCGAAAGAGTTTATTGCCGACAGGTCATACACGCCAATATACGGTGCGCGTCCAGTTAAAAGATATCTGCAAAAGAATTTTGAGACACAACTGGGCAAGCTTATAATCTCAGGCGGGTTATTGGACGGACAGACTGTTCATGTCACTGTAAATGGTGAAGAGCTTTTATTTGAAGCTGAATAATTACTGAAATATTTTATAAAGACTTCAGAAATAATCTGAAGCCTTTTTTGTTTTGATATGATATGATATTTATAAAAACGAGGGAAAAATTATGAACCTAAGTGTTTTTGAAGCGGTAATGCTTTTGTGTTTTGGCTTGGCATGGCCCCTTTCTATTATTAAATCCATAAAGTCAAAGTCCACAAAAGGCAAATCGCTCTTTTTTTTAATAGTGGTTTTGATAGGTTATGCATCAGGGATAACACACAAGATTATCTACAGTACGGATTTGGTTCTTATTTTATATATTTTAAATTTTTTATTGGTTGCAACAGATATTGTTTTGTATTCCATAAATTTAAAGCGGGAAAAAAGTTTGGAAATCAACGGATAAAAGTCGCTTGTAAATACTATTTTTTTACTTAATTCCGATATAGCAGCTCCAATTTGGGAGCTGCTTTTTTAGTAATAAAATTAATGATTTTAGTTATTTATGCGTATTATGGATTAAACTCGCACAAACAAGAATTGTTATAAAAAAGATTTTTAGATATAATCGGTAAAGTAATATTCATTAAAAATTATATAATTAATTACTAATAAAAATTAAGGAGAAATTAGATGAGCTTAGATTCAAAAGAGACTGATATGATGGCGCAACATACGGGAAGAAAAGATAGTAAACTTTGGACGAAGTCGTACATACTTACACTATTTTCAATATTTGTGATAAGCATAACAATGACGCTTTTTATGCCTTTGCTTCCAATATACATCAAGATGGTTGGGGGAAACATATCACTGGCGGGACTGGTAGTCAGTGTTTACACTCTGGCGGCGCTTATAAGCAGGCCTTTTTTTGCGGTCGTTATAGATAAATACGGCAGGAAACCAATACTGATAAGCGGATTCGCGCTGATAATAATTGGCTGCTTCGCATATAGATTTATAACTGTTATCGGAATTCTTATACTCTTTAGAGTGGTGCACGGAATAGGCTACAGCGCGGGCAGCAACGCGGCGGGAACGATAATGTCTGATGTGGTGCCTAAAGAGCGCAGAGCGCAGGGAGTGGGTTACTATGGGTTTGTCACAGCGGCATCCCTTGCTTTGGGGCCTGCATTCGGGCTTACAATTATGAAAAGTACTGATGTAAAAACAGCGTTCACAGTTGCGGCAGTTCTCGCAGCTTTTGGGTTTATTGCTTCATTTTTTGTATCATATGAGAAAAAGGATGACATCAAGGGACTTGGAAAATCAGGTAACAATGAATCCGTTAAGCCTGAAACCAAGAAAAAATTTAACATAGGTTACGAAAAGACGGCTATGCCTGCGGCCTTAGTCATGATTTTCATAGCTTTTGCATATGCGGGAATAGTGACATTTTTGGCGGCTCACATGGGACAATTGGGATTGGAAGAAATCAGCCTGTTTTTCATAATATATGCCGTGGTGCTTTTAATAACTCGCTTGGTTGTGGATAAGATTACAAAATCCAGAGAAATATCCGTTGTATTGATCCCGGGAATCGTGCTTATGATGGCAGGATTTTTGCTGCTGGCAACAGGAAAGGCAATGCCTGTATTCTTATGCGCGGCAGTGTTGTATGCTATTGGGTATGGGGCTGTTCAGCCCACGCTTTATGCTATATCAATTTCTTCGTGCGAGCCCCGAAGACGAGGCGCAGCCAACTCCACTTTCTTTTCGGCAATGGATTTGGGGATAGGGCTTGGAGCTTTGGCTTGGGGTTTTGTTTCACAAAGGTTCGGATATTCCGCCATTTATTTTACAAGCATTGTCTTTATGGTATTGTCCGCCATTGCAGTTATTAGTCTTTTAAGAAAGAAGGCAATATAGTTTAAGCGAGTTTCTTTAAAATGTTATAGTGAAATAAATTATAAAGATACTTAAAACAAAGAAAAATATCTTACATAGAAATATATTTATGCCAAACATCTCTAGAGTGGTGTTTGGAATATTTAATTATAAGTATTCATAAAAAAATTATTAAATCCTAAATAATCCCTTATTTTGGTGTACAGCTGAAATATAAAATGATAAAATGCTACGGGAACGATAAAATCTTTACAGTTGCTTTTGGATCTAACCTGTTGGCCTAAAGTATGGTTGATATTCAAAGTTGAGAATTGAATAAATAAAATAATTTTTATATAGAGGAAAGGGAAACCCACATGAAATCAAAAATAATAAAATTGCGTGAGGAAACTGAACAGCTGAGCAAGGCGTATATGAAAGAACTGCGCACACACAACAAAACCAAGAAGGTTTATGACGTGAACCCATATGCTGAGGTTTATCAGTTCAGAGATAATGTTTACGGTATACTTACAGAGAGTGCCGACGGTATGGGAGATCCTTGGATGTATCTTATTATTGGTCCTGAAAAGGCGATGCTAATAGATACAAGCTTTGGAATCGGCGATTTGAAAGGGCTGGTGGATGAAATTACCGGAGGCATGCCCATCGTCTTGGTAAATACGCACGCGTCATATGACCATTCCTATGGCAACTGTCAGTTTGAAAGGGCATATTGTCACGAATACTCAGTTCCGGAGCTGGAGCTGGAGCTAACCCCGCATATTTGGGACTATCTTTTTGATGAAGACGGAAATAATATTTGGCTTGAGTTTGACAGGGAAGATATCGTTGAATATAAGGATTACGAAATCATAGGCTGTCCTAACGGCCATATCTTTGACCTTGGCGGCGGGCATGAAGTGGAGCTTATATTCCTGCCGGGTCACAAGGCCGGCCACGCGGGATTTCTTGACAAGAAAAATCGCATACTGTTTTGCGGAGACGACTTTATAAGCATGCGAGTTGGAATCAGCGGGCCTAAGCCGGGACTGCCTTATGGAGAATATGCCACAGTTACCGCACTTCGCAATGAGCTTGAAAAGCTTGTAAAGCGTACAGATGAATTTGATAGCCTGTTTCCAGGGCACTTCATTGTAGACATTGATAACAGCGTTGTGCAAAATATGCTCGATACCTGCAACGCAGTTGTTGCAGATCCTAGCTGTTATGACTTTACTCAAGAGCGTAGAGGAAAAAAATTCATGTATAAAAATATAAAAGGCTTGGGCGATTTGGCTTATAATGAGTCAAGTATCTAATAGATTAAAAAAAACACTTCAAGTTGCCCCATGGGATTCTTGAAGTTTGTATTTCCGCTATAATAGATGTACCTGGATTAGTAGTTATATAAATAAACTTAATATAGGAAGGTTTTTTATGAAATCAATAGATTTGTCAAATAAAGTAGCGCTTGTAACAGGCGGAGCCGGACAATTGGGCAGGTCAATTGTTAGGGAGCTTGCCGAGTGTGGTGCAAATGTTGTAATTTGCTATTACTCCAAGTCGGAATTTGCTCAAAAACTAAAGAATGAAGTCCAGGATAAATATGGCGTAAAAGCCATGGCGGTTAGAACAGATGTTACAGATATGAGTTCTATTTTAGCAATGAAAGAAGCTGTTAATAAACAGCTTGGAACGGTAGATATAATTGTAAATTGCGCTATTATACAGTACGAGTGGAAGACGATTCTTGAGCAAGAAGCTAAGGCATATCAAAGCCAATTCGAATCGTCCGTTCTTCATGGCGTATATATGGCACAGGCTTTTGTCCCCGATATGAAAGCTCAAAGATATGGCCGAGTGATTGGCATTAACACCGAATGCACCATGCAGATGCTTCCTTATCAATCCGCCTATGTGTCGGGGAAACGCGGAATGGATGCCATATACAGAATATTGGCAAAAGAAGTGGGAGAATATAATATAACGGTAAATCAAGTTGCCCCGGGATGGACAATAAGCGAAGGTTCCGGGGAAGTGGACGGCACAGAAAAAAATATCCGTCAGGATTATACTTATATTTCAACTGTGCCAATGAAATGCAGACCTTCAGACACGGACATTGCAAACAGCGTATGTTTTTTAGCGTCGGATTTGGCTCAATTCATAACGGGACTTTATCTTCCTGTCTGTGGCGGAAATGTAATGCCTACAGTTTGATGTTTAGGAAAGATTGCCGCTTGGAAACCTACAATAAAAAAAACAGTCGCAGAAAGCTTATATTAACGTCATTTTGGCACGAAACTCATTGGATAAAGTAACAATCTTGGAAGTAATTAAAATCATAAAGAGCCGCAAAAATTGCGGCTCTTTATGATGTAAATGAGGTTTTAGCTATTGAATACGGGTCACAGAATCTATCATTACGCACGTACTAGCGTAGATTCAAACAAATGGATGATATTGTATGGTAAGCACGTAAATGATATAATCTTTTCTATGGTTTTGACTAAAGCGAAAGTAAAATGTTTTTGTTTTAAAATATGCGGAAGATAACTAAACAGGGGATAATTAGAAAGCTTTTATAGAAGACTCGCAAAAATCTTTTGAGCAAATCGTTTTTTTGCAAGTCATATTAAATAATCAAAAAGTTTTAAAGGAGAAAATTTATGAAGAAAATGATTATCAGAGCGGATGATGTAGGGTTTACCAACGTATGCAATATCGGCACGTTTGATGCAATCGATTACGGTATGGTGACCTCCGCTGATGTGATGCTTGATTCGCCGGGAACAGAAGACGCGCTGGAAAGGCTCAAGGCATATCCTTGGCTTTCTATTGGATGGCATATGCATATGTGGGGTTCGTCTGTTCTGTCACCCGATAAGGTTCCTTCACTCGTTGAAAAGGACGGAGAGTTTGCGGGCAGACTCAGATTGGATCTTGCTCAGTCTGAAGACGTGGTTTTTGAAGAAGCGGTTAATGAGCTTCGCGCTCAGTTGGATAGATGCTTGGATATATTGGGCAAAGTGCCTGACACAGCCGGCAGCAGAAAGGGAAGCTCTCCTTGGAGCCGCGCCTGCAGACAGGTCTGCGAAGAATATGGAATGGCTCATAGCTTCGCATCACGCGAGGGCTCGGATATGCGAGTGATTAAAAAGATTGAAGCCGCACAAAAGGCCGGCGAGGAGTGGGCGCAATATTATGAGCTAAAACCTCATGCAGCAATTAAAGCTGACGAGAAGTGGGCAAGCCGCAAAATTATGATTGCCGATGGCAGTCTGCCATATATGGATCTTTTGACAGATTCCGTGGCGGAAGTTGAAAGAAAATACGACCCTGTACTGTACTACACAGAAGACCGCGGCGGACTTTTAAAATACCCTGATGATGTTATCCTACAGCAATCCTGGCATCCTGGTTATGTTGACTACTATGTGTATCGCCTGGGAGAGCGCGGCAGAAGGCCGCGGGCTCAGCAGTTCATTGTGGGCCGTACACAAGACGTTGCAGCACTATGTGATGTGCGGCTTCATGACTGGATTAAGGAAAATAACATCGAGCTAGTAAATTTCAGAGATGCTTTGTATGGAACGAATGAATTTCAAAACCATTTGAAGCGTATTGGCAGCGATTTGGCTATTTAATATACTGATATTTGTAATGAGCGGGAGCAGCAATGCTTCCGCTTTTTTAGTGTTGAGAAGTAAATTAGATAATTAAATTAACAAAATCAATAATAAGCCTTTTATATTAACAATATTTCCAATATAATAAATATAGTAGGCAGTGACAACTATACGAGCGGGTAACAGTGCTTATGTCTCATAACATAAATATTTTTATTAGAGAGCTCTTTGCCACTGTAGAATAAATAGGTTAAAAAGTTTTTTGTCCTAAGGGCTATTTAGTATTAAAATAGTCTATAGACCATATCAAAGGAGAGCATTATGTGGAACACATTACAAACTGATGAATATGAAGGAATGTTGGCTGAGACTATTACCACAACAGGATATAATGGAGACTTGATACACACATATTATTCGCGCCCGCTGGGTAAGGGACCGTTTCCCGGCATCGTATTGGTTCCCCATATGCCAGGTTGGGATGAATTTTGCCGCGAAGCTGCCCGCAGATTTTCGCAACATGGATACCTCGTGATGATGCCGGATATATATAGTAGATTTGGACATGGCACACCAGTGGAAGTATCCACAAAAATGCGTGCGGAAGGGCGTGTGCACGATGAAAGCGTTATGGCTGATTGCGAAGGAGCATTGAAACAGATGCGCTCTTTGCCATATTCGAATGGCAAAGTTGGTGTGATTGGCATGTGCTCGGGAGGACGACACGCGTATCTTGCGGCGTGTACTGTCGATGGATTCGATGCGGCAGTCGATTGCTGGGGTGGAGGAGTGGTAATGGCGAAAGAAGATTTGACAGCTGCAGCTCCTGTTTCGCCACTGGACTATACTGAAAACCTTAGTTGTCCTTTGCTGGGGATTTTCGGGAATGACGACCAAAGACCTTCACCGGAAAAGGTAAATATACTTGAAGAAGAGCTTAAAAAGCACGGCAAGAATTATGAATTTTACCGCTATGATGGCGCGGGGCATGGATTTTGGTACTATCATGGCGATAGATACCGCCCGAATCAGGCCATGGACTCTTGGGAAAAAGTATTTGAATTCTTTGGGAAACATCTGAAAAGTTAGCCACAATGTAATAGGAGATATGTGTAATCAAAGAATTTATGCAGATAAAAGCATGCACGGTTATCTTATTATGCGCAAACCAATATATAATTATAGCAAAACAAATAATCCGGGAACATTCAAAAAAAAGAATGCCGGATTATTTTTTTTAGCACAAATTTTTATATATTTTTTATGGAAGACAAATTTTTTTCTTTCCATAATTGCATATTCTTGTTTGAAAATCTATTTATATGTTAAAATACAAACAGATGAAATGAGGGTTTTGGCTATGGATAAAAAGGAAGAAATATATAATCTTTTAAGAAACAGCGGAAAGAGGCTGACTCAGCAGAAGAAAAGCATTCTCATAATATTGTTGGGCAATATGGACAGGATGCTTTCTGTTAACGATATTATAAATAAAATTCCTGAAGAAAAAAATATTGATAACGCTACGGTATACAGAAATGTCCAAGATCTAGCTCAGCTAGGGATATTGGAAGCTATGATAGATGATAAGGGAATTAATAGATTTGTTATTAACCAAGAAGGGTCACATCATCATCATTTGATATGCGTTACCTGCGGAAAGATATTTAAGATTCCGTGCAAAAATAATTATTGGTCGCAGTATGCTAAAGATGAGAATTTTGAAGAAATCTATCATAAGCTTGAAGTGTATGGTAAGTGCAAAAAATGCAAAAAGTCTGACGCTGACTCATTGACATAAAATGTATCACATGATAACATCTTATTGCGAGATAATTGCAACAAGGAAACGTGGATATGAAAAAAATAATTTTATTAATTTTGAGTGTTTTATTGAGTTTATCTCTATTTGCGTGCAAAGCAGATGTTTCGAACACCGAGCAGGAACTAGATGAAAAGATTACCGTCGTAGTCAGTGTTGTTCCCGAAACAACATTTGTGGAAAAAGTAGCAGGTGATTTGGTTAGAATAGTAACATTGATTCCGTCTGGAAACAGCCCCGCAAATTATCAGCCGACAGCTGCGCAAATGCAATCGTTATCAGATGCAAAATTATATTTTACAATGCATACGCCTACGGAAGAAGCAAACATACTTCCAAAAGTAAACGATTTTAATAGAGATATAAAAATAGTTAATTTAAGAGACGCGGTAAGCGATGTATACCCACTGCTTACGATATCCGGCCATGGTCACGAAGAAACAAGCGATCAAGAGGGGCTGGCAGAACACGAAGAAGCGGTTGATCCGCATATATGGCTTTCGCCTAAGCGCGTCATTATTATGGTTCAAATTATAGCTAATAAACTTTCAGAGATAGATATTAAAAATGAGCAAACATATCAAGAAAACGCTGATAAATATATTAAAGAGCTGGAAGAACTTGACAGAGAAATCACGCAAAATGTATCAAGCATTAAGAACAAGGCGTTTATGATATATCATGGTTCATACGGATATTTTGCTGACGACTACGCTCTCAGAATGATTACTCTTGAAAGTGCCGGAAAGCCCGCCACAGCAGCTGAAATGCAGGAAATAATCGATTTTGCAAAAAAAGAAAATATTAAAACCGTTTTTTATCAGGAAGAGTTTGACGGAACGCAGGCAAAAACTATTGCGGATGAAATAGGTGGCAGTGTGGCAGAGGCAGCGCCGCTGTCGGCTGATTATATACAAAGCTTAAAAGATTTTGTAAGGGCATTGGCTGAACAAGGAGGATAAAACGATAATGGGACAATCGCCTAAAATTACATTTAACGATGTACGATTTTGCTATGGCGAAGTTTGCGCGATACACGGCGTAGATTTTGTTTTGCGCGAAAAAACGATTACCGCAATTGTTGGACCGAATGGCGGAGGGAAAAGCACGATTCTAAAGCTCGCTTCCGGGTTGCTGAAGCCTGACAGCGGAAGCATTGTCGTTGAAAACAAAGAGAGTATAGGCTATGTGGCACAAAACTTTGGGATAGATATCTCTTTTCCTATAACCGTAAAAGAGATAGTACTTTCCGGCACACTTAAAAACAAAATTAAACCTTTTGCAAAGTATGATTTAAAACAAAAAGAGAAAATGAAAGCCGCCATTATGGAAGTGGGGCTAAACGGGTATGAGCACCGCGGTGTAAACCAACTTTCAGGCGGGCAAATAAAAAGAGCAGTGATTGCCAGAGCGCTTGCTTCGGATGCCGAAATAATTATACTTGACGAGCCGGACAGTAGCCTTGACATCGACGCGGCTAAAATACTTTATGAGATACTTGTGAATTTAAGAAAAGACAAAACGATACTTGTGGCTAGCCATAATATTGAAAGTATATTGAATATTGCAGACACTGCGGTGTACGTAAACGAAACGGCTGAAGTATTTTCATCGCCCGCTAAGCTAAAAGAGAAACTTAAAGAAGGTATTGTGCTATGATAAATGCTGTTTTAAATTATTCATTTATTCAAAATGCGCTTATTGCTGCGCTGCTCGCAAGCATTGTAACCGGCATTATCGGCACAATTGCTATAGAAAAAAAGCTTATCAGTATGTCGGGAGGCATTGCTCATGCTTCTTTTGGTGGGATAGGACTTGGGTATCTTTTGGGCATTGAACCTATATGGGGAGGCTTGTTTTTTGCCGTGGGCTCTTCGGTTCTTATATCTAAAATGTCTCAAAATGAGAAGTTCAAGGCAGACACACTGACTGGCATTATGTGGTCTTTCGGAATGGCGCTGGGAATCTTGTTTATTTCATTGGCTCCCGGATACATGCCTGATATGACGAGCTATCTTTTTGGTGATATTCTTTCTGTTTCTTCAAGCGCGGTAATATATATGTCGATAATTACCTTTGCCATTTTATTTTTGTTTATAATGCTCTATAACTATTTAATGATATATTTATATGATGAGGAGTATGCAAAAATAAAGGGAATCAACGTAGGACTTTTAAGATGGGTGGTTTATATTATTATCCCTATCGGGATAATAGTTTTGATAAGGGTTGTGGGAATTATATTAACCATTGCTCTCATGACTATTCCGACTTCAATTGCGAAGATGTTTTTTAAATCCTTTGTGAAGGTTGTAGTCAGTTCAATTATTATTAGCGCTCTCTTTTGTATTATAGGGTTAGTTGTTTCCTATTATGCCAACATTCCTTCTGGTGTATGCATTGTAATTATGAGTACGCTAGTTTATTTATTTTTGCTAGTCACAAAAAATACCATTGTGAAGAGAAAGCATATAAAAAAGATGCATGAAGAGCATTTGGCCAGCGACAGATGAACTTGTAAAAGAGCCAAGAAATTCATGCCTCTTTTACTAAAGAAGGCTCAACGAAAGAAAAATATCAAAATATTTCACATGTCCAGTTCGGAGCAATTTTTAATCTTAAATTTTTGTGGATACTAATTTTTCGCGATAGTAAAACGTTATGGCAAGAAGGAGCAGTATTCCGTTAATGGAATATTGTATATATTGATTCCATCCGGTTAACAGCATTCCGTTTTCAAGCACCGCAAGGATTAGAACACCGACCAACAGATGAAACATTGCTCCGCCTACGCTGCTGTTCTTATTCCTGTAAGAAGAATCAACACCAAGAAAAACAGCCGCAATGCCAACAATCTCCATACCAGAGCCTGTTGATGGGCTGGCTATGCCTTGCTTTGAAGTGATAATGAGCGCCTGAATTGAAAAGAAAAAACTCCCGATTACATAGCATAAGAATTTTACAAGATTGACGTTGATTCCAACTCGTCTTACGGCTTGTTCGTTTTCGCCGATTGCCTTAAGATAGCATCCGAAATAAGTTAAGGAA
This sequence comes from Christensenellaceae bacterium, assembly GCA_963675575.1. Lineage (GTDB taxonomy): Bacteria > Bacillota > Clostridia > Christensenellales > UMGS416 > JAGLOK01. The sequence goes on from OY776378.1 coordinate 766,001, forward strand.
ACTATTAGGCCATAAAGCAACAGGCAAGCGGCGGCAATATACACATAATTGGGAACACCCAAAAAAGTATATCTTGTCAGCCATAAAAAGCTCTTTGGCAATTGTGTGTATGCTCTTCCCCCAGATATTAGATTTGAGACAGATTTAAATATTAACTGAGTAGCCAAAGTGGCGGCAAAAGGGGGAATTTTAAGCCCGATTATTATCAAGGAATTGAATATGCCGCATAGAATGCCTACGGCGATTCCCGCACAAGCCGCCAGCCAAAAACTCGCGCCGGAGGCGAAAAGCATGCCAACTGTGACGGAAACAAGTGAAATCTGATATCCGACTGATAAATCGATGCCTCCGCTAACCATTATAAATGTAAGCCCTACCGCCATTATAATAACTGAAGAGTTTTGTGTAAAAATTGAAGTTAGATTTGACACGGTTAAAAAAGAGGGGGATAAAAATGAGAAAATTATAATCAAAAAGAATAGCAGTCCCAAAATAAAGTATTGTGCAAAGCGTTCCTTTACTCTGGAAAATAATTTGTTTATAAATAATTTCATTTCGTTCCTCCAAGATTCAAATAATCAAAAAAATTCTTACATATTAATCGAGATTTATTCCCAGCCTAAAAATATATCATGCTCACGCCAAAAACTATAATACTCATATTCAAGATCAACAGAATCCCCGGCTTCACTTAAACTGCCCTTTACAATATCTAATTCCAATATATTATTTCCGGATTCCCGGAGCGCCATTTTTATCATTGTCGTTATTTCCCAATAAACACTTCGGTAGCCGACAAATCCTCGATAAACACTTTCGTTTGCCGCGCTTTTAAGAATTAGGCTTCTATTTGTTTCGGTATCATCCGAACCAAATACGGCAAATTTATTTAAGTCAGAAGAAAGAACCCCTGTTTCATGGTAATACATCATTTTTTGGTTTGCGCCGATTGCGGCATCTCCACTGAAAGAAATAACGACCTTTAATTCAGCTCCATCCGGTGAAGCGACAAAAGAATCAACCGCATTCTGACCATCTAAAACTGTTTGTATATATTTGTTCGGGGCTTTCACCAGGTTTACGCGTTCATCATAGCATGGATTTAATAGGGCAAACCCATTTTCATCCAAAATCAAACCGCCTGATGGTTCATCAACCAGAGTCTTTATTCCTTGCTCATTTATATAGTAAACAGCTTTCCCGGTTTCATCATGCAAAAATTCAAGATCGTCGTAATCAAAATATCTTAAATATTTTTCTTTTAGCAAACTCATGCCTGCACTTGTCATTATAAATGCGGTTTTTGCTAGATTTTCAAGTACCAGGACCGTAACGCTTCCGGGTAATGCGTCGGGATATTGCGCGTCTAGAAATTCTTTTACAAGCTCGCATTTCCCAACGCCTTTTAAAAAACTATACCCCATGGATTGCACATCACAATATTCTAATTTTTCCCTTCCCATAGCAATAACTTTGCATCCGTTCTTCTGCGCTTTTTCAAATAAGTCCTCGTAATCTTTACTGTTTCCGGCACTTTGCAGTAGTATTAAATCTGCGTCGTTTGCTACAAAATTCGCTAATTGTATCCGCTGAGTCTCAATGTTGTTATCGCAGAACACAACTTGGGTCTTATAGCCTAAGGGTATTAGTGAATCCTTAAAAGCACGGGCAATCTCAAGAGCGAATGAGTCGTCATTGGTGGTAAGGCTAAGACAGGCAAGAGGGGGCTCCTTTTTTGAGGTTTCCGAGCATCCTGTTATAAAAGATACCAGTAATATAAAAATTAGAACCAGGCAAATACTTTTTTTCATTTTCATTTCCTTTTAATCTTAGATTCAAGTGTCAGTCGTTAGAGCTACTATATACTAAGCTATTGATATTTTCATATGCCGCGTCTTCTAAAAGCTTCTCGTTAGATATAATAATATACCTGTCTGCAAGATTTTGCATGTTATCTGTACTTGATACAAAAATGCAGATGGCCATTCCTTTTTGATATGCAAAATCAGCCAATTCTTTATGTATCATCGCGTTATTTATGTAGTCGGAGCCAATTCCCGGATCCAAACAAAACAGCACTTCAGGATTAGCGAGACGAAGACGGAACAACAAAATAGCAACCCTTTGCTTTTTAGAAAGATTAGTGGAATTGGGTACATTGTTCAGGCTGTCATCACCATACCATTGAATGAACTCCTCAGACACGAATTTGCACAGCCGGCGACGGATAATGCCCATAAATGAATATTTAATGTAGCTTGTAAAACAGATATTATTCAATATGGGCAGGCGGGTAAAAATTAAATCGTCAGTATTGAAATCTACAAAGATAGCCTTTTCATTCCAGCCAAACTTTCGAACAGGTTTCCCGTGCAACAGAAAAGTGGAAGTTTTATCACATGTTCTTAACTTGTTGGCCAAGATATTGTTTGAAGCTATAAAAGGGTCAACAAAAGCAACAATTTCTCCTTTTCTCAAATCAAATGAAATTGGACTTTCTAATCCAACGTCAATATCTTTGGCTTGAAAAACGATCTCTTTATGCATCACCTTATTGTTTTTTAGAACAAAGTTTTCAGGGAAAATGGAGGTAATTATACGATCAATCTGCCCTTTGCTTTCTTTGGCTCTATTCTCCACGGCTTTAACAATACTGCCGCCAGCAAGAAATAAGATTTTATCCGCGCACATCTTCAGATTTGATATCCTATAGCTGGTGACAATAAATGAAATACCATTCTTTTTTAGCTTATCCATGAATAAAAATAATTCATCATATTCTTTCTGGCTGCACTCAATGGAAAAATCACTTATGAGTATTAGCTGTACGTTTAATAAGTAAGCTTTCAGAATTTCCATTATTATATGCTGTATGGGTGTTAATGTGTCTGTAAGCTGATTCGGATCAAAATCAAGCTTATATTCAGCAAAGCATTTTGCCATTTCTTTAATAATCAAATTTTTTGAAAGAAATATTTTTTTTAGTCTATGTTTACGAATCACTAAAATATTTTCCCAAAGTTTCAGTCCATTGAGTAATGAAGAAGTTTTCGAAATCTGTACAATCCGCGCACCGGGATAATTAATGCCGCCTAAATTATAGGGAGTTTCATTGAAATATAAAACACCCGATTGCAACTCGATTTTTCCGGTTATCATATCGAGAAGGGACGTTTTTCCGGAATCAAACGTGCCAAAAACGCCAACGGTCTCACCGTGGCACAATTCCATATTAAGCCCAGTTAATATAGGTTGTCCATCTTTGACTACACTTGCATTAAGTGCTCTGAATATCTCAGCTCGCATAACCCTGCTTAACAGATAATTGCAAAGGAAGGAAAAACTCGACGTCCGTGCCTTCGCCTTTGCAACTATGGATGTTTATACCGTATTCTTTGCCGAAAAACAATTCAATCCTTCTGTTTACGTTGTTTAGGGCAATGCTTTTTTTCGAATTATCACCTTTTGAATCTTTTGTCTGGACAGGATTACTTAGCTGGCTTTTTAGTTCATTCAGCTGATTAAGATCCATTCCTTTTCCATTGTCGGATACTTTCAAAGTGATGTGCTTTTGTGTTTTCTCTACAGCAATTGTGATTTTAGCGCCTGATGTCATATCCGTAAAACCATGAATAATGGAGTTTTCCACAATTGGCTGTAAAACTAGTTTCGGAAGCAATATTTCCATTATTTCTTTATCATCCATATCGCATTTGGTTTCCAATGAAATTCGGTCTTTAAATCTATATTGCTGAATTATAATATAGTCCCTTACGTTTTCAAATTCATCTTTCAGGGTAATTATGTCACTTTTGCTGCTTATATTGTAACGAAAAAAACGGGACAATGCTTGCGACACCGCTGCGATTTCGTTAGAACCTTCCAAGATTGCCTGTGCTCTGATACACTCTAAAGCGTTATATAAAAAATGCGGATTGATCTGTGCTTGCATGGCGGCAATGTTTGCCTGCTTTATCAATAACTCCCGTTCATAGCTCTCGTTTGCATATGAAGTTTGTTGCGCTGCTTTGGTTTCTATCAGTTTCTTGAGCTTCTTATCTGTCATAATATAAAACTTTTTCATAATATTCCTCAAGCATATATTTTTCTGTATTCAGTTGGTTTAATTCCAACACTTTTCTTAAAGAGTTTACTAAAATATCTTGCATCATTGAAGCTTAGAGATTTAGCGATTTCTTTAATGTTCATGTTGCTGTTTGTAAGAAGGTTTTTAGCAATCTCCAACCTGTATTCCCTCAAATAATCCGAAAAGTTTTGATTCATTTCTTTTTTAAATATACTGGAGAAATACACGGCGCTTAAACCAACCTCGGATGCGACATCTTCAAGAGAAATTGAATGGTCATAATTCGTTTTCATGTATTCTATTGCTTGACGTATGGGTTTTGTATTTCTGCTGTTAACATATGATTTTGTCTGCTCGATAAGATTAGAAATCTGCGTAATAATAGTATTTTTGCAGTCATAAAAAGTTGTGGCCATTCGGATGGAATAACGAACTTCATTATAGGCGCGATCATAGTTGTCAAAGTCGGAAATTTTATCTTTGTATAAATCAAAGAATATATCAGGAATGTTTTTGACTAAAAGCTTTATTTCGTATCTGCAAAGGACATCTTTAGGAAGAGAAAACAGCTCATTGATGCACTTTATAAAGTCTTCTTTGTTTAAAGTTTCGAATGCCTGTCTAATTCTATTTTCCATATTTTCAATTTTTGAATCCAATGAAGGCAAGTTTTCGTTGAAAATCTTGTTATAAAAAATTATCTTTCCTATCCCAATCGACATTCTTGTCCAAGCGGCAATTGTTGCATCAACCTTAGATTTTTGAAGACTGCTTACATCCATGTATACTCCGCCCACGCACAAAGTTGCTGAAAGCCCGCCAAATAATTCTATAATATTTTTGGACTGTATGAATAGTTCGGAAAATGTATTTTGGATTAATTCCTTGTTTTCTTCTGAATAATTTAAAACAGCTATAAAATCATCCCAATTAGTTGTTACCAAAATCTCAATACAGTAACTTCCTAATAATTGCTTTATAATATTTTTAATCTTGTTGTGTAAGGAATTCGCGTTATTAGGAATTTCGTCTGGTTTATTTATATATTCCATTCTAAGCATTATTACTTGGAAACAGCCATTATCAAATTTAGTATTATATGTAGCGTTAATTTCTTTTATCGACATTGGATTGGTTGGCAATTGCCTGATGCCGTTATTTATAAAATAGTTTAGTGCTGGCATGCCGATCCCACTCGGACTCTCATTTGAATTGTGCCTAATCTGCCAGACGATATTGCTTAAAGCTTTATTAAGTTCATCTTGATCTACAGGTTTAAGCAGATAATCAACAACGTCATATTTCAGTGCATTATAAGCATATTCAAACTGCCGGTATCCGCTGATTATGATAAACTTGCAGCCGATTTCCATTTGAGTGACTCTTCGTATAATTTCAATTCCATCAATTTTAGGCATGCAAATATCGGTTATTACAATATCGGGTCCAATATTAATAATCTTATTCAACAAATCATCGCCATCATACGCAATGCCCACAACATCAAGCTGAAGTTCTGATGATTGAACAAATTGAACCAACATGTCACAAATAAGACGCTCGTCATCCGCGATTAACACTTTTAGTTTCATATTCATCTCCAGATCCAAAACAAGTACAAAAATCAATCTAACAAGTATAAAACTTCAATATTTAGTTTATTTATTATATTGAAAGTTGAGATAATTTACAACTGACCGCAATATATTAATATATTACACACTTTGTTAATATTATTCAACCCACATAAAATAACATTTATCATAAAATATAACATAAAAAATTTGTTGTTATGCTTAGCATTGAGGACAGTGGTTGCGTATGGAAATTTCTTAACTGCGGGATAATACCTAAATTCAAACAAGGCCCAATAGTAATTGATGGTATTATGATTCTGTTTTGCAGAGTTAAGATTTTAAGGCAGAAAAGCTACTGTCAAGATTACTGATAATTTACACATAATATTAATCTTGCATCATCGACAAGCACTAAAGCCAATGATAAAATATCTAGAATAGTCGGTATTTTGTTTAAAGCTACGCATTTAAATGATTCAAAGTATCCTTGCGAGATAGCATTATGCCTGTTTTAACCAGAAATCTTATTGTTTTTCCATTTTGATTTGAACATTGCATTTTTAGATTATGATAGGATAAACACTTTGTATATCTTGTGAGCACAGTATTTCGGAAATATTATTGAGTTATTCAGGTGGATGTTATATTATGTGGTAGTTGGTAATTTTTATAGACTTGTACAGCATACGCAGTTATTAAACAGAAACCTAAAATATAACTGAGAGTCTTTAATTATAGAAAATTGAATATTCAGCGCCTTTTTTATGGGACTATTGTTACTCCTATATAGTATATATACAATAGTTTCAAAAATATACGGGTTCGAGACTAACACAAACTTGGAGCAACATAAACTAAAATAAGAACAAAATAAATTTTTTAGAAATAAATAGGAGGAAGATATATGAGCAAGAATATGTATGCAACAGTTGGAAATTGGAATTTTAAAAAAGAGGCTAAAAAAGGTCTTACAGTGCTTAAGTATGAAGAAGAAACTGGCGCATTGGAGTATGTAGAACACTATTTTGAAAGTATCGTCGCAGGGCAGCAATGCTTTGATCCGGAGAGTAAGATATTATATATTGTTGATGAAATTGCTGATTCAAGGGGAATGATAGGTGGCGGCGGATATATACTGGCGCTCTCCATTAATGAAAAAAACGGAGAGGTCAAAATAATAAACGAGAAAAAATCACTTTCTCCTAAGCCGTCTTATTTTTGCTTAGACAAATCAAAAAAATACGCTTTAGTTTCAAATCACGCATCAAGAAATTATGTGACAAAAGTAGTAAAAGATGAGCATGGCAAATATGACACGGAAACGCAGTTTGATGATGTGACTATAACTTTGTTCAGGATTAATGATGATGGCAGCATAGGCGAAGCGTGCGATGTCTCCATACTTAAGGGAGAAGGAAACGGAAGGCATGCGATACCACATCCCCATTCAGTGGTCGGTGATCCTACAAGCGAGATTTTTATTGTTTGCGACAAAGGAATGGATAAGATTTATTCTTATGGGCTTGATAGAGAAAACGGAAAACTAATATTTAAAGATGAGCTTATTGCTGAAGAAGGATATGCGCCAAGATACAGTTCCTTTAATAAAAAACTGCCTATTGTTTATTGCAATAATGAAAACAAACCAGTTGTTTATACGGTTGGATATGATATTGATAGCGGGAAGCTTCATAGAATTCAAAAGGTTGATGTGCTTATTCCTGAAGATGATTTACAGGAAGAAATGAAAGGGTCATGCTCTGATATAATTGTTCATCCGAACAATAAATACTTGTATGTTTCCGTTAGAAATGCAAATAAGGTTTCGGTTTTTGATATAGATGAAAAAGGCGAAATAGCGATAAAGCAAGTGATAGATTGCGGCGGAGACAACCCACGGGGCCTTCATATATCACCAAATGGAAAACATCTTTATGCAATGAATGTAATGACCAGTAATATCGCCGGGTTTGAAATTGCAGAGGACGGGACACTAACAGCGCTTGAAAATGGAACAAAAACAAATTGTCCGGGTAATATGCTGATTTTTGAACTTTGAGTTTGGTTGAGAAAATACAATTTATTTCTGTACAATAACAGTTAAAAAGATATAAATAAGCATTGTTTGAGCTTCTTTATGGAAATTGTGAAAACATTGTATAAAACTGATGTTGTTGGTTTTGTTTTTTTGCTTATGGGCATTTGTGGCAAAAAATATTAACACCTGTGTAAATTGGCTGTTTTTGCCTTTGACTTAGGAAAAAACACATGATAAAATAGTTGCGAACAACAACAGTAATGCAACGCAACATTATTATGCCATTTAAAAAAATATTAAACTTAACTCTATGATAAAGGCAGCTTAAATGATTTAAATTAAATGCCTTGACAGCTAATGCGCTTTGACCTTTAGTCAAAAAACAACAAAATTGTGGAGAGTAAAATGCCAGAACAAAATTTATCAAAGGAAATTAACCCTAACGTCACAGGAAAAATATGGAACAAGATATTTATAAACATGTTCATAATAAACATGATGTTTCATATGTGTACTACGATGATGAGTACCTTGACGGGAAAATATGCTGATTTTCTTGGAGGTTCTGCTACAATTGTAGGAATGGCAAGCGGCATTTTCGCGTTGACAGCAATTATTTTTAAGATTATATCCGCACCGGCTATTGATTCACTTAACAAAAAATATGTTTTGTTGGGTGGAATAGGGATAATGACCGCAGCTTTTGTGGGCTATACATTTTCTCATTCAATACCCGCGCTTATTGGTTCGCGACTAATTCAAGGTGCAGGGCAGGCTTTCACGACAACAGGATGTTTGGCTATTGCATCGGCATCACTGCCAAATGAAAAGATGGCATCCGGAATAGGATATTACGCCCTTTCAACCGCAGTGTGCAGAGCTGTTGGGCCGCCAATCGGTCTAAAGCTGGCGGATGCGGTCGGACAATACATTTGCAATACTTACAGGATTCATGTTGCTGACAATCGTATTTACGGCGGTTATGAAGCTTGAACATAAGAAGACCAAGAAATTTAAAATCAATCTTCATACAATTGTGGCGAAAGAAGCTTTGATACCGGCGGCTATTTTGCTGGTAATCATACTTGGCACATCAATGATAAGATCATTTTTGGTTCTGTTTTCAGAGCAGCAGGGAGTTGGCTCGGATATTGGTTTGTTTTTCACTGTTTCCGCTTTTACCTTGATGGGTACGAGACCATTTATAGGCAGACTGGCTGATAAAATCGGAGTAGTAAAAGTTATGATTCCGGCTTTGATTCTCATAGCAGCTTCTTTTGTGCTTATAAGTTTTTCCAATGCGTTATGGATGTTTTTGGTGGCATCTGTGCTATTCTCTCTGGGACAGGGAGGAACACAGCCCTCCATGCAGGCGACAATTATGAAGAGCGTTCCACCGGACAGACGAGGGTCTGCCAGCTGCACCGCATATTTGGCCATGGATGTGGGAACGTTGATAGGCCCACTAATTGGCGGAGCTATCATTGATATGCTAGGCTATGTTGTAACGTGGAGATTAATGCTGATTCCTATTTTCATGGGTATGGTTCTTGTTATAGCATTACGCAAGAGAATTTATTCAATAGGCTAATCTGTAAAAAAATACATTGAGAAAGTTAAATGAACTGAAACAAAGAATAAAATAAGAAAAGAGGTATTGTTATGCTTACAAAATTATTCCCTATGGTACAGTTTAAAAAAGACACATGGGAGATAGATGAATTCGACTGCACCAGCATGTATCTTTTGGTAGGAACCGAAAAAGCCATGATTATTGATTTAGGCATGGGAATCGGCGATCTTCGCGGAGCAATAGAAATGATTACGGATTTACCGCTTATTGCAGTGATAACACATGATGGTATAGACCACACCGCACAAGCAAGACAGTTTGAAGAAGTTTGGATTAATCCAAAGGATAACAAAAAACCGATGCCGCAGTCCTATACTCGCCGCAGGTTCGATGTGGAAAAGATTGCACAGAGGAATAAGGGAAACATGGGCTCTCCATATAATATGTTTAAACTTTATGGTTTTGATATTGAGGAGGATTTGCATGATCCGGGTCCGGACGAGAAGATGCCAATAGTACATGAATTGCATGATGGAATGCAGTTTGATCTTGGCGGCGGACGTATAGTCACAGCATATGATTGCCCCGGGCATTCAGCGGGACATATGGTGTTTTTAGATGAAATGACCAAAACTTTGATCGTAGGCGATGCTGTAAACTTTAATCTGGGTGTAGGTTCAGCACCTTTAGAAACAACATTGCGGTATCTTAAAAGATTGGAATCCATGAGCGATAAATACGATGGTATATGGAATGGCCATCATGATTTCCGCGCATTGGGAGAGCCTCTGGCTGAAGATTGCCTACCTACAATTATTACTTTATGCGAGGATGTTTTAAAGGGAAACTACAGCCCTTGTGAAGTTCCTAGCTTTTGGGGACAGGATATGCCTTTGACCAAAAAGCGGAAAAACCCAATGGACGATGCTCCCTCTAATATCGACGGCACCCCAAAACCGGTTAGAAAACGTGTATTGGTTCGCAAAGGACGAAACTTCCTTGGAATCAACCCGGATATGTTATTTGAAGATAAATAATTAAAATATAAATAAACCATTGTTTGTGGTTTGAAAACTCGAACCGCAGGCAATTGCTTTTTGTTTTTAGAATCAAGTATAATTTTAAGGAGTAATAATATGAAAACCGTTAAAATAGCATTTATTTGCCCTTGGCAGAATCATGCTGAGAAGTTCGCAAACCTTGCAAATACCTACCCTGAATCAGAAATTGTTGTGGTCTGGGATGACAATGAAAAGCGCGGCAGAGCATTTGCGGACATGATTGGATGCAGATTCGAGCCGGACTACAGCGCGCTGTTATCTGATTCCTCAATTGATGGATTTATCATCACATCTCCAATACCGCAATACACACAGCTGCTACTTCCGGCTATCAAGGCAGGCAAACATGTATTTGTTGAAAAGCCTATGGCTATGGAAAACGAGCAAGCTGACATGATTTGTGAAGCGATTAAAGAAGCTGGCGTTCATGTCACAGTATCAGACCCGATTTTCAAGCCTGAGACTGCCTATTTAAAAAGAATGACGGATGAAGGAAGATTTGGCGAAGTTAAATTTGCCCGCGTACGCATTGTGTTTGGAGATGGTGTTGAACTGCTCGGAGACCCTGAACTACAACCATTCGTTGAAAATAGAGGCGGTGCTATGTATGACAGCCATTCGGCGCATGTGCTTTCATGGCTTCTGGGAAAACCGATTTCAGCAACCTCAGTATTCAACAAATTGTCAGATTACGGCATAGACAGCAAATGGGATGTTCAGTCTGTTGCCGCATATAAGTTCGAGAACGGAGCCATCGGAGTGGGAGAGGCAAGCTATATTTCACCCGGCAGCCCGTATACAGTTGAAATCTATGGGACAAAGGGCTGCGGAAAAGCAACAAGAGAAGGAGCTTCTTACAATATAGATAACGCCGGTTGGGTTAACGCTCCTAAAGAAGACTTGCCCGAAGCTTATCCGTATCCGCTTAACTATTGGGTAAAGAGCGTATACAATGACACACCAAACGAGCTATATTCAGCCGAAGAAGCCAAGCATGTCACAGCAATGATTTCGGCGGTCCACAGATCCGAAGGTAGGTCAGAGCCAATATATTAATCTAGTTATTGGGCAAGTATAGAAACATATTGATTTAATTATATAAGTTTGCAAGGTGCTGTCACTTTATTAAATATAAGATGCGACAGCACCTTTTAAATCTAAAAGAAAATGTGCGAAGTTTAGTGGTTTAGTCGAATGAATACGTAAAAGAAGGTGATTTCGCACAATCCCATTCTTTTATTAACCGCATGGTATTGATTGTGAAAACTGTAAAATGTTAATTCGGGCAATATGAATATATTGCACATTATATGAATATTGTTATATCGACAAGCATTGGTGCAAATGCTAGAATTACAGCATTGATGGGTAATTCTATAAAAATATGTCTAATCAAGGCTTAAAATAGTATTTTGATGGCTGGGATATATTTGAACAATAGATGGGTGGTCTTTTGTTTCACCGCAAATGCAATTGAGCTGAAAGTGAGAAAACATTTCAATATGGTCGGTAATGAGAAAAAGACTTCGCAAAAGGGCGGCTCCGCCGGTAAAGAAAGCCTGCTAAATTCAAAAATATTCAAAAAACTTCCACTAAAATCTCTTTTACTGACTGTAGCTGTTATTGCACTGATAATGACACTCCCGAACTTTCGCTCGCAAGGAGCACTGGCAATTGGGATGGATGATACTCGCTTAGGGATTAACCACAGCATCGGCGGTTCAACAGAGGCCGAATATGCCGACATTGAGTCTATTGAATTGGTTTCTTCGGTAGATATCGGTCATATGATTTCTGGAATAGGGGATGAGAAGTCAAGGTCAGGAATTTATGAGAATGAAATCTTTGGAACTTATGAGCTTTACCAGTACATCGCAGTCGAATCATTTATAGTTATTTACAAATCTGACAGTGTTTTAATGTTTAATTTGAGTAGCATTCGGAAAACTGAAAAATTCTATGAGGATTTGATGGAGAGTTATAATACTTACGCTAAAAAATAAAAAATACAAAGATCACCTGAATCATCTTAGTGTCAGCCTTCGAATACAACACTTAGATGAGATGAATATATAAATACAAAACGAGCGAAACAAGTTTGCGGCCACAGAATCACGATATGTGTATCCTAAGCCGAATTTGTTTCATACGTCGTTGTCGAAGGAAACGATATACTTTCTGGATGTAACGCCCTATGGGCTTGCATATATTAAAAAAAAGGTAAGGAGAAGAAAACAAGATGAAAATGAAAAAACTATTAGTACTAGTCATCGCGATTGTTATGCTTGCTACTATTTTTGCTGGCTGCAAAAAAGATGCAACAGAAACAACAGATACAAGCGATACAACTGTGAAGACAGAAACTAAAGACACTACTAAAGAAGAAACAAAGACTACTGAGGAAGCAGCACCTGACAGGAAAATCAAAGTCACTTATGCGCTAAACTCTTTCGAAACCTTAGATCCGGTTCTCGCAACAGGAAATCCGATAATCACTATTGGATATTCACTCTTTGAACCACTATGGTCTGTAAACGAAGCTGGCGAGGAAGTCGGAGTTGTCGCTAAAGACTGGACAATAGAGGATACTGTTGTAAACGTAAATATCTATGATTATGTTTATGATTCAGCCGGAAACCACATCACAGCTGCAGACGTCGTTTTCGCCTATGACCAATGGAAAAACGTTGGTAATGCAAGAAACGGCAAATATTTTGAATCCGTTACAGCTACAGGCGACTATTCACTCGAAATAGTGATGACAATTAAGCCTTATAAAACTCTTTTGAGCGGATCACGCGCATATGTAATGTCTGAAGCTGCTTATACAGCTGCAGATGCTGACTTTGTCAACAATCCTATTACAACAGGTCACTACACTGTTAAAGAATTCGTATCAGGCAGCAGCGTTGTAATGACGAAGCGTGACAGCCACTGGCAATCCGATGTGGATGAGTCCTTGGTTCCTTATCTTTATAAAGCAAACGCTGACGAAGTTGAGATAGATGTAATCATGGAATCTCAACAAGTACAGACTGGCCTTGAAACAGGTGATATTCAAGCAGGTAGCATAAACGTAACTATTGCTAAAGACCTTGAAGAAAGCGGTAGAGCAAATGTTTCCAAAGTACCTGGTAACTACGCTCATACAATAATGTTCAACTGCTATGACGGTCCTTTCGTAGACAACCTGGCTCTTCGCCAAGCTGTTGCTTATGCAATCGATACAGCATCAATCGCTGATGCTGTTACTAAAGGCACAGGACACATGAGCTATGCAATCGGAAACGAATTCCTTGATGGCTATCAAGAAAAATGGGAATCCGAAGATTACTACAACTATGACGTTGACAAAGCTAAAGAGCTTATGGCTGAAGCCGGATATCCGGATGGCGGCATCACACTCAGATGGCTTGGAAAAACTGATGAGTTCGTTACTTTGACAGCTCAGATCGTTCAAGCTAACCTTGCTGACATTGGCATCACTGTTGAAATCCAATCTCTTGACAACACAAGCTACATGGCAAACCGTCCCGCAGGAAGCAAAGCATGGGACTTGGTGTGGGGTGACTCAGTGCCAAAGGGAAGCTTTGTTCTTTCAATGATGTCATATGTTGACGAAAAATATGATTATGATGGCACGGCGGGCAACATGGAAGGCTATAGCGATCCAGCACTTCAAGATATGCTCATGAAAACCTTATACGACCAAACTCCAGAAAACATTGATGAATTCCATCAAGCAGTTAAGGAAGCATGTTTTGCATATGGTTCATATGTTGACTACAACTTCTACGGAGTTGATCCCAGAGTTACAATGGTCTATGCTAATGATGGAGAGCCTGCACCAAACGCTTTCATCTTCGCAGATGATTATGATGTATATGCTGATTAATTAGAAAGTTAATTGACATTGATCTAACTATTTATTAGTTGACTTTAATTAGAGCGGCGTTCCAGAGACCATTTCTGGTCGACGAAACGCCGCCTAATTTATATGTTTGGAGGTAAAAAAGAAGTGAGAAAATATATCCTTAGAAGACTGCTTCTTATGGTCCCGGTTGTATTGGGAGTTATAATTTTAGTTTTCTCAATTATGTATATTGTACCGGGCGATCCTGCTGTCGCCATGCTGGGATCAGAAGCAACACCTGCCGAGTTAACGGCACTGAGAGAAACCCTGCATTTAAATGATCCTTATATTCTGCGTTTAGGCCGATATATGTACCAGATATTTGTAAAGGGTGACTTTGGCTCTTCATATATATCAGGAGTGCCAATTTTAACAGAGCTTGCACAACGTGCTCCCCGAACTTTGATATTAGATATTTCCGCAATTTTGATTTCTTTGGTTTTCGGCGTTCCACTAGGGGTATTCGCCGCCACCCATCAAAATAAAAAAGGCGATTTTATCACAATGGGTGTTACTATGTTGGGCATTTCGATTCCAAGCTTTTGGTTGGCGCTTATGATGGTTTTGCTTTTTTCAAACTATCTTGGTTGGTTGCCTCCATATGGACTGGGAGGCATTCAATACTGGATTTTGCCAATTCTATCAAGCTCCGTATTTGGTGTAGCTATGCAGGCGCGTCAGGCGCGTTCAAGCATGCTGGAGGTTCTAAATTCGGATTACATCGTTATGGCTCGCTCCAAAGGACTGCCTGAACAAAAAGTAATTTATAAGCACGCACTTCCCAATGCGCTTATCCCTGTAATTACTGTTGCCGGCACAAGCTTTGGTGTTTTGCTTGGCGGTGGATTGCTGACAGAGACGATTTTCTCTATACCAGGAGTTGGTTATTACATGGTTAAGGCTGTCAACAGCCGCGATTATCCTGCGGTTCAGGGCAGCATTCTGTTGCTTTCTGTAGCTTTTTCACTTGTAATATTGCTTACAGACTTGGCTTATGCAGCGGTTGACCCTAGAATCAAGTCTCAGTTTGCTTCAAGAAAGAAGAAGAAATCAAAGGAGGTAACTGAAAATGTCTAATGTTGCAAGTACACCTGTTGAAATGACTGATATAGAAAGACCAAAGCGCCATAGTAATATTGTTAATGTGTTAATTCGCTTGTCTGAGAATCCAATGGCAATACTTGGCCTCATAATATTAATAATTATGATATTAGTGGCAATTTTCGCGCCTTATCTTTCACCTTATAAATTTGACAAAATAAACATCTCTGAATCCTTTCTGAAACCTAGTTTGGCTCATCCAGCCGGCACGGATCAGTTGGGTCGTGATACCCTCGCTCGCTTAATGTACGGAGCAAGATATTCACTCCAGATTGGTATTTGGGCCACTCTTTTGGGCACAATAGCAGGAGTTTTTCTGGGAGCCCTTGCGGGTTTCTTCGGCAAAGCTGTTGATGAAATTGTCATGCGTGGCTGTGATATACTCCAGTCTATGCCTGGGATGATATTAAACGTTGCAATAGCCAGTGCGTTAGGGCCTGGATTTACAAACTGTATAATTGCGTTGAGTGTTGGTATTGTTCCACGTGCAGCAAGGCTGATACGCGCATCAATTCTAAGTATACGTGAGATGGAATATATTCAGGCAGCGACCATTACAAACTGCTCAACCACAAAGACAATAGTGAAGCATCTAATACCAAATGCGCTCTCATCATCTATCATCCAGGCATCCATGAGCATTGGCGGAGCCATCAGAGCTGCCGCAGGTCTTGCTTATCTAGGCCTAGGTGTTCAGGCACCCACACCTGAGTGGGGTGCAATGCTTTCTGAGGGAAGAGCCTACATCCGCTCCTATCCTTTCATGTGTATTTTTCCTGGTGTGTTAATCGTTATCACGGTTTTGTCTCTGAACTTATTGGGAGACGGACTCAGGGATGCGCTAGATCCGAAACTGAAGAAATAGGAGGATGAAAATATGAAAGAAGCAAAAAAGCTGTTGTCTGTTGAAAATCTTTCGATTGTATATGAAAACAGCGATGGCACTGTATATGCCGTAAATGATGTTTCATTTGAACTGAACGAGGGTGAAACTCTTGGTTTGGTTGGTGAAACTGGCGCGGGAAAAACCACTATCGCAAAAGCGATATTGCAAATAATGAACCCCATAACATCAAAAATTGTGAATGGTACTATTATGTACCACGATAAAAACTTGCTGGAATTTAAAGCAAAAGATATGATGAAAGTACGCGGTGATGAAATCACAATGATTTTCCAAGATCCAATGACCGCATTGAATCCAGTTATGTTCGTTGGCGAACAGATTGCTGAAGTTGTAGAATTGCACAACGGCAACAAGAAAGCAGATGCAAAGAGAAGAGCCATTGAAATGTTGGAAACGGTTGGTATCCCCGCAGAGCGATACAATGAGTATCCACATCAATTCTCAGGTGGAATGAAGCAGCGTGTTGTTATCGCTATTGCTTTGGCCTGTAGTCCTGAGCTACTATTGGCGGATGAGCCTACAACTGCTTTGGATGTTACAATTCAAGCTCAGGTTCTGGATATGATGAGGGATTTGATAAAGAAACAAAGTACTTCTATGATTCTTATCACCCATGACTTAGGCGTTGTAGCGGGAACTTGTGACAAGGTTGCCATTGTATACGCAGGAAACATTGTGGAGATAGGTACCAAAGAAGATATTTTCATTCACCCATCCCACCCTTATACTATAGGTCTGTTTGGCGCGATTCCTTCACTGACGGGTGATGAAGAAGAATTAAAACCCATCAAAGGCATGCCCGCAGATCCCACAAATCTTCCTCCTGGCTGTACATTTTGGCCTCGTTGCCCGTATGCAATCGAGGAGTGTAAGCAGGGCGAAATTCCCATGCGTGAAATTTCACCTGGGCACATGTGCAAATGCATCGTCAATATTAAGGAAGGGGTGTAAAAATGGCTACTTTAGTTGAAGCAAAACATCTTAAAAAATTCTTCAAGTCTCCCAGAGGCACCGTTCATGCGGTAGATGACGTAAACATGAAAATTGAAGAAGGAACAACCATGGGCGTAGTTGGCGAGTCCGGCTGCGGAAAGACCACCTTAGGACGCTGCCTGGCACACATGCCGGACTCTGTAGTTACCGACGGTCAGGTTTTTTATGAAGACAAAGATGTAACCAATATTAAAGGGAGAGAACTCCGCGAATATCATTCAAAAGCGCAGTATATTTTCCAGGATCCTTATTCATCATTGGATCCGAGGCAAACTATACGTGATACTATTCTTGAACCTCTTATAAACACTGGAATATATAAAGGCAGAAAGAACAAAGCAGAGTTGGCTGCAAAGGCCAAGGAGCTGATGGGTTTAGTAGGTATTGACGAACGTTTAGCTATGTCATATCCTCATGAACTCGATGGAGGCCGCCGCCAACGCGTGGTTGTCGCAAGGGCTCTTGCATTGGATCCTAAGTTTATCGTATGTGATGAACCGGTATCCGCGCTGGACGTGTCTATTCAGGCACAAGTGCTTAATCTCCTTCGTGATTTGCAGAAAAAGAAAAAACTTACCTACATGTTCATTACCCATGATATGTCGGTAGTGCGACACATTTCGGATAACATCTCCGTTATGTATTTAGGCCAATTGGTAGAAACCAGCCCTTCAAAAGAGCTGTTTAAGAAAAACTACCACCCATACACGAAGGCATTGCTTTCAGCTATTCCTACAACTGATATCTATGCTAAACAACAAATCATTCCCATGGAGGGAGAGATTACTTCACCCATAGATCCGGAACCTGGCTGCCGTTTTGCTGCTCGATGCCCATATGCTATCGAAAAGTGTCAAGAGCCCCAGGGTTTGGAGGAAGTATCAATAAATCATTTTGTGGCTTGCTGCAGAGTACGTGAACTGAATCCTGAGCTAGCTTAGCTTACATGCGTTGATATGAGAGGCAGAAAACTGTCTCTCATGTCAACGTGTTTTTTTTAATATTTATAATGAAAAGAGGTATTTTAATGCTTACAAAATTATTCCCTATGGTACAGTTTAAGAAGGACACATGGGAGATAGACGAATTTGATTGTACCAGCATTTTCCTTTTGATTGGTACCGAAAAGGCCATGCTCATTGATTTGGGAATGGGAATCGGCGACCTTCGCGGCGCAATTGAAATGATTACAGATCTGCCGCTAATAGTAGTGGTTTCCCATGGACATGTGGACCACACAGCACAGGCAAGGCAGTTTGAAGAAATTTGGATTAATCCTAAGGATAAAGATAAACCTATGCCGCAGTCCTACGCTCGCCGCAGGTATGACACGGAAAAAATTGCGCAAAGAAATAAGGGCAACATGGGAGCTCCTTACAACATGTTTAAGCTCTACGGCTTCGATATTGAAGAGGATTTGCATGATCCAGGCCCAGAAGAGAAGATGCCAATCATTCATGATTTAGAAGATGGAATGCAGTTTGATCTTGGTGGCGGACGTATCGTCACAGCATACGATTGTCCCGGTCATTCTGAAGGTGAAATGGTATTTTTGGATGAAATGACAGGTACATTAATTGCAGGAGATGCAATTAACTACAGCCTGGGCATGGGTACAGTTCCTGTGGAGACGACTCTCAGATATCTCAAGAGAATAGAAGCCATGAGTGACAAGTATGACGGCATTTGGAATGGTCACCACGATTTCCGCGCTCTCGGGGCTCCTGTGGATGACGATTGCTTGCCAACCATAATTTCTATTTGCGAAGATATTATGAAGGGCAACTTCAGCCCCTGCCAGGTTCCTAGCTTTTGGGGAGAGGATATGCCCCTTAGCAAGAATGCAAAGCCAAAACCAGCACCGGCAATGGTAGATGGAGTTCCCACACCACCAAGAAATCGTGTTATGGTGCGTAAAGGACGCAACTTTTTGAGATTTGATCCGGATAAGATATTCGAAGATAAATAATTATAAAGAGCAGTAGCCGTCGTCTGTGTTTTTAATGTTTTAAACAGAGCTGGCGGTTTTTTGCTATTGAGCAGTGAGTTTATTATTAAAAAGAAAAACTTTGCCCATAATGAAATCTCTCTTGGCTCTAATGGAAAATATGGACTTACTTCTCAGCTCTTTTAAAATATGATATGATGATAAAAATAACACAATCAACAGCGAAAGGTCTAAAAGTGCAATAATGTCGGATAAACCCAGATTACACAACCAAAAAATTGATCCATTGGATCCACATTTTGATAAGCCAAGAAAAAGTAAGCGTTACAGCAGGATGTATGAGGACTGGGAGTTTTATCGGGTTGCCAGTTCCGAAGCCAGAAAAGGATATAAGACGGTCGGCGTTTACAAAGGTGTGTATTACAAAGTCGATCAGGATAAAAGCACAAAAATTAGACACCGCATCGCATTCAGTGCTGGCTTGCTTTTGATTATGTTTTTATTTATCTGCTGTTGCCTGCTGCCTTACAGTTATAACACAATCTGGTATGTAGGAATTGCTGAATTTTTAACCTTTGTTTCTCTGGTTTATGTAGTAGTTACTATGCTTATTTACCTAACTGCTGAAGAAAATATGACGGTATATACATATAGAATTACTTCACTCAATCTTATAAATGTATGCACTGCAGCGGCCATACTGCTGGGGGTTTGTACGCTTACTACAGTTTTGAGCTTTTTAATAGCCTCCCAGGATAACACGTTGTTTGATTATGTTGGGGCGCTTGGATTTGCAGCTTGCTCGGTGGGAATGTTTTTCCTTCAAAAGACGGAAAAAGCATTGCCGTACAAAAAGTGGCTAAGCAAGGATACTTTCGAAAAGAATGTGGAAAAGTTGGGAATTCAAAAATAAAAACAACTGTACAGCTTCATTAAATGGAATATATATAAAAGAGCAAGCGATTGTTATTTTGTTTCCTATAGTTCTGTTACTGACAATAATTTCAGTTAATTGTTATAAAATAGAACATAGTTTGAAATCCATTGAAGCTAAATAGTATGTTTGTTAAAATCATTAAATATATTATTTGAAAATATTTGGGTGCTTACGCATATGGCTGAAACAACAAATTCGATTTTAAAACCCGCATCAGTTCGGCATAATAACTATCGCTCCGTGTTTCTTACCATAAAGGAACTGGAATCTTGTTCGGTTTCACACATTACACAACGTTTAGATTTAAGTAAGACCGCAATCTCCAAAACGATAAATATATTGGCAAACTTGGGATATATACTCTCAACCGGAAAGGGAAGCTCATCAGGGGCAGGGGGCAAGCGTCCGGAACTTTATTCAGTTTCGCCAAACTATAAGTACACTTGTTGCATTTCGTTTTATAATGAAAATACAATAGTGGAAATTCGTAACTTTATCGGAGCGCAGGCCTATCACAAGACTTTTGATTCTCCCGAGAGTTGCACAACGTTGGAGAACTTTGTCGAGTTTTGCTATATGAAAATCATTGAAACATTCAATTGCTGCGGCATTACTTCCGATAAACTATGCGGCGTAATAATAATATCAGATCAGGACAAATTTACTGAGGATAAAGGTATCTTGCAGATTCTGTGTTCGTTGGAGACAGGCGAAGACCGAATTAAATCTCAGCTTTCAAAGGCCTTGGGAACAAAGGTGGCGATAAGCATAGAAAACTCAAAAGATATGCGCGGATACGCAGAGCTTCGTTTCGACAAGTGCCGTAAGAATAAAACAGTGGTAATAATTTCGGTTTTGATACAAAGCATAACAGGTTGTGTAATATGTGATGGTATGGTTTTAAATGGAGCGAATGGTCTTTTAGGGTCAGTTGCTCATATTACGACCGACTACAGCATGAGCAAAGTCTGCAGCTGCGGAAGGCGGGGGTGTTTTGCTTCGGTTTGTCTTCAGGGACCTATTTTGGAAGAGATAAAATCGGAAATCGAGAACGGAGCTGAGACTTCTTTGACACTTTTGCGTCAGAGTAAGTCTATCAAGATGTCAGATATAATCGACGCAAGTATCGCAGGGGATAAGTTGGCTGTAAGGCATATGGATTTTGTTTTAGAAAATTACGTTCGACTTTTTCAAACCATACAGCTTACGCTTAATCCAGACGAGGTAATTTTGCAGATAGGACCATATTCCCGCGGACTTCACTACAAAGAACTTAACCAGCGTTTTGAGGCTTTGAAATTGCCCGAATCGGACAAGCCGCTTAAAATATCTACAAGCGAAATAGACCCAATGGAAGCAGCTTTCATTGGCGCTGCGGACTATTGTATTGATACCTATCTGAGCCAGCCACATAGTTTTTAAAAAAAGAACGGTCATTTGAATTTTAAAGTGAGAATAATTTGTTATTATAAACCGAGTCAAGTTAATTTTATATAAAAAATACAGAAACTATTACGACAAGAACGCGAGCCTTAAGGCTTTGCAAAAGGAGCATTTATGGAAAATCAAATTTTTGGCATGCAAGCCTTGAGTTGGGATCCTTTGGCTTACAAAAAAGGCAGAGATAATAAGGGTGATGTCGGGTATTTCCCCCAAGAGAACGGAGATATATTTTTCAGGCTCAATGCGCCGAGCAAAAAAAAATTAATTTTGCGCATTGGCGGCAAAGTTGATATTGAATTTAAGATTGCCGGTGAAGGCTTTGTGGAGGGAACATTCCCGTATCGGGATGAAAACACAGGGCCGCACAGTGTTGATGTAATGATTGATGGAGTGCCTTTTATCACACCTGACCTGCCTGTTTTTTGGACGGGTAATCATCCTAAAAACTATATTGAGGTGCCAGATTCAAAGCTTAGCTTTGCCCATCTGAAAGATGTGCCGCATGGCAGCTTAAATCGAGAGATTTACTGGTCGGATGCTCTTAAGCGTTGGGAGCGTTGCTTGGTATACACTCCTGCGGCCTACCAAGAAAACTCTGACGACTATCCTGTACTGTATCTGCTAAACGGTGGAGGAGACAACGAGGTCTGCTGGGAACATACAGGTCGGATGTCTGCTATTATGGATAATCTTTTGTCAGACAAAAGCGCAGTGCCTTTTATTGTTGTGACAATAAACAGCATGCTCCGCTATCCCAACAATGATGTATATGCAGTGGATGATGCTTGCGAGAAAACGATGGTCGAAAATCTGATACCTTTTATTGATTCCAAATATCGCACACGCACAGACAAATGGAATCGTGCGGTCGCAGGTTTGTCTATGGGCGCATATATGACCAATGACATTGGGTTGATGCACCCCGAGCTTTTCGGCTCTATAGGCCAGTTTACAGCGAGCATGACCACAAAAGTGCTAAAAACGAGTTACCCTCGTCCATATCACACAGTTTTAAAAGAGGGTGCGGAGAAATTTGCGGAGAAATATCATCTGTTTTTTCGCTCAACAACACCTGCCGAGGATCATCTTGATTATTATGAGGCCGATGATGAGCTCTACAAAAAAGCGGGAATCTCTGAGCTTCCTTGCTACCACAGATTGCTTTATCCCGCACGGACAAGCAAGTGGAATAGCTGGCGCATGGGGCTTAGGGACTTCGCACAACTGTTGTTTAGATAAAACAAACGGGGTCGATGTGATAATCGACCCCGAACATATTTTTTTAATAATTCATTTACATCTTGATTGTATCATAAAATGCTAATAACAAATTATAAAACCTTATGGAACAGACTTTCTGTATGTTCTTTTAATGATTCGCCTACCTGACCCGGTTTGGTAGCTGAATTTCGACCCGGGAGCATTCCGCTTACCGGGCTTGATCTGCGTACTCTTTCTAGTGTGGCATCATCCAGAACGTAACCGGAGTCATCAATAAGGCTGGCTTCGTGATTGATGATTACGGTGTTGGAAAATGGAGCGATTTCGCGCATCATTTTACCAAAAGAGCTAAACATTTCGCCCCCTACTCCATAAAGCGCCACATCGCCAAGACGAAGGAGGTGGAGTCGGATCCGATAGGGTTTTTCACGTTCGCCGGTGATTTCAAAAACACCCTTGGAAGGGGAGGTTATTTTATAAGCTTCTGTTTCCGACCACTCTATCGCGCCGCCTATTTTCATCGCGTTGCTGAAGTTGTCGATACCGCGTATTACGCCCAGAATATCTTGAAAATGTCTTGCCGCAAGGGAAATCATAAGTTCTGTTATGACTTTATAGTCGGGGAATAAATAATCTATTCTAGCTCCATTTTTGGGGTCTGCGTAAAACACTTCATTTGCGATTATAGGATTAACATCGCCTGCCGCTCCGCTGGACCATATAGCTACACTTTCGGGGAACTTATCCTCGATGTAACGGCTTACTGTGCCTGCGATATCTCCGCTGATGCCCATGCTGCCCTTGTCGTCGTAGCGGTTTAGAAACATGGTGCAGCAATGAACAGCATAGTTTACAAAGAAACCCATTGGCTTGCCGTCTTCGTCCTCAATTTTCATTACAAAAACAGTGCGGTCAACATCGGCTTCGTTGTTGGGGCCTTGAGAAATATAAGAGTGAATTGAGCCGTCTTCCGCCTCGTAGTAAAACTCCGCACCGCGGTTAACATTGATATAGCTTTCGCCTTTGCCATAACCCATCTTGGCGGGCTTCATATTCGCAAGGGCTTCATCAACCTTGGCAAACAGTTCCATATGTACCATATCCTCATATTTTGCCATTGCCGATTTCATGTAATCGGTAATATTTGTTCTGTGTGCTTCATTTGGCCGGAATGTGGTTACAGGAGCGGAATGAGTGTGGGTGCCCATGTAGGATATGTTTTCAATTGGAATACCTGTATGTTCGGAAAGCTCAGGCATCCATGTGATTGGATTGGGCGCTTTGTCTAAGTCAAATGAGATAATCAATGCGCGATTTTCTCCGTCAGACATAGCTATTACTCTCAGAAATAAAGGATCTATTATTCCTGCGTAAGGGATGCCGGCTAATCCATATAATCCATCTAGGAGGTCATCATATGGTGTAATGTCGGACTTTGCGACACCGCAAGTAAGTAGGTTGTTCAATTTTAATTCTCCTTTCATGTTGAGGGGATAAAAGTCCCGAGGCTTTATTTATGCTTTTTCTGTATTGCTTGTTTTGCGAATTGTTTGCTTAAAATGAAACAGAGGCAATGGGAAAACGATATCAATAAGCATCGGGTGAATTAAGACTTTGCCGACTGTGTAATATGGAACCAAACATTGCAAAGGTCTTAATAATAGGTGTAATTATCATTTCGTAAGGCAAATTATCTTATATAATTTATAATATAATTTATTACTTTATGTTTGTCAACACAATTTACAAACTAAAGTTTGTATGTAATTTTACTCATTAAAGCAAGCAAAATCGCTCTTGAGAGATGATGGAACTGAAGATAAAACATCGTTTTACACTTAAGATATTTTTTGGTACTAATTGCTGTAAAATAATTTGGAAATTGACAAAATACTTTTTTAATTAAATATATTGTAGTCTAGCGAAAGAGAATCTTTATTTTTTCCACAATATCTTGAGCTTAGGCAATGGTAGATGTAAGCATAAGGTGGTATTATTTTAATATATTATTTACTGTCAAAGTTGGGAGGGATCTCTTTTCTGGAGATTTTTCCTCAGTCCATGTTCCTTTGTCTATTTGATATCGAATTAATTTGTTGATTTATAGAAATGCGAATCATATTTAGCAAACAATTTTATAAGCACATATGTGAGAGTTGCTCGAGCATAAATATATATAAAACATTGAATATGATTTTTAAAGGGCTGTTGAAGAATAAAAACAGTTGCCGATATGGCAGGTTACAATTTGGGCGATATTGTACTTGCGGCTCTCATAGGAATAAAGGATTTTAATATCATAACCATTATTGGTTGGAACTAACTATACAACGCGAAAAAAGCTCACGAATATATTGATAATTGTGAGCGCAAGATAGAAAGGAAAAAATATATGTATCCAAGAAAACTTACTCGGCAGGCTATCAGTAATCTGGATTATCCTGTAGTTGAAACAAAGTACGGGAAGCTACGCGGATCCGAAGTGGAGGGAGCGTTTATATTTCGAGGAATAAAATATGCCAACGCTCAGCGCTTTCATATGCCCGAGGACTTAGAAGCATGGGAAGGTATAAAGCCGGCTGTGGCTTATGGCCCTGTATGCAGCGAGTTCAGCACACTTATACCCAGAGACGCATACACAGTTCCGCATTTTTGGTATCCGCAGAGTGAGCATTGTCATTACCTTAATGTTTGGACGCAGAGTTTGGACAATAGCGCTAAACGTCCGGTTATTGTATGGATTCACGGCGGCGGTTTTTTTCATGGTTCAGCAATGGAGATATTCTCATATGATGGTGAAAATCTGTCTAGTTTCGGTGATGTTGTAGTGGTAGCTGTAAACCACAGGGTAAATGCACTTGGTTATCTCGATTTATCAGGCTACGGAGAGGAATACGCAAACTCGTGCAACCTAGGGATGGCCGATTTGGTCAAATCGCTGGAATGGATTCGCGACAACATTACGGGATTCGGAGGCGACCCTGACAATGTGACCATTGTTGGACAGTCAGGCGGCGGATCCAAGGTTGAAACGCTTATACAAATGCCTGCAGCAGATGGTTTGTTTCACAAGGCTTGTATGCACAGCGGAGGCGCTGACGCTCACGATCTTCATCACGAAGAAGCTGGGTTGGTTGCAGACCTTATGGCTGAATACTTGGGATTAACTAAGGAAACGATTAAAGAGATAGAAACGATTCCTTTTTTCAAGCTGGCTGAGGCGGGCAACTATGCCACTGAATACTTCAGAACTGAATTGGGCAAAAGACTAAAATGGGGACCTTTAGCTGATGGGAAGTATTATGTTGGTCACCCGAGAACAGTAGGATTTCGCGAGGAAACAAAACACATACCAATGCTTGTAGGCAGCTGCATGGGTGAATTTGAAACGGTGGATGTCGATCCAAAGAGGTTCGAAGACGGAGGCAGCGCGACATGGAGCGAGGAAGTCACCAAGCGCAGATTTAAGGAAAAATTCGGCGATGATGTCGATGAAATAGTAAAGGAATATCTCAAGGCATATCCAAACAGAAGGATAGCGGATGTCGCATATATAGAGAGCGTCAGGCGCCCGAATCATGTTGCATTTTCCAAGGCTCGAGCCGATGTGGAAGGCGCGAACGTATATAACTGGTATTTGGCTCTAGAGTTGCCGTGTGAAGGAGGAAGCTCTGCTTGGCACAATGCGGATGAAGCATTTTTGTTTCACAATGCTTCTTACATCGAATCCACATATATTCCGGATGTCACCGATAAATTGCAGGATATATTTGCAGGAGCATGGGTGGCCTTTGCAAAGACGGGCAATCCCAATCATGAGGGAATGCCTGAATGGGAGCCTGTTAAGCCCCACGATGATAAAGTCGCTACTATGGTTTTTGACCGCGAATGTGAAATGCGCTATGGGCATGATACTGAGCTTATGAAGCTATTAAAAAAACATAATATAAAAAGTGCGGGACCGTTGCTAGGCTATGGCGGCGGACCACGCCACAATGTGTAAGGGGGCTGCTGACTATGTTTATGAGTAAATTAAAAAAACAGGTAAATATGAATTTCAAATATCCTGTTACAGATACAAAGTATGGTAAAGTTCGAGGTATAGAAAAGGACGACGCATTCATATTTCGAGGAATAAAGTATGCGGACGCTCAGCGCTTCCATATGCCAAAAGAGGTTCAGCCTTGGGATGGAATAAAGGATGCAATTACATATGCCTGCACGTGTCCGGAGCTAACCACTCCTGTTGCTGGCGACCAGCAGCTAAGCCCGCATTACTATATGCCTCAGGATGAAAACTGTCAGTTTGTCAACATCTGGACACAAACTCTGGAGAAAACTGCCAAGAAGCCCGTTATGGTTTGGCTGCACGGAGGCGGTTGGTATGGCGGATCAAGCCTTGAGCAGTATGCATATGATGGCGAAAATCTATCTAGCCACGGAGACGTGGTTGTAGTATCACTGAATCACAGGCTGAATTGCCTTGGATATATGGATTTGTCTGCCTACGGAGAAGAGTATGCAAGCTCAAATCTTGCTGGACTTGCAGATCTTGTAATGGCGCTTCGCTGGGTAAAAGACAATATTGCATCATTTGGAGGAGATCCTAACAACGTTACAATATTCGGTCAATCAGGTGGCGGTAGCAAGGTCATGTATTTGATGCAATCACCTGAAGCTGACGGGCTTTACAATCGCGCCATAGTGCAAAGCGGCGGATGTAAGTTTTTTGGCGATAATGGGCAGCCGGCAAATGAAATGTCTAAGCGAATGACTCAACTGATTGTCGAAAAGCTAGTACTTAATAAAGACAATATCTCCGATATTGAGAAAGTTCCGTACTGGCATCTTGCAGATGCTGTTTTAGCGGCGCAGGAAAGTCTTGCGAAGGAATACGACAGCAACTTCAGGTGGGAACCACTTCCTGATGGGAAGTACTTCTATGGTAACCCATATGCTGTGGGATTCCGCAAAGAAACGGCGAAGGTAGCCATGATAATGGGAAGTACATTTGGAGAGGGACGCAGTAATTCTCGACAGACAATTGGCGATGGGGACAAAAACAGCTGGGATGAAGCAACTGCCATGAATTATATCCGAGAGGAATACGGCGATAAAGCTGATGCAATAGTTGAGGAATTTAAAAAGACGTATCCTAAAAATAAAATCGCGGATGTGCTGTTCATCGATAGGTTCGACCGCTTCAGAATGATGGACCTTATCAAAAAACGAGCGGCTGACGGCGGTAAGCTTTGGAACTATGTTTTTAAACTGGAGTCGCCAATTAACAGCGGAACAGTCGCGTGGCATTGCTCCGACATTCCGTTTTTCTTCCACAACTCCGACTATATGGAAGCGGCATTTATTCCGGGTGTAAGCGGCAAGTTGCAGGATATGATGTCAGGGGCATGGATTTCTTTTGCAAAGACAGGCAATCCTAATTTTGGTGAACTTCCCGATTGGCCGTCTGCCGAAGCGGACAAATTGCCGACTATGATTTTTGACAAGGAAACTTGTATGAAAATTGACCATGATAAGGACTTGCTTTCGGCAATTCCAAGGATTACTAAATATTAACAGGAGAAACAATATGGGAATAGATAAGTTTAGCGAAGATAGGGAGTTTTCGCGCAGACTCCTTATGAATGATACTTGGGTAATTGAAGGAGCGGAGCGCAGCTGTATGACTCATGTGCTTATAGGCAAAGAAAAAGCTCTTGTTATTGACCCAGGTGAAAACAGAAGAAATATACGCGAATATATACAAAATGAAATCACAGATTTACCTCTGTGCGTTGCAATCACGCACGGCTCTTGGGATCATTGCGGCTCGGCAGGACAATTTAAGGGCTGTGCAATTTATATTTCTGATTACTCCACTCTGGAACTTAAGGTTTGCCGAGGAAAATCTGTTTACGACTGGTATTTTGATTATGAACCTACGGTTATTCCTGAAGATTATATTATTGATCTCGGCGGGCGATATATTAAAACTATTGCTATCGGATGCCACTCTCAGGGGAGCTTCGCATTTTTGGATATCGAGAATAAACTGCTCTTCACGGGAGATGAAATTGAATGCGGACAGGTTCTCATCAATCAACCTTGGGATTCCTGCTATGCTACTGTGGAGCGTTTTAGAGGAAATATGCTTAAGCTGAAAAGTCAAATTGATCAGTTCGATTTTCTGTTGCCCGGGCATAACGGAACGCCCATTTCACCGGAATATATAGATTTGCTTATAGAAAATACTGAAAGGATTCTCAGTGGAATAGAAGGCAAGACGGACCTAAGCTCTGCTACGTATCACCCAGGCGCAAATAAAAACGACCCAAGAGGGAATAACCCCAATTTCAGACGCAGCGAGTGGAAAGGCAGTTCGATAGTATACGATATCAATAAGGTGTTTAATTCGGGGGACCCTGATGAAGCCTTTATGCAGCCAAATGTGTCATTCGAGCAGTTTTTGGAGAAGCTAGGCGAAGACGAGCGAAATTATGTGCTTGGAAAGAAACGATAAAAATAGGGGGACAAAGCAAATGACAAGACCTTTTGAAAAAGAATATCTTTGGCATATAGAGCGCCAGATGGATTCAGACGGAAATAGGCAAGAGATTTCTTTCTATGACCACCTGCCCGATATGGGAAGCCCTGACTATGACCACAAAGCGTTTACTGATTCACAAATGGGCGACGCGCTCATCAGTTTGCTGGAGCCGTTTCTAATATTTGATGATGAAGACGGCAAAGCGGTTAAAAAATATTGGGAGCGATATGGACTGCGCAAAAATGTGCACGAAAAAGAGTCGGGAGCGCCGGAATGGAACAAGTATTGTGTTTTTACTCCCATTGAAGCGCAAGAAGATATCAATAGAAAATTTCCATGCGTCATATATGTGCATGGCAGCCGCTTAGGAGGCACAAAGATTTTTTGTGAAGAAAGCAGCGGGGTGGCAACGATGGCGGCGAAATACCGATTGATTTGCGCTCTGCCTGACAACAATACCACAGACGGTGTAATGCGTGTCTATGAGAAACTGCTGAAAGAATATCCCGTCGATCCATCAAGAGTTTATCTGTGCGGATTTTCAGCCGGGGCAGTATGCTCGGTGGAAACGGGACTAAAACATCCAGAGCTTTTTGCAGGTATACTTTCCATCACAGGTTCACCTGCATCCAAAGAGTTTGACGCGCAGGCAGCGGAGCGCGCAAAAAAAATGGGACTCCCGTTCATAGGAATTGGAGGCACTTGCGAAATGACAACAAAATTTCCGCTTAGTGATTTTGGAATAAAAACACCGGAAGAAGTTGAACGCCATAAAAAGCATGTACATATGACCCCTGAAGGCAAAATTCAGGGATTAAATACGTTTCTTGCGGCTAATGGATTGGAGACAATAAGCCTTGAAGAAACCAAGAAGTTTGTTGCGCAAAGCGACCGCAAGGAAATACAGGCTATCGGCGTTAAAGCACCTTATTTCCATACAGAAAACATTTTGGGGATGAATCATTATTTTGCCGAATATCGCAATAGTGACGGCGTACCGGTTGTAAAAATTGTGGCACTTGACGGACATCCTCATCATCCTGCGGCGTCAGCTTATGATATAGCCTGGAATTTTTGGCAAAGGTTTAGCCGTGACCCGGATACTAAGAAGCTGATGATTGCAAAATAGGATTTTTGATTTGAAACTAAAAAAATAATTTAAAGGAGGCCAGTATGCTGGTCTCCTTTATATATAAGATAAAATGTTATTTATTTTGATTTGAATCTTTCATCAAACATTTCAAGCACTACAGGTGTCAGATATTCCTCTGTAACGCCGTCTTTTACGCTTGAAGTGTAAAATTCGACTGTACGCTTATCATAACCTTCTTTATCCGGCATGTAGCCAACCCGCTCTTCAGTGTGTGTTACAATCATTGCGTCTTTCAGAGGAACGGCTTCTTTCAAACGGATTCCGATTTCACAGCATAGTTCGCAATTCATCCCGATGTACGCATAGTCGTCAAGTGTTAGAAGCCTGACTTTGAGCTCAATGGGATCGGCATCTTCAATTGTATATTTTCCGCGTCCGCCAATATGTTTGCCGGGTCCGTTCGCGTCCTTGTCTTCAAATACCAACTTTTGACCGGGCAGTGATATAACACGGTCAATTATTGAGATATTCATGGTAGACTTCATCCTCGGCACATTGCCCAAAAGGCGAATAATATCAACAGCTTGCGTTTGCGCAAGATGTTCGCATAAGGCCCATGCTCCATAACCCATATCGTAAGCAAGCTCGTGAGATTTATCGTGATTATATTTTTGATATTGGCAGAAAAAGATTGGGTTTTGGTTGCCGGCCGCGCCGCTTGTCCATAAGAAAACAGCGCCGTCATTTTTATAGCGTTCTTCAAGATATTGGCTCTCAATTCCCGGCAGATCACCTGCGATGAGAAACTTCGCGTTTTTCTCGTCTTTTTTTAGAAAACAGCATGTTCCATGAACTGCGTAGTTGGAGTAAGCGGCGATTAGTTTGCCGTCGTAGTCCTCAACCTTGAGCACTGACAATGTTTTATCTGATGCTCCGTCGAAATCACGTCCCTGTCCCCAAAGTCCGTCCTCGAAGAGCTGATCTCTATTTACGTTAATATAGCTGTTGCCTTTGGCAAGACCATATCGCGCCGGGCGCATAGTCGAAATTGCTTCCGAAACGCATTTGATTGTTTGTTCAATAATAAAATCACCGTATTGTTTAGCCCATTTATAGATTTTCGGGTCGGCAATTACGGCGTGATGGTCAAGCGAAAAAGTGGGCGCTTCGTGCGAATGAGTTGCGGCAAAATTTATGTTGATAGGGTCTAGACCACAGTTTTTTTCAAGAGCATTTCGAATATCATTGGTACGGCTCATATCAGGAGCATCATATGTAATCATAGCTATTTTGCGTTCACCATTGTCAAACACGAGTGCGCGAACATATAAGTCGCTGTAAACACCCTCCAGCAATATGTTGAAATTTGAAAGCGCCGGCATTAAGTCGTTCGTCGGTGTAATACATGCTTTTGCTGCACCTGCAAGAAGTTTTGCCATCGTTATCCTCCATTTTTTTTAGCTACCTTACTTATTATAGTTAAGTAGCCTGATTTATTTATATAAGTATATGATAGGATGATTTAGTTTTAAAGCAGTGACTGTAAAGAAAATGTGCATAAAATTAATATTTTTTACATTAGATTACTTATTATGCCGAGTATATTTTAAAGAGACTCAAATATTTGAGTCTCTTGCTGTATATTACGATTATTTTCGTTTTTAATCAGTATAAGTGACAGGCGCAAAAGTGGGAAGGAGATATCTCCTTCATTTCGGGCTCGACAGTGCGGCATATAGACATTGCACTGTCGCAGCGCGTGCAAAAACGGCATCCGATTGCATTGCTGATAGAGAGATCTCCGGCAAGAGGGGTATGTTCGCGTGCGCGATTAAGCTGGGGATCCGGAATGGGAACGGCGGATAACAATGCTTTTGTATAAGGGTGCGCGGCACGGAATCCAATCTCTTCGCTTGTGCCCAATTCAACAAACTTTCCTAAATACATAACTCCGATTCTGGTGGATATATGCCGAACAACGGATACATCATGGGAAATGAACAAGTATGTTAAGTTAAGCTTTTCTTGCATATCTTCCAAAAGGTTGATTATTTGTGATTGGCAAGAAACATCCAAAGCGGAAACCGCTTCATCACAGACAATAAACTCCGGATTTACCGCTAAAGCTCGGGCAATTCCTATTCTCTGAAGCTGTCCGCCGGAAAACTCTGCGGGGTAGCGAAGCGCGTGCTCGGCACTAAGCCCAACCTTATCAAGAAGCTCCAGAACGATGTCTGTTCGTTCGCGTCTGGACTCGCCAATATTATTGACCCTTAACCCTTCCTCAACACTGTCGCGGATCCGTGAACGTGGATCTAGAGATCCTGCGGGATCCTGAAAAATAATTTGCATCTTTTGGCAATAATCTTTTGTTTTAATATTCGTAATATCATTGCCATCATATAAAATCTTTCCAGATTCAGGCGCGATGAGCCTTAGGAGTACGCGGCCAAGGGTTGACTTTCCGCAGCCGGATTCACCAACCAGGCCAAGAGTCTCTCCGCGCGCTATGCTGAAGCTGACATCATCCACTGCCCGCACAATGTTCTTTTTTCTGAGGCTTTGTTGTACGGTGAAATATTTTTTGAGGTTATGAGTTTGCAATAATATATTATCGTTGTTACTCATTGGCTGACACCTCCTTGGAATTCATGCTGGAGTCATGCAGCCAGCAGCTGGATCTGTGTCCGTATGAGAGGTCAGTCTCAGGGGGGACTTTGGTTTTGCATATTTCCATGCAGGATTTGCATCTTGGGTGGAAGACACAGCCTGTAGGAGGGTAGAGAGCATTTATTGGATCACCCTCGATTGGTACAAGTTTCTCATATGTTTTAAAATCTACCCGTGGCATGGCTTTTAGCATGCCCTTGGTGTATGGATGTGCAGAAGCATAAAAAACATCGTCAACTGAGCCTTGTTCCATAACAGTTCCGCCATACATAATGGTGACCTTGTCGCAGATATCGGCTACAAGTCCAAAGTTGTGAGTAATAAAAATCATCGCCATGCCTGTTTGTTTCTGTATCTGTTTCAGTAAGCGGATAATTTGATCTTGAATAGTGACATCGAGCGCGGTTGTAGGTTCGTCCGCAATCAAAAGTTTGGGCTCGCAAAGAAGAGCCATTGCAATTACCACTCTTTGGCGCATACCGCCTGAAAGTTCATACTGATACTGCTTCATTAGCTGCTTGGGGTTACGAATACCTACTGATTCCAGCATTGTGATGGACTGAAAAATTGCATCTCTGCGAGAAACACTTCGGTGGCTTCGAATTGTTTCTGTGAGCTGATGACCTATTGTAAAAACAGGATCTAAGCAAGACATAGGGTCTTGAAATACCATTCCGATGTCACCACCACGCAATTGTTCCATTTCGCGCTGAGATAATGAGAGAAGATCTCTTCCCTCAAAATGTATACTGCCTCCGTCAATTTGCCCGGGAGACTTCAAAAGCCCCATGATTGAATAGGCTTCAACACTTTTTCCGCTACCGGATTCTCCGATAATACCCATCACCTCACCGCGTCGAACATCGTAGCTGATGCCGTTTACGGCATGCATTACTCCTCGTGGTGTTGGGAAAGAAACTTTTAGATTTTCTACCTCAAGCAGCGTGCCGTTATCATTTAATTGCTGCATTTTATCCTCCGTAATTACATTAATATTAATTGCTGTTTCCTGGTTCCAGAGCGTCCCTTAATCCGTTGCCTAAAATATTGACTGACAGTACGAACATAACAATTGCAAGAGACGGGATTAGAGCCAGATAAGGGTATGAACGGAAATATGCTGATCCGTAATATACTAAGTTTCCCCACTCAGGCATAGGCGGGTTTATTCCAATCTGAAGATATCCCAATATTGTACAAGTTAACATAGTTTCAGAAAGGTTTGTTGTAAGCTGTATAAGAAGGGGAGCCATCAAATTGTGCAGGATGTGTCGAAATAATATACCAGCATTGCTCACGCCTAAGGCGCGAGAGGCCACAATATATTCACAGCCCATAATATCCATTGCCGACGCGCGGATTAACCTTGCCACTGAAGGTATGGCGGCAATCGCAAGTGCGTACATGAATTTTCCGTTTCCCCAGCCTAAAGCGGCTTCGATTACAACTGCCAGAAGAAAGCTTGGAACAGATGACAAAAGATCTATCAGCCTCATGATGAAAAAGTCCGTTTTGCCTCCGGAAAAACCGGATATAAGACCTATCAAAGTTCCCGCTACCGCCGCTATCAGTACAGCAGTGAATGATATGCGAAGCGTATTACGCCCACCGTAAAGAATCCGTGCGAGCAAATCACGCCCCAGAATATCTGTGCCGAGCACATGCTCTAGGCTGGGACCCTGAAATCTTTCTGCAAGGTCCATATAAGTATAGCTGGCTTTTGTCACAAAAGGCGCAAATATGCAGAGCAGACAAATAGCTATGAGTACAAACAGGCTAATCATTGCCGCTGGATTTTTACTAAGCTTTTTCCATGCATCGTGCCATGCGCTTCCGCTGACATATTTCCCGGTTTCTTTGTATAGTTTTTTGTATTTTTTTAGTTCAAATTTCATATTCGCCACTCTTTCCCGGCTTTGCAAAAGAGCCTTTTGTATATTGAAGCTTAAATTGAGGGTTTACAAACGCATATAGAATGTCGGCAATCACACTTACCAACGATAGCATAATAGCTATGATTACGGTGGAGCCTAATAAAGCATTGGAATTTCGTTTTGAAATCGATTCCACTAAATAGAAACCTACTCCTGGTATGCTGAAGAACCTTTCAACAACAAGTGCTCCGCATAAAAGTTGAGCAGCCAAAGTATTGAGAACGGAAATAACCGGAACAAGCAGATTTTTAAGTGCGTGACAGTATACAACGCTTCGCTCTTTCAGACCCTTGGAACGTAAGGTTGTTATATATTGCTGGTCCAAGACCGAAAGCATGCTCGACCTTGTCATACGAGCTACCGCAGCTATTCCCCCAACGGATAGCGACACCGTGGGCAGTATCAGCGATGTTGGCTCCCGAAAGCCAAAAGATGGCAGCCAGCCAAGCGCTAAAGAAAACAAGAGTACCATCATCAACGCCAGGATATAAATTGGTATAGACGAAAGCAGGACGGTAAAAAACGTGATTATATTATCCTGCCATTTGTTTTGATGTACTGCCGCGTATATACCTGCCGGAATTCCGAGTAAAAGCGTGGCCGCCAAACTTAATCCTGAAAGAGTGAGAGTCAGATTCACCCTTTGCCTAAGCTCGTCTTGGACATTCAAGCTGTTTTGGGATGATGAGCCAAAGTTTAAACCTGTAAACACTTCATAGCAATACCGAATGTACTTTGTGAAAAAACTATCGCTTAAGTTAAAAAACTTAAAAACCGAATCCAGTACGTCGCCGTCCTTGTAAGATTCCAGATTGCGCGGACTTGATCCGGGCAACGCATAAAGCAGAATAAATATGACTAGGATTATGGCCAGTACAATAGGTATGATTAGAAGTATTCTCTTTATAAAATACCAAAACATAAAAAACCCCTTATGAAAATGCGTATAAACAAAATGTGCATTTTCTGTAAATATATCATAATGGGTGTCATGCGTCAATTTTGCATGTGACACCTAATAAACATTATTGTAAGCGTCGATTTGCACATTAATTTTTGCACACTTCGCTTATTTTTTCGCGTATTTTAGCTCAAGTTAAACTATAATTACCCGTTGAATCCCCAACTAAGATACAATTTCTTAATCTGGCTACTAGAATCAAATTGCCATTGTTTTTTTCTGGTTTACTCATACAGAAGCTTCCTTGTTCGCCATTTTCCGCTTGCAAAGTAGTAGAAACAAATAATAGCTGGCAGCGAGCGCGCCATAACGTTACCCCAAAAATACCCTATTACTTCCATGTCAAACACATGTACGAACAATAAAATAAATCCAATTCTGCATACTACGCCATCCAAGATGCCTATAAATAGATTTAATAGTGCAAAACCTGAGCCTGTTACCATAGCCTGCAACGAACCTACTGATGCAGACAAGAAAAAGGAAACGATCATAATTCTCAAATAAACTACACCGAAATTAATTACATCTGGGTCGCTCGTGAATATTCCGTATACTAACTTTGGCGCGAATACAGCAAATATTGTCGAAACTGTTGCAACGGCTAATCCGCATGCCCATGTCAGCAATATAACGTTTTTCGCACGATCAGGCTTTCTTGCACCTAAGTTTTGACCAACCATCGCGGCAGCAGCTGCCATAACTCCGGATGTGAAAACATTCAAAAACTTTGTGATTTTATTTCCTATGCTGTTTGTTGCAGAGGCCACCAAACCATAGGAGTTTATACCTGCGCGCATCCAAAGCATGGAAGACATAATAAATATTGTTTTTATCAGCATGGGGATTCCCAGCTTCAAAATGACAAGCAGAGGCTCTTTCTTTATTTTGAAAACCGACCAGTTTAGCTCAAACCCAAAATGATCCCGGTTTTTGTACATATAGATAAAGGATGCGATGAAAGCCCCAAACTGCGAGGCAATGGTTGCAACTGCTGTTCCGGCCGCACCTAAATGGAACACTGCGACTAAAATTACATCAAATATAATATTTACTACGGCGGCAACCATCACAAAAAGCAAAGGTTTTTTGGATTCGCCCATTCCCCGCAAGATACCGATAATGCAATTATATCCGAATATAAAAGGCATTCCCAAAGCTGTTATTATCATATAGGATGAAGCTTGAGAAAACGCTTCATCAGGACAATTTAACATGCTTAATATCTGTTTGTTAAAAGTGATTGCTCCAAATGCGGTTATTAATGAAATCAGCATCATGAATGAAATCAAGGTACCCATTGTGTCTCTTAATTTTTCGGAATTTTTTGCTCCTACCAACTGGGCGATGTAAATTTGCCCCGCGGAGGCAAAAGCGTTGGCGATAGGTGTCATCATATCCGAAAGTTCGCCGCCTGTTGATACACCCACAGTTCCCGTGCTGCCAACAAACTGTCCTATGATAATCAAGTCGACCACAGAGTAGAGCTGTTGAACAAGGTTTGTCAAAACTATTGGAATCGCAAACATCAGCAATGTTTTAAAAAGCGGGCCTTCGGTTAAATTTATACCCACTCTGTTTGTGCTTAAAGATTTTGCCATCAAATTTCCTTCGTGAATTTAAAACTTTCTATAATATCAAAATCATACATTGGAACAATAATTGTATCCGTTGTTTTTTATAATATATCACACTATAGTTGCAATTTGCAACTAATAATGATAACATAATTATTAATTAAATTTGAATAGATATTTTCAAGAGAAAACATGGCAAGAGCGCAATATAATAATAGCTGGGCCAAAGGGATTATCTATTAGTGGACTGATTCTCTTTTTGCTATTTACTTAAAAAATATTTTTAGCACTAGCTGTTTAAATATATAATTATTATTTTATTTTGGAGGAATTCTTATGGTTAACATTAATGAACTGCCACTCAACAAACAATTTACACGCAGACTTGCAAAACCTGACACTTGGGTTATTAATTGCTACAGCGAAAGTCAAGAAAGCCCAAATCCACACGTATTGGTAGGGGATACGCATGTGCTTGTTATTGATACAACAGAGACTAGGCTGGATTTAAGGAAGTATATATCCACTTATATATCGGATAAACCTATTATTGTTGCATGCTCGCACAGCCATGGAGACCACACACTTTCCAACGGTCAGTTTAATGATTGCCCTATATATATGACGCAAATCGCTTGGCAAGAGATACAGGTTAAACGCGTTGAGGGCTATGGAAAACGCGGGGAAGGGCATATTATGGGAGATTATGTTCCAATCATTATTAAACCCGGCGACATAATTGACCTTGGTGGACGCGAAATAGAAGCTATTTCCTTTGGTGGCTGTCACAGCCCCGGAAGCATTGGCTATCTCGATAAAAAATACGGTATATTCTTTTCCGGTGATGAAATGGAAAGCGGTCAGTCACTTATGCAAGGCGAATTCAGGGGAGGCAATAACTGCGTTGAGCTTTATCGTGACAATCTTTTGCATCTTAAAGAAAGAGCGGATGAGTTTGACATGATTTGTCCCGCTCATAACGGCACTCCGATGCACGCTATGATGGTTGATTTCTTTATTGAAAACTGTGACAGGATTATGAGTGGTATTGAAGGAGATACTGATATAGCTTCTATGTCATATCTGCTGAATCCTCATGAAACAAGGTCCCCCGAAAGAGTTAAAGAGCTCAGATTCAATCCCAACGTCAGAAGAAGCGAATGGAAGGGTACTTCCATTGTTTATTCCTTGGACAGAGTGTTCAAGAAGAAATAAGCTTCACTTAATTGCCATTGCAACAAAATGTCAGAATAGTACGACTATATGTAATATAATAACTTTAGCGGAAACTCTTTGAAATTCAAAGAGTTTCTTGTTATTATATAGAAATATAGGCTGGTTTATCAGTCAGGCTGGCTGGGATTTCACAAATGGAATGCATGAAGGAGAAGTCTATTTTTACTCACAAAATTCTCAGTTTAATTGGGATTCCGTAACGGGCGTTGCTATATCATCACAAGAAAAAGATGGCACTTCACCTGTCGAAGTCTGGGAAGTGGCTCAGCAAGATTTAGAGGCAAGTTATTCGGGTTTCAAATGGGAAAAAGAAGAACAAGTTTCTGTTGGAAATTATTTAGGCGCGCGGTATCATTTTTGGAACCGAAAAATGAAAGGCGATTGTATAATATGGGAAACAGAAAACCGATTGTATAAATGCGTTATGACTGCGGAAAAGAAAGAGTATCAAGATACTATTGACTTACTATTAGAATCGCTTAAAACGTTTAAGGTTCCAAGTGAAGAAAAAATTAATTAGAAAGAAATATTTAACTTATACGAGTTAAGGAGTGCCTCTTCACCCATTTGATAACCATCAAGCATTATGATAAAATTATTTATATTATTTTATAATTTTTTTCGGGGGTTAAATGAGTCTCTACAAAATAATGATAGTTGACGATGAGGCGGAGGTTCGAGAAAGTATTGCCCGGAATATCGATTGGCAAGCGGTGGGGTTTGAGGTCGTAGCTTTGGCCGAAAACGGGCAGGAAGCTCTTGAAAAAGCGGAATCTATTGAGTTGGATGTGGTGTTGACAGACATTAAGATGCCGTTTGTCGACGGTCTTGAACTCAGCTCTCAAATACAAATATTACAGCCGTCAGTTAAGATTATTATTTTAACCGGTTTTGACAAGTTCGAATATGCCAAAGAAGCAATCAAGTTAAATGTAATAGAATATGTTTTAAAGCCGATAAACGCGGAAGAACTTACCCAATTGCTGCTAAAAGTAAAAAAAGAATTGGATGAGGAAGTTGCCAGACGCCGAGACACGGAAGCGCTTGTTGTAAATTATAAGAAAAGCCTTCCGTTGATTAAAAATCATTTTTTGTCCGAATTGCTGGCGGGTACAATGCCACCAAATGAAATTAGCAAACAAATCAAAAGTTTTGGAATACCTATTAACGAGGAAAAGCATATAGTGGTGGCGGTTTTCGAGTTTGATATAGACGATAGCCATACTCCCGTTCTTGCCAAAGAACTTTTACCAATATCCCTGAAACAACTTATTGACGACAGGTTGAAAGAGAGCTGTTTTTTCGCCACTATCATAAGTTTTTCTTCAATCGTAGCAATTACCTCATGGGAAAAAGACCCGATTGGAGACCTGATGAATGTAGCAAATATGATATCCGGAGAGAGTAAAAGGATATTCAAAACCAGTCTTACAGTGGGTATTGGCAGAAGCTACAGAGACATCACAAGCATACACCAATCATATATCCAAGCAAAAAGAGCCGCGGAGTATAAGCTTATTCTTGGTACCGGAAAGGTCATATATATCCGGGACATGGAGCTTGCCGAGCATGAACCCATGGTTTTTGACAGCGCTTGTGAGCAACGATTGGTTACAGCGATAAAGTTTGGCACTGAAGAGCAGATAAGCAAACTGGTGGACAGCATACTTGAAGATTTAAACAGTGCTGATATCACACAATGGAAATATCAGGCGTATATTATGGGCGTTTTATGCGTTGTGTCCCAAATAGCAAACAGATATAATCTCGACGAAAACGAGGTGCTGGGCAAAGGCGACGAAAGATTTTCAATTATATCTAAAAATTATACTCTTGAAAAGTTAAGGAACTGGCTTTTAGACACCTGTGTTCGGATGAGCGGATCCATAAGTGAAAAACGAATATCCACAGCGAAACGCATTATTGAACAGGCAAAGAAATTTATAGATGAGAATTTTCATGATCATCAGCTTTCAGTGGACATGATATGCAAAAATCTACATATAAGCCAATCATATTTTTCCTCGATATTCAAGAATGAAACAGGAATGAACTATGTGCAGTATTTAACAGATATTCGAATGGAAAAGGCGCTGAGACTGCTGAGTGAAACAGACGACAAAACGTACATGATTGCCCAAAAAGTAGGTTATGCAGAGCCAAACTACTTCAGCTACGTGTTTAAAAAGAAATTTGGAGCACCCCCATCGCAGTATAGGAAATAGAAAAAAATCATTTTAGACTTTCGAAGATCTTTAAGGGGAGCACATGGAGCGTTTTTTCAAGAAATTATCAGACAAGGTAATTAACCGATATAATAAGCGCAGCATACGCTACACTATCTTTTTGTTTTTCACATTTACTGCGATACTGGCTATCGTGCTGGCAGGAATGACGTTTTACATGAGGTTTTCAAACCAATTGGAAAGCGCCATTCAGGATGAAAATGAATTGCTGGTTGATCAGTCCATTCAGACACTTAACACATATCTTCGAGATATGATACGATTATCAGACTCTCTTTACTACAACGCGGTAAAGAACAAGGAAATCAATTCAGAGTCCATTACAGCCGATATGCAGCTGATATATAACACTTACAACAATTACGTCAAGAACATCGTACTCTTTTCTGCCGATGGTGATATGATTGCAATGTGGCCTCTGGCTACCATGAAAGACAACATTGATGTTTCGCAGGAAGATTGGTTCTTGAATTCTCTTGAAAAAACAGAAAATTTGCACTTTGCTAAGCCTTCGGTTCAAAATCTGTTTATCGATACAGACTATCAATATAACTGGGTTATAACTTTGAGCGGCGCAGTAGAAATAACAAGAGGCAAAAATACCGAGCAGGGTGTGCTGCTGATAGACTTAAAATATGCCGGGTTAATTGATATATTTAAAGATATGTCATTGGCAAACGGCGGCTATATA
Source organism: Christensenellaceae bacterium (assembly GCA_963675575.1). Lineage (GTDB taxonomy): Bacteria > Bacillota > Clostridia > Christensenellales > UMGS416 > JAGLOK01. The sequence continues at coordinate 807,755 of OY776378.1, forward strand.
TATCTTACAGACAGCAAGGGTACGATAATATACCACCCATTACAGCAGCTTATTGCCACTGGCTTAGAAAACGAAGACATTGAGCAGGTTGGTGAATACAAGGACGGCACATTTTCAATTGAAAACGACGGTAAAGAAAGCACAGTTATTGTTCGCACCGCAGGGTATACCGGCTGGAAGGTTGTTGGTGTAATTCCGTATAAAGGGATAACATTTACCAGACTTCAGAATATCTTGTTTATATTTTTTATACTACTGTTGTTTTTCGACATCCTGATACTTGTGAATTCAAATATGTCTAGGAGATTGACCAACCCTTTAAAACGCCTTGAAGATTCCGTAGAACTTATGGAAGAGAAGGGGTGGGAGTCGGAAATATATATCGGAGGCTCATACGAGATACGGCAGCTTGGCAAATCTATTCAAAAGATGGTTGCACAATTGAAAAGGCTGACGGACGAAATCGTACATGAACATGTGCAAAAACAGAAAAGTGAGCTTGATGCACTGCAATCCCAAATAAATCCACACCTTCTGTATAATACGCTTGATATTATTGTGTGGATGGTTGAAAACAAGCGGCCTCAAGAGGCGGTGCGCATCGTCACTGCTCTCGCAAGACTTTTTCGCATAAGTTTAAGCAAGGGAAAAAACATCATTTCAGTTCGTGATGAGCTAGACCACGTACGAAACTATCTTACCATCCAGTCCATGAGATACAAAGACAAGTTTACTTATGATATCAAGGCAGACGAAATCGCGCTGTCAATGTCCACATTGAAACTGGTTGTTCAGCCAATGGTTGAAAACGCCATATACCACAGCATGGACTTTATGGACGGTGATGGAAAAATAGACATACAAGCGAAAGTGGAAGGGGATAAACTTTTAATTACAGTTGTGGACAATGGACTTGGGATGTCCAAGGAAATAGTTGACAAGCTGCTTGTTGAAAATGTTCTGGTGTCAAAGGGGTCGGGAGTGGGACTTAAAAATGTTCATGAAAGAATCAAACTTTACTGCGGAGAAGAGTATGGTGTTGTTATTGAAAGCGAGCCTGACGTGGGGACAAAAATAACACTTGTACAGTCTGCCAGTATTTTTAATGCTACGGAGGATGGTGAATAATGGGAAAACTTGGCCGATTTATATTTTTCATTACGCTTATTGCTATATTATTCATACTGGTTACAATGCTTATACAAACGGTTGGGTCGGAAGATGAAACAAGCATCTTTCGTTTGTCGATTATTATTAATGATTCCAGCGATATTTACTGGAAAAACTTTCGAAAAGGAGTGGATAGCGCGGCAGTGCAATACAATGTGGATGTCAATTTTGTTACTCTTCCGGAAGGATCAGATTCAGACGTGCAAATAAGCTACATTGCTCGGGAAATAGAGAATGATGCTGACGCAATTATAATATCTGCCGTTGACGGAGAAGGACTTGCCGGGTACTTGAACGATGTCCCTTCATCAATCCCGATTATCGCGGTATCTGAGAGTATTCCCAGCGGAAGAGTGAATGTAACGATAGTGTCTGACTCACGCGCGATGGGCGCAATGCTCGCCGATAAGATTAATGAATCAGCTGATAAAAAAGCCTGTGCGATAATAGTAAAGGAAGACAATAGAGAATATATCCTTCAAAGACTTGAAGGATTGGAGGAAGGGCTTACGAAATATGGCCTGGAATATACGATAGAAAATGTTGTGTCAAGGCAAGAAGAGGAATATAAAGACACAATATTGGTAGCACTCGAGGAAAATGTTTTGGAACAGCTGCTAAGTTACAGAACTGTTGATGCAAGAATTTTTGGTATAGGTTTTACAAATAAGATATTGTACGCAATGGATGCGGGGTTAATTGAAGGGATTGTAATTCAAAGCGATTATTCGGAAGGATATTTGTCCGTTAAGGCTGCCTACAATTGTCTTAAAGATATAAAACAGCCAAACAGAATCGTCTTAAGATACTACAGCGCAACCAAACAAAACATGTTCACGAGTCCCTTGGACCGAATTCTTTTCCCATTGTCTTAACTAAGGAGAAAAAGCATGAAAAGCAAAAAGATGAAAATTATTATTGGGTTCTCTTTAATTGTTATAGTAATTCTCTACATACAGTTTGCAATACCCTCGGTGCCCGACAGCCCTGAGTCGAGTCGGCCGGTTAGTATAGGCGTTGCGATTTATTCCGGAGATGACACTTTTATTTCAAATATGATGGATTATTTAGCTGCCGATGTAGCTGAATATGAACAAAAAACACAAACACGAGTTTATTTAAACATATCCGAAGGGCAGGAAAGCCAGTCCACACAAAACGACCAGATTGAGCGTTTTATATCTCTTGGATATGATGTTCTTTGTGTTAACCTTGTGGACAGGACAGATGCTTCATATATCATAGATAAGGCTATGGAAGCGGATATTCCGGTAATATTTTTTAATCGCGAGCCTGTGCAGGAAGACATGCAGAAATGGGATAAGCTTTACTATGTAGGTTCGGATGCAAGAGAGTCCGCCCAATTGGAAGCTCAGATTGTGATCGATATTTACAAAGAAACTCCGAGAAGCATAGACCTAAACGGAGATGGAGTTATACAATATATAATGCTTGAGGGAGAGAGTCGGCATCAGGATGCGATGATAAGGACAGAAGTTTCAGTTCAGACTTTGAAGGATGCAGGGATAAGCCTGGAGAAGTTGGACGGAGGAATAGCAAACTGGGAAAGGGATCAGGCATCCGCTCTTACCGAAAAATATTTTACTGAATATGGAGACCAAATTGAGCTTATTATTTGCAATAATGATGATATGGCGTTGGGTGCGGCGGATGCGGTTAAACGTTTGGGCCTAAATTTTAAAAACATTGTGGGTATAGATGGCACGGCCGGAGGGATTAAGGCTTTGGCGAACAAGCAGATTCTTGGCACCGTATTGGTTGATATCGGAGAGCACGCAAATATTATTTTTAACCTTGCAATGGCATTGGCTCACGGATACGATGTAAAACAGGTGGCAGTAATACTAGAAGATAAATCTATTCGTGTTCCTATGAGCGCATTGGTTATTATTAACAATGACAAGTAAATAGAATTTTGTAGAAAATGTGTAGATTTTTATATGTTTATATATTAGCGCGTATTATATGATTATATTATGCTCATATACGGGCGAAATATATCTAAGGAGGATTTTATGAAAAGATTTCTTATTGTCATTCTGGCTATGATGGTTTGCTTCGCTTTTGTCGCTTGCAAACAAGATTCAAAAGAAGACGAGGACACACTAGACATTGGTATTGTACTACCGACTCAAAACGAGGAGAGATGGACTCAAGATAAAGATCGTTTTGAAGCAGCAGCAATGGATACTGATTATAGTATTGAAATTCTATTTTCAGAAGGTGACTCAGCAGTTGAAGCAACAAACATTGATACTTTAATTTCAAGAGGTATAAAGGTTCTAATTATTACAGCGCATGATTCAGAAGCAGCAAAATCAGCTGTTCAGCGTGCTATTGATGCAGGTGTAAAAGTAATTGCTTATGATCGCATAGTCGATCTTCCAGGAGTTTCTTTCTATGTAACATTTGACTCAATAGTTGTAGGAAATATGCAAGGCCAATTCCTAATTGATAATGCTACCGGTAAAGATAATGAGTTATACCTTTTCTCTGGTGGTACTTGGGAAGGCAATGCTCCATTATTCTTCCGCGGCGCATGGGAAGTTTTGCAGCCTAAGATTGCTGACGGTACTTTCCGAGTTATGAATATACCTTCACACACGGATTTCATGGACAAAGCAATTTTAACAACTGAAGAAGCACTGGTCATGATGAAGCAAGCTGATACTGACTGGTCTCCGGAAGCAACTGCTACACTAGCAGCAAACCATGCTACTACATATCCACCATCAGGAACAAAAGCATTCTTCCTTGCACCGAATGATTTCACTTCACGTGCAATAAATGATGCGTTCACAGCGGCTGGAGTAACAGACGTAATTATTACAGGACAAGATGCTGATATTCTTTCTGTTGCTCGCGTGCAAGAAGGTACTCAGTCAATGACCGTTCTAAAAGACGTTCGTACTTTAGTTGCAAATGCATTTGAAGTTGCTGGCATTTTACTAGAAGGCAAAGACTTACCGGCTGCAACTCATTTCTATGGTGATTCAGATGTTCCAGCAGTTCCAGCAGCAGTAGTTGTTGTTACTCCTGATAATGTAGACAAAGAAATCGTTGAGTCAGGGTACTACACTCAAGCAGAAATAGACGAAGCGAAGTAAGCGAATAATCGCTTTGTAACAATTAAGTGTAATAGTGACATTGATTTATCAATGTCACTATTGTATATTAAGTTGGGTAAAGGGTACGCACAAAATACAAGGATATATACTTATAAAGCAAAACCATTAGGAGGATATATGACTAACTATATTTTGGAAATGAAGAACATTACCAAGACTTTTCCCGGTGTAAAAGCACTTGATGAAGTTAGCTTATCAGTTGAAGAAGGAGAGATACATTTTATAGTTGGTGAAAATGGTGCTGGTAAATCAACCCTTATGAAAGTGTTGAGTGGTGTATATAAATCCGGCACATATACAGGAGAAATTATTTTCGATAATAAAATTAGAAATTTTAATGGTATTAAGGATTCTGAAAAAGCGGGGCTAGCAATTATTTATCAGGAACTTGCCTTAGTACCGGAATTAGCTGTTTTTGAGAATATATATTTAGGGCATGAAATCACAAAATCTTATGGAATTATTGATTGGAATGAGACGGTAGTAAATGCATCTGAGCAACTAAAAAAGGTTAATCTTGATATTAATCCTTCTGAAAAAGTGGGCAATTTAAGTGTTGGGAAACAACAATTAGTTGAGATCGCAAAAGCGCTAAGCAAAAGTGTAAGATTATTAATTCTTGATGAGCCTACAGCGGCGTTAAATGAAAATGATAGTCAAAACTTACTTCAATTGCTAGTCGATCTTAAAGAACATGGAATTACATCTATAATGATTTCTCACAAACTTAAAGAAGCTACTGCAATAGCAGACAGCGTTACAGTTTTAAGAGATGGAAAAACAATTTGCACGCTTCATGGAAAAGAGATAAACAGGAATATTATTATAAAGAGTATGGTTGGTAGAGAAATTGATGATATCTATCCAAAAAGAAGTAATTTTATTGAAGAAGAAATAGTGCTTGAAACAAAGAATTGGAGTGCATTTGATCATACTAGGAGTAAGTATGTTATTAAAGATGCGAATATAAAACTAAGAAAAGGCGAAGTCGTTGGTTTTGCTGGTCTTATGGGTGCAGGACGAACTGAATTTGCTTTATCAATGTTTGGAAACCCAAGAAATTATGGCATTTCAGGCGAACTTTTTGTTCACGATAAGCAAGTAAAGTTCAAGCACCCTAAGGAAGCAATTAACGCAGGTGTTGCTTATGTGTCAGAAGATAGAAAAGGGGATGGATTAATTCTTTTACAGAGCGTTAAACAAAACATAACCATTGCAAACCTTAAATCTCTTGCGAATCTAGGTGTTATTAACAAAAACGATGAGATAGTTGAAAGTGAAAATTACAGAAAACAGATGAACATAATAACACCGTCAATTAATCAAACGGTATCGAATTTAAGTGGTGGTAATCAGCAAAAAGTTGCCTTGGGCAAATGGCTTTTCACAAATCCAGATATTCTTATTATGGACGAGCCTACAAGAGGTATTGATGTAGGAGCAAAATTTGAAATATACACCTTAATAAACAAACTCATTGAAAAGGGTATGAGCATAATCATGATTTCATCAGAGCTTCCAGAACTTCTCGCAATGAGTGACAGACTGTATGTTGTAGCAGAAGGGGTAGTTACTGGAGAACTTGAAAATGAAGAAATTACGCAAGAGAACGTAATGAAATTAGCGACATTGTAATGGGAGGTTAATATGAAATTTCTTAAAGAACTTAGAATATCATTAGTGGGCAATATACGCGATTATGGAATGTATTTTGCACTTGCAGCAATCACAATTTTATTCACTATTTTGACCGGCGGATTATTCATTAGTCCAAATAATATTTTTAATATAATTGTACAAACAGGATATATTGGTGTTATGGCTGTTGGTATGACGCTTATTATTGTTATCAGGCATATTGATTTATCGGTTGGCTCAGTGCTAGGATTTGCTAGCGCAGTGGCTGCAGTTTTAATGCTAAAAACAGGAGCAAATAGTGGTTTAGCGCTAATTACTGCTATTGGATTTGGAATACTTGCTGGTGGAATTACCGGTATGTTAGTTGCAAATGTTGGCATTCCAGCGTTTGTTGCATCTCTTGCAGGAATGTTTATTTATAGAGGGATGATGTTTCAGGTTTTATCAGCAAATGGTGGTGCTGCTGTAAGATTTAAAAGCCCATTTATTGATGCTGTTGGTAATGGTGCTATTCCAAGACTTTTTGAAATCGGCCCGTATGCTGGTTCAACAATTATTATTGGATTAATACTTATTTTACTTAACGTATATTTTCAAATGAAACGTAGAAAAGAGCAAAAAAATTACGGCTTCGATATAGACTCAAATGGACTCTTTATCATTAAACTTTCTTTTATTTCCATTATTATTATAAGCTTTACCCTACAACTAGCTTCTGGCAGAGGTTTCCCTGTAACATTAATTATTTTAGGAATTGTAGTAGGTATTTATCACTACGTAACTACAAAAACGGTTCTAGGGCGTCATATTTATGCAGTTGGTGGTAACCCGGAAGCGGCTGAATTGAGTGGTATTGATGTTAAAAAAATTACTTTAATCGTGTTTGCTTCAATGGGCCTTTTGGCGGGACTTGCAGGTTTTATGTATGCCGCCAGACTAAATAGTGCAACACTTACCGCTGGGCGAGGACTTGAGCTTTTTGCAATCGCAGGAGCATTTGTTGGTGGCGTATCTGCTGCTGGTGGTATTGGGAAAATTACTGGTTCTATGATTGGAGCACTTGTGATAATGTCTCTAAGCAATGGAATGCAAATGCTTGGTGTAGCTACTGATACAAAGGATATTGTAATAGGAGTTGTACTCGTTCTCGCTGTTATTTTTGATATTAAGACACGTAATATCAATAAAAAAATGATTGTAGAGGATTGATTATTACAAATCAATGCCGTTTCGTAAGAAGCTTTTAAATCAAAAAATCGCTAGTTTGTTATTATATTTGTAGCACTATATTGGACTCTTTTATCTCTACCCAATATAGTGTTTTTTTGTTAATGCAAATGGAAACACTAACTAAATAATAAAAACGCACATTTTGAAATAAGCTGCCTTATGTCTAAATGTGCGAATTCTATTAAAAATTTAACGCTTCAATATAGGATGCTTAAAAGATACTATACTTCAAGCGCCATATCAAAAAGCTTTTTCTCACCATCTACGATTATGTCGTCAGCACTTCCGGGAATGACTCCGCTGTATGTCATCGGAAGTTGGACATCTTTTGATTCTTTGTCAAAAATGTAACCAGCGCGTTCACCCAAGTGATGAGTTATAATAACAGTTTTTTTATAGGGCGAGGCTTCTTTCATATCACGACCCAGACGCGATAATAGCTCGGCGTTTGCGAATAAAAATGCTATATCTCCGAGTAATAGTAGGTGCATATCAAGTTTTCTTGGCTTGTCAGGCACCATTTCAGGTGGGGAAACAGGAGGAGGGAGCTGGCCATATGCTATGCTTTCGGGACGCAGGCCGTTGCCTCCGCTGCGGTCTTTTGAATGATCCGGATTTGGGTCGTTAACCGCACGTTTGCGTGTGGGAAGCTCCAAAGTCTGCATTACATGTACGATGGGCATCCCTGTTCTGTTGGCGGTAATCTCGTCTATGCCTTTAACACAATCTGCTCCGTGCGCTCTGCCCATGTACTCCATTTGCATATAACCAACGCCATCGGGATACTGCACATGCGTTGTCCAGCCATCTGGATACTCATATTGCAAGCCATGGCTTAGGACCGGATTTTGATCTCCGGCCGCACCGGATGTCCACATTGCCACAGCACCGTTGCCGTAGTGTTCTTCCACAAATCGGCAAGTAATGCCAGTGAAGTTCCCGGAAGTTTTTGCCTTGTGGTCAGCATCCTTTAGCATATAAAGATTTGTGGCATGTGTTGCGTGATTTAAGAAAGCCGCGATTAGATTTCCATCTAAGTCCACGAATTTAAGTATAGATAGTGTTTTGTCGCTGTATCCTGCAAGATTGCGCGCTTCCAGCCAATAACCGCCGGGAGATAGTAAATTTCTGTTGGTGTTGATGTAGCTTAGGCTTTCACCATAGCCGTACTTTGCGTCTCGCAGAGTTTCCACTGCTTTTTGGCAAGCGGACATTCCGGCGTCATGTACTATTTTATTGAATTTATCCACCCAAGCCAGTATTTCCGGATCGTCAGTAACTCTGGGCGTGCGTGGGGCGGAGTGATTATGGGTTCCGGCGATAAATATATTTTCTTTTGGAAATCCTGTAGCTTTTGCTATTTCCTCAGTGTAACCGGGAAAGTTTGGTGCTGAGCCTAGCTCGAAAGTTAGAAACATAACTTTACTTTTGTCGGTTTCTATTGCAATAGCCCTGCAATTTAAGTCGTCATAGGGCTCCATTTGTTGCATTGGCTCAAGCCCAAAATCAGTCATACTGCCTGGTACGGGATACATGTCCGGTGAGGGATTGATGCAGGCTTTTCCTGCACCAACTTTTAATTTGCTCATTTTTTCATTTCCTCCTTATGCCTACATAAAATTAGATTAAATATTTTAAGCCTATATATACTATAGCAATTATATATTGTTATAGGCTTATAAGTAATGGGATTATTTATAGATTATGTGAATTAAATTTACATATTGAGTATTCTATCACAAATTATATCAATATATAGTTTTTTTCTGATTCAACTAAATAAGTATAATATATGCACAAATTGTTGAAGAAATGAAATTACAATTTTTGTGTAAGTACATTAAAATGTTATGGGTTAGTAGTTTTAAATTGATATTTGGGAGAAGATAATGAATCAATTAAGAGTTGGCGCATCAAAAATATGTATTACCCCACCCAAAGAACTTTTGCCTTTTCCGCGATTTCTTGATTACGCATTTGAAGAAGTTCTTGATGATGTTTACGTCAGGACTGTTGTTGTCGATAACGGCGATACGAAATTTTTAATTTTATGTCTGGACTCACCTCCATCTCCTGATGCTGAACTAAAGGAAAAGATAGCCGACAAGTTCGGATTTGAAAAAGACAAGATTCTGGCGACTAATACTCAGAATCATTCGTGTCCCCACTGGGGATCACCGCGTGCAACCGGAATCGGATTGCCCCCTGCAGAGCGAATTGCGAAAATGGAAGCATATACAGAAACGGTAGAGTCTGGAATATTTGAGGCTGTTGAACAAGCGTTATCTTCGCTGAAACCTGCAAAATATGGATATGGAGAAGGGAAAAGCTATATAAGCGTAAACCGAGATGAACAGTTTGAAGACGGAAGTTGGATGCAAGGGCAAAACCATGCGGGGCCTTCTGATAAGACGCTCGCAATTATGAAATTTGAAGATTATGACGGAAATCTTATCGCGGCAATCGCAAATTATGGATGTCACGGCACAACTGCGTATTGTGTTAAAGACACAGACGGGAAAATAAAACTCACACCCGGGTTTATGGGCTATGCAGCCAGCTATGTGGAAAGGCGATATGGCAAGGAAGCTGTGGTTCTTTGGACAAGCGGCGCAGGCGCGGATCAAAATCCGCTATTTTCAAGTGAAGGATTTCCTCGTGTGTATGAGGACGACGGATATAGCGAGAGCAGTGCCACACCGCCGGGAACTCAATATATAATACAGCGCCATCATGGATACACACATGCGAAAGATATTATTATGACATTGAAAGAGATAAAAGCTGCAAAGAATACTATGAGTATTTTAACCGCATCCACAGCAATTGAGCTTGATGGGCAGCGGGCGCCCGAAGGAGCAGACGTCATGCTTAATCGTCTGATGGTGGACAATATGGTGCGGATTCAGCGCCCGGAGCTGTGTATTGACGGGAAACCGCCAAAAAAAGAGCTGCTCAAAATGATACCGGATGGAAAAGTCCCTCTTAAAATGCAAATGGCGATACTTGGAGATGTTGCGTTTATTGGCGTTGCGGCTGAGCTGTACTGTGAGATTGGTATGAAACTTAAAGAAGCGTCCCCCTTCAAAAATACGGTTGTTATAACTCATACAGACAGAGATACGGCGGATTATGTGCTCAGTGATGCCTCGGCGCACCACACAGTTTTCCAGAGCTTTGCGCCTGTTCGTCCAGGCAACAACGATACGCCTATTCTTCAAGGCGCAAATAAGATGTTTGAGGAGGCGCAATAAATACGATAATAAATATATTTTACAAGTTAGCATATAGAATAATTGCACATTTTGTAGATACTGCGTAATACCAAACGAATATTGAATATGTTACTCTTAAAAAGCAATTTGTTATCTGTTTTAAGAAATTAAGCGCGAAAAGCGTTTAATATAAAATAAGAAGAAGGGAAATGAAAATGAAAATGAAAAAGAAAAAGATTATCGTGTTATTCTTAGCTGTAATGATGGTTTGCACAATATTTGCGGCTTGCGACAAAACTGAACCGGAAGCTACTACCAATGATAATGATACTACAGAAAAGACTACTTCCGAGGCTACAGAAAAAGCCACGGCAGCTCCTGAGGAAGTCAGCGCCCCCAGTGTTGTCAATGTAGGACTCCCGGCCGACGTTCCTTCTCTGGATCCTTTCTATGGTTCCAGTGTTGGCGGCAACTACGTTGTTCCTGAGATTTATCAATATTTGTTCTCCAGGGAAGTTTTCAGCGGAGAGGCAACACCGATGATTGGTAAAAGTATTGAGGTTGCAGATGACAAATTGTCATGTGTTATTACAATCTTTGATAATGTTTATGACTCAGCTGGCAATCACATTACTGCCGAAGACGTTGTATTCAGCTATGAGACAGCTTTTGAAACAGGATTCTTCCGTGATATAAAAATTCTGGACACTATTGAAGCAATTGATGAATATACAGTGAAAATCACAGTAACGTCTTCTGTAATCAATTCCATAACAGGTGTAATATCCACTATTTTTATCGTTGACAGCGAAGCATATGATGCAGATGCATTTACAACAGCACCGATAGGAACAGGTCCTTATGTTGTTGAAGAGTATGTTTCCGGGTCCAATATCACATTAGTCAAGAACGAAAATTATTGGCAAACAGATGAGGCAATGAACCATCCTTTCTGCCAACAAAATGTAGATGAAATCAACTTCAAGATTATTCTTGAATCAGCTCAGATGTCAATCGCTTTGGAAACAGGCGACATTGACATAGCAGGCAATATCAGCTCAAACGACCTTAATTTCTTTGCTGATGAAAACGGAGAAGGACTTGATGGATATACAGTCAACTCTGTAAATACAAACCTTTTCAATAATATGGCATTCAATATGAGTGCTGACAGCATTATGGGCGATAATTTGGCTCTTAGACAAGCAATTCTGTATGCGATTGACGCTCCTTCGTTGGTGTATGGCGTGCTTCAATCGGCAGGAGAGCCCGTATATACTTGGGGATGCAAGCTTTACAGCGATTATAACCCTGCATGGACAACAGATGGATATTACGACTATGACGTTGAAAAAGCAAAAACACTGTTGGCTGAATCCGGATATAACGGAGAAAAAATCAGAATAATACTTGAAAATGTAGAGACCAGAAAAAAAGCTGCTGAAATAATGCAATCCTACTTGTTGACAGTTGGTATTGACAGCGAAATCAATACTTATGATTCCGCGCTGTTCCAAACGTACAAATATTCATATGACCAATGGGATATCATTCTTGATAATCAGGCAAATAACGCTTCATTGGCAAATATGTGGGCAAACTTCTTCGACATTAACCGTCAGACGTGGAAAGATCAGGGAACCACTTATAACGGCTTACATGACGAAAATTTGCAGGTTCTGATTGATGCAATGATGAATCCTGAAACAAATGGACGCGGAACAGTCGATGCGGTGCATAATTATCTCGAAGATAATGCGGTTGCAATTGGACTTTGGGCAGGATTAAACTATCAGGTTGCTCAAGACGGAGTTGAAGCTATTACCTTGAACGAGAAACTATTCCTGCTTCCCGGAGCTTGCGTTTATGAGGATGATTATACAAGTAAAAACCCTTAAGGCGATATTAAACTAATTTTCACTGTGGTACATTCATAGTATGATATAAGAATGTTAGACTTGAATTTTACCAAAACGATTACTGTGCGGCGTCACTTATGCTTAGCTATAGGTAAGTACGCCGCATTATTTTAGAAAAGAACTGTATTTCAATCAATGAGGTAGTTTTATGATAAAGTATGTAATGAAAAGATTACTTTGGATGATACCTGTAATTTTTGGCGTTGCGGTATTAATCTTTACTATCATGTATTTTGTCCCGGGAGATCCCGCGACTGTTATGCTTGGTAGCAACGCCACTGAATTAGAGCTTAATGTACTCAGAGAGAAGCTGGGTCTTTTCGATCCTTATATTGTCAGGCTTGGCAGATATCTTTCAGATGTTTTTTTACATTTTGATTTTGGAGTTTCATTTGTAAGTAAAGTTTCCGTAACATCAGAATTAATCACACGCTTTCCGCGAACACTTACAATAGCCGGAATATGTATTGGGCTTTCAATTGGCATTGGGGTACCGCTTGGCGTAAATGCCGCGGTGCACAAGGATGGGCCGGCGGACAGGTTGTCAATGTTTTTTGCATTGTTGGGCGTTTCAATGCCGTCTTTCTGGTTAGCTTTACTTCTTGTTATTTTGTTTTCGCTTAAGTTGCACTGGTTGCCCGCGACGGGCATTGATGGATTTAAATATTACATACTTCCATGTGTAGCAAACTCATTTGGGGGGATTGCTAACCAAGCGCGTCAGGCGCGTTCTTCTATGCTTGAGGTAATTAGAGCTGACTATATTACAACCGCTCGAGCTAAAGGGCTTACCGAAAGAGCTGTTATATTTAGACACGCACTTCCAAACGCACTTATTCCTATAGTTACAATAGCAGGTACTTCCTTCGGAGCATTGATGGGAGGCACGTTAGTAATAGAATCAGTTTTCTCAATACCCGGTGTTGGATATTATATGATTACAGCGGTTAACAATCGGGATTATCCGGTTGTTAGGGGATGTGTAATATTTTTAGCTATTACATTTAGTATTGTTATGCTGCTTACTGACATCGCCTATAGCTTTGTTGACCCAGGGATTAAAGGTCAATATGCAAGCAGTTCAAGGGGGAAGAAAAATGGCTGATTCAATAAATGCATTAAAAGTAAATGCAACTGACGCATATAAGAAAAAAAATCAGAGTGCACTTGTACAAAGTCTAAAACGGCTTATACGCAACAAAAGCGCAATGGCAGGGATTATTATAGTTCTTTTGCTAGCGTTGGCTGCAATTTTTTCTCCGCTATTTTTGCCGTACGACTATACAGAGATTAATATATTTGAAGCCTACCAGGGACCTAGCTCAACACATTGGTTTGGTACGGATGATCTGGGGCGTGATATTTTCAGCCGAGTTATTTACGGAGGAAGATATTCTTTGCGCTTGGGTCTTATGGCTGTGGGCATATCTATGACCGTGGGAGTAATATTAGGCTCTTTTGCTGGGTATTTTGGGGGCATGGTTGATCTTCTTATTATGAGATTAATTGATGTACAGCAGTCAATACCGGGAATGCTGCTGTCTATAGTTGTGGCTGCTGTTTTAGGAACTGGGTTTAACAATACCGTTGTCGCTCTCGCTATTGGAGGGATCCCGGCATACGCAAGGCTGCTGCGGGCGCAAATAATGAGTGTTAGGGAAAAGGAATACATTGAAGCTGCCCATGCTATTAATTGTAGCAACAAGCGTATTGTAGTGAAACATTTGCTGCCCAACACTTTTTCCCCGCTGATAGTTCAGGCTACCATGCAGTACGCAAACACTCTGCTTGCTGCCGCTGCGCTGAGCTATATCGGACTCGGCGTTCAACCGCCAGAGCCGGAATGGGGAGCGATGTTATCTGGGGCCAGATCTTTCATACGCCAATATCCATATATGCTTATTTTCCCTGGATTATTTATAATGATTGTTGTTGTTTGCTTGAATATGTTTGGCGATGGTCTAAGAGACGCCTTAGATCCGAAGCTTAAAAAATAACGGAGGAAAGAATGGAAAATATAACTTCAAAACAAGGAATTGAAAACACGCCATTCCTTTCGGTTAGAAATTTAGCGGTAGAATATACTTCTGAAGGTGAAGTGATACATGCTGTTAATGGTGTTTCTTTTGATTTGGAAAAAGGAAAGACATTGGCGTTGGTGGGTGAAACAGGTGCAGGAAAAACTACTATAGCAAAATCAATCATGCGTATTCTTCCTGATATTTCAGCAAAAATCAAAGGCGGGGAAATCAACCTGGAAGGCGTTGATCTTTTGAAATTAAAAATAGAAGATATGCGAAAAGTCCGCGGACGCAAGGTATCGATGGTTTTTCAAGACCCAATGACCGCTCTTAATCCTTCAATGCGGGTTGGAAGGCAGATAGCAGAGGTAATAAAGGTTCATAATAAAATTAGTATGAACGACGCTAACAAACGTGCCATTGAGATGCTGGAGATGGTTGGGATACCTGCGGAACGGTTTAGAGAATATCCACATCAGTTTTCGGGTGGAATGAAACAGCGGGTTATTATTGCCATCGCTTTGGCGTGCAGTCCCGAATTATTGCTGGCGGATGAACCTACAACTGCCTTGGATGTGACAATTCAAGCACAGGTTCTTAAAATGATAAATAATTTAAAGGAAAAATACAATACTTCCATGGTGTTGATTACCCATGATCTTGGTGTTGTCGCAGAGACAAGTGATAATGTGGCGGTAGTGTATGGTGGGAAAATCATTGAGTATGGAACAAAAAGAGATTTATTCAAAAACCCATCTCATCCGTATACAATGGGTTTGTTTGGGGCTCTTCCTAACATGAACACAGATTCTCAGAGGCTTGACCCAATTCTTGGGTTGCCGCCGGATCCAACTAATTTGCCAAGTGGCTGCACTTTTAATCCACGTTGCCCGTTTGCAACGGATATCTGCAGAGAAGGTGAAATAGAAATGGTAACAGTAAGTCCAGGGCATCTTTGCCTGTGCTGCAATTTGGGCAGTATAGTAAAGAGGGGGGTGTAAAATGCAACCTTTAATTGAATTAGTGGATTTAAAAAAATATTTTAAAACCCGTAAAGGAGATTTGCACGCGGTTGATGGAGTGAACTTATCCATTTATGAAGGCAGAACAATGGGTGTGGTTGGGGAATCAGGGTGCGGCAAATCCACTCTGGGGAGAACAATGATACATCTTCTGGAAAGTACCGGAGGTAAAATATTTTTTGAAGGCGAAGACGTAACAAATGTCGATTCCAAGAAATTACATTACCTTAGGGAGAAGATGCAGATAATATTCCAAGATCCGTACTCCTCTCTAAACCCGAGGTACACGGTTATTAATACAATAAAAGAGCCTCTTATATTAATGAATTGCTATTCAAAAGATGAGATAAGAATTGAAGCGGAACGAATAATGGATTTGGTGGGCATTGACAGAAGGCTTATGAATGCATATCCGCATGAGCTGGATGGAGGAAGAAGACAGAGAGTTGGGATAGGAAGAGCGCTTGCGCTCAATCCAAGGTTTATAGTCTGTGATGAGCCGGTTTCCGCACTTGATGTATCAATTCAAGCGCAGATTCTCAATCTTCTGATGGACCTTCAGGAGCAAAAACAATTAACCTATATGTTCGTAACACATGACTTATCTGTTGTTAGGCATATTTCAGATGATATTTGCGTTATGTATCTTGGACAATTGGTGGAGACAAGCCCTTCCAAAGAGTTGTTTAAAAAGCCTTTGCACCCTTATACAAAGGCATTGCTATCGGCGATACCTACTACGGATATAGATGCGAAGATTGAACGTGAGATAATTCAAGGTGAGATAGTTTCACCGATTAATCCCAAGCCCGGCTGTCGCTTTGCGGCAAGGTGCAAATACGCAATTGATAAATGTTATGAGCCTCAGGAATTGGAAGAAATTTTGCCGAATCATTTTGTTTCTTGTTGTCGAGCAAAAGAATTAAACATTTGAGTGATATAATTTTTCTTGATATGCAGACAGTTATCAGATTAATAATGACAGAATGTCTTTAAATAATTATATTTATAAAAAAACATTTAACTGTGGTAAAATGTTATGGATTGCGAGAAAAATTATTATTGATAGTGCAAATCCGAATTCTGAAATGCAAGAAATGGAGAAATATATGAAGAAATTTGAGCAAGACAGAGATTTTACCCGAAGGCTTATAAGACCAAATACTTGGTATATACATGGCCGTCCCGACAGTGCGGTGACTTATCTTGTGATTGGGAGCGAAAGGGCATTAGTGGTTGAACCGGGGCAGAACAGAAACAGCATCCGAGAGTACATTGAGACGATTACGGACTTACCTCTGGTAGTGTGCAACACTCATGGACATTTTGACCATACTGCTTCAAACGGACAATTTAAAGACTGTGATATATTCATGTCGGAAATTGCGGCCGGACGCTGTAAAACCCCTTTTCCAAGGGTTAATCCAGCGGACTACGATTTTGATTATGAGCCACTCCCTGTTAAGGAGGGTTTTGTGATTGATTTAGGCGACAGACAGGTAGAGGCTATTGCAATTCCTTGCCACAGCCCCGGAAGCTTTGCGTGGCTGGACAATAAATATAACCTGCTTTTCACAGGAGACGAGATTGAGAGCGGGCAAGTTTTGTTCCAGGGAGACCGAAGGGGTGACGCCTGTGTTGAAAAATATTATGAAAATCTCAAAAAGCTTAAAGCGAGAGAATCAGAAATTGATTTAATTTGCCCAGCCCATAATGGATCACCTATAGATATTACGTTTATAGATGCTTTTATGGAAAATTGCGAAATGATTATGAATGGCAGTGCTACGCCAAAGAAAGATTTCAGCTCGCCAACTTACCTTGGCCCGGAAGATCCCCGCGAACCGGAGACCAAAGCGCAGTTACTTTCTGACCCGAATATTTACAGAAATGAGTGGAAAGGCACTTCAATTGTATATTCTATAAATAGAATTTTATATGAAGATATAAAAAAATAAGCTATAAGCCTGAATTGCGAATCTTTGAAAGAATGCGTATTATCGGATTTGATTCATTTGAGGCGATTATGGGAGGCTGGTTTAACACAATTGAAAATTATTTGTAATGCAAAAAAATATAGTGAAGAGATTCGAATACCTGAATCTCTTTTAATGCTATTTATAAAGTAGAGCAATAGTTTAGTAAATAAAGCATTTAGGTGAAATTATATGCGTATTGAATGAATAATTTACTATTTAAGATGGAATGAGCCTATGGGAACCAAAGCAATATCCGAAGTTTATGATTTCTCGAACTGAATTAATATAGCCTTAATAATATTAAACTAATGAAATTTATTTTTACAGCCGAATATATGATTAACCTGTTTGGAGTCAATTTATGAATAATAAGCTGAAACTTATAATAGCTGATGATGAGCCTTGGATATGCAAGCTGCTTTCTCAAATAATAGATTTTGAGAGCCTTTCAATCGAACTAATAGCTATGGTATATGACGGAGAGCAATTACTTAATCTTATTAACGAACAGGAACCCGACATTGTCATAACTGACATTTGTATGCCTAAATTAGAAGGGCTCGAAGTGATTCGCCGCGTAAGGAACAGCGGTAGCAAATGCTGTTTTGTAATCATTACCGGTTACCGGCAATTTGAATATGCGTATGAAGCTTTGAAATATGATGTTGGTGATTATATTCTCAAACCAGTAGATGAAAAAGAACTAAATGAAACGTTAAAAAAAATTGCTGATAATTTGAACCAGGAGAAATCGGGAGAATTGCCTGGTGGGAATAACAGTTCCATAAGAGCCTATTTACTTAATAGAGCTATTCATCAAATATCGGAAGAAAAAATTACACTGGAAGAAATCAACAGGCTTTACAGTACAAATTTTCGTGAAGGAATGTTTCGCGTAATATTAGTGAAACTGGATTATTACAATGATGTTCATGTAATAAATGAAGAGGTTTCATCAATATTAAAAAAGATTAGCGAGATAATTTTGAAACAGTACGAAGAGTTTTGCGCAGATATTGTTATACAAAATAAAGATGTAGGTGTAATGGCTCTTCTCAATTATCAACCTAAACACGATGATGAAATTATTGATAGATTTAATGATCTTTTAGAACAGGTTAAAAATATTACTAACATTTTCAAAGGACTCAATGCAACTTTATGTGTAGGCGGGGCCGTAAATGATCCTTATCAAATTGTAACCTCAAAGAATCAAGTGTTCAAAGCGGAATGGTGCAGAATGGCGATTGGCGCAAACAAGGTTATTTTTGGTGAAGAAAAAAGAGAAAAAATGATTAATCTGGAAGGAAAGCTAAAAGAACTTGATGCGAAGATAAAAAGAGCATTTGAAATATTGGACACTGATAGTTTTAAAGCCGGCATGGAAGAATTTTTCAGTTTTCCGGTGCAGCTTTTGTGCAGCTATGAGGCGATGATGTTTGCGTATCGCGTTAAAGATATGTATTTTGAGATCAACGAAGATTTAATCTCTGATTATACTGATCCAGATGCACTCATTTTAGAAATCACCAAAACATTGCATTTGTCCGTTACTTTTGAAAAATATAAGCGAGTGTTTCTGGACAGCTTTATTTCCTCGATGAAACAAATAACAGAGAATATAGACAAGCAAAATACTATGCCAATAAGAAAGGCTTTCGCATATGTTGAAGAAAATTATGGAAAACGCATTAATCTGGAAGATGTGGCGAAAGTTGTGAACTTAAATCCTGTATATTTTTCAAGGCTGTTCAAGAGTGAAACAGGTAAAAATTTTACTGAATATGTTACTGAATATCGTATTAAAATTGCAAGAGAGCTTTTAAAAAGCAGTGATAAAAACATAAGTGAAATAGCTTATGAGCTTGGATATAATGACTCTAGATATTTCAGCAGACTCTTTAAAAAGGCTGTTGGTGTGAAGCCTACTGAATACAGAAAAATTTATGGTTGAGGATAAATATTTGCTATGTTTTTTATAACTAAAAGAAAACACGATAAAATTGTAAATGAAAGACTTATGGAGGAATCCCTCAAGACCAGCCGAAACTACGAACGGGATTTGTTGATGAAGCAAGCGAATATTGCTACTTTACAAAGTCAGATTAATCCTCATTTTTTATATAATACGCTTGAATGCATAAGGGGACAGGCTCTTTATGAGGGTTCAAAAGAAATCGCGGCTACAGTGCAGGCCTTATCGGAGTTTTTTAGATATAGTATTAGCGGAAAAAGCGATTTAGTGAGCATAAAAAATGAGATGGAAAACGTTGAGCATTATGTAACCATCCAAAATTATCGTTTTGATAATTTATTTGAAATGGAATTCAACTGTAAAGGCGAAGACATATCAGAGGCGCTTTTGCCAAAGCTTTCGCTTCAGCCTGCAGTCGAAAACGCGATTATTCATGGATTTTCTGATAAAACTTCAGGAGGGAAAATAACCTTAACGGCGAAACGTGTAAATGGACACGTCAGTATTGAGATATCAGATAATGGTAAAGGTATTGATACGGACAAGCTTGAGGCTTTATGCGATAAGTTGCATGATTCGAAAATTATAAGTAAAGATGTACAAACGATAAGTACTGGTATTGGCCTTGAAAATGTGGATAGAAGATTGAAGCTAATTTTTGGTGAAGAATACGGAGTTAGTATTAGCAGCTGCTTGGGTGTTGGAACATGTGTTGAATTATTTTTCCCATATTGGCTTTCGGTGAAACATAATGAGCAGTGAAGTTTTTAGGGCGCGCGATGTTAAGGCGGCTATTGATGAAAAAACTTTTCTTAGAGGGTTGAATCTCAAGCTTTATAAAGGTGAGACTTTAGGGGTTTTCGGTACATTTGATTCAGGAAAGACAACTTTATTAGATTTAATTACTGGCAAGGTATCCCCAGCTTCAGGAACAATATTTTTTAATGGAAAAAAGCTAGAGCATTCTTTATTCAGAATTGACAACAGACCGATTATTGCGCGAATAGGCAAAGAGTCTACACTGGTCAACGGCCTTTCATTATGGGAAAATATTTTAATTTTGCGCGGATACAACGCTAATGTCCGATTTGTAAATCCGCTGCTAATGAAAAAATCAATCGCAACAGCATTTAATGAATATAACATAGATCTTGATCCAAAAGAGAAGGCGGGCTCACTTGATTTATTTCACCATGTTTTGCTTGAAATGCTCAAGGCGAGATTGAAAAAAGCGCAGATAATTCTTATTGATGATTTTTCAATGGAATGCTCTTATCAGGAAACTCAAAAACTGTATAATCTTATGGCCAGACTCAAATCTGAAGGTATCTCTTTTCTTATTACAAGCTGTCACTTAGAGCTTTTGAAAACCTATAGCGATAGATTGGATTTTTTATCAAACGGAAGAATGATTATGTCATTTAACAATACCCCGGGAAATTATACTGATATTGAAAAAATCCTAGAATCTTTGTTTCCAGAAGTGAAAAGCAATGATAATATAAAAAAGACTGAGGAAGCTCCTGCTGTTTTATCTTTAGACAAGGTAGATGTTGGCCTACAAGAGCCAGTGTCTTTGAAATTACACAAAGGAGAAATTGCTTCTTTCGTAGATCCTTCACAATCAGTGCTGACTGCATTGCGTGAAAAAATTTTTGGAAACAACCTTTTGGGCAACAGCCAAATATTATTTGATATAAATGGAAAGAAATCTTTTAGTATTCGAAACGCTAAAAATCTTGTGGTGTTTATTGACCCTTTTGATTTTAGCACCATAATCAAGGAAATGTCTCCTGCTGATAATATTTGCATAGGTCTGCGATGGAAGTTTTCTTCATTCGGTGTCATTAAAAAAAAATTAATAAAATGTATGCTTGATGAGTTTTCAGAATGGTATGAAAATGATGAAATTGCTTTTATGAATGACTGCCGAACATTAACCAAAAAGGACAAAATGGCGTTAATGTTATACAGAGTAAAGCTTATGAACCCGGCTGTGGTTATTTGCAGAGATCCTGTATCTGTTTCTGATATTGTTACTTGCCGAATGCTGCAAAACAGTCTTAAAGTGTTTTCTAAAAATGGTTCGAGTGTTTGTATTTTCTTATCGAATATTGAAAAAATAGAAGACAATTCTGATAAATATTTTGTGGCGACCAAAAAAAGATTATTGTCTAATGTGAAATTTGAAAATATTAAAGACTTATTGGAATGGAATTGACGTATTTCTTTGAAAGGAAATAGTGATGAAAAAAGTGCTGCTTTGGTGCTTGATAATTGTAATGTTTTTGTTTTCATCATGTTCTTCTGCGCAAAAAAATGATGCGTCGTTGGGATGTATCACTTTAATTAACGCAGATGATAGTTTTATGCAGTCGACGGCTGAAGCGTTCGTTAAAAAATTGAAGATGAACGGATATAGAACACAGGTGGTCTATTGCGATAACGCTGTAGACGTACAGCTTAAACAAATACAGATGTTTACAACGGCAGGTGCGGATATTATTGCCGTTAACTGCGCTGGCAATAGCGAGGCCTATGAAGAGGTTTTTAAAATAGCTCGCGAAAACGGAATTAAAGTAATGGTATTGGGCACAAATGAAGAAGTTGAAAATTGTGATATACAAGTAAAAAGTTATGATATACTCCAAGGCTTGAGAATGTGTGAGCTGGTCAAAGAGTATTTGGACAGTGAATATCCGGAAGCACCGCCGGGCTCAGTTACCACACTTTTGATGGAGAAAACAAGCAAAACTTATTATATACGAATGTGTGCCGGTTACCGAATGATAAAAGAGAGGTTCTTGCGGTATTTTGACTATTCAATAGTAGATTTTATAAAAGAAGAAACCGGAGAGGCAGTGTATTATATTGATGAAAAAGGGGAGAAAACGAAAGTTGAAGAGCCTTCAGGGGGTCTTATTTTGGACGAAAACGGATATGCACAGCTCAATCCATTTTACGATAACAGAATAAATCTGCATTACTCATCTGACCGAAACGTAAATACAAATCTTGAAGGACAAGATACGGTAGACTCTTTCATGACGACTAACGCCGGAAGCAAACTTAGGATAATTATTTCTTTGAGCGGGGATGCGGCGGTTGGCGCAGCTGAAAAACTAATGTACTATCACCAGACGGGAGTTGTGAATATTGCGCTGGAAAAACTTGCGGTTTTCGGGGCAAATGAGACAAGCACAAACAAGGAGCTGGTTTTAAGAAGTGCTGATAACGAAAGCTTGCTACGGGGGTTTTGTGGAGGGGATAATATTACAAGCAAAGTTAATGCTATGTTGGACATAATTCTGGAACGTTCAAGTAAAAATTACTATGTTGTGGATAGTTTTAGATCGGCGTTAAGTAAAGATGGCGAAACAGTAGGCATTGTAAGGGTCAGGCAAGTAATGTGGGAAGATTTTGATGTGTTTTACAATCTGATGGAAAATGAAAAATAGTATGCGAATAATTATCTTGCCAGCGGAAGGAACTGAGTAATGAGAAAAAATAAAAAAAACAGTAATTTGAGAATAAGTTCATTTCTGTATAAGTACACGGTGTTTGTTATTTTAGTTATTTTATTGTTCACGTTTTCAATTCTATCTACATCTTTTTTGACGTTTATTAATTTAAAGAACCTGCTTTTGCAAAACACGCATATAATAGTTTTGGTGATTGGAATAGCAATAATTATGATTGGAGGAGGAATAGACTTATCGGTGGGATACCAAATATCACTTGTTTCAGTTTTTATAGGTATGATGTTTGCTGCGGGGCTTAATTCAAGCATAGTAATACTAATTGGAATATCCGTAGGGGCATTATGCGGAGTTTTTAACGGACTGCTTGTAACATGGTTTGGAATCGTGCCTTTTGCTGCAACTTTGTCTTCCCAAATTATTTTGAGGGGAGTTTCATACACCTTATCAAAAGGCTCAACTTTTTCAAAAATTCCACAAGCATTTTGGATGATTTCAAGAGGAGCATTTGCGGGAATCCAAATTGATATTTGGATTGCGATATTATGTTTAGCGGTATTCGGTTTTATATTCACTCATTCTTTTTTAGGCAAGCACATAAGGGCAGTAGGCGAAAATGAGGAAGCTACAAAAAGAGCAGGAGTGAATGTAAATTTAATCAAGTTTATCAGCTATGTTCTTGGGGGAGCGTTTTTTGCTATTTCGGCAATAATTATGGTATCGAAACAAGGGTTGGCGAGTTCATCAACCGGCCCTGGATTGGAATTTATAGGGATATCGGCGGCTTTTATCGGTGGGCTCACATCTTTTCAATATGGAGGACGAGGCAACAATATTCACATATGGAATATTATAGGTGGAGTGTTTGTGTTGGCAATAATTGATAATGGTATACAGCTTATCGGCGGCAGCCAATATATGCAATATATAATAACAGGTATAATTATAGCTGCGCTGATGGCTATAAATAAACGGAGCGAAAAAATATTTTCTTAGACGATAAATGATGTTTTAGAATTTTTGCCTGAGAGTATTCAGGTTTAGCTTCATATTACACATGATTCTTTTGGTTATAGAATGCTCACACCTGGAACGGAAGATATAAGTATGCACAATAGCTACGAAAGCTTCCTTCAGGGTTTGCTATGTTATTAGCAGAAATATATGCAATAAGACCGAAGACTCATATAAAAGCTATGAAAACAATGAGTATTAATATAGCTGAGATATTTATATTTAAATGGTACTCAAACGAATATTATTGCGGCAAACTATGATATTTTATCCAGAAGAACAGAGCCGTTTAGTGTGGGATCAAAATGGAGGCTAATCGCTTTTTGTGGGTGAAAGCTAAGCCTGAAATCAATAGGAAGGGCGGTAGGTGCAAAGCCTGTGATTGCATGAAAAACGCGGTTAAAGTGCCGAGGTGTGCCAAAGCCGCATTCGAATGAAATTTGTGAAACCGTCAAATTGCTGTTTGAACGCAAAAGCTGAATTGCTTTTTCTACCCGGATTGTATTTCGGTATTGAGAAAAAGTCATTCCTGAAATCAATTTAAAAAAACGAGAAAAGTAAGCCTCACTGAATCCCATAAATTTTGCCGAATCCCTGAAGCTCATATTGACATAATTTTTATCCAATTCATTTAAAAGTTCTTTGTAGCGCTTAAGTGTATGATGTTCATTTTCTAAGCACACCTCTTCTAGAGGCTCTTTTCGGAAAATTGAAAGAAGCAAATCTTGAAGAATATGCTTGGATTTTAACTCGTAGAAAGGCTGCTTTTGCTCAAATTCTTCCTGAATTGCGCGAAATACAGCATTGAAAGGATAAGAGTATATCAGGCTCGGCGAGGCAAGAGAATATTTAGTGTTAATCTCACGCACTAAATTGTCATCGAAAAGGCAAATGGAAACAACGCTGTTTTCTGAACTTTGTATAGAATGTATTTCACCTCCGGAAACAAATAATGTCTGTCCTTCGGAGAGGAAGAAAACTTGATCGTTAATGGAAACAGATGTGTGCCCTTTGGTAACATGAATAAGCTCAAAATCGGTATGCCAATGAGGAAGATTGCGTAAATTACTATAATTTCCGGTCCATACTTGTTCAGTGCCTATATATTTATGGGTTTCAAAATTTGCAATCATTTACCTTTTCTCCTTGAGCGAATTATAAAACAAATATCAATAAATGTCTATTAAAGGTTAAGAAAAAGCATTGTTTTAATGTTGAGAGAACATTATAATTGATTTAAGGAGATGCGAAAATGAATAATCATAAATATGTACTTGGTATCGAATTTGGCTCTACAACAATTAAGTCGGTGCTTGTCGATGAAGCTCATAAACACATTGCCAGTGGCTCATATACATGGGCAAGCATTTATGATAACGGTATTTGGACATATTCGTTAGATAATGTTTGGGCAGGGTTAAAAGAGTCTTTTTTAAATTTATCCAAAGAAGTGGAAAATAAATCCGGCAAAAAGATGGAAAACATTTGCGCTATAGGTATTTCTGCAATGATGCATGGCTATCTAGTGTTTGATAAAGACTGGAAATTGTTGACGCCTTTTCGTACATGGCAAAATACTATCACTGGAGAGGCCGCGGAAGAGCTGAGTGCTCTTTTTGGCTTTAACATCCCTCAGCGTTGGAGCATAGCTCATCTGTATCAGGCGATTTTGAATGGAGAAGATCACGTAGCGCAGATTGCTCATATTACAACTCTTGCAGGGTACGTTCATTATATGTTGACAGGCAAGAATGCTGTTGGCATTGGAGAAGCATCAGGAATATTTCCGATTGACACTGACGAAAAGACATATGATGAGAATATGTTGGGGAAATTCGATAGTCTGATTGAAAACAAAAATTATAAGTGGGCTTTGAAGGAAATCTTACCCAAAGTTTTATTGGCTGGGGAGAATGCGGGAGGACTTACTTACGATGGCGCAAAGATTTTAGGTTTGGATATGGGCATTCCGTTTGCTCCTCCCGAGGGCGACGCGGGCACTGGCATGACAGCCACTAACTCCGTTGCGCCGCGTACCGGAAATATTTCCGCGGGAACTTCAATTTTTTCAATGGTTGTTTTAGAAAAACCGCTAAAAAACATATATCCTGAAGTTGATATTCTTACTACGCCGACGGGGATGCCGGTTGCTATGGTACACTGCAACAACTGCACGAACGATATGAACGCATGGGCATCCGTTATTGGTGAGGCGGCAGGCTTGTTTGGGCGGGAAGTTTCCGTTGGCGAACTGTTTACCAAACTCTATGAAAAGAGCATGGAGGGCGAAGCTGATTGCGGAGGCATGCTTGTGTATAATTATTTGGCCGGTGAGAGCATCACACATTTGGACAGCGGGCGTCCTATGGTTGTCCGTAAACCGGAAAGCCGCTTTACTCTCGCCAATTTTTTGCGCGCACAACTTTATTCAACGATGGCGACTTTGAAAATCGGAATGGATTTACTTGCGCACGAAGATGTAAAAATTGATCACTTGTATGGTCATGGAGGTTTATTCAAGACACCGATTGTCGGCCAAAAATATATTGCGGCGGCGACAAATTCGCCCGTTTCAGTTATGGATACAGCAGCGGAAGGCGGACCTTACGGAGCAGCACTTTTGGCGGCTTATATGTTATTTAAAAGCGAAGTTGAAACGCTGGAAGATTATTTGGAAAATAAGGTATTTAAAGATGTTTCAGAAACCACTGTCCAGCCAGACAAAACAGATGTTGAAGGATTTAATAACTATCTTACACTTTTTAAAAACGGACTTTCTGCTGAAAAGGCAGCCGTTGAATCTTTATAAGGAGATAAATTATGCTAAAAGATTATGAATTTTGGTTTGTTGTAGGGTCTCAGTTACTATATGGTTCTGAAGTTTTGGATACCGTTTCCGCCCGTGCATCTAAAATGGCGGATAATATGAACGCTAGCGGCAATTTGCCTTGCAAGTTAGTGTGCAAATTAGTTGCCAAGTCAAATGAGGAAATTAGCGATATTGTTAAAGAAGCAAATTACGATGATCGATGTGCAGGAATTATCACTTGGTGCCATACTTTCTCGCCAAGCAAAATGTGGATAGACGGACTTACCCGGCTTCAAAAGCCATACTGCCACTTCGCTACACAATACAATCTGGAAATACCCAATGAAGAAATCGACATGAACTTCATGAACCTCAACCAATCTGCGCATGGCGATCGTGAGCATGGGTTTATTGCTACGCGTCTTCGTATGCCGCGCAAGGTAATTGCCGGCTTTTGGAAAGATGAAACTGCACAAAAGCGTTTGGGAGGCTGGATGCGCGCGGCTGTCGGTGTAGCGTTCAGCAGATCTTTGAAGGTCATGCGCTTTGGCGACAATATGCGTGAAGTCGCAGTGACTGAAGGCGATAAAGTTGAAGCGCAGATTAAGCTTGGATGGCAGGTAAACACTTGGCCGGTAGGCGAACTGGTGGAACACATGGATACTGTCTCAGAAGATGAAATTGATGCGCTTATGGACAAGTATTCTGCTGAATATGAAATCGCAACTGATGATGTAGAAGCCATCCGCTATCAGGCAAGAGAAGAGATTGCGATGCGCAAGATGCTGGAACGGGAAGGCTGCAAAGCATTTTCAAACACGTTCGAGAATCTTTATGGTATGAAACAGCTGCCGGGTCTCGCGTCCCAGCATCTTATGTCACAAGGCTATGGTTATGGTGGTGAAGGCGACTGGAAGGTCGCTGCGATGACTGCGATTATCAAAGCTATGGGTGAAGGTAAAAAAGGTGGAGCGACATTTATGGAGGACTATACTTATCACCTTGAAAAGGGAAATGAATATAGCCTCGGTGCGCATATGCTGGAAGTATGCTCGTCTATAGCAGCGGATAAACCCAGGATAGAAGTTCATGAGCTTGGAATAGGCGACCGCGAAAATCCTGCGCGACTCGTTTTTGAAGGCATTCCCGGAAAAGCAATAACCGTCAGCCTGATTGATTTGGGAGGCAGGTTTCGTCTGATTTGTCAGGATGTCGAATGTGTTGAGCCGATTATGGAAATGCCGAATTTACCTGTGGCACGCGTAATGTGGAAACCTGAACCGAACCTGACCGCAGGCATTGAATGTTGGATATTGGCAGGAGGAGCTCACCATACCACGCTGTCTTATGATGTTACTTCCGAGCAAATGCGTGACTGGGCGAGAATGATGGAAATAGAGTTTGTGCACATTGGTTCGGAAACAACTCCCGAGAAAATTGAAGAGGAACTCTTCTTAAAGGATATTGCTTGGAAATTGAAATGAGGATGAAAATATGCTCGAAGAATTAAAAAAACAAGTCTTTGAAGCGAATTTGCTTCTGCCTAAATACAAACTGGTTACTTTCACCTGGGGAAATGTTTCCGCGGTTGACCGTGATTCGGGATTGGTTGTTATAAAACCTTCAGGCGTTCCTTATGAGAGCATGACTGCAGACGATCTGGTTGTAGTTAATCTTGAAGGAAAAATTGTTGAAGGCAAGTACAAACCGTCATCGGACACTCCGACACACATTGAGCTATATAAGGCGTTTCCGGAATTGGGCGGGGTTGTACACACTCATTCCAGATGGGCGACCATTTATGCGCAGGCCGGCCGAGGAATTAAGCCCATTGGC
The DNA here is from genome assembly GCA_963675575.1 of Christensenellaceae bacterium. Classification (GTDB taxonomy): domain Bacteria; phylum Bacillota; class Clostridia; order Christensenellales; family UMGS416; genus JAGLOK01. The sequence goes on from OY776378.1 coordinate 836,211, forward strand.
ACTACTCACGGCGATTATTTCTACGGCGAGATTCCCTGCACCAGACCCATGACTAAAGATGAAATAAATGGTGCGTATGAGAAGGAGACGGGTTCGGTTATTATAGAAACTTTTAATAGGATTAATCCGATGAGTATCCCCGCGGTTCTCGTATACAGCCATGGTCCGTTTGCGTGGGGAAAAGATGCACAAGAAGCTGTTCACAATGCTGTTGTTTTGGAAGAGATAGCATTTATGAATTGGCATGCTTTTATGCTAAATCCGGAAATAGGCCCAATGCCGCCGGAATTGCTGGATAAGCATTATCTTCGAAAACATGGGGACAAAGCATATTACGGGCAGGGATAAAAAGTACCAAAAATAACCTGTATGTTTTGTTTTCGTCTTTTGACGATAAAGCTACTAATTTGAGCGGCACGGGTTCTGTTTAAATCCTAATTGGGCTATACGGAATCATATTATAAAAGAATAGGGAAATCAAAATGTATTACATTGGAATAGATTTGGGTACATCGTCAGTAAAAGTATTAGTGGTGGATTCTAAACATAATATTGTTTGCGAGGCAAAAAGGGAATACCCTGTGGAGTTTCCAAAAGAAAAATGGGCGATACAGGACCCAGATGGTTGGTGGGAAAAAACTGTTGAAGCCATTAAGGAAGTAGTTTTAAAAGGCGCGATAGGCAAGAATGAAGTATCCGCGATTGGATTTAGTGGGCAAATGCATGGTTTGGTGGCACTTGATAGCCAAGGAGATGTGCTATTTCCCAGCATATTATGGTGTGACAACAGGACGGAAAAAGAATGCGAAGAAATAACGGACTATTTTACTCCTGAGAAATTAAAAGAATATACAGCCAATAAAGCTTTGACAGGGTTTACTGCGCCCAAAGTATTATGGGTAAAAAAACACCAACCGGAGCTTTTTAAAAAAATTGCGCATATTATGCTCCCCAAAGATTATCTAAGGTATAAACTGACGGGAGATTTCGCAACTGATGTTTCTGATGCCGCAGGAACACTAATGCTAGATGTTAAAAACAGAGTTTGGTCCAAAGAAATGCTCAGTTATTTGGAAATAGAAGAAAACGTAATGCCAAAATTATTCGAATCTTATGAAACGACCGGATTTTTAAATCAAGAATCTTTAGAGTTGTTGGGATTGAAAGGTGAGGTCAGAGTTGTTGGCGGCGCCGGAGACAATGCCGCCGGGGCTGTTGGCGCGGGGGTTGTAAAAGAAGGATTAATTCTTATAACTCTAGGAACTTCCGGGGTTGTTTTTGCGCCGAGAGAAAATTTTGCTGTTGATGATGAATGTAAACTTAATGTGTTTTGTGATGCGACTGGAAAGTATCATTCAATGGGCGTGATTCTTTCTGCCGCCAATTCTCTCAAATGGTGGTCAGAGACAGCCGGAGAGTCCGTTGAGGAACTTTTGATTGAAGCTGAAGAAGCGTCCGATGAAAACTCAAAAGTAATATTTTTGCCGCATTTAATGGGGGAAAGATTTGACGCAAATGCAAAGGGAGCTTTTTTGGGGCTTAATATGAATTCGACAAGAGCTGCTATGACAAGAGCCGTTTTAGAAGGTGTTTTGTATCATTTAAAAGATTACCTCGAAATATCCAAAAGTTTAGGCACAAAAATAAATGCCATAAGAGTTATAGGAGGAGGAGCGCAATCACTTTTTTGGAAGCAGATGCTCGCTGATATAATGGCTGTAAATGTTGAAGAAATTAACACAAATCAGGGAGGAGCTTTAGGCGCTTGTATTTTAGCTATGGTAGGCGACGGTCACTTTGCAGATGTGGAAGAGGGATGCAATGAAATAATTAAAGTTTCTAATGTGATTTTGCCAGATATAGAAAAAGCGGCAAAATATCAAGGGAAATATCTCCTATATAAAAAAGCGTATCCTGCACTTAAGGATTGGTTTGCATATCAGTAAGATTAGATATGGGAATGTGTCAAAATTTTGGACAGAATGGTAAAAGAATTATAATAGAAATAAGAAGGGAAAAACCATTCAAAAACGCCGAAACAAATATGACGAACAATTCAAGAGAAATGCAATCAAATTATCGTATGCGACTTTATAAGATAAAAAAAATACATTCCTATACCCACTCAGTATATGAAGCCATTTGAAATGGAATTATCCTACGAACAAAGTGCTTAATAACTTTTTTTATGTTAAAATATACTCCACAACGGAGGGATAAAATGAACATAACAACAAAGCTGGCACAAGAGTTTGATATCAAACAACAGTATGTTTCAAACATCATAACTTTAATAGATGAACAAAACACCATTCCATTTATTGCGCGATACCGAAAAGAAATGACGGGTTCGCTGGATGATCAGGTTTTGCGTGAACTTTCTGACAGACTGACATATTTAAAAAGCCTTGAGAAGCGTAAAGAGGAAGTAGCCCAAAGCATAAAGTCTCAGGACATGATGACGGATGTTATTATGGCGTCGATTGATAAAGCGATGACAATGGCTGAAATTGAAGATATATATAGACCATATAAGAAAAAAAGAAGAACGAGGGCGACCATTGCAAAAGAAGCGGGGCTTACACCTCTTGCGGATATTATTTTTAAACAGGATATAAAATCAGGCAAAATAGACGATGTCGCACGGCAATATATAGATGCCCAAAAAGGCATAGAAAATATTGAACAAGCGATTGAGGGTGCAAAGGACATCATAGCAGAAACTGTGAGCGACGATGCCGAAGTTCGTAAAATACTTCGTTCGTACTCTTTGCGTGAAGGTATAATAGAATCTCGAGGCAAAAATGATGACGATTCGGTTTATGAAATGTATTATAAATATGATGAACCGGTAAGTAAGATACCCGGTTATAGGATTCTTGCTTTAAACCGTGGTGAAAAAGAAGAACATCTCAAGGTGAAAATCAATGTTTCAGAAGAAGATGTGCTATATAAACTAAACGCCAAGTTCACAAAAAAAGGCAGCATAACAACTAAATATGTGAATGAAGCGGTTAAAGATTCCTGGGAAAGGTTGATTAAGCCATCAATTGAGCGTGAAGTGCGTAATGAATTGACCGACAAAGCAAATGAACACGCAATAGGAATGTTTGCATTAAATCTGAAGCCGCTGCTACTGCAGCCGCCCATAAAGGGTAAAGTCACTTTGGGACTGGATCCCGCATATCGCACAGGTTGTAAAATTGCAGTTGTGGATGAGACGGGCAAGGTTTTAGATGACACAGTGATATACCCTACTCCACCTGTAAATAAAGTTGAAGAAGCAAAAGCCACGCTTAAATCGCTGATTGAAAAGCATGATATAAATATCATCTCCATAGGAAACGGAACAGCCTCAAAAGAGTCTGAGATGTTTGTGGCGGAGCTTATCGGGGAGACCGACAAAAAGCTTCAATATATGGTGGTGAATGAATCGGGTGCATCAGTATACTCTGCATCAAAGCTTGCGGCAAAGGAATTTCCGCAGTATGACGTATCCATTAGAAGCGCAATATCTATTGCAAGAAGGCTGCAGGATCCGCTTGCAGAGCTTGTGAAAATAGACCCAAAATCTATCGGTGTAGGTCAATATCAGCACGACATGCCAAAGGCTAGGTTGGATACTGCCCTAGGTGGTGTGGTAGAGGACTGCGTTAACGCAGTAGGTGTTGATATAAATACTGCTTCAGCTCCGCTTTTAACGCACATATCAGGACTTAGCGCCACCGTTGCGAATAATATTGTAGCCTATAGAGAAGAAAAGGGCAGTTTTAAAAACCGCAAAGAACTTAAAAAAGTTGCTAAGTTGGGGCCGAAGGCATATGAGCAAAGTGCTGGATTTTTACGAATTCCGAACGGTAAAAACATACTGGATAATACATCTGTGCACCCTGAATCATATGACGCAGCAAAGAAGCTTCTAAACCTTTTTGATTATAAGCTTTCAGATATCGCAAATGATGGATTAAAGGATTTGCCAAAACATATAAATGACATGGGAGAAAAAACGGTTGCTGACGCATGCGACATAGGTGTGCCAACGCTAAAGGACATTGTTGCAGAGCTTCTAAAGCCAGGGCGAGATATACGAGATGAATTGCCTCCTCCGGTGCTTCGAAGCGACATCATGACAATGTCGGATTTAAAAGTGGGAATGGAGCTTACCGGTACAGTTCGCAATGTTATCGACTTTGGCGTATTCGTCGACATTGGCGTTCATCAAGATGGTCTGGTTCATATTTCACAGCTGAGCGACAGTTTTGTAAAGCATCCATCAGACATCGTAAAAGTTGGCGACATAGTCAAAGTAACCGTGATGGGAGTAGATGAAGATAAGAAGAGGATATCGCTATCTATGCGCAAGCAAAACTAAGTGAAACTATGAAATCAAATGATAATACAAAAGCACATCCAATACTAAAGGATGTGCTAAACTTTTGAATAGGAAACTATTTTATTTGTGTCCTATTATAGATTTTGGCGGAGAGACGGTATTAATTGCGAAACTTTTCAATAGCATAAAAACAAGGTTTTTCTCCTAAAAAGGGGACTTTTTTATTATAAAATAAGAAAACCCACTAAAATATGGAGGAAAACAGATGAATAATAATCAAGTAGTAATAAGTAAAGACGTTCAAATAGATAGACTACTAATATCAAAATTGAAACCATTTGATAAACAGCCCTTTAAAAGTTACAGTTCTGAGAAGATAAAGAGCTTAGCAGAAAGCATTAATGAGCAAGGTGTTATCCTACCAATACTAGTCCGTCCAATTCAAGATACAAGATATGACTACGAAATAATATTTGGACATAATAGGGTGCAGGCTTCTATGCTCGCAGGAATCAATGATATCCCTTGCCGCGTACGTGAGCTTGATGACAATACAGCGACAATAATAATGATAGACACCATATGATAATGCAGTAGCAGAGTCATTTTTCAGAAGTCTAAAAGGAGAAGAAACAAATCACTTCTTTTACAAAACATATGAAGATTTACAAGAATCTATTGATGAATACATTCATTCCTTCAACAATGAAAGACCGCACAATAAGTTGAAAGATTTAACGCCTAATGAATGTGAAAAAAGGTACTATAAAAACCTGAAAATCGTGTAACACAACTCGAACCCCTTAATTAAATAATCATATAAATTTAAAAAAATACTGCCTGACTTAGTAAGTAGGCTTATTTCCTATATGAATAATTAAGCTATCGGTAATGAAAATATGCTAAATAGGTATAATTTTGAGAAATCAACAATATTAACGTGATTTACTCACAAAAAAAGATAAAAAATAATAAAAAAGGCAAACCTTGTTGGACTGTCCAATAAAATGTGTCCAATATTGCGTTACCCGTTCAGTGTGGTCAGACTGTCCGAAAACCGATAACCAGCCAAAGCAAATAGTAAAATATGATATAATAGGAAGAAAAAAGGTATTATATTATGGATTACATAAAAGGCAAAAAAAGAGGACAAAAAACCTTTCTGCCGGACTGCATAGAAGATATGATAAAAGAGGATAATCCGGTAAGAGTGATAGATGCGTTTGTAGATGGTTTGAATTTAAAAGAATTAGGGATAAAAAGGGCCAAACCAAACGCGACAGGTCATCCAAGCTATGATCCGAGAGACCTCTTAAAGCTTTATGTATACGGATATATAAACGGAATTAGAAGCTCAAGAAAGCTTATGAAAGAAAGCCATCGCAATATAGAGTTATTCTATCTTATCAATAAACTAAGACCGGACTTTAGAACAATATCAGATTTCAGAAAAGATAATAAAAAAGCAATAAAGAATGTATTTAAAAGTTTTGTAAAGATATGCATGAAACTTAAATTGTACGAAAGCAAACTACTGGCAATAGACGGCACAAAAATTCGAGCGGTAAATTCAAAAAGCAAAGCATATAACAAGAAAACACTGAACGAAAAACTAGCGAGAATAGATGAAAATATTGCAAAGTATCTACGTCAAATGGATGAAGAGGATAGTCGCAAAAATGAAGACAAAGAATACACTTCGGAGGAAATAAAGGGCTTCATAGAAGAGCTAAAGACAAGAAAAGAGAAATATCAGGATTATCTGAAAGAGCTCAATGAAACGGGAGAAACACAGAAATTAACAACAGACCCCGAAGCACGTGTCATGCATTCAAAAGACGGATATAAATGCGCATTCAACGTGCAGAGCGCAGTGGACGGTGGCAGCCATCTTATCGCAGGATATGAAGTAACAAACGCTTGTACTGACCAGGGCTTGCTTAATCAAGTGTCGAAAGAGACTAAAGAAACACTTGAAAAGGACTCAATTGAAATAACAGCGGATAAAGGTTATGACAGCAGAAAAGATATTTTAAATTGCATATTAAGTGGAACAATTCCAAATGTAGCACTTAAATACGATAAAAAAGAAAGAATATATAATCTGGAGTATGAGGAAGCTAAAATCAGCGAAGAGGAGAGAAAATCCACAAAATCCGAGGACATAGAAAAATGTATCAAAGCAGGAATACTGCCTGAATGCTTTGAAAATACAGCGGTCTCAATAGAAGTACAAAAGCAAAGCGAAAAAAGCTGTTTTATGCGGAATGAAGATGGTACAGTAACATGTCCGATGGGACACATATTAAAAAAGACCAAAAGCAAAAAACACGGTGATATATATACCAATAAAGACGCATGCAGACAATGCCCAAACAGATGCACAAGTGGTAAAAACCATAAAGAAGTAAGCTTTGGACCCGACACTAAATATGTACCTGTCAAAATGTATGGTAATTACAAGCACAAGCTGCTAAAGATCCCAAAAGATATCATCCAAAGAACACCGTATAACAGTTTCAATCGAAAAGACGAAATTCATAAGAAGGTAGTCTTAACAATAAAGCATGATAAGGAGAAATTAAAAGAGCGAATGTGTTTGTCAGAGCATCCATTTGGGACGGTTAAGTGGCATCACGGAGCACATTATCTACTATGCAAAGGTAAAGAAAAAGCAACTGCTGAGCTTGGGTTTAGTTTCCTTGCTTACAATATAGTAAGAGCGATAAATATGGTGGGAACAAAGAGATTGATAGAGGTAATGAGGGAGTAAAACTCTTGATTCTTCTTTTAAATATATAGCAATAGAGTAAAAACAGCCAACAATCAGAAAGTTTGTCTGAAAACAGGCTGTTTTTAAATTTTACGTCTGAGTTATCAGACGATGTGTGGCCAGACTGTCCGAAAACCGATAACCAGCCCAAACAAATAGTAAAATATGATATAATAGGAAGAAAAAAGGTATTATATTATGGATTACATAAAAGGCAAAAAAAGAGGACAAAAAACCTTTCTGCCGGACTGCATAGAAGATATGATAAAAGAGGATAATCCGGTAAGAGTGATAGATGCGTTTGTAGATGGTTTGAATTTAAAAGAATTAGGGATAAAAAGGGCCAAACCAAACGCGACAGGTCATCCAAGCTATGATCCGAGAGACCTCTTAAAGCTTTATGTATACGGATATATAAACGGAATTAGAAGCTCAAGAAAGCTTATGAAAGAAAGCCATCGCAATATAGAGTTATTCTATCTTATCAATAAACTAAGACCGGACTTTAGAACAATATCAGATTTCAGAAAAGATAATAAAAAAGCAATAAAGAATGTATTTAAAAGTTTTGTAAAGATATGCATGAAACTTAAATTGTACGAAAGCAAACTACTGGCAATAGACGGCACAAAAATTCGAGCGGTAAATTCAAAAAGCAAAGCATATAACAAGAAAACACTGAACGAAAAACTAGCGAGAATAGATGAAAATATTGCAAAGTATCTCCGTCAAATGGATGAAGAGGATAGTCGCAAAAATGAAGACAAAGAATACACTTCGGAGGAAATAAAGGGCTTCATAGAAGAGCTAAAGACAAGAAAAGAGAAATATCAGGATTATCTGAAAGAGCTCAATGAAACGGGAGAAACACAGAAATTAACAACAGACCCCGAAGCACGTGTCATGCATTCAAAAGACGGATATAAATGCGCATTCAACGTGCAGAGCGCAGTGGACGGTGGCAGCCATCTTATCGCAGGATATGAAGTAACAAACGCTTGTACTGACCAGGGCTTGCTTAATCAAGTGTCGAAAGAGACTAAAGAAACACTTGAAAAGGACTCAATTGAAATAACAGCGGATAAAGGTTATGACAGCAGAAAAGATATTTTAAATTGCATATTAAGTGGAACAATTCCAAATGTAGCACTTAAATACGATAAAAAAGAAAGAATATATAATCTGGAGTATGAGGAAGCTAAAATCAGCGAAGAGGAGAGAAAATCCACAAAATCCGAGGACATAGAAAAATGTATCAAAGCAGGAATACTGCCTGAATGCTTTGAAAATACAGCGGTCTCAATAGAAGTACAAAAGCAAAGCGAAAAAAGCTGTTTTATGCGGAATGAAGATGGTACAGTAACATGTCCGATGGGACACATATTAAAAAAGACCAAAAGCAAAAAACACGGTGATATATATACCAATAAAGACGCATGCAGACAATGCCCAAACAGATGCACAAGTGGTAAAAACCATAAAGAAGTAAGCTTTGGACCCGACACTAAATATGTACCTGTCAAAATGTATGGTAATTACAAGCACAAGCTGCTAAAGATCCCAAAAGATATCATCCAAAGAACACCGTATAACAGTTTCAATCGAAAAGACGAAATTCATAAGAAGGTAGTCTTAACAATAAAGCATGATAAGGAGAAATTAAAAGAGCGAATGTGTTTGTCAGAGCATCCATTTGGGACGGTTAAGTGGCATCACGGAGCACATTATCTACTATGCAAAGGTAAAGAAAAAGCAACTGCTGAGCTTGGGTTTAGTTTCCTTGCTTACAATATAGTAAGAGCGATAAATATGGTGGGAACAAAGAGATTGATAGAGGTAATGAGGGAGTAAAACTCTTGATTCTTCTTTTAAATATATAGCAATAGAGTAAAAACAGCCAACAATCAGAAAGTTTGTCTGAAAACAGGCTGTTTTTAAATTTTACGTCTGAGTTATCAGACGATGTGTGGCGGGGAAGTCGTATTTTAGACCAAACTCTACAACCCTACTAATTACTACAATTATTCATATTTTTTGCCTTATTAAAAGGATTTTTCGAGTGCCAACGAAAAAAATCTGATATAATAAGGAGTAAACAAATGAAAAACACTCAAATCATTGCAATCGCAAACCAAAAGGGAGGAACTGGAAAATCAACGACAACTGTTAATCTGGCTACAAGCCTTGTTCGAAAAGGCAAAAAGGTCATGATATGTGATCTCGATAGTCAGGGAAATGCCACCATGTGCATGGGATTTCAAAATCCCGACGAACTACCTTTAACAATAGCGAACATTTTATCTGAACACATTCAAGACAAAATCACACTATCAAAAGAACAATACATATTGAAGGCAGAAGGCTGTGATTTAATACCGTCATCAATTGAACTTGCAGGTATTGAACCATTACTTGTTAACGCTTTAAGCCGAGAAAAGCTCCTAAAATATTTTCTTGAGCAATTTCAAGACGAATATGATTATATTTTACTAGACTGTGCGCCCTCCCTCGGAATGCTTACGATAAACGCATTAGTTGCAGCTACCAGTGTATTGATTCCAATACAAGCGCATTACCTTAGTGCAAAAGGTTTGGAGATGCTAATCAGCACTATCGCCAGAATTAAAAAGCATCTTAATCCGGAACTATCCTTCAAGGGTATACTTGTAACAATGTACAACGGAAGGCTTAACTTCAGTAAGGCGATATTGGAAAGTCTGGAGAAGGCTTATGGTGACCATATAAGAATATTTGAAAGCAAGATACCACAATCGGTAAGAGCAGTAGAGCATACAGCAATCGGAAAGAGCATTTATCTGCATGACCCGAAATGCAAAGTATCGCTCGCATATGAAGCATTCGCAAAGGAGGTACTGGCAGATGACACAATTTAAGCCAGGGCTAAAATCCTTTGAAGATATGTTTAAAGCGAGTGAAGAGCGGGAGCAAGAAAAGGTGCGGGAAGCGACGGATAAAGGTATAACAAAGCTTCCTATATCAAAATTGAAACCATTCGACAAACATCCTTTTAGAAAATATAACGATGAAAAAATGAAAAGCCTTTCAGAAAGTATTAATGAGCAGGGAATTATTGTCCCTATACTTGTAAGGCCATATAAACATGATAAGTATGAGTATGAAATCGTGGCTGGCCATAACAGAGTACAAGGTGCGCGCATTGCAGGGCTTGATGAAATTCCTTGCAATGTCAGAGAAATGGATGATGAAACCGCTGTGATTTTAATGGTCGAATCAAATATTCAGCAACGTGAAAACATATTACCTAGTGAAAAAGCACATGCATATAAACTTAAACTAGAGGCGATAAAAAAACAGGGTAAGCGTAATGATTTAACTTCACCACAAGTTGTGGTGAAGTTGCAGAGTGATGATATTATTGGAAAAGCGGAAAATGTTAGTAGTGAAACAGTTAGAAGATATATTCGGTTGACTAATCTATCATCACAGCTACTTGACAAGGTAGATGAAAAAAAGATGTCGTTTATTCCTGCTGTCGAATTGTCTTATTTAAAGGAACAGGAACAGAAAAGTCTTTTCGATATTCTCAACCGTGAAGAAAATTTCAGTGTTCCGCTAAAGCAAGCAACAATGCTAAAAGGCATTAGCCAAAACGGTGAACTTACATATGAAAAAATCGATAAGATTATTACTCAGAAAATGAAAGAGCCATCAAAAGTAATAAAACTGTCATATAAAAAAATAAAAGACTATTTTCCAAGCACTGCTTCTCCAAAAGAAGTAGAGGATGTTGTGTTAAAAGCATTGAAAGCGTGGTTTGAGCATGAGAATACAAATGATACTATTAATGAAATGTAGATGATAGAAAGAGAATGTATTCTACATTCTCTTTCTATCACAAATAGTACGTAATATTCATTTTCTTGTAAAGTGTAAAATAAAGGAATATAATTTAATTTTAATACTATATAGTTGGAGTGAAATTATGATTATTGAGAAAATCGTTGTTAAGAACTACAAATTATTTAAAGATAAAGAAATACCATTAAACGAAAAGATGAATATTTTTGTTGGTGAAAACAACTCAGGGAAAAGTACAATTCTTGAGCTAATAAATATTGTTACCAGTGGGAAGTTAAATGGATATGGTTTCGAAAAGCAAATGAAGGCAAATCTGTTTAATAAGGAAACGAGAAATATATTTATTGAACAGATAAGAGATAATCCAAATCAGGCAAAACTTCCAATAATAAGCATAGAGGCTTTTTGCAAGGATGAAGAAGTATACGCCCAATACAAAGGGACAAATAATAGTTTGGGCATTGATTGTCCTGGTGTTAGTGTTCTTGTTGACTTTGACAGTGACTACTCAGAAGAATATAAAGCATTAATAGATAAAAAAGAATTATATGATATTCCTGTTGAGCTGTATAAGGTTACATTTTCTTATTTCAATTCTAGCAAAAAGATGTTATTTAGGAATGGACCATTTAAAACAGCATTTATTGATACGACAAGAAAAGATTACTCCAACGTTCTAAATAGGTTTATTTCTGAAAGCATTAGTACTTACTTAACTGAAAAGCAGATAGTTGACCTAAGTGTAGAATACAGGAAGAACAGGAATGGTTTTGGAGAGACTAAAACTGTTGAGGAGTTAAATGAAATCATTGAAGAAAAAGCTGAATTAACGCAAGAGAATGTAAAGATTGAGCTTAAAGAAAAACTACTTGATGAATGGAAAAATGAAATGACCATTTCAGTTGAGACTATTCCATTTGATCAAATTGGTTTTGGAACTCAGAACACAATAAAGATTGAGCTAGCATTGAAAAACAAGCAAGATGAAACCAATATAATATTATTAGAAGAACCCGAGAACAATCTTACATTTACAAATATGGCAAAACTACTTGCTAAAATTGGTGAAAATGATAACAAACAAATATTTATTTCAACGCATAGTAGTTATGTGGCTAATAAGCTAGGATTTTCTAATGTTATTTTGGTTTATAATAGTGATACATGTGGCTTAGATAATCTTAATGAAGACACTATGAATTACTTTAAGAAGTTACCGGGATATAATACTTTACGATTGGTACTTGCAAATGAGACTATACTTGTAGAAGGATCAACTGATGATTTGATTATGCAAAGAGCATATAAAGATAAATATGGTTGTCTGCCTATAGAAAATGGAGTTGATGTTATTGTTGTTGATTCTTTGGCTTTCAAGAGATATTGTGATATAGCTTTACTAATAAAAAAGAAGGTAAAAATTGTTACAGACAATGATGGAGATATTGATAAGAATATAAAAGAAAAGTATAGAGAATATATCGGTAAAGAAAATATTGAATTCTACTATGAAGACAATGAGAATCTTAAAACATTAGAACCAAGTTTGCTTGAGGTTAATTCATCAAATCAGGATTTATTTGATGCTTTTAGGAAAATTATTTCTAAAAAAAATTCAATGGTAGGTAAACATAATGCGGATATTCTCTCATTCATGACTAATAATAAGGCTGAATGGGCATTAAGAGTATTTGATTCGGAATTATCAATAGAGTACCCGGAGTACATAAAAAATGCAATTGGATAAAGTAATAATGGCAGCTGCAGGATCTGGGAAAACCTATAAAATATGTGAGCATGCAAAAAAGAATCAAAAGGATAACAAAAAAAAGATACTCCTTGTTACTTACACAAATAAAGGTGTAGAGGCTATAAAAATAGAATACAGAAAACAGAACCAAGGTATTATTGACAAAAATATTGTGATACAAAGTTGGTATCAGTTTATTTTAGCTGAGCTAATTAAGCCATATCAAAGTTATATTTTAGATGGTGTTAACTATATTGAAGGTCTTGATTTTAGCAATATGTATGGGAAAGTGAATTTTAAGAGCATTGGGACAAAAGAGAGATACTTAAGTGGAAGAAATATAAAAGCAAATTTTGCTAGTGAAATGTCTATACAAGCAAACACAAAATCTAATGGTAAAGTCATCAATAGGCTAGAACAAATCTACTCCCACATATATATTGATGAAGTCCAAGATATGACAGGATATGATCTTGAAATATTTGATATGTTTTTTGAATCATCGATTAATATCACACTTGTTGGAGACTATAAGCAAGCAACGTATTGTACACACAATTCGACAAAACACAAGAAAGTTACCGGTACTTGTATTATAGATTACTTTTCGGAACTATATAAAAGCGGTAGGATTAAATTAGAGATGCAAAATTGTAGTAGAAGGTTTAACAGTAGCATTTGTGATTTCTCGAATTTAGTTTTTCCAGTTGGTGAAGATATAACCACAAGTATGTGTGATGCTACAGAACATGATGGAGTATTCTTAATTCATAAAGAAAATATTCATAAATATATTGATTATTACAAACCTGTGATTTTAAAATATGATTCTAAAACTAAGGTAGAATCTTATTCTTCATTCAATTTTGGCCAGTGCAAAGGTCTTACGTTTGATAGAGTTCTAGTATTTCCCAATGGTCCTTATAAAGATTTTCTTAAAAAAGCAAAAAAACTAGGTAGTCCAATGAAATATTATGTAGCAGCAACTAGAGCTAGATACAGTTTAGCATTTGTTGTTGATAGACTATATGAGAATAGTCAATTTTCATTTGATACAATACAGTTAGATGGAGAAGTAATGAATGCATCAAAGTTTTCACAATAGATAAGTTATAAATCTAAATAGACAAGGGTAATCGAGGCATTTAGGTGCTTCTTTTTTTGTGCCCAAGAAAGGAATAAACATGAAACTCATAACAAGCAATTACAGACCGATAGTGACAATAAAGGAAGCAGTCAGTATATATCCAGAAGATGATTGCTGCTATGGGTGCCCTTACAGATGTTGCCCGAACAGGCCTGAGAATGCAACGGAAGAAAAACGGCCCTTAGATTGTGTCTGGAGCTGTTATCAGAGAATGTGCAGAAAGGAGATCGTGTAATGGCAGGCAAAAGATATTATGAAACAAAAGAGATATTGAATGATACCTTGGAGCTCGTCAATAAAGACAGGAATGAATGGCGAAAGTTTCTTACCTTCGTATCCAAGCATTATAAGTTCAACTTTGAAGATATCCTGCTGATTTACGCACAAAGACCGGAAGCAACCGCTGTTACCGATATGTACACTTGGAACAATTCTCTGGATAGAAGAATAAAAAGAGGGACAAGGAGTATAGCAGTATTCGACGAATTGAGTGAGACGGGGCTTAAGTATTTATTTGACGTTGAGGATACATACGGAGCTCAATTGCCTCAGCATTGGCAGCTTGAAGAACGCCATGAAGAAGATATAGAACAATTATTTTCTGAAAATCTTAAAAAAGAATATGCTCCAAATTTGAATACGCAGAATTTGGATAATATCATTGATATGAAGATACGTGAAGATTGCGCTGAATATATGGATGGATTATATGATGACGCGGAAGGTTCATATCTTGAGGAACTGGACAGGCATAATGTGGAAATACGCTTCCTGAGCACAGTTATGGATTGCGTGGGTCATGTAGTGAACGAGAGGACAGGACTTAACACGGGAGGAAATATCAACAGGGAACTATCTTTATCGGCCATATGGGAGTTTAACACAACAGAGCTTAAGATGAGACTGTATAACGCAATCCATCAAATATCAAAAGACATACTTACTACGATAGAACACTCGGTAAAAAGACAGAACAAACAGAAACTGATAAACGAAAGGAGCAATAAAAATGAGCATAACATACAGCAAAATGAACGGAATACAGTATCCGGACATCAAAGTGTCAGGGAATCACAAGCCGATAGCACAGTTGGGCAAGTACGGCAGGATGGCGCTGAACTACCTGAAAGCAGTCAAACCGCACAGGGTGCTGGATATGAAAATCAGCGGAACATTGAGCGAGACCTTCCACCAGGTGGACAGGGAAGCCAGAGAAATGATGATAACTTTGCAGAAACAGCTGCTGGAGAAGAACCCAATACCCAATCCCAACGAATATATGGCAACAGTCCAGCACAGGAATATGATACGGGCCCAGGCGGAAGAGATAGTCCTGAGCGAGATAGTATACAGAATGAGATAATAGCGGAGGAAGAAAAGAACGAAGAAGGAGCGGGAATGAACGCTCCTTCTTTGGTATCTAAAGAAGAAATCTATGATGAAAAAGAAAAGGATAAACATATTTCGGAACTCGCTCAAAAGTATGAAGAGCAGGATATAGAACAAACACTTTTAAGGGGAAGTGGATTCGTAGGCGGCAAACAGAGGATAGTTGATTTCTTTGCGGAAGAACATACTTCAAAGGAGAAGCAGGACTTTCTGAAGGAAGAATACGGCACCGGTGGCTGGAGTGAAACATTCGAAGGCAACAGGCGCGGATTTTCTAACCATGATTCAAAAGGTATAGAAATATTAAACCAGGGTATATATGGACCTGCTGTCAGACTGTCATGGGCAAAAGTTACAAAAAGGATTGAAGAACTGATTGAAAACGGCAAATATTTTGAAAAACGATATAAGCTTGATAAACCACCGGTAAGACCGCAAAACTCGATGCAGCAGCTTTCTCTGCTGGTACTTGAAAAAGAAACAAAAGATACTGAAATTCTGAAAGACTATGGGTATACATGGGACGGAATGGAACTGCTGGATAACCATGAAGCTATAGAGCTTTTCAATGAAGGAGCTGAGATATATCTTCTCCATGAAGATAATACCGAAAGCCTGGTATTCGAAAACGAAAAAGAACTGCTTCTTAAGCACATAGCGGATGGCGGTCTTGTTGGTATAGAGAAACAGAAGACACCGATTGAAGAATTGATAGCAGAAGACGAAGGGGCCGAAGAGGCTCCTTTTACATTTAAGGAAAATAATAATACCTCTGAACCTATCGACTACACCATTACAGATAACAACCTTGGTATAGGCAGACCCAAGGAAAAGTATAAGCGAAATATTGAAGCTATTAAACTTTTAAAACAAATTGAAACCGAAGACAGGCTGGCCACTTATGAAGAGCAGGAAACATTATCACAATACGTAGGCTGGGGTGGACTGCCCGATGTATTCAATAGTAATAAAGCTAATTGGACAAATGAGTACCAAGAACTTATAGCTATTCTAAATGAAGACGAATACAAATCCGCCAGAGCTTCAACACTCAATGCACATTATACTGCTCCCATAGTAATAAAGAGCATGTATGAAGCGTTAAGCAGTTTTGGCTTCAGCAACGGCAACATCTTAGAACCCGCTATGGGTATAGGTAATTTCTTTGGATGCATGCCGGATGACATGAGAGCAGATAGCCATCTCACTGGAGTGGAACTGGATAGCATATCCGGCAGGATAGCAAAACAGTTGTATCAGAGTGCGGATATCCATGTAACAGGCTTTGAAAGAGTTAACCTGCCCGATAATTGTTTTGATGTGGTAATAGGCAACGTACCGTTTGGGAACTACAAAGTTACTGATAGTAAGTATGATAAATATAATTTTCTGATACATGATTATTTCATAGCCAAATCGCTGGATATGGTGCGTCCAAACGGGATAATAGCGGTAATTACATCAAAAGGTACAATGGATAAAACAAACAGCTCGTTCCGTGAGTATGTGGCAAAAAGAGCTGAACTGGTTGGTGCAGTAAGGTTACCCAATAACGCATTCAAGCAAATCGCCGGTACCGAAGTCACGTCCGATATTCTTTTTTTTCAAAAAAGGGACAGGATGATAGATATCAAACCCGATTGGGTGGATATCGGCAAGACATGGGAAAGCGTGCCAATAAACCAGTATTATTCGGATAATCCGCATATGATTCTGGGCAAGATGGTATATCAAACCGGGATGTACGGCGAGGAAACTGCATGTATCCCGTTTGAAAACTCTAACCTCGAAGAACAACTGAAACAGGCGATAACACATCTTACCGCAGAGATAACCCAAAGTTTGGATGAAAGCCTTGAAATAGAGAAAGAGATTATCTCTATTCCGGCAAGTTATGATGTCAAGAACTACAGCTATACATTAATTGAAGATGATATCTATTGCCGTGAAAATTCGATAATGATAAAACAGGAATTATCTGACACAAATGAAAAACGTATAAGGGATATGATAACTCTGCGTACAGCTGTTAGAGAAGCTATCGATGTCCAGACCGGATATGGCAGTGATGCGGAGTTCGAAGCGGCAAGGCTAAACCTTAATTCGGCTTACGATAATTTCGTAAAGACGAATGGAAACATTAATACCAGAGCGGTTGAGCTTACCTGCGGCCAGGAAGCAGACTTTCCATTGCTTTCATCACTTGAGGTAATAGACGATGAAGGTAATATCACCAAAGCCGATATGTTCTTTAAAAGAACAATAAAACCATATATTACAATCGACCATGCGGATACATCGGCCGAAGCATTAACCATATCTCTTAACGAAAAGGGTAAAGTAGATATCGGGTATATGGCTCAACTTACAAAACAGGAACCGGAAACAGTAATAACTGATTTGGAAGGTGTAATATTTAAGAATCCTGCTACGTTTGATATGGAAAGTCCTTATGATAACTATGAAACGGCAGACGAATACCTTAGCGGCAATGTGCGTGATAAGCTACGGCTTGCACAGGAATATCTAAAGGAAGATCCCAGCTACAATATAAATGTCAGTATGCTCGAAAGCGTACAGCCGGAGGACCTTGAAGCGGGTGAGATAGAAGTACGACTTGGAGCAACATGGACACCTGAAAGAGATGTACTTGATTTCATAACTGAAACACTGGAACCGCCATATTATGCAAAGCGATATCTCGATGTTGAATATAATGTACGTTTAAGTAAGTGGAAGATAAAAGGCAAGCATTTCGCCAAACGGTCATTTGAGGCAAGCGAAACATACGGCACAGGCAGGATGGACGCGTATACCATCATAGAGAATACACTTAATATGCGAAAGCTTACTATATATGATTATGATAGTGACAGGAAAAGAATATATAATCATAAGGAAACGGTAGCAGTACGAGAAAAACAGCGAACGCTGCAGATGCTGTTTAGAGAATGGATATTCAATGAGCCTGATAGAAGAAACAGGCTCGTTGCTTTATACAATGAAACTTTCAACAACTTGAGACTTAGAGAATATGACGGTAGCCATCTTACGTTCCCCGGGATGAATCCGGAGATAAAACTTCGGGATCATCAGGTCAATGCAGTTGCGAGAATACTATATAGCGGTAATACACTATTGGCGCATGAAGTAGGCGCCGGAAAAACATTCGTAATGTGCAGCGCCGGTATGGAACTTAAAAGGCTTGGACTTGCAAGTAAGATACTCTATGTTGTACCCAATCATCTTGTAGAACAGATGGGCAATGAAATGATGAGGCTGTACCCGTCAGCTAACCTGTTACTTGCCAATAAAAAAGATTTCCAGAAGAAGAACAGGCAGAGGTTTGTAAGCAAGATAGCAACTGGTGAGTATAATGGCATAATAATGGGCCATTCATCATTTGAAAGGATAGGCATATCTCCCGAGAGAATGCAGCGGCTTATAGATACACAGATAGAAGAGATAGTGGAAGCTCTTGAAAGCGCCGATGATAGTGACTGGACAGTAAAGCAGCTGGAAGGCAAGAAGAAAAGCCTTGAAGCCAGCCTTGAAAAGCTTATGACTACCCCCCGGGACAATCAGATATACTTTGAAAGCCTTGGTATAGATACGCTTATGATAGACGAGGCGCATAATTATAAAAACATGTTCATCGCAACTAAGATGAATAATGTAGCCGGTGTGCCCACAAGTGCGGCAAAAAAGTCCTCCGATATGTATGCAAAGATACAATATATAAACGAAATGGACGGTAGAGTCGTTTTTGCGACAGGGACTCCAATCTCAAACTCAATGGTCGAACTCTACACAATGCAAAGATATTTACAGCAGGATACGTTGAGGGAGTATGGGTTCTTTGGATTCGATGACTGGGTATCGACATTCGGTGAAACAACGACATCTCTTGAGCTTAGGCCTGATGGTAATGGATTCAGGCAGAGGGAGAGATTATCGAGATTCTATAATCTCCCTGAGCTTATGAACCTATTCAAACAAATCGCTGATATCCAGACAAATGAGAGTTTGAACCTGCCAAGGCCCAACCTCAAGACAGGCAAACCGCAGATAGTATCTGTAAAGGCTTCCGATGAACTAAAGGAGGAGATAATAAAGCTGGGCGAAAGGGCCGATGCATGCAGGGATGGAATGGTCGACCCTAGTGAAGATAACTTCCTGAAGATAACCACCGAAGGCAGGCTGCTGGCTACCGATATGCGCCTTGTAAATGATGATTTCTATGATAATCCAAACAGTAAACTTAACGTGATGATAGAGAATGTATATTCCATATGGGATGATACGCAAGAAGACAGGTTAACACAAATGATATTCTGCGACTTGGGTACGCCTACGGGTAAAAGCTTCAATCTCTATCAGGATATGAAGGATAAGCTGTTGAAACAGGGTATACCGGACGAAGAGATATCTTTCATACATGATGCGAAGACCGATAAACAGAAAGACGACTTATTCAGAGCTGTAAGGAATGGTGATGTGCGGATATTGATAGGATCCACTGCGAAGATGGGGACGGGCACAAACTGCCAGAGAAAGATGATTGCACTGCATGAAATCGATGTACCGTGGAGACCGGATCAGATAACACAGCGTGAAGGCAGGATATTAAGGCAAGGAAATGAAAATCCAGAAGTATCGATATTCAGGTATGTAACGGAAGGCTCTTTTGATGCTTACAGCTGGCAGCTGATTGAATCCAAGCATAAGTTTTTTGCACAGATAATGACGAATAAGGTAGTGACAAGGTCGGCTGACAATATTGACGAAGCAGCCCTTTCTTATGCGGAAATCAAAGCGCTTGCAACAGGCAATCCATTAATCAAACAAAAGATGGAAGTTGACTTGGAAGTGAGCAGACTTACTATTCTAAAGCAGCAATATAATTCGAGGAGGTATAAGCTACAGGATAATATTTCACTTCATTTACCCAAGCAGATAGCTGACGGAGAAGAACGCATTGAAAACATCCAAAAGGATATCGAAGTAAGGAACAGGACTGAAGACGATGAGTTTTCTATTACCATAAAAGACAGAACATTCGATAAGCGAGCAGAAGCTGGTGAGTTTCTATCAACTCTTATTAAAACAGTAAAGCCTTCGAAGGAACCTGTTTCAGTTGGGCAATACAGAGGCTTTGAATTGCTGATATCTAGGACACTACTTTTCAATGAAATAAATATGATAATTCGTGGGCACTGTGACCATAAGTTTGAGCTGGGAGATAAAGGCTTAGGTAATATCTCTAGGCTTGAGAATACTATCAGTGGTTTCGATAACAGATTAACTGTTGCACTTGAAAAACTGGAGACCGCGAAAAGTAATCTGAAGAGCAGTAAGATAGAGTATGAAAAACCTTTTTCTCAGGAACCGAAACTTAAAGACTATCTTGAAAGGCAGGTGAAATTGGATAAAATGTTGGGATTTGATGAAGAGATTGGTACAAATATAGAGAGTGAAAATATTCAAGAAGAAAAAGATCAAGAGGTTGTTGTATGATATAATTATTCCTATGGAGGTAATATTATGCAACAGGTAAAAGCCTTGCTGATTGGAGTCAGTGAATACGAAGCATCTAGAGAACTGGCTTTTTGTAAAAATGATGTAATTCTAATGAGTAATGCTCTAAAAAAAGGATTAAATGTTGATCCAAACAATATATTTATATGTGGTTCGGACGGCACTGTTAATATTGAGGATTTTGAATCAAGTGTAAATATAATATCATCAAATATAAATGAAAATGATATCTTAATATTCTATTTTTCAGGGCATGGAAGTGATGACATAGACCATAGGCTTATTTTAAGCGATGGAGAAATTAGCACGCAGAAAACAATTGAAGAATTAAGCAAAATTAAGTGTAAGCACAAAGTTCTTTTTTTGGATACTTGTTATTCGGGAAATATTAGTGTTAAGGAAATAGAAGATACTGATATGGAGAAATCATTGCAAGAGTTTATTGGTCAAGGATATGCAGTATTTGCTTCAAGCAGTGCGATAGAAAAATCTTTTTCTGCAAATTCAAAATTTAGTGTTTTTACTAGCTTTCTTTGTGATGCAATTACAAACAGATATATCATTAGAAAAGGCAAAAAAACTTTGGAAGATATTTATCGAATTGTGCTTAGGTATCTGGAAGTATGGAATTTGAAAAATAATGGTCTACAACAGCATCCTATTTTCAAAACAAATATGACAGGTACAATATGGTTTGAGGTGGAAGACTATCAGCCATACAAACCAGCTGAAGTTTTTTGCGAGGATGAAAAGTGTATTATTTATGATGTTAAACCAATTCATACTGCAGCGGCAAAAAGATACAGTGCTTCTTGCATAATTAAAGAAACCACTACTATTGATGGATTATATGAAATAACAGAGAACATTACTTCTTTTTTGAAAAGTGTAGAAGTTTTTCAAAATCCGGAATCAGAAAATAGACATAAAGGTAAAAAGGTGAACTTGATAAGCATTTTTTATGGTTTAGATATATTTGATATGATTCACAACAACTATATATACTTTTCTACTTGGGTAGATGACACTATGGACAAAAATCATTGGTACAGAAGCAGAGGAAAAGATGATTTTATAAAGAATGATATTCATTATAGAAGCAATACAAATTATACATTTATTAAAGGTATTATTGAAGATAATACAGTAAGTAGCGATGAGCTCTTTGATAAAACAAATAGGATAGTAAGACGAATGATCATTCTAGCAGAGAAATATATAAGTGCATATAATAAATTTATCCAAAGAGAAATCCCTGAAGATGAACTGCGAAAAAAACTGAACCCATATAATATAGAAATTGATAAGTTATATTTTGAAAGTACTGATCTTCCAGAAGCTCCTATCGAATTGAAAGAGTGGTCAGATAAAGCTGATATTTTAATAGGAAGTATTCATAATTTGGTTTTTGCGTACTTTGAAAAATATTCGCACTACGATACAATTGAAAAAAGAATTGGCTATATGAATGTATATGTGAAGCAATATTATAAATATTTGGAGAGCTTTAAAGCAGTATCATAGAATAAAATTATTAGGAGATATGATGGCAAAAAATTTTACTAAACAACAATTCGAACAGGCAAAACAAACAAGTCTGATCCAATACTTAATATCAAAAGGGGAGCAATTCAAGCAAGAAGGCAACCGATACCGGCATATCAAACATGACAGCTTAATTATTAATGCAGACAACAAATGGTTCTGGAATTCACGAAACCTATACGGGAATAATGCAATAAGCTATTTAAGGCTGGTAGAAAAGATGTCGCTCCCGGATGCGGTGCACGCCCTTCTAGGAGAAGGGATAGAACAAAAGAATAAGGATGAATACCAAAAGGCTGCTGAAGAGAAGCAGCCTTTTGTTTTACCAAGCAAAGCCAATAATTATAAAAGAGCGTTTGCGTATCTTAATAAAACAAGAGGAATTGATCCGGAAATTATTTCTGCAATGATGAAACAGAAAAGAATCTATGAAAGTTCTCAGTTCCATAATTGTGTGTTTATCGGTTACGATGAACAAGGCAGTCCGCAGCATGCATCGCAATGGGGCACATATTATTCGGAATCAAGAAAACCATTTAAAGGAGAAGTGAAAAACTCTGATAAAACATGTGGCTTCATTATTCCGGGTACTAGCCAAAGAGTGTTTGTGTTCGAGAGCCCTATTGATGCAATGAGCCATGCGACGTTATATAAGGTGGAAGGCAATGACTGGGAAAGGGATTACCGCCTGTCATTATGCTGCACATGGGACGGAGCTCTGGAAAGATTCTTGAAATCGCACGAAATCAAGGAGATTGTGTTCTGCTTGGATAACGATGATGCAGGCAATAAAGCTAGTGATGAGTATTTGCAGAAATACGCCGAACTGGGTTATGAAGTGGCAAGAGAAAGCCCTATTACCAATGACTATAACGAAGAGCTTTTGGAATGCCTTGACGCTATAAAGGAGTATGAAGAAATGGAGGACGAACTTTGAAAAGGAAAAAAACAATAGCTTCAATAATCCTTATTATTTTCCTGCTATCTGCGGGATTATTTTTAATCTTAAAACCTGAAATCGATAATAATAAAACCCTTAAGAAGCTAGAGTACTTGATGGCATCTATAGAACAGGGAGATGAGACTATAGAAATCGAGCTTGAAAAAAACAACAGCGAAGCCGATTATTATTCAATAGATTTTAGCGAAGAATTAAAAACTATGATTACACCGGTACCAAGTGAAGCTCCTCTTGAAGACGACATGATTACCAAAGTTGATGGTATAGGAATAATAGAGATAGAAGTTATTGATTTGAATCTTCCTATCGTTGAAGGTGTTGAAAACAATAAACTGAAAGTCGCAATCGGGCATTTGCTTTCATCAGCCGGTATAGGCGAGGAAGGCAATTGTATAATAGCCGGGCATAGGAACTATACATACGGAGAAATGCTTAATCGACTCGATGAAGTTAATGTTGGTGACACTATCCAAGTAAAAACGATAGATGGCACTTCATATGAATATAAGGTATATGCAATAACAGTGGTTGAGCCAGGTTCGAAAATGTTGTTTGAGTGTGATGAAGGTCAACATAAACTCACTCTTCTAACTTGCACACCGGTAAGAAAAGCTACATACCGATTATTGGTTATGGCGGAGCTGATAGAATGATTTATTTTTCTGCCTTAACATCCAAAGCGATAGCGGCGGAACTCTTGTGCAAGATAAGGTGTCATACAATGACACCCAAAACAGCTAGACAGCACAGCTGTCTACAGGGTTTCCGGGCGTATGACAAACACGAATGTTGTCATACAAATGTCATACGGGAGGTAATATGTCACCGATTGAGCAGGAAAGGCTAAACTTACGAGTTACTAAAAGCATGTATGAATCCATAAAGGCTTATGCAATTGGGAAAGGTATCTCAATAAGTGAAGCGGCGAGAAAGCTTATCTCGAAATCCTTGATTATGGAGAAAACACAGGAAGACATGGATTTCATACGTTCCAATATCAGGGCAGAACTGGAAGCATATCTTAAGCCGCAAGTGGAAAGAATAATTAAGTGTGTAATAAAAGGGGGTATCACATCTTCCGCAGGTTATTATCTAACTGCAAAAGCGTTAGCAGACTTCGTGCCTCCACATCTCAGGGTAGAATATGAAAGTGCATTGCTTGAAAGCAAGAAACTAGGCATAGCACATATGCAGGTAAGGGATAGAAAGGCCGAAGAGTTCATGGAGGAAAGCGAGGAAAAGCTTGATGCAAAAATATAACGGTTTTAACACATTGACAACCAAGGCTAATAAAGATATAATAAACGTACGAAAAAACGTACGCTTGCGGCTGGAGGTGAGTTTGATGAAAGCGGTTAATATAACACAGGCCAGAAAGGATATATATAATATCGTTAACGATACGATACAAAATCATGAGCCTGTCCAAATATTAAGTAAAAATGGAAATGCCGTATTGGTTTCAGAAAATGATTGGAGAGCAATAGAAGAAACCTTGTTTCTTGCATCAATACCGGGTATGGCACAGAGCATAATAGACGGAATGAATACGCCTGTTGCGGAATGCGAGGAGGATATTAATTGGGAAGATATAGAGTAGTATTCACCAAGCAGGCTAAAAAAGACGCCGTTAAAATCAAGCAAAACAATCTTCATAAGAAGGTAATCGAGTTAATTGACATCCTTAAAGAGGACCCTTTTAAAACTCCGCCCGCCTACGAAAAACTGGTGGGCGATTTAAAAGGTGCATATTCCAGGCGGATAAACATTCAGCACAGACTGGTATATCAAGTCCTTGAAAATGAAAGAGTAGTTAAAGTATTAAGAATGTGGACGCATTATGAGTGATATTATCAAAAGGATGCAGGAAGTATCGATAGAAATAGCCGGGAAATATGATATTAAAAATATTGACTTGGAAATAAAAGAAGATTCTGAAATAAATATCTTTGTAGAATTTAACAAAGAGGATGTTTCGCTATTTAAGATAGGTGGAATTAAAGTTGATTTTGAAGATGCTCTGGGTAAAAAAGTAAATGTTTATCATGCACCATTAAAGGATGATACGGATTTCCCGGACTTGAAAGCAATAAGAATATTTCAATAAATGATCTATGTAAAGAGGTTAGGTATGAAATGTATACCTAACCTCTTTTGTATTATATAAATGAAAATAGGTGTGATAAATGATAATTGGGAGTAATCATGGTTATGAAATGCGACAAGAAGTCGCTTACACTTCGCGTTGTTTGAGATATGCCAAGTTATTTAAGAATACGGAGGTGATATTATCGTATATAATCAACTATACCTGCCTCCGTCGAAACCCGGATTAAATAGATATCTGGGCAATTATATTTCATACATAGCAAAGAACAGCAAATCGAAAGTTGTAAAAAACCGAGGTATGGAACACGGACTTTTCGGGTGCATTGAAGGCAACTATCTTCCGGTAAATATCCAAGAGCTTAATAAGACAATAAAATATGTGAGAGGAAAATCACAAAAAGACAGATGTGTTCTGTATCACGGGTTTCTGTCGCTATCTTCGGAAGAAGTAGTATCACAAGGGTACAAAGCAAGAAGCAAGTGGAAAGACCTTCTTGCCGATAAAATGAATGATGTGGCCAAGGCGAATAATATAAAGCGGGAAAACCTTGAATGGATAGCGGCATATCACATGAAAAAAGACCAAAGCCATTGCCATCTTATATTCTGGGATAAAAATCAGGAGATAAAAGACCCATATCTGCCTAATTATATATTTGATAAAAAAATGGAATGGATAAGAGGGCAATTCGCAAAAGAAATATTCCACGATCTATTTAAAGAATTATATAACCAGAAGGATGAAGCGTTTAAAGACTTGAAATCAGAGCTTCATCCTTTTTTTTATGAGTTCAATTCGATAATAAACAACATGAATGAAAAAGAAATCAAAAACATAAAGGAAACACTCTCTGCTATATCGTCCGATTATGCCAACGAAGAGATGATAAATCCTAAATTCTCGGATAATCAATTACAAAATATCGCACAAATAATATTGAGTATAAAAGATATTGTTCCGAAAAAAGGAGCTTTGAAATATGAATACATGCCAAAGGATATAAAAGAGCAGATAGATAAAGCTTCAATGAATATCATAGAATCGAACGCCGCATGCAAATCAAATTATCATTCATATCTTAAAGCGGCAGAAGAAGTAAGGAAGATTTATGCTGATACTCCCGAAAGTTTGGAAGATGCCAGAGAGTATGCGAAAGCTGTAATTCTTAAAAGTATCGGAAATAGGATTTTAAATGCAGTAAAGCAGCTATCAAATCTCGAAAGGAATATTGATAAACAAGAGTGGACGGAAAAGCATGAGGTATATAAGCGTGAAATAGCAGAAGATTTGATATTGAGTATTGTATTTATGTTAAGCCGTGGGTTAAGCAGCAACAGAGCTAAAATCGGCAGACTGAAAAACAGCGAATTATCAAAACAGGCAAAGATTGAGCTCGCCAGAAAACTTGAAATCAAATCTTTGGATTGGGGCCAAGATGAAAGGTAAGGAGTAGCTATGGACAAAAAAGAATATGAGAAACTGACTAGATTATATAAAAGCGCACCCGAGCTTAAAGTAATAGGTCTAAGTTCCGGATATAAAACCCTGCTTGAATATAATGATATGGTTCTCGCAATGAAAAGATTCAATAACAGGGGCATAGAGCACGAATTTGAGTTTGTTACATGGCGTAAAGGAACAAATGGTGGAATGTGCTGGGGGCATTACACTGCGAACTTTGATTCTGCAAAAGAAGATTTTGTGAAAAGAAGCGAATTAATAGAATCCGCACGCATATTTAACAATGATGAATTATCTGTGATATACAAAGGGCTTGTAGAAGGAACGCTGGCTTCTAATTTGGATTTAGATACCAGAGGACAGATGGAAATACTCGCGGAAAGGATATTTGAATTCAACTACAAGAATATAAATTTAACCGAAGACAAGGATATATCTGATGAATGCATGGAAGGAGAGGAAGAGATTGAAATATGAAAAAGAAAATATTGCTTCTACTTGTATTACTGCCGGCAGGGCTAATTATTAATGCTTACTTATCCGTCATTGTAAATATGAGCATAAAAAACAAAGCTCTGGAGTTGGATAAAATGAGGATAAATAGTTGCATCAGCATCATAACGGCTGACAAAACAACTCAGCTGTTTTTTTTATGCTTCTTTGCATTAGTTGTTCTATGTGTTCTTGTGCTGTTGTTTTATAACGCGGACAAAACATATGAAACGGAATTGAAAAAGATAACGGATAAAGTTTCTACACCGGTTCCTGCGGGACAGAAACAGCATGGCTCTGCAGAGTGGATGAAAATGATGGATTTTGATAAGTATTTCGACTCATACATTTTAAAGAAAGACAACTTGTTAAAAAGCTCTTTCCCTGAGAAAGGTGGGACTGTTATTGGAATGAATAAAAAGGGTAATCTGAAAGAAAAACTATATTATATCGGAGATGATATACATACGCTTTGTATAGGTTCGACCAGAAGCGGTAAGAGCAGAAATGTCGTTCTTCCAAGCATAGGTTTTATTGGCTTATCGGGAGAGAGTATGATAATCAGTGACCCTAAAAGCGAGCTGTTTCAATACACTTATCCTTTCCTTGAAAGTTTGGGCTATGAAGTGATAGCGCTCGACTTTAAGAATCCGTTGAAAAGCAGCAGATACAACTTTCTTCAAAATGTCATAGATGCAATAAATGAGGAAAATATGCCGAAAGCTATTGATTATGCATGGGATATTACGAACTCTCTTGTAGGTAAGGCAAAAGGTGAAAGGATATGGAACGATGGAGAAGCGGCTGTTATGGCAAGCAGTATTTTATGTGTGGTTTATGACAATAAGGATAAGCCGGAATATCAGAACCTGACCAATGTATATTATTTCATCGCCAACATGTGCCATTTAACAGAAAAGAGCATGCCTTTAAACAGATATATGAAAACTCTTGACGATACACATCCTGCAAAAGCATTGCTTGGGATATCGGATGTGGCACCCTCACGCACGAGGGGTTCATTTTTTACCGCGGCGCTTACAACTCTTAGACTGTTTACTAATCCATACATATATTCAATGACATGTGCAAGTGATTTCAAACCTGAAGATACGGGGAGAACAAAAAGAGCTATATTTATAATTCTCCCTGATGAAAAGGAGACATATTATTCATTGGCAAGTCTTTTTGTATCACAGCATTATGAATTGCTTGTCAATGTAGCGGACAGCAGGGGTGGCAGGCTTGAAAGAAGGGTAAATTTCATTCTTGATGAGTTCGGTAACTTTACCGAGATACCGTCGTTTGCAAATAAGCTTACAGTAGGTGCAGGCAGAGGAATACGCTTTAATCTGTTTGTACAGTCGCTGACTCAGATAGAAGAAAAGTACGGAAGAGAAAACGCCTCTACTATAAAAGGCAACTGTGCGATATGGATATACCTATGTGCCGATGATATTCATACATTGGACGAGATAAGCAAAAGGCTTGGGAATTATACGATAGCGTCACATTCTAAAAGCAGTTCATATGGAAAACATTCATCGGGTAGTTCATCGACAAGCATAAACCTGACAGGAAGGGCGTTACTCACACCGGATGAAGTAAGGATGATTGACAGGCCATATAGTTTAATTACATCCCGTAACAATCCTGCCATTTTTAATGCGCCGGATTTATCAAAGTATATGTTTAATGAATTATTCGTCTTGGGAGGTGAAGAACACAATATTCAAATAAGAGCAGAACGTGAAAGTAACAGGCCGGAAAGAACCAAAGACCAATGTGATATAAAACTATGGGGCATTTGGAACAGATTCAACAGCACAGCTAATTACTATCACGAACAAAAAGCGGGATATTATCCTGCTGAATTAGATTAACTTGGAGGAAAGTATGATAAAGAAAATATCAAAGAAAACAAGAAAACTTGCAATAGCAATTACTACATTCTTAACAACCATTTTTACAAAGACAACAGCATTTGCATCGGATTTCAACAATTCGATGCTTGCAACAGGCACGGAAGCTCTGATCAGCGACCTCACAAAATGGCTAATGATACTAGCACCAATCGTGACAGTTCTTTTAGTTGTGTATTATCTTATCCGTAAATCGGCGGCAGATGAGATGGAATCGAAGAAATGGAACAACAGGATTGTGGTTTCGCTTGTATGTTGTGTGGGCGCTGTGCTGGCTAGTGCGATTGTGAATTTGTTGGTGGGATATTATCAATGACAATAAATGCTATAAATTGCTTTATATGAGTGGGAAAGAATGATATGATGTAGAATATAATAAGAAAATAGGATGTTGGTAATTAAATAAAAAATTAAGGCAATCAATAATTACGAATTTTAATTTAAGATAATAATAGAGGTTGATATGTTTAATATACCGAAGTCTGAATTAATAAAAATTATAATTGACCAATTTCCTTATCCAGAAATTCGTGAGAATTTCTCGATTAAGCAAAGCACTAAAATTAGTAGCAGATTAAATAGTTATAAAAAAAGTGATTTGCTTGATTTCATTTCAACTAAAGCTTCAGCACTTAGCAAGCTTCAAATAATAAACGATTCATATCCTTTTAACGGATCTCCGTCATTATATATTCTCACTTATGAAAATAAAAATATTGATACTATTATAAAAGAGAAGGAAATTGAATTCCCTGAAAAAAGTAAACTGATTAGTGTTATTTTTAGAGGCGAAGTAAATCAAATTAATAATGATATAAAAGAGATGGTAATACAGTATAAAAAAAGAGTTGAATATATTATTGCAGATAGAGAATCGGATCGTTTGGGAGAAATTGACTTTGTTGAAAGTTTAGAAACGGCAATCATGTGGTTTTTCGACGGAGTTATTAGATATGCAATTTTAGCAACATCAGATTATTTTTCTGTAAAAGGCATTGTACATACTGTGTCAATGTTATCAGAATATACTCTGCAATTTTCTATTATTGATGAAGGTATGTTAATGCAGTTGCAAGCAAATAGTAAGTTATCAAATGCTTCTTTTAGTCTTATTTCAAGTAAAAGCAATGACTTTTTAGATGTGCGTTCAATTACGATATTTGATGACGAATTGAGTGAGAGAACAGTTTTTAAAGAATTAAACGAATCTAAATGCAGAGAACAATATTCAGCATTTATGAAAAAAAATGATTATGTAACTACAGGGATCGGTTTAAGCAGAAGGAATGCAAAAGTATGGACACCGGCGAAATTGAAAAAAATTGAAGTATTCCGAATAGCGAAAAAAATAATAGAGAAATTAACCCAAGAAACTGTACGACTGGATTTGTCTATAGAATCAGAATCATACCGGTATTTCCTGTTACTTAATGCAGATACATTTAATAAAATCAGACTTAATCGATTAGAAATTGAATTTTACTCAAAGCTTCTATCTTATATATATATATCATTTAGTACCCAGGAAAAAGCACTTACTGTGGATAGAGATTTTCTATATTCTTTAGTTAAACATAGTAAAAGATTTGGAATGAATTTAATATTTGAATATGAATGTGAAAATTGTGGCAGGAGCATATATAAATGCAAAAATTGTAGCAGTTTATTAATTGATGAAAGCGAACTGCTGAACTCGAAACTAATATGCAAATCATGCAAGAGCAGCACAAATATTGATGATTTCAAGTGTGAATGCGGTGCGACTATTGAGATGAATGATTTTCTTAATCATATATTTATTTACCCTGATTTAGAAACAATAATAGAAATTAAAGATGTGCTGAATAGTAAAGTTAGAGACATTGTAGATTTTAATTATTTTGTATTCTCTTTTAGTCAAATAAAAATCATTGAGAATAGTGTGGCGGATAATTGGAAAGAAATGCATCTTCATGACCTGAAAAAATGGGTAACTTTGGGTAAAATTAATACTATTGTAATTGGTAAACAAGACGAAAGGAGAATAAGAGGGTATTTAAGTAAAGCAAAAGAGAAATGCCCTATTAAAGATTACCATCCCAGAGAATCGGATTGCATTATATGTAAAAGCAAGACATTATCAGAGAGCGATTTGAAATCAGGTAACATTTGTCTGCTAAGGCTTTATGGTCTTGCTATAGAAGAGTTTTTTAATGGCATACATCATGGAAATGAGGAGGCAGATATTAGTTATGTTGACGAGTTTCTAGAGAGTGGAGATGAATTGAGAATAGGAATTCACTTTAAGAGTAAAGCTAATGTGAAAAAAGAAGTCGGAAGAGGAAATGAATTTATTAAAGGAGTAATGTCACAATTTGTCTATTCGTTGTATATGACTAAAGTTGGAACATTTAATTTTAACGTTATTGGAGTGTCAATACCTAATATTATTGAAAAAAACATGAGGAATTCGTTTATTGAAGTTTCAAAACTATTTAATACTGACTTTATTTGTTTGGAGGAACCAGATTGGATTAAAATTGTAGCTAAGGCAGAAGAAAATATAATTTTGGATTCATAAGTTCTTAGTATATGGAGGTTAATATGTTACAAAAAGAAATCAAGTTCATGAACGATAAAGAACTAGCAATTCGTATGATTGAATACATTGAGCGAGTTCAGTTACTAATGGATGAGATAGGAGATTACTTAGATAGAAAGACATTGCGAATAGATCGAGAAAAAGTTCGTAATGAATATAGAAATTTAAAAGAAGACATAAAGAAAGATGCTCATTATGTAGATTTAGTAAGAAATAAGAACTACAAGAACAAGATATATTCCAATTTTTTCACACCTAGTATTTATGAAGCATCTGCTTTTGGATTTATGGTTCCAACCAATTGTTCAATTGATGGAAAGCTATTTAGCGCCCTTTATGAAGCAGAATATAAATTGACAAAGTACTATTCATATGAAGAGTGGAAAAATCTCGCTAATAGTTAGATGTTAGAGGAAGTGGAGGTCCCCCTTGGCAATAGTAATAACGATACTTATAAGCGCAATACTGTCCGCAGCATTGCCTTTTTTAGATGATATATTAACCAGCATAGTGCCAATAGCGCTGCAAGCGGAAAACTACATGACAGCGGCAACGGGAACGAATTGGTTTAGCAGTGTGTACGATATATTCTTCTCATTCGGGATATCGGTGATAGTACTGAAATTTCTGAAAAAAGGTTTTGATACATATGTCGGATGGACAGACGGGGATGCGGATGCAGACCCGTTTTTTATATTAACCAACTTTTTAAGAGCAATGGCAGTATCCGTATGCTTCCCCACGTTATATAACCTTCTTGCAGATGTGGTATCGGAGCTTACCGACCAATTGCTTGTGGCAATAGGTGCAGGTACATCAATGGACTTTGGCGCATTGGTTACAGGCATAACAACAGCAGGTATATTTACCGGGATAGTATCGCTCATATTCTTTATCCTGTTCTTTGTACTGTATATACAGTTCCTGACCCGCGGTATAGAGATACTGATACTGAGAATAGGAGTCCCTTTTGCGTGTGTGGGTCTAATCGACAGCGATAAAGGTGTGTTTGGGCCGTATCTGAAGAAGTTCTTTCAGTCAACAATAGCTGTGGTGATACAGATATCACTGTGCAAACTGGGTATAGGCATGATGCTCAACGGTAAGATCTTCTGGGGTATAGCGTGCATGTCCTTGGCGCTCAAAACACCGAGATT
The DNA here is from genome assembly GCA_963675575.1 of Christensenellaceae bacterium. GTDB lineage: Bacteria > Bacillota > Clostridia > Christensenellales > UMGS416 > JAGLOK01. Next base: position 869,210 of record OY776378.1, read on the forward strand.
TTTGAGCGACTTCATACTCATGACCGGCAACGGAGGCGGAGGGATGATGAATAAGATTTACTACACATCAAGGATATACTCTATGGCAAAGGCCGTGATAAGAAAGTAGGAAGAAGATATGCAAATTATTGACGAAGTATCAAAGACGGTAATCTGGCTTATAAGAGCAGGTGCCGCCTTTAGATTATGTTACTGCCTGTTCAGGATGATATCAGCTGACGAAGATTCGGTAATGTATAAGAAGCGGGCAATGAATACGGTTGTCTTCTACATCATAGCCGAATGCGTGTGGGTGATAAAGGCAGTAATAGTGAACTATTATACATGAGGAGATTTTATGGATGAAAATAAACTGACACTATATATACCAAACAACGTAAAAACGAAATCCGAGATATTCGAAGGATTCGGGAAACACGAGATAATCCAGACTCTTATCTCAACAGCAGCTATCATCCTGATAGCTTTTGTAATATATGGCATAAACCACAGCGTTACTTTCTTTATCGTGTTCATACTTGTAGGTATAGCCGGAAGCGTTATGTGCACCACAAAGGATAAGAATAATCAGTCGGTGTATGACCAGCTAAAAAACATGATTAGATTTGCCGGAGACCAGCAGAGATACGAATATAAATACATGAAGGAGTGGGGCGATGTTTAAAAAGAAAGAGAAACCGGATATCAAAACTCAAACAGCCAACGAGTTTATCAATATACGTGACATAAAGGGCAGCATTATGTATACCATAGACAATCATATATTTTCATATATAAGACTATGGCCGATAAGTGTAGACCTGTTATCGGATAATGAGAAAAGGATACTCATAAATACACTGACTGCGGAGCTCTCCAGCGAGACAAAACCGTTCAAGTTCTTTGCAATATCTCAAGTGGTGGATATGAGCAAACTAAAAAACCAGCTTTATGATGTGCTCAATACTACATCCGATAATATCCGAAGAAGACTGATAAACGAAGAGATAAACCAGATAGCGAGTTTTGCACTATCGGGTGAAATAATAGAGCGGCAGTTCTTTGTGATTGTATGGGAACGCTTAACCGATGACAGCGAATTGATATTGAAACGCAGGGCAACGGAGCTGGCATATAAGTTTCAGTCGTGCGGTGTCAATGCGGATGTGCTGGACCAGAATGGGATATACCATCTGGTGAAACTCTTCGCACATCCGCAAAGCGGCCACTTGGATGCCGAAGACAACGACTTTAATGCCACGATACCGGTAATAGGGGGAATACGATGAAGAAAACAAAACAGAACCAGAATGCAGTCAATCCCGCACTGCTCAATATAGTAACGCCGATGGGACTTGAGTTTAAAAGAACAAGTCTAAACATAGGCGAGTTTACAGGCAAGATATTCGGTGTTGCCAAGTACCCGCCGACTGTGGAAACAGGCTGGTTGTCAAAGGTATCAAACACTCCGGGCACTATCATATCCCAGACATTCATGCCGGCTGATAATACATTGCTGGTAGAAAGCATATCAAAGAACATCATACAGAACCGAAGCATCGTTCAATCTACCCGCGACCCATTAACGGAGAAAAGGGCGGAGCGTGGTATCGAAGACGGAGAACGGATACTGACACAAATAGACCAGAATGGAGAAACCGTCGGATATATGACAAACCTTGTTATGCCCATAGATAACGATACAAGACGATTCGAAAAACTATGCAGAAGAGTGGAAGGCCTGTATTCATCGATAAGGTGTAAGATAAGGCCGCTGCCTAATCTACAGAAGGAATCATTCAAAATGCTGTCGCCTTACCACACACCGCAGCAGAAGATAATAGATATAACGCAAAGAATTGTGCCGCTATCCACTTTCATTGGAGGTTTCCCGTTTGCAAGTTCCGGTTACAATGATGGCGAAGGCACATGGTTTGCAATGGACGCACACGGCGGTATGATAGTACTCGACCTGTGGAAACGCGGCGGAGACAGAACAAATTCGAATATCGTAATACTTGGACACTCCGGCCAGGGTAAGTCAACAGCAATCAAGAATATCATACTATCCGAGTATATGATGGGTACGAAAATAATAATTGCGGACCCGGAAAGCGAGTATAAAGACCTGTGCCATAACTTGAACGGCGACTGGATAAACTGCGGCGGCGGCAGCGGCGGCAGGATAAATCCCTTGCAGGTAAAACCGGCTCCCAGGGACGATGATGATGAAATGGATAAGCTGTATATCGACGAAGGCAACGGCATGGGCGACTTGGCGCTGCACATGAAAACACTGGATATATTCTTTAACCTGTATCTGCCCACATTATCAGATATACAAAAAGCATTACTTAAGGAAACATTGATACACCTTTACTGCGATTTCGGCATTACATGGGACACCGAAATCAAGAATAGGATAAATAATGAGTTCCCGACATTCGGTGATTTGTATGCACTTATCAAACTTAGATATGAAAAGACAAAGAATAAGGAGTATGAAACACTATCGGCACTTCTCAGAGATATAGCGTTAGGCAGCGATTCGTTTCTGTGGAACGGGGTAACGACTATAAAAGCCAATTCCAAAGTCATATGCCTTGATACGCATGACTTACAGAATACTGAAGACAAGATTAAAAGAACACAGTATTTTAACATACTCGGCTGGGCATGGGAGCAGATGAGCCGTGACAGAACGGAGAAAGTAATGCTGATAGCTGACGAAGCATATCTTATGATAGATCCCAATGTGCCGCAGTCGCTTGTGTTCTTAAGAAATGTGGCGAAACGCGCCCGAAAGTATGAATCGGGAATAGCAATCATATCCCACAGTTTGGTTGATTTCCTTGATCCGTCGGTTCGCATGTACGGCCAGCCATTACTTGATATGCCGTCATATAAGGTGATAATGGGTTGTGACGGCAGAGATTTGGAAGACATCATATCGCTTTATCACTTAACCGATTCCGAACAGGAGCTCGTGTATTCTAAGAGACGCGGACATGCCCTGTGTATGATAGGCTCAAAACGGCTTCACATCTGGTTCATGGTGCCGGACTATAAGATGAATCTGATAGGAAAAGGCGGCGGCAGATAAAAAAATGAACTCAAATTTGCATTTCCTATCTTTCATTATTCATAATGAAGATAGAAAACGAAAAGGAGATTTTTTATGAATAAATGGCTGTTTAGATTGTATATAGTATTCATCTTCCTTGGCGTAATGATGATAACCGCCTGGAGAGACTTTGCGCCGGTAATGCTGCCTATGGGAATTGGCATACTCCTGCTGAGCATATTCCTTATTCTTTGGGAAGGAACCCCTAAAGGCAGAATCAAAGGCTTGAAAAAGAAAAGATAGAACAAAAGTAAAATAATCTTAAAGGCACATGCAACGGCATGTGCTTTTTTGATATAGGGAGGTATTTAATATGGCGCTCGATCCGGCTACAGTTAAAGCTATACTTACGGTTGCGCAAAAGGTTCTTACCGATAAGAAACTAAGGCAGAAGATACTGATAGCTTTATCAATACCATTGATATTAATACTCGTTGTACTGTCTTCTCCTTTTGCTATATTGTTCGGCACATCACAGACAGAAGGAGCCGAAACGGAAGCACCGATAATCGAAACGATGAACGAATTGTATGCCGAACTTATGGATAAGATCGAATATGAAAAGAGTTTGGACGATGTTGATGAAGTAAACGTGGTTTATATGGGCAGCGAAGGTGAAGAGATAAACAATTCCGGGCATGTCTTGGCTTTGTTTTCAGTAGATAACAACATGATTGAAACGGAGGAAGCATCGCAGGTAGCAATACTATCCGAAGTACAGGTGGAAGAACTCAAAACACTGTACTGGCAAATGAACTATATAGAAACAGAGATTATTGAAATACCATGGGACGATGAGAACTATCCACTGCCTGTACCTACACCTACGCCGGAAATAACAGCAACGCCAGTACCGGAAGAAACGTCGTATCCAACAGATGACTATCAAACGCCTACAGCAACCTCAACACCCGAGCCGTACAAGATTAAGAACATATATTTAACTTGTCTGTCATATCAGGATATGCTGGCAGAATTCGAGTTTACGGAAAATCAGCTGATGGTATTGGAAGACATGATGAGCGGTGAGTATGCCGCTCTTTTTTCATCTTCGGGCGGAAACACTTCCATGCTTTCGGACGAACAGATCTCAGAAATACTGTCGAAGCTGCCGGCGGATATTTATCTGAAAGCCGCAAATATACCGACAACGGCTAAATCACTGATAGGCAAGGTAAGTTACTTCTGGGGTGGTAAGTATAACGAAATAGGGATGTGCCCTGAGTGGGGCACATTGAAAACAGTAACCAGTCCGGGAAGTACTACAACAGGCACTCAAAGGCCATATGGTCTTGATTGCAGCGGATATGTCGCATGGGTGTTTATCAATAGTGGTATATCGAAAGATATAGTATCCGAATACCTTGGATCAGGTACAAATATGCAATGGGAGTATTCGATACCGGTATCGACATATTCGGCACAAGTAGGGGATCTGGCATTCAAATCCGTACCCGGAACAGGAGTAAATCACGTAGGAGTAGTGGTTGGTTTTGATTCGGACGGTAAGCCGCTTGTTGCACATTGCTCATCTGGAAATTACGGAGTTGCAGTCTCTTCGTTTTCACCGACATTCAGGTACCTGAGGCGGCCCGTAATTTTGCTCAAAGAGGAGGGGGGATAACATGAATAAACAAAAACAGGTTATAGAGCTTTTGATATATTTGGTAGCTTTAATACTTGGCATAATTCTGCTAATCAACGGTTATCATAAAAAGGACTTCGATGTAATTCCAGATACTACAACAAAATATTCATATGAGACTAGGGGGCAATTATAATGCTCCTTTTGTATATGACCTCTAACCGTAATATGGGCATATTAGATAAACCATGTGAAGAGACTGCAATTGTGCTGAAACAGATAAACGGCGAGTTCCAATTAAGCAAGTTCGTAATTCAGGATATGAGCAATATGAACTGTTATCAGTATATCGCAATAGACCTAGCCTGCCTGAAGGATTCGGATGATGAAATCATAAACACGATCGTGGGCATAAAAAGCATGTATGATATCCGCATTATTATTTTGGCTCCGGGTTATTCGAACGATACATCTATTTTGGGCAGGCTGTTTGCAGAGGGGATATATAACATAATAACGGCGGATAAAACGAAAGCCTTGCATGAAGAGATATCAAGAAGCCTCACTACCGGTATGCAGTACAAGGATGCGATTAAATATAGGTTACAGGCCGAAACGAATACCAAATCACCAAAAGTCATAATACAGAAGCAAAATATAAAACAAATGATATCGGTTGGTATTTGCGGCGCTTTACATAGGATAGGCACTACAGTACAGGCGCTCAATATAACAAAATTTCTGAACGAAAACGGATATTCCGCCTGCTATATAGAAGACAACGGGCACGGCCATATGGAAATGCTTAATGATTTCTATGATGCAAAACTCAATAAGAACAGTTCTATTACATATCAGGGGATAGACATCTTTCCGGAGCCCGATATCCCAAGCATATTAAAAGGCGGCTATGACTTTCTCGTATATGACCTTGGTATGTTCGAAGAAACGGATACAAAACAGTTCCTATTGAAAGACATAAAAATAGTGTGCGTTGGTTCGAAGCCGTGGGAAGCGCCATGCATTATGCAAGTTTTTAAAAGTATTGAAGGCTGCGATGATATACATTTCGTATTCAGTTTTACCTCGAAGGATATGGAAAACGAGATAAGAAAACTGATGGGCAAGTGCAGTGACAGAACGTACTTTTCGGAATATTTACCGCAATTAATTGATCAGGCCGTTAATCAGAAAGTGTATAGAGGCATATTTGCGGAATATATGCATGAGGAAAAGACAGAAATTAAAGGTTTTCAAAGTCTTGTCAGGAGGCTGGTCAAATGAAAAAAGGGAAGATCAAAACCGGTTTCTACAAGAAGTACAAGGAGGAAAAGAAGCAACCTGTAAAACCCGAGAATGAAGAAAAGGTAATAGTAATAAATCAGAACGAGAAGGAAAGTGTACTTTCAACCATATTTCGTGGTATTGCCGGTGTATTTCGTGTGATTGTATATATCCTTCTTTTCTTCCTGTCCAGTATCGGGCTTACCGCTTTGATTAACGCAGATATCCGTAACAGACTGCTTGAGCTAGTGAACCTAATCAAATAAAGAAAGGATTTTAAAATGAAAAAGAAGACAGCACTTTTACTCATAACACTACTCTTATTATGTACCACCGTATATGCGGCTGACGAAACTAAAACCATTATAAAGGAATATGAATTTACAACTAAATCCGAAGAGTTCGACTATGATGTACCAGAAACGATAAACGAAGATGAAATCAAGTACATTCTGCGGGGCATAGAATATCAAATACTGAATGAGGAAACATTATACGAAACCCAAACAGAAACATTTTTACAAGAGGTTTTTATTGAAGGTGCTGAAAAGGATGACGATTCGATATTCGAGGATGAAGTAGCAATCGACGAGGACGGATATTTGGGAAGCATTCCTTTAAAGGAAAAAGTATATACAGAAAGGATTGTCACTGGCAGAACAGCGAGCCATAAGGTTGAATATGATTTTGGATTGCAGTCGGAAGAGCCAACTCCGGCATCCGAACTCGACGCACTCTACCATGACGAAGAAACTAATTGCGATGTGCTTGTAACGTTGCAATTTCAAAAGCTTAAGGAAACCACAAAACCGTACTGGGAAGAAAACATAGTAGTAGAGCACATACATAGATCCATTTATGAAGAAGAATATCTGTTAAATGATGCAACAAGGCTTTCATTCTCGGAGAGTAAGCCTACATACGAGGGGATAGAAGAGAAGCTGCTTAACCAAATGGGATTATCCACACCAATACATAAAATAACGGGCAGTGAATGGCTTAGTAAAACGGCTACAGAGGACGGAGTTACCTCAAGATTGGCCGGTTATACGGTTAAAAGATATGTGACAGGATATGCAGCCATATATTTCGGAACCTTTGATATACCGGATATGCTTGTTTATGACGCTACTGCAATTTATGAAGGAGAATTATCCAAACAAATAGAAGGGGGCACCGAATATACCGTAAAAGCAATTGCAACTTATGAAGAAGTACAGGAAAAGAATAATACAGCCGCAGTAATCGTAGGCACAAGCTCAGGGATTATAGCGCTTTGCGGTTTGGTTGTGTTTCTCAGGAAAAGGAAGGAGAAGAAACCCCACACTTAAATAACACAGAAATCATTTAAGGCCGAAAGGCCTTTTTTAATACTAAAAATGGAGGAAATTATGAAAAATAACAAAGAAAAAGACACATTAAAACTTTGGGACAGGAAAAGGATAGTATTTTTAATAGTTCTGCTGATTGTCTTGATAGCGATAGCAGTCTTTATATGCTTTAAAAGCTGTTCCGGACAATGGACTTTTAATGAACCTGAAACAACTCCCGTATACTTGGAAGACGAAGGCAGTTCCCTGGAAGGCGAAGCGGAGCAGGCAGATAGGGACGCGCTACTGGCTGAGCTTGAAAAACAGCAGCTTATAGTAACGGATAAACTGAGCTCGAATATTACGTTCAAGTCAGGCTTAGCCGGAACGATAGGCGAATGGATTGTAGAAAACCCGGCGGACAATACGGTCATCATGCAGGCTGAAGTATACTTTGATGATATCCTTATCGCCAAGTCAACGCCCATATATCCCGACCAGCATATTACGGGAATAGAGCTCCTGCAGGATGTTGAAGCGGGAGATTATGAAATAATAGCATACCTTGACTACTATGACATTGAAACAAAGGAATTCATAAGCAAGGCGGGGTACAGGATACACCTTACTGTGAATTGATAATACGAAGTCATCCGGTACAACCGGAAAAATATAATATTTAAATTTGGAGGAAATACATGAAACTTAAAATCAAAAGAATACTTACAATCCTAATGGCCGCTATGGCCATTTTTGCTTTCTCGGCAGTGCCCGCGTTTGCGGATAACACTACAACTGACGGTACAGGTGACGTGACCGCAACCGTACCTGTCGAAGGCTCGATATCTGCAATTACCATATCGGTGACGCATCCGGCAACAGTGGCATATACTATCGACCCTAACAGCGGACTGACGGATGATATTGTAGCACCTGATATCACTCTGGTAAACAATACCTTGGTGCCGGTCAATGTAACCGTGCAGTCGTTTCTTTCATCTGCAGGAGGTACTATTCAATTTGTAGATGTCGGCGTAGCCGATAAGGACTGGGGTAATCTCAATAAAGCGGATTCCAAAGAGTTTATTGCTTTGGGTTTGCAGATACAGAGCGCTATGGAGTGGAACACCGGATACAACGAGAATACGTATTACGCCGCTGATGGTGTGCCAATTTTGTTCGGCACGTTAAATAATAATGCGATGGGCTCACTATCGCTTGTAGCGGAGCATGGCCTGGCATTCGACCAGGCGTATACCGCAATGCACAGCTTGATATTCATGTTCAATCTGGTGTAAAGCTTAATATGAAATAACAAAGTAAACTAATTTGAAGTATGGCCGTTCCCTTTACCGGATGACTTATGGCCATACTTTTTTACTCTTTTTAAGGAGGAAGAAATGAAAAAGCTATTATACATTCTTTTTATAATACTGATATTTTCAATGCCTGCTGTGACCGTAAATGCTGCCGGCCTTGGCAATGTACAGATTATATCAAATGGGAATACAACTTTTATTATACAGCCTGACGGTACGGTTAAGGGCTGGGGCAGGAATGATAAAGGGGAACTTGGCATAGGAACAACTGAAGATGTGCATTCGCCTGTTACGATAGCTGGTCTACGCGATATAAAAGAAATAATACCTGCTATTGCAAGCCGTGAATTTTTCTTTGCCATAGATTATGAAGGTAATGTCTATGCTTGGGGCTATAACGGATACAGGCAGTTGGGCTTGGGAAACACTACAAATCAGCTGATACCTACTCAGATACCGGGTCTGCAGGACGTAGAAGAGATAATCATACAGGACCTTACCGTGTATGCCAGAACATCAGATGGTTATGTATATGCGTGGGGACAGAATGATTACGGACAGGTAGGCAATGGAAGTAAAATCACTCAGACAACACCATATAAGATAAGTGGGCTCAATAATGTTAGAGAAATAGTCTGCGGCGGACAAACTGTATTCGCCTTAACAGAAGACGGATATGTTTATGCTTGGGGAAAAGCCGGAGATTATCAAATGGGGAATGGTACAGCTCTAACTGCACAGACCACACCTGTTCAAATTGTTGACCTAAATAATGTTGATGAAGTAATTACAAACGGAACAACATCGTTTGCCATATGCGATAACTATCAGGAAGTATATTCATGGGGCGAAGGCTGGAATGGAGAGCTTGGCACTTATTCCGAGAGAAACAGGCTGCCTGTAAGGGTATGGATTCTTTCCGATTTAAACGAAAAAATTGATGAATTGATAATAGGGCAGTATACATGCTTTGCAATTACAAGCAATGGCACTTTGTATGGTTGGGGAGATAACTCAAACTGCCAATTAGGCAATGGTGGATTATTCGATAAAGGTATACCGACAGTGACAAGCAATATTCCTCAAATTGATAGTTTTATATTCAATGGGCATACAAGTATTGCTTTAGGGAAAGATGGTGGTGTGTATTCATGGGGTAAGAACCCTACAGGTGAAGCAGGTACGGGAAGTACTGGCAGGATTCCTACTCCACAGAAGATAAATGCATTAGGTAATAATATAACAGAAATATATAATGGCGACAATTCCATGTATGCTGTAAATACGGATGGTGATTTGTATGCATGGGGCTGCAACACATCGGGACAATTGGGCATAGGCACAGTAAGCACTGTAAGCGTTCCAGCTATTATCAATGGAATATCCGAAATCTCATTAGTTGAAAAGGTAGAGAACTCAGTATTTGCAGTTGATAGCCAGGGCATAATATCCGGCTGGGGCGAAAATGGATACGGACAGATAGGTTCTGGGTCCATAACTGATATGCTTTCACCGTATTCCATATATAATAATGTAATGAAAACTATAACGGGTACTGGTGATGTGTTGAGTACTGTTCCTGTAGTGGGCTCTATCAATGCGTTGGAGATATCCGTAACACATCCACTTAACATTTCATATTCGATTAATCCCAATCTGGAAGAAAGCTTTATATGCTCCGATATCGAGATACAAAACAATTCACTGGTACCGGTTAAAATAACGATAGAATCGTTCAAGGCAAGCACCGAAGGGGATATCGTATTCGAAGACGTAATGCCCGACAGCTTTGATTGGGATACTCTTAATATTCAAGAATCACAGCAGTATATATCACTCGGCTTAGATTATGCGGATGAAAGCCAGTGGCTTATATCACAGCAGGTTCTGCCTTTATATGCGTTAGAGATTGACAATGATTACATCGGTGCGCTTGCAAGCGGTGGTATTGGCACATTGAGACTATCATGCAATCATGGTTTAGCGTTCGATGGCAGTTATTCGTCCATGCACGAACTTATATTTATAGTGTCACTGCTGTAGATAAAATAATTAATAAAACAACAATGTTTAAGCTCACTTTTGTGGGCTTTTTGTTTGGGAGGAAAAGATGAGAAAGCTAAAAAAAGTAACAGCTTTACTGCTCATAATGATATATGCATTTGCCTTGGTGGACATTCCAGCATATGCGGTACCGCCAAGCACTCCGCATATAGAAAGTGGCTCTGCTGCTGATGGCGGTAATTTCTTTGAATTTGACGCTAGCTATCTTGGTGAGAATAGATGGCGTGATTTAAAAACACCGCCGCACTGGGTAGTGGAAACAGGGGAAGTAGCATACTGTCTGGACCATAAAGCAGACAGCCCGCATAATGTGGCATACGGTGAGTTCGACCCTCAGGCAGTATATTCAGATAGGACATATCAGGGGCTCATCGCTATCATGGAACATAGCTACCCGTACAGGAATGCAGGGCTTACGGATCAGCAAATAAAATACGCGACCGCCAATGCCATTCGTTCATGGCTAAGGGAAAGTGCGGGCATCGGCTATGATTTCATGCTGCAGTCAAACGGGGCGGTACGACCTAAAAACTCAGCAGCACAGAGTACGTTTAATTTTTATAAGCAGCTGCTTGATAAGGCGCGTAACGGTTCTGTTATATCACATTATGTAAGGACCAGTCCTGAAGTAATAGAAATGCATATAGAAGGGAACAAGCTTGTAGGGCAGACCACTGTTGAATGCGGTGTGCTGGGTGGTGGGTATAGTATTAATGAAGATGCTTTGCCGGAAGGTGTGAGTATAACGGGATATACTGGAGAAAATGGTGATGTTCTTACTATTATCGCGCCTATTGAAATGATAGGTGAGAGCATAAACGCAGCAAATATTTTTACTGGTTATGATAACCGCAGTGCCACGAACATATACTGGCTTGATGATTCGGGCGGCAAACAGTCTGTAGCGGTTCCTGTGGTGGACAGAATGGTCAGTGTCGCAACCGGTGATCTAAGCTTTGAATCCGATGTTTCGATGGTAACAATCACTAAGCATGGAGAAACCGTTAATATCCTGCTGGAAGGTGCTGTTTTCGGTATATATTCCGCTTCTGATGATTCTCTGGTTGAACAGCTGACTACTGATAGCAATGGTCAGGCTGTAAACGGTAACCTCATACCGGGTGATTATTACATAAAGGAGATTGAAGCGCCTGAAGGGTATACCCTGGATAATGAAACTTATCCGTTTTCTATAATGGATACCGGCCAAAATATTGAGATATCTATTTATAATGACCCGATAAAAGGTAAAGTCTCCATTTTAAAGATAGGTGAACAGGATAATCCGCTCAAAGATGTATTATTCGGTATATACGATGCTGGAGATAATCTGATACAGGAGATTATAACGGACGGGCAGGGGATAGCTAAAAGCAATTACCTAGTTTATGGAGACTATTATATACAAGAAGTATCAGCCCCCGTAGGATATATACTGAATGATGAGAAGATTCCTTTTTCGATTACTGATAATGATGAAACCATAGAGCTTACTGTATACAATACTCTTATCAGGGGTAAGGTGAAAGTCATAAAGGAAGACGAAGAGGGCAATCCGCTCGAAGGCGCTGTATTTGGCATCTACGATACGGATGATAGCATCATCGAAGAATTAACGACAGATTCAAATGGTATAGCCATAAGCTCTGATTTGATTTACGGTAGGTATTATCTAAAGGAAATATCAGCGCCCGAAGGATACGCGCTAAATGAAGAAGCTATAGCATTCAGCATAGATGAAAATTGCGCAACAGTTGAGATTGAGATTGTAAATGAAAAGATATATGGATATGTGGAAGTTATAAAGACTGATATCGATACCGGGGCATTACTTGAAGGAGCGGTATTTGAATTATACGATTCTCAGGATGAGATGGTTGAGACTCTTACGACTAATAGTAATGGTTATGCAATAAGCAGCGCGCTTGAATATGGAGATTATTATATAAAGGAAATTGAAGCTCCTGAAGGATATGTTTTAAATGGAGAATTGTATTCTTTTCAGATATTAAATGATGAAGAAACTATAACTCTTGATATTGCCAATGATCCGATAAAAGGCAAGGTTGAAATTATTAAGGCGGATTCAGAGACCGGAGAAAGGCTAAGCGGCGCTTTATTCGGCATTTATGACGATAGTGATAATTTATTAGAAGAAATTACGACTGATCGAGATGGTTATGTAATAAGTGCATCTCTTCTATATGGAGATTACTATTTGCAAGAGATTTCAGCACCTGAAGGTTATATGTTGAGTGATGAAGTATATCCTTTCAGTATAGCAACGAATAATCAAATTATTCATTTTGATATATCGAATGAGATAATAAAGAGTAAGATTGAAATAACGAAGAATGAGCCTATAAGTGGTAATCCGTTGGAAGGAGTTAAGTTCGGCGTTTATGATAAGGATGATAACCTGATTCAAGAAATCATTACAGATGAAAATGGAATAGCACTTTCTTCGGATTTGGTTTATGGGAAGTACTATATACGAGAGTTGGAATCCCATGACGGGTACATTTCGGATGATGTGAAATATCAATTTAGCATAAGTGAAGATGGGCAAACTATAGAGCTAAACATACAAAACATGCCTCTTTCCGGCAGAGTGGAAGTGTTTTTCCGGCATTTGGATTATGGTCATGAACTGTATGATTCATATGTATATAGTGACTGGGTAGGCTTGCCATATTTGAATTTGATAGAGAGTAAGGGCTTGGATAAGAAAGAGCTATCTGACTACTCATTTGTTAAGGCGGATTATCCGGCAAGCAATGTTTTGGTAAACGGGAAGCTTACTATCACGTACTGGTACGATGACGAGATGAGTGAAGGTGGCTGGACTGAGGTTGCTATACCTAAGACCGGGCAGGAATATCCTAAGGCAAATTATTTTATCGGTATACTTTGTTTCATTATAGCTGTTTTAATAATGGGAGTTTCGTATAACTCGGTTAAGAGAGGCAGCCAAAAATGAAGATACAAAAAGTAGAAAGGAAGGACTGGTTTTACTCATATAATATGATTTACAAGTCAGGCCTTTCAATTCATGCGAAGATATTGTATACATACCTTTGCAGATGCGCTGACAGTACTTCTCATAGTTTCCCCTCCAAGCGAAATATGATGGAAGCGTGCTCCATGGGCAGGACATCTACAGGTAAGGCGCTGCGAGAGCTTGAAGCGGCAAACCTTCTGGTCAGGACATTCAGGTATAGAGAGAATAACGGGCAAACTAGTAATGATTATTTGATATTTCCTAAACCATATAAAGAGGAATACTCTGAATTGCCGGACTAAATGCCCCGTGTCGTATTTTGACACCCCTATTTTTATAACACGCAAAAAGTGCACCCGTTACCCCGTGTCATATTACGACACCCACCCCTGTCATATTGTGACACCCAAGAAGTACGACCCAGAATGAAGTACCTAAAGCAGGAAAGGAATATTGGAGTGCCCCCCGAAAATTGTGCCAATTTAAAAGTTAGTATAAAATAAAAATGAGGGTTCCCCGAAAATCGGTCAGGGCAAAAAGTCAGATTTTGAACTATTTCAGCCCGCTCTGGCGGCATATTCAGCCGGTGTCAAATTGTTTAAAGAACTGTGCGGACGGTACTCGTTATAGTCATTTTGCCATGTACTAAGTTTATCTCTTGCGTCTTCAATTGACAAGAACCAATTTGTATTTAAACACTCATCTCTAAGACTGCCATTAAATGATTCAATATATGCGTTATCCGTTGGCTTACCGGGCCTTGAAAAATCAAGCTTAACTCCATTATGATAGGCCCATGCATCCAGTGCTTTTGAAATAAATTCAGGGCCATTGTCTACTCTTATCTTTTGCGGGAATCCTCTTCTGGCTGTTATTCTGTCTAGTTCTTCAACTACGCTATATCCTCGGATTCTTTGGTTTGCATATATTTGAAGACATTCACGGGTGTAGATATCAATAATCGTTAAAGCTCTGAATCTTTTACCGTTGTATAGGGAGTCTGATACGAAGTCCATAGCCCAACATTCGTTTCTGGCGCTAACTTCTTCCCTTGGTATACGTACTCCAGATACTTTCTTTCTTTTGCTCTTATGGCGTAGATTTAAGCCTTCTTCTCGGTATATCCTGTATACTCTTTTATGATTTATCTGCCATCCTTCACGTCTCAATAATATATGAATTCGTTTGTACCCATATCTAACTCTTGTAGATGCTATTTCTTTTATTCTCATTTTTAATGCTGTTTGATCTTGTGCTTTGCTTTCATATCTGTATGTTGATCTGTACATCTGAATAACTTTGCAGCCACGTACTTCGCTTATATCGTATTGTGCCTGAAGCCATTTTACTGCTTCTCGTTTGGATTCAGGCTTTAGAACTTTTTTGATAGTACGTCCTGCAGCATTTGTTTATCCAAGCTTAAATCAGCTACCAGTTTCTTTAATTGCCGATTCTCCTCTTCAAGCTGCTTTAGCTTCTTTAAGTCACTTGGCATTAATCCGTTGTATTTCTTTTTCCACCTGTAAAATGTCTGCTCTGATATCCCCATTTTTCTGATTACTTCATTTACCGGCGTTCCTGTTTCCGCTTGCTTTAACGCAAATGCTATTTGTTGCTCTGTAAATCTGCTGGTCTTCATTTTTTACCCCTTTCAACTTGTCTATTATATCAAAAATCATGACTTTTTGATCAGACCAGTTTTTCGGGAGAAGGTCAAAAAAATACTAACAAGGAGAAACAAAAAATGGCAAAAAAGAAATACACGACAGAGCAGATAATTTTAAAACTGAGGAAAATTGAAGTACTGTGCGGACAGGGTAAAACAGTGGCAGAAGCAGTACGGAGCGAAGAAATAACAGAGCAGACATATTACAGATGGCGAAAAC
Source organism: Christensenellaceae bacterium (assembly GCA_963675575.1). GTDB lineage: Bacteria > Bacillota > Clostridia > Christensenellales > UMGS416 > JAGLOK01. The sequence goes on from OY776378.1 coordinate 884,762, forward strand.
AATATGGAAGCATGAGCTCAGATGATGCCAAAAAGCTCAAATTATTAGAGAAAGAAAACGCAAGATTAAAACGGATAATAGCCAATCAGGCACTGGATATAGAAATACTCAAGGATGTAAACTCAAAAAACTTCTGAGCCCGTATAAGCGTAATGCGGCTGTCGAATATGTAATAAAGGAACATAAAGTTTCAGAACGGCGGGCATGTACGGTGCTGGATATAAATAGAACTGCATACAGATACGAACCTGTACAAAGAGAAGATGAAGATGAGGTTCGAAAAGAAATCATATACAAAGCCAGTAATTACGGCAGAGTTGGTTATCGGATGGTAACTAACATGATGAATAATCAAGGTATAAAAATCAATCACAAGCGAGTAGAACGGATCTGGCGGGAAGAAGGACTTAAATTACCAAAGAAACAGATTAAAAGAAGAAGACTGTGGCTCAATGATGGTAGTTGTGTAAGATTGCGGCCTGAGTATAAAAACCACGTATGGAGCTATGATTTTGTCCATGATAAAACAGTGGATGGTAAAAGCATAAGAATTTTAAATATCATAGATGAATATTCACGCGAATGTCTGGCGAGTGTCGTTCGGAGAAGATTCCGCAACAACGATATTATTGAAATATTATCAGAATTGATGGTTTCCAGAGGTACACCTGAATATTTGAGAAGTGACAATGGAAGTGAGTTCACAGCAAAAAGGTTAATGAAATGGCTTTCTGATGTCGGTGTTATCACAACTTTTATAGAACCGGGTAGCCCTTGGGAAAATGGTTATTGCGAAAGCTTCAATTCCAGAATGAGGGATGAATTCTTAAATGGTGAAATATTCGGTAATTTATTTGAAGCAAAAGTTTTGACACAAAGGTGGACAAAATACTATAATACGGTAAGACCACATAGCGCTTTGGGTGGCAGACCTCCCGCTCCACAGAGCATTTCAATAAGTGCTTGAATATCAGACAGCACTCATGTTAAAATTTGGAATATACTAACTTTCGTTTTGGACCAAAAAGTGGGGGCAGCCCAACAAAATAGTCGAAAAGACTGACTTGTGGAGAAAAATGTATCAGAAACCAATTGTTATTGACGAGCTTTGCTATGAAGGAAATATAGACAATGACTGGGGCAATATAAGCGCGCAGGAGATGACCAGACGTTTTTGGGAAATTACTATCCGCGGAGGATACGCTGGGCATGGTGAAACATATGTGCATCCAGAAGATAAGCTTTGGTGGTCACATGGGGGCAAGCTGCACGGAGATTCTCCGGTGAGGCTGAAATTCTTGCTAAACGTACTAAACCAGAATTCCGGAATTTCGCTCAAATTAAGCGATAATGATACTCGGATGGCTGTAGAAGAAATAGACTTGAGCGGCGGAGCATACAGGCTGCTGTATTTTGGTTTAAGCCGGCCTTCTTTCAAGACATTTCATTTCGATGACCAATTTGAATATGAAGTAGAAATCATAGACACTTGGGAAATGACGATTGAAAGCACCGGAGTGTTCAAGGGTAAATTTGAAGTAAAACTTCCCGGCAAAGAATATATGGCATTGAGAATAATAAAAAAAACTAGAAAGCTTATAAAAAATAGTTAGCTGCATTAATAAACAGACTTTTATTCCATATCTGCAAGGCTAAGAATATATTACAGATGAAAAGTTGTTTATGCATGATGAAAGGCTATATGTTTATGGAAGTTATGAAAGGTTTAATGACAAGAGATTTATGAAAATGATTATATATGCTGGCCTACACCTCTAAATGACTCACCTGATTGGTATCAAAGTTGGTGATAAAATGCAGGAAATGAGATATGAATAAAATCTTGGACTCTGAATGAGACAGGAGGATGTCAAGGTATATTCAGAAGATAAAAGAATGAAAGAAAATTGAAGGCGGCGGGAAAATGTATGTAATTGGCTAAAAGGAAAAAGCAAGCATATAGATTCTATTCCAATTAAGACACGTAAGGGAGAAGGGAAATTTATAGTTGCAAGGAATATGAAAGGAAACGAGACATCGTGTGCTTGTTTCACTTACAGCCCAAGGGATAGTAGACGAGGAGACTATAACGATTGAAAAGTCTTTGAGTTTTAATGACTATTGAAAAATAAATTAGATTTCTTGTTATTTACATGGAAAAGAAGATAGGCTATTTGGTTAAACTAGAATAAATATAATATATTAAGAAAAGATATTGGCCTGTGTTTTAAGTGCCGTTCGAAAATGTATTTTTATTTATGTCTCATGCCTAGTAAAACAAAACTACCATAATTGAACCCTTCATATTTCCTGAAGGAAATGCAATGTTATATAAGTTAATAGTGAGGGTCTCAAGTATTAAATGGATTTTTAGGATCAAAGTTCAAAAGACATCTCTGTATTCTCCGGGCTTCCTATTATATTTTTCATAAAAGATTTTATAATAATATCCTATATTGTTATAACCTACTGTATTTGCGATTTCTTTCATAGATAATTTAGTTGTTTTCAGAAGAACGACTGCTTTTTCAAGGCGTATATTCTGTAAGTATTTTGAGTAGGTGAGACCTGAATATTTTTTAATAAGTCTGTTGAAATAATCCTTGTTATAATTGAACTTTCTGCATAGATTTTCTATTGACACTTGATTACAGTTCTTTTCAAGATAATTACTTACTTCATCAAAAAGGAGCTTTTTTTTATGGATTTTTTTGTTGTTTGAAAGGAAAAAGTTATATTCAGTTGGAAGCAGAGATAACAGCCTTTCCATGTATCCCTCTATCAAATGAATTGAACCTGAACGCGAGTTCCAAAGTTCTTCAAAAAAATGAGATAGTAAATTGGAAGCTTCGTTTATAGTTGATTCCTTAGGAGTAAATCGAATGAAACGATTCCTGTTTTTTTGCTTTATTATTAAATTTCGCAAAAATCCATGAATATTTTTATTTAGATTTTGTCGTTCATAGTTTCGTGATTCACTAAAAAAAGAATCGGAAATGCCCATATATATTACTATTGTATCACCAGGGTTAATATAAGCATGATGAATGGTATCCTTATCAATCAAACATACTTCACCCTTGAAGAATTCCACAGTGTTGCCTAAAATATTCAACCTAAGGGTACCTTCTATAACAAAAGCCATCAATATATAATGGTGTTTTTGTGGAATAGATAAAGTATTAGTGTCGATTTTAAATAAACGTTGTTCTGATTTATTACAGAGAAGTGAGTCGTAGCGCGCATAAAAAAGACCATCTTTTGTCATAATCCAGCAAACAGTTTCCAACAAGTCATTTAAATATTTTATATCTCCCTGTAAATCAATAGAATATTCTGGCACCTCAAAACTGGCACCTGTTTGAATTATAGGTGCATTTTTAAGAAATTTCTTTTGTACATAATTTATGAGTAAATCTTTGATTTCCATATATTGTTCTGCTTACATTTGCAAACGGATTAGTATTAATAGACAAATGTATTATAGACAAAATATCGGAATAAGTAAATACTAAATTGTTGAACGTCGGTTACGGAACTTGTTTTATATGTATAAATGAATAGAATTAAATATATAGTTTCTATTAGGAGTAATAGGTATGCTAAACAAATGTAGTTTTAATAACGATTGGTTGTTTTTGAAAGTTGGGGACAGTGCTCAGGCAAAAGTTAATCTCCCGCATGACGCTATGATATATGAAAAACGTGATTCCGACTGCATAAACGCACAAAACAGCGGGTTTTATCCTGGAGGGAAATATCAATATGAAAAGAACTGGTATGTTCCACAAGAGTATTCAGAGAAAATGGTAATTCTGCATTTCGAAGGTATATACAGAAAGTCAGAGGTTAGAATAAACGGTGAACTGGCGGCAAAAAGAGCAAATGGATATACGGAATTTTATGTTGAGTGTAATAAATTTCTTAAGTACGGAAAAGAAAATAAGATAACCGTTATAGCCGACAACAGCGAAACACCGAACAGTAGGTGGTATTCTGGAAGCGGCATATACCGTCCGGTAAATCTGATAGTCAAAGATAAAAAAAACCACATTGCTATGAATGGAGTTAAAGTAAAAACCTTGGGGTATGTTAATCCTTCAGTAAATGTTAAAGTCGCCCACAGCGGAGGAAAAGTGAAAAATAAAGTGCTTTATAAAGGAGAGGTTATCGCGGAAAAAGAAGGAGACGATGTTAATATCGAATTGCCGGATGCTAAACTTTGGTCTGATGAAGCCCCATACTTATATGAACTGTGTGTGCTTTTATATAGTGAAAAAGAACTTACCGACGCTGAAACACTGAAATTCGGAATACGGACATTGGCATGGAGCATGGACGGTTTTTATGTCAACGGACAAGAGACAAAATTACGCGGAGCCTGTATTCATCACGATAATGGCGTTTTGGGGGCATGTGCTTTTAGCGATGCTGAGGACAGAAAAGTTAGGATACTGAAGGAAACAGGTTTTAATGCGATAAGATCTGCACACAATCCTTGTTCTGACGCGTTGCTTAAAGCCTGTGATAAATACGGGATGTATGTTATAGACGAATACAGCGATATATGGTACAAGCATAAGCTTAAAAACGACTATGCTTCGGATTTTGATGAGTGGTTTAAGTCCGACCTTTCCGCCATGGTTGAAAGAGGCTACAATCATCCAAGCATCGTGATGTATTCAATAGGAAACGAAATCGGTGAGGTTTGGGAGGAAAAGGGAGTTGAGGTTACTAAAGAAATGGTGGACATCTGCCACCGCCTGGATGATACACGCCCGGTCACCAGTGGATTAAACCTGATGCTTTCGGGAATGGATATGAAAGGCATAGGTGTATTCAAACAGTTGGAAAACGCCGGTAAGCAGAAAAAGAAGAAGGTATCAAGTGACTTTTACAATACGTTGGTTAATATTATAGGCCGCAAAATGGATAATCAAAGTAAAAAGAAATATTGCGACAAAGCCACATATAAACATTTTTCTAATTTAGATATCAGCGGATATAACTACGCAAGTGTAAGATACAAAAATGAGCCTAAGAAGTATCCGGACAGGATTATTGTAGGAGCAGAGACCCGGCCGCCAAACATTTCTGAAAATTGGGCGCTTGTAAAAGAGCTAAAGCACGTAATCGGTGATTTTATGTGGACAGGTTGGGATTATATAGGAGAAGCTGGTATAGGCGTAGTGGCATATGATACAGAAGCTATGGGAAGCTTCTTCCTGAAAAAATATCCCTATCTTTTAGCGGGAAGCGGAGTAATTGATATTACAGGCATGCCAAGACCTGAGGTGTGGCTAAACAAAGCCGCATGGGAGCTTATAGGCGATGCCCCGTATATTGGGGTAAAGCCTCTAAATCATTTAGGCAAAAAGGGATTGAAGAGCATGTGGCGCTTGTCTGATGCTGTCAGGAGTTGGTCGTGGCATGGATACGAGGGCAAAAAAACAGAAATTGTGGTTTATTCCAATGCCGCCAAAGTGGAGCTTAAGCTAAACGGCAAGTCGCTTGGTATAAAAAATGTGAAAAAAAATGAAGTTCATTTTAAAGTAAAGTATTTTCCGGGAGAGTTGTCGGCTGTAAATTGCGATTCCAACGGCAACGAAGTCGGAAGAGATATTTTAGAGACTGCTAATGAAACTGCCGCGTTAAAAATTATTCCCGAATGCAAAACGCTTAAAGCAAACGGACAGGATTTATGCTACTTAAATATATATATTTCCGATATCAACGGCGTAGTTATACCAATGCTTGATAGGAAGATAAGCGTTACTTTAGAAGGGGCTGCTACACTTCAGGGCTTCGGTTCTGCCAATCCTTATACTGAGGAAGGATTTGTTTCCAGCTCGCACGATACGTTTTATGGGCGGGCCCTAGCGGTTATAAGAGCCGGAAGTGAAGCAGGGAAAGTATTGATAAATGTTTCTGCCGAGGGATTTGAGACACAATCTATTGAAATAGATATTATTGCTTAAAAAACTAAGAAATTAATAAGATACCATTAAAAAATATACAAACAATCGAACAAAAAAAATAAATAATATGATATACGAAAATGCGTTAAAATACTATATGTTACAGTAGTATATTATTTATATATTTATTGAAAGGAAAAGTTTTTAAGATTAATTAAATGTATATATTGTATTTTGTAAAATGCTATTATTTTAGGAATAAGCCAATTTGATTCAATCTGTTTGTTTGTCGATTATTCTGTATTTAGTGAATTAAACTAGTTGCCTTATTCCATAATAATCCAATTTTCTGATATAAAATATATCAAAATCGTTGTAAACACAATGGTTGTAATTAACTTTTGCTTTTCTTAAAAGTTACTTAATTAAGGATGTGATTTTGAAATGATTAAAAACGAGGAAATATTACCAAAAATATGTAAGCAGAGGATATAATAGTGAAAGAAGTAATAAAGAAAATAATAAATGATTTATCACTGGAAGAAAAGGCTGGCTTATGTTCAGGAGCTGATTTTTGGCATCTCAAGTCAGTTGAAAGGCTTGGGCTCGGTAAGATAATGGTGACAGACGGCCCTCATGGATTAAGAAAGCAAGATGGGGATTCAGATCATGTGGGTTTAAATGATTCTGTGCCCACTACTTGCTTTCCTGCTGCCTGTACAACTGCAAGCTCATGGGATGAAAAATTGCTTTTTGAGATGGGCGAGGCATTGGGAGAAGAATGTTTGCAGGAGCAGGTGTCTGTGATCCTCGGCCCAGGTGCCAATATAAAGCGCTCCCCGCTTTGTGGAAGAAACTTCGAATATTTTTCAGAGGATCCGCATTTAAGTGGGAAGATGGCAGCTTCGTTGATAAAAGGAATACAGTCAAAAGATATAGGAACATCGCTTAAGCATTATGTTATGAATAATCAGGAAGAGCGTCGCATGACTATTGATGCGATGGTTGACGAGAGAGCACAGCGAGAGATTTATCTTAAAAGTTTTGAAATAGCTGTAAAAGAAGCCAAGCCATGGACAATAATGTGCTCATACAACAGAGTCGACGCTACATACCTTTCAAATAATAAAAGATTGCTTAATGATATACTTCGAGACGAGTGGGGATACAATGGAGTTGTAGTAAGCGACTGGGGTGCCACAAATGACCGCGTGAATGCTATAAAGGCTGGTTTGGACTTAGAGATGCCGAGTAGCGGCGGAGTAAATGACTCGCGCATCATAGAGGCAGTTAAGTCGGGCAGATTGTCCGAAGGAGAACTGGATAAAGCCGTGGAAAATTTGGTGGATTTAATTTTAAAATCTGTAAAAGCAAAAAAGGACTTCAAATACGACAAACAAGCTCACCATCGGCTAGCTCGGAAAGTCGCAGCAAATTCTGCAGTTTTGCTTAAAAATGACGGAACTTTGCCACTTGATAAGAAAACAAAAGTAGCAATCATAGGTCAGTTTGCTAAAAAACCTCGCTATCAGGGTGCAGGTTCATCTATAATCACTCCTACTAAAGTCGAAAGCGTGTGCGATGTGCTTGACGCCGAAGGTGTTGCGTATCAATATGCTCAGGGGTATAATATAAAAACAGCCGGAGTCGACAAAGCGCTGATTGATGAAGCTGTACTGTGCGCGAAAGAGGCAGAAATCGCAGTGGTTTTGGCAGGACTTACCGATGACTTTGAATCTGAAGGATTTGACAGAGAGCATATGGATTTGCCCGCAACCCACACCGCGCTGATACAGGCGGTATCCAAGGCGAATCCGAAAACTGTGGTTGTGCTTCAAAACGGATCACCTGTGACAATGCCGTGGATAAACGGTGTTTGCGTGGTTCTTGAAAGTTATCTGGGTGGACAGGCAGGCGGAGGTGCTATTGTTGATATTCTCTATGGAGAAGTCAATCCATCCGGTAAGCTTGCTGAAACATTCCCGATGAAATTGGAGGACAATCCATCCTATAAACATTTCCCGGGGCTTAAAACACGAGTGGAGTACAGGGAAAGCATTTATGTCGGATACAGGTATTATGACAAAGCAAAAAAAGAAGTACTTTTTCCATTTGGGTTTGGATTAAGTTATACAGAGTTTGAATACTCTGATCTTAAGATTGACAAAATAAAAAATGGTTACAAAGTGTCATATGTAATAAAAAACACAGGTAGCAGGGATGGGGCAGAAGTATCTCAGATTTATGTGAGGAATGCGGAATCTGTACTGTTTAAGCCGGAAAAAGAACTAAGAGCGTTTGATAAAGTATTTCTTAGCTTAATTGTAAAATGAAATTGAAACAATAAAAATTCCATAACGGAAGCCACTGTATTATAATGAATTCACCACAAACCATTACTTACAGAGAGGTGCTCACGCTATGGAACAGTACAATCATACAATGGATTCGCGAAAGAATAAACACCTAAATGCATTTGAACGTGGTCAGATTCAATTATTGTTGGAATACGGATTATCTGTCTATGGCATTGCGCGTCGTCTTGGTCGAGCGTATAACACCATAAGAAGTGAAATACGTCGTGGAACTATCACTCAAATCAAAGGTAAAAAGAAAGTAGAAATTTATTACCCTGATACCGCTCATAACCGGTATGTGGAGGCAAGAAAGAACTGTGGGAACAAGTACAAGCTGTTAGCCTGTGAAGCCTTTATAGGACACGTAGAGCAGTTATTTCATGACGAAGAGTTTTCTCTTGATGCGATTGTCGGCGCAGCAAAACTAAAGGGGAAATTTCTCACCAGTCAAATGGTCTGCACCAAAACACTCTACAACTATGTCGACGCGGGACTACTGGATATTTCAAATATTGATCTTCCTTTAAAACTTAGACGATCGACAAAACCAGAACGAGTTTGGAAGAACAAAAAACGTCTAGGCCGCAGCATTTCCGAACGTCCAGAAAGCATTAATGATCGTAGTGAATTTGGTCATTGGGAAATCGATACGGTCATCGGCAGGAAAACTAAAGATGATGAAGCTTTATTAACCTTAACTGAACGACTGACTCGCAAAGAGATTATTAGGAAAATACCGGGCAAGAATGCAAGAGCCGTGATGCAGGCGTTAAATATCTTGATTACCGAAGCCGGTCCTCATTTTCCCACAGTGTTTAAGAGCATCACTTCCGATAATGGATCTGAATTCTCTGAGTTAAGCAAGCTAGAACCTCAAACAACCATATATTTCACTCATCCGTATACTTCAAGCGAGCGTGGAACGAATGAAAGACATAATGGGCTAATTCGTAGATTCATTCCCAAGGGTAAAAGGATCTCCGACTATTCGATAGAGTTTGTTGCTAAAATACAAACTTGGTGTAATTCCTTACCTCGGAAGATTCTCGCTTATTTGTCTCCCGACGAAGCCTTTGATGATCAGTTGATGAATTGCATCTATTGAACGGTAAAGCAATACGGTGAGGATTGTTTCAACTTATTCTTGCAATTGACGAAAGTATTTCTTAAGAGCGGGCATCAGAAGACAGTTGAAGTTTTACTGGGAGAGGACGCATTTTCGTATTACAATGTAAATATTTCAGACTGGCACACGGAAGCTGGAAAATATGAAGTGCTCATTGGAACATCTAGCCAGGATATTAGATTGAAGGCAGAAATAAACGTGAGCGAAAGCTCGTCAGCACAGGTTCCTGATTTAAAGCAGAATTTGAGTGAATACTATAGACTGAAAGACGAAGTGTTGAATATAAGCGCACAGCAGTTTTATACTCTTTACGGACAAGAGCCAAATGAGGATTTGGAGAAAACAAAACCGTACACCATAAACTCTATGCTTTCGGAAACGAAAGGAACACTGTTGGGGAATTTGTTGCTTTCAGGCTTAAAAAAACAAATGAAAAGCATGACTGGAGAAGAAGGGAATAAAATGATGGAAGAAATGGTAGGTTCAATGCCTATTAGGGCATTTGGTATGATGGGTGGAGGAAAACTTCCGAAATATTTTGCCGAGGCATTGGTTCTTTTGCTGAATAGGAAGATAGTAAAAGGAATTATAATGCTTTTCAGAAAGTAAACATGAAGGATAACTCTAGAAGCAGTAAACATAAATAGAACAGCATTTATAACATGTAGGAAATGCGATTGAAGGAGATAAATGTATAAGTTCACAGTACCTAAGGAAAAGGAAGTCCGTGTAATTATTAACACGGACGCTAAAAATGAGGCAGATGACCAGTTTGCAATAGTTCACGCACTGCTTACACCGAAATTTGATATAAGAGGAATAATTGGAGCACACTTTGGTCAGCATAGAACCAAAACATCAATGCAGGAAAGCTATGATGAATGTGTGAAGGTTTTAGACATTATGGATTTAACTGGAAAGTATAAAGTCTACCGAGGAGCTAAGTTAGCCGTAAAGAGCACAAAGGATTATGAGTATTCAGAGGGCGCAAAGCTTATAGTTGAGGAGGCTTTATCCAGTGACAAAAGACCGCTGTTTGTGATATTTTTAGGGCCCATAACAGATCTTGCTTGTGCATATCTGGCTAATCCGGAAATAGCAGGAAAACTCAAGGCTATATGGATAGGAGGAGGCAAATATCCGTCAGGAAACTGGGAATTTAATCTGTGGAACGATATAAATGGCGCAAATGTTGTTATGAAATCAGATATTGAATTGTGGCAGGTACCTTCCAATGTTTACTCCAGGATGCTTGTAAGTCTCGCGGAGCTTGAGGATAAGATCAGGCCATATGGAAAAATAGGCGAGTATCTATTTCAGCAGATGATAGATTTTAATATTTTGCTCAAAGATGTAGAACACTTCCCGAAAGGCGAAAGCTGGTCGTTGGGAGACTCTCCTGCGGTGGGCCTTATGATGGATTCTATGGACTATGCTTGGGAAATGGAAGAGGCTCCGATTATTGATGATGAAATGAATTATCACTTTGATGGAAAAGGAAGGCAAATTAGGGTATATAAAGACATCAACGAACGCTTTATTTTAGAGGATTTGTTTTCTAAGATAAAAATTAATTATCAAAATAAAATTCATCCTTAAAGATAATTAATGGTAAAGGGTTTAAAGATATATAGATTGATAGTGCACAAATGTGATATTATTGAAAAATTTGAAGTTAAATCTCTATGGAAGACTAGCGACGCATACTAATTGTGTGAAATAAGAAAGAAAGAGACAAAATAAACGCAGAGAAACGACGTCTGACTAACAATATGTGAATAGTTTGTTTGATAAAAAACTACTTTAGAACTGATTTTGGCCAGATATTCTAACTACGAATGGATCTAAACAATTTTAATTATTGCATGGGATTATCAATCATAGTATAAATGAATTTGGTAATATTTAAGAGGAAAATATGATACATATCGCAATAGTAGAAGACAATGCTGATAATGCGCAATTGATAGAAGAATATATTGTGCGCTATCAAACGGAAAAAAAAGCCGAGTTTTCAGTTACCTCGTTTTCCAACGGCCTGGAGTTTATAAGCGGATGCGTTTCAAAGTTTGACATTGTATTTATGGACATTGAGATGCCGCACCTTGACGGAATGAAAACAGCAAAAAAACTCAGAGAGCTGGATGAGAATATCTGTATCATTTTCACTACAAATCTCGCGCAGTACGCGGTGAAGGGATATGAAGTGAACGCTTTAGACTTTATGGTTAAGCCGCTTGATTATTTCAACCTAACACTGAAGCTTGAGAGAGCGATTCATCAGAGGGCACGGGCAAAGAAAGATGAAATAATTATACAGTTTAACGACGGGTTAAAGCGCATTTCGGTATCTGAGATATATTACGTGGAAGTTTCCGGACACCTGCTTACATATCACACGGCTCACGGCGCTCTCACAGAGCGCGAAACCATGAAAAATAAAGAAAAGCAGTTGATGAAATATCATTTTTCCCGCTGTAACAATTGCTATCTGGTAAACCTTAGGCACGTTTCGGAAGTACGAGCTCAGTCTATCACCGTATCGGGAGATATACTCAGCGTAAGTCGGTCCAGAAAAAAAGAGTTTATGGATGAACTGACAACATATATTGGAGAAAATATTTTATGATAGATTTTGTTTTCAGGGTTTCCGAAGAGTTTATGTTCCAGTTGATAGTCGCTGAATTTCTCTTTTCGATGTTTTATAAAAAGAGGAAGTATTTTCTTTTGCGAAGCGTGGTGTTTATATCACTGAGCGTGTTTATATACGACTTCATCGCGACCACTGTGCCCAGCCCGGACAGCCTGTTGCTTATTGATATTTCGATAGGCGGGGTTTTTGTAGCCACCCTTTTGGGGCTTTGGTGGTGCTTCGACTGCGGTTTCTTTGAAATTATCATCTGCGGAGTGGGCGCTTTTGCCACCCAAAATTTCGCATACAACATCCACCGGATATTAATGACTTATCTCAATTTCGAGCTGGGGTCGGGAGTTTCGGTTTTTTTCACTTTGCTTTCCATGGGCCTAGTATACTCACTTGCGTATCTTGTTTTCATAAGGCAGCTCAAAAACATAAATATAGTGGAACACAACCGAATGAGAATCTATATAAATACTTTTTTCATACTGATTCTGACCACTTTTTTTTCAATACACATACCCGAGCAGATAGAGACGGGAAAGATGCTGTTTTTCTTTTACGCGCTGGTTGGCGATGCCTTGGTTTTGCTCGTGCAATTCGGGCTGCTCAATGAAAGCTTTCTGAAGTATCAAAAGGAAATAACCGAGCGCATACTCTACGAGGAGCAGCTCAGACACAAGATGTCCAAAGAAAACATCGAACTTATCAATATAAAATGCCACGACCTAAAGCATCAGATTTCGGCCCTTAGGACCAATGAAAACAGTGAGATGAAGGAAGAGGCTATTAAGGAGATTGAAGAGTCAATTATGTTTTATGACAAAACCATTAAAACAGGTAATGAGACTTTGGATACGCTGCTGATGGAGAAATTTCTCTACTGCGAAAAGTACAATATTAAAATCACTTGCATCGCTGACGGCGCGCAGCTGGACTTCATGAATGTTTTTGATATTTATTCTCTGTTTGGAAATATACTGGATAACGCCATTGAAAGCGTCAGCAAAGAAATCGATGAGAAAAAGCGGATAATAAGCTTTAATATAAGGAGCAAGGAGAAAATTTTGACGCTTCATTTTGAAAATTATTTTTCCGGAGAGCTCGAGTTTGACGAGGGCCTACCTGTATCCACCAAAGAAAACGCCAAATTTCACGGATTTGGAATGATGAGCATCAAGCATATAGTAAGAAAATATTCTGGCAACATGATAATCTCAAACAAAAACAATCTCTTTGTATTAAATATACTTATCCCTCTGGAATAGCTGCATTTTAGTCGGCGCCGCATAACTGGGCAAATAAAAGGGAGCACAAGTGAAGCACGGTAAAATAATTAAAAAAATGAGCCTGCACGAAAAATGCGGCCTGCTTACAGGCAAAGACATATGGAGCACAAAGCCTATAGAAAGGCTGGGTATAAAATCTTTAAACCTGTCGGACGGGCCTTCGGGGCTGAGAAAGCAGAACGGGGAAGGCGACCATCTGGGTCTTAATCAGTCTCACCCTTCCACCTGTTGGCCGGCAGCCTCCGCTCTAGCTCAGAGTTGGGACAGCAGTATGTGTAAAAAGGTGGGGGCTGCGCTCGCCATCGAAGCGAAAAGCCAGAGCGTGGACGTTGTACTGGGGCCGGGGCTTAATATAAAGCGAAGCCCTCTTTGTGGACGGAATTTTGAGTATTTCTCGGAAGATCCATATCTTTCGGGCAAGCTGGCTGCGGGGTTTGTGCGAGGGCTGCAGAGTAAAAAAACTGCTGCCTGCATCAAGCATTTTGCGGCAAACAGCCAGGAACTCAACCGAATGACTAGCGACAGTGTAGTCGACGAGCGCACACTGAGGGAAATTTATCTTACAAACTTCGAGATAGCTGTAAAAGAAGGCGCCCCGAAGTTTGTTATGACGTCGTACAATAAAGTTAACGGTAAATATGCTAATGAAAACACACATATTTTAAAAGATATATTAAAAGATGAGTGGGGCTATACCGGGGCTGTTGTAAGCGACTGGGGTGGTTCAAACGACCATGTGAAAGGGGTTTTGGCCGGAAGCCACTTGGAAATGCCCGGAACATTTGGCGACAGCGACAGGCAACTTATGGAAGCCGTTCAAAGAGGCGTAGTGCCGATGGTGACTTTGGATGAGCGTGTAAGCGAATTGCTTGATGTTATTTTTTCTATAAAAATAGAAGAAGAGCCCTCGGAAACATTTCACTTTGACAAAGAAGCCCACCACGCACTTGCTGAGAGGGTGGCTAGAGAGTGCACAGTGCTGCTTAAAAATGAATCGGGATTTTTGCCTTTAAAGCCTGGCGCTGAAGTGGCTTTCATAGGTGGATTTGCCGAAACGCCGCGTTATCAAGGGGCTGGAAGCAGCAGGGTGAACCCGACGAAAGTGGAAAGCCTGCTGGAGTTTGCCGGAAATTATGAATGGGAATTTGCGGGATACTGCAATGGCTATAAAAGGGACGGAAAGCAGGACGGGAAGCTTGAAGAAGAAGCATATGTTCTGGCAAAAAAAGCAGATGTAGTCATTTTCTGCGCCGGTCTACCCGAGGCGTACGAGACGGAGGGGCTGGACAGGCAGGATATAAATCTGCCCCAAAACCAGATACAGCTTCTAAAAGGACTTTACGCGGTAAATCCCAATATTGCTGTAATACTTTTTGCCGGAAGCCCCCTGGAGATGAGCTGGGATTATATGGTAAAAGCCGTTTTACACGGTTATCTTTTAGGACAGGCGGGGGCTCAGGCTCTGATGGACATAATTTCCGGGAAAGTGAATCCTAGTGGAAAGCTTGCGGAATCATATCCTTTCTGCCTTGAGGATACGCCGTCATTTAATTATTATCCGGGTACGCAGAAAACAGTTGAATATAGAGAAGGGTTATATGTGGGATACAGGTACTACGAAACAGCAGGCAGACAAACCATTTATCCTTTCGGACATGGGTTAAGCTATACAGAGTTTAGCTACAGTCGGCTGGAAACTTCAGATAGTGGAGTATCTTTTTATATAAAAAACATAGGCGGCGTGCCGGGAGCTGAAATCGCGCAGATGTATATTGGTCTCAAGGAAAGTGATGTATTCCGCCCGGCAAAAGAACTGAAAGGTTTTAATAAGGTTTTTCTCGAGCCAGGGGAGCAGAAAAAGATTGAAATACCGTTTGATGAATATACATTCAGGTATTACAATCACCGCTCGGGTTGCTGGGACACAGAGGCGGGCAGCTATGATGTGATGATAGGGGCAAGTGTAAAAGACATAAGACTTGAAGCTTCTCACAATGTCAGCGGAAGTTATGCTCAAGTTATCTATGACCCGGAGACGCTCAAGTCATATTTTTCATCCGATATAAAGGACGTGTCTCAAAGCGAGTTTGAGGCTCTTCTCGGAAGGCAGGTGCCTCAGGCTGGGTGGGATACGAAAATGCCACTTGAAATAAACGATGCGCTGTGCCAGATGTACTATGCTAAGTCTTTATTGGCAAGAGCCGTGTTTAAGATGCTGGATTATATAAAAAGACGCAGTATAGCCTCGGGCACCCCCAATCTGAATGTACTGTTCATATACAGCATTCCTTTCCGGGCTATAGCGAAAATGACAAACGGGAAAATAACGATGCGGGGGGCATACGCACTTTTGGATATGGTGAACGGACATTTTTTTTCAGGGGTCATAAAATTCATTAGAGAAAGCACAAATGCGGCAAAGCTTGCAAGAAAAGCAAAAAAGGGCTTATAAATATTGGGTTGACTCAAAGTATTATGATGATAAAATAAAAAACAATTATTTATTTATACGATTCTTTTTACATTGAAAGAGTGAGTGTGTTAAATAAAATGAAATAAGCAGAAGGTGTGCCATGAAAAAACAAGCAGTAAATCCCATTCTCCCGTTTGATGAATATGTACCCGATCCCGAGCCGTATGTTTTCGGCGGCAGAGTATATGTCTACGGCTCGCATGATGAATTTAACGCGAAGATTTTCTGCGTAAACGACTATGTTTGCTGGTCAGCACCGGTAGATGATTTATCTGATTGGAGAAACGAAGGGGTTATCTACAAAAAAACACAGGATCCGTTAAATGAAAACGGCAGGAGAGCGATGTATGCACCGGATGTCGTAAAAGGACACGACGGCAGATATTATCTATACTACTGTTTGGACGTAGTTGGGATAATGAGCGTGGCGGTTTGCAGCGAGCCTGCCGGGAAATACGAGTTTTACGGGTATGTGCGTTTCAGTGATGGTCACGTCTGGGGAACGCGTTCCGGCGAACCGTTTCCGTTTGACCCCGGAGTTATTCTGGATGACGACGGCAGAGTCTATCTGTTTTCTGGGTTCGAGAAAAAAATACCTGGCTTTATCACCCGAATGAAAAGTCTTACAAGCCCCGGCGGTGTTGCCATGGAGCTTGAAAGCGATATGCTGACCATTAAGCAGGGGCCGAAGCTGCTTTTCCCGAAAAGGGGCAAAAACGCCCCGGCACAGTTTAAGGGGCACGAGTTTTTTGAAGCAAGCTCCATACGGAAAAAAGACGGAAAATATTATTTTATTTATTCTTCCTATCACAATCACGAGCTGTGCTACGCGACAAGCGAAAGCCCGATGGGTGAATATACTTTCGGAGGGACTCTTGTAAGCATTGGCGACGTTTTTTTAAACGGCCGCACACAAGAGACAAAAGCAGTGAACTATCTGGGCAACACGCATGGCAGCATGGTAGAAATCGCCGGGAAGTGGTATGTATTTTACCATAGGCAGACCAACAGGCACTCGTATTCCAGACAGGTGTGCGCCGAGGAACTAAAGTTTAGAAGTGACGACAGCATAAATCAGGCGGAGGTCACCAGCTGCGGATTAAACGACGGCCCGCTAAAAGGTGAGGGCACATACAGCGCGTTTATCGCCTGCAATCTTTGGTTTCATAAAGGTGTGGCAAGATACGACAGGCTTCTGTCGCCTTTAAAGCTTATATCCCATCCTTATTTCACGCAGAAAGAAGAAGACGGCAAGCCTGTGCAGTTCATAGCCAATATGCGCAATAATTCTGTAGCTGGGTTTAAATATTTCGACATAGAGGGCGCGTCCAAAATAAAAGCCGTAATAAGCGGAAAGTGCAGGGGCAGGCTTGTGGTTTCGGCAGACCCGGATTTTTCAGATACTGCCGCTAATCTTGAGGCAGTATGCGAAAAAGGCCAGACTGAGATATGTGCCGATTTTACTATCGGTAAAGGCACCTATGCACTTTATTTTAAATTCACTGGAAAGGGCAGCATAAACTTTCATTCATTTGAACTTGTAAATAAAGGGAAAAGCTAATCAATATTCACTTTATTATAATAAAGATATTCCAAAATCCCGTTATAACGGGATTTTGGAATTTTATCTCGTAAAATTCATCTTATATTTTAGATGGAGACATCATTTTGCGAGATTTTAAGCATTTAGTACATATTTTAGAATGAAATATAGTTCATTTTTTTTGATATATTACAGCGAAAAAGTGCAAACTATGCCATTTTTGCCCCCACTTGTGCCACAGGGCTAATAATTATTGAATATTTTGATAGAATACAAAATGTATAGTTGCGAGTCCATAGACCAACTAAATCGGGAGGAGGCTTAAAAGCTAGAACTATTTTCACAAATAATATGTGGTTAATTGGAAAGGAGAAAAATATGAAAAAACTTAGAACACTCCTGAGCGTTTTTATTGCTTGCTTGTTTTTATTGTCAGTCCTTGGTGGATGCGTTAAAGACACTGAAAGCGATGCGGCTACAAATGCTCAGACTTCGGAGGCTACAAGCACTCCGGCGGAAGCTGACGAACCGGGCACAGTAGAAGTCAAGTGGTCGGAGGAAGTCACAGCCGACGGATGGGTGAAGGTAACCAATGAAGGCGGGGAAACTCTTGGTTATTCCAAAGATTCTGGTGTCACCCTGATTCAGGTTGATGGTTTTGCTTTCAAGGACTTGAACCAGAACGGCGTTTTAGACCAGTATGAAGACTGGCGCTTGGACGACGACGTAAGGACGGCCAACCTTGTATCCCTTATGGCATCGGAGGACATAATTCCTCTATTTATGGAATTTTTGGACGCTGGTTCAGGGTATGCGACGTTCAGCACAGATATGGCTGATGCAATGGGACTTAACGCAATTGAGCTTATTGATTATGGCGTAAGAACAGTTCACAATCTTGCAGCCGCTACTGTGGACGGATGCGTTACCTACACTAATGCTGAGCAGGCATATGTGGAAGGAAAAGGCTACGGAATTCCTATTGACGTTATCACAGAGACCGGCTCAAGCTTAGGTTCGTCTTGGCCCACACAGCTTGGTATCGCAGCAACATTCGACCCTGAAATAGCAGCTGAATACGGAAGAATAGCTTCCATAGAATGGCGTGTACAGGGCAGCACACAGACAAACACACCTCACATTGACTTGGCAACTGAGCCGAGATGGTCACGTGTTATTACAACATTCGGCGAAGACCCTGCTTTGGTGAAGGATATGGCAGTGGCGTACGTAAACGCACAGCAGTCGACATATGCTGAAGACGGAACAGACTTAGGATGGGGCAGCGACAGCTTGGCCGCCATACTCAAGCACTGGCCTGGTGACAGCCCTGCTGAAGGCGGACGCGAGTCCCATTCTGACGCAGGTAAATACAATGTATATCCGGGAGACCAGTTCTATACACAGCTTATCCCGTTTGTATCATGCTTTGACTTGCCTGGCCTGACCGGTTCAGCAGCAGGCGTTATGCCCAGTTATTCAATCAGAATCAAAACAGACGGAACACCGATGGGCGAAAATGTCGGAACGGCATTCAATGCTTTCATGGTAGAAGAGCTTTTGGGCGACTATGACTTTGAAGGATTCTCACTTACAGACTATAGAATAACAAACTATCTGCCATGGGGAGTTGAAGACCTGACTATGGCTGAACGCTACTTAAAGATAATCGAAGCCGGCTGCGACATGGTAGGACACGGATACGACTACGAAGCACTTAAAGAAGCTATCGTCCTTTACACCGACAAATACGGCGAGGAAGGCACAAGGACACGTCTTGAAGAGACAGCGACTAGAGTTTTGAAATATAAATTCTACATGGGAATGTTCGAAAACCCATATCAGCTTTCAAGCGAGAGTTCAAAAATAGTAGGTTCTGAAGAAAATCAGGCAATAGCATATGAAGCACAGCTAAAATCTTTTGTAATGCTTAAAAACTCAGGAAACCTCCTGCAGTCTTCAACAGAGAAAGCAACTGTGTACATACCGATGAAGTACGCAGCTGCCGAAATGAACTACCTTACTGGAATGATGTCACAGGCATCTTGGAAGCTTCCTGTAAATATTGACATTCTCAACCAGTACTTCAATGTTGTTACAGACAAAGTAAGCGATGCTTGGACAGGCCCTGAAGACGAAGAAGGCAAAGCCACACTTTCGATAAACGACATCGTACGAGCAAGTGATGAAGAAATAGCTGCATGCGACTACTCGATTGTTGTAATAGACAGCCCGAAAAATCCGGGTGGCGGAGTAGACCATGAAACCGGTGAATATGTTCCAATTTCACTTCAGTACGGCGAGTATATTGCGGATTCTTCTTCTGTAAGACAGACTTCACTGTCTGGTAACCTTACAACAACTACTACAGAAGGAAACTATGCTAAGCAGACAGTAACTGAAAAGGAAAACCGCTCTTACTACGGAAAGAGTGCACAGGTATCAAATGCATCTGATTTGGCACTGGTTCTAGATGTAGCTGCAAAGTCTGAAAAAGTAATGGTAGTTGTCAATATCTCAAATCCGATGGTGTTTTCGGAATTTGAAAGTGAAGTGGATACTATAATCCTTAATTTTGGTGCTGCAAACTGGATGACACCAATGCACAATATCGATAAAGCTTTGTGCGAAATCATTTCTGGTAATGCTGAGCCCTCAGGTCTTCTCCCGATGCAGATGCCTTTGAACATGGAAACAGTGGAAGCTCAGTATGAAGATGTTCCTCGCGACATGGAGTGCTATGTTGACGCTGAAGGAAACACATATGATTTTGCTTTCGGCCTTAACTGGTCCGGAGTCATAAGTGATGAAAGAACAGCTAAATACGATGTACCACCAATAGTAGGATAATTGCTAGCAAACTAAGTCAACTTATAAACAAAAATGAATATGGGACACAGTGCAAAGAAATTTCTTTGCACTGGGTTCTTATTCGAACTTTTGTACGGACGATGAGGGCTTTTAAAAAGCAAAAAATGCAAAAGAGCACTGCATGCAGGCATTTATACTAGGTTAGTCGAGCGCGCTATTTTTAATTGAATATCAATAAATTCATATCCAGTGATTCAAGTGCAGTTGTTTATATTGAATTAAGCATAGAAAATTTTTTAAACAGGAGACGAAGGGAGTCATTCATGAAGAAAAACAGTAAATTAATAAAATTGATAATCACGGTCTGCGTGCTAGCTATTGTAGCAGCCGGAGTGTTTTTTGTAGTCCGCAGCTTTTCGGAAGGAGACAGGGTCTCGGCCAGTAAAGAAGACATAATGGCGGTAGTAAACTCGATGCTGACCGAGCTGATCATAATAGGCGTGGCGCTGGTGGCCATCATAGCTGTGCTGCTTGCCACATTACCTATCAAAAAGAAGAAGAAAAGGTATATAATACGTTCTCAAACTATGGTTTTGTCGATTTTGATAATACTTGTCGTTGCGAATTTTATTATCTTCGGTCCGGCGTTCACACTGCTGAATATGACTATGAGCGCTGGAAATACGGAAGGCCTTAGCGAAGAAACGCTTGCCGAATCGATAGAAGTTGCGAAGCAGGTTTCCGCCGAAGGCATGGTGCTGCTAAAGAACGAGGACAATGTGCTGCCCCTAAGCTCTGACATGACGAAGCTTAACGTGTTTGGATGGGGCTCCACCAACCCTGTTTATTACGGAACAGGTGCTGGTTCTTTTAGCGGTGCGGATGTCATAACGCTTCTGCAGGGTTTGGAAAACGCAGGGTATGAACTCAATACCGAAATCAACGATTTCTATACCAGATACCGCGAGGACAGGCCTGAAATCGGAATATTCTTTCAGGACTGGACTGTACCTGAGCCTACCATGCGCGACTATGACAGAAAAAAGATTTTTGAAAACGCGAAAGAATTTTCAGATACGGCCGTTATAGTTATTTCCCGCTCGGGAGGCGAAGGCGCAGACCTTCCAAGAAGCATCACCGATGAAGACACCTTCGCTGACGCAGGAGCAAACGGCGAAGCTCTTAGATATACGAGCAACTCAGATGACGTTGACCCAAGCAAAAGCTATCTGGAGCTTTCAAACCGCGAAATAGCAATGGTTGAAAGAGTCAACGCCGAGTTTGAAAATATAATAGTTGTGATAAACTCAGGCAACACCATGGAGCTTGGCTGGATAGATGAATATGAGAACATCAAAGGCGTTGTCTGGTGCCCGGGTGCAGGCGACTTTGGATTCGACTCTCTGGGATATCTACTAAACGGAGAGGTGAATCCTTCCGGAAAAACAGTAGATACATATGTTTACGACCTGATGAATACTCCTACATCAAACAATTTCGGGCATTTCGAGTATGACAATGTTTCCGAGATGGTAAATGAAGTGGGCACAGATGACGATTACATAGCCACATTTGTAAACTATGTGGAAGGTATTTATGTAGGTTATAAATTCTATGAAACAGCAGCGTTTGAGGGGTTTATTGACTATGATGAGTTGGTGCAGTTCCCGTTTGGCTATGGCTTGTCCTATACTTCGTTTGAACAGACTATAGACAGCTTGGATCAGAAGGACGGAAGCGTTAAGGTAAAGGTGACGGTTAAAAATATCGGTTCTATCGCAGGCAAAGACGTAGTGCAGTTATATTACACTCCGCCATACACAAACGGAGGCATTGAAAAGGCTTCTGTAAATCTGATACAGTTTGCTAAAACCGACTTGCTTGAACCCGGTGCATCCCAGACAGTAGAGCTGGTTTTTGATATTGAAGATATGGCTTCCTACGATTACTTGGGATACGGAAGCTATGTGGTGGAAAAAGGCGAATATGAAATATCCTTGAGAAAAGACTCGCATACCGTAACAGAAACCAGAAACATAACAATTGACGAAGATATTATTTATAACGACCAAAACGAAGGGGCGCGTTCTTCGGACGCAGAGACTGCAATCAATCAGTTTGATTATGCACATGGAGATCTTACATACCTTAGCCGTACCGATCATTTCAAAAATTACGATGAAGTGACAAAAGCGCCGACAGACTTTAGCATGAGCGACGAAGTGAAAGCTAGATTTGTGCCAAACGCTGTGTATAACCCTATCAACTATGTCAACCCGTCGGATGTGATGCCTACAATAGGAGCAGAAAACGGGCTTACCATAACGGATATGATAGGTGTAGACTATGACGATGAAAAATGGGAGCTTTTGCTGGACCAGCTTACAGTAAAGGAAATGAGTGAGCTAGTCGCGGTGGGAGGATATGTGACAGCTGCTTTGGATTCCATTGATATGCCTGCAACTATAGAAACAGACGGGCCGATAGGACTGCACAGCATGTTTAGTGACCTAGCAGGAACAGGATTCCCGTCGCCTGTAATGATTGCATCCACATGGAATAAGGAGCTTGCCAGATACAGAGGCGAGTTGGTGGGTAGACAGGCTCAGGAGCTTGGCATAGCCGGATGGTACGGGCCTGGGTTAAATATCCACCGCTCAGCTTTCTCTGGCAGAAACTGGGAGTACTATTCGGAAGATAGCGTGCTGTCAGGCGAGATAGGTGCTCAGGAAGTAGCGGGAGCCAGAGAATATGACCTCCAGACGTTTATAAAGCATTTTGCATTAAACGATCAGGAGACCAATAGAATAAAAATGATTCTGACATGGAGCAACGAGCAGGCCATACGCGAGATTTACATTAAATCTTTTGAAATGGCATTTAAAGAAGGCGGATCGAAATCCACGATGACTTCCTTTAACTTCATAGGAAACCAATGGGCCGGTGCAGACAATGTGTTGCTCAATGTTGTTTTAAGGGGCGAGTGGGGAATTGACTGCACCACCCTAACAGACTGGTTCGGCGGATACGGATACATGAACGGTGACCTTGCTATCCGAAACGGCGGCGACAGGATGCTCACAAACACGGACAGGGCGAAACTGCTTGACACGGAAAGCGCCACAGCTGTACTAGCGATGCGCACCGCTTCGCATAATATTCTTTACTCACTGGCTGATGCGAATGTGGTAACCGGCGGAAACTTTGAGACACCCAAGTGGATAAAAATGATTGTAACGGCCGACATCATACTAGGGGCTATACTTCTGGTAATCGAAGTGCTGGTGCTGCTTAATATAAAAAAACTTAAAAAGAACGGACAGTAAAAAATTATTTGCAGAATAAGGCCCGCCTGAAAAGCGAGCGGGCCCTTTTGCTTAAGTTTTAAAACCAATAACAAATAAAGATGGAAGAAAATAAAAAAATGACAGCTAAACAAAGACTTGACGCATTTGCTCAGAAGCACCCAAAAATATCGAAACTGATTTTTCAGTTTTTAAAATTTTATATTTTCGCGTTGCTTGTGACAGTGCTGCAGTACCTGTTGTTGACCTTTCTGCCCAGCCTTATACACTCTGCCACAAACTGGTCCGAGATACCTTGCAGGCTTATAAAGGTGAAATTTTGGATAGTGGACACATTTGTCTTTAATTATCCTGTTACAGGTGACGAGACTGGTGGGCTGGGGTATTTTATTGCTTTTGCCACTACGCTTTTTATCGCACAGTGTGTGAACTTCCCTCTGCAGAGGAATATTACATTTAAATCAAAAGGCAATATTCCGTATCAGATAATGTGGTACTTCATTGCATGGGTGGCGATTACATTTGTAGCGAGCCTGCTTTATTCGATATATGTGCCCATACTTAAGATGTATATAGTACCGGCAGCCTACAATATCGTCATCACAGTGGTCAACGGCGGTATACAGATGGTAATATACTTTCCGATTTACAAGATTATTTTTCCTGAAAACCCTCAGGAAAAAAGCGCATAGCTGAAAGTGGGAGGTAATATGCAAAAGATTAATTTCAACGATGGATGGCATTATGGTCATATCGGCAAAAACGATAAAACAGCCATAGACCTTCCTCATGATGCGATGCTTTGTGAAAAAAGAAGCTATGAAAACCCGGGAGGGAAAAACATAAGCTGGTTTGAAGGGCACGATTATTGGTATGAAAAAAGCTTTGACGCAGATAATAACATGCTTTCAAACAAGGTTTTCATTGAGTTTGAAGGGGTATATCATAACGCTGAAGTATTTATAAATGATGAAAAATTAGGTGTGTGGCCCTACGGGTACAGCCGATTTTTTTTTGAACTGACAGGTAAGCTTAAAAGACAGGGCAACGTATTAAGAGTGCTGGCGAAAAATTCGCAACAGCCAAACAGTAGGTGGTACACGGGCTCAGGCATATACAGACCGGTGAAACTTTATCTGCTTCCCGAAAAGCATATTGAGCTTTACGGTATACGCATTAAAACGCTTGATTATTCTCAGGGCAAGATAGAAATACAAATCAAAGCCAACTCTCCGGGGGAAGCGGAAATAGAAATATTTGACGTAAACAAGCCTGTATTAAGCACACAGGAATTTGTGGAGGACACTTCTACGTTTGTTTACAATATTCCCGATGCGAAGCTTTGGTCTGCAGACAGCCCGTTTTTATACACGGCTAAGATAATTTTTTCAGCCGACAGGCGGGAAGTGACATTCGGTATACGTGACATTAACCTTAGTGCGGCGGATGGACTGCTGATAAATGGCAATAGAGTAATTCTAAAAGGAGCATGCGTTCACCACGACAACGGCCTTCTGGGAGCCTGCGCCTACGAATTCGCGGAAAAAAGAAAAATCTGGCTGCTCAAACAAGCCGGCTACAACGCCATAAGATCCGCCCACAATCCGTGTTCAAAAGCTATGCTTGAAGCCTGCGATGAGCTAGGAATGTATGTGATGGACGAATTTGCCGACTGCTGGTATATACACAAAACGAAATATGACTATGTGAATTATTTTGAAGACTGGTGGCAGAAGGATCTTATAAGCCTTGTTGAAAAAGATATGAATCACCCCAGCGTCATCATGTATTCCATTGGCAATGAAGTCTCGGAAACGGCGCAGGAGAAGGGTATAAAATTTACTGGTGAACTGACTCGATTTCTTCACAGGTTGGACGGCACCAGACCCGTCACTTGCGGGGTAAATATATTCTTTAACTATCTTAGCTCAATAGGCTTTGGTGTATATTCTGACAGAAAGGCCGAGAAAGAGGCGAAAGACAAGCCCAGAAAAAAAGAAAAAGCGGTAGGCAGCGAGTTTTTCAACAAGGTAGCCGGAATACTGGGCGACAAAACCATGAAAAACGGCGCGCGGCTGCGCGGCTGCGACAGGACCACACGCGATGCCTTTGAGCATATGGATGCTGCTGGGTATAATTACGGAATACTAAGATATTTAAAGGATGTGAAAAAATATCCGGAAAGAATAATTATCGGAACGGAGACTTTCTGTAGCGATGCGTATAAATTCATCCAGACTGCAAAGAAGCATAAAACTGTAGTCGGAGACTTTGTCTGGGCGGGTATTGACTATCTGGGAGAAGTAGGACTGGGCGCACAGGAATACAAAGATTATGCAAAGGATTTTAACTACGGCCCGGGATGGATAAGCGCAGGCAGCGGCAGATTGGATTTAACCGGCAGTGAGCTGGGTGAAGCAGCATACACAAAAGTGGTATTCGGAATAGAAAACATTAATATTGCGTCAGTGCCTGCGAATAATTACGCAAACAAACACACTCCTTCTGCTTGGAGGATGACAAACGCCCGATGCAGCTGGTCGTGGAACGGCAGCGACGGAAACAAAACAAGAGTGGAAGTATATGCGAAGGCACATACTGTGGCTCTCTTTTTGAACGGGAAGATGATAAAGAAAAAAAAGGCGAGCAAAAACCTTGCCACACATTTTGTGACAAGATACTTTCCTGGAGAGCTTAAAGCCGTAGCTTATGACAAAGATGGCAATAAAACATTTGAAAAATCCCTCGTAACTGCGGGTGAAAACACCGTGCTTAATGCCTATCCCGAAGAAAGTGAAATAGGTTGGGAAGGTCTGGCGTATTTCAGATTTAAATACACTGATTCTGACGGTCGGCTCAAGCCTCTTACTCGAGGAGAAATCAAAATTGATGTATCGGGGGGAAGGCTGCTGGCTTTTGGTAATGCCTGCCCCTATAATGAAGAGGGATACTTGAACAGCACTGCCGACACATACTACGGGGAAGCTCTTGCAATAGTTAAACCGGAAAGTGATATAATAAAAATAAAGGGCTACAGCTACTATGGCGAATGTGAAGCCGATGTGAAAGTTGAATAATATTTAAAGCTAAGAAAGGGGCATAATAATTGAAAACGCTGACTGTAGCCGTACCATGCTACAACTCACAGGACTATATGGAAAAATGCGTTGATTCTCTGCTTTCAGGGAGAGAAAGCGTTGAAATTTTGATTATAAACGATGGCTCTTCCGACCGCACGGGGAAAATAGCCGACAGATATTCGAAAGAAAACCCCGGAATAGTAAGAGTAATCCATCAGGAAAACAAAGGCCACGGCGGAGCAATAAACACTGCGCTTAAAAACGCATCAGGCCTTTATTTCAAAGTGGTGGACAGTGACGACTGGGTAAATGAGGGCGAGTTTAAAAAGGTAGTAAGTAAACTTGAAAAGCTAAGTGGTGAAAGCCGCCGGCTGGACATGATGATAACAAACTTTGTCTATGACAAAGAGTTTAAGTCCAATAAAACTGTAATGAAATACGAAAATGTCCTGCCGCAGGACTGTATTTTCACTTGGAAGGACATCTCTCGCTTTCCAAAGCACAAGTATCTTCTGATGCACTCCATAATATTTAGGACAGGTGTTCTGCGCGAGTGCCGGCTGAATCTTCCAGAGCATACATTTTATGTGGACAATATATTTGTTTTCCTGCCGCTTAAATATGTGAAGCATATGTACTATTTTAATGTCACGCTGTATCATTACTACATCGGCAGATCCGACCAGTCGGTAAATGAGAGCATAATGATAAAGCGCATCGACCAGCAGATAATGATAAATAAACTGATGTTTGAGTATATGGATATAGCCAAGATAAAGACAAGAAGCAAGAAAAAGTATATGCTGAACTATCTGTCCATCATAACTACAGTAACATCCGTGCTTTTAATACGCTCGGGTACGCAGGGAAACCTCGACAAGAAGAAAGAACTTTGGGATTATATAAAAAAAAGAGACCTGAGATTGTATATCAAGCTTCGCTTTAGCCCATTGGGTGTAGCCGCGAACCTACCCAGCAAAACTGGGCGAAATATTACAGTTTATTTATATTTGATTTCAAGAAAAATTTATGGATTCAATTAGACCAATAAATTATCGGAAAGCTGCGATATGAAATACGATTATTTAATTGTAGGAGCTGGGCTTTATGGTGCGGTTTTCGCGTATGAGGCTAGAAAGCGCGGCAAGAGTAGCCTTGTGATAGATAAGCGAAACCATGTAGGCGGAAATTGCTACACAGAAAGCATTGACGCAATAACCGTGCATAAGTATGGCGCGCACATTTTTCACACAAGCGATAAAAACGTGTGGGACTATGTCACAGGATTGTGTGATTTCAATAATTTTACAAACTCACCGATAGCAAAATATAAAGGGCGGATATATAACTTACCATTTAATATGAATACTTTTTACAGTTTGTGGGGAACGGTAACACCCGAAGAAGCGCGTAATAAGATATTAAGTCAAACGGAAAAATATAAAAACATTACCCCGTCAAATCTGGAAGAGCAGGCCTTAAAGCTTGTAGGTGAAGACATCTATGAAACATTGATAAAAGAATATACCCAAAAACAGTGGGGAAGAAAATGCACGGAGCTTCCAGCTTTTATTATACGCAGGATACCCCTTCGCTTTACATACTGCAATAATTATTTTAACGATAAATATCAGGGAATACCCGAAAAAGGCTATACTCACCTTATAAGTCGGCTGCTGGACGGAGCGAATGTTAAGCTGGGCACAGACTTTTTCCCGGACTTTGCCTATTTTAAGCAGTATGCGAATAAGCTGGTGTTTACAGGTATGATAGATGCTTTTTATAGATATGAATTCGGAAAGCTGGAGTACCGAAGCCTGCGTTTTGAGTCACAAAGGCTAAACATTGCGGATTTTCAGGGAAACGCTGTAGTAAACTACACCGAAGCAGCCGTACCATACACCCGAATAATTGAGCATAAGCATTTTGGGCATACCGATGAAAAACACACCATAATTACGCGCGAATATCCGCAGGAGTGGCAGGAGGGCGTCGAGCCTTATTACCCCGTAAACGATGAAAGAAACAACACGCTGTATGCAAAAATAAAGCTCAAAGCAGAAAAGGAAAGAGACGTTATTTTCGGGGGTCGGCTGGGTAATTACAAATATTATAATATGGATGAAGTGATTAGCCGTTGTTTAGATGATGTGAAAAATGAGTTTAATTAAAAACATAATGATTTTTGGAGATTAAGATGAATGAAAGATATTAAATATAAAAATATAAACGGCAAAGGATACTTGGGAATTGAGCTTGGGACTACTAGAATAAAGGCTGTGCTTATAGATGAAGTGCACGAGCAGATTGCATCATGCAACCATACATGGGAAAATAAACTTGAAAACGGCTTTTGGACATATTCTCTGGATGACATTTGGTCGGGCATACAGGGCTGCTTTGCTAAGTTATCTGAAGATGTAAGTAAAAGATACGGCATGACGCTTAAAACTGTGGGAGCCATAGGAATATCAGCTATGATGCATGGATATATGGCATTTGACAAAGAAGGGCAGCTGTTAGTTCCTTTCCGCACATGGCGTAATACCAATACCAAAGAAGCGGCTGAGCAACTCACCAATCTTTTTGGCTTCAATATTCCATTGCGCTGGAGCATAGCTCATCTTTATCAGGCAATATTAAACGTAGAAAAACATGCTGCCAAAATTGATTTTCTCACTACGCTTGCAGGATATATCCACTGGCAGCTTACCGGAGAAAAAGTGCTGGGGATAGGGGATGCCTCGGGTGTGTTTCCAATCAATGACGATACGAGACAATATGACAGCGACATGATATGTAAATTCGAAGAAATAATTAAAGATAAAAAATATGGTTGGAAAGTATCAGACATTTTGCCGGAAATTATGCTTGCTGGTGAGAATGCAGGAGTTTTAACTAAAAAAGGTGCAAAGATGCTCGATCCGTCCGGTAAATTTAAAGCAGGTGTGCCTATGTGTCCGCCGGAGGGAGATGCAGGCACGGGGATGGTTGCGACTAACAGTGTACGGCAACGCACAGGAAATGTCAGCGCCGGCACCAGCGTTTTTGCGATGGCTGTTCTTGAAAGACCACTTTCGAAACTGCACCCTGAAGTTGACATGGTTACTACCCCTTCGGGCGACCCGGTAGCCATGGTACACTGCAATAACTTCTTGAGTGACATAGATGCTTGGGCCAAGCTGCTGGGCGAAGCCGCAAAGTCACTTGGGGCGGAATTTAATAACGATAAACTATACGCAACTTTATATAACATCGCAATGAAAGGTGATTTGGACTGCGGTGGATTACTTGCCTATAATTACCTCTCTGGTGAGTCCATTACAGGATTTGACGAGGGACGGCCGATGTTTATTCGAATGCCGGATGCGAAGTTTAGTCTTGCGAACTTCATGAGAGTCCATCTCAGTTCGGCATGTGTCCCGCTAAAAATTGGTATGGATATACTATTTGACGAAGATGTGAAATTGGATTCGATAATAGGACACGGGGGTTTTTTTAAGGTACATGGAGTTGGTCAGAGAATCATGGCCGCCGCCTTAGGAGTGCCGATTAAAATTATTTCGACCGCAGGTGAAGGTGGCCCATGGGGGATGGCGATTTTGGCAGCATACATGATAAATAGCAAAGGGGAAAAGCTCGACAATTATCTTTCGGATTACGTTTTTTCTGACTTGGAATACAATACCATTGAACCTAATAACGAAGATGAAGAGGGCTTCAAACAGTTTGTGTTACGGTACAAAACCGGCCTTAAGATCGAGCGTTTAACAGTCGAGTCACTTGATTTTTAATTCAAAATACGAAACGGAGGAAACTATTATGGAATATACATTTTGGTTTGTGGTAGGAAGCCAGCACCTTTACGGCCAAGAGGTAATAAAAGAAGTAGAAGCTCATGCAAAGAAAATGGCGGAAGGGTTTAATATGGATGCTCTTATTCCATTTGAAATAGAGTTTAAAGGTGTGGTAACTACACCGGAGGGAATAACGGCGGCCATGAAAGCGTCGAACGCAGACGACAGCTGTGCTGGTGTAATAACTTGGATGCATACGTTCTCACCCAGTAAGATGTGGATAACAGGTCTTTCGCTGCTGAATAAGCCATATCTTCATCTAAACACGCAGTTTAATCGTGAAATCCCATATGACACCATAGATATGAATTTCATGAATACCAACCAATCGGCGCACGGTGACCGCGAACATGGGTTCATAACTGCGAGGCTTAGAATGAAGCGAAGAGTAATATGTGGATATTGGCAGGACAAATCCATGCGTGAAAGAATGGGTACTTGGATGCGTGCTGCGGCAGGAGCGACATTTAGTCGTGGGCTTAAAATAATGCGATTGGGTGACAACATGCGCTATGTTGCTGTTACGGAAGGCGATAAGATACAGGCAGAGAGGGATTTCGGCTGGAGCGTAAACACATACGGAGTAGGAGAGTATGCAAAACTTGTTTCTGAAGTATCAGAGAAGGAGATAGAAGAATCGCTCAGAGAGTATAGCGCAAACTATGAAATTGATACTGAAGATATAGAATCAATAAGATATCAGGCAAAACTCGAAGCAGCGCTTCAAAAGATGCTTAATGAAGGTGATTTTGATGCTTATACAGACTGCTTTGAAGATTTATATGATCTTGAGCAGCTGCCGGGACTTGCATCTCAGAACTTGATGAAAAAAGGAATAGGCTTCGGAGCAGAGGGAGATTGGAAGACGGCAGCACTTGAAGCTATAGTAAACCAGATGTCACATGGCTTGGATAAAGGTTGGTCTTTTATAGAAGACTATACATATCATATGGAGGAAGACAATGAATATGTCCTTGGCGCGCATATGCTTGAGGTGTCGCCGAAGATAGCAGAAGGCAAACCTAGGATACAGGTACATCCCCTGGGTATTGGCGGAAAGGACGCGCCGGCGCGTCTCGTGTTTGAAGGCAAAGCGGGAAATGCTATACTTATAACCATAATAGATATGGGCGGTAGATTCAGAATGATAGTGCACGATATAGAGTCTATAAAGCTAAAAGATAAGATGCCAAACCTCCCTGTGGCGTACACAGCATGGAAACCGATGCCTGACATGATAACAGGGAACGAATCATGGATACTTTCAGGCGGCACACACCACAGCGTGATATCATATGATTTAACAGCACAGCATATGAAGGATTTCGCGGAGATTATGGGCATAGAATGCATACATATAAGCCGTGAAACTAAAATAGACGAACTCATAGCCCAACTTAAGATGGGCGATATTGTTTGGAGTTAACATGTTAACCGAACTTAAAAAGAAAGTATGTAAAGCGAACCTTAAACTGGTTGATTTGGGACTTGTTCTTTTTACATGGGGAAATGTTAGCGGACTGGATAAGGAAACGGGATACATGGTGATAAAACCTAGCGGAGTGCCTTATGATGAAATGACATATAAGGACATGGTAGTAGTTGATATGGACAGCAATGTAATCGAGGGCAGGTATAAGCCATCCTCCGACACTGCTACACATATTGAGATATATAAGAACTTTGAGGGAGTAGGTGGTATAGTCCATACTCATTCCAAGTGGGATACTATATTCGCTCAGGCTGAAAAGTCCATTCCCGCACTTGGAACAACTCATGCCGATAATTTCCATGGAGATATACCGTGCACAAAAAGTCTTTCACAAGCCCAGGTAGAAGGCGACTATGAAAAGGAAACGGGCATACAGATAGTAAAGATCTTTAAAGAGCAAGACATTGAACCTATAGGTATACCCGGCGTAGTTGTCGCAAACCATGCGCCATTTACATGGGGCACCACACCGGACAAAGCTGTTGAAAACGCCGCTGTGCTAGAATTTGTAGCTGAAATGGCATACTACACACTAAACATAAATCCAAATGCGAATATAAATCAATTCATATTGGATAAGCATTACCTGAGAAAGTATGGCAAAAATGCTTCCTATGGGCAGAATTGAATTGCATTAGGCAATGTAAGATACGAAGATGTTTTCTTTCGGATAACGAAGAATATTAAATTGATGAAAGATCTGCCACTGTTATGGAATTAATATAAAGTTAGAAATATTATATAAACATAACTATTTATTAAATATTTATATTAGTGACATAGTATAATGCTAGATTTATTATGCTAGAAAAGTTTTGTGCTTGAAATAAAATTCAATGGCCGGTTTTTACGGCTTATTTTTTTATACATAAGTAGAATAAAATGGCATATAAAGAATATGATGCAATAAATAGGGTTAAATAACAATGGCTCTGATGTGCCGTTCGCCGCCTTTCAGATTTGAAGTTTAAAAATCAAATTCGAAAGGAATAAAGTTATGACGCACTATAAAATACACTACTTAACAGACGGAACAAAGGTCAAGATAACGAGCCAACTATTCAATCAGATAAAACAATGGGAAACAGATGGTGTACATATCGATTCAAATTTTTTGGATGAACTAAAGAAACAAGATAATGAATGGATAAACAGTACACGGCGATATTACAGAAATACCATAGCCATAGAATCACTTTCAATTCAAGTTTTAAATCAGCAGAAAGCTTTAAGAGCAAACAGCTTCCAGAATATAAGTAATGATAGGCTATACATAAATAAAATTCTGGAAAACTTATCTGTATGTACTGACACACAGATAAGAAGGTTTTTAATGTATTACTATTTTGGGTACAGCTTAACAAGCATATCAAGACATGAAAAATGTAGTGAAGGAGCAGTAAGGAAATCAATAAGAAAAGTGAAGGAAAGGATAAATATTTCAAAAAAATTGCTTTAGGGGGTACGAATTTACCTCTTCCCACGGCTATATAGTGTAGGGGTTTTTATTTTATAAAGACTTATGCACCATAAAAAGTGAATAAAAAGCGTTTCAGGTACAATTCTTTCACACGAGCGATAACATACGCCATGACGATTTAATCCGAGCGAAATAATTGCGATGATATGTGAAAGCCGGAAACATGCTAACCGTTGGCCGGCCATACGATAAGGAAGTGAAGCCTTTAAAAATGGGCGGGGTGAAATTCCCATGCGCGATAAGCGGCCTGGAATGCTGTAAACCAAAATATAAATCTGAAAGGATTTATGGCATATACGATGCGGCAAATTGTTTTTTGCCGCATACATATGCAAAAACAAGGAGGATTATGATGGGTGATATATTGAATGACGAAATAAAGGACATTAGGGAAATTAAAATAGATGAAAGCAAAACAATAGCTGAACGCAAAGAAAGCTTTTTACAACAAATAAAGGATCCATACCACTTCAAGTATAAGGATATTATTGTTTCTTTGGATTTTGTCGGCGAAGACAGCTTGGAAGATAAATTAATTGGATTTTTGAAAAGTAAAATAAATTAAGCTCAAATTTTGTCGTATAAAGAATGGTTGATAAAATGAAAATGGCACTCGGAAATCCTCCGGGAATTAATGAATGGAGGAGTATTTACTATGCCAAGAAAAAAATATTATGAAGATAACGTAGAACAGCTTGAAGAAAAGAAAAATGGAGTTTATAAAACCGGACTGTATATAAGGATAAGCAGGGAAGACGGCGACAAAGCTGAAAGCGACAGCGTAACAAACCAGCGAAAATTGTTAACCAATTATGTGAACGAAAAGACGGATATGATAATTGGTGACATGTATATCGATGACGGGTATACAGGAACGAATTTTGATCGTCCTGGTTTCCAGAGGCTGATAGACGATATTAAGTCCGGCTTAATAAACTGTGTAATAGTAAAAGACCTGTCACGTTTCGGAAGGGATTATATACAGGCGGGTAATTATTTGGAGCAGCTGTTTCCTTTCCTTAACTGCAGATTCATATCAATTCTTGATAATTTGGACAGCCTTGAACGGCCGGAAGAGATGAACAGTATATTTGTACGCTTCAAGCATATAATGAACGATTACTACAGCAGTGAGATATCAAAAAAGGTAAGAAAAGCCTTCGATGACCAAAGAAAAGAAGGTAAGCTTATAAGCGCATTTGCTCCGTATGGGTATAAAAAAGATCCTCGGGATATACATCATTTGATTGTTGACCATGAAGTAGTGGATATAGTACGCGATATATTCAATTGGTATGTAAATGGTATGGGTGTAATAAGGATCGCTCATAAACTTAATGATTTAAAAATACTATCACCCGGGATGTACCGAAGGAAAATGGGAATATATAAATCCAATCACTGCAGATGCGGGGAACTATGGAGACCGCAGACAATAACAAAAATGCTAAAGAACAAAACATATATAGGCTGTATGGACCAGAAAAGGCATACAACCCTAGATTACAAGAATAGAAAAAAGATATACCTGCAAGAAAGTGAAAGGATATTTGTCGAAAACACACATCAGGCAATAATCGATAAATCAACGTTTGAAAAGGTACAAAGTAATTTTGCCAGATGTACAAGGACTCCTCCATATGAGAAGAGAGTTTATCTGTTTTCTGGCTTTTTAAGATGTGCAGACTGCAGGCATGCTATGATAAGATCGTCCAGCATAACTAAAGGGAAAGCATATACATATTATAAGTGCAGAACATATAACCAGGTGTCAAAAGCCAAATGTCCGCAATCACATAGTATTAATCACGATCTTTTAGTAAGTGTTGTTAAACATGCGATTAATACACAAATCTATACGGTAATCAATATGAAAAATGTAATAAGCAAGGTGAGGGAAGATTATATTCCTAAGACCAATATGGATTTTGGTAATGAGATACGCCTCAGAAGAAAAAGGATGAAAGAAAAAAGGAAGTTAAAAATCGGTTTATATGAAGATTTGAAATCCGGCTTGATATCTAAACAGGAATATCTTGATATGAAACAAAAATATGACAGTGAAATCAATGAACTGGAAGAATCAATAGAGAAACTTAATCAGGAAGAAAATGAAGCACATCATCTGGAAGAGAAGAATCTGATTTGGATGAAGCAATTTGAGGAGAACTATAATATAAAAGAACTTTCAAGAGACCTTCTAATTTCATTGGTCGAAATGATATATATAAATGCGGATAAAAGTGTCAACATCCAATTCAAGTACCAGGATGAATTCAAAAAAGCGTCAAGCCTTTTGTCGAGACAAATAAGTGTTTAGCGGGATATAACAATGATTAATATATCAAGAAAAGAAGAATATGTCTGGAATACAGCCCTGTATATACGACTATCTCAGGATGATAAGGATAAGAGTGTAAGCAACAGTATAATCAATCAGAAGAAACTTCTTAATGATTTTGTCTCACAAATAGAAGGCGAAGAATTCAATGTAATTGATAATTACATCGATGACGGATATACAGGAACCGATTTTAACAGGCCGGCATTCAAACGTATGATGCACGATGTAAAAACAGGCAGGGTAAATTGTATAGTAGTCAAGGATTTATCCAGGTTTGGGCGTGAGCATATAGATGTTGATAATTATCTGGAAAGAATATTCCCTTTGTTGGGAGTGCGTTTTATCTCTATGATGCAACATCTTGACAGCTTCAAGAACCCGGAAAAGATGAACAGCATCGAAATCCCTTTTCTTAATCTTATTAATGAGGAATACGCCAGGGACATATCACGGAAAACAAAAGCCAGCCTGGAAACGAAGCGCAAAGAAGGTAAATATGTATATGGAAGAGCACCGTATGGGTATATAAAGGATCCTGAAGATAAGTACCATTTGATAATAGATGAACATCAAGCCGAGAATGTTCGGGAAGTTTTCAGTCTTTATCTTTCAGGTAAAAGTATAACCTTTATTCTAAAAAGCTTGAAAGAAAAATCAAAGAGCCAAGGACATAATGACTGTTGGGACAAGAAGAAAATAAGGAAGATGCTTTCTAACAGGATATATATTGGCGATATGGTTCAGGGTATAACAGCGAAATATAATCATAAGACAAAGAAACGCTACATACTTCCAGAAAAGGATTGGATAGTAGTTCCTAATACCCATGAAGCCGTTATTTCCAAAGACAAATTCAATGCAGTGCAAATACAGTTAAGCAAGACCATTTGTTCCAAATCCGGAGATGTCGAGCCGTCTATACTTGCTGGATACTTAAAGTGTGCTGATTGTGGCAAGAAGATGGTCAGGACAAGCGCGACAATAAACGGTAAGACATATAAGAGATTTGTTTGTTCAGCATACAAGAAGCTGGGAAAGGAAGCTTGTGCGAGCCATATAATAGGTGAGGATGTTTTACTGGAAATAATATTAACCACCATACAAACACAGATTAATTCTGTTATAAATGCTGAAAGCGTTATTAAAAAGACACAACAGGAAATAGTCAAAGCCAAAGAAAAACTGTTTCACAGGAATAAAATCAAGCACATTGAGGATGAACTTGATAAAATCGGCAATCTGAAAAGGGGATTATATGAAGATTATAAAGAAGAAATAATCAACCTTGATGAATACAACATTATGAAGTCGGAGTATGAAAAGGCTTATTTAAAAAAGCGAAACGAGCTAAACATACAAAAAAAATATCTTGAGAAAATCAAAAAAAGGGAGTATTCAGGCAACAAATACATTGAGAATTTTAAAAAGCATAAAAATATCACCGAGCTTTCAAGGGAGGCTATATTGAGCCTGATTGATGAAATAATTGTATTCAGGGATAAGAGGATAAAAATACTATTCAAGTTCAGAGACGAGTATAAAAAAATGATGTCCATAATTGACACTCAATAAACCAAAAAGATAAAATGTAAGCACATGATTCGCTCATGTGCTTAATTTTCACCCAAATAAGGCAGATTTATGTCCAATTGGGGGTATTTGGCGGAGAGATAGGGATTCGAACCCTAGGTACCCGCAAAGGCACACTGGTTTTCAAGACCAGCTCCTTAAACCAGACTCGGACATCTCTCCACATAAAAATTATTGCTATGCGATTATAACAAACCTTATTTTAGGTGTCAATATAAATAGTCTTTTTCTTCGTTTTATTTCGTTTTTTTGCTTTGAAAAGGGCATGCATAGATATTGCGGCAGATAAGTCGTGATTGCAAAGCGCCTGATTGTATGAATCTGGATAAAAAAGTGGCTGAGGACTGCTGTTTTCAGCTAAACCAATTTATATGTAGTTAAGAGCAGTGGCGCAATGTGAGCTGCTTTTTTGTTGCCTGTTTGGCCTTTGGCGGGTCGGATTTTGATGGTGAGATGGAAGGGTATTTTTTCTCGATCTTATTGTAAATATATTTTTGGGGAGGATACGCTTAAAATCATACACTTTTTTGCGAGAAATAAGTAATAGTGATAAAATATATTTACAATTTAATATCTCTTTATGATTGGTGGTGTTCATTATAATGTCAAAGAAAGGTCTGCCGATATTTTTGATGGTTGCATTGCTTCTGATTTCATTAATGCTAACCGGATGCCCTAAAGAAGATGAAGAAGAAGGAATCAAAATCGCAAAAGAAATATTTCTCTACACATCGACGCCAACACCTGAACCGATGCCAACGCCAACACCCATGCCGGAGGTAAAAGTTGGACTTCATTTTACCGAGGATGATATAGAATTAATTAATGATGAATGGCTTCCGATGAATTGGAAAATTAGCAATTTTCCCGGGCATTATGCTACCTACATCAACTATAATTGGCTGGTTGATAAGTCTCAACTGATATATGAATTTCGACCGCTTGATATGGACGAAGATGAAGCAAAGGAAGTTTTTGGAAAGAAGATGTTCGATAAGATACCTGCACAAGCATATCATTCCGGTGCGTGGGCTGGTGAGACAAAAGCGGATGGAGGCTCACTTGAAGCTTCGCTGAATATCGTCACTTATAATGAAATATTTAGCGTATACATTACTTTCGTGGTCGCGGGCGCTGATCCGCTGACAGCTATAAAAGCTCTTCAGGACCGTCATTGGCCAAACGATATCATTATCGATGCTCTTGTGAAAGGTCAATTAGCAGTTGACGGGATTGCCTATTATTATCAGACAAAAGAATCGGAGATTTCCAAAACGTGGTCATTGGGGCCGGAAACTCTTCTTGTGTACGGTATGTATAAAGACTTATATTCAGACGATCCCAGTTTTACTGAAAGCACGAGCGATGATTATTCTTCGTCGAGTATGGGGGTTTCGTACTTAATGAAGCTAGATGATGGTACTACATTGTCTCTTCCGATGGCTATTCAAGTATGGGAAGGCCCCGGCATGTTTAATATGTCGCTTGGTGCAAGACACATTGTTGAATAGTTATATTTTTTCAGAGGGCTATTTAATATGATGATTGGTATTGTCGGATAAGCGAATATATTATGTAGTTAAGAGCAGTAGCGTGATGCGAGCTGCTTTTTTATATTACTTTTTTCATATGCCAGGCGGTGGAATAGGGCAATCGTCGGAGTACGTGATAAACTTAGTTTTCTGCACTTGGTTTGCTAAATTGCGGAGTTTGCTCATCTCCCTTTGCGGGGGAGGACGGACCGCGAGATTTGGCGAGTGGTGGAGGGGTATTATCAAGCAAGCAAGTTCTCGCATAAACGTTATCTTTTTTGCAATCTAACTGCTGGCTCGGAAGATTTTTCATTGTTTGGCAAATTTCACCCACTCCTAATTAATAACATCCGCACCCAAAAAAGCCATAATTGACATAAGTTTTTTAAAAGCGCTATAATAAAACGTAAACGTTAACAAGAAAAGGTTGTTTTAGCATCTTC
The DNA here is from genome assembly GCA_963675575.1 of Christensenellaceae bacterium. Taxonomy (GTDB): domain Bacteria; phylum Bacillota; class Clostridia; order Christensenellales; family UMGS416; genus JAGLOK01. The sequence goes on from OY776378.1 coordinate 924,040, forward strand.
GGACATGATTAAGGAGCAAATATGAAAATGAAAAAAACAATGGTTTTTATTATGGCATTCCTTCTGGTATTATCCACTGCTTCATGTATAAACACATATAAAAGCGGAGTGGAGTTCCCGGATTTTCCCGAAAAAGATGTCCCGATATACGATGACGCTGTCGTGTTTGAATATGAAGGGGATGACGAGGAAAGCGAGATAGTATACGGCACCGAGGACGATGTTGACGATGTCATGGATTTTTATAAGGACGAGTTCGAAGACGAGGACTATATAATTGTGGACGAAAAAGAGGATAAAGACGAGTATGAGGTGGAAGGGTATATCGATGATATCCATTTTGAGATACAGGCAGAAGAAGCTTCAGGCGAGGAGAAAGAATATTTTGATTGTATTGTAACCATTTCAGTGGAAATCGTTGACGAAGACGAGGTTGAAGAAGCAAAGGCAAAAAAAATAGGAGAAATAGCCGAAGAAGAAGCCTCTGAACCAATTGCGGTTCAAGCAACCGAACCGGCACCGCAAAAAACTGAAGAACTGGTGGAAGCAACCCCGGCGCCGACGGAGGAACCAGCAGTGGAAGAAAATGTGCCGGATGTTTTGAAAGTCATGCTTAGACTGCCTTATAGCTCTTCTGATATTTCAACCGATATAGATTCTTTGCGAAATATGCTGGCCGAAGAGCTTGGTATGGAAGTTGAATTAGAAATGTCTGACGATTACGAAAGAATAATTATTGCTATGCAAGCGGGCGAAGCCCATATGGGTATGCTTGCCGGGGTGGATTATGTTAAGGCGGTCGATTCAGGCGGGGTTGAAGTCATATTGAAGGCTCTCAGATATGATACCGATGAATTTGGGACTCAGCTGTTTGACGCGCCTTTAGTATCAGGATATAGCACAGAATTGCTTGTCCACAAGGACAGCGGAATAATGGATGTCAGCGATCTTGCCGGCAAAAAAATCGCTGTTCCAAATTACACTTCGTTATCGTGTTTTGTATGGCCCGCAAATTTTCTCGCCGACAACGGCATTGATCCTGAAACCGATGTTGAGTGGATAAACGTGGGAGGGTATGACACTACCATTTTGGCTCTTATGAACGGTGAAGTCGACGCCGCCTTTACGTTTGTCGACAGCCGAACAATTTTCTTCTCTCAAGATGATAATTACGAAGATATCATCGAAACCTGTGTATTTTTAACCCGTACGCCTCCTGTTCCGACGGACACGTATTGCGTAGTTCCGCAACTTGGCGAGGGCTTTAAAGAAAGATTGCAGCAGGCTTTCATAAATATAATTGCCACAGAAGAAGGATATCGGATATTAAACGGCTTATATTTCCATGAAGGATACGCTCCGGCTACATACAGCGACTATGATCAGACAAGATTATACTTGGCAAGAAAAGAAGAATGGAATTTTGACTGATGTATTAGAAATATTTCATAAATTCGCATAAAAAAAGCCGCCTTTCGGCGGCTTTTAATTTATCTCTTATTTTGTTAAAACATCCGTACCAAGAAAAGCTTGCAACGGCAGAGGCACATTCACAGAACCGTCAGCGTTTTGAAACTGCTCCAAAATAGCGGGCAAAATACGGCTGGTAGCAAGCCCGGAACCGTTAAGCGTGTTGACGTATTCCGTCTTTTTGAAACCGTCACGCTTGAAGCGCATCATGCCGCGGCGAGCCTGATAGTCGCGAGCGTTAGAAACGGAGCTTACCTCCTTGTAGATGCCCATTGAAGGCAAATATACCTCTATGTCATATGTTGATGCCATGGTGGCGGAAACGTCGCCAGCGGCCAATTTTGACAGCCTGTAATGCAGCCCCAAACCTTCCACCAGAGAACAAGCCTTTCGTATCAGCTCTTGATGCAAAGCATCGCTGTCTTCCGGCTTTGTGAAGGCGAACATCTCCACTTTATTGAACTGATGACCGCGAATCATGCCGCGCTCATCGGAACGATAGCTTCCCGCTTCGCGACGGTAGCAGGGAGTGTAGGAGAAAAGCCGTTTGGGCAAATCACTTTCTGCGAGTATCTCATCCCTATATAGATTAACGAGGGCGGTTTCACTTGTAGGAAGCATGAAATTACCGTCTTCAAGCTTAAACACATCTTCGCTGAATTTTGGGAACTGACCTGCTGTATATCCGCATTCGTAAGTTAGCATGTGAGGAGGCAGAATGAACTCATAGCCGTCTTTTATATGCTCGCTGATGAAATAATTGAGCAACGCCCACTCGAACTTGGCGCCCATTCCGGTGTATAGCCAAAAGCCGTTTCCGCCAAGCTTCACGCCGCGCTCATAATCAATGAGCCCAAGCGATGTCGCAAGCTCGACATGGTCTTTGGGGTCAAAATCAAACTCTGGGATACTGCCAAAAGTAGATATCTCCTGATTGTTTTCTTTGCCGCCGGCAACGATGTCATCATCAGGGAGATTGGGCAGGGCAGATGCGAATTCATGTATTTTAGCTTCAATATTTTTTTGATCTTCATCAAGCAGCTTTATAGTGTCGGAAACAGTTTTCATCTTGGCTAGAAGCTCGGAAGCATCACCGCCCTGTTTTTTTATCTGCGGTATTTCGCGGCTAACATTATTGCGCTCAGCCTTCAGCTTTTCAACTTCGCCGATTATTTCTTTTCGCTTTAAGTCAAGAGATAGAAACTCTGAGAAATCAACTTCATATCCGCGTTTTTTAAGAGCGGTCGCGACTTCGTTGGGAGCTGTTCTTATCTTTTGTATATCTAGCATTTTTCCACCTCTTAATTGTACCTAGTAAAAGTTTTATACATTTTATCATACTTGCTGTTTTTTTTCTATTATATATTATTTAAAAACAAGCTGTAATATAGTATAATTCATAAGTTGCTTTATGCTATAATATTAGTCTAAATTATTTATACAAGGAATGGTTATGCCCGAGAGTAAAATAAATTTAAATTCGAACGTTATTGGCCGAAATATTGTGATTAATGGTCATACTATACATTTTGTGGAGTCCGAAGGTGAAACGCCTTTACTTTTGCTGCATGGGCTGGGATTTTCTTTATATAGCATGCGAAATGTTTTTAATGACTTGGCGGAGAGAGGATACAGGTCTATAGCTGTGGATTTGCCGGGCTGTGGATATTCTAAAGCCGATCCTAAGGTTAGGATGTATCCGGATGAATTAGCCGATACTCTACACAAATTCATTGAATCAGTAAAGGCTGAAAAAGTAAATATTTATGCTATAGGCGAGGGCGCGATATATGCGCTGAGGCTTTGCCAGCTTTTCCCCGGGGACATAAACTCAATGGTTTTGGCAAGCCCGGGAAGTATAACAAAACATTATCCGGCGAGGTATAGGAACATTGCTACACCTATAGTTGGCGAAATCTTAATAAAACTTATGGCTCGAAAACACATAGATAGATTTTTGAAATGGATAATGTTCGATGAGACATCTGCTACCGCTCCTATCGCGCGGCAGACATTTCAACCGTTTACCCAAAGAGAGGCAAAACTTGGTCTGTTAAACCTTTTAAAGGACTATCAGGACATGTATGTTTTCGCAGATCTTTCCAAAATATTTTGCCCTGTAAAGCTAGTTTGGGGAGACTTTGATGTCGGACATCCCGTGAATATGAGCAATCTTTTCTTGAAACGAATAGACAACTGCTCTTTGAGCGTAATAAACAACAGTGGGCACTTAGTTCACGAAGAACGGCCTAAAATGGTTTGCGACATAATTGATAGGTTTATAGCCTATAACAAGTAAACACGTTTTGATATAAAACTGTACAGGTTGATTTAATGACTACACTAATATAAAATGATACGATATGGAAAATAATTTTAAGCTTGAAGATATAGTTTTAATGAAAAAAAAGCACCCTTGCGGGAATGATAAGTTCCGCGTGATTAGGGTTGGGGCGGATATTAAGATAAAATGCTTGAACTGCGGCCGGGTTATTATGATGCCTAGGCTGGAGTTTAAAAAAAGAATGAAAAAAAACTTAACTGAGGCTAATGATGGCGCAAGAGACTAAAGAACAAAAAAATAAGAGGATTGAAAAGGAAGTTGCGGAATGGGTCTTTTCAATAGTCATTGCTGTTGCGCTGGCTCTTTTAATACATAATTTTGTTTTTCAAATAATAAGAGTTGATGGCCCTTCCATGGAGCCAACTCTTTATACCGATGAAAGAATGTTGGTGACAAAATTCACATACTATTTCGATTCTCCGCAAAGGGGAGATATAGTTGTGACTAAATTTCCTGAGGACAGAAGGAATTTTGTAAAAAGAATTATAGGCTTGCCCGGTGAGACGATAAGCATTAGTGACGGCAAGTTATATATAGATGGTGTGGTTTTGGATGAGCCTTATATAAAAGAAACGCTTTTATGGGATTATGACGAAATAACAATTAATCAAGACAGCTATGTAGTTATGGGCGACAACAGAAACAATTCTCGTGACAGCCGGCATATAAGCGTAGGGCCGCTTGAAGAAAAAATGATAGTAGGCAAAGCTCAGTTTGTTGTCTGGCCTCTTAGCGTTATTCATAGGATAAATCATTATACAGGGCACTTATCAGAGTAATAGAGCAATTTTGGTTTCAGAAAATGCGAACATATTTAAAAATATTTACCTTTTATTAGATTTTTATTCTATACATTATGTAGCATATGTATTATAATTAAACCACAATCTGTAGATAAAAACATCTTCGATTGTGGCATTTTTTTATTCATTTATTGTGTTGAGGAGAAGCTTAATGATAGCTGAAATCAGAAAACGAAATGGGGAAATAGAAGCTTTTAAAAGAGAAAAGATTACATGGGCTATTTTTCAGGCGGCGACGGCAGTCGGCGGCAAAGACTGGGACACGGCTGAGACACTTACCGATCAAGTAATAGACATCGCCTCTTTTAAGTATAAAGACAGTGTTTGTGATGTTGAGGGGATACAGGACATTGTCGAAAAAGTCCTGATTGAAAACGGACACGCAAAAACAGCCAAAGCATATATTTTATACCGAGATAAACGCAAAAACGCCAGGGAGTTGGATGCGCTTATTGGGGCTACAGTCAGCCTTTTTGGAAACTATCTAAAAGAAAGCGATTGGCAGGTGCAGGAGAACGCCAATACCCAGCGCTCCATAAACGGGATGAACAACTACATTCGAGAATCGTTCACAAAGCAATACTGGCTTCATGAGATATACCCGGAAGATATCCGAAATGCACACATAAGCGGTGATTGCCATATACACGATTTGGGCTTTTTCGGTCCGTATTGCGCAGGCTGGGATTTGCGCCAGATTCTGCTTGATGGTTTTGGCGGAGTGTTTGGAAAAGTTGAAAGCAAGCCGCCAAAGCACTTGCGCGCTTTTTTGGGTCAAATAGTAAATTCAACATTTACAACGCAGGGCGAAACAGCCGGTGCACAGGCTTGGAGCTCTTTTGATACATACTGCGCGCCTTTTATACGCTATGATAACATGAGCTATAGCGAAGTGAAGCAGGCTATTCAAGAATTTATTTTCAATATTAATGTTCCTACTAGAGTGGGATTTCAATGCCCGTTTTCCAATCTGACTTTTGACATTACACCTCCCGGAATTATAAAGGATGAATATGTAATCCATGGCGGAGAGTATAAAGACGATCAGTACGGCGATTTCCAAGAGGAAATGAATGTATTCAACAAGGCCTTTTGCGATGTGATGATGGAAGGCGACAGAAAGGGGAGAGTGTTTACTTTTCCGATACCAACAATAAATGTCACGAAAAGTTTCGATTGGGACAGCGAAGTTGTTGATAAATTCATGGAGATAACATGCAAGTACGGCATACCCTATTTTTCCAACTACGTTAACTCCGATCTTTCTCCTGAAGACGCGGTTTCGATGTGCTGCAGGCTGCGTTTAGACACTACGGATTTAAGAAAGCGCGGAGGAGGCCTTTTCGGCTCAAACCCGATGACGGGTTCAATTGGGGTGTATACTATAAATATGCCTCGAATAGGTTACCTTTCCAAATCCAAAAATGAATTTAAAGCGAGAGTTTGGCGGCTGATGCATCTGGGCAAAACTTCGCTTGAAATAAAAAGAAAAGCAATTGAAGACCAAACGGAGCATGGGCTATATCCGTATTGCGCGAACTATCTAAGGGACGTAAAGGCTCGCACCGGGCAATATTGGTACAATCATTTTAACACTATTGGCATTGTTGGGATGAACGAAGCAATGCAAAATTTTCTGGGCAAAGATATTACAACAGCCGAAGGCCAGGAATTTTCACTTGAGATAATGCACTATATGCGCGATGTGCTGATGGACATTCAAACTGAGACAGGTAATTACTATAATCTTGAGGCAAGCCCTGCGGAAGGCACGTGTTACAGGCTTGCAAAACTTGACAAAGAAGCATATCCGGACATAATCACCGCGGGTGAGAATGTGCCCTACTATACCAATTCGTCCCAGTTGCCCGTTGGGTACACGGATGATATTTTTGAAACACTTGAGCTGCAGGATGAATTGCAGTCGCTTTATACAGGCGGCACAGTTTTGCATCTTTATTTGGGCGAGGCCATAAAAGACACCGATGTGGCAAAGAAACTTATGCAGAAAGTGTTTGCGAAATATAAACTTCCATACATTTCGCTTACGCCGACATTTTCCATTTGCAACGAACACGGATATATAGACGGCGAGCATTATGAATGTCAGGAATGTGGGGGAAAGACTGAAGTTTGGTCAAGAGTTACGGGATATCTTCGTCCGGTTCAAAACTTTAACACAGGTAAGAAAGAAGAATTCAGAATTCGCACAAAGTACAATATAAAACAACATCAGATACAGGGATAAAAAATGAAAATTGCCGGTATAATAAAAAATTCTTTCGTGGATTATCCGGGACAGATAGTAGCAGTCATTTTTGCGCAGGGATGCAATTATGACTGCTTTTTTTGCCACAACCGCGCACTTATACCATTTGAAGGAGAATTATTAAATGAAGAAGAAGTGTTTGCCTTTCTTGAAAAGAGAGCAGGACTTCTGGACGGTGTGGTTATATCCGGTGGAGAGCCGACATTACAGCAGGATTTAAAAGCTTTTATTAAAAAGGTAAAAGACATTGGTTATCTAATAAAACTGGACACGAATGGCAGCCGCCCGGAAGTCATTGAGGACTTAATAAAGTCTGACTTGCTTGACTATGTCGCGATGGATTACAAAGCACCGTTTGACCGATATGATGAAATATGCTGCGCAAAGTGTGACATATCCGCGGTTAAAAAAACAATGGCAATTTTAAAGAAAAGTGCAGTTCAGTACGAACTCCGCACAACATATGTACCACAACTTAATGAAGATGATATCGATAGCATGTTAAAAGAAATATCACCAATTGACACATTCGCTTTGCAGCATTATAGGATGCCCGAAAACTATAAACAGGAACACAGGTTTATGCTCAATTTCCAGGAGCATCCGGAAGCGAGCTATGAAAGTGCTAAAAAAATTGCATCAAAGTATGTAAAAAACGTTATATTGCGATAAAAATTATATTATTGCCGCTTGCAAAGCGTAAAGTATGGTGATATTATATTGACAAATGAATGATTAGAAAACAGATTATGCATATTTGCCCACAAAAAGCGTTGATAATGTTGTATTTTACAATATTATGAAAGAATATGCAGGAATACATTATACAAAGTTTCATTTCAGACAAAAAAATAATTATCAAAGGGGATAATAAAATGAAAATCAGCAATAAGTGCAAACAAGTATCGCCATCTATGACTTTAGCCATTACTTCAAAAGCAAAATCTATGAAAAAGCAGGGCATAAATGTTATATCTTTTTCAGCAGGTGAACCGGATTTTAACACACCCGCACACATTATTGATGCTGCTAAGGAAGCAATGGACAGCGGATTTACAAAATATACTCCTGCATCGGGTATGGCTGAGCTTAGAGAAGCAGTGGCAAAAGAAATGGCGAGCATAGGTTTAAGCTATGGTGCGGACCAGATAGTAATATCCAATGGCGCGAAGCATTCTCTGTTTAATGCAATGCAGGCATTGCTGAATCCCGGGGATGAGGTGCTTATTCCAATGCCTTATTGGGTTAGTTATCCTGAGCTTGTAAAGCTTGCGGACGCGGTGCCTGTTTTCGTGGAATCGGACAGCAGTTTTTTGGCGACAGTTGAAACTCTTTCCGAGGCACTTACATCAAAAACCAAGGCGCTGATTTTAAATAACCCCTCAAATCCGACTGGCGCTATTTACGGCGCGAAACAGCTGGAAGCGATTGCGGAATTTTGTATAAAAAATGACCTTATAGTTATATCTGACGAAATATATGATAAGCTTGTTTATGAGGATGAAGTTCCTCCATCAATTGCATCTTTTGAAGGGATGGCGGAAAGAACGGTAGTTGTTAACGGCGCGTCAAAAGCATATGCTATGACTGGTTGGCGCATAGGCTGGACAGCTTCACCAAAAGAGCTGGCCTCAGCTATGGGAGCGCTCCAAAGCCATGCCACCAGCAACCCAAACTCGATAGCGCAATATGCCACGTACAAAGCTTTGACTGATGAGCGTACACAGGGGTGTATTGATAGTATGCGTGAGGCGTTTAGCAAACGCAGGGATTATATGATGGAAACCGTAGGCAACATGAAATATGCGGACTTTGTGAGCCCTGGCGGGGCATTTTATATGATGGTAGATGTTTCTGCCGTTTACGGGGAAATATTTAATGGAAAAAAAATTGAAGGATCACTTGACTTCTCTGACGTTCTTCTTGAAAATAAACATGTGGCAGCTGTGCCGGGAGTGGCCTTTGGAGCAGATAACTATGTAAGGCTGTCATATGCTACATCCATGGAAAATATTCAAGAAGGGTTGAAACGGTTGGATGAATTTCTGACGCAAATAAAAGAGGGATGACTTATGGATTCGAATAAAAAGAAAAATAGAGAAAATCAGGTTCTGACATTTGATGAAAGAACAAATCTATTGGAGCAGCGGGCTTATAAGTATCAGCTGCAAAATCCGGATGAACCTAATCTTTATAGACATCTTTACAGCTATGACGAGATACCTAAGGTATCATTTAATCATAGAACCGTTCCACAGGAGATGCCTAAGGACATATGGATTACTGATACGACATTCAGGGACGGCCAGCAATCAACTTCACCGTTTACTGTTAAGCAAATAGTGGATTTATACAAGATGCTCAATAAACTAGGCGGACCGAAGGGAATAATCCGCCAAAGCGAGTTTTTTGTATACACGGAAAAAGACAAAGAGGCGCTTCAATCATGCATGGATTTGGGATATGAATTTCCTGAAGTGACCACTTGGATAAGAGCCAGCGAGAAAGATTTTGAGCTAATTAAGAAGTTGGGAGTTAAAGAAACTGGCATTTTAGTTTCTTGCTCGGACTACCATATCTTCAATAAGCTAGGACTAAACCGCGAGCAGGCAATGGATAAGTACCTTGGCGTAGTGAAAAGCGCTTTGAGTTATGGGATAATTCCGAGATGCCACTTTGAAGATATCACCAGAGCAGATTTCTACGGCTTTGTTTTGCCTTTCGCAAGTGAACTGATGCGTCTTGCGGATGAAGCTGGCGTGCCTATAAAAATACGCGCTTGCGATACGATGGGGTATGGTGTTTCTTATCCCGGTGCGGCAACTCCGCGAAGCGTTCCGGGAATAGTCTACGGGCTTATGCACTATGCGGATGTTCCCTCAGAACAGCTTGAGTGGCACGGACATGATGATTTTTATAAAGTAGTTACTAATTCGGCGACGGCTTGGCTCTATGGCTGTTCTTCGGTAAACTGCTCTATTTTAGGAATAGGAGAGCGTACCGGAAACTGCCCGATTGAAGCAATGGCTATTGAGTATACTTCATTAAGAGGAACAACCGATGGTATGGATCTTTCGGTGATAACAGAGCTTGCAAACTATTTTGAAAATGAAATAGGCTATGATATCCCACCCCGGACACCGTTCATGGGCCGTTCATTCAATGCGACAAGAGCGGGGATACATGCCGACGGAATGCTCAAAGATCCAGAGATATATTCTATATTTGATACGGAAAAAATACTCAACCGCCCTGCCAATGTTTTGGTCGGCGCGCATTCTGGAGCAGCTGGAATAGCTCATTGGATAAACGAATATTTTAATATTGATAAAGAAAACGCTATATCAAAGCGCGATGAAATAGTATTGGGAGTAAAGGCGATTGTTGACAATGAATACGCGAATGGAAGGACGACGTTGCTGGGTGATATTGAGCTTGAGGATATGGTACTTGCAGTCGATTCTGATTTATATGACAAGATTGTGCATCATAAAAAGAAAAAATCAGGCAGAGCAGCAGATTAAAAAACTCTCTATGTGAACTGGTCAACAGTTTGTAAACATAAAAAAAGATAAAGCCTTGCCTTTGGGTGAGGCTTTTATTTTGCATAAATTTTGTAAAATGCTATAATACTTGAATTGAAGTCAAAGGACAAATTATGATTGAAAGAAGAATAGAATATAAACAAAATGTGCAGCTAGATATATTGGATATAAAATAGCTTTACCAAAATGCAGGTTGGACTAATTATACAGAGGACATAGCAAAGCTATTAAGGGCATATGAAAACTCTGCGTTTATGGCTTCTGCATGGGATGGTAGTAATTTAGTTGGGGTAATCCGTGCAGTAGGTGATGGGGAAACTATAATGTATATTCAAGATATTATCGTCATAAAAAGTTATCAAAGGCAGGGAATCGGTGCAAAGCTTTTAAATATTGTTCTTGAAAAATATCAGGGAGTTAGGCAAAAAGTGCTACTCACAGATGAGACGGATAAAACCGTAGCTTTTTATGAGTCAGTAGGATTAAAAAAAAGCCAAAGCATAGGGCTTGTATCTTTTGTGAAAATTGAGAAGATATAAATGAAATTTAGTTATTAAACGTCAACGACTTTAGAGTTAGAGGCGTTTTTCTTTACTGATTACACTCCGTTTAAGCATGATGATTTTGTTGTGTAGCCTTCACCAATTGCGATTGCTTGGCCATTACTTGCATTTAGTAGGGAAAAATTAAAATTATATAAAAATGCAAGTTTTATGAGCCGGTGGACATATGTTTTTTTGCTGGCAGATGTCCAAATGAATATAGTAATAAAAGAATTGATGGACTAAAACAAAGCGAAGATGTATGGAAGAAAAATGATGGCACCCACAGCTACGGAAAAAATGGAGGCTATAAGCACAGCACCCGCCGCAATATCTTTGGCTTTTTCGGCCAAAGGGTTATGCTCGTCGGTTGCCATGTCAACCACAGCTTCAATTGAAGTATTTATCATCTCAGCTGTCAAAACTCCTCCGCTGCACATAAGTAGAATAACCCATTCTGTAAGAGTAATCCTAAGTATCAGCCCTCCGGCAATAACGGCGGACATAACGACAATCATAAGTTTAAAAGATGCGCCAGAAATCATTTCCTTAACTATTCCGGCAATAGCATATTTGAATGATTTTAAAGTCATATAATCCTCTTTCAATTTTCTAGAACTAGTATAGAAGATTTTACCTGCAATATCAACCAATTAATTAAATTGAACAAAAAGTTCATAATAGGTATAATGAAAACATTACGTGATAAAAGGAATGTTATATGAATAAAGATATGAAAATTGCTGTGATTGGAGCAGGCGCCATTGGTGGAATTACCGCTGCGTTTATAAAAAAGGCATGCTTTGATGTGGAAGTGGTTTGTAAATATGACGAAATCACTCAAAAAGTCAACAAAGGAATAGCGATTGAAGGAGTAAGAGGAAAGCTTAATATTCCGGTAAAGGCTGTTAAAACAGTAGATGAGTTAAGCGGAGTAAAGAACATTATAATAGTTGCGACCAAGGCTTATGATATGCCGACGGCTTGCAGGGAAGCTTTGGAGTATTCTGATGACGACACACTGTTTGTATCAATGCAAAACGGCATTTGCATAGACGCTATGGCGGCTGAAGTCGGTAAAGAGCGCACCGTTGGCTGTGTTGTCGGATTCGGAGCCACGATGATTGACCCCGGAGTATTGGATATGACAAGCGAAGGAACATTTATTATAGGAATGGAGAGTGCTCAATACAGCGAGAGACTAAATCAGCTAAAGGAAGTGCTGGAAAGCGTTGTTCCAACCCATATATCTGAAAATATATTAAGCGATCTTTATTCAAAACTTATAGTAAACTCTTGCATAACAACGCTCGGCGCTATCAGTGGTTTGACGTTGGGCGATATGATGAAGGTGAAAAAAATCCGCGATATTTTTCTGAAAATAATGGCGGAAGCATTAAGCGTCGCAAAAAAAATGGACTTATATGTGCCGCCGTATGGAGGCAAACTTGATTACTATAGTCTGCTGGACAGCAAAGGGTTTTTCGCGGATATTAAAAGGCATATTACAATCCGAATTGTAGGTTTGAAATATAAAAAATTGAAATCATCCAGTCTTCAGTCTCTTATGAGGGGGAGACCTACGGAAGTCGACTATTTTAACGGTTATATTGCAAAAAAAGGTGACGATGTGGGTGTGGATACTCCAATTAATGATGTGGTAATCAAAATGGTAAAAGAAATAGAGGGAAAAAAGAGGGAAATTACAGTAAAAAACTTCGATGACTCGTTATTTGCTTAAATCATGTCTGTAACAATTACAAAAGAGCAGGCACGTAAATTTCTGCTAAAAAAGCACGGACTTTACGGTGAACATATCTTTTTAGGCAAAGAGGGGATATATTCATATATAAAACAGGCCGGATGTATACAGTATGACCCTATTGATGTGTGCGGGAAAAACCACGAGCTTGTCCTGCAGTCACGGATATCAAACTTTGAGAAATCAATGCTTTACGAATTGCTTTACATCGACAGGCGGCTGATTGATTGGTTTGATAAAAATCAGGCGATAATGCCGATGGAAAACTGGCCATTTTTTGAGCACCAAAGAAAAGAGTCGCAAGAAAAATTGGCATACAAAGATCAGGTGGATGAAATATCGGGAGAAATAATTGAGTTTATAGATAAAAACGGGCAAGTTTGTTCATCCGATCTTGAGGAATATCAGCAAAAAATGGATTGGTGGTGGGCACCTACTTCGTTAGCTAGAGTGGTGCTGGACGCTCTTAGCTCTGGTGGGCAGATCATAATATCAAACAGGAAAAATACGCGCAAATTTTATGAGTTGACGCAGAAATATGTCCCCGAAAAATATTACATTGATAACCCCCCCAATGATTCAGATCATGATATTAACAAATGGCATACACTGAGCAGGATATCCAGTGTGGGAATGCTACATAATAAGTCGAGCGATGCATTGCTTAACACTAAAAGCTTCAAGGCAAAGCCTAGGGCGGAAGCATTTGCAGGATTGCTACGCGATGGAAAGATAGCGGAAGTTGAGGTAGCGGGAAGCTCATTTCCTTTTTATATAAACATAAACGATTTGGCAATACTGGAGAAGGTATTAAAGGGATTACCGGAGTCGGACAGGCTGGAGCTAATCGCCCCGCTTGATAACCTTATTTGGGACAGAAAGATAATTGAGGAGCTATTTGGATTCACATACAGATGGGAGATATACACACCGCCAAAGGACAGGAAATACGGATACTATGTATTGCCCATTTTATATGGAGATAAATTTATTGGCAGGATAGAGCTTAAAAGAAATAGGAAGCTTAAAAAAATAGAGATGTTAAACATTTGGTGGGAAGATACATACTACAATAATCCTGCGGTTAATAAAAAACTTGAAGAAAGATTTGCAGTGTTTAATAAGATGATGTATTAAAAAAAACGACCCAAAGGCCGCTTTTTTTAATCTTTATAATTATACTCCGAAAATATAGTATAGCGCTGAAGGCACTATAAGGTGAACAAGCAAGAGCGCAACAAGCAAAAATGCGAGCGTTTTGTGGGTTTTGAATATCCATTTCTTTTTTATGAAAATGAATGCAAATCCAAAAAGGGCTGTTATAACGGCAAAGGCACCCAACACTGTACCTGTATGGATTCTAAGTGAACCCAAAGCCAATATACCATGTGTCGCCGCGGAAGCAATCAGCACAACTCCCAAATATCTGTGAGCCTTGCGAAGAAGTTTATTCAGGCTTATATATGCTCCATGCTTTATTTTGAAGAAGCGTTCGTTAAGCTTCCGCATTACATACGGCAGTAGCATAAGCCCTATTATTCCTACGTTTATCCACCCAAAAACAGCATACATATCATTTCACCAGAGTGCCTACTATAGGCAGATCTTTTAGTTTTGCTTTGCCGTGAGGGGATTTAAGTATAGCGTCGCTTAAATCTTGCCCTGCCATATTTCCGTTATGTGTTCCGCCAGTCCACAGTGGTTTATCACTTACGTCATAAACTGTACCATCAACAGCTACATATGCGGGATTTCCGTTTGCACCGTCAAATTGGCTTAGCTCTTCCAAAGTGAAAGTTTTTTCCTGCGGCTGAGTCGTATCATCTGCTTGAACCTGCTCGGCTGTAGCATCTTGCGTTGCTGCGGGCGGGTCGACTTGCGTTTGACAGCCTACAAAGATAAATAAAACTGAAGCGACTGCCAAAATCAAAAAGAGTTTATATATTAAATTATTTTTCATATTATTCTCCTAGCTGAAATATTCTATATATAAAGTTTAATACAGCAAAATTGTTCTGTCAAAAAAAGCGGGCGACTGCCCGCTTTTTAAATTTACCAAGAACTGCTTCCACCGCCAGAGAATCCTCCTCCGGAAAAACCGCCGCCGGATGAAAAGGAAGATGAAGAACCGGAGCGGTAGCTGCCGCTTGACGTAGTGGATTTTGGAACTGCGTAAGCGCCCATTCGGGAAAAGTCGGAAACCATAGTTGACGAGAAAGTGCGGGCATTGAAAATCGCGTCATTGCCCGAATACCATGAAGGGGGAGCGGTTACTGCGTTCGCAAACTTGCCTATCCACACATTTGAAACACCAAGAACCAAAGCGTAGGGCAGTCTGTCGTAGAAAAACTCGGGGTCGTCATTTGCAAGACGCTCAATCCAATCTTTTTCGGCAGTCAGCATAAAGTGCCTGAAACCAAGCACCCTTTCATATTTCTCATGTCCGTATTCGCTCATTTGCTGCGTGTAGTATGAAAGCAAGGCTAAAAATATCGAGCCAAAATACATTAACGATGAATGTTCAAATGATAGGCGGGTTTCAGAGCCGATTGCAATTACAATCAGCCATAAGATTAATATTAAAACCGAATATAACAGCACCCTTACAGCGTTTTTGCCAAAAAGCCTTTTTCTCCTGTAAGTCAATATGTTTTTAAGCCATATCTGAAGAAAAGTGAAAGGTATAGCCATAAATCCGGCAATCATAAGTGCAGATCCGATGCCCTCGGACAAAGCAAAGTAAAATCCTATAAGACCAAAACATGCATAGGCCAAAAACATAACAAAGTTTGAAAAACTTAAACTTTTAGCTGTGATTAAACGTTTCGCACCTTTTTTATATTTATTGGCAACCTTCGTTTTAAAGCTATAGCCCTTTGATGCCATTCGTGATTTTATCGTGCTTGAAGTCAAATACTCGGTGTCTTCTCCCATTTTAAACAGGTGGTCAAAAAGCTCTTTTTCGTATTTTGGACGGTTTTCCATTTCTTTTAATTTATAAAACCTATAAGAATTTTTGGATTTTGCATCTTCAATTTTCAAAAGTCCGATTGAGGCCCAAAAAATCAACATCGCGGCCACGTCATCACCATCCACCTCGCCGTCTATAATATATCCGGCCTCTACAGGGCTTAAGCCCGGCGGATTAATCTCAACGGGGGGTATCACTTTTTTATCTCTGCCAAAGAATAGCCAAATAAATATTCCGGTAGCGATAAAAAGCAGAGGCAGGTAGCCTTTCATATATTCATCAAGAAAGAATGGATCTTTTACATTTGTGAAGTATCCCTCTTCCAAATCTATTTTGACGGTGATTCCCTCATATGGCTCAAGCGCTTTGAGAGTTTCAATAGATAGAGTTTTCCTGTCTGAATAGTAATACTCTATTTTGTCACTCTCTTTTTCTTCATAGTATTTTCCGCAAAAAACGGCTAAATAATCGGGAACAGTTTTTTTAGGGAGCGAGATTTTTATGTTGGAGTTCATAGTATATACAGGGTGATCAAACCCGATTACATTCATATATACGGAATCCAAAGCGGGATTTGAGTCTTTGGGAAGCTGTATTGTATAAGATACTGTGTATTTTTGCGTCCCTGTTATATATTCATCGGCATCGCCTATCCTGAGCAGGGTATAATTATCCGAGCGTTCGATTTTAAGCGGTGCGCCTTCGACTTTTATGTCTTTGTACTTTATCCTGTCATCGCCCCAGTAGTTGGGAAGCGAACGATATATTCCGTGCCTTAGGTCGTTAAATTCCGCAGTGAGGGTTTCAATTACTTCGAAAGTATAATTGGAATTAACTTTGATTTCAACATCAAAGCGGTCAAAATAATATGCTTCTTCGGCGAAGGCGGGAGAGCTTACAGCGAATACGGACAAAACTAAAACAGCAAGCAGGGCAAATGATATTTTTTTTATCATTTGAAACTCACTTTCACATTCTCCCGCTCTTCAGGAGAACCCGCTTCAAAATATTTCATAGGCATAAGCTTCATATATGATGCGATTATCATTGATGGAAATATTTCGCGCTTGGTGTTGTATTCACGGATAACTGCATTGTAATACGTTCTAGTTTTCGCGATTTCATCTTCGGTTTCATTTAAACTTTCGCTAAGCCCATTAAACTGGCTGTCAGCCTTAAGCTCCGGATAGTTTTCCGCTAATGCGAATAGCCTGCCAAGAGTCCTTGAAAGCTCGTTTTCACCAACCGCACGCTCATCCACGCTGTTTGCTGAAACGGATTTGGAGCGGGCTACAACAACTGCTTCCAAAGTTTCTTTTTCATGGCTCATATAGCCTTTTACGGTTTCGATTAAGTTGGGGATGAGATCGTATCTTTTTTTAAGATAAACGTCCATTGTGGCAAAAGCTTCATCTATTCTCACCTTAAGCTTTTTAAATGAGTTAAAGGTTGAGATGGCCCACAGTGCAATAATTACGACAACAGCTAAAATAATAATATATGGCATAATCTATCCTCCGTTTATATGATACAAACTATTATATCACAAACAATTGTCACTAAAAGGCTATTTTTTTTTATTAAAATGATTTAAACTATAATAAAATGACTGATTTAATCGAGGTAAAATATGTTTTTAGCGACATTTAGTTTAAACGGAAAAACAACTTGGGGAGCGGTTGACAAAAAAACAAATCTGATTTATCCAATAGAGAAGATATTGGGCAAAGACGCTCCAAGAACGCTTCTGGATTATATAACCCAAATGTGTAGTGCTCCTGCAAAAAAGCCTGACTTCGAAAACCTAACAGATGGCATTCCAGTTCAAAATGTCAAGCTCTTGGCTCCTTTGCCAAATCCGATAAGAAATGTTTTTTGCGTAGGCAAAAACTATCTTGATCATGTTAAAGAACTTTCAAGCTTTGATATAAATCAGTTTTCGCTTGAAAATGAAATTCCAATATTTTTCACGAAAGCCACCACCTGCATAAACGAGCCTTATGGAAACGTTTCTATGCATGTAGACGTTACCAACCAAGTGGATTACGAGGCGGAATTGGCTGTAATCATCGGAAGGGTGGGCAAGAATATTAAAGCTAAAGACGCAGGCGATTATATTTTCGGATACACTCTTTTAAATGATTTTACCGCACGAGATATGCAAAAAGACCATAAACAATGGTTTAAAGGAAAAAGTTTGGACGGATATTGCCCAATGGGACCATGGATTGCCACCAAAAATGAAATTAATGACCCACACAATCTTGATATTGCATCCTATGTTAATGGTGAAATGCGTCAAAACTCAAACACTAAAAATATGATATTTCAAATAGGAAGATTAATCGAGGATTTGTCAAAAGGCATGACGCTGTTGCCGGGAGACATATTGGCTACCGGAACGCCGAGCGGCGTCGGCGCGGGATTTAATCCTCCGAAATTCTTGAAAAAAGGCGACAAGGTAAAAGTTGTGGTTGAAGGAATCGGTGAAATCGAAAACAAAATGGTGTAAACGCAAACAAAGCATATAATTATTGCTAAATATTTTGCACTTGCCTAAGCTAAACTTCGCAGATATACCAAGAGCCTGTTTCGCTTACATCAATAATCTTAACATTACCGAATATTTCTTTTAGTTCGCCTTCAATGGTTTTGATAAAATCAAAATAATTGCCGCCTTCCAGCCATTCTATTATGTCGGCGACAATTTTTCGCTTTTTATTATATTCGTGAAGTATGACATAATGTTTTGAAACTCTTTTCATCTCGCGGAAAACCTTTTTTCTTTCTTCCGGCTTTAACCCATGCGCCACATATGAGGCGATAGAAAAATCAAAAGAGTCATTTCCAAATGGCAATTTCTCAAGCGCGTCATAGTAAAGGAAGTTTATATTTGAATCACTATTTTTCTTTTTTGCGATGCTGAGCATTTTTATAGAGTTGTCGACCCCGGTCATATGTATTCCTTTGGAGGAAAGAACCGAGCATAATGCGCCCGTTCCACAGCCTATATCCAATGCGGTATTATATTTTGACACATCAAATTTCGCCTTTGTGGTATCTAAGGCGCTTTGAAATTTCTTTCTCTGTTTTTTGTAAAACAGACTGTAAAGGCCTGATATTGAATCAAAAACGAAGCTGCTTTTTGATTTCTTTTTATTGGTATTTTTCATATAAGTTGAAAGAGAAGATTATTAATAATCTTCTCTTTCTCCAAATTCCGCTGATTCCACCCATTCTTTAGGATGGCTTAAAAGCTCTACCATGTCCGATATAAGGCTAAAGTGTTTTTCTTCCTCTTCTATCAAAAATTCATAAAATTCTTTATCATTTTCAACCTTATTCAATAAATCGGTGTAAAGATCAATACTTTCTTTTTCTTTCTCCAATGCGAATCTATAAGCGTCCAACTGCTCCGGAGTTGCTTTTATTTCGCTGATTTTTTGAGATTTATCTGAAAATAAATTACTGACCTCGGTTTTTTTAACTTTGTTAAGCGAAGAGCTAACGCCAGCCTTTTTTTCACGTATTAGTTCCGCGTGCTTGTTTTCATCTTCTGCGAGGCCGCTAAAGACGAGAAACAGGCCATTGCCTTTATTTAGTTCGGCTTGCGCAGCGTAGTATTTATTGCCCTCGATTTCCATATTTAATGCAAATTCCAATATATTCATTTCAGCTTTCCTTTCTTTAGAAAATATCCTATATTTATTCAATCATATTTTTCTTAAATAATCAAATTTGAATTTCTTTGCCTTTGTATAATACAGGGATTTGTGCTAACATATTTTTAGGAAATACACTGGAGGCAGAGCATGGATAGCGCAATGGAATCATGCATAATGGTGATATTCGGTGCGACGGGGGATCTTACCCACCGCAAGCTCATGCCTGCACTTTATTATTTGGAAAAGCAATGCAAATTGCCTGAGCGCTTTAGCGTTATAGCTGTGGGAAGACGCGATAAAACCACCAAAATTTATTTGGATGAGATAAAAAAAAGTATTGCCGCAAACATTAGCGAAGAAATTGATGACAAGGCGTTAAATTTAATTGCACAAAAAACAATTTATCATAGGCAGGATTTGTCCGACCCGGAAGGGTACAGGGAGCTCAAAGACAGGATAAATAAAATAGGCGAAGATAGCAATATTTTATATTATCTTGCGGTCGCGCCGCAGTTTTTCGACATCATTGTGGAAGGACTTGCCCAAAACGATATGGCGTATAAACAAACCCCTTGGCGAAAGATAATGATAGAAAAACCTTTTGGAAGGGACTTGGCCTCGGCTGAGGCTTTAAACAAACGGATTACCAAGGCTTTTCCGGAAAGCAGCATTTACAGGATAGATCATTATCTGGGCAAAGAGATGCTGCAAAACCTAATCACGATTAGATTTGCCAATGCTGTTTTTGAACCGGTGTGGAACAGGAACTATATCGATAATATCCAAATATCTTCATGCGAGAATCTTGGGGTTGAAGCAAGAGGAGGCTATTATGAACAATCCGGGATATTGCGTGATATGGTTCAAAACCATATGCTTCAGCTTTTAACACTGACTGCGATGGAGCCGCCTAAATCATTTGATGAAAAACACGTCAGAGATTCAAAGCTGGATGTGCTTAAAAGTATCATTGAGTCATTTGACAGCGTAGAAACAGTATGCGGTCAATATGGCGAGGGTGAGATAGACAAAAAGAAAGTAGTAGGTTACAGGCAGGAAGAAAATGTGTACGATAATTCAAAAGTCGCAACTTTCGCCGCGATTAAGCTCCATATAGACAATGAGAGATGGAAAGGTGTGCCTTTTTATATAAGAACGGGGAAGCGCATGCCTAAAAAAACCATGGAGGTCGTGATACAGTTTAAAAACGATTTGCAGTATGTTGACTATGAAAACAGCGACAAACTAAAGCCAAATCTGCTTATTATAAAAATACATCCGGAAGAGGGCGTGGAGTTTATATTTAACGCTAAAGTGCCAAGGACTATAAACGATTTTGCCCAGGTGAAGATGGACTTTTGTCAAAACTGCCAAATGGGTATGAGTTCGCCGGAAGCCTATGAAAGGCTTTTGAATGATACTATGCGCGGCGATGCAACACTCTTTACCCGATGGGATGAAGTTAAACATTCTTGGATTTTCACGGATATGATACGAGAAATTTGGGAAGGTCAAGATTTGGAGTTTCCCAACTACGCCGCAGGCACTTGGGGTCCCCGAGAGGCGCATGATCTTTTGGAAAAAGACGGACGCAAATGGTGGATTGGCGACGAAGAAAAAGATATTATATTAAAATGAATTAGATTGTTGCCAAAGCAAATGAGGAAATAAATAAAAGCCCGAATTTTTATTCGGGCTTTTTGCTTACTTATTAGGTCTGTCAGGATTAACTTTATCTTTAGGGTCACGCATCCAGTGGAAAAGCTCATAAGAATTAAGTATAAACATCTCTGCCAAAAGCATAAACGCGCCTATTATAATGCCTATGCTGTGCCCACCGATTGATATGTGCCAAAAAAGAGGGATATCCGCGACTTGATTAATTGCGATTATCACTATAGGCGTGAGAACTATTCCGAATACCTGCGCCCATCTGCCAAACTTAAACTCTGCGTTTCTCATAAAGGTGAAGGACATTATCGTGCCGAGTATCAGTGATATCAAAAACTCCACAGGTACGAAAAACGCCCACACACCGATTGTGGTTGCCATTCCGCCGCCGCCTTTTTTAAAGCTCATCCAAAATGGGCGGCAATGCCCCAAAACGGCAGCCATTCCAATCAAAAACAGCGCAATCCAATCAAAGACTGTATCGCCTTTAAAAAATAAAAGACGCGCTAATGTGAGCGGAACAATCGCTTTTAGCATATCAAGCACAGATACGGCGATTCCCGCGGCGGGTCCGACATTGCGCATAGTATTTGATGCGCCCGGGTTTTTGTTGCCTATCGTGCGGATATCTTTGCCTGTTGCAAGTTTTGTTATTATATATGCGAAAAGCGCACTTCCGCATAGGTAGCCGACCGCTATGCAAACTATAAGAAGCAAATATTTATTCATCTTTTATCTCCATAATTCTTAATCTACTTTTTATAAATATTATACCAGTAGGAGAGGGCGGACACAAACCATATGCGGATTTCAATAAATTTATATTATATTGAATTAATTAAAATGATATAAAAAGCGCGGAAAATTAATTATCCCCCGCGTTTTTAAAAAAACTCATCACATCATTTATACTCAAATCATTATATTACGATTCTTGTACTTCCACTTGTTTCTTTTTCTTTTTTTTGCGCAAGATTAAAAGGATTATTGTGACTATAATTATTATTAGTGCGACCGAACCTGCGGCAATGATAATGGTGGTATACATTTCCGCATCCTTTGCAAGCTGCGCTATTTCGGCGGTAAGGATATCGTAATCTTGTTTGTTTTCATTGTTTAAAATCTGCAACACGCTTGATATTTCGGCAGGCTCGTCAAGGTTTAAAGAAACAGTATTCACTCCGTCTGTTATATGGCCGGTAAAATCTGTGATTTCACCGAAAAGATTAAAGGAGACTGTTCCGGAAAAAGCGCCTACGCTGCCCAGAATCTTATTGCGTTGAGACTGAGGCAAGGTGTCTATAAATTCATAATCAACTATTTTAGATAAATCAACTTCCGCTTTTACATTATATACGTCGCTGAAATAAGATGAAGAATACCCGCCCTCGGCAAAAGAAAAGGGAGAGGACTCATCACCCATAATATTTAGAAGCTCTGTTAAAGCTTCTTCGCGGCTCTGGGCGGAGAATGATTTGCTTATTACCCAGTTAAATGAGTCTTTATCTATAGCACCCTTTTTAATCTCGTAACCCTGACCTTTCCAATGAGAGTAAAGATCATTACGGCTGGATTGGATACTTTCAATTTCGTTTTCAGTTAGCCCATCTTTGGGTATGGAAATTTCAATTTTCATTTCAGCGTTGTTGTCACCGTCTATGGAGCAGGTGATATCAAATTTTCCGCATCCGCAAAAGATAAACACAGAAATCAAAGCGATTGCAACAATTAATATCTTTTTCATTAGAAATCCCTTTCTGCAGGCGGGGAAACAACCGCTGTGCCATCGCTGAATGTTACTATTACTCTGAAACGAAGGAAATCTTGTTTAACCCAATAGTCGGAGTTGTAATAATGGTAATAATTTGAGGTTGTATATACTACTGCGCCGATATACGCTTTTGAGTTTCCTTTTCCGTCGATACTTTTGATTGCGCCAATCAATTTATCGTTTTCATCATAGGCTACTAGGGTATATGTAACATCGTCTGATTCCCATGGCTTATTCCAGGCTATTGTATAATAAGTTTTGTCCACATAATCATTTTTATGTCTCAGTATCTTAAGCTCGATTTCTTCAGCTTCTTTTGTACGGTCTTCATATTGAGGTGCTTCGAGATTGATTGCATCATAGAAAAGTTCTGGCAGACCGTCCACTTCATCGGGCAGAGGAAGTGCGACGTTTTCGTGAGGACTCTCGTTGAAGTAGTACTCATTCAATAAATCATAATAGGCCTCTACTTCATCGTCTTTCCCTTTTACATCCATGCGAAGCTGATCCAACGTATCATAATATTCATATGTTCTTCGTGTGTTGGGAGACCCCATTAGATACACATAATCATCCGCGGCGATTTCTATCAGATACCACATATGATTTTCGAAATATTCATCCCTGTCATCAAAGTCCTTATCCTCATATAATATATCAAAATCATCATCTTCAACGTATCTTAGCTTAAAATAAGGATCGTTTTTTATTTCGCTGTCATCTCCTGTGAGATTAAAATAATAAAGGGTAAAATGATGCCCGTATTCATGGGAAAGCGTAATCGCCATTTGTTCAACTGTGGTATATTCATTCCCGTTGTGCAGAGTTAAAACGCTGGCTGTGTTAGGCATATCAAAGGCGAAATCTTCAGATGTCATTCCAAGGAGGGATATCGGTATTTTGATAGGCTCATAATTTGACTCTTGAGTACCCAATGCGTCCGGGTCCTCTTCTCCGTATACCAAAACTTCTTCCAGGTAATCTATCTCGCTCCCGTGTGTGTTGGCAAGAAGCTCATCACAAAGCTTTGCAAGATTTTCTTCGTCCCATGCCTCCGAATAGCTTGTGAAAGTTATATTTTCATAAACATAGATGGCTTTAATCTCGTTGTCAATATCATTGTCGGTTTCTTTATGCTCATATTCCGGTTGAGTTTTGCGAATATTATAGCTGACTATTTCTTTTGCGGGTTCAATTGATTCAATAGACTCAGCCATTTGCGTCTTTTCATCATGGGCTATGTTTGTGTTTGATAGCTGTATGCCAAAAAACACGACGGCGGCCACCATCAAAACAAATATGGGAGCCAGAATAATTAAAAAAATCGGTATTTTCTTCATAAGCCATCCTTCAATATGATAGTAATATATGACATTATAAACTATGAAAAAGCAAAAAGCAAAAATCTTATTTTTACGTAATCAAATTGTGAATGGAGTGTTTTGGCACGCTTCTATTGTGGCCTAAAGGCTAAATAAAAAAAAGACCCGAAGTGAATCGAGTCTTTACGCGATTTCACTATTTTATTGAGAAAAGGAGCTTTATATCATAATATAAATAGCCGTCATTGCCTTTTGAATATTGGGCGTTCATTATTATCATTTTGACCTTTATCGAGTCAGTTTCTTGTGTGAAGATATATTCATTGCTTTCGTCTTCGGTAGTCGCGGCTGTAAAATAGGGCATAACCATATCTAGTATGCTCGTGGAATAGATTTCTTCGCCATCAACAGATATGCTCATCACATATTTATCTTCGTTTTGCGTAGTTATTGTAATCGTCTTTCCTTTCATATCAAAATCCGCGTCTTCGTAATAGGGAAACAAATCAGCAATATAGCTATAGCCTTCAACATCGAGTATCTGATATCTTTCATAAACAGTGTTGATGAAAAAGTTTTCCTCTGCTTTGTTTAAATAAAATCTTTCAAAGCCGAAGTATGTTTTCATCTCAGATGAGTCAAAATCCGCATCGATATATTTTAAATCCGCGGCGCTGTGGTTTGAGTCAAAATAGGAAACGATTTGCGATATTTCGTGCTTTCCCTCGTCGCTTGCGTCGGGGTTGGGGATTATCTCGCCATCTTTGAGCATGCCTTCCTGTGTCAATATCTTTTCAAAGCGCCGGTTCTGGCTCCATTTTGACACGTTGAAAGACGATAACGGGCCAAAGATTGACACCAGCAGCAGCACCGATAGTACGAGCGGAATAAGCTTTACCTTCTTTTGAAGCTTTATGATGCTTATCGCCCTCAATACAAATATCACGCACAAAATAGCGTAATACCTAGGCTCGGTAAATCCGTATTGGTTTATTCGCACGATGAAAGACAACAGCATCATCAATGTGGGCAGGATTAAAACGAATGGGAAAGCCGTATAAAAAATGCGTGTCCATTTGTTTTCGTCTTTTGTGAAATGCCCAAAATATAGCGCGGCGATTGATATCAGCGAATAGTATATGACCAAGTTGCCCAAAAGATTGCTGGGCAGTGTGAATTCAAATAGTATTTTGATGAAGTAGGCGTATAGCACAAAGGTGTAGGCCGCAAGCAGTATATATACTATATAGTGAAGCAATATTTTCAGAAGCTTTGGATAGCTGTCCTGCTCGTCGCCTTTTTTCGGGATGCCCGCGAAAAAGAAAGAGGGGATGAAAAGACCCGCCAAAGCAACTGCGGTTTGCCCATATATCTCGTTTGGCATGTTTACCGACAGCAGGTTTTCAATGGCGAATATTATAGCTTCCACGCCGCCGACAATTATCCCGTAGTATATCATAGTGACGGCAAGCCGCAGGAAAACCTTTTGAGCGAAGAACGGAGCACTTTCCTCCGAGCGCACAAATGGCACAAAAAAGAACAATGCGGCGCTCAGCACGCAAAGCAGGGCGTATTTAAGCATGATTTCCATGCTGTCAAAGTTGGGAATCAGTAACAGATAAACCAGAGCCATGGCCGCAGGGACAAGTATATATGTAAGCCACTCGATAATTTTACTGAAATCAAATCTTTCAGCCACGCTTTTTATCACAAGCGAAAGTATCGCTCCATAGAGCAGTGACATCGCCAAGCGGATAAATATTTCGTCGTCTATGTTTTTGTTGTTGCTGTTTATGTCAATTGTTATCATGACCATGACTGCGGCCGCGAGCAATAGTACCAGCGCTATAGGATATCTTTTTAGCGCCAAGAAAAGTTTTTCTTTTGCTTTTTTGAAAAGTGATTTTATTTTGTCCATAATAATGCTCCTTTCAAAGCATAAAAAGGTGAGAATCAATACAATAATACCATGTCAATCATGTTTTTACAAAACTGTTACAAAAATGTTGAAAATAATATATCTTATGGTATAATTGTTATTGAAATATTTTCAATCAAGTGATAATCTATTTTATAACCTTGCAATTAGGAAGAGGAAATATACTGGCTATTATCCTATTGGCTGACAAAAATAATTTCCTTAAACGAGAGGATGGTATAACTATATGAGCAGAGAATATGCAAGACGTTCAAAGGGGGCAAGCAACCTTCCGATTATTATCGCGATAGTAGGCGCGGTCATCGTGGTTGCGGTTATCTTATACTTTGTATTGGGCGATGGCGGAGCAAGCCTTTTCGGCGGGGCGACAGACACCCCGATACCGGTTGCCACATACACTCCATTGGCGCAGACCCCCACACCGGGTCCGTCAATAACACCGACATCGGCACCGACAGTATTGCTTGTGATTCCGTCATCGTCTCCCGATGTCGCCTTAATTACGTCCACACCCACACCCGCGCCGGCAAAAGTATTTCTTTCGGCTACGGTATGGGCAAATTCGCTTAAGGTGCGTGAAGGCCCTGGGCTGGAATACGGTCAGATAGGCACGGTGAAATACGGGCAGACATTTAAAGTTTATGATGAAACCACAAAGTTCATTAAAATACAGCTTCCAAGCGGCGCTTACGGATGGATTTGGGAAGACTATACCGTGCGCGGCGACGCGGCTCTTCCGGCGGCACCCGAACCAGAGGCCGAACCTTCTTGGATGACCGGCGCAACGCTTAGCGGCAGCACGCTTACCGTTAAATTCTCAAAAGGCGTTTACGGCAACGCGGAACACACCGTATCGCTTGGTGTTGTAGATTTCACGGTTAAAGAAGGCTCATCTGCGATATCTTTCTCATTGGCGCATACCGCAGGTTCAGATACGGCTACACTGACACTGGGGCCGACAAGCGGCGGTGCAATAACTGTAAGCATAGCAGCAGATACAGTTTTTGATGTGACCGGAGATTCATCTCCCGCTGGCTCAAAAACAACAGGAACTTCTACTGATACTACTGCTCCATCAGTAAGCATTTCATTTGACAGTGCAACAGACAAAGCAACAGTTACTTTTACTGATAGTGATAGTACGTTGACGATAGATGAAAGTAAAATTTCAGTATCTAAATTATCTGGTGCTGGAGGAATTACTTTTACTACAAGTACTACAGGAAAAGTAGTAACAGTAAGCATTGCATTTGATACTCATTCTGGAACTTATGAATTTACTGTTGGCGTAGCATCTGGTGCAGCAAAAGACAGTGCTAACAATAGTAGCGCATCAAAAGTAGATACTTTTACTAAAACATATTAATTTGTAAAACTTTAAATCGGCTCTTCTCGCAAGAGCCGATTTTTTTATGTTCATTTTGGATTTTATTGTCTGTACCCAATCGGGATGAATTATTG
The DNA here is from genome assembly GCA_963675575.1 of Christensenellaceae bacterium. Lineage (GTDB taxonomy): Bacteria > Bacillota > Clostridia > Christensenellales > UMGS416 > JAGLOK01. The sequence continues at coordinate 951,575 of OY776378.1, forward strand.
TATAATGTACTGATGGATAAAAAGAACAAGTGGGATTATGAGAGCATAAATCCCTATAAACGAAAAGCGCCTTTTTTTGTGCGCATGGAGCATCTGGGCAGGTACAGATGGGCGCGGGAGATACTGCGCCGAAACAAATCAAAAAAGGTGCTGGACATCGCTTGCGCCGATGGATACGGCACAAACCAGCTTTGGGCGGAGGAGCGCGAAGTATACGGCGTGGACAAATCCGTCTCGCTGATACAAAAAGCCAAACTTCACTATAAAAAGTGTACCTTCAAAGCAATAGACGTGGATGAAAATGAAACGGCGCTGAAAAACCTTTCGCCTTTTGACGCTATATGCTGCTTTGAAACGCTCGAGCATGTCAAGTATCCCATAAGATTGCTGGAGCTTTTGGGCGAGTGCCTTTCGCGCGACGGATATCTTATGCTGTCAGTGCCCAACGGGGACTTTGAGCCAACCGACAAAAACGGGGATATAACATCCGAGTATCACGAGCACGCTTTTTCCGACAGCCAGCTCAAGCGAATGATTAAAAACTGCGGAATGAAGGTGGAGCAAAGCCTGCACCAGCATTTAAGCTCTCAGCTTCACCGAAATTATAACAACGTTATAAGGGACAGGGAAGTGACAGCCGAGGAGATTGAAGACTTTTTCCCTAAAGGCGAGCACAGCCTGAATATTCTGTCGGAGATTTTCGCATGGCCCGACAGTGTCAAAGGGAAATCCTATAATATGATATATCTCTGCAAAAAGGCTTAACCCAAACTATTGCCGTAAAAAGACGGCGAAAACGCAGTGATATTGGAGAGTAAATGTTTGCTGTAAAAAAAATAGCGATAATTACGTCATATTTTCCGCCCAACGATGAAATGGGTGGTAATTACGCGTACCATCTTTCCAAAGAGCTTTTGGGCATGGACGTAAAGGTCAAGGTTATTACACTGTGGAAAAACGAATCGTGCGGACAAAAGCGCTTGGACACACTTGATTTGGCGTGCATTCCTGCAAAAAAAGTGATGAATAAGTTCCTAAACGTAAAGAGAAAATATTATAAGACAGTGGTTAAAGAAATTCAGGATTTTAAGCCTGACTGCGTTGTGACGATGGATTATTACAGAAGGTTGAGCTTCTATGGCGCAAAAGCCGCAAAAGAGCTTGGGATCCCTTGTCTTACCATTAATCATTTGAGCAAGCCTCTTTCGGATAAAAATAAGCTGATAAATCATTTTCTTAAAAGATACGAAATAAGAATGCTGCATCTTCATAAAAAATTTCGCGCGGTGTTTGCCGGAGCGGGCCAATCGCAGGCTCAGCATCTCAGATACATGAACGCGGTCTCCAGATATGAGATTCCATACGGAATTGATACGCATATCGCGGCGCTGCCCGCGGCAAAAAAGAAGATGGGAATAAAGAGCGATACACTTCTTTTCGCGCTTAAACAAGGCGAAGCGGCTCAAAATACTCAGACAATCATAAGCGCCGTCAAAGAAATAAGTGGTTTCAGCGGCCCGGACATAGCGCTTGCGGTGATTGGTGAAAAGCCCAAGGGAATGGATATTGACGAAGCGGATGTGATATTTACCGGGAAAATTTCAAAAGAGCAAGAGTTGTCCATAAAATACGGATGCGACGTTTATGTGTATTTTGTGAAAAAATATTCTTTGCACCGAGACTTGATGGAGGCCGGGCTTTTGTCCAGCGTCGCGGTGTGTGTGCTGACCGAGGATGAATTGAAGTTTTCGATGATTAAAAATCTTGAAGACGGAATAATAGTGGGCAATGATATTGATGAAATAAAGGCCGTTTTGCAAAAGCTTAGATTGCATACAAAGCTTAGAGCCGAACTTAGCGAAAAGCTTAAAAACAATATGGAACTAAAGCATAATTGGGGGCAAAGCGCCTTGGCTTTGGTGGATGCGGTGTGGGAGCTGAACGGCGGCAGAAGGCGCGCAGAAAAAATAGCTGTTTTATAGAGATATAAAATTTGCTATAATGTGAAGATGAAAAAATATTTTACCGATATAATAAAACCCAAATGGTATGTTGTCGTTATTGGCTTGCTTGTTTTTACCGCGCAGTGCATGGCGATGATTAGTCTTTGCTATCAGTTCGGCGGGGGATACTATCTTATTATTCCGTTGCAGCTTATAACGGGATATCTTAATGTAATCATATTTTTAATGTTTCAAAAGGACAAAAAAAGAAAAGATTCAATAGCGATTGCGGTTGCCGCAATAGCGTTGGCTGTGGCTGCGTCATTGCTTATTTTCAGCGATATATACACGTCTGTTCCCGCGCTGAAGGGTGTTTTTTACGGAGTTGTCATGCAGATTACATTAAGCCTAGCGTTTTATGTTTCTATAAGGCTTGCAAAGGACGCAATTGATAAAAAGATAAAAGGCGCTCAATAGTTAAAATCAAATTACGGTTCTGAAAGGAATATAATACATGCGGGTAATGTATCTTACCAATATACCTTCGCCATACAGAGTTGCTTTTTGGGAGGTTTTAGGCACAAAATGCGACCTAACGGTGGTTTTTGAAAATGTGAATGAAAAAAACAGGTATTGGGATGTTGCGGTGGGCAAAAACTTCAAGTCTGTTTTTTTGAACGGCTTTTCAGTTGCCACCCAGTTTCATATTAATTGGGGTATAGTCAGCCATATAAAAAAGTTCAAATATGATGTGATAGTAATTTCAGGCTATAATTCGCCCACTGACATGATGGCGATAAATTACCTTTTAAAAAAGAATATACCCTTCATTTTTTCGGCCGACGGGGGATTCCCTAAAAATGATGAAAGCTGGATGATGCGGGAGTTGAAGCACCACTTCATGGCCAACGCCACTCTGAATATGTCGTCGGGAACCATGTGCGATGAATATTTTTCAAGCTATGGTGTAAAATCCGAGGCGATAAGAAGATATAATTTTACCTCTGTGACAAAAAAAGATTTGGAAGCACCAATTTCTTTGCCGGCGAGGATTAACACTTTAAAGAAAAAATACGGACTCAAAGAAAAGGTTGTGATTGCGGTGGGGCAGTTTATACCTCGCAAAGGCTTTGACATACTGCTTGACATTTGGGGTCATGTGAATCTTAAAGACACTACACTTTTGATTGTGGGCGGAGGCCCCGACAAAAAGATGTATGAAAAGATGATAAAGGAATTGCAGCTCCAAAATGTTATCCTGAAGGATTTTATGCCAAAAGCAAAGCTTTTTGAGCTTTATAGGATTTCGGATTTGTTTGTTTTCCCAACACGCTATGATATATGGGGACTGACATTGGGAGAGGCGATGGCGTGCGGACTTCCGGTTATATCTTCTCCGAACGCGGCCGCGGCTCACGACCTTGTGCATGATGGTGAAAACGGTTATATAGAAAGCCTGGAAAGTCATGTGGGTTGGGCGAGGCGCATCGAGGAGATAGTGGGGGATGAATCCAAGAACAAAGAATTTGGAAGAAATTCCTGCGAAATAATAGCGGAATATACAATAGAGGGCATGGCGGACGATTATTTTGCGGCTTTTAGAGAGATAATAAGCAAAGGAAAAAAATGAAAAGAGCCATAAATAGAATTCTGATAAGAGCAAAAGCCTTTTTTGTATACTTATTCAAATTTATAAAGACTATCGTTGGCAGAATGAATGCGCACACTATTTATCCCAGAGGAGCAGAGCTCGCTTACTATCTTGTGGTGTCGGCGCTTTCCGCTTTTGTGGCTTTGGTTTATGTGGCGCATTTTTTCGCAGGCTTTGTCGAACAGGTTGGGGAGAGCATATTTATCCTTTTCCCTCCGGAGATAGCCGAATGGACCATGAGCGTCATAGGCGATGTTTCGGTGCCGGGTTCGATTCCTGTTCTAATTGCAACGGTTATAACCATCATATGGTTTGTGTCGCGCGCGATGCATTCAATGATGCGCTCTTTCAATGTGATTTATCACACAAACGACAGGGGAAGCGTACTGAAAGCCAGAGCTTTTTCCATACTTTTCACGTTATCTTTGGTGGTGCTTTTCATAGTAATATTTGTTTTTTCTGTTTTGCAGAAATCAATAGGAGAGTTTTTGCAAAGGAACTTTGAATATGCGGGATTTTTCACAGCACCCAGATTCAGCATTATAATCTCTCTTGTCGCCATGATGCTGGTTTTCACCCTTTTGTATTATCAATTGCCAAATCGAAAAACCGGATTGGCGGGCTCCGTTCCGGGAGCTGTTTTCACGACGGCTGTTTGGTTTGGACTGTCCAAAGGATTTTCTTTTTACGTAAATAATCTTACCGCTTTTTCTTGGATATTGGGCTCGTTTGGCTCAATATTTATTTTTCTTGTTTGGATATACTGGCTTTCGATTGTGGTTCTTACCGGTGCGGAAATAAATCATATGATTATTGAGCGGCATATTCTGATAAAAGAGCTAAAAGAAAAAGCTATAAAATAATAATTTCATACAAAATGTTGCCATCTTTATAGCTTGCTTTCCCACAACTTTTTGGTTTTAAATAGCAAATATTGATAATTTTATTACGATGATGTAAAATAATATTAAAACAAAAGCAAAATATAATTAACAGGAGCGCAAAATATGCTTAAAAAGCTCTTTATCATATTGTTGGTAACAATAGCACTTATAATGTCCGGATGTGATGCTGACCAAGGACCGATTGTCATCAGTGTAGATAAAACACCTGTCAGAAGCGAATCTTCGCCTAAAGAGACACCAACCCCAAAAGCCACACCGACGCCAACCGAGAAGCTAACCCCTGAGCCCACAGTTAAAGAGGAGTCTTTCAAATATATTGAAGATTTAGAACTCGTGGAAGGTGAAAGCACACTTAATTTAGGGGAATGGAAGTTTGGAAGCCGTACAGTCCCGTTTACGATATCGGGCCAAATATACAATAAAGGCATCGGAATGTATATAAAATCAAAAGATATAGACGATGAAAAAGGCTCTGTTGATTTTATTTGGGATTTGGACAAAAACTTTCACAGGATATCTTTTGATTTGGGATGTGAAGAGAATTCGCAATATGACGAAAAAGAAAAATACGGAACCTATCAAATCACAATACTTGCAGACGATACTGAGATATGGGACAGCAGCGAAAACGATTATAAATTTACAGCATTAGATCAGTCAATTGATATTCCCGAAGGCATTGAAACTCTTACCGTTCGTCTCACACAGACAAAAGGAATAAATGGGACACTCAATGTAATAATGGGAAGCGTTAAAATATATTATTATAAATAAATATTCAATTATTAATAAAAATTTTCTTATAACAAAAGCGCATCTCATTTAAAAGATGCGCTTTAAATATTATAAATAAATTTAATATTTATCCGACCTGGACAAAATCATAATATAGCCCGCCGTAACTGTCCCAAAGGTGAAGTCCTTCTATATCATAATGATAATCAAGGATAATATCATAACCGTTTATTGTTATATTGATTTTTCCTGTGGCATTGTCAATAGTCCAATACGAGCTTCCGGTATTGCCGTTTAGGGTATAATCACAGGATCCGTCCGAATATAACGAGAAAGACCAGTCGCTGACCGTATCATCATTTGTTTCCTGCATGTAATAATATCCTGTGAGCCAATATTTGCCCGACACTCTGTTATAATAAAAAACACTTCCATTATCCTGATGAAGTTCAAATACTTCGCCCCTGTGCACTATTTCATATGAATATTCATTTTCCATTTCATCGGAAAATGAGAAAAGTCCATCTTCAAAGCTCCAATACATGAAATAGTTTTTGTCGGAACCGTCCCAATTGTTGACATAGCCGGTGCCATCCGGCCAGATGGCTATTGTTTCGATATATCCTGTATCAGGCTCATAATATATCCAATCGCCGTAAGCGGTGAAGGAATACTCGGATGGATATACTCCGTAGTTTTCGCTCCAGTTGGCAAAGTACATGTTTAAATCGCTGTCTTGTTCTGAGAGATGAAGAATACCGTCGTCATAATAGGCAAGGTAGGATGTTGGATCTCCATCGATATACATGTCGAACACACCGTTGGTTAAATCATATGTGAATTCAAAAAAGCCCCTGTCGTCACTTTCATAGTCATAATAATAGAATGTACCCGTATTATCATAATTAATAAACATAGTGGCTTCCGCGTTTGTTTCCATACCGTCGATATAAAGGCCGAACATTTCCCAAGAACCCGGCTCCAGATATGTAAGCTGAGTTTCCCCGGAAGTATCCACTGTTGGTGCGGGAGTTGGCTCGGGAGAGACAGCCGTCGAGCTAGTTTGGATTGGCTCTGGAGAAGTTGTGGCAGATGGCGTCGGAGAGACGCTTTTTATAGCTTCTTCTTTTGTTTCTTTGGCAGAGATGTAAATTATGGATTCAAACAAGTCTTCAATATATTCTCCATCGGCTTCTTCAATCTTTATCTTAAATTCATATCCTTCAAAAATGCCGCTGGCATAGTACTCATCCTTCTCTTCGGATTCTTCAATGAGTCCTATTTCGTTTTCTTCAAAAAAATCACGATAGAAATCAATCACATCGTCAATATCGTCTTCGGTTCCTAAAGTTAAAATGATTTCATCAAAAAGCTTTCTGGATTCAAAAACGATGGCTCCGTCGTATATTTCAAATACATCGTCCGGAAAATCTCGGTCATACTTAATTCCTTCCGTGTACTGTTCAGGAACCTTGTTGAACAAGCCTTGTATCGTTTCGCACCCGGAAAACACAAGTGATACAATCATTATTGATGCAAATAGTGTGTAAGTTAAAATCTTTTTTTTCATTTTTTTTCCCCTATTATTTATTCTACCAGTAAAAACTCATAGTAATATCCTGTTTCGGAATCATACAGTTTAATGCCGTCTATAAAATGATGATAGTCAAATCCATAGTATTGGTCTGCCAAATAGAAGTAGATCATGCCATCGTAATAGTCTATATACCAGTACGCCTGATCGTCTTCGTAATCTGTATTTGTACCTTTCATTTGCAAATGTGCTGTATAGTCTTGACGCAAATCAAGTATCCAGCTTGAAAGACCGGGCTCATTTGTATACGAAAGCTCATATGATCCCAAAATCAAATTAAGATCTGTACGGTTATAGAAAAAAGTATCCAAATCATATTGACTGGTGTATTCCAATATATTATGCTTTTGGGTCAAAGTGAATGAATCAATTTCATAGTCCCATTCATCAGTTGTTGTAATGATGCCGTTATTGTTTTCCCATGTAAAGAACAAATCCTGAAAGTCGCCGTCTAAATTGTAGATATATCCTGTGCCGTCATGCCAGAAGGATATAGTTCCCATAAATCCGTCGGATGAATTATAAAACAACCAATCTCCGTAGGCTGAAAAGCTTGTGGATTGGTATGTTTCACCATAATTATATAGAAGAAAGTCTTTGCTGAAATCATATGCATTTACAAGGTGCAGAGATCCATAATCGTAGTATGAGAAATACTTCCATACGTTGCCATCTGAAAAATAAAAAGTTAAGAGACCGTCTTCAATCGTATAAGTGAAATCATCCCACCAACGTTCTCCGTAAATGTAGTCGTAGTAGTACATTGTTCCGGTGGATGCGTCGTTTATGTAAATCGTCCAGTCCAACAAAATGTTTGAGCTGCACCAATAGGCTTCGTAGACCCAAGAGCCGGCATCCAATACAGTTAATTTTGTTTCTTCCTGGTCGTTGGTTGGCCTTTCGAGCGAATCGGTGGCCTTCGGAGCAAGTGTGGGAGCAATTGTCGTTTCCGGCTCTGAAGAAGGCGCGCCACTGATAGCTATATCTGTTCGTTCACCTTCTTTTATCTCCCGAGTTGAAAGTGTAATGACGTTTTCAAACAAGTCTTCGATATATTCGCCTTCGGCTTCCGCGATTTTCATTTTGAACTCATAGCCTTCAAAAATACCTCTGGCGTAATATTCATCTCTGCTTTCTTCCTCTTCCAAAAGATCTATCTCGTTATCTTTGAAAAATTCCTTGTAAAAGTCCGCAATGTCCTCAAAATCGTCCATGCTACCGCACAAAAGCACCACCTCGGTGAAAGCACTAAATTCATCGAATACAATTGCATCGTCATAGATTTCGAGTATATCGTCTTCGTAGTCTTTTCTGTATTTTATGCCTTCGGAGAAGTTTTCTGGAGTATTGTCTATTAGGTTTTTTATTGCCGAACATCCTAAAAAAAGTGATGAAGACAATAAAGCCAAAGAAAGGGAAAATAAAATAAACGTTCTTTTTTTCACAGCAATCTCTCCAATCTTATTTATATAAATTATATTCCTTATGCAAAACTAAGTCAAAATATTTGAATAGGTTTTAACTGATTTAGCACATTTTTTTGTGTTGAAACAGTTCACACTAAAAAACTTGACTAAAATAGTAGAATATGATAAAATATAAACGTAAAAGACTTGTAAATGTTTCGTTAAAAAATGCATATAGACTTGATTGTTCTATTTTTTGTGTTAAGGTAATATTACAATAATGTTAACCTACTGTTGCGACGAAAGAATCGAAAGGGATTATTAATATGAAATTTCTAAAAAGAATTGCTGTTTTAACTATGGCATTAGCGGTTTTGGTTCCCGGTATAGCTTTTGCCGCGGATACGGCGGAAACAGCCGACTATGAAAAAATCGAAAATGTAAAGATAACTATAGGTTATGATTCATTTTTCTATAATGCTAAAATCTTTTTTGAGAAAATCCGAATTACAAACGCGTTTACTCAGGCAGGCAAAGCCAATGTTGCGGGAATATTTGCCAAAAGACGTATGGCGGAAGCGCATTTGATGATTGAAAAAGGCGATATTGTGTCCGCTAAACAATTGATTCAATCTGGCGTGGACTATATTTCTATCGCTACCGAACACGTTTCTGATGCGGTGCTGGCCAAAGATAACGGAAGATCCAGACTGGTTCTTTCAAATGTATCGCAAATTCAGTCGGATACTTTAAGATATCTAAAAGAGTTTCAGGAAAATAATCCGCATTCCTTTTTTGACCCTGAACAAATGATAACAGAGCTAAAGGAAGATATCATTGATGCGATGGTTTTGTGGACTTACCTGTCATACAAAGAAAATTTCTTGGACAATGTCGAAATAAGACAAAACGCGCAGACAGCTTTAGAAAACGCGCAGAACACTGATGGCGAATTTAATCTGGATGCTATTACATCTGCAACGCTTAATCAATTAGATGAATTTGGGATTGATTTAACGCAAGGTGAAATTGACACAATCACAAGCGCTACATACGACTTAATGTTGGAAGGAGAGCTACCTCCAGTCGAGGGCACAGACGCTGTGACATCACCGACGATTGCTTTGGATGCGGGTTCAACGGGCACAACAGGCACAACAATTACCGGCGAGCCAACAACGGCAGGCGGAGTCGATACCACATCTTCAGCCACTAAAACAACTTCCGGCGGAACAACGACTTCCGGCGGAGTAGTCGATGCCACATCTTCGGCCACGACAACAACTTCCGGCGGTACGACAACTTCCGGAGGCTCAACAGTCACACAAGCTACCACTTCATATGAAGATGACGAGCGTGATGAACATGAAGATGAATACGAAGATGACGATCACGAAGATGAACACGAAGATGAAGAAGACGATGATTGATAAATTGTACTTGTTCTAATAAAATGTATAACCACCCCTTCTGAGATATGGAGGGGTTTTTCATATTTATTTTATAATATGACATACAAGTGTCACATTGTAGGTATATAATTTAAAAAATGGAGGTAATAACATGGAACAGCAAAAGCACGAATGGCGAAAACAAGAAAAAGAAATATATCTTCCGAAGACAAAACCTGTAATTATTGATATCCCTAAATTTAAATATTTCTCTATAAAAGGCGAGGGAAATCCAAACGGAGATGTGTTCCAAGAATGTGTTGAGGCGCTTTACTCCTTGTCTTACGGAGTTAAAATGTCATATAAAAAGGGCATGGAGCCAAAAGACTATTTCCAGTATACGGTGTATCCGCTGGAAGGAGTTTGGGATTTAAACGATGCAGCAAAGAAGGTGTTTGACAAGGGGTGGAGCAAGGATGATCTGGTGTATAATGTTATGATACGCCAGCCTGATTTTGTGACCCAGGAATTTTTTAATGCAATATTGGAGCAGACAAAAGCTAAAAAACCGAATAGTAAACTGGATGAAGTTCAGCTTTTGGAAATCACCGAAGGCAAGTGCTGCCAGATGCTGCACATCGGAAGCTACGATGACGAACCTGCAAGCTTTGAAAAGATGGAGGCGTTTTGCAAAGAGCAGGGGTTTGAGCGCGCATCGAAAACGCACAGAGAAATATATTTGTCAGATCCAAGAAGAACCGAGGCGGATAAGCTTAAAACTGCGCTCAGGTTCATGGTGAAATAATAGCTTGATGGTCATTTAAATGCGGGTATAGTATAATTATTTAATATATCTAAGACGCTATAAAGGAATTATGCTATGCAAGTTATAAAAGTTCAATCAAAAAAAGATATGAAAAGCTTTGTCGCGCTCCCCAAATTTATATATGCGGACAGCGATTTTTATGTGCCGCCAATTTGGCTGGATGAAAAGGGCGCGTACAAAAAGAAGAACAATCCGATTTTGCAAAACTCGGATTTTGAGCTGTTCCTTTTAGTTGATGATAACGGCAATCCTATCGGAAGAACGATTGCATATATAGACTTTAACCACAATAATTTTTATAAAGTGGATATGGGTTTTTTCGGTGCGTTTGAGTGCGTTGACGATAAAGCGGCTGCTGATATGCTTATAGACAGCGCTGAAAAATATCTAAAAGACAAAGGAATGAGCATGGTGCGCGGACCTATAAACCCAGTGGCTGAAAGCTGGGGATTTGTATTTAAAAGTTATGACAGTGCGCCTGTATATATGTCGCCGTGGAATCCGGAATATTACCATAGCTTTTTCACCGAAAGAGGGTACTCAAAAGCAAAGGATTTATTGGTGTATGAAATCGATGTCGAAAAGGGATATGAACTGCCTCAGAGATATAAAGATTTCAGCGAAAAGTTTTTCAAGCGCTTTCCGGACATAAAAATCAGGCGTCTTGACATGAAAAATATCAAAGCCGACGCAAAAGCTATCTGGGAGATAAGCAACACCGCGCTTGCGGACAATTGGGGATTTGTCCCGCTGGAACTTCCAGTAATGGAAGATATGCTTAAAAAACTTAAGCTTATTGTTGATCCTGACGCTGTTTGGATTGTGGAAGACTGCGGAAAAGCGGTGGGTTTTTGCTTGGGATTCCCCGACATCAACGTGATCTTAAAGCAGATTGATGGCAAGCTATTGCCTTTTGGATGGGTTAAGCTTCTCTTGGGAGTGAAAAAACTGCGTGATTACAGATTGTTCGGGCTTGCTGTCGACCCGAGATGGCAGGGTATGGCTTTGGACGCGCTCATGTATATTAATTTGCACAATCATCTGACTTATAAAAAAGTCCGAATGGAAGCCAATTATATTCTGGAAGATAATCATAGAATTAAAAACGCGCTTGAAAAGCTTGGGATGAAGCATATCAAAACATACCGTATATATGAGAAAGAACTTTAAATTTAAGTTTTTTTAAAATTTAAGATGATATAAAATCGCCAATTGAAGAGGGTGAGCCTATGAAGATAAAAAAAATATATGATATCTCAAGAAATATCGCGGAAGATACAACGGTTTGGCCGGGAGATCCTGCGACATTAATAAAAAAGATTTATTCTTTTGAAAACGGCGATGGAGTCAATGCTGGCGCCATAAAAATGGGGATGCATACGGGAACGCATGTTGATGCTCCGCTGCACTATATTAAGAATGGGAAAAGCGTGGATGAGCTTGACTTATCATATTTTGTCGGATGCGCAAAAGTGTTTGACACATATTTGGAATTGATTTCACTTGAGTATGTTAGAGGGCTTGATATAGAAAAGGGCGATATTATTTTGTTTAAAACATCAAATTCTAAAATATCCGACAATGAGCAGTTTCGTGAAGATTATGTTGCGCTAAGCTTCGAGGCAGCTGAGTTTCTCGCGGAAAAGAAAGTTAAAACTATAGGCATAGATTATCTTTCAATCGAGTCCTATTCAGACAAAAACGGAGCTGTACACAAGTTATTGCTGGAAAAAGAAATAGCTCTGATTGAAAGCTTGAATTTAAAAGATGTGAAGGAGGGAAGATATTTTCTTTCCTGCCTCCCATTAAAAATACGCGGAGCCGAAGCGTCGCCGGTCCGCGCTGTTTTGATTGAGATGTAAATAAAATTATATAAAGGCGGTTTCCTGTTGCGCTTTTTTAGGAATCGTAAGACACTCATCGAAAACTTTTGTTTTCGGTGAAAAACGGATGTGTCATCCTCGAATAGGCAAAAACTCCAGCCAATATCCATCGGGATCCAAAATGAAGTGGTAATTGTTGTTTCCGGTGTCGTAGTTTATTAATCCTTTTTCCTGATGCTCTTTTTTGAGAGCGTCATAGTCTTGTACATAAAAAGCAATATGGAATTCCTCTTCGCCTAAATCGTATGCTTGAGGATGGTCTTTAAGCCAAGTGATTTCCAACACGCAGTCAGTATCAAATTCATCTTTCAAATATACTATTATAAAAGAACCATCCGGCGCTTCGCGTCGTCTTACTTCCTTCATGTTGAGATGTTCTTTGTAAAATTTCAAAGAAGCGTCCAAGTCTTTTACGTTCAAATTAAAATGTCCCAATTTAAATTTCATAATATATCTCCATTTTTAAAAATATTTTTTTCATATGTTGATAATGAATTCTTCTCCTGCTTCCTGCGGAGCATGGATAATTGTATCACCTGAATATTTGTTTTTAAAGTCTTTTGCCGCTTTTGTTTTTGTTCCGAAATGCATTGGGAAAAAGTGCGTGACGTTAAACCTTTCAAGAAATATTTGCGCGCCCTCGTCATAGTCCTTTTGCATGCGAGGATCGACTGGGAAAAAGGCAATATCAAAGTCTTCAAACTGAAGGGCGATTTTGTTGATTTCTGTTTCAAACATGTCATATGCTTCTTTTATCTCCGCTTCAGTAGACTCTTTTTTCCAAGACCAAAGGTTTAAATCACCCGCGTGAAATATTGTTATTCCTTCGCACATAATAGCGAAAGACGCGCCGATATCGGTGGAACCGAAAGCGAAAACTTCTATATCTTTTTCTTTGCGAATGTCTCCAGGCTTCATATGCACGGCGTTGCTGTGCATAGCTTTGATGTCGTCGGACAAATAAAACCTTACACTCGGATTCTTATCGGCCAATGTGAAAATCTTTTTGTTGAAATGATCACTGTGCGAATGGCTCGCAAAAACAGTTGGATATTTGAAGGCGTTTATTTCGCTTCCCGGAAATCTGCCAAAAAAATAGTCGAACAAAAGAAAGTGCTTTTGGAGAGAAGCCGAGTATCCGCTGTTGCCGATGTATCTTATGTCTATCTGCATAAAAACCGCCTTAAAAAGTCTTCTTGTTTTGGAGTGCATTGATGCTATATAATTATACCATGGACAAACATATATGCAAACTATCAGTACATGAGTTCGTAGATTGGATGCTGGAGGGCGGAGACCTTGTTTTTGGGACGGCTTCTACAAAGCGTATGCAGGAGGGGATTGAAACACATATAGAGGTGCAAAAAAAATCTGATGCTAAAAAAGAAGCGCAGATATCATACACTCAGCTTTCTGATGTCGTAGCTCTTGAAATCTCCGGCAGGATAGATTTGCTGCACACAAAAAACGGCAAAATAATAATCGAGGAGCTAAAATCCACCTATAAAAATCCTTCGAGTATTCAGCAAGCGTATCTTCCACATCTGCTTCAGGCCAAGTGCTATGCGGCGATGTTTTGCGCCGCAAACGATATTGATGAAATTGAAATTCAAGTGACTTATGTATCGGTGCAAACGCATAAACAGTCCACGATTTCCAAAATACATGCAAGCGCAGAGCTTATAATCTGGCTGCGCTCAAAGTGCGATGAAATACTATATGAAACAGAGCTTGAGATTGAACACAAAGATAAAAGAAATTCTTCCGCAAAAAACCTAGCTTTTCCATACGTGGAGTTTCGCGATGGGCAGAGGAATATGTCCGGCTACGTGTATTTAACATCCCGGGATAAAGGATTGTCTTTTTTGTGCGCACCGACCGGCATAGGGAAAACTATGGGGGCGCTGTATCCGTCCATAAAATCTATAGGTGAAGGGATGGGGGACAAAATTTTCTACCTCACCGCAAAGAATACAATAAAGCAGGTAGCCGCAGAGTCGATGAACAAGCTTTACCAAAGCGGCTTTTACGGCAGGAGCGTGCTGCTTAGCGCGAAAAGCAAAGTTTGCCCTCATGAGCACCAAACATGCCATCCAATGTATTGCGACTATGCGGCGGGATATTATAACAGGCTGCCTGACGCGCTGGAAGATATGTTATCCAGCGGGCATTATGGGCAAGAGGAAATAGACGCGGTCGCAAAAAAGCATAATATCTGTCCGTTTGAGCTGTCTCTGGATTTTTCGCTCAGGTGCGATGTGATAATATGCGATTATAATCATGCTTTTGATCCTACGGCGCATCTGAAGCGCTTCTTTGATGACGGCGGAGATTATATTTTGCTAATTGACGAGGCGCACAACTTGGTGCATAGGGCGAGAGATATGTTTTCGGCGCAGCTGTCGAAGAAAGCGATATTAAGTTTGCGCAGAAAACTCCCTAAAAAGCCGGATAAAATTGAAAAGAAAATAAAAGCTGCGCTTAATAAGATTAATAAATTGTTGCTTTCTATAAAAAAAGAAATGGAATATGACGGACACAACGACATGTCTTTTTCAGAACCTCCCGATGATATAAAAAGCGCGCTTTCATCATTCATCGATGCTTCCGAGCCGCTTATGGATGTGACCATTAGGAGAAGTTATTCAACCGAGCTGTTTGAGATGTATTTTGATTTTAAAAGGTTCTTGAGCACGGCGTCAAATTTCAGCGGACACTATAGATGCTTTGCGCAAAATGAAAAAGGGAACACCTTGGTTAAAATTTTGTGCATTGACCCTTCGGTAAGGCTACAGGACACATATGGCAAAATAAGGAGCGCTGTCCTTTTTTCCGCCTCGCTTGTGCCTTTTGCGTATTTTAAGCGACTTCTTTGCACATCTGAGAGTGAACAGTACCTTTTGCCTTCGCCTTTTCCGCACGAAAACCTAAAAGTTTTTGTCAACAACACAATATCGACAAAATATGCTGACAGGGCAAAAACGGCAAAAGATATATGCGAAAATATACACACGTTTATCTCCGCACTCGGAGGAAACCACATGGTTTTCTTTCCTTCGTATAAATACATGGAAATGATATACTTGCTTTATAATGAAATGTATTACGACGAGGATGTGGCCATTCAGCAAAGATACATGACAGACAGTGACAGAATTGCTTTTTTGCGGCAGTTTGACAGGGATGGCGACAGGCCGTTTGCGGCGTTTGTGGTGATGGGCGGAGTGTTTTCTGAAGGAATTGATTTGGTGGGCGAGCGGCTGATAGGCGCGGTTGTGGTGGGGATAGGTCTCCCGCAAATATGCCGTGAGCGCGATTTGATTAAAGAATATCATTTTGAAAATGAGGAGCCGGGGTTTGCCTATGCTTACGCGTATCCAGGATTTAATAAGATAATACAGGCGGTGGGCAGGATAATAAGGACAAAAGACGACAAAGGCGCGGCGCTGCTTTTGGGACAGCGATTCTCGCATGATATATATAGGGAGCTAATGCCTGATTGGTGGCGTCCGATAAAAGTAGTGAAAAGCTCAAAAGATATTAAAAATTATCTGAGTTAAGCTGAGTAAAATGGAATCTATTGTGCTTCATCGTATATAGTCACACGATTGCTTTTGCAAAAAAGTCTTAACCCAGCCTTGTAGTCCTCAAAAAAGGGATTTTCCCGAAATTTATAATATTCAATCTGTCTTTGCAAAAGGGGAGAACGGATGACTATTCTTTCGCTGTCTACAACCTTCAGTCCTTTACGTTCCCTGCATGGCTTAATGGACACCGACTGAATGTTATTGTATCTAAGCTTTATACTCTTGTATTTACTTTTGTATTTTGTTTCTCCGCCCTGATAAGTGCACACTATTTCTTTGCTATCAAAATACATATGGTTTTTTTTTGCCACTTAAATATCCTCCAATTATTCCTCTTTGTAGGATAATTCCTTAGAAAGTATAAGGGTCGCTTCGTCAATGAAACTATAAACTATATCAAGCGTGATAAATTTTGAAGGAGGAATGTTTCTCTTCTCGTTTAGGCTGATATATCTATTTTTTCTGAAATCATCAATTTCACCCGGTGTCAATATATCAAAATATCTTTCTAACGGAGCATTCATTACAGCGCTCCAAAGGGGGCGGGATGTGTTTTGCCTGAAAAGCCAAGATTCAATATAGTCCATGTCCCTTATATAGCCTAGCTGAGATTCTCTTTCGCCAAGCTTTTTTTCCAGCTTTTTTAAGGTTGTGTAATATGGACCTTTTGTCCATAAATCATCAAGCATTATGTGCAGCGCGCATCCTTTTAAAAAATCACTGCTTTTAGAGTCGTGCAGGATTTTTTTGGCATTCTTATATCCATCGTTAAAATTCGGCTGCCTTAAATGGGAGGTTTGCTTATCCTGCTTTGTTCTGTCGGGCTTAATGTTTATTGCATCAGGTGAGATATTTCCCAGAAGAAAACTGGCACCTGCATCAAATTTTAATTGTTCCGCAACTTTTTTTGCCACCCAAAGGTGCATTGTTGATTTTGGCATTTTATATTCCTAAACGCAGTTTATTTGCCTGCTTTATTTCAAACGGCTTATTAATCAACAACATTATAACACCAAACGTGATAATGACAAGCTGAAAATTTATGTTATAATGTCTTTAACATATTATAGGAGTGCAACATGACCAATAGAGTAAATTACCGTAATAGGTCAACAAATCGAGTAGAAACAAACTATTATATGCAGCCTCAAAAGCCTTATTCCGTTGAGAGGGAACCAAAGGCTGTATTGATAAGGCTGTTAATTGCAATGGTTATTTGTATTACTTTGCTGACAGGCGCAACTATAAAAAGCGATTTTGATATATTGAGTGATATTTATCCTGAAGCCAAAGCACTTCCGGAGCTTGCTGCCGAGGAACAAACGGAAAATGTTTGGAAAAAAAATCTTGTCCCACCGATAGACAATGTAATTTATATGGCGTGGGATCTTGATCCGCTGTCTTTGGAATCAATACCGGCCGGCGTAAATGTGCTTGCGCCCACGTGGTTTTATGCAGAGCCCGATCCACTTACCGATAAGCCTATTGTAAAAAATCTGCTTCAGATGGGAAAGACAGCTTGGAATCCACAACAATATGTGGAGCTTTGTCATGCGAATGGCGTAAAAGTATGGGGTACATTTGTTTGCATTGGACAGCCTAACCTTGCTCGCGAGATTTCAACTGATATGGAATCGCAAAAGAAGATAATAGATCAGCTTGTAGAGTGGACTATAGCGTATAATTTGGACGGAATATCATTGGACTTTGAAAAGATGCATCCGGAATACACGGCGGAGTTTAATCAATTTGCTAAAAATTTAAAAGACGCATTGCCCGCGAACCAGAATATTGTTTCCGCTGCGGTAACTGTAAAACTTTTAGGAGATACATCGGGCAACTTATGGCAATCATATGATAGGGGTGGACTTGCGGAGGTTATAGACTATGTCGCTGTAATGACCTACGAAGGCGGCTATAATACTTTGGTGCCAAGGGCGAGCATCGACTGGGTGGAAACCCATGTGCAAAGATTGCTTGAAGAAATGCCGTCGAATAAATTGATATTGGGAATACCTTTTTATGGAGTTGACTATATAGGCAAAGTCACGGATTCGGATTCTTTCAATGTGGACCCTCTTTGGAAAGAAGACGGTGATTATATTAAGAATTTCTATTCAAGCTATGTTGATGACGCTTTGGCGAATGGATCATATGAACGAAGCGGGAAGATTACATACGTTGAATATTGGCTGGACAAAGGCTCGTGGAATGACGAGTTTGGCATTTCCCAGTACTCTTTTGTTGACACGGAAGGTTATTTGCACACGGTGTATGTTGACGATCAATCTTCCCTATACCAAAAAAGCGCTCTTTTAAAAAGATATAATTTAGGGGGCGTTGGCATTTGGAAATTGAAATTTGGCTCAGATGAAATGTGGGCGGCGCTTGCAGATGGACTTTCCTAAAAATAGTTAATGCAATATTTCAATGCTTTTTCCAATATAATATATAGCTTAAAGCAAAGGCGCGGTCGATTATGTCGTTTGGTTTAACAAAAATTGCGAAAAATCACGGATTTGACGAAGCGTATATGATGCCCGGAATATTTGTAAGCCAAGCTTCAGATTTCGGGCTATACAATTTAGAGCAAATTATGCCCGAAGCCAAATCGGTTCTTTTGCTTATAAAAAAACATAATCCTTTTGAAGATTTTCCAATAGATACAATGTCTGTGCATTCACATTATCCCGAATATAATAAAGCGTATATGATGCACAATAGCCTCGTTGAAAAACTTATTTCAATAGGGATAAAGGCAAAAAGCGCAAATGGGCTTCCTCTTAAAACATACGCTATTGCAGCGGGGATGATAAGGCTTAAAAATTCCCTTGTTTATCAAGAGGGCTTTGGCAGCTATTTTGTTCTTCAGGCAGTCGCTGTGGATGCGGAATGTGAGTTTTTAGCCAGGGAAGAAACAGATATTTGCGGAAGCTGTACAAAATGCATTGAGGCATGCCCGATGGGGGCAATAGAGAAAAATGGCAAAATGAACCCTTCCAAGTGCATAAGAGATCATGTACCGGTAGGTAAGTTCGTTTCTGAAAATATTCGTATAGCGGCAAAAACAGGATTTATCGGATGCGGGATATGCCAAGCCGTATGCCCATTGAATAATGATATTAAAAGCATAGCACCTCCTTTGGACATTTGCTCCGCGTTAAATATAACCAAAATGTTGGATTTGAATAGAAACAGCGGCCAAATTAAACAGCTTCAGCAAATTATTGGCAAGAATGAAGCGCGGCCGGGAAGAACTATTGCCACGGCGTGCATGATAGCGGGAAACTCAAAAGATGAAAAATATCTGCCATATCTTGAAACGATTTTAACTCAATATATTAATCCACTTGCTAGGGGATATGCCGCATGGGCTTTTGGGATGCTAGGCGGCAGACGGGAAGCTTTAGAGGCTGCATTGGCAAAAGAACACAATCCGCAGGTTAAAGCCGAAATAGTTTCTGCGCTAATAGACAAATAGACGAACATTCCATTGGCATATTTTATTAATGTTCGTAAATGAGTCGCTATTTCTATTGACACTATGGCTAAATAAGCTTAGAATAGGCATTGTTTCGCATATATATGCGAATGATGTACTTTTTTAAAAAACTTTTGTGAGGTGATAAGATGGCAAATGTTATTTTGGTGGGAACACAATGGGGAGACGAGGGAAAAGGCCGCTTCGTGGATTTCTTGGCTGAAAAATCTGATGTTGTTGTACGCTTTCAAGGCGGGGACAATGCCGGGCATACAGTTGAGATAAAAGACAAGCAGTTTAAACTTCACTTGATTCCTTCGGGCATATTCAATCCGGACAAAATAAACATAATAGGCGCGGGAGTTGTGATAAACCCTGTGGCGCTTTGCGAAGAGATGCAAATGTTGGCTGATGCCGGCATTGATTATTCCAAGCTGAAAGTCGCTTCGCGCGCGCAGATTATTATGCCTTGGCATATGGAGATTGACGCTTTGCATGAGAAATCGCTTGGAACAGCGGACATAGGTACCACGAAAAAAGGAATCGGCCCCGCATATATGGACAGAGCCGAACGCGTTGGAATTAGAATGTGCGACTTGGCGGACTTCGAAGTTTTTGAAAAGAAAGCGCGAGCCCTTGCAATAAAGAAAAATGAAGTTTTGGTAAAGCTTTATGAAGCTGAACCTTTAGACATAGAAGTAATACTTGAAGAATACAAAAAATGCGCGGACATCATCCGTCCATATATAACCGATTCTGTGGCATTGCTGCACGAAGAGCTGGCTCTCGGCGCGAACACACTCTTTGAAGGCGCTCAGGGCACTCTGCTTGACCTTACAATGGGAACATACCCATACGTTACAAGCTCCAACCCAATTGCCGGCGGCGTGTGCGTGGGCGCGGGAATCGGTCCTACAGCCATTGACAAAGTACTGGGCATTGTTAAAGCATATACTACCCGCGTGGGAAAAGGACCGTTTGTGACTGAGATGCTGGGTGCACGAGGCGAAGAGCTTCGCGAAAAGGGACATGAGTACGGCGCGACCACTGGAAGACCAAGACGCTGTGGCTGGCTGGATACCGTGATACTTAATTATTCCGCAAACATTAACGGACTTACTCACCTTGCTGTTTCCAGAGTGGACACTCTGGGCGGCTTCGGCGATGTTAAAATCTGCACGGGATATAAAAAGCCTGATGGGGAAGTAACGACCGTTTTCCCCGCACAATGGGAGCTGTTGGCTGGCTATACGCCAGTATATGAAACGCTTTCCGGTTGGTCGGATGACATATCGCATATAAGAAATTATGATGATTTGCCTGAAGCCGCCAAAACCTATCTTAAGCGCATAGAAGAACTTACTGGATTGCCTGTCGCCATGATTGGCGTGGGTCCCAAGCGCGAAGAAACAATTGTTGTGGATAATTTGTTTTAAGGTCGTGATTATGTGGATGTATTTGATTTAGTCAAGTCAAGAAGAACGATAAGAAAATATAAACGCGAGACAGTTTCTCGTGATTTGATAATAAAATTTATAGATGCCGCGAGGTTTTCTCCTTCGGTTAGAAATCAACAACCGGTAAGATACATGATTGTTGAGGGAGAAAAGGCGGACAGTATTTTCCCTTACACTCATTGGTTGGCGTCGCTTAAGGGAGCGCATTCTCCTTCATTTGAGGAAAGACCACCTGTCTACATACTTTTTCTTGTTCCGCAGGGACAAAGCCCTAAATATGACGTGGGCGCAATAGCGCAGTCAATCGGGCTTATGGCTTTCGCCGAAGGACTGGGAACGTGTTGGATGGCCTCATTGGATCGAGGAGAAATCTCCTCCGTGTGCGATGTGCCGCCGGAATACGAGATAGACACTTTGCTTGCGCTTGGGTATCCTGCCGAGTTGCCTGTTGCCTGCGTGGCTGAAGGTGGACATACAACGTATTTTCTGGCTGATGATGACGTATTGCATGTGCCGAAGGTTGGGATTGAAGAGTTGATATTGTAGATGGGAAAAGACCCTGAGGGGTCTTTTTGCTGTTGAAATTTTATCTTGTGGATGTACAAATTCTATTTAGTTTATAAATCATCTTCTAATTCCCAACCGTTATCAAACGGCAAATCCAAATAGAACTTTGTATAGAGGCCTTCCTCGGTCTCGAAGGTTAGTTCACCATGATGATCTTTAACGATTCCATAGCTAATCGATAATCCAAGACCAGTTCCCTCATCTCTACTCTTAGTCGAAAAGAACGGATCAAATATCTTTTTCTGAACTTTCTGAGGTATCCCATTTCCATGGTCCTCTATTGTTAATCTGAGCCATCTACGATTATTTTCATTGTACATTTCACTATATAATTTAATTATCTTATTCTCATTATATCCCTTATACTTTTCATTAGATGCATCTCTGGCATTTGTCAATAAATTCATTAGTACTTGCTGTATCTGCTGGCTTCGGCACTTCAGCTTAGGCAGATCTTCGAGAATATCAACTTGTAAATCTATTTGGTCGCGCAGTATTACCGTTTTAATTAATGTAAGAGTGCTGTTGATAATGTCATTCACTGATGCATAACTATGTTGCTGTTTATTGGATCTTGAAAATTGCAAAAGATTTTTAACAATTTCCGCTATCCTCTCACCTTCATGTATTATCTCTTTTGCATATTCTATATTTTCCTTATTTCCTATTGAAGATTCCAATATCAATTGGCCATAGTTCATAATTCCGTTTATAGGATTGTTTATTTCATGCGCCACTCCGCTTGCTAAAGTTCCTATGGATTTAAGTCTCTGTTGATGGTTAAGCATTGCATCCAGCCTAGCTTTTTCTTTTTCAAATATCTTTCGCTCTGTAATGTCAAGACTAACTGTTGCCCAGCCTATGGGTGTGTCGCTTTCGTCGTTGACACTGAAAAGATTGTAGTACATCCAAATAGGCTCACCTGTCAGAAAGTGACGCAACCGAATTTCCACATCACCGTTGCCTTCGCGAAGTGTGCGCGGAAAGAATTCCTCTTCTATAAATTTAATATCTTCTGGGAAAAAGTAGTCCTGAACCTTGACTTGGCAAGCGGTAGCCATGTCAGAAAATCCGACCATACGCTGACCCGCAGGGTTCACATAGGTTGGATTCATGTTGAGGTCGCACATACCGATAAACTCGCTGCTGCTTTCAGCCAGCAGGAAAAACTTCTGCCACTCATTTTCTATTTTCTTTTTTTCTGTAATATCAATGATAGAGGTCATGAAATAAATGGGTTTGCCTGCCATATCTTTACGAATAGAAACATTCACATGCGCAAACAAAATTGATCCATCTTTTTTAAGATATCTTTTTTCAAATGTGATATAATCCTTTTCACCATTGAGAAGCTTATCAATTTCTTTTTGGCTATTGTCGATATCATCAGGGTGTGTAAGCGTTTGCCATAGTTTCCCTTTCAATTCTTCCTTTGTGTAGCCTAGCATACTGCAGAATGTATTATTTACTTGTACTTCTCCGCTAAGCAACGTCAAAGAGTTCCCTATGGCAGAATTATCGAAAACATATCTGAATTTTTCCTCGCTTTGAACAAGCTTTTCCTGATTTTCTTTTCGTTCTTTCTGATTCAGCAATAACATACTAAGAGAAACTGATGCTATAGGATAGATAATTATTACAGGTAATGCGATGTCACGTATTACGTTTAAACTCGTAGGATAAGGCAGTAGAAACATACATGCGAGCATAGTTATATGCACTGAAAGGCTCATAAAATAAATGCTTAGCCAGCGTCTTTTAATATGTTTTGTGTAAACCCAGCGACGCCATATAAGGCCTATTGCAGCACTTGTGATAATTGTTGCAAGTCCCGCTATTGTACCACTACCACCTGCTATAATTCTGAATATCGCAGCAGCAACTACAGTAATACTCACAGGAATACCGCCAAAAACCAATGCTGCCACACTAATCAATATAGTGCGTGTATCAAAAACCAGACCTGGATAGAGTTCAAATGGCATACTCATGATTGCTATACAAATAATAGCTACAAATATTCCATTTGATATCTTGCGTAATATCGGTCTCTTTTTCCAAACTTGAGGACTGTTTTCCAAGATTACGAAGAGCGCTAAAAGCATTGCTGCATTATTTACTAAGGTCTTCCATAGGTTTTGGCTCATAAGAATCTCCTCACTGTATCACTTTTTATATGAATAAATATCTTCTTTAATTCCTTGTTATACGGTTAGTATTGGTCCTGCAAAATAGGAATTATATCGATAGAAACTTGTTCGCCTTATTTACTTTTTTGATATCTTCTAGTTATTTTATTGGTTTGTTCAGTGTTGTAATTTAAGCTTATACTAGATTATAGCATAACTTTTTCATTTTCCTTCAACCACATTCTCATGAATATCATTGATAGCTGGTTCAACCAAATTAATATAAGATAATTGCTTGAGGGCGAGAGTTTCAGAAATTAATTCAAGATACAGTTATACTTCAAGGAGTGCACTTTCACTACGCTTTTCTTACAATATGGCTTTAGATTTCATGTTGTTTTTGGCTTGATTTATTTCTAAACTGTCAAGGATAAAAAAATGTTTTTTTTACTCATAAAAACCTCTTCATTTAGGAAAAAGTAATCTATCTGTTGTTGTCAAGTTGGTACAATAATATTAATTTTAGCACTTAATCAGTCGAACTGGAAGATAATTCTGAATTTTTATATTTATATTGATATAAATATAGTAATTTTAGTATCACCAATAAAGTAAAATAATTTCTTTTTTGGACTCATTAGCGACTACACAAAAACACTATCAGTATTATGTAGTTAAAGCAGAAATAAAGATAAAAGATGAAATTAAAACATATTTTGTTCCCATCAATCCAGCCGCTTCTCCGCAAATCCACAAAACAAAAACCCTATCCCGATTATAATAAAAACACCAAGCTCAAGCTGAAAACTGAACCTGCCTGTCGCTATCATTGACGTGATGTTAAATAGCAAAACACTGGCGACAATGATAATTCCGCCCAGCACTTCTTTTTTCCACGCTATCGCCATGCCGACAATCAGCATAACAGGCTCGAAAAATATCATAACCCATTCACCGGCGGAAAGATTGGGCGCGGAGGAAAAGTCGGCTTCGCCAAAAAAGAATAATAAAAACATTGCCGCGGTCGATATACTGATTATGCGCATTGTCCATCTTATTATATTTATTGTTTTTTCAGTGCGATTCATTAGCTTTCTCCTTAATTATCTTTTCATATTCAGATTTGATTTTAGTCTCGTCAAAAGAAGCGCGTAGCTTTTTGCCGGCGAGAGATGTTATCTTAAAGTGGTCGGTAAGGATGTTTTTTGCCAAGATATATTCGCCATTGTCTTGGATAACATCCCAAAAGACGTAATTGCGGCTGGCGGTATCGGCATACATTTGCAAATTCTCATGAGCCAGCGTCTCGATGAGGTTAACGGGATCTTCGCCCAGCTCCATTTGCAGCAGCTTGCTGCCACGGTAAACGGCGCAAACAGCGCAAGTCGCGCTCCAGCCTAATACCATGCGGTCTTTTTCAATCTGTATCAGCGTTTTTTTGGACAGCCCGATTGAAGCAGCCATCTCCAGTTGGGAATATCCGTATTCCGCCCGAAGCAGTTTCAAGCTCGCCGATATCTTTGATACTAAATCTTGCTTAGTGATTGAAACCATCTCCTTTCTGTCGCGAAATAGGTGTACTATATCGCATAAGGTGTAATATTACACTATTATAGCGTAAAGCACCCCGAAAATCCAGTATGCAAATGTCTGCATTATAAAACTTGCCCCAAAACCAAAAATATAGTATAATTTGCTAGCCGTGCCAGATGGGGTGTTGGCGGTGCCCTGTACCTGAAACCCGCCTTATGCAGGATCGGTTACCGATTTGAGAGATTAATATTCGGGAAGCGGAGCAAATGAAAAATGTTGATATTCGGGTCCCTTGCAATACTTCTTTGCGAACCATGTCAGGTCAGGAATGAAGCAGCATTAAGCGAAAGCGGTATGTGCCTTGGGTTTTCCTGATTGGAGTTTTGATTTTGTCACCGTCCGAGTAAGCGTTTCGATTTTCGGGTGCACGGCTTTTATTATGTTCAATTTTAATCAAATTATCCAAGTGTAAATATGAAATATATTTAAATTAAATTAGTTTTAAAGTAATCGGATTTGCACTGCTATTTGTGCTTAAAAGCTTTGTTTGAAAAAAATAAACGTAAATGACGAATAAATACTTATTGTTTGCAAAAATCATAAATTTGCTGTAGAATATCAGCAAATTTATGATATAATAAATGAACTGTAAATCTGTAAATCTGAAAATTAAACCATAAAATTTCTTATGAAATTTGTTCGGGGGGAATAATGAATTCAATAAAACTAATAAAAGCGGAAAGTCTTAAAAAGAAGTATGAAGATGCGAGTAAGATTCCTTTTGGGCGAATTTTCACAGATTATATGCTGACAATGGATTATAGCGCAGATAAAGGGTGGCATGATATGACCATTCAGCCGTACAGCCCTTTTTCAATGGATCCTGCCAGCATGGTGCTTCATTATGGTCAGGCGATATTTGAAGGAATGAAAGCGTATAAAGACAAAAACGGAGATATAAGGCTTTTTAGGCCGGAAGAAAACTTCAAGCGCCTGAATGCTTCAGCAGAACGCATTAAGATTCCTGCATTTGATGAAAAATATGTTCTTGAAGGACTCGAAAAACTTCTTCTTTTGGAGAAGGATTGGATTCCTCAGGAACAGGGCACTTCACTGTATGTGCGTCCGACAATCATTGCAACCGATCCATTTCTTGGTGTGCGACCATCAGATACATATATTTTATTTATAATTTTATGCCCTGTTGGACCATATTATGCAGAAGGATTTAATCCCATCAGCATTTCGGTTGAAGACGAATATGTCCGTGCGGTAAAAGGCGGAACTGGCGAGGTTAAAGCGGCGGGGAATTATGCGGCATCTCTTTACGCAGCTGCAAATGCAAAGAAAAAAGGTTATTCTCAAGTGCTTTGGCTGGATGGAATTGAGCACAAATATATCGAAGAAGTTGGCTCGATGAACATCTTCTTTGAATTTGAAAATGAAATTGTCACTCCCGTGCTTACAGGAAGCATACTTCCCGGAATAACTAGAAAATCAATTGTGCAGCTTGCGCGTGACATGGGCAAGAAAGTAGTAGAACGTCCGCTTTCTATAGATGAAGTATATGAGCGCTTTGACAAAGGAGAGCTTGTAGAAGTGTTTGGCACGGGTACTGCGGCCGTTGTTTCTCCCGTTGGCGAGATGGAATGGGAAGGCAAAGTTATAAAGATAAACGAAGGAAAGACCGGTGAAACGACCTTGAAACTTTTCAACACACTGTGCGGCATACAAAACGGAAGCATTGAAGATAAATACGGCTGGTCAAAAGTAGTTAAAGACAACTGAAAAAACGTTTAGCATGTTTTGTAAAAAAAGGTTTGGACGATTACTCCGTTTAGGCCTTTTTGTTTTGGGAACAATTATGCTGCTTTTAACTAAAATTATGACGTTTTTTCAAGTATCTTTTTTAATCAAAAATTAATACTTTAGCAATATTTTATGTTATAATGGATTGTATTTATTATGTGAATAATCGGAGAAATGATATGATAAGCGCAAAAGAATTAATCAAAAAAGCGTATGAAGTTCAAGGTGAAACGCTTTTGCCTAACGGACTTGTTTCCGGTATGGTCGGAGCAGCTCTTGTAACTAAAGACGGAAGCGTATATACAGGAATAAATGTCGAATTTTATTGCTCATTGGGCCACTGCGCGGAATGCTCTGCGATAAGCGAAATGCTTAAAGACAGAAAGACGGAAATAGATATGATTGTATCTGTGGACAAAGAAAAGGTGTTGCCGCCTTGCGGGAGATGCCGTGAGCTTATGATGCAGGTGTGCGGGGATGGCAAGAGCATAAAAGTGATACTTGATGACGACGGCGGATATAAATTATTGGGGGAGCTTATCCCTGACTATTGGAATGATGAGGGAATGAATGATTATCTTAAAAAATAATATTTGGGTGAATCCCGGGAGGAACAATATGAGAAAAATAGCGGCGATTGCCACAACGGTTTTATTTATGATATTGATTTTTATGCCGCAGGCGACGGCCTTTGCGGACTATGATTATTTTAGCTTGGACTATTCGGTCAGTCCCACATCCGTACCTGAAGGCGGCGGGCTTGTGGACTTAACAGTTAAAATATCTGTTGATTTAAACAGCGCATTTGCCTTGAACAATACTCAAGTGCTAATGGGGACCACCCAAATTATCAACTTTAGGAATATTTACGCAGGACAAACGGTTACAAAGACTGGTTCCATGCAGGTGGGTGCCGACCAAGTCGGCAAAGACATTGTGCTTACACTGAAATGGACAACCGACGGTACAAACTATATAACTGACGATTTTACGGTTAAGTTTAATGCTTCAGGAGCAGAACCCGAAGTTGATTTTAAAAGAACGGCCGTGCCACAATCCGGCGAGCCGCAGACGAAGACAAAGCTCACATACACTGTTAACAATGTTGGAACTCTCCACATTACCGAAGTGGAGATTAAAGATCCGTTAAGCGGCGCTGTGGATTACAAGGAACTTATAAAATCCGGAGAGAGCTACGTATATTCATATGAAAGAATGATAAGCTCAGGCTTTTCTTCAAAGCCGACTTTAAGCTATAAGGTGGGAGAAAAAACCTACTCGGTTGAGCTTGACTCAATTGAGATCACATCCGGTGAACCGGATATAAAGCTTGTTGTTGAAACAAACAAAGATGTGGTTGCGGAAGGTGAGGAGCTTACAGTAATATGTACCGTTTCAAATACCGGCACCGCGGATTTTACATTCGTTAAGATAACAGAAGCGCTGCTGGGCGACATGTTTGAGTTGGACAGCTTGGAGGCGGGCGAATCTCAGGTGTTTACAACCAATATTACAATTGAAGAAAGCACAAAGTTGGAATTTCAGGCTGCCGGCGGAAACGGAACAGAGCAGGAGTGGGTGGATGAGAAATCAGTTGATATTACTGTGGATGAAGGTTCCAGCCCGTTGCTAGCCGAGATAAATGCAAGCCCTTCCGCACTGCAGCTGCCCATTCCAGGTACAATAGATTTTGATATAGTGATAAACAATCTAGGCGAAGAACCGCTAGAACAGCTCAAAGTTGTGAATCAAGACGGAAATGTTGTTGTGGAGATTGAATCATTGCCGATAGGCAAAAGTGTTTATCAGTGGTCTGAAGATGTTAAAAGGACAACGGTTTTCACATTTACTCTTCAGGTACCTCAAGAAGACGGAAGCATTCGTACTGTAAATTCAGGCCCAATTGAAATAAAGGTGGAACAAACACCTGAAGAAAATGCTGATACAATCAGTGCAACTCCCACCAGCACACCTTTACTGGGCGAGCAGGAAGTATCAGGGCTTAAAAAGGTGGCCGGTAATTTGGGGATTATTATAGCAATTATTTTGGCGCTCGCGATAGTGGTTGCCATAATTATTTCCCGCTCAAGGCGAAGGTAGGAAATGGCTGGTAACTTTAACGGATTTCACCCCGACGGCTTAGGGTTTTTAATCGGAATGGGAATGCAAAACGAACCGATGTATTTTAACGCGAATAAAGAGGCTTACGAGAAATATTTACGTAAGCCTCTTTTGGACATGATAGTAGATTTGTCACCCCTCATAAAAAAGATTGACCCTAATCTTGACACAACTCCGCACAGGACACTTTGTAAAATACGCCGCGATGCCAGATACCATCCCGCACAGCCGTATAGAACGCATATGTGGTTTTCTTTTAAGCCTGCAAATAAAGGTAATAGCGAGTATTTCACCTATCACTTTTATATTGACCCGGATGTTGTTTCTAGCGGAATAGGCTTTTATTCGGGAGCCGCCCGTGAAATGATAACCGCATATAAAAAAAGGATACTGAAAGAACCCGAATTATTTGAGGCAATTGTAAGTAATCACAGAATTATGAGCCTAGAATTGTTGGGAGAAACATATAAGAGAAAACAGAACAAAATTCCCTTACCAAATGTGGTTGAAAAGTGGTATAATAAAAAAAGTTTTTCTGTGCATCTGGACGAGCCAATAAGCGAAATAGTCTTTAAACGTGACCTTTTGCACAAGGTAGAAAAGCGATATATCGATCTCGTTCCCCTATATGATTTTGTGACCGGGAAAAAAGAGATTAGATTCAATTTCAAATATTAGTTTTAAAAGGAGTTTGGATGCATAGCATACATGAAAAAACAATTAACGCGATAAGGATACTTTCAGCGGAAGGTGTACAAAAAGCAAACAGCGGACATCCCGGATTGCCAATGGGAGCGGCTCCCGTCGCATATAGCATATGGGGACAAAACATGAAGCATAGCCCCAAGAACCCTGACTGGTCGGATCGAGACAGGTTTGTGCTTTCCGCGGGACACGGTTCAATGCTTGTATATTCGCTTTTGCATCTTTTTGGTTACGGGTTAACCATTGATGATTTGTCAAATTTCAGACAATTAGGCTCTAAAACACCGGGACATCCCGAGCATGACATAGTAGGAGTTGAAACAACTACCGGTCCTTTGGGACAAGGCATAGCCAATGCGGTCGGGTTTGCAATGGCGGAAGAATACTTGGCAAAGAAGTTTAACAAAGATGGCTATAAAGTTGTGGACCATTACACATATTGCATTATGGGCGACGGTTGCATGATGGAAGGAATTTCATCGGAAGCCAGCTCATTCGCGGGAACTATGGGCTTATCAAAACTTATTACTTTCTATGATGACAACGAAATCTCAATAGAAGGAAGCACCGATATTTCTTTCAGAGAAGATGTTGGCAAGCGTTATGAAGCGTATGGCTGGCAGGTTATCAAAGTGGCTGACGGAAATGATTTGGACGCGATAAACGCGGCTGTTGCCGAAGCTAAAAGTGATACAAAAAGACCAACGCTTATTATTGTTGCAAGCGAAATCGGATATGGCTGCCCCGCAAAGCAGGGCAAAGCTTCCGCACACGGTGAACCTCTTGGAGCGGATAACCTTATCGCAACAAAAGAAAATCTTGGTTGGCCCACTGATAAAGATTTTTATGTCCCTCAGGAAGTGTATGACAATACAGCGGAAATAATCGCCAAAGGCGAAAAAGCACAGGCTGAGTGGAACAAATTATTTGATGAATATAAAAAAGCTTATCCGGAGCTTGCACAGGAATGGGAGCTTTGGTTTAGCGGAAAAACATGCTGTGATTTATGGGAGAAAAAAGATATTTTCGAGTTCGAAGGCAAAATGGCTACTCGAAATTCTTCAGGCGCTGTAATTAACAGGCTTACTAAATATGTGCCAAACTTAATAGGCGGTTCAGCCGACCTTGCACCTTCAACAAAGACCTTGATGAATGGCAAAGGCGACTTCGGTCCTGAGGATAAATCAGGAGCGAACCTACACTTTGGTGTGCGTGAGCATGCTATGGCTGCAATAGGCAATGGTCTGGCGCTTCACGGAGGTTTAAAACCGTATGTAGCGACATTCTTTGTGTTCAGTGACTATATGAAGCCTTCTATGAGGCTTTCGGCCTTGATGGAGCAGCAGGTGGTTTACGTTCTAACGCATGACTCTATTGGAGTTGGCGAAGACGGCCCGACACATCAGCCGATTGAACAGCTTGCAAGCCTTCGCTCGATTCCGGGTATGACGGTTATCCGTCCAGCTGACAGCATAGAAACAGCTGCCGGATGGCTGTTTGCTATAAATCATAAAGGACCTACTTCTTTGATTCTCACACGTCAGAATCTTCCTTTATATAATGCGGATCCTAAAAATGTGCTGAAAGGCGCATACATTATGGCGGATTCCAAGAAAGAAACACCTGATGCGATATTGATAGCTTCAGGTTCGGAAGTTGAATTTTGCATGGCGGCAAAAGAGGAGCTTTCAAAGCAAGGAGTTGATGTCCGAGTGGTATCAATGCCTTCGATGGAACTGTTTGATAAACAATCCGCGGAATATAAAGAAAGCGTATTGCCAAATGCTGTACGAAGCAGAGTTGGCGTAGAAGCCGCTTCACCATTCGGCTGGCACAAATATGTTGGACTGGACGGCGCTCTTGTTTGCATGGAAGGCTTCGGAGCAAGCGGGCCTGCGGAAGAAGTATATGAAAAGTTTGGAATAACAACCAAAAACGTTGTAAAGAAAACATTGGAACTTTTAAAATAGTATAATAATGTTGTTATAAAAGGAGTCCGATATGTCGGACTCCTTTTTTTATTTATTAAAAATTGTTATTGCTCAAATTATTGACACCAAAAATCTTACAGCCTATACTAATATTATACAAATTATATTCGGTTCTTTATAGGAGACTTTATATGAAATATGACGCGATAGTAGTTGGCGGGGGAATGGCGGGACTTACAGCGGCGGCGTATATTGCAAAAAGCGAAAAAAAAGTTGCCTTGTTTGAAAAGGAAAACAAAATAGGCGGTCTTGTAAATTCTTTCGAGTACAAGGGATTTATGCTTGATGGCGGAATTAGGGCTATGGAGGATTTGGGGATACTTCTTCCGATGCTGAATCAGCTTGGTATTAAAATAGATTTTACCGACAATTTGGTTTCTATTGGAATGGAAGATGAAATTGTTAATTTAAAGGATGCGGGCAGCCTCTATGAGTATCAGAAGATGCTCAATAATTTTTTTCCGGAAAACAAAAATGATATTGAAAAAATAATTGCCGAAATAAAAAAAATCATGGGGTATATGGATATCCAGTATGGAATAGAAAATCCTGTATTCAAAGATATAAAAAACGACAAAGAATATTTAATGAATATATTGCTTCCTTGGCTTTTTAAATATATTTTCACAGTAGGAAAGGTAAAGAAGCTTTATTTGCCCGTCGAGCATTATCTAGCAAAACTTACGGATAATCAGGTTTTGATAGATATGATAGCACAGCATTTTTTTACAAATACACCTGCATATTTCGCGATGAGTTATTTCACTCTATATTTAAATTACAGATACCCAATGGGTGGAACTGGTAAGCTGCCTGAGGCTTTGGGTAAGTTTATAGAGCAAAACGGCGGTGAGATAAAACTCGGAACGAAAATAACGCAGATAAATCCGCAGAGCAAGATAATAAAGGATGACAGCGGTAATGAATTTGAATATAGTTATCTTGTTTGGGCAGCGGATATGAAATGTCTTTATAGTATTACTGATATTAAAAAGATTAAAAATACTTCTGCCGCAGACAAAGCTCAAAGTTTTAAGGAAAAGCTTGAAAACAAAAGAGGCGGGGATTCGGTGTTCACGCTTTACCTCACCTGCGATCTCGATAAAAGCTATTTTGAGAAAAAGAGTGGGCCTCATCTCTTTTACACTCCATATAAAAAAGGCTTAAGTAATGTTGGCATTGATGAAATAAAAAGTGTTAATGGCGAATTTGTCGAGGAAAAAGAAGCAATCGCTTCATGGCTCAAAGATTATTTTAAATATACAACTTATGAAATAGCAAATCCCGTTATGAGGGATGAAAGTCTTGCTCCAAAAGGAAAAAGCTCGCTTATAATTAGCACACTGATAGAATATTCTCTGATAAAGCACATTGAAAAGATGGGCTGGTACGAAGAGTTTAAAAAGCTGGGAGAAGAGATGGTGGTTAAGACATTGTCTGAAACAATTTTTCCAGAACTTAAAAGCAAGGTTGAGAATAAATTCAGTTCAACGCCTTTGACAATTGAACGAAATACAGGGAACACAGATGGAGCAATCACGGGTTGGGCATTTACAAATGATGTTATACCGGCAGTTTCAAACCTTCCTTCGATTGCGAAGTCCGTGCTAACAAGTTTGCCAGATGTTTATCAGGCTGGGCAATGGACATTCAGCCCGTCAGGCCTTCCGATTTCGATAATAACAGGAAAAATGGCCGCGGACAAAGTGCTGAAAAAACTAAAATAGAGCTATTTTAGTCCGCAAAGATTTTTGCTTATAGGATAGACTTGGTCATAATATTTTCTATTTATAACATAGCTTGCGGGAGGCTCCAAAATGGTGAGGTTGAAAAACTTGCCGCGTACCCTTATTAAACTTTTATCGGCGCTAAGATAATATATCGCTTCCCCTGATATTTGGGGGTCGCCAAGCGAGGGATAAATGAAGTGTTTGTTGTAAAATCGGTATAACGTCCCATTGTTATTGCCGATGCTTGTTTTAACCGCTCCTGGGTGCATCGCGTTTATAGTCACATTAGTATCTTGTAATTCCTCCGCCATTTTTTGCACACATATAAGCTGGGCGATTTTTGACGCGCCGTAGCTTCTCAGTCCCATATACGGACGCTTTTTCCACGTGAGGTCATTTATATTTAGCCCACCGAAACGATGACCCTGAGAATTGACTTGAACAATCCTGCCTTGAACGCTTTTTTTGATATTGTCCAAAAGCAGCTGTGCCAAAAGGAGAGATGATAGGTGATTCACCTGAAAAGTCAGCTCATTTCCATCCTCTGTTATAATTCTTCTTGTGGAGTGAACTCCCGCACTGTTTATCAGTACGTCAATAATCGGATATTTTTTCGCAATGATATCGGCTGCGGATCTTACGCTGCCAAATGATGCAAAATCTGCAATAACCATATCTGTGTCGGTGCTGTAGGCTTCATCAATTTCGGCTTTTATTTTTTTAGCTTTAGCGGAGTTGCGGGCAACCATCACACAATGTGCTCCGCCTTTGGAAAGCGCTTTAAGCGTTT
Organism: Christensenellaceae bacterium; assembly: GCA_963675575.1. Taxonomy (GTDB): domain Bacteria; phylum Bacillota; class Clostridia; order Christensenellales; family UMGS416; genus JAGLOK01. The sequence goes on from OY776378.1 coordinate 985,809, forward strand.
CAAAACCAACGCCTGAAGTTGCACCGGAAATCACGCATATTTTGCCTTGCAAAGATTCGGTACATTTTTTCTGCGGAGCTTTCGAATTTTTTAAAAATATTAATTCATCTGGTATTTTAATAGCCATTATGTTTCCTTATCCAAAAAACTTTCTCATAAACCAACGGTACAGCCTTCTGAAACCGGGAATGCCATTGTAAATGTCTCCCCACAAATCATAGTAGTCCCGCTGATGAGTGATTTTATTGTTTTCATCTATTGTGAGCTTTGTGCTGCCATATATAGGGGTACTGGGGGAGCGTCTAAAAATCATTATCATCTCCCAATCCATCATTATTATATTTTCATTTTGCGCTATGGACTGAATATTCATTTTGAGCTGCTTGCACCGCTTGGTAAGTCTGTTGCAAAGCTTTATAAATTCATCTTTTCCCTCAATTTTTTGTATTGAGTCATGAAAGACAATATCATCGTGATAGTAGGGAAATATGTGCGACCAATCGGGCTTGCCTTCAGTGTTGTAGGTTTTAGACCATAAAAGCAGTATGTTTTCTTTATTTAGCTCAAGTAAATTTTTATCATTCATTTTATAACCTCATTCAAAAGAGTTGAGTTATTAATTTCCCAAAGAAGAAATGTAAAAAGATACATTCATTATAACATAATACAAATCTAATGCGAATACTCAAAAATTATTATACAAGTCATCATTAAAACATTGACAAAAATTAGGACAAAATGCAAGAACAACAACATCTTGTGCTTACAAACAGTACGATATACCATATAAACCCGAACATTTAATATAATTATTTTATATAAATATTTTTTCTTATTGTTTTAAACGTCTGGTTTATATATAATATCCTTATATAAAGAGAAAAATAAAGAGAATAAGTTTAGGGATATTATCCCTAATGAAATTATTATATTATGTTATGGAGGAAAGATTAGATGGAAAAATTGTTTAAACTAAAAGAAAACAAAACCAACATCAAAACCGAAATCCTCGCCGGTATCACGACATTTATGGCAATGGCCTATATCTTGGCCGTTAATCCAAGCATATTGTCGGCAACAGGCATGGACGCGGGGGCACTCTTCACTTCGACAGCGATTGCTGCAGCAATTGCAACTTTCTGCATGGCGTTTTTCGCCAACTATCCTATAGCACTCGCTTCAGGCATGGGACTTAACGCTTTTTTTGCTTTTTCGATTGTATTAGGAAAAGGATATGATTGGAAAGTAGCTTTAACAGCAATTCTTATTGAAGGACTTATTTTCATGCTTCTTGCAGTATTTAAGTTCAGAGAAAAAATTGTTAACGCAATACCTAAGAACTTAAAGCTTGCCATTACGGCCGGTATCGGGTTGTTTATTGCTGTTATAGGCTTAAACGGCGCAGGCTTTTTCACATGGGACGCTGGTGCAGGCATACTGATGGAAGGAAATTTAATTTCCCCAACTGTCGTACTCGCTTTCGCAGGCGTAGTTATTACAGCTGTACTTCTTAAGAAAAAAGTAACAGGAGCTGTCCTTATCGGAATACTTGCGACATGGGTTCTTGGCATGGGTGCACAGCTTATCGGATGGTATGCTGTGGATATCGAAGCCGGAGCATACAGCATGTTCCCATCAGCAATAGCTTCGATGCCTCCTTCAATCTCTTCGATTTTCTTCAAATTCGATTTTGCTGGAGCTTGGAAACTGGGGCTGGACTTCCTGCTGGTTGTGTTCGCTTTCTTGATGGTTGACATGTTTGATACGGTCGGCACATTGGTCGGCGTTGCAAAACAGGCTGACATGCTTGATGAAGAAGGAAAACTTCCAAGAGCTGGCGCGGCTCTCATGGCTGATGCGGTTGGAACAACCGTAGGCGCGTGCTTGGGTGTGTCTACAGTTACAAGCTACATTGAAAGCGCGGCGGGCGTTGGTGTTGGCGGACGTACAGGACTTACATCGGTTGTTACAGGATTGCTTTTCATATTAGCACTCTTCCTTTCACCCATATTCCTTACAGTTCCCGCATTTGCAACAGCAGTAGCCCTAATAGTTGTTGGCGTTATGATGATGAAAGCTGTAAAAGAAATCGAATGGGATGATTATTCAATAGCTATTCCGGCGTTTGTCACAATAATCCTTATGCCTATTACATATTCAATCGCTAACGGCATTCTTATAGGTTTCCTTACATACACTTTGATTAAACTTGTTACCGGGAAAATCAAAGATGTTTCATTAATCATTTATGTGGTTGATGTTCTATTCATTCTTAAGTTGCTTTTTGTTTAGTATGACTTAGACGTATTAAAACGCCCAATCTTTGATTGGGCGTCAGACTGTCGAAAAAGTCATTCTAAGGAATGGCTTTTTTTGGTATAATAGAAGTGGGCACAAAATGATAGAAAAACAAAAAAACAAAAGCGAACAAATACAGCTGGTAAGTGTAGAAAGCCTAGTTCCGAAGAATCATCTATTAAGGAAAGTCAATAAAGTGATGGACTTTGAGTTCATATATGAATTAGTAGAAGATAAATATAGCAAAGATATCGGTAGACCAGCAATTGACCCAAAAGTACTGGTAAAAATGGTACTGATACAACATTTGTTTGGAATAAGATCGCTAAGACAAACAACAAAAGAAGTGGAAGTAAATATAGCCTACAGATGGTTTTTAGGATATGATTTCACAGACAAGATACCGCACTTTTCAACATTGAGCTATAACTTTTTGCATAAGTTCACACCTGAAATATTCGAAGAAATATTTAGTCATATTTTAGAGGAAGCAATAAGACGAGATTTCATAAAAGTTGAAACGATATTTATCGATGCAACACATATTAAAGCAAATGCCAATAAGAACAAAAAGCATAAGGAAACAGCAAAAATCGGAGCAAGGGTATATGACGAACAACTTCGCAAAGAAATAGATGCAGATAGAAAGTCAAAAGGAAAAAAACCATTCAAAGACAACGATGATAATGATAATATTCCATCATCAGGAGCAACAAGAGAAATCACAGTATCAAATACAGAGCCTGACAGCGGAATATTTAGAAAAGGTGACCATAAAGTAGAATTTGCGTACACAACACACACCGCATGTGATAGAAATGGCTTTGTTCTAGGCAATGTAACTACAGCGGGAAATATCCACGACAGTAAAGTTTTAGATGCAATTTATGATAAGGTGACCAGTAAATTTAAAGAAGTTCAAACTGTTGCAGCAGATGCAGCGTACAAAACACCGTGGATATGCAAAAAGATATTTGACGATAATCGAAATCCATCATTGCCTTATAAAAGACCCATGAGTAAAAAGGAGTTTTTCAAACCATACGAGTATGTATATGACGAATATTATGATTGCGTAATCTGCCCAAACAATGAAGTTTTAAAATATGCAACGACAGACAGAAACGGGTACAGACAATACAAGAGTAATCCTATAATATGCAGTAGTTGTCCACATCTTAAAAAATGCACTCACAGCCTTAATCATCAAAAAGTAGCAATAAAACATATTTGGCAAAATTACATAGAACGAGCAGAAGACTTCAGACATTCGTATTTAGGCAAAGCAACTTATGCGTTAAGGAGTCAAACTATTGAAAGGGTCTTCGCAGATGCTAAGGAGAAACATGCGATGAGATATACACCATATCGAGGTATAAAGAGAGTGTCCGGTTGGATAACTCTCAAGTTTGCATGTATGAACCTTAAAAAGATGGCTTTGTGGGCTTAGGTTGGCCCTGTTTTCTTCTGTAATTTACGCAATTTCTCTATAATTATATCGGTAAAGCGAGAAAGCACCGTTTGCCTTGCGACAGATAGGTGCTTTCTTCGACAGTCTGACGCCCAATCTTTGATTGGGCGTTTTTGTTATTTGCAATTAATTATTTTTTATGAATCGAACTGCACCAAAGATTCAACTTTGTAGTCTTTCAATTTGTCCCTACCGTTAAGGTAGGTAAGCTCTACCATGCAAACTATACCAACAACTATTCCGCCAAGCTTTTCAACAAGCTTGACATTTGCTGAAGTGGTGCCGCCTGTTGCCAGAAGGTCATCCACAACGAGAACTTTCTGCCCTGGTTTAACCGCATCCGCGTGGATTTCAAGTATGTTGCTGCCATACTCAAGCTTGTATTCTATGTCAATAGTTTTATAGGGCAGCTTTCCTTTTTTGCGTATTGGGGCGAATCCTTTTCCGAGCTTATATGCTATCGGAGTGCCAAGAATGAATCCTCTGGATTCCGGAGCTACCACGATGTCAAAATCATATTTGCTTGCCATATCAATGATTTTGTCCATAGCATATTTGAATACGTCTTTATCAATTAATATGGTTGTTATATCTATGAAGTCGATACCTTCTTCTGGGAAGTCCAGCACATGTCTGAATTTTGATTTTAAGTTCATAATACTCTCCTAATCTTTTTAACTATATCATTGTAAATGATGCGTAAGCATATTTCAACTGCATTGGAAACGTTAGCTTATTATTTAGGAAAAAGCATTAAATTCATACTGGCTAAAAAAAACGATGTGATATGTATGTGATATACTTGATTATAAATATGTATGTTTTAAAACTATTAAAGAAAGGATGCGAAAATATGGTTAAAGTTTACAAAAGCGGAAAAGGTAAGAGTGAAATTTTAAAAACATATGACAGGCTTTTGAAAAACTGGGGAATCGATTTTGAAGAAACCGATATTGACACCAGATACGGTATGACTCATATAATAAAAGTCGGAAATAAGGAAAACCCACCGCTTGTTCTTTTTCAAGGAGTAGGGGATGATTCCGCCCTTATGTGGACATATAACGCAAAGGCTTTAGCTGAGAAATTTCACATTATAGCCGTTGACACCATAGGCGGGCCGGGAAAAAGCAAGCCGAACAAAGCGTATGGAAAAGGATTTGATATGTGCGACTGGGTTGATGACATTCTTTCTGCGCTGGGATTAGATAGGGTTCACATGGCAGGTGTATCAAACGGTGCTTACATTACTCAAACATACGGAGCGAAGCGGCCGGAAAAAACAAACAAATTGGTATGTATGGCGGGAGGATTTGTGGTCGGCTATAAAAGTCCGGGATTATTCGCGTTGTTGAAAATGTTTAAAGTATTCTTTCCGGAAGCTCTTTTCCCCTCAGATAAAAACAATTTAAAATTAATAAATAAATTATGCGGAATGAACTCTAATAAAATTATAGAAAATGAATATATGATAAGTCACTGGAATGCTCTTCTTAAATACTTTAACGGCATTTCAATGAGATATCATAAAATCACGTCACTTAGTGATTCGGAGATTAAGATAATTAGAAAGAAAGCCCTGTTTGTAATAGGAGATTCCGATCCTATCTCATACAGTGAAAAATCGATTAAGAATTTTGAAGAAAATGAAATGAGATATATAATATTAAAAGATACAGGCCACGCTTTAAACCATGAAAGAGCTGATGAAATTAATGAAATAGTGATTGATTTTCTTAGCAATTAATAAGGTGGAAATTATCGGTTCATAAATATTCTTTGCGGTAAAACACTTGTGTAATCTTTGCTGTTAATATATCATTTATAGTCATGAGCATAGTTATTAAAAGCCAAAACACTAAAGGAGGTCTGCTTAAAAACGTACTTAAGCTGGCTCTCCCTATTTCTTTGCAGCAGATGCTCGCGGCATCGTTCCATTTGGTGGATACCGCAATGGTTGTAAAGCTCGGAGTTATACCTATTGCTGCTCTCGGAGTTTCAGGCAGATGGTTTTTTCTAATCAATCTGACCTTCTTTGGGTTTGCATCCGGAATGAGTGTTTTGGTCTCGCAATATTGGGGAATAAAAGATTTAAAAAACATCAGAAAATCTTTTAGCATGGGACTAATAAACTCTATGGTCGTAGGCAGTGTGATGACAGTTTTGCTGTTTATTTTCACACCTCAGATGCTTGGTGTTTTCACGAATGATCCTTTGGTTATCGCGGCAGGGACAAAGTATCTGAAAATCGCATGCTGGGCTTTTTTGCCGACGTCGGTTGCATTTACTTTCAGCTATCTTTTGCGAAGCACGGAAACAGTAATTTTACCGCTTATAACAACGGTTATTTCAGTTGCATGTAATACCGCGTTAAACTATATCTTCATATTCGGAAAGCTTGGATTTCCGGTGATGGGCATAAAAGGTGCGGCGATAGCTACGCTCATTTCGGCGACCCTGCAAATGATACTTCTCGTGACAATTAGCCATATAAAGAAAAACGTGGCCGCGGCAAAAATCAAAGAATTATTGGATTTTAGCCGAGATTTTGTGAAAAAATACTATATACTTGCACTACCAGTTCTTGCGAACGAGGTGATGTGGGCGATTGGTGTAAGTGTGTATAATATGGTGTTTGGGCGCTTGGGCAGCGAAAACTATGCGGCGTTTACCATATATAGCTCAATAGAGCAGCTTATGTTCACTTTCTTTATAGGCATATGCAGCGCGTGCGCTGTAATTGTCGGGAAAATGGTGGGGAGAGGCGAAATGAAAGAGGCCTATACAACAGCAAAGAAATTTATGATTTATGGAACAGGTTTAGCGTTTGTTGTTGGTATTTTTGTGATTTTGTTTCGAAATCCGATTATTTCACTGCTGTCGGTGCCCGACGTTTATACTGTGCAAATGGTAAGCAAACTGCTTTTTATATACGCTTTTGCATTGCCGCTTTATATCTTACCCTTTATTGCGATAGTGGGAATTTTCCGCTCGGGCGGCGATACGAAAACGGGGCTTGTTTACGACGTTATTAACGTATGGTTTATCGGTGTTCCGATTGTAGCAATCGCGGGGTTTGTTTTAAAACTTTCGTTTGAATGGGTTTTCGCTTTGATGTGGACAGAACACGTGGTTAAGACTATAATGTGTTTAGTATATTTTAAATCAAAAAAATGGATTAGAAGGCTGACCGATTCTACATTCATAGATGTTTAAAGGGGTTTTTATGTCGGGAATAAAACTTGTTGGCAAAATAGGATCAATGGCGCTGATACAGCGTCGAGATAATGATATTGATTATAATATCTTTTCGAGAATAGGCAAAGAGCTTGAACCGGGAATGGTCTGGGTGTCCAGCGGGGCAACGGAAATCGGCAGGCTGGACTATATCCGCCGCATGGGAAAAGAACCTGTAGGTGATTCGGAAGAAATAAAATCTGACTATGCCGCGCAGGGACAGCAAATTTTAATGGAGAACTATAGAAGATTCATAAATCCGAGCTATTCCGTGCGACAGCTTTTGGTGGAACACACGCATTTCAATGACAATGTTAAGTGCAATCATATCTTGAACTTTCTAAAACGCTCTGCGAGCCAAGGGGCTATTCCGATTGTAAACTACAATGACCCCGTGTCCTTTGAAGAAAACAGAAATGTTGAACTTTCACTATTGTCAGGAAAGAATGAGCGGATTGTGGAATGCATTGACAACGATGAAACCGCGGCTATAATTGCCGAGCTTGTCGGCGCGCCTCTTCTGCTTATCTTAACCTCTGTTGAAGGCATCTATAAAGATGCGAATGACAGCTCAACAATAATCGAAGAGATTCTTTCGGCTGACGCGGAAAGCTTAAGCCGGAAAATAGATGAAACAATCGAATTTTGCAACGGTACCAGCCGAGAAGGCTCCGGCGGAGCAGCGGCGAAGCTCAAATATGTCAAAGATGCCGCTATGTCGGGAACTCAAGTAATCATAGGCCACGCACGTCATGGTATAAACGATTTGATTGAAGGAAGAGTCAAATGTACAAGGATAGGGCTGAAGTAAAATAACATATTTCATTTTATAAATATATTGAAAACTAAAGATATGCAATTATAAACACGATAAATATTATGAAGCAAGAAATAAATGTGTGCTTTAAAATATTTAAGAGGGAGTAGTTTATGAATTCTTTAGTGGCTATTGACAGCAATATAGTTTCGTTATTCGTATTGGTAATTGTTTATATTGCGTCGATATCAATAAAGTTAACACAAATATCAAAGAAATCATATTTCTACTATCTTATATTTGCGACGATGCTTATGCTGATTATCCAATCTTCCATAAGATTGATATCCAACAATCCGGAAAGCTCACTGATTAGTTTGCTTAACCCATTGTCTATGGCTTATACAATGTTTGTTCCAGTGTTGCCGGCAATTTGGGCTCTTTATGTCACCAATCAGAAGAACCCCAGATTGTTGAGGGATTGGTTTACTGTGTTGTTCTTTTTTATTCCAGCATTGCTTAACGTGCTAATAATTTTGATCGGAATAAAAAGCCAAGTATATACAATTATTTTAAGCATTATACCTATTATATATACATTGTTTATAATCTTTAAATTCAATTTTGCAGATAGCAAAATGACTAATATTTCATATATTTCATATGTTACTATTGCCGCTCTCGCATCTATCATTGATACGATTAGTCTGGCAGGAGTTAGCGTAAGTATATTGGTGCTGTTTTTGTCAGTTGAAATGTCCGCATTAAAGATGGATACACTAACCAAGATTAGCGGCAGAAGGCATTTGTATAATTACTTGGAAAGATTGACAAAGTATAAAAAGCAGTTCTCCCTAATCATGCTTGATATGGATAAATTAAAGCAAATCAATGACACTTACGGACATATAGCTGGGGATGACGCTATTCGCACGGTGACTGCTATAATCAAATCACAAATAAGGCAAAAAGATTTCTTCGCGCGATATGCGGGGGATGAATTTATGATTGTTATAGATTCATGCGACAAGTATGTAATCAAGAGCTTTCTAAATCGTATTGAGAAATCATTTCAGGCATATAACAAAACCAGTGATAAGAAATACAAACTTTCGGTTAGTTGCGGATATTATATCAACGATAATTATAACGAAGATGTAGATGCGTTAATTGAAAAAGCGGATGAGCATATGTTTATAAATAAAAAGAAAAAACTGGTGAAAAACTGGCAAAGGAATATCCAGTTGGTTTCCGTGTATAAATAAAGTTTTATTCTTACAAATCACATTCTTATAAATCTATTTCATATATTACACCTGTTGAAGCAGATGGTTTTTTGACTGCTTTTAAATTTCCCTTATTAGTGATATACTTTTATGGTATAAATATCCAAGAGGGGGTTATTATGCAGACGAAAATAATTAAGGCTAAGCAAGAACATTTGCATGACATCGCTTTCGTGCAGGTGATGTCATGGAAGACGGCCTATATCGGTATTATTCCTGATGACTACCTTGAAAAGCTAACGGTGGAAAAGAAAGCGGAATTCATTTCAAAAATAATTTCTAAAAGGATTGCCGAATACTATTTGATGTACGATGAAGACAAACCAATAGGTGTTTTTGTGTATTGCAAAAGTTTGGATAAAGATACAAATGACGAAACGGCAGAAGTAAGCGCAATATATTTTTTACCCGAATATTGGGGCAAAGGATTGGGTACAAAGTTTTTAAATTTCGGGCTAGGAGAAATAAAAAGCACAGGATACAAAAAGGTGACTCTATGGGTTTTGGAAAAAAACGAGTGCGCACGAAAATTTTATGAGAAAAATGGATTCATATATGATGGGGCAAGAGATGAGATTGTAATAGGGAAGCCGTTAAATAAAATGAGATATTTCAAGGAAATTTTATAGAAGATAAAAAAACAGCCTCCAGATTTGGAGGCTGTTTTTGATGTTTATTTATTTTTAAGATTGAACCATGCATCAAGCCCAGGGTAAATAGCTATTTCGCCCAGTTCTTCCTCAATGCGCAGCAGCTGATTGTATTTCGCCACACGGTCGCTTCGGGAAGGCGCGCCAGTCTTGATTTGTCCCGCGTTCATTGCCACAACAAGGTCAGCGATGGTCGTGTCTTCCGTTTCACCGGAGCGGTGGGATACCACTGCTGTGTAACCTGCGCGATTGGCCATTTGGATGGCGTCAAGGGTTTCAGTCAGTGTGCCGATTTGGTTTACTTTTATAAGTATGGAATTTGCGACTCCCATATCTATTCCCTTAGATAACCTTGTGGTATTTGTAACGAATAGATCGTCACCCACAAGCTGTATTTTTGTACCCAAACGCTCAGTCATAAGACGCCAACCTTCCCAATCTTCTTCGGCCAGGCCGTCTTCAATTGAGATAATCGGATATTTATCACAAAGCCCTGCCCAGAAGTCAACCATTTCTTCGCGGGTGAAGAATTTGTCTGTTTTCCAGAAATAATATCCGTCTTTGCCTATTTTCTTGGCTTCCTCATACATTTCGGTGGCAGCCGGATCCATTGCTATACGGAAATCTTTTCCCGCTTTGTATCCTGCCACGCCGATAGCCTCAACTATTACTTGCAAAGCTTCTTCGTCGGATTTTAGGTTTGGCGCGAATCCGCCTTCATCACCCACGGCCGTTGAATAGCCTTTGTCTTTTAATACCGCTTTCAAGTTGTGGAAAACTTCAGCGCACATGCGTAAAGCTTCGCTCCATGTTTGGGCGCCAACAGGCATTATCATAAATTCCTGACAAGAAACCGAGTTGTCGGCGTGTTTGCCGCCGTTTATTATGTTCATCATGGGAACCGGCAGTGTTTTCGCGTTTACTCCGCCGATATATTGATAAAGAGGCAGGCTGACTGCTTCTGCCGCGGCTTTTGCAACCGCAAGGGACACGCCAAGCATTGCGTTTGCACCAAGATTGCTTTTATTTTCGGTGCCGTCAAGTTCTATCATCAATGTATCGATGCCTACTTGGTCACGCGCATCCATTCCAAGTATTTCGTTTGCTATGAGCTCGTTTACGTTGTCAACAGCCTTAAGTACGCCTTTGCCCATGTATGCTTCTCCTCCGTCGCGAAGCTCAACGGCTTCAAACGCGCCGGTGGAGGCTCCCGAAGGAACTGCCGCTCTCCCCATAATACCGGATTCAAGATATACATCGACTTCAACAGTGGGGTTTCCGCGGGAGTCCAATATCTGTCTGCCTATTATTTCTATTATTGTTGTCATTAAAATTACCTCCTATAATTAATGTGACTAGTTATTTATATTCTTTCAAGTTTCATTATAACATATAAAGCCTAAACAACATTCTCAATATTTTGCTTGCATATGAATTTTTGGTAAATTGTTTTATTGTAATAAAAAAAGTCTCCCGCAAAAGCGGGAGACTTTGATGAAGTTTGTATTACAGTATTCTTTCTTCTGCCAATTTTTTGTATGTTTCCAAACGTTTCTTGGCTTCGTTTTCCGCGTCTGCGAAGAGCTTTTCAGCTGCTTCGGGGAACTGCGTTGTAAGCGTTGTATAGCGGCGCTCACCTTTGAGGAAGTCGCCATAAGGCAATGTGGGCTCTTTGCTATCCAATATGAATGGATTCTCACCCTGTTCACCAAGAGTCGGATTGAAGCGGTAGAGAGGCCAGTAGCCTGTTTCAACCGCTTTCTTTTCTTCAGCCTGAGTTTTGCCCATGTTAATTCCGTGGTTAATGCATGGCGCATAAGCAATTATGAGCGAAGGACCCGGATATGCCTCAGCTTCTGTAACTGCTTTAACCAGCTGAGCGGGGCTTGCGCCCATTGACACTGAGGCTACGTATACATAGCCATAGCTCATTGCCATAAGGCCCAAGTCTTTCTTGCGGGTGCGTTTTCCTGCAGCCGCGAATTTCGCGACTGAACCTGTAGGTGTGGCCTTTGATGCCTGTCCGCCGGTGTTGGAATAAACCTCTGTATCAACAACAAGAACGTTAACATCCTGTCCCATAGCCAATACGTGGTCCAATCCGCCGTAGCCGATGTCATATGCCCATCCGTCACCTCCAACAATCCATACGGATTTTTTAATCAGCATATCGCGCATGGTGTTAAGCTCAGGATATTTATCTTTTTGCTTATCGAGCAATGCTTTGACAGCCTTAGAAGCTGTTTTTGAGCCTTCTGCATCATCTTTGTTTTCAATCCAAGCGGTGAATGCTTCTTTTGCAGCAGCATCCGCGCCGGCATCAATTGCTTCTTTCATCAGGCGCTCGATGTTGTCGCGGCGTTGGCTGTATGAAAGTGACATTCCGAAGCCAAACTCGGCGTTGTCTTCAAACAATGAGTTTGCCCAAGTGGGGCCGTGGCCTTCAGCATTCACTGTGAAAGGAACTGTTGGAGCTGAGCCGCCGTAGATAGATGAGCAGCCAGTTGCGTTTGCAATAATCATTCTTTCACCGTAGAGCTGTGTTACAAGCTTGAGGTAAGGTGTTTCTCCGCAGCCTGCGCATGCGCCCGAGAATTCGAACAAGGGTTGCAGGAACTGAGAGTTTTTAACGTTCATATTCATTTCAAACTTATCTATCGGGAGTTTCTCGGCAAATTTGTGATTTTCAACCTGCTCGAGCTGTGAGTCCAAAGGCTTCATCTCAAGAGCTTTCTCGCCTTTTCTTCCGGGGCAGATGTCAGCGCAGTTTCCGCAGCCAGTGCAGTCAAGAACTGAAACTTGTATTTTGTATTCATATCCTGCGAAATCTTTGCCGATTGATTTGATTGTTTCAAAGCTTTCGGGTTTCTTTTCGCCTTCTTTTATAAGTACCGGGCGAATCGCAGCGTGAGGACATACAAGTGAACATTGGTTACATTGTATGCAGTTTGCAGACATCCACTCGGGGACATAATCTGCAATGCCGCGTTTTTCGTATTGGGTTGTGGAAGTTGGGAAACGGCCTGCAAAGTCAAATGACGATACAGGAAGTTTGTCGCCTTCCTGAGCTAGTATGGGTGAAATAACATTTTCAACGAATTCAGTTCCCACGATTTTATGAGGAGCCGCTCCGTCTTTGGTGTCCGCCCATGACTTGGGATACTTAATTTCCACTAAACCAGCTATAGCGTTGTCTATTGTTTTATAGTTCATCTTAACAATATCATCGCCCTTTTTGCCGTATGTCTTTTTAACAGCTTCCTTCATGTACTTTTCGGCGTCTTCATATGGGATAACGCCTGAAAGCTTGAAGAACGCGGCCATCATTACTGTGTTTATGCGTCCACGCATTCCTGCGGCTTCAGCTATTTTAGCGGCATCTACATTATAGAACTTGATGTCGTTTTTAGCGATTATGTTTTTCATTGAAGCGGGAAGCTGTGCTTCCATTTCTTCCAAGTCCCATGCGGAGTTGAGAAGGAATGTTCCGCCTTTTTTGACGGATGAAACGATATCATAGCGTGTCACATAGCTTGGGTTGTGGCATGCTACAAATTCTGCTTCGTTTTGAATGAGATATGCTGATTTAATCGGGTTTTTACCGAAACGAAGGTGGGATACTGTTATGCCGCCTGATTTTTTGGAGTCATAAGAGAAATATCCTTGCGCATACATATCGGTTTTATCGCCGATGATTTTGATGGAGTTTTTATTTGCTCCGACTGTTCCGTCACTGCCCAATCCGTAGAACTTACATGAGATAGTTCCTTCGGGAACTGTGTTAATCTGTGCTTTTATCGGAAGAGAAAGATTTGAAACATCATCTATGATGCCAACTGAGAAGTGATTTTTGGGATTCGCTTCATCAAGGTTGTCATATACTGATTTAACCATTGAAGGTGTGAATTCCTTTGAACCTAAGCCATATCTTCCGCCGACCAATACGTCAACATCTTTACCAACTTCAGAAAATGCTGTGCGAACGTCCATATATAAGGGTTCACCGACTGATCCGGATTCTTTTGTTCTGTCTAAAACTGCAATCTTCTTAACTGATTCAGGAATTGCACCCAAGAAATGCTTGATTGAGAACGGACGGTAAAGGCGGACTTTCAATACGCCGACTTTCTCACCTTTTGATACAAGATATTCAACAGCTTCGTCAGCTGTTTCAGCACCTGAACCCATAAGGATGATAAGCTTTTCTGCATCTGGGGCTCCGACATAATCAAACAGATTATATTCGCGGCCTGTAATCTCTGTAACTTTTTTCATAGCATCTTCAACAATTTCGGGGATTTTATCATAGAAGGTGTTTGCGGCTTCTCTATTTTGGAAGAAGATGTCCGGGTTTTGTGCTGTACCCTGCAGATGAGGGTGCTCAGGGTTCATTGCGCGTTCGCGGAAAGCCTGAATCTTATCCCAGGGGACAAGCTTTTTCATGTCTTCATAATCAATGACTTCAATTTTTTGAACTTCATGGGATGTTCTGAAACCATCAAAGAAATGAAGGAAAGGAATTGAGGAATTAAGTGTTGATATATGCGACACAAGTGCTAAGTCCATAGCTTCCTGGACCGAGTTTGAAGATATCATAGCAAAACCTGTTTGGCGGGTTGCCATTACGTCACTATGGTCTCCGAAAATCGAAAGAGCGTGCGTTGCAAGAGAACGTGCACTTACATGAAAAACGCAGGGCAAAACTTCACCCGCGATTTTATACATATTGGGAATCATGAGCAGCAATCCCTGTGATGCTGTGAAAGTTGTTGTCATCGCACCTGCTACCAATGAGCCGTGAACTGCGCCCGCGGCGCCGCCTTCAGACTGCATTTCAGAAACCTTAAGTTCCTGTCCCATTAGGTTTTTGCGTCCGTATGCTGACCATACGTCAGCAACTTCAGCCATTGGTGAAGAGGGCGTGATTGGGTAGATGGCGGCGACGTCGCTGAAAGCATAAGCGACATGGCTGGCTGCCGTGTTGCCGTCCATTGTGAGTTTATTTGCCATGTTGAACCTCCTAAGTTCGTTTAAAATATTTTAAATAATATAATATGTGTAAACATAATATTATTTGTAGACTGTTTTTGGAACGTGATTTATGCCATAAAAAACAAAAAAATACATTTTTAGTTGAGTTATGACGAAAAATACCACTAATTGCTTTGCAAATCAAAGCTATGTCAGCCTATAACCTTACTTATTATACGGCTATCACTTTTTGGTGTCAAGAAAAGAGAAAAAGCATTTAAATAATTAGTTTATATTATATATATGTTTTTTTTCATTGTAATTTGGAACAAGATTTATGTATATACTTTATATTTGTTTTTATACTAAAGCAAGAACTTCCGATAAGCTGTGAATTGTGGGGAAATCATCATCCTTTTTTTTGTTTTGTGTATTAACTAGAATAGGCTGCATTCCGCATTTTTGGGCGCCTATAAGATTTTCTTTGGAATCGTCTATTAAAACAGTTTGTTCAGCAGGAAATTCCATGCTTTTTAAGGCTCGCTCATATATCGCGGCATTTGGTTTACAGACACCAGAATGGCAGCTCAATGTTACGCAGTTAAATAAATCTAAGAGATTTGCGGATTCTAATTTGTTTATACATGATGGCCAAGAATCGGAGATGATACCCAATTTGTAATTTTCTGATAGGGAGTTAAGCGTGGAATGAACATCATCAAAAAAAATGTCATTGTCGCAACTGTATACTTTTTCGCGAGCCAAAATCTTAGCTGTTTCCTTTGTAAGCTCAAACTCTGGCAAATAATCGGCAAGCATTGTATAAAAAACAACAAAGTGCTCATATTCTTCATCGATTGTTTTTACAAAGTGGTTTTTATTGAGATAATTAATGCATTTTGTGTATGCAATATTAAACCTGTGGATAGAAATATAATTCATGCCATCAAAATTAATGATGCTTTCTGCTTTTTGCGGAAACATCCAATCGCCGTTGGCAGTATAGTTTAAAGTACCGCCAATATCAAAAAATATGCATTTAATAGGTTTTGTTAGATTCATAACTACCATCCAGTTATTACCTATTACAATAATACCATAATATAACATATAGTTCAAACATTATTTTTACGGATTATTTTGTAAATTGACTATATTATCGGTGAGTAGTATATTAAGTTATAGGCACAAAAAAGAGGTGAGATATGAAGAAAATAGTTCTTGGCAAAACAAAACTCAAAGTGACAAAAACGGCTTTTGGAGTGCTTCCTCTGCAAAGAGTGGAGATGCCTGAGGCAATAAAGATATTAAAAAAGGCCTATAAAGAAGGAATAAACTTCTTTGATACTGCACGCGGATACTCTGACAGCGAAGAGAAAATCGGCGAAGCTCTAAGTGATGTGCGTGAAAATATAATAATTGCCACAAAGACGCACTCCAAAGATGCGAAGACATTCTGGGAGCATTTGGGGACAAGCTTAGAAAACTTAAAAACGGATTATATAGATATATACCAATTTCATAATCCCGAAGTAGCTTTTAAGACAGGCGACGGCACGGGAATGTTTGAAGCTATGGTGGAGGCGAGGGCGAAGGGAAAGATACGTCATATTGGCATTACAAACCACAGACAAAAAGTCGCGATGGAGGCGATTGAGTCAGGGCTTTATGAAACATTGCAGTATCCTCTTTCATATATATCCGATGAAGGGGATTTGAATGTTTACAAAAGCTGCGCTGAACACGATATGGGATTTATAGCTATGAAAGCCTTATGCGGTGGACTTCTGACAAATGCCAAAGCGATATTTTTATTCTTTGAAAAGATGGAGCAGGCTTTGCCCATATACGGAATGCAAAGAGAAAGCGAGCTTGATGAATTTTTATCTCTGGCAAAAAATCCTCCAAAGCTGACGGAAGAGATTTCAACACAAATGGTTGAAGACAGAAAAGCGTTGCAAGGCAATTTCTGTCGGGGATGCGGATATTGCCTTCCTTGCCCGGCGGATATTAAAATAAACATGGTGGCAAGAATGTCTTTTCTTCTAAGGCGGGCTGTATGGCAAAACCTAGTAACTCCCGAATGGCAGGTGGAAATGCGCAAGGTAAGCGACTGCATTGATTGCGGTGCGTGCAAGTCGCGCTGTCCTTATGGAATAGATTGTCCAACTCTTATGAGAGGCATGCTGGAAGATTATGAGGAGTTTTTGCTCGGGAAATCACTTTAAAGAGGGATTGATATATTTTTGAGTGAAATGCAAGTGGTTTTACTGTAACAAATACACCTTGAAAATAATGTGTATATTATATATAATACATTAAACAAGAAAAAGCTGTGATTTAAGACGCACGCAACAGGGGAATATCAAAGAGAGCCGCGAGGGGTGAAAAGCGGTATATGATTCTTTTGCGACATCACTTAATGAGCTTCTTATGCAAAACATAAGGCGTTTCCCGCGTTAAGAGGAAAGAGTGTCCGCATCAATGCGGAAATTCAGGTGGTACCGCGATGCATTTCGTCCTGTTGTGACGAGGTGTTTTTTTGTTTCAGAACGGCAAAAAAGAATTTTTAAATAAGTTATAATAAATATATAGTCGTCTAATGGAGGATGTATGCTATACAAGAAAGTATCCACGGATTTAAACTTCGTTGATAGGGAAAAAGAAACGTTGGAGTTTTGGAAAGAACATAAAATATTTGAAAAATCCATCGATCAAAAAAAAGACGCGGAAGTTTTTACGTTCTTTGACGGACCGCCCACAGCAAATGGAAGACCGCATATAGGGCATGTATTAACTCGCGTAATAAAAGACTTGATTCCTAGATACAGAGCGATGAAGGGATATAAAGTTTTGCGCAAAGCAGGCTGGGACACTCATGGACTTCCGGTAGAGCTTGAAGTGGAAAAACTCCTTGGGCTAGATGGAAAAGAGCAGATTGAAGAATACGGTATAGAGCCATTTATAGCTAAGTGCAAAGAAAGCGTTTGGAAGTATCAAAACGAATGGCGTGAAATGAGTGAGCGCGTTGGCTTTTGGGTGGACATGGACAACCCATACATTACCTATACAAATGATTATATTGAATCCGTTTGGTGGTCGCTCAAAAAAGTGCACGAAAAAGGATTGCTTTACAAAGGATATAAAGTCGTGCCTTATTGTCCGCGTTGCGGAACATCTTTATCCTCCCACGAAGTGGCACAAGGCTATCAAGATGTATCTGAAACTTCAGCTGTTGTTCGCTTTAAAGTAACCGGCGAAGATAGCACATATATACTCGCGTGGACGACGACACCTTGGACTCTTCCGTCAAATCAATTACTGTGCGTAAACGAACATGTTGATTACGTAAAGTGTAAATCAGGAGAGAATATTTACATACTGGCTAAAGATTTGTCTGAGGGGCTTTTGGAAGAAGGCTATGTAGTTTTAGACACTGTCAAAGGCGCGGACTTGGTAGGCACCGAATATGACACGTTATTCCCCGAAGCAAACAGCACTCCGGCTGGGCAAAAGCATGTTGTTGTCGCAGACGATTATGTAACCACATCCGAAGGTACTGGTGTAGTCCACCTTGCCCCGTTTGGTGAAGACGATATGCGCCTTTTGCTTAAAGCAGACGCGAAATTCATCCAGATAGTTGACACACAGGGAAGATTTACCGAAGAAACTCCTTGGGATAAAGTGTTTGTAAAAGACGCGGATGAAGATATCTTAAAGCGCCTCGAGGAACGCGGACAGCTTCACAAGGCTTTGGATTATGACCATAGCTATCCTTTCTGCTGGAGATGCGACACACCGCTGCTGTATTATCCACGTGATTCATGGTTTATTGCCATGAGTAAGCTTCGTGAAGAGCTTGTCGCAAACAACAGAACAATAAACTGGATGCCCGACAACATAAAAGAAGGTAGGATGGGCAACTGGCTTGAAAACGTTATGGACTGGGGCCTTTCCCGTGAACGCTACTGGGGAACACCGCTTCCTGTATGGATGTGTGAATGCGGAAATACGGAAGTAATCGGTTCTATAGAAGAGCTTAAACAAAAGGGCAAGAATGTGCCCGATGACATAGAGCTGCACAAGCCATTTGTGGATGACATCAAACTTGCCTGCGATAAGTGCGGCGGGGAGATGACACGCGAGACGGCGGTTATCGACTGCTGGTATGACAGCGGCTCCATGCCATTTGCGCAATGGCACTATCCGTTTGAAAACAAAGAGATATTTGAAGAGAATTTTCCGGCAAACTTTATATCTGAAGCTGTCGACCAAACACGCGGATGGTTTTACACACTTATAGCGATATCTACACTGCTATTTGAAAAAGCGCCCTTTGATAACTGCATAGTCCTAGGGCATGTGCAAGACAAAGAAGGAAAGAAGATGAGCAAACACTTGGGCAATGTCACAGATCCCAAGGATGCATTGGACAAACAGGGCGCTGATGCCGTGCGCTGGTATTTTTATGTAAACTCGCAGCCGTGGCTCCCTTCAAGGTATGCGGATGAAGCGGTATCCGAAGGTCAGCGAAAGTTTATGGGAACGCTTTGGAACACATATGCTTTCTATATACTATACGCGAATATCGACGGATTTGACCCGACAAAATATAAGTTGGAATACGAGAAGCTTTCTGTAATGGACAAGTGGATGCTGTCAAGGCTCAATACTTTGACTAAAGATGTGGATGAGCACCTTGATAATTACAGAATAACAGAAGGCGGACGCGCGCTATCGGCGTTCGTTGACGAGCTTTCTAACTGGTATGTGCGCCGCGGACGCGAACGCTACTGGGGCAGCGACATGACTCAGGACAAGATAAACGCATATATGACGCTTTATACGACACTTGTTACAGTATCTAAGTTATCAGCGCCATTTATACCGTTTATGACGGAGCAGATATATCAAAACCTGGTGTGCACAGTTGATAAAACCGCACCTGAGTCTATACATTTGTGCGATTTTCCGACATATACCGAAAGCATGATTGACGCCAAGCTTGAAGAAAATATGGACGCGGTGTTGACGGTGGTTACACTTGCCCGCGCATGCCGCAACAAGGCCGCCGTTAAAAATCGCCAGCCGCTTCCAAAGCTTTATGTTCAGGGAGCTACGATGGAAAAAGAGTATTCCGAAATCGTGCTTGAAGAGCTTAACGTGAAAGAAATTGAATTCACAGACGATGCTTCGGGATTCATAGACTATATAATAAAGCCCCAGATGCGCACAGTAGGACCAAAGTACGGCAAGCTGCTTGGAGAGATAAAAAATGTTTTGGCTGAATATGATGGAGCTGATTTTGTACACACACTAAAAGAACACGGACAAGTTAACTTTAACATTAAGGGTACTGAAGTGGAGCTTAAAGAAGATGATGTGCTTATTAGCACCGATCAAAAAGAAGGCTATGTTTCGCAGGACGAAAACGGCGTGACCGTTGTTATTGACACGAACCTAACACCGGAGCTTGTCGAAGAAGGCGTTGTACGCGAAATAATATCCAAAGTGCAGACAATGCGCAAAGAGGCCGGCTTTGAAGTGACAGACCATATCGTGCTTTCATACGAAGGCTATAATGATGTATTTGAAACGAACGCGAAAGAAATCGGCTCGGAGACTTTGTCTGACAAAGTTGAGCAGGGAATAAGCGGCGGATATCAAAAGACTTGGAATATAAATGATACGGATGTAATACTGGCGGTGACAAAAATATAATGTGGATTGCAGACGCACATAAGGATTACGAACTAATTGACGCGGGCGACGGAATGAAGCTTGAGCGCTGGGGAAACAAGGTATTATACCGTCCCGACCCTCAGGCAGTATGGACTTGCGTAAAAACTTCTGAGGAATGGGCGGGAATTGACGCCGTTTACCACCGTTCAAACAAAGGCGGGGGAGAGTGGCAGCAATATAAAAAACTTCCTGACAGATGGGAGATAGAGTATAAAGACCTCCGTTTTCATGTAGGGCTAATGGGATTTAAGCATACAGGGCTTTTTCCTGAGCAAGCTGTAAATTGGGACTGGATGAGCAATCTTATTAAAAATGCAGGGCGCGAAATTAATGTATTAAACCTGTTTTCATACACAGGAGGCGCGACGCTTGCCTGCGCCAAAGCTGGAGCAAATGTTGTACATGTTGACGCCAGTCGTGGAATGGTGAATTGGGCAAAAGAGAATGCCGCGCTTTCTGGGCTTCAGAATGCCCAGATTCGCTATATCGTGGATGACTGCGTTAAATTCGTGCAGAGGGAAGCGCGCCGTGAAAATAAATATCACGGAATCATAATGGATCCGCCGTCATATGGCAGAGGCCCCAAAGGCGAAACGTGGAAGATGGAAGACATGATTTTTGCTCATGTAAAAGATTGTGTGGAACTATTAGATGAAAAGCCGTTGTTTTTCCTAATTAACAGTTATACGACAGGGCTTTCCCCGCATGTTATAGAAAATATTTTAAGCCTTACGGTAAAGGAGCGCTTTGGCGGGAGCATTACCTCCGATGAAATTGGGCTGCCTATTACTTCATCCGGCTTGGTGCTGCCATGTGGATCATCCGGGCGTTGGATAAGTGAATAGTATGAAGCCTGAAATAATATACGAAGATAATCATGTGATCGTTGTAAACAAGCCGCCGGGTATGCTCTCTCAGGGAGATGATACAGGGGATTTGGATTTATTGACGTATCTTAAAGGCTATGTAAAAGAAAAGTATAATAAGCCGGGCGACGCATATATCGGTCTGGTGCATCGCTTGGACAGACCCGTTGGCGGGCTTATGGTGTTTGCCCGCACATCGAAGGCGGCTTCCAGGCTTTCTAGTCAAGTGTCAACACTTAAGATGAAAAAAGAATACATCTGTGTTTGCGAAGGTAAACCCGAGGACGGCAAATGGATTGATTGGCTTTATAAAGATAAGCGCACAAATACTACAACTGTTATGCGTGACGGCGCACGCGGCGCAAAGCGCGCAAGCCTTGAATGCCGTGTGCTTTACAGTGAAGATAACGAATCAATTTGCCGCGTGGAACTATATACGGGCAGAAGCCATCAGATTCGCGTACAGTTTTTGGAGCATGGTTGCCCGCTTGTCGGCGACCAAAAATATAATCCCAATGCTGAAAAGGGAATGTGGATAGCACTCATGTCTCAAAGGCTGACGTTTTGGCATCCGACATTAAATGACAAGATGGTGTTTACACTTGATTTGCCCGATAGTTTGCCATGGGTTAAGTATAAATATATGATTGATTTGGATGAAGTGTGAATTTGATAAAAAAAAGTAAACTTTGATTAGTCTTATTCAAAACCCTTGTCTGGTGGGAAATTTATTAAAATTATAATATATGATTATTGAGTAAGTAAAGAAGTTTTCTTATTCACTAAATTTCTTTGACCAGCCGTATTTGCCCTTCATCTCGACAAACGTGACTTTACCCATTGAGGCGATTTCAACATCGCCTTTATTATTCTTTGTGATAAGCAGAAGATCTTGTAAGCCCTGAGGACCTATGGGGGCTATCATCTTTCCGCCAGTTGCCAGCTGGTTTATGAGGTCTTGGGGCAAAACTCCGGCTGCAGAAGTTGCGATAATTCTGTCGTAGGGAGCATTTTCCTGCCACCCGAAGCTTCCGTCACTTTTTTTATAGTGTATATTGGTGTATCCAAGTGCATCAAGCTTTTGCTGTGCTCTGAGTGAAAGCTCAGGAATCAGCTCAACGGTATAAACCTCTTTTGCGAACTCAGCAAGAAATGCGCTTTGGTAACCGGATCCTGTTCCAATCTCAAGCACTTTCAAACTCTTATTGAGGGCGAGCATGCGTGTCATCTCAACGACCAGACTTGGCTGGGATATCGTTTGACCGAAGCCTATGGGAAGAGGCCTGTCGAAATCCGCCATAAGTTTATACTCGTTATCTACAAAAAAGGATCTGTCAAGTTTCTTGAAAAAATGTTCTAAACTTTCGATATTCATTTTCATCATCTCATAACAAATATTATATTATAATTATACAACTAAAACCTATTTGAGGATAAAGAAAAATAAAAGCGCCAGAGAACTGTTCCCGGACGCTTGCATATTAATAAATATATTGCTATTTTATTGTTATTATTTCATATTTTCTAGAGCCTATTCCTATTTTTTCAGAATGCGCGAGACATGTTTTATACTCAGAGTTTGGCGTAGTATTTTCAAAATGGTCATGCTGGTCGTAGAAATTAGATTTTGCGATGTTTTCATAAAGTTGACTATTCGGCAAAGGCTCCTGTTTGAGACAGGCATCTACGCAAGCCTGATCCAGTGCGAGTGGGTCAAAGGAGGCAAACATACCGATGTCAGGCAGGATCGGCGAGTCATTTTCAGGATGGCAGTCGCAGTTTGGGCTGATATCCATTACTAAGGAGATATGAAAATGAGGACGGCCTGTCAGTACGGCTTTTGCATATTCGGCCATTCTGCAGTTAAGTTCTTTGGTAGCTGCCCAGTTTGTAAAACTGATTGCGTCAAAGTTGCATGCCCCGAGACACCGACCGCAGCCCACGCAGTTATCGAGATTGATAGTCATCTTCTTTTTAATTTTATCAAATGCCAGTGCGTCATTTGCACATTCACGCACGCATCTGAGGCAACCTGTGCAGAGTTCTTCATCAATGCTTGGCTTCCCATTTATATGCATATCTTTTTTCCCTGCTCTTGAACCGCAGCCCATGCTGATATTTTTAATGGCTCCGCCAAAGCCAGCCATTTCATGCCCTTTGAAGTGGTTTAGACTTATGAAGATGTCAGCGTCCATCACAGCATGGCCTATCTTGGCTTCTTTTATATATTCTCCGCCTTCTACAGGAACGCTTATATCATCAGTGCCCTTAAGACCGTCTCCGATTATAATTGGACAGCCTACCGTTAAAGGTGTAAAACCATTTTGCCAAGCGCACTCAAGGTGTTCCAGCGCGTTTTTCCTGCTACCCGGATATAAGGTGTTGCAGTCAGTAAGAAAAGGCTTGCCGCCGAGCGCCTTTACAGTGTCAGCCACAGCTCTGGCATAATTCGGCCGTAAAAATCCGAGATTGCCAAGCTCGCCGAAGTGGAGCTTAATCGCGACAAATTTATTTTTCATATCAATGGTATCAATGCCTGCAGTATTTAGCAGTCTATTAAGCTTTGTTGGCAGACCTTCACCGAGCTTTGTTCTGAAATCCGTGAAATATACTTTTGATTTTTCCATTTTATACTCCCTATTTTTTTTCTATCTAAAACATATCTATTTTAATTATAAGGGATAAAGCTAACTAAATGTCAATCTTTAATTGAAAACAATAGAAAAATATTATCAGGTTATTTTTGTATATTTGTTTAAAAAGTGATTTAAGTGTTTTTTTTAATTACAATGAGTTCGAATAATCGTATGTGAATTATAAATTTTTTGGTGAATTTTTTATTTTGGGTAAAATAAAACGGGATAGGTTTACCCCGCATCGTTTGAATCATATTTACTTGTTCAATCGGTGCGGTCATACAAAGTCTTTTATATAATGCACCGAATCTGAAAAATCCATTGTTTTAATAAAATCACGTTTCTTTGTAATTCTAAAGTTCATGTCAGTCTTCTTTCGTTTTTTTTAATTTAATTAAGTTGTAGTTGGTCTCTAAAATCGAGCAAAACAAAAATTCTGTTATTTTTTATACTCTAAATTCCAATACTCTTCAATTGTGATAAGGTCAGGTTTCTTTTTGAGAAGGTTAAATAATTTCATGTTTTTGTCTCCTTTCATATTTTATACTTGAATTATATGTCTGATAATGCAAGGTAAACAATACAAAAATTGTTAACAAAAAGTGAATTGAGAGCAAAATAGTGATGTATACATGTGGGGAAAACGATATATGTGCAGTATGCACAAAAAGATTTTATATAATGTACGTTTTGCCCATAATACTAATCAAACCAGCACTTTTTTATTTTGACAAGAGAGTCAGATTGCTCTGAAAAACAAACATTCCAACGCTGTTTTATCTCGTTAAATAAGCTAATAGCTATTCAGAAAACAATTCATTGATATATGCGGTGGTAGTAATAAAAAAACTCTCGCAAAACGAGAGATTTTTAATCTGGCACACCTACCGCGATTCGAACGCGGGACCTTCCGCTTAGGAGGCGGACGCTCTATCCTGCTGAGCTATAGGTGCAAATATTATGCTCTAATATAATACTGTATATTGTCTTTTCTGACAAGTGTAAATACTGATATTTTAATTAATTAAATGGCTAGTCTTGCACTTTTCCCCTCATTATATTAAAATCAAACCACGAAACGAGGTGCAAACACATGGAACTAAAATTAAATCTGAAAACAAAGATAATAGGCGAACGAGTGAACCCAACCGGCAAAGAAAAGTTGGCTGAGGCGATGCGTAACTTTGACTTGCCTTATATAATGAATTTAGTTGAAGCTCAGATGAAAGAAGGCTGCGAGATAGTTGACATCAACGTAGGTGCGGCGGGAGTTGACGAAGTAAAGCTTCAGGCGATGCTGGCCAAAGAACTTACTAATATGGATGTAACACCATGCTTTGACAGCTTTAACCCGGACGCACTTCAAAGCGCTCTGGAAAACTATGAAGGACGCGCGATAGTAAACTCGGCAAGTACGGCGAACAAAGAATATGAAAAGATAATCAAGCTCGCGGCGAAACATAACGCGGTGATAATATTATTGCCTTATGAGCATAAAGCAAGCCTTACATTCCAAGACAGGAAAGAAGCTGTCCAGAAGCTTTTGGACTGCGCATATGAGAATGGGTTGACGAAAAAAGATATTTTGATTGACGGAGTGGCTATGGCTGTGTCAAGCGATGTGAAAGCGCCACAAGAGTCGGTTAAGTTTGTTAAATGGTGCACAGAGCAAGGGTTAATGACTGTTATAGGGCTGTCAAACATTTCATTTGGCATTCCAAACCGTGAAGCGGTGAACAGAGGCTTTTTAGCGCAGCTTGTAGGAGCGGGCATAACCACAGTGATTGCCTCACCGACAAAGGAAAATATTGAAGTGATTGATGCCGGGTTCCTGCTTTCGGGCAATGACGAATGGTGTATGAGTTGGATAGGTAGCTACAGATAAATAGATTTTAATGTGGGAAAAGCGGCTTAATCCCTCTTTTTTTAATCCTTTTTTGCACGGTCGCCTGTGTTTAACCAAATGACGCCTCCGACAATAACAATTGCGAATACAATCATGCCTGCAGTCATAATGGAACCGGTTTTATCCGGGGAAATAATCCCCATGATTGCCATCACACACCAAACGGCCGCAAGAAGATATATGAAATTTCCCATGTAGCGGGTAAGTTTATCTATGTCGTATTCTTCTTTTTTTTCTTTGGACATTGTATTGTAACCGGATATAAGCCAAGTAACCTTTTTCACTTTGATGAACCAACCTATTGCAAAAAGCAAAAGTGCAATTGCTAAATTTATATAATTCATAAACGTCTCCTTAAAAACCGATATATAATTATAACATAAGCCAGCATTTTTTTATCAATTCTGTTTTAAATTGCAGACTATAGAAGATTAATAATGTTAATATATGTTATAATAATTCTTAATTGAATTAGATTAAATTTTTAAGGAGCTTAGATGAAAAGAGTGTTTCATATAGTTTATTTTTCGGGAACAGGCGGCACAAAACTTTCCGCTCATACCCTGTCGGATGAATTGCTCAAAAAAGGGGTAAATGCGAGATGCTCTGAAATATTCAGAGATGACGTGCCGGAAATCTTGCCGGAAGAAGAGATTATTTTGATGTATCCGGTTTACGCTGCGGATGCTCCAATCCCGGTGTATGAGTGGATTGCTTCGCTCAAAAAAAAAGAGGCTGGGAAGGCGGCCATTATTTCGGTGTCCGGCGGTGGGGAGATATCACCAAACACCGCATGCAGAGTGAAGTCCATAAAGCGATTAAAGAAAAAAGGTTATAAAGTGGAAAATGACTATATGCTTTGTATGCCGTCAAACTTTATCGAGCCAACAGACAATGAAACTGCGGTAAAGCTTATACAAGTTTTGCCTAAAAAGTGTGCTTTGATAGCAGAGGAATTGGTGGAGAATAAGAAAAACACAAAGAAGCCGATTTTAATAGACAAAATATTGCGGCCTTTGTTTTCAGCAGAGAAATTTGGCTCAAAGTTTTTTGGCAAGATGCTTAAAGCTGATGAAAAATGCAATTCATGCGGATTGTGCGCGCTAAAATGCCCGTGCGGTAACATTGAGATGATTGACGGCATACCGAAATTCGGATGGAAATGTGTGATTTGTATGAGGTGCGTGTATTCTTGTCCGCAAACCGCAATAAAGTCAAGAATGCCAATACTTAAGAAGGCTATTTTTAAGCAGGGATTCGATTTGGAAATAATACAGGGACAGGCGGAAAACCAACCAAATCAATTTAATGACGACTCTCCTAAAGGCGCTCTTTGGAAAGGTATCAGAATATATTTGGAGGACGAAAACAACATATAGCAAAGCGTAGAACAGATATCTTCAATCTTTTCCACAAATATTTAAGAAAACATCCTTCAAAAGAGCATGATTATTGTTAGGCAGTCCTTTTTATGGTATATTATTTTCATAAAAAAATTAAAGGATTTCTATGAAATTTATTGCAACTACAGGCTTTGGCATGGATGGCGCGCTGTCAAGGGAATTAAAAACTTTAGGATACAAAGCACAGATACAAACTTCCAGGGCGATTATTGAAGGCGACCTGAGCGATGGGGCATATCTTAACCTCATGCTTCGCACAGCAGGCAGTGTAAAGCTTATAGTTGGCGAATTTAATGCTCGTACATATGACGAACTCTTTGATAATATCCAAAAGATATCTTGGCAGGACTATATTGAGCGCGGTGCAAACCTTAAGGTGAACGCAAGAGCGGTAAATGGAGTGCTGTATTCACTGAGGGATATACAGTCAATTACTCAAAAAGCCGTTTCAGTTAAATTGGAAGACGTATATAAGGTGCGTAGGATAACGGGCGCAGTTAAATATGAGATAGAAGTTCACGTGCACAAAGCACGGGTAACTGTATCTATAAACACATCGGGCAGGCCTCTGCACATCAGGGGCTACAGGGTTCTTAATCCCGATGCGGCGCTGCGCGAAACTTTGGCAGCCGCTCTCGTAATTTATTCTTCATGGAAAGGCGATTGGAAGCTTTACGATCCAATGTGCGGTTCGGGCACTATTTGTGTGGAAGCGGCGATGTTTGCAAGAAACATGGCTCCTGGCATAAATCGTTCTTTTGCGGCTGAAAGCTTTCCTTGGTGGGGAGATAAAGTTTGGGAAGATGCTAGGCAAAAGTGCATAGACGAACAAATAAGTTCAGGTACTCTGGATATAATCGGAAGCGATATTGATAAAAAAGTGCTGTCGATGGCCAATACTCACGCAAGGAAGGCCGGAGTACAAGATGATATAAAGTTTTTTGAAAAGGATGTTCGCAATTTAAAAATATTGGATGAGAAGGGTCATATCATATCCAATCCGCCTTATGGCATTCGACTAGGTGATGAAAAAGAGATGCCGGCGTTTTATGAAAGCTTCTTTAAGGCTTTGCCACTTCATTGGTCCTGGCATATATTAAGCGCAAGGGATGACGTGGAAAGACTTGCAAAAAGAAAAGCGGATAAAAAACGCAGACTTTTTAACGGTAGTTTGGAATGTAACTACTTTGAATTTTTCAAAAAGAAAGGTTAACGATTTTACTTAATGATTAAAAAAGAAAAAACTATCCTAAATAACGTAGCAAAGAATAAACGCCTTTTTAAAAGCGAAAAAAGAAAGGAGCAAAAAATATTGCTTATTGTTTTTTGCGTAATAGCAGTTTTTATTACTCTTTTTGTTTTGGGAATAACCAGCAGTTTAAAGATCAAAACGCAAAGTTTCATTATTGAATATGCGAATTTGCCCAAAAACTTCGACGGATATAAAATTGTTCAGATATCTGATTATCACAAAGGTGTTTATGCGAATAGTAACGAGGGGCTTATAAGCGCTATTGTTGAGATCGAACCTGATATAATTGTTATTACAGGTGACCTTATTGATAAAGACTCCAAAGATATTAAAAACATTACAGAATTATGCGAAGGGCTGGCGGATATTGCTCCAATAGTTTGGATAAAGGGAAACCATTTTTATAAAACAGACGAAAGCCTAGCTCAAGAGCTTGAAAAAATGCTTGAATCAATTAAGGCGGTATCTCTTGTTAATGAATGCTTTATGGTGAGCCGTGATGGGGAAAATATCAAATTCTGCGGTGTGGACGATTCTGAAAATCTTTATGCAGGAGAAGAATTGCCTGAAGAATATTCTAGAGCGGCATCGATTAAAGCTATGGAAAGATATTTGGAGGAGACAGAAAAAAACTCTGACGGTGAAGATGGTTTCAAGATACTTTTGACGCACCGCTATTCCGTATATGAGAAGTTTCCGGAGTATGGATATTCTCTGGCTTTGGCAGGACACTCCCATGGTGGACAGTTAAAGCTTCCTGGCGGGATAGATTTGATAGGCTACAATCTGAAGCTTTTTCCCAAAATAAAAAGCGGATACAACAATATAAATGGAATGCCTCTCATCATAAGCTCAGGCTTAGGAGTGAGCAATTTAAACCTTCGTCTTTATAACCCTCCGGAAATAGTTTTTATCGAACTCAAAAATAAATAACATTTTATGTTACAAAATGCTTATTTTTGTTTATAAAACAAGAATAGGAGAATGGTAAAATGGCGGAAAGTTCAAAAAATAAAATTGTTGCACTGAGAATACTTGAAGTTTTAACGAAGTATTCCGATGATTTGCATGAGCTCTCTGCCGCCAAAATCATTGAATACCTCTCTGATTTATACAGTTTAAAGGTGGAAAGAAAGGCCGTATACCGTGACATCGCGGCGCTTGAGGAATGCGGATACGATATAATAAAAAACGGCAGGGGATATTTTCTCGGAGCTCGTCCTTTTGAAAGCGCCGAGGTTCGATTGCTTATAGACGCTATGCAGTCGGCACGCTTCATTTCAAACAAGAAAACACAGCAGATGATAGAAAAGATGGGCACTTTATGCAGTGAGTATGATTTTAAGATGCTTAAACAGCAGGTTTTTTTGGACAGCCGCACAAAGTGTTTTAACGAAGAAATCTTCTATTCCATAGATATAATAAACAAAGCCATATCAAATGCAAAAAAACTCACTTTCAAATACCTTAAATACGATGAAACAAGAAAAGCCGTGCCTCGCTTTGGAGGCAAAATATATGAGGTGAACCCATACAGCTTAGTTTGGGCTGACGATGCCTACTATCTTATTTGTAATATGGATAAGTATGATACCTTGGCACACTACCGTGTGGACAGAATGATGTCGGCGAAAATTAAAGATAAAAAAAGGCGCCCTGTTAACGAGATTCACGGTTTTGAAAATGGGCTTGATGCGGCGAAATATATCAAAGGCAGATTTACCATGTTTTCGGGTGAAGAAATAAAAGTGCAGGTAAGTTTTCATAATTCGCTGAGAGATGTCGTATATGACAGATTCGGCACAGATGTTACATCCCACGATGAAGGCGAAAATATGATTACCACATTTAACGTCTTACCCTCAAAAGGGTTTTATTCATGGCTTTTCATGTTGGGAAATAAGGCAAAGATACTCTATCCTGAGGACGTAGCTCAGGAATATAAGAAAATGCTCATTGAAATAAGCCAGACATACAACTATAATTAAAATGTAAAATAATGTTTTGACATTTAAAATGCTCAATATTGAGGGGATAATATGAAGTTATTCAAGTTTTGTGCTGTAAACAGCGAAAATGAGAAAGTGGAAAGCTTAATTCAGGCAGAGGACAAAGAACTGGCGGAAGAAAAGCTAAAGCTTAGGGGATACAAAGAGATTGAAATCATTAGAGAGGCAAAAAGACTGATTAAATCGGGTAATGTATCTTCCAGAGATCTGTCTGTTATGTGCAGACAGTTGGCGGCAGTCCTTTTGTCGGATATGTCTATTTTGGACGGCCTTTTGCTTGTTTGCGAGCAGACGGGGAATGCGGTGCTTGAGACTGCAGTGTCCAATGTTTACGACAATATTATGGGAACTGAAAAAATGCAGCTTTCAGCTTCTATGCGCAGCGAAAAGGCATTCCCGTCATATATGGTTAATCTAATAGCGATAGGCGAGGCGAGTGGAAATCTGGACGAAGTTTTTCTTCAGCTTGCAATATATTATGAAAAAGACGGCAGGATAAGGCAGAAAATAAAAACAGCCATCACATATCCTCTATTACTAACTATTCTTATGATATGGGTAATCGGTCTTTTGGTAATAAAGATACTTCCGATGTTTGAAGAAATGCTTAACTCCATGGGCGGGGAGCTGCCCGGGATAACCCGCGGCTTTTTGAATGTTTCAAACTTTCTGGCAAGCTTCGGATTTTATCTGCTTATTGCCATTGCGTTAATAATAGTTTTTTGCATATGGTGGTCAGGCACTAAAAGCGGAAAAAAAGCTTTTGATAAAATAAAGCTTTTTATTCCGGGTACAGCGATGTTGTACAAAAGGCTGATGACCAGTAAGTTTGCACGATTTATGGCGATGATGCTGGAAAGCGGAATATCTATAAACGAATCGCTGGAAAAGCTTTCTGATTTGCTTGAAAATAATTATGTCAGCGAAAAGCTGGAAAAAGCGTCCCAAGACATAAAAGAAGGAAAAACTTTGAGCGAAGCCGTCCGAGACGTGGGGATATTTCCGCCGATGCTGCTTAGGATGCTGACAGTTGGGGAGCGAACGGGGAAATTAGGCGACATGCTTAAAAAATCCGCGAATTTCTATGACGAAGATGTCGATGAAGCTTTGCTTAGGCTTACAACTGTCATCGAACCTATCTTGATTATAATATTGTCGATAATAGTCGGAGCCATTCTTCTTTCAATAATGCTTCCTTTAATAAACATAATGAGAATAGTGGGATAAAATGATAACTGGCAGATTGAAACTTATATCCGGTATCATTTTAGTTGTGTGTATGATTACGCTGTCTCTTTTTTTGGTACCGCTAATCGGCGAAACAGTCGACCATAACGTTGACATAACTCAACAGACCATGCAGCAGGCAATTGAAAAAGCGCTTATTCACTGCTACGCAATAGAAGGATCATATCCACCATCGCTTGAATATTTAAAAGAGAATTACGGAATATATATTCAGGAAGAAAGATTTTATTATTATTATGAATATGTCGGCTCAAATGTAAGACCGATTGTTCAGGTGATTGAAAAATGAATATATTCAAAAATAAAAAAGGATATTCTGAAGCCGAGCTGATGATGATGTTTGCCCTCATTGCTCTATTGGGAATACTATGCTTTACATTGATACAGGCCGGCGGTGGAGCATATGAGAGACTGGCTGAAAACAGATCCAACAAGGCATATGCAAGAGTCGCTCTTTCATACATTGAAAACAGGGTGCGGCAGGGGGACGAAAAAGCGGCTGTAAATGTCGCTGAAAGTCCGTTGGGCGAAGGGCAAAACGCGTTGGTTATTTCCGGGTTCACAGGAATTGAGGGTGAAGAACTTTGGATATTGAAAAAAGATAATGAATTGGTTGAATACTACGTTCAAAAAGGTGTGACGATTGATATTGAAGGATATTTTTCTATTGCGGATATTGAAAGTTTTGATGTGACGCAAACAGGCAACATGATACAACTTAGCATAGGATATTATCAGGGTGAAGACATAAGAACCCAGTCGAGAATAATTGCGCTCAGAAGCAAGGGAGGCAGCTATGAATAAGAGAGGCTTTACTCTTGTGGAACTGGTTGTTGCAATCGCGGCCTTGGCTCTGTGCTCCGGGTTTATTTTATCAATGTATTTTAAAAGCGATGAACTTGCCGATGACGCGGATTTGTATGATGAAGCTATGAGCCAAACAAGTTTTATTGCCGAAACATTTAAAGCATCCACAGATACATTAAACTTTGCTGAGAATCTTCATCTTCAAACTGAAAAAAATGTCGAAGAACATGTCTGGAGATTATATTACAACGAGAATTGGTTTGTGGAAGAAAACGCGGACAATGCCTATGTAGAACTTATCATTGAGCTTACACCAGAGCAAAAATATGACTCGGGGACGCTATATAAACTCAATTTAAATTTCTTTAAAATTGCAAGCGGGAGCAGGGAACAAGTTGTTTCTATGGTTTGCAAAAAATATTACCCGGGAGGTGCGCGATGAGGATTAACAATCGGGGCGCAGCTTCCATATTGGTGATACTAATTATTGTTGTGCTTGCCACATTCGGAGGAATAGCCCTTACAGCAGGGTGGACAAACAAACAGCTTTCAATAAAGGCCGCTCAGTTTAAGGTCGATTATTATACTCTGGATTCTGCTGCGGAAGAAATAGTCGCAGAGACTGATAGCTTGCTGTATTTGGCGGCGGAAAAAACAGATTTTTATTTAAACGGATTGTCAAATGTAAATGATGTTTCTGTGTTGACAAAAGCGACAAGATTTGAATCCTTATTTTCCAACGATGCGGAAAGCGCACAAAGCCTTGCTTTAAAAAACAAAAAAATATACGAGATTTATAAAAGGATTTATTATTATGAGTGCGCGACAAGATTGGAGAGATTCGCGGATGAAAAGGGGATTGAGATTAATTATACGAATGGCTTTGAAAAAGCAAATGATTTTTTGAAGCCGGCAAACAAGATTCCTGAAAGCGGAGATTTGACAATTTCATTTACTGTTTCGCAGGAAGGCGTATCGGCGCAAAAGAGCTTGGATGTTGAAATAGCAATAATATCACCTGAAATTTATGCTGAAGTATTAAACGAAGAAACATGGCGTACAAATTTTGCAGTAAGTCAAAAGGAAGAAGTTAGAAGATTTGAAATTGTTTCTTGGAAGCTTAGGCAAAAACCAATTGAGTACGCAGGAGAGAATCCTAAGTTTGGCTGAGGATTCAGACAGCAAAAGACCAACTAAGAAGTAAGCGGGTAAGTAAAGAGATATGAGCAGGGGTTTAAAAGCTTTAACGATAATATTATTCTTGGCCGTCATTACGGTTATCGGTTTTATTATTATATCAAAGAACGAACTTGGCGCTCAAGAAACGGCATTACAAGACTTTTCTATTGCACAAACTGATGAAATTAATATTGGTATAATAAACGAAGATGATGACATCAAACCTTACGAAACGCCTGCTGTTTCCTCCGCATTTACACCAAATATTTCTGCGGCCCAAACGACCTCAGAGGTTGTGCCGACAACTACTGCCGTGCCAATTCCGGAAGTTCCGGAATCAAATTCGGATGATCCTCAAATAAAAACCAAAATGAATATGAATGGGTATATTTATATATCTTACAAATCAAGCAAAAAAGTGAAAGTAATGATGGACTGCAATGACAGCCAGGAAGTTTATGACTTAGTTTCAGATGGAAAGTTTCACAGATTTACTCTTCATCTGGGGGATGGTGAGTATAAAATCCGTTTGGTAGAAAACACGTCCGGGAATTCATACCGTGTAATAAAGACTGATGAATTTGACTGTACTTTAATCAGCGGGGATTTTCCTTATCTTGTGCCAAATTCTTTCGTGGATTATGACAATAGCTTGGAGGTTATCCAGTTTGGACTTACTCTTACTCAAGATGCCTATACTCAAGAAGAGAAAGCTTATGCTATTTATGATTGGATAGTAAGGAATATTTCATACGATTTTTCAGTGGTAGGAAAGCTGGAATCGGGATATGTGCCGAATCCCCAGGAAACATATGAAACAAGAAAAGGCATCTGTTCGGATTTTGCGGCGCTTTTCGCATCGCTTTGTAGGAGTCAGGGAATACCATGTAAAGTGGCGTTGGGCTATTATATTAAAAGTGAATATTATCATGCATGGAATGAAGTGAAATTGAACGGGGAATATATATTGGTTGACACTTCCGGAGATTCGCAAACTGGGGAATATAATTTTTCAAGAACCGAAGGCTATACCAAAAACAAGGAGCACTGAAAATTTAGTTTATAAAATTGTTAAAATTGTATTACAATAGTGTGATATGATTTTTTTTATGGTAAAATGTTTTTTATGGGGATTAAACATATTTCCGTTTAATACCATGAAATGACACTATTAATTTAAAAAATTCAATGAGGTATAAATTGATTAAACACACATTAAATATATTTGTTGTCTTGGTAATTTCTTTTTTATTCGTATTAAGCGGATGTGAAAAACAATCAGAAGAAGTGGTTGAAGAAATCGCTCCTTCGGAGATCTCATTTGATGAGGTTGAAGAAG
This sequence comes from Christensenellaceae bacterium, assembly GCA_963675575.1. Taxonomy (GTDB): domain Bacteria; phylum Bacillota; class Clostridia; order Christensenellales; family UMGS416; genus JAGLOK01. The sequence continues at coordinate 1,020,866 of OY776378.1, forward strand.
TTTCTGTCGGCTTTTGGGAGATTTATGAACCTCAAAGTGAAGCGGCGATTTTTTTGAGCCAATATATCGAAGACAATTTTAAAATTAAAATAAAACCTATTACTTTCACCAGGGACAATTACCAAAGCGAATTGGACTGGATGATTGGGGCTAATATGCTGCCCGATGTTTTTGCTCACGATATAATTGAAAACAAAATGGAATACAAAGTGTTGATTACCTCAGGGTTGGTGCAATCTATTCCTAAGGAATTATGGGCGGGCTATGAAAGATTGGGTGCAGTAATGGGTTGGTATGAAAATACTTATGCTTATGATGGGGAAATGTTTTTTATTCCTCGTACTTATCAAACGTTTGATCAAACGCACGGGGCCACGAATGTTATTTTATACAGAATCGACTGGGCAAAAGATTTATCTAAAAATACCTATGGGGACTCTGCGGGATTTATAGATATCATAGATCTTCTAGGTGCATATAGAGGTTCGGATACGGATCAAAATACTATTTGGGACACATGGGGAATAACGGGTTCTGGCGGAATAGAATTTATTTGGGACATGTTTCTTACACCTTTCGGAGTTCGGGATTGGGTGCTGGAAGACGGAAAATGGATTCCGGGAATTATAAGCACAGACGCAAAAGAGGCCATCTCATGGGCGGCTCAGATTTACAGAGAAGGGATAATCGATCCCGCCATTGCGCATCAGAACTCGGATGAAGCTCTGGGTAAGTTTTTTACCGGAAAAACAGGTGCTGTTTTAACTCAGGCTTACTATGAAAATTTGGTTTATTTTGAAAAAGAGTGGGAAGTCCATAATCCCGACAAATCTATTAATAAAAGCGTAAAGCTTATTCCTAGCTATACGACTCCAAAGGGAACCATAAACAACGAAGTTTCAACATTTGAAGGCGGAAGCATGATATCTAGCAATGTTGGTGCGACAAAAATGCAAAAGATTCTTGCGCTTTATGACTTTATGTTTAGCAATGAAGGAAGAAACTTATTTGAGTACGGTGATATTCTAGGACCCGCGGAGGCTCAAAGTGCAGCCGATTTCTTGAGCGCCTCGCCTGAGTTTCAAAACTTTGCCAACCTTGCAAGCTGGAACTTGGATAGGAATCCAAGTAGCCTAAAAGCGGATTCCGACTTTATCGTTTATGCTCAGAATTTGATTGAAAATGATGTATGGTCATGGAGCTTTGAAGAGGAGTTATTTACAAACGGAATGATAACACCGGAAATGTGTGTTTTGGATGTTGACCATATTGCTGAAGAAAAAATCTTGCAGATAATTAAAACCACAAGAGATTTTGATGCTGATTGGGAAAGCTATGTCGAATCTATGTACAGTGAGCTAAACCTGGAAGAAGCGATAGCCGAAGTGAATGAGAGAGCCGAAGTGTATTTTTCGCAGGACTGATATCAAATCTGACAATTGCAAAAAATAATATTTGACATTCTGATGCAAAAACTATAGAATTGCATTAGTTAAGACAAATAAATCAATATGGAGGTTTTTTTGATGAAAGTTAATATGGCCAGGGTGCTGGTACCGTAAATTGAATATCGGTGCGATTTTTTTCGCACGGCATGAGCAAACATAATACTTGGATGGAACACGTGGTATTAGTAGGCGTGTTTTTTTGTTTGCTAAAAAAGGAGTGATATAATATGAAAAAGAAAAACATAGCGAGCAAAGCTATTGAAATAAACAGGAAAATAAGAAGAAGCTGGGATATTTATCCCGTTACGAAAATTAAAGAAGATGTGCGGTTAAACAGTAAAAAACGGCGCATAAAAGATAAGAAAGAAATAAAGAGGTTTGATATAGATGGATTTAATTGAATACGGTTGGGATAAGTATTTTGAAAATGCGTATCAAGCATTTAAAGATAGTAAACTGATTAAAGCGAGGATAATTGCGGACTATGGTCAGGCCGTAAAGGTTGTGACAGAACAAGAAGAGATTTTAGTCAAACGTCATGTGCATGAAAGCAGGGCGTACGGCGTTGGTGATTTTGTTTGCCTGGAATTTGATAAAGAAAACAACAATTATACAATAAAAGCGCTTCTGCCCAGAAGGACAAAGATATCACGACTGGCTGCGGGACAGGTTTTAAAAGAGCAGATCATCGCCGCCAACATCGATACTGTATTAATCATGCAGTCTCTAAACAATGATTTTAACTTAAGAAGGCTAGAAAGATATCTTATCGCCGCTTGGGAAAGTGGGGCAATTCCCGCTGTGGTTTTAACCAAAAGCGATTTGTGCGATGATGCAAAAAGCAAAGAAAGCAAAGCGTTTTCAGTTGCCGCGGGAGTAGAGGTGCATTCCATAAGCGCTTTTACTGGAGCGGGGATGGAAAACATCAGCAAGTATTTTATGCCGGGACAAACAGTGGCGCTTGTCGGCTCTTCAGGCGTTGGTAAATCCACATTGGTTAATGCGCTTGCGGGCAAGGAAATTTTAAAAACACAGGAAGTTTTGCGTGATGACGACAGGGGAAGGCACACAACATCGCATAGGCAGCTGGTTCTTCTCCCGAACGGAGGCGTGGCGATGGATACGCCAGGTATGCGAACTTTGGGTTTGTGGGAAGCTGAGACCGGAATGGACAATATTTTTGGTGATATCCAAGAGATTGCGTCGAATTGTCGGTTCCGCGACTGCAAACACGACAGCGAGCCAGGATGCGCGGTGCAAGAAGCGCTTGGAAAAGGCGTACTTGAGATCTCACACTGGACAAACTATAAAAAGCTTCAAAAAGAGATTGCCCACATTGAAAGAAAGAAAAATGAAAAAATGCGGGGACATGAAAAAGAATTTTCCAAGATGATTAAAAGAAGTGAAAAAGAAATCTGGTAAAACAAAGCCTCCCTATATGGGAGGCTAATTTGCATATAATTAATTTATTTTAGTCTATTTGCAGGCTATATGATTACTTTTGCATTTTATCTTTGATTTCAGCTTTTCAGCTAAATACGCTTTTCCTTTAGGTGTTATAAGCGGCGAATATTTTGGTATCTGCTCGTCGGCCACCAACACGAAAGTTTCCTTATAAGAAAACAAATTTTGATCTACATATTTTTTAAGAGGCATATTCCAAGTGCTCTTTTGCTTTGAAATATAACCGTTCATACGGAGCCATTTGAACATCTGGTTTCTGCCTAAATGGATTCCAAAGCTTGAAAGCTGTGAACAAAAAGCGGAAACATTTATATTTCCCGTTGTTTTGGTGGGAGCAGTATTAGCTACAATCTCCCTTTGTTTTATTGTTATGCCTGTACTTTGGGGCGCATTTAAAGGATCGTTTCTAATAATGGGAAATATATCCATTGTTTGTTGAATAATAGTCATAATTTTCTCCTCTCATATACGAATGATATTTTTTAAACTGTAAAGACTGCAGTTATCCTTCTTACAGTTATAATTTTATCATTAAGCGTGTCCTGTTTATGGGACAGTTAGAGAGATGGAAGTACAATTTTGATTCAATTTTGATGTGCAATAAAAAATTTCTAGTTTACATGATTTAATAAAGGTGGTTTAAATTAAGCAATATGAAATGATTATTATATTGGAAAATAAAAATACGAATGCACAGCTAGCATTACGTAGTAAAAACTTAAAAATTTCGATTCTCATTTGGATGCTTGCTTTTTGTTGCAGGCCTCATATTCAACTTTGTTTCGTCCGTTGTCTTTTGCTTTGTATAGCGCTCTGTCGGCATATTTTAGGAAAGTATCGAAATTTTCATCTGTTATGATTTCTTTACCTGTAACTCCGAGACTTACCGTGATGCTCATTATGTAGTTTTCAAAAATAAATTCCGTTTCAGCGATAGTTTTTCGTATTCTTTCGGCAACAAATACAGCGCCTTCTAAATCGGTTTCCGGCAGCAGAAGCATAAATTCCTCTCCGCCGAACCTTCCCAACAAATCAATGGAGCGTATTTTTTTTCTGCATATGTCTGCGATTTCTTTGAGCATAGCGTCGCCAGCTAAATGGCCATATGCGTCATTGATATTCTTGAAAAAATCCAAATCCAATATAATAAATGAAAGCGGGTGGGAATGTCTTTTAGCTCTTAAGAATTCAGTTTCAGTTCTTTGAATAAAATGGCCTCTTGTGTATGTGCGGGTTAAAGCATCTACCGACGCAAGCTCTGTAAGCTCAGCCATTGTATTTACAAGCTCTGTAATGTCTATTAGCGAAACCATATATCCGGTAAGATTTTTTGTTTTATCAAGCAAAGCGGAACTGGAGACTTTGTAATGCTTTGAAAAATTATGGGAAATAATAGTTGTTTTGCACTCAGAATCAGTCAATATTGCTTTTTTTATTCTTCCGTCATAGTCAATGAAATCTCCAATGTTCGAGTATAGCATTTTTTCTGATAGAAGTGGAATGGATTTCTGTGCGGTTGCGTTATAATCAAGAAGATTGAGATCCTTATCTAATATCAGCATGCAATTATCTGACCATTCAAAAGCCTTTTTGTAAGCAAAAGGAATAGAGTTAAACAGCTTATAGCTTATATAATCCGTCGCTAGTATGAGAGAGAACAACGGAATAGCGAATGGAAGAAAAAACAATAGAAAAAGATTAGAACCGTTCATTTCAAAAAAGATGCAGAATATTGATATAGAAATCAAGCTAAGTAAAATTATCAATGGGATTATTTGTTTTTTGTATCTTGCAAACCATTTTAAAATAGTAGAAAACAATAATATCATAACCCCTGCCGCATACGCACTGAAAACATAAAACCAGAATCCCTTTTCATAAACTAAAAACATAAGTGGTTCCTGAAATTTGATTGAAAAGTTGTATAAAAAAATTGAATGATATTTTGCCGTTAATATCAATATTGCAGTTATTAAAGGTATTAGGAATAATAGAATATACTGAAACAGCTTAATTCTTTTAAAGATTCTTGCTATATCAAAAAAAACAAGAAAAATTAGTCCGGGCAAGAAGCTTAGGGTTACAATCTTAATTGTATGAAAAAACATCATCATTGAAAGCGTCTGAGATGCAATCTCAAAAGCAAATGAAGCGCAGAAAATGCAAAGAACGAAAGTGTATATCCTTAGGAGCAATGTGTTTTTCAGCTTGTTTAAATTAATGAAATTATTGATTTTGATTATAGCCAAACAAGAAAGTATAACAAATAATATTGACAGCAAATAATTTATATTCATATACTCTCCTGAAGAACTGTCGGGGTTTTCTAAAATAATTATGCTTTTTAATTATACACTAAAAGGCAGATATTACAAGCAAATAACAATTGAGAAAATAAAGCATAAAAAGATATATTAAAGCACTTATAGTAAATAATATTGGATGAAGCTAATAACAAACCACTTGGATACACAGGGAATCTTTTAATCTGCGACATAATTGATGATTTTACAAATTCTTAAAATACAGAGACTAGTCTTAAGGAGATAATGGACATTGCGCAATCAAATACGTTGAATTTAGCACTTAATTTTTATTTCTTTTTATACGCAACATAAATATCTGATTCAATCATCTGGTCGGATTCATAATAGTGATGAGTAAAATATAGATTTCCTTCATCGTCCAGTGTTGGTTCGCCGGCAAATTGGGAGACTATGAGTTCAGGCACCTGCCAGAGGCCATCAATTCTATATGACCTGAATACAGCAGGGCTTCCCTTGTAAACGCGTGTAAACCACATTTCCTTACCGTCAGAAGATATAAAAGGATAGCCTTCAAATCCATCGGTATTTACTGGCTCAATATTTACGGTGTTCTGCCAACTACCGTTTTCATATTTGGTCATCCAAATATCCAGATTTCCTTTTCCATTTAGTGAATCAGTATGATAGTAGAGTTCGTTATTCCACATGTGAAGTTCGCCGACTTTCAGTTCGTTTCCCAGGCGCTTTCCGACCCATTGCCAATCCGTCCAAGAATCGCCGTCTTTCTTTGCTGTGAAAATGTTCATACCTGTATATCCTTCCCGCGCGGAGGCAAACCACATTTCATTTCCTTGGACAAAGGGTGCTCCGTCGAGTGCCAATTTTCCGGCATCTTGGAGCCATAGCCGTTTTGGCTCATTCCAAGATCCACCAGTTTTTTTGGTGGAAACCCATATGCCTGTAACACCGTCATCTAATTGCTCGTTGGGAGGGACTCTGACATCGGGCGTGAAGAAAAAGTATAGGGTGTTGGAATCGGGCAGTATAAAGGGGGAGTCTTCGGCACCTAAAGTGTTTATTGGATAAGGGAGAGACACAGGGGATTCAAACTCTTCAGTATGCATAATTGGAGGAAAAGAATCTGTTTCCGGCGAGCTTTTCGATATGTCATTGGGCAGCCTTTCTTCTCGATTGACCAATATTGCCGCTTCGGAGGGTTGGGTATTACTATCATCATTATCAATATTACATCCCAAAGTTGCATAGGGGATAATAAGTAATATAAAAAAATCAAATTGACTGATTTCATAACACACCTCTTTTTATGGCAAAGTACTGATAATTCATAAAAATATTTTAATATTTTTGCAGTATATAAGCAAATACAATCGATTGAAAAAGTAAAAAGAGTTGAGAAATTCTATTTTCTTTGGTAGAATAAATATTCTAAGGAGATATACATTTGGATAAAAAAATTGAGACTCTTACAAACAAAATCGCGACACTTCTGGCGGACAAAAAAGCAAAAGATGTAGTTTGCTTGGATATTTCCGAAAAGACTATTATCGCCGATGCGTTTATTATCGCCTCGGGCAGAAGCGGTGTACAGGTCAAGGCCCTTTGTGATGAAGTTGACGAATTCTGCAAAGAGAGCAACATTGAAATCGGACAAATGGAAGGGTATTCTGCTGCACGCTGGGTAATTATTGATTTGAAAGATATAGTAGTGCACATATTCCATTTCGAGGACAGAGATTTTTATAATCTGGAACGACTTTGGTCAGATGCGGAAAATGTTAAGGAATTTGCGTAATTTATAACATTAAATAAGGTTTTTGTGTGCTGAAATCGACATTTAAGCAAGCAGTTGTTTATCGACGCTTGCTTTTTTATTATCATAATTTTATCGGAGGTGACGGCTTGAGCATATTTTGCCTCGGCGGCACTGATGATGTTTCTACCCCCTCTTCTTTATATTTCCGGCGCTTAAGCGCCGGATTTCTATATAAAATAAAATCCACCTATTATGTGATAGATGGATTTTATACTTAATGGCATTTCTCGATAATATTTAAAGTGAAAAACTAATGGTTTTTTGCTTTATCCATTGTTGATTATAGTTCCGTTTATGACAATGTTTAGTTTGCAACCCAAAAAATCCGCCGCTTTTTCACACATTATCATCCGAGTCAAAAATATCTGCATATATTCCATAACTGATGAAGTGTCATCCATCGTCATTTGATAATTTATTAGCTTTTTATCAACATCAACATTTACTTGGTTTTCTTTGATGGAGTAATTTACTCTGTCGTGAATGTCAAATGGGTCATATTTTCCGCGTCTGACCCGAGTGCGGTGCGCGTCTGACTTGTCCGCGATTATTAATGCCGCTGATATGGGGCTTACAGGTGTGCCTGTTTCTTCCTCATGGTTTCCGACGGCGGAAAGCAAGAGGGCTATTTCTTCCATGTCCATATCCATTTCTGTAAGTATGGGATAGAGAAGAAGGGAGCCGTTTAAACCATGATGTTTCCGGTTTATTGCATTCCCAATATCATGAATCCAACCTGCGATTTTCGCCAGCTCAACGGTACGTCCGTCATATCCCAATGTTTCCAAAATATCACCTGCAACTTTTGAAACATAGCCCACATGCCTTCGACCGTGTTCTGTGTATCCGATATGTTCAAGCATATCGTTGGCGTGGTTTATGAGTACAGCAATTTTTTTGTTATTTTTTATTTCTTCCAAAGATAATTTTTTTGGCATATTAAAGCTCCTTCATTGATTCATAATATTTATCGCCATCAAAGTTTCTTGAATGGTTTACTTCTTTGCCGAGCTCTTCAATTGCGTGGTGTATTTCAATATAATCCAGATAATTGATGTTTATCCAGTCTAACGCTTCGTACAAGATTTTTATTGCATCGTCTTTTCCATATTTTCCGAGGTATGAAGCGTACAAGGCTTTTTCATTGGAGCTTTTAAACATGCTCACAAGTTCATAATAAACTTTTGATTCATATGGCAGGGAACACAGTATGTCAAGAAGCATGTTTTTTATTGAAACATTGTCCGATGTCTCCAATGCTTCAATCAATTGCGCTTTATGCTCTTGCGCATTTTGCATTATGATTTCCGCCATGCATTCTGCTGCGCCTTCATCCACTTTCCCGGATGTCATGCAATTGATATAATCCTTTATGTATTCTGACGGATCCAATTCAATTATAAGATTAAGCGCTGTTATCTGAGTTGAAACAACATCAATTCCTTCGGGCAATTCGAATTTTCCTAAAGAGATATCGGCGAGCATGGGAAGCGCTTCAGCTTTTTTTGATATAATCGCGTCCAAAAGAGGTCCGGGGACTCCAATATGCTTAGATCCGTACCTAATCAAAAAATTTATTAAATCATTAGCTCCAAAATCAAGAAAAAATTCTTTGGGTTTTTTGCCAAATAAAAATTCCTGCGGCGTATCAAGCCAGTCTTCATATATTTTCGGCATTCTAAGCTCGACTTCATCCAAATTTTTAAAAGAGTCCGAGTTTTCCGTCAGCCATTTTTTTACGTAATTGCTGAATTTTTCGTCAAAATCTATAATCATGATGCCCATTTTTATTCTTCCTTTAGTAAATCTTGAATTTTTTTATACAGGCTAATCATATCATTTATGTCAATTGAGTATTTAATTGATATTTCCTGCGGGTCAAAAGAACTGTTTCTTTTTTTTTCGTAGTTGAACTCCAAGACTGCAGCCCAAAGCTTGCAATCGATGGCCTCATCAAACAATTCGTTTTTTGCAACTATAATATTCCAAATTTCAATAATATATTTAAAATAGTCAATGTCATATTTTTCGGGCATATTGGCTAAAACCGTTTCGATTATTTCACGTTGCAAATCAAAATTCTTAGAAGCGTTCACCTCAAACGTATTAACATTCACCTCTACAATATTGTCATCCATAAGCGCGATATAAGGCTCTTTTTCACCCAGTCTTTTAAGGCTCATCAGTATTCGATGCTTTATTTCATCGTTGACATGCCTTGAACAAAGCTTGGAATGCAAAAGTGGGGGAGCTTCACTTCCCGCATATTTTACAATGAGTGTAATCATTGAGGTTTTTATTGTATCATCTTTGATGTCAAAAGCCCAAAGAACAAGTTCCCTAAATTCTGCCAGCTCCCATGGATTCTCTATGCTTTTGTCTTTTAAAATCTCATTTATTCTGTTTATTCGACGGTATAAGCACTCGGATGAAACTTGATTTACATAGGAAAAATAAGTTATATCGTTTTTGCCTGAGATTTTTTCGTTCACCGTTTTTACATACCAGTTGTTGACCGAACTTTCAGGATTAAATTTTGCTATGAATTTAAAATGGCTAAGCGCGCTTTCGTATTCACCGAGATTATAAAGTGCTATTGCGAGAAAATGCCTCGAGTTCAAATCGTAAGGATTTTCTTCAAGAAGTTCATAAAAAATATCAACAGCCTCTTCGTGCATGTTTAAGTCGCAAAGCGCTACGGAAATCTTTAGCAGCTCACCATAATCATATTCAGCCTGATTCAAAGCCGTCAGAATATAGGTCTTTGCAGTACCTTTGTCACCTTTTCTGGTTTGAATCATGGACATGTTGCAAAGAGCGTGAATGTTAAAAGGATCATCATGCAATATTTCGCTGCAAATTTCCTGCGCTTTTTCTATTTCATTTTCAAGAATATAGGCAACGGCTAAATTATTGCGTATTAATACGTTTTGATAGGCATCTTCATCAGTCAGCGAGTTTAGTATTTCTAAAGCATTTTTGGAATCACCCTCATTTAAAGCGTTTTTCCATTCGTAAATGAACTTATCATCAGTATCTCCGGATAAAAGCATGTCATAGTTTATATTATCCAGCATGATTTCAGCATCCTCGGCATACTCTCCGTCAGGTGAAAGGCTTAAATATTTGTTTAAAGATGAACTTGCTTTTTTATAGTCGCTAAGCCCATAAAAATTACAGCCCAAACCAAAATAGCATTCCGCGGTATGATTGCCGGATTTTCTGAGAACCGAAAAAAGCAAATCGTTGGAATCGTCAAAGTGTTCAATCTCGGTTAAAAGGCCTGCGAAATCCAGAATATACCCCATGTTTTTCCTGTCTTTTCCGATAGCTTTTCTAATATTAAACACCGCTTTTTCATATTCGTCTTTTTGGACGAACTTCATTGCCCTGCGGTAATAAAAATCCCCGGGTTGGTCAAAAGAAAGGGCTGTTTTCTTTTTGTTGTTTCCAATATATCTCATTTTATACTATCAATAAGCGAGTTTAATTCTTCTTCGCTGAAGCTGTATTCCGTATTGCAAAAGTGACATGTTACGGCAGCTTTTTTATCCTCTTTGTAAATTTTGTTCAAATCATCTTTGCCAATAGAGATCAGAGCCTTTTCAATACGGTCCCGTGAACAATCACATTTATATTGAGGATTTAGTGAAGACACTTTCTTATAATCCATGTCTCGGAAAAGAGCTTCTAAAAAGTCCTCTATTTCAAACGCCTCGAGCTGACGGCTTAAATCCATTGTAAACATTGCTCTTTGCTCAAGCATGGCTATTGCCTTGGGGTTGCAGCCTGGCATAGGCATTATTATAATGCCACCTGATGTTTTTACCGAACCATCTTTATCGATAAGAACTCCCAAGGAAACAAGAGAAGGCTGCTGCTCGCTTTTTAAATAGTAATGGGCTAAATCGTTTGCGATCTCTCCGCTTTCAAGCTCTATCATCCCTGTATAAGCTTTTTTAAGACCCATGTCGCGGATTATTCTTAAAAATCCGTTTTTACCAACAAGCGCGCCAACATCAAACTCGTTTTTATCGGTTAAAGGCACATCGGCAATTGGGTTTGAAACATAGCCTTTTACATTTGCCTGACTGTCGGAAGTGCATATAATGCGCCCAATAGGTCCTCCGCCGTCAATAATCATGGATATTTTATCGTTTTTTGTTTTAAGCATTGCTCCCTGCATTGCCGTTGCGCTCAAAACTCTTCCCAAAGCCACGGTCGCAGTAGGGGAAAGGCCATGTGTTTTTCTTGCGTTCTCTGCTAAGTTCTTTGAGCTTATAGCAATCACTCTAATGCTCGCGTCTTCAAGGAGACCTGTTATCAGCTTGTCTTTTTTATTTTTTATCATAATTTAATTATACAATAAAAGTTGGCTACTTCAAACTGCAAAGATATACATTTTAAATAATATTTATGGCTTATTTATAATAAATAAGTTTTATTATGATATAATAAAATATAAATATGCAAATATTTGATGAAGCGGGAGATTCTTCTTTAAAAGACCTGTTTGCATAAAAGGAAGATTAGACAAAACTCATGTAAAGAGAGGAGCAAAAATATGAATGTGGGGATAGTTATTCACTCGCAGACGGGGCATACGGAACAGGTGGCAAACAAAATAAAAGATTTATTAGATGAAAAAGGACAAAAAACTGACTATTTGAAGCTGCGGGTTCCTAAAAATGAAAGCAGAAGCAATGGAGATATTAAATTTATCGACACACCTGACCTTTCGACATACGATATGATAATTTTCGGTTCGCACGTGGAAGCATTCAATTTAGCCCGAGTGATGCAGAATTATTTAAGGAACATTGATACGATTGAAGGAAAGAAAGTCATTTGTCTTTTAACTCAAGGATTGCCATATAAATGGATGGGAGCTAAAAACGCTTTGAATCAAATGCGTACTTTATTGAAACGAAAAGGCGCTGACGTTATCTATTGTGAAAGCGTAAGCTGGTCAAACGAGCAAAAGCGCGAACAACAAAGTATTGCTTTGACAGAAGAAGCTATGAAATTCATTTAATAATTTTTCTGTTGCAATACTTGTTAAAAAATGATATTATTTTAAATAACAATAGCTGACTTAAATAGTCTGATATATATTGTTTTTATCAAATTACATATAAAGGAGTAATGTATGAAAAATCTTAAAGGAACTAAAACACAAAAGAACTTAGAAGAGGCATTTGCAGGCGAATCAATGGCGCGCAACAAGTATACTTTTTTCGCATCAAAAGCAAAAAAGGATGGCTATGTACAGATATCGAACTTTTTTCTTGAAACAGCCGGCAACGAAAAAGAACATGCTGAAATCTGGTACAAGCTTTTAGCGGGAATAGGCAGCACGCCTGATAATTTAGCGACATGCATTGGCGGAGAAAACTACGAGTGGACTGACATGTATCCCCGAATGGCCAAAGAAGCGCGTGAAGAAGGATTTGACAAAATAGCCGATTTATTTGATGGAGTGGCAAAAATAGAGAAAGATCACGAAGCACGTTACCAAGCGCTTTTTGATAATATTGAGACTGGAAAAGTGTTCAAGCGCGATGGCAAAGTTGTGTGGCAGTGCTCAAATTGTGGATATACTCACGAAGGTGCAGAGGCACCTGGTGTTTGCCCGGTATGCTCGCACGAAAAGGCATATTTTCAATTGCTCACAAAAGCCTACTAATAAAATAATTTTTGCTTAAAGAAAGCCCTGGTTTCAGGGCTTTCTTTAACATTCATTTTGTAAGCTAATAGGAAAAAACATTCTTTCTTCAACTGTAAGAAGAGGAGCACCTAATATGAAACATAAAATCTTTGCTCGAAAGGCCGAGAATTATCACGGAAAAGAAAAAACCCGCCCATATTTCGAAGGATGGTACTTTAAACATGTTTCAGCAAAAGATGATTTTGTAATCTCAATTATTTGTGGAGTGTCGCGGACAAAAAATAAATCTGATGACCATAGTTTTATACAAATAATCACAAGCCTAAAACAAAAAAGCAAATATATAAGATTCCCTTATGACGCTTTTAAATATAAAAAAGACAGTTTCTCTGTTGCTGTGGGAGAAAACACTTTTTCTTATGATGAAATGCATCTTGACATTGACTCTGAAGAAATTAAAATAAAAGCGGATCTAACGTATGCAGATAAAACCAAAATTCAAAACAGCTTTTTTTCGCCCTCAATTATGGGGCCTTTTTCGTATGTTCCCAATATGGAATGCAATCATGGGGTGCTGAGCCTAAAAAACTCTGTGGAAGGGAGCATAACTCTTGACGGAACAAAGTATGATATGACAGATGCTGTCGGCTATATAGAAAAAGACTGGGGGGAGGCTTTTCCCAACGCTTGGATTTGGCTTCAGGGAAATGTTTCCCTTAAAGGGGACGATGCATCTTTCATGTGTTCGATTGCAAGCATACCTCTTGGATTAATAAATTTCACAGGGATTATTTGCGTTTTGGGGATTGGAGAAAAGCAATGTCGTTTTGCTACTTATAATGGAACCAGGATAAAAAGCATTAAGAAAACTGATAACGGAGTATATTTGGAACTGAAAAAAGGAACTGAAATTTTGGAAATCAATGCCTATACGAAAAACTTTGACATTCTCGTTGGTCCCACAAGAAACGGAATGGATAGAACACTTTATGAAAGTGTGGAAGGCGAAATCAGTCTTAAGCTGTTTGAAAAAGGCGAATTATTCTTTGAAACCAAGCTTATAAGCTGCGGCATAGAGGCTTCTGAGATAGGAAGTTTAACTGAATAGGTTCAATAAAAATTTTCGGCAAGGCAAAAAAAGAACCCGGATAAAAATCCGGGTAAAAAAATTATGATGCACTACTTCCACTAAGTGGACAAGGTTAGTAAAGTTCATCGGGGCTTAGCCCCGCGGCTTCCAATAAATCGCTAAAATAAATTTTAAGTTCATCGGCACTAGCGCTTAAAAGTTCCGCATAGCCATCGGAGTCTTCAAGCACAGCTCCGGTATCAACATTTATTTTAGTTTTCGCGGCCAATTCACCGTCAAAATAATATATGTAGGTGAAATCATCCGACTGATAGTTGTATGCAAATACCTCGCGCTCCAAATCATTTGTTGAAATCCGTACGAAAGTATTTTTTTCGAAGGAAAACATCTCCATATATTCAACGTCTTCCTCAATAGCGTTTCGCGTATAATACCCTGACACTTCTTCAAAACCAATAAGAGCCATTTTCTCTTTTAGCGAAGAAACATCAGGCATGGTTTCTGACTCTTGAGTCTCAATTTGATAAGACTCGTTTATATTGGGTTCTTCAGTTGCGGCCTCTAGAGCTTCAACTGGAGATATATTTTCATTGTCTAAAGAGGGTGCGGAATTATTTGAACACCCTGATAGCACAAAAAGAACAATTAGTAAAAGTATAAAAGTTTTTTTCAATATTTCCTCCATGCAGATTATGCCGTAATTTCAACGGCATAATCTTTGCAAGCTTACTTAATTATTAAATATCACCTAAAACATCGACTACTTCTTCCACTTCGTCTTCAGTGGGAGTTTGCCCGGCTCTGACCCCGGGGAATATTTCTTTGATTTCGCCTCTGTAGGCTCTCGCGATTTGAAGCTGTTGCCTCTGCGCGTCTTTTATTTGCTGCATTAAACCTATTAATTCATCTTTATATTCAGCGCGTTCTTCGTCTGTAAGGTCTTCCAGAGAGAGCTTGAGGTCTTTAAGTTGTTGCTTATATTCCAACACCAACTGACGCTGTTCTCTAAGCTGTTCTTTAGTTGCTACTCTCAATTGCTGCCTTTCAAGCATGCGTTCTTGGAATTGCTCCTTAAGCTGGTCGCGGTTTTCCTTTTGTTCTTGTATGCGTTCTTGGACAGCATCTTTGTTTGCTTGCTGCTCGTCTTTTTTATCTTGTTGTTCTGCACTACGATTGCCGTTATCACTATTGCTATTGCTATTATTAGAACCTGCAAATGCGACTGGGGCAAATAATGTTGCTATCAACAGCATTGCCAACATTGTCAACAGTATCTTTTTCATGGGAATACCTTCTTTCAAATATAGTTTAATGAATATGCTTATATAATACAAGACGGATGTATTTAAAAAATGTGAAAAATGTGTGAAATTATGTGAAGCTTTATAAGGTGGTTGTTTTCGTGATATAATATTTTCAATAAAAAGGAGTGCGGTATGCATACTATATATGTAGTGGATGACGAAAAAGATTTGCTTTCGCTTGCAAAACGCTATCTAGAAAAAGAGGGCTATGAAGTGAGAGTCTTTTCAAATGCCGAAAAAGCTATGGACGCGGTTGTTGAAGATGTTTCGCTTTGGCTGCTGGACATAATGCTGGGTGGAGAAGTAAGCGGATATGACTTGTTAAAAGCAATAAAAGACACACATCCCGTTCCCGTTATTTTTATGTCCGCCAGAAATCAGGAATTGGATAGAATAATGGGGCTTGAGCTGGGCGGAGATGATTATATTACAAAACCGTTTTCAATGCGCGAAATGGTGCTTCGTGTAAATAACGTTATAAAAAGAACGTACAAAGATAATGCTTCTGCGGCAATAACTCACGGAGAATATGTGGTTGATGATATAAAAAGAACGGTAACGCAAGGAACTGAAAATGTTCAGCTTACTTCCAAAGAAATGGATATGATACTTTTTTTTCTTAAAAACAAAGGAATATCATTTACACGGGATAAACTATTGTCGGAAGTTTGGGGAGAGGATTATTTTGGCAGCGACAGGGTGGTTGACGACCTTGTAAAGCGAATAAGAAAAAAAATGCCTGGGTTTAGCATTGAAACTATTTACGGATACGGATATAGGCTCACATGATGAAAAGATTATCATTGGCAACACAAATAACTTTAATATTTATAGCGGCTTTTATTTTAACGAGCCTTCTGCTGGGTGTTTTCATCACGCGCAGGTTGGATAACTTGTATGAAAATACTATATACGAGAAACTGGAGGCTGAAGCAAAAGCAATTAGATTTGCACAGAACAAGAAAAACTATGAGTCGGCCGAAAATATTGCTTTTATAAAATATATTAAATTGGATAATACATACTTTGCCTCAGATAACATTATGCCATATATAGACGAGGAGGCAATAAGCCTTCTAATCGGAAGAGCCGTGGCTCAAACCACATATCAGGCGAGGTATGAGAACACAGTAGATGGCAGGCAAATATATTATGTGGTACTCAATTATCAAGGAATACTTGGGTTAAGCGAAGATGCACTAATAATCATTGCTGACAGCTCTATAAAGCGCGCTATGGTGGTGGAGACAAGAAGACAGATTTATTTTGTTTGTCTTATATCATTTTCATTGGGATATATTATTATACTGATTTGGATAACAAAGTTTATTGATGATACTAAAAAAATATCTTTTGGTTTAAAAAAAATCGGCGAAAATCATTATAAAACTAGAGTAACCACAAAACGCAAAGATGAAATTGGTGATTTGGTGGACAACATTGAGAGTATGCGCCAAAAAATAATTGAAAACGAACAGCTCAGGCAAGAGATAATACAAGGAGTAAGCCATGATTTAAAAACTCCGATTACCTTGATATCTTCATATGCGGAAGCGTATGAGGAAGGCATGTGTAAAGCGGATGAGATGGCGCAGATAGCAAAAAAGGAAACGAAGAGGCTTAACGCAAAAGTAACAAAGCTTCTAAACCTCTCCAGGCTAGGCTATATAGACACCAATGTCAGCACAGCGGGCACGACAGACATGAAAAGCTTGCTGGACGAGCTTGCAGGACTCTACGGTTATCAAAATAAGATAAAAATTAGTCTTGACTTATTGGATGCCGAATTTTTGGGCGATAGGGAATCGTGGTTTATCTGCGCGCAAAATATTTTGGACAACGCATTGCGCTATGCGAATAGCGAAATAACAATCAAGTTAGAACCGGATAAATTAATGATTGCAAATGACGGTAAAAAAATTGATGAGAAGATTTTACCTAAAATATTTGATACATATGAGAAAAGCGCTGACGGGAATTTCGGTATAGGACTCTCCATTGTAAAACGCACGGTTGAGATTTTCGGATATGAGGCAAAAGCGGAAAACGTGGAAGATGGAGTAAGCTTTTCGATAATAAAAAAGCAGTCGATTTAAACTCGAATATTAATGAACTCAATTTTTATTTGCATTCATTCTTGTAAAAGAGTGAAAATAATGTATTCTTATTATTATAAATATAGTATACGGATGGAATATGCGAATAAATCATATCAAAATAAAATGGGCAGACGAAATCAACCCTAATGACTTAGAAAAAAAATATCCCAGACCTCAGATGGTGCGTGAAAACTGGCAAAGCCTTAACGGGCTTTATAACTATGCCGTAACTTGTGATTTTGACAAAAAGCCTGACGCATGGGACGGTGAGATATTAGTACCGTTTTCTATTGAAACAGATTTAAGCGGAGTTGGGCGGATTTTGCAGCCCGACGAATATCTCCATTATCAAAGGGTGTTTAAAGCAAAGAAAAAGAAAAACGAAAAAGTACTATTGAATTTTGAAGCGGTGGATTGGCACTCGAAAGTTTATATAAATGATGTTTTTGCAGGGGAGCACATAGGCGGATATATTCCTTTTTGCATTGATATTACAGATAATATCAAAGATGGCGAAAATACTCTTCATGTTGCGGTTTATGACCCCACGGATTCACAGCAAATTCAAAGAGGAAAGCAAACTCTTTCGCCTAAAAAGATATGGCACACGGCTACAAGCGGGATATGGCAAAGTGTATGGATTGAATATGCTCCTGAAGAACATATCCTAGATGTGCTGATAACACCGAATCCGGATAGCTCGGAAGTAGTTTTTGTTGTTCACTCCGATTTTGAAGGTCAGGCTGAAATAACTATTTTAGATACTGGCAACCAGATTGCAATATCAAAGGGCGAAACAAACAGCGAAATACACATCCCCATGGACTCCCCTATATTGTGGAGCCCGGATAATCCATACTTATATGATGCTGGAGTTAGACTTTTGTCAAAAGGCGAAGCCGACAATGTGAAATGCTATTTTGGAATGAGAAAAATTGAAATTAAGAAAGACTCAAAAGGAATAATGCGTACCTTTTTAAACAATGAACCTATTTTTTTAAACGGTGTTTTGGACCAGGGATATTGGCCGGAAAGCGGAATGACGCCGCCATGTGATGAGGCAATTGAATTTGATATAAAACAGATAAAAGAACTCGGGTTTAATATGATTCGAAAGCATGTTAAAATAGAATCAAGAAGATGGTATCATCATGCCGATAAAATCGGAATGATAGTTTTTCAGGACATGGTTTCAGGTGGGAAAAGCCTTGTGGGCAAGAGCAAAACACCACTCTTGATGATGGAAAATGCTGTGAGGAATGATACCACAAAGTCAGCCTATAAAAAGGCGGGGCGAGCCAGCTCAATGAACCGGATGTATTTTGAGCGCGAGATATTGGACATGATTTACACGCTTTACAGTGTGCCGTCCATTCTGGCGTGGACTACCTTTAGTGAGGGATGGGGACAGTACAATTCTGAGATTATAGCAGGCGGGATCAAAAGAAAAGATCCCAACCGTTTATTGGACGCCACATCCGGAGGAGTGGATAGGGGCGCGGGTGATTTCAACAGCATACACAGATATGTGACAAAGCTGCCCAACCCCAAGAAGGACGATAGGGCGTATTTTATAAGCGAATACGGAGGATGTAATTTGCAGATAAAAGATAATATGTTGCCGGCGGGCGATAAGTTCGGACACCGCTTTTTCAGAAACAAAAAGGATCTTTCAGATGCGTATGAAAAGCTGATTTCAATGCAGCTTTTGCCGCTTATAAAAAAAGGACTGACCGCCTCCGTGTATACGCAACTTACAGATGTGGAAACCGAAAGCAACGGTATTTTTACTTATGACAGGAAAGTGTTAAAATTTGATAAAGAACAAATGAAGGCGGCAAATCAAGCGATATATAAAGCTTTCAAAGAATCTATGTAAATATATTTAGAGGTGGATTATGCAGTATGCTGTTATGCTATACTTTGATGAAAAAACAGATGATACAGTAAAAGGTTATCTGGAAAACCTTAAAGACGTGTCCAACAATGCATATTTTCTGGACAATAAAATGCCCGCCCACATTACTTTGGCTATGTGGAACAGCGAACATAATTATTTGGACGAGCTAAAAAACTTAGCTCAATCATTTGATAGTTTTGATTTGATTTTCTCAAGCATTGGGCTTTTTAACGATGAGACGAGACATATATTTTTAGGCCCCGTAAAAAATAGCGAACTCACCAAACTGCATAAAGAATTATATGATGTAATTAACCTTGATGATGAAAATGATTACATTAGAATGTATAAAGATAACGATATCTGGGTGCCTCATGTAACCATAGGATATCAAGTTGAAAAAGAACATTTTGCGCAAGCTTTAGCAAAGTGCGTCGATGTTCCTTTGCCAATTCATGCCAAAGCTACAAAAATTGCAGTTGCAATATGTTGCCCCTTCAAGGAAATTGCCGTTTTTGAACTAAAATGATTTGTTTTTATAATTTAAGCAAAGTTAATTATTTATATTTTTTATGAATTTATTGTGACTGTTATTGCAAAACAACCCTTTAAATCCTATAATAATAGTATGAATTAAAATTATGGGAAGGAGCAAAACTATGTTGAATATTAATGATAAAGCAATAAATTTCACATTACCAAATCAAGACGGTGAGATTGTGTCACTTTCCGATTTCAAAGGCAAAAAAGTAGTTTTATATTTCTATCCTAAAGATGACACTCCCGGATGTACAACAGAAGCCTGCGCGTTTAGGGACGCTTATGATGATATATTGGACTTGGGAGCGGTTGTTTTGGGTGTGAGCGCAGACAACGAAGAATCACACATGAAATTTAGAACAAAATATCATCTGCCGTTCCATCTTTTGGCCGATACTGAAAAGAAGGTGCTTGAAGCTTATGGGGCTTGGGGTGAAAAGAAGATGTATGGCAAAACGTATATGGGAGTTATCCGAAGCACGTATATCATAGATGAAACCGGCAATATTTCTCATGTATGGCCCAAAGTCACACCAAAAAATCATGCAGATGAAATACTGGAAGCGTTAAAGTGATTTTTAAATAACTATAATTAAGCGGCGCTGATGTGTCGCTTTTGTATTATAGAACAAAAAGCATTATAATGTTAAAATTTTACCAAGTTTTATTGAATAATAACATTTATTGCTATACAATAGATTAGAAAAAAGTTTAGGAGAATATTATGGCAAAAAAATATTTGGTAACCGGCGGCTCAGGATTCTTGGGAATTAACATGATTCGCTATTTGCTTGACAAGGGCGAAAAAGTTACGACCTTTGATATGATAGAGTTCGATTATGAAGACTGTAAGGATAAAATCCGTATAGTTACAGGTGACATCCGTGACAAAGAAAAAGTTGAAGAGGCGATGCAGGGCATTGACATCGTAATTCACTGTGCGGCGGCTCTGCCTTTATATTCTGAAGAAGATATTTTTTCAACTGATATCGATGGCACGAGAAACTTGATTGACAGCGCCTATAACAATAAAGTTGAGCGCTTCATACAGGTGTCATCCACAGCGGTTTACGGCATACCCGACCATCATCCATTAAAAGAAGATGACGATCTTATTGGCGTAGGTCCTTACGGTGAAGCAAAGATAGCGGCGGAGGAAGTCTGTAAATCTTACCGGGAAAAGGGGATGTGCGTTCCTATAGTTCGCCCAAAGTCTTTCATTGGACCTGAGCGTTTAGGCGTTTTCGCGCTCTTTTACGACTGGGCAAAAGACGGCAAAGGATTTCCCATGATTGGCAGTGGGAACAATCGTTATCAACTGCTGGACGTATATGATCTTTGCGCTTCAATATATCTTTGTTCCACTCTAGATAAAAATGTTGTAAACGACACATTCAATATAGGTGCTAAAGAGTTTACAACGATGAAGGAAGATTATCAGGCAGTGCTTGATTTTGCCGGATTTGGCAAGAAGATAAAAGGGTTCCCCGCTAAGCCAATGATATGGACGCTAAGATTTTTAGAAAAGCTCAATCTTTCGCCGCTATACAAGTGGGTGTATGAAACTGCTTGCGAGGATTCGTTTGTCGGTATCGAGAAAGCCGAGGAAGTGCTTGGGTTTAAACCAATATACTCAAACAAAGACGCGCTTGTGCGCAACTACAAATGGTATATTGCAAACCTCGAAAAATTTGAAAACCAAAGCGGTGTATCCCATCGTGTGCCATGGAAGCAGGGGATATTGAAGATTGCGAAGATATTCTTTTGATTAGTAATTTGGCTGATGAGACCCTTCCGTTATGGAAGGGTCTTTTTTGTTGTTGGGAGGCAAGTGACATATTTATGAGAAAACAGTATAGAAATAACTTTCAAGGTTAATTAACAGCAATGCTTGTTAGATTAATATTTTGTAGAATAATATTACAAAATGAGATATTATTAATATTATTGTAATGCAATAGGGGGAGTTATGGGACTTATTTTAGCGGTAACATTATTGTTCGTTTTGGCTTTTTCAATAAAAGTATTGTTAAAATTCAAAATAGAGCAAGCGTTGTTTTTGTCTTTTTGCGCGGTTACATTCCTGCTGTTTTTATTTGGTGCAGTAGGGTATTTAGTTGTTGGATATTATTTTATAGTGGGGCTTTCAGCGGCGCTGTTTGTAACGTCTTTGGCGCTGTTGGCTTTCAGTAAAAAAAGCAGGAGTGGATTTTCGGTTAAAAACTATCTTACTCCTGGTGTTGCTGTTTTTCTGTTGGCAAATTTGATATATTTTTTCTTTATGCGCGGGGAGATCATGGCGATTACCGATGCGGCGGTACACTGGGGATACGCCACGAAATGGATGTATGAAACCGGCAGAATATATATTGGGGTACAAACCTTAAGCGTGCCTTTGCTTAACTACTTTTTGGTTAAGACGGCAGGATATACCGAAAGCTATTTATTTCTGGGAAGATGGATGATTATGTGGACGGCGATTATTCTACCCGTCTCGGATGTTAAGTGGGACAAATGGTATAAAGTATTATTGTATGCTGTCATGGCATATATGATTTTAGGTGTGATAGACCCTGTTCCGAAGATGTTTATGGACCTACCTTTGGGTGTTGTGGCAGGCGCTTTAAGCGCGATGCTGGCTGTAATGCCAAATCGGCCAAGAGCTCAGATAACTGCGGCGTTTGGCGTTGTTGTATTGGGAAATATAAAGAACGGCACGGGCATTCTTTTTTCTATTTTCGTAATAGGATTTGCGGTGCTTATTTATTTCACCAATAACAAAAAGGAAGACAAACGGCACGGTATATATTGCCTTGCGGCTTTTTCTGCGGCGCTTGTATTTGCGGAGCTTTTCAGGCGGGTTACCCATGAAAGTAATATCAAAGACAATGCGGAAGCGGGAATGGTCATACGGCTGGATTATCAGCAGATAGTTTCTAAGTTAACACAAACAACAATTTTAGGGCTTATAATAGTCACAGTTGTTGTTGCTGCGTTCTTTGTTTTTCTTGTGGTCAAAAAAAACAAAGAAGGAAAAAGAGTAGGCTTGCTGTATAAAACTACGCTTGCTGTAATGTGTTTGTTTGCGGCTTTAACCTTATACAAAGTATACTCTGGATTTTTATCTTCGCTTTCTTATAATGACCAAGTAATCTTTATCAATTATTGGGAAAAATATTTTGTTAAAGGATATTTTGGATGGCAAATACGAAACCTTATCGGGATGATTATCGCATTTACGGTTGCGTGTGGGTTGCTGTGTTTAAAAAAAGAGCATGTAAAAAGCTTTGGGGCACAGTCGGCTTATATGGCCTTGTGCATGCTGTTTTACGCCTTTGCTTTGATTGTTGCATATTTAGATGTATTTATTGAAATCGAAGCGGCCGACTATGCTGCGATGCACAGATATATTGGAAGCTCAATCGTATTTGTGGCGATGTGGATAACAGGATATATAGCGTTATCTGATGGTATCTGGCAGGAAGAAAAAAGGCAAATCGTCGCGGCTGTTATTTTACTCGCTTTTTTAAGCAGGGAAACTCCCGCGATGGGTACTGTTTACAACTACGGATTAAGGGGAGAAGCGGGTGTGCATAAAGGAGTTATCCAGTATGCCTCTGAAATAAAAAATAATACCGATGCGGGAGATAAGATTTATTTTATTTCTCAGGAATATGATAATTCGACATATTTAAGCGACTGGAGCGCGAATGCTTGGATTAGATATGAGATTGCCCCTAGATATCTTAATTGGGTTTTTTGGAGCTTGGGGAAAGAGTTCGACGATGTGGATCCGTCCACTTTGAATGTTGACAGTGATGATTTTAAAAACATTCTTTTGGAAGAGGGCTACGATTATGTTTATCTTTACAAAACCGACGAAAAGTTTTGGGAGAGTTACGGTGGGCTCTTTTCCCCGGAATCCGAAACCTCCAACCGCAAATTATATAAAGTCTTAACAACGGTTGGGTATCTTTTGGAGCCGGTGAGTAATTAACTATTGTATTGTTTTTTTATGGCCAAAGGTTGTAAATAATCATACATTCTTATTTTGTGCAACTTACTAATTCTGCTTTTTCGCATAAATCCAAAACACTCCTGCGACCCAAACCGCGCTAACTCCAAAGGCGAAGATGATGTTCAAAGCTGTCGGATTTTGCACTATCTTCGTCACCCAATAGGAGGGCACAGCGTGTGAAAAGTAAGAAAACCACTTTAGATTCAGTAAATCGGCCAGGGTGAAAAGCGAGAACAAATTTAACGCCTTGGCATAGGTTAAGCCCTTTACTTTGTCTGTTGCGATAAAAAACATGCATAGTGAGATGATGATCGAAATCAGTCCCATTAGCAGCGCAAGCAAGATGAGCGAAACCATGGACAGGTGATAGATGTTTATAATAAAGTAAACGATGAAAGTAAACAAAAACGATGCGGCGTAAGGGAAGGCGAGACGATTTAGGATATATCCTGAAGAGCCTAGGGGGGTTACACGCATAAGGTCGAAGATGTTCCCGTCGCGGTCATCCAACATGATAAAGCCGGTTACTATTCCCAAAGACACGGGAGCCTCCGTTATCATCGCGGCAAGGATAAAGCTAAAGTACGGCGAAGGGTCGAGCGCAAAATATTGATTTAGGTAGGGGATCAGGACCGTTATTATAATCCGTCCGAAAACCGCAAGAAAAAGCGGTAGTATAAACAAAATCGTTACTATCGGATTTTTAAATATCTGTTTTATATCATTTTTTAGATGCATCATATTAATTATGGAGTTACCTCAGAGAAAATTCCTTTCATAAGTCTTTTTTGCCAGTATCATAAGCAAAACATCCCATGCAATAACGTAAAATATTATCGCCAACGCCCACAGCGGTTTTATCCCGACGTATGCGCCGATTAATAGCTTTAGTGCAGACACGGTGGGGAAGGCGTAAAACAGCCAGGAGCGCTTAAAGCCGATGAGGGCAAAGCATGGCACGACGGTTATAATTATATACGGCACGGATTTTAGGATAAACTGGTTTATTCCCGAGCAGCTTTGCCCGACGATATATCCAATGAGCGTGAACATTACCGATATTAGCAATACCGTAATTATTATATAGAAATAATTCGCAGCGATGCCGAAGGCAGCAAGGCTTATTGTAAGCGAAACGGCAACGGAGATTGCTCCCAGTGAAACAGCCTTTGAGGCGATGTACTCATAAAATCGCAGGGGAGTTACGGCCAGAGCGTTGGCTATGCCCTGCTCCTTTTCAAGCATCAGCATACCGCCCATGAAAAGTAGGCCGAGTATTGAAGGGTCACTGAAAATCAGAACCGGGATAACATAGTCCAGTATCTTTTCGGACAACTGAGAAAGAATGATAATATAAATCACCGCAATCGCGATATAGACAGCCAAAAATCCCTGTTTAATTTGAAAAATCAAGTCTGATTTAAGGGATGTCCATGTTCTTTTTGATGAAGAATTGATATTCATAGCCGGCCTCATAATGATTTTCCTGTGAGCTTTATAAAAATTTCTTCAAGAGTCGCTTCTTTGGTGTGGATAGTTTTTATGCTTTTTGTTTTTACGATGTTTATAAACTCATCGCTACCGTTTAGAGCCTTGAGTGAATATTCTTTGGCAATTAGTTTGCTATTTTCATCGTATTCAACTATTACCTTGTCTTCGCCAAAATCGGTCATTAGCTTTTTGGGATTGTTTATTATAGGTATCAGTCCATCGACGATAAATGCGACTCTATCACAAAGATGTTCGGCGACAGTCATATTGTGAGTAGTGAGAAACACAGTTTTACCCTGTTTTTTTAGGTTCAAGATTTTATCTTTGATGATCTTTGCATTTACAGGATCGAGTCCGGAGGTGGGTTCGTCAAAAAACAAAAGCTTTGGATCGTGCATGATGGAGCGAATAAAGTTGAGTCGCATCTTCATACCCTTTGAATAGCTTTCCACCTTTGTGTCTTTGTCCTTTAAAAGTCCCACCATTTCAAAAAGCTCTTCAAGACTGCCGTTTTGATTTTGGTAATAGGAGCGAATAAGCTTGAGGTTTTCCATGCCCGTAAGCTTTAGATATAGGTTTGGAAAGTCGAAAGCCACTCCGACTTCTTCAAAAAAATCGTTTCCGAAATCCTTGCGTTCATTGCCAAAAACTTTGATACTTCCTTCGTAGTTTTTAAGAAGACCGATGATAAGACGTTGGGTCGTAGTTTTTCCTGCACCATTTGGACCTAAGAAACCAAACACCTCACCAGGTGCAATCTCGAAGCTTATGTCTTTGATTGCGTGTATTTGTGATTGCTTGTATGTGTAGTTAAGGTGGTTTATCGATATCATTTATTACTCCTTTAGTAGCCCCATTACGCCTATTGCTACAAATAGTATTTCTTCTATAATTAATTGTCGCCTTTTTTCTAAGTCTTCTATGGACTTAATTATTTCGACTATCGCCGCTATTATCTGATGTGAAATGATTTGACCCATAATTTCATGCTTATAGTTTGGCGAGAATTCTCTTATATGCTCTATAAAGTGTTGTGATAACAATTCTGACAATTCATTTTTTGCGTTTTCATATTTTGTATCTTTGCTATATTCCAAAAGCAATAATAATCTATCATTTAGCATTAACGTTAAAGGATTTATTAGTTCAGATAAAAATTCCCTCCAAACATTGAGGTCTTTACTAATTAGCACCTCGGCGCTTATTTCTCCTGAATGATGATTCTCCATAAGATATTTGAATTGATTGTAGAAGTCGTCAACCAAGACTTCAAATAGCTGTTCTTTGCTATTGAAATAGTTGTAGAAATTACCAATGTTAGTTTCTGCTTTTTTTACAATAGTTCGTATGGAAGATTTTTCGAATCCTTTATTCAGAAATTCTTCCTTTGCACTCTGTATTATTTTATTTTTTACTTCTTCTTTTTTTATCTGCATTATTCATGTCCTTACGCTTAAAAAATAACAGCTGTTATTTATTGTGAAGTCTGTCAAGAAAAATGTCAAGCTTTTTAAAAAATTCATTTGAAATAAATAAAAAGATACGCTATAATTGATACATATTTCACAATATTGTTTTTCGGAGGCTTGTTATGAATCAAATCGTTACACTCATTAGGAAAAAAAGCCACCTTTTGCTTGTTATAAATTCAGTAGAGAAGTACATCAAGAATAAATATTTTGATGATAATTTAAAGCAGGTTTGGGATGAGTATAACAAAGAGCTTGAAGCAATAGATGCTGAACTCCAAAGCATGAATATTCCTGCACTCGAAGAATTTGAGCAGGAGAAGCTTAAACTTAGGGAGCAAATTAATTTTCATGAACAGGAACTCGAAAAATTGAATCAGCAAATTAGGGAGTTAAACGAAATCGCCAGAACTCTAAAATAATTAAAAATATAGTAGCGTAGATAACGGGGTTCATTTCAAAAAAAATGAATTCCGTAATATATTAAAATTTTATATTCCGAAGCTATGCTTTAGAGCATTTTTTTTGCAGGTAATTGTTAAAGAATTATCAATCTTTTCCGGCCCCAAAAAAAATTAACGTCCAAGCATAAAAATGATGCCCAGCTTTCCGGCACCATATTTTTCTCTATGAAAAGTTTTTAAGTTCAAGACGTAATGAACTTGGATTGTTTTTTATACTAAAGACGACTTAACAAAACGACACAAGAAATATGCGGAGGTAAAGATGCAACAAACGGAAGTAACTAAATGCGGTCAACTCACTGAAGATCAGCAGTACGCTATGCTAAAGGATGTTATCTGCGAGTTTAACTCTGATGAAAAAAATCTCATTCAGATTCTTCACATGGCACAGGCTATATTCGGATTTCTGCCTGTTGAAGTTCAGAAATTCATTGCTCAAGAGATGGATATGTCAATGTCCAAAATGAGCGGTGTAATTTCATTTTACTCATTCTTTTCAACTCAGCCAAAAGGCAAGTATACAATTCAGATTTGCTTGGGTACTGCCTGCTACGTGCGCGGAGGAAAAGCAATCGTTGACAAAATAAAAGAAATACTGGGAATCGATATCGGCATGACCACCGAAGACGGAAGATTTTCTTTGGAAGTTATGCGTTGTATCGGTGCATGCGGCTTAGCGCCGGCCATCTCTATCAATGATACGGTTCATAAAAGAGTAAATCCGAACAAACTCCAAGAAATTTTGAACCAATACGTGTAGGGGGGAACATGACAGATATAATAAAAAACATAAAAGATTTAGAACTGATTAAGAAACAATTCAATGAAAATGAAAAGAAATTCAAAAAGACTATTTTAATGTGCTATGGTGCAAGCTGTATTTCTTCTGATTGCAAAGTTGCGCACGAAGCGCTGGAGAATGCACTGATAGACACAGGCATTAGAAGTGAAATCAATGTAAAGCTTACGGGCTGTATGGGAACATGCGCGGTTGGTCCCACGATGATAGTTCAGCCGGAAGGAGTTTTCTATTGCAGTTTAACTCCTGAAGGTGTGCAAAAAATAGTTGAAAAACATATACTGGGCGGCGAAATTGTTGAAGAGCTTTGCTATGTTGACAAGAAAACGGGAATTGCTATTCCTCATGTAAAAGATATCGAATATTTCACAAGCCAGCTCAAAGTTGTTATGAAAAACTGCGGCTCAATTGATTTTTCGTCTCTTGATGAATATATTGCCAATGAAGGCTATTATGCTTTAAGCAAAGTGCTTAATGATATGACTCCTGCACAAGTAATTTCAGAAGTTGAAGACTCGGGTTTGCGCGGCAGAGGAGGCGGAGGATTCCCAACAGGCGTAAAGTGGATGCTCGCTCGCCGTTCTCAGGGTGATCAAAAATATGTAATCTGCAACGCGGATGAAGGAGATCCCGGCGCATTCATGGATAGATGCTTGGTTGAAGGTGATGCTTATCTCGTAATTGAGGGTATGGCAATAGCCGGATATGCGATAGGAGCTTCAAAAGGCGTAGTTTATGTGCGTGCGGAATATCCTATAGCAATAGAGCGCTTGGAAGCGGCAATAAAAATGGCGCGCAAGAAAGGGCTTTTGGGAGAAAATATTCTTGGCTCTGATTTTTCGTTTGATATTGATATACGTATTGGCGCAGGCGCGTTTGTGTGCGGAGAAGAAACTGCCCTTATTGCTTCAATAGAAGGAAAGCGCGGCGAACCCGTACAAAAACCCCCTTATCCTTCCGACAAAGGATTATACGGTAAGCCGACAATAATTAACAATGTAGAGACTTTTGGAAATATAACTTCAGTAATTCTAAAAGGCGCGAAATGGTTTGCGGAAATCGGAACAGAAAAAAGCAAGGGTACGAAAGTGTTCGCTTTAGCCGGGGATATTAATAATACAGGAATCATAGAAGTTCCCATGGGCACAACTTTGGGAGATATCATCTTTGACATTGGCGGAGGAGTCCCCAATGGCAAAAAATTCAAAGTGGCACAAACGGGCGGCCCTTCGGGAGGATGTCTTACAGCTGAGCATTTAAACACAAAAATGGATTATGAATCCTTGGTTGAGCTTGGCGCGATAATGGGTTCGGGCGGACTCATCTGCATGGATGAAGACACGTGCATGGTTGACGTTGCGCGCTATTTCATGGAATTTGTTCAGGAGGAATCCTGCGGCAAATGCGTTGCATGCAGGCTTGGCACAAAGCGTATGCTTGAAATACTTGAAAACATTACTCAGGGCAAAGGAAAAGAAGGCGATGTTGAAAAGCTTGTTGAACTTGGTTTGACCATAAAAGACACAGCTCTTTGCGGACTTGGACAAACTGCGCCAAACCCAGTGCTTTCAACAATTAAATATTTCAGAGATGAATACGATGAGCATATTCGCGACAAGTATTGCCGTTCAGGCGTTTGCGCCGAGATGTTTATCTCTCCTTGTGAAAACGCTTGCCCGGCGGGAGTTAATGTCCCCGGATATATCTCGCTTATAGCCGCTGGTCGCGCAACAGACGCATACAAGCTTATACGTCAGGAAAACCCGCTTCCATCGGTTTGTGGACGTGTATGCACTCATCCTTGCGAATCAAGATGCAGAAGGGCACAGCTTGACGAGCCGCTTGCCATTGCGGACCTTAAGCGTTACGCGGCAGACGAAATGATGAAATCCTCCGAGCCTTTCAATGAGTTTATCTTCCCCAAAAACGGTAAATCGGTAGGAGTTATTGGAGCAGGCCCATCCGGACTTACATGCGGATATTATCTTGCGAAACTCGGATATGATGTAACTATCTATGAAAGCCAGCCCACAGCCGGCGGAATGCTTGCTGTTGGAATTCCTGAATACCGCATGCCCAAAGATATTTTGGAAAAAGAAATCGATACAATCCGTAGGGTTGGAGTAAATATTCTAACCAATACTGAAATCGGGAAAGATATTGCGTTTGAAGATCTAAAAGAAAAACACGACTCTGTGTATATTGCCACAGGAACCCAGCATTCACGCAAAATTGGAATCGCCGGAGAAAGCCTTGATGGTGTGTACCATGGTTTGGATTTCTTGAAAGACGTAAATCTTGGAAAAACCGAAAGATTAAGCGGTGTGGTAGCTGTAATCGGAGGCGGAAACACTGCCATTGACGCAGCTCGCACAGCAGTTCGAATGGGGGCAAAGGAAGTGCATATCTTCTATAGAAGAACAGTTGCTGACATGCCTGCAGACGCACGTGAGATACGGGATGCTATCGAAGAAGGAGTTAAGATTCACGAGCTCACAAATCCACTAAAAATCAACGGTGATAAAAAAGTTGAGTCCATAAGCTTTGTTGATATGGCTTTGGAAGGCTTTGATTCAAGCGGACGCAAGGTGCCAAAAGAGGTTCCGGGCAGCGAGTTTAAGTTTGACGTGGATATTATTATCCCGGCTGTCAGCCAATATTCGGATCTTCCGTTTGTTTCAAAAGACGAAGTGGAAATAACAAGATGGGGAACGTTCGTAGTTGACGGCTCTACCATGATGACCACAATGGACAGCGTGTTCGCGGGCGGCGATGTTGTTCGCGGAGCGGATGTTGTGATTACAGCAATCGCGGATGGCAAAAACGTAGCCAAATATATCGATATACATCTGGGCGGAAAAGGCGAGCTTAACAAGGGCGAGAAAATCGATATACCGATGCCTGAAGATATCGAAGAGTTTTTAGAACACGAACGTTTTGAAATGAAATATCTGGATCCTGAAACGCGAAAAAACACAAATGAAGAAGTCGCTTTAGGATTCCACAGACTGAACGCGGTTGCAGAGGCCATGAGATGCCTGCGCTGCGATAGAAGAAATTAGGGAGGTCACGATGGTCAATTTAACAATAAACGGGAAAAATATTCAAGCTGAAAAAGGGTGGACCATACTGAAGGCCGCCAAAGAAAACAATATAAATATACCAACACTTTGCCACTTGGAAAACATACACGAAATAGGTTCTTGCCGTATATGTATTGTAGAAGTGGAAGGAGCGCGTACGCTTCAGGCTTCTTGCGTAACACCAATCTTTGAAGGAATGGTGGTAAAGACACATTCTGAAAAAGTACGCGAGCGCAGAAAAGTTTTATACGAGCTTATTTTATCGGATCATCCGAAGGACTGCTTAAGCTGCGGACGCAATCAGGACTGCGAACTTCAAAGCTTGGGAGAGATAATCCAAGTGAGTGAATCGCGCTTTGAAGGCGAAAAATCCAAGATATTCGTGGATGACTCAAGCCCTTCAGTTGTGCGTGACCCCGCGAAATGCATACTGTGCAGACGCTGCGTTACAATCTGCAACGAGGTACAGGGGCTTGGCATACTAAATGCTCAGGGCAGGGGATTCGCCACTGAAATCACACCCGGCAACGATCTTCTTTTGGGAAGCGCTTCATGTGCCAACTGCGGCCAATGCACAGTGGTGTGCCCGACAAACGCCATTCATGAAAAAGACTCTCTCGGAGATGTTTGGCAGGCGCTTGCTGACCCGACCAAAACGGTTGTGGTGCAGACAGCTCCAGCTATCCGCGCCGCTTTAGGCGAGGAGTTCGGCTATCCGATAGGCACATCGGTCACAGGCCAGATGGTTTCCGCACTGCGTGAAATCGGCTTCGACCATGTGTTTGATACAAACTTTACGGCTGACCTTACTATCATGGAAGAAGGAACAGAGTTTTTATCGAGAGTGGTAAGCTATTTCCATTCGCTTGGCAAAATCGATGACAAAAAAGTCGAAGAGCTAGGGATGTCGGACCATTTGACCTCCGCGCCTGTTCTTCCTATGATTACAAGCTGCTCACCCGGCTGGATTAAGTTCATTGAACATTATTATGGCGATCAGTTAGGCAATCTGTCTTCTTGCAAATCTCCCCACATGATGCTTGGCGCACTGGTGAAAAATTATTTTGCCAAGAAGGTAAGCGTGGAGCCCAAGGATATGTATGTGGTTTCAATCATGCCGTGTACTGCTAAAAAATATGAGGTTACACGTCCAGAA
Source organism: Christensenellaceae bacterium (assembly GCA_963675575.1). Classification (GTDB taxonomy): domain Bacteria; phylum Bacillota; class Clostridia; order Christensenellales; family UMGS416; genus JAGLOK01. The sequence goes on from OY776378.1 coordinate 1,052,960, forward strand.
ATGGTAAATGACGGTGTGCCAAATGTAGATGCGGTTCTTACAACCCGTGAACTTGGGAGAATGATTAAGCAGTCGGGCATCGACTTTAAAAACCTAGAAGAAGATGTCTTTGATAGCCCGATGGGACTTTCAACCGGAGCTGCTGACATATTCGGCACAACAGGTGGAGTTATGGAAGCTGCTTTGCGTACAGTGTATGAATTGCTCACAGGACGAGAACTACCATTTGACGGCCTGCATGTAACTCCAATAGTGGGTCTTGATAGGATAAAGACTGCGGCTATCACATTTGAAGACTGCCTGCCTGCTTGGAGCTTCTTAAATGGCGTTGAAGTGAAGGTTGCCGTAACAAGTGGACTTTCCGGCGCAGCTCAGCTTTTGGATGAAATTAAAGATGGCAAAAGCCCTTATCTCTTTATCGAAGTAATGGGATGCCCGGGCGGCTGCATAACTGGCGGAGGACAGCCACGAAGCGACGATTTGGAAGTGCGCAAGAAGAGGATGCAGTCTCTTTACACTGAAGATGAAGGCAAGAAACTGCGCAAGAGCCATGAGAATCCTGACATAACGAAGCTGTATGAAGAGTTTTTGGGTAAGCCTTTGGGACATCATTCGCATGAATTGCTGCATACGACTTATACAAAACGCGACAAGTATTAGAACACTTTAAATGCCGCAAGTTCTAGGTGAGGCCAACGTACCTCGTTTCGATTGCGTATATCGCGATACGCGCACTCATATGGTCATTGACCTCACCTGGTCTAGTGACATTTAAAGAACTCTTTGTGAGTAGATTAATTCAAATGAAAGAAACCCAGAAGTGGGTTTCTTTTTGTTATTGTCTGTGAAAACCCCTGGCTGTACCAGGGAATCATTCTTTAAGTTAACATTGAAAAGCAAAAAAAGATGCTTGGGAGAGAATCAAATCAGCAATTCAAAATTGAGGAGTACTAGTGGCTTTCAAAACTTTATTATGCAAATATTCACATATTCAAATTGATGGATTATATTGTAAGTTGTAGCTTTTTTAATTATAATAAATATGTGGAAATTTACTTATTATTTCTATATTTGCATATTAAAATTAAGGAGAGCCTAATGCCTAGTGAAAAACGATGTAATGCTGCAAGAGAAGTAACGGGCAGCAGATTGACAAACATTGAAATTAATATACAATATTGCGGTTTAAGTAGTTACGATAAATTTATATTATCTAATTCAATAGAAAAAGTATTAAGAACGCACAATGTTTCGATAGAAGAAGGTTGGAAAGTTTTCAAGGATGAACTTGAAGATATTGCGTTGGAATATCTGGTGAATTCGGCAACGGCGTTTTGCCTTTATAAGGATTGGAAAAGTAACAAGAACAAATAAATTGGGACATTGAGACGAGTGGCTTAAGAGGTTTTTATACAAAACTTACTCAGGGGCTATAAGATATAAACTTGAAGTCGAATATTAACCACAATAGTATGAAGAGCTATTAGTGTTCATATTACATGATATATAGTTTGCTAAATTCACCCACGAATTTAAGTTAAGTTTAGCACCATCGAAGCCCAAGCGTTAGCGATCAATAACGATTTGTGGTTTATTTACTCTATATCGTTGTGAATATACAATATATTACCACCTATTGTGAACCTTCTCCGCAAACCCTAATAAATCTTTAACCTCTACTTGTGTGCCGTCATCCAGCACGGAAACTCCTGTGAACCTGCCGAACACTTGATGCTGATTGCTGCGGATAATTCCGATGTTCGTATCATCAAATCTATCGAGGACGGGAACAAAGTCCATTTCGAATCGGTTATCATTGCTGGTGAACCGCCACGGTTTTAAAAAGCTGTCTTCGGGGATGTGAAATTCAACTTTGTCGAATTTATTCGACTTGCCATTATAGAAAATCATGTTTTCCGTTGCGGCCGATGTGTCGCCGAAGCCATAGCCTATGTTGAAACCAAACAGGTTGCCGTCAAGAGTTCCCGAAGCACTGCCCCAGTACCAAGTGTTGGAGTAAGTCCATACACCGCGTCCCCAGTCCAGAGTGCCGAAGGATGTGTCTTTGTCAAACTTGTATGCTTTTTCCCCAAGTGTGATTTCGCCGGAAGCCGGCATGCAGTTTATCTTTTGATTATAATAAAAAGCCTTTTTGTTTTTAGCGAACGGGGTAGCGATAACCATTGTATCTGCTGATGTGTCCTGGTGCAAAAGGAGGCTTCCCGAAAGAGTTTGCCCGTCATCAAAGTCATCGAAATCAACTTCAAGTAATCTGTCACCACTCTGATGTGAAAAGCTCATGAATACACGCTTATTTGCAAAAACTACGTCCCCTTCTTTTGATGTGTTCGGCATTTTAAATTTACCTAAAGGAAAAGGCGTTATAACTGCAGATGTTATGTTTTTTTTGCTTTCCCATTCCATAATTGAAGCGGACACAAAACCCATGTAGCCGTTGTCGGCAATCGTCATTGCCACTGCGAAATCGTCATTTACAGCAATGTAATAATCCCATTCTTTAATTCTAAACTTTGGTGCCTTAATATCACTGCGTGAGTATTGCCAAAGCAAATCAGTTGCATAGCCGGGGTTTGAAATCTGACCGGTTATATCCAATAATTGCTGAGCTTTAATAATTTTATTTTGCATAATATTTCCCCGTACAAATTTATACTAATCATTATACACTATATGGACAAAGCTAAAATATAAATATTACATCTTTTTTAAGTTTTCTTATCGTTGATCAGTATTTTTTATGTGAAATATTGTATATATAAATGACATATATTCTCTTAACTTTATTTTAAAACTTATTGTGAACATTGCGTAAATGCCCCAGATATAATTGACTTTGTCTTCAAATTATGATAAATTACAAAAAGTCGATTATCAAATAGTTCGAGGCTCAAAATGAAAAATGAAAACCAAAACGCCTATGGGACACTAAATTATCTTTTGGTCGATTTGTTTAATGATATTCTTTCAATAGAAGAAAGCTTTTTAAGAAAAGGGGAGTTCAAAGACCTTTCGATGAGAGACTTTCATATCATTGAACAAATGTCGAGATTGAGTCACACAAACATGACTTTACTTGCCAAAAATGTAAGGGTTACAAAGGGTACGCTTACAGTTGCAATCGATAACTTGGTCAGAAAAGGGTATGTGGAGCGTTCGAGAAAATCTTCTGATAGGCGTATGGTTGAGGTATGGCTTACGGATAAAGCAAAAAGTGCTGAAGAGATTCATGCGAAATTTCATGATGAGATGATAAGAGATGTCATTAGTGACTTGGCTCCAGAAGAGCTTGAAGTTTTAGAACTGGCTTTAAGTAAGGTTAATGATTACTTTGTAAGAAAATATAATTAGCCTTATTTATAAATATATATGTAAGTAAGTAATGAGTTTATTAGCGTTTGTCGCGTTCGAAATCATTTTATATTAATTTTTTATTTATTACTGACACTCTCATTGTTTTACTTCCATAAAAATAGTTAGCAAAGGAGGTATTTGAAAAAATCCAGCGGTATGCTAATTCTTTTTATCATGGTTAAAAGGCTATAAGAAGCGGGGATTATTGCTTGAGCCTTACGCGGTGTTATTCATTTGACACGCGGACAAAAATAAATAGGTAGGACAATATGAAATATACTAAAGATGAAATATATAGTCTGGTCAAAGAACTTTCTGAGCTTAATATTGCAGAACTTACAGTGAAAAGTGAAGACCTGACGATTAAAATAAAACACAGCTTAAATGCTGAACTTGCAAAAGAAGCAAGAACTCAAAATAATTATAGCAATATTGAAACAGCTATTGAAGATTTCGCTCCGGCTGAAAAACCTGGCAAAGCTATAGCGGCTCCGATTCACGGCACTTTTTATAGTGCTTCCGGGCCTGAAGATCCTCCTTATGTAAAAGAAGGAGACAAGGTTAAAAAAGGGCAACCTATTTGCATACTTGAAGCAATGAAAATGATGAATACTATCAATATGCCCGAAGACGGTGTGATTCTTTCAGTTGAAGTTTCCAACGAAGATATTGTAGACGCAGGGCAGGTGCTTGTGCGTTATGATGTCCTGTAGGCCAATATGGATACGGTTTTAATCGCCAATAGAGGCGAAATTGCAGTAAGAATAATTCGTGCTTGTCATAAAATGGGTTTAAAAACAGTTGCGGTATGCTCTGATGCAGACTCAGATTCTTTGCATGCGCGCTTGGCGGACAATTGTGTCTGCATAGGAAAAAGAAGCCTCGATAGCTCATACTTAAATATACCGGCACTTTTGGCGGTTGCACGTGCCTATAACGCACAATTTGTTCACCCGGGTGTTGGATTTTTAGCGGAAAGCGCGACATTCAGAAGATGGTGCGACAATGAAGGACTGACAATGATTGGTCCGTCTGCTGATGTCATGGAAGCTATGGGCGACAAACTCCTTGTTAAAAAAAGCTTAAAAAATCTTAATGTTCCTATGGTTCCGGGTACGGATGAAGCCATAAGTTCTTTAAGGCGTGCAAAACACGCTGCCAAAGAAATTGGTTATCCCGTGCTTTTAAAAGCCGCCGCCGGCGGTGGTGGTATGGGAATCAGAATAGTGGAAACACTCGAGGATTTCGATAAACAATTTAGTTTAGTAAGAAATGAAGCCCTAAGCGCCTTTGGCGATGGCAGGATTTTCATAGAAAAGCTATTAACCAATGTTCGCCACGTGGAAGTTCAGGTTTTGGCGGATAATTTTGGGAATGTATCTCATTTTAATACACGAGAGTGCTCTCTTCAAAGACGAAATCAAAAGCTTGTGGAGGAAGCCCCGGCATTGCTTATACCCGAAAAAACAAGAGACGCAATGCATAAGACAGCAGTGAATATTGTTCGTGCTACAGGCTATACAAATGCTGGCACAGTTGAATTTTTGGCTGACCATGAAGGCAACTATTATTTCATGGAAATGAACACCCGAATTCAGGTGGAGCATCCAATTACAGAGCAGATAACTGGAGTTGATTTAATTCAGGCTCAGATAATGGCGGCTATGGGGCATGAGATTTCAATAGATCAAATGGATTTGGAGCCTAAAGGCTATGCAATTGAATGCAGAATAAACGCGGAAGACCCTCTTAACGATTTTGCGCCTTCTCCAGGAAAACTCGGCTCAATTTCTTTGCCGGGCGGAATGGGTGTGCGAATAGATTCGGCAGTTGTGCCTGGAGATAGGGTATATCCTTTTTATGATTCTATGATAATGAAGGTCATTGCACATGCGGAAGACCGCGAAAGCTGTATAGAGGTTATGCATCAGGCTTTAAGCGAACTTGAAATTGAGGGAGTAAAGCACAACACAGATTTTCATCTTGCTATACTGGAGCATCCTGAATATCAAAGCGGTAAAGTTCACACAAAATGGATTGAACAAAAGATGTTGCCGCACTATTTGGAGGCGCGCCTATGAAAAATATATTTTCGGAAAAGGGAAACGGTGTAAACAGCAGGAGAAAACACAGCGTTGTAAGCGAGATTAAGTGCTCTGTTTGCGGCAGGAACGTTCTTGAGGAGCTTGCGCGGACAAATTCTTCGATTTGCCCATTTTGCAACAGCGATTTTAGGATGAGGGCGAAAGACAGAATAGATCAGGTGTTTGATAAAGACACTTTTGTAGAGCAAGATACGGGACTTAAGACCAATGATGTTTTAAATTTCCCCGATTATAAAAAGAAGCTATCAGAAAATAAAAAGAAATCGGGATTAAAAGAAGCTGTTATTACAGGCACTGGTAATATTGATGGTGTAAAAATAGCAACTGCTGTTATGGACTCGATGTTTATGATGGGATCTATGGGAGTTGTTGTTGGGCAAAAAATCGTAAACATAGCAGACTATGCCACTCAGAACAAGCTCCCCCTTGTGATATTTAGCGCTTCAGGCGGAGCAAGAATGCAGGAAGGCATGTTCTCTTTGATGCAGATGACGCGATGTTCTATCGCTATAAATAAACATTCGTCGGCCGGCTTATTATATATAAGCGTGCTGACACATCCAACCACGGGAGGCGTGGCCGCAAGCTTTGCAATGCAGGGAGATATTATTTTGGCCGAGCCCGGAGCATTAATCGGGTTTGCGGGGCCGAGAGTAATACAGCAAACCGTTAAAGAAGTGCTTCCGGATGGGTTTCAGCGTTCGGAATACTTGCTGGCAAATGGAATGATAGATGCAATTGTTCAAAGAAAAGAGATGAAACAACTGCTTTCAAAGATAATCAAAATGCATGTGCCCCAAAAAAAGAAAGGGGATAAATCATGACTCCAAAAAAAATAGACACAGCTGCTTGGAAAACTGTTCAAAAGGCTCGTGACCCGGAAAGGCCTGTTGGAAAGCACTATATTGATGTTTTATTTGATGATTTTATAGCATTTCGCGGGGATAGGCTTTATGGCGATGACAAAGCAATAGAGGCGGGAATCGCGATGCTAAATGATATGCCTGTTACCGTGATTACCCAGCACAAGGGTTCAAGCCTCGAAGAGAGAATGCAGCAGAACTTTGGCATGGCTCACCCCGAAGGCTACAGAAAATCACTTAGACTAATGAAACAGGCCGAAAAATTCAAACGGCCGGTAGTGTGCATTATAGACACAAATGGCGCATATCCGGGAATAGGCGCGGAGGAACGCGGACAGGCTATGGCTATCGCACAAAATCTATTTGAGCTTGCCAGTCTTAAAACGCCTGTAATAAGTGTGATAATAGGCGAAGGCGGAAGCGGGGGAGCACTTGCTTTGGCTTTATCTGACCATATAATAATGCTTGAAAATACTATATATTCTGTTATTACGCCTGAAGGATGCGCATCCATACTTCTAAAAGATGCATCTAAAGCTCAGGAAGTGGCTGCTCACTTAAAACTTACGGCTAAGGATTTAAAAGGTTTTAAAATGATTGATTCGATAATTAAAGAGCCGGAAAAACTTACGCTTGAAAACTTAAGTCAAGTGTCAAATGTTCTTAAAAAGGAAATATACACAACGCTTAAAAAGCTAATGAAACTAAGCGAAGATGACCTTGTGCTTAAAAGGCAGCAAAAATATCTTAACGTTGCGGGAGAAATATAAATGGGAATAAGCATAATCGGGTGCGGACATGAAATGCCAAAATTTACAGCGACAAATGAGTATCTTGAAAAAATTGTTGACACATCGGATGAATGGATTGTTAAACGCACAGGAATGAAAGAGAGACGTCTTATAACTGACGAGACCTTGAGCGGACTTGCAAGTGAAGCTTCAAAAAAGGCTATCGAAGTTGCGGAAATTGACAAGCAGGAAATAGGGTTGATAATCGCCGCTACATTTACAAGCGACACGAAGACACCCGCACTTGCCAGCAATGTGCAAAAAGCGCTAGGCATAGAGCGCGCGGCGGCTATGGATCTTTCAGCCGGATGCACTGGCTTCATATATGCGCTAGCTACTGCAAAAGGGTTAATGGAAACCATGGGCATTGATACTGCGTTGGTAATAGGAGCCGATTACATTTCAAAAGATATTGACTGGACAGACAGGAGCACATGTGTACTGTTTGGTGATGGAACTGGCGCTGTAGTTCTTAAGAAAACACAAGAAGAAGGCATAGGTGAGATATATTTAAACGGAAAGCCTGATATTGATGATGTCTTGTATGTATATGATAAAAAAGCGGACCATCCGTGGCGAGAAACCGATGGCGATACCGAAAAGATAAACTCTCTTTTTATGAAGGGTGCTGAAGTTTATGAATTCGCTTGCGGTGCGATGGTGGAGACGCTGGAAAAACTCAAAGAAAAACTTGGCAGGTCAATCAAAAAAATAATACCCCATCAGGCAAACGGCAGGATAATAAAATATGCGTCTGTGAAATCAAAGATACCGCTAAAAAACTTTTATGTGAACATACAAAAATATGCGAATACTTCCGCCGCCACAATACCTATTGCGATTGATGAAGCATGGAAAGAAGGCTGGCTGAAAAAAGACGACGAAATAGCATTGGTTGGCTTCGGAGCAGGGCTTACATGGGGCGGGCTTACACTAAAGTGGCAATTACCCGATTACACGGGTTAATTAAATAATTATAATTAAAAAGGTGATTGAAATGAAAGAAAAATTATTGAAAATTTTAGCAGAACAATTGGATATGGAAACCAGCGAACTTACAGACGACAAAAGCTTTATGGATGACCTTGACATGGATTCGCTTGACATGGTTGAAATGACAGTCGAGCTTGAGCAGGAGCTTGGCGTTTCTTTTGAGCAAGAACAGCTTGCTGAAATTAAAACAATTGGAGACCTTGTTGCTCTTATAGAAAAAGGTTAATTAAAGAATGAAAACAACAGGCTGCAGTATTTGAGTGCAGCCGTTGTTTTGATACCATCGGAGAGAATATATGAAACAAAGAATAGATAAGCTTTTGGGAATTGAATATCCCATCTTTCAGGGTGCGATGGCTTGGGTGTCTGATGCCAAATTGGCAGCCGCGGTTTCCAATGCGGGCGGATTGGGCATAATAGCAGCAGGGAATGCCCCTGCTGACTGGGTTCGCGAGCAAATTGAGGAACTTAGAAAGGTTTGTAAAAAACCTTTCGGAGTGAACGTGATGCTGCTAAGCCCGTTTGCTGATGAAGTTTCCGAACTCGTAGCCGAGCTAAAGGTTCCGGTTGTAGTGACAGGAGCTGGAAACCCCAGAAAGTACATTGAAATGTGGAAGGCCGAAGGGATAAAAATTATTCCTGTTGTTCCCAGCCGCGCGCTTGCGACAATGATGGAAAAGATGGGCGTTGACGCGGTTATCGCAGAAGGCTGCGAAGCCGGCGGACACATAGGTGAGCTTACTACTATGGTATTGACTCCAATGATTGCCGAAACGGTTGACATTCCCGTTTTAGCGGCAGGAGGCATTTGCGATGCTCGTACCGCTGCGGCAGCTTTTGCTTTGGGTGCGGACGGAATTCAAGTAGGTACGCGGTTTATATTGGCCGAAGAATGCAATGTTCATGAAAACTACAAGAGCAGAGTCTCGAGAGCCAAAGATACCGACAGCAAGGTTACTGGAAGGGTCACAGGGCATCCTGTACGTGTTTTGCGCAATAATCTAACCCGGGAGCTTGCACGTCTTGAATATGAAAATGAGGGCGCGGTAAAAATTGAAGAACGTGGTGCAGGAACTTTGCGTGCCGCGGTAGTTGAGGGAGATCTTAAAGAAGGCTCGTTCATGGCTGGACAGTGTGCCTGCCGTATGGATAAAGTTGAACCTGCGAAAGCAATAATTGAAGATATATTTGATGATTCAAAGGTAAAGGCCGTATTAAGTGCTGTGGAGAAGGGGATGTCTGCATGAAAATAGCTGCTTTATTTACGGGGCAAGGCTCGCAAAAAGAGGGAATGGGAGAAGAATTTTATTCAGAGAATGAGGTTTTTCGCGGAGTTTTCGATTCTTGCGATTTAGCTACAAGCATTGACTTGAAAAAAGCCTGCTTTGAAGGCGAAGGGCTGTCACTGACTTCAATTACACAGCCCGCTCTATACGCTGTTAATATTGCCACATACAAAATGCTTGAAAGCATGGGGATAAAAGCAGATATTTTCGCGGGGCTTTCTTTGGGTGAATATGACGCTCTGGCGGCCGCCGGAGTGCTTGATGTCGCAAACACTACAGAGCTTGTAACTGTGCGTGGACATCTTATGGAGAGTGCGGTACCCCCCGGAAAAGCGTCTATGACTGCTGTAATCGGACTTCCTGCCGACGAGATTGAAAAGGCGATTGATGGTATCGACAATGTGTGGATATCCAACATGAACTCACCGGGGCAAACAATAATCGGCGGAACGATTGAAGCACTCGACATAGCTGATACGAAAGTGAAAGAAGCTGGTGCGGCAATAGTGAAAAGACTTGACGTAGCGGGTCCGTTTCATACTCCGTTACTAGATGAGGCTGGTGAGAAACTTCTTACAGAGCTTAGAAAATATGACGTGAACACGACTGACAAAATCGTGTATGCAAACTATTCAGGCGGACCTTATCTTAAAAGTGATGATATACGTGATATATTGTCTAAACAGGTATCGTCTAAAGTGTATTGGGCGAAAATTATGGATGAAATTATAAAAACCGCAGACATAATAATAGAATGCGGACCGGGAAATGTTCTTTCAAAGCTTGTTAAAAAGCAAGCTAAAGCAATGGGCAGAGATGTTTCGGTATTTAAAGCTTCATCAATGAATGATATTGAATCTATTAAGGAAGCTGTGTTGGGCTAAAGCCAAGTACTTAAGGTTCAACAAATTGGAGGGAATATAATGAGTGAGAATAAAAAAGCGCTTATAACCGGAGCTTCAAGGGGCATTGGAAAAGCCATCGCTTTGCGCCTTGCAAAGGCAGGATATGACATCATAAACGTTGATTTTAGCAGCCAAGAAGTTGCAGATGAAACGAATACCGAAGTTCGTGCTTTGGGTGTAAATTGCGATTTCTTCAAATGCGATGTTTCAAACTTCGCGGCGACAGAAGAACTTGTTAAAGAGTGCTTTGATAAATATAAAAAAATTGATGTTTTAGTAAATAATGCTGGAATTACATCAGATACACTTCTTTCGATTATGAAAGAAGAAGATTTTGACAAAGTGATTGCAGTAAACCTTAAGGGTACGTTTAATATGATACGCCATTTTGCCCGCAAACTTATGAAGCAAAGAAGCGGAAGCATTGTTAACATAAGCTCTGTGGTAGGTGTGATGGGGAACGCTGGACAGGCGAACTATTCAGCGTCAAAAGCTGGGGTTATTGGTATTACCAAATCAGCAGCAAAAGAACTAGCCCCACGTGGAATAAGAGTTAATGCTGTCGCGCCCGGTTTCATAATCACGGCTATGACGGAAAAACTTACCGAAGCACAAAGACAGGCATTTCTGGATGGTATACCTCTGAAACGGGGTGGTACCCCTGAAGATGTGGCCAACGCTGTTGCTTTCTTGGTAAGCGATGACGCTTCTTATATTACAGGTCAGGTACTTATGGTAGACGGCGGAATGATAATGTAGGACGAGCAAACTATTAAAGAATTTAAGATAAGAAAGGAATGAGGATTATGAACCGTGTTGTTATAACGGGAGCAGGCATTATTTCGCCTCTTGGCAAAGACGCTAAAACCACCTGGGAAGGCGTCAAAGAAGGCCGTTTGGGCATAGGCGCTTCCGACAGGTTTGACTCAGAAAATATCGGCGTTTATATGGCCGGTGAAGTCAAAGACTTTGACTATTCCAAATATTTAACGTCTAGGGAAGCAAGAAGGCTTGATAGGTTCTCGCAGTTTGCTTTTGTTGCGGCATCTGATGCTCTCGAAGATTCGGGAATCAATTTGGATGACTATGAAAGAACAAGAATTGGTGTTGTTTTGGGCAGCGGAATGGGCGGGCTTTTAACGACAACTCAAGAATTTACAAAACTTATGGAAAAAGGCCCCAAGTCAGTGTCGCCATTATTTATACCTAAATCTATTATAAATCTGGCAGCGGGTTATATTTCACTTAAGCATGATTTGAGAGGCCCTTCCACCTCGGTTGTATCTGCGTGTGCGTCGGGAACAGACGCTTTGGGCGCGGCATATCATATGTTAAAAGAGGGAAGGTGCGATGCTGTGCTTGCCGGAGGAAGCGAAGCCGTGATATGCGACTTTGCGGTGATGGGATTTCATCAGATGCAAGCGCTTTCTGAAAGCCAAGACCCTAAACGTGCATCCATTCCTTTTGACCGTGACCGCGATGGTTTTGTCATGGGAGAAGGAGCGGGCTTTTTCATGTTGGAAACATATGAAGGCGCTAAAAAAAGAGGTGCTAATATAATAGCCGAAATCGCGGGGTATGGACAGACATGCGACGCAAGCCACATTACAGCGCCGCGTGAAGACGGCCTGATGGCCGCCGCTGCGATGGAACAGGCGGTAAAAATGGCTGGGCTTGAACTTACTGACGTTGAATACATTAACGCACACGGCACAAGCACACCTCTAAATGATATGACGGAAACCAAGGCTATACACGTGTGCTTTGGCGAGCATGCGAAGAATCTTATGGTAAGCTCCACAAAGTCGATGACAGGGCATCTATTGGGTGCTTCGGGAGCCGTAGAGGCTTTTGTTTGCGCGAAAGCGGTAAGCGAAGGATTTGTACCGGCTACAATTGGTCTTGAAAATGAAGCGGATAATTGTGACCTTGACTATGTAAAGGGCAAAGGACGGAAATTGGACATAAAAGTTGCGATTTCAAACTCTTTTGGTTTTGGCGGGCATAATGCGGTGCTGCTTATCAAGAAAATGGAGGATTAAGGATAAATGAAACTTACATTGGAACAGATAAAAGAAGTATTGCCTCACAGAGAGCCATTCCTGATGCTGGACAGAGTGACTGATTATGTACCGGGTGATTATGCAAACGCTATTAAAGCAGTTTCGGCAAACGAATGGTATTTTCAAGGGCATTTTGAAGACTATAAAGTGATGCCTGGTGTTTTGATGATAGAATCTATGGCTCAGGCAGGTGCGATAGCCATGTTGACGCTAGAGGAAAACAAAGGAAAGCTCGCTTTTTTTGGCGGAATAAAGAAGGCCAGATTTAAAAAGCAAGTGGTACCGGGTGATGTTTTAAAAATTGAATCCAAAATCACAAGGGTCATGGGCAATGTGGGCTTTGGCTCCGGAGTTATCATGGTTGACGGAGAGCTTGCGGCGGAAGCGGAGCTGATATTCGCACTGGGTGACGAGGAATAGGAAATAAAGCAGAACGTCTTCCGTAAGGAGGGCGTTTTTATTTTACTTTAATTGGTTTTGTGATATTATCTCAATAAGAGAATATTCTATAAGATATGGAGTTATTGTGGATATTAAAGTTAAAATAAAATCATTTTTTTCAAAAGCTATGGATTGTGTAAGAAATTCAAGATTTTATAATTTCGATATAAAAGAGCGCATTAGAATAATTATTTCATCGATTTTACTCTCATCCTATTTATTGGTTAGCTTTAACATTTTAGAGATAGGCAACGAGACGGGTCAAGATGCAGTACGTGTTTTGGGGACTTTTGCCTTGGTCTTTGTTGCTGTTGCATTCCTATATATTTTCTTCATTGATTACAAAGTAAAAGAATATTCAAATAAGAATATAAAGCATTTATTTATAGTTATTTTTTCTATTTGTTTAGTCCTTATGTTGACATTTTATTTCGCAGGAAAAACTATTGGCACATCATCAGATATTGCGGATCAATTCAATCAAGCTGTGACGGGAGAGTATAATAATTGGCACCCTGTGGCTCACACTTTTATATTTTATAAAATTCCCATTTGGTTATTCGGTGAAAGTTTAAGTAGTGCAGTATTGTTTCAGTATCTTTTTATGGCCGTGATAACAGCGTATTTTGCTTACTCTGCTATAAAATTGGGAATAAGAGTGCATATTGTGGTAATTGCTATTGCGATAATGCTTTTAAATGACACTTTCAGATATATAGTAAAGTTCCCATGGAAGGACATTCCGTTTGCTTTTTCTCTTTTGCTTTTAACAATTAACCTTGTTCAAATATATTTCACCGATGGTAAATGGCTAAAGAAAAATAAAAATGTTGTATTTTTTTCATTAAGCTTGTTGCTCGTCCTTTTTTTGAGGCACAATGGAATAATAGCGATACTTCCCACAGCATTAGTTTTAATATTTGCATATAAAAATATTAGAACTCGTTCAATAGTTATTACAGCTTCTGCAATAGCTTTATATTTTGTTGTTACAATCCCCTTATACGGACTTCTCCAAATAAAAAGTCACCCTCAGGGATTCGCGGAAGCGATGGGAGTGCCTAATAACCAGATATCTTATATTGTTAAAAAAGAGGGTAATATTACAGAGGATGAAAAAGAGTTTGTTAGCAATGTGGTTCCGGTGGGAGTAATCTGGTACCATTATGATATAGGTGATTTTAATTCAATAAAGTGGCGCAAAAATCAGGCGGGCACAGCATACTATTATAATGGAGAATTTATTCAAAATAATAAAGTAGAATATTTAAAGACATGGTTTAGCATTGTGCAGAAAAATCCGAAGCTGGCATTTGAGGGATATTATTTTGCCACACGTGAGCTATGGGTTAGTAGGCTTGAAATAACCAATAAGATTACATATAGTGTTGGTTTGAGCTTTTTTATAGCAACATTTTTGATAGCAGCGGCGGCTTTCAGGGATAAAAAAAGGCTAGTTGCATATATTCCGATGCTATTTAATATGCTGGGAATTATGATGCTTGTAACGGGGGGAGAGATAAGATTTGTGTTTGCAAACCTTGTCTGTGGTATTCCACTTGCGCTGTTTGCGCTAACGCCAAAGGATGCACTTGATGAAAAGTATTTGAATATGGGAGACATTCCAGACGAGGTATAACATATATATTTTTTGCATAGTAAAAGCCGTGTGACTAATAAATCACACGGCTTTATATTATTTGGGTATTTATTTTTTCTGTCTGTCTATTCCCTCAATTTTGTCATATCTTTTATTTGTTAGATAAATTCCAAGCATCATTGAACCTGAGTAGACAGCTAGTAGCACAAAAGTTAGCCCAAACAGCCAAGGTTTGTTTTGAGTAACAGCCATAATAGGAACATTGAGTATAAGCATTAGAGGAATGGCGAAGATGGCTGCAAAGCCGCTGCCCAACACTAGATGCTCTGCTACTGGAGTTTTTGATTCTGGATCAATCTCACGAAGTAGCGCAACGCCTGTGGTGATAGTTCCTGTCCACATCCCATACAGCCCTGCTATGTGCTCGGTTATGTTTTCCTTATATATCTTTTTGCTGATAAAGATAGTATAGAAAATGGTGAAGAATGCACCTATTGTTGTAATTATCATGATGAAAATCCAGTTTTCTCTAAAAGCAATTATGGATATTGCGGCGATACCCGCTGTAATCATTATGTCAAAACTAGCAGCTGATATTTTTTGTAGAAGATAATTATCTGCATAGTTCACATGAACTATGCCTTTTGCTTTAAGTTTGTTGAGTATTTTTCGGGCAAGCAGTGCGAATAGCGTGCCGAACAGAAAGTTGAATCCCCAGAAAAGGTTAGACAATGTTACTGCAAATTCTCCAAGGGGAGCAAATGCCCATTCCGCTAAGGTTAAAAAGCCGAATGTAACTAAATAAACAACGCCTATCAGCATTAGCTGAATTGTAAAATCATCCACAAAAAGTGTTTTAGGCAGCCTTATGGTGCGCTGCTCTTCATCATCGCTGTCAAGAGACTTTATTTCGTCTGTTCTTCCGTCAAATGTATTTTCTTTGTGTTCGCGGCGACGTGTAAGTATGTTTAGAAGAGGTATCCCACCTAAGAACGCCCAAATAAAGCCAAATGTTGCAATCGTAAGGCCGATGTTGCCACCGTCTTTAAAATATACTGTGCCAATTTCTTGGAGTTTCTCCCATGTAGCGCCTATATTATTTGCTTGTCCCGGCCCTTGCGCATATGCGAGTGGCAATATCATTCCGGACGCGGGGAAAAGGCTTGGCAATATTGTGTAGAAAAGGATAAGTGACACTGCAAGACCTACAATGGCTTGCACTGCATAAGTGTTAACAATCGCAAAGCCTGTGTTTGCTATAGCACGGCTTTTTTTTGTTTTTCTCTCCTTTAGAGCCAATGAAATAAAGCCGACTCCCATAAGGTGGTATACCAATTTTTCCAAAAAAGATCTGTCAAAAAGCTGAAAGTCGAATACAAACTCACAAATTACACTTGCTGCAAGTCCAAAAAATCCTGCTATCAGCGAAACGGGTATAAGATGCTTTTGTAAAAATTTGATGTTCAGTTTGACAACAGTTGCTATTCCTAACATGGCAAGAATCACCAAGAACTGAAACATGTTTCCCCAATCCATATCTACTTCCTCCTAAAAATATAATATTATAATTCCTTGTATGTAGTCCATTTATATGCATTTTCCTTTCCAGGGAAAGTGAAAAGATACATCATGCCATCGTGGTTGAATTCAAAAGAGCAATGCTTTTGGATGTTGCAGCCCCAAATTTCGCCTATATTAAATTCGTAAATATTTTCCCCTTCAAAAACGATTTTATTTTTGTAAAGCTTTACGGTGCCGAGGTCAACCAGCTTAAGTTTATCATATGAAGTAGAGGGCACAGAGGAAAGCTCGACATTATAATCTGTAAAAATTGCGTCTTTTATATCTGATTCCTTTATTTTTTTAAGCTCAGCTTTTTGCCAATCGTTCCATTGTGCAAGATTGTCAAAATACTCGCTATTTAGCTGAGAATAGTTGTTATATGTGGCAGTATGCCCGCATTCGCACTTTACGGTGTCAACAGAAGAAGAAATCTTTCCTATTTGATGGCACGCGGGACACATAAAGATCAATCTTTCAAGCCCGTCCGCCGGTTCTTTGGATTTGAAATAAATCTTTTCCTCTTTTAAATAGTCATATTCTTTAAAGTCAAGTTCCCGCTCAATTATTTTAAGTATCTGCTCTGATGATTTATTTTTTATGGCGTTTTCGTCAAGTATCATTTTGTATTCAACTTCGACCTTGCCTTTGCGGACTATACCGCTCCACCTTGGCTGTGAGGAAAAACCGCCTTTTGTAACTGCGGCCACAATCGGAATTTTGAGGGATTTGGCCAGAGTGGATGTTGACGCGATAATTTTGCTTGTAGTCCCGTCCCAATTTCTTCTGCCTTCCGGAAATATGCCAATTATACGTCCCTGTTCTTTTGACTTAAACAGAAGTCGCACAGCTTTTATGTCATTTGAGAATTTCTTTTTTGGTATGAAATGCACCCAGTTCATTATTTTGCCTAGAGCGCCTTTGGGCCCGCTGCGGAACAATCTTTCGTTTACAACAAAGCTAATTATTCTATTGGCGTAAAATTGATGTATTAAAGAGTCATAATTGTTAACATGATTGCCAATGAGAATAAAAGGCCCTTTTACTTTGCTGAGTTTTATCCCCGTGGCCCTTGAATTGAACATAAGCTTTGCGATAATTGGGCCGACAGTAGTTTTATACAATCCCAACATTAAAGGATGCAAAATAGACTGGAAGATATTATTCCCACGTTTATTTCTTTTCATGGCATTAAGTCCTCGGAAAATTAGTAATCTCAAACATAATATCATAAACGGAAATAGTTTAACAGCCAATAAGCACCAATTTCAAAACTTAAACAAACTTTTTTCAAATAGTTTAACTTTTTAACAAAACTGAAATAAAATTATTAAATCTTTCATATGAAAAAGGTTCTTTCCCGGGACGTGAACCCTGAACTCCATAGCACTTTCCATATATGCCGCCATTATTTTGCAGATGGCTTTTGAATCTTGGTTTAATTTTTTTGAGAGCTGATAAACTTGGATCAGCCTGACAAGCGAAAAGCGATATGGTCTTTCCAGTTAGGTCAATTCCGTAAAGAACGCGGTTTATTGCGGGAGTTGTTTTGCTTGCCCAAACGGGGGACACCAGCACTATTTCATTGTAAGGTGAAAATTTTTCTTTAACATCCACTGTAAGTTTGCTTTTTTTGTTAAAAAAAGCTTCACGTCCGCAGTTCATGAAACCAATAAAATTGCTTTTTCGATTTTTAATCTCTTTGAGTTCAAAAAGCTCGCATTGATATTTATCAGCGAGAACTTTGGCTAAGGCTTTGCAGTTACCGTCTTTTGAATAGAATGCCACTATCTTGTTCATAAGCGCCACCTCATATATTTAATAATTTAATTGTAGCATAACATGGACAAAATAGACAGTATGCGTGTATAATACTATAATAAATTCGGGTAAAATAATGGGTGAGTTGTTTGGGTAATTATCAAAAAGCTCAAACTTCCGAAATAAATATATAGAAATGTGATTTATAATAATATGGATTTAAAAGAGATTGGACTAAAGGTTCCCGAGGTTCTTTTGCCGGGAACAGATTATGAAACATGGGCAGTTATTGCCTGCGACCAGTACACTTCCCAAAAAGAGTTGTGGCAGGAAACGAAACGTATTGTGGGAGACAAACCTTCTACGCTTCATCTTATGCTGCCGGAGGTTTATTTGGAAGATGCGGATGTTGATGAAAGACGAGATAAAATTAACACAGCCATGAAGGATTATTTAGGCTCCGGAGTGTTTTCACAATGTGTGGAGTCTATGATATTTGTTGAGCGTGAAACTTCGTCCGGTTTGCGGCTAGGTCTTGTGGCGGCTGTTGACTTGGATGAATATGATTATACCGCGGACAGCACAGCTTTAATACGCTCAACTGAGGAGACCATAGCCGACAGGCTGCCGCCTCGAGTTGAAATACGCATTAAAGCGGAGATTGAGCTTCCGCATATAATGATTTTAATTGATGACAGTGAGCACACTGTTTTAAGGCCTTTGGCAGGAGCAGTCAAAGATGAAGACAAGCTTTATGAATTTAACCTTATGCAAAATGGCGGTAATATCAAAGGATATAAAGTAAATGGCGAGTTAACTCAGGCTATAGCAGATAGTCTAAATGCTTTAAAAATAAAAAACAACGGTCTGTTATATGCGGTAGGCGATGGAAACCACTCGCTTGCAACCGCGAAGGAATGTTGGGAAGAGCAAAAAAAGGCAGGAATTTCAAACGAAAAGGCCAAATACGCGCTTGTGGAAATAGTCAATTTGCATGATGATGCTTTAGAGTTTGAACCCATACACAGAGTGCTGTATAATTGCGATAAGGACACGCTTAAAGCCTTTAAGAAAACACTTTATTCAATTGCGGGTAAAAAAGGCAAGCAGGAAGTGGACTATGTTTTTGAAGGCGAAGAAGGGAGTTTTAAACTTCCTGAGGATAAGCTCAGTGTAGCCTACATTGAAGAAGCTGTGGAGCAATACATGGCGCAAAATCCGTATGTTAAAGTTGACTACGTCCATGGAGATGACATAGCAAGTGATTTGGGGAAGATGGAGGGTACTCTAAGCATAATATTGCCCACATTTGATAAAAATCTGCTTTTCAAAACCGTGGCTAACTTTGGGCAACTCCCAAGAAAGAGCTTTTCCATGGGGCATGCCCGCGATAAACGATATTATATTGAGTGCAGAAAGATAAGATAAGGCGTATTTTTACGCTTAAGATATTTGGAGGATCAATTGATTAAAATAGCAAAATTCGGAGGAACATCTCTTGCAAGCGCGGAGCAGTTCCGCAAAGTTAAACAAATACTGCTGGCCGATGAAGAACGGATAATTGTAGTGCCATCAGCACCTGGAAAGCGTTTTAGCGATGACGTTAAAGTTACTGATATGCTCATAGCTTGCTATGCAAATGCGAAATCCGGAAAAGAATTCAAAAATGACATTGATGCAATTGCGGATAGATTTAACAGCATCAAAAACGAGCTTGAAGTTGACTTTGACATAGATTCAGAAATTGAAAAGGTGTATTCGGACATCAAAAGCGGCGAGGGAGAAGATTACGTTAAATCAAGAGGGGAGTATCTGTCAGGCAAGTTGCTTTCTGCATATCTTGGTTGGAAGTTTGTGGATCCGGCGGATGTAATAAAGTTTGATGAGCAGGGCGAGCTGGATGAAAATATAACATATAGACTTATAAAGCAAGAATGCGCAGGGCAAAAAACAGTGCTTCCTGGTTTTTTTGGAAGTGATATTAAGGGGAAAATAATAACATTTTCACGCGGGGGAAGCGATATAACCGGCTCATTGGCGGCGGCGGCAATGGATGCCGATATTTATGAAAACTGGACTGATGTGTCGGGATTTTATATGACCGATCCAAGGATTATAAACAATGTGCGCCATATTGATCAGATTTCATATGAGGAATTGCGCGAACTTTCATACATGGGCGCGGGTGTGCTGCATGAGAATGCCATTTTTCCAGTTAGAGAAAAACGCATTCCGATAAATATCAAAAATACAAACAAACCCGACGATGATGGAACATTGATTGTTCCCAAAGAAAACATGAAGATGCATGATTTTCCCATTACCGGAATTGCGGGGAAAAAGGGGTTTTCTGTTATTAGCATATATAAAAGCTCAATGAATAGCGAGCTTGGATTTGCTAGGCGTATACTTACTGTTCTTGAAAACAACGGTATTTCATTTGAACATATGCCTACGGGAATAGATACTATTTCTATAATCACAGCTGATGAATTTTTAGCCGGTAAGGAAACCGAGGTTATAAATCAGATTAAACAAGCTGTGCGTCCTGATGAAATAGAGATTATTCCTGACATGGCACTTATCGCTACCTGCGGGCACGGTATGGAGCGCCACATGGGCACGGCGGCAAAGCTCTTTACCGCATTGGCAACCGAGCAAATAAACATAAGAATGATTGATCAGGGGTCAAGCGAGTTGAATATTATTGTTGGCATTGAAACGGTTGATTACGAGAAGGCTATTAAAGCGATATACAAAGCATTTGTGAATTAATGGGGGATATTTTGGCGAACGTAAAAAGAGTTTATGTGGAAAAAAAGGCGGGGTTTGATGTAGAACGAAAGCATTTGCTTTCCGACCTTAAGAGACAACTGCATATAAAAGAGCTGAGTTCGATTCGTATGCTTATAAGATACGATGTTCAGGGGCTTGATGAGGAGCAGTTTGATTTGTCGGTTAAAAATGTGTTTTCAGAGCCGCCGATGGACATGGTATATAAAGAAAAGTTGCCGGAGTTTGCAGGCGACTTTTTTGCTGTGGAGTATCTTCCTGGACAGTATGACCAGCGTGCGGATTCCGCCGCACAGTGCATAGAGTTTTTAATCCAAAGCGATAGACCCGAAATTAGATGCGCTACTGTATATATTTTAAATGAGGGGCTTTCTTCAGCGCAAATCGATGCAATAAAAAACTATATAATTAATCCTGTGGATTCTCATGAAACTACACTTGATAAATATGAAAGCCTTGATATGGAAGCACACGTGCCAAGTGATGTAGAAGTTATGGAAGCTTTTATAACGTTGTCCGATGAAGATGTGTTCGTATTAAAAGACGAACTTGGATTGGCGATGAGCAGGGAAGATTTGAAATTTGTTAGAGATTATTTTATATCCCAAAAACGCAATCCGACAATTACGGAAATAAGAGTAATCGATACATATTGGTCGGATCATTGCAGGCACACCACATTTCTTACACAGCTTGGAAAAATTGAAATAGAATCCGCACCTGCTCTTGAAAGAGCGGAAACCGCACTGTCCGATTATCATGAAGCGCGAGAGTTTGTTTATGGAAAAATGAAAGCTGACCGCCCTGTTTCGCTGATGGACATCGCAACTATGGGAGTAAGGCTAATTAAGCGAAAGGGATTAATCCCCGATTTGGATGAGTCGGAGGAAATAAACGCCTGTTCTGTTAAGATAGATGTTGATGTGGACGGCGAGATTCGCCCGTATCTTCTAATGTTCAAGAATGAGACTCATAACCACCCTACGGAAATAGAACCGTTTGGCGGCGCTGCAACGTGCCTGGGAGGCGCTATACGCGATCCTCTGTCCGGGCGTAGCTATGTTTATCAGGCAATGCGGGTAACAGGCGGCGCGGACCCAAGAGTGGATGTAAAAGATACTATCAAAGGCAAGCTGCCCCAACGTACCATTTCCACTGTTGCCGCAAAAGGATATTCATCCTACGGAAATCAAATAGGACTTGCCACTGGGCAGGTTACAGAGATATATGATGACGGGTTTATAGCAAAGCATATGGAGATAGGGGCTGTAATCGCCGCGGTTCCGGCCGAAAACGTGGTGCGCGAACGTCCTCAAGAAGGAAATATCATAGTTCTTTTGGGAGGACGTACGGGACGCGATGGAATAGGTGGTGCGACAGGCTCTTCAAAAGCGCATGATGTGGAGTCCATTGATACATGCGGAGCGGAAGTGCAAAAGGGTAACCCACCTACGGAGCGTAAAATACAGAGGCTGTTCAGAAACGAAACCGCCGCTAAAATGATAATCAGATGCAATGATTTCGGAGCCGGCGGCGTTTGTGTCGCAATAGGCGAGCTTGCGGATTCTTTGGATATCGATCTTGATAAGGTACGTAAAAAATACGAAGGTTTGGACGGGACGGAACTTGCCATAAGCGAATCTCAGGAACGCATGGCTGTTGTTCTCAAACCCGAAAATGTTGATAAGTTTATTGGTTTTGCCGAAGAGGAAAATCTTGAAGCATATCCTGTCGCGAAAATAACGGACACTGGCAGGCTGCGCATGAATTGGCGTGGGAAAGAAATTTTAAACATTGAGCGCAGTTTCCTTGACACAAATGGAATGCCTCAATATTCTAACGCTAAAATCACAGCGCTCGATGAAAGCAAATCTCCTTTCAAATCGATAAAAGACAATCTTTCGGTTAAAGACAGGTGGATTAAAGAGATAAGTGATATAAACGTCTGCTCACAGCGTGGATTGTCTGAAATGTTCGACTCGACAGTTGGCGCAGGTACAGTCATTATGCCATTTGGCGGGGCGTATCAGATTACACCGGCTCAGGCTATGGCCGCCAAGATTCCAGTGCTAGACGGAGAAACAGATACTTGCTCAGTGATGGCATATGGCTATGAACCTAAAATAGCTAGATACAGCCCATTTCACGGAGCTGTTTACGCGGTTATAGAAAGCTTGCTCAAGGTGGCGTGTTCAGGAGCTGATATGAGCAAGGCGAGGCTTACTTTTCAAGAATACTTTGAACGCATGAGCGAAGATGTTACCCGCTGGGGAAAGCCCGCGGCGGCTCTTTTAGGAGCGTTTGAGGCGCAAAAAGCGCTTAACATACCCTCTATTGGCGGGAAAGATTCCATGTCGGGCACATTTGAAAATATGGATGTGCCGCCTGTTTTATGTTCATTCGCGGTAACAACCGCTGACGCAAATGATATTATATCGGCTGAGTTTAAGAAAGCAGACAGCATGCTGGCGGTTATAAACCTTACAGTTGATAAAAACAATTTGCCGGATTACGAAGATTTTTCAGCAATGTGCGAATTGATTTGCGAAGGGATAAAAAAAGGAAACATATTAGCGGCGCATACTTTGGGAACAGGCGCTTTGCCTGCGGCGCTTTCTAAAATGGCGGCTGGAAATAAAATTGGCGCTGAAATTTTTATTGAAGCAGGCGAGTTGTTTATGCCTCGCTATTCCAGCGCGGTTGTTGAAATTAAAAACGGAGCCGCTCCGGATGTAGTTTTGTGCGGACTGGACTTTGATGTTATCGGCATGACAAACGCCAGCGGGAACATAACGGCGTGTGATATGACACTCAGAGTAGATGAGGCCATTGATACGCTTCAAGGTACGCTTGAAGAAGTGTTCCCAATTAAAGAGGAAGTGTCGGATAAAGAGATAAAATCAGTTGTATATACCGCGGGAAAACCTAAAAAAGCAGGAGTATCGATTGCAAAGCCGCGTGTGTTTATACCTGTGTTCCCGGGAACAAATACAGAGTATGACACAGCTAAAGCATTTGAAAGAGCAGGAGCTGTTGCCGATGTGTTTGTTATTAAAAATCTTTTGCCTGAGCATATTGAAGAAACGCTTTCAGCGATGAAAAATAAAATTGATAACGCACAGATTCTAATGATTCCGGGAGGGTTTTCGGCCGGCGATGAGCCTGAAGGTTCCGCAAAGTTTATAGCCGCGGCATTGCGAGCGCCTCAAATTAAAGACGCTATAATGAATTTGCTAAACAATCGAGATGGCTTGGCGCTTGGCATTTGCAATGGTTTCCAAGCTCTTATAAAGACTGGGCTTGTGCCTTATGGCGAAATCCGAGAAACAAAAAGCGATTCGCCGACTCTGACATTTAATTCTATAGGTCGTCACCAAAGTCGAATAGCGCGTACAAAGGCGGTTTCAAACATCTCACCATGGATGAGCGAAGTTATCTCCGGAGATGTCATCAACGTGGCTATATCCCACGGTGAAGGGCGCTTTGTCTGCACGGAAGATGAGTTTGATGAATTGCATAAGAATGGTCAGATAGCTTGGCAATATGTAGATATGGATGGGAATCCGACATACGATATCGACTTTAACCCAAACGGCTCGCTTCATGCCGTGGAGGGGATAACATCTCCGGATGGGCGTGTGCTGGGCAAAATGGGACACAATGAACGCTGGAGCCGCAACACTTTCCGCAATGTTGATGGAAATTATGACAGTGGGATCTTTAGATCTGGCGTAAAGTATTTCAAGTAAAAAGGGGCAGGATATGATTTTAAGATCTGAACAGCCAACGGATTATAATAGCATTGCCGAACTCACATATAAAGCTTTTAAAAATTGGCGTAAAGAAGATAATTATATACATGAACCTGACATGATATCTCTTGCGCGCCAGAGTGCAAATTTTGACTCTGATTTATCCATTGTTGCCGAGAAGGATGGGGAAATGGTAGGTCACATTCTTCTTTTGCCTTCAGATTTTATGGTGTTGGGAAGAAAAATTGCTGGAGTGATTTTAGGCCCTGTGTCTGTGCTGACTTCTGTACAAAAGATGGGGATAGGAAAAAAATTAATTAATTTTGCTCATGAAAAAGCAAAAAGCAAAGGCTTTGAATTTTCTCTTTTGTGTGGTCATCCGGAATATTATCCAAGGTTCGGATACATCAAAAATATGTTTTCTTTCAGTGGAACAAAAATTCAAAAACCGAATAAAAGCGATATAAAAGAAATCATAAAAGTAGATTCACGCCCATTAAATCCAGATGATATAGTCATTATTGACAGATGGCAAACAAAAATCCGGAAAGATGAAACATTAGCTTTGCTTTTGGAAAAAAGCATTATGGGATATCATGCATATGCCAGGGAAAAAACAGGGAAGGTTTTGGAAATTGACGGAAAACCTGTGGCATATGTAAAGTATAAGACATATGTAAGTGGAAAAATAGATTTTATCTTTTTTGAAAACAACAAACTTAAGCCTGTGATCGATTATTTATTTTGCGAAACTGAAAGTGACTTTTTGGAAATCAGCCAGCCTATTGAGTCTTTTGAAGAATTGCTTGCCGGAGATTCATATATAATAACAGATGAAAGAAAAGCACTTGATGCTTTTATGATATTGCCGCTTAAAAAAGAAAGCAATATAAACCGATACTGTGATATGGTGGCAAAAGGCGAAAATAATTTGGCGGTAATTTGTTTTCCTTCATATTGTGATGTAGGTTAACACTTCCGGTTTTCCAAATACTATATTTCTAAGACAAAATTTACTGATTGTTAATAGAATTGTAAACTCCTGGTGCTCTTGCTGTGAGATAATTAAAACACAATAAATCCACAAGCGAGGTTACTATGAACGAAATTATTCAGTTTACCCCGGTAGTGATTAAAGATTGGCAAGAGCTACTATTGCTTCATAAATTTGCACTTGAGGAAATAGAGACCAAAGTTAATATCCTAAACGAAGAATTCCTATATATTAAGGATTATAACCCTATAGAACATATTAAAACGCGCATCAAGACGCAAGAATCCATACGCAAAAAATTAAAAAGAAAAAATTTAGAGCCTACATTAAAAAATGCGGCGGGAAACATATTTGATATCGCGGGGCTTAGAATAATTTGTTCTTTCAAAGATGATATATTCAAAATAGCGGAGTTGCTACAAAATCAAGATGATTTAGAGGTTATAAAAATATCTGACTATGTTACTAATCCAAAGCCAAACGGGTACCAAAGCTATCATTTGATTGTGGCAGTTCCTGTGTTTTTAAGCGCGATAACCGAAAGGCTGAATGTGGAGATACAGATAAGAACATCGGCAATGGACTTTTGGGCGAGTTTGGAACACAAGATTAATTACAGATACAATAATAAAGCGCCAAAAGAGCTTTTGGATCAGCTTAAAGAATGTGCTGAAATTTCTACTGCTTTGGATAGCAAGATGGCGGACATAAAAGAAAGCATGAACGCGATAAAAAGTTTGGATATTGATAATGTAATATTAAGCTAGGATATTAAACAATATAAAAAGACCGCCATAGTGAAGGCGGTCTTTTAAAATATTTTTTAGTTAATAACCCTTACTCTGATCATTCCATCTATGTTCTTAAGTGTTTGGACACATTTTTCTGTGGGAGTATCATCCACATCAATAAGAGTGTAGGCGTATTCATTGCGTGATGCGTTAACCATATTGGCAATGTTGTGATTTTCAGCAGCTAAAGAGCTTGTTATCTGCCCGACCATGTTAGTCACGTTTTTATGTATGAGCGCCAAACGTGCTTTTCCAGACCGGGGTTGATAACAGGCGGGGAAATTAACTGAATTTGTTATATTTCCGTTTCGAACATAGTCATCAACTTGCTGGGCAGCCATAATCGCACAATTTTCCTCGGCCTCAGGCGTTGAGGCGCCTAAGTGGGGAAGAGCAATAACATCTTCACGGCACAAAAGCTGGTCTGAAGGAAAATCGGTTATGTATTTTGCGACTTGACCGCTGTCTAATGCTTTAATGAGCTCAACTTCATCCACTAATCCGTTACGCGCGAAATTTAAAATCACGGCACCCTTTTTGAGCTTTGGCATATTATTTTTGCCTATGAGGTTTTTAGTCGCATCATTCAAAGGAACATGGATGGTAATAAAGTCGCTTTCAGAAAGCAGAGTGTCAAGAGATTTTGTGAGATTTACGGCGCGGGTAAGTGAAAGAGCGGCGTCCACTGACATGAACGGATCATATCCCGTGACTTCCATGCCAAGAGCAATTGCCACATTAGCTACGGCTCCGCCTATGGCTCCCATCCCGATAATGCCGAGTTTTTTACCCATAATCTCTGGGCCGACAAACATGTTTTTGCCTTTTTCTACTAATTTGCCCACTTCATCGCCTTTCCCTTTAAGGGTTTTAGCCCACTCAATGGATTCGGCGATTTTTCTTCCCGACATCAAAAGTGTACATAGCACGAGTTCCTTTACGCCGTTAGCGTTGGCACCCGGGCTATTGAACACAACAACGCCTTTTTCCGAGCATTTATCAAGGGGAATGTTGTTAACTCCTGCGCCTGCGCGCCCGATGCACAAAAGTTCTTCGCCCATTTCATAGTCATGAAGCTTTGCGCTGCGAACAAGGATAGCGTCAGGAGAGGTCACGCTGTCTGAAACTTCATATTCGTCTTTGGCGAGATAGTCATATATAACATTTGATATTGCGTTAAGCGTTAATATCTTTTTCATTTAAATAAATCTCCTAACCGTTTTTCTTTGAGAAGTCTACCATGAAGTTGGCGAGCTTTTCAACCCCTTTATAAGGAATGGCATTGTAGATGCTTGTACGTATTCCGCCTACAGAGCGGTGACCTTTCACGTTAACAATGCCTACTTTACCCGCTTCTTCCACAAATTTTGCGGTAAGTTCGTCGCTTGGCAGACGCATGGTAATATTCATTATTGAGCGGCTGTCTTGCCTTGCTACTCCGCTAAAAACGCCATAGTTATCGATGATGTCGTATATAAGGTTGGCTTTTTTTATGTTTGTTTTTTCGATTTCGGCAACTCCGCCTTGACGCTCAACCCAATCAAAAACTAATGAAGCCATGTAAATGGACCAGGTTGGGGGCGTGTTATACATCGAATCTGTTTCAGCCATTGTTTTATAATTAAGCATTATCGGCGTGATGTCCAGCTGACGTCCCAAAAGCTCGTCTTTAATAATTACAACTGTAAGTCCAGCAGGTCCCATGTTCTTTTGCGCGCCTGCGTATATGAGCGAAAATTTGCTTGTGTCGTAATTTTTCCCTAAAATATTGGATGACATATCAGCCACAAGCGGAACATCGCCTGTTTCCGGAAGAGTATTGTACTGAGTTCCGAAAATGGTGTTATTTGTGGTGATGTGAAGATATGCGGCATCTTGAGGAACTTCTGTGATTTCAGGAATATAAGCGTAATTATGATCTTTTGAGCTGGTGAGTTCCATCACCTGACCATATCGCTTTGCCTCCTTCATAGCTTTGTTGGCAAAGGAACCGGTATCGGCATAGTAGGCTTTTTTGTTCTGGATAAGGTTAAGAGCGCACATTGCAAACTGCATTGAAGCGCCTCCCTGCAAAAACAAAATGTGATAGCCGTCAGGGATGTTCATCAAGCGCCCGAGAGAAGATTTCGCATTTTGGATAATCTCTTCAAACATTTTGCCGCGGTGGCTCAGCTCCATAACGGACATACCTGTGCCTTTGTAGTTGACAAGGTCTTTTTGAGCCTGTTCCAATACTTCGAGTGGGAGGGCGGATGGTCCTGGTGCAAAGTTTAGTACACGTTTCATAATAATCCTCCGTTTATAAAATTTTATCCGATAAAATGCAAAAGCTTTTTACCGGTTGTTAATAAATTTATATTTCTTTAAATTATAAAGGAACTTTAAGCTAATTTCAAATCATTTCTAAGAAATTGTTAAAAATTTAACTAACTTTTTTGATATTTATTTTTTTAGTCTTTTACTCTGCAATGTTTTGGGTGCGGCGCATGAAGAAAAAGGCGGCGGCTATTCCAAATGCCGCAAGAATTGAAGCGGGTAAGAACATATATTTATAGCTACCAAGGCTTGTGCGTATAAACCCAGCAAGAGGTGTTCCCAAAAGAGCCCCGACACCATAGGCGCTAAATAACACACCATAGTTTCTTGAATAATTATCTGAACCAAACAACAAAGCGGTTGCAGTGGGAGCAATAGAAAGCCATGCACCGAGATTCATCCACAGGATGCCAATAGACACAATATATAAAACTATGCTTTGCGTATTAATAAGTAGCATCGAAAGCGATGACATAAGTATCAAAGAAAAAGAAATAACAATTGTTTTTAGAGGCATGATTTTGTCTGTGAGATAGCCGAAAATCGGACGGCCAAGTGCGTTAAGCACTGCAAAGAATGAAATCAATAATGCGGCATCAGTTGCATCTATTCCGAAATTCTCTTGACCTATTTGGCTGGTTACGCCGATAACCATCAAACCGACAGTAGCACCTATTATGAAACATATCCATAGTCCTATAAAAATGCGTTTTTTTAGTAATTCTCCAATTTTAATCTTTTCTTTTTGATTTGTTTTGTTTGAAACGGCATCTTTTTTCGGATGATGAAAAAAAAGACCTAATGCAGGTATCAAGATTATAAAAACTAATCCTACATAAATGAAAGTTTGATTTACACCCATCTTATTCAATAAAAGCCTTATTATTGGGGCTGTTATGAAAGGCGAAAGTCCAAAACCTGAAAGTAACAGGCCGAGCGCCAGCCCCTTCTTCTTAGTAAACCAGCCTGATACGACTTTTATTGGAACACCGTAGACTATACCAACTCCGCCTCCCGACATTACTCCATAAAAAAAGACTACTGCATAAAAATTTCTTACGACACCTGAAAGTAGCCAACCTGCTCCAACAAAAAAACCGCCGATTGCAATCAGAATTTTGGGATTAAGCCTGTCAACTAATTTTCCCGAAAGGATCATTAATACTGTATAGGAAAGTAGAAACACTAAATAGGGAAGCCCACTTAGAGTAGCGTTCAGGCCGTAAAGATTTTCAAAAGGAGTTTTAAATACACTCCAAGAGTAAACCGTTCCCAAACAAACAAAAATGGCCATTCCAAGTATTACAAACAACCATCTTTTTCTTTTTTTCGACTCCAGAGGCATTATCGTCTAGTAACCTTTCTTTTTTGCTGTTTCAACTGCAGGGCATTTTTTTAGAGTATTATGAAAATAGCACCCTTTTTTGCATAGCTTGCATTGGGAGATTGCTCCTCCCTGAAGCGCCCGCTTTGCCCAGTCGTCGTGAATCAAATGATTGCGTCCGACTGCAACCATATCAAAATATTTATTTGTTAGAATATCATTCGCAATTTTAGGGCTTGTTATTCCATAAACGCCGACAACAGGGATATGAACTTTCTTTTTTACAAGAAAGGCAAGATATGAAACGTTGGAGTGTTTCCATTTTTTTGGCGCAGAGAATTCTTTGTTATTTATACCGCGTGAAACGCTTAACATATCTGCCCCCGCATTTTGATAGTCAATTGCGGTATTAATAGAATTTTTCAAAGTGGGAATGTCCACGGCAGTTCTTACACTTATTATAAAATCTTCTGAGCAAAGCTCTTTTATTCTTTTGATGACCGTTGTACCGAAATACGAACTTGTTTTATATTCATCTTTTCTCTTATTAATAGATGGACATGAAAATTGATTTATAAGATACCCGTGGCAGCCGTGAAGTTCAACGCCGTCAAATCCGCACTTTTGAGCTCTCAAAGCAGCTTGTGCAAAGCTTTCTACAGCTTTGTTCGCTTGCGCGGTTGTCATTTTCTTTGCTCTGTAAATGCCATCTTTATAGTCGCTTGAAGACATTGGCTTAGTAAGCTTTTTATCTGATTTATATCCTCCGTGCTGTAGCTGTATAAATATTTTGGCGCCATGCTCTTTAACTTCGGCGGTAAGCTTTTTAAATTGATCTATATATTTATCGCTCCAGAGCCTTAGCCCATTTTCAGAACATAATCCGTTTTTATCAACAGCAGTTGCTTCCACAACTACAAGACCCGTGCCGTTTTTTGCCCGAGAAATATAATACTCATAGTCGCTTTCGTCCAACATGCCGTTTTCGCGCTTATGCCCTATCCGAAAAAGAGGGGGCATCACTATACGGTTTTTAATCTTAAGATTATTTATTGTTATGGGGTCAGATATTTTTGTGTTGCTATTTTGGTTTGTGTTTCCTTTTGCGCTTACACCTTCGATATCCATTGCTACAATAGTTGTCTTCACATCATTTTTATCTATTGTTTTTTTCGCCTCATTAGGATACTTTTTCATATATTTTTTAATGATGGCATCGTAGGCTTTTTTTCTTTCATAATCTTCATTTACAATCCTTAGGGCTCCGTGAACCATTGCACTTTTATAATCTACAGTGGCCTTTTCTGACAACACCTTTGCCTTTGATACGAAAACAAAATGTCCCTTAGGACTCTTTTTTATAATATCCAGCTTAAGTCCTTCATTTGCGCAATGGAAATATAAAATTTCCCCGTCCAAAGCGGGGGAGAGGGGAACACCGTATGGGCTGCCGTCTAAGCTGAGAGACAACACTCCGAACTTAGCTTTTTCTATTATTTTGAAAGCCTCTTTTTCGGAAAGCTTTTTTTCAATTCTTCTCATTTGATTATAATTCATACAATATCCTTTTATGAGATTTTAACATTGTGTCATCTTCTTTTCAAGGATTTGAGCTAAATACCTTTTAAGTGGATTTTTAAATTTGAAAAGGATGTAAATATATAGAAAGACTACCGAACCTTTATCGGTAGTCACACACTCCATACACCTAAAACTGATTTAATAGAACAAAGAGTCAACTAACATTTTGGCGTCTTCGTCAACAACCGTATAGTTTATTTCCTGCCCATTTCTTTTTCCCTTAATGATACCAGCTGTTTTTAATTTTGCCAGATGAGCTGAGACGCTGGGCTGCGGAATACCCAATTGCTGTTGAATTCCTGTGACGTTAGTCGTCTGATTTAAGAGACCTCGAACTATGCATAATCTGTGCGGATGCGACAAAGCTTTAAGCTTGTCGGATAATTCTGTGACTCTTATCATGTCATTTGTCATTTTTTTCTCCTTTTTATCCAACAGGGGACTTCATATTTCCTGATATCGATAATTATTAGGTTTAATTACCTATATTTTATTTATAAACAAAAAAATCATGATTTAAACATATGTAGAAAAAAAAATATGTAAATATAGGGAAAATTCTATTTTGTAAAATAATTATTTAGATTAATTTATATAAAAAAACTGCCTAGGCCGTTTTTTTAGAAGCTAATTATCACGGCTCTTCCTGAGTTATTTGTTTTTCAAAAGGGTTCACGTTATTGTATGGACCTATCATAAACGGATAGTTTGTTTCAGTTACCATGCCTGGTATTGTAAAGCAGTCCACCGTCATTTCTACATAAAGATAATCTTCATCAGCCTGTTCGGTGGGCACTTCGTCCTCGGTGGTAAGCTGAGGACCTAACAACAACTCTGGTTCTTGAAATGATACATTAAGATATATAATCCTATTTCTGAACGGAGCATTGTAAAATGAATCCAGTATAATTTCTAAATCAGGATAAGTAGTAAAATAAGACATCAAAATCTGTGATGTTTGGTAGTATTCGTTGATGGAAACCTCCGGAGCAAATCTCACAGAAGGCTTGGATGCTATACCGCTAAAAGTTTCTTCAATGAAAACAAGCATATATGGTTCGTCAATGCCTTTTGGTATATTGAAAAACTCTTCTTCCACACCGGCAAGTTCATTGTTTAATTTTTCTTTATCGCGAATTATAGACTGCTGTTCGTTTTGAAGCGTTAAAAGCCTTTGGTTGCTCGTTGTAAGATTTACTTCTAAGTCTATCATTTTGTCTTGATATGGGCGAAAAAAATAGTTGTAATAAACCGCTCCCGATACAATAAATATCAAAGCTATAAGCAACAATATTTCTTTTGTTGAAAGTTTTCTCATCAGCCTGCCTCCGTCATTTCGTCTATATTTTCTTCAGCGGAGTAGGTGAGTGCTAGTTGGAATCTTCTTATAATTGGAAGCTCGGCTCCAGTAGACAAAGCTTCCTGCATATCAGCGAAATTTGGTTCCGCAGGCTCGGTTAGCGAGATATTGGAATTTGAAAAAAGCTCATTTGCTCTTAGGTTCACTATGAATTGAGCCACAAGCGAATCATTTTGTGCCGTACCTTCTATTGTTAGTCCGTCAGACGTGATTATCATATCAGTTAACAATATTTCCTCCGGGCATGCCTGCTCCACAATATTTAGCAGATTTATGGAGTCGTTATCCGAATGCATCGTCCTTAAAACTGTTTGTTTTTTAGATTCTATTTCCGAAAGCTGCTCTCTAAGCAATTGGTATTCACTTTCAACATACTCAAGCTCAGCAACTTTTTGCTGAAGCAATGCATATTCGTCTTCTTTCACCTGCAGCCTTTGTTTAGGAATTGTTATAGCCAGATAGGCTGTCGCGGCATAAAGCACTACTATTAGAAGCACCGGTAAAAAGAATTTATTTATTGAAGACTGGCTTTCCGCTTTTGGTATTAGGTTTAAATCTCTTTTCACTTTATACCTCTCTGAAAGTCGCGCCAACCGCTGCCGCATAAATGGAGCAATTGGGTATAACTGGATGTTTTGCAAATATGGGATCCATAAGTGTTTCAAGCGACTCAACTTCTATATCAAAGTTTTTTTGCAGATACTCTGCAAATCCGGGCAGAAGAGCGCCGCCACCGCATATAAACACTTTGTCAATCATTTCGTGATTGTTTCTGTTTGTAAAATAGTCAAACACTCTGCTGGCTTCAAAAATAACTTGGTCAGCATATTCTGTAACCACTTTTTGAGCGGGGGAGAGGGAAGAAAAATAGTCTTCCTGCCTTTTTGAGGTTTCCGCTGCAAGTGCGTCAATGCCCAAAACTTCGGCTAAATCTTCAGTTAAGATATCTCCGCCGATTGCGGCAACTTTGTTTACAAAGAAATGACCGTTAAGATAAGTTGTAATATTAGCAGTTTCAGAGCCCAAGTCTATCACACCGAAATTATAAGTAGGCTCATTTTGGACTCCAAGGAGATAGCGGATCATTTTTTCCTGAGAGTTCTCTGATATGTCTATAGCGGATACTTTAATTCCCGCTTTCTTAAAGCATTCTATGTACATCTTAAGAGGGGCTTTGGGGATAGCTACCACCATTACTCTAATCTGAGTTGAGGCTTCGTCTGCGAGCTCATCTTGGATGCTGTAATCAATGGAATAATTATCTGTGTTTACCGGCAGATAAGCGGAAATTTCGCTTATAACGTTTTCGTAAATTTGAGCATCATTCATCACAGGCAAAAGTATATGCCGAATGATGACATCTGTTCCACCTAAGCTTAATATGCATTTGGAACCGGAAATGCGGCCCGCCCTCTTTGCGGCTTTTATTGTGTCTATCAAAAGCTCGGGGGTGCTGACCTGCATTTTACTTACAACTCCGTCAGGGAGATCAAATGAAACAGCTTGAGTTATTTTGCCCCTTCCATTGTTGCTTACCAGCTGAAGAGTACTCGCACCTATATCTGCGCCTATTATTTTTCTGCTTTTTAAGGCCATATTCCACCTTCCGGTTTAACGTATATTGCGAAACTTCAATATACGTAATTTATAATATATATATTATACCCTAAATTCATACAAATCAAACGCTTTAATTATAAATCTCGCTTATATACACTTCAGAATAGTAGGGCATTGTTATAATCGGCTCGGGAAGAGTGTGCTCAAAACCAACTCCGTCTAAGACATCGGCCAAAGAGCCCGTATTCGAATTTGGATTACCTATCATGGCCTGTAAGGCCGCCAAATTCATATATGCACCCTCTCCGAAGACCAAGATATCTTTTGCATCGGAAGAATCGTCATCTTCGAGTGAATATACATTGCCCTTTGCCATGACCTGAACTCCGGCTGGAGTGGATGATGTAGCGGTTCCGCTAGCACTGTAGTAGAAATTTTCATTTGTATAAATCAGCGAGCTTTGCATTGTGTCCATGCTTCCTGACCAAGAATTGTCATAAATAGCGTCTTCTTCAGAGTACATGAGGGAGGTTTTGATGCTATATCCAGAAGCAAGTTCTAACATTAAATTTTCCCCTGAGTAAAAATAACTGTTAGTAAAACTGGAGTTGATGATTTGAAGATCATCTTGTGCAGCCAATATGCAGTTGCTGGAGTAATATTGTGTCTGGCTTCCCATATAAAGCCTTGAGCTGTCAATTATTATATTGTCGTTTGCATATATTTCAGTGTTGTTCATGCCGTAAGTGGCGATAATGACATCATCTCCGGCAGTAATTTTATTGTTTGACTTCATGTAGGTGGAAACTATCGAGATGTCCCCGGATGCGGCTTCAAATGTGCAGTTGTTTATCTGATCGATAAGGGGATTGTCTAGATAACTTTGTCCGTTTATCGCGATTGAGCCTCCCGCATAAAATGCGGAATTGTCTATTACATCATCCTGGTCGTCAGCATATGCGGAAGTGATTGTAATATTTCCTCCCGCAGTCATATAAGTGTCTTCAATCCTGCCACTCTTATGGCTTGCACCGTGTCCGCCTTGCCCCAATATAATGCTAATATTGCCTCCGGCGTAATAATACATAGGTTGATGGCCGTTTGACCAGAAATTTGACGCGTTTATAACCATATTGCCTTCGACATAGACATTTGATCCTTTAAGCCTATCAGGATCCCCAGCGTTGTTTAAATAAAAATTGCCTGCAACATAAATGTCGCAATTATTGACTTGGACATCCTCAATAGTTAGGTCACCCGCACAATATATATTTTTACTGCCGATATTCTGGTCTATGATAGTGCTTGTGTCAAAATAATATTTATTGCTTGCGGTTCCCGGAGTTACAGGAGTCGGCAGGGAAGGATTGGCTATTGATTTGTCAAATTGGTTATAAAAAAGCTTCCAAATCAAAAGATCTTCTACATATGCGTTGTTTACGTTTAAGCTTGTGGCGGAAAATCCACAGGGATTAACCACTTCGCCGCCCATAGTAGCAGTCCCTGAGACGGTCAGGTGGTTTTCAGTACCTTCGCAGTCAACCTCGGTGTTTCCGCCCAAAAGGAGCATGCTGTCCGTTAGCGCGGGAGCTGAAGTCCATTGATATTTAAGAGGCGCTGCATCCACCCGAAGGCTGCCTCTCACTGTTCTGGAAACGCCGTCAATAGTTGTTGTACATGTTACATTGAAAGTGGTGCCCAGGTAGCCGCTGGACTGAGTTGTAGGCGTGTTCATTGTGCATGTAACTGTTGTTTTTCCGTCAAGCTCGTTTTGAACAAAATCAGGCTCTGCAAGTATTGAGTTTTCTCCGACAAGCCTTCCTTGAAGGTATGTGAAAAAGCTTGAATAAAGAGCTTGATATGCAGTGTAGCTTGATGAGTTTTTCATTGTCATGTAGTATTGTGAAACTTCATTTTTTATTGTTGAAATAGCAACTTGCGCTGCATTTTCTGAAGCGTAATACGAGCGTTCGTTTACCGTCACAACATCGGTCGCCGTGAGGTTATTCATTGAGTTTGAAATAACACCCATTCCAACAACAACCAACACTGTCATAATTACTAATACTGTTAGCAGCGCGGAACCTTTTTTGTTTATTTTATTTTTCATAAATCTCACATCCGTCTTTAGACAGTTACTGTTTAGCTCTAATCAGATTGTAAACAGATTTTTCCTCTAAGTCAAAGATATACTTTATTGTTCTACTATTATTTCATTTTTGAAGACCTCTGTGTAGGCCGGCAATATTATTATTGGTTTAGGTAAATAATGCTCAAAACCGGCATCAAACAACACATCAGCCAAAATACCGCGGCTTTCATCCGGAAGGCCAATATTATCTTTTATTACCTGAGCATTCATTAAGTCATCGGAAGTACCCTCGTTCCCAAAGCGTAAGATATCGAGCTCTGGCTTGCTGAAAGTTCCCCAATAGCCTTCTACTTCGCCATCATCGGCTTCATAAGAATATACGTTTCCCTGCACCATAAGCTGCATTCCGGATGCTTTTGAAATTCCGGTTCCGGTATAGGTAAGCTCTGTGCCGCGACCAGAAAAATAAAAGTCGCTGTTGGTATATAGGAGAGTTGAAACCATTGTGTCCATGAATCCGTTCCAGTCATTGGCATAGATAATGTCGCCCTCCGCGTACATTATGCTGTTCATTATGCTGTTTCCGGAAGTCATAATAATATATAGATTGTTACCGGCGTAGAAATAGCAGCTGTCAAAGTTTGCGTGTTCAATTATAATATCTTCCTTAGCGCAATATTTAACGTTGTATGACCTGAAAGACAAGTCGTCATAGGTGTACCAGGCTGTTCCGTCAAAGTGTATGTATCCTTCAGCGTAAACTTCCGAATTGGAAACACCCTTGTTGGCTAAAATGGTATTACCCCCACTATATACTTTTGACAAAGAATGCATGGTTGCTGTGTGAAGCGTGATATCGCCGACATTGGTTTCAAATGTGCAGTGGGAGATGTTTTCTATGGTCGGGTCAATCGGACCTCCGGGCGTACCTGTTGTAATATTGCCGTTGGCGTAAAATTGGCAGTCAACCAAATTATCATTATTATTTTCAGTTAGTGAGGAAATATATATATTGCCCCCTGCGTTAAAGCTGGCATATTCAATGGAACCGTCTTTTTTTTCCACGTATTTGCCTATTTTTAGTATAATATCTCCACCTGCAGTGAAGTATCTTCTGTTTTGCTGGTTGTTTACTATGTCTGCAAGCTCAACGTATATGTCTCCTCCTGCGCGAATATTAGTGCCATAAATAGTGTTGTTTTGAATGCCTTTATCCTCATCTATGATGTAAACATTGCCAGTGGCGTATATCTGGGAGTTAATAACATCTATATTTTTAATGGTAAGATCTCCGTCGCAATAAATGTTTTTAGTTACAACGTTATTTGAATCATAAACAGTGTCTCCATGGAATTCATAGCCGTTGCTGACTAAAAGCTGGGCGACTCCACCGTCTAGATTTATAATTGGTGCTGGAGCTGGGTCGGCTACAGATTTGTCAAACTGATCCCAAAACAGCTGCCAAGTAAGATCATCTTCGACAGTATAGTCATTTGTAGAAATTGTGCCATTTGCAAAAACCGCACTGCTGTCCGTCACATTTCCAGCAATTCGGCCGTTACCTTCGATTGTTAGTTTGTTTTCATTGTCTTCGCGGGAAACATTTATATCACCACCCAAAATCAATACTTCGTCTGTTAAAACAGGAGCGGTGGTATATTGAAAGGTAACAGGCATGGCGTCGACATCCAAAGTGCCTATGACAGTTCTCGGAACGCCATCAATAATTGTGATACAGGTTACGGTAAATGTTGCACCATTGAATCCGCTTTCCTGCAAAGTGGGGGTTGACATTGTGCAGGAAACACTGGTTGTGCCATCCAATTCATTTTGGATAAAATCAGGGTTTGAAAGTATAGATGTTTCCCCTGTAACCCTATCATTTAAATAATTGAAGAAATTACTGTAAAGAGCTAGGTAATCACTTTGTGAGCTGCTTTGCCCCATTAGCAAATAATATTTGTTTATCTCGCTTTTGATGGTTGAAATTGCAACTTGAGCAGCGTTTTCTGCAGCGTAATATGATCTTTCGTTTTCGGTGACGGTTTTTGAAACTTGCATATTATTAAAGGATGCAGATATTGTCCCCATCGAAATAACAATCAAGAACGTCATTACAGCAATGACGGTAAGAAGAGCGGATCCTTTTGAATTTGTCTTTATTCCCTTCATATTAATCACATCCAATTTTTTTGCTTTACCATTAGGGAGGCGATGGGCGGCTAAACTCTTTGAGCGTGACAGATGAATTTAAGTTCGCCGACTCATTGCTTGACTCTATTGAAAAATTTACTGTTTCATTTACAATTTCCACATAAAAGCTCGTTATATCTCTGGCAATTATTGTAGAGTTTCCGGACTTTGTTTTGCTAATAGTTGAATCCCCACTGGAATATGCAAAACTAGTTCCGCTTATTGTGATTGAAGTATTTGTTTCGTTTATAGTTATATCGCTTACTTTTGCATTTCGCAGTTCTTTAGAGATTTCATACATGACGAATCTTGTACTTGCCTGCCCGTTAAGTATAACGCTTACTTTTTCGTAATTTCTAAATCCCGACACGAAAAGGGTACCCGCCAATGTAACAACTACGGTAAATATCATTATAGCAATTAAAAGCTCAACCAGCGTAAATCCTTTTTTGTTTTTCATGATAGTCACCCTTTACGAAAGCGACACTTCAAAAGTGCCCTCTACGAAGCCAATCCTTTTGCTGGAATCCGATATGTCAAATACCTGAACGCTTGCGTGTGTTAAAGTTGTTGAATAATCGTTCACACCATAATATATGTTGCTCAAAGCGAGTTGTGCGCAGGAAAGTTCATCATAGTTTGATTTTCTGGCGTATTCCACAGCATACACCTCCGAGGTGTCTCCAGACAGTGTAAGCGTTATTGTTTGAGTATTAACTTTCTTTTGAAAAATATTAACTATAACAACCAATGGGCAGGAATCGTACTTCTTTGTAAAAGTCATAGCCGAGTTTAAGCCTACATGAACTGATACAGTTTTGGAATAAGAAGAATTTGTAATAGTAATATCGCCCAGAGAAGTTATTTGTGTGCCGGAGTTTGCAGTGTCATCAGTTCCGCTTGTTCCTAAAATCTTTATCTGCTCTCCTATAACGTTTATATGAAGATAAGAAGGGATTTTTGTGGAAGTCAAATCTGAAAACACACCATCCGGATAAATAGCTTTTTTTATATAACAGTCATTTGTACCATCACCGTTGGAATCGTACAAAGTTTTTGCGTCAGAAGTTGATAGAAGGGTATTGTAATCTTGGGCAACAAGATCTTCATAAACCTTCTGTGATATGTACGCACCGTCTAGAAGGCTTTGGGATACTACCGTGGTCTGAAAAGCTGAAGTGAAAACGGCAAGAATCGGAGTTATTATTATAGCCAAAATGGTCACGCTGATCAGAACTTCAAGTAGCGTGAACCCATTGTTGCTTTGCCCCTTTTTAGAGGAGCAATTTATTGAGTAAATCTCAATGTTTTTCATATAGTCCATCATCCGGTCATTTTAGTATAAGCCTTATGTACCATTCAGTTATGTTGCTCCCAAAAAGCATGGAGACCATGCTCCCTATCGCCAAAAAGGGGCCGAAAGCCATATAGTGACTGCTAATCATTTCTCCGCTGTCATCTTCTTTTGATTGCTTTCTTTCTTTTATTCGAGCAGAAAGCAGAACTATTGCGCCCACTAAACCGCCAATATATATAGCGATTATCAATGCTACTATAGTATATTTAAACCCTAAAAATAAACCTACTACAGCCATAAGTTTCATGTCGCCGCCGCCCATGCCTTCTTTTTTCAAGATGAGCTTTGCCACGACATTAACAATAAAAAGGGGACCAAATCCCACCAACGCACCAAACAGTGCATCAAGCGCGTTTTGCCAATATCCAATTTTTTGCCCGGGTACGATTTTCAAGAAAACAAACAGCAAGCCTGCGGCAAGTCCGAATATAATTAGACCGTTGGGAATGGTTTGTGTATCTATGTCGATAAAAGTTACGGCTATAAGCAGTGCAGATAATAGGAGAGCTGCTATTAGGTAGAGAGTAAGACCTGAGAATGCATATATAAGCACAAAAGACGCTCCGGTTAATAGCTCAACCAACATGTATCTTGGCGGAATTTTTTCACCGCAATATCTGCATTTCCCTTTGAGGAACAGCCAAGAAAAAATCGGAAACAAATCTAAAGGTTTAAGATTTGTTTCGCAGCTTGGGCATCTTGAAGGAGGTGATACAATCGACATTCCTTCAGGTATTCTATAGATACACACATTTAAAAACGAACCAATTACTATTCCAAAAATAAATATAAGCAAGTATATTAGAAATTCCATAAATCCTCGTCAGTTTTTTAGAAAAAAAGGAGGCATCAATTAAAATGCCCCCTGATATTCTTTTTTTATTAAGTTGTTTCAGGGGCTGTCTCTAAAACTGTTGCATTGCCGCTTCCGTCTATTGTTAAGTATACTAGAGCAGCCGCGTAGTCCGCATCAGACATCGTGATTGTGACGTCGGAAGCTGCGTTGAAATCTGCAACAGATGCAGGCTCGGCTGTAATTGTGGAAGCCGTGTTCAAAGTATTGTGCGTGTTGATGGCCTGTGCTATGACCGCTGCGTTGCCGCGGGCCGCTGCTTCTACCGCTTTGTTTTGAACTGCAATGTAGTTAGGTATTGCAACTGCAGCCAAAATGGCGATAATCGCTATTACCACGATAAGTTCTATCAGTGTAAAACCTTTTTTGTTTTTTTTCATTTTTTTAATCATAATACACTCCTATTTATAATTATTATTACATTTTTGCGCAAACACTAAATGTCACTAAACATTATACCATACATATTACGTTTTTGTAATATATCTTGATATTTTGATGAATATTTAGTACTTACAACGTTTATATACACCGAATAATATATACTTAAACATAAATATTCGTTTTTTTGTTTATTTTCATAATTTATTTACCTTAATAGGCGCTTATAAAACATTCATCATCTGGAACATTGGAAGTAGG
Organism: Christensenellaceae bacterium; assembly: GCA_963675575.1. GTDB lineage: Bacteria > Bacillota > Clostridia > Christensenellales > UMGS416 > JAGLOK01. The sequence goes on from OY776378.1 coordinate 1,094,308, forward strand.
ATGGAGATTACAATAAATAAGACCATTCCACCCAAAAGAACAATTATTAAAGGCTCAAGCATAGACATCATTCTTGTTATCGCGTCGTTTGCTTCATCTGTGTAGAAATCCGATGTTCTTTCTAGCATGCTTTCCAAAGTACCGGATTCTTCACCAACTCTGGTCATGTGAACTACCATAATAGGGAATACATCCAGCTCTTCCAATGTGTCTGCAAGCGCGCGCCCTTGCTTTACATTTTCAGAGACTTCAATAATGCCTTCCTCTACATAGAGGTTGTTTAGCGCTCGCGATGAAACTTCGAGAGCTGTCGTCAGTGAGACCCCTGCGGTAAAAAGCGTGCAAAGAGTGCGTGTAAATGATGCGGCGACTATTTTTCGGATAAGTTTACCAAAAAATGGCAGGGATAGCTTGCGTTTGTCCCATGCGAACCTTCCGGTGTGTGTTTTCAATATTACTCGGACACCCACAATGATAAGAAGGATCATGCCTGCCAAAAGTATTAAATTATTACTTACGAAATCGCTTAGGCCTATAAGAAGCTGGGTTACAGCAGGCAGTTCGCTGCCAGCGCTTTCAAATATTCCTACAAAAGTAGGCACAACTTCCGCTAAAAGGTATATAACGACCAATATTGCGACAATACCTACCACTATTGGATAGGTAAGTGCGTTTTTGATTTTATTTTTTAGCTTGTAATCTTTTTCAAAGTTTATACCCAACCGTTCAAAAGAATCGTCCAATGTACCTGACATTTCGCCTGATTCGAGGATGGCAAAGAAAAGAGGGGGAAATTTTTCCCCATGGTCGCCAAATGCCTCCGAAAGCGAGCGGCCTACCTGAACCTGCTCGTAAACATTTTCAAGCACTTTCTTTAAATTCTTGTTTTCGGTTTGGCTTGTCATGATATATAGACATTGCGTTAAAGGAACACCTGCACGCAAAATAGCGGAAAACTGTTGGCAGAATATTGTTAAAACCTTAATAGGTATTTTTGAAAAAAGCTTTATTTCTTTAGATGAAGAACTGTCGGCGACTTCTTTTATTTCGATTGGGAAAAATGCTTTATCGCGAAGCATTGTGCGGACAGATTTTTCATCGTTGGCATCATATACACCTTCAATTTTCTGACCTGTCATGTTGGAGGCCTTATATTGATATTTTGGCATTGTACTCTCCTTGAACTTTCTGCTGAGGATTTATGTATAAATTAGTCAATGTGTTGCAACATTCACTTAAAGTCTTAAAAGTCTTTTCAAATACTCGTAATCCACGCAATACATCATTGCGTCATCCAATGATATTTTGCCTGCCTGATAAAGTTCGGCTATAGCATTATCCATTGTCTGCATGCCTTGACGGGCGGATGTCATAATGACGTTGTTTATTTGAGGGGTTTTTCCTTCCCTAATAAGGTTTCTTATTGCAGGATTTGCCATCATTATTTCTACCGCGGCAAGACGCCCTTGCTTATCTATCCGAGGAATCAGCTGCTGGGAAACAACTCCCACCAGCGTCATTGAAAGCTGCGTGCGAATCTGCTGCTGTTGGTGGGGAGGGAATACGTCGATAATTCTGTCTATAGTTTTTGCCGCGCCGACAGTATGCAATGTTGACAAAACCAAGTGCCCTGTCTCCGCGGCGGTCAAAGCGATGGCTATTGTCTCAAGGTCGCGCATTTCACCGATAAGAATTATGTCGGGATCTTGCCTTAGCGCAGCTCTCAACGCATTTCCGTAGGAAAGTGTGTCATTCCCGATTTCCCGCTGGTTTACTATACATTTTTTGTGTTTGTGCAGGTATTCGATTGGATCTTCCAATGTTAAAATATGCTCATCCCTTGTTTCGTTCATTACGTCAATCATGGAGGCAAGAGTTGTGGATTTTCCGGAGCCTGTAGGCCCTGTGACCAATACCAAACCGCGAGTTTTTGTGCAAAATTCATTAACTATGTGGGGAAGCCCAAGCTGAGTGAAGCTTAGAATATTGCCTTCAACAAGGCGCATTGCAGCCGCATATGAATTTCTTTGTTTATAGGCATTTACCCTATAGCGGTACATGCCATATACAGAAACCGAAAAATCAAGCTCCCCGCGTTCCTCCAAAAGTTCCCTCTGATCTTCCTTTAATATTGCGTAAACGAAATCTTTCGTTTCCTGAGGAGAAAGCTTTTCGTCTGACATATAATGAAGATGGCCGTGAATTCTTGATACTGGCGGGATTCCAACTGTGATATGAAGATCCGATGCTCCCATATCGGCACTTTTTTTCAGCAGCTCATGTATATCCATTTAATACCTCTTTGTTTTATATTGATTAATCTCCGGAAAAAGCAACTTTGTAAACTTCATCTATTGTCGTAACTCCTGCCATCAGCAGGCGCACGCATTCGTTTTTTAAAGTACTCATACCGCTTTTAAGGGCATAGTCCCTTAGCTCATCCACTTGTTTGCCTGTGGAAATCATTTCTCTTAAGCTTCTGTCTATGGGCATAACTTCGTGTACAGCAATTCTTCCTTTATAGCCTGTGCTATTGCATGCCGCGCAGCCGGTGCCTTTATAAAATTTGTGATTTTTGTCTTTATCCGGGCCGATGAATGCCCAATCGGCTTCAGAAAGCTGCATTTCCTGTTTGCAGGAAGAACAGACTTTGCGTACCAATCTTTGGGCAATGATGCCAACTAGAGAGGCGGAGAGCATAAATGGCTCAACTCCCATATCTATAAGCCTTGAAACAGTGGATGCGGAATCGTTTGTGTGAATAGTGGAAAGAACAAGGTGACCAGTTATCGCAGCACGGATAGCGATTTCTACCGTCTCTCTGTCGCGCATTTCACCAATCATTATAATATCAGGATCCTGACGTAAAATTGAGCGCAGTGCGGAAGGAAAAGTAAGCCCTGATTTAACATTTACCTGAACCTGATTTAAGCCTTCCATCATATATTCTACCGGGTCTTCAACGGTTATTATGTTGTCAGCCTCCAAATTTAGTTCGTCAAGCATGGTGTACAATGTTGTTGATTTACCAGAACCTGTGGGCCCTGTAACCAGTATTATGCCGTGTGGATTCTGCAAGAGTTCGTCAAATAGTGCAAGATTTTCGTTTGTGAAACCAAGCTCGGCCTTCGGCCTTAAGAAAGAGGATCTGTCCAATATTCTCATAACCGCTTTTTCCCCGTGAACCGTGGGAAGAGTTGAAATACGAACGTCAACATCATGGCCCATGATTTCAAGCTCGGCTCTGCCGTCTTGGGGAACGCGTTTCTCTGCAATGTTCATGTTTCCCATGATTTTTATTCGCGCGATTATGCTGCTTAAAGCGTTAATGGGCGCTGTGAGGGTTTTAGACATTGTTCCGTCTATACGGATTCTTACTCTTATTTCGTTTTCTAGGGGTTCAATGTGAATGTCGCTTGCGCCTGTTTTAACAGCCTGCTCTATTATTGAATTAATAAGGCGAACGATAGGTGCGTTTCCGACTTCTTCGCTGGTAAGGTCAATGTCTGCTACTATTTCATCAAAATCAAATTCTCGTGACAAATCTTCCAGTGCTTTTTCTGCGTATTCATTTCCGTAAAGGGAGTCTATTGCTTTGTGTATTTCCTCCGGAGTCGCAAGAAGAGGCTGGACCTGCATTTTCGATACCATTTTTACATCATCGATTGCAAGAAAGCTGTACGGATCTTCCATGGCAACGTGCAAAACATCATCTTGAACCTTAACTGGCACAAGCGCATGGCGACGTGCAATGTTGATGGGAACAAACTGGCTCATTTCAGGCTTTATGCGTATTCTTGAAAGATTTACAAACGGAATGCCCAGTTGGCTTTCCAGGACAGCCATAAGCTTTTTCTCATCAACAAAACCAAGCTCTTTGAGAACATCACCCAAACGCTTATTAGTGGATTCTTTTTGAGTTATTAAGGCTTGTTTCAGTTGCTCGGCTGTTATTATCCCCGAATCCAGGAGCATCTCACCTAAGTATTTTTTTTTGCTTGCCAAAACAATTGCCTCCACAAGATATATTACTATTATATAATATATTAATAAACCACTTAATTCAACTTCAAACAAAAAATGTGTTATAATATTACAAATACTTTGAATCCTCGGAGCTATGCAAATGATCGATATTATTGAAAAAAAGAAAAAGAGAAAGGCACTTTCAAAAAAAGAGATTGAACGCTTTATTAAAGGAGTGGTAGATAAGTCCATTCCCGAATATCAAACTTCCGCATTGCTTATGGCCATTTGTCTGAACGGTATGGATATGGAAGAAACAACAAATCTTACTTTGGCAATGGCAAACTCCGGTGAACGGGCGGATTTATCCGAAATTTACGGGATAAAGGTGGACAAACACTCAACCGGAGGAGTGGGAGATGCGACAACTATCATTGTCGCGCCTCTTGTGACTGCCTGCGGGGCAATTGTTGCTAAAATGAGCGGGCGGGGGCTTGGGCACACGGGAGGCACACTTGACAAGCTGTCAGCTATTCCTGGTATGCGAGTGCAGTTTACAAGCGAAGAATTCATCGCACTTGTAAAAAATAACGGTCTTGCCGTTGTTGGGCAATCCGGAAATTTAGCTCCTGCAGATAAGATACTATATGCTCTTCGCGATGTGACTGCCACTGTAAACAATGAATCACTTATCGCGAGTTCTATTATGAGCAAGAAGATAGCGGGCGGAGCTGATGCTTTGGTGCTTGATATTAAATATGGAAGCGGTTCATTTATGACCGAAAAAACGGATGCTGATAAACTGGCGAATATGATGGTGAAAATCGGAAACAAAGCGGGGATTAAGACTCGTGCTGTGCTGTCTGATATGAACCAACCTCTTGCAACGCACATCGGCAATGCTTTGGAAGTAAAGGAAGTCGTAAGTACACTTAGGGGAGAGAATAATGACTCAAGACTGCTTGCCGCCTCTCTCAAGCTCGGAGCAAACATGCTTGTGTTAAGCGAACTTGCGCAAGATATTTATGAGGCAAAATATATGCTAAAAAAAGCGCTTGATTCCGGCAAGGGCTATGAAAAGTTCAAGGCTTTTGTCGCGGCGCAAGGCGGAGACGTTTCAACGATTGAAAACACAAAATTACTTCCCACGGCAAAAAAAATTGTGGAAATCAAAGCTGAAAGAAGTGGAAAGATTGTTGATATGGATACTGCGAATATCGGCCGAAGCGCGATGTTGCTTGGCGCAGGCCGGGAAAAGAAAACAGATGCAATCGATATGGCTGTGGGACTTGTTATGAAATGCGAGCTTGGCGATAAGGTTGAAAAAGGCGATGTTATTTGTGAAATGCATATAAACGATGAGACAAATGAGGAAGCGGTTAAGGAAATGCTTATCAAAACTATTTCTATAAAATAAAGCATTATTCTTCTTATTCGGCCGCTCATATCGGCGGCCTTTTTGTTAGCTAATTTGGCAAATGTTTTTATGATTGAAAGACGCAATTAATTGCTCATATAATGTATATATTGTATCATTAGTTTAAAGGAATTATTTATTTTATGAAGATATCAATATTTACGTTCTCCGGTACGGGAAACACATATGTTACAGCCGATTTTATTGCTGACACTCTAAAGTCGCATAATGCTCATGCTGAGCAATTTAAAATCGAGGAGGCTATGCGAGAAAAACGTCCTCTAGATTTTAAAGGCATAGACCATATACTTATAGGGTATCCTATATACGCTTTTAACGCGCCTGAAATGGTGGTTGATTTCATAAAGCGTTTTCCTGAATGTTCAGGGCAGAAAATTTCAATATTCAAAACAGCAGGGGAGCCTTTCTTTTTAAATAAATGCTCGTCTGACTTGATGAAACGAATCCTTTTTAAAAAAGGTTACGACGTTCAGACGGAAACCCTTTTTTTAATGCCATACAATATAATGTTTCGCTACGAGGATGCGTTGGTTAAACAAATGTATTTTTTGATGCAGAAGATGGCAGGGGAATTCGCGGGAGAAGTGGTGGCAGGCACAAGACAGAGTATACATTGCCCATTGTTAAGCAAAATTGTGTCTTTTATATTTAGAATACAGTGGCCGGGGGCGCGGCTTAACGGCAGACTTTATTCGTGCAACAGAAAAAAATGCACAATGTGTATGAAGTGTGTAAGGGAGTGCCCGACTCAAAACATTACAGCGAAAGGCGGTAAAATTCGCTTTGACGGGAAGTGTGCAATGTGCATGCGCTGTGTTCAAAGATGTCCGGCTAAAGCTATAAATATTGGTATTTTGCGTTTTTGGGCAGTGCGGGGGGAGTATGATTTTGAAAAGCTGGTGAAAGATCAAAGTGTGAGCTCGGACTTTGTAAATCCGAACACGCGGGGATATTTCAGACTGTTTAGGAAGTATTTTGGAGTTAAATAATCAAATTTATTTAGAGCGTGACGGTTGGACTCAAGACTTGTAGCAATGTGTATAATCAAGGGTAGTATTGTAATTTGAAAGAGTATATTGCAACAAAATTAACATAATCTTTATTAAATTGTAAAATTTAATGTGTTATTCATATTCAAAATGCTGTATAATAACATATTAATTATAAAATGAATGCTATAAGGAGTAATAATTAAACGACAAATGCTAAAAAGATTACTTATTCTATTTTTGATATTAATGATGTTTTTTTCACTCGCCTCATGCAGCAAAGAGGTTCATGCGAAATATCTGTTTGATGAGCTTGGGTTTTCCACTGAAACATTGAGTAGCTGGGAAGGCGAAATAAAATACATTGAAGAAAACAGAGGGAAATTTGAGGATACATATTCGAAGGTTAAATATAATCCTGATAATCCGTCAGAGCTACTAAGCTTTATTAATTGCTTTGAAGGCGCGCAAACCACAGATGCGCCTGATAGTTTTGTTTTTTCTGCTGAAGGCATGAGCGAATATATTATTAACTTTTATATTGATGGAGCAGAAGAACCTGCTTTATCCTTTTATTATTGGAAAGGCGGCAATCTTTTAACAAGAGTGTTGCGTTCATTTGATGAGAAGAAACAAATTGAGATTGTGGAATATGAATTTTACGAGCCGTACGGAGACTTGATGTCAGTCTTGCAAGCTCAAAGAGAAGTTGCGATAGAACCTGTGAGCGAATTCTCATCTCTGTCATACAATCAAAAACAGCTTGTCGCATCAGTTGAAGAAGAAGAACTTTCCGAGCGCATGACATATTTTAATGATGTATATGAGGTTCAGGAAAATGCCGAGCTTGGCGAAATTGAATTTGAGATATATGATGGTGAGCTTCCTGAGGATGAAGGCACGGGCTGCAAGCTTTATGATAATAGTGATATTCCAGGGTTGACAGATGAACAAGTGGTGTTGCTTGCTAGGATTGCCGATGAAAAGGGAAATCCAATGGAACTTTTGATAACTTTTGTGGAATATAACACCTATTATACTATAGTTACAGTGGCCTATCCGGATAAAGAGCTTATGGAGCAGCTTGGGCTTGAAGCTGACAATGCTATACTGCTAAATAAGGAAGATATAAATCCGGACAAATATATTGTATTCCTTGATGACGAGGGAGATGTAATATACGTGGTTGTGCCGTTTGCGAATTAGAAAATAGAAATAATGAAAAGATCCTGATGTTTTATCAGGATCTTTTTTGTTACTCAGCTATGGTTTCACCGAAGCTTAATTTGCATAATAAGTCGAAAATCTCTCTGTTTTCACAGATATAATATTGTTCAAATGCGCTTTGACTTCCGTAGATTCTGAATGTTTTACGTATGTAAATTGTGCCGGTGTCGGCAAAGCCTATAATATGAAGACTGCCCACGCCTTCATGTGCGGCAAGCTCTACATTCCATGCTATATCCGGGTTTTCTGTAATCGGGATTTGACTGATATCCGAAATGCCGTATTCATCTAGAGCTCTGCCGAGAGATATTGCCCAGAAAACAACATCATCCTCATCTAAAATTTCCGTGCTTTTATAACCTCTCAACTCCAGCGTTTCACTGACAGATGTTTCAATAGATAATATCCCACCCGGCATATCTCCAACAATAGGTACGAGGTGTTTTAACTCCTCGCGGTAGCCTGGAAGGGTGGGACCTTTCTCATCGGTTATCATATATTCTGTAACATCAGTTCGTATGCTGAATACATCAATTATTGAACTTATGAGTTCTTCACTTTGAGCAACGTAGTATTTTGAACGCTCGCCTTCAATAGTTAATCTTAAAATCGCTCTGCTTTTTAAGGAGTCGAACATAAAGTGAAATGCGTGTAATCCGTTTTCGTTTTCTAAATATAAATTCACGCCGAAACCGACAAACCCGACCTCTGTGAGAGAATACGGTCTTCCTTCTTCGCCTTCTGCCACTTCAGTCCAGTCGGCGTTTAATATTGCTTGCGAAAATGCCCCGTCAGACAGTCGTGTGGGATTGTCTTCAACGTACCAAGGGAGTATTTGGCAACCTGAGTCTTCCTCGCATCTTATGTATCGCATGACATTCGCAAAGCGGGCGACCCCGCTAGCCATGCCTAAGTTTGTATACACACCACTCAAAGGTTCTTTTTTAAGCAAAGGTTCAGGTAAAGATATATTAAAAGTACTGTTTATCTCTTGAACTTGGTATAGCAAAAATTGATAGAGATTTTTTTTCGTAGCATCAAACCCACTATTCTGAAGTCTTGGATATTTATACATTGAAATGCTTTCTTTATCCTCGACATTTATATTAATAAGCTCCCATGTTTCCTCGTCATATTCGGCTGTCACGACATATAGCTTAGCGTATTGGCTTTCGGTTGTTTTGCCATCGTAAGTTGTTGCGAGTACGGCTACAGTTATAGGATTGTCAAAGTCCTCTGAGAGTGGATAAATGGATGCGACTTGCAAAGCATCGTCATTATAATCTTTATCAAGTATATATGTAACTAAGTCTCGAGATATTGCGCCGTAAGTATTATTCACATCTCCATGTGCTAGTATTGAGTGATTTTCTATCTCAGTGAAATTTATATAATTTGAAGGAGCATTTGCCATATTTTCACCTGTAAGTACACTATAATTTTGTGTAGCTTTATAGCGAAGCTCAGACTCTACAAGTGACATGTTTTGATATAGTATGATTTCGGAATATTCCCCAAAATACTCTTTGATTTCATCTTCAGTATTAGCGAGTTTGAGCTCTTTTACTTCCCACTCTTCATTGTTTTTTTTTTTAGTAAAACATATATAGCTTGATGGTTTTGGGCAGGGGCGAGGGACGGTTTAAAAGAAAAAACAGATGTATAACCATAAATGTTTAGTGAATCGCCTTCATACTCTGGCACAAAAACTTTAACCTCGGGAATGATAAGACAGTTGGGCACTTTTTCCTCATTAGCAATAGCTTGTAAGAGCAGCTCTTTTTTTATGGCTTGCACAGGGTCAGCCAAGTCGTAGTTTTCAAGTTGGTAATCATTTAAAAGGTTGTAGAGTATATCTGTTATTACTGTCGCTTCATTGACATCACGGTTAGCTTGTGTATTTAAAGTGAAGTTATATTCCTTGAGATATGCTACAGCAATATCCAAGTATTCGTGTAAAACAGCAAGCTCAAAAGAAAGCGAGTTTTCAACACCTTGGATAAGTACTTCTTCTAAATCTTCGTGCGCAAATACGGTCTTAATCAAAGTTGACACTTTTTTCTCCTCTGGTAAGCCTGACCATCTGACATATTCAGCATTAATATTTATATCATTTGATGATGAAGGCATTACAATAAGAAAGCCTGTTTTTGTTTCCTTGGGAATTGATGCATTGGTGAACAAATCGTTTTTCATAATATCCAGTCCCAAATCCAAACATGTATATTTGAATAAAAGTGTATTGTCTTGGAACTCGGTACTTACATCAATATATCTTAAGGGATAATACGGTGCTTCAAACACAACCATATAATACGAGTAGTGTTCTTTGACTTCATTATTTAGACTATTGACTGAAAATCCGTATTGTGCAAGGGAAGCGATGACTGAGTTTCCGCTTAGCTGGGTTATAAATGTTGGCGTTTCATCAAAATCAATTGTTATTGAGCCGCTACCAATGTTTGCAAGAGGATACACTTTTATATGTCGGGAGCGAGCATAATTTAAGGCTAGAAATTCATTAATTGATTCAGTGCTTTGATATAAACTCTGACCCTGCATATCGCCGTTTTGAACTACGACATCCTGTACAGGCGCTGCTCCCAATGGAAGAGCCAATATTAAGCAAACGCAGGCAACTGCGGCAATCACCACGCCTGAAACAATCCCTACCCTTATTTTACACAAAGCCTTTTCCGCTTTGTTTATAGTATTCATTGAAAGATGCTCGCTAATTTTAATTTTGTTTATATCATGCATATTATTTATCCCTTTCAATCTCGGGTTTAAGCTTTGCTCGCGCGCGTTCCAGACGAGAGCGGATAGTGGAAGAGGGAGACGTTTTCAATTTGCGCAAGTTCATCGGATGTGAATCCACAGAAATAATGAAGATATACAGCGCGACGATATATTTGTGGCAAGTGGTTTAAAAGGTGAATGAATTCGCTCTTCTCACAAAAATCTTCGCAAATCTTATTAGGTAATTCCATTAAATCAACCTTAGCTTTCCATCCTGAGCGCAAAAGTGATATGCTTTCATTTGATGCGACTCTTATAAGCCATGCCTTTAAATGTTCTTCACTTTTGAAAGGTACACTTTTCGTATATGCCTTGATAAATGTATTTTGAAACACATCTTCGGCATCCTGTTTGTTTTGCAGTATTCTAAGGGCCGTTCCCAGCACATATTTGCCATAGGTGTCAATCCATTGTTGAAGTCGCACTTTGCGTTTGCCGTCAGTCATTAAAAAATATCCTCCATAAGATACACGCATGAGAATGGATAATTGTCTCATTGAAACAACTTTTATACAACTTTGGATATTATAACACATAATATGGAAACGGTATAAAACAATATTTCGGAAGTTTCGGAAGTTTTTGAAGGGAAGTACCACGAGAAAATTAAGCTTAAAAAAATGCTCAAATCTCTAAAATGGTATTAAGTTCTTCGCCTAGGATAAGCATAGTAACCGCATAAAAAAACCGTTATTCCGAACTGTTGCATGGGGTGGCGGTTGAAATTCAAAAATATCTGACTAGAACAATCAGGAAAGACGTGTTACAATATAATAAGGAAAGGCGGGATAGCATGGCACATACACATGAAGGTCACAATCACACGAATAACCATGATCATAACCATGGCAGTGTTAAAAATTTAAAATTAGCATTTTTGCTTAATATATTTTTTGTTGTTATAGAAATTGTCGGGGGGATATTTACAAACAGTGTGGCAATTTTGTCGGACGCAATACATGATTTGGGGGACAGTATATCGCTGGGGTTGGCTTGGTATCTCGAAAGATTTGGGGAGAAGAAAAGCGACAGCAAGTTTAACTATGGATATAAACGGTTTTCGATATTAGGAGCATTGTTTAACACCATAGTTCTGATAGTCGGAGCTATTTTTGTGGTTTACCGAGCCATTCCAAGGCTTCTTCATCCCGAAAGTGTAAAAGCGGAAGGCATGATTGCTTTAGCGATTGTTGGAATTGTTATAAACGGCCTGGCTGTGCTGAATGTTAAAAAAGGAAAAAAACTTTCTGAAAAAGTGGTGACATTGCATCTTTTGGAAGATGTATTTGGCTGGGTGGCTGTTTTGATAGTAAGCATTGTTTTGCTTTTTGCAGACATACCAATACTCGACCCGATTTTATCGCTTGTTATTTCGGTATATATCATAAAGAATGTAATCGGCGGACTTATAAGGATTGTTAAGATGTTGCTTCAGGGTGTGCCCGACGGATTCAATGAGGAAGAAACAATAAGAAATATAGTCGATAACACTCCTCATGCGTTGGAAGTGCATGACTTGCGAGCTTGGACCTTGGACGGAGAAGAAAATGTGCTCACATTTCATCTGGCCGTGGAAGACGGCGTAACAGTCTCTGAATCCATCGAGATTAAGCGCAATATTAAGGATTTACTTTTTGAGCAAGGATTTAAATACGTGACAATAGAGATTGAAAATATTGATGACTGCTCGGATCAAAACTGTCCGAAAAGGACTCGTGGGGCTGGATAAGAAAGCACCCTGCGAAGTCAAAATAAAACGAGAAAATCTTTGGCCACATATTAGAAACCATATTATTTGAAGCAAAACGCTAAGGCCCTAGCACATCAAATGTTTTAAAATATGGCTAAAATAGGTTATAATATACATATATGAACAAATAATTCATTATGCACAGGAAGCTAGGATTGCAAAAAGGGAGGCGGACCTACCGTGAAACTCCTGAAGAATGAGAAATCCATTCACATTTTGACTATTATTACTGGTGCATATATCGCATATTACGTTTACTGGCGTGCTACGTATACTATAAACACATCAGCACTTGTCTTTTCAATAATACTTTTGATTGCCGAAATTCAGGGGGTAATAAACTTCCTGCTTTTTTCCATGATGACTTGGAATTTGAAAAAAGAAAAAACACCCAAGCCGTTAGAGAATGTGACTGTGGATGTATTCGTACCCACATACAACGAAGATGTATTCGTGCTTGAGGCAACGCTTGTGGGATGCATAAATATTCGACTACCGCACACTACCTACCTTTTGGATGACGGAAAAAGGGATGAGGTGCGAAAGCTTGCTCGTGACATGGGCTGCGAATATTTAACAAGAGAGGACAACAAGCACGCCAAGGCCGGAAACATAAACGCCGCCCTTACTAAAACTTCCGGTGAATTTATAGTGGTGCTTGATGCGGATATGGTGCCACAGCCAGACTATCTTGAAAATACGCTGGGATATTTCAGGGATGAAAAAGTGGCAATTGTGCAGCTGCCGCAGGAGTTTTATAATCTTGACTCAATGCAGCACCAAAAAGACGGAATGAACTGGCATGAACAGCAACTTTTTTATCATGTCATACAGCCTGGCAAAGACAATATAAACGCGGCATTTTGGTGCGGAAGCCCATCGATTGTGCGAAGGAAGGCATTGGAAGATATCGGAGGGGTCGCCACTGACAGCATTACAGAGGATTTTTTGACATCCATAAGGCTCAATTCGAAAGGTTGGCGGATAAGATATCATGAGGAAGCTCTGGCGTTTGGCATTGCACCGCAGTCGTTTAACGCGTTTTCAGTACAGCGACTAAGATGGGCGCAAGGCTCCATGAAGATACTCAGAAGCCGTGACAACCCTCTTGTAATAAAAGGGCTTGGGTTAAAACAGAGGCTTTCGCATTTCGCCGCTATATTCACATACTTTGACGCCTATCAAAAGCTTATTTATCTTTTGACTCCGGTTATATTGCTTTTCACGGGGATAATGCCCATTAAGGTTACAAGTGGCTTGGATTTTCTTTTCCATTGGCTACCGTATTTCGCTCTAACTATGCTTACAAACACTGTGCTTGGACGAGGATATTTCACGTACCTTGAGGTGGAAAAGTTCAACACTCTAAAGATGGTCACGTTTATAAAGGCTTCTTTCTCGCTCGTTTTTGGAAGAAATATAAAGTTTAAAGTAACACCTAAAACGGTGGAAACAACTATGAAGCAAAAAGATAGGCGAGAGTTGCTGTTTCATATGATTATTTTAGCGCTGATAATAGTATCTGTTATGTTTGCGGCAGTTAATTCCGTATTTGAGCAGATAAAAGTGGAATACCCCTCTGTTATTGCTTTGGTAATAGCTGTTTTTTGGGCGATTATGAATGGCTTGATATTATTTCTGTCTCTGTATGATGTGCTCAAACGGGCTTATTTCAGGAATGATTATAGGTTTTCATTGTACCTTAAAGGTAAAATCGTATCGAAGAATGGCAGAAGGATAAGCTGTGAAGTAGATAATATTTCAAGAGGTGGGTTAAGCCTTGTATACGACGAAACAAGAGTTTTTACCCCCATCAAAGGTGAATACATTAAGGTTCATGTTAAGCTTCCGGATGGATTTTTGGAATTGCCGTCTCAGGTGATTTATTCTAAGGCGGGCAGCGATAAAACCAAAAATGTCGGGCTAAAATTTGAGGAGCTGGACCAAGAGACTGAAAAGAAGCTTTTCAAATTTTTATTTATAAGCGCCCCGCGAGAAATCTATGAGGCAAATACCACATTAAGGAAAAAAGATGCAAAAAAGAAATCGCACTCGAAACACCCAGCTAAACATTTGAAGGCCTAAAATATTAAAAAATTTATCTCCTTTTTAGAACCATGCTGAGAGAGCATGTTTTTTTAATAAACATAAGCACAATCATAATTCCCACACAATTAAGAGATATTATCATATTGAAAAGAAAGGTCGTGAAAATATGTTGTGGTTAATTTTTATAGCCGGCGCAATTGTTGTTTATTTTCTTGTTAAAGATAAAAAAATAAACATAGCCGGCACAAGTGAAGCAGAAGAAACGCTTAAAAAAAGATATATCAATGGCGAAATTGATGATGAAACTTATCTTAAAATGAAAGAGAATATTAAAAAATAAAGGAGATTTAAATTATGTTTTACAGAGGATATAGCCAGGTTGGCGAATTTTGCGGAAGACTTTTCGGGCGAAGCCCAATGCTTTATCACAGCCCATGGGTAAATGGTACTTGGAATATTGGGTGTGATATTGGCTGTGGTCATAACTGTTGTGATTGTTAAAAGCTTGAGCAAAAACAAGAACAAAGAATCGGACGAACTTCTGGATCTTTTAAAGTCCAGATATGTTTCCGGCGAGATTAACGAAGAAGAATACTTACAGAAGAAGAAAGTTCTTAAAAAGTAAGATACGATGGGCTGCTCAGCGGCCCATTTTTTTCGTGATAGACTGCGTTTTCAATGATATAATGATTTTGAGGCAATAAAATGGAATATAAAATTTTGGTTATTGAAGATGAGCCGCAAATCAGGGAAGTGGTTGGCAAATATCTTGAAAAAGCGGGCTATATTGCTGTTTTGAAAGAAAATGGCATAGATGGGCTTGCGGCGTTTGGCGAGGTCAAGCCTCACATTGTGATATTGGATGTCATGATGCCCGGGATAAGCGGATTTGACGTACTGAAGGAACTTAGACTGATTTCGCAAGTACCGGTGATCATGCTTACCGCTAAGCAAAAAGAAGAGGACAGAATAAGCGGGTTTAACCTTGGCGCGGACGACTATGTGCCTAAGCCATTCAGCCCAAATGAATTAGTAAAACGAGTGGAAGCCGTTTTGCGCAGGGTTTATGCGCCTCATAGGGCAACACATCTAATTGTCTGCGGGGACTTTTCGTTGGATACGGCGAAACATAAGCTATATAAAAACAACAGAGAAATAGAAATTACCAGCAGCGAATATAATCTTCTTGAGGTGTTCTTTTCGAATGAAGGGGTAATACTATCCAGAGCGCACCTTATAGAAAAAGCTTTCGGATATGATTACGACGGCTTCGATAGAAATATTGATACTTATATAAAAAACATCAGACAAAAAATAGAGCGCGACAGCAAAAATCCATTGTATTTGAGGACTAAATACGGCGCGGGATATATATTTGAAGGAGAAAGCCATGACAATTAGAAAACAGCTAACGTTAATAATCAGCTCAATTATGCTTATGGCTGTTCTTGTATATTCCTTAATGTCTACAGCTTATGTTAAGAACTATTTCAGCGGATATGTGGAGAGCGAATACGAGCAAACGGTGGAACGGATAAAAGAACAGGCGGTAAAAGCAATAAAAGGAGGAGATTCGGAAGTAGCACAGTCTGAGGAAACAATGTCGGTTTATCTAAGCAACCTGATTGAACAGATAAGCGTTCTGGACGAGGAAGGCAATGTGGTCTTAGTAGTCAGGGATGCAATGCCAATGATGAGGAATCAAATGATGGGTAGGCAGGGCTCGGAAACCGATTATCTGGACATTGAAGAAAATGGGCAGAAGATGGGAACTCTCGTGATTGAAAGGTCAAGTAAAATAAGAGATTCTGAAACTGTTTTGCTTTTCAGAAGAGCGCAAATTTCTGGAGCTGTTGTTTCTGGGCTGGTTGCTTTGGCGGTGTCTATACTTGTAATAATCATTACCGGATCTAAGATGACCAAAGACCTAAGACGGACTGCGGAAGCGGCCGGGATGGCAGATAGTGATTCGTTAAATAGCCTTGAGCCTTCAAAGATATTGGAGATACGCGCGATTCAGCAGAGCCTTGAAAGCTTGTCGGCGAAGTTGAAACTTCAAAAGAGAACAAGAAAAGAAAAAGTGGATCAGATTTCCCATGAAGTTAGAACCCCGCTGACTATTCTTAAAACAAATTGCGAAGGCGCGCGGGATAGAATCATTGAAATGGATGATAGTCGTTTGGAAAGCTGCCTTGCGGAAATCGACCATCTCTCTCTTTTGCTTGAGAATATTAGCGATGTTGTGGAATATGAAAGCGCAGACGTGAAAATAGATAGGCAAGAGCTGGATATTGCTGAGCATATAAAGCTCATCAATAAAGGATTTGTACTTCAATATGAAAAAAAGGGCATATCGCTTTCATGTGAAGGAGAAAAACACCTATTGGCTATAACAGACAAAGCGCTTTTATCTCAGGCTGTTTATAATCTAATTTCAAACGCCTATAAATTTACTCCCAAAGGAGGGAAAGTCGTGGTGTCGGTGTTTGATTCGGGAGATTCAGTTTTAATCAGCGTGTGTGACAACGGACCGGGAGTACCTGACAAGGACAAAAAGCGCATATTTGAAGCTTATCAGCGTGGCTCGGGGATAGGCAGTGAACCGGGAGAGGGATTAGGTCTGTTTATCGCAAAAAAGAACGTGGAAGCTTTAGATGGCGCAATCAGTTTGAAAGACAGTCCGCTTGGGGGAACGTGTTTTGAGATTGAGATACCTAAGGGTAGGAAATAGTTTGTGAAGTAAAAGCGGATATTGATTTAATTTTTAAAAAACTCGGCGATTGTCGAGTTTTTTGATGTCTGCTCAGCCCTGTGTTTCGCTTTGATTGAACTAAAGGGAAAGGCGGAGCAAAAAATCCGTCGCTTTTATAGTTTCTTGCGAAACTATTGTCGCGCTGCGCGTTTGCAAGCAAACGCTTGGGCTGCGAAATACCCTAGTATTTCTTGCCAAAACAAAAAGCCCGCATAAGGCGGACTTTATATTTTGGTGAGCAAAATAATTTTTAGTCCGAAAACATAAAACTGCTAACAAAAACTCTTAAACATACTAATAAAGCCTTATTGAAGGGATTTCTCGAGTGCCACCGAGAATTTAAATATTCAATAAGGAGTAAAAAAATGAGAAAAACAGAAATTATTGCAGTAGTAAACCAAAAAGGTGGAGTAGGAAAAACATCAGCGACAGTGAATCTAGCAACCAGCCTTGCACGACAGGGCAAAAAAGTTTTGATATGTGATTTGGACGCCCAGGCTAATAGTACCATGTGTATGGGATTTCAGAACCCAGACGAATTACCAATTACAATTGCAAATATCTTTACAGAATACATTGAAGATAAAATCACATTAACAAAAGACCAATATCTATTACACTCAGAAGGATGCGATATCATACCTTCTTCTATTGAGCTTGCAGGTATAGAGCCATCACTTGTAAATGCATTAAGTCGAGAGAGAATATTAAAATCATTTCTATCTAATATCCAAGAAGATTATCAGTATATTATTTTGGATTGTGGTCCTTCTTTAGGTATGATTACTTTAAATGCGCTAGTTGCCGCAACAAGCGTACTCATTCCGGTTCAGGCTCATTATCTGAGTGCAAAAGGACTTGAGATGCTAATCAGTACGATAGCAAGAATCAAAAAGCATATCAATCCGGAGCTTTCATTTAAAGGCATACTAATTACAATGTACAATGGCAGGCTTAAATTCAGTAAAGCTATTCTTGAAAGTTTAGAGAATGCATATGGAAATCATATTAAAATCTTTAATAGCAAAATTCCTCAATCAGTCAGAGCAGTAGAACATACTGCAACAGGTAAAAGCATTTTCATGCATGATTCAAAATGCAAAGTGTCACTTGCATATGAAGCTTTTGCAAAGGAGGTACTTGCAGATGAGTCAATTTAAGCCTGGACTAAAATCCTTTGAAGATATGTTTAAATCAAGTGAAGAGCGAGAAAATGATAATAAGATGAAAATCACTAATGAGCCGACAAGTCTTCCGATTTCAAAACTCAAGCCATTTGATAAACATCCGTTCAAAAAATACAATAATGAGAAGATGCAGAGTTTAGCAGAGAGCATAAAAGAGCAAGGAGTGATAGTTCCAATATTAGTAAGGCCATATAAGCATGATAAACATGAATTTGAAATCATAGCAGGTCATAACAGAGTACAAGGTGCAAGAATAGCGGGACTTGATGAAATACCTTGTAATGTAAGAGAGCTTGATGATGAAACCGCAGTAATTTTAATGGTGGACTCAAATCTTCAGCAGCGTGAAGGTATATTGCCGAGCGAGAAAGCATTAGCCTATAAATACAAGTTGGAAGCAATTAAGGCACAAGGAAAACGTTCAGACCTAACTTCCACGCAACTTGCGTGGAAGTCTGAAACTGCTGATAAAATTGGCGATACCAGGAATGAAAGTGGTGATACTGTTAGAAGATATATTCGACTTACTAATCTTACGCCAAATTTATTAGACGTTGTTGATGAAAAGAAACTCGCGTTTATTCCAGCAGTAGAGCTTTCGTACCTAAAGAAACAGGAGCAAGATAATCTATTTGACATCCTTACTCGTGAAGAAAACTTTAGTGTTCCTCTTAAACAAGCATCCATGCTAAAGGGTATAAGCCAAAATGGTGAACTTACTTATGAGAAGATAGATAAGATTATTACTCAGAAGATTCAACAGCCCTCAAAGATTATTAAGTTGTCATATAAGAAGATTAAGGATTACTTCTCTACTAATGCTTCGCCGAAGGAAGTTGAGGATATTGTTATGAAAGCTTTAAAGGCTTGGTTCGAGAATGAAAAGATGCTAAGTGAAGATATTAGTGAAGAATTAGAATTAGAACATTAACTTAATTCAAAAATTATTTATTACACCTATATTGAACTTTTCAATATAGGTGTATAACATATATAAGTTAAGATGTGTTAGGAGAAAAAGATGAAAGCAACAGGAATAGCGAGAAGAGTAGACATTTTGGGACGTGTGGTGATTCCGAAGGAATTAAGACGTACATTAGGTATAGAAAGCAATGATCCATTGGAAATGTATGTTGAGGGTGATCTTATTTTCCTTACAAAGTATAAGCCTGCATGTATATTTTGTGATAGTACAGAAGAAGTTAAGAACTATAGAGATAAGTTAATTTGCACAGAATGCTTAGCTGCATTGAAAGAAATGAAACAATATGAAATTAGTGAATTAAAAATATAGTTAAAACAAATTCATATAATAATCAAAAGAAGCAACAGAATTGACTTTTTTATACTCAGAATCTTTTTTTAAGGCAACCTTTTTCATACAAATTCAATCGGTAGTTGACACGAATTCACCTGCTATGAGGAAGTACGAGGCGCACTACTAACGTTCGTTCGAGGAGGGGACAAGTTCGCTGTTATCATGACGTATAATCCGCCGATGTTGGTAAAGTCGTGGATGAACTACAAGGCGGCAATGCCCAAAGACACTCGGATGGTGCATCACTCGACGTATCTTGATATTCTTCGTCATCCAGACGGAAATAGCTGGCTGGGTGAAGCGTTTGTTGGCGAGGCTACGCATCGAAAAAAGGTAGCGGAGCAGTCGTATCAGCATGAGTAATTGGGCGAGGCTGTCGGCACCGGTGGGAAAAACTTTACAAACGTCGTACATAGCGAAGTGACCGACTCCGAAATCGCCGCATTTGACACGCTACGCTTTGTCATCGACTGGGGCTATGCGGTGGATCCTTTCTGCTTTGTAGTAATAGCTTATGATAAAACGCGCCGACGCATTGTGATTTTTGACGAAATATTCGCTGTTGGCATGTCAAACCGAGATGCTGCAAGTCACATAAAGGACATCTACTCAAAAGCGCGCATCACCGCCGACTCCGCTGAACCCAAATCCATTGACGAGCTATCATCACAGGTCTATCAGTACGCGGAACAAAAAAAGGCGCAGGGTCAATAAACTATGGCATCAAATGGCTCGCCGCGCTGGAGAAAGTGGTCATCGATCCCGTTCGGTGTCCCGCCACCGCTCGCGAATTCACGTCGTATGAATATACCTCCGATGGGTATGGGGGATTTAAATCGCGCCTACCGGATAAGGATAATCATTCGATTGATGCAGTGCGGTATGCATTAGAAAGAGATATGCGGTCAGGTAAGAGTGGGTTTTTGCGGGTTAAATAAAAATACATTAAATTGTGTTTTTATGTTATAATTTACTAAAGTTAATGGATTTTATCAATTGTATTTTTAAAAGGAGACAATTATGAATATAAGCAAGTTTCAATTAAGTTTTTTTGGGGCATATACACATATAAAGCCAACGTCTGATATATTAATTAAGCTCACAGAGTCTTACAAAAAATTCGACTTTATTCCTTCTACAAATGAATTATTAGAATTTGATTCAAATACAGGAAAATTTAATCGTACTAAAAGAATAAGAATGATAACTCAGAATAGTACATGGGAAATTCCTTTCAATCCTAATAGAATAGATATAGTCTGTTTAAATCCAGAAGAAAAAAAATTAGAAGAGATAGTAGCTTTTTCTTTAGAAATAGCAAAAATTTTATTAGATATTCTTGGTATAAAAGTTGGAAGAATGGCATTTAATGCATATTTTAAAATTGACTATTTACCAGAAGATGAAACTAGTATTATCTTTAAAGACTTTTTGAAAGTACTACCGACATTTAATGGTGTTGAGTTAAGGAGCTGGGGAACAAAATATAATTCATATACTTCTTTTGATTATAATAATGAAAAAGAGATTATCAATAATATATTTAATATTGATTACTTGAAAAAGAATGATGAGAATAAAGTAATTAATATTGTACTTGATATAAACACAGATGCACTAAAAATGGTAGAAAGATTTGACTATGAGGGAATAGAAGTCTTTTCAAAATATTCGATAGATAAAGCAAATGAAATTTGTAATGACATTAGCTTGGTGATTAAGAATGAAGAAGAAAAATAAGAAAAATATTAATGAAAACTTTAAAGCTAAAAAAGTAATAGAAAATTTAATTCCAGTATCTGATGTTTCAGAAATACTTAAATCAATTGAAGAACCATACATTAATAAGAATTTATTTTCTCTAACAGAAAAAGCTTTTAAAACAAATAATGACTCAATATCTGAGTTATTTAAAACAATAAACCCGATATACGAAAAGTATAATACTTTAGATTTATTTTCATCTACAATAGATGAGTTTAAGCCAAGTTTCGATTCTTTATCTGGAATCTTAGAAACTGAAAATTGGCTTAGTGAAGCTTTTACTACATCAAATTCATATTCCGCTTTTACTGATGTATTTAACACTATTCAAACTCCTATTTCAAGTATATATGAAGCTTTAAATCCAATAGAAGAAGCACTTAATCTATCAAGTTATCTTGATTCAACAACAAATGAATATGAAGAGAACTTTTCTCCTATAATGAAACTATATGGTAATAATATTCCAGTAAAAGAGCTAAATGATAAAAACGTAGTAAATGTAAATACTGATGAAGAGAAAGAAACTAATAATTCTAATTTTGACTTTTCTAACTTTTCAGAAAAATATAAGACAAAGAAGGTTGAGCAAAGAAAACACATATTTCTAAAAGAGTTTATTGAAGAAAAAATTACGAAAGAAGAACTAATAGAAGAAAAAATTAATGAGCTTATTCAGGTTATTAAGGAAGATGTTTTTGAATCAGGTGAAATTTCTGAATCAGAAGATTATATTCGAGAAATTGCTGATGAAATTGACTTAGATTTTAGTTTACAAATTTTAAATAAAGCATATACTAAGTATTTTAGTAATTCACATATCATGAGGGGTATTTTGCATATCATCTCTCATTTTGAATATGAAGAGGTAGACCCAATAGGGGTGTCAATTGCTATCGGATCTATTTCACATAAAAATATTTTTGTAGTTGATTTTGCTATTAAAGCTTTTGAAAACTGGAATAATAAAAAGTCTTTAGTTATATTAAAATCAATCGATGGAAGGGCTGATTGGCTAAATGACTACATCGGTAAAGTAATAAAAAACATTGAAATATATGGAGCATAGATGCCATACTTAGTAAGAAAAATAGGAAACTTAGAAAACTTATTTCATATTAAGGAAACACAAGATGTAGAACAGGTTTTTGCTGATGTTATAAATTATGAGTTTAAAACTACAGAGAATACATTGTCTACGTGGTTCATTAATGAAGCAGATGATATAGACATGGCAGTACTTGCAATTGCAAGTAACTATTCAACAACTGAAGAAATGGACTTTTTATATATTGATATGAGTTTATTAGAAGAGTTTTCTCTTGAGATTATTAATGAACCAAATGAAACGCCATATGAATCTTATTCAAAATTTCATTATGATATAGTTGGTTTAACTCTCGCAAGCATAAAAAGCATTTTAGAAATATATAAGCACAATAAAACAATAGTTGTTAAACGTGACGGATTTGAACTTAAAGCTTTAATAAAAGAGGCATATAAGGAAAACAAGATAAATATTGATAAAGGAAAAACGAAAAAAGTTAGAGCAAATTTAAGGAAAATAGTTGGTTTAAAATCATGAACATCTCCTCTACAAAAGGAGGTGCGATAATAGCGAGGATATTTTAAAATAAATGAATAAAACAAAGTTCTTTATTCGCAGCTAAAAAAACCGAATAACATTTATATTATCCTCTCTGCAAATAAGAAGCAGGGAGTTTTTATTTTTCTCACCTCAGGGGAGATATCCAAAGGACAGAGGGGTGTGGGGTCACAGCAAAGAAATCAAAAGCAGAATAACTCATGCGAGGACTAGCTACAGCAATATTAATAATAACAATCAGCTCACATTAATTTGTGGGGTTTTTTATACCCAAAAATAACTAAAATACATAATCAAAAGGAAACAATTATATGTTATCAAACCTAGACTGGCTACACTAAGGCCAAATATTCCCCCCGAAAGACTAACGCGACAGGCTCACACGCTATGAGCAAAACAAACTCATCTACGAAGGCGACCACGTCCAAGTGTATTGCTGTTAAAGATGGAGAACATGATGTGATAGTTCTCAAATAGTACGTATTAAAGCTGGGCATAATTTATTATATAAGGAGGAGATGAAATGGCAGGAAAAAGATATTATGAAACCACAAAGCTTATTGATGAAATATTATTACTTATCCAAACCAATAGAACAGAACTCACAAAGTTCTTAACATTTTCTTCAAGCCATTATAAGTACTCCTTTGAAGACATACTGCTCATTTACGCACAACGTCCAAATGCAACAGCAGTTACCGATATGCTCACTTGGAACAATGCACTGGGCCGCAGAATAAAGCGTGGTACAAAGAGTATTGCGGTTATAGATAATGCAAGTGAAACAGGACTTAAATATTTATTTGACGTAGAAGATACCTATGGACAAGAACCGCCACAGCATTGGCAATTTGAAAATCATCATGAAAATGAAGTTAAACATATGTTTCTGGATTATTTTGAAAATAAAACAGCTCTAAATTTGAATGAGTCAAAATTAAATACTATCATTGATATGAAGATACGCAATGATTGTACAGATTACATGAATGATATCCAGTACGACATTGAAGATTCATACATGGAAGAACTTGATCAACATAATGTAGAGATAAGATTCATAAGTGCAATCATGGATTGTGTGGGTCATATAGTAAGCAAAAGAACGGGTCTTGATATAGGCGGTGAATATAATAACGAATTAGCATTTTCTGCGATATGGGAGTTTAATACCACACCACTCAAACTAAGACTATATAATGCAATCAATAAGATTTCAAAAGAAATTTTATCAACAATAGAACTATCAGTAAAAAAACAGAACAAACAAAGATTAATAGACGAAAGGAGCAATAATAATGACGATGACGTACACAGAGAGAGACGGGATACAATATCCGAAATTACGAGTCAGCAAGAAGTTCAAGCCAATAACTCAAATGGGCAAGTACGGCAGGATGGCACTGAAATATCTGGAGGAAGTGAAACCTCACAGAGCACTGGAGTTGAAACTGAACGGCTCTCTGATGGAAACCTTCCACAAGGTGGACAAGGAAGCAAACGAGATGATGATATCTCTTCAGAAACAGCTATTGGAGAAAGACCCGATACCCAACCAGAACGATTACATGGGAGCAGTGAAATACAGGAATATGATACGAGCCCAAGCGAAGGAGATAGTTTTGGATCAAATAGTATACCAGATGAGATAAATATTAAAAGCATTGGCAACGAAGAGGGAGCAGAGAAATCTGCTCCTTTTTTGTTACCCAGTGATATTTATGACCCCTATGAAAAAGAACAATATATTTCACAGCTTGCCGCAGATTATGAAACAGAAGATATAGAGCATGCAATATTATCTGGCAGCGGCTTTGAAGGCGGTAAACAAAGGATAATAGATTTCTTTTCAAAAGAGCATTCGCAAAATGAAAAGATAATCTTTCTTAAGAATGAATATGGAATAGGAGGATGGACAGCAGTATTTGAAGGAAACAGACATGGATTTGTTAATCATGAGGGCAAAGGCTTGGAAGTTGAGAACCAGGGAATAGGCAAAGATTCAATTCTACTTACATGGTCGAAAGTAGCATTAAAAATTGAAGAACTAATTGAGAATGGCAAATATTATGAAAGACGCTATTTAAATGAAAAACCGTTAATAAGACCTAAAAACATAACAGAGCAAATCTCGTTATTGAATGACAACATTGAATCTGATAATAAACCGATATTACAGGATTACGGATATAAATGGGATGGCATGACGATGCTTGAAAACAATCAAGCAGTAGAAATGTTTGAAGATGGCATCCCAATCTATTTGCTTCATGAAGATGATACGGAATCTTTAGTTGAAAAAAGAGAAGATCTCAAAGCACATTTGGATAGTGGCGAATTAGTTGGTATAGAAAATGATGCACTCGAAAATCTAAAAAGTATTGGAACTGCTGTCGACTCTATCCCTCAATCCCCGGAAGATAAAATCCAATATGAAGAACTATTCAATTCAATATTAAAACAAGGCAATATATCTAAAAACGGCAAAGATAAAATCACAGAATGTTTCTATAAAAATTTAAATGAAGAAGAATTAATAATTGAACTTAAAGAAGTATACGGTGACCTATATAGCCAAATTGATACTGACGATAAAATCATCCATTGGCATATAGGAAGTAATGGCTATCGAATATTCGTCAATGGATTTGATAATCCTGTAATTGTCTATTCATGGGATGAAATTATACCAAGATTAGATAAGCTAATTAAAAATGGTGAATATCAAGATAAAAACATAGAAGTTTCTCGGGATTCTAATGATATTTTACCAAACAAAAATGCAGAAAATGAAACTCTTGAAGATAAAACTGCATTAATAAACATCACAATAGATTCTGACTTTGAAATTCCAAATGGCCAGAAAACAAGATATAACCTGAATATAGAAGCAATAAAAATACTAAAAGATATAGAGAGTAAAGACAGACTTGCTGCTTCTGACGAACAGGAAATACTATCCCAATATGTCGGTTGGGGCGGAATACCCAATGTATTCAATAGTAATAAAGCTGATTGGACAAATGAGTACCAGGAACTCATAGCGATTCTTAATGAAGATGAATATAATGCTGCAAGAGCATCAACACTCAATGCACATTACACAGATCCTATTGTAATTAGAAGCATATATCAAGCACTTAATAATTTCGGATTTAAAGGCGCAAACATTTTGGAGCCCGCAATGGGTACAGGTAACTTCTTTGGCTGTATGCCGGAAGGTATGCGAGCAAACAGTAAACTTACAGGAATAGAACTAGATAGCATTACAGGCAGGATAGCCAAACAATTGTATCAATCTGCTGATATCCATGTAATGGGCTTTGAGAAAACCAACATCCCCGATAATGCCTATGATGTAGTAATTGGTAATGTGCCCTTTGGAGCATACAAAGTATCAGATAGTAAATATGATAAACGTAATTTTATGATACATGATTACTTTATAGCCAAATCAATTGATAAAGTAAGACCAAACGGTATTGTGGCTGTAATTACATCAAAAGGCACAATGGATAAAGCAAACAGTTCTTTTCGTGAGTATATTGCCAAAAGAGCAGAGCTTGTTGGTGCAATTAGATTGCCAAATAATGCATTCAAACAAAACGCAGGTACAGAAGTTACTTCTGATATATTGTTTTTCCAAAAACGGGATAGGATGATAGATATCAAACCCGACTGGACCGAAATTGGTCAAACTTCAAATGGAATTCCCATAAATTCATATTATCAAAATAATGAGCATATGCTATTGGGGAATATGGTATATCAAACGGGAATGTACGGACAAGAAACAGCACTCCTACCATTTGAAGATGCAAACCTTGAAGAGCAACTGCAAACTGCAATAACACATCTGAGCACAGATATTACTCCATACCTTGATGAAGCTCTTGAATCAGTAAGTGAAGTAACATCAATACCAGCAAGTCCTGATGTTAAGAATTACAGTTATACACTTGTTGATGATGAAATCTACTATCGTGAAAATTCCATTATGATAAAACAGGCATTATCGGATACTTATGCAAAACGAATAAAAGATATGATAAGCCTTCGCAGTGCTGTTCGTGAAGTCATTGAAATACAAGTGAACTTCGGTGGCGATATCGAGTTTGATAGGGCAAGAAAGAAGCTAAATGAAGAGTATGATAGTTTTGTTAAAGCACATGGTAATATTACAAGCCGTGCAGTAGAACTTGCATGTAATCAGGATGCAGACTTTCCATTGCTTTCTTCACTTGAAGTAATAGATGATAATAAGAACATTACTAAAGCTGATATGTTCTTTAAACGCACGATCAAACCCAATAGAACAATAGAACATGCGGACACATCAACAGAAGCACTTACAATATCGCTAAATGAAAAAGGTAAAGTTGATATTGAGTACATGGCGCATCTTACAAGGCAGGAAAAAGATACAGTAATAAAGGATTTGGAAGGAGTAATATTTAGAAATCCCGCTACATTTGAAGATGATAACCCTTCTGATAATTTTGAAACGGCTGATGAATACTTAAGCGGCAATGTAAGAAGCAAATTGAAACTAGCGCAAGAGTTTGCGAAGATTGATGATAAATACAATATCAATGTGCATATGCTTAGCGAAATTCAACCTGAAGATCTTGAAGCGGGAGATATTGAAGTACGTCTTGCAACTACTTGGATACCCGAAAAAGATGTACTGGGGTTTATTGTGGACACACTTGAACCCGGGTACTATGCAAGCCGTAATCTTGAAGTTGAATACAGTAATAAACTGAATGTATGGAAGATAAAAGGAAAGCAGTTTGCTAAAAACTCATTTGAGGCAACAGAGGTTTATGGCACAAGCAGGATGGATGCATATACAATAATTGAAAACACACTAAACCTTAGAAAACTTACAATTAACGATTATGATACGGATGGCAGGGCACACTATAATCATAAAGAAACTGTAGCGGTCAAGGAAAAACAGAGAAATATACGAATGCTATTTAAGGATTGGGTATTTAATGAATCAGGGCGTAGGAATAGATTAGTTAATATGTATAACCAAACATATAATAATATAAGACTGCGAGAGTATGATGGCAGCCATTTAACATTTCCTGGTATGAATTCGGAAATACAATTAAGACCACATCAATCGAATGCAGTAGCACGTATTCTTTATGGAGGGAACACATTGCTTGCACACGAAGTGGGCGCAGGAAAAACATTTGTAATGTGCAGTGCCGGTATGGAACTTAAAAGACTCGGTATATCAAATAAAATACTGTATGTTGTACCTAATCACCTTGTTGAACAAATGGGCAATGAAATGATGAGACTGTATCCATCAGCCAATCTGCTACTAGCTAATAAGAAGGATTTCCAGAAGAAAAACAGACAACGCTTTGTAAGCAAGATAGCTACAGGTGAGTATGATGGTATTATTATGGGTCATTCATCTTTTGAGCGCATAGGTATATCACCAGAGCGTATGGAAAGACTCATCAACAATCAGATAAATGAGATAATTGATGCAATAAACAGTGCTGAATATGGATCATCAGACTGGACAGTAAAACGACTTGAAAGCAAAAGAAAAAGGCTTCAAGTTAACCTTGAGAAGCTACTTACTACACCAAAAGATAACCAAATTAACTTTGAAAGTTTGGGTATAGATGCACTCATGATAGACGAGGCGCAGGCGTACAAAAATTTATTCCTAACAACTAAGATGAGTAATGTAGCGGGAGTACCTCAAAGTGCTGCCAAGAAGAGTAGCGATATGTATGCCAAAATACAATATCTTAATGAGCAATGCGGAAAAGTAGTTTTTGCAACGGGAACTCCACTGTCAAATTCAATGACAGAAATGTATACAATGCAAAGATATTTACAGCATGGCACACTAAGGGAATATAAATTATCGGCATTTGATGAATGGGTATCGACATTTGGAGAAACTACTACATCGCTTGAACTTAGCCCTGACGGTAAAGGCTTCAGACAAAAAGAAAGGCTAGCACGCTTCTTTAACCTCCCTGAGCTTATGAATCTATTCAAGCAAGTAGCGGACATCCAGACAAATGAAAGCTTGAATCTTCCAAGACCGGAACTTAAAACTGGTAAACCACAGATAGTGTCAGTTAAAGCTTCAGAAGAGCTCAAAGAGGAGATTATAATGCTTGGAGAAAGAGCAGATGCCTGCAAAGCAGGTGGTGTCGATCCGAGAGATGATAATTTTCTAAAAATTACAACAGAAGGCAGAATGCTAGCTACTGATATGAGATTGGTAGATGAATCTTTTGGTGATAATCCAAACAGTAAAGTCAATGTGATGATTGATAATGTATATACTATATGGTATGAAACAACAGAAGATAGATTAACTCAAATGATATTTTGTGATATGGGTACACCGGGCGGAAAGAGTTTTAACCTCTATCAAGATATGAAAGATAAGCTACTACTTAAAGGAATACCGGAAAATGAGATTGTATTCATACATGATGCAAAGACAGATAAACAAAAGGATGATCTATTCAGGGCAGTAAGGAACGGTGATGTACGGATACTCATTGGCTCAACAACAAAAATGGGAACGGGCACCAATTGCCAGAAGAAAATGATTGCATTACATGAGATTGATATACCATGGCGTCCTGATCAGATTACACAACGTGAGGGCAGGATATTAAGACAAGGAAATGATAATGCTGAAATATCAATATTTAGATATGTAACAGAAGGGTCCTTTGATGCCTACTCATGGCAGTTGATTGAAGCAAAGCATAAATTTTTCGCACAAATTATGACAAACAAAGTTGTAACCCGCACTGCTGATAATATTGATCAAGCAGCACTTTCATATGCTGAGATTAAAGCACTTGCAACAGGTAATCCTTTGATTAAGGAAAAGATGGAGGTGGATTTAGAAGTTAATCGACTTACAATACTCAAACAACAATATAATTCCACAAGGTATAAACTGCAGGATAATATTACACTGCATCTGCCAAGACGAATTTCTGATGGAGAGGAGCGAGTAGAAAACATACAAAAGGATATTGAGCTTAGGAACAAAAGCAATAGCCAAGAATTCAGCATCACAATTAAGGGCAAGACTTTTGATAAAAGAGCAGATGTAGCAGAATTCTTTCAAACAGTCGTATCCACATTAAAACCAACAACTGAACCTTTATCAATTGGTAATTATAAAGACTTTGAAATACTTGCTGAGCGCACCACACTTTTTAATGAGTTTTATATCATAGTTCGTGGACATTGTGATCATAAGTTTGACTTTGGTGAAAGTGCATTAGGTAATATTACAAGACTTGAAAACTGTGTCAAGGGATTTGACGATAAACTCACCAGAGCATTTGAAAGACTTGAAACTTCAAAGAGCAATCTTGAAAGCAGTAAGGTTGAATACGCAAAGACGTTCACTCAGGGGCAGAGGCTAGAGAGTTATTTTAATAGACAAAGCGAATTGGATAAGTTATTGGGATTTGGTGAAGAAGATATAGAGGATTTAGAACAAAATCAAGTGAGCAAGGAAGAAAGTAGCGAAATTGCAATTTGATAAATCACAGAGAGGAGGCAATGATGGCACTTAACTTTACCCAACAACAATACCAACAAGCAAAAGCAGTAAGCTTGATAAACTACTTACAATCCCAAGGACAGCAGTTTAAAAAGGAAGGCAACAGATATCGCCACAAAGAGCATGATAGCTTATTAATCAATGAGAACAACAAATGGTTCTGGAACTCACGAAATCTTTATGGTAATAATGCGATAAGCTATCTGAGGTTGGTTGAGGAGATGTCGCTACCGGAAGCGGTAAACGCTTTAACAGGCGATGATACAATAACAACTACATATAAAGAACATGAAAAGGCTGACAATGAAAAGCAGCCTTTTGTTTTACCCAGTAAAAGTGATAATTATAAAAGAGCATTCGCATATCTTAATAAAACAAGAGGGATTGATGCTGAGATAATTTCAGAAATGATGAAGCAGCATAGAATATTTGAAAGCTCTCAGTATCATAATTGTGTATTCATAGGATACGATGAACAGAATGAGCCTAAGCATGCTACAATGTGGGGAACATATTATTCGGAATCAAGAAAGCCATTTAAAGGCGAGGTTGAAAGCTCTGATAAATCCTATGGATTTGTTATGCCGGGGAAAAGTCAGAAAGTATATGTATTTGAAAGCCCAATAGATGCAATGAGCCACGCAACATTATATAAGATGGAGCAGAGGGATTGGAGAGAAGACTATCGACTATCATTATGCTGTACCTGGGACGGGGCCCTGGAGCGCTTTTTAAAATCGACTGATATAAAGAAAATTGCATTATGCCTTGATAGTGATGCAGCTGGAAATAATGCATGCGAAAAGTATATCACTAAGTATTCAGAGATGGGTTATCAAGTGACGAGAGATGCTCCTGTTGAAAACGACTATAACGAAGAACTGCTTAACTGTTTGGAGGATATAAAAACTTATGAAGAAATGGAGATGGAGATATGAATGATAAAATTAAATACAAAGCGATAATAATACTCCTGCTGATAACGGCAGGTATTTTTATATTTGTATTTCCAGCAATTGAAAACAAATTGAATAACAATAAAAAGGATGAAATTATGAAAGTCATTGAAGAAGGCAAAGAGGTGATAGAAGTAAAATTACCAAAGAGCAATACTGTGGATGAAACTTATGACCTAAACACAGACTCTGCTTTTGTTCCATTGATTACGCCTATACCAACAGTTAGACCGCTAAATGATAAAGTCGTTGATGAAGTGCAGGGCATAGGAATAATTGAAATAAAGAAAATAAGCTTGAAGCTTCCCGTTGTTGAAGGAGTTGATAATAAAAAGCTTAAAGTTGCAGTAGTTCATGTGCCTATGACTCCAGACATAGGAGCCATTGGTAATTGCATTATTGTCGGACACAGGAACTATACGTATGGTGAAATGTTTAATCGACTGGATGAATTAAATGTCGGAGATATAATCAAAATTACAATGCTGGATGGTACAGAATATAAATATAAGGTATATGCCACAACAGTAATTGAGCCAGGAGATAATGAGCTGTTTAATTTTGAACGTGGACAGAAGAAACTTACACTTCTTACTTGCACCCCCATTAGGAAAGCAACACACAGATTATTGGTTATGGCGGAACTGATAGAATGATTTGTTTTTCTGCTTTAATATGCGACCGAAGGGAGCAATATATCAAGGAGCGAAGCGAAAGGAACTTCTTGTGCAAGATAAGGTATCGGATTTCCGATACCCTAAACAGCCAAAAAGCACAGCTTTTTGCAGATATACGTAGGTATTAGGAGGATTTTAAACATCCGATTACTTGTATTTCTATCGGATTTTCATCGGATTACGAAAGGAGTAGTATGAAAAGCAAAGAAACTAAGAAAGTATCGTTTCTATTACCAATGAACACATTCAATTCAATAGAAGAACTGTCGGCTAAAAGACTAATAACTCCAAGTGAGTTAATAAGAGAATATATAAACAAAGGATTATCAGTAGATGCAACACTAGCAGATTTAGACAATATCCGTTCTAACATACGAGCGGAACTTGAGAGCTATCTAAAACCACAAGTAGAGAGAATCATAAAGTGTGTAATAAAAGGCGGCATTGCATCATCTGCAGGATACTATTTAAATGCAAAAGCAATATCATGTTTTGTTCCGGAGCATTTGCAGTCAGAATATGAAAGTGCTTTGATGGAAAGTAAAAAACTCGGTGTAGCACACATGCAAGTAAGAGATAGAAAAGTAGATGAATTCATGAAAGAAAGCGAAGATAAGCTTGATAAAAAAATATGAGGAGTGATATCTAATCGTATATAATCAACTATATTTATCTCCAATTAAACCGGGTTTAAGCAAATATATTGGCAACTACATCTCATACATAGCAAAGAATAGTAAGTCAAAAGTAGTATTAAATCAAGGCATGGAACATGGTCTATTCGGATGTATCAAGGGCAAACATCTACCAACAAATGTTGAAGATCTAAATGAAACAATAAAATATGTAAGACAAAAATCACAAGATGATAGATGTATTTTATATCATGGGTTTATATCACTATCAGCTGAGGAGGTTATATCGCAAGGATATAAAAACCGTACAAAATGGAAAGATCTTCTTGGTGACAAAATGAATGATGTTGCAAAAGCTAATAATATAAAAAGGGAAAACCTTGAATGGATATCAGCTTTTCACATGAAGAAAGATCAAAGCCATTGTCACATAATATTCTGGGATAAGAAACAAGAGATAAAAGATCCATACATACCAAAGAAAATGTTTGACGAAAAAATGGAATGGATACGAGGGCAGTTTGCTAAAGTTATATTCCAAGATGTATTTAAAGAATTATATAAAATAAAGGATGAAGCGTTCAGTGAGATTAGAGCAGAACTTCATCCTTTTTTTGATGACTTTAATACTATCGTAAATGATTCGACTGATGAGGAACATCAAACAATAATAGATGAATTATTAGCAATATCACCTGATTACGCAAATGAAGAAATGGTAGACCCAATGATTTCAGACAGACAGCTGCAAGAGATAGCGAAAGAAATAATGCATATAAAAGATATCATCCCTGAAAAAGGCTCACTAAAATATGAGTATATGCCAACTGATATCAAAGAAGAAATTAATAAATCTTCAATGAATATCATCAAGAGTAATGCTGCTTGTAGAAGTGCATATCATAAATACCTGGAAACAGCTGAAGAAATTCGAAAGATATATGCAGATGATCCTGAAAGTTTAAAGGAAACACGAGAATATGCACATAGCACAATCATGAAAAGTGTTGGGAATAAAATTCTAAAAGCTGTAAAAGAGATATCAGGCATAGAACAAAAACTTGGCACAGAAAAATGGCACGAAAAACATGAGCTATATGAAAAAGAAATTGCTGGGGAGTTAATCATGAATATAGCGTTTATGTTAAGCCGTGGATCAAAAAGCAATTTAACAAAAGCTAATCGATTACGAAGCAGTGAACTCTCAAAGCAAGCACGAATTGAACTAGCAAAGAAACTTGAAAACAAATCTAATGACTGGGGACAGTATGATAGATGAATGGAGGAAATATGGAAAGAAAGAATCATGAGGAGTTTAAAAAACTGTTTGAAAAAGCTCCGGAACTAAATGCAAACGATTTGAAAGCGGGATATAAAAAATTACTAGAATTTGATGGTATAGTACTAGCAGCCAAGAGATATGAAAACAGAATGCCCGAACATGAGTATGAATTTGTGACGTGGCAGCGTGGTACAGATAATGGTGTGTGCTGGGGACATTACACAACTAATTATAATGCTGCAAAAGAAGACTTTGCCAAACGATGCGGTTTAATACCAAAAGGTCGTATGTTCGATGAAAGTGAATTACTAATAATTCATAGCGGACTTGTGAAAGCTGGAACATTTCCAGACCTTGACCATGCTACAAGAAAAGGTATTGGACAGATTGTTGAAAAGATTGAAGGACTTGAACTTGAAGCATTGAAGGAATTTTTGTATGAAGATAAACTAATGGTAATGGATAATTCTATGGAACTTGAGCCATGAAAAAGAAACTAATCATATTTGTAGCACTGCTTCCAATTGGAG
The DNA here is from genome assembly GCA_963675575.1 of Christensenellaceae bacterium. GTDB lineage: Bacteria > Bacillota > Clostridia > Christensenellales > UMGS416 > JAGLOK01. Next base: position 1,128,815 of record OY776378.1, read on the forward strand.
TAGTAATAAGCTTGTACTTAACATCTATAATTCATCTAAGTATAAACAAAAAGCTTCTAGACATTGATCTTCTAAAACTTAATTATTGCATAAATATAGTCGCAACTGACAAAACAGCACAGTTGCTTTTTTTATGCTTGAATTTAGTGATGTTACTTTATGTAATAATGCTGATATTTAACAATAAAAGCAGTGTCTATGAAAGTGAGCTAAAAAAGATAACAGACAAGATATCAACTCCTGTATCAGCAGGACAAAGGCAACATGGTTCAGCAAAATGGCTTAATAAAAAAGAATTTGATAAATGCTTTGATTATCATTTGTTGAGTAACTGTGAATCACCTGATAAAGGTGGAGCGGTTATTGGTATGTACAAGAACAAATTCATTAATAAGAATAAAGAGAAGATATATTATATCGGAGATGATATTCACACCCTTTGCATTGGTTCAACTCGAAGCGGTAAAAGTCGTAATGTTGTACTTCAAAGTATTGGTTTAATGGGACTTGCTGGCGAGAGTATGATCACAAGTGATCCAAAGGGAGAGCTCTTTCAATATACTTATCCATATCTTGAAAGTCTGGGCTATGAAGTAATAACACTAGATTTCAAAAATCCTATGAAGAGCAGTAGATATAACTTTCTACAAAATGTAATAGATGCTATAAATGCAGATGATATTCCAAAAGCGATTGACTATGCATGGGATATTACAAGTTCTCTTGTTGGTGAATCAAAAGGCGAACGAATTTGGAATGATGGTGAGTCATCAATTATTGCAAGCAGTATATTAGCTGTGATCTATGATAATAAGGCAAATCCTGAATATCAGAATCTTACCAATGTATATTACTTTATTGCAAACATGTGCCATATGTCAGAAAAGAATTTACCACTCAATAAGTATATGAAGACATTATCACCAACTCATCCTGCAAAAGCATTATTGGGTATATCGGATGTGGCACCATCAAGGACAAGAGGCTCATTCTTCACATCAGCACTTACTACATTAAGACTATTTACAAATCCACTAATATACTCGATGACATGTACAAGCGATTTCAGACCACAGGATACTGGGGTTATTAAACGTGCACTGTTCATGATATTACCAGATGAGAAAACAACGTATTATTCACTTGCAAGTTTATTCATATCGCAGCATTATGAATTACTAATAAATGTAGCTGACAAGCGTGGGGGTAGACTCGAAAGACGAGTTAATCTATTACTTGATGAGTTTGGTAATTTCTCCAAGATACCATCATTTGCAAACAAGCTTACAGTGGGAGGTGGACGAGGAATACGTTTCAATTTATTTGTACAATCGCTAGCGCAGATCGAAGAGAAATACGGACGAGAAAACGCCACAACAATCAGAGGCAACTGTGCAATTTGGATTTACCTTTGTGCCGACGAACAACATACATTAGACGAAATCAGTAAGAGATTAGGTAATTATACAGTCGCAACTCATTCAAAGAGTAGTTCATATGGCAGTCGTTCATCGGGCAGCTCATCATCCAGTGTTAATCTAACGGGAAGAGCATTACTTACACCAGATGAAGTGAGATTGATTGACAGACCAAATAGCCTCATAACATCAAGGAATAATCCAGCAATACTAAATGCTCCTGATCTATCAGAGTATAAGTTCAATGAAATGTTTGGGCTGGGAGACGAAGAACACAATAGACAAGTGCGTGAGGAACGTGAAAACAAAAGAACTGAAAGAAAAGAAACTATCGGTGATATAAAACTATGGGGTATATGGGATAGATTCAATGGCGCAGCTCAAAGATATCACGAGAATAAGGCAGGCTATCATCCTGCTGAACTTGACGATTAATAAAATTTGGAGGATAGACATGAAAAGGAAAATTATTAAATTACTAAAGAAGACAACAATACTTACTACAACATTTCTTGCCCTGGTACTTATACAAACAACAGCATTTGCAGATGTGGGCACATCAAAGCTTGCTACAGGTACAGAAGCCTTGATTTCGGACTTAACCACATGGCTTATGATAGTTGCTCCAGTGGCCACTGTACTGCTTGTAGTCTACTATCTTATCCGTAAATCTGCTGCCGATGAAATGGATGCGAAAAAATGGAACAGTAGGATTGTAGTTTCGCTTGTATCGTGTATTGGCGCGGTGCTTGCGAGTGTTATTGTTAATCTTTTAATTGGGTACTATCAATAGCATATTATGACAAGATATGCTTTTTATTGTTGGGAAATAGTGGTATGATATATGTGTTCAGTGGTAGAGAGTTTGTCTATAATGGAAAGTTAGCGCGACGCTGTATTATATCAAAAAATATCATTAGGCTTAACCTGAAAACGAATAAAATAAGAAAAATTACTCGTATCTATAGATTATATATTGTTAACTATATAGCTACAATTCGCTTAATTAAACATTAATGCAAGTGGGTTAGAGTTTACTGCAGATTGCATTTGTTGCTCATCAACATGGGTATATATTTGGGTTGTTGCAATACTCTCATGTCCAAGAATTTGTTGTAATGAGCGGATATCTACCTTACCGTATTTATACATTAAAGTTGCTGCTGTATGTCGAAGCTTATGAGTGGATATAGTTGAATCATCTAATCCAGCAGCTAGCACATACTTTTTAACAACATTTTGTATTCCATGGGTTGAAAGTCGTGTATGTGATCGGAGCCTGTGAAAAATTTTCTGTAAAAGCCAACTGTGATAAAATAAAACACAGGAGGCTTTTTAATTATGGGAAGACCGAGAAAGAAACTGGTAAGCGAGGGAAAGTCAAACATCATAAAACAACTTTTGCAGGAGTACGATATCGAAACGCCGCAGGATATCGAAGCAGCATTGCGGGAGTTACTTGGTGGCACAATTCAAAACATGCTGGAAAGTGAAATAGTAGAGCAGATGGAGCAAGCAGAGCTTGAAGATCCAACATATTCTGATTCTAGAAACGGGTACAAACCAAAGACACTTAAAAGCAATTATGGTGAAGTTCCGATACAGGTACCTCAAGATAGAAACAGCGATTTTGAACCGAAGGTAGTACCAAAACATCAAAGGGATATTTCGGAAATCGAAGGCAAGATAATCAGCATGTATGCCAAAGGAATGAGCACACGGCAGATATCCGACCAGATACAGGATATCTATGGGTTTGATGTAAGCGAAAGCCTGGTCACGGGTATCACAAACAAGATAATGCCGGAAATAGAAGCGTGGCAGAAAAGACCGTTGTCAGCTATATATCCAATAGTATTTATCGATGCGATAGTATTCAATGTGCGTGATAACGGCGTAATCAAAAAGCAGGCGGCATATATAATTCTGGGAGTAAGCGAAGAAGGTCATAAAGAGGTTCTTACCATCACAATCGGCGAGACAGAAAGCTCGAAGTACTGGTTATCAGTGCTTAACGAGCTTAAAAACCGCGGAGTGCAAGATATTTTGTTGTTGTGTGCTGATGGCTTGTCTGGGATTAAAGAAGCCATAGAAGCAGCATATCCGCTTACAGAATACCAGCGCTGCATCGTCCATGTTGTGAGGAACACGCTTAAATATGTATCACACAAAGACAAGAAAGCTTTTGCTGCTGATTTGAAAACAATCTATCACGCAAGCGACGAACAGTCTGGGCACGAACGTATGCTTCACGTTGCAGAAAAATGGGAAAGCAAATATCCAAATTCAATGAAACGCTGGGAAGATAATTGGGATGTCATAAGTCCCATGTTCAAGTTTTCATCCGAAGTCAGGAAGGTAATTTATACGACCAATGCTATCGAAAGCCTTAATAGTGGATACCGACGCCTGAACCGCCAAAGAAGCGTTTTCCCAAGCAGTACGGCTTTGCTCAAGGCTCTTTATCTTGCTACTTTTGAGCTGACAAAAAGATGGACCGGGACTTTAAGAAATTGGGGGCCTGTCCACGGTGAATTGGCTATCATGTATCCTGATCGGTTAAGCTGAAACGGTTAAATCCTTGACAAACAAAAATGAAAATGCTACTTTTTAAACATCGGTATGGGAAATTGCAGTCTAATGCTATCAATTTTCAGTACTGATGCACCACTAAAGACTTGCTCTGTTTTCAATTCTGATATTGCTAAATATAAGGCAATAAAAAACTGATTAACGAGTAAAAACATTATCAAATCAATGTCACAGATAGGCATTTACAGAAAAAAATTCACGCGCCCTGTGATCGCGAAACAAAAAGTGCATTCGTATCTGGCTTTAGATTTTGTCTCTCTTGCAACCATTTAAATATAGCTTTTTTTGCTGCAGGAGTTAGGAATATTTTACGTTCTTTATTTCCTTTTCCGCAGATAGTCAGGGAGTTATTATCAACTTGATCAATATTTAAGCTAGCAATCTCAGACAATCGTAGTGCACAGTTTAATAATATTGTAATAATGCAATGGTCTCTAGTTGAACTATGGCACGCAATCAATAATTTAACCGATTCTTCTAAGGTAAGATATTTGGGGAGACGCTTGGGCAGTCGGGGTGACTCTAACCCATCTGCAATATTATTGTCAATTAGGCAGGCCTTTGATTTTAGATATTTCCAAAATTGACGCAAAGAAACGATTTTTCTGGCTCGAGTGCCGGGAGAAGAATGAAGTTGTTCTTGACAATAAGTGATAAATGAATACATATCAGCTAGTGAGATCGAATTAATAAAGTCAATATCAACCCAGCTAAAGTCATTGTCTCTTACTGGATATGAACGAGTTTTGGATAGGAAACGAAAAAACATAAGTATATCAGTGCGATATTCTTTGATAGTGTTTTCAGCACGGCATTTAATTATGGTTAGATAGTTGAGGTATTGCTCTAGTATTTGACATGATTTATTAGATTGCATAATAATCCCTCCATAAAATATTATTTTCATAGTTATTCTAAATATCTGAATCACCTTATAATTATCATATATAAAAATAGAAATTATTAAATAAATTTTTTAAGCTTGAACGAGTTACATTGGGGGACATCTTGAATATCTTTACCATGTTTTTTGAACAAACTGATCTGTAGAAGCTCTAACGAAAGAATACACAGCCGTGTTTGCAAGCCTCATGCAAATAACTAGGTTGCGTTATACATTCAATATTATTAAACTTAATAGGGACCAATACATAGAAAAGTTTAATAAGGCGATATCATAATATTGAAAATTATATTATAACAAAGTTGGTATTGTGTCCAGTTTCCTGACATTTTGTTTAGACTGATTTTTAGGAGAAGGTCAGGATTTATAAGCTCAAAAGGGCACAAGCATAATGCAGAATAAACAATTTACATAAATATAAAGCTATATACTTAAATGGGATATTTTGATATAATATTGTCATTAAAAGTTTTCATTGAACCATAAGAAATAATTCTTGGAGTATTTGAAAGCGAGGAATAAAATGAATAAAAAATTCATTATCCCATCAATAATAGTTTTCCTTATATTAATCTCTTTTTTCCTTTTTTTAATTTATAAAAGTATTAATACAAAACAAATTTCAGAGATTGCATTTAGAATTACATGGGATGAGCTTTCATCAAGAGGAATAGCAGTTAGAAATATTGTGGAAGAATATAATGAATCACAAAATAAATTTCATGTAACAATGGTGGGGGGCAATGAAACTCGTGAAGATTACATAATGGAATTAGAGCAAGACAACATAGATGTATTTATGGTTCCTTATAGATATATAAAAGATTCTGCTATCTCAGATAAGTTTATGGAGTTATCAGATTGGGGCGCTGAAAATGAAGACTATTTCTATGATGCTATACAGCCATTGACTCGATCAAAAAATGGTGTTGTAGGCATACCGTGGATAGGTCATTCTATGGCATTGATTTATAATAAAGGATTGATTGAGCAAGCAGGTATTGATCCTGAAAGCTTGAAATCAATGCAAGATTTACTCAATGCTTGCAAACAGATAACCCAAAAGACTGATGCTTATGGCTTAGGACTTGTGGGGGCAAACTCTCATGACTTATCGTGGATGGTTAGCCAATTCGTATATTCTTTTGGAGGTTCATTGGTAGAAACAGATAGCGAAGGTAATCAAACCAGTATACTAATTAATTCCCCTGAAAGCGCACAAGCCCTAGATTTCTATATAAACGAATTAGGAAAATATGCTCAAGAAGGCTGGCAGACACATACAGGTGGAGATGTGATGGAAGTATTTGCAGATGAAAAAATAGCTTTTGAAATTCAGGGGCCATGGGGTATTACTGACATATGGAAGAGAGGCAATCAATTTGAAGTAGGAGCTATACCGCTTTCACAATTAAACATGTATTCTGAGGTCGGTCCACTAATGCTTTCTATTTCCCGAAATTCAAAATCTATTGATGGAGCTAAGGATTTTATACTTTATTTAACTAACAAAAAGACACTTGAGAAAATAATGGATGGCGAGTATGATGAGAAATACCAAGCTTATTATCCATACAGAGTTCCTTTGAGAAAGGACATGGAAGATTCAACATTTTTTAAAAAGTATCCGGAATTCTTAGTGTTTATTGAAGGATATGAAAAGTCAAGCATAAATACGCCAACTGAAGAATGGGAAGAAGAGTATAAAAACATATATGAATATTATATACATGAAGTAATCATAGGCAACATAACGATATCTCAGGCATTAGAAAATATAGAAAATAAAAAGCCCAAGTAATTTCCAATATCAAAGCTTCTGGAGAAAGGTAAAGATAATGAAAATTTCAGCAAAAAAAATTACATTAGCGATGATGATTGTATTTCTAATATCTTTTATTTTAATGCCTTTCAAAGCATATGGAGATGAAGGAGATTTCACGCAGGAAGAATTGGATTATATCAAAGAAAACCCAATCGTGATAACTGCAGTTGATCCTTTCTTTGTGCCCTTCGAATTTATGGATAATGATGGTAATTATAAAGGTATAGCCGCAGATTACATCAAATTGATTGAAATTAAAACCGGGTTGACTTTTAAAATACTCGAAGGGCTTACATGGCCGGAGGCATATGATCTTGCACTGGAGGGAAAAGTCGATTTGCTTCCCTGTGTTGGGATTACAGATGAACGAGCAATTTATTTTTTATTTACAGAGGGCTATTTTAAATATCAGAGGGCAATTTTATCACTCGCAGATGACGCGGCTTATAAGTTTAATGACCTGGAAAAAATATCTGTCGGCGTTCAGAGAAATAGTTCCAATTATAGTTTTATTACATATGAAACCGATATTGAACCCGTTTTGTACGAAGACATTGAAAGTTTGCTATTGGCGCTATCGGTTGGAGAGATTGACGCAGTTGTGGCAAATTATGCAAGCGCAAAATATACAGCAAATCAATTAGGAATAACAAATATAAAAGCAGATGAGATTTTAGACAGTGAAACCACCGAGCTTGCGATGGCTGTTAATCACGACAAACCAATTCTGGTTTCCATATTAAACAAAGCCTTGGCGCAGATTTCAGAAGAACAAAAAATTGTAATTCGCAATAAATGGCTAGGCATAGAAAAAGAGGCGGATTACAGCACGATATATCGTTACCTGATTGTCGGCGTTATGATTGCTTTGACGACAATCATTATTTTCTTCTTTTGGAATCGCACACTTAAAAAACATATTGCTGACAGAAAAGAGGCAGAACAAAAGGTAAAGTTGCTTCTTGAGTCTGCAGGTGAGGGAATAATAGGGGTAGATACTACAGGACGGATAAATTTCATTAATCCAACGGCGCTGGAATTGTTGGGATATGAAGAAGAGGAAATAACAGGAGAATCCTTACATGAATTAATTCATCATTCAAATGAAGATTTTACAGAGTATGATTTGTTTAGTTGCCCAATTAGAAGGACATATACTTTGGGTGAAAAAAATCATATTTATGATGAAGTTTTATGGTGCAAAGATAAAACCTCATTTGATGTTGAATATACCAGCGTACCCATTGTGAAAAATCACAATATTCAAGGTGCGGTAATTGTTTTAAAAAATATTACCGAAAGAAAAAAACAGCAAGAGGAAATAAAAAAAGCTCTCGAAAAAGTTGAAAAACTTTATGCAGCATCATTAGCGATAAGAAGCACGATAAATATAAACGAGGTTTTGAAGACGATACTTTGTGAGTTAAAAGAAGTAGTGTCATTTGACAGCGCAACTATACAGGAATACAAAGAGGGGCTGTTTGAAATAATATATTGTGAAGGCTTTATAAATCCGGAAAAACTAATTGGTGTAAAGTTTGCAGAAGAAAAAGGAGCTATTTATCATAAGGTTTTAGTCGAAAAATCTTCTGTTGTAATGCAGGATGTTAGAAAGCATAATGAGTTTATAGATATGTCCGATAACAAGAATATCAAATCTTTTATGGCGGTACCATTAATAATAAACAATAAAGTCATAGGCGAACTCACCCTTGATTCGCATACCTTAGACTATTATAACAGAGAAATGGCATCAACTGTGGAAGCTTTTGCATCGCAGGCATCAATAGCTCTAAACAATTCTAAAATTTTTGAAGAATTAGAGAAGGCAAAAACGTTGGCAGAACAGGCGACAAAAGCAAAGGGTGATTTTTTGGCTAATATGAGCCATGAAATTAGAACGCCTATGAATGCGATAATAGGATTGCTTAGTCTTTTGGGATATACAAATTTAGAACAAAAACAAAAAGACTATGTGAAAAAGATAGAAAATGCATCAAAAAATCTTTTAGCGATAATTAACGATATACTTGATTATTCAAAAATAGAATCTGGGAAATTAAGGAAGCACTGATTAAATCAAATAATACAAATCTCAAAAATGGTATAATAGAAGAAAACAAATGGAGCAAATTATGAAGCAACAAACAATCAGTGATTTAGAATATAGCGCAAGAAAAAGAAGAACTAAAAGAGAAGATTTTTTAGATATAATGGAGGGAGTTATTCCGTGGGAAGAATGGATATCATATATAAAGCCCTACTACTATAAAGGTAAAAGAGGTAGACCGCCCAAAGGTATCAAGAAGATGCTAAAAATGTATCTATTACAGAATTGGTTCAGCCTATCTGATGAAGGAGTCGAGGAAGCAATATATGATAGCTATGCAATGCGTAAATTTATGGGAATTGATTTTTTTGAAGAACAAGTACCCGACGCAACAACTTTACTTAAATTCAGACGAATAATAGAACAAAACAATGTAGGTGAAGTGCTATTTAATGCAATAAGCACAGGACTAGAGAAAAGTGGTCATATCATGCGAGGAGGGACTATAGTAGATGCAACAATAGTCGATGCACCTAGTTCCACAAAAAACCAAGAAAAAGCTAGAGATCCAGAGATGAAATCTGTTAAAAAAGGTAGTGACTGGCACTTTGGAATGAAAATACATATTGGTGTAGATGCAGGTAGTGGCTATGTTCACTCGATTGAGGCAACACCTGCAAACCAACACGATATCACAGTAGCATCTAAACTAATCCGTGATGACGACAAAGTAGTATATGGCGATTCTGGATATATTGGTATTCAAAAACGCGAAGAAATCTTACAAGACGAAGATAAATCGCATATTGATTACAGGATTAATCGTAGACCTAAAAATAGTGTAAAGAAGCAAAAAGGCGTAGGTAAGCAATGGGAGCGACACATAGAGCACCAAAAGTCAGCAGTACGTTGTAAAGTAGAGCATCCATTCCAGATTGTAAAAAGATACTTCGGATATAACAAGATAGTGTATCGTGGCATACAAAAAAATCTCAATAGGTTTTATATCTTATTCGGTTGTGCTAATTTGCTACTATGTGTACGTGCAGATAGAGATCCTGGACTAGTCACAGGATAACCATGCCCTTTTGTGGGAAAACAGGGCACTATCACCTAATAGTCTATCAGTAATGGGGTGATATTGGGCTATATATGGAACAATATGGCATATACTAAAGTTGATGATTAAATATATGGCTTTAATCAGTCCTTCCTTAAATATAGAGTGTATTGAATTTAGTATTGATGATGTTCTTAGTAGCATATCAGATGTATTGTCATTGAAGGCCGGTGACAAAGGAATTGAATTCATAATATCCAAAGGAGAGAAAGTACCTGCAGGACTAGTCGGTGACCCTTTGAGGTTGGGACAGATTCTTTTAAACTTGACCAACAATGCGATAAAATTCACTGACAACGGTGAAGTTATAATAGATGTACGTGTTGAGAAAATGACCAAAAAACAAGTTTGGATTAAATTTAGTATAAAGGATACTGGGATTGGGATGACCGAGGAACAAATTTCTAAACTGTTTAGTGCCTTTATGCAAGCTGATGCTTCTACTACTCGCAAGTACGGGGGGACTGGATTGGGTTTGAGCATTTCTAAAAATCTAGTGGAAATGATGGGGGGACAGTTAAGCGTAAATAGCCAATATGGCAAGGGAAGTGAATTCTTTTTTACCTGTCATTTTAAGACGAGTGCGAGAAGTGAAATTACTAAAGAAATCATTCCTCATGAGCTTGAGGATTTGAAAGTTCTTTTGGTAGAAGATAATGCATATACTCGAGAAGTTATAGAAAGTTATCTGCATTCGTTTGGCTTTAATACAAGATCGGTATCTTGCGGAGAAGACGCGGTTGAGGAGTCGGGCAACTATTTTTTTGACTTGCTTTTGATTGATTATATGATGCCGGGAATAAATGGAGTTGAAACGTGGGTAAAGATTAAAAAGAAACTGGATAAAGAGAAACATCCGAAAATTATGCTGATTAGCTCATACAGTAAGAAAGAACTTTATGAGGAAGCGGACAAAGCGGGCATTGATGAGATATTGGCTAAACCTATAACTCAATCAACACTTTTTAATGCTATAGTAAATGTTTTTTTGGAGAACAGGAACAGAGAAATCGGAAAAAACAATAATTATCCGAAAGGATTTGATGAAATTAGAGGTGCTGTAATTCTAGTTGTGGAAGATAATGAAATTAACCAGCAGATTGTAAAGGAATTACTTGAAATCGAAGGGTTTTGGGTGGAAATTGCAGAAAACGGGCAGATTGCTATCAATAAAATCAATGAAAATAATCATTATGATCTAATATTAATGGATCTTCAAATGCCAATTATGGACGGTTACACAGCTGCAAATAAATTGAGGAATGATCATAAAATAAGTACACCAATCATAGCTTTGAGCGCTGATGCTATGGAAGGCACAGGGACAGCCGCCAAAGAAGCGGGAATGAATGACTATATATCAAAGCCTATAGATATTCAAGAACTCTTTGGTGTTATGGCAACTTATATTGATCCAAAAGAAAGAAAAAAGAATGAAGAAAAAACAACAAACAAATTTACTGTCTCAGATATAACACTTAGAAAAATACTTTCTAATCTAGATACAAAAGATGGTCTGAAGAGACTGAGTGGTAATACAAATCTTTATTTAAGTATATTAAGAAAATTTGCAAGAAAAAATATGAACTTTACAGCCCAATTAAAAACGCTTTTACGAGATGGAAAATCAGAAGAAAGCAAAAAGCTTCTGCACAGGATGAAAGGGGTTTCCGGAAATATTGGGGCAATGAATCTTAACCGCATGATAAAAGATTTGGAACATAAAATGATAACAATAAATTCGGATGGCAAGGATTTTGATGAAGAACTTGATGATATTGAAAGCGAATTTGAATCTATATTGGTCCAAATTAAAAAAATGATGAATATTGTAGAAAAAAATAATGTCACAGGTCAAGACAATAAAAAAACAGAAGATAAAAATGCTATCTTAAAGCTGAAAACTCTCTTTGAGATGTTAACACAATATGATATTAATGCTAAGTATTATTACGAAGAGCTCAAGAAGATTAAATTTGATTCTTCTAATGAAAGTTTTGAAAAGATGGGTGAGTTCATTGACGATTATGATTTTGACTCAGCAAGTGAAATTTGTGGTAAGATGATTACTGAGGGCGAAAAAAAGGAGACTTGAAATGGATATAAACCACGAAAAGGAAACAGTTCTTATTGTAGATGATATTACGGAAAATATTGATGTCTTGGAGGGGCTTTTAAGGAGAGATTACAATATTAAGTTTGCAACCAACGGTCAGATGGCTATTAACATAGCGCGCAAATTTTTGCCGGATATCATTCTTTTAGATATAATAATGCCTAAAATGGATGGATTTGAGGTAACAAAAATACTAAAGGCAGATCCGTTAACTCAAGACATTCCGATTATGTTTGTGACTGCAAAAGATGAAGATTTTGACGAAGCGAAAGGCTTTGAATTGGGCGCTGTTGACTACATAACAAAACCGATAAGCCCGATAGTATTAAAAGGTCGAGTTAAAACACAGCTTTCATTATATAATCAAAAAAAATATTTGGCCAAACAAGTTAATGAAAAAACAAAGGAATTAATTGAGGCCAGATTAGATATTATTAGGAAGCTGGGTATAGCGGCAGAATATAAAGATCGTGAAACTGGAAATCATGTAGTAAGAATGAGTAAGTTTTGCTATTATATAGCAAAAGCTTATGGGTTTAATCAAGAAAAGATGGATCTCTTTTTACACGCGTCTCCGATGCATGACATTGGTAAATTAGGGGTTCCAGACAAAATACTTTTAAAACCAGGGAAACTGGATAAAGAAGAGTGGGAGATTATGAAAAGCCATTGCGAGATAGGCGCAAACATAATTGGCGCCACGAAAACTGAACTAATGATTGCATCAAAAATTGTAGCATGTCAGCACCATGAAAAATGGAATGGCGAAGGATATCCGAAAGGATTGAAAGGTGAGGATATTCATATTTATGCAAGAATAGCGGCGATAGCGGATGTGTTTGATGCACTAATATCAAAACGCCCGTATAAGGAAGCCTGGGAGGTCGACAAAACTGTGGAATATATTAGTAGCGAGTCAGGAAGTCATTTTGATCCTGAAGTTGTTAATGCATTTATGAAAGCTCTTCCTGATATACTAAAAACAATCGAGAAATATAAATGATTCAGTAAGTAAGTTTATATTAAGCTATATCCATAAAATATCCTTATTGCGCACCCTTGCTCATTGCTAATTTTGGGATTTTACGAAAGAAGTAAACATAGACTTTTTTCATAATAAAATGATATTGTCTGAATAATTTTCAAGAAACGAAAGTTCTCAAAGAGAAACTTATTTTAATGATATTCTAAAGCAAATAAATAAATAAAACACTTAATATTGTATTTTGTGTCTTTTTGTTTTATTTGCATAAAAAAGTAACCGAGTATACAAACGTAAATTTTCAAACAGCATATTATTCATAGAAAACTCCTTAGTTTCTTAAAAGCAAGCTTCGATTATAGCAATAATCAGCATTTGTTCAACCATGAAATAAAATAGAAAACAGTTAAACACTTTTATTATTTACCACATATTAAATTTACAAATTCCTTGTGATTAGCAAGGATTTTTTTATACCCCAAATAAAAGGAGGTACACCCTTGGCACTAGTAATTACAATACTAATAGGAGTAATCCTAACGGCAGCATTACCATTCATAGATAACATATTAGAGAGCATAATTCCTATAGCTTTGCATGCAGAAAACTATATGTCAGCTTCAACAGGCACAAATTGGTTTTATAGTGTTTATGATATTTTCTTCTCGTTCGGAATATCGGTAATTGTGCTGAAATTTTTGAAGAAAGGATTTGATATATACGTAGGTTGGATGGATGGGGATGCAGATGCAGACCCACTTTCATTATTAACCAACTTTTTGCGAGCGATGGTTGTTGCGATATGCTTTCCTACATTATATAAGCTACTTGCAGATGTTGTGACAGAACTTACCGACCAACTGCTTATAGCGATAGGTGCAGGTACATCAATGGATTTCACAATTACTATAGCAGCAATAGCATCAGCCGGTATCTTTACAGGACTGATATCACTCATCTTCTTTATACTATTCTTTGTGCTATATATTCAGTTCCTTACAAGAGGTATTGAGATATTGATACTAAGAATTGGTATGCCTTTTGCATGTGTGGGCTTAATTGATAATGATAAGGGAGTATTTGGACCATATCTAAAGAAGTTCTTTCAATCAACACTGGCTGTAATTGTTCAGCTGGCTCTGTGTAAACTAGGAGTAGGTATGATGCTCAACTCAAAGATATTCTGGGCGATTGCATGTATGTCATTAGCACTTAAAGCACCGAAGTTCTTATCGGAGTTCATACTCATGGGCGGAAGCGGCGGTGGTGGAATGATGAACAAAATATACTACACATCAAGAATATATAACATGGCAAAATCAATGATAAAAAAGTAGGTACAAAATGCAAATAATAGATGAAGTATCAAAGGTAGTTATCTGGTTAATAAGAACAGGAGCTACCTTTCGACTAGCATACTGTCTTTTCAGATTAGGTTCAGCAGATGAAGATGCAGTGATGTACAAAAAAAGAGCAAAACATGTGGTGGTCTTTTATATCATTGCAGAGAGCGTGTGGCAAATAAAAGATATAATCATGAAATATTACGGATAAGGAGATTTTATGGAACAGAACAATACGAAAATGGCACTATATATACCCAACAATGTCAAAACACGAAGTGAGATATTCGAGGGGTTCGGAAAAGCTGAAATACTACAAACACTAATTGCTACTGTAATTATATTATCAATAGCTTTTTTAATATTCAGTATTAATCAAAGTGTATCATTTCTTATAGTGTTTATTTTGGTGGGTATTGCAGGAAGTGTTATGTGCGTGACAAAGGATAAGAACAATCAATCAGTAGTAGATCAATTAAAGAACATGATTCGTTTTGCACGTGAGCAGCAGAAGTATAAATACAAATATCTAAAGGAATGGGGTGAGTTTTGATGCTGGAAGCAATAGCTAATTTTTTTAGAAGATTATTCAAATGGAACGACAAGAAATTACATCCTAAGAAACAGACTGCGAATGATTTTGTAAATATTAAAGATATAAAAGGCAGTCTTTTGTATACGAGAGATAATTATATATTCTCATATATAAGACTGCAACCGATAAGCATTGATTTATTGTCACAGAATGAGAAGAAGATATTGATAAATACCCTGACTGCAGAACTATCAAGTGAAACAAAACCTTTTCAATTCTTTGCTATTTCTCAAGTAGTGGATATGAGTAAATTAAAGAACTCACTTTATGATGTACTGAATGAAACATCGGATAATATAAGACGAAGGTTAATTAATGAAGAGATAAACCAGATTGCAACCTTTGCACTATCGGGTGAAATTATCGAAAGACAGTTTTTTGTAATCATTTGGGAGCGTTTAACCGATGATAATGAACTTGTACTTAGGCGCAGAGTTACAGAACTTGCATATAAGTTTCAGTCATGTGGAGTGAGTGCTGATGTTCTAAATCAGAATCAGATATATCATCTTGTGAAACTGTTTGCACATCCGCAAAGTGGTCATTTAGATATTACGGATAATGATTTTACTGCGACTATACCTATTATTATTGGAGGAAGATAATGAAACGAACTAAACAAAACCAAAATCCTGTTAATCCGGCACTACTTAATATAGTTACTCCGATGGGACTGGAATTTAAAAGAACTCAACTTAATATAGGTGAATTTACAAGCAAAATATATGGAGTTATAAAATATCCACCAACAGTTGATGTGGGATGGCTATCTAAAGTATCAAACACACCGGGTACAATTATCTCACAAACATTCATACCGGCTGATAATACACTACTAGTTGAAAGCATTTCAAAGAATATCATGCAAAATAGAAGTATTGTGGAGTCGACCCGTGATCCACTGACACAAAAAAGAGCAGAGCGTGGAGTAGAAGATGGTGAAAGAATACTTACACAGATAGATCAAAATGGAGAAACAGTAGGACACATGACAAACCTTGTAATGCCGATTGATAATGATAGCAAACGATTTGAGAAACTTTGTAGACGTATTGAGGGATTATATTCTTCTATCAGATGCAAGATAAGACCGTTGCCTAATCTTCAGAAGGAAGCTTTTAAGATGTTATCACCATATCATGTACCACAGCAGCAGATCATTGATGTCACACAACGTATAGTACCATTATCCACTTTCATAGGTGGATTTCCTTTTGCTAGCAGTGGATATAATGATGGTGAAGGAACTTGGTTTGCAATGGATACACATGGAGGGATGATTGTACTTGATTTATGGAAACGTGGAGGAGATAGAACAAACTCTAATATTGTTATACTAGGTCATTCAGGACAAGGTAAGTCCACTACAATCAAGAATATCATACTTTCAGAGTACATGATGGGTACAAAGATAATTGTCGCAGATCCCGAAAGGGAGTATAAAGACCTTTGTCATAATCTGAACGGTGATTGGATAAACTGTGGTGGTGGCACCGGTGGAAGGATTAACCCACTGCAAGTAAAAACTGCACCGACAGATGACGATGATGAGCAAGTTAAGCTATATACAGATGATGGTAATGGTATGGGTGATTTAGCACTGCACATGAAGACATTGGATATATTCTTCAATCTATATCTACCAACACTTACCGACATTCAGAAAGCATTGCTTAAGGATTGTCTGATTGAGCTCTATACTAGCTTCAATATCATTTGGGATACTGATGTATCAAAACTCACAAGTGAAGATTTTCCGACTTTCTCCCATCTGTTTGACCTCATAAATAAGAAAGCAAAGATGAATAAGAATACTTTGGAATATGAAATTCTATCTGCATTACTTCGTGATATTGCAATTGGCAGTGATTCGTTCCTTTGGAATGGTACAACTACACTTAAAGCAAATTCGAAGATTATCTGTCTTGACACACACGACTTGCAAAATACTGAAGATAAGATAAAGAGAACACAATATTTTAATATTCTAGGCTGGGCATGGGAGCAGATGAGCCGGGATAGAACAGAAAAGGTTTTACTTATTGCTGATGAAGCATACCTCATGATTGACCCAAATGTACCGCAATCACTTGTCTTTTTAAGAAATGTTGCTAAGCGTGCCAGGAAGTATGAATCTGGAATTGCAATCATATCCCACAGCCTTGTTGATTTCCTTGATCCATCGGTTCGAATGTATGGTCAGCCACTCTTAGATATGCCGTCATATAAGATAATCATGGGCTGTGATGGAAGGGATTTGGAGGATATAATTGCATTGTATCACTTAACCGACAGTGAACAGGAGCTCGTATATTCAAAAAGACGTGGGCATGCACTGTGTATGATTGGTTCAAAACGACTTCATATTTGGTTTCTTGTGCCGGAATATAAGATGGCACTGATTGGCAGGGGTGGCGGTAGATAAAAAAATGTGCTCAAATTTGCAATGCATATTTTAAGCTTATATGATAAATATATCAAGATGATTGGAGCATATAAAATGAATAAGTGGCTATTTAGATTCTATATACTAATAATATTTATCGGATTCATGATGATTACAGACTGGTTAACTTTTGCACCTATTATGATACCAATGGGAGCAGCTCTTATTGCATTAAGCGTATTTTGCATCATGTGGGAAGGAACACCAAAAGGACGGATTAAGGGTATTAAATATAATATGAAAAAGTAATTACTTAATAGTATCTGCTTTAATGAGGATAAGTTCAATATGGACAGTAAAGGCATGAAGCCCATTCCGCTAATATAAAGGAAGGGCTTTTGTTATATAAAAGAGAGGTATAACATGGCAATAGATCCAGCCACAGCAAAAGCAATAATAGCAGTCGCTAAAAAGATTCTGACCGATAAAAAAACTAGACAACGAATACTAATTATTCTATCACTTCCATTAATCTTAATCTTGGTTTTAATATCTTCGCCATTTGCAATATTGTTTGGCACAACAGCTGAAACGGTAGACGATGCAGGAAAACCGGTGATTGAAATTATGTATGACCTGCATAATGAATTAGTTGAGAAGATTGAGACTGAAAAAGATGTGGGAAGCGATATAAACGAAGTGCAAGCAATCTATATGGGTAGTGAGGGCGAAGCAATTGACAATTCAGGACATGTGCTAGCTCTCTTTTCAATTGATAATAATATGATAGAGGCTCAAGATGCGCAGCAAGTTGCAAGCCTTACCGAAACACAGGTTGAAAAATTGCATGATTTGTATTGGAATATGAATGAGATATTTACCGAGATAAAAGTCATAGAATGGGATGATGAAGAATATCCACTTCCGATTCCAACACCGACAATGGTGCCAATACCTACGAATTCTCCGAAATATACTCCTAACCCGTCAAGCACTATTCAAGCTACTCCTACAATGACGCCTACTCCGGAGCCATACAGAATTAAGTATATATATGTTACATGCCTTTCATATGAAGATGTACTCTTTGAGTATAATTTTAACATGAATCAAATATTGGTACTTGAAGAAATGATGAGCGGTGCATATGCTGCCCTGTTTTCAAATATAGGAGGAAATGTTGCAACACTTTCTGTGGAAGAGATTGCAGAGATATTATCAGACATTCCATCAGGTATAAATATTGAAGCGGTAAATATACCGACATCAGCAAAATCGCTCATAGGTAAAGTGGGGTATTTCTGGGGAGGTAAGTACAATTATTTTGGTATAAATCCTGAGTGGGGAAAAGAAAGACTTGTCACAAGTCCAGGAAGTTCAACAACAGGCACATACAGACCATATGGACTTGATTGTAGTGGATATGTATCTTGGGTATTCATAAACGCTGGATTTCCAAAGGATGTGATATCAAACTATTTTGGTAGTGGGACACATACTCAATGGGATTATTCAATCCCAACGATAACAGCGAAGATAGGCGACCTAGCTTTCCGAACAGTTCCTGGTTCTGGAATTAATCATGTTGGAATTGTTATAGGATTTGATAATGAGGGCAAACCACTTGTTGCGCATTGTTCATCAAGCAGTAATGGCGTAGTTATTACTCCCGTGTCTTCAACATTCAAATATCTACGAAGGCCGGTTATATTACTAACAGAAAGTGAGGGCATTCCATGAACAAGCAAAAAAACATGATAGAGATACTAATTTATCTCGTAATAATTGTAGTAGGAATAGTGTTTCTGGCAAAAGGATATCATAAGAAAGACTTTGATATATTCCCAAATAAAAGTACACTACCTGAAACCACAAATGAAGCGCATATACCGGACGAAGATATTACTTATGATTATAGCTTTGTGGAGGATGAATAATGCTCCTATTATATATGAGTTCAAATCTAAATATGGGATTGTTTGATAAATCATGTGCCGACAACTCAATAGTTATTAAGCAATTAAACGGAGAGTTTAGCCTTAACCAATCTGTCATACAAGATATGAGTAACATGAATTGCTATCAGTATTTTGCAGTCGATCTATCAAGCCTTAAAGATACTGATGATGAAATCATAAATACAATAGTGGGCATCAAAAGCATGTATGATATAAGGATAATAATTTTAGCTATTGGTTATGAAAACAACAATCCTATACTTGGCAGACTATTCGCTGAAGGAATATATAACATAGTAACAGCTGTCAAAACAGTAATTCAGCAAAGTGAGATCATAAATTGTATTACAAGTGATGGTATGCAATATAAAGATGCAATAAAGTATCGCCTGCAAAGCACGGGAACATCCAAGTCATCTAAAATTATCATACAAAAGCAATCTATAAAACAAACCATCAGTATTGGTGTTTGCGGTGCACTGCACCGTATCGGTACGACAACACAAGCACTGCATATTGCGAAATTCTTTAATCAAAATGATTATCGTGCCTGTTATATCGAAGATAATGGTCACGGACATATGGAAACCTTAAATGACTTCTATAACATACAAATAAATGATAATAATTCAATCACATACACGGAGCTTGATATTTTTCCTGAATTTGATATGCCAAACATACTAAAAGGCGGATATGACTTTCTAGTATATGATAACGGTTTATTTGAAGAGCTAGACAAACAGCAGTTTCTAACCAAGGATATAAAGATTGTATGTGTCGGCTCAAATTCCTGGGAAGCATCATGTATTATGCCAATATTTAAAAGCATACAAGACTATGAAGATATCTCTTTCGTATTTAGCTTCACACCGGAGGACATGAAAAAAGAAGTAAGGAATCTGATGGATAAGTATAACGATAAAAGTTATTTTGCTGAATATGCACCCAACCTGATTGATGGATTTACTAATCGAATGATATATAGGCAGATATTTAAAGATTATATCCATGAAAAAGATGAAAGCATACAGAGAAGCGGTTTTCTAAGGAGACTGAAGAGATGAGGAAGAAACAAGAAACCATTAAGAATGGATTTTATAAGAAATATGTAAAAGACATCCAAGAGAAAAAGCCATTACCGGAACAAAATGAAAAAGTAATTGTAATAAATCAAAACCAGAAAGAAAACTTGCTAGCTACAATATTTCGTGGAATAGGAAGTGTCTTCCGAGGGATTGTGTATGTATTACTGTTTGCATTATCAAGTGTAGGACTGACTGCGATTATTAATGAACAAACACGAAAAATATTACTTGAATTAATAAACTTCAACAAATAAATACGGGGAGAACTAAAATGCGAAAAATCATGCTACTTCTAGTAGCCTTTATTTTTATACTCACAACCACAGCACATGCTGAAGAAACTAACGACCAATCACAAACTATAATTAAAGAATATGAGTTCACAACAACAAGTATAAACTTTAATTATGATGCGCCGTTAGAAATAATTGAGGATGGAATTATCTATACAAGAAAAAACATAGATTATGAAATCATAAAAAATGAAACAATCTATTCTATAGAAACTAAAATTTTTATTAACGAAATTATAATAGAAAGTCTAACAGAACAAGATGATACTCTTTTTGAATGTGCCATGGAAATCAATGAAGATGGATATATAGGTGAAATAAGCTTAAAAGAAATAATCTATACAGAACGAAAAGTGACAGGCAGGACTGCAAGCCATAAAGTTGAGTATGATTATGGTTTGCAAGTATCAAAGCCCGAATCGTTATCAACAATTGATGTACTATATTATGATGAAGAAACGAATGTTAATGTTTTGGTGACTCTGCCATTTAATAAGCTTAAAGAAACAACAAAACCATATTGGGAGAATAACATTCATGTTCAACAAACTTACCGTTCAATATATGAAGATGAGTATTTATTGATAGATGGCACAAGACTTTCATTTTCGTCTGATAAACCACAATTTGAAGGCATGGAAAATGAAATACTAAATAATATGAGGTTAAGTCCTGAAAAAAATATGATAACGGATAGTTCATGGATAGGTGATGCTTCAATTGAAGATGATATAACAAGCAGACTGGCAAGTTTTATAGTAAATAGATATGTTACAGGATACAAAGCTATCTATTCAGGGAGTTTTGATATTCCAAATATGCTTGTATATGATGCTACAGCTATATATGAATCTGAACTTTCAAAGCAAGAACCGAATGGTACTGAATATACAGTAAAAGCAATTGTCACTTATGAGGAAGTAAATGAAGTCATACCCAAAGGTAATATTCCGGTAATCGCAGGTACGAGCACGGGTGTATTAGGACTTTGTGGTTTAGTATTTTTTATTATTAAACGCAGAAAAAAGAAAAATAATAAAAAAACGAGCTCAAATTTGATATCGTAATTTCTTTTGACTAGAATTAAAATATAATACTTTGGAGGTAGTATAATGAAGAAATTATCATATATCATACTGGTAATCATATTAATGTGCACAGGTTGCAGCAAGCCAGTTCTTGTACAGGCGCAACAGAATACAAAAAACATGCTAGAAGAAACAGCTATTCCGATGATAGAGCAAATAGCAGATGGTAGCAAAACATTTGCGTCAACAGCTAGCACTGTTGAAACAGAAGCACCTGTAACTTTAGCAACATCTACACAAACAGAAAAACCAACTCCGACTTTTACGGTCATAACAATGAATACGCTGGAATCTACCATAGAACCTACATCGAAACCAACTGCAACTTCTAGATCAACACAAGCCCCAATACCCAAAGCGACAGCAGTTCCAACACCTGTCACTACTGCAGAGCCTACAGAAAAACCAACTCCCGAACCTACCCCTGATATTACACCAAAACCTATTGCAGGTGAAGGGTATATGGATGAAATGACATCGGCTAGTTCAAGTTATATAAATAGTGTATTGTCTGCTATTAATTCTAAAAGAAAAGCAAATGGTTTAAATGATGCATCCTTAGATAGCAGTCTTTCGGTATCTTGCAGTTGCCATGCACAGAACATGGCGAACTCAGGAAATGCATATCATTCAAGTAATGTAGTTGGTTGTGAAGGTGTGAGTAAAAATCATTATTCAATGCCGTCTGGAACATTGGGTGCCGCTATGGTTGCGCATGTAGGTCAACTCGCAACAGCAGATACAAATAAAATCGGAATAGGAATAGTATACTATGGGGATTATATGTATGTTTGCATTCGTGGTGTTGGTTAAACTATAAAAAACCAAATAAAATATTAAAAATAATGACTCGAGAAATCGGGTCTTTTTTTACGTCAAGAAAGGAAACGAAAATGATAAGAAAAACACTTTGTATGGTTACTATGTTATTGGTGATGAGTATTACTACTGCTTATGCAGTACCACCTGAAAATCCACATATAGAAAGTGGTAGTGCTGCAGATGGTGGTAATTACTTTGAGTTCGATGCATCATACCTTGGAGAAAGTGGATGGCGAGATTTAAAAACTCCACCACATTGGGTAGTGGAAACCGGTGAGGTTGCATATTGCTTAGACCATATGTCAGAAAGTCCGCATGGAGAAAGTTACGGTAAGTTTGATCCTGCTGCCATATACTCTGAAAGAACATATTTGGGATTACTTGCGATAATTGAACACAGCTTTCCGTACAGGAATGCAGGGCTTACTGATAGTCAAATTAGGTATGCAACGGCCAATGCAATCCGAGCATGGCTCAGAGAAAGTGCCGGAATTGGATATGATTTTATGCTGCCATCAAACAATGCAGTAAGACCAAAAGGTGCTTCCGGCCAAGGCCCGTATAACTTTTACATACAGCTACTTGAAAAAGCTAGAAATGGTTCAGTAGTCAATCATGTGTTGACTACAAATCCAAGTAGCATTGAGCTCCAAGTTGAAGGTGATAAGCTCGTTGGACAAACAACAATAGAATATAGTGCGCTAAATGGAAAGTATCAAATAAACTTAGATAAATTTACTACTGGAACTGAAATATTTGGTTACACAGGTAATAGCGGTGATGTTCTAAAATTCGAGTTTCCACTTTCAATGATTGGAGAAACACTAAATATCACAAATGCATTTACTGGCTATGATAACAGATCTCCTGTAAATGTGTTTTGGTTAGATGGCAGCTCAGGATTCCAAGCAGTTGTTGTACCCATTGTAGACCAAATGAACCCTGTAACTACTGCAAATATTACAATAAGCTCTGCACCGGCTACACTGACTATAATAAAGCACGGTGAAACAGATGACATTCTGCTGCAAGGAGCAGAGTTTGAATTGTATAAAGCTGATGATACATTTGTTGAACAGCTTGCAACAGATATGAATGGTAGAGCAATAACGAGCAATTTATCATTTGGCGATTACTATATAAAAGAAATCACAGCTCCTGTTGGATATGTAAAAGACGATACAAAACATTACTTCATTATCACACCTGACAATAGACAAATAGAAATTGAATTATATAATACATTAATCAGAGGGAATGTAAGTATATATAAAACTGACGAAACAGGCAATCCACTACATGGTGTCGTGTTTGGTCTATATAATTCATACAATAATCTGATTGAAGAACTAATAACAGATATTGATGGCAAAGCTACAAGCGCAAAGTATATGTATGGTGAGTACTATCTAAAAGAAATATCGACACTTGAAGGATACAATTTAAACGAAACTCCTATCTCATTTCAAATCATACAAAATAATGTGACAGTAGAATTGACTGCAACAAATAAAAGAATACGCGGCAGGGTTCAGATTATAAAGTACGGAGAAACAAATAATACTTTGCAAGGTGCTGCTTATGGCATATATGATTCAGATGACTTGTTGATAGAGGAAATAACAACTAATGATACTGGCATCGCAGTAAGCGGTCAGTTGTTATATGGAGAC
Source organism: Christensenellaceae bacterium (assembly GCA_963675575.1). Lineage (GTDB taxonomy): Bacteria > Bacillota > Clostridia > Christensenellales > UMGS416 > JAGLOK01. Next base: position 1,153,068 of record OY776378.1, read on the forward strand.
TACTATCTGAAAGAGATTACACCACCAGTTGGTTATCTGCTGAGCACAGCATCCATTCCTTTTCAAATACGAAATCAGGATGAAGTTATAGAGCTTGTTGCTGAAAACATGCAAATACGTGGTAAAGTACAAATATTTAAAACCGATGAAAGAGATAACCCACTTCAGGGAGTAGAATTCAATATCTACACTTCAAATGATTTATTTATGGAAAAACTTTTTACAGATATTAATGGTATAGCAATAAGCAATGATTTGCCATATGGCGAATATTATTTGAAAGAAATCAATCCTCCCATAGGATACGTTTTAGATAATACCAAACATAATTTTTCAATCACAGTAGATAATATGATAGTTGAATTGGATCTAATCAATCATCCTATAACTGGACAAGTTGGTGTGGTAAAAGGATGTGGCTGGAAACCCCTTAAAGATGCAGTTATAGGTGTGTATAGTGAAGACAGAACCTTGATTGAAGAGCTCATAACAGATGCCCAAGGCTGTGCTACAAGTGTACCGCTTGAATATGGTGGGTATTATATTAAAGAAATAACAGCACCACCTGGGTATGTAAAGAGTGACGAAGAATTTCCATTTACAATTGAAATCAATGATAGAACTATCTGGCTACCTTTAGAAAATGAATTAATTACAGGCAGAGCGCAAATTAATAAAGTGGGTGAAAATAATGAACCGCTTCAAGGTGCAGTTTTTAGGATTTACGATAACTATGCAAATGTCATTGATGAAATTATTTCCGATGAAAATGGAATAGCAGTGAGCAAAACTTTGGACTATGGTGAATATGAAATTGTAGAGATAAAAGCTCCTGTAGGATATAATCCAAACCCATTTGCAGTAATAGTTAATATACAAAATCAAAACGAAATAGTTGAAATTACAATTCGCAATAATCCTATAAAGGGAAAAGTGAAGATATTAAAGACAAATGAAGATGACATACCGTTGCAAGGTGCTATATTTGGCGTGTACACTACTGATTGCTCTTTAGTATGTGAATTAACCACCGATGAAAATGGTGAAGCATTAAGTCCGTTTCTTGTATATGGTAGCTATTACTTAAAAGAAATTACTCCGCCGATAGGATATAACTTAAATGAAGATATAATCCCGTTTAGCATAATCAGACAAGGGCAAATAGTAAGTCTGGAAGTCAGCAATACAATGATTCAAGGAAGAGTTCAGATTAAAAAAGCAAGCGCATTAGATGGTGAACTACTAAAAGGAACAGTATTCGGTATATTTATCTCAGATGATACTTTGATAGAAGAATTGGTAACCAATGAAAGCGGGATTGCATTATCATCTGAACTTAATTATGGAGAGTATTATTTGAAAGAATTGCAAACAACGGATGGGTATTTACTCGACATAATAAATCATGCATTCAGTATTTCAGAAGATGGAAAGATAGTAGAGATGAACATTCGAAACACTCCTGTAATAGGAAGTGTGGAAATCTACTTCAAACACATTAAGCATTGTAATGAGATAGCTGATGCATATTATTATACCGACTGGGTGGGCAACGAATATATCACGTGGTTAAACGATAATGGATTGGGCAATAAACAAATCGATGGCTACTCATTCATTAAAGGTGACTATCCATCAGAAAAAGAATTAATCGATAGCAAGCTAAAGATTACATATTGGTATGATGATCCTGTAGAAGGTAGTTGGAATGATGTTGTCGCAATACCAAAGACAGGACAAACACTTCCTTGGTGGAATTACACTATTGCGGGGGGTTGTTTTATGCTTGCAGGGATATTTATTAGATTGATAACACGAAAACACAGAAACATATAAATTATTGATTGGAGTTTATTTGATGAGTGATACGATAAAAAAAGCAGAAAGAAAAGACTGGTGGTATTCTTACAATGCTATATTTAAGATGGACTTAAAAATACAAGCAAAAATGCTCTATTGCTATTTATGTAGATGTGCGGACAGTGAGTCACAGAGCTTTCCGGCAAAAAAATTAATTATTAGTGATTGCAGTATGGGAAGAACTTCTGCAGGTAAAGCTTTAAGAGAACTTGAATGTGCAAGGCTAATAACAAGAGAGAAAAGATATAGAAAAAATGGAAGCCAAACGAGCAATCAATATACTATATTTCCGAAGCCATATGATATTGAAGAGGATGAAATGAGCTGACAAATATTGATATAAAGGCATAAAACTCAATTCAGATTTAAACTAAATAATATAAATGATTTAAAATCAAGCAGCGATAAGCTGTTTTTTTGTACCCAAAAATAAAAATCGGAGGACTCAAAATGAACAGACGCTACAATACAAACACAACTTTAGAAAAAAAGAACCTGTTGATTATATTAATACTGATTCCAGTAATTATAGCAGTCATTTTCTTGTTGTTGAGAGGATGTACTGGTGCTGAGGTACTTATAGAACCCACACCGCCAACAGTATACCTTGAAGAAGAAGGAGGTTCCGTAGACGGTGAAGCCAAAATGAAAGAGCGAGAAGAAATACTTAAAGACCTTGAGAAGCAACAACTTGTTGTAACAGATAAACTAAGCTCAAATATAACATTCCCTTCAGGTGATATCGGAACAATTGGAGAGTGGATAGTCGAAAATCCAAAAAAGAACAATATTATTCAGCAAGCTGAAGTTTTCTTAGATAATCTGCTCATAGCCAAATCAACGCCTATATATCCTGACCAGCATATAACAGCAATTGAGCTTTTGGAAGAAATAGCGTCCGGTGAATATGAAGTCATTGCATATATCAATTACTACAATATTGAAACCAAAGAATTCATAAGCAAGGCAGGATATAAGATACACCTTACTGTTAAGTAGTCATCCGGTACTAACCGGTAAAAATAAATAAAATATAAAACAAAATTTTGGAGGAAACAAAACATGAAATTTAATACAAAAAGAATACTCACTATCCTAATGGCTATAATGGCCATTTTTTGCTTTACGGCGGTCCCAGCATTTGCAGATGATGCAACTGCAAGCGGTGAAGGTGATGTTACAGCGACAGTGCCTGTTGAAGGCTCAATAACCGCACTTACAATCTCAGTTACGCATCCTGCAACTCTTGCATATACCATTGACCCAAATACCGGATCACTGGGCGATTTTATTGCACCAGATGTGCCTATTACCAATAACACCAAAGTGCCCGTAAACATTACAGTTCAATCATTGGCTTCTTCAGCAGGCGGAACGATACAGTTTACAGATGTAGCAGATGATGCAAAGGATTGGGCAAACTTGAACCTTGCAGATTCCAAAACATATTTGGCGCTCGGTATAAGCGTTAAAGATGCAGTGGGCTGGAACATTGGCTATGATACCAGCGCTCATTACGCAGTAAAAGCAGACCCAACACTGTTTGGCTCTCTGCCTGCAAATACAACAGGTACATTTATAATGAGTGCAGACTTTGGTCTTGCTTTTGATCAGGCATATACAGCAATACATAGCCTTATATTCATGTTTAACCTTGTGTAAAGAATTAAGAAATAATAGCTAAATAAAACTATAAAGCACGGCTGAAACCTTAACCGGATGACTATCAGCCGTGCTTTTTATTACAAAAAGATGGGAGGAAATAATGAAAAAAACAATATCAGTGTTACTAATATTTTTAGTAATGCTTATTACCAGTATTCCGGCACATGCCATGGAAACAGGCAGTATGAAGATAGTATCAAATGGAGATACAACATTTCTAATTGAATCTGATGGTACGGTCAAAGGCTGGGGTAAAAATTACAAAGGCGAAGTAGGAAACGGAGCCACGGTAGACCAGTATGTACCAGTTAATATAGAAGGACTAAGTAATATCAAAGAAATTATACCGAATGATTATGGCTATGGATATTTCCATGCTATTGATAATGAAGGAAAAGTATATAGTTGGGGATATAACGGATATGGACAGTTAGGATTGGGTAGTATTAATCAACAATTAACTCCGGCTGTCATTCCTGGCTTACCTGCAATATCACAAATAGTACTTAACGAATATACAACATATGTGATAACTACAGATGGTGACGTGTATGCCTGGGGAATGAATGATTACGGGCAGGTAGGTAATAATACAAAGATTACTCAAAGAGTTCCTGTAAAGATACAAATAGCTAATGTAAAAAGCATAACATGCAAATCAAAAGTTGTATTTGCTCTCACTGAGAATAAAGAGGTTTATGCATGGGGTCGTGGAGACGATTATCAGACGGGTACAGGCGTTTATACATCAGCACAATTAAAGCCAGTTCAAATAACAGACTTATCAAATGTAGATGAAATAATAACGAATGGTACAACTTCATTTGCAATATGCAACAACAGACAAGATGTATATTCATGGGGAGAAGGTTGGGTTGATGAATTAGGCACCTATTCAGAAAGAAACCGAGAACCTAAAAGATTATGGGTGTTATCAGATCTCAACGAAACAATTGAGGAATTGGTAATTGAGATGCGTACTTGTTTTGCGATTACAAGTGATAATACATTATACGGCTGGGGATATAACGGCTATAATCAACTTGGCGATGGTGGCACTTATGATAAAGGCGTACCTGAAATAATACAAAACATACCCAAGGTAAAACAATTCATATTCAACGGACATTCAGGAATCGTACTGGGAACTGATAATAGTGTTTATACATGGGGCAAGAATCCATACGGTGAAATAGGGAGTGGTGATATTTACAGACAAGCATATGCTGAAAAGCTAACAGCGCTGGGTAATAACATTGAACAAATCTATAATGGAGATACATCAATGTATGCAAGAGATACAAATGGTGTTTTGTATGGATGGGGAACAAACAACCTTGGACAGTTAGGTATTGGAAATACTGTGAGAATTGTAGCTCCTACAGTTATACCGGATATCACCGATATAATAAAGCTAGAGAAAATCGACAGTACTATTTTTGCATGCGACGCACAAGATACAATATATGGTTGGGGTAATAACGAATATGGTCAATTGGGTGATGGTACGAATGTAGCGGCATTATCTCCAATGATAATTGCACAAAATAATGTAATGACCATAACCGGGACAGGTGATGTTAATAGTGTTGTTCCAATCATCGGCTCAATTAATGCACTTACAATCTCAGTTACGCATCCTGCGAGCATTTCGTATACCATTGATCCTAATAAACCTGATGGATTTTACTCCACAGATATACAAATCCAAAACAACTCCAAGGTACCTGTCAGGATTACCGTAGAATCGTTTAATGCAAGCTCTGAAGCGGATATACAATTAATCGATGTTTTGCCGGACAGCATGGATTGGGACAGTCTAAGCCTTGAAGATTCAAAAAGCTATATAGCACTAGGATTACAGTATATAAATCAAGAAGAGTGGCTATATCCTGAACTAATATTAATGAATCCAGTATACGCACTAGAACTTGATAACACATCAATAGGTGTTCTTGCTAAGGATACATATGGAACACTTGAACTATCGGTCAGGCATGGTTTGGCGTTTGATAGAAGCTATATAGCAAAGCATGACTTGGTGTTTATATTCTCGTTGGTATAAAGCCTAAGAATATACCTCGTGTCGTATAGTGACACCCCTAGAAATGCATAACGTTACCAGTCTGCCCATTACCCCGTGTCGTATATTGACACCCATCCATGTCGTATATTGACACCCCATAAGGACTACACAGCAAGAAGGACATTAAAGCAGGAATATAATAATATATTTATTAATCTATCTACTATGTCTTTATTATAATTGGAATGTTAATATTTTTCATTGACAAAGCATATACGCTCATATATCATATAAACACGAACTATTGTTCGCATATTTCTGTTTAATTAAGGAGAGGATGAGTAATGAAGCCATGTTACATGCATATTGATGTAAATAGTGCTTTCTTATCATGGGAAGCAGCATATCGTATTCAACATGGTGATAATATTGATTTGCGTAAAATACCTTCAGTAGTAGGAGGTTCACAAGCAACACGGCACGGGATAGTTTTAGCGAAATCCATACCTGCAAAAAAATTATACAAAATAAAAACAGGTGAAAGCTTAATGGAAGCAAGGGTTAAGGCTGGCACTAATTTAACTGTTGTTCCTCCTAATCATGAAGTTTACAGAGAAGCTTCCAATGCATTGATGCAATTATTGTCTCAATACTCGCCGGATATTGATCAGTTCTCAATTGACGAAGCCTTTTTAAATTACACAGGAATGAAGTCTTTATTTGGTGATTCGGTCGAAAGAGCGTATAAAATCAAAGATGAGATTGAAACCCAACTAGGGTTCACAGTCAATATTGGTGTCTCAACAAATAAGCTTTTAGCAAAGATGGCTTGTGAGTTTGAAAAACCAAATAAGGTTCATACTTTATTCCCAGAAGAAATCAAGGATAAAATGTGGCCATTACCCATTGGTGATTTATACATGGTGGGTAGGAAAATGAATGATCACTTCATAGGCAGAGGTATTTTAACTATTGGTAGTTTAGCAAAGCTTGATGAGATGACAGCAAGACGATGGTTCAAGTCAAATGGAGCTATGTTATGGAATTATGCCAATGGAAGATTCGAAGACAATGGTACGGGTGGTGCAGGTTTTTTTCAATCAATGACTTCAGAGAGTTCTAAGCATCAAGTCAAGGGAATTGGCAACTCAGGAACAATAGCATTTAACATTGACAGATTGGATGTTGCACACCAAGCACTTCTATCATTATGTGAAACTGTAGGCTACAGACTTAGGCAAGGTGGTTACAGCGGGAAAGTAATGCATGTAGGCTATACCACAGATGAGTTTGTGAGAGTAGGCAAACAGTTCAAGTTTGGTTCATATACGAATAATACTACTGAAATATATTTAAGAGTTTGTAAGATATTCGATTTTCTCTGGAATGGTGAAAAAATCAGGCAGATTGGAATCAAATCTACAAACCTTACGCAGTGTACAAATATTCAAACGAGTTTGTTCTTTCCACTTGAAAAGCAAGAAAAAAACAAAGTGCTTGATGAAGTTATCGATGACTTGCGAAACAGATATGGGAACGAAGCAATCCTAAGGGCAAAATTTCTTGATGGCCAACTTAACCCAATGATTGGTGGCACATGGGGGAGTGGTTCATATCGTCCGAAGAATGGGTTGCCTATATGAGACGACTTATGCAAAATATCGAAGTGATTGCTCATTTTTCTATGGATGGAAAACTAACCCCATATAGATTGAAATATCAAACCAGTGATGAAAGATGCATTGTTATAAAGATTAATCAGGTAATGACTCAACAAACAGATTTCTATACCGGAAATATGATATATGTTTACGATTGTAGCGCTGTTATTAATAACATTGAACAGCTTTTTCAGATAAAATATGAACTCAAATCATGTAAATGGTTTTTATCAAAAATATAACATTTCTTTAAATAATATTAAAGTTCGATTCTTATTAAACTCAAATCTACCCTATTGCATAAATTTTTTAATATATAATCTACCTTTTTAAATCTAATGCAAACTTTTTAGAGCTAACTTTTTAAAATACTTATAATCATAAAACACAATTCAAATTATATTTGATTATTTATGCGTGCTTTGTTTTATTTTAATAAAACAGCACAACATATTACAAATAATGCATTTAATATGTTATATTAAGTATTCCCATATTTGCAATAATATATAAGTAAAAGGTGTTGTATATAAAACAATTATCTAATTATTCACATATAAGCCTAAGACAACTAATTCATTATTTGCTTGTCATTAAAAGTGACAAGCTTGAAAAAACAAGAAATATATTCTGTTAGAAACGACAGATATAAGGGAAAAACACATATAAGGTTTAATAAAGTACCGCTTACTGACTTTGGTAAGTGGTTTTTCTTTATAAAAAATTACTATTTATATCGAGTAACGACAAAATCTCGCTCTCCACCGTTCCTTTCATTGGCTTGAACTAATTCAAACAATGAAAGGAAAGTATGATGAAAAATACTAAATTACCATCTAAAAAAGGAAATAAGAATACTAATGAAGTGGACATCCAAAACCCGATCAACTATTTTAATATAGTAGTAAAAAATATGGATAGAAAAGAGTTTCAAAAACTTAATATAATATATAAAACAGAGATATCAATGGAGTTTAATGATCGTGATGAACATATAATATGCAATCATTCAAACTCAAGTGATATTGAAAAGCAACTTAATAATTGCGACGGTCTATCGTGGATAGAGTTTTTGGAAAACAAAAAGCTTTATCACGCTATTAAGAAACTCAAGGTTGAAGACGTAATTTTATTGCATATGTGGGTCAATCAAAGGTACACTCAAAAAGAGATTGCTTGCTATATGAATATGGAAGAGAAAACTGTTAATAAAAAGCTAACCAGAATAAGAAAACACTTAAAAGAAAAGTTGAAAGAATAACTGTTTAAAGGAGTGATTGCTAGAAGATGCGAAATGTTTCTTCTAGCAGTCTTTTCATATGATACAATGTTTGTAAATAAAAAAAGTAATTTTACTACAACATTTCTCAACAGTCCAAATAGGACTATTCTTCTAGTATTTCATAAAAAAGAACCTCATAATATAAAGATTAGAGTTTATTGTTGAAATGAATAAAAAACAAGGGTAATATGTATATATATTTATGTAAGAATATTATGAACAGATATTTAGTTATGGTTAGAGGAGATATATGGTCAATTTTGGGGATAAAGTTAATTTCATTTGGAAAATAGCAGAACTATTAAGAGGTCCATATAAGCCAGAAAAATATGGTGATGTAATATTACCAATGGCAGTGCTTCGAAGGTTTGACTGTCTGCTTGAAGGTACAAAGGATAAAGTGCTTGAAAAAGCAGGTTCGACCGATATAGAAATGATATTAAATCAAGTTGCAGGATATAATTTTTCTAACAAATCCAGCTATGATTTTAATAAGTTGCTTTCCGATCCTGATAATATTAAAGCTAATTTTGAAGACTACTTGCAAGGCTTTTCAACAAATATTCGTGAAATAGTAGAAAATTTTGAGTTTACAAAAGATATTAAAAAATTAGATGATAACAATCTACTCTATCTAGTTGTTAAGGAATTCGCAGGGATTGACTTGCATCCTGAAGCTGTATCAAACCAAGAGATGGGATATATATTCGAAGAGCTTATAAGAAGATTCTCTGAGAACGCTGAGGCTGGTGATCACTATACACCAAGAGAAGTTATCGAGCTTATGGTTAATATGTTATTTAACGAGATAGGAGATGACTTAACAAAGCCAGGTAGTATCTTTACCATAGGCGACTTTGCTTGTGGTACAGGCGGTATGCTATCTGTTGCAACAAGATATATAAAGCAACTTAATAGTAGTGCACAAATTGAAGTGTTTGGTCAGGAGATAAACCCAGAGTCGTTCGCTATCTGTCGATCTGATATCTTAATAAAAGGACAGCAGGAAACAAATATCATAAAAGGCAACTCCTTTACCGAAGATGGGCATAAAGATTTGAAGGTGCGGTTTGCTTTAATGAATCCGCCATTCGGGGTGGACTGGAAGAAGGACAAAGCATTTATAGATAAGGAAGTAACGGAGCTAGGGGCAGATGGAAGATTCGTTGCAGGTACTCCAAGAACCTCTGATGGCTCGCTATTGTTCTTGCAGCATATGCTATCTAAGATGACACAGGATGAAAAAGGCTCGCGTATGGCGATTATCTTCAACGGCTCACCTCTGTTTACTGGTGATGCTGGCTCGGGAGAATCGGAAATCAGACGTTGGGTAATAGAAAACGATATGCTTGAAGGCATTATCGCACTTCCAAATGATTTGTTTTACAACACTGGAATAGCAACTTACATTTGGATTCTGACCAATAGAAAGAACGACAACATTCTAAAAGGTCACGTAAGGGCTGGAAAGATACAGCTTGTCGATGGAACAAGTTTTTCTCACAAGATGCGTAAGTCTCTTGGCTCAAAGCGTAATGAAATAAGTCCTGATGATATAAAAGAACTTACTAAAATATACGGTGAGTTCAAGGAAGGCGAATTCTGTAAAATATTTGACAACAAAGAGTTTGGTTATCTTAAGGTTACTATTGAAAGACCACTTAGACTAAACTTTCAGATATCCGATGAACGCATTGAAAACGTTTATTCTCAGTCAGCATTTTCAAAGCTATATGATGAGGACATCGCTCAGGAACTGGAACTAAAAAAAGAAAAACAAACTATCAAGAAACGTGAGCTACTAACCCTAACCAAGCTTTATAAAGGCAAAGAGCTTCAAGATAATATTATTAATATTCTGAAAGCTAATAAAAGCACGGAAATTATCAAGAACCGCGAAGTATTTTCAGATAAGCTAGGTGCACTTCTTAAAAATATGGATATTAACAACTCAATATTTAAAGCAATCCTTATGGGACTTTCCGAGCGTGATGAAATTGCCGACTATTGCTTGAAAAGCAAAAGCAAAGAAGCTGACACTTCTTTACGCGATACAGAATCCATACCGCTTTCTAAAGATGTTATTGATTATATCACAGACACACAAATACATATTGATAAAGAACAGAAAAATATATTAGAGTATGTTGAGCGCGAGGTATCACCTCATGTAAGTGAATATTGGATAGACCACTCAAAAACTAAAATCGGCTATGAGATACCGTTTACACGCTATTTTTATAAATATGAAGAGCTTCGACCATTCAAGGAAATCATGCTTGAAATTGAAGAACTTGAAAAGGAAATCCAATCGGAAATCAAGAAGGTGATTGGATAATGTATCAAATTAAATTTAGAAAGTCTGATGAGATGAAGAATATCGACATTGCTTGGTATTTTAAAATTCCAGCGGATTGGGAGGGGATAAAAGGCAAGTATGTCTTTGAAAATAGAAAAGTCAAAAATAGAGGTATTATTAATGAAGTAATTTCTCTAACTTTAAACGGAGTTATTGATAGAGATATAAGTTCGAATGAAGGATTACAGCCTAAAGATTTTTCTGGATATCAAGAATTTAAGAAAAATGATTTAGTATTTAAACTTATTGATTTAGAAAATGTTAATACAAGCAGAGTTGGGATTGTGCATAAAGACGGCTTAATGAGCTCTGCATACATTAGATTATCTAAGACTAGAAATACTTGTGAAAAATACTTCTACTATTTATATTATAGTTTATATATTAAACAAATTTACAATAATATTGGTAATAGCGGAGTGAGATCAGCTATTAATGCAAATGATCTTTTAAACATGATTGTTATAAATCCTTCTATAGAAAATCAACAAAAAATCGCGAACTTCCTCGACATTAAAACAGCTCAATTCGACTCAATAATTTCAAAAAAAGAAAAGTTAATAGAAAAGCTGGAGGAAGCAAAGAAAAGCCAGATATCTGAAGTAGTGACAGGTAAAGTTAAAATAGTTAACGGAGAGCTTGTTGAACGAAAGCCTGAGGAGATGAAGGATAGTGGCGTGGAATGGCTGGGGATGATCCCGAAGGAGTGGGAGGTTAAGAGGATAAAGAACATCTTTGAATTGAGAAATGAACGGAATTATAAAAGCATGGAAGAAGTTCAATTATTAACTTTATATACTGCTAAAGGTGTAAGAAGACAAGAGGATGTTGAGTCAAGGACTGGTAACATAGTCAGAACGGTTCAAGATTACAAAATTGTACATAGAAATGATGTTATAGTTAATATAATACTAGCATGGCAAGGCGCAATAGGTTATTCGAATTATAGTGGAGTTATAAGCCCAGCTTATGATATTTATAAACCACACTCTTATGTTAATTCGGAATATTACAATTATTTATTTAGAACTTCAAAATTCTCAGGGGAATGCTTTAGATACGGAAGAGGCATCATGCTAATGAGGTGGAGAACCTATTCTGATGAATTCAGGAGCATCTTTGTTTGTTCTCCACCTAAAAGAGAACAAGATAAGATAAGTAGTTTCTTAAACAATAATGGAATTCACATGCAAAATTTTATTGAAAAAAATAAAAAGCAAATTAAGAAATTGAAACAAGCCAAGCAATCCTTAATTTCTGAAGCTGTAACAGGTAAGATTGATTTGAGGGATTGGGAAATTCAGGAGGTGGATGATGTCTTATAAAGATAAATGTCCTGTGTGTGGTATGGATGCTAATGTATCATTTAGCGAAGAATTCTATTTGGATGGTGTCATTTGTAGTAGATGTGGTAGATTTCTTATCATTGAAGAAGCAGATGATTATATAAAGAGAAAGAAGATAAATAGAAGTGATTTTAATGCTTGTTTATATTATTATTTAACTCATTATAGAAAAAATAAAAATCTATATGTAGTTTTAGATGAAAAAATTGACATAAGTAAAAAATATAACACTACAACAGTTGATGAAATAATGAATTTGTATCCGAAAACTATATCTGAACGGATTGATATGATATTAAAGAATTTTGTAGAAATGAGCATTAAGGTAGGAGACTATATTCAGGTATACTCTGAACTTGAGTTTTTACCGATTACTTTTTCTGAAATCCCAACCGAATCAGAATATATATTCTTAGTGATGAATGATATGCAATTAATTAGTAAACCAGCACAATGGGGTTGGGATACTCCATTAAGATTTAAAATACAATATAAAGGCTGGCAAAGAATAGATGAATTGCAAAAACAGTTCACAACAAAAAATCAAGGATTTATTGCCATGTGGTTTGACCCAAGTATGAATAAAGTTGAAGCAGCTATAAAAGAAGCAATCACTGAGTCTGGATATATTCCAATGATAATAAGCGATAAGGAACATAATAATCAGATAGTTCCTGAAATACTATATGAAATTAAGAACAGTGATTTTGTAGTTGCTGATTTTACAGACAATCGAGGAGGAGTATATTATGAAGCTGGGTATGCCTTTGGACAAGGCAAGGAAGTTATAGTAACTGTCAATGAGGAAAAAGATTCTCCGCATTTTGATGTTGCACAGAAAAATCAAGTTAGGTATAAAACCCCTGAAGAATTGAAAGAAAAGCTTATAAAGAGAATTAGGGCTACAGTGGGAGATAAAAGCAAGGAGATGCACAGATAATTATGGATGAGAACGATAAATTAGTTGCTACACATGCAAGTGGAGGGGTAAAGATTGTGTTAGCTGCCCTAGGGCCTTTCGGCGGCGTAATAAATGAAGTCATAAATATGATTCAAGCTGATATGCTTGAGAGAAGGTTACAAAGTACAGAGAAATATATTCGGGAGTTTGTTTCATTTAAAGGATTAAGTTTTGAAAAATTTACTTCTGGTATAGAAAACCTTAGCGAGCATGATTATTACGTAGTCCGTAAATCTTTTAAACATTTAGTTATGGAAGCTCAACCAGAAACCGTAGAAGTTCTATGCAAAGCAATGGTAGATTATTCGTTGGGAACAGAACAAGATATTAATCAGATTGTTTGTGAAGTTTTAGGCGAACTCAATTCATATGATATAAAATTGTTATTGACAATCAAGCGATTTATCAATACAGAAAAACATACTAATAATACTAGAGAAAATACAAATAAAACAAGAGAAAATCAAGCAGTAAATAATGGAAAAAGGCTTTCAAACAGAGATATTGTTCATGGTAAAAATACAATTATGTGGGAGGAATTCAGCAAAAAGATTAAAAAGGATGAAACAGCTCCTTATGAAAGCATTCCTGCATATACGGCACTTAATAATAGCATAACGGTAGAAAGAGTGCCTATATATATATTTGCCCAAGATGTTATAAGCTTGATAAAGATGGAATCTTTAGGAATAGTTGAAACTGAATATACTAGTACTTTGGGAACGAGCAGTCATTTGAATATACAAAGATTTCATATAACAATATTAGGAAGGAAAATACTTGACTATATTGATATCGAAGAGGGAGAAAAATGATAACCATAATAACACCAGAAATACTAAAAGAAAAGTCATTCCAAAAGCTGATTAAAGATTATCTTATTCAAGATAACAATTATATAGAATCTTTCAATGATAATTATAATAGAGAATTGGCTATTGATGAAAAGCAGCTTTTTGACTTTCTTGAAACTACTCAGGAAAAAGCAATGGAGAGATTGAGGGACATCTATAAAACTAACTATAAAAACAAGATATTAAAAAACCTAAATAAGGATTTAAAATCAAGAGGTTCAATAGATGTTATTAAGCATGGAGTGAAAGATTTTGGAGTAAAGCTTGATCTTGCATATTTTAAACCTCCGACAAATCTTAACCCCGATCAATTTTTATTATATCAGCAAAACATATTATCAGTAACTGAAGAACTAGTTTACGATTCGAAAAAGGATGATAGGATTGATTTAGTTATCTTCTTGAACGGTATACCGATAATTACTATGGAGCTTAAAAACTCATTTACAGGGCAAACATATAGGGATGCTATAAAGCAATTTGAAAACGATAGATCAAGCAAAGATCAAATGTTTATGTTTAAAGAAAGATCGATTGTAAACTTTGCTATTGATACCGATGAAGCATATATGACAACAAAGCTAAATGGATCAAACACAAGGTTTTTACCGTTCAATAAAGGACTTAACGGTGGCAAAGGCAATCCTCAAATAGAAGGTAAGCTAGGTACTCACTATATCTGGGAAGAAGTATTAAAGAAAGATTCACTTCTTGAGATACTAAGTAAATTCACTTATATAGAAAAGAAAGAAAAAGTATTAGAAAACAAAACTAAAAAAATCAAAGAAACATTGATTTTTCCAAGATACCATCAGCTTGATTGTGTTAGAGAGGTATTGAGTCATGTTAAGAAAAATGGTTCTGGTAATAAATATCTGATACAGCATTCAGCAGGATCAGGAAAAACAAATTCAATAACGTGGCTGACACATAGATTAGCTTCGCTGCACAATGTATTAAATGAGGTTATCTTCGATGGAGTAATAGTCGTTACTGATAGAGTATTATTAGATCAACAGCTTCAAGAATCGATATTTCAATTAGAGCATAAGGTAGGAGTAGTCGAGAAGATAAATGAGAATTCTACTCAGCTCGCAAAGGAAATAGAAAAAGGAACGAAGATAATTATTAGTACAATACAAAAATTTCCGTTTATATTGGATAAGATTGCGGGAACTAAGGGCAAAAAATATGCGATTGTGATTGATGAAGCTCATTCTTCTACATCGGGAACAAGCATGACTGCACTCAAGGAATCATTGAATGAAGAAGAGGCTTTGTCAGCAGCAATCGAACAAGAGCCTGATGAAATCGATACAGAAGATAAAATAAACGCTGAACTTGAAAAGTATAGTGATACATCGAATATTAGCTTCTTTGCGTTCACAGCAACGCCCAAAGGGACTACGCTTAGATTGTTTGGTGTACCATTTGAAGCAAATGATAAGGATGGAAATCCAGAAACACATTATAAACCTTTTCATATATACAGCATGAAACAAGCAATTGAGGAAGGCTTTATACTGGATGTGCTTCAAAACTATATAACATATAAAATGTATTATAATGTTAATAAAAAAATAGCTGATGATCCGACATTTGATAAGAGTAAAGCAGCTAAAGCTATTGTTAGATTTGTAACCTTACATCCGCATAACATATCTCAAAAAACAGAGATAATAATTGAACATTTCAGGAATCATACAATGAATAAAATCGGAGGAGAAGCTAAGGCTATGCTTGTTACATCCTCTAGGTTGCATGCAGTGCGCTATAAATTAGCATTTGATAATTATATCGAGAAACATGGTTATCGAGACCTTAAGACGTTTATAGCGTTCTCGGGTAAGGTGAAATATAAAGGAGAAAGTTATCAAGAGCCATCAATGAATAATGGTATTTCTATGAAGCGATTAAGAGATGAATTTGATAAAAATGACTCGCGAGTATTGATCGTTGCAGATAAGTATCAGACAGGATTTGATCAGCCCAAACTTCATACTATGTATGTTGATAAAAAGCTATCAGGTGTAAAGGCTGTACAGACGTTATCTCGACTAAATAGAATACACGATGGTAAGGAAGATACATTCGTATTGGATTTTGTAAATGACCCTGAAGATATACTAGCTTCATTCCTGCCGTTTTACAAAACTACAATATTGGACAATGATATTGAGCCAAATGAAATATATGCAATTGAAAGAACAATCTACGATAAAAAGGTCATTAACCAAGAAGATGTAATAGCTTTCACAGATATTTATTATAAGGAAAAACACAAACAAACTGATATAAGTATTATGAATCATTTGGTTGATAACTCTGCAAAACGAACAAATGATTTTACTAGAGAAGAACTTTTAGAATTCCGAAGCCTAATTAAGAAGTTCATAAATCTATACAATTTAATAATCCAAGTTGCACCAATTATTGATTCCGACCTTCATAGGCTTAGTGTTTATCTTAGGTTCTTGGTAAAAAAACTTAATATAGATTCACCTAGTGGCGTAGATATTACGGATAAAGTGTTGCTTCAATTCTACAAGCTCAAGAAAACTGGTGAAGGATCTATTGATCTTGAAAAAGGTGATGATAGTAATGTCGAGATTATTGTATCTGGGGGCGGACAAGTAGCTATGCCAGATATTGATACGCTTAGTAGTATTATAGAGAAACTCAATGAGAAATATGGTACAAGTTTTTCAGAATCAGAAAAGCTAGCAGTAGCACAGATTAGAAGTAGTTTGCAGGCAAATGAAGAGCTCCAACTAAAAGCAAAGAATAATTCTTATGATGACTTTAAATATGCTTTTGCCCCCACTTTTCTAAATGACGTTATTAAAGAATATGATAAAAATCAAAACTTCTATGGAAAGATTCTTGAAGATGATGGATTTAGGAAAAAACTAATGGAGTTGATTATGTTCGATGTTTATGAGAAATTTACTAATAATCTAACTAGGTAAAAATTATATACAATTGACCTGGATTAAAGAAAGCTTTCAAGATAATACTAAACTAGGAGAAACCATATGTTGGTCCAGTGCACCAAAAAACTACTCGATGAATTAAATATCAAACCAAGTATTTCAGAAGAGGAACCACTTTTTTCATGGCATGCAAATTTATTAACAATAAATCGTAAAAAAACTATTGTTCTTATGAATGATAAGAATCGATATATTATCGTATTACATGGGCTTAAAGCAAATGATAAGAAGAACATTGAAAATACGATACTTAGAGCAATAACGGAGATATTACTCGATGATGGTATAAAAAGCGAAGTAGTTGAGAAATATATTCAAGAAGCATCTGATATTGTTTTCACAAAAACAAAGAATAAATCAACTGTCGCAAAGCTTAATAAAGCTTGTGATACAGTACAATTTTATGCTAATTATATCGATTCTGATAACATTACTCAATTAAATTTAAGCCATAAATCAAGTGCGGATCCTAGCTTTCATAGTGAAGATATGATTTATCCCAATGAAATCATGTATAAGGACTTGGAAGAACTAACTGGGCAAAGTATTTTCAGTTGTAAAGCAATACAAATTAAAGTCACACTCGATTTAGAAAAATATAATGTATGGAGAAGACTGATAATCCCTTATAAAATCACATTCAAACAATTACATGATATTCTGCAAATAGTATTTAATTGGCAAAATTATCATTTGCACGATTTCATTATTTATGATGGGATTAAATTAGTTGCAAACATAGTTCAAACTAATGATGCATTTGAGTATGAAGATAAAACACCTATGATATTAGAGGAAGGTGTAAAAATTGCAGAGTATATACCGAAGTATAAACGATTGCTGTATAACTATGATTTTGGTGACGATTGGAACCATAACATCGAATTAAAAAACTTCATATTCGATTATGATAAGAATTATCCGGTGTGTATAGAAGGTGAAGGTAATACCCCTCCTGAAGATGTAGGTGGTGAAGGTGGATACGAGCAGTTTCTGGATATATATAATAACCCAAAACATGAAGACTACCAGCACATGAAGGACTGGGCAGAGATGCAATTTTACAGACCTTTTGATATTGAACATGTAAATAGACGATTAAAATATTCTACATACAATATATAAAATCGGCGTTATATAACTCGAAAAAATCAAATTAAATCACACGAACATAAAATCCCATATTAAGTATAAATAGTTAAAAATATCACTAAAAATGAAAATAATTAAGCAAAATAAAATTATTTTCATTTTTTTGTCGGTATTTTGACCCTTAAAAGACTCTTTATATATAGAGGGTTTTTTTCTGTAAAAACAACTCTTTGTACTTTGACAACTAAATAAAAGATATTTCAGGTACGAATCCTTTGTAATTGCCAACAGCAATAGCGACAAATGAGAATTTGGGGACATACAATTCCAAGTCATATGATCCATGACATTTGCGATGAAACACAAAGGACAGATACTTACTAACCGTTGGTCGGCCGTACGATAAGGAAGAGAAGCCTTTAAAAATGGGCGGGTGCAAATCCATGTGCTACTTAATCAATAGCAGCTTGAAATATTAGAAGTTCAAACAAATGATACCGAAATGGTCGGTATTAATAAAGGAATAAGATGCGACAAGATGAATTACTTGTCTTGTCGTATCCATATATCTTTATAAAATAAAAAGTCAGGGGAAAAAATGAAAACTAATAATTTATTAATAAAAGAACTTATAGATATCAGAGATGTAGAAATCAATTCTGATGATTCACTATTTAAAAGAGCAAAAAGCTTTCTAAAACAAATCAAAGACCCATACTGCTTCAAATATAAAAATATCATCGTAACAATAGAATTTGTTGGCGAAGAAAGTCTTGAAGATATCATGGTTGAATATTTAAGAAATCATAAAGCTGTATAAAAAAACTGGCTCAAATTTTAAAGAGGAGATTAAATGTGCTACTATTTATTTGAGGTGGCACTCGATTAATTCCTGTAATGAAAAGCAATAAACAACAGGAGTAATAATTATGGCAAGAAAAAAATTCTATAAAGATGATTTAACATCTTTAAACTCAAACAAATCAGATACCAGATTCAGAACTGCACTATATATAAGGCTAAGCCGAGAAGATGGCGATAAAATTGAAAGTGATAGTGTTACAAATCAACGGAACCTACTCACAAATTATGCAAATGAAAAAGCAGATTATAAAATAATTGATACATACATCGATGAAGGCTATACAGGCACGAATTTTGACCGTCCTGCTTTCAATCGCATGCTTGAGGATATTAAGACAGGTAAAGTGAATTGTGTGATTGTAAAGGATCTATCAAGGTTTGGTCGCGACTATATCCAAGCAGGCAACTATCTGGAGCAGTTATTTCCTTTTTTAAAATGTAGATTTATTTCTATACTAGATAATTTGGACAGTTTTGAAAGACCAAATGAAATAGGAAGTGTGTTTGTACGATTCAAACATATAATGAATGATCATTACAGCAGTGAAATATCTCTTAAATTAAGACATGTATTCGACGCTCAACGCAAGGAAGGTAAACTTGTTAGTGTATATGCGCCATATGGTTATAAAAAAGACCTAGAAGATAATCATCATTTAGTAATTGATGAAGATGTAGCAGATAATGTGAGAAATATATATAGTTGGTGTTTGAGTGGCATGGGTGTAATTAGAATAGCTCAAAAACTTAATACACTCAAAATCTCTCCTCCAAACTTGTACAAAAAGGAAATTGGTGTTTTTAAAACTTTTCACTCTAGATGTGGATATTTATGGAGACCAGACACGGTTAGGAATATTCTATCAAACAAAGTATATATGGGAGACCTAGAACAGAAAAAGCATACTACCTTGAATTATAAAGAACGAGAGATAATATATTTATATGATGAAGATCGTATACTTGTTAAAAACACACATGAACCTATAATTGCAAGACAAACCTTTAATGAAGTGAGAATGCGATTTGAGAAATGTACTAGAACATCACCTAATGAAGATAAGTTATATTTATTCTCTGGATTTTTAAGATGTGCTGATTGTAAGCGAGCTATGATAAGGACTTCAAAAAAAACTCCCAATAAAGAGTATGTTTACTATAAATGCAGGACATACAATCAAATCTCAAAAGAAAAATGCCCTAAATCTCATAGTATTAGTCATGAATTGCTTGTAAGCGCGGTATTGAAGGCTATTAATACTCAGATACATGCGGTTGTAAATATGCAAAATGTAATAGATAAAATAAATAACACTGATTTAACAAAACTAAGCAAAATTAATTTCGCAAAAGAAATCAAGAAAAGAAAACACAAGATTAAAATGAAAGTCTATCTAAAAAAGGGACTATATGAAGATTGGAAATCAGACGTTATATCGAAAAACGATTATATTAATATGAAAGAAGCATATGATAATGAAAGTGTAGATTTGGAGAATTCCATAAAGAATCTCGAAATCGAAGAAAAAATGGTAATTGATATGGAGACGAAAAATATTGAGTGGATGAATAAATTTGTGAAGAATTATAATATCAAAGAATTATCAAGAGAACTTCTGTCTTCGCTTATTGAAAAGATTTATATAAATGCTGATAAGAATATCCATATTAAATTTAAATACCAGGATGAGTACTCACGAATTATTGACTATATAAAAAGTCATATGCAGGAAGAGGGGAGCAATAATAAATCATGATTAATAAATCTCATAAATCAATTGATGTATGGGAAACTGCTCTCTATATAAGGTTATCCCAAGATGATAAAGAAAAAAGCATCAGTAATAGTGTCATTAACCAGCAAAATATGCTAAAGGAGTTTGCTGAGAAAGATGAAGAGTTTAAAATAGTAGATTGTTATATTGATGATGGCTATACAGGTACAAACTTCAATCGTCCTGGATTTATTAGAATGATGGAAGATATGAAGATGGGAAGGATAAATTGCATTATCGTAAAAGATTTATCTCGATTTGGTAGAGAACACATTGATGTGGACAACTACCTTGAAAGAATCTTTCCTTTATTGAATGTGCGATTTATATCAGTTATGCAACATCTTGATAGTTATAAAAATCCAGCAAAGATGAATAGTATAGAAATTCCTTTTCTAAATCTAATAAATGAAGAGTATGCAAGAGATATTTCAAGAAAGACAAAAGCGAGCCTTGAATCAAAACGCAAAGAAGGTAAGTATATTAGCAGCCTTACTCCATATGGCTATTTAAAAGATCCGTTGGATAAAAATCATTTAGTAATTGATGAAGAAGCTGGAATTATTATAGCTAAAATTTTTCATTGGTTTGTAAATGGTATGGATTATTCAGAAATTAAGAATAAGTTAAACGAGATAAAAATACTAAATCCAGCTGCATATAGAACCAGTAAAAAAGCAGAAAACAATAAGAAAGCTAACATAAAATGTGCTGGGTTATGGGAAACAAGGCATATCAGACAAATCCTAAACAATGATCTGTATACAGGAGATATGGTTCAAGGTAAGACGACTTCTTATAATCATAAAACAAAGAAACGTATTCCATTACCAAAAGAAGAATGGATAATTGTGCCTAGGACACATGAACTTATTGTTACCCATTCAACATTTGAAGCAGCACAAGCATTACTTAATAAGAAAACAAGACCAAGAGTTAAAAAGATGGTTCCATCACCTCTTTCGCGTTACATAAAATGTGGTGATTGCGGTGAGCCTATGGTTAGGACTACCTGTACACACAATGGCATAAAGTATAAGAAATATGTATGTTCACTTTCAAAGAAATATGGTAGTAAGATTTGCGGAACTCATATCATTGACGAAGATGTTCTACTTGAAATAATACTAAATGCAATACAGATGCAGATAAAATGTGCAGTTGATATGGATAAAACTATAAAAAAGGCACAACATAGTAAAATTACTGCAAGAAACACTGCGTTTCTTGAAAGAAAAGTATCAAAGATTGAAAATGAAATAAATAGAGTTACAACACTCAAGCAAGGATTGTATGAAGATTGCAAATCATGTTTGATAACTGAGGATGAATACAGCCAGATGAAAAGTTCATACGAAGATTCTAACAGAGAACTTAATATAGAATTATTGAATATTAAAAGACAAATTAATGAAGTTTCAGATCAAAAAATTGAAGACAATATATTCATTGCAACTTTTAAGCAATTTAACAATGTTAATGAGATTACAAGAGATGTAGTCATAGCTCTAATAGAAGAAATTATTGTATATGAAGAAAGACAGATAACAATAAAATTTAAATATAGAGATGAATACAAAAAAATCGCTTCTATTTTTGTAATAGAAGCAAAATCTTGATAGAATTAAAGCACATGGAATGTACCATGTACTTTTTTAAACTCAATAAGGTTTTTTTATGTCCTAGAGAGCATATTTGGTGGAGAATATCGGATTCGAACCGACGACCCCTTGACTGCCAGTCAAGTACTCTAGCCAACTGAGCTAATTCCCCAAAAGTTGCTTAATGATTATATAACAAAGAATTTGTTCGGTCAAGATTATCAAGCACTAAAATAATATTTTTTATAAGATGCGCAATCTTTGCTGCAGACTTATACATTATTAGAAAAAGAACCCCAATGACGTACATAATCAAAGAAGTAAACGATGAAGCAATATTTTGCGGGAAAATCACTTTCATTTTTGTCCCAGTAACTAATTTTTAAAAAGATAGGCAATCAATTTTTAATCCAAGTTATAAAAAAGTTCTAGAATTACAATTTGATTATAATAAAAATATAATAAGTCAAGAAAAATGATAAATAAAACATTGACAAATATTATATCCTAGTATATTATTGTATTAAGGATGGGAGAACCTGTGGAGGGACAACTTTAAATGAGTAAATATGATCCTTTGACGAGGTATCTCAAAAACGGCAAAGACGACATTATCAGGCTGACTTTCGAAGAGATAGAAGACATACTATCAACTCCGCTTTCGCTGTCCGCGAGGACTTATAGAGCGATGTGGGCCAACTCTTCAAGCCACTTGTCCAAGTTTTGGTCGCAGGCGGGCTTTAAGGTCAATCACGTAAACTACGAAGGCGAACAATATGTAGAGTTTATTAGGATTAAGAAGTCGTCAAAAGGCGAGGGACAGGCGATAAGTGTTCCTTTGGTGAAAGCTGTTGAAGTTCCGGTGTTGCTTAAAAATCTTCATGAACTATATCAACTCGGGATTATAGACAGGGGAGTATACGATATAAAGAAAAAGGTGCTTCTTGATAAGATACGCTGAAAAACTGCATGAAAAACTACTGCATAATCTTCGCGATTATGGATACTTTGAGGTTATTAGAATTTTCGATGAAAATGATTTTCTAAACGTTCACGTAATTACACAGGAGGGTCATAATTTTACTGTGACTTACTCTTTTTTGGATAATACCAATGAATATGAATTTGTCGGGATATACCGCGGATTTTTAAAAGAAACACAGCATAAAAAGAAACGGCTTTCAGTCAGGGAAAAAACTTGGCTTAAGCGTGACTTTGACGAAGATGCGTTTAAGTGCCTGGCACTTATGAAAGAACTTGATGATTTTACTCACCTAGAGTATACGCTTGATGAATGCGGCGGTTATTACAGTGTAAAGCTGCTTGCCGAAAGTCGTATACCTGAGGAACTTATAAAACTTGCCAGGCGCGGCAGATTAGATTTGTCTCTTGAGAATCTGGCGCTGCAAAAGAAATATCAGCCGCTTTTTACCCACCGCGAACTTATGCTTTGCTATAACAAGCTTATGTATTTTGGAAGCATCGCCGCAGTTGGAAAAGCAAGTGTTGCCCAGTCGGTTATTCACCAGCATACCGCTCGGCAAAACGGCCATCTTCACTTAGTGAAAGCCGGCTAACATTAAGGGAACTATTAATTTGTGTATTGGAAGGGTTGTCTAATTTCTTTCTTCTTTAAGCCCCTCGCTTGCGGGGGGCAATTTTTTTTATTTTCGCTTCGCTTTCGCCATACCCCTCTGTCACTTCGTGACATCTCCCCTGACTAGGGGCGATATCGCAGCTTCGTTATTGGTTTGATTTATTCGTTTTTTATGTTTCCCTTAAACGTTGTGCATTTCTAATAAATATCGTACTTAGAATTGGATTTTTCACATTTATAAGAAAAGCTAGCCGTTAATGTTAATTTCGCAGTTATTCAGCTGCATAACTTGCATAAGCAGGATAGCGCCCCTAATCAGGGGAGCTGGCTTCCGAAGGAAGACTGAGGGGGTATAAAGAAAGCATGAAGTATCTTGCTATTTAAATATTTGTCCTTCTGATGAAATATATGGTAAAATATTTATAGAGGTGGAGATATGGAAAAGAATAAGTGGTGTAAAAAGTGGTGGGTATGGTTGATTATATTAATATGTTTATTTATAGTGCCTGTTCTTTTAATACAGATTATAGGGGAGTGTGTTAAAATTTCGGACAGCATGGTAAAAGAATTATAATATAAAGCAGGAGGGAAAAACCATGCAAAAACACCGAAACAAATATGACGAAGAATTCAAGAGAAATGCGGTTAAATTATCGTATGCAAGCCCAAAGAGCGTAAGGGAAATAGCCGACGATTTGGGAGTAGGAGTTAACTTGCTTTACAACTGGCGGAAGAAGTACACGTCAGAAGGCGAGAAAACGGAAGCGGCGACATTGGAAGAGGAAGTAAAGAAGTTGCGACTAGAGAATGCAGAACTCAAAATTGAGCGTGACATGTTAAAAAAAGCCGCGGCCTACTTTGCAAGACAACAAAAGTGAAATATCAATTCATTTTTGAACAGGAAGAACACCCCGAAAGAAAGTGGGCCGATATATTAGGGGTATCCCGAAGCGGATATTATGCTTGGAAAAGAAGTAGAGAAGAAAGAGCAAAGCTTGAGGAAGAATATATCGAGCTGGTAAGAAAGATATTTAAAGAAGGCAAAGGGACATACGGAGCGAACCGAATATGCGGACTAATGCGAAAAAGTGGCCATAAGGCAAGCTTCTATAAGGTAAGAGATATTATGGAACGGCAGGGCTTGCGCTGTGTGCACTGCAAAAGGCGTCAGAGATCGTTAACTAACAGCCGGAAATCGCGCGGAGAAGGATATCCTAATCTGGTACGGGGAATGGAGATAACGGAACCACTGCAAGTATTGACAAGCGATATCAGCTACATACGGACAGGAGCGGGCTTTGATTACATATGCCAAATACTTGACATAAAAAGCGGAGTTGTATTGGCCGAAAGCATGAGCGAGCGCATGAAAGCGGAACTGGTAACAAAAACAATAAGAAAAGCAATCAAAAGATGGCGGCTGCCGAAAGATTGTATTTTCCACAGTGATAGAGGCAGCCAGTATACATCGGAAAAAGTGAAGAACCTTCTTGCATCAAACGGCATACGCCAGAGCTTTTCACGAGTAGGGATGCCGGGGGATAATGCATGGAGTGAAAGCTTCTTTGCGAATCTCAAAAAAGAGACAGTACACTGGATACACTTTCGAACCAGAGAAGAAGCCAGGCAAAGAATTTTTGAACACATAGAAGGATTCTATAATACAAAGAGAGTACAAAAACGACTAGGTTATCTTAGCCCTATGCAGTGGCTGAAGCAATGGGAACAGAAGCAATTAGAATGTGTTGCTTAGTAAACTGTCCGAAAAAGTGTTGACGTTCCTAGTCTTTTCGTCAATTATAGTACAAATTCCATATTGGATAGGTGATTATTTTACATTAATTAAATCATACTTAAGTTCAGGCGAAATCCTTCTTTTTTTTGGTGCTTTGCTTACTTTTATAGGAACTACTTTTTTGGGAGTTGTAGCTTTAAGACAAAACAAAGAAGCTACTACAATATCTGAGAAGTTACTAGAAATCGAAAAAAGCAAGATTAAACCTTTACTGGAAATTGAAGTATTTGATAATATATCATTAGGTAAAGGAAATACTTTAAGCCACAATAATTATAAAGATGCGTATCATTATAGTTTTATTGAAAAAAATAATTGTAGAGTTAAGTATTTATCTTTAATAAGCTTAAAAATAATAAATATTGGTAAAGCTAGGATATCCAAAATTAATGTAAAGGAATTAATATTTAAGATAGATGATGTATATTGTTTGATATGTGATAATGTAATTAGTCCAAGAGGAAATACTCCAATTTATAATAATGAAAGTAGAATTTTAGAAATACTAGCGGTATCATCTGTAAAACCATACTTTGAATTTAAATTACCTCAATTAGGAGAACCGCACTATAATATTCATAAAATAAGTATAAAAATTATATTCGATTACATTAGTGAGTTTGAGGAAAATTACAGTAGGGAGTGTGTTAAAATTTCGGACAGCATGGTAAAAGAATTATAATATAAAGCAGGAGGGAAAAACCATGCAAAAACACCGAAACAAATATGACGAAGAATTCAAGAGAAATGCGGTTAAATTATCGTATGCAAGCCCAAAGAGCGTAAGGGAAATAGCCGACGATTTGGGAGTAGGAGTTAACTTGCTTTACAACTGGCGGAAGAAGTACACGTCAGAAGGCGAGAAAACGGAAGCGGCGACATTGGAAGAGGAAGTAAAGAAGTTGCGACTAGAGAATGCAGAACTCAAAATTGAGCGTGACATGTTAAAAAAAGCCGCGGCCTACGTGTGTCCAGAAGAAGCAAGAAATTGTTTCAAGCTGTATTAAAGATGAGAGGAGGTCTCTCAAAATCGATGTACAGGCATTGGTTTTAAATCACCTTAAGGTGCTGTTGTCAAAAGCGATGGTATTGAGCGTTAAGGAAAAGGCAGTTTTAACTGTCAGATGTGAGCTATGGAGACGAGCGCAAGCGAACCATTGAAGACGCTTCGAAAAGCTCAGATGTTATCAAAACCGAGGATGGTAAGGCTGCCTCGGGATAAGTTTGGAAGAAACCTGTTTACTGGCCAGACGGTAACCGGAGTAAAGGTGGCGTGAACATAGCTTAGGCTTTAATATGGAACTGGAGAACCTATAATTCTGATGGTAAGGGAAACGCCGCAAGTAACAGAAATTACGAGGGCAAAATACCAATGCGGAATATAGGGGCGGAACAGTTTGTAGTAGCGATGAAGCTATTGTAATGATGGTGGAGTGAAGGGACTGTATTATCCTGTTTTGAGAAAATGAGTCAACCATAAAATATGGGAGGAACCGAATGACCAAAACAAAGTCGTTCGAAATACCAAAGAGATTAGTCTATCAAGCGTATAAGGAAGTAAAAGCGAACCAAGGAAGCGCCGGTATAGACGAAGTCTCGATAAAGGATTTCGAAAAGGACCTAAAGAGTAACCTGTATAAAATATGGAACAGAATGTCATCTGGCACATACTTTCCACCACCTGTAAAAGCTGTAGAAATCCCGAAGAAAAGCGGAGGTATCAGGGTTCTGGGAATACCAACTGTTGCGGACAGAATAGCCCAAATGGTTGTTAAATTACACCTTGAGCCAAAAGTTGAAAGATACTTCTTAGAAGATTCCTATGGGTATAGACCAAACAAGTCAGCGCATGATGCTATAGCTGTAACGAGACGGCGGTGCTGGAAGTACGAGTGGGTACTTGAGTTTGATATTAAGGGATTATTTGACAATATAGACCATGAGTTGCTAATAAAAGCGCTTATGAAACATACTCAATGCAAATGGGAACTGTTATATATAAACCGATGGCTCAAGGTACCGTTTCAGAATAATCAAGGTGTGAAAACAAGCAGAAATTCTGGCACACCGCAGGGCGGAGTTATTTCCCCGCTATTGGCTAATTTATTTATGCATTATGCTTTTGATGAATGGGTAAGAAGGAATAGACCACAAAATCCATGGGCAAGATATGCGGACGACGGGTTATTGCATTGTAAAACGGAGTGGGAAGCAAAGGAGCTGTTAAAACAATTAGACGAACGGTTTAAGCAGGTTGGACTAGAACTCAACAAAAGCAAAACCAAGATTGTATATTGTAAAGACAGCAACAGAAAAGGCGATTATGAAAATACAGAGTTTAGTTTTTTAGGTTATACCTACAGACCGAGGAAAGCAAAAGGACGAAACGGAAAAGAGTTTACCAGTTTTCTTCCTGCGATAAGCAGTAAAGCGAAGAATCATATTAGGCAGGAAATCAGAGGTTGGCGATTGCTATGGATGACAAACAAAAGCATAGAAGAAATAGCTGAAAAGTACAATCCGATAATAAGAGGCTGGCTTAACTATTATGGCAAGTATGGAAAGATGGAATTATCTAAAGTAATTGAAAATGTAAATTTTCATCTTTGTTATTGGATAAGGAGAAAATACAAAAGGTACAAACACAAACCTTACCAATCAAGAAGCTTGTTAAGAAGAATAGCTCTGGAAAAACGAGACCTTTTTGCGCATTGGAAAGTAGGGATATTACCTATGGCTGGATAATAGGAGCCGTATGACACGAGAGTGTCACGTACGGTTCTGTGAGAGGCTGAGGGTGAGACTCCCTCGGTCTACTCGACTTTGCAAGACAACAAAAGTGAAATATCAATTCATTTTTGAACAGGAAGAACACCCCGAAAGAAAGTGGGCCGATATATTAGGGGTATCCCGAAGCGGATATTATGCTTGGAAAAGAAGTAGAGAAGAAAGAGCAAAGCTTGAGGAAGAATATATCGAGCTGGTAAGAAAGATATTTAAAGAAGGCAAAGGGACATACGGAGCGAACCGAATATGCGGACTAATGCGAAAAAGTGGCCATAAGGCAAGCTTCTATAAGGTAAGAGATATTATGGAACGGCAGGGCTTGCGCTGTGTGCACTGCAAAAGGCGTCAGAGATCGTTAACTAACAGCCGGAAATCGCGCGGAGAAGGATATCCTAATCTGGTACGGGGAATGGAGATAACGGAACCACTGCAAGTATTGACAAGCGATATCAGCTACATACGGACAGGAGCGGGCTTTGATTACATATGCCAAATACTTGACATAAAAAGCGGAGTTGTATTGGCCGAAAGCATGAGCGAGCGCATGAAAGCGGAACTGGTAACAAAAACAATAAGAAAAGCAATCAAAAGATGGCGGCTGCCGAAAGATTGTATTTTCCACAGTGATAGAGGCAGCCAGTATACATCGGAAAAAGTGAAGAACCTTCTTGCATCAAACGGCATACGCCAGAGCTTTTCACGAGTAGGGATGCCGGGGGATAATGCATGGAGTGAAAGCTTCTTTGCGAATCTCAAAAAAGAGACAGTACACTGGATACACTTTCGAACCAGAGAAGAAGCCAGGCAAAGAATTTTTGAACACATAGAAGGATTCTATAATACAAAGAGAGTACAAAAACGACTAGGTTATCTTAGCCCTATGCAGTGGCTGAAGCAATGGGAACAGAAGCAATTAGAATGTGTTGCTTAGTAAACTGTCCGAAAAAGTGTTGACGTTCCGTATATTAAAGTATAAATTAGAAGATTATATATTTAATAAAGATATAGATGATTTAAAATCCACATATATAGTTAAAGTTGGGGGCAAACAAATGCAAAAAGAGTTTAATATATGAAAGAGATATATACATTTAAAAGCTTATTTAACATATGCCAACCTCGCCCCGCAGGGCACACTAATTAAACTACATAAGCAAAACAGCCTGCTCGGATCTATTCCGAACAGGCTTTATATTTGCTATTGAATTTTTAATAGTATAATATTGAATTAGTTAGTTTTGACTAGTTCATAGGAGTATTTATGAGAAAATTATATATCATTGCAGTTATTATTACATTCCTCCTCATTGCCTGCACACCGCAGATATCAGGCGAGGAGATTAATAAGGAAATAGAAGCTGAGCAAGCTACAGCAAAACCCGATGTGATGGTAGAGTCGACATCAGATAAAGTAGTAGATGCTGAATCATATGCTATTGCTAATAATGGCGATTTGCAGATAAAAATAGGCGACCAAACAACTATTTTAGAGATTGATGCATTGCCTGATAGTCAAATCATAGAGGATGATAAGGGGCGCTTGCTCATTCTGTCGGATCCAAGTGATAAATACCAGCATGGCATATTAGGCGACGATATTGAGCCGACGTCAGTAACAATTGTCCAAGTGTCAGAGGAGCCTTCGGTCATAAGTCATTTTTCAGTGCCAGAAGATTGGGTTATTGAAAGCATTCTACCAATATGGAGCGACTGGGATGGAGATGGCAAAAGAGAAATCGTTTTAACCTTGAGTAATGCTACCCACGGGGCAAAATTGGTTTTGTATGATGAAGATGGAAATGTTCTAGCGGAAAGTATTCCTATCGGTAAAGGCTTTCGGTGGAGACATGCCCTTGCTATTGCAGCATTTGGCGAGAATGGCGAGCGGCTTCTGGTGGACATAGTAACACCGCATATTGGCGGTATAGTGAGCTTTTATAGCTGGGATAAAAAAGAAAAAGCTCTTAAAATAGAGGCCACGCTTCCAAACTATTCAACACATGATATTGGCTCACGCGTCATGGGTATGTATACTTTAATGATGGATGAGCAGAGTGGACAGGTATTATTGATTGTTCCAACTCAATCCAAAACTGAATTAGCTGCCCTCCGCTATGTATCAGGAGCAATCCAAGAAGAGTGGCGTATACCGCTAGGGGGAAGATTAAGTGGTAACATTGAATTGATAGACAAAGATGGTGATTATGCCATCTGTGCTACCCTTGACAATAATCGCGAAGTATTGCTGAACCTTCCGGAATGAACGGTGATAGGAAAATCATTGGTGACGGGTTTAAATCAGTACACCTGCCCTTTATTTCAGCTTAGAAGTAGAGGGCTTTTATTTTGTTCGAAAAAATTGTGTCCCTTACTCTAGTATATATCATTTCACGTATGTTTATTTAGAACATATACGACAAATAGGGTGTAATTCAAAAAATGACAATAATTTTAAAGAAAGTATGGTAAACCCATGAGTGCTCAAGTTGAAATATCAAAAAGAAATATAAACATTAACCAGATAGTTCGATGGTCTTTGCTTTTTTATCTACTTTTGATAATCTTAAAAAGTGCGTGGGTATGCGATGATGCTTATATATCATTTCGATATATAAAAAACATATTAGATGGCTTTGGATTAAGATGGAATGTGAGCCTGTGAAAAATTTTCTGTAAAAGCCAACTGTGATAAAATAAAACATAGGAGGCTTTTTAATTATGGGAAGACCGAGAAAGAAACTGGTAAGCGAGGGAAAGTCAAACATCATAAAACAACTTTTGCAGGAGTACGATATCGAAACGCCGCAGGATATCGAAGCAGCATTGCGGGAGTTACTTGGTGGCACAATTCAAAACATGCTGGAAAGTGAAATAGTAGAGCAGATGGAGCAAGCAGAGCTTGAAGATCCAACATATTCTGATTCTAGAAACGGGTACAAACCAAAGACACTTAAAAGCAATTATGGTGAAGTTCCGATACAGGTACCTCAAGATAGAAACAGCGATTTTGAACCGAAGGTAGTACCAAAACATCAAAGGGATATTTCGGAAATCGAAGGCAAGATAATCAGCATGTATGCCAAAGGAATGAGCACACGGCAGATATCCGACCAGATACAGGATATCTATGGGTTTGATGTAAGCGAAAGCCTGGTCACGGGTATCACAAACAAGATAATGCCGGAAATAGAAGCGTGGCAGAAAAGACCGTTGTCAGCTATATATCCAATAGTATTTATCGATGCGATAGTATTCAATGTGCGTGATAACGGCGTAATCAAAAAGCAGGCGGCATATATAATTCTAGGAGTAAGCGAAGAAGGTCATAAAGAGGTTCTTACCATCACAATCGGCGAGACAGAAAGCTCGAAGTTCTGGTTATCAGTGCTTAACGAGCTTAAAAACCGCGGAGTGCAAGATATTTTGTTGTTGTGTGCTGATGGCTTGTCTGGGATTAAAGAAGCCATAGAAGCAGCATATCCGCTTACAGAATACCAGCGCTGCATCGTCCATGTTGTGAGGAACACGCTTAAATATGTATCACACAAAGATAAGAAAGCTTTTGCTGCTGATTTGAAAACAATCTATCACGCAAGCGATGAACAGTCCGGGCACGAACGTATGCTTGACGTTACAGAAAAATGGGAAAGCAAATATCCAAATTCAATGAAACGCTGGGAAGATAATTGGGATGTCATAAGTCCCATGTTCAAGTTTTCATCCGAAGTCAGGAAGGTAATTTATACGACCAATGCTATCGAAAGCCTTAATAGTGGATACCGACGCCTGAACCGCCAAAGAAGCGTTTTCCCAAGCAGTACGGCTTTGCTCAAGGCTCTTTATCTTGCTACTTTTGAGCTGACAAAAAGATGGACCGGGACTTTAAGAAATTGGGGCCCTGTCCATGGTGAATTGGCTATAATGTATCCTGATCGGTTAAGCTGAAACATTTAAATCCTTGACAAACAAAAATGAAAATGCTACTTTTTAAACATCGGTATGGAAAATTGCAGTCTAATGCTATCAATTTTCAGTACTGATGCACCACTAAAGACTTGCTCTGTTTTCAATTCTGATATTGCTAAATATAAGGCAATAAAAAACTGATTAACGAGTAAAATCATTATCAAATCAATGTCACAGATAGGCATTTACAGAAAAAAATTCACGCGCCCTGGAATGTAGTCGAGAGAGTACAGTCATTTTCAAATCCTCTTTACATCTTTACACTTATACCGTTTTATGCGATGGGTAAAGACATTTATTTATCAACAATGTTTTTATCAGTTGCACTTACATTATCCGCTGTATATATGATGTTTTATACAAAAGACAAGTCAAATATTTCAAAGGTCATTATTGCGATACTTATTCTTAGTTTTTCAAAGGCTTTTATTGATTACTCTACATCTGGGCTTGAAAATTGCATGACTTTTTTCATTGTCGCCCTTTTCTATAGGCGGTTTTTTAATGAGAAAATAAAGACATATGAGAGCAAGGAATTTTTGTATCTTTGCATTATTGCTTCGCTTATGACTATAAACAGGCTTGATGCACTACTTCTGTTTTTGCCTGCGTTATGCTATAGCCTTTTTGTAAATTTCAATCTTAAAAAAATACTTATTGGATTAGTTGGATTTTTACCTTTTATAGCATGGGAAGCATTCTCGTTTGTTTATTTTGGGTTTTTGTTTCCAAACACAGCATTCTCTAAGTTGAATGTTGGTATTGGCTTATTCAGCAAAATAAAAACAGGTATTCACTATATGCTATCAGGCTTTACTTTTGGCGATTATATTACTTTGCCGATAATTATATTTGCTGTTATTTTATGCATTATAAAAAGAGATAAAAAACAACTGATTGCAGGAGTTGGTGTATCGATATATATGCTTTATATACTTTGCATTGGTGGCGATTTTATGTCAGGGCGATTTTTATCCGCTCCGCTATTCTTATCTGTCGTGATAATAGTATTTTCAATCAAAACACTTTCCAAAAAAAAGTTGATTGCAGTTTGCTTGTCTATTATCATAATAGGCTCAATTTCCATTCAGTCGCCTGTTACATCAAACATTCAGTACTCTCGCATTAATAGCAGAACAACAAACTATGCTTTGATAGCTGATGAACGCAAAGTGTATTACTTCGAGAGTGGTTTGTCTTGGGTACTAAAGCGTGCAATAAAAAACGGATATGATAAGAATATACCGGTTTCAAAATATGGTGATGCAGGCTTGATAGCTGATAAAAATGAAATACAAGTAACTCATACTATAGGGTTTTATGGCTACTATGCTGATAATGAAACCTATATTGTAGATCCTCTGGCTCTAGCTGATGCTCTTCTTGCCCGTGTAAAGCCTACCGTTATTCAACGTCCAGGGCACTACGTACGAGAGCTGCCGCATGGATACTTGGAAGGACTTCAATCAAGAACAAACAAAATTGAAGATGAAAGTCTTCATATCTATTATGATAAGCTTAAATATATAATAAGCGGTCCTATTTTTGATAGGAATAGAATATTGACTGCAATCTACATGAACCTTGGTAAGTATGACTATCTTATTGAGGAGTATGAAGAGAGAGTGGGTATCAAGTGAGGTTACTCCGTTTATATAATAACTACTAAAAAATGATTAAGTTACAGGGGTAATTTTTTGCGCTTCGCCCCCAAAATGAATCCGCGAGTCTTATTGCGTGGCGGAAATTTACTATAAACCAAATTATAGAAATATATATTAAATCATGGTACAATTTTATAAAAGAGTTTCCTAAATACAATATTAAAACAAACAAAAAATAATTATATTTACTTGAATAATTATTTCGTTTTATAAATACAAATAAGGAGGCGGGTTATGAAAAAAATCAGAAGTCTATTGCTAACTCTATGCGTATGTTTAATACTTACAAGCACGATGACGGGATGCTTACCTACAAACTCTATACCAAAAAATTATAAAGAAGGCGTAAATGTCGACAGACAATATCCCGATCACTTACTTGACATATATGACAATGCAATAGTTTATGATTGCAGCTCACATTTTGACGATGTTTTATTATCTATGGGAACAGAAGATGAAATGAGGGATATAATAATATATTATCGTGAGTTTTTGGAAATAAACAGCACAACACCTTTAAGCTATGAAGAAAATTCAAATGAATTTTATACTCATTTTATTTTTGAAGGTTACGAATTTGAAATTGAGGCGCATAAACCTGAGGGACAATATGAAGAAGAACTCTATGAAAATACAATTTTCATTTCAACAAAAAAAATAGATAAACAGCTGGGAAATGATGCAGTTAACTTAACGCCTGAGCCTACTGAAAAAAAGGAGGCTGAAGCCACGCCCACGCCTGCTCTTGAACCCCAACCAACGCAAAAAACTCAGCCTCAACAGGATGAAACGCCTCTTGCAAGCATTGAAAATGGGTCATGGTTTTCTGTATCGTCGAATTTAGGGGATGGGTCGACTGAATATGTTGATTATACTATATATATAAAAGATGAATCGTTGGGAACACTGCATATACTTGACTATTATGGGGGATATAAATGTGATTATGAATTTGCCTATGAATTAGTAAACGGTGTTTTAACGTTAGAACTTGAAAATGATGTTGATCTTATTTACGATGCTTACCAATGCTATAATACTATTCATCTTGTCTCACAGATTGACGGAGGAAAAATAACCTTATTAAATTGGGAAAGCATCACCGGTATTTATCCATCTGATTCATTTATGAGTGCATACGGAGATTGGATATATTATGACACGTCTTACGATACTTCTAATATTTTGGCTTTTTATGGAGATGATGGAAGCATGATTTATAACCTATTCGGTGATGGTGCAAATGATGAAGCTGCTTGGGAATTCAACAACGGTATAATCGAATTTACGGATCCTGCGGACTATGCCGGTTACAGCTTGGATGTTGAGCATAGAGGGAATGTGCTTATTACCACAAATAATTCCGGCATGAGAATGGTATATAACCGCGTGAGTTCCAACGTTATGGGCGGCGCTTATGAGTTGGTGTCGACTAACGAACCAGACCTTGATATGTGGGTGATTGTACTTGATCCGGATGGGACTTCTAGCCACAGCATAACAGCTGATGGAAGCTCTTTTGACCAGGAAATGATTTCATGGTTCGTTAATTATATTGACGGAACATTTAATTTGATGTTAAACGGAGATCAGCATATCTACCATTCCCACTTCAGTGAAACAGGGTTAGTTCTTTATGAGCCGATTGAGGGATTCTCTTATGTATTTGTAGAGTTGGATTGAAACATTTGTTTTGATTTCTTTCGCCGCCGGACTTGTCCGTCGGTGAGGTCTTACAAAATCCGAAAAACTCGTTCCTCGTGCATTTTTGAAAATTCCGCTTTGTGAGTGCTGTGGAGGATATAACTGTAACCACCCGAAATGAATTCGTGTGGTTTGCGAGGTAATTGGTTTTAGATAATTTCAAACTAAAGGTGAATTGATTAGTGATATGACATAAAATGCTATTTGGTGTATAATTAAACTCGAATAATAGATATTGGAGAGTGGGATTATGAAATTTCAGGAATTGTTGAATCAGTAGGAACATTTGTAGAATTAAAAAGAATAGCAAAAGCATATGTAATAGACTATAAAAATCTCACACAGCAGGAGCTGGAGCAAGCACTGATTAAGACAGCTCCACAATATTATCATAAAGAGAATATAATAAAAACATTGCGTGATTTATTATTGCATCAAGATCGAAAAATCAGAGTATTATACAAAATGTTTATTAAGGATATAATATTGAATAAAGATGAGTTTAGTAATGAACAAAGACAAACAGAAATAGATATATTAGAAATGGAACAAAGTATAGTAAATGATGCTAATGAAATTATTTTGTCAAAAAGTAATGAAAAATCTGCGAAATTAGATTTATTTAGGTTTCTTCTTGAATGTGCCTGGGAAAATAATAATGATATTTCATCAGATGAAAAGAACTTAATTGAAAAGCTGAAAATTAGGATAGGTATTACAGATTATGAATATAGGATTATAGAATCCAGATTAGGGAAGTATCCAAGTGAAGAAAACAAATTGCACTCAAAGAACGATATTGAAGAGGTAAGAAGAGTATTACAGGAAGCGGGGCTTTTATTTACAATAAGAGATTCTGAAAGAGTGGATTATGATATTATTCCAGACGAGTTAGCAAAAGTTGTTAGAGACTGCTTTGATATTGAGATTAGATTGCATGGTTATAATGAATTAATTAAAAGTAAGTTTGTTCGCTCAAAAAAATATCTTATTGATATACTTGAAAAAGCTAATATAGAAATTAACTCAAGCATGACTTTACCGGAGATGCAGGAACTATGTGTTGAAAGAGTTAAACCATCTGTTGTATTGGGAGGATATTCCCCGCTAGATGGTCTTAATAAAGATGATTTAGCAAAATGGTGTCATGAGCTTGAAATGTCGCCGTATGGTACAAAAGCAGATTTAATAGATAGGATAGTTAATTATTATGACAATGTCAAGGCAAAAAAACCTGTAGAAGAACTTGAGGATGAAAGGAAATTTTGGTTTGAATATTACGAGGCTTTAGCTTCTAGGAATTTGACGGAATTGAGAAAACAAGGCGTAATAAACAAAGACATCGATTGTGAAAGAAATTTTGAAGCTGCGACAAACTATTTATTTGAAAGGTATTTGGGACATACACCACTTATGCTTAAAGGTACAGAACACCCTGATGGAATTCTTTCTTATAATGATAAGCTTATATATTGGGACAATAAGTCTAAGGAAAAAGAGGTAAATCTCGTAGACCATATTAAACAATTTGAAAGATATATCAAAAGTGCTGAAAAGCCTATTGCATGTTTTTTGGTTATAGGTCCTGATTTTACAGAAAATTCAGAAAAAGAATGTGCGAAATTTAGTTTAAATAGCGATACAATAATTTCACTAGTAAGGGCTTCTGACTTAAAATCAATTGCACAGTCTTGGAATAAAGATACAGCATTCCCGCTAGGGTATTTTAGGCAGGTGGGATTTTTCAATAAAGACTTAATTGAATAAACAGAGTTCAAAAAACCATATAAAAACAGCCTGCACGGATTTATTCCGAGCAGGCTTTGTTTTGTAACTATATACTACGCACAAAGCGCAAAATACAAAAATGCACGAGGAACGAGTTTTTTGTATTTTGTAAGACCATCGGCGAAAACCTGTTTTCGCCGAATAGTTTACGCTTCCTCCTCCAACTCTTTCATCGCAATATCATTCGTGTTTATGGAGTTTCTAAAAACGACAAAGCGGGTAAAGAGGAACTCGGTCACAAAGTTTATTACCATTGTACCGATTAAGACTATATATTCATTCCAATGCAGATTGGTCAGCGCTGCTCCCCACCAAGTCGAAAGCGGGGTAAACAGACAGTAATAGCCGAATACTTTCAGCATCGCTATGGGGATATTGTTTGCGGACTTGAAAGTAAATCTGCGGTTTACGGTGAAATTGTAAACAACCGAAAGAACAAGGGCTATAAGATAGCTGGGCCAGTAGGGGAAGCGGGTAAGTTCGTTAAGCAAAGTGAAGCTTATGACCTGAATAATGCCCGCCGTGATGGAAAACATTGTGAACTTTAAAAATTGAAAGAAATTCTGTTTCGGAGTTAGCTCTAGAGGTGTTGGATTGTCCATAAATTCTCCCATTTTCTCAGATTACATTTATGTCGCCTATTATATTACGTTAACGTATTGCGTGTCTATAAATAGTTTTTGTTTGGCGAAAAAATTGAAGGTATTATTTATTTGCACTAAAATGAGCAACAATCAATAAAATTCCCCGTTATTTTATGATATACTACTACTAAAATATAAATTACTGAGGATATATATGACGGTATCGAATCCGATTTTAATAGCTTTTTTGCTTACACTTTTCGCGGGGCTTTCAACTGGAATAGGCAGTTTGATAGCTTTTTTGGCCAAGAGGACAAACACCCAATTCTTATCGGTTGTGCTGGGATTTTCAGCCGGTGTTATGATTTATGTTTCATTTGTGGAGATATTCGCCGAAGCCAAAAGCACTCTTTCGGGTGTCTATGGAGATAAAGAAGGTAGTTTGATTACAGTCGCCGCTTTTTTTGGCGGGATGATTATAATAGCGCTTATAGACAAGTTGATACCCAAATATCACAGTTCCCATGAAGCTCATCGGGTCGAGGAGATAAAAGACGGCGCGAAAGCGGGGATTGACACAAAAAAGCTGCTCAACACGGGTATTTATTCCGCGGTAGCAATAGCGATTCATAATTTTCCCGAAGGCATCGCAACTTTTACTGCGACCATGCAAAACGTCGCGCTTGGAGTATCCATAGCCGTTGCTATTGCGATACATAACATACCGGAAGGAATAGCTATTTCGGTGCCAATATATTTCGCCACGGGAAGCAAAAGGAAAGCGTTCTGGTACTCTTTCATTTCAGGGGTTACAGAACCTATAGGAGCATTGTTTGCATACTTTATCCTAATGCCGTTTTTAACTGACGCTGTATTTGGCATACTGTTCGCTTCGGTTGCCGGAATAATGGTGTTTATCGCCTTGGACGAGCTTTTGCCCGCATCTCGCGAATATGGCTATCCGCACCTTTCCATCTATGGTCTGCTTTCGGGTATGGCGGTGATGGCGGCAAGTCTTTTGTTTATTATTTAGGGCTTAAATCATTTATATATTAAGGGGTTATTATGAACAATCAACACAGTCATTACTCTCTTGTTGTCTGGCTCAGCTTAGTTAGCGCGGCGCTTGCTTTTTTCATTGTGATGATTGCGCTAAATCTGCTGTCGGTGGGGAGGATTTCGCTTACAGACGGATGGGGCAGTTTTGCGGGAGGGCTTGTAGCTGCCACTGCAACTATTACTGCTTTCCTTGTTACAAACCGTGAAAATAGAAGGCAGTTTGATGAGTTGGCTCGAATTAATTACCTTCCTATTATAGACTTTGAGCCATGCGAGCTGGAAAATTTGGAAGATTTTAAGCGACGTGGATTTATAGAACAGTCTCCGATAGATATTAACCGAGACCCGGAGAAAAAACGCCAGAAAACAAAAGTACTAAACCTTGTGATTGATAACAAAGGCAATGGACCGGCGAGAAATTTAAGTTTGCATTATCAATACTTTTTTGAAGAAGATCAGCTTGCGGCCTTGCTTGAGCCTATTATAATAAAGAATATGCAGGCGAACGCGGGACTAATTTTGCCCCTTAAATTATATGGTTTCAACGGAGATAGCTCGATTAACATTATATTAAACTTTGAAGATATCCGCCGCCGGCAATTGGACTCCGGCCTTGTGAGGATTGACTATAATAAGGAAGAAAAGAAGTGGACGATGTATCCGGAGAAATTTGCGGTAAAAAGTTAACTTGCAAACATTTTCCCCAAAACTGATTGCCTAAAATAAACAAAAACTGTATAATCTTTTTTATGGAGGATTGATTATGATTGATAATGTAGCTTTTACTATAAACTTGTTTGGATTGCACAAAGATATCTATTGGTATGGAATTATTATAGCAACTGGAATGCTAATGGGAATCTGGATTGCCACATATAACGCAAGACGCAGAGGATACAAGTCTGAGATGGTGTTAGACATTGCGCTAATAGCGGTTATTACGGCGGTAATCGGGGCAAGAATTCACTATGTTGTATTTAGTTGGGAATATTTTAAAGATGGCCCGTTTATAGATGTGTTTAAAATCTGGAACGGCGGACTTGCTATTTATGGCGGGTTAATCGGCGGTCTATTGGGCGTGTTTATATATTCAAAACTAAGCAAAAAGAAATTTTTATCTTTGGCGGACCTTCTTATCCCATCGCTTATATTGGGACAGGCGATAGGCCGTTGGGGTAACTTTGCAAATCAGGAAGCCTATGGATGGATAATAAAAAATCCTGCATGGACATTCTTTCCGGTTGCGGTGTTTATTAAATCTGAAGGTGCTTTTCATATGGCGACATTCTTTTATGAATCCTTTTGGAATTTTGCTGTTTTCGCTTTCCTTATGAATTATCTTAAAAAGAACAGAAGGGAAGGAAACGTTTTTTTCTTATATCTTACGCTTTATGGATTTGGAAGAATGATAATCGAAGGCTTCAGAATGGACAGCCAGTATCTATTAGACACAGGAATAAGAGTAAACCAGCTTATAAGTTTGATTCTTGTTATTTTTGGTATTCTTATGCTTTTACTTAGAAAAAACGCGCCTATTGTGCAAGCATATAAAGTACAGCTTTTTCCGGGAAGCAAGAAGAGAAAAAGAACAGAGCCGAACCCTCTTGAGTTATCTGAGGTGAGCGACGAATTAAAGTTGATGGATGATGAAGCGAGACGAAAGAGAAGGCAACATATGCCGGGCGTTCGCGAGAATATTGAAGAACAAGCAAAAGAAACAATGGTGGAAGAGGACGATGCAGAAGAGGATATTTCTGAATCAGACGAATCAAACAAAGACGTATAAAAATAAAGGAAGTGTAGATATGAAAAAATCAATGGCGATTTTCTGGGGAATTGTATTGATACTCGTTGGGACTCTACTCGTACTGGTTCAGCTTAATGTAATTGAGCGAATTAATATTTTTAGTTGGGAATATCTTTGGCCTGCAATTATGATACTCTTAGCAATAATGTTCCATTTTCAGTTTTTCGCGGGCGGTGCGAAGTCTCCGGGAATTTTGGTTCCCGGCGGCATACTCTTGGTATATGGTTGTTTGTTTATGTATATAGCTATAGTTGGTTGGAATTCCGTAGGATATCTTTGGCCAATATTTCTTGTAGGCCCAGGATTCGGGCTTATGGAATTAAAGCTTTTTTCAAGGGGAAAAGAAGGATCTTGGATTCCGGTTATAATACTATTTGGCTTGGCAATTTTCTTCTTTATCCGTAATAGCTTTTCATCTTTTTCGATGGCTGTTGCAGTTGCGCTTATTATAGTAGGTGCATGCATCATAATAGCATCAGTTTTTGATAGGAAGAAAAGCAGGGATAAAAAATCTGATGTTCGTATTGATGTAAAATAGTTATAAAACTTGAGCGGCTCCTTTGGGGGCCGCTTTTGTGTTGCAACAAATTTAAAAGTTAATGCGGGGAAGCAACTTCCAAAACTCCGTATAGTGTTGTAGAAAATGTAAGGACGATAACAACTAATACCAAAATTGAGCGGGATTTTGATTTGATTACGGCGATTAAACCTACTATAAAAGCCGCCAATCCCGAACCCCAAGCCGCTAGAATGGGAATGGTAAGATTTAAATTGCTAAAAAAAGTGTCTCCACCGCGCTGATTAAAAGCGCTAATCATCAAAAAGAAGTATGCGACAAATATAACCAGAATTACAAATAGAACAACAGACAAAGAGCCGAGTTTGGTTTTTGGGAAAATAGAAAAATTCATTTATTTCGCCTCCTTAATCTTTCTTATTTAATGATAGACCTATATAAAAAAACTGTCAAACCAAATAGTGTCAAAGTCTTAGATACTGAAGTTAAAGACATTTTTCACAAGCATGTCTTTTTAAGGAATGAGATTCAGAAACTAACACCTCTTTATATATAGAGTTTTGGCATGATAATTAAGAAAAAACAATTTTCAACTGCTTTTAACAGCAAACAGAAAAAGTAAATTTATTTAAAAAGTAATTGACATATGTTCATTTCGGCGTATAATTGCAAATGGACATATGTCAAAAACTAAGGAGCTATTATGCCAAGGCCAAAGAAATTCAGAAAAGTGTGCTGCCTGCCTGAGAGCAATATGTTTGGGCCTGTTCCCGCTAGAAGTGCCAAAGGTGAAATAATCGCTTTGACAATTGACGAGTATGAAACAATCAGGCTGATAGACTATGAGGGAATGTCTCAGGAGCAGTGTGCAGAAGGCATGAATGTGGCACGAACAACAGTGCAAAGGATGTACGTTGAGGCCAGGAAAAAAATATCGGATTGTATAATTAACGGCAGGCTCATGAAAATAGAGGGCGGGGACTACATGCTTTGTGATGAAACCGAAGGAGAATGTAGATACAACAAATGCTTTAAAAGCACAAAATTAAAAAATAAAAAAGAAAAGGAACAGGAGTAAAAAAATGAAAATAGCCTTACCAATTGACGGCGATGACTTAACGAGTATGATGAATAATTCTTTTGGGCGTACTAAAAAATTCATTGTAATTGATGATGTCTCAATGAACTATGAACTAATTGACAACAATCAAAATCTACAGGCGGCTCAGGGTGCGGGTATACAGTCGGCTCAAAATATAGCAGAGGGCGGAGCTCAAGTCGTTATTACTCTTCACTGCGGTCCTAAAGCCTATAAGGTGCTCAGTGGCTCTGGTATAAAGGTATATGTAGGGAAAAAAGGCACAGTGAAAGAAAATTTAGAAGCCTATAAAGCGGGAAAACTTGCTGCGATGGAGTCTGCCAACATGGAAAGCCACTGGGTGTAGCGTGGCAGTTTGGAATAGTATCGTATTAAAAAAAGTTTGGAGGAAACCATATGATTATAGCTGTTGCATCAGGCAAAGGCGGAACAGGTAAAACAACCATTTCTGTTGCTTTGGCAGAAGCCGTTGGAAGCGATGTTTTGCTTTTGGACTGTGATGTGGAGGAGCCAAATGCCCATATCTTTTTGAATACGCAAAATGTCCAATCAGAAAACGTCACTGCGCTTATTCCTGTTATAGATGAAAAAAAATGCACATTCTGCGGGAAATGCGGTGAAATATGCGAATTCAACGCCATAGCGGTGCTTAAAGCCGACATCATGGTGTTTGAAGAGCTTTGCCACAGTTGCGGTGGGTGCGCACTTATTTGCCCTGAAGGAGCTGTTTCGGAGGAAAAGAGAGTTATTGGCAAAATTGAAAAAGGTATGTCCGGAGAAATTGAATTTATTGAAGGCCGGCTGGATGTTGGGCGCGCTATGTCGCCTCCGATAATTCGCGAAGTGAAAAAACACATAAACACCAAAAAGACAAATATTATAGATTGCCCTCCGGGAACGGCGTGTCCCGCCGTAACAGCCGTAAACGGCGCAGATTACGTAATGCTAGTGACTGAAGCAACGCCTTTTGGCTTGCACGATTTAAAGCTCGCGGTAGACACGGTAAGACAGCTTGATATTCCATACGGCGTGCTGATAAACCGCTGCGATAGCGGCGATATGGGGGTTGAAAACTATTGCGAGTATGAAAAGATAGAGGTATTAATGAAGATTCCTGAGAATATGAAGATTGCAAAAGCGTATTCAAAAGGTGAAACTCTTATCTCGGCCGCTCCTGAAATGAAGCAAGATATTTTAGCGATGATAGACCATATAGCAAGAGGTGTGAAATGACAGAAATATTGGTAGTAAGCGGAAAAGGCGGAACCGGAAAAACCAGCATAACCGCAGCACTTGCGTCTTGCTTTGAAAATTTAGTACTTGCCGACTGTGATGTGGACGCTTCCGATCTTCATTTGATATTTGAACCAAAAGTCCAGCAAACTCACAATTTCATAAGTGGACATGAAGCCGTGATAAAGCAAAAAGACTGCAACAAGTGTTTGAAATGTCTTGATGCATGTAGATTTAATGCAATAAAAAAAGATGAAGAAGGAAGCGTTTATATTAACGCCATAGCCTGCGAAGGATGCGGGGTGTGTTCATGGATATGCCCTTCGAAAGCTATTGACTTTAATGAAAGCCTTTGTGGGCAGTGGTTCTTTTCGGAAACTAGGTATGGATCGATGGTTAACGCAAAGCTCAAGCCTGCCGCTGAAAACTCA
The DNA here is from genome assembly GCA_963675575.1 of Christensenellaceae bacterium. Classification (GTDB taxonomy): domain Bacteria; phylum Bacillota; class Clostridia; order Christensenellales; family UMGS416; genus JAGLOK01. Next base: position 1,197,441 of record OY776378.1, read on the forward strand.
GGCAAGTTGGTCAGTGAAGTCCGATTTAAGGCCAAGCTAACAGCGCAGGAAAATAATATTGAAGTAGTGCTGATTGATGGGCCGCCTGGAATAGGCTGCCCTGTTATAGCTTCTATGACTGGTGTGGAATATGTGCTGATAGTGACAGAGCCTTCGCTTTCGGGGTTGCATGACCTGGAGAGAGTGGCGACTCTGGCAAAACATTTTGGTTCAAAGATATTTGTATGCATAAACAAATGCGATATCAATGAGGAAATATCGCGGAAAATAGAAAGCATAGCTGAAGAAAAAGGAATAACCGTATTGGGGAAAATTCCATACGATAATTCGTTTACCAAGGCGCAAATTGCTAAAAAGACGATAATCGAATATGAAGATAGTCTAGCTAAAAAAGAGGTTCAGAAATTGTTTTGCGCTCTAAGAAAAGAATTAGAAAAAGGAGATAAATAATGAAGAAAACAGCAGAGTTAGGGGCATATTTAGTGCCTAAACCCAAAGCTATAGTGTCGTGCAGGGGGCTTGACGGACGAAATAACGCTTTAGTTGTTGCGTATTGCTGCAATTGCAGCTATGACCCTCCGATGGTGATGGTGGGCATTGTCCCAACTAGGTATTCTTATAATCTGATTAAGGAAAGCGGCTGTTTTGTTGTCAATATTCCCTCAGAGAATTTTCAGAAAGAATATGGAGTGTTGGGCTCAAAGAGCGGCAGGGATATGGACAAATTCAAAGAACTTAATCTTAGCCATTCGGACGGAGAAAAAGTAAATGCGCCGATTTTGGCTGATTGCCCGGTAAACATTGAGTGCAAAGTCGTAGATTCGATAAGGACCGGTTCCCATGAAATGTTTGTGGGCAAAGTTGAGGCCGTCCACGCGGATTCGCAATATCTTAATGAAAAAAATAAAATTGATTATACTAAAATAAACTTATTATAAAGGAGAATTACAATGAAAATAGCAATACCAACTGCAAAAGAAACATTAAGCCTTCATTTTGGCCATTGTGAGCAATTTTATCTGTTTGAAGTTGACAAAGAAGCAAAAATCATTAAAAATGTAGAGAAACTTACTCCACCACCTCATGAACCGGGACTTTTACCGCGCTGGCTTGGCGAAAAAAAAGCTGATATTATTATCGCTGGTGGTATGGGAATGCGCGCGCAAGAGCTTTTTGTGGAAAATGGAATAGAGATCATAACTGGAGCGCAGGCTAAAAAGCCGGAAGAGCTAATAAACGATTACTTTGAAGGCGCGCTTGAAATAGGCGAAAATGCTTGTGACCATTAAATTTAAAGAGGATATATAAATGAGTGAAAATTGCAACAACGAATGTAGCAGCTGCAGCGAAAGCTGCGAAGAACGAACGGAACCTCAAAGCTTTTTGCTTGCATCTAACGAACTCAGCGAAATTAAAAATGTAATCGGCGTAATAAGCGGAAAAGGCGGCGTGGGGAAATCATTGGTAACTTCTCTGCTTGCGGTGCTTATGAGCAGAAGACGGCATAATACCGCGATATTGGACGCTGACGTAACGGGGCCTTCCATCCCGAAGGCTTTCGGTATCAAAGAGAAGGCGACCGCCAATGAATTTGGGCTGCTTCCCATAAAAAGCAAAACGGGCATAGATATAATGTCTGTAAACCTATTGCTTGAAAACGAAACCGATCCGGTTGTTTGGCGCGGACCGATTATCGCCGGAACGGTTAAGCAGTTTTGGACTGATGTCGCTTGGGGACAAGTGGACTATATGTTTGTGGACATGCCACCCGGAACGGGTGATGTGGCGCTAACGGTATTTCAGTCACTTCCTATAAAGGGGATAATTGTGGTAACCTCACCTCAGGAATTGGTTTCAATGATTGTGGCAAAAGCTGTCAAGATGGCTGAAATGATGAACGTACCGATTCTTGGAATTGTCGAAAACATGTCGTATTTTGAATGCCCTGATTGCGGGAAAGCTCACAGCTTGTTTGGCGAAAGCAAGGTAGATGAAATAGCCAAGCTATATAACATTGACGCTGTAAGCAAAATCCCAATAGATACTAAAGTGGCGGCTGCGTGCGACAAGGGATTGGTTGAGCTATTGAACTTTGACTATTTGGAAAATATTGCGGACAAAATTGAGACTGTTTAAAAGCATAATATTATGATAAATATAAAAAAACCGACCTATTAGTCGGTTTTTTTATTTGAAAACATCGAGACCTCTTTTGACCTGATTGCAAAATATTGTGTTTACTATGCCCAATTCCTTTGATATAATACTATATGTAGAAATACAATAAATATATAAGAGAGGCTCAAAATGAAGAAATTATTAGCAATCATTCTGGTAACCGTTTTCGCAGTTGTAGCATTTACAGGCTGTAAAGAAAAGGAAGTGCTTAAAATTCAACTGAATCCCGCAAGAGACGCTGAAAAAATGGAAGCGCAAAGAAAACCTTTGCAAGACCTTCTTTCGGAAAAACTAGGTATGGAAGTAGAAGTAACTGTTGCTACCGACTATAACGCACTTATTGAAGCCATGGCTTCAGAACAAATAGATGTGGGAATGCTTGCCACAACTCAGTATGTTTTGGCTGCTGATGAAGGATATGCGGAAGCAATTCTTAAATCATTGCGCTATGACGTAAACGATGACGGAAGTGAAATGGTTGATAAACCTCTTGTAGACTCCTATTATTCACAGCTTCTCGTTCACAAAGATAGCGGCATCACAGATGTTGTAGGACTTAAAGGCAAGAGGATCGCAGTTTCATCGTTTACATCAACATCAGGTTTTTTATGGCCGGCAAACTTACTTGCTGATTATGGCTTAAATCCTGAAATCGATGTCGAATGGATAAACGCAGGAGGACATGACAATGCTGTCTTGGCAATGATGAACGGTGAAGCGGATGCCGCTTTCACATTCAAAGACGCTCGTACAACATATTTCTCGAAAGAAGACAATTTTGCGGAAATCATGGAAACATGTGTATTCCTTATGAATACCACCGCTATACCAAATGACACAATTTGCGTTATTCCAAGTATGGATGCTGATTTGAAGGAAAAAATCAAACAGGCGTTTATAGACATCTCAAATAACCCGGATGAAATCGCTATCATGGATGATGTCTACAGCCACAAAGGATATGCGGAAGCAGTTGACTCTGAGTATGACGAAGTCAGAGAATACCTAAAAAGACAAGAATCTTGGAGCTTTGACTGATAATATATCAAATAGATATATTAATAGACTTAACATAGTTTTGATATGGCTGTTTCTGTACAATCAGAACAGTCATATCTTATATTTAATACGATATTAATGTTTTATTGGATTGGAGACAGTCGTGATTGAATTTAAAGGTGTAAGCAAAGTTTATGACAACGGCGTTAGGGCTCTCAACAAAGTCAGCCTTAAAATCGAAGAAGGGGAGTTTGTGGCAATCATCGGCCTATCGGGTGCTGGAAAATCCACATTACTTCGACTTATAAACAAACTTATAGAATCCACTGAAGGCGAAGTTATATTTGACGGCGAGTCGGTAACAAAAGCTAAAGGTAAAGAGCTTATCAATATCAGACGTCAAATCGGAATGATATTTCAGGGATTTAACATCGTAAAGCGCATGAGTGTGCTCTCGAATGTTTTATCCGGACGAGTAGCTTATAACCCAACGTGGAGAACCATTTTGGGGCTTTTCCCGGAATCGGACAAACAAATAGCATACCGCGCTTTAAAGCGTGTGGATATATTGGAAAAAGTGCATGAAAGGGCGAGTAATCTATCGGGCGGACAACAGCAGAGAGTGGCAATAGCGCGAGCGTTGGCGCAAGAACCAAAACTCATGCTTGCCGATGAACCTGTAGCATCGCTTGACCCTATTACAACAGTACAAGTTATGGATTATCTAAAAAAGATAAATGAGGAAGACGGCATAACAACTGTCGCCAATCTTCATCACGTAGATTTAGCTCTTAAATATTCCACGAGAGTTGTCGGCGTTCGCGCGGGTGAGATAGTCTATGACGTAAAACTTAAAGATATATCAAAAGATCAGTTCTTTAAAGATTTGGAGCAGGTCTATGGTCGGCCGATACACAATGATGAAGTGTTGGGTGAAGATGAAAGTGAAATTCTGGGTGAAATATAGTGAAGAATTCGCTTATTAGTAAACTAATAAATTGGTTAAAAAAAATAACTTCTTCAAAAATCGAAGTAAAAGAAGGAGATATTTCTGTTCCGCGTCCAAAACGCCTTAAGAAATATTCTATTATACTCGGTGTTACTGCGCTTATTTTGGGTAGTGCGTGGTTTGCGGGCTTTAACATTTTTGAAGTACTAGCTTATCTATATAAAGGTGGTAGGATATTGGGGAGGATGTTTGGACCTCCAAATATTAAATATGTGCCTAATATAATTAATCCAATGATTGAAACAATCAGAATGGCAATCGTGGGTACTTTTGTTGGTGCGATTATTGCATTGCCCGCGTCTGTTCTTGCTGCAAATAATTTCATTAAAGCCAAATGGCTTAATATACCTTTGCGATTCATCATGAATATTTTCAGAACCATTCCTGCACTTGTTTTAGCATCGCTTTTCGTCGCAGTTTTCGGACTGGGGTCTTTTTCAGGTGTAACAGCTCTTTCGATATTTACATTCGGATTGATTTCTAAATTGACTTATGAGACCATTGAAGCCATAGATTACGGCCAGGTGGAAGCATTGATGTCGCTTGGCGCAAACAAGCTCAATATTTTGCGATATGCCATCATTCCACAGATACTGCCACAGTTTCTAAGCTATACATTGTACGGACTCGAAGTCAATGTGCGTGCGGCGGCAATCTTGGGATATGTTGGAGCCGGGGGTATCGGACAATTGTTTGAATATAATCTTGCTTGGAGAAAGTTTGAGAATGTCGGAATGATTATCATTGTCTCATTTTTCATTGTCTTAGTCATTGATTTAATCAGTTCAAGTATAAGAAAGAGGTTGGTGTGATGGAAAAAATAATTGATAAAATTATTGTAAAAAAAGAAAAAAATCCATTACGTACCGCCTTAAGGATTGTTTACTATATAATCATTTACGGTTTGATATTCTGGGGATTTAAAGGTATAGAATTTAAAGGAATAATGCAGACTGCTCAAAGTACAATAAATGCTTTAGGCGAGGGTTTTTTCAACCCTGATTTAGAGTATGCAGCAAATATGACTATTGACGGACTACCTTTTGCAGTATTAGAAACGATAGCTATTGCAATAAGCGGCACTTTTGTTTCAGCAATTATTTCAATACCTTTTGCATTATTTGCAAGCCAAAACATTGTCGGTCCAAAGGTTTCCAAAATAGGAAAGCTTATAGTCACAATGATACGCACTTTCCCGGAACTCATCTTAGCGCTGATGTTTATAAGCGTTGTAGGTCCCGGAGCCCCGGCGGGCATTTTGGCTCTCGGAATACACTCCATCGGGATGCTAGGCAAGCTTTTTTCTGAAGCTATAGAGAGCATGGATATGGGTGTGAAGGAAGCTCTGGAATCTTGCGGGGGAAATCGTTTTGAAGTGCTATTTCGTGCCGTATTGCCTCAGGTTAGCCCAGAGCTAATAAGCTATACATTATATCGGTTTGAAATCAATATGAGGGCAGCCTCCACACTTGGACTTGTAGGCGCGGGAGGAATAGGTGCGCCCCTCATTTTCGCCATACGAACACGCTCATGGTCACGAGCTGCGATTATCATCATTGTATTGATAATTACAGTAACAATTATTGACCAAATTTCTGGCCGAATAAGAAAGAAGATAGTTCAATGAACATATTAGTTGTAAATGATGATGGGATAGACTCCGTTGGCATAAAAATACTTGCGGTAGCTTTGAAAAAATACGGTGATGTGTTTGTTGTGGCACCTCACACCGAGCAAAGCGGCGCGGGACATTCCATCACTATCCATGACCCGATGAAATTGCATATAAGAGATGATTTTATGGAAGACGTAAAGGCATGGAGTCTTGAGGGCAAACCTGCCGATTGCGTGAAATTCGCTTTATACGGGCTAAATCTTGATATAGACATTGTTGTTTCCGGAATAAACAATGGACCTAATCTGGGTACTGATATAAACTATTCGGGCACAATAGCCGGTGCATCAGAGGCTGTCATATGCGGACTTCCCGCAATAGCTTTTTCAACGGATTTTTCCCATTTTGAGCTTGCTGAGAAAAAGTTGGAATGCGTATTGGATAAAATTATCGATGAAGATATACTAAGCACCGAAGTTGTAATAAACGTTAATTTCCCCAGTAAAGATTTCAAAGAAACCAATGGAATTATGATTACCGAGCAAGGGCTTAGGCCCTTTTTGCATGAATTTGAATTGGAAGGGGAGAGCTACTGGGCTCGCGGCACTTGGGATAAGATTGAAAATGCAAAGGGCACCGATACATATGCATTTGAGAATGGATACGTTTCGATTACCCCAATAAAGATAAACAGAACAGATTATGAATATATGGTTAAACTGAAGAAGATTTTTGACTGAAAGCCTTTTATTTTTGAGGGGTATCTCTGATTTCAGCATATGAGGCGAAGAAGCTATAGAGCTTTCTTCCGCCTTTTTTATTTGCAGCCACTCTGTCTACAAAGTTATAAAGCTCACTTAGCTCTTCCTTGCTCATATATACTTTTTTTGAGTAAAGGAGGTCTTCTTCATATTTAGTTTTTGAGCATTCAGAAGTTTTTTCATCTTCGCATTCAATTGATTTTGCAACTTGTGTAATAAATATATCGCGCGCCATATCAAATGAGGAGGAAATAACATCTCGTAAAGCTGATATTTCTTTTGATTTCGAGTTTTTACTATCAATACGTATTTTGAAAATAGCTGAAGATTTTAGGTAAAACTTAGCAATTATGCCGTTTATATTTTCAGTGTGGTGCAAATCTATAAATTCATATTTATGAAGTATGCCAACGTGATAGTTTACTTTTGATGGGGGTTCGCCCATATAGTCTGCAATCTCTTTTGCTGTAGCGGGTTTATCAATCAAAGACATTGTAGTCATAATTTCGCGCCTGTAGGGGTCGTTCATAACGCGGATTTCTTTAAGTGTAGTGATATATTTCACTTTTTCTTCAGGCATTTTCAAGCACTCCTTCTTCTTTAACATCAAGTCCCAACGTCACATCCATTTTGCCTTTCTGTTCAAGCGACGTAAATCCCATTTTGGACAATAGACCTACCACTATAAGCAAAACGGCGTATGCTCCCATTATCAAATAGCTTTTGCTTATTTCCAAAAGATAGCCCATGAGGGCGATTCCCAGAGGGCTTGCTATCGTGGCGAATGTGCCTATGACTGATGAAACCCTTCCCATCATATCGCGCCTCACCAAAAGCTGTGTTGCGGTACTTATGGCGAGATTAACCCAGATGACGGTTATCAATAATATGTTGATGACAAAAAGCATGGAAACGTAATTTATCATTATTTGCGAGAATATTCCGTTTATTGAAAGCACCGCGATTATCAAAGCGAGTATGCCATCGAAAGTTATAATTGACCAAACAAGCTTTGAATAATGATGTTTTCTGATAATCTTCGCGGCAAATATAGGAGCTATCAGCATTCCCACGGTGGTAAGGGAATTGAACAAACCATAAAGCTGTTCTGAAATTCCGAAGTCCTGAAGCAAAACAATAGGAAGAGCGACTGAAAACACTGGTCCGAGAGCGAAATTGGCAACGACTGCAACGCAAATCATCAGAATTATTTCAGGCAATGTCTTTATGAATTTGAGACCTTGTTTCAGTGATTCAAAATAGGAATCTCTTCCTTCTTTTTTTAGGATACTTTCTTTATTTATCTTAATAAACAATTCGCTTATTGCTGAACCAAAGAAACTTATCGCATTTATTATCATAATGGGCAATAGACCAAATAACCCGAAAAGTACACCCGCAGTCAGTGGGGAAAGTAGGTTCAAAATCGATTCCGGCATCATGCGTATGCTGTTCGCGTCCGCCAAATCTTTTTTAGGAACTATATCGGGAATGATTGCACTCATCGATGGCGTGAAAAATGAACTTATTACAGTAAGTAATATCGCCAATATATAAATGGATGACAGGCTAAGTTCGCCGTATATAATAAATACTACAGCAAAAGCAGATACTACCAAAGAACTAAGAAAGTCCATTATGACTATCATCTTTTTACGGCTGAATCTGTCAGCTATTACGCCGGCAAAAGGTGTAAGCAAAATGCGCGGAATTATAGAGACGACAAGAACTGATGCAAAAAGTGAGGCTGACCCTGTCTTTTTTAATACATACAAAGAAAGCGCAAAGCTTTGCATGAATGTTCCAAAACCGGATACAAATTGACCGAGTATCACAAGCACTAAGTTTTTATTATTTAATACTTTAATGTTCATAAAAGCTCCTTGCAAGTTAATGGCACGTACAATATATTTGTACGTTAATTTTAAATCATATAGAAATATATGTCAAGAAGATTTTTTATTAATATGTTTCCGTTGTCTATAAATGGCTTTCAGGCGAATAATAGTGTTGCAAACAAGCGCATATCAATTTAAAATTATAGACAGATTTATACTATAAGTATGTCGCAATGGTAAAGACGCTTATTTTATAATGTGATTATGTATTATGCTAAACGACGAATTAGGCAAGGAGATAATATGAAATACAGAACACTTGGAAAAACAGGATATAAAATATCAGAAGTATCGCTGGGCACTTGGCAGCTTGGCGGCAAATGGGGTGACACCTATAGTGAAAAAACAGCTGATGAAATATTAAACGAGGCTTATGACAACGGCATAAATTTCTTTGATACGGCGGACGTATATAATGACGGGCTTTCAGAAAAATCGATAGGGAAATTCCTTAAAACAAAAAAAGATAAAGTATATATAGCCACAAAATGCGGGCGCAAGCTAAATCCGCATGTCGCCGACGGATACAACAAAGAAAACATAGCGGGCTTTGTTGAAGAAAGTCTGAAAAGACTGGATGTGGAAGCTTTGGACTTAATACAGCTCCACTGTCCGCCTACCGACGTATATTACAATCTTGAAGCATTCGATACTCTGGAATCGCTTAAAAAGCAGGGGAAGATAAAACATTACGGTGTAAGTGTGGAAAAAATAGAAGAAGCGTTAAAAGCGATCGAGTTTGACGGGGTAGCTTCGGTTCAGATAATTTTTAATATGTTCAGGCAGCGCCCTGCGGAGCTTTTCTTTTCACAGGCTAAAAAGAAAAATGTGGGAATCTTGGCGCGAGTTCCGCTTGCGAGCGGTCTTTTGAGCGGTAAATTTGGATTGGATACAAAGTTTTCAGAAGACGACCACAGAAACTTTAACCGTGACGGGGCGGCTTTCGACAAGGGCGAAACCTTTTCGGGAGTGGACTATATGACGGGGCTTAATGCTGTGGAAAAGCTTAAAGAAGTGTTTGGAAAAGATAATCTTCCGCTGTATGCTCTTAAGTGGATATTGATGTTTGATGAAGTAAGCTGTGTGATACCCGGAGCCAGCAGGGCTGAACATATCGCAATGAACACAAATGCATCTGAATTCAAAGATTTGTCCCAAAAAGAAATGCATGAGGTTGAAAAAATATATGAAATATATATCAAAAAACCGGTTCATTATCTGTGGTAGGAGGAGAATATATGGACAGAAATAAAGCGTTGGAAATAGTAAAGCAAAACCTCGAGTCGGAAAACCTCATAAACCATTCACTTGCGGTGGAAGCTGTAATGCGCGGGCTTGCAAAAAAGCTTGGACGCTATGAAGAACTTTGGGCACTGGCTGGGCTATTGCACGATGTTGATTATGAAATTACAGCTGATGAGCCGAAAAAGCACGCGCTTGTAGCCAAGGAATTGCTGGCTGAGTATGATTTGCCCAATGATTTGATTCACTCAATAATGGCGCATAATGAAGAAAACGGTACAACACTTGAAAGCGATTTTGACAGGGCGTTATATTGCGCGGATCCTATAACTGGTCTGATAACTGCCTGTGCTCTGGTCAAGCCCAGCAAAAAGCTTGCGGACGTCGAGGTGAAATCAGTTAAGAAAAAGTTTAAGGATAAAGCGTTCGCGCGCGGGGCAAACCGCGAACAAATCGACACTTGCGTAAATCTGGGCATAGAGCGTGCGGAGTTTATAGAAATCGCCTTAAACGAGATGAAAAAAATAGCCGCGGATATTGGGCTTTAAACTAATAGAATTTAATGCGCAAGCCCGCCTTATTATGGCGGGTTTATTTTTATATAGATTTTAAAAAGATTTTTATAAAATCATATTTCCCCCACATTTATAAAATATACTTCACATGTAAAAAACATTTGTAAGTTTAATCATTCAAATGTTGTAATTTCAAAAAAATAATAATTTATCAATAAGGAGGTAATTGAAATGATGCATGGCGGAAGAATGTCTTCATTTGGCGGATACTTCGGACACAGCTTTTTGGGCAGTGGATGGAACTGGCTTATAGGAATTGGCGTGGTACTTATCATTGCGGCGGTCGCATATCTGGTTGTAAAAGGCGGCAAAAAGAAAGCGGTGTCAAACGAAGCGCTTGAAGTCTTAAGCTTAAAGTTCGTTAAAGGTGAAATAACCGAAGAAGAATACTTAAAGAGCAAGAATGTACTTAATTAGAAATAGGTGAAAATCATGAAAAAATTAATGATAGTGATCCTTGTTGTCGCAGTTTTGCTACTGGCAGGGGGAATAGTTGGAAAAGCAATCACATATAGCAATTACGAGTCAAATTTGTCGGATGATGAATCGCTTTATTGCGGCGGTATGATGTATGACGATGATGATGCTTACTATCGCGGCGGCGGTATGATGCGCGAATATTTCGACGACAGCGATGATGAAGTGTATGATGGTGAAAAAATGCAATTAGACGAGCTTACGCCGCTTGTGGAAGAATATATAAGTGAATACGCCGATGGCTTAGCTATAAACGAAGTGATTACTCCTGATAACGGAAATTATTACTTTGTGATAATTGACAAAGAATCGGGCGATGAAGTTATGGGCTTGACGGTAAATCCATACACAGGGGAAATTTGCCCCACATATGGGATGATGGGCAGAGGATATTGCTCGGAGTATGATGTCCGCGCATATTCAGACCACGGAATGTTCAGCCGCAGAGGAAGATAAATTAACGACTAAACTTTTATATTAAAACGCACACGTAAAATCGTGTGCGTTTTTCATGTTAATTAAGGGATTTTTAATGCTCGTCGTGATCGTGAGGCTCATCGGGGATACCGTATTCCTGCGTATTTTTATCATAAAACAATGGTACTTCCGGCGTGAAAAAAGTAAATACAGTGGTTACTGCGAAAAACACAGTGGCTATGATTATTGCAATGAAGCCCTTTTTGCTGAAATCTTTTTGTGAAACCGTTATTTTATAGCCAATAAACGAACCGAGGCAAATGGTAATAAAGGTTATGATGATGTCAAATATCAGCCTTTCCGGGATTTTCAGCCCAAGTCGATAGCCGTAAAACATTCCAAACATAATAAGCGGCATTACTAAGAGTGAGATGCCGTGAGCGAATACAAAGTTTTTAAACTTTTTGCCTATGGTCATATATTGAACTACATAAAAAATAAGCACTGGGAAGAAAAATAGCTTTATGTGTTCCCAAGGGCTTTCGTTTACAGGGAAAATAACCGCCGAAAAATCACTTGGAATCCTGGCGTAAATAAAATGCCATAGAGCGGCCAGTGTCATTATTATGAACACACCAATTATAGACCAAGTTTTCAACTTCTTTATATTCATATTCAACCTCCCATTATTTTTTTCCTATTTAGATTATATTTTAGAGCGAACTGGAAAACAAGTGAGAAGAAAAACGATTTTTTTTGTATTATAGATTACTAAAAAAAACAAACTCATCATGCAAACATTACTCTGTACGAAATATTATAAATTCTGTTATAATATTATTTATTACAATTTGAAAAAAACATATAAATAGGAGAAAAAATGAAATATAGGAAAATGCCGAAATCAAATGATGAGCTTTCAGTGCTGGGCTTCGGGTGCATGCGCTTCAAACAAAAGAGCGGTGGCGGCGGTGGATTTTTCAGTAACTTTGACGTAGAAACAGCTAAAGAGCAAGTGCTTTACGCGATTGAAAACGGAGTGAACTATCTTGATACGGCGTGGCCATATCACAGAGGCGCTTCCGAAAGCTTTTTGGGTGAGCACATACTTTCGGATAAATCGGTGCGCGAGAAAGTATTTATCGCCACAAAGCTTCCGTGTATGATGATATATAAAAAAGAAAAGATGGAAGAGATATTTAATAAACAGTTTGAAAAGCTTCAAGTTGAATACATTGATTATTATCTGATGCATTCGCTGGACGGCCCCACATGGGAGCGGATGAAGAAACTTGATGTATTCTCATTTATAGAAAAGATTAAGAGTGAAAAGAAGGTTCGCTATGTTGGCTTTTCTTTTCATGGAAGCCGTGAAGAGTTTCTAAAAATAATAGAGGACTATGATTGGGATTTTGTCCAGGTGCAATATAATATTTTGGATGAAAATTTCCAAGCGGGGATTACGGGGATAAACCGTGCTGCAGAAAAAGGCATGGGAGTAATTGTAATGGAACCCCTACGCGGCGGCTCTCTGGTGGGTAAGATGCCAAAAGAGGTAAAAGAGATGTATGACACCGCTCCTGTTAAAAAAAGCGCTGCTGATTGGGCATTGAGCTGGGTATATAACAATCCTAATGTGACTCTTTTACTTTCGGGCATGAACGAAATGGAGCATATAAAAGAAAACATCGCAATTGCCGACAGAGCTGAATCAAATGGAATGAGCAGTCAGGAACTTGCTATAGTCGACAAAGTCCGCGACAAATATTTAGAGCTTATGCAAGTGGGCTGTACAGGTTGTGGATACTGCATGCCATGTCCTGCAGGCATAAATATACCTGATGCTTTTAAATATTTAAACAGCTATCATATGTTCAAAAACAACAAATCTAAAATGGATTACGCTCTTTATGCTGGCGCAAAAACACCTGATGGCAAGCCTCATTGGACAACCTCGTGCATTGATTGCGGAAAATGCGAAAAAGCATGCCCGCAAAGCATAAAAGTGAGAGAAGAATTTAAAAAAGTACAAAGTGATTTGGAAACCCCGGTAATGAAGATTTTTGCAACGATTATTCGGCCTTTGGTGGGTGGGAAAAAGCAAAAAGACAGCTAAGTTATGTTTTAACCATTTGGCTTCATTAAAGATGTCTGATAAGTAGGATATATGGCACAAAAAATATCGCTATTATTTTTTCGGGAATCAACGATGAACAAGAGGAATTTGTAAAAAAGATTCTACATGATGCTCAAAAACACAGCGCAAAGCTTTTGGCGGTTGCAGATATCTCGAAAAACTCAAAAAGAAAATATTTAGACATCGCCTTTAAAGGTGTGAAGTTTTTTTCGGATATAAGGGAAATGTATGATGCGCTTGACATAGACCTTACAATTGTCGCAAGCCATGCTGGACTTCACAGCTCACACGCGTGCGCCGCCATGGAAAACGATTCGCATGTATTTATAATGAAGCCTTTGGCAGGAAGCCTAGAAGACGCAAAAGAAATTGAACATTTTAAAAAAATTACCGGCAAAAAAGTTTTAGTCGGCTATGAAACGATTTATAATGATGCAATAATCAAACTAAAGGAAATTATTTTAAGCGGATATTTGGGCGGGCTTATTGATATGAAGATGATTTGCCATTCACCCAAACCAAAATCATATTTTTCATCCAACCCTTACTTGGGGAAAGTGTGTGACGAAGACGGAAGACTTATAAATAGCAGTGTTGCAAATAATGATGCGGCAAATTACTTTTTGAATCTATTGTATTTCGCGGGGGCTAAACCATACAGCACTGGAAAAATAGAAAGGATAGAAGCAAAGCTTTTTAGAACAAATGATATAGAGACCTTCGACACATGCTCCATAAAGGCTGAGCTGGAAGGCGAAATCGGCATGCTCGCCATTGCTTCCCAAGCAACAAGTTGGTGTTTGACAATATGCTGCGACTTATCTAAGATAATACACTTTTCAAATAAAACGAATCTGAAGCCGTAAAATCATACGGCTTCGCTGGTTTATGCATGCTTAAAATATTGTTCACAATATATTTACTTAAAAAGGTACAATAATTGCAACGCTTTTTTCTTTTCAGCTGTCTTAATATTAAACGCCCAAATGCAAAGGAGAAGCCATGACGGAGATAGTTTCAATTCGAGAACAATATCAGGAACCTGATAACGGAAACTACAAATACATAAGATTTGCTGATTGTAGTTTGGATATTTCGAAAGAAGGCAACGCAAACATTGTAGCTTCAATGAAGACGTTGGGGGAGGTTGACAAAGTTAATATTTCGGTATATTTGCAAAGATATGATGGAGATTGGACCACTATAAAAAATTGGGAAACCGAGTGCATTGGCTCATTTTGTTCTTTGTTCAAGGAAAAAGAAGTGGTAATAGGATATAGATATAGAGTTGAGACGTATTATTCTGCTTACAAAGGGGCATATTCTGAGTGGCTGGTTGCTTCCGATGGTGATTGAAGTTATTGAGGCTTAAGCAAATAATCTCTTGCTTAGTTTGTTATTATTACGTAAAAAGGCATTTGAATTTTCAAATGCCTTTTTATAATGGCTATTAAAATTTTGATTAGTCAATAATAAGAGAACCGAAAACGCAATTTGTTTCAATGTTGACAGTGTTTGCACCGTCGCGCTCATATGTTCTGTCGCCAAAAGCTAAGTTTGAACCATCGGGAAACGCGGTGTTTGAAAAAACACCATTGGCCTTAATTTTGACGCTCTTTCCGGATGTGTGAAGTTTCACACTTGAGAAAATACAGTTAATTTCAATATTATCATCTGCTATATCATTCAAATCCAGAATTACATTTGAAAAAACATAACTGTTTTCTCCGCTTTTAATGCTTTTAATCTCGCCGTTTGCGAAAACTCCGTTTATACCGGTATTAGCAGGTCTAGTTATAATGGCAATGCCCGAAAAAATTAAAATGATGCCAATAACAATAGCGAAAACGCTTATATGCCAGTCGAAAGTTTGGTTGAGTATTATAACAACTCCGATTACAATCAAAATAACAGCCCAAAAAACCGCTCCGAAAATTCTCATAACATACTCCTTCTGATTGAAATTTATATATATGATTTTAATCAAAAAAATGAATATATTCAAGGAAAATGTCTTTTGTGATGACAAAATGAAGATAATTGTGATATTATATATTGGATTTAAGCAGGAAAAAATTATATTTTTTATAGGAGCCCAGATGAAAGAACTTATACTTATACCTTCATATAAGCCCGACGAACGGCTTCTTGAATTTATTGAGAGCCTTAAAAAAGAGGGGATTTGTGATGTTGTTGTAATTGATGACGGGAGTGGCGAAAAATACAAAGAGATTTACGAAAAAGTTAAATCGGAATACCCAGGATGCGATATAATATACCATGCAGTAAATTTGGGTAAGGGACGTGCGTTGAAGAGCGCATTCAATCATATTTTAAACACATATGATAATCTTTTAGGCGTGGTGGCGTGCGATGCTGATGGGCAGCATCCCGCGAGCTCTGTTAAAGAAGCTCTGGAAACAATGCGTAGCCATCCGGATAAGCTAATCTTGGGTACTCGAAAGTTTTTCCGTGGGAAAAATGTGCCTGTCGCCAACTTGATTGGCAATATGATAACAATACTTGCTTTCAAAATACTTACTGGTCTTTCGTTTGGCGACACTCAATGTGGCCTGCGCGCTTTCCCTAAAACAATTATGGAAAAACTCATATCTACAAAAGGCGAAAGATTTGAATACGAAAACATTATGCTTTTGGACTTGAGAAAAAACAATATAGATTATGCGGAGTTTCCGATGCAGGCGGTGTATCTTGAAGAAGGGGAATATACGTCACACTTTAATAAGCTTAGAGACTCGTTTTGGATTTATGTTAATATATTAAAGTTTGCGACTCTGCCAATTATTTCCGGAATTGCCGCATATATTTTCACAATTATGTTTTTTGCATATTTACCTATGTGTTCTCTTCTAAAAACTGGATTGTTTTATGGCGCTGGATTGCTGGTTGGATGGCTAACAATGCTTCTTCCGCTTCCGGACGATAAAGGTAAATGGTATACTATATTATATCCCATTGCACACACTGCGTTGTTCTCGACTGTGTTTTATTGGCTTTTAAACTATACGCCCATTAGCTTTCACGCTTCGTGGTGGCTAACAGCGATTTTGGCGGCCCCAACGGCGTATGCTATATATTTAAAGCTAAGATATGGGAAAAAACCTAAAAGGGTTAAAATAAATAAAAATGGGGATTGACTAAGATGAAAGACCACACTCACATATTAAGACTAACTTTTGCCGCGCTTTTCGCAGCCCTTATAATGCTTACAACAATTGTTATTGTCATACCAGTCGGTGCAGGGGCTTATTTTAATCTCGGCGACTCGATGATATATGCCGCGGCCTGGTTTCTAGGGCCTTTGGCGGGCGTTGCGGCCGCGGTAGGCTCAGGCCTTGCGGATGTAATTTCGGGTTATGTCATTTATGCGCCGGCTACTCTTATTATAAAAGGACTTATGGGCTTTGTTGTGGGGGTGTTGCTTAAACACTTCAATCAAAAGCTTATGTCGAAAATAATGGCGCTGTCGGCAGGCGCGCTGATAATGATTGTTGGATATTTTGCATACGAATATTTTGCGGCGACTCTGTTGGAGATACCAAAAGTTGCGGCTTTTGGCAATATACTTGGCAACCTTGTGCAAGGAGTGGCGGGAGTCGTAATAGGAACATTGGTTATAAGTGCTTTGGGCAAGATAAAAGGAATAAACGAATTTGCCGCAAAGATTAAGGAGAAAAAATAAATGCAGATTACGGTTTTAGGAAATTCGGGGCCATACCCCGGCCCCGGCAGCACATGCTCGGGGTATCTTCTTGAAGCCGATGGCATAAAGATATTGCTTGACTGCGGCTGTGGGGTTTTGTCAGAACTTCAAAAAAAATGTTCACTGCAAGAGCTCGACGCGGTGATACTTTCGCACCTGCATGCAGATCATATGAGCGATATGTTGGTGATGAGATATGCTTTGATGCTAGAAGAGCGAGAGCATGCTCTTCCTGTTTACATGCCAAACCAACCTGAATCGGAAGCGTGGCTTTTAAACGGGTGCAAATATTTTGACACGATAGAAATAAATTACAAAAAATACTATACTCTTGGAAATTTAAAAATATTTTTCACTCCTGTAATGCACCCTGTTTTAGCTTACGCTGTCAGAGTTGAAAAACATGGCAAGGCGTTGGTGTATTCAGGGGACACGATGTATGACGAAAATCTAATAGATTTTGCTACAAATGCCGATCTTTTCGTTTGCGATGCAGCGTTTAGCGAAAAAGAACATTGGCCGGAGGCTCCGCACGCCAGCGCCAAGCAGGCCGCCATTATGGCGCAAAAAGCAAAAGTGAAGAGACTTATGCTAACCCACTTTTCGCCGAAGGCGGACAAGGCAACGCTGCTTGGCGAAGCAAAGGAAATTTTTGCTCACACTATTATTTCTAAAAAGAGTCTGATAATTAAGATATGAAAAAAGACAGAAATTTTGAATTTAAGCTTTATAAGAGTGCCCCTATATTTATGGGCGCTTTATTTTTTATACTGGGCGCAGTTGCCGCTGTTAAAATGTTTGGCTTCCCTCAAGGAGCAATTTTTTTTGGCCCGAAAGTCCCAACATTTGCAATTGGTGTAATATTATTTATTTTGGTTACATCTTTCGCTGTACTATATGGGTTTAAGAAAAAGACAGTAATTATAGCCTTTCTTTTAATTGGAGTTCTTGGTTTTTTTATGGCACAGACAAAAATGGAAAATGGTTTTGAAAAAGAAGGGATTATAGAGCATGCGTCAATTACCGGCAAAATTGCTAAAGTAATAGAAAACGGCGAAAACTCAATCGCTTTGATATTGGAAGATGTAACGCTACTGGGTGAAGTCGCGACACAAGACATAAAAGGAAGGGTAAGTCTTATAGTATATGGGCAAAGCGCATCGTTTCTTGAAGGCGAATACTATTTGCCCAAAAGTATCATAAGCGCGCAAGCTCAGCTTATGTATCCCGCAGGCTCGGTGGAGTATGGCTTCATGGACGAAAGGCTTGACTTGCTTTCCCAAAAAATTTTTTACAAAGCGCTTTCCCATTACGCTCAAATAGAAATAGTTAAAAAAAACAAACCTCCATTCATATCTGAATTTTTCAGCAGCTCAAGGCAGAATGTTTTTGGCAAGCTTGAAAGATATGTGGGAGGGGAGGAATCCGCACTTTTGCATGCGGTTGTAACAGGAAGCAAGAACGCCCTAAGTGCAGACATAAAAGACGATTTTTCAAAGCTTGGCATATCCCATCTGCTGGCAACAAGCGGGCTTCACATAGGCATATTGCTTCTTGCTGCCCTATTTTTTATGAAGAAGATAAGGACTCCGATAATAATTAGTTCATCGGTGTGTGTTTTAATCATTTTACTTTTTATGTTCTTTGCAGGGTTTAGGTCTTCCATGGTGCGCGCATCCATCATGTGGGCGGCTCTGATGGTCTCAAAAATCACGGGATCAAAGATAAGTCCTCTTAATGCTCTGGGGGTGGCAATGCTGTTTATGGCAATTGTCAACCCTCTATGCATATTCGATATTTCATTTGTGCTTTCTTGTGCAAGTGTCATGGCGATATCTTTATTTATAAACGAGATAAGCGATGTCGGGGTAACGAAAAAAGGCAAAAAGATTATGAGTGCGGCATTTGTGTCTTTGGCGGTAATTTTTTTCACTTGGCCGATAACTGCGTATTATTTCAACAGCGTATCTGTGCTTTCGCCGCTATACAATATATTATTTGTACCTCTTGCTGGAGTGCTTTTGTTTTTGGGAGTTATATTCAGCCTGCTTTCAGGGATAGGGTTTCTTGCGCCGATTCTCGGGACCGCGGCAAAAGCCATATCTTTTGTGATGATAAAAAGTGTGGACTTTTTAGCCGGATTTTCTCCGTCTCTAAAATTGATTTCACCATCAGCGTTTATTATATTTCTATGGATGGCGGGCACAGCTGTTGTTTCCAGGCAGGTTATTAAAAGTAAACCTAAAGTTAAAATTATTGCCGCGTTTACTTTAATCGCGTGTTCGCTTGCAGCAATGATTATAGCTCAGATAAGCACACAAAACCAAAGCGTGGTCAAGACATATTCCGACGGAACAATAATGTTTATATATATGCAAGAGGGTAATGAAAGCGCACTTTTGCTAAACGACAACAGCTGGATTGCGCGCACCGTACTTAAAAAATCAGCTGCAAAAGATTTGGATATATTGATTTACTCGGGTAACGAAGCTGAGACCTTGGCTGAGATAATGAAAGATTTAAACGGTGTGAATGTGGGGGCAGTTTACGCAGCAAAATCTGTAGCTGATGAATTTAATTTGGAATTTGACGAAAAAGCAGAAGCTATGTATAAAGTCGGCTTCATGGAGTATGATATTGAGCTTTTGGAATTTAAAGCAAAATCTAAAACCGCGAAAATTCATTATGCGGCCTTATTGACTGGAGAAAATAGCACTTTGCTATATCTTGATCCGATTTCTTTGCGAGAGGGGGCGTTCACTGACAGATATTTTAACGAAGTTGTTTCAAGCAGATGGAGCAAAAGCCGCACCGAAAACATTTTAAACATAGATTTTGGTTCGCTATATTACAGCTCAAATAGCACAGAGCATTACAGCTCAACATTGCAGCTTGAACAGTTGGGCACAACAACCTATAATGTAACGGAAGGCACAAAAATACTTTTTACAAAAGAGGGAAAATAATTTGAACTACGGCGAATTTGCCAAAAAAATTAATTCCGATGAGATAAACAGCGCTTTTTTACTGCACGGTACCGAAGAATATATAAAAGACCTCGCTGTAAAAACTGTTATCGAAAAATATGTCGAGCCGGGGCTAAAGGATATAAACTTCGGTAAAATTGATAATCCCGATTGCGATATTGCAGACATTGAAAAAGCGATGCTTCCGCTTCCGTTCATGTCGCAAAAGCGAGTTGTCACAGTTTGCTCTCATTCACTATTTAATATGAATGCGGCGCAGCTTAAGCAGGCCGCAAACCAAAATGCGCTTAAAGAAATTGAAAACATAATAAAAAGATGCCCGAAAGAAACAGTTCTTTTGTTCATAGTACGTGGGCAGGCGGCGTCTGCTTGCGTAAAGCTGTTTTCAGAGATTGAAAAGGACGTGGAGTTTAAACCGCCAAGTGATGCGCAAAAACAAAAATATCTTATAAGAATGGCCAAAGAAGAGGGTGTTTTAATATCTCCTACAATGATAAAGCTGCTTGAAGGATATACTGGCATGGAGCTTTTGGAGCTGAATCTAGAAATGAAAAAGCTTAAGGCCTACGTGGGACAAGAACAGGTTAAAGAGCAAGATATATATAGCGTGTGTCCGGCCGCTGCAGAATATAGCGTTTTTAAAATGCTCAAGCATATATCCTCAGGAGAAGGGTCTCACGCAATATCTGAATACAGAAGGCTCATCTTGGCTGGACAGTCACCGCAGTCGGTAATATCCATGATAGAACGGCAATTCAGGGCACTGTTTTACATGGAAGAAATCGCGGGACAAAACGATGCAGGTATAAAGGCTGCCGCAAGCAAGCTTAAGACCAAAGATTTTGTGGTAAAAAATATGCGGCGCACAGCAGGACGTTTAAACCGGGATAAGATAAAAAAGATAGCTCAATGGTGCGCCGATGCAGACTATTTGATAAAGAGGGGAAAGATTAGCGTGGATAATTCGGCGGAGATGCTGATAATAAAACTTATAAATATATAGAGTAAAAAATTTATTGCACATAAAAAAAACCGAGTAATCGGTTTTTTTATTTTCTTATTAAATAAGAAAGCTTCTCTAAGCGTTTACTATCTTTGCAAGCTGCGCTTTTTTTCTGTTTGCTTTCTTTTTATGCATAACACCTTTTTGCCAAGCTTTGTCAACCAAGCTTACAAGTTCAGTATATAGTTCTTGTGTATTCTCGGCCCCATTGCTTACGGCTGTATTCAGTGTCTTTGTTTTGGTTTTAAGCTCTGAAATAACCTTACGGTTTCTTAGGTTTTGCTTTTGTGAAAGAATCATTCTCTTTTCAGCAGACTTTATGTTAGGCAATATAATTACTTCCTTTCTTATGATGGTCGGATGAAATTTTATCATGTTTGCAAGGCCAATGCAACCTTTTTGTGGCAATTGGTGCGTTTTTTATATGGATAAACGCAATTTTTTTGCTATGTGACCTAAAGCAGCCCTGGAAATTGCCTTTTTTGCACTTGATTTAACATGTTATTTAAATTAAATCAGATTCCTCTTTAGCGCAGACTGTATTTTCCGTCTTGTAAATAAGTGTTGTGTAAATTATAATAAATGAATATTATTGATTAACAGTTTTTATAAGAATAAAGGAACATATATGAACAACAAACCGATAGGCGTTTACGACTCGGGAGTGGGTGGTATAGCCGTTTTGCGCACAATACAAAATCTTCTTCCCAATGAAAAATATGTTCTTTTTGCGGACTTTGAAAATGCGCCATACGGAGAAAAAACAAAAGAAGAAATTCTACTGCTTGCCAAAGATGGAGTAAAAAAGCTTGTCGACAGGGGAGTAAAGGCCGTGGTTGTGGCGTGCAATACGGCTACAAGTGCCGCGATTAGCGAACTCAGGCAGGAATACAGTCTTCCGATTATTGGAATGGAGCCGGCCATAAAATCGGCCGCCGAGAATGGCTGTGAAAGAAAAACCCTTGTACTTGCGACGCCGGTAACGCTCAAACTAATGAAGTTTCAAAAGCTATTTGAAAGTTTGGGTGATGAAAATATAGTTCCGGTGGAATGTCCGGGGCTTTCAAATCTCATTGAAGAAGAAAAGCCGGGGTCTCCAAATATTAAAAAATATTTAGAAAACATTTTTTCAGAATATAATAATAATGAAATATCCGCTGTAGTTATAGGATGTACCCATTATTCATTCATTGAAAATGACATAAAGCTGGCAGCAGACTGCGAAGATGTTTTCGACGGCAGGTACGGCACTGCCCGCCATCTTAAGAAAACACTTGAAGACAAAGACATGCTTGCGCAAAATTCGCTTGCCACGGAATTTATTTTCAATGGAGATGATGAAAAGTATCATAACTTGCTCTTGGAGTTTATGAAAAGACCGCTTTCTTTTAAGGAATGAATTATGTGGGAAAAACTTGAAAGAAAAGATTTCGAAAAAGCTAAGGAATATCTCCAAAAACATTCTCCTTTCACGTGCCCTATATATGGGAATGTCGCATCGGCAGGTTTTTTATACAAAGCATTTGCCATGAGAAGCGGCGATTTTTTTGTATATAAAGAATTCGGGGAAGTTCTTGGGATTATCGCGGGCTTTAACGATGGTAATGTGATGGTACACACTTTAAGTCCTAATGCGAATCTTGGGGTATTGGATATTGTTATAAAATTCTCTTTTCACTCTCTGTGGGGGCTTTCTGGAAATCTACCCGAAAAACATAAAGTATCAGAAGCTGTTAAAATAGAATTTGATTCTAGGCGGCTGGACATAATGGTATTAAATAAACCCAATGGGGAAAGTGAAGATGGCGCATGTGTGGATTGCTCGTTGATAAGAATTGACAGGCGTTTTCTGTCGTCGTCATATATTTCTTTTATAAAAAAATGCCTTTGGGAAGGATTTGGATTTAAGTCTAACTCTTATGATTTAAGAAAACGCATAAAAGAGAGGACACAGCTTGAGCCATATTGGTTTCTAAGTAAAGGAAAAGAATTTGTAGCTCAAGCCCATGTTCATGCGATGACTGCCTCTCACGGATACATTGGCGGGGTTTGCACTCCGAGAGAACAAAGGCGCAAAGGTTACGCCAAAGAGATTGTGAAACGCGTATGCGAGTATATATATGAGCAGGGAAGGATTCCGGCGCTTGCGGTGTCTGCGGCCAACAAAGCGGCTTATTCCTTGTATGAAAAACTAGGATTTGAAAAAATAGGTTCAACAATTGTATATATGCAAGAGCGCGAATTTAAAGGCGACGAGAATGAAAATTAAATAACATTTAAAAACACACTGAAAATAAGATGCACTCTAATCGCCCATATAATTATTTTTCTTCTGTTCATATACCTAATCAGAACTTTATCGTCTATCTTATCTAAAGTTTCGTCGTAATCAATTTCTTTGCACTTAATGTTATTAAAATAATCAAATATTTCTATGGCCCGATTGTAATTTTGTGCAGATACATATATTTTCTTACCAAAAATATTAAAGTTATATATTATTCTAAGATATTCACCAGAACCACTTTCCAAAAAATAAAACGGAATATTTTCGTATTTTAAAGTTTCAGTAACGAGAGCAAACTCTACTTGATTATCTGTTTCAAATAAAAATACCTCGTTTATACCTTCTCTGTATTCATTCTTCTCTTTTTTGGGTAAGGGTGACTTTTTGTTATCTTCTGAAGGCAATGTGTCAGAAAGAATGTCGCCGCACACACGGCAACGTTTTACACCATCAATATACTCTTCTTTACAATTTTCACACCATGGCATATTTTTTAGTCCCTTTAATCCTCGTTATTGTCTAACCATTCATTTTTAAGTTCAGCGAAATAGTCATATATTTCTTTTGCTTTATCAAAGTCCTTTTCTGATACAAATACATTTTGACCAACTAGAGTATGACTATATATTATTTGCATATGATCCCATAGTTTTTGAGTTTCTGTAGTAAAAAGAATATTCTCTTGTTTTAAAGCGTTGGTTATAAGTGCATACTGCACATCAGATTCTGCGGTAAACAAAAGCTTTAATTCCAAATTGTGATTGAAATCTCCGCTATTTGTTTCATTTATAGTTTTAATGGTTGCCTCATTGGCACTATCCTTAAGCTTTGAGCCGCATTTTGGGCATTCGGAAATGCCTTCAATATATTCTTTTTTGCAATTGTTACACCATGGCATGATAAATCTCCTTTAAGTCGATTTTTTATAACAGAAAGTGTTTGCGAGAGCGGTGCTGTATGCGTCACCTATAATATAATATTATACATATATCACTTCATATTGGAAACAAATAGATTGTATGCTCATATTTGATGTAATGGGTAAATTTTATATAATAAATAAATAGCTGAAATTAGAAAACTACAATAACCTATGATTTCATACAGGAATTTTCTTGTAGCCTCAATATCAAATTGTATTTTGAAAAAATTTCTTCTTTGAAATATCCACTTTGTTTGATACAATGATGGTCGGTGAAAAAAACATATTTTATAATGATTAAATAAACTACTAGGGGGATTTCGGGCAATGAAAGAGTATTTGGCTAAGGACATTCGCAACATAGGACTAGTAGGCCACAGCGGCGAAGGAAAAACAACGCTGGCTGAGGCTATGATGTTCAACACTAGCGTAATAGACCGTATGGGCAAAGTTGAAGACGGCAATACAGTTTCAGACTTTGACCAAGAAGAGATAAACAGAACCATTTCAATATCGGCATCGTTATGCCCGCTTGAGTGGAATAAAAATAAAATAAATGTAATAGATATGCCCGGATATTTCGATATGATCGGCGAGGTGGCGGGAGGTCTTACAGCCACGGAAGGCGCACTTATTCTTGTTAATTCGATTTCAGGCTTAGGAGTAGGAAGCGAAAAAGCTTGGGATTATTGTGAAAAGTACAGCTTGGCGCGTATGTTTGTAGTCAACGGCATGGACAAAGAAAATTCTAATTTTGACAAAGTTGTAGCAGGGCTAAAAGAAAAATACGGCACAGCTGTTGTGCCTTTGCAGTTTCCTATAAAATCAGGACATGACTTTATAGGTTATGTGGATGTATTGACACGAAAGGCCTACAATTTCGATGGAAAATCGAAAAAAGAAGTTGAAGTTCCGACAAATCTCGCATCAGCTCTTGAAGAACTCAATGAACAAATAATCGAAGCCTCCGCAAGCTCGGATGAAGCTTTGATGGAAAAATATTTTGAAGAAGGCACACTTTCCGGGGCAGACATCGCAAAAGGATTGAAGGTAGGCTTAAAGGAAGGCACGGTAGTTCCGGTGCTATGCTGCTCGGCTGTAAATAATCAAGGAGTAAAAGCTTTGATGGACGCAGTCCTGGCACTCATTCCTTCTCCAGCGGAAGTAGCCCCAAAAACTCCGGTTGAAGGCGAAGTTAAATGCGATGACAACGAGCCGTTTGCAGGCTTTGTTTTTAAGACAATAGCCGATAATTTCGTTGGTAAGATTTCATTGGTCAAAGTTGTTTCGGGTACTCTCACATCAGCACTTCATCCCACAAACCCGAAGGAGCGCCGCGAGGAGAAATTAAACCACGTTTATACACTGATAGGTAAAAACTTGGAAGAGCTCAAAGCTGTACATGCCGGAGACATAGCGGCACTAGCCAAGCTACAGTATACAAAAACAGGCGACACGCTCTGCGATCCCAAGCGTGAAGTGATATTCCCGGGGATAGAATATCCCGAGCCTTCATATTCGATGGCGATATCCGCAACAAAAAACGGTGAAGAAGATAAAGTTTTTACAGGGCTCCACAGATTGGAAGAAGAAGATCCTTCCTTCACGGTTGCGAAATCCTCTGACACTCATGATACTCTTATTTCAGCTCAGGGAGATTTGCATATAGGGATAGTGGTAAATAAGCTTAAAAACAAATTTCATGTAAGTGCAGATATTAATGAACCCAAAATAGCCTATAGAGAAGCTATTAAAAAGACAGTCGAAGCCCAAGGAAGATATAAAAAGCAAACAGGCGGACATGGTCAGTTTGGTGACGTCTGGGTAAAATTTGAGCCAATCATGGATGGCTCTGCGGACTTTGAGTTTGTTGATAAAGTTGTTGGCGGCGTTGTGCCAAGGGGCTTTATACCCGCAGTTGAAAAAGGATTGAGAGAAAGTATTGTCAAAGGTGTTTTGGCGGGGTATCCTGTTGTTAATCTGCGCTGTACGCTATATGATGGTTCATATCACAGCGTTGACTCGTCGGAAATGGCTTTTAAAACAGCCGCGAGTCTTGCATTTAAAGCGGGTCTTGCTAAAGCAACTCCGATTATATTAGAACCCATTGTTAAAACAGAAGTTATTATTCCCGACGACTACATGGGCGATATCATAGGCGATCTTAACAGGCGTCGCGGCCGCATCATGGGAATGGAGCCCAAAGGGAACGGACTGCAGGCGGTCTTAGCCGAAGTGCCGCAGGCGGAAATGTTCAAATATGCCATAGATTTAAGATCAATGACGCAAGGCAGAGGTTCATTCAGCGCGGAGTTTGTACGTTATGATGAGATGCCTTCGAATATGTCGGAGAAAGTTATTGCTGAGTCTAAAAAGGATGAGGAAGAATAGCCTCAAACTTTGCATCGGTAATTTTTTGACGGTTTTCAACTGTTGAAATGCTTTGAACAGTTCAACCAGCTCTGAGAAGAAGAAAATAGAATTAAAAAACTCGGCTTATTTGCCGGGTTTTTTAATAGGAAGGGAGCATATATGAAATTAGCTAAAACTGTGTATACAGTAATGAATATTGTAATGATAGTTACGGCTGCGGTGCTTTCCGCAATCGGAACGAGGAATGGCTTTTCTTTTGCATACTTGATTGCCCCTTTAGTGGCTTCAATTCTTTTCGCGGTGATGATATCGCTGAAAAGCAATGACGATCTAAAGAAGCTTATGAGGATAATTTTATCATCGCACATCGCGGTAATAATTATTTTGATGCAAGCTGTGTTTGTATTTGAAGTTGAGGCAAAAACCGCAGCGGTGTTGCTTGCTATCGCGATTTTACTTATTGTATTTATGGTATGGTCACTGAGACGGATGTTTAAAAAAGTAACTGAGCTTTCTACTGAA
This sequence comes from Christensenellaceae bacterium, assembly GCA_963675575.1. GTDB lineage: Bacteria > Bacillota > Clostridia > Christensenellales > UMGS416 > JAGLOK01. Next base: position 1,224,567 of record OY776378.1, read on the forward strand.
AAAGACGGAGAATAGAAATATAAATCAACAAAAGAAAGAGTAATACTTAGGTAATTATATATGCAGCATACTGAAACAACACTAGAATACGGGAAAGTGCACGGCAACATCCAAGGTATAAAAAAGTCCATGCTGGAAGAAATGGAGGCCTTGTATGACGCCGATATGGAAAGCCTGCGCCATGAACTGGTGTCTCAGGAAATAGTGGAGGCATTGTGCCGCTTTACGGATAAAATAAACCGGGAAGTGTCTGTTTATGTTGCCCGCGACGGAATGGTGATGGATGTGTCCGTCGGCTCTCACGACAGGGTGGGGCTTCCCGACATCAGAGTGCGACGAGGAAAAAGACGCCTTACCGGCATTCGCTGTATTCATACGCATCCGGGTGGGTCGATAAAGCTTTCCACTGTTGATATTAAAACACTCAAGCGAATGACTTTTGACGCTATGATAGTAATCGGAGTGGGTGATGGTGGAAAACCCACCGGAGTCAATGCTACGCTGCTTACGAATCTGAGAGAAGACGGCGATTACGATTACATAGAACACGGCCCTTGGATAGCGGATAGAATTCCGCATCTTGAGGTGCTGGATGAAATAGCATATAACGATGATGTGATTGCAAAGCAAGCGCATGTTTTGGAGTCTGTCTCCAAAGCGGGTGAGCGCGCTATGCTTGTGGGATTAAACCTTGACGGTACAGGCAAGGAATCACTTGAAGAGCTTGCGCGCCTTGCGGATACAGCTGGAGCTGAGATACTTCACAGTGAGCTTGCTTCATCAAATAAATCCAACAAACCTGACAGTTCAACATACATCGGCAAGGGTAAGACTGCAGACCTATCGCTGATGGCGCAGGAAATAGATGCCAACCTCATTATTTTTGACGATGAGCTCTCCGGCGCTCAGATAAAAAACCTAGAGCTTCAGATGGGCTGCAAAGTAATCGACCGCACGACGCTTATATTGGATATATTCGCGGGTCGTGCTTCTACGCATGAAGGCAAGCTCCAGGTGGAGCTTGCTCAATATAAATATATGCTTCCTAGGCTTGTAGGCTCCGGAGTGTCTATGTCGCGCCTAGCCGGCGGAATCGGCACGCGAGGACCGGGAGAAAGCAAGCTTGAAACGGACAGGCGCAGAATCAACCGCCGTGTACACGATCTGGAGCAGCAGGTTAAAAAACTTAGAAAAACCCGCAGCGTTAACCGAGTACGGCGCGAAAAAAATGACATACCAGTTATCGCGCTTGTCGGCTACACCAATTCCGGCAAGAGCACATTACTTAACCACCTTACGCAATCGGACGTTATAGCTGAAGATAAGCTGTTTGCGACGCTGGATCCTGTTACACGCAGGTTTGCGCTGCCTGAAGGGCGAAGTGTCTTAGCGGTGGATACCGTGGGATTTATAAACAAACTTCCCCATGATCTGGTGGACGCGTTTCGCTCCACTTTGGAAGAGGCCGCATACGCAGATGTCTTGGTTCATGTGGTTGATGCGTCCAGCGAACAGATGATGATGCACTACAAAGTGGCAAATGAAGTTTTGGAGTCTTTAGGGGCGGGAGATAAAAAGACGGTCATCGCGCTAAACAAAAGCGATATCGCGGCTGATGACCAGATTATGCTGACCCGCGAGGAAAACGCGGTTAAGATATCAGCACTGACAGGCGAGGGAATAGATGAACTTTTAGGCGCGATAGAAGGTCTTCTAAACGAAGAGGAAGAGGAGATAGAAGTTGTTATACCTTACGAGCATGGATCCCTCGCGTCCAAGATTTTCAACGGAGCATCTAAAATAATTGAGCAAGAACATGTGGATGAAGGCACAAGGATACACGCAATAGTGCCGCATCAGCTTGCAAAGCTAGTTGATAAAGAACTTAAATCAAAAGTGGGAAAGAAATGAAGCAAATCGTTTTGGCGGCGTTAAACGCAAAATATTTTCACACAAACTTAGCCGTGCGCTGCCTTAAGGCTTGTGCCGGCGAAGATTATGATATAGAAATAGTCGAGAGTACCATAAACGATAATCTTGACATCGTTCTTGAGGAGATTGTATCAAATAGCCCTGATGCAGTCGGGTTTTCCTGCTATATTTGGAATATAGATTACATCTTGCAGATAGCGGGCAATTTAAAAAAAATTCTGCCCGAATGCCTTATTTTTTTTGGCGGGCCGGAAGTGAGCTTTGACAGCAAAAGCATGATGAAGCGGCATCCTTTTATTGATATGATTATAAAGGGTGAAGGAGAGATTACGCTTCTCGACTGGCTTAAAGCGTATCAATCAAATAAAGATTTTTCAAGCATCGAAGCAACCACTGTGCGAAAGGGAGAAGAAATCGTTGATAATCCACCGCGCAAAGAAAAGCTTGATTTTGATGAATTGCCCTTTTTGTATAACAATCTTACGGAGTATGAAAATAAAATAATTTATTTTGAAACAAGCCGCGGATGTCCGATGAAATGCGCTTACTGTATGTCGGGAAACTCTGGCGGCATGTCGTATATGAATTTCGAAAAAGTGGAAAAAGCCTTTTCATATTTCCTTGAAAACAATGTGAAGCAGGTAAAGCTGGTGGATAGGACGTTTAACTATCCTCTCTCTCGTGCGAAAAAAATAATTGCCATGCTTATTGAAAAAAAGAAACTTTATCCCAGTGCTCAGACAAACTTCCATTTTGAGATAACAGCTTCATTAATTGATAATGAATTTCTAGAAATATTAAAGCAGGCGCCTGAAGGGCTTATACAGTTTGAAGCCGGAGTGCAATCCACGCATCCAGAAACACTCAAAGCGATAACACGCAGCGTTGACAGTGAAAAACTGCTCAAAAACATTAAGGAAATCGCGAAAATAAAAAACATAACGGTCTATGCTGATATTATCGCCGGCCTTCCTTATGAAAGTTACACTGATTTCAAAAAATCTTTCAACGACGTATATAAACTTAAAACCGATAAAATTCACCTTGGGTTTTTAAAGGTGCTAAAAGGATCCGCTATAAAAGAAAAGGTCGAAGAATATGGAATAGCTTATTCTGAGCGCGCGCCATACAAAGTTCTTAAAACCAAAGATATATCATATGATGAATTAAGTCGATTGGAAAAAATTGAACATCTTTTGGAGCTTTATAAAAACTCGAGCAATTTTCAATATTCGTGCGATTGGGTGGCTGATATATATGAAACGCCTTTTGACTTTTTTGAAAACTTTATGGAGTATGCATGGAATGCGGGCTTTTATGGCAGAACTCAAAGCATTTTGAAGCAGTTTGAAATGCTGTATGACTTCATGTCGGAAAGCAATCGCGCAGATGAAACAATGCTCAAAGATAAACTACTTTTTGACTGGTCACTTTTGGAAAAACCCAGAAGATACCCTGTTTGTATTGAGCCTCAAAATGAAAGCGGCCAAAAAGAATTTAAAAGAAATTTCTTCAATGACATAGATAATATAGAAAGATATCTGCCAGATTACATTGGACTTGCCCCACAGGCAATATCAAGAATGTGCCATATTGCTTTTTTTGAAGGGGGAAGCCGTGCAGTTTTATTTAACTATAAAAAACAGAGAATAAAAAGGGCTGTCGAACTTCCGGCTGACAAAGAAAAGTGAGCTAAGCACGACTAAGTAATGCTTTGATATGTAGTTATGTGATATAATTAAAGTTAAATAATGCAATCTTAAAAGTTTATAGCTAAGTGTGGGAGGTGCCAAATGTCTCAAGATTTTAGTATATACAAAGAGATGCTGGAAAATATGCATGAAGGCATATATTTTGTTGATACTGAACGGAAAATTACATTCTGGAATAAAGGTTCTGAGCGGATAACTGGTTATAGTTCTAAGGAAGTTATAAATTCTCACTGTTATAACAATATACTGGATCATGTGGATGACTTAGGAAAGCAGATGTGTTTTAATGGGTGCCCTCTTCATCAAACATTGAATGACGGGAAAGACTATGAAGGCGGGTTTTACCTTAGCCATAAAAATGGTCACAGAGTTGCCGTGGCTGTAAAAACTTTCCCATTATACCTCAACGGAAAGATTGTAGGTGCTGCTGAAATATTTACCGACGATGCAAAGCAAGCGGAAATAAATAAGGAAATAAGCCAGCTTAAAATTCTTGCATTGTATGATCAACTTACTGAATTGCCAAATAGAAGATATATTGATTCATTTATTAATAATAGAATAAATGAATATAAAAACCTAAAAATAACGTATGCGGTGGTATTGGTGGATATAGACAATTTCAAGAATTTCAATGATACATACGGTCACGATGTTGGTGACTTGGTGCTTAAGGCAGTTGCAAAAACCCTAAGGAGTGCTTTTAGAAAGAACGATTTGATTGGCAGGTGGGGCGGGGAAGAGTTTCTGGCGGTTCTAACTGGTGTTGAGAAAGACGATGCAGAGAAAATAGCTGAGAAAGCTAGGGTTTTAGTGGAAAAAACAATAGTCGAAAAGGACGGAGTCATGTTGAATGTTACGATTTCTTCAGGCGTTGCATTGGCGAAAATTAACGACAGTCAGGATACAATAATAAAAAAAGCTGATAGTGCAATGTATGAAAGCAAACGAAAAGGTAGAAACAGAGTAACGCTTTTCAAATAGCATAATTGAACTGCCTTTATTAACTTGGTTTCCAAAATACTTAAATAAATCTAATTAGGCAGAGGGTTGGCGGGATTTCAAACAAGCATTGCTTTGAAGCCACAGCACATTAAAGCGCAAATAACGATGAAAACGAAATGCTATAGATCGTTTGATGTTTTCTTAGAATGGATTTAATATCCTTTTATTTTTCACACTTCCTCTCTAATATATCATTTAGTTTTAGTGCAAATATATTTATTGAACAAAAAATATTAATTTAATATATCATTCATTAATTGAAATTTATGTAAAACTCCAGTTGATTTATAATTAAGTTTAGGTATTATAACAAAAATAACTTAAATAAATTTGGTTGTGCTGACCATACCATTTATCTTAAATTGCAGATATAATTGAAAAAGCAAACACTTGAAAAAGAAATTTTTAAGTAAAAAAATGGAGGAAAATTTATGGCGACAGTTTCATTAAAGTCGGTGTTCAAGGTCTATGCAACGGACATACTTGCAGTGAGCGATTTCAATCTTGACATTGATGATAAGGAATTTATAGTTTTGGTTGGCCCTTCTGGCTGTGGCAAAACAACTACTCTACGCATGGTGGCGGGGCTTGAAGAAATTACGGCCGGCGAGCTGTATATCGGCGACAAGCTGATGAATGATGTGGCTCCGAAGGACCGTGACATTGCTATGGTTTTCCAAAGCTATGCGCTCTATCCTCATATGACAGTTTATGATAATATGGCATTTGGACTCAAACTTCGCAAAATGCCAAAAATAGAAATAGATCGTCGAGTACAGGAAGCCGCCAGTGTATTGGGAATCACACCGTTACTTGAACGTAAGCCAAAGGCACTTTCAGGAGGGCAGCGCCAGCGTGTTGCACTTGGTCGTGCAATTGTCCGCGAGCCAAAAGTTTTCCTGATGGACGAGCCTCTTTCGAACTTGGACGCAAAACTCCGCGTTCAGATGCGTACTGAAATCACAAAACTTCACCAAAAACTGCAGACAACTTTCATATATGTTACCCATGACCAAACAGAAGCTATGACTATGGGAACACGCATCGTAGTTATGCGCGACGGATATATCCAGCAGATTGATTCACCTCAGAATTTGTATGATTGGCCTAACAATCTTTTTGTAGGGGGATTTATCGGAACTCCACCGATGAACTTTTTTGAAAATGTTGTGCTTGAAAAGACAGGTGGAGAGCTTTATGCTATGGTTCAAGGAACAAAGCTTAAAATACCGGAAAAAAGAGCGGCAGTGCTAAAAGATGAATCCTACATTGGCAAAGAATTATTTATGGGTATTCGTCCGGAAAACATTCATGACGAGGCGGAGCTTATAAAAAAACATAAGGAGTCTTCAATAGAAGCAAAAGTGGAAGTTATAGAGCTTATGGGTTCGGAAACTTATCTATATCTTAAAATTGGTGATAAAGAAGATAATATTATAGGCAGAGTTGAGCCTAGGTCGCCTTCAAAAACAGGCGACGTTATCAGAGTTGCTTTTGATATGAATTATGTGCATTTCTTTGATAAAGAAACAGAAGTATCATTGATGAAATAAATTAAATAGTATATAATAAGGCGGAATGTGGCTTTGCTACGTTCCGCCTTTTGTTTATCAATTGTTTTTAAATAGGTCACATTTTGAAAACAAAATAAAGGCAATTTAATAATATAATTAATAATAAGTAGTGGAAATGAGTCCCAAGGAGGGAATATGCGATTTGATAAAAGGATAAATTATTATTTAGACGAAGCTGCTATACGTTTAAATACCAGGGTGGACATTGTAAATGAAACGGGGCAAATAGTGGTATCCAGTCAGATGGATGCCGCGGAAAATGAAATAGACGACAATGTGTCGATGCTTATAATCAATGAGCTAAGCGAAGAACAAATTTCGGGGAAATCATATTTTAAAATGAGCATAGGGGAAAAGGATTTATTTTTAGTAGTCCATTCCGAGGATGATACTGTTATCAGGCCCACGGTTTTCTTTTTGCTTAACTTATGCGAGGAGATACTAAACTCCGCGCCTAAGAGGCCAGGGCTTGAGCAAGTTTTCAGAAGAACACTGTTGGGGAGGATAGAGCCGCTTGATTTGCGGGAAGCTATCAATGATTACAAAATTGACACGGAAGCCGCCCGTTGCGTAATAATAATTCAAACCCGTGACGGTGAGGCGAACAGCGTTTATTCAGCGATGAAAAATCTTTTCAGCGTCAAAAACGGAGATGTGGTCACGGCGCTAAACAGATACTCGGTAGCGGTGGTAAAGATGGTGGAAGATCAGGCCGATTTTGAAATAATACAGCAAATGGTTTTGGCTATAGATGAGACCATGCAGACCGATATCTCGGTTCACGCGTATATTGGAGTGGGAAATTTTAAACTTGGATTGGTAAGTATATGCGAATCTTTTGATGAAGCGCAGGAAGCAATTAATCTTGGGTTGGCACAAGGAAGCAATAATAGAGTTTTCATTTTCCAAAAGCTTTTGTTTGAAAGGTTTATGAAACAAATCCCAAGGGACATTAAAAAGCAATTTTACGATTTGTCATATACAGACACTTTTAAAAAGCTTTTAAACGATGAAATGCAAAAGACTGTTGAAAAATTCTTTGAAAATTCTCTTAACCTTTCCGAAGCTGCAAGAAAATTATATATTCATAGAAACACTCTTATATATAGGCTTGAAAAGATTCAAAAAATAACTGGTCTTGATCTAAGAAATTTTGAAGATGCGGTTTTGCTAAAAGTTCTTATAATGTTGGGCAAAAGCCTAAATTCATCCAACTCTATACAATAGGGTAATAATCAGCACAAAAATATTTAATTATAGTAAAAGGATATTTAATGAATAAAGACACGTTAAGGCGCGAAGCGCTCAAAATGCATGAAGAAGGCAGAGGAAAAATTGAAGTAATCTCGACAGTAAAAGTGGACAATAAAGAACAGCTGTCCCTGGCGTATACACCGGGGGTCGCAGAACCGTGCAAAGAGATAGAGCGTGACATATCGCTTGCATATAAATACACGCGTAAATGGAATCTTGTCGCGGTGGTATCTGACGGAACGGCAGTGCTAGGCTTAGGTGATATCGGCGGACTTGCCGGTATGCCTGTAATGGAAGGCAAGGCGGTTCTTTTTAAAGAGTTTGGCGGAGTAGACGCCTTTCCCATTATTTTAGACACTAAAGATGTAGATGAGATTGTTGAAACAGTGGCACATATAGCGCTCACTTTCGGAGGAATAAATCTGGAAGACATATCCGCTCCAAGGTGTTTTGAAATTGAAAAAAAATTAATTGAGCGTCTGGACATACCTGTTTTTCATGATGATCAGCATGGAACGGCCGTAGTTACATTGGCAGCATTGATTAATGCTCTTAAGATAGTCGGAAAAGAAATTCAAGACATTAAAGTAGCGATAAACGGAACGGGGGCTGCGGGCGTTGCCTGCGCCAAGCTTCTTTTGTCTTGTGGCGCAAAAGATATCATCATGTGCGACAGAACAGGCACGATTTATGAAGGCAGAGAAAAATTAAACAGTTCCAAAGAAGAAATCGCAATCATGACAAATCCCCGAAACATAAAGGGTTCTTTGACAGACGCGATTAAAGGCGCCGACGTCTTTATTGGCGTGTCTGCCCCCGGCGTCGTATCTTGCGAGATGGTTGAATCGATGAATAAAGACGCTATAGTTTTTGCCATGAGCAACCCCACTCCGGAGATTTTCCCGGAAGATGCCAAAAAGGGGGGGGCGGCAGTCGTGGGAACAGGGCGCAGCGATTTCGCAAACCAGATAAATAACGTTTTGGCCTTTCCGGGAATTTTTAGAGGAGCTTTGGACGTCAGGGCGAGTAGCATAAACGAGGAAATGAAAATAGCGGCGGCTAGGGCGATAGCTAAAATAGCCGAAAGTGATGGATTAAGCGCTGAGTTTATTATACCGCCGGCTTTTGACAAAAGAGTGGCGATAGCAGTTGCGGAGGCAGTGAAAAAAGCGGCAAAAGAAACCGGCGTGGCACGTATAAAGTGAAAATTGGAGTGTTAGAATGCAATATAATGACAAAGATAATGGAAACGAAAATAAGGATAGAAGGTATTTGACGATTAGAAAAAGTTCTCTTTTTCTTTCTGCTTTGCTGCTTTTTGTGATAGTGGCTGTGTCTACGGTGTTTGTGCTTAGCTATCTTTCTCCTTACGTTTTTGGGAGCAGGATTGTTAAAACCGTTTCTATCGATGATGAAGATATGGAAAAATACGAGCGTCTTGAAGAAGTCTACCAATATATTAACGAGAATTTCATTGATGACATTGACGAACAAACAATGATAGACGAAGCTATAAAAGGCTTGGTGTATGGGGCTGGGGATAAGTATGCGACATATTTTACACCCGAAGAAGCGCGGCAATTTTATGAAGAAAATGAAGGCAAATATGCCGGCATTGGTGTGGTTGTGAACATTGACGAAGAAGCGAAAACACTTACGGTTACACAGGTATATGCGAATACCCCGGCGGAGAAAGCAGGATTTTTACCCGGCGATATAATATACAAAGTCGATGGGCAGGATGTCATTGGGCTGGAAGCCAACGAAGTGGTCAAAATGGTTAAAGGTGATGAAGGCACGGATGTTGTAGTTACTGTTTTAAGAGGAAGTGAAGAGATTGATATGCCTATGATCCGCGCTATAATAATATCAGAGCGTGCTGAATGGAAAATGGTCGAAGGAAACATTGCCTATATTAAACTTTATGAATTTAACGGAAATTGCGCGGAGCTATTCCACCAAGCGGTTGATGAGCTCCTGGAGGCAGGCGCGGAAGGAATGATACTTGATTTGCGCTACAACCCCGGCGGTGACAAAGGGATAGTGGTTGACATCGCGGATACTCTTTTGCCGAAAGGCCCGATAATAACGCTTATTGACAACAAGGGTAACAGGGACGTTGACAGTTCCGACTCAAGCTATCTAGGCATTCCGCTTGTGGTTTTGGTAAATGAATACAGCGCGAGTGCTTCAGAGCTGCTCTCGGGCGCTATACAGGATTATGACGGCATAGGTGTGGTGATGGGTGAAACAACGTATGGTAAAGGCGTGGCGCAAGGATTCACATCATGGTCTGACGGCGCTCTGCTTAGGCTCACCACTAACAAATATTTAACACCAAGCGGCAATTGCCCACAAGATGTTGGAATAATCCCCGATATAGAGGTTATTTTAAATGAGGAAGCAAAAAACGACTCAAAGCTTTTGACAACCGAAAAAGATAACCAGATGCAGGAAGCAATCCGCGTTATTAATGAAATAATCAGTGGAGAATATATCGTTCACTGAGTAAATTAATGAAAATAATATAAAGCCCATTAAGCTTCCTGTTATTAAAAGGATACTTTTTGGGCTTATTAACTGGTTAAATATTCTCGCAATGATATTCTGCCTTTATGGCTCAGATTTTAAAATGAATAATAAAGCAAAGAAATATGATTGTTAAAACCACAATTGGAGAGAATATATTAATGTAGTAATAATTAAAATATATTGTTATATACATTTGAATTAGGGCGCCTTTGTGGTATAATACGAGAGAAAATTGGACAAGAAAAAAGTGTAAAAACGCACTGTTTAATGGCTTTGGGATATGGCAAAATTTTGATTTAAAAGTGATAATAAAAAAAATAAAAATACAGTACAATGTGCTGTTGACAGAGGTTGCTTCGCTATGGTATAATTGCCAAACGTCAAGCAATAGTTACTTGAAAATCGGCGATAAAGCTTTCGGCATGCGTCTGTAGCTCAGCTGGATAGAGCAACGGCCTTCTAAGCCGTAGGCCCTGGGTTCGAGTCCCCGCAGACGCGCCATGTGGTGAGTGTAGCTTAGTTGGTTAAAGCACCAGGTTGTGGTCCTGGGGATCGTGGGTTCGAGTCCCATCTCTCACCCCATTATTTCTTTATATTGGGGCGTCGCCAAGCGGTAAGGCACAGGACTTTGACTCCTGTATTCGTAGGTTCAAATCCTACCGCCCCAGCCAAAATTGCCTGACATTGTTTGATTCATTAGCTCAGTTGGTAGAGCACTGGACTTTTAATCCAGGTGTCCGGAGTTCGAATCTCCGATGAATCACCAAGAGAGAGGTTTGCCTAGCAAATCTCTCTAAAAAAAATCTTAAGTTTATGTGCAATGCAGGTTTCTGCTGGCGTTGCTAAAATTTGTGCGGGCGTGGCGGAATTGGCAGACGCGCTAGATTTAGGATCTAGTGCCTTCGGGTGTGTGAGTTCAAGTCTCTCCGCCCGCACCAAATTAAACTTTAGATTTTATGCGAGAGTAGCTCATTTGGTAGAGCGTCGCCTTGCCAAGGCGAAGGTAGCGGGTTCAAGCCCCGTCTCCCGCTCCATTGAAATTTTGCTTAGAATGAAGCTTTTGATATAGCAAATGTGGTATAATATATTATAAAGATAAAGTGAAACTCTTTCAAAACGAAAAGCCTCATTGGGGGGCGAGTGAAACAAAATATTGCATAATATGCGGGTGTAGCTCAATGGTAGAGCTCCAGCCTTCCAAGCTGGTCACGTGGGTTCGATTCCCATCACCCGCTCCAAAGGACCACCTAATGGTGGTCCTTTTGCGCGGGTGGAAGAATCGAATGAAATCGAATGTTTTGTGTAACAAAACATGTTGCTGAGCATCTTTAGATGCGAAGGCGATTCCCATCACCCAAGAGTTTTCAAAGAAAACAAGCAAATACAGCTTTTAAACAACTTTTGCTATTCGATATTATTTTTAAATCACATAAAGATGTAAAAAATACGTTATATCTATTACAACTGCCATCAAATTGATATTATAGAATGGTTGCATTATAATAAACATAATAATTATTTAAGGGAGAAATGATATGGAATTTTCTAATATAAAAAAGCTTATACAAAATATTATGGAAGACAATAAGGCTGAGCTTGAACAAGAAGATATTGCAAATATCTTATCGTCGGAAGTTATTTCTAAGGATATTAACAAGCTACATCTTATGTCATATGATTTTGGCGATAAAATAGCTGATAATTTCGCAAATTTTGCAGGTAGTTGGAAATTCATAATCGGCTTTGTTACTATTATTACAATTTGGATAATTTTCAATAGGATAGTTTCACAAGCTTTTGATCCATTTCCTTTCATTTTATTAAATCTTATATTGTCTTGCGTTGCGGCATTACAAGCCCCGGTAATTATGATGAGTCAGAATAGGCAAGAAGAAAAGGACAGGTTACAGGCAAAAAACGAATATCGATTAAATGTAAAGTCAGAATTATTGATTGAAGAATTGAATAAAAAGATTAATGTGTTGCTGGATAAACAGAATTCATTAAAAGATGATGTCTCAAAGTTACAGTCAATCATTGAAGAATCAAATAGAAATAGAAATTAGTAACTTTAAAACATAATAATTATAAATATAAGATTGCATCCTAGGCATTTTTCAGAGATTACATTAGAATATTTGTAATAAAGATATCAATTTAATGCTTTACTTATGCATCTTGGCTACGCTATAGTACCTTTTACTTGAAAATCGTTGTTTAACAATAGCTATAGTGATAAATTATAAACATCAAGTGCACTTTGAAAAAAGAGGTGAATAATGAAAGTAAACTTAATGTATGATTCTGACTTAAATGATGACGAGATTGTTTTAAAAATATCTCCAAATAATAAAAAAGCTGATACAATTATGAAAGCATTTGGTGAGAAAGACATTGATTTAATTGCAGGAAAATTGAATGATAGGATTTATTTGATTGAACTAAAAGATATTGAATGCTTCTATACATATGATAATGGTGTTGTTTTTTTCTCAAAGGGGAGTCAGTATAAAATTAATGAAAAGTTATTTGAATTGCAGCAAAAGTATGAGACAAGAAATTTCTTGAGAATTTCAAAGTCAGTAATTATTAACATTGAAGGAGTTGAGTATTTGGTGCCGGATTTCAACAAAAAACTTATTTTTAAAATGAATAGTGGTAGGCAAGAATATTCTAGCAGATCATATTACAACGAAATTAAAAACAAATTAGGAGTTTAAAATGATAAAATTTATAAGAAAAATATTATTTACGATAGAAAAAACAATATTGGTTATGAGTATTGTAATTGCAATTGGACTTTTTAATGACGGTAACTTATCGCTGCAATCTTTCAGGGAACTTTTGCTTTTCAGTGCTTTGGTTGGCACGGTGATAGGCGTAGGCTTCTTTCTTTTTGAAATGGAAAAACTAAATATAAAGCTTGCTTATGCAGTGCATTTCTTGCTTGGTTACATTGCGATAAATATTTTTGAAGGTGTGATTTTCTTCGGAACATTACTGCCCAAATCGCCTCCTATTAATTACTTGTTCAAACTTCTTTTCTTTTTTGTGGCATACTTAATCATAACTTTGGTTGAGATTTACAATGAAAAAAGAATTGCTAAAAAAATGTATAAAAAAATAGAGAAAATAAAGGGTAATGTCATTTAACGTTATATTATAATTGAAACAGTTTTTAACAAAGAAAGAGACCTATTTATTAGGTTTCTTTCTTTTTGATAATTGACAAGAGTCTTCCTGTGTTATAATATTAACATATGAACAGACGTTCAGATGTTGTTGAGTGTAAATTTATTGGGAGCAGACAATGAAAAGTATAAAGCATCGAATTATAAAAGAAGAGGATACCTTAAATAAAATTGCGGAATTTTTCAAGGTATTTGGTGATAGGGGACGGCTAAGCATACTATATAGCTTGTTTGATGAACCACTATGTGTAAATAGTATTTCGGAAAAAACAGGGCTAAGCCCATCGCTGGTTTCCCACCAGCTTAGGATTCTTAGGCAAAGTCATCTTGTGAAGTATGAGAGGCAGGGCAAGCACAGTATTTATGAACTGGACGATGAACATGTTGCGGACATGATAGAAACCGCATTTGGGCATCTTAAACATAGAGGAGAATTTTAATGATAAACGACTTTTTCAACGCACTATTCAAGTTAGCTATAGACATGGGATTTTATATGATGATAGGCCTTGTGCTTGTCGGAGTTCTTAATGTTTTCATAAAGAAACAGTGGATAGCGAAGCATTTGGGAGGCAGCGGGATTTGGCCGATTATAAAAGCGTCAATAATGGGAGTGCCGCTACCACTATGTTCGTGTGGGGTAGTGCCTACAGGTCTTTATCTTAAAGACAAAGGTGCGTCCGACCCATCTGCTATATCTTTTCTAATTTCAACTCCGCAAACAGGTGCTGACTCAATCATAGCGACATATGGCCTTATGGGGCCTTTGTTTGCATGGTATAGGCCGTTGGCGGCATTCATATCCGGAGTAATCGGGGGTATTGCGGTCAAGCTTTTTGGGAGAAGTCAGAAAAATGAAGTCAATAGTATTGTTTTGGAGAATTTAGAGAGTGAACCTTTAGGAAGGCGAGCAAAAACCTCGTTTAAATATGCTTTTGGTGAATTCATTGATGATATTGCCGTGCATTTTATAATAGGGCTTATAGCGGCCGCTTTGATTGCGGTTGTTATACCTGCGGACTTCATCGTCTCTATAGGATTGGGTAGCGGAATAATCTCAATGCTATTGATGATAGTGATAGGAGCTCCGATGTATATCTGCTCGACCTCGTCAATACCAATTGCCGTTATGCTTATCGCAAAAGGCTTGTCACCTGGGGCCGCCTTTGTGTTTCTTTTTATGGGGCCATTCACTAACGCGGCTTCATTAATCCTTATATCAAAAAAATTTGGCAAAAGAACCACCGCGATTTATTTCTTGTCAGCCGCGGCAGCAGCGTTGGGTTTCGGATTTTTGCTTGATTACATATCAAGCTTTGTCGACATGTCTTTTGCGTACTCGGCGGCGCAACAAAGCTCAATGACCAGCTCGCCGCTTCAAATCGCCGTGGCATCGTTTTTTCTGGTATTAGTCGTCTATTACGCAGTGAAAAGATTGATTAATTTATTTGGCAAAATACGAGCTAAAAAAGCGGCTGAAGATAAGGAGTTTGCGACTTATATAGTTGAAGGTATGGACTGCAAAAACTGTGCGTCCGGTCTTGAGGCCGCGTTCCGAGGCGAAGAGGGTGTAGCGAGTGCCGAAATAGATTTTGACAATAAAAAGCTTACAATCTGGGGACAGATAAACAAAGAAGAAGTAAAAAAAATGGTTGAAGCTCATGGGTATGCTTTAACATAATTGTATTAATAAATTTCTCGTAAAAAAAGCGAACTTGCCTAAATTGCAAACTCGCGTGAGGTAATATATACTATCTTAGTGTACATTATTGACAGGATTATTGTCAGTCTTTAAGATTTATTGATTGATGGATATATCTGTTGCTAACAATAGGATAGGCAGCAACCGCTTTAAGTACATCAAAAGGCAAAAACATAAGGCCGCCTGAAACCAGAGCATAAGAAAATGGAATATCTTTGCTCATGTAAAATTTAAGGATATAATATAGATAAGGTACTCCGATAGCATATATTACTATTATACCTATCGCTGAAGCTGCTATATAGCGGACTAATCGGGTGGAAAACGAAAGACGGTTTACCCAAGACATTAAAGGCGTCGCGCAAAGAAAGCCCAAAAGGAAGCCCGCGGACGGTATAAGAACGTACATAATTCCGCTGCCGCTTGAAAAAACGGGAAGCCCGAAAAGGCCGAGAGCTATGTAAAGCAAAACCGTTATAAAAGAATACAGAGGCGAAAGCAGCGAACTTATAATAAACAAAATCATGGTCTGCAAAGTAATCTTTATTGCTAGAAACGGAACAGGTATCGATATGAAGGCGCTGACAATCAGCAGTGCCAACAACATGGACGAAAGGGTAATTTTTCTTATATCAAGTTTTCTCACTGTAAACCTCTTTTCAAATATGGTTTACAGTAGTATAAAACACGTTTAGTGAAAAATCAACAAAAAAGTATGTTAGACTTAAAAAATATAAATATTCAAGACAGAGAGGCTTTTGTAAGCCTGCTTAAAAAGACGGAATTTGAAAACAGCGAGTTTTCGTTCGCCAATATTTTTATTTGGCAAAAATCTTTTGATATTAAACTGTTTAATGATGAAGATACGATATACATAAGCTCGACTATACCAAGCACAGGCGAATATGTGCATTTTCAGCCTATTTGTATTGATCAGCAAGACTTTAAAATAGTATATAACAACATAAAAGAAGATATAGAAAGTCACGGGGGAAAGTTTTGCATTGCCTCGGCAAACGATTACTGTGTGGAGATAATAAAAGAAAATTTGCCGGAGCTTTCCATCGAAGAAATCCCCGATATGTATGACTACGTTTATTTAACCGAGGATTTAAGCGAGCTTAAGGGTAAAAAATATCATAAAAAACGCACGCATATAAACAAATTTAATAAAGAAAAAGAGTATGAATATAGAAAAATTGATAATACAAATAAACATCATTGCCTAGATATTGTTAACAAGTGGATAGAAGATTTTGGAAGTGATCCGTATAATGAAAAGAGCGCTGTGGAGCTTGCGGTAAAGTATTTTGATGAGCTTATGCTTTTTGGCGCGATTATATATGTGGACGATGAGCCTGCGGCTTTTACTGTGGCAGAGGCGTTGACTGATGACATGGCTCTGATTCATCTTGAAAAAGCAACTTTTGAGCATAGAGGAGTTTATCCCATAATAAATCAACAGTTTGTGATACGTGAACTTCTCGGCAGATTTAAATATATCAATCGTGAAGAGGATATGGGAATAGAAGGATTGAGACAGGCAAAGCAAAGCTATTATCCGTATAAAATGGTAAAAAAATATGACATTTTCGAAAAATGAAATTCGGTTTGCACAAGCCGGCGACTATGATGATGTAAGATATCTCTGGGATGCTATTTTTCAAGAGGATTCCGAGGCTTGGCGTGAGTGGTATTTCAAATTTATCTATAAACCGGAAAATGCTTTTTTGTTGTTCCACAATAATAAGCTGGCATCAATGGCGCACTTTAACAATTATCCAATGATGCTGAATTCAAAAGAAATAAAATCCGCGGCTCTCGCGGGAGTTGCCACATATGAAGAATCGCGAAACAAAGGATATGCTGCAATGCTTATCAAAGAGGGCTTAATCGAAATGCGCAAAAGAGGAATCGCATTTTCTTTTTTATATCCTTTCAGCTATGATTTTTATAGGAAATACGGCTATGAAGTTTGCTATGAAAATCAAGTATACACAGTGACTTCCGGTGAGGGTAATCTGGAGATTAACCAAGCAGATTATAAGCCCGAGGCAGAAACGGTTTATAAAGAATACACGCAAAATCTAAACGGCTATATAATTAGGCGTGAAAAATATCAAAGGATAAAATTTTTGGAGCAATCAGAGGTTGGAAACAAAGCATACTTTATTGAAAAAGACAAAGAAATAATAGGTTATGCTTTGGTGGAAGAGAAAAAGGATAAAGTGGTACTCAACGAACTGATATGCCCAAATCCTTTGGAATCCGCAAAAGCATTCTGCGCAAAATACAAAAAATCTGTTGAATTTATATCACCGTATCATCTTGGCGATGCGGACTTTCAGGACAAACCTCATTGTATGGGCAGGGTAGTGGATGTTATGAGCGTTTTTTCGGGAATCCCTGCAAAGAAAAATAAAATGGTTATAAAAATAACAGATAATATAATTAAAGAAAATGACGGATGTTTCGTTTTTGATTCCACACAAGGAAGTTTAGTGTTGTCTAAAACCAACCTTAAAGAAGATGTAAGCATTGATATAAAAGATATTTCTGCGATAGCTACAGGTTTTGAAAAGATAATGAACGGCAAAACAAAACTTATTTATGAGTCTTTGTTTGAAAAAAATATTCCATGGATTGTTGAAGTCTGTTAGCAAACAATATATGCACAAACAGAGAGTCTTATTATTGTGTATTTGTTATATAAAGGCAGGGTTTCAACACAGATCAGAAGAAATTTGTATTGATTTTTAACTATTAGAAGAGTATATTTGTATACTATAAAAGAAGGAAAAAGAACTATAACAAGTATATCCGCAGAGGATATAGGCGAAAGAAGAAAACATGGAACATATTAGCATTGAACCGGAATCCCTAGGTATAAATCTTTTTGGAATACTTGACGTAACAGACACTTTGGCGGTAGCTTTTTTGGCATCAGGCATTTTAATAGTATTAGCGGTTATTGCAAGACTTTTTCTCATTCCCAGATTTAAAGAAAAACCAACTAAAATTCAACTGATTTTGGAAATGGCCGTAGATGGGGTGCAGGTTTTCACAGAAGGCAGAGTTGAAAATTGGGCATCGAAAAGCCTTGCACCATACATTTTTACCGTCGCTCTTTTTATAGTGTTTAACGGCATACTCGAGCTTTTTGGTTTTCGCGCTGCAATGACAGATATAAACGCAACAATCGCTCTTGCATTAATTACATTTGGAGTGATTCAGGTATATGCTTTAAAGAAAAAAGGATTAAAAGGCAGAATTCAGCATTACAAGCCATACCCAATAGCAATAATTAAAGTAGTTACAGATTTAGCGGTACCAGTTTCACTTTCTTGTCGGCTGTTTGGTAATATTTTAGGCGGAATGGTTGTAATGGAGCTTATTTACTCTATGATGGCAACGAAGTGGATTATTCCGGCATTCTTGTCGATTTATTTTACACTGTTCCACACAGTTTTACAGGCGTTGATTTTTGTTACACTTTCTCTTGCATTTGTTAACGAAGCGATTGAGTAATGAAAATAGAAGAAATATTTTACTGACATAAAATTTAGGAGGAAACACATGGATACAGGACTTATTGCGATAGGCGCAGGAATAGCGATTTTAACCGGTTTAGGTGCCGGATTGGGAATAGCACTTGCAACAGGAAAAGCTGCTGAAGCCGTTTCAAGGCAACCGGAAGCTTCAGGTAAAATCAACTCAATATTTTTGCTTGGGGCCGCAATGGCAGAGGCCACTGCTATTTACGGATTTGTAGTAGCTCTTATGATTTTAGCAAAAGCTGCATAAAGGACACCAGAATAGGAAGGCGAGCATGAATATTGACTTTGTATCAATAGCGGCGCACATAATAAACGTCGTAGTATTATTTTTCTTTTTGAGATGGTTACTCTACAAGCCGGTGAAAAAATTCATCGATGCCAGAAGCGCGACTTTTGACGAGCGCAGGGAAAATCTCGCCCGTCAGGAAGAAGAGCTTTCAAAAAAGACATCTGATTATGAAGCGTTGATTGCCTCTTCTAAAAAAGAGGCTGACGGAATAATAAAAACTTCGCGCGACAACGCAAACAAACGCGCGGAAAAAATAGTTGAAGAAGCTAAACAATCCGCCAAAGATCTTATGGCGAGCACCCGAAACGAGATAGCGGCAGAACGTGAAATTGCGCAGGCGAGAATGCGTGAGGAAGTTGCCGATCTCGCTGTTGGAATTGCTTCCAGAGTGCTTGAACGGGAAGTTAAATCAAAGGATAACGAACGGATTATCGAAAGTTTCTTCGAACGCGAGAGGATTGGATAACAGATGGATGGTTTGCTGATAAGCGCGTTTAAACTTAGTGATGAAAAAGTAAAGAAAATTGAAAAAAAGTTTTCTGAACATATAGAACAGGATGTGACTCTTAAACAGGAAGTGGACAAAGCACTGCTTGGTGGATTTGTGGTACACATTAGAAACCATATGTATGACTATTCATTAAAACGCAGGCTTGAAGAAATGAAAAAATATCTGATCCAAGACAGTTAGGAAATTAACATATGGATATGTACATAAAATCAATTAGCGATTTAAAAAAGCAGGTTGATACCTATAATATAAAAAACACGGGGATGAGGCGTGAAGGAATCGTCACATACTGCGGAGACGGTATAGTGCACATCATTGGCCTTACCGAATGCCGATACGGAGAGCTTTTGGAGTTTGGCGATGGTATTTATGGCATCGCTTTTAATATGGAAGAAGATATGGTGGGAGCGGTACTCCTTTCGGATCAGGAAAAAGTGCATGAAGGCATGCAGGTTTTGGGTTCTGAGAGAGTTGTGGAAGTTCCGGTCGGAAAAGAGTTGCTTGGCAGGGTGGTCAACCCGCTTGGCGAGCCTATGGACGGAAAAGGACGCATACGCACCAAACACAAAAGAGCTATTGAATGTGAAGCGCCGAGAATAATGGACAGACAGGCAGTAGATACACCGCTTAAAACAGGGCTAATGTCTATTGACTCCATGATACCTATAGGGCGCGGGCAAAGAGAGCTTATAATAGGCGACAGACAAACGGGTAAGACAGCAATCGCTATTGATGCGATAATAAACCAGAAACATCAGGATGTTATCTGCATATACGTTGCTATTGGGCAAAAAGCCTCCACAATAGCGCAGATTGTTGATACTTTAGATAAAAACGACGCTTTGGAATACTCTATAATCGTGGCTTCTCCGGCAAGCGATTTAGCGCCGATGCAATATATCGCGCCGTATGCGGGGGCAGCTATGGCTGAAGACTTTATGTACAGCGGACGCGACGTTTTAATAGTGTATGATGATTTGTCAAAGCATGCCGTGGCATATAGATCAATGTCTCTGTTGCTTCGCCGCCCGCCGGGCAGGGAAGCGTATCCTGGAGATGTTTTCTATCTTCACTCAAGGCTTTTGGAGCGTGCGGCGCATCTTTCGGTTGCACATGGCGGGGGATCAATCACCGCTTTGCCTATCGTTGAAACAATGGCGGGTGACATATCTTCATATATACCTACGAATGTAATTTCAATTACAGACGGGCAGATATTTTTAGAAAGCGAGCTATTTAACTCGGGTATAAGGCCGGCGGTAAATGTAGGGCTTTCCGTGTCGCGAGTTGGCGGAAACGCGCAGACAAAAGCTATGAAATCTGTTTCAGGTCAGCTTAGGCTGGACTTAGCACAATACCGCGAGATGGCGGTTTTCGCGCAGTTTTCATCAGAGCTTGATAAACAAACACAGCAGCTTTTGGCTCAGGGCGAACGCCTTACACAAATGCTAAAGCAAAAACAGTTTTCACCTCTTCCCGAACACGAGCAGGCAGTTTTGCTTTTTGTAATCCAGCAAAGAATGTTGCTTGAAGTTCCTGTTGAGCAAATGGATGAATACAAGCAAAGATTCTTAGAACACATCGGCTATGTGTGCCCTGACGTTTTGCGCACAATCGAAAGCAAGGGCATATTTGATGATGATATGAAAGAAAAAGTGAAAAAAGCAGCGCAGGAATTTACAGACACATTTATTAAGGAACTTGAATCATGATAAACATGCATGAAATCAAAAACCGCATTGGCGCCATTTCGCAGACCCGGAAGATTACAAAGGCCATGCATTTGATTTCGACTGTTAAAATGAGAAATGCCCTAGATAAACAAGCTCAAAACAAGACGTATATAGATAAAATCCGTTCAATAATAAAGGATATACTTTTTTACAGCGAGAGCATCGAGCATCCTTTTTTAAACGAAAACCCCGGCGATAGAACAGCTTTTATAGTTATCGCAGGCGATAAAGGGCTTTGCGGCCCCTATAATCACAACGTGTTAAACAAAGCGGTTGCTGAAATGAATGGAATCGCTGAAAAATATATTTTCACAGTCGGGCATATGGCTACAAGTTTTTTCAACAGAAAAAACTATATGGTTGACATCGAATTCCTGCATACGGCGCAAAACCCACAGCTTGAAAACGCGCGGCAGATAGCGGAAGTTATTATAGATTTATATAATCAAAAGTTGATTGACAGGGTCAAAATCATATATACGCATCTTATTACGACTCTGAAACAGGAAACAAGAGTATTGGAGCTTTTGCCGCTTGAAAGGCGTTCATTTGCGGACGTTGAGTTTGAACATGAGTTTAACGGAACATTTATGTATGACCCGTCTCCGAAGGTTGTGTTTGACGATTTAGTGCCGCAATATATCATTGGAGTTATATTCGCAGCTTTGGTGCAGGCGTTTGCTTCCGAGCAAAGCAACAGGATGACCGCAATGGAAAGCGCCACTGATAATGCGGATAAAATAATATCAAGGCTTAACCACGAATATACCAGAGCAAGACAGACGGCGATTACAAACGAAATAACGGAAATAATAAACGGCGCGAATGCAGCCGCTCGAAGATAACGCAAAATTAATTTACGATAAGTTTTTTACTTATAGCGAATATAAAGATTGGCGCAATAAGGAGAATAAATGGCACAGGAACATGAAAAAATAGGATATCTTACTCAGATAATAGGTCCGGTATTGGATGTGGCTTTTAAAGAGGACACCCCTCCGCCTATTTACAATAAGTTAATCGCAAAAGACACAACACGAGAAGTGGCAATGGAGGTGGCGCAGCATCTTGGAAATGGTGTAGTGCGCTGCATTGCGATGGAAGCTACTGACGGTTTGGCACGTGGGTTGAGGGTGTATGACACCGGATCGCCGATAAAAGTGCCCGTCGGAAAAGGTGTGCTGGGCAGGGCGTTGGATGTTCTCGGAAAGCCCATTGATGGTAAGGGCGAAATAGTTGCCGATGATCTTTGGAGCATCCACAGAGCCGCTCCGGAATTCAAACAGCAGAAAATGGCCACCGAGATATTTGAGACAGGAATAAAAGTTATAGACCTACTCCAACCATACGCTAAAGGTGGGAAAATTGGCCTCTTTGGAGGCGCGGGAGTGGGAAAAACTATTCTCATAATGGAAATGATACACAATATCGCAACTGAACACGGCGGGCTTTCAGTATTCGCAGGCGTGGGCGAGCGCAGCCGCGAAGGAAATGAGATTCTCCATGAGATGGAAGAAACAGGCGTTATAACCAAAACAGCCTTTGCTTTCGGACAGATGAACGAGCCCCCCGGATCCAGAATGCGCGCGGCGTTTACAGGCCTTACTCTCGCCGAATATTTCAGAGATGCGCAAAATCAAGATGTTTTGCTTTTCATAGACAATATATTCAGATTTGTTCAGGCCGGAAGCGAAGTTTCGGCACTTTTGGGAAGGTCTCCTTCAGCAGTTGGATATCAGCCTACGCTGGCAACTGAGGTGGGTATGCTGGAAGAACGCATAACTTCCACAAAAACAGGCTCTATCACTTCGGTTCAGGCGATATTTGTGCCTGCCGACGACTTGACAGATCCGGCTCCGGCTTCGATATTTTCGCATTTGGACGCGACTACGGTTCTATCAAGAAAAGTGGTTGAAAAAGGAATATATCCGGCGGTAAATCCACTGGAATCGACAAGCCGCATTCTTGAACCCCATATCGTGGGAGAAACACATTACAATACAGCCCGCGCGGTTCAGGAGATATTGCAAAGATATATTGAGCTTCAGGATATAATAGCTATTTTAGGCATGGATGAGCTTTCCGAGCAAGATAGGATGATTGTTTATCGTGCCAGAAAATTAGAAAAGTTTTTGTCACAGCCTATGTTTTCCGCTGAGATTTTCACCGGTAACAAAGGAAGGTACATTCCTCTTAGTGAAACTATAGAAAGCTTCAGGGAGATAATAGACGGAAAAGTCGACAATTTGCCGGAAAGCGCTTTTTATATGGTGGGAAACATTGAGGATGCAAGACGCAAAGCGAGTGAGATGTAATGCCCAGTAATTTTCGAATTGATATAATAACTCCCGAAAGGCTGTTTTACGGCGGAGAAATTGAGTCCATCGTTCTGGATACGCCTGATGGGAAACGCGGCATTATGGCAGGGCATACGCCGATGATTATAGCTGTTGCCATCGGGCAGATTGATTTGAAAATCGATGGCGAATGGAAAATTGCTTTTACCTCGGAAGGTTTTATAGAAATTACTCCCGATGGAATCACAATGATGGCGCAAACAGTGGAGTGGCCGGATGAGATTGATGCCCGAAGGGCAGGCGAAGCTGAAAAAAGAGCCCAGGAAAGATTACGGCAAAAGCAATCTTTCAAGGAGTATCACTCAACCATGTCTTCACTTGCCCGTGCTATGGCGAGGCTCAGAATCAAAAGCAATATAAACATAGATTAATAAAATATCGGTTGCGCAAGCGCCGTTATTTTTTTAAAATTTTATTTAACACTTTTTGATAGGGGATTTTGATGCAAAACGTATTCGACCAAACGCTTACGCTTTTTATTGTGATGATAGTAGGTCTTCTGGTTGCGAAACTTGATATTTTCACACATGAGGTCAGAAAAAAATTATCGCAGTTTCTAATTACTGTTACATCTCCGATGCTCATAATCAAAAACTTTCAGATTGATTATTCTAGCGCTTTGCTTGTGAACATGGGAATTGTGGCTATTATTGCCTTTTTACTGATTGGGCTGGGAATACTTGTCGGATGGAATGTATGGAGAAAGGCAGGCGAGGACAGGCGGCCTGTCTTGGCATATGCCACGGCGTTTCCAAACTGCGGATATTTGGGATATCCGGTTATCGGCGGCTTGTTCGGCTCGGAAGGCATAATTTATGTCGCCATTTTTGTAATGGTCTTTCAGATATATATGTGGACTTTGGGTGTTTGGATGTTTACGGGAAAACCAAGTAAATGGTACAAGCCTTTTTTGCGGCCGCCTCTTATAGCTGTCGTTATTGGAATTATAATATTTATTTTTTCAGTAACAATTCCCACTCCAATCTACAATGCGTTTGATATGGTAGGGGGGATGACTTCACCATTGGCGATGCTTCTTGTGGGAGCATATCTGGCGGACTCAAAACTAAAAGATATTTTAGCTGAAAAACAGATATATTTGCTTTCACTGTTCAGATTCGTGCTTTGGCCCACCATTATGTTTTTCGCGCTCAAGCCGTTTCACTTTAGTGATGTTATGTACGCGTCGTGTGTCCTGCTTTCAGCGATGCCTGCGGCCGCAAATACTGTGATACTTGCCACGCGCTATGACAAAAATCCTAAATTCGCAAGCGAGCTTGTGGCGCTAACAACGCTTATTTCCATCGCATCAATACCGCTTTGGATGTATTTTATAACAGGAGGAATAGGATGAACCAAAAAGAACTGGTTGAAATCGCCGAGGGTAAGTTCGGCAATTACAATTGCGCGCAAACCGTGCTGCTATCCATGTCAAAGTATTTTAGTATGGAAAGTGAAGAATTGGAACACATAGCCGCGCCTTTCGGCGGAGGTTTGTGCGGGACGCGAGTATCAGTGTGCGGAGCTGTAAGCGGTGGACTGATGTTTATTGGTCTTAAAGAAAAAAACAGTTCTAGGGCTACGGCATCAGGGCAGCATCTCATTGCCTTTGTTGAAGAAAAGTACGGGCACAGATGCTGTGAGAAAATTCTTGATATAGATTTCAGCGACGATGAACAGGTGGCGAGGGAAAAGAAAGCAAAAGGTAAAACAATTTGCACTCCGCTCATAAAAGATATTTGTTCATGGCTAGCAGAAAGATACGATAAATAATTTATAAGGAGGGATTGTTATGGGAATATCTAAACCGACAAAAGTAACATTTTGGATTGCTTTTATTATGGGAGCTTTCGCTATTTTAAACCAATATTTTTTCAAACTCAATATACCGATTATTAGCTCGATACCAAACATGATTTTATTGACAATAGCATTTATACTGCTTGTTGCAGGAGTTGTGTTTAAAAAGATGTAATTACTATAATTAAGCCGCAGTTCATTTTTAGTAAATGGCTGCGGCTTTTTATTGCCGATAAAACTTGAAATTTATTCTTAAAACTGTATAATGAAATCTATAATTTTTTAAAACTAATTTTATATTTATACTCAAAATAGAACGGTAAAACGGTAGGACTTATTAGTAAAAGATCATGCCGATTCGCTTTGGAAAGGGCATTTTATGTATTGGAACGAAGCAATAGAAACAGCTCCACGGGAAAGAATCAAAGAAATTCAGCTTGAAAACCTTAAAGAATGTGTTAAGAGAGTTTATAACGCTGTACCTTTGTACAAACAGAAGTTTGACGAAGCGGGGATAAAGCCTAAAGATATTCAAACTCTTGATGATTTACAGAAAATACCTTTTACTTATAAGGAAGATTTGCGCAAAACATATCCTTTCGGGATGTTTGCCGTTCCAAAAAAAGATGTTGTACGTATACACGCATCAAGCGGAACGACGGGGAAACCCACAGTTGTTGGGTATACAAAAAATGATCTTGAGATGTGGTCTGAGGTAATGGCGCGCCTTTGCATGGCGGGAGGAGCCAGCGCGGACGACACAGCGCAGGTAGCTTTTGGATATGGGTTATTCACCGGGGCTTTCGGACTGCATTACGCGCTTGAAAAAATCGGGGCAACCGTAGTTCCGACATCAAGCGGAAACACGGAAAAGCAAATCATGCTGATGAAGGATTTTGAAACCACAATTCTGATTTCCACTCCTTCATACGCGCTTTATATTTCTGAAGTTATGGCGAAAATGGGAATTGATCCAAAACGCGATCTTCATTTAAAATTCGGACTTTTTGGCGCGGAGGCTTCAACTGAAGAAATGCGCAGTGCGTTGGAAGAGCGTCTGAACATCATAGCCACCGAAAACTACGGGCTTTCTGAGATAATAGGTCCGGGTGTTTCCGGAGAGTGTACGCATAAATGCGGCATGCACATAAACGAAGATCACTTCATAGTTGAGATAATAGACCCAAAAACAGGCGAAGTGCTCCCGGAAGGCGAGCAGGGTGAGGTTGTAATATCCGCCGTAACAAAAGAAGCACTGCCAATTCTGCGCTATCGCACAAAGGATATATCATATCTTATCCCTGAAAAATGCGAGTGTGGCAGAACTTTTGCAAGAATGGCCAAGATTAAGGGCAGAAGCGATGATATGCTTGTAATACGAGGAGTTAATGTGTTCCCGTCTCAGATTGAGGAAGTTTTGCTCAAATCTCAGGATGTGGAGCCGCATTACGAGATAATAGTATCTCGGGAAAACTGGCTGGATCAGCTGGAGATATTGGTGGAAGTCGCCGATTCCGGTTTGCTTGAAAACTATGCGAAGCTTGAAGGCCTTCAAAATACAATACGCGCGAAACTGCGCACAATTCTTTCAATCGATGCAAAAGTAAAATTGGTTGAACCCAATACGCTTAAGCGTTTTCAGGGGAAGGCACAAAGAGTTACCGATTTGAGAGACAAAGAATAATTCAAATTCAGGAGAAAACATGAAAGAACTTTATTTAGGAAACGAAGCCGTAGCCCGCGGTGCTTGGGAAGCCGGATGCACAGTCGTAGCCGCATATCCGGGAACGCCCAGCACGGAAATTACAGAGTCTGTTGCAAAATACGATGAAATATATTCCGAGTGGTCGCCCAATGAGAAGGTAGCGCTTGAGGTTGGTATAGGAGCGTCATTTGCTGGAGCGAGGGCAATGGTTTGCATGAAGCATGTTGGAGTAAATGTAGCGGCGGACCCACTTTTCACTTCAAGCTATACCGGAGTTAACGGCGGGCTTGTTATAGTTGTTGCAGACGACCCAGGGATGCATTCATCACAGAATGAGCAGGATTCGAGATATTACGCGAAATCCGCTCATTTACCAATGCTTGAGCCTTCTTCTTCACAGGAAGCGAAAGTATTTGTGAGACTGGCGTTTGATATATCAGAAAAATACGATACGCCTGTTATGGTTCGCTTGACTACAAGGGTAAGTCATTCGCGCGGACTGGTGGAGCTTAACGACAGAATAGATATTGAGCTTAAAGAATATGAAAAAGATATCGCCAAATATGTAATGATGCCTGGCATGGCAAGGCGTCGACATAAATTGGTTGAAAAGCGTGAAAAGACCATGCAGGAGGACGCAAATACTTTCAACATTAATACTGTTGAAATGGCGGACGCAGATATAGGGGTAATTACCAGCGGACTTTGCTATCAATATACAAAAGAGGCGCTTCCGAATGCTTCGGTTTTAAAGCTTGGATGCGTTTATCCTCTTCCTATTCAAAAAATTCGAGAATTTTCAAAGCAGGTTAAAAAGCTATATGTTATAGAAGAACTTGAGCCGATAATTGAAGATACGCTTAAAGCCAACGGAATTGACTGCATAGGAAAAGAAATATTTACTGTGCAGGGCGAGTATTCGGTAAATATGATTAAAAAGGCTATTCTTGGAATAGACGTAGACGCTATTGAAGGCGAAAAAGAGTTGCCCGTCCGTCCGCCTATTATGTGCCCAGGCTGCCCACACCGCGGAGCTTATTTCATCATGAAAAAGCTTAAGCTTGTGGTTAACGGCGATATCGGATGCTACACTCTTGGAGCTTTGCCGCCGGTGGCTTCCATGGACACCTGCGTTTGTATGGGAGCTTCAATAGGAATGACACATGGAATGGAAAAAGCACGCGGCAAGGAGTTTTCAAAGAAAGAAGTAGCAATCATAGGAGATTCGACCTTTATGCACTCAGGCATTACAGGTCTTATTGATGTTGTTTATAACTCTGGCAATTCCACAGTTATCATAGTCGACAACAGAACAACAGGAATGACAGGCCATCAGAACAACCCGACTAACGGATTCAATATAAAAGGCGACCCGGCATTCGCGATTGACCTTGAGACGCTTTGCAAGGCTGTTGGAGTGGAGTTTATAAAGACCATTGACCCATTTGACCTGACAGGCTTTGAATCGGGGCTAAAGGAAGCTCTGGACTATGATGGCCCTGCGGTAATAATATCAAAAAGAGAGTGTGCACTTCTGGATAAGACTAAATGGCAGACTGCGTGCTATATCACAAGCGACACATGTATAGGATGCAAACGCTGCTTGAAGCTCGGCTGTCCCGCGCTTGTCAATGACGGTAAGAAAGTTAAGATAGACCCGACCCTTTGCGTCGGATGCGGGCTGTGTATAGATGTTTGCCCCACAAAATCAATTCACAGGGGGGAAGCATAATGAATACCACATCAATATTAATTGTAGGCGTAGGCGGTCAGGGAACATTGCTTTCAAGTAGAATTTTGGGCAAACTTGCAGGATTTAAAGGATACGACGTAAAAGTATCCGAAGTCCACGGAATGGCTCAGCGCGGAGGAAGCGTTGTAACATATGTGCGCATGGGCGAAGAAGTGCTTTCGCCGATAATAGAAGAAAACGGTGCGGACTTTATGATTTCTTATGAGAAACTTGAAGCATTGCGCTATGTTAGCCTTATGAAAAAAGAAGGCAAGATTGTTGTGAACAATCAGCGCATTGACCCAATGCCTGTTATCACAGGCA
This sequence comes from Christensenellaceae bacterium, assembly GCA_963675575.1. GTDB lineage: Bacteria > Bacillota > Clostridia > Christensenellales > UMGS416 > JAGLOK01. The sequence goes on from OY776378.1 coordinate 1,253,477, forward strand.
CGGCTGATTATCCCAACGAAGTAGTGGAAAAGCTTAAAAACAAAATAGAAACTTACGAGATGGACGCGGTTGGCGTGGCAAACGCACTGGGCAATATACGTGTGGTAAATACAATAATGATTGGCAAGCTCGCGTCGATTATGGGCGATGACAAGGAATTATGGATTAAAGCTGTAACGGAGTGCGTCCCTCCAAAAACTGTAGATATAAACGTTAAAGCGTTTAATGTAGGATACGAAGCATAGAACATCTAAGGAGAGTAAGTTATGATTTGGAACGAGAAGTATGAGTGCATGGAACGCTCCGAAATGGAGGAGCTGCAAAGCGAGAGACTTAGAAAAATCGTGGCATATTCCTATGCCAATGTGCCTTATTACAAAAAGAAAATGGACGCAAAAGGAGTTAAACCCGAAGACATTCAAGGTATTGAAGATTTGGATAAGCTACCCTTTACGGTCAAAGACGATTTGCGCGATAATTATCCATACGAAGCTTTCGCCGTTCCCATGGAAGATATCGTCAGAATACACGCTTCAAGCGGAACGACAGGCAAGCCAACCGTTGTTGGATATACCAAAAATGATATAGAAACATGGGCGGAGCTTATGGCGCGCACGTTCAGCGCGAGCGGCGTTACAAAAAATTCTATAATTCAAATAGCATACGGATACGGACTTTTCACAGGCGGCTTGGGTGCACACTACGGAGCTGAAAAAATAGGTGCGGCAGTCATTCCGATATCGGGTGGAAACACACAAAAACAAATTACACTGCTTGAAGATTTTAGACCCGAAGCCATCGCGTGCACGCCTTCATATGCTCTCTATTTGGCGGAAGCGATTGAAGAACGCGGGATAAAAATTGAGGATTTAAATTTAAAATTCGGCATTTTCGGTGCAGAGCCTTGGTCAAACGAAATGCGTGAGGAAATAGAAAAGAAGCTTAAAATAAGGGCTACCGATATATACGGTCTTTCTGAGATTATAGGTCCGGGAGTTGCCACAGAATGCGAATATCAGGACGGACTTCATATATCAGAAGACCACTTTTTACCTGAAATAATTAACCCAGAAACAGGGGAAGTAATGCCTGAAGGCGAAAAAGGCGAGATTGTTTTTACAACACTTACAAAAGAAGGCATTCCCGTAATACGCTACAGAACGCGTGATATAACCTCTCTCAATAAAGCGAAATGCGAATGCGGGAGAACTCATGTAAGGATGCAGAAAGTTATGGGACGTAGCGATGATATGCTTATTATTCGAGGCGTAAATGTGTTCCCGACTCAGGTGGAAAGCGTGCTTGTAAGTTTCACCGAAGTTGAGCCGCATTATCTTCTTGTTGTTGACAGACAAAACAATCTTGACACCTTGGAGATTTGGGTTGAGATGAGCGAAAAACTTTTCTCGGACGAAGTGAAGAAAATCGAAGAAGTGCGCGAGAGAATAAAAGATGAAATACAATCCCTTTTGGGACTCACAGCGAAAATAAAGCTTGTGGAACCCAAAACTATCGAGCGCAGCACAGGCAAAGCTAAAAGGGTTTTGGACAAACGCGAGATCTGATTTATATTTACAAGCCAATATCAGCTTTGTGGATATCACCATACATGATATAATAACTTTAGGAGGGAATATTATGGTTAAACAACTTTCGGTTTTCCTTGAAAACACAAAAGGACGCCTGTCCCAAATGACAAAAGTGCTTCAAAGCGCAAATATAGACTTACTGGCTTTATCAATCGCCGACACCACGAATTTCGGCATCCTGCGAGCTATAGTTTCCGACGATGATTTAGCGGTAAGCGTACTTAGGGACGCCGGATACACGGTTAACCTTAATGACGTCATTGCGGTCGCGGTTCCTGATCATCCCGGCGGACTTAGCGAAATATTGGATATTTTGGTGAAATACGATGTTAGTGTCGAATACCTTTATTCGTTCGTAAGAAAGCCAAAGGAAAACGCTCTTATTATTTTCAAAGTGGAAAATGTGCCGATTGCGGTAAAGGCTTTGAATGAAAACAAAGTTACTGTGCTTTCAAGAGATGATTTGCTTAAACTGTAAAAACTCTCGAATGAAAGTATAAAAAGGCATAAGGTGGATAATTTTTGAATACCTACGCAGAGATTGATTTAAGCGCGCTTGAAAAAAACATAAAGGCGTATGAAGAGATTTTACCCCGCAAAACAAAGATAATAGCTGTAGTCAAAGCTAATGCATATGGCCATGGCGTGATTGAAGTATCGAAAAAAGCTATCCAATGCGGGGTTAATATGCTTGCTGTTGCACAGCCTGAAGAGGGTGCGTTTTTAAGGGCAAACGGTTTAGAATGCCCAATACTTGTTATGAGCGGTATGCTTCCTGAAGATATGGAAGATGTGGTAGCTCACAATTTGATTCCATTTATTTACACTGTAAATCAGCTTAAAGCACTTGAAAATTGCGCTGCAAAAAAAGAAAAGCACATTAAGTTTCACTTAAAAATAGAAACCGGTATGAACAGAATAGGAATATTGCCGGGTGAGAATCTTGATGAATTTTTAGAGGCTTTGGACAGATGTAAATATACGAAAATGACTGCTGTATGCTCTCATTTCGCAAACGCGGATGAAACAGATAAAGAGTTCGCGTCAGAACAATATCAAAAATTTGTGCGAGGGATAAAGCAAATCCGAGAAGCTGACCATTTTCCGAACGCGCACATGGCTAATTCGGCAGCGGGAGCGTCCTGTGATTTTGCTCGGTTGGATTATATACGTCTGGGAATTTCAATGTACGGCTTGCAAAGCGAAGAGCTTTGCAAGATGGAGCTTACTCCTGTAATGACGCTTAAAACAAAAGTTGTGCATGTGAAAACCGTTAAGAAAGGCGAAACGGTAGGATATTCAAGGACGTTCACCGCAAAAGGCGATGTGGAGGTAGCGACGTTGCCTGTTGGCTACGCTGACGGATTTATGCGGGCGCTCAGCAATAAGGGCGAGGTTTTAATTCACGGCAGCCGTGCCAAAGTGATAGGAAATGTTTGCATGGATCACACCATGGTCAATGTGACTGGAATTGAAGGCGTTATAGCTGGGGACGAAGTGGTACTGATCGGGAAGCAAGGAAATGATGAAGTCTCCGCAGCTGAAATGGCGGCTTGGGCAAACACCATACACTACGAGATAGTCACCTGTATTGGACAGAGGGTAGACAGGATTTTTATTGATGGATAAATATCACATTAGAAGTACGATGATTAATTTGCGTGGCATACTTTCTTCGCAGGAAGTGCAGTCGTCATCTAAAATTATAACGGAAAAAATAAGCCGGATGGATTCTTTTAAAAAGGCCAAAAAGGTTTTATTTTATTTTCCGTTTAAAAACGAAGTGAATGTAATTCCACTTATCGTTGAATCTTTTGCGGATAAAACAGTGTGCCTTCCCAGAAGCGAAAAAGAAAAAAGAATTATGACCGCAAGGAAAGTTGTTGATTTTGAAGGATTTGCCGAGGATAAATATGGGATTTTCTCACCGCCCGAGGCTACTGAAATAGTATCGCCTGCCGAAATTGATTTTATCGTCGTCCCGCTTGTTGCTTTTGACGGCGAGATGAACAGGATAGGCTACGGAAGCGGCTACTATGATACTTACCTGCCAAAATGCATAAACGCTTTTAAGTGCGCAGTTGCATACAGTTTTCAAAGAAACGATGAATTTAAAAGCGAAATCCATGACGTTAAAATGGATATAGTGGTGACTGAAACAGACAATTTAACAATTTAAGTGCTTTAAGTACAGTACATTATATAAACAAACAAACGAGTGTTTCGGAGATAATATGTTTAAGGAATATAAATATTCTGTCTGGGCAATGAGCCTTAAGCTTTTGATGGTCTACTTAGGTTCTGTTATTATAAACTTGTTAATTTCATTCGGGCTGCTGTTAATGTTTAAAGACAGCCTTTTATGGCAATGGTGCGTTCAGATAATTGCCTTGATTGTACTTTATGGCCCTGTCTTTATATCCATATCTTCAGAAGGCAAAAGGGATATTTTAGCGGATAGCGCAAACGAAAAAAGATTTCAAAGAGATGCGGAATTCAAATATGATAGCAGGTATGATGAGAGAAAAGGTTTTATAGCTGGTCTGTTTGCTCAAATACCTATTATATTGATATTCGTTGTTTGGTCAGCGATAGGCGAAAATCAAGGTGGGTCAGAATTAATTGCAAGAATGATTTTTTCCCATTACTTTCAGCTGATAAATTCTCTTGGGTTCAATATTTTCAGTGTTATTTTTTTCGCTGTGGGTTTTATTGTATTTACAGGGCTTACATATCTCAGTGCAAAATCATATAGGATAAAAATCTTGACGATTATCAAAAGAAAAGAAGAAAACGCTAAGAATAAAAAATAAGCTTTAAAAATAAAGACTAATAAGAATGTAAGAAAGTACTTTTCTATTGCAGTGGCATCATCACACTTTGCCGATGTAACAGGATTTGACTGTAAAAGCTTATTATGATATCATAAAAACATCCAAATTGCATAAGCATATTATATACAAGTAACTAAACGGATTTAAAGAAGTGACGCATTAGTATCTTTATCATAGTGTTTTTTTGCTGTTTTTTTGAAAACAGGAATAAATGAGCGCTTTATATATCTAAGAAACTGATGAATGAAGCCAAATTACAGAATTGTGGTTTGACGGGGATTTAAACTAGCAGCCTATGCAGCGTTTTATGCAACACAAATCGAGCGAATGCGAAGTTGAAGCACTCTGACTCTTTTACAGAGTGAGTGTTTTTTATTTGCAACATTGAGTTTGTGCACCCGTTTTAGATTTATATGCATTTTAAAGGACAACGAAAAAAAGAAATGAGCAGAAAATGAATAATATTAAAAACCGTTTTTTCAGCGATGTACCCGATGAGCAATGGAATAATTGGAGATGGCAGATTGCCAACAGGGTTCAAAGTTTGCCAGAGCTGGGGAAATATTTAAAACTCGCAGAAAAGGAAAAGGCCACGACCAAGGACTTTCCTTTGCGGATGGCAATTACACCATACTATCTTTCGCTGATTGATCCAACAAATCCAAACGATCCTATACGCAAGCAGTCTGTGCCAACATCGGATGAAATGAATTTTTTGAATTGCGATGAAAGGGATCCGCTTGGCGAGGAAGCAGATATGGTTGTGCCAGGTCTTGTGCATCGGTATCCCGACAGAGTGCTTTTGCTTGTGACAGACATGTGCGGAATGTATTGCCGCCATTGTACAAGAAGAAGGTTTGCCGGACAAAAAGATATGCATCTGTCTTTAAAGCATATTGACCAAGCTATATCATACATAAAGAAAAACACGGCAGTCCGGGATGTAATAATATCGGGCGGAGACCCATTGATGCTTTCCACGAGAAGACTAGAAGGCATAATCAGAAAGCTTAAGGAAATACCCCATGTTGAGATTATTAGGATAGGGACGCGTGTTCCGGTCGTAATGCCGCAGAGGATTGATGAAGAATTGACGGATATGCTCAAGAAGTATCATCCCATATATATTAATACACATTTTAACCACTATAAAGAAATAACACCTGAGTCAAAGAAAGCATGCGATATGCTATCTAAAGCTGGAATTCCCTTGGGAAACCAATCAGTGCTGTTAAATGGTGTTAATGATTGTGTGCACGTTATGAAAAAGCTGGTTCAAGAGTTGCTTAAAATACGCGTTAAGCCATATTATATTTATCAGTGTGACTTAGCGAGAGGTATCGAGCACTTCAGAACTCCAATATCTAAAGGTATTGAAATCATGGAAGGTCTTCGCGGGCATACTTCCGGAATGGCTGTTCCTGTATATGTCGTTGATGCTCCAGGCGGAGGCGGTAAAATACCGATTATACCAAATTATGTTGTGTCGAGAACCCACACAAAAACAGTACTGAGAAACTATGCCGGAGAACTTACCGTTTATGAAGGCCCTCAGGAATATGATGGGGAATGCACCTGCGAATTTTGCTTAGCAGGAAAAAATGATACCAATGAGGGGGTTTTCGGGCTTATGTCCGAAGACGCGAAAGAAGGCGAAGAAGAAAGGAACGCATTGTGAGCAATATTACAATAATAGGCGGAGGCAACAGCGCGCATGTGCTTATACCCCTGTTGTCTAAAACAGAGTTCACTGTAAATCTTATGACACGAAAACCTGAAAAATGGAGTCATGATATTGCTCTTGATTATATGAAGCCTTCAGGCGAGAATATAGCAACTTGGGATGGAAAAATAAAAACAATATCCTCAAACCCCGAAGAAGTGATACCGCAGGCGGACATTATCATGCTGTGCATGCCCGTAAATGTTTATAGGCGGGTACTTCATAAAATCGCTCCGTATATAAATCCCGATAAAAAAGTATATATAGGAACAGTATACGGTCAGGGCGGGTTTAACTGGATGACGGATGAAATCGCAAAGAAGTTTAATCTGAAAAATATTGTAACTTTTGCGATTGGATTGATACCTTGGATTTGCCGCACAGAAAAATATGGGCATAAAGGAATAGTTTACGGAGCAAAGCCCTTAAATCTGGCTGCGGTTAAACCTAAAAGTGAATTTAACGCGCTCAAAACAGAGCTTTTGGATAAAGTAGTAAAAGAATGGTTCGGCCATGGGGAATTTAAGCAGGCCGATCATTTCATTTCGCTCACAATGTCGGTTGATAACCAAATTATACATACTTCCAGAATGTATGGGCTATATTTAGAGTATGGCGGGACGTGGCCCAAAGTGAAAGATGTCCCTTTTTTTTACAGAGACTTTTCACCAAAATCAGCCGAGATTCTGGCGAATCTGGATTCGGATTATACTCTGATAAGAAATGCGCTTAAAAAAAGATACCCAAAGCGAGATTTTGAATGGATGATGGACTATATCACACAAGATAACATTACAAATAAAAATGATAGCAAAACAGTTTTAGACACGTTTAAAAACTCTGAAACTCTTGGTGCTATACGCACTCCGGTTGTTTATGAAGAAAACAAGTGGGTACTTAACAAGAAGCACCGATTTTTCTATGATGATGTTTTTTATGGGCTATGCATTGCCAAGTGGTTTGCACAAAAGCTGGAAATATCAGTTTCAAATATTGATACTGTACTGGAATGGGCACAAGATTATCTGGGAGAGAAGTTCATAGAAGATAAAAAGCTAGCGTTTTATAGTGAGGTTAAAAAAACGCCGATGAAATATGGCGTGCCTGAATCGTACGGATTTCTTGAAATCGATGAGGTGATAGATTAAATTAGGGACTTTTTTTAAAAATTGAATTTATATTTTAAATCCGATAAAACTGGAATTTTTATTAGTAATCTATAGTATAATAATCCAGTTTTTTTAGTGTCATATACTATATAAAATAAAAAAAACTATTGAAAAAATCAGAGTGTTTGTTTAATAATTATTTTTAGATTATAATACAGGATATAAAAAAACTAGGTGAAAATATGAAAATAAAAGTAAAAAAGATTAATGGCGCGATTATAGTTGATTATTTTAAAGCGAAAAATATTAACGAATTTAGATTCGGTGTGCTTGAATATTTGGTTGGCATTTCAAAAGAAAGCTTGATATTGTTTGTTGATACAAACAGCTCAATAAAAAAAATTCCGATTGAAGATATTGAAAAAACTTTGAAGTTTTTTTGCAAAGAGCATTTTGCGGAACACATTGTTTCAACTAAAAAAAATATATTCGGATTCACATTTCCCACCAAAGGGAAAAAGAAACCCGAAAAAAGTGAGAGCCTAATTGCACTAAAAGTTGATAAGGACAGATTCAGCAAAGAACTTTATGAAGATTTTCTGCAATACTATGATTATGGAATAGGCGTGGGTTGCCGAAAATCCACACAGGAAATGCTCAACCTGTTTTCAGAAGATTGGGACTCGGTTCTCTTCAATAAAGAAGTTTTAGAAGCATCTTTTTATGATTCAATATTATTTTCCAGACTCCGCACAGACTCAACAGATGCCGGACTTGAAAGGTATCTTGAGGAAAAAAGCAGATAAAATGTCAGTGGAAATAGCCCCAATGTTTTAATTAAAACTATTTGTGCTTTGCAGTACTGAAAAATTGCTCAGAATATTGGTAATATAAATATCTGACAGCTTGATTAAGATTGCTAAATCATGTAAAATATACTCAGTATTTGAGGTGGTATATGAGGATAATCAGCGGTAAATGGAGAGGACGCAGGTTTTATCTTCCCAAAGGAGTTACGGCAAGACCTACTTCCGACTTGATTAGGGAAGCTCTTTTTTCTATATTAAGAAATGAAGTTGCGGATTCGGTTGTGTTGGATTTGTTTGCGGGAAGCGCATCTTTTTCATATGAAGCATTGTCAAGAGGTGCAAAGCATGCGATAATATGCGATATCAACAAAAAATGTATTGCCAATATAAAGGATAATTTAGAAAGCTATAATGCGCAAGCAGAAGAATATACTCTTATAGCTGCCGATTTTAGGCAAGCAATAAGGAAGATATCACGTATGGGGATGGGGGTAGACATATGCTTTGTCGATCCTCCATATACGAGCGATTATTATTTGGAGGCGCTGGATTTAGCAGGCTCACTTTTAAATCCAGACGGGATTGTGATTTTAGAACATTCTTTTAGAGACAGGATGCCTCAGCGTATGGGAGATGTTGTGAAAATCAGGGATAAAAAGTACGGAGGGACTATGATATCGATATACAGAAAGGAAGAAGAGTAATGTCCAAATGGATTTATGCGGGAAGCTTTGACCCCATCACTATCGGACATCTTGATATAATAAAACGAGCGGTTAGTATAAATAGTGAAATAGTTGTTGCTGTTCTTGAAAACAATAGCAAAAAGCCGATGTTTTCTTTGGAAGAAAGAATTGGCATGTTAAAAAAATGCACCCAAAGTCTTAAGGAAGTGGAGATAAAGACATTTGGAGGGTTGCTTATGGATTTTGTCGTACAAGAAGGCGCAAAAGCGTTGGTAAGAGGGCTTAGAACAATATCTGATTTTGACTATGAATTTCGCATGGCCGCGCTTAATAAGCGCTTAAACAGCGAGATTGAAACAATATTTATCATGGCGGGCACCGAATATTCATATATAAGCTCAAGCTCTGTAAAGGAAATAGGTGTATTGGGCGGGGATGTATCTCAGATGGTCCCGAAAGCCGTATTAAAGGAAATTGAAATTAAATTCAAGGGGGATTTAAAATGAACGTACTAGCATTGATTGAATATCTTGAAGAGGAAGTTGGAACAGCTTCAAACGTTCCTTTGTCAAATAAATGTGCTGTTGACAGGGAAAAATGCTTAGATATCATAAATGATATCAGAGAAGGTCTTCCAAACGAAATACTTGAAGCTGAAGAGATAAACAAAGAGAAAGAGCAAATATTAAGCGAGGCGGAAAAAGAAGCTGAGCAGATTTTAGAAGATGCGAACGAAAAAGTTGAACAGATGGTGGACCAAAACAAAATAACACAAATGGCCTATGAGAAAGCAGAAGAAGTAATACAAAACGCGGAGAGTTCGGCTCGCGAGATTCGCCTCAGCGCCAATGAATATGTCGAAGACATATTGGCTGATCTTGAAAGCTATATTCAGCGCAACTTGGATATCGTGCGCCAGAACCGCACGCAGATGCGCGGACACTGATATTTTTGTAAAATACAATACGCGAAATTGCCCGGACAAAATAGCTGGTGCTTTTATCCGTAAATTAAAACTGATAACTCGGGCGATTTGCTCGAGTTGTTTTATAATTAATATATTAAGGGGATGTACCATGAAGCAAAAAATAAAAGTTGGTTTATCTTTAAGCGGCGGTGCTATGAGGGGCTTGGCTCATATAGGTGTAATGGAAGTGTTGCTTGAGAATGGTATTGAAATAGATATGATTGCCGGCACTTCAATGGGGTCGGTTATAGGTGGGGTTTACGCATCAGGTATGGATATTTATATGATGCATAAATTTTGCGAGAATATAACCGCCGTTGAAAGCAGAAAGCTTTACGATCTTGCGATTCCAAGGCTCGGAATGGTAAAGGGAAACCGAATTGAAGAGTTTATACATACGTTGACCGGAGGGAAAAAAATTGAGGAACTAAACATTCCATATGTTGCGGCGGCTTGCTGCGTGGAAGATGCTAAGTCTGTTTATTTCACTGAAGGTAATTTAGTGGAGGCTATACGCGCAAGTATTGCGATACCAGGAGTATTTGAACCAGTGGTTAAGGATGGCAAAACACTTGTGGACGGTGGAGTGCTGGAACGCTCGCCGGTTAATATATTGAGAGACATGGGTGCGGATTATATAATTTGTTCAGACGTAAACTACAGAGGCGGAGAAAACCCTACACCTAAAAATATGTTTTCCATGCTATTTACAGTTTACGGACTGATGGAGTGGCAGGCGATGTCGCAAAGAGTTAACGGTGCGGATATATCCATTATGTCCGATACCAAGGGGATAAACCCCGCTTCTTTTGTACATGCCAAAAAGAGTATCGAGATAGGCAGAAAATCCGCAGAAGAGAAGATTGATGAAATAAAAACCGCGCTTGCGATATTGGAGTAAAGATTAAATAATTACAACTTGATTTTTATAATCGGTGTCTTTCACAAATCTTTTTGCTGCGTGAATGTAATAGATGTCACTTGCAGTTAAATCTATTTCAAACAATCGTTTTTGAGATTGAGTTAAAGGTAAAAGATCAGATGTTTGGGTAAAAACCGGGATGCTTGCTTTTTCATGCATTATATCGATTAATTTACTCGCTTCTTTTTTGAAGCCAAGCACTCTTGCATACATTGGCATACCGTCTCGGACGAGCTGTGCATCACTGGAAGAAATTCCCAAAATAAGATTAAATACCGCTCTGGCTACACGCACGTATGTGTAGCTTTTTGTCTTTACGCTTTTAATATAGTCGTCAAGGTTTACGGTTTCATCCAGCATTTTTTTCATGCGCATGTCAAGACCGCCAGAAATATCCGCAAGGCTTGAAAGAGCCTCTTTGTCTTTTAGTGCGGAATACAAAAAAGTTTTGTAAAATCTCTCGGAGCTTACCGGTCCATCGGTTTCAGCAAGAGCGCTCTTTATTATCTTTGCGCAATTTGAAGGCACGCTGTCGAGATACATGCTGTTTTTGCCCATAGATCGCCGTATGGCTGTAGCGCTAGCGATTTTGCCTGATATCAGTTTGTCGTGATAGTTTGCGCCGTGTCTTGCTACCTTGAAAGGAGATATATTTGAACCAATCTTTTTTAAGGCTTCCAAATACATAAGCTCAAGTATGGTATTTGGCTGTGACAGAGTGTCTTTAATAATTTCTTTTTCAAATCCATGTTTAATTAAATATTCAGACAGGCTCATACTGTATGCGAGAGGATATGAGTTGCCTGCTGTAAGATAGGTGCTGATATGCTCTTCGATAGATGATTTGTCGGCTTGGCTGATACTTGCCACAAAATTGATAATCTCGCTTTTAGGAGGTTTATATGATTCGCTGCCATAGGATATTGAATCTACCACACCCAGAGAATTTAGAAGAGACACTGCGCCCAAGGCGAAAAATTGAGCACTTTGAAGGCAGTAAAAAGCAGGCAACTCGATCACGATGTCCGCTCCGCCCAATAGCGCCATGCGTGTGCGCATATATTTGTCAATTACCGCCGGAGCTCCGCGCTGAACAAAATTTCCGCTCATAACAGCGATGATGTAATCGCATGATAATTCGCGCCGCGAATAATCAATATGATATTTGTGTCCGTTGTGAAACGGATTATATTCGGCTACTATCCCGCATGTTGTCATAAAATCACCTTGCAATTCCTTGTTTCAAGTATATAATATACTAATGTATTTTACTATAAGTGATTAAAATTTAAAATTTATATATATTGGAGGAACAAATGGATATTTTAGTAATCAACGCAGGGAGTTCATCTTTAAAGTATCAACTTATTAACATTGAGACGGAAGAACAAATTGCAAAGGGGATAGTCGAGAGAATCGGGATTGAAGGCTCAAACCTTCAACATACACCAATCGGGAAAGAAAAAACCAGATTGGAAACACCTATTAAAACTCACACAGAGGCAATTGCCGCGGTTATAAGAGCTTTGACAAACAAGTATCACGGTGTAATTAGGGACATGTCTGAAATACAAGCTGTAGGCCACAGAGTGGTACACGGCGGAGAAAAATTTTCAGAGTCGGTTTTGGTTACCGATGAAGTTGAGCAGGCGATATTGGATAATGCTGAACTTGCACCCTTGCACAACCCTGCAAACCTTATGGGAATTCAGGCCTGCAAACAATTGATGCCAAACATACCCCAGGTAGCGGTCTTTGACACTTCATTCCACCAAACAATGCCACCCAAAGCATATTTGTATGGAATACCTTATTACTATTACACAGAAGACAAAATAAGAAGATACGGTTTTCACGGGACAAGCCACAGATATATCGCTAAAACAGCTGCTAAAGCTATGGGCAAAGATGTTAAAGATGTTAAGATTATTTCTTGCCATCTCGGAAATGGTGGATCTGTAGCTGCAATCAACGGCGGAAAAAGCGTAGACACTTCTATGGGGATGACTCCTCTTGAAGGCTTGCTTATGGGAACAAGATGCGGAGACATCGACCCTTCACTTATTGAATTTATTATGAAACGCAGGAAGATGACTATTGAAGAGGTCATGGAGGTGCTAAACAAAGAATCCGGTCTTTGGGGAGTATCTTTGATAAGCGCTGATATGCGCGATATAGTTGATGCGTGTGAAAAGGGAGACAGAAGGGCGATTGAAACATATAATCTGTACTCATATAAAGTTATAAAATACATAGGCGCGTATGCTGCGGCTATGGGTGGGGTTGACTGCATAGTGATTACTGCAGGTGTTGGAGAGAACAATCCTCAAATGTGCAAGGAAATTCTTGCGCACTTTGAATTTATGGGAGTTGAAATCGACCAAGACAAAGAGTTTGTAAAACAGGATGTATTTGAATTTACAACAGTTTCCTCAAAAGTCAAAGCATATGTAATTGCAACCGATGAAGAGCTTATGATTGCTAGGGATACTTATTCCATAGTTAAGGATTTAAAATAAAGGCATCAATGTAATTATTGACAATGTTTAATCTTGCGGTTATAATAACGCTTGCTTGTTTAAAAAAGATTGGGACAAAGTAACTATATCTTAAATGGAAACAAGTTAATGGAGTGATACAATTGAAAATTGATGTGACCGAGGCTTTAAACAGTCCCGGCAGATCCATAAGCTTTGATTTCAGCGAAGAAATTGAGTTTGCCGAAGTAGGTGGAGAAACATTTGAACTCATCACCCCGCTCAGTGTAAAAGGGAAATTGATGTGCACCGGCGAAGATTTCATTGCAAGAGGCGAAATAGCAGTAACCTATAAAGTCAAGTGTGACAGATGCACTAAAGAGATTAGCAATACTTTGGGTTTTGATTTTTCCGAAGAATTTGCGAAAGTCGAGGACGAAGACTATCCCGACAGGTATTTGTTTTCGCTAAACGAGATAGATCTTATGCCTATGATAATGGATAATATGTCGCTTATGTTGCCAATGAAGCATTTGTGCGATGCAGGATGTAAAGGTATTTGCCCTGTTTGCGGGGGCAATCTAAACGAAAAAGACTGCGGATGTTTGGAAGAAGAAAAACTAAAAAACAGCCCGTTTGCAGAAATTAGAAACATTAATTTAGATGATGATGGGGAGGTGTAAACATGGCAGTACCAAAGAGAAAAACTTCTAAAGCGAAAAAACATTCCAGAAAAGCTAACTGGAAGCTTACAGCGCCGGGCACAGGCGAATGCCCTCAGTGCCACCAAACAAAGCTTAACCACCGTGTATGCAAAAATTGCGGTTATTACGATAGCAAGTCTGTTGTAGAAATCAAAGAAGATAAAGAATAGACACAAAATAAAAAAAGCCTTCATTTAAAGTGAAGGCTTTTTTGCTTTTTCATTCTCTTGTGGAAAGATATTTATCCAACTTTTTTTTAACTCGCTGAAGAGCATTGTCCACCGTTTTGGTGGTACAGCCTATTTCTTTTGCTATCTCTTCATAGCTTTGATCTTTTAAGTAAAGCATGAGAATTTTTTTTTCAAGTTCCGAGAGCATCTCAAACAATTTTTGTTCTATTTCGCTTTTGTTTTCTTCTTTAATAAATATATTTTCCGGATTTAAATCCGAAGTTTTCGGGAGAGTGTCTAGCAGAGAGCGATCCGAATACTCCTCTGAAGGCATGTATATTGAGATGTAGGAATTAAGCGGTATATGCTTTTGCCTTGTTGCGGTTTTTACGGCTGTTATTATTTGCCGGGTTATGCATAAATCCGCGAAAGTATAAAATGATGACTGCCTATCCGGATTGAAATCCCTTATTGCTTTAAACAGGCCTATCATGCCTTCCTGAATGATATCTTCTTTATCCGAACCCACCAAAAAATATGACCTGGATTTATTTTTTGCAAGCTTTTTATATTTTGAAAGCAAAAAGTTAAGAGCGTCGCTGTTGCCGCCGGCCGCCATCAAAGCGATTGCGCCGTCTTTCATTTCTGAGAATTCGTATTGATTGGGCATTTGAGTTTTTAAACCTCCGAATTGTGTCATTTAGATTATAAGGTGAACGACTCCAGCCGTCAATGGCATCTAACCTATATTTAACAAGTAAAACTGTTACTTTAAAAAGCAAATTTATGGTATAATTCTATAAACTATAAATATTAAAAAGGAAAGCATATGACTAAAGAAATTGATAATTTTTTTGAAGTAATGCTACAAAAGCAATTTAAAACCAAGTTGGAGGCAAGCAGCGAAATAATCAATTTAAAAGCAATACTTGATTTGCCAAAGCCGACTGAACACTTTCTTTCTGATTTGCACGGCGAGTATTTTGCATTCAGACATATGCTAAAAAACAGTTCGGGACTTATAAAAAATAAAATCGAACAAGAGTTTGCGACAAATTTATCTCCAAAAGAAAAAGACGAACTTGCCATCTGCATTTTCTACGCAAAGGAAATCTTGAGCAATGCGAAAAACAATGAGCAGGATTTTGACGCTTGGCAAAAAGAGACGATCAAAAAACTTGTAAGAATCACCAGGGTCGTGTCAAGAAAATATACAAGAAGCAAGGTGCGCAAATCCCTGCCTGAGGAATATTGCTACATAATAGAAGAACTGCTTTATGAAACTGATCACGGCGGCAACAAACAGCTATATTATGATTCGGTTGTAAATAATATTGTCGAGATTGGCATTGCCGACGATTTTATTATCGAGCTTTGTAAAGCGATTCAAAGGCTATCAATTGATAAACTTCATATAGTAGGGGATATATTTGACAGAGGGCCGGATCCTCATAAGATTATCGATGAACTTATGGATTACCACTCGGTTGACATCCAATGGGGCAACCATGATGTTGTTTGGATGGGAGCGTCCTGCGGAAGCAAAGTATGCATAGCCAACGCGATAAGGATATGCGCCAGATACGGACACATTGATCTAATTGAAGAAGGATATGGAATAAACCTAAGGAAGCTATATGATTTCGCGTCGGAGTTTTACAAAGATGATGATTGCACCAGCTTTGATGTTGTGGTGGGCGACGGAATTTCTGAAGCTGAAAAGAGTATCATTAAAAAAGTACACAAAGCGATTTCAATAATACAGTTCAAACTGGAAGGACAGCTTATTAAAAGAAACCCCGACTTTGAGATGCAAGATAGGCTTTTGCTTGATAAGATTGATAAAAACAGGGAGAAAGTGTACATAAACGATAAGTTCTATAAACTTAACGACAACAATTTCCCGACATTGGACGATGAAAGCCCATATGTGCTAAGCGAAGAAGAAAAAGAAATAATGGATAAGCTTCAATATCTATTTATGACCAATGAAAAGCTGAGCAGGCAAGTTGATTTCCTGTTCAGAAAAGGGAATATATATCTGATTTACAACAATAACTTGCTTTTGCACGGATGTATTCCCATGGAAGAGGACGGAAGTTTTTCTTGTTTTAAACACTACGATAAAGAAGCATGCGGGAAAGAATTGCTGGATATGCTGGAAGAAAAGATAAGAGACGCATACGCCAAAAAGAAGAAATCTAGCGCGGACACAGATATTTTCTGGTATCTTTGGACAGGCAAGAATTCGCCGCTTTTCGGAAAAACAGTGATGAAGACGTTTGAAAGGTATTTCATCAATAATAAAAAGATGCATAAAGAAGCTCTCAATCCGTATTATAATTATTGGGAAGATGAAACTAAGTGCAAAGAGATTTTGCGTGAGTTTGACGTAAAAGACGAATTTGCACACATAATTAACGGACATGTTCCGGTCAGGGCAAAAAGCGGAGAAAATCCCTTGAAAGCTGAAGGGAAATTAATAGTGATTGACGGAGGATTGAATCCGATTTATAATCCGATAACAGGCACGGCAGGATTTACGCTTATTTACGATTCGTACGGGCTTATTTTGGCAGCTCACGAAAAATTTATTTCCAAAGAAAAAATCATCGACGATAAAAAAGATATCGTTGCCTATTTCAGCCAGTGCGACAGGGTTGATAATCGATTAAGAGTGAGGGACACGGATGTGGGAAATAGAATTGACAAAGAAATCAAGTCCCTTGAAAGCCTGCTTGAAGCCTATAAACATGGAAGAATAAAGGAAAGTTAACGCACGAGAGACCAAATTACACCGATTGTGTGAAAAATGGTTGCATGGAAATATTAACTATGTTATAATCGTGCGGGCAAAAACACACCTTTGCCGATTCCGTAAGTGTTGCCCGCCAAAGGGTGCTCGCGGAAGAAGACGCAAGGGGAGGAAAGCGCGAAAAGCGCAAAAAAAACTAAGGAGCTATATTATTATGGCAGCAATTTCAATGAAACAATTACTAGAAGCCGGCGTACATTTCGGACATCAAACGAGGCGCTGGAACCCCAAAATGAAACCCTTCATATTTGCAGAACGCAACGGTATTTACATTATCGATTTGCAAAAAACCGTAAAACTCGTAGACAAAGCGTATAACTTTGTTAAAGAGATTTCTGAAAACGGTGGGACAATTTTGTTTGTGGGAACAAAGAAGCAAGCGCAGGAAAGCGTAATGACTGAAGCTAAACGCTGTGGTATGTTTTATGTAAGCAACCGCTGGCTGGGTGGAACACTTACAAACTTTAAAACCATTCAAAAGCGCATAGCGCGTTTGCATGAGCTTTATAAAATGGAGGAGAATGGACAGTTTGACCTTCTTCCCAAAAAAGAAGTAATTAAGCTCAAACTTCAGCGCACAAAGCTGGAAAAGAACTTGGGCGGAATCAAAGATATGAAAAAACTTCCCGACGCTCTTTTCATTGTGGATACAAAAAAAGAACATTTAGCTATCGCAGAAGCCAAAAAGCTCAATATACCCATTGTTGCTATATTGGACACAAACTGCGATCCGGATGAAGTTGATTATAAAATCCCAGGAAATGATGATGCTATCCGTGCTGTAAAACTTATTTCGGCGGCGATGGCAACCGCGGTTATTGAAGGACGTCAGGGTGAATCTTATGACGAGGCACCTGAAGCCGTTTCCGAGGAAAAGCAAGACACGGATAAACTGACTATTGAAGAACCAGCAAAAAAAGCTGCAGCTACAACCACTGAAGAAGTAGTTGAAACTATTAATATAGAAGAATAATAAAGGAGCGAGAATAAATGCCTAATTTCACAGCAAAAGATGTAATGGCGCTGCGCGAGGAAACAGGCGCAGGCATGATGGATTGTAAAAAAGCTATGGTTGAAGCCGATGGCAACAAGGAAAAAGCACTCGAACTAATCCGCGAAAAGGGACTTGCGGCTGCTGCAAAGCGGGCTAAGAGAGTCGCGGCGGAAGGTGTTGTCGGTTCATATATACACATGGGAGGAAAAATCGGAGTTTTGCTTGAAGTGAATTGTGAAACTGACTTTGTGGCTAAGACCGATGCGTTCCAGGCTTTTGTAAAGGATATCTCAATGCAGATAGCCGCCACAAATCCTCAATATGTTTCTATAGAAGAAGTACCTGAAGAAGTGGTAAACAAGGAAAAAGAAATCCTCACCAATCAAGCGATGAATGAAGGAAAACCTAAAAATATCGCTGAAAAAATGGTTGAGGGAAGAATAAGCAAGTTCTTTAAGCAAATTTGTCTTATGGAACAGGAGTTTGTAAAAGATACTTCCAAGACTATTGCACAGGTTCAAACTGATCTTATTGCCAAACTTGGTGAAAATATAAGCATCAGACGCTTTACCCGATACATGATGGGTGAAGGTTTGCAGAAAAAAGAAGAAAACTTCGCAGAAGAAGTGCAAAGCCAAATGAAATAGTAAAAAGGGGGAATATTCCCCCTTTTTTTATAATTTTTAAAATACGGACGGGTAAAAATATGAAATATAAGAGAATTTTACTTAAAATCAGCGGTCAGGTATTGGCCGGAGAAAAACATCAGGGCTTTGATATGGATACCATAAAAAGCGTGTGTGACCAAATTAAACAGGTGTCTGACAGCGGAGTGCAGGTGGCGCTTGTTGTTGGCGCTGGAAACCTATGGCGAGGCAGGATGACTGATGAAATGAACGCTGTTGCCGCCGACAACATGGGAATGCTTGCAACTGTAATGAATGCTTTAATGGTTGAAGACATGTTAAACAGGATTGGAAAACACGCAACAGTTATGTCGGCTGTTGAAATACATAAGTTCTCAAAGATGTATAAAACATCAGAAGCCGTAGATATGCTGAACAACGGTGAGGTTGTAATTTTTGCCGCAGGTACGGGCAATCCGTTTTTTACAACAGACACAGCGGCAGCTCTTCGCGCACTTGAAATTGAAAGTGACTGCATATTGCTTGCAAAGAGCATTGATGGCGTGTATGACAGCGACCCTCGGACTAACGCTGATGCCAAGAAATTTAAAACAATAAATTTTGATGATGTTATATCACGCCAACTTCGTGTAATGGATTTAACTGCGACCACGATGTGCAAAGACGGCAATATGCCCATATTTGTTTTTGAATTGGATGTAAAGGATTCAATCAAAAAAGCAATGAAAAGGGGAGCTATTGAAGGCACTTATGTGTCAAGCGATGTGAAAACTGAGTATTATTGACGCAAAGTTTCCTTAAATAACTTAGTTTTTAGTTTATAAGTGATTGCAATTTTGAAGAAAAAAAGGGACAGCTTTTATAATGGCTGTCTTTTTTTAATATATAATAATACTCAATGCAATCAAGAAAAATGTTATAATTAATTTTAATTGAATTAGAATTGGCGGGAGTGGCACACTATGTCAAAGGAAAATTACACTGAAACAAATTCAAGAACGCGGGATAAATGGTTATAGGTGGTTATAGGACGGAATTAATTTTTTGTTCACCGATGACGGTACGCTTCCGCTTGTGGCGGAAAACAAGATGTCCTTCAACCCTCTCAAAATGAGCGAAGAAGAATATAACAAAATGGTGAGAAACCATGAGGGTATACAATTTTCTCATTCCTTGGAAGAGCAAATAGGCGGACAGGTCAAGCCGGGATTTAAGTTGACTCATCTATACGAAGAGCGCGATAGCAAGATTGTGGCATTTTGCGTGAATATATTCCTAAATATATCGCTACAAGAGCTGTAAAACAAAATTAATGCTAACTTTGCTGTTTGAAAGTTGTTTAATCAGGTAAGCTGAATTACAGATTAGTATTTTAAAAATAAACATAACCACTTGTATAAAGACCAAAAATTAGATAAAATAAAAAACAAGTACTGATTATTAACACGGAGGATACAATGACAAATATAGAATTGTTGGAAAATGCCAACCAACGAATGAATAAAGCAGTTGAACACCTCACACATGAGCTTGTGGGATTGAGAGCTGGCAGGGCAAACCCTCAGCTGCTTGAGCGTATAACGGTAGATTATTACGGTTCGCCGACTCCATTAAGTCAAGTCGGGAACATCTCCGCACCAGAGCCGAGGATGCTGGTGATATCTCCTTGGGATCCATCCATTATTAAAGAAATTGAAAGGGCTATTCAAGCCTCTGATTTAGGCATAAACCCGATGAATGACGGAAAAATAATACGTTTGGTGATTCCGGAACTTACTCAGGAACGCAGAAAGCAGCTTGGTAAAACTATTCATAAGCTGGGAGAAGAAGCTAAAGTGGCTATAAGAGCCATTAGGCATGACGCCAACAAACACCTTGTGCAAATGGAAAAGAACAGTGAGATTACTGAAGATGATTTGAGCCGCGATGAAAAAGATGTTCAAAAATTTACCGATGAACACACAAAAAAAATAGATAAGTTGATTAAAGACAAGGAAGAAGAGATTCTTGAAGTTTAATGAATTGCCCGAATTAACCGCGATGACACAAGAGGAAATCAAATGCATTTGTGATAATTTGGGAATTGAAGTCATATTCAATGATTTAAGCAACGGCAGATATGACTATGCGCTAAAAAGAGCGTTAAGATATAAAATTGAAAAGAAAGACTGTGGGGAAGTGCTTGTTTGCGACATAACGGGATTCCCTACATTAAATTATGAGCAAAAAAAAAGACAGTAAAAAATATTCCAACCTAAATGGGGTGGATCTGCCAAAACATGTAGCCATCATCATGGACGGCAATGGCCGATGGGCAAAAAAGAGGATGATGCCGCGCTCTTTCGGTCACCGGGCGGGCGTTGAGGCTTTGCGCGGAGTGATAACCATGAGCTCTAACATTGGCATTGAAGTTTTAACCTTCTACGCGTTTTCGACGGAAAACTGGGGGAGACCAGAAGATGAAGTCGGAGTTCTTATGGATTTGCTTGTCGAGTTTCTAAACAAAGAGATTGCAGAGCTTCATGAAAACGGCGTTAACATTCGCTTTATGGGGGATGTTGAACAATTTCCCCAAAGATGCCGCAGCGCGATTGAAAACGCAATCGAGCTTACCAAGAGCAACAAAGGGTTGGTGGTTAACATCGCTCTCAATTACGGCGGAAGACACGAGCTTGTGCGCGCGTTTAATAATATGATGGATGATGTGGAAAATGGCGTTATCGACAAAGAAAAAGTGGACGAGAACACAATATCGGATTATCTGTACACCGCAGGCTTGCCTGACCCTGACATTGTGATACGCACTAGCGGTGAAATGAGGCTGAGCAACTTTATGCTGTATCAGTCATCGTATTCGGAGCTTTACATACCCGATACGCTGTGGCCGGACTTTGACGAAGGCGAATATGAAAAAGCTTTGATTGAATATTCGGGAAGAAAAAGAAGATACGGGAAAATATAAAGGATGTAATATGAAAAAACGAGTCATGGTCGGAATACCTCTTGCGCTGCTGCTGTTGGCAGTTGTGTTTCTTGATTCTGTTGCATTGACCATTATTATTTTGGTTTTTGCCGCACTAGCGCAGGTTGAAATGTCAAAAGCCTTAAACAAGGCGGGGTACACGCCGACTTTATGGACGGGAATGGTCTTTTTGCTTTTGATATATCCCACCCATTATTATTTTGGCTCAAAAAGTGTTTTTCTGCTCTTTTCCGTAATGACAGGATTAAACATGTGCTGGGCTGTTGTTTACCCGAACAGGAACTTCATGGACATAATTATGTCCGAATTTATGCTCGCATATCCGGCTTTGCCTTTCTATTTTCTGTTTTTGATAAAAACCATTCAACCGCACATTTTGTCTGTGGTGGCCATGTGCATGGCTCTTATCATTGCCTCGCTTAATGACACATTGGCGTTTTTTGTGGGCAGCAAATTCGGAAAGCGAAAACTTGCGCCAAAGCTTAGTCCCAAGAAAACAGTCGAGGGAGCCATAGGCGGAATCACCGGCTCGGTTATCATTGGATTTGCTGTTCTTATGCTGATAAAGGGAAAGTACATCCCTGAAATACATTGGGCGCATTTATTGTTTGGTTGCCTTCTTTCAAGCATATTCGCGGTAGCGGGAGATTTAATCGCCTCTGCGGTAAAACGCTTTTGTGAGATTAAAGATTTCGGAAACCTTTTTCCAGGACACGGGGGAGTGCTTGACAGATTGGATTCATATCTTTTGTCTTCGATAGCGGTTTACACCTATTTCAGCATATTCATTCTTTAAAGGAAAACTATGAAAAAGAAACTTCTTATATTCGGGTCTACGGGGTCAATCGGCACGCAGACTCTTGAAATAGTAAGAAACCACCCGCAGCGCTTTGAGGTTGTGGGCGTTTCAGCGAATTCGAATTACAAAGAACTCAATAAGCAAATAGCCGAATTTAAACCCAAATACGCGGCGCTCAGCAATGAGGAAGCCAAGGGAACAATTACAGGCGATGTTAATGCGTTTTATGGTCAGGACGGGTTGATTGAGATGTGTCGGGAAGCTGACGCAGACATCGCGCTCATAGCTATTGTTGGCTTGGCAGGGCTGCCCGTTACGGCAGAGTGCATAAAAAAGAAGATGACTATCGCACTGGCGAACAAGGAAACGCTTGTGGGCGGCGGCGCATATATTACACAGCTTGCCAAAGATTACGGCGTGGAAATCATTCCGGTGGACAGCGAACACTCGGCGATATTTCAATGTTTGCAAAATGAAGCAAACAGAAAAGCCATCC
This sequence comes from Christensenellaceae bacterium, assembly GCA_963675575.1. Lineage (GTDB taxonomy): Bacteria > Bacillota > Clostridia > Christensenellales > UMGS416 > JAGLOK01. Next base: position 1,276,201 of record OY776378.1, read on the forward strand.
GCAGAATAATCCTTACGGCATCGGGTGGGCCTTTTTACGGGTATACTAAAGAAGAGCTTGAAAAAGTTACCCCACAAATGGCTCTAAAGCACCCCAACTGGGATATGGGCGGAAAGATAACAATTGATTCAGCCACTCTGATGAACAAGGGGCTTGAAGTTATCGAGGCTAAGTGGCTCTTTGGGCTTGAGGCGGATAAAATCGACGTTTTGGTGCACAGAAAAAGCATTGTGCACTCTTTGGTAGAGTTTGAGGACAATTCGGTTTTAGCGCAGCTTGGCGTGCCTGACATGCGCATACCCATTCAATATGCGCTGACTTATCCCGATAGGATAGAGTGCTCGGCGCCTAAGCTTGACTTATTGACTTGCGGAGCATTAGAGTTTTTGAAGCCTGATATTAAGACCTTTAATTTATTGGGGTTGGCATATGACGCTTTAAACGCAGGCGGCGGCAAAGCGTTGGTTATAAACGCGGCAAATGAGATAGCTGTGGAAGCCTTTTTGAAAGAGAAGATTACATTCATGCAAATTATGGAAGTTGTAAACAATGCGTATACAAATTCCAAATGTATTGACGAAGGCAGCATAGAAGATATATTATTTTTAGATGGCGAGACCAGAAGGTATTGCCAAGAAATTATAAACAAAAATACCGAGCTTTCTTAAGCTTGTAGGATGTGATATTAAATGAACGTATTATTTATTATATTGGCCATTTTTATTTTGGGCGTGCTTATCATGGTGCACGAATTGGGGCACTATACGGCGGGCAGACTGCTCAAGTTTGAGATATTTGAGTTTGCCATCGGCATGGGACCAAAGCTTTTTGCAAAAACAAGAAAAGGCATAAAATATTCACTTCGCGCTATACCTTTCGGTGGCTATGTTGCCTTTGACAATGAGGAGTCCATCGAAAAGGGCGAGCTGAAGTTTAACAAAAATCCTATTTGGAAAAGGATAATAGTTATACTCGCGGGGCCTGTGATGAATGTAATTACAGCTTATATTTTGGTCGTAATCTTACTTGCCGCCGTAGGCGTTCCGTATGAAACCATTCCGGTGGTAGGAACAGTAGACATTGGAACACCTGCATATGAAGCAGGGCTTGTGCAGGGTGACGAATTCATATCAGCTGACGGAGTAATGATTGAAGGCGAATATGACAATCTCTATTCGGTTCTGTCTCAAAACAGAGGTGAAGACATAGATTTCATGGTGGATAGAAACGGAGAAAATGTTGATATTACTATTGCTCCTCAATATGTAGAAAATGAAGACAGATATATGATTGGCATTATCCTTGCCACCTCAAAGGAAACTGTGCCTATCGGACAGGCGATTTCAGACGGATTTTCATATTCCATATTGCTTATTAAAGAGCTTTTATCATTCCTGTTTAAGTTGATTACACGAGGAGAAGGATTCAACGATGTGGCCGGGCCGGTAGGTTCTATAGGAATTATCGCCAACTCTGCTCAAACTCAGGATTTTTCATATTTTTTGAACCTGGTGGCATTTATATCGATGAACCTCGGTGTGTTTAACCTTTTACCGTTTCCTCCTCTTGACGGTTCGAAGTTTGTGCTTTTCGGAGTGGAAGCTATTCGCAAAAAACCTCTCAGCGTGGAAAAGGAAGGCATGATACAGATGATAGGTTTTGCTGTGTTCATCGCTCTTGCCGTGCTATTGACTTATAAAGACATTGTACGGATGGTGACGGGCGGATGACGCGGCTCACCAAAGAAATCGTTATAGGCGCAGTTAAAATTGGAGCGGGAAACCCTGTCGCAGTGCAGTCCATGACAAATACCGACACGGCGGACGTTGAAGCTACAGTAAAGCAAATAGAAGCTCTTCAAAACGCAGGCTGCGAGATAATTCGCTGTACTGCGAACAATATGGAAAGCGCGAAAGCATTTTCAAAGATAAAAGAACGAATAAGCATACCGATTGTGGCCGATATTCATTTTGATTACAGGCTTGCGATTGAAGCTATAGAAAATGGGTCGGATAAGATACGCATAAATCCCGGCAATATAGGCTCGAAAGAGCGCGTGAAAAAAGTGGTGGATTGCGCAAAGGCGCATAAAATCCCTATACGTATCGGAGTTAACAGCGGCTCTATTGAAAAAGAGCTTCTTGCTGAATATAGCAATACAGCTAAGGCGATGGTTCAAAGCGCGCTTAATAACGTTTCAATGCTTGAAAATATGGGTATGTACGACATTGTGGTGTCGCTCAAGGCTTCTGACGTGGTAAAAACGATTGAAGCGTGCACAGCTTTTGATAAAATTTCCGACTATCCACAGCATATAGGCATAACTGAAGCCGGCACTCTGGAGCAGGGGCTTATAAAATCCGGAGTGGGAATAGGCAGTCTTTTGCTTGATGGCATAGGAGACACTATAAGGATTTCGCTCAGCGGAGACCCTGTCGCCGAAGTGCGAGCGGCCTGGGACTTGCTGAATGCTTGCGGATTAAGGCGCAGAGGGGTGGAGATAATATCTTGCCCAACATGCGGACGTACATGCATCGAGGTGGAGTCTTTGGCACGGCTTGTAAGAAACGAATTCGCTGATGTGAGCCAACATATAAAAGTTGCCGTTATGGGATGCGTGGTAAACGGCCCCGGGGAAGCCAAGGAAGCCGACATTGGAATAGCCGGAGGAAAAGAAGACTCTGTTATATTCAAAGACGGCGCAATAATTGCGAAAGTTAAAAATGAAGACGCGCTGAACGCGTTGAAAAAAGAGATAATAAAAATATTTAAGTCAAAAGGGTAAGATATTGAGCGGGAATAGCAGGGTAGTGAAGATAAAAACTGAATCTGGTGAATTTGTGGGGGAAGTGCTTAAAGTCACATCTTCCGTAAAAAATAAAAGCCTAAAAGTATTGCTTAAAAGCTTCGCGGTGCCAAACGAGAGTCAGTTGTCAAAAATAAATGATCATTTTAAAGACATTTTGCATTTTTCAAATAACATTGAGATAGAGTCGGCGCAGATAAAAACTACGCAGGAATTGTCGGACGGCCTTGATCTTTTAAGGGAGACGCTGGATTTTGAAGCTGTAAAAAAAACTAAAATAAATGTCGAGGGCGACACGCTTTTTTTTGATGTCTTAAAAGAAGTCGATAAAGAGGTGGTGGCATTTGAGCTCGGCAGGCATGATTGGATAAAAAGCTTTGAAACTGAAATACGGTTGATAAAAAGCGCGCCCGCAAAAGATAAAAAAGCACTGGCGGCAAAGACTTCAAACGGAAAAAACGGCGACCATATCTACGGAAGAGTGCGTGGGCATCAAAAAACCGACATATCCGCTTTGGACGAGCGAAGCGGCAGCGTACTGGTTGAAGGATATGTGTTAAACAGCGAAATTATAAAAACACGAAGTGGGAAAAGCTTTATTATAAAATTTTCGATTACCGACTACACTTCGTCTATCGGTGCCACACTTTTTGTCAAAAGCTCGACTAACCTTGATAAACTCAAAGAAATCAGCAAGGGTAAATATCTGAAAGTGGAAGGGCACGCCCAGATTGACAAGTTTTCCGGCGAACTGATGCTCAATGTCGACAGCATAATTGAAGCAAAACCATTTGTTGAAACAGATACGGCGCAAACCAAGCGTGTGGAGCTTCATCTGCACACAAAGATGAGCACTATGGACGGTGTGGTGGAAATAAAGGGTTTAATCAATCGCTTAAAGGATTTGGGGCATGACACGGTAGCGATAACCGACCATGGGGTTGTGCAGGCTTTCCCTGAAGTGGCGGAGGAGGCGAAAAAAGCGGGCATCAAAGTGCTATATGGACTTGAATGTTATCTGTTTGATGACAGCAACCCGATTGTGCGAAACGCTAGAAGCGCAGACTTGGATGACACGTTTACCGTTTTTGATATCGAGACCACAGGACTTAACGCCAACATTGATGAAATAATCGAGATTGGCGCAGTTAAGATAAGAGACGGGGCTATCATAGACAGCTATAAAAGCTATGTGCATACCGACAAAACGATAAGCCCGTTTATAAGAAACCTTACGGGAATATCCCAAAGCGATGTAGTGGACGCACCCAATATAGCGGAGATATTAAATGAGTTTATAGAGTTTGCGGATGGAAGTATTTTGGCCGCGCACAACTCATCTTTTGATATGTCGTTTATAGATGTCGCTTCAAATAAACTGGGTATAGACTACGACCCTGCATGTGTGGACACACTTGCATTGTCTCGGGCGCTTATTCCTGGGTATAAAAGCTATAAACTAGACACTCTCTGCAAAAAACTGCATATACCTTTAACAGAACATCATACGGCACTGGCGGATTGCACGGCTACGGCGAAGCTGCTGATGCATCTTTTTGATATCGCAAAAAATCAAGGTATTTTTGATACGCTGGCTCTCGACCGCGAGCTGGGCGGAATGGCTATTGGCCGAGACAACATATATCACGCCATAATTTTCGCGAAAAACAAGGCTGGGCTTAAAGACATGTATAAGCTGGTTTCAAATTCGCATCTTGAATATATGTTCAGAGGAAAGCCGAATATACCAAAAAGCATGCTGAGCAAGATGCGCAAAGATTTGATATTGGGAAGCGCATGCGAAGCCGGCGAACTATACAGCGCCATTTTAAACAGCAAAAACGCAAAAGCAATCGAAAAAATCGCAAACTTCTATGATTATCTTGAAGTGCAGCCTCTTGGCAACAATGAGTTTATGATACGGGATAATATTGTCGCCGGCAAAGAGCGCTTGATTAATATAAACAAAAAAATTATAGCTTTGGCCAAAAAGCTGGGAAAACCCGTAGTCGCCACAGGCGATGTTCACTTTCTTTATAAGCGCGATGAATACATCAGGCGCATTTTGATGCACGGGCAAAAATATACCGACGCGGATTTGCAGGCGCCGCTGTATTACAGAACCACGAAGGAAATGCTGGGCGAGTTTGGCTATCTTGACACGGAAACGGCGCATGAGATAGTGGTGGATAACACCCGTGTAATAGCGGACATGATAGAGGCTCTTGAGCCGCTTCCTCCATACAAGCTTTATCAGCCTAAAATCGAAGGCGCGAAAGAGCAGGTCATAGAGCTGACCAATAAACGCGCGCAAGAAATATATGGGGACACTTTACCTGAAGTCGTTCAAAAGAGGATAGACAAAGAGCTGAACTCAATAGTCGGTCACGGATATTCGGTGCTGTATCTTATCGCGCATAAGCTTGTCAAAAAGTCAAATGACGACGGATATCTTGTAGGATCGAGAGGATCTGTAGGTTCTTCGTTCGTGGCTTTCCTTATGGGAATCACTGAGGTTAATCCATTGCCCTCGCACTATACATGCGATAATTGCAAACACAGCGATTTTGATGTGGATATATTGGGAATACGCATGCGGACCTGATATGCCGGATAAAATTTGCCCGAACTGCGGATCTAAATTGATTAAGCAGGGATTTGACATACCGTTTGAGGTATTCTTGGGGTTTGAAGGCGACAAAGTGCCAGACATCGACCTTAACTTTTCGGGAGAATATCAAAGTGTTGCGCATAATTACACGGAGGAGCTTTTAGGAAAAGGCAATGTTTTTAGGGCTGGAACGCTTTCATCTATAGCCGCAAGAACCGCATATGGCTTTGTGAAGGGATTCTGGATGACCGTGAGCAATATGCGCCGAGGGCGGAGATAGACCGCTTGGTGGACGGATTAAGCGGTGTGCGCCGCACGACGGGGCAGCATCCGGGTGGAATAATTGTTGTGCCCGACGATATGGATGTGCATGATTTTACGCCCATACAGTATCCCTGCCGACGACAAAGGGGCGGGAGTTATAACGACGCACTTTGACTTTAACTCAATGCATGACAGGCTGGTTAAGCTCGACATACTCGGACATGACGACCCCGACTATGCTCAAAATGCTGCAAGAACTAACCGGGATCGCTCCGGACGCTATACCGCTTGACGATGTTAAAACGATGAGCCTTTTTTCGTCAACCGATGCTCTGGGCGTGACATGCGAAGAGATAAGGCTCGGATATGGGCACATATGGGATACCCGAATTTGGTACGCAGTTTGTGCGTGAAATGCTGAAAGACACAAAGCCAAAAACATTCGCGGAACTTGTGCGCATAAGCGGACTGTCCCACGGGACGGATGTATGGCTGGGCAATGCCAGAGATTTGATTACTTTCCGGCAAAGCGACGCTGCTTGAAGCCATTTGTACCCGTGATGACATAATGAACGCGCTTATAACCATGGGAGTGGATCCGAAGATGGCGTTTCGACATCATGGAAGACGTAAGAAAGGGCAAAGGCATCAAGGACTACATGGAAGAGGCCATGGAACAAAATGATGTGCCTGATTGGTTTGTGAATTCGTGCAAACTGATTAAGTATATGTTTCCAAAAGCTCATGCTGTGGCATATGTCACAATGGGATTTAGAGTGGCGTACTACAAGGTCAATTATCCGATTGAATATTACACGTCGTATTTTACCGTGCGTGCAGATGATTTTGACGCGCAGATTATGCTTGGATCGTCCGATGAGATAAGGCGACAGATAAATGAATATAGAAAGCTTCAAAATGTTCAGGGTGAAAAGCTGGGCGTAAAGGAAAAAAAGATACTAACAATTTTAGAAATAGTTCTTGAAATGAAGTGCAGAGGAATAGATTTTGTTCCTATAGATTTATATGAAAGCCGATGCCACGGAATTTAAAATTACTGAAAAAGGAATCCTTCCTCCGCTTAACGCATTGCCGGGCTTGGGAGAAACAGCGGCGAAGACTGTGGTGGAGGCGCGAGCTCAGGGAACCTTTGAAACTGTGGAACAGCTTAGAAAACGTGCAAAACTCAACAAATCTATGATACAATTGTTAAAGGAAACGGGATGCATACAAGAAATGCCCGAAAGTGACCAAGTTTCAATATTTGACATGGTGTGAAAGAGAGCTGATATTATGATTTGGTGGGAGGACAGTGCTTAGAATTGTAGCATCTGCTGTAATAGGCGCTATAATAGGAACTCAGCGTGAGTTTAAGGGAAACGCCGCGGGGCTGAGAACTCATACTTTGGTTGCGCTTGGCGCATGCATAGCTATGGTGACTAACGAATACCTTTTTAGGCAATATAGCCATATTTCCAGTATGGATATCGCGCGAATGGGAAGTTACGTGATAACCGGAATAGGTTTTTTGGGAGCTGGAAGCATAATTAAGGACGGTTTTAGGGTGCGTGGGCTGACTACAGCCGCAGGTCTTTGGGTGGTCGCGTGCTTGGGGATTGCCGTTGGAGCCGGATTTTATCTTGCAGCGGGCGTAGGCACCTTTTTGGCAATTACAATAATAAGTGTTCTGAAATTTATCGAAGGCCGCTTTATAAACCTTAGAAAGAGCACGCAAATAGTCTTTCAGGCTAAAAAATTCCACTGGAAAACTGGCAGAGATTTTAAGTGAGATAAGCCAAAGGAGCGGTAAGATAAGCAATATAAGCTTTGAAAACACCGAAGACACATGGATGGATGTTTCCATATTGGTGACTAAAATTACCGATAGCGACATACGTTCGTTGACTGAAAAGCCTCGATGATATGAAAGGCGTTAAGCTCTTAAACATTGAAAACCAGTAATCTGTTGACAATGTGGAATATTTGTGATAGATTTATATAACAAAAAGCAGAAGGAAAGCTTCTCACCAGCCGGTGAAAAATCCGCGTCTTGGTCAAAATATTTATAACATTTTGTTATTATGTATTTTTGAACAGGACGTACTTCGTCTGTTTTTTAATTAAAAAAAATGGAGGTGCTCAGCATTAAAGTCGATCATGTAATCAATGAGAGTATTACTGCCCCGGAGTTAAGGGTGGTAGCCGATGACGGAGAGCAGCTTGGGATTTTGTCCAGGCAGAAAGCGCTTGCCGTAGCGGCGGAAAGAGAAAACGACCTTGTTCTCATAGTGCCTAACGCCAAACCGCCGGTTGCCAAGATTATGGATTATGGAAAGTTTAGATTTGAGGCTCAAAAGAGAGATAAAGAAGCTAAAAAGAAACAGAAGGTAGTTGAATTAAAGGAAATAAGACTTTCACCGACCATAGAAGAACACGATATTCAGGTTCGGGTTAAAAACGCTATGAAGTTTCTTGAACAGGGCAACAAACTTAAAGTAAGTATAAGATTCAGAGGCAGGCAGTTGGCTCACACAGAAGTTGGTTACGATGTTATGAAGGATTTTGCCGAAAGACTAAAAGACATTGCGATTATTGAAAAAAGGGCAATGATGGAAGGCCGGCAAATGACTATGATGATGGGTGCAGCCACTAAAAAATAAGGAGGGCATCATGCCAAAGATTAAAACACGCAAAGCGGCTTCCAAGCGCTTTAGAGTGACAGGGAGCGGCAAAATTAAGCGTGCAAAGGCTAATAAGAACCATAAGCTTAATAAAAAATCACGCAAAACAAAAAGGAACCTTCGCCATGGCGGATACGTTTCCGATGCTGAAGTGAAAAACATTAAGGAGCTTATGCCTTATAAATAGGCATTGGCGTCAAGAAAAGGAGACCTAACATGGCAAGAGTTAAACGGGCAGTAAACTCCCGAAAAAAGAAAAAGAAAATAATGAAAATGGCTAAAGGCTATTATGGTGCGAAATCAAAGCAATACCGCGCCGCAAAGCAGCAGGTCATGAAATCTATGGCTTATGCTTATATAGGCAGAAAGCTTAAAAAGCGCGAATTCAGGCGTTTATGGATTATTAGAATTAACGCAGCCGCAAGGATAAACGGAATGACATATTCCACATTGATTCACGGACTCAAACTTGCAGGTATTGAAGTGAATCGTAAAATGCTTGCAGACTTGGCTGTAAACGATATGGATACATTTGCAAAGATTACTGAAAAATCAAGCGAAGCGATTAAGAAAGCCGCATAAAAAGATTATTCACAAGACCCGATGAATCGGGTCTTTTTTATTATTATTTAGCTTTTGCTTGTAAAAAAGCATAATATTATCTAAAATTAAAAGATGATAAAAATAACAAGCAAAAACAATCCGTTAATAGTCGAAACTGCCAAGCTCAAACTTCTAAAACACAGGAATGAAATGGGCTTATTTATTATTGAGGGAATGAAGGTCATCGATATGGCGCTTGAAAGCACGTATGAAGTGCCAAAGCTATTTGTGGATGATGACAAACTTGATATTTATAAAGACGTAATTGAAAAAGCCATAGTCCGTGATGCCCAAATAATAAGCGTTTCAAGCCAAGCTTCTTTAAAACTTTCGTTCGGCAAAACTACACAGGGTATATTTGCCACAGTGAATATACCCAAATATGATATGTCTAAAGTTATTGGGCCTCTTGTTGTCGCGTGCGAAGACCTGAGCGACCCGGGAAATATGGGGACGATAATACGCACTGCGGACGCGGTTGGGGTGACGAGCATTATTATAAGCCCTCAATGTGTCGATATATATAACGACAAAGTAATCCGCGCTTCCATGGGCTCGTTGTTTAATGTAAACACTATAATTTCGCGTAATTTTTCTGAAGATGTTATCTGCTTGCGTGAAAAGGGATATAACATAGCGTGCGGGCATCTTGAAGGCGAAGATTTTTTCAGCCGAAAAAAGCATGACAAAAATGTGCTGATAATAGGCAATGAGTCAAGGGGAATAAGCGCTGAAACAGAAAGTCTCTGCCAAAGCAAATGGAAGCTCCCAATGCATGGGAAAGCTGAATCGCTAAACGCCGCGGTGGCCGCGGGAATCATGATGTATGATATAACGAGAAATAATTAGAGAAACAATGTTTATTTTTAGTTAATTTTTTTGTAATATAAATAGGCTATAATGCCTTTAACATTTTAGGAGAAGATAAATGAGCGAATTAAAAGATAAATCTTTATATAAAAGCGGACGCGATAAAATGGACTGGGCGTTTTCTTATATGCCTGTTCTTGCGGGGATATATGAGCGCTTTGAGAAAGAAAAGCCTTTGGAAGGGCTCAACGTTTCCCTGTCTATACACCTTGAGGCGAAAACCGCCAATCTGGCAAAGACGATAAGAGCGGGCGGAGCCAATGTGTATGTTACAGGCTCAAATCCGCTTTCAACGCAGGACGATATAGTGGCCGCGCTCTTTGAACAGGGATTTGAAGTCAACGCGGTTTATGGAGCTGACGATGAGACATATGAGAGAAATCTTACAAATACACTCAAAGTCAATCCACATATTGTAGTAGACGACGGGGGAGATCTTGTCAGCCTTCTTCACACAAAATGCAAGGAAAACGCGGTCAATGTAATCGGAGGCTGTGAGGAAACAACAACAGGAGTAACTCGCCTAAAAGCGATGGAAGGACAGGGAAAGCTTAACTTCCCGATGATTGCTGTAAACGATGCGCAGCTTAAATTTCTCTTTGACAACAGATATGGAACGGGGCAGTCCGTGTGGGATGGAATCATTCGCACGACAAACCTTGTGGTCGCGGGCAAGAATGTTGTCGTTGCGGGATATGGCTGGTGCGGAAAAGGCGTGGCGATGAGGGCAAAAGGTTTGGGCGCGAATGTTATAGTGTGCGAAATAGACCCGATAAAAGCCATTGAAGCTGTGTCTGACGGCTTTAGAGTGATGAAGATGGACGATGCGGCAAAAATCGGAGACTTTTTTATAACTGTGACAGGATGCAAAGATGTCATATGCAAGCAGCACTTTCTTTCAATGAAAGACGGGGCTGTGCTGTGTAATGCGGGACATTTTGACGTGGAGATAAATATAGTTGAACTGGAAGCGGCTTCGACGAGCCAAAAGGAAGCGCGAAAAAACATCACAAGCTACGCGATGCCAAACGGAAATATGGTGAATTTGCTTGCAAAAGGCAGGCTTGTAAACTTGGCGGCGGCCGATGGTCACCCTGTGGAAATTATGGATTTAAGCTTTGCAGTGCAGGCGCTTTGTGTGGAGTATATCGCGAAAAACGCTGGCAATTTTGAAAACAAAGTATATGTAGCCCCTGCGGAGATAGACGCTTTTATAGCTGAGTACAAACTAAACAGCATGGGCTGCGCGATAGATAAATTAACACCGGAGCAGGACAAATATTTAAACAGTTGGGATGCTTAAATAATGAAAAAAGCAATTGCCGATGCATTGATTATAACCGTTGATGATGAATTTAAAGTTTATGAAAACGGAATGGTTTTGATTGACGGCACCAAGATTTTTCATGTCGGAAATTATGACAAAGAAAAATTAAGCAGCTATGGGGCGGAAGAAATAATTGAAGCTGAAGGCAATATTATTATGCCCGGGTTTGTGAACGCGCATACCCATCTGCCAATGACGCTTTTTTCGGGTTACGGAAGCGGATTGCCATTGAAACAATGGCTTGAAGAGAAGATATGGCCCGCAGAAGCAAAACTTACACCTGAGGATATATATATAGCCTCTAAGATGGGAATCTCTCAGATGCTGCTTTCGGGGACGACGTCGTTCTTGGATATGTATTATTTCATAGACGACATGGCAAGAGCGATAGACGAGATGGGCATAAGAGCGGTGCTAAGCCGCGCGGTTTTGGACTTTGGCGGATTTGAAGAAAGACTTAAGGAAAGCATAGACTCCGCGATAAAATATAAAGCTCATAAAATGATAGATATAATGATGGGCCCGCACGCGATATATACAAACAGCGAAAAATCACTCGAAAGAGTGCGAGACATAGCAAAAGAGTACGATTGTCCGATTCATGTACATTTGAGCGAAACGGAAGGTGAAGTGCAAGACTGCATTAAGCAGCATGGCTTGACGCCGGTAAGGTATCTTGAAAAGCTTGGCTATTTTGACACTCACGTGCTTGCGGCTCATTGCGTGCATGTCACGGACGATGATATTAAAATATTGGCAGATAACGAAGTTCACGTGGCGCACAATCCTTCAAGCAATATGAAGCTATCAAGCGGAGTAGCCCCTGTGCAAAAGATGATTGACGCGGGAGTCAATGTGGCATTGGGCACTGACGGAGCATCCAGCAACAATAACCTGGACATGATGGAAGAAGTACATATAGCCGCGCTTTTAGGCAAGCTTAAAGATGGAGACCCGACGGCGATTGACGCCAAAACAGCAATTAAAATGGCCACAATTAACGGAGCGAAGGCACTGAACATTGCCGACAAAACAGGGTCCATTGAAAAAGGCAAGAGTGCCGACATTATTATGCTGGATACAAAATCTCCTTTTTCACAGCCCAAAAGGGAGTACCTGAACAATCTGGTATATTCTATGGGAAGAAGCCAAATTGCTATGACGATGATAGAAGGCCGGGTGCTTGCCCGCAACGGAAACATTGCAGGGTTTAACACGGATGAATTGAACCAAAACTTCAATATTTGCGTTGACAGGCTTTGCTAAAAAAGATATTATTGTGTGGTTATTTATGAATAAGAGACTTATAAAAATTATTTTTTTAATATACATTTTAGCCTTCGCTTTTTCCGGTTGCGATGAAATTCCTGCGCCTGTTGAGGCAACAGGTCCGCAGAACCCGACATCTGAAATAGAAGGCTTTTATGAACAGCAGCAGATTGTTTCGGGGGGCACAGGCGGAAACAGGCTGAACTTGGCTGACATTGAAATTGAAACTTTGGATTCGGACGTTACAAAGGTTACCTTAACTTTTGGACAGGGCAGCCAAGGTGAGGACAAAAGCTTTGTTCCCAGCACCGTGATACCCAACTATTCAACATCTTTTATCCGAGGCGTAAACCGTATGGTTTTAACGATGGAAGGTGTATCATATTTCTCGTATAAACTTTATGAAGAAGAAATCGCAGATTCCATAATCAAAGGAGTATTCGCACAGCGTCCGGTTGACAGCGAGGAATCCTATTTGTTTTTTAACATAAATACCGACTATGCTTATAAAGTAGAAGAACTTAGAAATCAAATAATTATCACAATTCATAAAACTGCGGCCTCAGCTGACAATAAAGCTTATTATGTCACGCTTAACGCTTATGACGCGTATGAGGAGGGAAGTCTTGGGAAAGAATTTCCGATGACGCCCACTATCTGCAGCGACGGAGAAAACATTCTGTTGATTTCAAAACCTTTTTCTACAAAAGAGGAAGCGGAAAAATATATAAGCGAAAACAAAAATTTGTTTGAAAGCTTAGCTTCGGGAAAGAAATACAATTTAATTGAACTCTCAAGTTCCGAACTTCCGGTTTTCAGCGAAGAATCCGGTTTTACAGAAATTGCAAACACTCCCATAGGATATAAAGATGATAAGGCATTAACTTTTCAACCGCTGATAATAAACGGTCGATTCTTGTGCCACAATCAGGATAATACATCTTTTGCTTTCGCCCAACCAAACACAATATACGGAGAACAGGAAGGGGACTCATTCAGCTTTGAGTATCTTTATATCGCAAATATCGAAAGCGGATTGGAAGAAAGACTGCTGGAGTATCAGTTTTCCTCAATTATTGGTGCTCAATTTTCGCACGATTCTAAATATATCGCCTTTATTGAGCAAAACGATGTTTTAAGAAAACTCCAGATTTTGTCCCTTGAGGACGGCAGACTTTTTATTCCGGCAGATGATAGCTTCGGTATAGACACCGCTTCATTTGTTTGGGATGACAACAAGGATATTTTGTATGCCATTAACGGAGAATTCCAATCTAAGCAACTTTTAAGCTACGACCTTTCAGACCCTTCCAATGTTGTGGTTAAGGGAGTGTTCGAGCAGGAATTTTCCGAGAGTATTTTGCAGATTAACGGGTACAAAATATATTATGCAAACAGGGACAACGAAAGCTTGGATGGCGAAATTTGCGTTTTGGAGACAGAAACCGGGATGTGCAATAAAATCACCGAAGGAAATACATTCATTTTGTCTCCTGACGGAAGCAAGATGGTGGTAAGCGATATGCAGGAAGAAAATGGCGCTGAGATTTATAGGCTTCGTTACATCGATATGGAAACAAGGGATGAAACGCTCATATATTCCGGACAGATTATAAATAATATAACTTGGTCTTCCGAGGGCAACCGAATATATTACTCTGTATATAAAGACGGGGGACGAGATGAACAATATCCTTATGCACTATATTATTACGACATTTCGATGGACAGCTCAATATATATGATGGATACCATAACAAGCGCTCTTTACTCCTCGACACGAGACGATGAAGTGCTGCTCATGTGCATTTTCACATATAAAAACCAGCCGGTGCCTGTAACATATATCGTTAAATAAAAATTCACATTTCATATATGACTAAAACACTTGAAAATGAATCCTGTTATGATATAATAAAGTCAAGGAAAGTCAAACATCGGAGGTACTACAAATGTCAGTCCTAAGCGATACAATAGAAAAATTCATCAAAGCTATGCTTCCTGATGATTCTGACTCTATTGAATTAAAAAGAAATGAGTTGGCGCAGTACTTTTCATGTGCTCCGTCGCAGATAAATTATGTAATTAAAACAAGGTTTAATATAAACCAGGGATTTCATACCGAATCCCGCAGAGGCGGCGGAGGATATATAAGAATAATCAGAGTGAACAGCTGTGATGATGACTATCTTATGGATATTCTGCAAAACTCAATAGGCGGAGCTATTTCCCAAAGGGATGCAGTTTCCATTATAGCAAGCTTACTGGAGCAAGGGACTATCGCTCCTCCTACCGCAGAAGTTATGCGTGCTGCAGTGCAGGATAAGGCAATGATGGTTCCGATTAATTTTAAAGACATCATCCGTGCGGGAATATTGAAGTCAATGATAACGACTATCCTAATAAAGTGCGGAAAGAAGGAATAACTATGCGTATTTGTGAAAATTGCGGAGAAAATCCCGCTAACATACATATAAGACAAATTGCAAACGGCAAGGAGACAGAGCTATATATCTGCTCAAAATGCGCAGGAAATATGCAAAAGAAATTTTTGTCTTTTTTGAAGGTGAACAACTTTATGACCGGAATGCTTAAAAATGTTAAGCCGGATGAAGACGGCAAGGTATGTCCAGTCTGCAAATTTGATATAAATAAAATAAGTAAGCTCGGCAAGGTGGGCTGCGCCATGTGTTACGAAGTTTTCGAAAAGGAACTGGAGCCTGTGCTAAACGAGCTGAACATAAAAAGACATAAATTAAGCGATGAAGCAAATGAACAAGAACCAAGTATCTTTGAAAAAATAAACGATCTTCAAAATGAGCTGAATCAGGCCGTGATTGACGAAAGATATGAAAGAGCGGCTGAGCTCAGGGATGAAATAGCTCTTATAAAAGGAGACACACATGACAATATGGCAAAAAACAGGGCCTGAAATTGATGTGGTTTTATCCACTCGCGTGCGTCTTGCTCGAAATTATAAAGATATCGCTTTTCCCACTAGCATGAATCTCGCAGACAGCTTGAAAGTGAAGGATCGGACGCTTAACATCCTAAAAGATTTTGATGAATTTAAATTTAACTATTATGATTTTTCTTCGATGTCGCCAATTGAGCGTGTTACTTTTGTGGAAAGACACATATGCTCAAAAGAACTTGCCCGAACACCACAGATGAGTGCTTTGCTTATAAGCCGGGATGAAAGCGTTTCAATAATGATTAATGAAGAAGACCATATAAGAGCGCAGGCGATGTCTGTGGGCTTGGACTATGAAGTAGCTTTAGAAAAGACGAATGTGATTCAAGACGCTTTTTTAAACAGCAATCAGGTTGCATACAGCGACGATATCGGGTATTTAACATCCTGCCCTACAAATCTGGGGACTGGCATACGGGCATCAGCTATGATTAGGATACCTGCGATTTTTATTACTGGCAACTTGAAGAAAATAATGGGTGAGCTGAAACAAGCGGGTTTTGTTTTGCGGGGTATATACGGTGAAGGCACTACAAGCGTAGGTGGCATAATGCAGCTTTCAAATGCCAGAGATGTGGCCGACAGCAGGGACGAAATCGTGGAAAAAGTAAAAAGCATATGCATGCATGTGATGAAAATAGAAAGAAAAGAGCGCCAAAAGCTCAAAGAAAAAAGCAACATTCGTCTGGAAGACAAAATATTGAGGGCGTTGGGCACATTGAAATACGCAAAGCGAATACCGGTGCGAGAAGCCGATGTTTTGATAGGAGATATTTGGCTTGGAAAAGACTTGGGAATAGTAAATGATATGCAGGATATAGATTTTTTAAACCTTTTGACAACAGTGCAAAACTCAACCTTGCAGATGATAAAAGGTGAAGAGAGAAACAGGTCGCAGCTTAATATAATAAGAGCGCAATATATAAAAGATTATTTAAATGAAAGAGGTGTGTGACAGATGATGGCGGGAAAATTTACAAATAATGCGAGGTCTGCTTTAAATAATGCTCAGATCGAGGCTCAGCAGTTGGGTCACAACTATGTGGGCACCGAACATCTTCTTATCGGAATAATAATGGTAACCGAGAGCCCGGCTAGTATGATTTTGGCTGAAAAAGGAGTAACTCCCGAAGCGGTCAAAGAGCATATAAAAGAGTTGGTCGGAGAAGGCGATTTTAACGCGGAAGGCACATTTGCCATGACTCCAAGAACCAAAAACGTAGTTGAACTTAGCATGCGAGAGGCTAAAAACCTAAACCATTCATATGTAGGCACAGAGCATCTTTTGTTGGCCTTGTCTCGTGAACACGGATCAATAGCCGCGAGGGTGCTGATGGACCTCGGTGTTGATTTGGGAGAGCTTAAAGATCAGCTTTTGAGCTTGCTTGAAAACCAGGATGTATCAAAAGAAAAGGATATGAAAACACCAAAAATCGATCAGTTTTCAAGAGACCTGACTGAAATGGCTAAAAACGGAGAGCTTGATCCGGTAATCGGAAGACAAAAGGAAATTGAGCGAGTGGTTCAAATACTTTCTCGAAGGACAAAGAACAATCCTGTGTTGATTGGAGAGCCGGGTGTGGGCAAAACAGCAGTTGCTGAAGGACTTGCGCAAAAAATTGTGGAAGGCAGCATACCATTTTTGCTAAAAAACAAAAGGGTTCTGTCGCTTGATTTATCCGGAATGATCGCCGGAGCGAAGTTCCGAGGCCAGTTTGAAGAGCGCCTTAAAGACGCGATGGACGAAATCAAAAAGAACAAAAATATAATTTTGTTTATCGACGAGCTTCACACCATAATTGGCGCGGGCGCGGCCGAGGGTTCAATTGACGCCGCCAACATTTTGAAGCCAGCCCTTGCGAGAGGCGAAATACAGGCTATAGGAGCCACGACGATTTCCGAGTTTAGAAAGCATGTGGAAAAGGACGCGGCGCTTGAGAGGCGATTTCAGCCTGTTATGGTGGGCGAACCGACAGCCGATGAGACACTGCTTATATTAAAGGGATTAAGAGACAAATATGAAGCCCATCATAAGCTTACAATAACCGATGAGGCACTGGAGGCTGCGGTTAAACTCTCTGACAGATATATAACTGACAGATTTCTTCCAGATAAGGCTATCGACCTTATGGACGAAGCCGCGTCAAGAATGCGTATAATGAGCCACAAAGAGCCGCCGGATTTGCAGGAGCTTGAAAATAAGCTTGAAGAAGCCCGCAAAGAAAAGATGGAGGCTGTGAACAACCAAAACTTTGAAAAAGCCGCCAAAAAGCGTGATGAAGAAAAGAAATTGGCTGAGCAAATAGAGGAAGTTAAAAAGGAATGGGAAAAAATCCAGCAGGGCAAGCATATAGTCGTGGGCGAAAAAGAAATCGCTAAGATACTGTCTGATTGGATGTCAATCCCTGTACAGCAGCTGACGCAGGATGAAAGCGAAAGGCTTTTGCACTTGGAAGAAACTCTGCATAAACGCGTAATTGGTCAGGACGAGGCCATTAATGCCGTTGCGAGAGCGATAAAGCGAGCCAGAGCTGGACTTAAAGACCCAAAGCGACCCATAGGCTCATTCATATTCCTAGGTCCCACAGGAGTTGGCAAGACCGAGCTTTCAAAAGCTTTGGCTGAGGCGATGTTTGTGGACGAGGATGCCATCATCAGGCTTGATATGTCAGAATATATGGAGAGTCACTCGGTATCAAAACTGATAGGATCTCCTCCGGGATATATCGGCTATGACGACGCGGGCCAGCTTACCGAAAAAGTAAGAAGGAAGCCTTACAGCGTAATCTTGTTTGACGAGATAGAAAAAGCTCACTTTGATGTGTTCAATATTCTATTGCAGATATTTGAAGACGGAAGGCTTACGGATTCTCAGGGAAGGACTGTGGACTTTCGTAACACTGTTATAATAATGACCAGCAACCTTGGCGCGGTCCGATACGGCAACCAAAAAACAGTTGGATTCTCCTCCGGCAACATTGAAGACGCGGCTGAATACAACAACATGAAAGAACACATGCTTGAGGAGCTAAAAAAACAGTTCAGGCCGGAGTTTGTAAACCGTATAGATGAAGTTGTTGTTTTCCATTCTTTGGACGAAACGCATATTGGAGAGATAGTGGAACTCATGCTTGAACAGGTAAAAGACCGTATGCGTGAAAAGGATATGCAAATCGAATTCACCCAAGAGGCAAAAGAATTCTTGGCGCAAAATGGATTTGAACCCGAATATGGAGCGCGTCCTTTGCGCAGGCTGATACAAAGGCTTGTGGAGGACGGACTGGCTGAAGCTTTGCTTGAAGGAAAAATTAAAACAGGCGAAAAGGTCGCAGTCGATTTAAAAGATGGAAAGCTTACTTTTGAAGCTGAGAAATAAATAATTACTCACACAAGAGCCGGATGCAGCGCACCGGCTCTTTTTATGTCTATTGAAGAAGGTTTGGCGTTGTTTTTTCAACTTAAACATAGCAACAAACATATTGACACCAAAAGATACGACTGATATTCTTTTCTTATTGATGAATATCAATATTTAGTGTCTTGAAAGAGTATCTTAATGCATCAATATGAAGCTACTGGCTGAAAGTAGCTTAAAAAGTGCAAGAAAAGAAGGCAAAAGGATGATGCATTCCATTTCATCAGAAAAAATGGAGCATTCCAAATGTCTTTTTAATAAGCTTTTTGAAAGAAAATAGTTAAATACAATGAAGGATAAAGAATAATGAAGAAAAATAGTGAAATAGGTTTTTTTGAAAAGTATTTAACATTGTGGGTGATTTTATGTATGGGAATCGGGATTGTAATAAGCTTATTATTGCCGGTTGTGCCCGATTTTTTAGGACAGTTTGAATACTACAATGTATCCATTCCAGTAGCAATTCTTATATGGCTGATGATTTATCCTATGATGCTTAAAGTTGATTTCGCCAGTATAAAGAATGTAAGGAAGAATCCAGGTGGCCTTATAGTAACCTGGGTAACTAACTGGCTGATTAAACCTTTTACGATGTTCGGAATATCATATTTGTTCTTTTTTGTGTTTTTCAAAACTTTTATTCCGACTGAGCTCGCAAAGGAATATCTTGCGGGGGCGATATTGTTAGGTGCGGCACCTTGTACAGCTATGGTTTTTGTTTGGAGCCACTTAACTAAAGGCGACCCTGCGTATACTTTGGTACAAGTTGCGACCAATGACCTTATTATACTTATTGCTTTTGCACCTATTGTAGGACTTTTGTTTACTTGGGGAGGCATCGGGGTTGAGGGTGTTGGTATACCATGGGGGACTTTATTTCTCTCGGTTGTGTTGTTTGTCGTGATACCATTAAGTGCTGGAATTCTATCCCGAAGTGCAATCACAAAAAGCAAGGGCAAAGAATACTTTGAAAAGAATTTCATTCCTAAGTGGAATAACATAACGGTTATAGGCCTTCTAATTACATTAATAATAATTTTTTCTTTTCAAGGTAGAAAAATTATTGAACATCCTGCCGATATTATTTTAATATCAGTTCCGCTGATTATTCAAACTTTTTTGATATTCTTCGTCGCATATTTTTGGGCGAAGAAGTGGCACCTTCCGTATAATATTGCAGCTCCGGCAGCAATGATAGGGGCAAGTAATTTCTTTGAGTTGGCTGTAGCTGTTGCAATAGCGGTATTTGGCTTAAAATCAGCTGCGTCATTAACAACAATTGTAGGGGTACTTGTCGAAGTCCCAATAATGTTGACTTTAGTACGGATTGCAAATAAAACACAAAAAGCTTTTTCACATGATAAAATAAGTTAGCGTAAATACTATAGGCCGATTGATATTGTTTTATTTTTCCACCTCATATATAATACTTTTATGGATAATAACAATAAAGCAATACAATGGTATCCGGGACACATGGCAAAAGCCCGCAGGCAGATGCTTGAGAACATTAAAAACATCGACGCTGTTATGCAGATTGTGGACAGCAGAATACCTCTTTCATCATCAAATCCGGATTTTGATGAGATGTTTAAAAACAAAATACGCATGACTGTGCTTAACAAAAGCGATATAGCCGATGATGCCGTTACTAGAAAATGGCTTGAATATTATAAGTCTATAGGAATAAACGCAATCAGCATCAACGCCACAAACAAGGGACAAAAGAAGAATCTGATTAATTTTCTTACAAATTCGCTTAGTGAAAAAATTGAAAAAAGTAAAAGAAGAGGCTATAGGAAGTCACTTCGGCTGATGGTGGCGGGCATTCCGAACTCGGGGAAATCCACTATCATTAATATGCTTGCGCCAAAAGCATCGGCTAAAACCAGTAATCGGCCGGGAGTTACCCGCGGACAGCAGGTGGTGAGGATAAACGATGATATCGAGCTGGTGGACACTCCGGGCGTTTTGTGGCCAAAGTTTGAAGATGAACTGGTGGGCTTGCATCTTGCAGTGACCGGCGGAATCAAAGACGACATTCTTGACAAATTTCAGCTTGCCACTGAGCTTATAAATTTAATAATAGACAAATATCCCAATGCGCTGACCGGAAGATTCGGTGTGGAAACAGAGGGCAAAAACTCCGAAGCAATATTAGAGGAAATAGCCATAAAAAGAGGGCTGCTTGTAGGCGGAGGGATGGCGGATATTGACCGCGCATGCGTTATGTTATTGACGGAATTCAGAGCGGCTAAGTTTGGCAGGATATCCTTGGAGCGCCCAGATGGAAGATAAATTAATATACGAGCGCGGACTTCTTGATAAGGGATATAAGCTAATTGCGGGCATAGATGAAGTGGGTCGTGGCCCTCTGGCGGGGCCTGTTGTGGCGGCGTGCGTTATAATGGATTTGGAAAATATAATCGAAGGCATAGACGACTCTAAAAAGCTTTCTTTTAAAAAGCGCGAAGAACTGTTAGGTAAGATATTTGACAGCGCGGTCTGCTATAACATTGGAATGGTGGATGAAAAGGAAATTGATGAAATAAATATTTTAAACGCCACAAAAAAGGCGATGGCGCAGGCTGTAAACGGAATGAAACGGTCCCCGGACTTTGTGCTGTGCGACGCGATAAAAACGCTTAATATAAAGCAGGATATGATGGGTGTGATAAAGGGAGATCTTCTTAGCTATTCCATTGGAGCCGCGTCTATCATCGCAAAGCAGCACCGCGATAAGCTCATGATTGAATATGCAAAAGATTTTCCGGTGTACGGATTTGAAAAGCACAAAGGATATGGCACAAAATATCATAGGCAGGCTTTGATAGAGCATGGCCCCTGCGAAATCCACAGGGCGTCATTTATTAAGAAGATTATGGCTGCTCAAAATGGATAAACGGGCAAAAGGAAGAGGCGGCGAAGATGCCGCATGCGCGTATCTCGCCCAAAAAGGATATGAAATAGTAAAGAGAAACTACTATACAAGATATGGCGAAGTTGATATTATAGCTAAATATAAAGATTTTTTGGTATTTATTGAAGTAAAAAAAAGAACAAGCACAAAGTTTGGAACAGGAGCGCAGGCTGTTACGTCCAAAAAGATTTGGAGGATAAGGCTGTGTGCGGGATTGTATTTACAGGAAAAACAACTGTATGACCAAAAAATAAGATTCGATGTAATTGATATATTGGATGGGCTCGAAAATAAAATGAATCATATTGAGGCCGCTTTTTAATTTGGGAGGGTAGTGTTTTGCTTAAAAAGTCAATCATATTTTTAATATTATTTATTATGATTATGCCAGCATTGGCTTTTGCCGATGATGGCAACTTGTTATTAAACGGTAATTTTGAAGAAGTTACTTACGATGAAGCCATTCCCAGCGAATGGTTTAGCGAAATGTGGTATAACTTTGAAGAATACACGGAAATAACAGTAGAGAGCGTCGATGGCAACCAAGCTCTTAAGATTAACAACAAATCAGAAAATGACGCAAGAATAGCCCAAAACGTAAAAGTTAGGGGAAACAAAACATATAAACTATCAGGATACATATTCACATACGGAGTTGAAGGCGGACATGGCGCCAATTTGTCATTTGAGAATGTGATGACTACAACTGAGGGCGTCTTTAATTCGGTCGGAGACTGGCAGTATGTTGAGATGTATGGCAAAACCAGCCTGCTTCAGAGATATGTCAAGGTATTCGTGCGCGTGGGAGGATACGGCGAACTAAGTTCGGGGGAAGCATATTTTGACAATATTAAACTTGAAGAAGTAAAGAGTGTTCCTGAAGGCGTGGAGGTTGTGTCGCTTAAAGCGCAAAAAGCTGAGAAAGAAGATACAGGCGGTATCAAATTTTTGGGGCCTTCAATTATAATCACTTCAATTATGATTGCGCTTTTTTTGATATTTAAAAACAAACTTTTTTCAGAAGATATAGACGATAGACATATTGATAAAAAAACAATCTTCTGGCTAGTTTTATTTATAGGAACCGTTATAAGGATATCTCTATCGATTAGCATCCGTGGATATCCCAATGATATTTCCTGCTGGATAGGCTGGAGCCGGATGTGTGCTGAAAACGGATTGTTCAACATCTATAGACCGGATGTTTTTATAGACTATCCTCCGGGGTATATGTATATTCTCAATATTATCGGGTACATAATGAAGATATTCGGGGATATTCCGGAAAGAGTGCAGTGGCTGCTTGTCAAGATACCGCCTATATTGGCTGATATCGGCTTGTCTCTTATCATATTAAAAGTGGCGAAAAAGAAAATCGGAGAAAGCAAAGCGCTTCTTTTAATGGGGATTTATTTTTTGAGCCCCGCTGTGATATTGAACTCATCCGCTTGGGGGCAGATAGACGGAATACTGGCTTTGTTTGCAGTTTTATATCTTCTTGCTTTGTATGACAGAAAGTTTTGGCTGGCGGGTATATATCTGGCTGTCGGTGTTTTGATGAAGGTGCAGATGGTGCTTTTTGCACCGCTCTATTTAACCGCGGCGTGGTCATATTTCATAGAAAAAAAAGGATTTAAATTTTTCGAAAATATTGGACTGGGTGTGCTTTCGGGAATTGGCACGCTGGCGCTTTTCGGAATGCCGTTTTTTATCGGAGAAGGGAAAAATCCGTTAGGCTTCATAGCAATTTATTTTGACGCATTGGACACTTATAGCTCGGTGTCACTGAACGCTGCAAATTTGTGGGCGCTACTGGGCGGAATGTGGACACCCATGGCCAATACATTCATGGGCATATCATACTCAGTGTTAACCAATATCGGGCTGGTGCTTTCTATTGCGATCTTTTTGGTTATAGGCTTCTTTGACAGAAAAAAAGAGCATATTTTCATGCATGCGGCACTGCTTATCACTGGAATATTCATGCTGTCGGGTAAGATGCACGAGAGGTATATGTTCACAGCATTGGTGCTGCTTTTGATGTCTGCTCTGTTTACCAAAAGAAGATCGTCATTTACTTTGTTTATTATATTTTCTGCGACTCAATTTATGAACACAGCCCTTGTTTTGGCAAACGAATATATATTCGGAGACAGTGCATGGACGGTTTTGATATCGGTTGCGGCCGTGCTGGGATATGTATATATGATATATATCTGCATAAAAATGCATACAACCCCCGATGGAAGCGAGATGCTAAGTACAGAGGATAAGGATTACACTACTTCTTCCGGACCGGGCAAAAAGACGTTTACAATCGAATCGGAAGAAGGCTTTTTCAAAAAGCTAACCAGATGGGACGCTTTGCTTATGGCGGGACTTACAGCCGTATATGCCGTAGTCGCGTTTATTAACCTTGGAAGTCTGACTGGCCCTGAAAGTAATTTTAATACTGTAAAGACTGACAGCGAAGTGATAGTTGATTTTGGCGAAGAGAAAAACGTAAGCGAGCTATGGTTCTTTAGGGGCAAAGCGAACACAAGAGCTAGCTTTTATGTAAGCTATTCGAACACATTAGACGGTGAATTTGAACCTGTGAACTATGTAATGATTACATTCGGCGGAATGTTTGAAGACTCAGAAGACGAGATGAAGGAAATTGAGAAAATTAGAAGCGACTATAATATCCAGGGAGCTATAGATGACCAAATTCTTTTTAGCAACTATCCCGATATTTTAAAGTGGTTTAAGAAAAAATCCGAAGTAACCGCAAGATATGCGAAAGTCACGTTTGAAAACCCTTCCATGTATATGTTTGAGATGGGTTTCAAAGATGCAACCGGCGAGGTTATTCCCATACAAGATATAATCTATGATGAGACTGACGAGAAGATGCCGTATCAGTATCTTTTTGACGAGCAGGATACAATTCCTGAAGCGATTACTTACATGAATGGAACGTATTTTGATGAGATATACCATGCGGGCACAGCTTGGGAGCATATAAATTACGTTGAGCCCTATGAGACAACTCATCCGCCGCTTGGCAAAGTGATAATGAGCTGGGGCATGATGATATTTGGCACAAACACTTTTGGTTGGCGCTTTATGGGCACTCTTGTGGGTGTGCTGATGGTGCCTGCGATGTATCTTTTGGCGCTAATGCTGCTTAAAAAGACAAGATACGCGTTCATTGCGGCGTTTTTGTTTACCTTTGACTTTATGCACTTTACGCAGACGAGGATTGCAACTATAGATTCATACGGAGTGTTTTTCATAATACTTATGTATTTGTTTATGGGAATATATTATCACATGAGCTATAACAAGACACCGCTTATAAAAACACTTATTCCTCTGGGGCTAAGCGGCATATTCTTTGGGCTGGGAGCGGCGTCAAAGTGGATTTGCCTTTATGCCGGGATGGGACTTGCCGTTATATTCTTTATTTCGATGTTTAAAAGAAGGAAAGAATATTTATATGCCAAGCATGACGGCACAGGGCTGTCACCAACGCTTATTGAAAACATAGAAAATGCTTATACTAAAAACACATTGATTACTTTGGCTTGGTGTGTTGTGTTTTTCATAGCTATACCAATAGGAATATATATCGCAAGCTATATACCCATAATGAAAATAGGACCGTCGAAAGATTTACATTATGTGTGGCAAAATCAGATAAACATGTTTAATTATCATTCCGGGCTTAACTCTTCGCACCCGTTCGCGTCGCCTTGGTATGAATGGCCTGCCATAATTAAACCGATGTGGTACTACTCAAACGACGCGCTTCGCGGAACCGGAAAAATGGCTTCAATCGCGGCTTTTGGAAATCCAGCCGTTTGGTGGACGGGAACGATTGCGATGCTGTATCTTTTTGTAGACACATATCTTGAAAAAAAGCCACCTAAAGCCGCGATATTTATAATCATTGCTTTCCTGTCGCAATATATTCCGTGGGCATTGGTGCCGCGCTCTATGTTTATTTATCATTACTTCGCGTCGATTCCGTTTGTGGTTTGCGCGATAGTATATGCTATAAAAAGCTTTGAAGAAAGATACGCAATGAACAAGAAAGCTGTATATATTTATATGACAGTGGTGCTTGTTTTGTTCGCTTTCTTCTATCCTGTGCTTTCGGGAACGGCCATTCCGTCTTGGTATGGAAAACTCTTAAGGTGGATGCCTACATGGTGGTTTACATATTAAAATAATTTTTTTGGAGGCATGATGCTCTCAAAGTTAAACAGCCTGGGTGTTGAATCTGTAACCGGACATTCGGTTATCGTGGAACTTGATATATCAAACGGATTGCCGGGGTTTGATATAGTAGGTTTGCCCGATGCTACGGTAAGGGAATCCCGGGAGAGGGTGCGTGCCGCGATAAAAAATTCGGGTTATATGTTCCCTTTGCAAAAAGTAACTGTGAATCTGGCGCCTGCGGACAAGAAAAAGGAAGGCGCGATATACGACCTGCCCATAGCACTTGCGATGCTTAACGCTTCGGGACAGCTCATGATGGACGGTTGGGACAACACGGCTTTTATAGGCGAGCTTTCCTTGGATGGTAATATACGCGAGATAAACGGCGTGCTGCCCATGATATTGGCCGCGGCTGACGAGGGATATGACACGATAATCGTTCCGAAAGGGAACATTCCCGAGGCCGAAGTAATAAAAAATATAAATATTATCGCGGCCGAAAGCTTAAACGGCTTGGCGTCCGTACTTGAAAGACGAAGTGAACCAAATTATATTAAACCAAAAGCCTTTGAAGAATTAATAGATAAAGAAGAATTCGAGACGGATTTTTCCATAGTGAGAGGACAAAGCATCGCAAAACGCGCGCTGGAAGTGGCGGCGGCAGGCGGTCACAACGTCATAATGATAGGCCCTCCCGGCTCGGGAAAAACAATGCTTGCGCGAGCCATGGTTTCGATAATGCCCGACATTACTTTTGAAGAGGCGATACAGGTTAATAAAATCCATTCAATAGTCGGGACGCAAAAAAGCTTGAAGAAATTTATTGCAAAGCGTCCTTTCCGCGCACCTCATCACACATCATCTTCCGTGTCATTAACCGGAGGCGGCATAAAGCTGCATCCAGGTGAGATATCGCTTGCGCATCTTGGCATATTGTTTTTGGACGAGCTTCCCGAGTTTCAAAGAGAAGCGTTGGAAGCATTGCGTCAGCCATTGGAAGACGGAACTATAACAATCGCACGAGCTAACGGCACGGCCGTTTTTCCAGCGAGTGTGATGCTTGTTGCCTCCATGAATCCATGCCCATGCGGAAATTTCGGGTCATCTGTCAACGAATGCAGATGCACACCTTTTCAGATTGAGCGGTATTTGGGTAAAATAAGCGGACCGCTGATAGACCGAGTGGACGTGCAAATAGAATTGGACGCCGTACCATATGATGATTTGACAAGCAAAAAGAAAGAAGAAAGCTCCGCGGATATAAAAACACGGGTGGAAGCCGCCCGCGCTATTCAGCGAGCGCGCTTTAAAGATGACAAGATATTTTTCAACGCGCAAATGGACGCAAAAAGGATAAATAAATATTGTGTGCTTAACGCGGAAACAAAAGCGTTTATGAAAAGCGTTTATAACTCGCTGAAACTTTCCGCCCGCGCTCACAGCCGCATACTGAAGATGGCGCTGACCATATCAGACCTTGCCGGAGATGGGGAGATTAAGATTGAGCATCTTGCCGAAGCGGTGAATTACCGCTCTCTGGACAGGAAGTATTGGGGTAGGTAGGGGGGAGAAGTTGCAAGGAATTTCAATGCAAAACAACATTAAATATATTGGAATAAGTGGATAAATGTATAGTATGAAAGAATATAGATATAAATTTTTGCACACATTTTTAATGATTATTTTAACAATTATAATTTTCGCCGGATCGTATTTGCACATCGCTAAAGATAGTAACTTTGAATTAAAAGTCTATGTAGCAATAATATTTATTGCAAGTTTAACATTTGCCAGTTATTTTAAGATCAAATTTGATAGGATGTATAGTGTTGTTTTAGATGGTGAACAGCTTAGCATTACAAGAAATAGTGGCTGGGTCTCGGAAGAAATAAAAATTCTGTTGGAAGACATAACACTTATTAGATACTATAGGAAATATTTTATTATAAAAAAAATTGAAATATGCACAAGATATAAAAACGTATCTCTGAATATAAAAAACTTTAAAAATAATAAAGAGATGCTAAAGACGGTTGTAGAAAAGACAAACAAAAATAAAAATATAAGAAATATATAGTGGGCGCGTGAATTTTTTTCTGTAAATGCCTATCTGTGGGGCGCGTGAATTTTTTTCTGTAAATGCCTATCTGTGACATTGATTTGATAATGTTTTTACTCGTTAATCAGTTTTTTATTGCCTTATATTTAGCAATATCAGAATTGAAAACAGAGCAAGTCTTTAGTGGTGCATCAGTACTGAAAATTGATAGCATTAGACTGCAATTTCCCATACCGTTGTTTAAAAAGTAGCATTTTCATTTTTGTTTGTCAAGGATTTAAATGTTTCAGCTTAACCGATCAGGATACATGATAGCCAGTTCACCATGGACAGGGCCCCAATTTCTTAAAGTCCCGGTCCATCTCTTTTTGTCAGCTCAAAAGTAACAAGATAAAGAGCCTTGAGCAAAGCCGTACTGCTTGGGAAAACGCTTCTTTGGCGGTTCAGGCGTCGGTATCCACTATTAAGGCTTTCGATAGCATTGGTCGTATAAATTACCTTCCTGACTTCGGATGAAAACTTGAACATGGGACTTATGACATCCCAATTATCTTCCCAGCGTTTCATTGAATTTGGATATTTGCTTTCCCATTTTTCTGTAACGTCAAGCATACGTTCGTGCCCGGACTGTTCATCGCTTGCGTGATAGATTGTTTTCAAATCAGCCGCGAACGCTTTCTTGTCTTTGTGTGATACATATTTAAGCGTGTTCCTCACAACATGGACGATGCAGCGCTGGTATTCTGTAAGCGGGTATGCTGCTTCTATGGCTTCTTTAATCCCAGACAAGCCATCAGCACACAACAACAAAATATCTTGCACTCCGCGGTTTTTAAGCTCGTTAAGCACTGATAACCAGTACTTCGAGCTTTCTGTCTCGCCGATTGTGATGGTAAGAACCTCTTTATGACCTTCTTCGCTTACTCCTAGAATTATATATGCCGCCTGCTTTTTGATTACGCCGTTATCACGCACATTGAATACTATCGCATCGATAAATACTATTGGATATATAGCTGACAACGGTCTTTTCTGCCACGCTTCTATTTCCGGCATTATCTTGTTTGTGATACCCGTGACCAAGCTTTCGCTTACATCAAACCCATAGATATCCTGTATCTGGTCGGATATCTGCCGTGTGCTCATTCCTTTGGCATACATGCTGATTATCTTGCCTTCGATTTCCGAAATATCCCTTTGATGTTTTGGTACTACCTTCGGTTCAAAATCGCTGTTTCTATCTTGAGGTACCTGTATCGGAACTTCACCATAATTGCTTTTAAGTGTCTTTGGTTTGTACCCGTTTCTAGAATCAGAATATGTTGGATCTTCAAGCTCTGCTTGCTCCATCTGCTCTACTATTTCACTTTCCAGCATGTTTTGAATTGTGCCACCAAGTAACTCCCGCAATGCTGCTTCGATATCCTGCGGCGTTTCGATATCGTACTCCTGCAAAAGTTGTTTTATGATGTTTGACTTTCCCTCGCTTACCAGTTTCTTTCTCGGTCTTCCCATAATTAAAAAGCCTCCTGTGTTTTATTTTATCACAGTTGGCTTTTACAGAAAATTTTTCACAGGCTCTATCTGTGACATTGATTTGAAAAGTTACCATATTCTATATAATCTCTTCTAATAAGACAATTTATCCAAGCTATCACTCATTATCCACGGGTAAATCTAAATAGAATTTTGTATAAAAGCCTTCCTTTGTTTCAAAAGAAAGCTCTCCATGATGGTCTTTTATTATCCCATGGCTGATAGATAGTCCTAGCCCCGTTCCCGCATCCCTGCTCTTTGAAGAGAAAAATGGTTCGAATACTTTCTCCTTTATAGCTTCGGGAATGCCATTGCCATGGTCCTCTACAGTTATTCTAATCCATTTGTGATTTTCTTTGTTAAACTGCTTACAATACAGTTTTATTATCTTATCTTCGTGATACCCTTCATATTTCTCATTAAGCGCATCTCGTGAATTTGTCATTAAATTCATTATTACTTGCTGAATTTGTTGACTTATACATTTTAGCTGAGGCAGATCTTCAGGAACATCAATCTGCAAATCTATTTGGTCGTGCTTTATTACTGTTTTAATCAGGGACAGTGTTTGCTCAATGATATTTTTTACATTTGCATAATTGTGTTCTTCCTTTTCATTGCGTGAGAACTGTAATAGATTTTTTACTATGACTGCAATTCTGTTTGTTTCAAAGATTATCTCTTTAGCATATTCAGCGTTTTCACTATCTGCGTCTAAGGAGTCCAATATTAATTGACCATAGTTCATAATGCCGTTTATAGGGTTATTTATTTCATGCGCCACACCACCCGCTAATGTTCCAATTGAATCCAGACGCTGTTGCTGGTTTAGGTATGCTACCATTATGCTTTTCTCTTTATTGGCAATGACTAACTCTGCCGCTTGTTTGTCTTTCTCTTTATTTTGATAAGCCAGTTCTTTGTTTGCAATGACTAGCTCTGCTTGATAAGCCAGCTCTTTAATGGCGAAGACTAACTCAGCTGCTCGTTTATCTTTCTCTTTATTGGCAAGGACTAACTCTGCCGCTCGTTTATCTTTCTCTCTATTTGCAATGACTAACTCTGCCGCTCGTTTGTCTTTCTCTTCATTGGCAATGACTAATTCAGCTGCTCGTTTGTCTTTCTCTTTATTTTGATAAGCCAGCTCTTTGTTGGCAATGACTAACTCTGCCGCACGTTTGTCTTTCTCTTCATTTTGATAAGCCAGCTCTTTGTTGGCAATGACTAACTCAGCTGCACGTTTATCTTTCTCTTCATTTTGATAAGCCAGTTCTTTGTTTGCAATGACTAGCTCTGCTGCTCGTTTGTCTTTCTCTTCATTTTCTATGAATAGTTGCTTGGTTTTCTTTTCAACCAACACGGTAAGCCGTTCATTTTCATTGTGTTTTTGCTTATTCGCAAAATTAATCTTTACTAACGCGTTTATTTGAGTAGTAAGCTCATAAGTATCAATAGGCTTTAAAAGAAAAACCTCTGCCCCACACTCCTGTGCATGTATTTGTTCTTCTTTGGACAACTTGATCTCTGTAACAAACACCACCGGTATTTCGCGCAACAACTTGTCTGCTTTCAGCTTTGCACATATTTTAAATCCGTTCATTTTTGGCATGACAATATCAAGAAGAATTACATCCGGTTCTTCTTGCGCAGCAATCGCAAGACCTTTCTTGCCGTTTAGTGCCGTAAATACAATGGATTCAGGAAAAGCCTTCCTTATAAGTGCCTCTAAAGCGATGAGATTGCCTTGATTGTCGGCAATCACTAGAATTGTAATGTTATTATATTCCATAAAGCACCTCGCTCAAGTTTCTGTAGCTTGGGGGATAGTCCAAGTACCATATCGCGAAAAGCAGTATAAGTTCTTTCTGAAAGTGACTTCGTTTAACAAATTCTGTGCAAACATCTATTTCTGAATAGATTTATATTAATTATACCACGAAAGGCTTATTTTAGCTCACGATGGATTGCCAAATCAATTGCAACACTTCGTGAAGTTTTATAATATGCTATACAAATCAATTTGTTTTTTTTTTGAATTTCAGGGTAAAAGCAAACTTCATTATAAACAGAAAAACGGGATTTATCCATTGGATAAATCCCGTTATTATATATATCATTCGATTTTCAAAGAAAAGTATTCTGCGCCTCAGGGGATAATATGCTCTTCTCCGTCTTCCCAAAGCTTTTCCGGCACAGCGGGCATAACTTTTGGATTGTCGCCGCGTCTGCCTATTATTTCAACAGTCTCATCGGTTCCGTATATAACCCTTTCTGTTGGAGGCTTGTCGGGGAACAGATGATGGACAACTTCCTGAATTTCAGCTTCGCCGCGAAGCAGAGAACGATATGCTTCGATTAGATTGCGAACAACACTTATATCCTGCGACCTAACGTCCAACACTCCGCAATATGTTGAATGCCCCGTGTAGATGCGGTCGTATGTTTTCCCGTAACCATCCAGCAGTTTTTGCAAATATCTGATGTGAGTGCTTGCCGCGTGGAATCTTGTGCCATTGTTATAGTTGACGCAGTCGCCGGTGAAAGCTATGCGGCTGCCGCTGTCGATAAAATACATATGTCCAATGGAATGCCCGGGCAGATTGTACGCCGTTACTTGTCTGTCACCCAAATCAAAAGTGAAACCTTCTTCGATAAAGACTATTTCAGTATCCTTGTCGCCGCGGTTTATCATGTCCTCGGTAACTTCCCAAACTTCCCAGTTGCCAATGTGCAGCCTGTTGTTCCAGATGAATTCTTCAATGTCAAAATCAAGCCGAGTAAGAAATTTAAACCGTTCTCCGAATGTGTCTTTTTCGTTGATATGGATTTTATCAAACTGGTGCATCATGCCGATGTGGTCAGGGTGTGCGTGAGTGATAGCAACATCGTAAGGTTTGTCAGTCAATGATTCCACGATCTCTCTGAAATCGCAGTATCCCATTCCGGCATCTATAACCAGGGAACATTCGCTTCCTTCCAACACATACATGTTGTTTAAGCCGTATTCGTTGATAAGCCATGTTTTATAGGATATTTCGTGTATAAGTGGTTTCCTAAGCGCCATAAATCTATCTCCTTTTATAAGTTACTCCTATATAATATAGTATTTAATGTTAAATGTGTATATAAGGCTATGACAAGATATTGTGTAATATCTTACTAAATATCATATAAGTCCAAATTAAAATGGAATAATCAGCTTGATGAAGCAAGATGGGTTACTTTTTTATACAGCAAAAGTTTCTCCTTTACTTTTGAATTGAACTGTGATAATATAATCGAAATTATAGTTTGGAAGGCAAACGATAGGCCTGAAAAACTTTTAGATTAGATTAGATTAGTTTATAGACGAGAGGAGACGAGATGAGCATCGTCACATTAGTTCCGTATGTGAAGAGTATTTCCGGAGACCTTGAAACACCGGTTACGCTTTATTCAAAATACGTAGGCGAAAATCAAGGATTTTTACTTGAAAGCGCCGAAATGCCCAAAGGACGTTATTCCTTTATGGGCAAAGATCCATTTTTAACAATTAAATCGAAAAAAGACAAAGTTGTCGTAGAGCAGAGGGGCAAACTTTCTGTTGTAGACGGCAAAGCGCTTGATGTTACCCGAAAATATGTCGGGCGATACAAAGTTGTAAACAATTCCGACATACCTTTTGTAGGTGGCGCTGTAGGCTCTATAAGCTATGACGTGATAAGGCAATATGAGGATTTACCAAACTTAAACAAGGATGTTTTAGGGCTGCCCGACGTTAACTTGCTTTTTGTAAAAGAACTTATTGCGTTTGACCATCAGTTTCAAAAGATAAACTTAGTTGTGCTTGAAGAGAAAACCGCCCAAGGCAAAGAGAATGCAGAAAAAAAACTTGCCCAAATGGAAGAAGTTTTAAATTCACCACCCGTGCTGAAAAATATTGATCAAGATGTTATAAGCGGAAATGCCGTGCCAAATGTCACAAAAGATCAATATTGCGACATGGTAAACAAAGCGAAGCAATATATCTATGACGGCGACATATTCCAGGTGGTGCTTTCACAAAGATGGAAAGTGGAATGTGATGCCGCCCCGTTTACACTATACCGAAAACTTAGGCAGATAAATCCTTCCGCATATCTTTTTTATTTTAATTTTGGAGATTATCAGGTGGCGGGATCGTCTCCAGAAATGCTTGTTGGTGTAAGAGGGGATAAAGTAACCACCTGCCCTATCGCGGGCACCAGAAGACGCGGAAAAAACGCGGATGAAGACGCGGTTCTCGCCAAAGATTTGCTGGATGATCCCAAAGAACAGGCTGAGCATATAATGCTTGTGGATTTGGGCAGAAACGATATGGGACGCGTTGCCAAAATCGGAAGCGTGACTGTGCCTACCATGATGGAGGTGCGCAATTACTCGCACGTAATGCATCTTGTGTCGCTCGTTGAAGGCATAAAAAGAGATGAGATAGACTCTTTTGATGTACTGTCGGTGTTTTTGCCAGCCGGAACACTATCAGGGGCACCAAAAATACGCGCTATGGAGATAATAGAAGAGCTTGAGCCTGAAATGCGAGGTACATACGGAGGCGCGATTGGCTACTTTGGCTTTGACGGTGACATGGACATGTGCATCGCCATTCGCACCATGCTTATAAACGAAGGCAAAGTATATTTGCAGGCGGGAGCAGGCATTGTGGCCGACTCCATAGCCGAGAATGAATATGAAGAAACCGAAAGCAAGGCGAAAGCCCTGATGAAAGTTTTGAAAGGGTAGGCGCGCTATGATTTTATTAATAGATAATTATGATTCATTCACATATAACGTATACCAATATGCGGGAAGCATTGACAGCGACATCAAGGTAGTTCGAAACGATAAAATAACTCTGGATGAAATACGTGAAATGGCTCCCGATAAAATAATAATTTCACCAGGTCCGGGAACGCCGGATGACGCGGGCATAAGCATTGAAGCGATAAAGGAATTTGGCAAAACAATTCCTATTCTAGGCATCTGCTTAGGGCATCAGTGCATTGGCCAGGCCTTTGGAGCGACTGTGAGCCATGCTAAAAAACTTTGCCATGGGAAATATTCGATGATAGAGCTGGGCGAAAGCACTATTTTCAAGGGTCTTGAAAGCCCAATGCAGGCGGCGAGATATCATTCTCTGGCTGTAATTGACGGAACTGTACCCGATTGTCTAAAGGTGACGGCCAGAACAGATGACGGTGAGATTATGGCGGTAGAACACATTGACTATCCGATATACGGCCTTCAGTTTCATCCTGAATCTATATATACTCCCGAAGGTATGAAACTGATTGAAAACTTTATACGCTTATAGAAAGGAAAGAAAATGATACGCGATAATTTGATTAAAGTAGTTAATAAAAATGATTTGAGCCCGCAAGAGATGACAGACGCCATGACGGAGATAATGAGCGGCGAAGTCAGCGAAATCGAAATAAGCGCTTTTCTTACCGCTCTTAAAATGAAAGGCGAAACGGTTGATGAAATATCCGCGGCCGCGAAAGTCCTGAGGGAAAAAGCTTTAAGCGTTGATTTGAGTGAATACTACACTCTTGACACTTGCGGAACAGGTGGAGACTCGCTGGGGACTTATAATATTTCCACAGCTGTGGCTTTTGTAGCCGCGGCGGCAGGGATAAAGGTGGTAAAACACGGAAACCGCTCGATATCCAGCAAATGCGGAAGCGCGGATGTGCTGGAGGAGTTGGGAATAAACATCACGCTTAGCCCTGAGCAAATTAAAATGTGCGTCGAAGAAGTCGGAATGGGATTTTTATTCGCGCCCAGCCACCATAAGGCGATGAAACATGTCATGGGCGTACGTCGAACACTTGGCTTTAGAACGATGTTTAATATTCTCGGTCCTTTGAGCAATCCCGCAGAAGCGAAGGTACAGGTTTTAGGGGTTTTTGATAAAGACCTTGTTGAACCAATGGCACAAGTGCTGAAAAAAGTTGGTGTGGAACGTGCGCTGGTTGTGCATGGCAAAGATGGATTGGATGAGATTTCGGTATGCGATTCAACGTATATCGCAGAACTTAAAGACGGAAAAGTTAAAACGTATGAGCTTACTCCCGAAGAATTCGGATTTAAGAGAGCGGAGCTTTCCGATATCAGAGGCGGAAGTGCTAAAGAAAACGCGGGAATAATAAAGGATCTTTTGCGAGGGAAAGACTACTCACCAAAACTCGATATTTTATTGCTAAACGCTGGAGCGGCCTTATATGTCGGAAATAAAGCAGACAGCATAAAGGATGGAATCACACTTGCCAGAGCGATAATTACTTCAGGCAAGGCAATGGACGTGCTAAAACAATTGGCAGAATTCACATCTGCATTATGAATACTCCGTCAATACTTAAAAAAATTGTCGCCAAAAAGAAGATAAGGCTGATTGAAGAAAAAATAACAATAAGCCTTAGCGAAATGATTGAATTGTCAAGCAAGGCTGAAAGCAAACCAAGCTTTAGCCAAACCTTAAAAAAAGATGGGTTGTCGATTATTGGTGAGATAAAAAAAGCTTCACCTTCAAAAGGCCTAATCCGACAGGATTTTAATCCGGTCGCATTGGCTAAAGAATATGAAAACTGCGTTGATGCCCTATCGGTGCTTACCGAGGAAGACTTTTTCTTGGGAAGTCCATCGTATCTTGCGGAGGTTGCGGCATCGGTAAATCTTCCTATTCTTCGCAAAGATTTTATTATCGACGCATACCAGATATATCAGGCGAAAGCGCTTGGAGCAAGCGCGATACTTCTTATTTTGGCGATATTGAGCCCCAGCGAGCTTGAAGAATATATAAAGCTTGCAAATGGGCTGGGACTTGAGGCTTTGGTTGAAACCCACAGCGTGGAGGAAGCAAAAATAGCATTGGAAGCTGGAGCTAATATAATAGGAATCAATAACCGTGACCTTAATACGTTTGACGTGGACTTGGATACGACATTAGACATAGCAAAAATAATTCCGCAGGGCAAAATTTTAATAAGCGAAAGCGGATTTCACACTGGTGAGGACATAGCACACATAAAAGACGCGCAGATAGATGGTATACTTGTGGGCGAAAGCTTTATGAAGTGCGGTGATATTAATGCTAAAGCCAAGGAGTTTAAAAATGCGTACGCAAATTAAAATATGCGGCATAACATCTCTCCTTGAAGTTGAGTTTATAAATCAAATGGATGTAGACTATGTTGGATTTGTATTTGCCGAAAGCAAAAGAAAAGTGAGCTCGGATAAAGCTCAAATGATTTCAAAGGCATTGAGAGCGGATATAAAAAAGTGCGGAGTGTTCGTTGAAAGCACAGTAAATGAAATCAACGAAATTGCGAAAATTGCGAATCTAGACATAGCGCAGGTACACAAAAACTACACTGAGGAAATGATAACTCAAATTAAAATACCAGTGTGGTATGCAGTGAATATTAAAGATGAACGTAGTATTACAGAAGCTAATGCGATAAGCCGATATAAGAATGTGGTTGGAATTGTCGCGGACTCTTATGTGGTGGGGCAAAGCGGAGGTACGGGAAAGACGTTTAACTGGGATTTGCTCGAAGGAATTAACAAAGGGACTTTTTTAGTTTTAGCAGGCGGATTAAATGGCAATAATGTCAGCGAAGCTATATCAAAGGTAAAATCAAATGTGGTTGATATATCAAGCGGAGCTGAAGAAAATATTAATGGCGAGATACTAAAAAGCGAAGAAAAAGTTCGCGAATTGGTTAGGAAGGTGAAAGCTTATGAGCTCAACCAAGTTCGGTGAATTCGGAGGGCAGTATGTTCCCGAATCATTGATGAGGCCTCTCAAAGAATTGGAAGAGGCATATGAAGAAACGAAAAAAGACCCGAAATTTTGGGAAGAATATAATTATTACATCAGGGAATATGCAGGTGGACCCACTCCGCTTTATTTTGCGCAAAATCTAACAGAAGATCTGGGCGGCGCGAAAGTTTATCTTAAGCGCGAAGATTTAAACCACACGGGCGCTCACAAAATAAACAATGTGTTAGGTCAGATTATATTGGCTAAGCGCATGGGAAAAAAGAAGGTAATAGCAGAGACCGGCGCAGGACAGCATGGCGTGGCCACGGCAACGGCGGCAGCTCTCTTTAAAATGGAATGCACAGTGTTTATGGGAAAAGAAGACATGGAGAGGCAAGAACTCAATGTCTTTCGCATGGAAATGCTTGGAGCGAAGGTAGTTCCTGCCTTAAGCGGAACACAAACACTGAAAGACGCCACCAATGAGGCGATAAGAGATTGGGTGAGGAGCGCGGAAGACACTTTTTATGTTATAGGCTCAGTTGTCGGGCCACATCCGTATCCTACTATGGTGCGTGACTTCCAACGCATAATAGGCGATGAAATCAGAAAGTCGGTGCTTAAAAAAGAGGGCAGGCTTCCCGATTTGCTTATAGCTTGTGTGGGCGGAGGAAGCAACGCGGCGGGAATGTTTTATCCATTCATAGAAGATGAAAGCGTGGAACTTATCGGTGTTGAGGCTGCGGGCAAGGGGATAGACACTCCATTGCATGCGGCGACGTTCGCAAAAGGGCGCAAAGGCATCATCCACGGCATGAAGACGTATCTCATTCAAGATGATGATGGCAATGTGTATCCAGTGTATTCGATTTCCGCGGGACTTGATTATCCCGGCGTTGGCCCGGAGCATTCATATTTCTATGAAAGCGGACGTGCGGAATACGTGAGCATCACGGATGATGAGTCAATAGAGGCTTTACATTATCTGTCAAGGACTGAAGGCATTATACCGGCTATTGAAAGCGCTCACGCAGTGGCACACGCGATGAAAATTGTTCCTACAATGAGCAAAGATAAAATTGTTGTGATTAACATATCGGGCAGAGGCGACAAGGATATGCACACGGTCATAGAGCTTGCAAAGAAGGAAAAAGAAGATGAATAGGATAACTGCGAAATTTGAAGAGCTTAAAAAAGAGGGCAAAACTGCCTTTATAGGATATGTGACCGCAGGCGACCCAAGCATCGAAAAGACAGTTGGGCTGGTGCACGCGTTGGAGGATGGTGGTGCGGACATAGTTGAGATTGGCATCCCGTATTCTGATCCTCTGGCTGACGGCGCTGTGATTCAGGCTGCGGGGCTTCGCGCATTTCAAAATGACATCAAGGTCAGCGAGGTATTTGACGCTGTAGTTAAGATAAGAAAAACAACGAGCATACCTTTGCTTTTTTTGGTTTACTTTAACACTATTTATAGCATGGGAAAAGAAGCATTTGTGAAGCGTTGCGAGGAAGTTGGGATAGACGGGCTTATTGTACCTGATTTGCCCCTTGAAGAACGCGAAGAACTTAAAATATTTACCGACCAAGAAGATATCTGTTTGATACCGCTTGTCGCACCTACCTCGAAGGATAGAGTAAAAGCTATTTCGGAGGGTTCTTCCGGATTCATTTATTGCGTTTCGACTATGGGAATAACAGGTATGCGCAATGAGTTCAGAGATGACATCATAGAATATATTAATGACGTGAAAAGCCAGACGAACCTGCCTGTTGCCGTCGGTTTTGGAATCGGAAACAAAGAAGCGGTCGAGTTTTTCTCAAAATATGCAGATGGTGTAATCGTTGGGTCAGCCATTGTTAATAAAATATATGAAAGCAATGCGGATGCTGAAGAACTCAAAAAATTTGTTGCAGGATTGAAAGGTTAATCTAAGGTAAGGTTACTTTTGCGCAGGATATTTATGATTATTTAGTCAAAAAGGTTATATAGCACTGGTTGCTATATATACTCTCTTTATATTTATTTTTATGGAAAGCTTTTTAAGCTTTCCACTTTTTTTACGACATTCATTATTCCTTTGAAATCAAACATAGCAGATGATATAATCATATAAATTGTGAAAAGTATTAGCAGAAAGAAATTAAGTGCGGGCAATTTTAAATAGTGCCCAGAGGAAAATAGTGGCATATACCCAAGAAGAAAAAATCTGGCTTTGGCTTGCCAGCATAGAAAACGTTGGAGTTGCAACCTTCAAAAAAATATTGAATTTTTATGAAGGTGATATTTTTCTGGCAAAAAAAATGCTTAGAGCCGATATAGAAAAAATTGGACTTGGAGCAAAGACTCAAAAAAGCGTCTATAAAAGGTATGAAGGATCGGGTTCGGACCAATATGCCGATATCTTGGAGAAGAAAGATATTAAAGCATTAACCCTCATTTCAGAAGAATACCCAGAACTTCTAAAGCAAATATACGATCCTCCGATTGCTCTTTTTTGCAAGGGGGACATATCAGTTTTAAATCATTCCAAAAAACTTGCGGTGGTAGGCACGAGGCGGCCTACGCGTTATGGGGATATGGCGGCTTTGGAAATTTGCGAGGGAGTGGCCTCAAATGGTGTATGTATCATTTCGGGAATGGCACGGGGAATTGATACGACAGCTCATAAGGCTGCTTTGGCAATGAATGCGCCAACAATAGCTGTGCTTGGCTGCGGGGTGGATGTGGTGTATCCTCGGGAGAACAAGAAGATATATGAAGAGATAGTCCAAAACGGTGTTGTTATATCTGAATACCCGATTGGAACACAGCCGCTGCCGGGATATTTTCCTGCAAGAAACAGGATAATAAGCGGCTTGTCAAACGGAGTTTTGGTGGTGGAAGCGGCAGACAAAAGCGGAACGCTTATTACCATTGAATACGCGCAGTCGCAGGGCAGGGAAGTGCTTGCCGTGCCGGGAAACATAACATCCGAAAAATCAAAGACACCAAACAAATTAATCCGTGACGGTGCGGGTGTGGTGATATCTTATAAAGATATTTTGTCGTGGTTTAATTGGTCGGAAACCGCGATTTCCTCTGAGAAAATTAACAAACAGCCTGCTATTAAACAACTGACAATTCAGGAGCTTTCAATTATAAAAGAGTTGGAGCTTGGGGAAACATTGTTTGACGAACTGCTCGCAAACACTGATTTTTCCTCACCGCAACTGACTGCCATGCTTGTAACCATGGAAATAAAGGGAATCGTGGACAGACTTCCGGGAAATAAATATGCATTAAAAGGACGTTAATATGATAAATGTAATCGGGGCAGGTCTTGCAGGTTGCGAGGCTGTATGGCAGATTGCCCAATGGGGGATAAAGGTAAACCTTTACGAGATGAAGCCAATCAAAAAGTCGCCAGCACATGAGCTGGACACTTTGGCGGAGCTAGTTTGCTCCAATTCATTAAAAGCAAATAACATTGAAAGCGCATCCGGTCTTCTGAAAGAAGAGATGCGTATTTTTGGCTCGCTTATTATTGAAGGCGCGGACAAACACAGCGTGCCGGCCGGCGGAGCTTTGGCGGTGGACAGGGAAGCGTTCTCCGAATATATCACAGAAAAAATCGCGTCTCACGAAAATATCACGGTAATACATAAAGAGATAT
Source organism: Christensenellaceae bacterium (assembly GCA_963675575.1). Lineage (GTDB taxonomy): Bacteria > Bacillota > Clostridia > Christensenellales > UMGS416 > JAGLOK01. Next base: position 1,317,178 of record OY776378.1, read on the forward strand.
GCGAATTGCCCGAAGGAATAAACATCATTGCAACCGGGCCTCTGACGTCGGACGGTCTTTCTGAGCAAATAAAGAAATTAGCCGGAGTCAGTCTGTTTTTTTACGATGCGGCAGCTCCCATTGTGGCGGCGGAATCAATAGACATGAATATAGCATTTAAGGGCTCACGCTACAATAAAGGGGATGACTATATAAACTGCCCCATGAATGAGGAGCAATATAACAGATTTTATGAGAGGCTTCTTGCGGCTGAGACCGCATCTGTGCATGGCTTTGAGGACAATCATGTTTTTGAAAGCTGTATGCCGATTGAAAACATCGCCAAACGCGGTAAAATGACGATGGCCTTCGGCCCGCTGAAACCGGTAGGAATCTCTAACCCTCATACGGATAGCCGTCCGTACGCTGTTGTGCAGCTTAGGCAAGACAACGAAAGCGCCACGATGTACAATATGGTGGGCTTTCAAACGCGGCTTAAATTCGGAGAGCAAAAAGAGGTGTTTAGGATGATACCCGGTCTTGAAAAGGCAGAGTTTTTAAGATACGGCGTAATGCATAAAAATACTTATATAAATTCGCCTAAATTGCTAAACCATGACTGCTCGATGAAAGAGAATAACGCAATATATTTCGCGGGACAAATTATGGGTGTTGAAGGCTATGTCGAATCTGCGGCAAGCGGGCTGTGGACAGGAATGAACCTAGCCAGAAAGGTTTTAGGCGAAGAGCCTTTAAGCCCCGATGAAGAGACAATGATAGGCGCTCTTATAGGATATTGCACCGATAACGACACAGAAAGTTTACAGCCGATAAATGCGAATTATGGTATAATATCACCACTTGCAAAAAGAGTGCGAGGCAAAAAAGAAAGAAGAGCGGAGTATTCAAACAGGGCCTTGGAAAAGACCAAGAATATTCTGCAGAAAATAGAAAGGCAATAAAAAATGGAATTTAGAGGAACAACAATAGTTGCGGTAAAAAAGGATGGCGTTTGCGCTATAGCCGGCGACGGACAGGTGACAAGCGGGCAGCAAACCATTATGAAAGCTACAGCTAAAAAAGTTAAGCGTATTTATAACGATCAGGTCGTCATAGGCTTTGCGGGATCTGTGGCCGATGCTTTTTCTTTAAGCGAAAAGTTTGAAGGCAAACTTCAGGAGTTTTCAGGAAATTTAAAAAGAGCGGCTGTCGAGCTTGCAAGGGATTGGCGCGGCGATAAAGTTTTGCGAAAGCTTGAAGCGCTAATGATAGTGGCGGACAAGGAAGATTTGCTTGTGGTGTCAGGCGGCGGCGAAGTCATACATCCAGATGACGAGATTGCGGCCATTGGCTCAGGAGGCAACTACGCGCTGGCGGCGGCAAGAGCGCTTAAAAACAATACTGATTTGTCTGCCAGTGACATTGCGGAAAAGTCTTTGAAAATAGCCAGTGAGCTTTGTGTTTTCACAAACGACAATATTACGATTGAAACAATAGGTGAGTAAACAAATGGAGAAATTAAATAAACATAATTTAACGCCGCAGGAAATAGTGGCACAGCTTGATAAATACATAATCGGGCAGACAAAAGCGAAACATGCGGTTGCAATCGCTTTGAGAAACAGGTATAGGCGTTCAATGCTGCCTGAGGATATTCAGAGCGAAGTTACTCCGAAAAATATTATAATGATGGGACCAACAGGCGTAGGTAAAACCGAGATAGCAAGAAGGCTTTCTCTTCTTGTTCAATCACCATTTATAAAGGTGGAGGCAACAAAATTTACTGAGGTTGGCTATGTCGGGCGCGACGTAGAATCCATGGTGCGCGATTTGATTGAAAACGCTGTGCGCATGGTTCGCGAGCAGAAAATTAAATCTGTTGATAAGACAGCGGAGGCACTGGCGCAAAAAAGACTTCTGGACATACTCGTTACAAAAGACCGCAAAGAAAGCAGACCAAGCGCAGGCAATGTTCTAGGTTCAATATTCGGAAACAGTGTTCCACCGCCCTCCGCGGCAAAGGAAACACCTGAAGAAGCCGAGCAAAAAAAGAGCAGACGCGACAGGGTTTATGCTGAACTTTCTGAAGGCAAGCTTGATGATGTCGAGATAGAAATCGAAGTAGAAGATTCGGGCTCGGCAGTTGAAATGATGCCCGGCAGCGGAATGGAAATCAACTTAAATGAAATGATGGGCAATATTATGCCCAAGAAATATAAACGCAGGATAGTAACAGTAGCTACAGCCAGAAAAATATTCAAACAGGAAGAGGCGGGCAAACTTATCGACATGGATCAGGTTAAAGAGGAGGCAAGAAATTTAACTGAACGCCATGGGATAATTTTTATCGATGAAATTGATAAAATTGCAGGTCGCGGCGCTTCATCAGGCCCTGACATTTCACGTCAAGGAGTGCAAAGGGATATTCTTCCTTTGGTGGAAGGAAGCACTGTGGCGACAAAATACGGCTCCATAAAAACGGATTACATACTTTTCATTGCAGCAGGCGCTTTCCACATGTCCAGCGTGTCCGATTTGATACCTGAGCTTCAGGGACGTTTTCCAATCAAGGTTGAGCTCAACAGCCTGACCAAAGAAGATTTCAAGCAGATATTGACACAGCCCAAAAACGCTATCACGCTGCAGTATAAAAGCTTGCTGGAAGTAGACAATGTCGAGCTTGAGTTTGAAGAGGGAGCCATAAATAAAATCGCAGAACTGGCTTTCATGGTTAATGAAACAACGGAAAATATTGGAGCAAGAAGGCTGCACACCATTATGGAGTATTTGCTTGAGGATATTTCATTCAACGCGAACGGCGAACATCCAATGATTAACTTAAAAATTGATGATGAGTATGTGACCGAGCATTTGAAATCTCTAATTAAAGATAATGATTTGGAAAAATATATTATCTAATTATAACGCTGCTAAACTCATCCCATCTGGTTACGGCGTGTCTGATTATGGCTCCTGAAGAATCAAGTTCGTATATTGTTACGGCATCTTCGGAATAATCAATATTTTCAGGCAAAATATAGTCTTTTATAACGGTGCCACCTGAAATAAAGTAAATTTCGGGGTCACCGTTTTTTTCTTGTCTGAGTTCGATGTTTAAATTTCTGAGATATTCTAACGTATCCGGATTAATTGTATTGTTTAAAGACGCAGGGCAATCATCAATAAACAAAAGATTGTTAGACAGATTAATCTCACCTAAAAAATCTTTGATTTCCATCTTAGTATTATCATATGTAGAAACGCTGAAATAATCGCTGGTATTCGCCAGATATTGCGCCAGTTCCTCCGAGGCTAGGATTTGTCCATAAGAGTTAAGATGTGTGTTGCGAGTATAATCTTGTTCTCTAAAATACTTATATGACCAATCAGTTTCGCTTTCCTTATTAAAGTCATAATACAAGATATCGTTTTCATCGCAAAAAGCTTTTATTTTATCATAATACATGCCGTCATAATCAATGCGATCTACCATAGTTTTATAAAGCGGAAGCATGAAAATCATAAGCTGCGCTCCGCTTTTTTTGCATACTTCTTTTATTTCCAGCAAATGAGCAAGCCTATATTCAAATAAAGGGTTTGCATAGCTTTCACTGTTATAATTCTCGTGTCTTATGATTGCTTTTTCGGACATTATTTTCATGGAAAAGAAGGGGGCAACCTCATTTTTCCCCGCATTGATATTTTCAAACATTGGACCGAACGGATTCTCTGCCGCCCAGAAATTGTGATTGGCGGCTATCGGGAAAAAACAGCTTATAAAATCTCCCTCTTCGCCTATCATGTTATAATATTTAATCTTGGCGGGAGAAAGGGGGATAAACTCGGCGCCGCCCTGTTCCAATTGCTGTATCAAAGTGTAAGCTTCGAGCATTACTATTTTAGGCGACTGTTTATTTAGGTTATTTTTAAGGAAATAATAAGCAATTGCTGTTTGCTGCTGAGAAAACGAAAAATTATACACATTTGCATCCAATGAATCGGACATGAGCTGGGCGTTTATTCCTTCCTGAGCGTGGGAATTTCCAACAATCATAATGTCGATATTGTCTTTTGGTTGATACTTTATATTATTGATTATCTCATAACGCTCATTTAAAACAGCTATGCGGCAAACAAAATTAAGGCTGTAAACAATAACCAACAAAACAACTGTAAGAATTGTGCCTCTTAATAATATTTTTTTATCTTTGTTTTTCATTTCTCACCTAAAACTGGAAGTAAATAAATTGCTGTGCTTCCATATTACCATATATACCGAACATCAAGATTAATGTTATCATAATCGCTATTATTGCCCACCAAAATGAGAAGTGTCTTTTTCTCATAAAGCTTGCAAGGTCTGCTTTGCTTTGTGTAAGCTCAACTGCGATTAGTACCGTAGTGGCAACTAAGCCCGCAAACAGCTGAGCTTTGTTAAGCCCCAGTGTAAACACATATTCCGAAAACCAAGCGGCGTCGCCGGTTTTTGCACCCATAATGATTGATTTTGCAATGGATTTATATATATAAATCGCATCCGTCATATTTTCAGCTCTGAACACTACCCATAAAGCAGTAATGATGCTGAAGGTTAAAAACCAGCCAAACGCTTTTCTCAATATGGATTTTTCAAGACGCAGCTTGCTCCAAATTTTATTTCTGAATTTTAATGTGAAGTTTTCGATTATTTGGAACAGAGCATGGAAAAATCCCCATACCACAAAAGTTATGTTTGCTCCGTGCCAAAGTCCTGAAACAGTGAATGTAGTTAAAAGATTTATAATGTGCCTGCTCTTTTTTACTCTGCTTCCGCCCAGTGGTATGTAAAGATAGTCTCTAAACCATGTGGAAAGCGAGATATGCCATCTCTGCCAAAATTCTTTTATGGAAGTTGCAAGATAGGGGCGGTTAAAGTTTTGCATCAGGCTGAAGCCCATGCACTTTGCGGCGCCTATGGCGATGTCTGAATATCCGGAAAAGTCGCAGTAAATCTGAATAGAGAAAAGCAGTGTTGCAATTAACGTCACCCATCCCGGCTGTATGGTCACATCTCGATATACCATATTAACAAAAATCGCAAACCTGTCGGCTATAATCATTTTTTTGAAAAGCCCCCACAGCATGAGCAAAAGCCCTTCCCGCATTTTATCTCCATTGAAAGTATGCTTTTCATAAAACTGAGGCAGCAAATTAGTGGAGCGTTCAATGGGACCGGCTACAAGCTGTGGGAAAAAGGATACATAGAGCGCGAATATTCCAAAATGATTTTGCGCGGGAGTGTCGCCGCGATAAACGTCAATCGTATATGATAAGGTTTGGAATGTATAAAAAGATATTCCCACAGGTAATAGCACCTTTATGCTCAAAGGGCTGACAGCTATTCCGATATATGAAAGAATTTGCGCACCCACATCGTTTAAAAAATTAAAATATTTAAAAACAAAAAGCACACTTAAGCTGGAAAGCAGCCCTAATAAAAGAAAAGCTTTTTTTCTTTTATGAATTTGAGCTTTTTTCATTTGCAGCGCAGCGTAGTAATTTATGCCTGTAGTAAACAAAATTAAAAAAGCATAGATGGGGTTCCATGACATATAAAAATAATAGCTGGCGGCAAGCAAACATACCCAACGAGTTTTGTGTGGGAGGATATAATATAATATAATCGTTATGGGAAAAAATATTAAAAAATGTAGAGAATTAAATAGCATAAACTTCCAATTAGTATATAATAATATTAAAAAGTATAACATTATATTAATCAAAATAAAATAACTTATTTCGATTAAAGGAATATTGGTATTTTAAGAACAAAATATAAAACTTTTTAAATAAATTTGTAAGTTTAATCAATACAAACTATAATAGCACTTATGGAGGAATACAAATGGCAAAAAACGTAAAAATAATCCCGCTCGGCGGGGTTGATGAGATAGGAAAAAACTTAACTGTTTTTGAATATAATAATGAAATAATCATCGTAGACTGCGGATTGGCGTTTCCTGACGCTGAGATGCTCGGGGTAGATATTGTAATACCTGACACGACTTATCTTTTAGAAAACAAAAACAAAATAACAGGGATTTTCATTACCCACGGACATGAAGACCATATAGGTGCGCTACCATACATTATGAGAAATATCAGCTGTCCTATTTATGGCTCGGAATTTTCTATTGAGCTTATAAGATACAAATTCGCAGAAAATGATTTGGATGACAAATGTCTAAATGTAGTAAAACCAAGACAGGTTATAAAAACTAAGAGCTTTGAGGTCGAATTTATCAGGGTAAACCATTCCATACAGGGAGCGTTCGGTTTAGCGATAAGGACACCTGTGGGCATAATTGTTCATACCGGTGACTTCAAAGTGGACTATACACCGGTTGATGGAGAAATAATAGATCTGCCAAGATTTGCGGCCCTTGGAGAGGAAGGCGTTCTATTGATGCTCGCCGATTCCACAAACATTGAATATCCGGGCTTTACGATATCTGAAAAAGAGGTTGGGAAAAACCTCAATGGAATGTTTGACAACGCCAAAGGAAGAGTTATTGTGGCCACTTTTTCTTCTAACATTCACAGGGTTCAACAGATAATTCATTCCGCAGAAAGACATGGGAGAAAAGTATGTTTTATGGGGCGCAGCATGATCAAGTACTCTAATGTTGCCTCTGAAATAAATGAGCTGAAATTTAAGCCGACTACTGTAATTGAGAGCAAAGATATAAAAAAATATAAAAATAATAAGCTTGCAATAATTACAACCGGTTCTCAAGGCGAAGAAATGTCAGGCTTGGTAAGAATGGCGACAAGCAAGCATTCGCAGATAGAAATAATTCCGGGAGATACAGTCATTCTTTCGGCAAGCCCTATTCCGGGAAATGAGAAATATGTTTATAAAGTAATAAATCAGCTCTTCAGAAGGGGAGCGAATGTAATATATGGAGCTTTGGATGATGTGCATGTTTCAGGGCACGCTCGCAGAGGCGAGCTGACCTTGATGCATACATTGGTAAAGCCAAAATACTTTTTACCGGTCCATGGCGAATATAGGCATCTTATATTACATGGGCAACTGGCGATGCAGCTTGGAATGAAAAAGGGTAATGTAATAATTCCTGATACAGGCGGGGTTTACATGCTTAGCAAAGGACAGTTCCAAAAAACGGGCAAAGTTACTGCGGGTGGGGTTATGATTGACGGTCTTGGCGTTGGAGATGTCGGCAGTGTTGTTTTGCGCGACAGGAAACATATGTCTCAAGACGGAATGATTATCGTAACCGTTATTATCTCAAAACAGGAAGGTACTCTGCTTGCGGAGCCTGATGTTATCTCAAGAGGATTTGTGTATATGAAAGAATCCGAGGAACTAATAGAGGGCATGAAAAACACTGTTTTGGAGGCTGTAAATGATAACATTTTCGCGGGAGAATCGGATTGGACCACAATCCGCGCTAAAATCCGAAAAGTGTTAAGAAAATATGTGTATGAGTCTACCGGAAGGAATCCTCTGATATTGCCGGTAATAATGGAAGTATAGGAGAGTTTTGAACTAGTGGAAAATAATCAAAGAAATGAGCGGGAGATAGTAAATAAACCCGGCCTGAAGAATTTTGATTTGATGTTTCTTATATGGTCAATTGCCAGACCAATACTCATTGTTGTAGTTTGCATCATGATTGTCACGGCGGCTGTTTATGCAAGCGTAGACTTTGCTCTCAACAGGTTTTGGTTGCCGGTTGACGAAACTGATGATTCGCCAATACAGGTTGTAGTTGCAAGGGGTTCATCCGTGGGAGCTATAACCAAAACGCTTGAAGCATATAATCTTGTTCGAAATTCAACCGTTTTTGAGTATTATATCGATTTTTCAGGGTATGGCAGCAAAATGAAAGCTGGCACTTATGTTTTTAACAAACAAATGTCTATGCAGGAAATAATGGACAAGCTTTCAAAGGGCGATGGCCGGTCTGTAGTTACAACTTTTACTATAATAGAGGGCCTAACTATTGAAGATATGGCGGAGTCTTTAGTGAAACAGAATATTATTTCTGACAAGGAAGATTTTTTAAGTCTGGCAAAAGATGGCAAAGAATTTCTTTCATATTCTTTCATTGCGGCGCTTGGAGAAGAAGAATTAGTTGGGCGGAATTATGCTTTGGAAGGCTATCTTTTCCCGGATAAATATGAGATATATGTAGGTTCATCCGAAGAAAGCATAATGAAAAAAATGCTCAACAAGTTCAATTCAGTTATGAGTGAGAAATATTTGAGCAGGGCAACGGAGATGGGCTTAACAATTGACGAAATAATTACTTTGGCCTCTGTAATTGAAAGAGAGGCCAAGCCCGATGATTTCAGCAAAGTATCTGCAGTGTTCATGAACAGGATTCAACAAGGTATGGCGCTTGAAAGCTGCGCTACAGTGCAATACGTATTAGGAATAAGAAAGCTTAATCTCACAGCGGAGGATATTGCTGTTGATTCGCCTTATAATACATATAAATATAAGGGAATTCCTGTAGGACCCATTTGTGCGCCTTCACAGAAGTCAATTGAAGCTGCCCTTTATCCGAACGAGGAATATTTGGCAGACGGATATTTATATTTTGCCACAAAAGATCCGGAATCCGGGGAGCTGGTGTTTAATATTACCTATAGCGAACATTTGGAGGATGTTGAAAAATATAGACCGCTTTGGGAAGCGTATGACAAGCAGGCGGGATACTGAAAATAAGAATTACAATTGAGAATAAAAAAACACCCGAGATTTAACTCGGGTGTTTTAAATATAAGGCATCAATTAATCAATTGCTTTAATTCCGAATTGATCGGCAAGCTCACAGTCTATAGCTATATAATCATCACCATCCAGGTATTCCGCCCAATCATCCGGGCTATAGTAACCTATAACATAATCCCAATTTTCATTTGCGGCCGAAGAAAGAGCTGTGGTTTCAATCAGATAATACTCGCCGCTGCCATACCACGTTTCAACTGCTGTCTGCATATGCCCTGGGATTAGTATCAAAACCGCATGCATACCGGTGGCTTGGAGTGCTGAAGCGACAGTAACAGCTGTTTCACAGCACAGCCCGCCTTCGGTGTTAATCACTTGAGCGGGAGTTTTAACTCTTTGGAGGCTGGTATCAGTTGCAGAAAAAGACTCGTTGATATATGTCGCGTTCATTTCAGTTGCAAGTGCATGCATAATAGCCGCTGTTTGAACCTTTGTAATTTCATAATCATACCAGTCGGAAAAAGGCTGATAGCCTATTATGGAGTCGAACTGCCCGCCGGTAAGATAGCTGGCTGAGTCCGCTGCGGCTCTTAATAATTTAGTTATTTCTGGGGCCTCGGGGGTAACCCAAGCTAAAATGTTTTCCACATACGAGGTCCCTTCTTCATCTGCCCATTGCATATCGTATCTTGAATAGATAGTAATGTCTTTGGTGTCTTGAATAATAATTTCTCCGCTTCCCAAATCTTCCACGGTTATTAAAAGTTGCGCTTCTTTTGAAGAGTTTAAATTTTCAATTGCGTCCAAAAGAAGCGGCGGGTGAATTATAAGCTCTGTTTCCGCCCTCGAAAGGTCGATTTTTTGTTCGAATTTTTGAGTGAATCCGGGAATTTCAATTGTAACTTTTGCGGTGGCGTTTCCTTTGTTGGTGGAAAGCTGAACAAAAGCGATATAATCAAGCGAGCGATAGTTTGCGGGAATGATTATTTCCGGATATAAATAGTTGCATTCAATCATAGTTTCTTGATTGCTCAAAATTAATTCTTCGGGAATTTCAGTAAATTCCGCCGCGTCGTTATCGATATCTTTTCGCACATCATCGAACCAATCAATTATTCCGTCTCTAATATCTTTCATATGAGCAATATCGTTGTCTATTTTCGCGTTTCTGCTTTCTTCGTCATTATCAATTTTATCGCTTATTTCATCCATTTCCCTCGATATCATATCCAGGCTATACATGCCGGCATCGGTTCGAACATTGTCTCCTATGCTATCTGCATATGCAAGGTAGTCCAGTGTTGCCGCCATATCATAGAAAACTTCAATAATATTTGTATTAAAATCTTCCATAAAACTGGGGGCGGTGGTTTGTTCGAGAGTATATGCTGAATTGTTAAATAATTCGGAAGTGTTTAAAAAATAAGCATAAGCAGTTTCTGCCTCCGAATCTGTATTTATATCCACCGCATTCATAAAATCAGTCATATATTCCGTTATTTGCCCATACTCCAAGTAAATATCATAAATAAGAGAGAGGATTTCCAGCTCGGTCTGGCTAATTTCAGTGAATTCATCCTGAATGGGGACTTTTCGCTCATTAACAGTGGCAATTAATGCATCAAGATTGATTAAGACATTAGAAACTTCAGTTGAATAAAACTCGGGATCTTCCTCTTCGCTTTCTTCCAACATCTCTCTTGTTTCAAAAAAAGCATCCAAAGCCGCCAAATCTTCTTCAACCTGATTAATGTAATCTTTCAACTCATCTTTGTTTGGTATATTCACTTTTTTAAGCTTAAGGTCAATAGAGGAAGCGTAGAGTCTTTCTTCCCATTCGCCCGAAGGTGTTTCGACTATGAGTTTAAATTCATAGTAACCTGAAATGCCCTCCGCGATATATTCGCTGCTTCTATCTTTTTCGGTTAAAAGTTGAATGTCATTATCGTCAAAATAATCCATATAAAAATCTACAACATCATCCATATCATCGGTGCTTCCCGCTTTTAATGATATATCTTTTTCACTCGGATCAAAGTCGTATACTATGACCTCACCATATACAGGGATTGTATCTTCGGGATAATCGTCGCCAATCTCATAGCCGTTTTTGTATTCATCGGGAGCAGTGATTTTATATATAACAGAACATCCCGAAAAAAAACAAATAAAAATAATTGTCAACAATACTGCCAACAATTTTCTTGCGTTGTCTCTCATAAAATCCACCTCGTTTCTGTTTATATTACTAATTATACAACAAAAGCATAATAAATGGTACATGAAACAATTAACCAAATGTTCATATAAATCGATTTCATAATTAATATTTCTGATATATAATACACAGATAAACGGAGGAATATATTTGAATAATTTATTTAGAAACAGATACGGTTTGGACCGATTGAACATTATTTTGGCAGTCTTTTCAGTATTTTTTATTTTTTCAAGATATTTATGGCTTTTATCAATTTTGCTTATAGCAATATTGATATTTAGGGCCACTTCAAGAAATATAGCAAAAAGACAGATGGAACTTAGGAGATTTGAAATATTTTTCACGAAAATCAGCGATTTTTTGGACAAGCTTTTCCGCCCGGCTGCGCTTTGGGTACAGCGAACTAAAAACAAGCGAAGTCTGAAAAAAATATATAAATATGTAAAGTGCAGATATTGCAGCAAAAAGCTAAGGGTACCAAAAAACAAAGGCAAGATAAAAGTGACCTGCCCCGAATGTAAAAATCAATTTATTACCAAAACTTAGATTCAGCACATATTAAAATATTGAAAAAGCAGTTTTATATTGGTATAATGAGTAAACAATTTGCAGAGTAGATAGCTAGCGTCAAGTGTCAAGGAATGGGATGTCGTCCTTGAACGAAAGGAGAAGTCCTGCGGTTGGCTATCGCGTCCGCTGCCATATTGCTCAAGTTGCATTTAACATTATGTCGCCTTCAGCATGTGGTCAAAAAACGCTGGAGGTTTTTTTATGAAAAAAAACATTAATAAACTTGTTTTGGCAAGCATATTTATTGCAATCGCCATTATTCTTACTCGTATCTTGGCCTTTCAAGTAGGTAACTATTTGAGAATAGGCTTTGGGGATTTGCCCATATTGTTGGCCGGCATAATATTAGGACCTTTTTGGGGGGCCGCGGTAGGCGCATTGTCAGATATTTTGGGCTTTTTCATAGCTCCGCTGGGAGATTTCTTTATACCGGGAATAACCTTGTCCGCCGCGCTTTGGGGATTTATCCCGGGTGTAGTTACGCGATATATTTTTAGAAACAAAAGCTTTGCCGCAATATTGACCTCGTGCATTTCATGCGGTATATTGGTTGATATAATATCTACTCCGTTTTGGCTTTCCTTGGCATATGGCTCTCTGACTTATTTTGCAATGCTTCCTATACAGGCGGCGAATGCAGCCGCTATGATTGCGGTGAACACAACCTTAACTGTGATTTTGATTAGGGCACTTGTAAAAGGCAAATTGATAGATGAAAAATTAAATTAAGGATATATAGTATGGGCGATTATCTGCAAAAACTTAATGCTCTTTATGAAAATGATATTTCAAAACCCGGACTTATCCGTATTGTTGAGCTGCTAAAAAGATTGGGCAACCCGCAAAATGAGATTAAATGTGTTCATATAGCGGGAACAAACGGAAAGGGAAGCACGTGTGCTTATATAGAAGCTGCAATGAGATATGCGGGATATAAAACCGCGATGTTTACTTCACCTCATTTGTATGATATACGTGAATACATAAAGATTGACAATCAATTAATATCAGAAGATAAGATAGAGAAATATGCTGAAACATCTTTTGACGTTTGCGAAAAAATGGTAGCAGACGGATTCGAACATCCTACATTTTTTGAAATGATTACAGCGATTGCTTTTGATTTTTTTAGTGATAGTGATATAGATATTGCTGTCATTGAAGCGGGTTTGGGTGGGGAAGGCGATGCGACCAATGTTATCTATCCTATACTTTCCGTAATAACACATATTAGTTTGGATCATACCGATGTTTTGGGCGGTACCGTGGCAAAAATTGCGCAGGAAAAAGCCGGCATTATCAAATCGGGTATCCCTGTCATCATTGCTCCAAACCAAAAGTCTGCGGTGCAATCTGTTATTAAATCAAAATGTAAAAAAACAAATTCGCTGCTTGTTGACGCCGAAAAATACAAAATTCAAATATACGAGATGAGCCTTAGCCATATAAGCTTTAGCGCAAAATATGAAAGTGAATTATATAGATTTAGGTTAAAAAATATTGGCAGGCATCAGGCGGAAAACGCTGTAACCGCATTGTGCGCTTTAAATGCGATTTCCGCATCCGGATATGATATAGATTATAGCGCGATTAAAAAGGGATTAAATACTTCTTCGGCGGATAGTCGGATACAGGTTTTTGAGAAAGAAAAAATCATTATAGATGTTTCGCATAACATTGAAGGAGTAAGAGAACTTGGCGAAGCGGTAAAAGAGCTTTTGCCAAACAGAAAAATTGTACTGATTTGTTCTGTGATTAAGACTAAAGATGCTGAAAGTATGGCTACGCAGTATAAGCAATTTGTTGACTTTGCTTTTCTGACTAAAGCAGCCCACCCAAAGGCTTTTGAAGCAAGGGAGCTGTCACGGGTCTTTAAATCACTGTCAATTGAGTGCGAATCTTACGAAATAATCGACCAAGCCGTGGAGGCCGCTTTAAAGAAATGCAGAGAAGTAGACGCTTATTTGGTGGTCTCGGGGTCATTTTATATGATTTCTGATGTGAAAAGTGCATTAAAACTCATTTAATACAAATAATTATACACTAAGAAATAAATTATGTTATAATATCCACAGAAATCAAAGGGGGACTTGGTTTTGGAGACGAAATATTTAGCGGACAAAGATGTATGGTTTGTAACAATAGACAATGATCTTGATTTGTACTCTGTTCCTGAACTTCGAAAAGTAATTTCAGAGTGCATTTCGCAAAAAGAGGCTGACTTTGTTTTGGATTGCTCAGAAATGGGGTTTATTGACTCTACAGGTCTGGGTGAACTGGCGAGTTTGATGAAGAATGTTAAGAAATATTATGGGACAATCACAATTAAAGGCCTAAAAAAACACATTAAAAAAGTTTTTATGATTACCGGACTTAGTACAATCTTTAATATCGAAGGTGAAGATGATGAGTGATATAATTACGCTTAACATACCATCCAAACCCGAGTATTTGCTTACCGCGCGGCTGGCGGCATCATCTGTTGCATCCAGAATGGGATTTGATGTAAACGATATTGAAGATATAAAAACCGCCACAGCAGAGTCTTTGGTGATAATGATGCACCAGCAACACTGCGAAGAAATCAAAATAGCATTCCTTAATCACCCAGAAAGACTTGAAGTTACGGTTGTTTGTACTTTAAGGAGTAAATCACATATTGAGCCAAGCGAAGAAGATGACTCTTTAAGTAAATATCTGATCGAAGCCCTGGCTGATGGTTTGGAGCTGGACGAAGAAGATGGGCGCATAAACAAAATTCAATTTAAAAAGAAACTGCAGAGGTAACAGCCTTGGGCAGCGATTCTTTGACACAACAGCAGATAGACAAACTTTTTTTAGATTATAAAAAAACAAGATCCCTTGAAGTCAGAGATGAATTATTTGGGCAATATAAAAATATACCATCAATTATTGCCCGTCGATTTACAGGCAGGGGTATTGAGTTAGACGACCTAATCCAAGTAGCGTCAATGTCTCTTCTTAAAGCGATAGACAGATTTGAAGTTGAAAGAGGGATTAAATTCCAAAGCTTTGTGGTGCCGACTATAGTCGGTGAAATCAAAAACTATTTTAGAGATTATAATCAGGCAATAAAGATATCAAGAAGAAACAATGAGGCTATTAGAAAAATGAAGCTTGTGATTAACGAGCTTTCCTTGGAACTTGAAAAAGCGCCCACAACTAACCAAATAGCACAAAGGATGGGAATTAGTGAAGAGAATGCTTTGGAAATTCTTGAAGCCATTAATAATTTAAACATAGCATCAATTGACGCCTTAAAAATCAATGGGACTGAAACCGGAGAACGTGAGGTAATTGGTGATACAGACAAAGGTTATAATTTGGTTGAAGATAGGGAGATGTTAAAGCAGTCTCTTCAGGTGCTTGACGAAAAAGAAAAATATGTAATTATCGAAAGATTCTTTCACAACAGAAGCCAGCAATCTATCGCAGAGCGTCTTAATGTGTCACAAATGTATGTTTCAAGGGCGGAAAAAAGAGCGTTGGAAAAAATGCGAAAAGCAATAGGGAATTAATATTGAAATGTTTAACGGCTGAAAAAAATGTTTATATATAAAGCATGAATGATTTCAATTTAGAAGATTATAATATGCAACAATACAAAATTGAGAATTTAGAAAAAATGAAGGCTTCTGTCGCACTGTTAACCAATGATATCAAAAAGAAGCACCCTTTAACCGAAGAAAAATTTTTTGATGTCAGGCTGGTTTTGTCAGAGCTTATTATGAATGCTTTTAAGCACAGCGAAAGCGGTCTCTTTGTTGACGTTTTTTTAGATGAAGATTATTCGGAAAATGAAATTAAAGTCATTGTTGAAGACTATGGGAATGGTTTTGATATTAAGGAAATAATGGAATCGATGAACTCATATGATATTTATAATAATAACGGCAGGGGGATTAAGCTGGTTAACGCTCTTTGCGAGAATGTTACTTACAATGATATTGGAAACAGTGTATCTATTGTTATGAAGGTCTGAGCTTACAATTTTTTTATACATTTTTCAAATTTGAACAATACTTAAACTTTAAACACCTTTACTTATAATTATTGATATTATATGCTTAATTGCTTATAATTAACTCACTAATAAATTTGAGGGTGCGCTTTTGACTTCTGGATATAGAAAAAATAGAAAAGTAATTTTAAAACCGCGATTTTATCTTTTTATTGCAATTTTTGTTGCAATAATAGTATGGCTTGTCGTTGCAGTAATTAACTTCTTCGCGCCGCCTATTGTTGAATGGGGAAAGCTTTCCACAGATCAAGAGATTTCGGCTATTATAGTAAGAGATGAGCAAATTGTATATTCTCCCGAATCAGGTAAATTTGAAAACATCGCCGCCGAGAGCAATTATATTGAGCAGGGAGATGAAGTTGCGTTGCTTTATAGTTCGGAATTTTCAGGCGAAGATTTGGATACTCTTATAGATGTGCGGCAAGAGATTAAAAACTATCAGGAAGAAAACATTCTTAAGAATGTAATACATCAGGATTTAGATGTGTTGGATACTGAAATTGATAGGCTGATTACTGAAATTGCTGAGCTGATCCGATATGGCGAGGTCAGAGCATTGCCGGCAAAGGAAAAAGAACTTAAAACGCTTATGGAACAAAAAAGGCTTTATCTAAATGAAAACCTACATGAAGATGCCACATTGTCCGCGAAATTTCTTAGGGAAAGCGTTTTGTTGGAAAAAATTGAAAAAAGCATAACAAAATTGTATTCGCCGGCTCCCGGTGTCATCAGCTTTTTCCTTGATGGGCTTGAAACTAATTTAACATTGGAAAAAGTCGAGTCAATAAACGTTGATGACTATTTATTAATAGAAGAAAGAATTTTAAATTCTACAATTGAGTCAAATAGTAATGAAGGTTCTTTAATTGTTGCGGACCAATCAATATACAGAATTATAAATCAGAATCATTGGTATGCGATAATTAAAATTGCAAGAAGTAAAAACACGCTTGTTAAAGGCGGAACCTGCGACATTACTTTTGAAAACTACGGACATACGATATCTAATGTTTATGTATATGACGTTCGCCAATATGGCAAGGAAGCAGTAGTCGTTTTGGAATTTAACAGTGACATAGGGCCCATGGCATCTTTGAGGATTGTTACAGGGACTCTTGGCAGAAGCAATGAGGGATACAAAATTCCGATTGAATATCTTACTCAGAATGGACCTCAGTCGGGTATCTGGATTATAAAAGACGACAAGAGTGAAGTTTTTATACCTGTTAATGTCATTGCGCAGGACTATTTTGAAGCAATTGTGGAACAGACCGCCGACTCAATTGAGCAACTTGAGGAAGGCCAGAAGCTTAAAAAACCATGAACATAAAAGAAAATATAGCTAATGTAAAAGAGAATATTAGGCTTGCCGCAAAATCCTCAGGTAGAGAAGAAACTGAGATTGAGCTTGTTGCTGTCAGCAAGACAGTGGGAATAGAAAAAATCAAAATCGCGCATGATTGCGGTGTTAGATTTTTTGGGGAAAATTACGTTCAGGAACTGGTTGCGAAAATAGAACAGTTAGCAGATGTGAAATGGCATTTTATTGGACAATTGCAGACAAATAAGGTAAAATACATTTTCAGAGATATTAGTATGCTGCATTCCTTGGACAGAATGTCTTTGGCTAAAGAATTTAATAGGCGATTGAAGCCGGAAAATCTTACGCTTAAAACGCTTGTGCAGATAAACATAGGCAAAGAACAGCAAAAAGGCGGCGTTATGCCGGAAGAAACGGAAAAGTTTCTTTCTGAGCTTAAAGCGTTTGATTGCCTTGAAGTGTGCGGACTGATGTGTATGCCTTCTTTTTCAAATACGAAAGAGGAGAACATACGGGATTTTGCAGCAACAAAAAAGATATTTGATGATATGCAAAGCGCTGGTTTTAACATGCGGTATCTTTCGATGGGAATGTCAAACGATTACGAAGATGCAGTTAAACAGGGCGCTAATGTTGTGCGCGTAGGCAGCGCAATTTTTGGCGAAAGAACATAGGAGGACTAAATATGGCGGGAAGTTTCCTCAATAAACTATTAGTGTTTATTGGTGCTGAGGCTAGGGAAGAAAAGGATGATTACGGACTGGATCCGTTGCCCGAAACCGAGCGTGAGGCAAAGCCTTATTCAACAAACAGAAGTGCAATGACACGTGATCGTGACAGTTCTCGTGAGCGTGATAATTCTAGGCGGAACGCACCGCCTTCTTTGGGGAGCAGAAGAACATATGAAGAAGATCAGGCGCCTGCTATGGGTGCCGGAAGTGTTTCGGCGGACTCTGTTCGCATGGTTGTTTTTCAGCCTCAAACATATGAGGACACCCAAACGATTATAGATAATTTAAAATCCAGAAAACCTGTTATTGTAAACTTGGAAAGTCTCAACGTGGATGTCGCTCAACGAGTTTTGGATTTTATCAGCGGTGCCATATATGCACTGGACGGAAGCGTTAGAAAAGTTTCAAAAGGGATTTTTCTTCTGGCGCCAAAAGGTGTTGATATTTCTGGTAACTTTACTTCCGCACTGCCGGGAAGTATAAAAGGCAAAAATTATTTTAATTTGCCGAGAAGGCCGGAATAGGTGATATATGACAGCAAATAATATAATAATAAATTTAACCGATATGATTCTCGGCGCGTATTCAATAATAATTATTGCAGATATACTGCTTTCTTGGATTATGCCCCCCACACATTCGTTAAAACAATTTTTGGATTTTTTAACTGAGCCTGTTTTACGGCCGATAAGAAAACTATTGCAACCGATTATGGCGAAGTCTTCAATACCTTTGGATTTATCTCCAATAATCGCAATGCTGATGATTTCTTTAATTCGCCAACTGCTTTACACACTATGGTCTGCTATATTATAATTAACTTGAAACTTAATTTAGTAACTTAATTTAGGGGGAGAACATATGGCAATTGATATAAGAAATATTGATGAGATAACATTCACCCAAAGTATCAGAGGCTATAATACTGATGAAGTAGATGATTTTCTTGATGCTCTTTATGAAGAGGCGCTTAAGAACAACAAAGAATTTGACGAATTAAAAAAGAAAATCGAGGATCTGGAAAGCAATGCCGGCAACTCGGGACCTTCTGCGGAAGATTCGTATTCTGTTATCGCAAACGCCCAGGAAGAGGCTGACAGAATAATAGAAAATGCGAGACTAAAAGCGCATGCAATGATTGAAAGCGCCGAAAACGCTCAAATGGAAAGTGTTTCAGTTCCCACAGTCGGAGTCAGCGCTAACGCAGTAAACAGACTCAAAGATGCAGTTAATGAAATGTACAAAAAACAAATGGCGATTATTGAGGGTCTTTCTGTGAACGAAGCTGAAGAAGCGGAAGCTGAGAGTTCCTATGACGATATACCATCTGTTTCATTTGAAGGATTGACAAAACAAAGAGTGGGGCAAATTCCTGCTGAAAGAGATATCATTGGTGAAATAAGTTCAATAGGTTTTGGCGGCATTGAAGCACCACCCATCATGCCACAGCAGGAAGTTTTTCAAGATACGGAAGAAGATTCCCAAGAAGAACCTGAAGGGCTCGCTTTTGCTTTTGCAGAGCATAACGAGATTAAAGAAGAAAAGATTGCAGAAGAAGTTTCTTACAGGGAAAATGCGCCGGAAGATCCTGACGATATAATAGCTCAAATTTTAAGAGATAATAACAGAAATTAAAATAAGGATAATAAATGATAACAATTATACTAACCGCTGTTCTTGTGGTGTTGGATCAGATAAGCAAGTTTTTTGTACTGAGAGATTTAAAACCTGCTGGTGATATTCCTATTTGGGATGGCGTTTTACATTTACATTACACTCAAAATATCGGGGCTGCTTTTGGTATGCTGCCAGGACTAAAGTGGGTGTTTCTAGGGATTGCGTGTCTGTTTGTTATTGCGGTTTTTATTTTTGTTCTTAAAAATAAAGGCAAAATTGATTTATTCGCTCTTATTTCTCTGGGGCTTATCTGTGGTGGGGCTGTAGGCAACGTGATTGACAGGATACGATTTGGTTACGTTGTTGATTTTATATATTTTAAGCTAATTAATTTCGCGATATTTAATGTAGCCGATTCATGCATTGTAATCGGAGGAATATTGCTGGGCATATATGTTTTGTTTATATATGAAGAACCGATAAAAGAAATAGAAACCAGTTCCGAAGAAGGAAATGAATAATATAACTATAATCGCAGATCAGGATGATTTTGGAGTTAGAATTGATATTATAGTCTCTTCTCATATATCTGAAATCTCAAGATCATATTGTAAAAAGCTTATTTTAGACGGCAAAATTCTTGTTAACGGCAGGAAGATTAAGCCGTCTTATTCAGTTGAAGAAAAAGATGAGATTTCAATAGAGATTGATGAGCCGGCCGAAGCTGTGATTATTGCTCAGGATATTCCGCTTGACATAGTTTACGAAGATGACGATATTATAGTTGTCAACAAGAAAAGAGGGATGGTGGTGCATCCGTCAGCAGGGCATGATGACGGAACTTTGGTTAATGCGCTTTTATTCCATTGCGATAAAATGCCGGTAATAGGCGGTCAAACGCGGCCGGGGATAGTACACCGAATTGATAAAGACACAACAGGTCTTTTGGTTATTGCGAAAAATGATACCGCTCATATAAACCTATCCGAACAGATTAAAGAAAAAAGCGCCGCACGAAAATATAAAGCTTTGGTGGAAGGCGTAATCAGAGATGATTCCGGCGAAGTAGACGCACCAATAGCGCGCCACAGAACGGACAGAAAGAAAATGGAAGTGGTAATGGGAGGTCGGAGCGCTAAAACTCTGTATAAAGTTGAAAAGCGCTACGGAAGCTATACTCTGCTTGATATTGAGCTAACGACGGGCAGAACACATCAGATACGCGTGCATATGGCTCACATTAAACATCCCGTAGTGGGCGACAAGGTTTATGGCTATAAAAAGCAAAAATTCAAGCTGGAAGGTCAGCTGCTTCACGCATACGAACTGTCGCTTGACCATCCTAGAACAAAGATAAGGATGACCTTCAATGCGCCATTGCCAAAAGATTTTTCGGACATGTTGAAAAAAATCTAAAAAAGTGTATTTTCATATGGACAACCAATACCACATGTGGTATATTACTTGTAGCCTTTAATTCGGTTCAGTGAAGCCGGCAAGGTGGTTAATTAATTGCGCTATATTTGTGCTGATTTTTTATACCTTGCCATAATCGGCAAGGTATTTTTGATATGGAGGAAAATCGCATGAGAAAAAAAGCGGAGTTAATGGATAAGAACGCGATTAAGCGTGCTTTGAGACGGATTTCCCATGAGATAATTGAAAAGAATAAAGGTGTTGAAGATGTTCAGCTTATCGGTGTGCAAAGGAGAGGCGTACCTCTGGCAGAAGAAATTGCCGAGCACATCAAGCAAGTGGAAGGCATTATGCCCGAAACCGGCGTGTTGGACATTACTTTTTATCGTGATGACTTATCTTTGATGGATGAACATCCGGTGGTTAAAGGCACGGACATACCCTTTTATATCACAGGGAAAAAAGTTGTGATAGTTGACGATGTTTTATATACAGGAAGAACTGCCAGAGCGGCTATTGATGCAATTATGGATTTAGGCAGGCCAAAATCCATACAGCTAGCAGTTCTCATAGACAGAGGGCACAGAGAGCTTCCGATTCGCGCGGACTATATAGGAAAGAATGTACCTACTTCAAATAGTGAAGTTATTAAAGTGAACGTGAAAAGTTTTGATGGCAAAGATAATGTGGAATTATTTGATATAGATAAAGATTAATTTTCGGGGAAGGCCTCGATATTTTATTATTATTATTTATAAGGAGGATTGAAAATTGACAGATTTAACTCAAAAGACGAGCCCGGGTAAGCTAATTGTTTTGGGAATCCAACACATGTTTGCTATGTTCGGCGCCACAGTGCTTGTACCGATTATAACAGGGCTTCCTGTTTCGGTAGCACTGTTTACTGCAGGTATTGGGACCATATTGTTTTTCTTCATCACGAAGAGGAAGGTTCCTGTGTTCTTAGGCTCATCGTTCGCTTTCATGACAGCGATAGTAGCTGCTACTGAAGTAACTGGTGATATCGCATATGCGACAGGCGGGTTGGTCGTGGCAGGGTTGCTATATCTTGTTCTTGCGGCACTTGTTAAGATTTATGGCGCAGACAAGATAAAGAGCTTCTTCCCACCACTCATAACAGGAAGCATAATCATTTTAATTGGACTTATGTTGGCTGGAGTTGCTATAAACAATATAACAACTGCGATAGATGGTGTGCCTATATGGCAAAATTGGCTTGTTGCCCTTATAGCCGTTTTCACAATCATGGGTATTGGAGTCTTTACAAAAGGCTTTATCAAGATGATACCGATTCTTATTGGAATAGTAGTTGCATACCTTGTTTCAATGGCATTTGGTATGGTGAATTTTTCATCGATTACAGAGCCTGCATGGGTAGCTGCTCCGGCGTTTTTCTTGCCTAAATTTAGCATTAAAGCAATACTTATTGTAGCTCCAGTTGCGGTAATTACATTCGTTGAGCACATAGGAGATATTACAGCCAACGGTTCTGTTGTGGGAAAAGACTTTATAAAAGACCCAGGTTTGCATCGCACTTTGATTGGCGACGGACTTGCAACAATGTTTGCAGGATTCGTAGGCGGACCCGCAAACACAACATATTCAGAAAACACTGGTGTTTTGGCTGCGACCGGAAACTACAATCCTCTGTCACTTGTGATAGCGGCGTGTTTCGCTGTGGCTATGAGCTTTATCGGCAAATTTGGCGGACTTATAAGCTCTATTCCCGGCCCTGTATTAGGCGGAGTAAGCATTATATTGTTTGGAATGATTGCGTCAGTTGGCCTTCGTACTTTGGTTGAAAATAAGGTTGACTTTAAAAACCCGCGCAACATGATGATAGCTGCTGTAATGCTGGTTCCAGCTATAGGCGGCGCAACTATCACAATCAGTGCAACTTCCGGCATGGTGCTCACAGGCTATGCTCTTGCTGCAGTAATCGGAATAATCTTAAACAAAGTTTTGCCCGAGAAATTGGGAAAGACAGAGAAATAGTTTGATTTAAAAGAGAGCGGCTTGCCGCTCTCTTTTAAAAACCTGTAAAAACAAACAAAAGATTGAAGGGATTAAGCATGTTAAAAAACAAAGACCTGCTCGGCCTTGAAGGAGTATCCAAAGAAGAGATAATAAATATTTTGGATACCGCAGCACAGATGAAAAAAATATTGCTTGGCGGCTCCAAGAAAACGCCTCATCTGCAAGGGAAATCAGTTATATTGGTTTTCTTTGAAAACTCAACGCGCACAAGGGTGTCTTTTGACCTAGCGTCGAAATATCTTTCGGCTTCATCTTCGGCCATTTCGGCGGCGGCATCATCCGTTTCAAAGGGAGAAACATTGCTGGACACTGCGCGCACACTGGACAGGATGAAAGCGGATGTTATTGTGATGCGCCATCCTATGAGCGGAGCGCCGCATTTTATGGCGAAAAACGTTGAGGCTTCAGTAATAAACGCTGGTGACGGAATGCATGAGCATCCCACACAGGCGCTTTTGGATATGTTTACAATCAGAGAAAAAAAAGGTTCACTAGAAGGGATGAAGATCGCGATAGTAGGCGACATCATGCACTCTCGTGTAGCTAGGAGCAACGCGTATGGAATGAAGACTATGGGTGCCGAGGTGGTGCTGGCGGGACCATCAACTATGATGCCTGTTGGTATAGAAAAAACAGGTGTAATAACAACCAACAGCGTGGATGATGCTGTTAAAGACGCTGACGTGGTAATGGGTCTGCGCATTCAAAAAGAAAGGCAGGAAGCTGGGCTTTTTCCTTCTGTAAGGGAATATTATAAATACTTTGGGATAGATGATAAAAGACTTGAAAAGGCAAAAAAAGACGCGATTATAATGCACCCGGGGCCTGTAAACCGAGGAGTTGAAATGTCCACATTTACAATAGACGGGGATATGTCGGTGATAGATGAACAGGTGACAAACGGGCTTGCGGTGAGAATGGCACTGCTTTTCATGCTGACAAGGAGCGAAAAATGAGCAGGATATTGATAAAAGGCGGTCATGTTTTTGACCCGAGAAATGAATTTGATGAAATTTCCGATATATTAATATCGGATTCATATATAGAAAAAATTGCACCCAACATACAGGACTCTTCCGCCGAAGAATATAATGCTGAGGGGCTTACCATAATTCCGGGAATGTGCGACATGCATGTTCATTTGAGAGAACCGGGATATGAATATAAGGAAGATATAGCATCCGGAACCGCTGCTGCGGCAAAGGGCGGGTTTTGCTTTGTGGCTTGCATGCCTAACACAAACCCCGTAAATGATAATCCAGCGGTTACTCACTCTATTAACTCGATTTGCAATGAAAGCGCAAAAGTGAATGTGCTTCCCATAGGTAGCGTAACGCTTGGACAAAAGGGGAAAATGATTACCGAGATGGGCATGATGAAGGATGCGGGCTGCGTGGCATTCTCTGATGATGGACATCCGGTTGAATCATCCAGAATGATGTACTTGGCACTCGAATATGCTAAAAATTTCGATACTCTTATAATTTCGCATTGTGAAGACCCGACGCTCAAAGGGGACATGAACGAAGGCGGAGTCAGCACCTTGCTGGGGCTAGAAGGAATACCAACATCTTCTGAGGCTATTATGGCGGGGCGCGATATTCTGCTTGCCGAATATCTTAACACTAAGGTGCACATTGCGCATATATCGGCAAAAGAAACAGTTGAACTGATTAGGAATGCGAAAAAAAGGGGAGTCAGGGTTACCTGCGAAACAACACCTCACTACATCGCCGGAACACATGAAATGGTGATAGGCTACGACACAAATACAAAAGTAAACCCGCCGCTGAGAAGCGAAAGCGATAGATTGGCGATAATTGAAGGTATAAAAGACGGTACGATTGACTGCATCGTAACAGACCATGCGCCGCATCACCTGGACGACAAACGGGTGGAATATTCACTTGCATCAAATGGTATTTCGGGCTTGGAAACATCCTTTTCTCTGTGTTACACGCATCTTGTGAAGGAAGGCCATATTGACTTGGACAGGCTAATTGATCTGATGAGTTATAAACCTCTTGAGGTATTGCAGTGGGAAAGCGCTGGGATTTCGGAAAAAGGAATGGCCAATCTTACTATTGTTGATTTGAACAAGGAATATTCAATTGACCCGGCGAAGTTTGTCTCAAAGGGGAAAAATAATCCTTTTGGCGGCAAAAAAGTTGCCGGGAATGTAGAAGGAACGATTGTTAATGGTGAGATTGCATATTGGAACAAATGATGTGCATAAATATACATCTTGCATTATAATTATACATTTGATAAAATAGGGGCAACATGATTACACAAAAACTAATAAACGAAATTAATAAAAAGCAATGCCCGATATGCGTAGGGCTTGACACAAGGCTTGAATATTTGCCGGAGGGATTAAAAAGCCGATATGATTCGGACACTCTGGATGGGGCATGTGAAGCTATATATGAGTTTAACAGACAGCTTATTGATGAGCTTTGCGATATTATTCCTTCAGTTAAGATTCAAAACGCGTATTATGAAATGTATGGAATAAAAGGCATTGAAGCATATAAGAAAACAATAGATTATGCCAAAAAGGCAGGGCTTGTTGTTATCGCTGACGTAAAGCGCGGAGATATAGGTTCCACCAGCGAGGCTTATGCACTTGCTCACATAGGGGAAACTCCCATAGTGGGTGGAGTGCCATTTGGAGCAGACTTCATGACGGTTAACCCTTATTTCGGGACAGACGGAGTTAAACCTTTTATAGACACTTGTGTGAAAAACGATAAGGGATTGTTCATTCTTGTTAAAACGTCAAACCCGACAAGCGCAGAGATACAGGACTTAAAAACCCAAGACGGTGACTTAATATATGAAAAAGTTGCGAAGCTGGTTATAGGTTGGGGCAAAGACAGTGTGGACGAAGAAAGCGGATATAACCTTATCGGTGCCGTAGTGGGAGCAACTCACAAAGAAGAAGGAATTAAACTTCGAGCGATGATGAAAAACACTTTCTTTTTAATACCGGGATACGGAGCGCAGGGAGCTGCCGCAGATGACGTGGCCGGAATGTTTGATGAAAATGGAAACGGTGGTATAGTAAACTCCTCGCGGGGAATAATATGCGCTTGGAAAAAAGAAACTACGATGTCTTTTACAGCGGCTGCTAAGAAAGCGGTATTAGCAATGAAAGACGATTTAAATATATCAATCAATAAGCTTTAAAGGAGAAAAGATGGCTTATCTTTATTTAGAAGACGGCTCAGTGTACAAGGGAAAGCAATTCGGAGCCGAAGGCGACACAATAGGTGAAGTTGTTTTTAACACGGGAATGACAGGATATCAGGAAGTACTTACCGATCCTTCATACTATGGTCAGATAGTGATGATGACATATCCGCTGATAGGAAACTATGGCGTTAACTGGGAAGATCCGGAGTCGACACATCCTCAGGTAAAAGGATTTGTGGTGCGCGAGCTATGCGAGTTGCCCAGCAACTGGCACAGCGAAGGCTCTCTTGAAGGATATATGAAAAAGCATGGTATAGTGGGGATACAAGATATCGACACACGCTCCCTGACGCGTTCAATTCGTGACCACGGAACTTTGCGAGGAATTATTTCAAACAAAGAATTAACCGATGAAATGCGCAAAGAAATAATGGAATACAAGGTTGATAACCCTGTTTCAAAAGTAACATGCGAAGAAAAGTTTGAAATACCGGGAAAAGGCAAGAAAATCGGAGTGTTTGATTTCGGGTTAAAGGCATCTATACTGTCTTCTCTCAGAAAGCGCAAATGCCACCTGGTGGTTTATCCTTCTACAACTTTGGCCAAGGAAATAATGAATGACGAAGTTGACGGAATTATGCTTACAAATGGTCCGGGAGACCCAAAGGACAATCCAGAGATTATCAAGCAGATTAAAATACTGATGGGATATAAGCCGATATTTGGCATATGCTTGGGACACCAGCTTATGGCGCTTGCAAACGGAGCGGACACTGAAAAGCTAAAGTATGGGCATAGGGGAGCAAACCATCCTGTTAAAGACATTGATAAGGACAGAGTTTTTATCACCTCACAAAACCATGGCTATACTATTATAGAAGATTCCTTGAAGGAAAATATGAAAGTCAGCCATAGAAACTGGAATGATATGACCATTGAAGGCATAAGATACACCGATGATGATATATTCACAGTACAGTTTCACCCTGAAGCGGCTCCAGGGCCGCAGGACACAGCTTATCTTTTTGATGAGTTCATGAATTTGCTATAATTTTTTAGGAGATAAAATGCCGAGAAATAACGATATAAAAAAAGTAATGGTGATAGGTTCGGGTCCGATTATAATAGGCCAGGCCGCCGAATTCGACTATGCGGGCACTCAGGCTTGCCGTGCGCTAAAAGAGGAAGGCATAGAGGTTGTTCTGGTAAATTCAAATCCAGCAACAATAATGACTGACTTAAATATTGCGGACCATGTTTATCTTGAGCCTATAACCCATGAGGTGCTCAAAAACATCATCCGTAAAGAAAAGCCGGATTCTATTTTACCGACCCTTGGCGGGCAGACCGGACTTAATGCCGCAATGGAGCTTGCCGAATCCGGATTTTTGGATGAAGTAGGCGTTAAGCTTCTTGGGACAAACGTTGAATCAATATATAAGGCTGAAGACAGGGACGCGTTTAAGCAAATGCTGATTGAAATCGGTGAACCTACTATTGAGAGCGTTATTGTAACGGAAGTCGATCAGTCTTTGGAGTTTGCGAGCGAAGCGGGATATCCTGTCATAGTGCGGCCAGCATATACTTTGGGAGGATCAGGAGGAGGAATCGCCAACACTCCCATGGAGCTAGCTTCTATTTGTGGAGACGGATTAAGATATTCAAGGGTAAGCCAGTGTCTTATAGAAAAATCAATTTCAGGCTGGAAAGAGATTGAATATGAAGTGATGCGAGACTCTAAGGGAAATTGTATTACTGTTTGCAACATGGAAAATATCGACCCGGTTGGTATCCATACAGGTGACTCTATTGTTGTCGCGCCCTCGCAGACTCTGCGTGACGCGGAGTATCAGATGCTTAGAAGCTCTGCCATAAACATTATATCTGCTCTGAAAATCGAAGGCGGATGCAATGTGCAGTACGCGCTTCACACGGACAGCATGGAATACGCTGTTATAGAAGTCAATCCGCGAGTGTCAAGAAGCTCGGCGCTCGCATCGAAGGCCACAGGCTATCCTATAGCTAAAATTTCAGCGAAAATCGCGGTAGGCTACGGCTTGGACGAGATAGAAAACACTGTTACAGGAAAGACTTTCAGCGCATTTGAGCCGACGCTTGACTATGTTGTAGTAAAATTCCCAAGATGGCCGTTTGATAAATTTACAAAGGCTGATAATATACTAGGCACACGAATGATGGCAACAGGCGAAGTGATGTCGATAGGCTCAAACTTTGAGTCAGCGTTTCTAAAAGCTGTGCGATCATTGGAACTGGGCCTTGATTCACTTGAATTTCGAGATGCCGCAAAATGTTCGGATGATGACATTGAAGACCTTCTTCATATGCAGACCGATGAGCGTATATTTGTGGTAACCGAAGCTTTAAGGAGGGGAGTGACCGAAAAACATATATTTGATATTACAAAAATAGACCCGTGGTATTTATACAAGCTTTCAAACATAGTCAGGCAGGAAGAACACTTGAAAAACTGTGGTTCGGACTGTCTTGACAAAGACTATTTAACAGAACTTAAAAAGCGCGGTTTTTCAGACATGGCGATAGGTCGCTTAACAGGAAAATCAGAGATTGATATACGCGATTTGAGGAAAAAACTTGATATAGTTCCCACATTTAAAATGGTGGATACCTGTGGCGCGGAGTTTGACGCTGTAAGCCCATATTATTATTCTACATATGATATAGAAAATGAAGCGAATAAGGGAGATAATAAATCGGTTGTTGTGTTGGGCTCAGGGCCTATAAGGATTGGGCAGGGAGTAGAGTTTGATTATTGCTCAGTTCATTCTATTTGGGCGCTTAAAGAAATGGGTTATGATACAGTTATAATAAACAATAATCCGGAAACCGTTTCAACAGATTTTGATACGTCCGATAGGCTATATTTCGAGCCGCTTACACCCGAGGAAGTTTGGAACGTTTTAGAATTTGAAAAGCCGGAAGGGGTAGTTGTTCAATTTGGTGGGCAAACCGCTATAAAGCTCGCTAAATCAGTGGAAGAAATGGGCTATAAAGTGCTGGGAACAAGCCTTGAAGACATTAACGCCGCTGAAGACAGAAACTGCTTTGAGGCGCTTCTTGAAAGGTGCAATATACCAAGGCCAAAAGGAGGAACTGTTTTCACAACGGAAGAAGCTTTGAAAATGGCTGAATCCTTGGGGTATCCGGTGTTGGTAAGGCCTTCGTACGTGTTGGGCGGCCAAGGAATGGAAATAGCGTATTCCAATAAAGACATAAAAGAATATATGGAGATAATCACAAAATACGGCAGCCCCGAGCATCCCATATTGGTTGACAAATATCTAATCGGAATGGAAATAGAAGTTGACGCCATTTCAGACGGAAAAGATTTTCTTATCCCTGGAATAATGGAGCATATTGAGCGTGCGGGGGTTCATTCGGGCGACTCGATTTCAGTATATCCCGCATTTTCCTTTTCGGACACTATAAAAGAAAAAATTATTAAGACCACAAAGAAACTTTGCAAAGAGCTTAGGGTTATTGGCATGATAAATATACAATACATTCTAAGCGAGGACGAGATTTACGTAATAGAAGTGAATCCTCGTTCATCAAGAACTGTTCCTTACATCAGCAAGGTTACGGGCGTTCCAATGATAGAGCTTGCCACAAAGTGCATGATGGGACAAAAACTAAAAGATTTACCGTATGGCACGGGGCTTTATAAACAGCGCGATTTCTATGCGGTGAAAGTTCCGGTGTTCTCTTTTGAAAAGTTGCCGGATTTGGAAATTTCACTAGGACCTGAGATGAAGTCCACAGGCGAAGTGCTTGGCATAAGCAAAAACTTTGATGAAGCCGTGCTTAAAGGATTGATGGCCGCGGGCTTTGATATTCCAAGGAAAGGCAATGTATTTCTTTCTGTCGCAGACATTGATAAGCCGGAAGCCACCCGCATCGCGGAAGACTTGGTCACCATGGGATACAAACTGTTTGCCACAAGCGGCACAGCTCATGCTTTAAACAGCAACTATGTGCCCGCTTCACAGATTGGCGGCATTGGCGAGGATGTGCCGAACATAAGCCAGATGGTGCATTCGGAAAAAGTGGAAATTATAATAAACACTCCCACCCAAGGAAGAGACAGCTCAACAAAAGGCTTTAAACTAAGAAGAATGGCTGTTGAGTTCAAGGTTCCATGCTTTACCTCGCTGGACACTGTGAGAGCGCTTGTAAACAGCCTGAAACTTAATAAGAGTGATGCGGATATAGAAATAGTGGGACTTCATGAACTTGAGGATATCTAATGGCAAAAACTTATGAAAAATGCAAAGTCGTATCTAATGAATTAGTTGCCACAAATACCTACTTGATGGAGTTTGAGTGCGACACCAACAATATTTGGCCGGGTCAGTTTGTGCACCTCAAAGCATGGGGCAGAAGCGATCTTTTGCTTCGCCGCCCGATAAGCGTGAATTCCGTAGATTTCAACAAGTCCACGATTAAGATTATCATTCAGGCGAAAGGTGACGGAACAAAAGCAATTTGCAAAGTCAAGAGCGGAGATGTCGTTGATGTTGTTTCTCCTTGCGGCAAAGGATTTTTATTAAATAAAGAGATACAAAAAGCGGCGGTTATTGGCGGAGGAATAGGTGTTGCACCTTTAAAATATGCTATGGAATATTATAAGGACATTACTTTTGATTCTTATATTGGCTTTAGAAGCAAAGAGTTCGCCTATCAGGTTGAAGACTTTGAAAAGCTTTCAAAAAATCTATATCTATGCACTGATAACGGAACTCTATGCATAAAGGGATTTGCTACCTCCGAGCTTGACAAAAACCTTGAAAAAGAATCATATGATATTATCTTGGCGTGCGGACCAAATCCTATGCTAAACTCGCTGAAAAAAATAATAGATAAGCACAAAGTGCCTTGCTTGGTCTCTCTTGAAGAACGCATGGGATGCGGAATCGGGATTTGTAAAACTTGTGTGTGTAAAATAGTGAAAGATGAAGAAGAAAACTATGAGCGTGTATGCATGGATGGCCCTGTTTTTGATATAAACGAGGTGGTGCTGTAATGAATTTGAGCATAGACCTTTGTGGGAAAAAACTTAAAAACCCGGTTATAGCGGCATCAGGCTGTTTTGGGTTTGGCAGAGAAATGTCTACAATGTATGATTTGTCCAAGCTTGGCGGGATAGCTTTAAAAGCTGTTACTGCCGAAAAAAGGCTGGGAAATCCTCCATCTAGGATAGCGGAGACTCCTTCAGGCATGCTGAATGCCGTTGGGCTTCAAAATCCTGGTGTGAATGGCTTTATACAAAAAGAAGTACCTTTTATTAAAAATATTGACACGATGTTTTTCGCGAATGTCGCAGGAAGCAGTGTTAAAGAATATATGGATGTGATTGATAAGCTGCGTGATGTTTCCGAAGTTGATTTTATTGAGCTTAACATTTCTTGTCCAAATGTAAAAGAAGGCGGAGTAGCGTTCGGAGCGAAGCCTGATTCTATATACAGCATTGTTAAAGAAGCAAAGCAACATGCAAAGCAGCCGCTTATTGTAAAACTTACACCAAACACTTTGGATATAGCAGAAAACGCTAAAGCCGCTCAAGAAGCGGGAGCGGACGGAATATCGCTTATAAACACTTTGCTGGGAATGGCTGTGGATGCTGATAGCAGAAGACCAATACTGTCGAACGTGACAGGCGGGCTTTCAGGTCCCGCAATTAAGCCTGTGGCACTAAATATGGTATATAAGGCATCCAAAGCAGTAGACATACCGGTAATAGGTATGGGCGGCATTATGACGGGCAGAGACGCTGTTGAATTTTTGCTGTGCGGAGCCACTGCTGTTATGTGTGGCAGCTTGAATTTAATTGACCCAATGGGAATCCCTAATGTTATTTCCGGTATAGAAGAATATATGAAAAAGCACAATATAGACGATGTGAACGAACTTATCGACGCGCTTATAGTTTAACGGAGGAAAGATGAATTTAAAAGCTGAATTTATAGAATTTATGGTTCAATCTGATGTTTTGACTTTTGGTGACTTTACTACAAAAAGCGGGCGCAAAACCCCGTATTTTGTTAATACAGGCAAATATAAAACAGGAATGCAGATTTCAAAGCTCGGAGACTATTATGCGGCATGTATAAAAGAATCTTTGGAAGGAAATATTGATGCCATTTACGGCCCTGCTTATAAAGGGATTCCTTTATCTGTGACAACTGCCGCGGCTTTATATAAAAATTATAATATTGATTTGCCATATTGCTTTAACCGTAAGGAAATTAAAGATCATGGCGAAGGCGGAAGCATCATAGGATATATGCCCAAAGATGGTGATAAGATAGCCATAATAGAAGATGTGATAACCGCAGGTACATCAATACGAGAGAGCGTGCCGCTTCTTAAATCTATTGCGGATGTTGACATAACCTCAGTTATAATTTCCGTTGATAGGATGGAAAAAGGAAAAGGCGATAAAACCACCATCTCCGAAATAAAAGACGAGTTTGGTATAGACACATATCCAATAGTTAACACTTTGGATATTATAGAATATCTTCACAACAGGGAAGTGGACGGTAAAATTATTATCGATGATGATATGCGTGGCAAGATGGAAGCTTATATGGATAAGTATTGCGCGTTTTAATATAGTGCAATTTTAAAAAACTTAAAATAAAACCGCTTAACATTGTTAAGCGGTTTTTCAATATCTAAATTTTCTTTATGAAACTTCGACGCCTTCTATGCTGGCGTTTTTCGAAATATTTCCATTGCGCCTGTACTTTTTCATTTGTTTCAAGCTCAGGATTGGATTCGGCGTATTTCACACCAAATTGTTTTGCGGATTTCATTATAGCATCCATTATTATCGCATTTATACCCAAGCCTTGCAGTTTGGGAATAACACCGACTAAGTACAAGTCGAGCACCTCGATTTTTTGCCTGTCGTGAAGAAAGTGAAATAAACCTGTTGGGAAAAGATATCCATTCGCTTTTCTTGCGGCTTTCGCAAACGACGGAAAGCACAAGCCAAAGGCAACTATTTTACCTTCCTTATCCTCTAAAAGTTTTAAAAAATGCGGGTTGGCGAAAGAAATGTTTTCCTTTATAGCCAAATCAATTTGCTTTTGAGTAAGAGGCGTCTGACCGTAAAGCTCCTTATAAGCTTCTGTCCAAACATCAAACATTCCGTTTAAATGTTTTTTTGCATCATTGATATTTGTGAATTCAAGAAGTTTATATTCACCGCGTTCCAGAAGGATTTTCGAAACACGTGATAAAAGAGCACTTGCCTTATCGGTTACTTTTAACTGATATTCGACCCAATCGGCATCTTTTTCAAAACCCAAAGCTTTCATATGCTCAGGATAATATGAATAGTTGTATAAAGTGATGTAGGTGCTCATTTCTTCAAAGCCTTCAATTAACATGCCTTCTTGGTCAAGATCCGTAAAGCCCATAGGACCTTGTATTTCTTCCATACCGTTCTTTTTTCCATATGCTGCAACAGTGTCTATCAGCGCTTTTGAAACCTCTTTGTCATCGATAAAATCGAAACGTGTGATACGCACCACTTTGTTTTTCCATATGTCATTTGCTTTGTGGTTTATAATCGCGCCTACTCGGCCTACTACTTTTCCGTCCTTGTATGCGAGATACCATTGTGAATCACAATATTCTGATGCCGGGTTTTTTGCCGGAACCATTAAATTGCGTTCATTGTCGCGGAATGGCGGCGCCCAATATTTGTTGCCTTTATATAAGTCGAAAAAAAAGTTCACAAACGCTTTGCGGTCTTTTGCGGTTTCCGCTATTTTAATTTCTATCATAGCTTCACCTTAATTTGAAAACTCTTTGCCCATAAAACATGCGGCAAGAGTGTTGGGACCACAGTGAGAGCCTATAACAGGACCGATAAATTGCATATATACTTTCTTGAATTTGACTTTAGCTTCAATCATGTTTTTAAGAGTAATCGCATCATCTTCACAATCCGCATGAAGAATTATAAGAGTGTGCTCTTCGGGATTTAAAGTGTTTTCAACCGTGAGTTCCACAATGCGGTGAATAGCTTTTTTGCGGCCTTTTGCTTTTTCCAAAGAAATAATTTTTCCGTTATTGTCAATTGCAAGAATTGGTTTTACTTGCATCATTGTGCCGACTATTGCTACCGCGGGGGATATCCTTCCACCGCGCTTCAAGTGGTTTAAATCATCCACAGTAAAATATCCGTGAGATCTTTTATAATTGTTTTCCACCCAGTCCGCCACTTCGCCAAGCTCTTTTCCTTCGGCATACATGTCTAAAGCCTCAATTACAATGACAGCCATTGGGGCTGAGATGCGCAGCGTGTTTACAAGACGTATTGTGCGCTCAGGGAATTCTTCGCGAAGAGTTTGAGCCGCTGTGGAAAGAAAACCAAAAGCAGCTGAAAGTTCGGATGAAAAAGCTAAGAACAAAATATCTTTACCATCTTTTAGATATGGTTTTAAAAGTTCTTCGTAATAATTTGGAGGATAAGTCGAGGTGGAAGGCATAGCACCGTTTCGTACCTTTTGGAAGAAATCTTTATAATCTGTTTTTTCACCAAGATCATAAAAATACTCCTGATCTTCCAATGTATAAGGCATCGGAACATATGGAATGTCGTATTTTTTGATTAATTCAAGGGGGAGTTCACTGTTGCTATCGGTAAACAGCTGATATGATTTGTTGGACATAATTTACTCCTTAATAATATTAAAATGAATTAATGCTATTATACACGCATAAGCGCTACGTAGCAATTACGCCGAGGTTAAATATTTGTTAGAATTTAAATATCTTCTTTTCGTATTTTTGCGAACTCTTCTTTTGTGCATGTGACGTTTATTGTAAAATTGGAAAGGAAGATTACATAACCGGGCTTTGCACCATTTGGTTTGCGCATGTTTTTTCTCTGGGTGTAATCGACAGGCACATGAGATGAGTTTCGAGCCTTTGAATACCAAGCGGCCAAGAAAGCACCTTCTTTGATTGCCTTATCGGATACAGTATTATTTTTTGCGCGGATTATCACATGCGAACCGGGGATATCTTTTGTGTGAAGCCAAACATCGTTTGAGCGAGCAAACCGCATTGTAAGCTCATCGTTTTGCTTATTGTTTCTGCCAACATATATTTCGTGGTTGTCGGAGGACACAAAGCGGTGTGGCTTTGAAGGGGGAAGCTTTCTGGAGGTTTTATTCTTTGTTTTTCTTATGTACCCGTTTGCCATAAGTTCGTTTTGTATTTCAATTGCAAGATCTTCACTGTCACAGTTTTCAATTGAGTGAAGAGTGCTGTCTAAATATTCGATTTCTGATGAAATGTTTTTGATTTGCTTATTTGCAAGCTCGGCTCCGGTTTTTAACTTTTTGTATTTTTTAAAATATTTAGCCGCGTTTGCAGAGGCGCTGAGCCTTTGGTCGAGAGGCACTGTAATTTTTTCTCCGTTTTCAGAGTAAAAATTATCAAGCTCCGCTTCTTTTGCGCCTTTTGGTATCGCATATGAATAGGAGGTCAACAGTTCCCCGTATATCTTGTATTTCTCAAGCTTTTTTTCATCGCCCAAAATATCTTGCTGTATCTTAAGCTTTCGGATATTTCGGGCAAGATGCGTTTTAACGCTCTGCCTTAATGTCTGAGTTCTTCTTGAAATATTGTCTTTAAGTGCGCGCATCTTGTAAAAATCATCGATAAGCTCATTGATTGATTCATATTCTTTGTGGTTTATTGACGGCTCATTGTCAAGCAGGGTGAAATCCAAACCGTTCCCGGAATCATCTAGCAGGATA
The DNA here is from genome assembly GCA_963675575.1 of Christensenellaceae bacterium. GTDB lineage: Bacteria > Bacillota > Clostridia > Christensenellales > UMGS416 > JAGLOK01. The sequence goes on from OY776378.1 coordinate 1,352,892, forward strand.
TAGAAGCTTAAAGCATTTGAGAATAGTGCTTTATAAAAATCATAAAGTGTTTGGGCAATGCTGCTTAAATCATCTTCATTAAATCTCGAAAGAGGGGCGTCAATATCATATTTTTTGTCGAATATATATATAATTGTTTTAGTGGAAATTCCCGCGATATTGCTTTGAATGGCAGATTGTATTGATTTATCTATATCTTTAAGTAATATACGGTAAATATCTTCGGTGGATAAATCTTTTGGGTTATGCTTGTTTTGCGGCGGAGGCAGTGTGAATTCGATTGACGGCATTATCTGCCTGACACGGCTCTTGTTTTCGTCTACGCGCTTTATAGAATCTATGATTTTGTTTTCGTCGTCAACTAAAATAACATTGGAATGGCGCCCCATCATTTCACAATACAAATAATATGTGTTTTCGCGGGAAAGCTCGTCCCGAGATGATATTTCAATTTTTATGATGCGTTCCATATCTATTTGCTCAACGGATTTAATTCTTCCGGCAATAAGTTTTTTACGCAAAAGCATGCAAAACATCGGGGGGCTTTCAGGGTTTAGTGCGGCTTCATCGGCTATATGTACGCGCGGATATGATGATGATGCTGAAAGCAAAAGCTTATAGCTTTTTCTGTCCGCGCGAATAGCGAGGGTAAGCTGATGTTTTTCCCCCTGATGTACTTTTTCTATTTTGCCGTCTTTTAAAAGAACGTTAAGTTCCTGAGCCAGTGCATATACTGTTGTTGCGTCAAGCGCCATTAATATACCTCTTTAAATTATTAAAGGTATTATAACATAAAAAAACTGTCGCTACTAAAGAACAAAGCAGAGAAAAGTTCTTATTTTATTAACATAGGAATGGAATATATCATTGAAAAATACGAACATATGTGCTATGATACAAACATAAATTATAGAACGAAAGAGAAGTTAGTGCTATGCCGGAAAAATGTTACTTTCATGTTGATGTTAATTCCGCTTTTTTGTCGTGGGAGGCTGTATGGCGTCTTCAGCATGGCGATACTGTTGATTTGAGGGATATACCGTCTGTTGTTGGAGGCAGCATCGCGGATAGGCGTGGTATAGTGCTGGCAAAATCCATATTGGCGAAAAAGCTGTATAAAGCACAGACGGGAGAGCCTATTTTCGCTCTTTTAAAGCGTGCGCCAAATATAACCATTGTTCCGCCTTCGTATGGTGTATATTCGATAGCTTCCTCTGCGCTTATGGCTCATCTGAAAAACTTTTCACCTGTGGTTGAGCGCTTTTCAATTGACGAAGCTTTCGTTGACTACACCGGGCTTCAAAGGCTGTACGGCGACCCGGTTAAAGCCGCGCAAGCATTATCGAAGTCAATAAAAAACGAACTTGGATTTACCGTAAACATTGGGATTTCAAACAATAAACTGCTTGCGAAGATGGCGGGAGAGCTTGAAAAGCCGGACAAAGTACACACAATGTGGCCTGAAGAAATAGAAAAAAAGCTTTGGCCCCTTCCTATAGGCGAAATGTACATGGTGGGAAGGCAGACGGAGAAGAAACTCAGAGCGAGGGGAATAAATACAGTCGGAGATCTTGCGAAATACGATATAGGAATGCTTCAATCCATATTTAAGTCTTATGGTATTATGCTGCACAACTTCGCGAACGGAATATATCAGCAAACCGAAAAAGCAGGAGCTTCTGATTTCCATGGAATGCTGCCAAATGGCAAAGAACAGGAGGCAAAAGGCATTGGCAATTCATCAACCATAGCTTTTGATGTTGAAGATTTGTCCTGCGCGCACAGTGTGCTTTTGTCATTGAGTGAAACTGTGGGCTCAAGGCTTAGGGAAAACGGATACAGGGCAAAAACTATTCATGTGAGCTTTTGCACTTCTGAATTTAAGCGCCAAGGCAGACAGAAAACCTATCAGAGCGACTGCGCGTCAACCAGCGAGATATATAATCGCGCGGTTGAGATATTTGACGGGCTTTGGAATGGTGAGCCCTTGCGGCAGCTGGGGGTGTCAACAAGCAGCCTTTCTTCATATAGCAATGTTCAGGTTTCCATGTTCGATTTGGGATGGAAAAGAGAAGCGGCCGACAGCGCCATTGATAAAATAAGGCTAAGATATGGTGATAATGCGGCGTGTCGAGCGGTCTTTTTGGGATCGGACATAAAGCCTATGATAGGCGGCACTTCGAATCTGCGCCGTTTTCCGTATCAGACATAAAACATGGAGAAGAATGTGAAAACTATGATGAAAGCAGTTGATATGCTGGCTTGGTTTGACACTGAAGGAAGTCCGCATCCGATAAGATTCCGCATTATAAATTTTGAATGCGAGAACATAATCATAAAGATTGATCAAATATCTCATACTGAAATGGAAAACCATGCAGGAAACAGTATGATTAGATTTGATTGCCGCGCGACAGTTGATGAAACACACCGGAATGTGCGGCTGAAGTATGAAATTAATTCATGCAAGTGGTATCTATCAGAGATTTAAAAGTTGCTCAAAAACCAAATTTTATGTACAATTATTTTATTGTAAATAAATCAATAATTACAAAGAACAAATTAAAGAGAATACAATATGGATAAATTGGAAAGCACACTTGCTAAAATCGCAAAGCTTCTTAATGATGAAAAAATAATGTGGAATGTAGGCGGCTCTGTGTTGCTTTCTCATTTCGATTTGCATGAAAGCCCTCACGATATAGATATTATCGTGTCAAAAGCGGATTCTAATAAAGTTGAATATATATTATCAGGGCTTGGCGAAATGCGGGATGTGGAAAAAAGCGATGTATTCCAATCCGACTATTACAGAAAATTTATTATAAACGGAACTGAAGTTGATTTGATTGCGGGATTTAAAATAAAACACGCTGAAGGTGTATATGAATATAAGCCCGAGTTTTGGGGTGAGAAGGACAATGATGGCGTAATATATGCGCAGCTTGAGGATTGGTATGTTATATATCAGCTTATGCCGAATGGTGCGAAAAAAGCGAAAAAGATTGAAGAGTATTTAAGGAAGCACTGATTAAATCAAATAATACAAATCTCAAAAATGGTATAATAGAAGAAAACAAATGGAGCAAATTATGAAGCAACAAACAATCAGTGATTTAGAATATAGCGCAAGAAAAAGAAGAACTAAAAGAGAAGATTTTTTAGATATAATGGAGGGAGTTATTCCGTGGGAAGAATGGATATCATATATAAAGCCCTACTACTATAAAGGTAAAAGAGGTAGACCGCCCAAAGGTATCAAGAAGATGCTAAAAATGTATCTATTACAGAATTGGTTCAGCCTATCTGATGAAGGAGTCGAGGAAGCAATATATGATAGCTATGCAATGCGTAAATTTATGGGAATTGATTTTTTTGAAGAACAAGTACCCGACGCAACAACTTTACTTAAATTCAGACGAATAATAGAACAAAACAATGTAGGTGAAGTGCTATTTAATGCAATAAGCACAGGACTAGAGAAAAGTGGTCATATCATGCGAGGAGGGACTATAGTAGATGCAACAATAGTCGATGCACCTAGTTCCACAAAAAACCAAGAAAAAGCTAGAGATCCAGAGATGAAATCTGTTAAAAAAGGTAGTGACTGGCACTTTGGAATGAAAATACATATTGGTGTAGATGCAGGTAGTGGCTATGTTCACTCGATTGAGGCAACACCTGCAAACCAACACGATATCACAGTAGCATCTAAACTAATCCGTGATGACGACAAAGTAGTATATGGCGATTCTGGATATATTGGTATTCAAAAACGCGAAGAAATCTTACAAGACGAAGATAAATCGCATATTGATTACAGGATTAATCGTAGACCTAAAAATAGTGTAAAGAAGCAAAAAGGCGTAGGTAAGCAATGGGAGCGACACATAGAGCACCAAAAGTCAGCAGTACGTTGTAAAGTAGAGCATCCATTCCAGATTGTAAAAAGATACTTCGGATATAACAAGATAGTGTATCGTGGCATACAAAAAAATCTCAATAGGTTTTATATCTTATTCGGTTGTGCTAATTTGCTACTATGTGTACGTGCAGATAGAGATCCTGGACTAGTCACAGGATAACCATGCCCTTTTGTGGGAAAACAGGGCACTATCACCTAATAGTCTATCAGTAATGGGGTGATATTGGGCTATATATGGAACAATATGGCATATACTAAAGTTGATGATTAAATATATGGCTTTAATCAGTCCTTCCTTAAAAGAAAATGGCAAGATAGACAAGAAGAGGATGGGAACGTTGCTTTAAGGCAGGCTGCCAAGCGATATACTAATTATCATATAGTGTTTTTTAAATCAATTTAAATAGAAAACTTTCATCATTGTAAAATTATGCTATACTGATTTATAAATATTTAATTAGAGGGTAAGTGGATGAGAAAATATAACCAAACCAAGCAGGCGATTATTTCAATATTTTTTATTACTTTAATATTAATGGTTACGGGGTCAACTTTCCCTTCTCCAGCTGTCGGACTTAATAGATGGTCAATGTGCCACTGGGGGATAACGTATGAAACAGGCTTTATATATAGAGGGCTGATTGGTACTATTTGCACTTCAATTCTTGGTATGATGACAGTCAAAAAGATTTATTTTATTTCTTTGTTTTTGCTTATTATATTATATTTCTTATTTTCATTTGTTTTCATAAAAATTTACAGAAAAAATGCTAGCGTTTATTCTTTTCTTTTAATTCTATTTGTCGCATGCCTGCCCAGCAATATTCGCTGGTGGTCGATAGACGAGATGTTTGCTAGACTTGACATGTTTATTGCTATAATAGCTTTTATAAGCTGCATTTTAATAGTGAGGATAAAAAGAAAGGGCATCTTACTGGCCGTCTTACTGGCACTGTCTTTAATTGCGTTGCTTATACACGAAGGGTTTGGACTTCTTTTTGCTTCGGGGCTTTTCGCATTGCTTTTGTATAGATTTAATAAAGATGAGGATAAACTTGTTTTAACTCCGCTTTTTGTTTACTACTTACCGTTAATGGTAGCCTTTCTTATTGTAATCCTAATCGGCGGAAGGGATGTTTCAGTTGAATCATTGAGCCTGATTTTCGAAAAAAATGTTTCAGCTGATTTTTCTGATGCAATGCCTGTTGTCGTAAGACAGGTAATAGCGGATAGCTTTTCACGCAAAATGGAGGAAGTAAAAAACATTCAAACTGTAAGAACGACACTAAGCATGATTTTAACTTATGTCGTAATGCTTCCGCCATTGGCCTTGTTTGCGGGGATTTTTGCGAGAATGATTAAAGTGGTGGTGGAAAAGAAGAAAAAGATACTAATAATTATTGTAATTGGTTCATGCTTTGCTCCTATTTTTGCTTCGTTTATAGCCTATGACCAGTTTAGATGGATAGGATATTTCTTCATTTGTCTGTCAATGACAGTGATTTCATTATTTTTTATGGAAGATAATTTTAGCGATGCAATAATAGAATTTGTTAAAAAGAACAAATTCTATTTTATTGCCGTAATTATATTTTGTGTACTTATGGGTGTCTTACATGATATGTATGGAATAGGGTATGTTGAAACATTGGTTTCAAGGCTGTATTATTAGAAAAGAATGATTATATTAAAACCGTTTCTTTTAATAGATGCTTAATTTACAATTATATTATATTCTTAGATAATAATAAAAAGGAGATAAAAATGCCAAGATTTGACGGAAGAAAAAACGATGAGTTAAGAAGCATAGAGATAATTCCTGACTATATCCCTAATGCTCATGGGTCTTGTTTGATAAAATGGGGAAACACACATGTGATATGTACAGCGATGCTGGAAGTCGGTGTGCCGCCTTTTAAAAAAGACAGCGGGGAAGGCTGGCTGAGCTCAGAATATGCGATGCTTCCCGCTTCAACAAATACCAGAAAAAGACGGGAAACAATAAAGCCGGACGGTCGTTCAACTGAGATTAAAAGACTTATAGGTCGCTCGGTGCGGGCGGTTTGCGACTATAGCGCACTTGATGGATATACTGTATGGTTGGATTGCGATGTTATAAACGCTGACGGTGGAACACGGACTGCGGCTATAACCGGAAGCTATGTAGCCTTTATGCTGGCTGCGAAAAAGTGGATTGCAGACGGAACACTCAAGAAAACCCCCGTGGTTGGCCAATTGGCTGCGGTTTCAGTGGGAATAGTTAATGACGAGGTCGTCGTAGATCTGCCCTATGTGGAAGATTCGAACGCGGAAGTTGACATGAATGTTGTTATGAATGCTAAGGGTGAATATCTTGAAATACAGGGCACAGGAGAAAAACGGGCCTATTCACAAGATGAGCTTTCTTTGATGCTGAATTTCGCAAAAGACGCTATTAAACAGATAATGAGCATCCAAGCCAGTGCTTTGTTCGGGCAATAAAATGAATCTTATAATAGCATCAAACAACAAGCATAAAATTGCCGAGATAAAAGATATTTTGTCTGAAGAATTTGACGAGATACTTTCTATGGGAGAGGTGGGCATCTTTGAGGATATTGATGAGACAGGTGCGACTTTTAAAGAAAATGCTCTGCTTAAGGCGAAATACGTTTCAAACAAACTGCGATGCGCTGTATTGGCTGACGACTCAGGACTAGAAGTGGATGCGCTTGGCGGAGCTCCCGGTGTATATTCTGCGAGATATTGCGGACACCACGGTGACGATGAAGCCAACAATGACAAGCTGCTTGAAGAAATGAAGGGCATAGAAAACAGGCAGGCGAGATTCACGTGCGCCATAGCACTTGTACGCCCTGGGGAAAAAGAGCTTGTGGCTGAAGGATATTGCCCGGGTGAAATTATTTATGAAAGGCGTGGGAGTGGCGGATTCGGTTACGACCCTTTGTTTTATATGGATTATTTGGGTAAAACAATGGCGGAGCTTGACAGTGAGGCTAAAAACAAAATAAGCCATAGATACAAAGCTCTTATGGAAATGAAAAAACTGATTGATTTTGAAAGGCTGTAAACTTAATAAACTTTTAAATGAGTGGCAGGTAATTGAGGATATATGAAGAGAAAAGAAGAGAACATAGATTGCGGGAATGATTTAAACAAAGAAAACAAACAAACAAGGCCTTTTTTAGCTATTGTTATTTTAACAGTGTTTATCATGTGTACCAACGGTCTTTTCCCTTTGCCAAAAAGCGGATACATAGATGTATGGAGCATGTGCAATTGGGGATTGACTTATGATGCCGGTTTTATAGTAAGGGGTTTTATCGGAACAGTACTTACGGTATTTGGGGGAATAATTACATACAAGCAAATATACATTATAAGCCTTATGCTTTTCATAATTTTAATGGCTCAATTTACACTTATAAATATCAATATTTATAAAAAGTCAAAAAAAATCGGTGCGGTTATTCTTATTTTCTTTCTTATGGCACAGCCTAGCAATGCTAGATGGCTTATGAGCGGATTGATGTTATGCCGATTGGACAATTTTGTTTTCATACTGGCATTTATTTGTTTTTTTGTTGTATATAAGTTTGATGACGTTCCTATGTACTCTATTCTTTTACCATTATCAATACTGGCAATTTTTATACATGAAGTTTTTGCTGTTGCTTTTTCATCTTTGCTTTTTGCCTTAATTATGATTAAGACAAATCTACGCATAGGAAAACTAAGCCTTAAACCGTTATTATTATACTATCTGCCTGTTCTTGCGGTATTTGCTCTCGTTATCATCTTTGGAGGAACAGATTTGCCGCGTGAGAAATTCACGCAAATAATGCAGCAAAATTTATCGGCGGATTTGAGGGAGGGGATGATTTCTGTGGCTCGTGATGTTGTAGTGGATGATATGGCGACAAAAATTGAGCGCGTTGCATATTTATTTACTGAAGATACAAGAAACCTTATGATCTTAACGTATGTTGTTATTTCTCCCACGCTTATTTTGTTTGCGGGAATGTTTAAAGCGCTTTACAAAGCGTCTAAGGAAAAATTTGAGAAAGTATCCATCATACTAATAATCGGCGCTTGTTTCGCGCCTCTTACTTCTTCTTTTTTCGGTGTTGATCATTTCAGATGGATAGGATACTTCATTCTTTGTCTTTCGTCGGCAATCGTTTTTCTGTTTTTTTTCAATCAAGGATATAGAGAAATAATCTTAAAATATATAAAAAGAAATGCATTTTATTTTATTATAGCTTCAGTTATAGCAATGACATTTGGAACATTCCGTGTGATGCAAACAATGCCATTGCTGGAAGGGATATACTATAACAGGATTTTGGTATTGCCTAGTTTTTTTAAATAATTTTTAAACTATTTTGCTATAGTTTATTTATAAATGTATTGCATTGAATTATTGACTAAAAAAGCTGATAGTGTATAATAAATTGAAATTAAAGGTTTAGGAGATTTGAAATGGCAAACGTAATGGACACGCTTAGAGAACGAGGATTCCTTCAACAGATTACGTATGAGGATGATTTGTATGAATTGCTTGGAAAAGAGAGCGTTCCTTTTTATATAGGATTTGACCCAACAGCCGATAGCCTGCACGTAGGCCATTTTATGGCTATTATGGTGATGGCGCATATGCAAAAAGCAGGTCATAAGCCCATTGCTGTGATGGGCGGGGGAACGGCCATGGTGGGGGATCCTTCCGGGAAAACGGATATGAGAAAAATGCTTACCGTTGAAGAAATTCAAAGCAATGTTGACAGCATAAAAGAGCAGTTCTCAAGATTTATCGATTTTTCGGATGACAAAGCATTAATGGTTAACAATGCCGATTGGCTAATGAACCTAAATTATGTTCAAGTTTTACGCGAAGTGGGAGCAAACTTTTCGGTAAACAGAATGCTGACCGCTGATTGCTACAAACAGCGCATGGAAAAAGGTCTGTCTTTTCTGGAATTCAACTATATGATTATGCAGGCATATGATTTCTGGCATCTTAATAAGGAATATAATTGCGCCCTTCAAATGGGTGGTGACGATCAGTGGAGCAATATATTGGCGGGAGCGGATCTTATCCGCCGCAAAGAGCAAAAGCCAGCATATGCATGTACTTTCTCGCTGCTTCTGACCGCTCAGGGAAAAAAGATGGGCAAGACTGAGTCGGGAGCGCTTTGGCTATCAGCTGAACGTACAAGCCCATACGAATTTTATCAATACTGGCGCAATGTGGATGACGGCGATGTTGAAAACTGCCTTGCCAGGCTTACATTTTTGCCAATGGATGAGGTTCGCAGACTTGGCTCGCTAAAAGACGCCGAAATAAATGAAGCTAAGAAAATATTAGCTTTTGAGATTACCAAGCTGGTTCATGGTGAAGAGGAAGCACAAAAGGCACAGGAGGCCACAAACGCTCTTTTTGGAGGCGGTGGCAACATGGAGGAAACTCCGACCACTGAGTTTGCAGCTTCTGAGTTTGAAGAAAATTCTCGGCTTGTTTCTCTTATGACTGCTTGCGGGTTGACAAAATCAAATGGGGAAGGCCGAAGGCTGATACAGCAGGGCGGCATTCGTATTGATGATGAAAAGATAGAAGATATGGATTATATTGTGCCAATGCCCGAAAGCGGAGAACTTATGATTCGAAAAGGAAAGAAAATTTTTCATCGAGTAGTTATAAAATAAAACCAAAGCCCGCTTGCCGGGCTTTATTCTTTTGAAATTATGGATAAAAAAATAATCATATCTTATAAAAGTGTAAAACATAAATCCGAGACTGACGAGATTGTAATAAACAAGTCGCGGTTTATTGGGTATGCCACGCACGCGATGACAGAAGATGACGCGAAAGAGTTTATTTCTCAAGTAAGCGCCTGGCACCCTGAAGCTTCGTGCATTTGCGGGGCCTATGTATGCGGAATGTCAGGCAATGTGCAAAAGTTTTTTGACGGACATGAGCCTGTTGGAGGGATGCCGATATTGGAAGTGATAAAGATGAAAGGGATGACAGCTGTATGCTGCGCTGTAGTGCGATATTTCGGAGGCGTGAAATTGGGTGTTGGCGGATTGGCGAGAGCCTTTTCCAACACGGCTTCCAAAGCTGTTGAACTGGCACAGCCTTGTGAATATGTTCTTAGTAAAATATTAGTTCTGACATATGACTACACATATCAGGGCAAACTGGAATATATGCTTAATAATTCCACGTTTGAAACGGGCGCGGTTGAATACGGCGAAAAAATAAGCTTGGAATTAATTTCAAAGTATGATATGCAAGAAGAGTTGGAGTCAAGGATTGCAGCTATTACAAACGGTAATCACACACTTATGAAAAAAGAAGAATTTTATAAATATTGGGATGCTTAAACTACTTGCCAAGTTATAAGTTTTCATATAAAATATAAAAGCACATGGGATTTTAGCTCAGCTGGTAGAGCGCTTCGTTCACATCGAAGAAGTCGTTGGTTCGAGTCCAATAAGTCCCACCAAAATAAAAAGCCGAGAGGCTTTTTTATTTTGGCAAGAAACACGGAGTGGTTCGCAGCCCGAGCGTTTGTATGCAAACGCGTAGCGCGACAATAGTTTCGTGAGAAACTATGAGAGCGAAGAGCAATTTGAACCAAGACGCACCCAGAAAAAGCCGAGAGGCTTTTTATTTTGGCAAGAAACACGAAGTGGTTCGAAGCCCGAGCGTTTGAATTCAAACGCGTAGCGCGACAATAGTTTCGTGAGAAACTATGAGAGCGAAGAGCAATTTGAACTAAGACGCACCCAGAAAAAGCCGAGAGGCTTTTTATTTTGGCAAGAAACACGAAGTGGTTCGAAGCCCGAGCGTTTGAATTCAAACGCGTAGCGCGACAATAGTTTCGTGAGAAACTATGAGAGCGAAGAGCAATTTGAACTAAGACGCACCCAGAAAAAGCCGAAAGGCTTTTTTATTTTGGCAAGAAATACAAAGTATTTTGAAGCCCTAGTGTTTTAGAATAAAACACGTAGCGCGAAAATAGTTTCATAAGAAACTATGGAAGCGAGGTGTAAAAATTATTATTGCGAAGTTAAATAAAGCCGAAAGGCTTTTTTATTTTGGCAAGAAATACAAAGTATTTTGAAGCCCTAGTGTTTTAGAATAAAACACGTAGCGCGAAAATAGTTTCATAAGAAACTATGGAAGCGAGGTGTAAAAATTATTATTCCAAAGTTAAATAAAGCCGTGAGGCTTTTTTATTTTGGCAAGAAATACAAAGTATTTTGAAGCCCTAGTGTTTTAGAATAAAACACGTAGCGTGAAAATAGTTTCATAAGAAACTATGGAAGCGAGGTGTAAAAATTATTATTGCGAAGTTAAATAAAGCCGTGAGGCTTTTTTATTTTGGCAAGAAATACAAAGTATTTTGAAGCCCTAGTGTTTTAGAATAAAACACGTAGCGTGAAAATAGTTTCATAAGAAACTATGGAAGCGAGGTGTAAAAATTATTATTGCGAAGTTAAATAAAGCCGAAAGGCTTTTTTATTTAGTGAACATTGCGGAGAAATCTGTTCAAACGCGAGGGGATTGGATGTCCCCGAGATTTTATAAGGCAAGAAACACGGAGTGGTTCGCAGCCCGAGCGTTTGAATTCAAACGCGTAGCGCGAAAATAGTTTCTTCAGAAACTATGAAAGCGAAGTGTAACAAATATTATTGCTAAGTTAATAAAGCCGAAAGGCTTTTTTATTTTGGCAAGAAACACTAAGTGGTTCGAAGCCCGAGCGTTTGAATTCAAACGCGTAGCGCGACAATAGTTTCGTGAGAAACTATGAGAGCGAAGAGCAATTTGAACTAAGACGCACCCAGAAAAAGCCGGGAGGCTTTTTATTTTGGCAAGAAACACAAAGTATTGCGAAGCCCGTGTAAGCGAATTGCTTTAGTAATTCATATCGCAAAATAAATAACTGCGAAAATGGATGGCGTCAATATTCCGCAAATATGATCAAACCTAGGATTTCTAGTTTATTAAGCCTAATGCGATGCATATTTTTCAAGTTAATATTGTTTGTTTTGTAATAATAAGTTATTATTATTTATTGTAAAGAAGAACACTTTTATTTGAAGTTGACAGAATGTGATTGCATATCTGTAAAAATAAAACATTCAAATCAAGTTAATAATTAATTTAGAAAGGAATATAAAATGCCATACATGAAAGTAAATTACCGCTCAGATTGGGTGGGCCGTAAGGACTTATCGGTGTTTTACCCGAAAAAAGCACCATCGGCAGGGTTAAACCACGCTACACTCTCCAGAACCGCACCCCCACCGCCATTACCTGAGGGAGGCAAGTATCAGGTTCTTTACCTTATGCACGGTGGCGGAGGAGATTTTGCTGACTGGCCGCTTAACGCAATGATAATGAGAGTATGTGAGGCGGCTCAGCTGGTTGTTGTTATGCCCACAATTCAGGACTTTGTCAGCGAGCAAATCGAGTTGGGTGATTTCTATGCTTGCGTTTCAAAAGAACTACCAGAATTTATGTGTAATATTTTGCCTGTATCTCCGGCACGCGAAGATAATTTTATAGCGGGCTTATCATATGGAGGGTATTTTGCATACCGTATCGCTATGAATAACCCTGAACGCTATGCTTGCGTAGGCAGCTTTGCCAGCCCGTTGGATGTCGCCAGTGATATAAGGGACAAACATATGGGGCAGAATGGTTATCCGCTTCCGGAGGAGATAAAAAGGACTGAGAAGGATGTCTTATATATGGCTCGCAAGCAAAAGGAGGCTGGAACTATAATGCCCAAGCTTTTTCAGACTTGTGGAACTGAGGATTTCACTTGGGAATATAATGTGACAGCACGCGATTTATTTCGGGAGCTTGAGTATGACCACACATGGATTGAAGGCCCGGGATCTCATAATTTTGATTTCTTTGACGCTTCATTGAAAAAATTCTTAAAATGGCTTCCATTGGCAAACGGTCCGGTATTTCCAAGCCCAGACATAGTTCTTCCGAGAGGAGGTAGATTTTATGAGGATTGAAATGATAACAGGCGGTCCGAGCATTACTCTGGACGTTATAATGCCTGAAAAATGGCACAAGTACAAGATGGAAAACGCTAGAGTGATATGGATGCTTCATGATAAGTTTGACACATCTGGAGACTGGATTTCGTTTACTCAGGCTGAAGTATTCGCAGAAGATCACGAATTTGTGATTGTGTGCCCTACAACCAACAGCGCCAGATATAACGACTGGGTCAATGGCTGCAAATGGCAAACTTTCCTTACAGAAGGATTATACGACTATGTTCATGAAATGTTTCCTCTGTCAAAAAAACCAGAAGACAATATACTATTTGGATATGGACGCGGCGGATATGGAGCGATAAAATACGTCCTTGCCTGTCCGGATAAGTATGGCAGCGCATATTCAGTATCATATGATGATGGTTTTGTTGTAAACTATCTCAACAGCAATCCTGGCCCCGCAAAATTTGACAGCGGCTATGGCACGCCGGCAGAGGTTGCCGTAAGCCAAGAAAATATTCCATGGTTTGCTGAGCAATATGCCAAGAGCGCTAAACCCAAGCCGCTAATTTATCTTGCAAGCGGAACGCAGTCTAAAACATATGCGCGCAATGTCGAAATACGTGACAGACTTATAGAACTCGGATACGATGTTACTTGGGAAGAGAGTGATTCAAAAGGCGGCTGGCGCTTTTGCAACGAACAACTGGAAAGAGTGCTTAATTTAGCAGATAAATAAAAAAACTGTTTTTGGAAAAAACAATTTTATACAACTATTAATTGAAAAAGTAAATCAAAAGTCGGCTAAAAGCCGACTTTTGCTATATATATTATTATTTGGAGAGTTAGTTAAATCGCTGTCCTCGTTTTACTATTTAATTTTTTTACAAACAGGTTAATATTTATGATTCTTTATTTATGTTTTCAATGCTTTTTCAAATATATCGTTGGCTTTTTCTTGCAATAATAATTAAAATTTAATTTAAAATAAAAAATAAAATGTGTTATAATGTTTTAGTTGACACAATATATAGAGGTTTTTAATGCCAAGAAGAAATTCAGAAAAGAAATATCCGGAAAGAGGCCGAAGCAAAATCGGTCGTTTTTCAACTGTAAATGATGATACCGCGCGTGCCGCAAGGCCTGCGGCACATAAGCCAAAAAAGAATCCTATTGGGATGATAGTTGCTGTTGTTTTAATTTTAGTTATAGTGGCTGTCGGCACTTATGTTTTTTTAAATTGGGATAATATAATTAACCTGTCAAATGATACGATTGACCAAATGAATGGGACGCCAACGCCGCGGCCTACAAAAATGATTACGGCCACGCCAACTATTGAACCAACAGGCACGCCAGTCCCTACGATTTCTCCGACACCAATTATTTCGCCTACGCCGCCTCCGGAGATTGTAGATGTAACGATAAGCGCGGTAGGCGACATTATGGTTCATCAGGCTCAGCTTGATGACGCATATGACACTGAAACCGGAACATATGATTTTATTCGTAGTTTTCAAGAAATTTCCCCCTCACTTCAAAGATCAGATTTGGTTATAGGTTCTATACTTACGACCTTTTCGGGTGAAGAATACGGTTATTCGGGAACACCGCTGTTTAATACTCCCGATTCAATGCTTAAAGCTCTAGCCGGCGCGGGCTTTGATGTGCTTACAACGGGTAATTCCCATATTTTTGATTTCGGATGGATTGGCGTTGAGCGCACAAACGAAAAAATTAAAAACGCCGGTATGCTTTCTACGGGAACATATTTAAATGAAGATGACTATTATGAACCGCTTATAGTTAATATAAGCGGATTGAATGTTGCCATCCTTTCATTTACAGATGAAACCTACGAGCAAGATAAAATATCCGAAACAAAGCTGGATTACTGTATTAAGTATATAAAAAAATCTAGAATAAAAGATGATATTGATAGGGCGAAGCAAAAAGGCGCAGATGTTGTGATTGTTTGTCTCCACTGGGGTGACGAATACGAACGGACTCCTTCAGACGATATGCGAGACATCGCTCAATATCTGCTGGAGCAGGACGCGGATGTCATCATCGGCACAAAATCTCATGTGATACAGCAAACCAAAATACTGTCTGTGAAATCAGAAAACGGAAAAGTAAAAGAGCGTGTTGTGGCTTATTCTTTGGGTAATTTTATTTCAAACCAAAGAGCCCCATATAAGGATGCAGGAATTATACTAAACCTGCATTTCCAAAAAAACAATACGACAGGCGAAGTTGTGTTTAAAAGTGCAGATTACATTCCAACGTGGGTTTCTATTGATGAAACCGAAGATGCGAAGAAAAATTTCATGGTGCTGCCAGTTGGTAAATATTTGGCGGATTCAGCGCTGCTAAATGCTCTTTCTGAAAGCTCAAAACAAAGGCTTGAAGAAGTTTGGAACGAGACTACCACAGTAACTGGCACTCAGCTAATGCCCGCCATTAACGAATGATGCAAAATGTTGTTAGTAATAACATAAAATGATATAATATTTGAATTAAGCTATTGGAGGCTGTTATGAGGTGCATGTACTGCAATCACGATGAAAGTAAAGTTGTCGACTCCCGCCCAACAGAGGATGGATGGGCAATAAGACGCCGAAGAGAGTGCATAAATTGCGGCAAACGTTTTACAACTTACGAAAAAATAGAAAATCCAATGATATTGGTTGTAAAAAAAGACGGCGAAAGACAGCCATTTGACACTGCAAAGATAAAATCCGGCCTAATAAAAGCCTGTGAGAAGAGACCAGTAAGCGCACAGGAAATCGATGATATTGTATCCAATGTAGAAAAAATGGTATACAATTCATTGGATCAGGAAATCACAAGCCATGACATCGGTGAGAAAATAATGGAAGAGCTTAAAAATCTTGATCAGGTTGCATATGTTCGTTTCGCATCAGTATATAGACATTTCAAAGACATAAATTCGTTCAAAAACGAGTTGAACGAGCTTTTAAAAGATTAAAAATGAATGATTTTACTATTTTAGACTCAAACGGTGTAAAGATTTATACCGTTTCTTTATTTGAAAAAACAGGATTGGTGAAAACGGGATTTTCCACACGCATAGGCGGCGTTAGCGAGGGAAAGTTTTCTTTACTCAATTTTTCTTTTATAACAGGCGACAGCCGTGAAAACGTCGTTGAAAATTATAAAAGATACTGTGAAGTTCTTGGAATCGAAAAAAGCAAAATGATTCTAACTCGGCAAATACATAAGGATGGCGTCCGTATTGGCGAAGAAGAAGATTTTGGAGCTATGTTGGAGCGGGAATGTGAATTAAGCGAAGCAGATGCCTTGATAACGGACATTAAAGGCGCAACGCTTGTTAAATTTTCAGCCGACTGTCCTATCATATATTTGCTTGATGTAAATAAAAAAGCTGTTGGCTTAGTTCATTCAGGTTGGCGGTCCACCGAGATGAACATAGTGGGCAAAACAATCGAAAAAATGAATGAAGAATATGGCTGCAATCCAAAAGATATGTTAGCTGCGATAGGCCCTTCAATTGAGGTTTGCTGCTTTGAAGTGGGCAATGAAGTCGCCAAAATTTTTAGTGATGGCTACGGAGAAGAAGTTATAAATAGTAACTATGACAAGCCGCATGTTGATTTGAAAAAAATATTGGGAATGCAGCTTGAAGATGCAGGAATTTCCAATGAAAACATAGCCTATGCGGATATTTGCACAGGATGCAATACAAATGAGTTTCATTCATACAGAATAACCAAAGGACAGTGTGGGCTTGCGATTGGGACAATTACGCTATTATAATTAAACTGTAATCAGATTCTTTTCAGGGTCTTTTATAATATCGGTTAGATATGTCCCGAGATAATCGACTTCTACTCCTAATTCTACAAGAACAGAAGAAGCGCCAAGTTTATCCGCGCAGGATTTACACGCGATAACATTTACTCCTGTTTTCATAAGGCTTTTTAGTTCTTTTTGGATATAGGAGTTTTCCTTCACAAGAATTGCGGTGGATCCCCAGATTATAATTGTCACTTCGCGCCACCACTCTTGTTTTATTGAATTGGCGGCGTACATAAACACCATAAATCTGCTGGTTATAAAATCAGAATTTGTCCATAGAATATATAATTTATCCATATCTTCCTCCTTGGTTATTTATATTATAATTCAAATAGACTGAAATAACCATTTATTGCATAATATCATTAAATAATATTGATAAAAACATTCAGCTTGCCACCTATAGCACACTTATGTATAATAGTCATATATTTTTGAATATGAAGGAGATATCATGAAGCATTTTAAAACTGTTGCTAAAGATTGCTTGAATAAAGACGGAGGCTGCGGCACATGCCAATCATCATGCCAATCGGCATGCAAAACATCATGCACAGTCGCCAATCAGGAGTGCGCTAAAAAACAGTAATTAAGCTACACAATTAAAAAAAAGGGATGAAATCGGCGTGATGAGCGCCGATTTTTACAGGCTATGATACACTTATTTGAATCACTTGAAAGTTACTTTGCGTACGATGTGTACAGCGGAGCTTTGCATATGCCGGACAAACTCGCATATGAAACACTGGGCATGATGCTGAGAAATATTGGCAATGCTGATATTGAGGCAAAACTTATAAAAGAATATAAAACTGATGAAATAAAGCAAACAATTTCCGAAATAGAAAAGCTAAAAGAAATGAATTTGCTTTTTACCGACTTTGATTACAGTCAAGTAAAACAGCTTAGAAGCGACAGGATAAAAGCTATGTGCTTGCATATAGCTCACGACTGCAACCTGCGGTGCAAATACTGCTTCGCAAGCAAAGGAGCTTTCGGAGGCAAAAGATGCCTCATGAGCTTTGAAGTAGGAAAAAAAGCTTTAGATTTTCTTGTTAAAAATAGCAAAGACGCGAAAACACTTGAAGTCGATTTTTTCGGCGGTGAGCCTTTGATGAATTTTGACGTTGTCAAAATGCTGGTAGCGTATGCCAGAAAGCTGGAAAAGGAAACAGAAAAAGAATTTAAGTTTACGCTTACAACAAATGCGTATGATATGGATGAGGAAGCCATGGATTTTCTAAATCGAGAGATGTACAATGTTGTTATAAGCATTGATGGGCGAGAGGATATCCACGATTTTATGCGGCCCAATGATGAGGGCGGCGGATCACATGCGAAGATTCTGGAAAACGCTAAACGCTTTGTTGAAATGCGCGGGGATAAAAGCTACTATATAAGAGGTACATTCACACATCATAATCTTGATTTTGCAGAGGATGTAAAATTTATGGCAGAACAGGGGTTTGAGCAGCTTTCAATAGAGCCTGTTGTAGCAGACAAAAAAATGTCATATGCACTAAACCGAGATGACTTGGAAACAATCAAAAAAGAGTATGATGAACTGGCAAAGTGGTATTTGGATTTTAGAAAAGAAACTTTTGTGAATTTCTTTCACTTTATGATTAACCTTGAAGACGGACCTTGCCTTATTAAACGGCTCTCCGGCTGTGGGGCGGGATTTGAATATGTCGCAGTTACTCCCGAGGGAGACATCTACCCATGCCATCAGTATGTTGGTATGGAAGAGATGAAGATGGCGACGGTGGACGATGAAACCATAGACGCTGAGCTGTCAAAAACATTTGCACAAAACAATGTGGTGAACAAGCCAGAATGCCAGAAATGCTGGGCGCAGTTTTGGTGCGGAGGCGGATGCGGCGCGAACGCATATAAGTTTAACGGCGATTTAAATAAACCATATGAAATGGAATGCGAAATGCTTAAAAAGCGCTTGGAATGCGCAATGTCAATATATGCTTTGGAGAAAGAACAGTGAATCTTGAAAAGTTCCAAAAATTCAATAGACTGACAGACATACCATTGGAACTTTTGTCGGATAATAATATAAAGTGCGTAATGATTGATATGGACAGCACTCTATTGGTGTGGCACGGGGAAAAAGTTTTGCAGCCTGAGATTGACTGGTGTGACAATGTCATGCGGCATGGAATAAAAATTATTATTGTGTCGAATGCCATAAAATCACGCACTAAAGCAATTGCCGAGCAAATGGGAATTGCTTTTATTGCACCATCAATGAAACCTTGGCCTTTTGGATTGTGGAAAGCCGCAAAAACGGCAGCAGCAAAAAGGCGCGAATGCGTAATGATTGGGGACCAGATGCTTACGGACAAAATATCGGCCCAGCTTGCGGGAATAAAGTTTATTTTGCTTAATCCTTTATCAAATGTGGAATTTGGAATGACCAAAGTTAACAGAAAGCTTGAAAAGATTATTTTCGGAAGGGACACCAGTAAATGAAAAAAGCGATGTTCGGACCTGCTGGCAACCCCCAATCTTTTTATGACGCCGGATTTAAACACAGCTATCAAATGCCAGAATATTTAAAATCGATGAATCTTAGCCTATACGAGTATTCCATGGGAAAAGGGATAAGGATAAAGCAGGAAACTGCTGCGAAAATTGGTGAGGAAGCCAAAAAGCATGGTATACAAATGTCCGTTCATGCTCCATATTACATTAATCTTGTAAACGCAGACGCACAAAAACGTGAGAGGTCGAGGCAATATATTTATCAAACAATGGAAGTTGCGAAGCATATGCTGGCTAAGCGTGTTGTTGTGCACACCGGTTCAGCAAAGGGCAAGAATAGAGATGAAGCGTTGAAGAGCGTTATATCGGAGCTTAAAATAGTAGTTAATGAAAAAAATGAAATGGGTTTTGGTGAAATAATTTTATGCCCTGAAACTTTGGGGAAGTTGAATCAAATGGGAAGTTTGGAAGAGATATTGGCAATTTGTAAAGCTTATGAAGAACTTTTACCTACAATAGATTTTGGGCATCTTCATTCCAGAGGAAATGGGAGCATAAAAACCCAAGCGGATTATGCTAATATATTAGATGAGATTGAAAATGCGCTGGGGAGTGAAAGACTAAAAGGGATGCACATACATTTTTCGCATCAGGAATATACACAAAACGGAGAACGAAAGCACCTTACTTTTGAAGACAATCAATACGGCCCTTTTTTTGAACCTTTATCGAAAGAATTGGTGAAAAGAAAGATGTACCCAGCTGTCATTTGCGAATCGCGTGATGTTATGGTGCATGATGCGCTTATCATGAAAAAAATATATGAACAGGATTTAATAACTAGTGGCGCTGTGCTATAATATGCCGGTAAAGGATAATATCTATGCGATTAAATATATTAAAAGAAAAGCTTAGCGATATTGATTTAACCAGCTTTATTTTCACAGATATAAGCAATATTTTCTATTTTTCCGGATATCACGGAGAGGGAATGCTTGTACTTAACAAAAATAGACTTTATATAGTTACGGATTTTAGATATACTGAACAGGCACGCAAAGAAACATCAGGCATTGAGGTTGTGGATATTGGTTCAAACTCATATCCGCAAGTTTTAAATTCTTTGCTCGGCGAAGAAAAGAAAATTGGATTTGAAGAAGACAATATTACCGTAGCTCAGCTTAGTTCGATAAAAAAAGAGTGCGCTTCGGCCGAGTTTATCGCTACAAATGCACTGGGCTTAAATATACGAGCTACAAAGGACGAACGGGAAATAAAGCTTTTGGAGGCTTCGGCAAACGCTACGCAGCAAGCTCTTTATAAAGCTTACAATACGGCTGCGTTTGGGATGAAAGAAATAGAGCTTTGCGCGGATCTTGAATATTTTCTTAAAAAAAATTATGGAGCAACGCCGTCTTTTGATTTTATAGTGGCTTCAGGAGCAAACGGATCCATGCCGCATGCGGTTACAGGGAACAGAAAATTTTCCTCCGGAGATATGATCACTCTTGATTTCGGAGCGACTATAAACAGATATAATTCGGATATGACCAGAACATTTTCAATGGGGAAGCCTTCCAAGAAAATGTCTGATATATATAAAATAGTACAGGAAGCGCAAAATGCCGCACAAGAGCAGCTGGCACCCGGGAAAGCATGCAAGGATATTGATGAAACCGCAAGGTTTATAATAAAAAAGTATGGCTACGGTGATTTTTTCGGACATGGAACAGGGCACGGCGTGGGTCTTAACGTCCATGAAGAACCTAGAATTAATCAAAAGTCTGAAACCATTTTGCAAGAAGGAATGGTAGTTACCATTGAACCGGGTATATACATGCCGGGATTGGGTGGTGTTAGGATAGAAAACACTTGCCATATTATAAAAAACGGATACAAATCTTTCTTTGACGCATCGACGGATTTAAATATTATTGACGGAGGAAAATTATGATTTCAGCAGGGGATTTTAGGAAGGGCGTAACTTTGGAGATTGATGGACAGCTATGCAATATAGTTGATTTTCAGCATGTTAAGCCGGGAAAAGGATCAGCTTTTGTAAGGGCTAAAATAAAAAACATTATTACAGGTTCAACTACGGAAACAACCTTTAATCCAAATGATAAATTTGTGAGAGCTCATATTGATACCAAAGATATGCAGTATCTTTATAACGATGGTGATTTATATTATTTTATGGATAATGAAACATACGAACAGATACCTATCGGTCATGATTTGATCGCGGAATCTCTTCCTTATATAAGAGAAAACGACGTCGTTCAGATTAAAATTTACCAAGGCAAGGCTTTTAGTGCGGAACCACAAAATTTTGTTGTGCTTGAAGTGACCGAAACAGAACCCGGGGTCCGCGGAGATACAGCCACAAACGTTACAAAGCCTGCGACTGTTGAAACAGGGTATGTAGTAACGGTCCCTTCATTTATCAATATCGGAGATAAAATACGCATAGATACACGTACCGGCGAATATATGGAGCGTGCATAATCTTAGGCTCAACATAAAAGAGCCGATACGGCTCTTTTTTTATGGCGTTTCTTTTTAATTTTATTATCATTGTTATAGTAGGTCACAATATATATGGAAAAAATTTAAAATAAATTCATTTGATTAAAGCGTAAACTTTGATATAATAAAAATAATGGAGGTGAAAATATGAGTGAAAAAAACGATAACGTTATAACCGCAAATGAAAGCGGCACCATAAACTATTCCAACGATGTGCTTGCAAAAATTGCAGCACTCGCAACTGACGAAGTTGAAGGTGTTGCAGGTACTTCAGGCGGAAGCCTTTCGGACATGCTTGGGGTTAAAAACCGAGGCATCCATGTTACGCTTGAAGATAAAAGCGTAAGTATTGACATAAACGTTGTAATAGAATATGGAAAAAAACTTCATGATGTATCCAAGAGTGTTCAGGAAAATGTAAAAAAAGCAATTGAGAACATGACAGGGCTAACAGTGGAAAGCGTAAATGTCCATGTGCATAGTCTTCAGATGGAAAAACCTAAAGAAGAACTTAAAGAAGAATAAGTAATCACAAAAAGGAGAAAAAAATGAGAGTACGAGCATTTCACCGAATTTTTTCTGCATTAATAGCCTTGGTTCTTATAGCTGTTTCATTGTTTTTAGTCGGAGTGGCTTGGAACATTGTCAAACAGTCTACAATTAATCTTTATGTTGAGTCTTTTTATTCAGTCAGCATCAATTCGTGGATATTGACTGGAGCCGCATGCTTAGTTCTGCTAATGGCAGTTTCGCTGTTTTTCATTGCATTTGGAACTGACAAAAAGTCTAACCGTTATTTGGATATTGGGACAGAGGAAACAGGCGTAATAAAAATTGCCGATACCACATTCAAAGAAATGATAAACAAAAATGCAATGGCTGTGGCAGGCGTCATGAGCTCAAAGACCGCAATAAAGAGCGATGATAAAAAAGTGAGCGTTATTATAAAAGCCGAGCTTGCGGAAGATGTTGTGATTCCTGAAGTTTGTGCGGAAATCCAAAACCAGGTAAAAACAAATATAGAAGCTATGAGCGGAATAACACTGACCAAGGTTAATGTTTTAATCGAAAATAAACAAAAAGCATCATAATATGAAAGAATTTTTAATTAAATTGGGCGAAACGCTTAAGCCTTTTAAATGTAGGATAATAGGGCTGATTGTCGGCCTTATTATCTCTATATTATTTCTTACGATTGGGTTTTTCAAAACCCTATTAATTATAATATGCGTAACCACTGGGTTCGTTATCGGGTATTTCTTTGATGACAAAGTCGACTTGGGTAATATGATTGATAAAGTAATGTCGCGCATCAAGGGAGAAAAATAATGTCAAGACACAATGCCCGCATCGCTGCGATGCGGACAATTTTCGCGCGCCAGTTTGAGGGCGCAGGACTCGGAGCTGTATCATTCAGCTATTTGAATGTGACAAAACAGGACAAAGATATGGCGAACGCCATAGTTGATGGAGTCGCAGAAAACTTAGAGCCAATAAACGACGATATAAATGAGCATTTAAAAAAATGGCGAAAAGAGAGACTTCCAAAAGTTGATGTCGCTATTTTGCAGATGGCGGTATACGAGATAAAATATCAGCGAAAAAATCCGCCGGGAGCTGTAATAAATGAAGCGGTGGAGCTTGCCAAAGAGTTTTCGCTTCCTGACTCGGGAAGCTATATAAACGCAATATTGTCAAGTGTTTTAAAAACTGTGGATAGCAACGATAGTTAAGACAAAAACCGCTCCTTGAGCGGTTAAAATATATTTGCGTCAAAAGATGCAAAAATTTTTATTTTAGAGGTGATTTTTATGGCGGCTGAAATAATTGACGGAAGAGAGTTGGCAAAGCAAACCAGGATTAAGCTTAAAAAGAAAGTTGATAAATTATATCAAGAGCGCGGGAAATATCCTGGGCTTACAGTTGTATTGGTTGGTGATGATCCTTCTTCGGCAACATATGTGCGAAACAAGGAAAAATTTGCGGGCAGAGTAAATATTGTTTCAAATACGATAAGGATGACGGCGGAAACGACACAGTATCAGCTTTTAAAAGTAATTGATAACCTTAATCAAGACGATGCGGTGCATGGTATTTTGGTTCAGCTTCCAGTTCCGGCACACATTGACGAACATGCGGTTATAAACGCGATTTCTCCACAAAAAGATGTTGACGGGTTTCACATATTAAATTCAGGCAAGCTTCTTACAGGGCAGGAATGCCTGAGACCGTGTACGCCTTCAGGTATAATAAAGCTTATTGAAAGCGCTGGAATTGAGATTCAAGGCAAAAATGCGGTTGTTGTAGGGCGCTCAAATATTGTTGGGAAGCCTGCGGCGATTTTACTTCTTGAAAAGCATGCAACCGTCACAATATGCCACTCCAGAACAAAAGATCTAAAGGCTGTTACAAAACAAGCGGACATTTTGGTTGTCGCTGTTGGCAGAAAAGAAATGATAACCGGAGATATGATAAAAGAGGGCGCCGTTGTGATAGACGTGGGCTCAAACTATGACGAAAATATGGTGCAGTTTGGAGATGTGAAGTTTGAAGAAGCTGAAAAAGTTGCTTCATATATCACGCCTGTACCGGGCGGAGTGGGACCTATGACGATAGCAATGCTGCTTTCAAATACCGTCCAAGCTTTTGAGCTGTATGGCTGATTTTATTTTTACCGTATCGGAAGTCAACGGATACGTAAAAAAAATTCTTGAGGCCGAGGAGCTGCTCCAAAATATAAAAATCCGGGGAGAGATTTCAAACTATTCAAAATCTTTCGCCGGGCATGTATACTTCACATTAAAAGATGAACTAGCTTCAGTTCAGTGCGTTTGGTTCGCGGGAACCGCAAAAGGACGTCAACATATTTTAAAAGATGGCGATAAAATACAGGTTACTGCCAGTGTCACGCTTTACTTAAAAGGCGGTACTTATCAGCTTGTAATTAAAGATGTCATAAAAGACGGCACAGGAGATCTGTTCGAACGCTTTGAAATGCTCAAGAAAAAGCTTGAAGCCGAAGGGCTTTTTGATGTCCGCGCTAAAAAAGAAATACCGTTATATCCGAATGTAGTCGGCGTGATAACAAGCGAAAGCGGGGCTGCGATACAAGACATTACCCGCGTACTGGATACCGGTTGGGGTAATGTTACTATGCGCCTGTATCCGGTCAATGTACAAGGCGCAAATGCTGCAGCTCAGATGATAGAGGCTGTCAAATATTTTGAAGAAAATAATTCCGCAGATGTTATAATTATTGGTCGCGGAGGCGGCTCATTTGAAGATTTAAATTGCTTTAATGATGAAAATCTGGCACGACAGATTTTCAAATGTGAAATACCTGTAATATCAGCAGTGGGACACGAAACTGATTTTACAATTTGCGATTTCGTTGCAGATGTCCGGGAAGCGACACCGTCTACAGCGGCAAAAAGAGCTGTACCACAAAAAGCAGAAGAACTTGAAAAACTTAACTCATTAAAGCAAATCTTAAAAAGACGAGTTACATCTTTAATTGAACAAGAATCTTCTATATTAGCAAAGTATGATTTGAAAATCTCAGCGCTTAGTCCGCAAAATGTTATTTTACAGACACAGCAGCAGATTGATGTGGCTCAGATTAAAATATGCAACTCTATTAAAAGAAATTTTGAAAACGCAGACCAGATTCTTAAAGAATATAAACATTATTTTGATACGCTTAACCCGGAGAACACTCTTAAAAGAGGGTATGCGATAATTGAAGACGAAAATTATAAAACTTTGACAACTTCTAGTGCTGTTCTTTCGGCAAAAAAAGTTATCATCAATATGAACGATGGAAAAGTGAACGCGTCAGTAACGGAGGAACAAAATGGCTAAAAATATTAATTTTGAAGAAAAATTGATAAAACTTGAGGAGATTTCACGAAAAATGGAAGTTGGAGAAATTTCTTTGGAAGATTCGATTGCATCTTATGAACAGGCTATGAAAATAATCAAGGAATGTGAAAATTACATAAGTGATGCTAAAATAAGGATAGAAAAAGTAACTAATGGTGAAATAAAAGAGGTTGATTGAATGAGCTTTGCTAAACTGCACGAAGAGCTTAAAGTCTATATTGAAGCTTATCTTAATAAAATATTCGAAGATAGTTTGGCACCTGCCGAGCTTTTGGATGCGATGGAGTATTCTCTTTTTGCCGGAGGCAAAAGATTAAGGCCCGTGATGGCTCTGTATATGGCAAGACAGCTCGGAGTAAGAGATGAAGTTTCTCTGCCTTTGTGCGCGTCTTTGGAGATGATTCATACCTATTCTTTGATACATGACGATTTGCCGGCTATGGATAACGATGATTTAAGACGGGGCAAACCTACAAGCCACGTGAAGTTTGGCGAAGATATGGCGATATTGGCGGGAGATGCGCTGTTAAACTTTGCTTTTGAGCTGATGCTTAAAGAATATCCTAAGGATAATACAGTAAATTATTTAAAAGCAGTTAGATATATATCAGAATGCGCCGGGGCCTCTGGGATGATTGGTGGTCAGGTTTTAGACATCAAAAAAAGCGCAAATGATATGGCGGATTTAAAAAGGATGCACGGGCTGAAAACAGGCAAAATGTTTTCAGCGTGCATAATGTCTATGGTTTATCTTTGTGATATTCCATCCGATATAGAAAAAAAATATATGGACTTCTCGGAAGAATTTGGCTTGCTCTTTCAGATAACTGATGATATCCTTGATGCCTTAGGTAGCACTAACAATCTTGGAAAGACCGCTGGAAAAGACGAGAACTCCGGAAAAATTACGTATGTCACAAAGTATGGGATTGAAGGAGCCGAAAAAATGGCGGATGAGGCGCTTTACAACTGCGTTAAACTGCTTAAGGAAACGGGCAAAAAACATGAGTATTTGAGTTCTTTGACCGAACATATAAGGCGAAGGGAAAAGTAAATGCATTTAGATTTTTGGACAGTAATATATAATCCTGTGTTCATCACAGTTTTTATATCTTGGTTTTTGGCGCAGTTTTTAAAGATTTTCACATCATTTCCGGAAGAAAGAAAGCTGAAATTTACTATGTTCTTCTCTGCAAGCGGAATGCCAAGTTCACACACTTCGATGATTATAAGCGCTGCAACAACAATAGGGATAATGCAGGGATTTACCACTCCTCTTTTCGGATTGGCTTTGGTTTTTTCAGGAATAGTTATGTATGACGCCGCAGGGGTCAGATATGAAACTGGAAAACAGGCAACAATTATTAATTTTTTGGTGGAAGAAATAAAAGAGCATAAAGAGTTTCATATGGAAAAACTCAAAGAGTTAATTGGGCATAGACCCATTGAAGTGCTCATGGGAGCTTTGCTGGGCATTGCCGTTTCTGTTGTGTATTGTCTGCTAACGTGCTAATTTAATTAATCAGTATGAGGAAATGGAAATATTACATTTTTTATGTTATAGTTATCAAAAAGTAATTAAGGCAAATGCATGAATAGTAGAAAAACATATATCATCTGGACTTTTTTTATTGCACAGCTTTATTTCTTGTTTAAATTCTCCAATTATACAAGCTATGGTTATTTAATAGTATTTATACTCTCATACCCCATTTATTTAATGACGAAATTGTTTGTTGAGCATTTATTTGAAACCATCAGCAGAGGGGAAAAATATTTTTTCAGAGATATGGCAGTTGTTTTGATTTTGAGCGTATTTCTTTATTTATCTGTTTTTGCCAAATGGGTTGACAATAATTATTTTAAAAGCTTCATACTTGCATTATCAAGGTTCACTTTCATATTTGTTTTCATATACGGCTTTTCTCACTCGCTGATGCAATGCTCTTTTAAAAGGACCTATGGCCCAAATAAAAAATATATGTTGATTTTATATGCGTTGCCATCGTTGGTAATTATGACACTTTTATGGCTGGCATCTTATCCGGCAATTATGTCTCCGGATTCAATATATATATGGACGTCGGCTATCAGAAACTCATATGACGGGCTTAATCCGCTTATGTATACTATAGGGGTCAAACTTTTATCTCTGATTTGGGATTCGCCGGCTGTCGTTATTATTTTTCAAATATTACTTTGTTCGTTTACTTTTTCTTATGTAACATATAAACTGCGCGATTGGGGAGTAAACAGTTTTTTGTGTATTATATTATCTTTTTTGCTTCCCATGCTTCCGGTCAATTCAATTAATGCAGTAACTATGTGGAAGGATATACCATATACTATGGGGCTTATCCTGATTTCTTTTGAACTTTTAAGAGCTTTGAAGGAAAAAGACTATTATGAAAAATATAAAAATATAATCTATTTTGCCGCTTTGGTAATTTTAGTAATGTTTACTAGACATAATGCGCCGTATGTTTTGGGCGCTTCAATCGTTATATTCAGCGGTGTTTTATTATACAAAAAAAAGATGAAACAATGCCTTATCAATTCAGGTATTTTGGTTGCCTGTGTAATTGTTTTTATGCTTTCGATTTTCCTGACAAAAACTGCTTTAGGAGAAAGATATAAAGCCAATGAAGCGTCATCATCTTATTATGCCCTTCCTTTGCAGGGCATAATGGCGGCATACCACGATGCGAATTCTGAGGTGACAGAAAAGCAATTTGCAGAAATGGGAAAATATTTATATATGGAAGAATTACAGTCGCATTATCAGGAATTCAGCGAAAATGATAGGTGGAGAAATTTTACAAGGACGAGGAGAATTTTAAATATTGATCAAATAGAAAATGATAAGTTAGGATTTTTATCTCTGTATTTCGACTTTTTTATGCAAAATCCTGTTATAGTTTTGCGCTCATATTTTAATCAGACTTCTATAATCTGGAGTTCAAGGGACACAAGCTATGTATCGGGTATGGCGTGGTATATAGCAAGATTTGATGGCTTTGAAACCATAGAGCCTGATTCAAAGTTGCCAGCGCTGTCGGAAAAGGTTACAGCATTTCTTTATTCTAATCCAAAAGGAATAAGAGGCTTTTTTGAACATCCTGCCAGCATGATGATGTTAATATTAGTATTAGCCTATGTCGGGTTTAGAAAAAAGGGAGTAAAGTCTCTGGTGTTTATCCTGCCTGCGATTTTTAATTCTTTAGGTTATATGGCCTCGATTGAAGGACAATGTACACGTTATACGTATATTAATTATACTATTGCAATAATTTATTTTGTTTATGTGCTTTTAGAGGACAATGAGAGCATTGAACAAACTCAGTTAAGTATAAAAATCACATAAAACAATTGTTAATAATTAATTAAGCATTAATTAGCAAATATTGAAAGAATTATTTGTGTATGATATAATAAATACTGGTGGTGCAGTATTCTAGTCAGCAACACTGTTTCCGAAGACGGGGCTAAAAATCCGTTAAAGGGCAAATCGATGAAGTTCCTTGTGTCGGCTACCGACGCCCAGTTGGGGGCTGATGCTGGGAGTTAAGAAAGAAGGGCGATCCGCAATGGCATGCGGGCGTTGACCCAGCTTTCGTGGAGACCCGTTAAGGTGGGAAACTACTTTGCGGGATTAAACCTGTATTGCGGTGATTAAAAGCTGTGTACAGTGTAGCCTGCCGTGAGTGGGATGGGTGGATTTTGGATTACGTTTTCAGCTAGCTGTGCACGCCGGCGGAAGATGATTGCCTGATGAAACCTATGTTGCAATAAAGGATAGGAAGTGGAACGAGCTGCGGAGGAAAGCTCCTAGACTGTAGCAATCTGGCATAATGGGGATTATAGTGTGGATATTAAAGGTAATCCAGCCCTGTTCATGGCGACATGGCAGCTTCGGGTTTAAAGGGGAACCGCCTGCTCGGCGACGACAGGCACCTGATAGGGGAAATCCTGCTGGACCTATGCCGCAAGGTTTACCCATTATGTTGCCACCTAATTTATTTTTTAAGGGTTAATATTGAGTAAAAAATCCAATATGGGGACTGAAACCCCACCAAAAAAAAGGACTAACGGCTGGGTAATAAAGATTGTAGTCCTTACTTTTATGCTTTCTATTGCAATGAGTTTGATTGCAGAGTCATTTTTGCAGTCGGTTTCATTGCCGTTTGCATCTCTTATTTTGCTGATTTTTATTTCAATTGGAATTATATTTGATACTATAGGCATATCAGTGACGGCGGCTGATTTAAAGCCGTTTATATCTATGTCATCAAAGAAAATTCCGGGAGCTGCACAGGCAATATTTTTGCTCAAGCGTGCGGATGTGGTCAGCAACATTTGCAATGATGTCGTTGGCGATATTTGCGGAATTGTAAGCGGAGCAATGGGTGCGATAATTACTATATCGATAATGGATAAGTTTAACTCACTACCTAAGATAGTGGTTGCTGTTATATTAAGTGCAGTTATAGCAACACTTACCGTGTCTGGGAAAGCGATAGGAAAAATAATCGCTATGCGCCATCACCGTGAGATAACACTGTTTGTTGGTAATTTTTTGAGAATACTACATCTTAAATTTAAAAGAGATAAAAATGGCAAATAAAATAATTGATAATATGTACAATTTAGAAAACCTTAAGGGTTTAAACGATAATGAATTAAAACAGCTGGCTGATGAGATTAGGCAGCTTATAATAAATACCGTATCCCTAAACGGCGGGCATTTAGCGGCCAATTTAGGTGTTGTGGAGATTGTTATTGCTCTACACAGGGTATTTGATTCTCCTAAAGATAAAATAATTTTTGATGTTGGTCACCAATGCTATGCACATAAAATACTTACAGGACGAAAAGATCTTTTTCCGACAATAAGGCAAGAAGACGGATTGAGCGGGTTTCCTAAGAGGCAAGAGAGCAAGCATGATGCATTCAATACCGGACATTCCAGCACATCTATTTCTGCCGCTGTCGGCATGGCTAGAGCGCGCGATTTAGCGGGTGAACACAATAATGTGATAGCTATGATTGGAGACGGCGCGCTTACCGGAGGAATGGTTTGGGAGGCGCTTAACGACGCTGGGCATTACGGCAAAAAAATAATCATAATTTTAAATGACAATGAAATGTCTATAGGGAAAAACGTTGGTGCAATATCGTCTTTACTTTCAAATTTGCGCTCGGCAAGGGGATATATTCACCTCAAAGGCATTGTGGCGAATACATTTAACGCTATTCCTTTAATAGGAAAGCCGATTAAGAATTTAATTGAAAAAATAAAAAATATTATAAAATATGTTTTCGTGCCAAATGTTATGTTTGAGCAAATGGGTTTCAAATATTATGGCATCGTAGATGGTCACGATATAGAGGATCTTGAAAAAATATTTGAGCATGTGAAAATCATTGATGAGCCAATTATAATTCATGTGAAAACAAAAAAAGGAAAGGGCGCGAAATACGCAGAGGATAGTCCTGAAAACTATCACAGTACTAGCCCGTTTGACGCTAAAACAGGAAAAAAATACGCGGAAAATTATAAAGTTCCCGTCGCTATGGGAAAGTATCTTATAGAACTTACAAAAAAAGATGATAAGATTTGCGCTGTAACGGCATCCATGCAGCACGGATGCGGACTGGATGATTATAAAACCGAATTTCCCAAAAGATTTTTTGATGTGGGAATAGCTGAGCAGCATGCAGTAACTATGTGCTCCGGAATGGCCGCTGCAGGATATAAACCCGTATTTTTTGTGTACTCCACATTTTTGCAAAGAGCCTATGATCAGATTTTGCATGATATGTGCATGCAGGACTTAGGAGTAACTATCGTAGCGTATAATACTGGAGTGTCAGGCGCAGACGGAGAAACCCATCACGGTGTTTTCGACGTTTCATTTCTGCGTCACATTCCTAACATAAATATATTTTCACCTGCAAATATTGAGGAATCAAAAATGATGCTGAAAGAAGCGATCGATTCCGGGAAGCCTTCTGTAATATTGTTGCCCAAGAACATGCCCAATCTTTCTATTGTTAAATCGAAAGATGGCGGTAGGTGGGTAAAATATACAAAGGCAGAAATGCCAACTGTAGCAATTTTCGCTTCAGGGAGTCCTTTGATAAACGCGATGGACGCTATTAGAATTGATGAATTATTTAAAAAAGTTGATGTATTCAATGCGAATTCTATAAAACCTTTAGACCTTGAGACATTGAAAGAGGCTGCGGGTAAATACGCGAAAATAATTACACTTGAAGATAATGTGCTTATGGGAGGCTTTGGGAGCGCAGTTCTTGAGGCGCTGGAAACGCTTGATTTCGAC
Source organism: Christensenellaceae bacterium (assembly GCA_963675575.1). Taxonomy (GTDB): domain Bacteria; phylum Bacillota; class Clostridia; order Christensenellales; family UMGS416; genus JAGLOK01. Next base: position 1,384,938 of record OY776378.1, read on the forward strand.
ACTAGCAAGTTTATGCGATTTGGCTATGGCGATTCGTATATAACGCACGGGCAAATTTCATCCCTTCAAAAGCTTGCGGGAATAGACACGCCATCGATAGCCTTGTTGCTAAAAAAACTTTTGAATGATGGATAAAATAAGAATAGATATATACCTTGTTGACAAAGGCTTTGCGCAAACCCGTACCCAGGCGCAAAGACTTATTATGGCGGGTCAAGTTCTAGCAAATGAAGTCATTATTGAAAAACCTTCACAAATTGTTTCAGAAAAAGACGTTATTCGTGTAAAAGAGTCCTTGAAATATGTAAGCCGCGGAGCATTGAAGCTTGAAAAAGCTCTGGATTCTTTCGGTATATACGTGTCTGGAAAGGAATTCATAGATTTCGGCGCTTCCACGGGAGGGTTTTCCGATGTTCTTTTACAAAGAGGAGCTTCTCATGTGACTTGCGTGGACGTGGGATACGGGCAGCTTGCTTGGAAAATAAGAAACGATGACAGGGTAGATGTTTTTGAAAGGACAAATGCGCGATATCTTACGCCGGAAATGATAGGCGGAAAAAAAGACGCAGCTGTTTGCGATGTTTCATTTATTTCGGTTACAAAAATTTTACCCGCCATGGATGCTTGCACAAATGACTGCGCATATATAATTATTTTAATAAAACCGCAGTTTGAAGCCGGTAAAGAGCAGGTTGGAAAAAAAGGAATCGTAAGAGATAAAAAAACCCATGTCGGTGTAATTGAAAATGTAACTGACTTCGTTAATGAGCATACAGCTTTTTCATCTATTAAAATTGATTATTCGCCTATAACCGGCCAAAAGGGCAATATTGAGTATCTGCTTTACGCTATTAAGAAAAAAGCTCCTGAGTTAATAAATGACGATATTAAAAACAAAGTGGACGAAGCTTTTAAAAATCTATAATTTTTAAAGTCAATGTTTGAACAATAGGTAAATATGAATTATAATACAAAAGAATGAATAAAGCGGAAATGGGAATTTTGAAGCAAGAAATTTAAATGAAATAATGAAAAAAAGCAATTTAAAAACAGGAATATTCATAAATACTGATAAAGACAAAAGCATGGCTATACGCAAAAAGCTTGAAGCCTTGCTTATAGAGCATGGGGCGGATGTTATTGTTGTTGAAAACGGTAAAAAATTCCGAGCTGATTCTTCTGGAGTGGAAGACCTTAGAGATAACTGCGAAGTTGTATTTTCTGTTGGCGGTGACGGAACTTTGCTTGCAGCTCAAAGAAGCCTGTTTGGAACAGATGTGAAAATATTGGGGGTTAACGCCGGCAGAAAAGGCTTTTTAATTGAATTGGATGAAGACTCCTTGGAAAGCGGGTTGAACAACTTTTTTAACGGCGAATACTATGTGGAAGAAAGAAACGCGCTGTGTGGGAGCGTAAATAGTATAGACACCAATGACGAAATGTCAAAAGATATAGCGATTAATGAGTTTGCAATAACAAGAGGCTCAACAACAGGAATTATTAAAATTAAAATATATGTAGGCGGAGAATTGACGGAAGCTTTCTCTGCCGATGGTGTTTTGATTTCGACTCCAACCGGGTCAACCGCATATTCTTTGTCAGCGGGGGGGCCTGTAGTGATGCCTGAAGTCAGATGTACGCTAATAACTCCAATATGTGCGCATTCTTTGCATACTAGGCCGTTTATTGCCCCTGATAATTTAACAATTGAAATAGTCGCCGAATACAGAGAAGGGGATGTTTTGCTTATTGCAGACGGTCAGCTGTCAAGAAAGATTCCCGATGGTTATAAGGCCGTGATAAAAAAATCTGATATAAATGCGAAGTTTGTAAGAATTGATAAAAAGAATATGTATGCTGCATTCAGGGATAAAATGCTTCAGCATACGGACTAGATGGTAGGGGGAATATGAAAAACAAAAGACAAGTTTTGATAATGGAGCTTATCAATTCAAAGGATATTGAAACGCAGGAAGATTTGGCTGCACAACTCAAAGAAGCTGGGCAGGATGTGACCCAAGCCACGGTGTCAAGGGATATTAAGGAATTAAATCTTGTTAAAGTTCCCGATAACAAAGGTGGGCACAAGTATGCGAGCCAGTTAAGTGCTTCGTCAGGTGTTTCTTCAAGGCACTTGAGGATTTTTGCCGATACGGTTATTTCAATAGATTATTCTGGACCTATGATAGTTATAAAAACAATGACAGGCTCCGCAAACGCTGCCGCTGAAACTTTGGACGCTTTAGGTTGGGATGAGTTTCTTGGAACAATAGCTGGAGACAACACCATTTTTATGATATTAAAAAAAGACGCAAGCGCGGCGGAGATTTGCGAAAAGCTAAAACAATTGTTGGACTGAGGTAATTAATGCTGTTACAGCTTTCAATTAGAAATATTGCGGTTATAGAAAGCGCTGAAATAGCTTTCGGAGCCGGGTTGAATATTTTATCAGGTGAAACAGGCGCGGGGAAATCGATAATAATTGATTCCGTGAACCTTATTTTGGGCGAGCGCGCGGATAGAACACTTATTCGCACTGGGGCTGACAGCGGCTATGTTGAAGCTTTATTCGATATTTCAGGATGCCCAAAGGTGCGCAAAACACTTTATGAAATGTATGAAGACAACGATGGAGAACTCGTTATAAGCCGAGAGCTTTCTTCGGTTGGTCGAAATACGTGCAGGATAAACGGTCGTATGGCAACGCTTTTTCAACTTTCTCAGATTACGAAAGATTTAATAGATATACACGGACAGCATGAGCATCAGTCATTGCTTAATCCAAACAATCATCTGAATGTTTTAGACGCTTTTTGCAAATCGGAGCTTGCGCCGGTTCTTTCAGATTATAAAAAAAACCTAAAAGAATATCACACTTTATGCAAAAGGATTGAATCGCTTAAAACAGACGACCTTGAAAAGCAAAGGCGTCTTGATATGCTGAATTTTCAGCTTAAAGAGATTGAAAACATGAATTTACAAGTAGGGGAGGAAGAGGAATTAAGGTCTCAGCGCGATATTTTGCTTCATGCAGAAAAAATCAAAGATGCGGTTGAAACTTCATATGTGATGTTTTCTGGGCAAGGCGAAATGGATCAAGGCATCGTCGGACGTTTGGATGGCGCAAAAAGAGCGCTTGATGATATTTCAGACATTTCAGAGCATTATCAGAATCTCTTAAACAGATTGGATTCGCTTATGATAGAAAGCGAAGACATCACAGAGGAACTGCAGAAACTAAAATTTGCCGGAACCTACACTGAAGGTGATTTGGACAGTATTGAATCAAGAATTAGCGATGTAAATAAGCTTAAGAGGAAATATGGTTCTTCAGTGGAAGAAATACTGGAATACTTGGACAGCATAAAAAAACAAATTAGTGATTTGGAAGAGAACGAATTTGTTATCGGAGATTTACTTAATAAAAAGGAAAAACTGTATGCTCAGCTTGAAATCTTAGCCAAAAAGATAACATCTATAAGAAAAGAAGAAGGAATAAAACTCAGTGAAAATATATTGAATCAGCTTTCCAATCTGGGAATGGAAAGAGCAAAGTTTAATGTTGAAATTGATCAAAAGTATGATTCCGACGGTGCGATGATGTTTTTAAACTCGGGCGCTGACACAGTTGAGTTTTTTATAGCTACAAATCCGGGAGAAGCGCTAAAGCCTCTTAATAAAATAGCTTCAGGCGGAGAGATTTCCAGAATAATGTTGGCGCTAAAAACTATATCATCGGCGAGCGATGGCATTTCCACCGTTATTTTTGATGAAATAGACACAGGAATAAGCGGCAAAATGGCTTCTGTTGTGGCGCAAAAACTTGCAACGATTGCAACCGGACATCAAGTCATATGTGTGACGCACACAGCGCAAATTGCTGCAATGGCGGATGTTCACAATTATATAGAAAAGATAACGGATCAAAACAAAGCTAAAACTGATGTTAAGCTTTTGGGCGAGCAGGAAAGATATATGGAAATTTCAAGACTTGTCGGAGGGAACAACATCAGTCAATACAGCGATATTCACGCAAAAGAGATTGTCGCATGGTCAAGGGAGTTTAAAAAATCACTTATAGTTCGAACGTAACGAATTTTTTTTCGAGCAGAAAATATTTTACTGCAAATTTGATTAGCATTATAAGAATCCAATATAAATTTTTTAATATTTTTTTGGAAAATAAATATATTTATTTCTTAATATTACTGAAACAGTTTAGTAACTCAAATTCACTATTTAGCTTTTAACTTAAGGCTAAAAAGGGTATTTTACAGTTTGTTCATACATTGATAATCCAAATTTGATAAAATATTTTAGTCTGAAAAATTATATTTAACTATAATTTTGGGGCACAAAGTTAAAGTATTTGCATCAGTATCGAAGAAAAGCAGGAGGAAACTAATGATAAAGGTCGAGCACGTAACAAAACGTTTCGGTGAAAACCTTGCAGTTGATGATATAAGCTTTGAAGTAGCAAAAGGCGAAGTCGTTGGTTTTTTGGGCAGAAACGGCGCCGGGAAAACAACGACAATGAACATCATTACAGGCTATATTTCATCTTCTGAAGGCACGGCCAGCGTTGGAGGCCATGATATTTTGGCTGAACCTTTGGAAGTAAAAAGACATATTGGGTATTTGCCCGAGCATCCGCCTCTATATTTAGACATGGTTGTGGATGAATATCTAAATTTCTGCTGCGATATCAAAAAAATTGATAAAGATAAAAGAAAAAGCCACCTAGCCGATGTATGTGACCTTATAGGGATTGCACACATGCGCAAAAGATTGTGCAAAAACCTGTCTAAGGGGTATAGGCAGAGGGTGGGTCTGGCGCAGGCACTGATTGGAAATCCTGAGGTGTTAATTCTTGATGAACCTACTGTGGGGCTTGATCCCAGGCAGATAATCGAGATTAGAAATCTGATTAAAGACTTGGGGAAAAAACATACTGTCATACTAAGTTCACACATCTTGCATGAAGTTGCGGATGTCTGCGAACGCGTTATAATTATTGACCGCGGAAAAATAGTCGCAAAAGATACTTTGGATAATTTGGCTAGCTCGGTAAACAAAATATCAAGGCTAGCGGTGCGCATAGCTGGTGCCGATAAATCCGTTCGCAAAGCTATAGATAGTATTCCCGGTGTTTCTTTTGTGGAAGAATTGGGAGTGAGAGAGCCCGATTCAATCGATTATATATTAGAATCTGAAAAGGAAGCTGACGTACGCCGAGTTTTGTTCAACACAATGGCCAGAATGCGAAAGCCAATGCTGATGATAAGACCTATGGATGTTACACTTGAAGATATTTTCTTGCAGCTTACGACCGAAGATAGGGAGGGGTAAAAAATGTTAGCAATTTGGAAAAGAGAGGTACAAAGTTTTTTCCTTTCACCTTTAGCATATATTTTCATCGGAGCATTTATGGTCATGGCGGGAATAATGTTTGTCGCATATAACATAAGCCAGATGAGCGTAAGCTTCGCTTCAACTTTAAGCTCCATGACTTTTGTATTTATGCTTTTGGTTCCTATTTTAACTATGAAGCTTATATCCGAAGACAGAAGAACTAAAACCGATCAGCTTCTTTTAACCGCGCCGCTTACGGTATTTTCAATTGTATTAGGGAAATATCTAGCAGCTGTAACAGTATTTGCCACAACACTTGTTATTTCCTTTATTTTCCCAGGAATTCTCGCTATTTTCGGAATGCCTGCTTTCGGAGAGATAGTTGCGGGATATCTGGGTTTTTTCATGCTCGGATGCTCGCTTATCGCAGTGGGCGTATTTATTTCTTCCGTAACAGAAAATCAGGTTATTTCAGCTTTGGTCACTTTTTTTGTTTTGCTAATTATGTGGATAGGAAATGTTGCAATTTCCGCGATACCTTTCGGCGGAGCTTTCGGCAAGTTTATTGTTAATATTTTGGAATGGTTTTTGGTATACTCAAGGCTTAGCTCCTTTTCTTTGGGGCTGTTATCGGTAACCCCAGTAATATATTTTTTTAGCTTTACATTTGTATTTTTGTTTCTGGCGGTAAGAAGCATAGAAAAAAGACGCTGGAGCGAGGGGTGATAATATGAAGAAATTTTTAATTGGAGCAAGAAAATTTTTCAATAGAAAACAATTTAAATATGGCGGATACGCCATAGTAATGACAGTGGCGCTGGTTGCTGTTCTCGTTATTGTGAACTTGCTCGCTACATCTTTGGATGAGAAATTCAATTTGTCATTGGATTTAACTGAAAATAGAATTTATTCTTTAACTATGCAGACAGAACATATTCTTGAAGGCTTATCTCAAGACGTTTATATCTACACTTTATTCACCGATGATTTTGAAGATGAAACTTTTTCTGAGCTTTTGGATAAGTATAAAACTAAATCGGAATATATACATGTTGAAAATATTAATTTAGTTAAGAATCCTGGCGCAGTTAAATATTATCAAGACAACAAAGACTTTACTATTTCAATAGGCGGAGCGATTATCTCCACTAGCCCTGACACCAACAACCCATCTCAAAGCTTTAAAGTAATTGATTATTATGATTTGTACAGTTATAGTTCGGAAACTCAAAGCCTCAATCTTTTCACAGGAGAAAATGCAGTTACGGGAGCGATACAGTATGTGTTGAATCCGGACATCCCGAAAGTTTGGTTTTTGAAGGGACATAGTGACAGCAGTGATTCATGGGCAGAGCTGGCGGCGCTTCTTGAAAACGAAAACTATGACACGGGCAGTCTTTCTCTTTTGGGTGATGCTAACACAATGGAAAAAGGGGATATTTTGATTGTTTTGGCGCCGGATAAAGACCTTACAAACGATGAAAGGGAAGTTCTGATTGATTTCGCGCTTGATGGGGGAAAAATCGTATTTATATTCAACCCTCTGACTGTGAATGATTTGCCCAATTTCATGCTGATATTATCATTTTATAACATATCCATGGAGAACGGGATTGTTCTGGAAGACGTTAATAATACTGGCGCATATCTTTATGACCAATCATACTTAGTGCCTAGTTATAACAGTCACGATATTACAAACCCGCTTATAACGCAATCGATAGCGATGGTGTATCAGAGAGCCGGCGCAATAGCCATTGGACCCGAGCAGGTTGGTATAGAGATTGTAAATATTCTTAATAGCTCAGATGAGTCTTACCTTGAGCCCCTAACTGAAAATATGGACGGGTTTAAGGATGATGATGCCAAAACTGGACCATTTCCTCTTGCTGTAGCTGTTACCAAAGGCGCGAATGCGGAAACGGACGAAGTACAGATGGTCATAGCTTCAAGCTCTGCAGCATTTGAACAGGTAACGCAAAAACCTACAATTGGAAACTATGAATTGTTTTTGAATATGATTACATGGCTAAATCCTACGGAGGATGATTTTTATATAAGAGGGAAGTCTTTGCAGGCGTCAGTATTGTATTTTGAATCACAAGCTCAGGTGCTGTTTGTTATAATATTTGTTACGGTTATAATCCCGCTTTTGGCTTTTGCTGCGGCGCTGGTTGTATATTTGAAACGCAGACATTTATAAGAGGTAAAATAATTGAACAAAATGCTTAGAAATATAATAATTATGGCGGTTGTTGTAGCGTTGGCGGCTGTAGCTTTAATATTCTCACTAAAACTCGAACCGAAAAATTCGGAAACCACCACTGAAGACATAGAGGAGACCTCACCCAAATACATAATAAGCAGTTATTCGCCAGAGGATGCACAAAAAGTCACCTTAGAAAATGATGAATCAATAACGGTCATTTTATATGACGAGGATATCCAAGCGTATTATATTGAAGGCCATGAAGACTTAGCTTTGAATCAAAACAGTGTGAAAAATATATTTGATACCGCTTCTTCTGTGGAAGCTGAGGATATAGCCACTGAAGATATGGGCAATCTGGCGGAATTTGGTCTGGATAAGCCTGTATCAAAAGTAACAGCTGAATATAAAGATGGCAAAAGCAACGTTTTTCTTTTCGGAAACAATGTTCCCGGCAGCGGTCAACACTATATGATGAAAGAGGGGGAAGATAAAGTTTTTGTAGTGGGGAACAGATATGGTAACAATGCAAAACTTAGTCTTAACGATCTTATCGAGATTGAAAGTATTGGATTTGAGTTGGAAGATTTAAGCGCTATAAACGTTTATAAAAACGGCGAAATTTTTATGGGGTTTACAAATACGTCCAACCAAACACTGGTGGAATCTTCATCTTGGAAGCTCACACTGCCATATTACAGGAGCGTAAGCACAGCCAAAGATGATGATTTTTATGCGTTCGCGGAGGCGATATTGAGCTTGTCTCCGGATGAAGTTTTGGATGCTCTGGGAGAAAATAAAAAATATGGATTGGACAATCCTTGGGTGCAAGTTGATTTGAAGCCTGAGGAAGGAAAGACTATTTCTATATTTCTTGGAACAGAAAAAGACGGAAGATATCCGATTAAGTTTTCTGATTCTGAGATTATCTACGATATACTAGTCGATGACGCAAAGTTTTTGGATTATGAACCAATTGATGTAATCGAAAGGCTTTTGACATTGGTCAATATAAAATATATTTCAAAAATCGAGATGTCGGGTGTGGCAGGCGACAACACACTTATTGTTGAAAACAAAGAAAAGAAAGATAATGATGGTAATGTAATCCTTGACGGAAACGACAAACCTTTTACTGAAGCAGTCTACATTGTAGATGGAGTTGCTTTGACTGAAGAAGAACAAGAACAGGGAGCTTGGTTTTATCAGACTATTATTGGCGTAAAAATCACAAGAGAAGCTAATGAAGACTTCGTGCCAGGCGAACCAGTTGGAGCGATTAACCTTGTTCTTACCGAAGAACCTTTTGAATATCTGATTGAGTTTTATGAATATGATGAATATTTTTATGCAGTAAAGTTTTTTGACAATGAAACTTACCTTGTCGTGAACAAAGAAGATGTTAGTGAAATTCCTGCAGGCTATGAATTGTTGCGTAACAGGGAAATGGAAAGACCTTAAAATCACAAGAAAAAGAAGCTCACATTAGCAATCAAGAGGCTTCTTTTAGAAGAAAAAAGGATATGATATTTATATGAAAAAAAAATTAATAATTACAATTTTGATTATAGCTCTATTTTTGGTTTTGGCATTTGTGCTTTTTTCTAAAGATAACCCAGAAACAGAACAAGCTGAGACCAAGGTTGAAGTGTCAATTCCACCTGAAATTGCAGCGGACATGAAAGTGGATGTGAGCGAGCTTACATCAAGAGAACTTGATGTAATAGAAAACGCGAATGATATCGAGATGAAAGATTTCATACTACCCGACTTTGAAGGTGAAACGCATAATTTGTCCGATTATAAAGGCCAGATTATAATATTGAATTTTTGGGCGATCGGATGCCCGCCTTGCATAAACGAGCTACCCGACTTTAATGAAGTGGCAAAAAAGGACGGTGTCGTTCTTGTCACTGTGGCTCAAAAGGGTGTTTTGGGCAATGAAAAAGAAGAAAGCTATGCGTTCATAAAAGAATTTGACACTGTTGCTTTATGGGATGAAGAGCTGGAAACCATGAGCATATATCCAAGTCAATATTATCCGCACACATATATTATTGATAGGAGTGGTATTGTACGCTTCGTTATAAATTCAGCAAGCTATGAACTGCTTGATGAGCTAGTTTCTTTTTGTGATGAAAAGTTCAATTGATTTTAAAAATGAAACCTTAGATGACCTCATGTGTGGATACAAGGTAGTTCAACCAAAGCTAGGTTTCAGGTTTTCAATTGACGCTGTGCTTCTTGCTCACTTCGCTTCGGCAAAAGAAACGGATGTCGCAGTTGATTTCTGCTCAGGGAGCGGAGTTGTTGCCTTGCTTATCATGGCGCATAAAAAGCCCAGAAAGATCTCCTGCGTTGAAATACAGCCCTCATACAGCGAACTGATAGAAAAGAGTGTAAGCTATAATGGGTTGGAGGGGAAGATAGAGCCGATTTGCGACGATATCAAAAATGCGCATGATTTTTTCGGATATGAGTCCAAAGACATTGTCACTTGCAATCCACCGTATATGAAGCAGTATACCGGAAAACAAAGCAAAAATGAGTCAGAAAATATTGCAAAAAGAGAAGTGCGAATGACACTTGAAGATTCGATTGAGTCGGCAGCTAAGATTTTGAAAAATAAAGGCAGATTCGCGGTGATACACTTAGCTGAACGAGCGGACGAATTATTTTTCTTTATGCAAAAATATAAAACGCCGGTGAAAAGAGCGAGATTAGTGCAACCCCGCGAGAATGCAAAGCCAAGCTTGATATTGGCGGAAGGAATAAAAAACTCCTCGTTGGGAATAGAATGGCTTCCGACACTGAATATTTATGAAAACGGAGAATATTCAAAAGAGATAAGGGATATTTATGGATCTGAATAGCATAGAAGGAACACTTTATATAGTGGCGACACCAATTGGAAACTTGGGTGATATTACTTTAAGAGCCTTAGAAACCTTAAAAAATGCAGATATTATAGCCGCCGAAGACACGAGGCATACAATAAAGCTTTTAAACCATTACGATATAAAGACAAAAATGATAAGTCACCATGAGCATAATGAGGAGGAAAGCGCCCAAGGCATTGTTATGCTTTTGGAGCAGGGCAAGAATATAGCATTGGTTACTGATGCGGGCATGCCGTGCATAAGCGACCCGGGTTTTAAGCTTGTTAGATTGGCTCGCGAAAAAGGGTACAAGGTCACTTGCGTTCCCGGAGCTTCGGCGGTTCCGGCGGCAATAGCTTTAAGCGGACTTGAAGCCGACAGATTTAGATTCGAGGGCTTTTTACCCAAAGGAAATACCCAAAGGAGAGATCTTTTGGAAGGAATCGCGAAAGACGGATGCGCGGTTGTTATATATGAAGCCCCTCATAGATTGTCAAAAACAATTAAAGATGTTGCGCAGGTTTTTCATGACAGAAAAATAGCTATTATAAACGATATTTCAAAGATGTATGAGAGAGTTGAAGTATATAGCGCCGATGAGATAGCTTTGGCGATTAATGATTGGAACTTAAAAGGTGAGTTTGTAATCGTTATAGAAAAAGGCGAGAAGAGACAAGACTACAATTTTTCTCAGATGACCATAATAGAGCATGTGACAGAAGTTATGAAAAAAGAAAAATTAAGCAAAATGGACGCGGTGAAAAAAGTTGCAAAGATTAGGGGATTGGCAAAGAGGGAAGTATACAGTGAAACTATTGATGTATAGGCAAAATAAAAGCGCCGCATATGCGACGCTGTAAATACAAATAATATTTATTTTTATACGTTTTCTTTGAGGGTGTCCAAACATTCTCTGCAAATTAGTTTGCCTCTGTAGTTTGTCACATTGGAAGCGCTGTCGCAAAAAATGCAAGCCGGCTGATATTTTTTAAATATGATATGCTCGCCTTCCACATAAATTTCGAGAGCGTCTTTGATATCAATGCCCAATGTCCTACGAAGCTCAATCGGTATTACTACGCGACCAAGTTCATCAACCTTCCTTACTATACCTGTTGATTTCATACAAATCTCCTACTTTCTCTTTTTTGAATTAAATTAATAATTCTTACTGTTTTAGTTTGTTATTACATACATATTCTATAACTAAAATAATGCTATGTCAATATATGTTAGTGTAAATTTATTGTTAATAACACAATTTCTGCTAAAGAAAATAAACTTTTGAAAAATAAAATTATTTGGGAAGTATATGAAATCTTAAATATGTCAGCATTATATTAACTTATCGTATTGAATCTGTCAAGTTGACAGAAAAAAGGCTAGGCTGTATAATTAGTTCAAAATTAAACGCGTTGAAAAAGAGAGTAAATATTTATTGCGGCAAAGAGAGATGCAGTGTGGGTGGAATGCAGAGCGCATGAAATATTGAAGATGGCTTTGGAGCGGAAACGGTGATATTTAGTCGTTTACGGGTTTGACCGTTATATCAAGGCCGCGGTGATGGCCGCGGGCAGAGGTCTGTCTTCTTAGCAGACGAATTTGGGTGGTACCGCGAACTAATCTCGTCCCAAGAGGGGTGAGTTTTTTTATATTTATTTTAGGAGAAATACTATGAGCAAAGAAACATTTTATATTACAACGCCGATATATTACCCGAGCAATAAACTTCATTTGGGCAATTCGTATTGTACTGTTGCAGCCGATACTATGGCTCGCTATAAAAGACTTAGAGGCTATGATGTCTATTTTTTAACGGGAACTGACGAGCATGGACAAAAGCTTGAAAGAAGGGCGGCTCAGGAAGGCAAAAAACCGCTTGAATATATAGATGATATTGTGGATTGGATAAAAAACCTGTGGGACATAATGGATATAACACATGATGATTTTATCCGTACCACTGAAGAACGGCATGAAAAAGTAGTTCAAAAAATATTTAAGCAGTTATATGATCAAGGTGATATATATTTAAGTTCTTATGAGGGATGGTATTGCACGGACTGCGAAAGCTTTTGGACTGAGACACAACTTGTCGAGGGGAAATGCCCGGATTGCCACAGAGCTGTGGAAATGACAAGTGAGGATGCCTATTTCTTCAGGTTATCAAAATATCAGGACTGGCTCCTTAATTACATAAACGGTAACCCGGATTTTATACAGCCAAAATCCCGTGCGAACGAAATGATCAAAAACTTTATCGAGCCGGGACTTGAGGATTTGTGTGTTTCCAGAACTACTTTTTCATGGGGGATTCCTGTCTCTTTTGATGAGGAGCATGTTGTTTATGTTTGGATTGATGCATTGTCAAACTACATTACAGCTTTGGGATATGGCAGCGATGATGACTCTCTATTCAAAAGATATTGGCCTGCGGATATACACTATGTAGGAAAAGATATTATTCGCTTTCATACAATCATTTGGCCAATTATGCTGCATGCGCTTGGAGTGGAGCTTCCAAAGCAGATCATTGGACATGGCTGGCTTATACTCGAATCTGGGAAAATGAGCAAATCAAAAGGCAATGTGGTGGACCCTGAGCTGTTGGTAAACAAATATTCTCTGGATGCGGTCAGATACTTTATTTTAAGGGAAATGCCTTTCGGCAATGATTTCATTTTTTCAAATGAAGGAATGCTCAGGCGAATAAATGCCGACTTAGCCAATGATTTAGGCAACCTTGTTCACAGGACAGTGGCAATGGTTAAAAAGTACTGTGATGGGGTCATACCCAACTCAACATACAAGGGTGAGCACGAAAAGCTTATTGAAGAAGTATATAAAAACACTCTCAACACATATGCGGAACTGATGGATAAAATGTATCTGTCGCAGGCGCTTGAGAATGTCTTTAAAATGATTTCCGAGCTTAATCGCTATATTGACCTTACCGCACCGTGGGTATTGGCTAGAAAAGAGGAAAAACGCGAGGAGTTAGCTTCTGTGATGTATTACCTGTGCGAAGGCATCAGGATTTCAGCTGTTATGCTTTCGCCTTTTATGACAAGCACACCACAGAAAATATTTACTCAGCTTGGCATTGATGAAGAATTTGCTAAGTGGGAAAGCATAGAGAGCTTTGGAAGTAAAATAGCAGGAAGTAAAGTTGTACCGGGAGATGCGCTTTTCCCGAGGCTTGACATTGAGGCCGAGCTTGAAGAACTTGCCCCAACTAAGAAGGCAAGACCTCAAAAAGAGGAAATCACTATAGACGACTTTGCAAAGCTTGATTTAAGAACAGCGGTAGTTACCGCTTGCGAAAAAGTTGAGAAATCCGACAAACTTCTAAAGCTTCAGCTTGATGTTGGAGGCGCAACAAGGCAGGTTGTTTCAGGAATAGCAAAAGACTATACGCCTGAAGAGATGGTGGGAAAAAAAGTTGTATTGGTGTATAATTTAAAACCGGTGAAGCTTCGCGGAGTATTGAGTGAAGGAATGGTGCTTTGCGGAGAAGACGAAAACGGAAAGCTTTCCCTTGCCAAATTATATGATGATTTGGGAGAGGGATGTGAGGTCAGATAATCGTGGGATTTATAGACACACATGTTCATTTGGATGATGAGCGTTTTGACATCGACAGACATGAAGTAATATCTTCTCTCTGTGCAAACGGTGTTGATGCGGTAGTTTCATGCGCGGATTCTATGCCTTCGGCGAAAAAAGTTATTGAACTTTCAAATATATACGATAAAGTGTTTGCTGCAGTTGGAATACACCCGCATAATGCGAAAAACTTCGTATATGATGATATTTATACTTTGGAAGAAATGCTGAAAATAAAAAAAGTAGTTGCTATTGGTGAAATCGGGCTTGACTATCATTATGATTTTTCACCGCGTGATATACAAAGATTCTGCATGTTTGAACACATAGATTTAGCAAAAAAGTACGATATGCCCATAGTGTTCCATGTTCGCGAAGCATATGGTGATTTCATAGATATATTAAGGGATGGCGGCATACCGCATCATTCTGTAGTACATTCATATTCAGGAAGCCGCGAAACGGTCAAAGAATGCTTGGACAATGGAATGATGATATCTTTTACGGGTGTCATCACTTTTAAAAACGCGCATAGAATACGAGAGGTTGTTGAATATGTGCCGATTGAAAGAATAATGATTGAAACCGACTGTCCATATATGACTCCGGAACCATATCGGGGGCGCAGAAATGAGCCCAAGCATGTTGCGCAAGTAGCGGCAATGATTGCCGAAACTAAAAAAATGGACATTAAAGACGTGGCTGAGCACACCAGACAAAATGCTTTGAAATTTTTTAGAATAAGTGAGATAAAATGAATAAGACTTATATTTACATACACAACAATTCTTTATACATTAATCTTACAAACAGCTGCACAAACAGCTGTGATTTTTGCATTAGAAATCAAATGGACGGTATAGACGGCTACGATCTATGGCTATCAAAAGATCCGGAGACAAAAGACATCATAGAAAGCCTGGAAGAATTTGATGTAATGAATTATAAAGAAATAGTATTTTGCGGATATGGAGAGCCAACAATGAAGCTTGATGTTTTGCTTGAGAGTGCAAAACACATAAAAGAAAACTATCCAGAAATGAAAACTAGGATTAACACAAATGGGCAGGCCAATCTGTATCATAAAAAAGATATAACACCATTGTTTGAAGGATTGATTGACAAAATTTCAATTTCTCTTAATGCTCCAAATTCAAAGGAATATCAAGATATTTGTCACAGCGGTTTTGGAGAGCAAGCATTTGATGGGATACTGGAATTTTCAAAGCTTGCAAAAAAACATGTGCCAAATGTAAGACTTACGGTAATTGATTTAATAGGGGAAGAAAAAATAGCGAGATGTCAGTCTCTCGCTGATGAAAATGAATTGACTCTTTACGTAAGAAAGTCAATTTAATGAGGTAAAATTTTATGTTGATTGATTTTCACACACATTGCTTTGCGGATTCAATATATGAAAAAGCAATAGCTTCGCTTGTGGAGCTTTCAGGCGGATATAAACCATGCCATGACGGAAGTTTGAACGGTCTTTTGAAATCAATGGATGATATGAATGTTGATATAAGCGTTGTTCATTCAATTGCCACTAAGCCAAAGCAAACGCCTGTTATTAATGATTGGGTTATATCCATAAAAAGCGAAAGAATAGTTCCATTTGGAACTGTACATCCTGATTTTGAGGACTGGGAGATGGAGATCGATAGGCTGAACGCGGCTGGAATTAAGGGGATTAAATTTCATCCTGATTATCAAGGTTTCTATTCAGATGACAAAAAGGTATATCCGATTTATGAAAAGGTCGCACAAGAAAAAATGATTGCATTGTTTCATTGCGGGAAGGACATAGCTTTTCCGGATTTCGTGAGGAATACTCCTAGGCACATGAAAAATGTGATATTAGACATTCCGGAACTGACCGTTGTCGGAGCGCATATGGGCGGACACGAAATGTTTGATGAAGTATATGAAATTTTGACACCGCTAAATTTATATATCGATACATCTTTCGCGCATTATATTTTGGGCGATGAGGAATTCACAAAACTTATTAAAAAGCACGGTGTGGAAAGAGTGCTATTTGGTTCTGATTCGCCTTGGGATGACGCGGGCGAACAGGTGAAAATAATAGATTCATTGGATTTCACATCCAAAGAAAAAGATAAGATATTCAGCGAAAATGCGAAAGGTCTGTTAAATATATAAATATCTTAATGGGTTTTTCATAATCACATATTTAAAATAGACAATATTCATATTATGTTAAATTTAAGAAAAAATATATCTTTTACGAAACGATTACAAAAAAATTAATTAAAAAAAAACTGTTGTTTTTGTCGCTAAAAAATGATTATATATTATTGCGTAAGGCAAACTTGGATTTGCCGAGCATAATTATGCGATATAATATTCTGAGGTGTAATAAATTATGGCTATCAAGAAGTGTGAAAAATGCGAGCTTAATTATGTTAAAGAGGGAGAGCATTATTGCAAAGTATGTAAAAAGCTTTTAGAGGGCAACAGAGCTGCTAAGGAAAAGGCGGAACTATGTCCGTCTTGTGGCGAGAGAGTTGTAGCAAAAGGCTTTGAACTATGTAGAGTTTGCCTGTCGGACAGACTGGATACTGTAGAAACACTTGAAGATGAAAATGGAGACGTTTTGGATCAAAGCATCATACCTGCCGATATGGAGATATCTGAAATTGACGTGGTTGACGATGTGGACGAAGAGGTTCCCGCTGATATAAAAAGTGAACTGGACGAAGACGAAGATGAATTTGATTTGTCTTATGAAGAGGAAGAACTATAAAGCACTTGTGGAAAGTAATCCAAATGAATATATATGCAATATCTGATTTGCACTTACCTGGAAACAATGACAAACCAATGGATATTTTCGGAGACCATTGGACCGATCACTGGCAACAAATTACCAACTATTGGGAACAAACCATAACAGAAGATGACATAGTCTTAATAGCCGGGGATATTTCATGGGCAATGACTTTTGATGATGTTAGAGAAGATCTTGATAAAATATCTTCAATGCCCGGACATAAAGTTATGCTTCGTGGGAATCATGACTATTGGTGGCAGTCGATTACAAAGCTCAGGCATATATTACCTGAAAAGATGTATGCTTTGCAAAACGATGCTGTCAGGATTGGCCGTTATGTGATCTGTGGCACTCGCGGTTGGAATTGTCCCGGGTTTAAACAATTTAACCAAACCGATGATAAAATATATAGAAGGGAAGCAGAGCGTCTTAAGCTTTCTCTAAAGCATGCACTAAAACAAAGTGATGTGGATACAAAGCTTGTGGTTATGATGCATTATCCGCCATTTAACGACAAGCAGGACGAAAATCTTTTCACCCGGCAACTAGAAGACGCAAACCCTGAGATTGTTATTTACGGGCATTTACATGGGTTTGGCGCTGCTAACGCATTTGAGGGAAATCTGCGGGGAGTTGAATATAAAATGACCGCCTGCGATTATATTAATTTTGAACCGGTAAGGATACTATAATAATTAACTAATATATTAAAAGCGTTAAGCCTAAATTAGGCTTAACGCTTTTTTGCTATTTGCGCATTTTATATTTAAGTCATTAAACAGTTGACAATAATATATTTAATGTGCCAATACAATGAATAATTACTTATTTTAAGCTACATATACACATCAAACCACTGACACCATGCTTCCACCACTTTGCACCACAGCCAAAAATGTAGTGATTTTTGCATGAAAAAGCCAAACTATCACACATAATCCGAACGCTTGTACTTATAGTAAAAACATAAATACAATAAAACGAAAATGTTTCTGTTTTTTTTCTTGCAAAGTTATAAAAATGGGTTGAAAAAACATTGAAATGGGTTATAATAGCACTATAGTGTTTAAGAGTGGTTAAGAGTGGTGAATAAAACACCTGAATTTCTAAAAAAGCACAACTGGAGATAATATGCCGCGCTTCATGGGTAAATATACTCATACAGTGGACGATAAGGGCCGCGCCTTCATTCCCGCAAAGTTCAGAGACGAACTTGGGGAAAGCTTTGTTGTATGTAAAGGATTTCACGAAAAATGCCTATATGTCTTTCCTGATAAAGTGTTTGACGCTATTGGCGAAAAGCTTTTGGGCGAATCGCTTTTTGACGAAAGCATAGCAAAAGTACAAAGAGAATTTTATTCAAACTCGGCTCCGGTTGAGCTGGATAAACAGGGACGAATAGTAATACCACAGGATTTAAGAGACTATGCCGGAATACAAAAAGAAGTAACAATAACCGGTGCGGGAACGAGAATCGAGATTTGGGACAAAGAAACACTGAACGAGAACATTGATCCCAATGGAATGAAAGTCGCTTTGAGAAACATCAAGGCGCAAGGGAAAAGTATTTAATGGCCGCCGCAAATTTCAAACATACCCCCATCCTTATTAATGATGTGGCGGCCTTATTTTTATTAAAACCCGGAATGGTGCTGATTGACGGAACACTTGGGGGGGGAGGGCATTCTGAAAGATTGCTTGAAGAAATCGCACCGGATGGAAAACTTATTGGAATAGACCGAGATCCTGCGGCGATAGATGCAGCTTCAAAAAGGCTTGAGAGATTCGGCCGGAATTTTATACCGGTAAGAGGAAATTATAAAAACTCAGTTAAGATTGCTAAGGAACTTGGATATGAGGGTGTTGATGGGATGTTGCTGGATTTAGGAGTTTCATCCCATCAATTAGACACACCTGAACGAGGCTTTTCATATAGATTCGATGCCCCTTTGGATATGAGGATGAACCCTGATGATGCGATTAGCGCAAAAGAAGTAGTGAACGACTATTCACAGCAAGAACTAACCGATATTTTCTTTAAATATGGGGAAGAACGTTTTTCCAGAAGAATAGCCCAAAAAATCATCGAGGCAAGAAGTATAAAACCGATTGAAACAACATTTGAGTTGGTGGAAATAATAAAAAGCGCTATACCGGCTCCCGCTAGACGAAAAGGCGGACATCCGGCGAAAAGAACATTTCAAGCGATTCGAATAGAAGTGAACCAAGAGCTTGAGGATTTAAAAGAAACGGTGAAGGAACTAATAGGACTATTGAATGAAGGTGGTTCACTATGTGTTATTACATTCCATTCCCTTGAAGATAGAGCGGTTAAACAAGCGATGAGGGAATTGGAAAATCCATGTACTTGTGAAAACGACGCGCCGATATGCGTTTGCGGCAAAAAGCCGCAAGGGAAAATGGTTACAAAAAAACCTGTGAGAGCAGGTGAGGAAGAAATTAATGAAAACCCTCGCGCAGAAAGCGCGAAGCTGAGATGCTTCAGAAAGAAAACTATAGATTAAGACAATAATACGTTAATAAACAAACACTATGAAAGCAGGGATGACTTATGTTGATGGCATCAACAAGAAAACTAAATTATGGCATAGCCGCTGATACGGGAATATACACCCGAAACAGACAAATGGTATATAAATATAATATTCAGCATAAAACCGAGACAAAGAAGGTTTCTCAGAAGGCGATATACGCATTAATGTTCCTTGTTGTGATTTTGCTTTTCAGCTCATGGTTTGGAATGATATTTTTTAAAAGCGTAATATCCGGCGTACAAATGGAAATTAATTCAGTTAACAAAGAGATAAGAAACATTGAGCAACAAAACAGTATGCTTCAAGCGGAAAAAATTAATGCAGTAGATATAGAGAGCATTAAAATGGCGGCAGAGGGTATGGACATGTCTCTTCCGGGGACATATCAGGTTGAATATGTTGATACTATTCAAGATGTCGCGAATTTAAAAATTATCGATTAAGCTAAGTTGCATGGGGGTGTAATAGGTGGCATCGACAGATGCGTTGCAAAGAAAAAGATTAAGATTTCTTTTGAACCTTTTTGTAGTGGTTCTTGGAGCCCTTGTTGTCTTCAGATTGGGATTTTGGATGATAATAAAAGCGGACTGGTTAAAGGAAAAAGCATCCGCGCAATGGATAAGGGCACTCCCGATTGAACCTCAAAGAGGAAATATAGAAGATAGATACGGCAATATACTTGCAGCGTCTGTAACCAGCAACACAGTGGTTCTGCACCCAAAATCGATTAAAGAAGAAGATTTGGAAGAACTTGTTGATGATCTGCATGAAATATTGGGTATTGATAAAAATATTATTGAACAAAAAGCTAAGAAAACCAACTATTCTGTTGTCTGGCTTGATAGGCAGATTACACAGGAACAAAGTGAACTAATAAATAAGCTTGGCTCGGGAGGAGTCTCGCTTACAGAAGACAAAAAACGGTATTATCCGTTTGGAAACTTCTTGACGCAGGTTCTGGGGTTTACTTCAGTGGATGGCGAAGGCCTTGAGGGGATAGAGTCCCGCTTCGACAATATACTCCACGGTACCCCAGGATCTATAGTTACAGAAACCGATAGGGATGGGCAGCCATTGCCAGGAACTACCGAAGAATATATTGATCCCATTGAAGGAAACAATTTAAAATTAACTATTGACATTGCCATCCAAAGCTATGCTGAAAAAGCTATGGAGCTTTGCGCTGAAGAAACATCTGCTAAAAGTGTTTCTGCCATTGTGATGAATTGCAATACCGGAGAGATACTGGCAATTGTAAATAAACCCGATTTCGACAATAACGAGCCGCCCAGAGGCGATATAGATATATTAAGGCAGCTTACCAGAAATGAATCTATTTCCGATGCCTATGAACCGGGGAATTTGTTTGGGCTTTTTACTGTTGCCGCGGCGATAGAAAGCGGAGTTATTGATAATAATTATTTCTATGAATGTAAAGATAATCTTGAGACTGGCAGCGGAGAAATATTTTGCTGGACAAATGATGGACATGGTACACAAAACATTGAAGAAGTTTTTCAAACAGGATGTAATTTGGCGTTTGCTGACATGTCACTTAAAATGGGGGTAAACACATTTTATGATTTTGTATTTAAATTCGGGTTTGGAGAAAAAACCGGGATAAAACTGTATGGAGAATCAACTGGAAATGTTGTTTCCCCCAAATATGTAAATAGCAGTGATTTGGCAAAAATAGGATACGGGCAGGGCATTTCCGCCACAAGCATTCAGATGTCCGCTGCTCTATCTGTACTGGTAAATGGAGGCAACGCTGTAAAACCTTATATTGTTAAAGAGATTATAAGCCCCGAAGGAGAAATAATTGAAAGCTTTGGTTCAGAAATCACAGAATCTGTGATATCATATGAAACGTCAAACACGATGTGCGAATTATTGAAATATTCTGCTGAAAACGGAAACGGAGTTTATTCGCAAATCAACGGCTATGAAATAGGAGTCTTTGCCGGAACAGCTCAAAAATATGATATAAACGGGACAATAATAGAAAACAAGCATGTGGCGACTTTTGCCGCGGCTGCACCTATAGATAATCCTAAGATTATCGTATATATCGTAGTTGATGAGCCCGGAAATGGTCTGGATTATGGTTCAATTGCCGCTGCGCCGTACGGAAGAATGATTTTAGAAGAAGCGTTGCCGTATCTTAGCATAATGGCTAACGGCGAAAGCGGTTTCGATACTGTCACAATGCCTGATATAGTTGGGATGAGCTTGGAAAACGCGAAAAGTGAATTAAGAAGCTTAGGCCTTAAACCGATAATACAAGGTTATGATGGGAAAGTAGCTGGGCAAGTACCGGCGGCGGGCGAACAAGTGAAGCAGTATTCCTCGGCGTTAATATTGTTGGAACAGACGGATGATCAAAACAATGAATTGAAAGTTGAAATGCCGGATTTAATCGGAATGGGATCTCTAGAGGCCAACAATGAACTTGTATCTTTGGGTCTATTGATAAAAATAAATGGAGTAGGATCTATTGTGACAGAGCAATATCCTTTATCAGGTGAAAAAACATACGTGGGAGATATTGTAACAGTTACTTTCGGCTTTCCTCCGGAAGACGTTGTAAAAGAGGGATAATATGAATCTTACAGAACTATTGCATAATATTAAGTATGAAAGCAAAAACTTTGCAAACTGCAATATTACAGGAGTTGAGCATGATTCCCGTAAAATCAGCGATGGGAATATATATGTGTGCCTAAAAGGATTAAGCTTTGATGGGCACGACTTTGCAGGAGCGGCATGCGATGCTGGAGCTGTTTGTATTATAACTGAAAAATTTATTGAAGGCATTAATGCGGTGCAAATATTAGTTCAAGACTCAAGAGTTGCATATTCGAATATTGCATCCAACTGGTATGGTAACCCTCATGAAAAGCTTAAGATAGTGGCTGTGACAGGAACTAATGGGAAAACAACTACCACTCAAATTATTAGAAAAATATTAGAGACTGCAAACAAAAAATGTGCAATTTTAGGCACATTGGGTGCATATATTGACGGTGAAAAATATGAACAACATTTAACAACCCCAGATCCTATGGATTTTCATAGGTTATTAAGTATATCTGCTGATAAAAACTGTGAATATGTAATAATGGAGACTTCTGCTCATGCATTATACTTAAAGAAAACAGAACCTGTTAAGTTTGAAGTAGGAGTTTTTACAAACTTGACGCAAGATCACTTAGATGATTTTGGTACAATGGAAAACTATAAAAATGCTAAGAAGTTATTATTTCAAAATAATAAATGCAAGTCTGCAATAATAAATATAGATGATAATGAATCAGCATATATGATAGCAGATTATAAAGGCAAAGTAGTCTCTTACGGAATTAAATCAGAGTCTAATTTATTAGCAGATGATATAGAGTTAAGCTTTTATGATATAAAGTATAAATTAGCAATTGCTAATAAAAGTTACGATATTAAGCTTGGTATTCTTGGAATATTCAATGTATTAAATTCTCTTGCAGCCTTAGGTGTTTGTTTAGAAATTGGAATTGATATTGACACTATAATTAAAGGGCTTGAAAAAGTATCTTTTATGGACGGAAGAATGGAAAGTGTAAATTGCGGACAAGAGTTTATGGTTATTGTTGACTATGCTCATTCTCCTGATAGTCTTAAAAGTGCTTTAAACGCAGCTCGTGGTTTAACGCAAAATAGGGTTATATCGGTTTTTGGATGTGGTGGAGATAGAGACAGTGATAAGCGTCCTAAGATGGGTAAAATATCAGGAGATTTAGCTGATTATTCAATAATAACATCTGATAATCCGAGGACAGAGGATCCGGATAGTATCATTGATATGATTGAACGCGGAATGAATCATAAAGAATATACAAGAATAACTGATCGTAGACAAGCAATCATTAAATCACTAGAAATAGCAGAAAAAGGCGATGTAGTTATTATTGCGGGAAAAGGACACGAAACTTATCAAGACGTGATGGGGCAAAAGCACCATTTTGATGATAGGGAAATAGTAAAAGAATATTTTAAGGATAAAACAAAATGACAGAATTGATAGTACCAATATTAGTTTCATTTGCAATAGCGGCATTAATAGGTCCTTTTGCGATACCTTTTTTAAAGAAACTGAAATTTGGACAGATAGTCAGAGATGATGGGCCACAATCGCATCTTTCAAAAAGCGGAACCCCAACAATGGGTGGCTTTATAATTATTATATCTGCCGTTGTGGGAATACTGATATTCTCGAACAATCTTAACCCCGAGACAATCATTTTTATCTCGGCTTTTGTAGGATTCGGATTGATAGGGTTTGCTGACGATTTCATAAAAGTTGTATTAAAGCGTTCAACCGGATTAAGAGCTTGGCAGAAAGCTCTGCTGCTGTTGATTCTTTCGAGTATTTTATCATACTTCATATACAAATATGTGGGAACAGAAATTAAGTTGCCATTTAGCGACAAGATGTGGGATATAGGATGGGGGATAATTCCTCTTAGTTCTTTTGCTCTTTTGTCGACAACGAATTCTGCAAACCTTACAGATGGTTTAGATGGACTGCTTTCTGGAATCAACCTAGTCTATTTTGCGGCTTTTGCTCTGGCATTTGCATTTGTTTCCTCGGCAATGGATGCAAATCTTTTAATAATCAGCACTTGCATGACGGGGGCGACACTGGGTTTCATAATATTCAACACTTATCCGGCTCGGGTATTTATGGGTGATACAGGATCTCTTGCGTTGGGCGGGGGTATAGGTATGATTGCATTATTATCTAAAACAGTCATATGGATTCCTTTTATGGCTATGATGATAGTGTTTTCAAGCATTTCAGTGATTATACAGGTAGGCTATTACAAAAAAACAAAAAAAAGAGTTTTCAAAATGGCACCTTTGCATCATCATTTTGAACAGCTTGGATATCCTGAGATGAAGATAACAACTATATATATAATTATAACAACAGTATTGTGTTTGGTAGGTATATTAGCTATAAGATAATGGGGGAAACAATGAACTTAAAAGACAAGAAAGTATTAATAGTGGGATTTGCGCGTTCAGGAGTGGGAGCGGCAAAGCTATTGCATGATAAAGGCGCAAAAATCACGATTAACGACATTAAGACGGATAAAGAGCTTTCGCAGCAGATTAAAATGCTTGAAGGCTATGATATAGACTTTCAGCTCGGGCAAAAAGCTGATGGCTTGGTTGATTTACACGATTTGATAGTTGTAAGCCCGGGTGTGCCAACAAACTTAAGTTTTTTCAACATCGCAAAAGAAGCGCAAGTTAAGATAATAGGAGAATTGGAACTGGGATATCTTTATACCAAGTGCCCGATTGCGGCCATCACAGGAACCAATGGCAAAACTACTACAACAGCATTACTCGGGGAAATATTTAAAAAATCAGGAAAAAATACTTTTGTTGCTGGAAATATCGGGGAGTCAATTGCCGCTTGCGCACTTTCCACTAATGAAGAAGATTTAATGGCCTTGGAAGTTAGTTCTTTTCAGCTTGAAACGATTGACGAGTTTAAACCACATGTCGCTGCGATTTTAAATATTACACCCGATCATTTGGACAGGCATAAAGACATGAATGGCTATAAAGATGTTAAAAAGCGAATATTTATAAACCAAGATAAAAACGATTATGCAGTATTAAATTATGACGATAAATACAGCAAAGAAATAAAAAAATCAGTAAAAAGCAATTTATATTATTTCAGCATTGAAAATGCCGTTGAAAATGGGGTATGCATTAAAAATGATGCTGTGGTTTTTTGCGAAAAAGGGCAAGCCGATGTTCCGATTACACACCCGGATGAAGTTCGTATACCGGGTAAATATAATCTACAAAACGCTATGGCGGCAGCTTGTATTGCTATGCTGTTTGGAATAGATGCGAATGTAATAAGATATGTGCTGGCATCTTTTGAGGGAGTGGAGCATAGGCTGGAAAGCGTTTGCGAAGCAAAGGGGATTAGGTTTATAAACGATTCAAAAGGCACAAATCCTGCATCTACTATATGTGCGATAGAGTCAATGGAAAATCCTACTGTGCTTATACTCGGAGGATATGACAAGCATGTTGAATTTGATACGCTTGCAAGAAGCTTCACCGAAAAAATAAAATCGGTTGTTGTCCTTGGACAAACAAGTCAAATAATCGCCAAAGCTTTGCTTAACAGCGGTTTTGGAAACATAACGTTTGCAAAAGATTTTGAAGGAGCGGTTCGCAGCGCTTATGAACTCGCCAAGCCCGGTTATTCCGTGCTTCTTTCGCCTGCATGCGCAAGTTTTGATATGTTTAAAGATTTTGAAGAAAGAGGCCGTTTTTTTAAGCAGATTGCTTATAAAATAAAGGAGGAATATTCGTGAAAAAAGGCTCGCCTGATTTTGTAGTGCTGATAATAGTGGTCGGATTGGTCATATTCGGAATGCTTATGGTCTTTTCTGCAAGCTATTATAATACTCAAGTTGAAGGCGGCAGCGGATATTACTATCTAACAAAACAAGCGATTGGCGCGGGGATAGGCTTTGTAGTGATGATAATAATTTCTTTTATTGATTATCACATATTGCAAAAAGGAGGACTTTCCTTTTTATTTTTAATTATAAGCATTGGCTTGCTTGTACTTGTTTTGGCGATAGGCGAAGAAAAAAACGGGGCGGTAAGGTGGCTTGATCTTAAGATTTTTTCATTTCAACCTTCAGAAATTGCAAGGCTTGCGATGCTAATTTTTACTGCTAATTTTATCTCAAGAAGGAGCAAAGCACTAAGGACAGACTCTATTGCTGAATATTTCAAGATAAGTTTTCCTGTTATTTTCTTTTTGGTGCTGACATGCGGACTTATAATCGTTGAACCAAATTTATCAATGATGATAAGTGTACTTGCGGTAATATTTTGTATTTTAGTTGCTTCAGGAACACATACCAAGCCCTTGTTATCTATGGTGGGCTTAGGCGCCTTAACCGGAGCTGCCTTTATATTCGCTTCTGATTACAGAATGAAAAGACTGCAGATATTTTTGGATCCATGGAAAGATTCCAGGGGAGACGGATATCAATTGGTTCAGTCGCTTTATGCATTAGGCTCAGGCGGAATAAAAGGTGTAGGACTTGGCAACTCTAAGCAGAAGCATCTTTATCTCACTTTTGGTGAGTCAGACTTTATTTTATCTGTAATAGGAGAAGAGCTCGGATATATTGGCGTTATACTTTTGATTGGTGTATTTGGAATATTGATTTACCGCGGAATTAAAATTGCACAAAGCGCGCCGGATTCATTCGGTTTGCTGCTCGGTTCGGGAATCGTTTCTATGATTGCAATTCAGGTCATTATTCATATAGCCGTTATAACAAGCAGTATGCCGCCAACAGGAATGCCATTGCCGTTTGTTAGTGCGGGCAACACATCACTTATCATGTTTATGGCTGCAATAGGAGTGCTGCTTAATATTTCAAGAAAATCAAAACAGGAAACCTAATTTATAAAGATATTTAAGCGATTGCATTCATTTGAATAAATTAAAATAAACTGATACAATGACCCTATTATTTCCATACTGTTTTAAAATATTATATAAGAATCAGATTAAACGGCAGAATATATAAATGAGCAAAAAAAGAGCCCCAAAACATCTAAAACCTGTTGATGTCAAAGAGGTTAGAAAACCTATAAACTTTGGTATCTATTTTGTTGTAATATTTATAATTTTAATTATTGCAGCCGTTCTAATCGGTTGGGATAGATTTACAATAAGAGAAATAGAAATCGATGGAACACAAAAAGTAAATTATTTGGAAGTTGTGCATTTGTCCGGAATAGAATACATGAGCAATATTTTCACAGTGGATTTAAAAGATGTAAAGCTGAAAATTGAGCAAAATCCATTATTAAAGGTAACTGAAATAAAACGCAAACTTCCCGATACTATATTAATTACTATTGAAGAAAGAGAGCCTATTGCAGCAATCAAATCTCAGGACAAATATGTAGTAATTAACAAGAACTGCATTACTTTGGAAGTTGCTGAAGTGAGTTCGAAGCCTGTAAATATTGAAGTGCTGGGAACGGCTGTTAATTCTTATCAATTGGGAGATGAAATTAGTCTAATCAAGGATATACATCTAAAAAAATTAAAACAACTGTTTAATGCACTAGCAGATGCTCAGATACAAAATTACATTGCAACTATTGATATTTCTTTTACTGAGAACATAAAATTGTATGCAAAAGATGGATACGAAATACAAATAGGCAATACTAATAATATTGAAAATAAGTGTTTGTGGATTAAAACAATGATACCAAAACTTATTGAAGAAGGCAGGGAAGGCGGTGTTTTATATATAACGAACGTTGATTCTGCACATTATATTGCACCAGAATTGGACTAAAATAGGTTAATATTAAGTTTTTTGACGAAAATTAATCAATTATTCATTTATTTAGTGACTTTTTTTTGATAATATATTAGTATTATAATAATGTATTGCAATTGTAACTAAATTGTAATAACTTTATTTATTATAAGTTGCCATAAAGGTGGTAGGTTTGTTATTTAAAAAAAAATATTGTGTAATCGAGTTTGGCACTTCAAAAATTTCCATTGCTGTTGGTAATGCAAGTGGTAATAATTCTGATATACTGGGCATCGGGCTATGTGAATATGCAGGGTTTAGGAATAATGAATGGGTAGCTCCCCAGGATTTGGGCGAAAGCATTTTTTTGGCAAAGAAAGATGCTGAGCTTCAATCAGGAAAAAAAGTTTCGAATGTGTTTGTTATTATTCCAGGAGAATTCACGAGATCTTTCTTTTCCCATTTGGTTACAAAACCAATCAATATGGATGGCAGAATAGTGTCGAGTGATATTGACATGATGATAGAAGAAGGAAAGATTGATTTGCCTTGGCCGGATGATTATGAGATAATCCACACGGTACCGGTGCTATATCTTCTTGACGGTATGTCTTGGCGTAAATACCCGGAGGGGGCATATGCTAAAGATTTAGAGAGCTTTGTTTCCTACACCGCAGCCGATAGGGTGTTTATGGATAATATTGAATATATGCTTGACGAAGTCGGGTTAGGGGTTGAAGGTTTTATAGCTTCACCGAAGGTTGTCGGCGATTTGATTTTTAGGGAAAGCGAAAAAAAGACTGTTATAATAGTAGATTCCGGTTATTATTCCACAGATATACTAATTTATGAAAATGGTGGTATAATAATACATGATAATATACAAATTGGAGGCTTTCACATAGCGTCCGATATAATGGTTAAACTACAATTGGACAGGGACAGAGCGGAGTTTGTCAAAAAAAACTGTTCTATTGGTATGGATAACATTGGAGTTAACAAAGTTATTGTTGATGAAGATGGAACAAGGATATCCTTTCCAACCGGTGAAACTCAGGAAATTATTGAAGCTAGGGTGGATGAAATAATCCATATTATGCTGGAAATGATTGAGAAAACGGGAATGTCTGTGGACAATAGAACAGCAGTTTATGTAACAGGCGGCGGTATTGCGGCAATAAAGGGAATCAGGGAGCATATAACGAGAATAATTGGTGTAAACACAAAAATATTTACGCCTTCCCGACCGATAGTTTCAACGCCAATGCAGACTAATGTTTGCGCGGGACTTGAATATGTTATCTCAACCAAAGGTTTGGTTAATAATATAAAATTTAATAATAATGAAAACAAAGACTACGATTTTAATTTAGCGTAGCTAAGGGGGTAAACCGAATGCTTGAATTTGATATTGATGTTGCTCAATTTGCGCAAATCAAGGTAATTGGAGTAGGAGGCGCAGGCAACAACGCCATAAACAGAATGATAGAAGAAGGACTGAAGGGCGTTGAATTCATAGCGCTTAATACTGATAAACAGGCGCTTTTGCTATCAAAAGCAAATCAAAAAATACAGATGGGTGAAAAGCTGACTAAAGGATTGGGCGCGGGAGCTAATCCCGATATCGGAAAACGCTCTGCTGAAGAGAGCCGAGAAGAAATAGCTCAGTATTTGAAAGGAGCCGATCTGGTTTTCATAACATCCGGAATGGGCGGTGGAACAGGTACGGGCGCAGCGCCGGTTGTTGCCGAAATTGCTAAAGAATTAGGCATTTTGACAATCGGTGTGGTGACAAAGCCTTTTACTTTTGAAGGTAAGCCTAGAGCAAATAACGCGCTAAAGGGTATCGCAGAGCTAGAAGAATATGTGGACACTTTGGTCGTCATACCAAACGACAGGTTGCTTCAAGTGGTTGGAAAGGGGACATCGTTGATGGACGCTTTCAAAGTTTGTGATGATGTTTTGCGCCAAGGGATTCAAGGTATTTCAGACCTGATTTCTCAGCCGAGTTTAATTAATTTGGATTTTGCGGATGTTAGAACCACAATGCAGGAAAAAGGATTGGCTCATATGGGTATTGGTATTGGTACGGGTGAAAATCGTGCCATAGAAGCCGCGCGTCAGGCCATAGCCAGCCCATTGCTTGAAACTTCAATTGATGGTGCAAAAGCTGTTCTTATAAATATCACAGGCGACTCGTCAATGGGACTTATTGAGATAGAAGAAGCAGCTTCGCTTATTGCTGAATCTGCTGATCCTGATGCTAATATAATATTTGGTGCGGGTATTGATGACACAATGCACGATCAAGCAAGAATTACAGTTATTGCGACGGGCTTTGACAGCGGAAAACCACCGCTAAGAAAGCCTCTTGAAAATGAAGAGGGCTATAGACCTGCAAGAAATACTCAGACTGTGCAACCACAGCCAAGATATGTTCAACCCCCTCAACGCCAGCCCGCTATGAACAGCCCTCAACCACAATTTGAGGCGCCTTATCAGCAATATAACCCCGAACCTGTACGAAATACACCGTATATGCCCGAGGATGAGTATGATACTCAGGAGTACTACAGCAGAGAACCACAGGCTAGAAGGGTTCAAAGCAGAGAGCCTGCACCTCCGTACGGAGCGGGATATGGTACTCTTCCCAGTAATCAACCTCCAGATAAACGTCAGGCACCACAAGCGCAAGACGATGAGGATGATTTGGATGTTCCTCCTTTCTTGAGAAGAAGAAGATAATTATAAAAAAGAGCTGAAAAGCTCTTTTTTTTAAACTTTAAAACAATTTGAACTAATACATATACATTTAAATGTCACCTTTTTGCTTATATACAAGCTTTTTTAGCGATAAATCGAAAAAAGTAAAACCAAACATTGACGAAGATATGCTGTATCGGTATAATAAGTTGGTATTATTAATTGGAGGAACTAAATGAAAAAACGGACAAGCATTATCGCTTTGTCGATTATAGTTTTGCTGAGTGCATTATTTGCTTATTTGGCTTTTGCCGGATTGCAGATTGGCGCATATGACTTTTTACCCATTTCAAAGTCAATTCAGCAGGGTTTGGATTTGCGCGGCGGAATGTACATTACATATCAGGCTAAAAACCCTGACATAGAATATTTTGATGAAAAAATGTCAACCGCGGTTGATGTTTTAAGAAACAGACTTGATGCGCAGGGCTATACCGAAGCCACCATCGCCAGACAATCTGACAGATTGAGGATAGAGATTCCCAATGTTGATGATCCAAATGTGGTAGCAAGCATATTGGGAGAACCTGCAAAGCTTGAGTTTGTGGGTCCGGACGATGTCGTCATTATGGAAGGCAGCGACATTGAAAGAGCATTTCCAAATACGGTTACCGGTGAAGGCGACAAATGGGTTGTTTATTTTGAATTAAACAATGATGCAGCCAAAGCTTTTGGTGAGGCTACAACGAAATTTTATGGCCAGATAATAAGGATACTGCTTGACGGAAAAGAAATTTCCACTCCGAGAGTAAGCGCTATTATTGCTGAAGGTAAGGGATATATTGAAGGAATGGCAAATCAGGAGGAAGCGGAAATACTTTCTATGCAGATTGAAAGCGGCGCACTTCCAATAGAGCTTGAACAGCTTGAAATGAGAACAATAAGCGCGACTCTGGGAGAAAACGCTTTAAAAACAAGCCTGTTGGCTGGCGTTGTGGGAATAATAGCATTATTCTTATTTCTAATTATCTTCTACAGACTATCAGGATTTGTTGCCTCTTTGGCTCTTTCCATATATCTTATAATAGTTATATATGTAATTGCTATTTTCGGAATTCAGCTTACTTTGCCAGGAATCGCAGGTATTATCTTGGGTGTGGGTATGGCTGTAGATGCCAATGTTATAATCTTTGAAAGAATAAAAGAAGAACTTAGATTGGGTAAAACATTACGCACCTCTGTTGAATCGGGATTTAAAAAAGCATTTTGGACAATCATTGACGCCAATGTAACAACGCTTATAGTTGCAGCTGTTCTTATGTATTTCGGAACAGGAGCTATAAAAGGCTTTGCATACACCTTGACGGTGGGCATTATAGTTTCGGTGTTTACGGCAATGGTGGTTACAAAATTCCTCTTGCGCTGCCTAATAACACTAAACATAAAAAATCCGAAGTTTTATACAACAAATTATAAATTGAAAGAGGAGGTCTAAGCATGAATATTAATGTAATGAAAAATTCTAAATTTTTTGCAGCGGCTTCCATAGTTGTAATTCTTGTGGGATTAGTAATGTTTTTTGTAACCGGATTTAATCTTGGAATAGACTTTACAGGGGGAACTGTTCTAACAATCGACATGAGTGCTGAATTTGATTTAGAGGTAGTGAAAGAGGCCACTAAAGAATTTGCCACTACTGACTATTCAGTTGCAATTTCGGAAAACACTAAGGCTGAAATAAAAATTCAGGATAAGGATGTTGATCCCGAAGAACAAAACCAAGTTCGTGAAGATATCATGAACCGTATAAAAGAGACATACCCTACAGCGACAATTGAAAGTATTGACCGTGTTGGAGCAACAGCAGGCAATGAGTTGCTTCAAAAAACCATAATGTCTGTTATCTTGGCTTGCGGAGGCGTTCTTGTATATATCTGGATAAGATTTGAGATTCTTTCCGGGTTTTCGGCTCTGGTAGCATTAATTCATGACGCTCTGATAATGTGCGCGATGGTTTTGATTTTCAGGACCAGAGTTAATTCTTCATTTATAGCTGCGGTTTTGACAATCGTCGGTTATTCAATAAATGATA
Source organism: Christensenellaceae bacterium (assembly GCA_963675575.1). Classification (GTDB taxonomy): domain Bacteria; phylum Bacillota; class Clostridia; order Christensenellales; family UMGS416; genus JAGLOK01. The sequence continues at coordinate 1,417,503 of OY776378.1, forward strand.
CAATTGTTGTGTTTGACCGCATTAGGGAAAACTCTAAGCGTTTCTCGCACTCAATGAGCAGAGAAAAAATTGTTGATAAATCAGTCAGCGAAACGATTGTAAGGTCATTGAACACATCGATTACCACATTGTTTACAATAACCGCACTGTATATATTCGGTGTGCAGTCTATTAAAGAATTTGCGCTTCCTCTTATTATAGGTATTGTAAGCGGAACGTATTCTTCAATATTTATTGCAAGCCCGCTATGGGTGGCTCTTCATAACGTTCAAAAGAATTGGAAGCACAAAAAGACGAACAAAGCAAAGAGCATTAAAAAAGCTTAAGTTAATTATAATGCCCCTCTTTAACAGAGGGGTATTTTCTATATTATGATATATATTAAAAAAAACGATTTTGATTTCAGCAATAAAGATGTTAAGGAGATTTCCAAACATTTTAATTTTAGTGAACTTACAAGTCGAATATTGTTATCCAGAGGGTTAAATGCGGAAAATATTGAGGCTCTCTTAAGTGATGAACTTGAGAAAGATAGCTTTGGAATACAAATCCCGAACATAGATTTGGCAGCGGAGCGAATAGAAAAAGCTATTATGACGGGCGAAAAGATAGCTGTTTTCGGAGATTACGACGCTGATGGTATTTGCGGCACATCGATCATAATCAATTCATTTAAAATGTTTGGATACGATGATGCTTTTTATTATATTCCGAACAGAATTAGTGAAGGTTACGGCCTGAATAATTATGCGCTTGATATAATTAAAGAGCAAGGATGTACATTGATAATAACTGTCGATTGCGGAATATCAAACGTAGCTGAAGTTCAATATGCAAAAGAGCAGGGGATTGACGTGATTGTGACAGACCATCACTTGCCAGGAGATACACTGCCTGAAACAATAGTTGTTAACCCAAAGCTTAGTAGTAATGAGCAGCTTCATAACCTCTGTGGGGCTATGGTTGCACTTAAACTTATGTGTGTGCTTTTTGATGATGGACTATATTATGAATATTGTGACTTGGCGGCCATTGCTACAATAGCTGATATGGTTGAATTAGTTGGGGAAAACAGGCATATCTTAAAGATGGGGCTGAAAAAGATAAATGAAAAATCAAATCAGAATATTAACTGCCTTATTGATGAATGTATAAAAAATAAAAAAACAATAAAATCGGATGATATATCATACTTTATCGCGCCTGCGATCAATGCTGCAGGAAGACTTGATGTTGCTGACAAATGTGTTGAGCTATTTACCGGAAACTCTGAAGATCCGCGAGAAACGGCCGCAATATTGGCTCACGATAATTATAACAGGAGAAAAATCGAAAAAGAAACTCTTGAGTCTGCGCTTTTTGAAATTGAAAATTTGGATTTATCTAAGAATAAGGCAATTATTCTTTATAATAAAAGTTGGCATCAAGGAGTATTGGGAATCGCCGCATCTAAAATAAAGAATATATATTTCAGGCCGGTTATTTTGTTTACAGAAAATGAAGGGCTGATGGTTGGCTCGGCACGAAGTGTGGAAGGCCTAAACATACATGAAGCAATAGACCATTGCAAACAATATATTTCGCATTTTGGAGGCCACTTTATGGCTGCCGGCCTAAGCCTTTCCAAAGAAAACTTTGAGCCGTTCAAAGCAAAATTCGAAGAATTTATCTCTGAAATTGATCAAAATATATTTATACCGAAAACTGTATTTGATGTTGAGGCGCTGACAGATGAAATAAATATGGATTTTATCAATGAAATTGATAGGATTGAACCTTTTGGCAAGGGCAATCCTTCGCCTGCGGTGTTAGTCAAAAACATTGAAATAAGCAATTATACTAAAATGGGTGACGCAGATCAGCATTTCAGATGCAAAATCAAAAACGGCAAATCCGAAGTTTCAGCTGTAGCTTTTTCAAACGAGATTATTTTTTCCGATAACCTAAAGTATGATGCTGTTATTTCTCCGCAAAGAAACAACTGGAACGGCAAGTCTGCTGTTCAGGCGATAGTTCAATCCATTAAGCCTATTTATACCGAGAATATGATGAAAGAGTTAATTGCGCAAAAAGAAAATGAGTTTGAGCTCTCAATTTCTCAAATGTACTATGAGGGCAAAGGCGAAGTGACTGTAAAAAAAGACTATGAATATTTAGCATCATGCCTTAAACAGAGTGCTTTTTCCACTTTGATTTTAGCGATAGATCCACATTCTGCAAATGAAGTAATAAAAAAATTGGATAAAAATCTTGAAGAGCTTAATATAAGGTTTGGAAAAATAGAAAATGAAAAAAGTAATTATAATACACTTGTCATAGCGCCCGACGTAGAAATGTTAAATTGTAGGGGCTATAAAAATATTTTTGTTATATCAAGACATGTTGTCGAAGACAGCTTTAAAACATTGCAGTGTGAAGGCAAAGTGTATATAATTAATGATTATCAAAACAACGAACTAGTATATAATCTTAATATAAACAGATTAAGGGAAATTTACTTGATTGCAAAAAAAGCTTTGTTAGTAAAAAATTACGAACTATTTTTTAAAGGGAATAGCCAAGTGAAGCTGTGGGAGATACGGGCGGGAATCAAAATTTTCAAAGAAGTGCAACTTATGGACTATGATTTCAATAGTAATAAATTTGCTTTAACTGATAAAGTGAAAGTTGATATAACGTCGAGTAATACTTACAAAAATTTTCTGGCTGGTTGCTGAATGGACGCAATACTTAATAAAATAATGTCCGGATATTCGGAAAATGACGCGAAAATAATTGAACGTGCTAATTTGCTGTCCCAAAAAGCACATGAAGGACAGCTTCGAAAATCCGGCGAACCGTATATAATACATCCAAATAATGTAGCTGAGATTTTGTTTGAAATGGGTTTGGATACCTCAACCATCGCAGCTGGCTATCTTCATGATGTTGTTGAAGACACTGAAATTTCAATAGAACAAATCAAAGAAGATTTTGGCGAAGAAATTGCCATGCTTGTAAATGGTGTCACTAAAATAAGCAAGCTCGAGTTTTCCACGCACGAACAAAGGCAGGCGGAAAATTTAAGAAAAATGCTGCTTGCAATGGCGGAAGATATTAGAGTAATTTTAATAAAGCTTGCTGACCGTCTTCATAATATGCGTACGCTAAAATACAGAGGCAAGCAAGCGCAAATAGCAGTGTCTCAGGAAACTTTGGAAATTTATGCCCCGCTTGCACACCGATTGGGAATATTCAGAATAAAATGGGAACTGGAAGACTTATCATTTTATTATCTGCATCCTGATGAATATGCGGAGCTTGCAGACAAAGTTTCAATGAAAAGGCAGGAACGCGAAGACACTATTGAAAAGAAGATAGAAACGATAAAGAAGGCTATGAAAGACCACAATGTAGAAGGTTCTATTGAAGGTCGCCCAAAACATTTTTATAGCATTTACAATAAGATGAAGAGCCAGGACAGGCCCTTTGAACAGATATATGACTTAACTGCAATAAGAGTTATTGTTGAAGATGTAAAGGAGTGCTACGCTGTTTTAGGACTTGTACATACAATCTGGACGCCTATGCCGGGCAGGTTTAAAGACTATATTGCGATGCCCAAGCCAAACCTTTATCAATCACTTCATACTACATTAATGGGTGAACATGGAGAACCTTTTGAAGTTCAAATTCGCACTCAGGAAATGCACAGAACTGCAGAATATGGGATAGCTGCTCATTGGAAGTATAAAGAAAATGTAAAATCAAATGGTGATTTGGATTCGAAGTTTGTATGGCTTAGGCAAATTCTTGAATGGCAGAACGAATCAAACGATGCAGTTGAGTTTATGGATACAATTAAACTTGATCTTTTTTCGGATGAAGTTTTTGTATTCACTCCAAAAGGAGACGTCATAAATCTTTCCGTAGGAGCAACACCCATTGATTTTGCATACAGAATTCATTCGGGCGTTGGCAATAAATGCATTGGGGCAAAAATTAACAGCAAAATGGTTCCTATAAACACTGAGCTTAAAACCGGTGATATAGTTTCAATAATTACATCAAATAACGGAAAACCAAGCAGAGATTGGCTTAATATAGCAAAAACCTCTCATGCCAAGAGTAAAATCCGCGCATATTTTAAGAAAGAGGGTCGGGAAGAGAATATTGAAAAAGGCAGACACATGCTTGAGGAAGCTGGAAAAAGACATAATATTGCCAGCGGTGAACTTTTGCAAAAGAATTGGCTCCAAAGCTACTGTGATAAGAATACCTTTAAAAACATTGAAGATTTATACGCGGCTATAGGATATGGCGGACTTGCTACGGGACAAATTCTAACATATGTTTTAAATAAATATAAAAAAGAACATAAAGATGAAGTTACAAACGAAGAAGAGCTGCAACTGGTTAAAGTTAAAAAGGTGAACACTTCATCAAACGGAGTAATTGTTAAAGGAGAAAAAAACATGCTTGTGCGCTTCGCACAATGCTGCAACCCGGTTCGGGGGGATGAAATAACAGGATATATTACACGTGGCCGAGGAGTATCAATTCACAGAAGTGATTGCTATAACGTAATTAATCTACCGCAGGACGATCCCAGATTTATTGAAGTGGAATGGGAGGGTGCGGAAGCGGGAAAATACAGCGCAAGGCTTAGCATCACTATCACGGATGCCCCAGGCATTATTGTGCAGCTGTCAAACGCGATTCAGTCGCTTGGGATTTCCATGTCAAAATTCAATGCTACAGTAACTTCCGATAACATAGCGAAAATAGATTTAAGGGTAATAATTTCTGATACTGAGCAACTTGAAAATCTTATAAGCAAAATCAAACAAATGGATGGTTGGATAAGAGTATATAGGAGGACTTCTTAATTGTTGGCCGTTGTGCAAAGAGTTGACTCGGCTGAAGTTGAGGTTAAGGGAGAAATAATTTCACAAATCGATGTCGGTTATTTGGTTTTGCTTGGATGCGAAAAAGGCGATTCTGACTTCGATGTTGAATATATTGCTAAGAAGATTGCTAATCTGCGAGTTTTCCAGGACAATGAAGACAAAATGAATCTTTCTATAAAAGATATTGGCGGGAAGATTATTTTAGTTTCGCAGTTTACTCTTTTGGGACAAACAAGAAAAGGAAACCGTCCAAGCTTCACGAAAGCTGAGCTTCCCGAAAAGGCCGAAGAATTATATTTGGATGTTGCCAATAAAGTCAGATTAGAAGGAATAGATGTTCAAACGGGTATTTTCGGAGCGGATATGAATGTAAGACTTTTAAATGATGGACCAGTAACAATAATATTGAACAGTAAAGACACAAGGCAATGATTAAACTAATAACAAATATACCTAAAATAAACAATGATATAGCTGATATAATTCGGCTTTTTTATTCGTTTGAGAAAATTACTTATGAAAAAAAAGATAATGCAGATATAGAGCTTTATCACACTCACATTGAAGATGACGGAAAGTGGAAGGAAAAAGTGAACTTTGTTGAGGGATTAATAAATAAAGAATTCGTCTTTGAATATAATCCAAACGATATTTCAACTGATATTAAATATATAAGGCATTTGAAGCGCTCTGCAATGCTAGCTGTGTACAATGTTATTAAGTCGGTTAATGCTAAAGCACTTCCGTGGGGCGCTCTTACGGGAGTTCGTCCGACACAGTTTTACCGATCAATGAACATCGAAACTGAAGGAAAAGCGCACGAAATTTTTGCAAACAACTATGGGGTGTCAGGCAAGAAACTGGAGCTTGTTGAAAAAATAATCAGCTCGCAAAAGGGAATATATAAGGTTGATTGTGAAAAAAGTGTAGATTTATATATAGGAATTCCTTTTTGTCCTACAAGATGTGAATATTGTTCTTTTATTAGCTTTGATATGTCAAAACACAAAGCTCCGCTAAATGAATATACTCAGGCTTTATTAAAAGAAATTGAGTGGTTCAATAGTTGGAGGAAGATAAACGAAAAAGCCTTGAGAAGCGTATATATAGGCGGAGGAACACCAACGTCAATCGGAGCTGTATTGCTGCAAAAGATAATTAGCAATATCGATATTGAAAAAGGCACGGAGTTGACAGTTGAAGCGGGAAGACCCGACACGATAGACTATGACATGCTTAAAATGCTTGATGCAAACGATGTGACAAGGATAAGCATAAATCCGCAGTCGATGAACGATGACACGCTTAAAAGGATGAAAAGGCCTCATACATCGGCGGATATAAAAAATACTTTTGAAATTGCTCGTAAATTTGATTTTATTATAAACATGGATTTAATATTGGGGCTTGAAGGAGAGACAACAGAAATGTTGGAACACACCTTGAATGAAGTAGCAAAGATGTATATTGACAACTTAACCATTCATACTCTTGCAATAAAGCGAGCTTCTAAGCTCAAAGAAAATATGGATGGATATAATTTTACTGACGTTGAAACCATAAACCGCATGGTGGAACTATCACACAAACGTGCATATGAAATGGGAATGCACCCTTACTACATGTATAGACAAAAGTATATGTCTGGAAATCTTGAAAATGTAGGGTTTGCAAAGGAGAGCAAGAACTGTGTATATAATATTGATATCATGGAAGAAACTCATAACCTTATAGCATTAGGAGCAGGCGCGATATCAAAACGTATGTATTATGACATTAATAAACACGTCAGATTTGCAAATCACAAGTCAATATCACATTATATTGATAATATTGACGCCCAGCTCTTGAAAAAAGATGACTTTTTCGCTTATAATTAACTCAATACTCAAAAGAAGGTAATAGAATGCTGATAACAAAAGCTCCCAAAGGAACACAGGATGTTTTGCCACAGGATATTTATAAGTGGCACTATATAGAGCGCATTATGCGAAACATCGCTGAAAAATATAATTTTCAGGAAATACGAGTGCCGACTTTCGAGCACACCGAGCTTTTTTTGCGCGGTGTAGGCCAAACTTCAGACATTGTTAATAAAGAGATGTACACTTTCACAGATAAAGGCAATCGCTCGCTTACGCTAAAGCCTGAGGGCACAGCGGGTGTTGCACGGGCATTCCTTGAAAACAATCTTGATCAAGGCGCGTTGCCTATAAAAATGTATTATTTGAATTCACCGGTTTTTCGATATGAGCGCCCTCAAAAAGGAAGACTGAGGGAGCACCATCAATTTGGCGCTGAGTTTTTCGGCACCAAGTCCGCATATGCGGACGCAGAAATAATACTGCTTGCAAAAACTTTGCTTAAAGAGCTTGGTTTGACTTCGGTTTCACTTAAACTAAATTCAATCGGGTGTCCTGCTTGCAGACCCACATATAATGAAGTACTTAAAGACTATCTAAGAGATAATATTGATGATATGTGCGGCACTTGCAGGGAGCGTTTTGAAACAAACCCATTAAGAATACTGGATTGCAAAGTGGATGGATGCAAGAACATTGTTAAAGATGCGCCAAGAACTATTGATAATCTGTGTGATGATTGCAGTAATCATTTTGAAACGCTGAAAAGCACGTTGGATGATTTGGATCAAGTGTACGAAGTTGATTCTCTTATAGTGCGTGGCTTGGATTACTATACAAAGACAGTGTTTGAATTTGTAACTGAAACTATTGGTGCGCAGGGAACAGTCTGCGGCGGGGGAAGATATGACAATCTTATCGAGGAAATAGGTGGCAATCCTTTACCTGCGGTTGGCTTTGGTATGGGAATGGAGCGTCTACTGCTTACAATGGAGGCGGCGGGGACTAAGATACCTAAGCCAAAAAAAATTGATATATATTTTGCCACGGCAGATGAAAATGCGAAAAACATTGTTGCGATTGAAATGGCGAAGCTTAGAGCAAAAGGATATATTACAGAAACTGACTATATGGAAAGAAGCCTAAAAGCCCAAATGAAGTATGCCAACAAAATAGACTGCAAATACGTGGCGATAATTGGCGAAGATGAAATCAAAAACAAAACTGTTTCTCTAAAATCAATGGAAACCGGGGAGCAGATAGTTGTAGAATTATCAAATCTTATAAATTCGATTGAAGGAAAATGATGAAAACATCTAATACATATCCACGAACTCATATGTGCGGAAATATTGACAAGAACAATACAGGTGAAACAGTTTCCCTATGCGGATGGGTGCAGCGCAGGCGCGACTTAGGCTCGCTTATTTTTATTTGGCTAAGAGATAGAACTGGAATTGTTCAGCTAGTTTTTGATGAGGCAATCAATCCAGAATGTTTCAAAGAGGCGCAGGAAGTCAGAAGTGAATATGTTCTTTCGGTAATCGGAGATGTTAAACTGCGAGATGCCACAAATATAAATGCTGAGCTTGCTACAGGCGAAGTTGAAGTAATGGTTAGTAAAATCGAGGTTTTAAACGCCTCAGAAACCACGCCCTTTGTAGTAGGGGATGAAAATGTTGGCGATCAGACAAAGCTCAAATACAGATATCTTGATTTAAGAGGAACAAGTCTTCAAAGAAATATACTGCTAAAGCATAAAATTACAACAGCCGTCAGAGAATATTTAAACGAAAATAATTTCTTAGATATTGAAACTCCTATATTGAACAAATCAACACCAGAAGGTGCCAGAGACTATCTTGTGCCATCCAGAGTGCAGCCGGGGAAGTTCTACGCCTTGCCACAGTCTCCACAGCTGTTCAAGCAGCTACTTATGGTGTCTGGCTTTGATAGATACTATCAAGTCGCTAAATGCTTTAGAGATGAGGATTTGAGGGCTGACAGACAGCCGGAGTTTACTCAAATTGATATGGAGATGTCGTTTGTGGACGTGGACGACGTGATTAGCATAAACGAAGGGCTGATAAAACAAGTTTTTGAAAGCGTGGCTGGTATAAATGTCAATATTCCTTTATTAAGATTAAAATATAAAGATGCTATGGAACGCTTTGGAAGCGACAAACCTGACACTAGATTCGATATGGAAATTGTTTCAATAAATGATGAAGTTCAAAATTGTGAGTTCAAGGTATTTTCCTCGATTACGAGCAAAAATGATGGTATGGTATGCGCTATTTGTGCCAAAGGCGCAGATGAAGCGTATTCCAGAAAAGAGATAGACAAACTCGGAGAGCATGCAAAGCTATATGGGGCAAAAGGTCTTGCTTGGATGGTTGTTGAAAAAAACGGAGTTCGTTCACCAATAGCAAAATTTTTAACTGAAGATGAAATAAATTCGATAATAGATAAATGCTCAGCCCAAGTGGGAGACATTATATTTGTCGTGGCAGACACTTGGAGAACATCGCTTACCGCAATGGGACAGATACGTCTTGAAGTGGCGAAGAAACTGAATCTAATTGATGAAAATAAATTTAATTTCCTTTGGGTAACCGACTTTCCAATGTTTGAATACAGCGAGGAAGAGGGAAGATACACAGCTATGCATCATCCTTTTACCGCACTTAATGATGAAGATTTGGAGTTGCTTGAAAGCGAGCCGGGCAAAGTTCGGGCTAAAGCTTATGACATAGTGCTTAACGGCAACGAAATTGGCGGCGGAAGCATAAGAATACACAGGGGAGATGTTCAAAAAAGAGTGTTTAAAGCTTTAGGCTTTTCGGACGAGGAAGCGCAAAACAGATTTGGCTTCCTGTTGGACGCCTTCAAATACGGTACGCCTCCTCACGGCGGCATTGCATATGGCTTAGACCGCATGGTGATGTTAATTTCGGGAGCGAAGAGCATAAGAGACACAATAGCATTTCCCAAGGTGCAAAGCGGTTCGTGTCTGCTTACCGGCGCTCCTGATTATGTGGACGAAGCGCAGCTTAACGAACTTAAAATAAAAGTAATCGCGGAAAAAAACAATGAGTCAGACTGAACGGCTCGAAATATTAATTGGCAGAGCGAAAACAACTGCGCTAAAGCAATCAAAAGTGTTGGTTGTTGGTGTGGGTGGTGTGGGTTCCATATGTGCTGAAGCCCTAGCTAGAAGCGGAGTTGGTACAATAGTATTAGTGGACAGCGATGTTGTGGAAGAGTCAAACATAAATCGGCAAATACCTGCATTGACTTCTACTATTGGGCAGTATAAAGCTGAAGTTATGGCAAAGAGGCTTAAAGATATAAACCCAGAAGCTGAAGTGTGTTATTATTGTGAAGTATGGACCAAAGATAGTTCTTATTTGGACCTTAATAATTTTGATTATATAGTGGATGCTATTGATTCTTTTAATCACAAGATGGATTTGATTGAGAAGTGCGTAAATGACGATGTTAAAATAATTTCTTCAATGGGTGCGGGAGGTAGACTTAACGGAAACATGTTTGAAGTTGCGGACATCAAGAAAACATATAACGATCCATTGGCAAAAAAAGTTCGTCACGAACTTAAAAAGAGAAACATAGAGAACTTGAAAGTGATTTTTTCAAAAGAACTGCCTGTAAAAGTTAAAGAAGGGCCGATTGGCAGCGCGATGTTTGCTGTATCTTGCGCAGGACTTTTGCTTGCGGGAGAAGTGATAAAGGATTTAATAGGTGATATAGATGGATTATGAAAAAGGAATAGTAGTAGCAATAGAAAACGGCGAAGTTATAGTTGAATTTTACAGATCTTCTGCATGTGGAAAGTGCGGTGCATGTATGATGGCCAAAGACACGGGTAAAATGGTGTTAAAGCTTCCTCATACAAAAGATATAGAAGTCGGCGATGAAGTATTTGTGGATGTTGAAAGAAAATTCTATCTTCTTTCAACTGTTTTGCTATACGTTTTTCCGCTTGCAGTGCTTGTTGGCGCTATAGTTGTAGGGGTAAACGTGATAAAAGGCGACAACGCTCAAGTGTTTTCTGCTTTGATAGGAATAATTTTATCATTTGGTTCATACTTCGCATTAAGACTTTTTAATAAGAAATTTATTCGCATGAAAGCACAAAGCATGACTTATTTTAAGGCGTGATACTTGTGTAAATGCTCGAGGTAATTTATAATATTTTTTTAACTGTTTAAAATTTAAATTTTTATATAGGAGTTTTTTATGATTGATATCAAAGCAATGAGGCAAACTGATCCTGAAATCGCAGATGTTATGGAACTGGAGCTCAAAAGGCAACAGGAGCATCTGGAGCTTATAGCTTCAGAGAACTTTGTTTCCCCGGCGGTTATGGCCGCGGCTGGCTCTCATCTTACCAACAAGTATGCCGAAGGCATTCCAGGCTACAGACATTATGGCGGATGTGAATATGTGGACATTGCCGAAAATTTGGCAAGAGATCGCGCAAAAGAACTTTTTGACTGCGAATATGTTAATGTTCAGCCCCACTCTGGAGCACAGGCGAACACAGCTGTCTATTTAGCAGTACTTAAGCCAGGCGACACAATTTTGGGAATGAACTTAAACCATGGTGGTCACCTAACACACGGAAGCCCTGCTAATTTTTCAGGAATGTTTTTTAACATCGTGCCATATGGAGTGAGCGATGAGACACAGACAATAGACTATGATGAGCTTGAAAGACTTGCTGTGGAGAACAAGCCGCAGATAATTGTTGCAGGCGCCAGTGCATATCCAAGAACAATTGACTTTAAACGCTTTAGGGAGATTGCGGACAAAGTGGGAGCTTACCTTATGGCGGACATTGCCCACATTGCAGGACTTGTCGCGGCTGGGTTACACCCTTCACCGATACCTTATGCGCACTTTACAACAACGACCACGCATAAAACACTTCGCGGACCTCGCGGTGGAATGATTATGTGCCAAAAGAAATATGCGAAGATGATAAATCGCGCAGTTTTCCCAGGTATGCAGGGTGGGCCTCTGATGCATATTATTGCGGCTAAAGCAATTTGCTTTAAAGAAGCATTAAGTGAAGAGTTTAATCAATATCAAAAACAAATATTATTAAATGCGAAAACTCTTGCAGATACTCTGATTTCAGAAGGCATGACTTTGGTTTCCGGGGGAACAGACAATCACTTAATGCTGCTTGATTTACGCCCCTTTAATAAAACCGGAAAAGAAGTTGAAAAACAGCTTGAGGCGGCAAATATTACAGCTAACAAAAACAGTGTACCCAACGATACTGAAAACGCTTTTACCACAAGTGGAATACGTCTTGGTTCTCCGGCAGTAACTTCCAGAGGCTTAAAAGAGGATGATTTTGCTCTTATTGGTAAGCTTATTTCAAGGATTGTAAAAGAAGGCGACAGTGCGATTGATGATGTTAAAGCCCAGGTACTCGCGCTTTGTAAAAAATATCCTTTATATGAAAATGACGTATTGAAATAAAAAATTGAGTCTACCTAAATATAGCAACCAACAATCTTGACAAAAAAACTTAGGTATGTTAAGTTAAGAACAGTTAAAAAATTATGTTTAAGGATTTAATATGAGAGTTTCTACAAGGGCACGTTATGGCGTTAATGCCGTATATGAACTGGCTAAAAATTATGACGGAGACACAGTTGCTATAAAAACCATTTCCGAAAGACAGGATATTCCTGTTCAATATCTTGAGCAGCTTATTGTAAAGCTAAGAAAAGCCGGAATTGTTAATAGCATGAGAGGCGCAAAAGGTGGATATAAACTCGCAAAGCATCCCAAAAACATTTCCGCTTGGGACGTTATAGTGTGCTTGGAGGGTGATTTTGCTCCTGTTCATTGCAAACAATATGTAGACAGCGGGTGTGAAAGAGAAGAAACCTGTGCTGGTAAAGTCATATGGGAAGAAGTTAATCAAAGTGTCAGAAAAACGGTGGAAAATATGAATTTTCAAGATTTATTAGATAGGCTCGAGGAATGATAGTATGAGCGATAATAAAAGAATATATTTAGATAATGCGGCAACAACGCCGGTTAAAAAGGAAGTGCTCGAAACCATGCTTCCTTATTTTTCGCAAGAGTTTGGCAATGCGTCCAGTGTTTACAGCTATGGAAGAACGGCTAGAAGCGAAGTGGAAAAAGCAAAAAAAAAGGTAGCGGATATTTTGAACTGTAGCGACAGTGAAATATATTTTACTTCCGGCGGAACAGAATCGGATAACTGGGCTATACGCGGAGTCGCGACTGCCAACATAAAAAAAGGCAAGCATATTGTTACATCTACAATTGAACACCATGCGGTTTTGCATACTGTAAAGGCTATGGAAAAAAACGGTTGGGAAGCCACGTATGTTCCGGTTGATGAAGACGGATTGATATTGCTGGACGAACTTGAAAAATCAATAAGAGAAGATACAGTTCTGGTAACGATTATGTTTGCCAATAATGAGATTGGTACAATACAGCCAATTGAAGAGATAGCGGCCATTTGTAAGGAAAAAGGAGTGTTTTTTCATACTGATGCGGTTCAGGCAGTCGGGCATCTTGACTTAGACGTAAAAAAGATGAATATTGATTTACTTTCGCTTTCCGCCCATAAGTTTGGGGGGCCAAAAGGTGTAGGTGCGCTATATGTGAAAAAAGGCATAAGGATTGATAACCTCCTTTATGGCGGCGGTCAGGAAAGAGGCAAACGCCCCACAACATATAATCATGTAGGTATAATAGGTTTGGCTAAAGCCTTGGAGCTGTCATATAATAACTTGGAGCAAGAAAATGCTCGGCAGATTGAAATGCGTGACGCTTTTATAAATGGACTAATGAGTATCATCGAAGATGTCAAACTAAATGGTCACAGAACAAAAAGACTGCCCAACAACGCGAATCTTTCATTTAAGTATATTGAAGGAGAGTCACTATTGCTCTCGTTGGATATAATTGGAATCTCCGCTTCCAGCGGATCGGCTTGCACATCGGGGTCTTTGGATCCTTCACATGTATTGCTTGCAATAGGACTGGACCATGCAACAGCTCACGGTTCGCTAAGGCTGACTTTGGGAGAAATGAACACTATGGATGATGTTAACGTGACAATAGAAGCCTTGAAACCAATTGTGGAGAGACTAAGAAATATGTCACCGTTGTATAAGAAAGGATAATTAATATGTCACAAATGTATAATGATAAAGTAATGGAACATTTTAAAAACCCACAAAATGTTGGTGAGATAGAAAATCCCGACGGCACGGGTGAAGTGGGAAGTGCTGCTTGCGGGGATATTATGAAAATGGATATTAAGGTTGAAAATGATGTAATTACTGACGTCAAATTCAAGACATACGGATGCGGGGCGGCGGTTGCGTCCAGCTCTGTCGCCACCGAGATGATAAAGGGCAGAACTATAGAAGAAGCAATGAAGTTCACAAACAAGGAGCTGCTTGATGCGATTGGTGGACTACCATCGGCGAAAATACATTGTTCTATTCTTGCAGAAGAAGCTCTTCAGGCGGCTTTGAAGGATTACCAAAGCAAAAAAGGAAAATAATAAATTGTATAATTCACTAAGGGAACATCTTAACCAAGGTGTTCCTTTTTTTGCAATTTAATGAATTCGAACTATTTACTTAGTATTTTAATCCAATATTAATTGTATAACAGCTGTTATTTTGTTAAAATCAATATTATTTCAATATTGATAAAAGGCGATTATGAAGAAAACTATTTTTATATTTTTAATTATTTCTTTTGCATTATTTGCTACAGCTTGTGAGTCTGTTCAAAATCAAATAAAAGAAGAAACTGTTGAAAAAGTTGTAGGCAAGATACTAGGCGAAAATGTCGACGTAACTATTACTTCACCGACGCCAGATGCTAATGAGCCTGATTCTACAGCTACAAACGGAATATTTGAGGATATTATCTCAAATGGAAAAGACAGTGAAATAACTTGGCCTGAAAACATTCCTTCAATTGTACCACGCTTTGAACATGATATTCAAAGCAAGATTAATACGCCAAATGGTGTGATTTTGGATTTTGGTGAAACTGAAATTGAGCTGGTTGAGCAATATGTTTATAGGCTTGAAGAATATCTTTATGAAACAATAAGAGAAGAAATAAGCGAAAAGAAATTTGATGCTTCATATAGAAAAGACGAAACGCTAGTAAATGTCTATTGGTATAAAAATGGGATTTTTTCGCTTTTGATAACTTGGGACTAGCTATTTAAAAAGGTTTTTGGCTATTTCATATTTAACTTCGCCTTTACCGGTAGGCACTTCCACCATTACACACACAAGCCTCGGGTCATCTCCGAGCGTATAGCCTATAAACCATGCAATTTCACGTGATTTATCTGTGCCAATTTCCGCTGTTCCTGTTTTACCGTATGTCATAAGACCTGATATATATGCTTTTGTTCCTGTTCCGTGTGTTATTACTTTGCGTAGATATGGAGTCAGTATATCATGAGCATAAGGGCTTATTATATTTTCTTTCCAAACTTCGGAATTAAATTGTTCTTGTATGAAATATTTATTTTCGGATACAATATTTATTGAGCTGAGAAGTCTTGGAACCATAATATTTCCATCATCTGCAAGAGCTGCGAAAGTTGAGGCCATCTGAAGAGGAGTTATTAACAGTTCTCCTTGCCCATAGCCGGAGTCAGCCAGCATTTTTATGTCGGGAATTTTTTCGGAGTTGGATATTTTTGCCGACTGAACGCTCAAATCAAAAGGTATAGCCTCGTTCATTCCAAATTTTTCACAATACTCATAAAAAGTTTCACGGCCTATCTGCATGGCGACATAAGCAAAATATATGTTGTCGGAATAGGCGATAGCATTTTCCATGTTTAGAGGAGCCGGGGTTCTTGAAAATCTTTTAATTCCGGGGTATACCCATTCGGGATCGCTTGGAATCCATATATCATCTTCAATCTTTCCGGTAAAAACAAAGTTTCTGTTTATAGAGTTGGTGTCTATTGCAATTGATGCGGTCAAAGGCTTAAAAGTAGATCCTGGAGGATACAAACCCTGTAAGGCTCTGTTGTATAAGGGATTTCTGTTTTCTGGGTTATTTAAATATTCCCACTGATCCTGACTCATGGAAAATGCGAATAGATTTGGATCAAATGTCGGATAACTTGCGATTGATAAAACTTTTCCATCATAGGGATTTAAAACAATTACAGCTCCTGACATTTCTTTTGTTAAGTTTTCCATAAGAAGCAATTCTGATTTTATTTGTATGTTTAATTCAATATTAAGTCGCAAATCAGAACCGTTTTGTCCGTCTTTGTGAGCTACAACCTGCTTTTCATGGCCGTATTTATCGTTAATTGTAAGCTTATAACCCGGCTGGGCTCTAAGCTGCATCTCATATTCCTTTTCAAGGCCTGATTTTCCAATCATAGTGTCGGCTGGCAAAGCAGAATTTTGCGAAAGCGCCGCCTCTTCTGCAGTCATTAGCCCTACATAACCTAATACGTGTGAAAGAACGCTTCCATTAGGATAATATCTGTATTTTGACATGTATTCGGTGTCAATGCCTACTCCATCTATAGCTAAAAGTTGCTGCATCTGCTCTTCGGTAAGGCCATTATCCTTTGAAAACGCTTTAAGAACGACTATACTTGACGTGGAAGTGTATTCCTGAGCTGTATCATCGTTTGTGTCCTCAAGAGCATTCTCAAGCTTCTTATAATATGGTGCTAGCTTTTCTCTTATCTCGCTTTCTTCCATACCAATGATGGGTGCGACAATTCTGATTAAGCTTTCATCATTTTGTATCTTATCTATATTGGCATATACAGATGTTGCAATAGCGTTTTGAGCCAAAAGTCTTCCATCTGATGCAAAAATTTCTCCTCTTGAAGAGGGCAGGGGAGTAATCCTTACAACATCTTCTTCACCCATGCCGGGAAGTAACAGAGAAGGCTCCCATTGAATTTTCCATTTTCCTTTTTCTTTAATAAAAGTTGCTGACATATTTAGCTTGAATTCGCCTAACTTCTGTGAATTAACATTTAGAATGAAAAACACATGGCATAAGTCATCAACGTATTCTTTGGAAACTAAATCATATGTCATGGAATTAATTGAAATGGCGCTATATATGTTTGTATATCGTATAACCAAATCATCGAGTGATATTTCATCTTTGGAGGATTCAGAAAGCATTGTATAAATGCGCTCAAAATTCATTTTTCGAAGATTATTGTAATAATTTTCTAAGGGAATTTCTTCGATTTTAGCGCAGGAAGAAAAAATGCTTGACATTATTATTAGGGACAAAAGTATTGAATATACCTGTAATTTTAAATTTCTCATGTGTCAATTATACATTCTATGCTATATACTGTAAATAAGTATTGTATTTTAATTATCCATATAACTATTGACTATTTAAAGAAAATGTAATAAAATTGTAACATCTTATAGTAAAGGCTAATATATTTTGATGATATATTTTTGAAAATGATTAGATTAAAAAAAGAAACAGCAACCAAAATAAAATCGAGAGAAAACAATGAATCGTCAATAAAGGCGGGCTTTTCATTTGACTATTTGAAAATAAGAATTTTGGAGATATTTGCATCAAAAAAGCATGCTGATAGAAAGTTGTCCAGAAGAATTTTCGATATGGTACCAAATAGTGAAGCAGAACCCAACAGAAAGCGCTCAAGAAGTACAAGCCATTTAGGGAAAAGGAATAATCGAGGCAAGAGCAGAGGCAAAGCTTACACATGGCTTAATAAATCTTTATTAGTAATTGGGAATATTCGCATTTCAAGAGTTGCGGCCGCTATTACAATGTTAGCTGTTATAGTCTTGGCATCGGGATCAATAGCTTTGGCGGCAGGCGGAGGCGTATTCAAAGAGGAAATGCCTATTGAAAACGTAGACTTGGTTCCGGCACAGAAGATGATCTATATACAGGATAATGACGAAACTATTCTTGTTCCGACCAATGGCGGAACTGTTTCAGATATTTTAAAAACGAATAATATTAAGATTAGCGATGAAGATATTGTTTATCCTTCTTTGAACACTGTAGCATATAATAGAATGCAGTTGGAAATTAAGCGGGCTATGGATGTGACTGTTAAAACATATGATGAAGAGCAATCTTTAATAATGTATGAAGGCACAGTGGCTGATGCGCTTGATGAAGCAGGAATAGAATATGACGAAGACGATTTGATTGCGCCAGATTTAGAGGCTGCTCTTGCAGATAAAATGCTTATTACTTTTGATTTGGTCGAAATTAAAATAATTACAGAAGAAGTAACAGTAGAGTATGAAACTGAGTATGGAGAAACGTCCACAGTTTTAAAGGGACTATATGCTATAACTCAAAAAGGTAAAGACGGCTCCGCTGAGGTTACGTATGAAGTTAAGTACATTAACGGAGTGGAGTCTAGCAGAAAAGCAATTAAAGAGAATATGATTAAAGAGCCTGTAAATAAAATAGTTCTAAATGGCACAGGATTAACCCGTGCCGGATCCGATGCGGAAGAAGGAGAGCCCCCGGCGGATGTCAAAAATCCAGATGAGCAGTCGACAAACCCCACAGTTCCAGGCACAACAAGTAGCTATGTAGACACTGTTGTTGCACATGTGACCGCTTATACGCATACAGGACATACTACAGCGACAGGCACTTGGCCAAGGTCGACAAGAACATTGGAAAATCCAGGATCATGTGCTGTTGTGCCAAACACTTTTCCGTATGGTTCTTTGCTATATGTTCCTGGGTACGGATATTGCATAGCTGAAGACACTGGTGGGTTTAGACATGATCCGGACCGATGGAACCAAATAGATGTGTTTATGAACACAGCTCAAGAATGTGTAGTTTGGGGAAGAAAACGCGAATGGAAAATCTATGTGATAAGATATGGATATTAATTAATGGTTGATATAAAAAAATCAATAAGGGAAAACTCAATATATCCAAATAAAAGTTTGGGGCAAAATTTCATATATGACAAAAAAATATTGGAAAAAATCGCTTCCACTCAAAAAAGTGGGAGCGTTTGTTTGGAAATAGGAGTAGGGCCGGGAGGCCTTACCAAAGAACTTGCAAAAATATGCTCGAGAGTAATTGGCATAGAAATTGACAGCAAGTTTAAAGATTTATATAAGGACGTTATTGAAGAAGATAATATCAATATACTATTTGAAGATTTTATGAAAATGGATTTGGATAAGCTCTATGAAGAACACATAGGCGTACCGTTTGGTGTTTGTGCAAATCTGCCATATTATATAACGACTCCTATAATGATGAAACTTTTAGACAGCAATCTTCCGATAACAAACATTACAATAATGGTTCAAAAAGAAGTAGCAGAAAGAATTGCGGCAAATCCGGGCAATAAAAAGTATGGAGTATTGTCCGTGATGACACAATGTAGAGGATATGCGACAAAAATGTTCGATTTACAGCCCGGAGTTTTTACACCGCCACCTAGTGTTGTCAGTGCTTTAGTAAACATTGAGATTCAAAATGGTATTATACGTTCCAATATTGACGATTTTAGGGAGTGTGTAAGAACTGCCTTTTCATCAAGAAGAAAGCAGCTTAAAGGAAATATTTCAATTAGGTACGGCGTGAATAAAGTTCAAGTTGAAAAAATGCTTTTAGAAATCGGTGTGAAAGAAACCGCCCGTGCCGAAACCCTAAGTGTTCAAGATTTTGATATTTTGACTCAAAAACTTAAAGAACTGGTGTAAAGTAAAATATTTTAAATTTGAAATACAATAAATCTTTGAAAGTTTTACGTTTTGATATATAATGAAAACAACAATTAACTTGGAGGTACAGATGCTTAAAATAATTTACGCCAGAAGAGGTACAGGCAAAACCAAAGAAATGATAAAAATGGCTAACGCCGATGTTAACAATGTTAAAGGTGACATAGTATTTTTAGATAAGGACAATCATTGTATGTTGGATTTGCACCATGATATAAGATATATCGATGTCCAGGAATATGGTAAGCTTACTCTTGAATATTTATTGGGATTTGTTGGCGGTGTTATGGCTTCTGATTATGACATAGAAAAAATATATATAGATGGCATCCCGGGACTCTTCAGTAATGAAGAATTAGAAGTAATAGTTAAAAGAATAAACAAACTCGCAAATGAAAGAGAAATCAAGGTTGTTATGTCTGTTTCTGGCGACAAAAGTGATGTTCCGGAGTTTTTAAAAGAATATATACTGGGTTAACCAACCAAGGAGGATTTTATGCTTTATATCAGCACACGGGGTGACCGCGGCGCTGTAAGTTCTTCGACCGCTATTGCTCAAGGTATTGCGAGCGACGGTGGTCTTTTTGTTCCACAGGAAATACCGAAGATTACATCCGAAGATTTATTCGCTCTTAAGGGATTATCCTATCAGGATACGGCTCAAAGAATACTATCAATTTACTTAACTGACTATTCTGAAGAAGAGATAAAGGAATCTGTATCAAAAGCTTACCGAACTTTCAGTGAAAAAGAAATTGTCCCCGTAAAGAAACTTGACGAAAATTTGTTTTCGGCTGAACTTTGGCATGGTCCAACATCAGCATTTAAAGATGTTGCGCTACAGCTTTTGCCACACCTAATGACAAAAGCTGTGGGGAAAAATGATATTAAAGAAAAGATAATGATTTTGACAGCGACTTCTGGAGACACCGGAAAAGCGGCGCTTGAAGGGTTCAAAGATGTTCCTGGAACAAAAGTAGTTGTTTATTATCCGTATAACGGTGTTTCAGATATTCAGTATCTTCAAATGGCGACTCAAGAAGGCGAAAATACTGAAGTTGTTGCCGTTGAGGGTAATTTTGATGATACACAGGCCGGAGTTAAAAAGATTTTTGGAGATAAAGCTTTTTCTGAAAACTTGAAGAAACAAGGTTATAGATTTTCTTCTGCAAACTCGATAAATTTAGGCAGACTTTTGCCTCAAATAGTATATTATTTCACATCATATATATCTATTTTAGATGAAGATGCGATTAAATCGGGCGAATATGTTGATTTTGTTGTTCCCACGGGCAACTTTGGAAATATTTTAGCGGGATTTTATGCAAAGCGAATGGGGTTGCCTATAGGAAAACTAATCTGCGCCTCAAATTCAAATAAAATCCTTTATGATTTTCTAAATACCGGAGTGTATGATACACAAAGGGAATTTGCTAAAACAATTTCCCCATCAATGGACATTATAATATCTTCGAATTTCGAAAGACTGCTTCACGAGGAATCCAAGGGTGACAGTGATTTTGTGAAAAAGCTTCAAAATGACTTAGCCGGCAAAAAAAACTTCAGCGTAAGCGAGACATTTTTATATAAAATCAGAAAAAGTTTCGATGGCGGCTGGGCTAATGAAGAAGAAACAAAAGAGCAGATTAAGAAAGTTTGGGAAAAATACAATTATCTTATTGACCCTCATACAGCGGTAGGGTTTGCAGTGCTAGATAAAATTAATGCCAGCGGAAACAAAAAAATCGTGCTTTCCACTGCCAACCCTTATAAGTTCACAAGCGCTGTTGTTGAAGCCATAAGCGGAGAATGCAGTGGAGACGGTTTTGAAGATATGGATAAATTGATGAAATTGACCAATACAAAAGCACCGGAATCTTTGGCGAAGCTTAAAAACAAAAAGGTATTACACAGTATGATTTGCGAGAAAGAAGAGATGGCAGACGCTTTAAGCCGTCTGATATAATGGAACATATTCTAAAAAAAATCAGGGTTTTTAGCCCTGATATCACTTTTTTGAGCGGTCAGTGTTTTAGATGGAATTTTGAAAACGGAATATGGAAAGCAATAGCCGAGCAAAAATACGCTGAAATCTCTGGTACGTATCCTGATGCCAAAATTAAATGCAGCCAAGAAGATTTGTTTTTTTGGAGAAATTATTTTGACAGTGAATATGATTATGTGTCAGCAGTCCATATTTTAGAAAAAGATAAAAAAATTGCAGATGCCGTAAAGAAATATGAAGGGTTGATCTTGCTGAGACAACCTTTTTTTGAAACTCTTATTTCATTTATAATTTCCGCCAACAATAATATTCCGCGCATAAAGAAAATAATAAACAATATATGCTCTAAATACGGCTGCAAGATGGAATATGGATATGCTTTTCCAACGCCGGAAGCTCTTGCTACTCTTGAATGTGTAGATTTAATGGAGCAAAACTGTGGATATAGAAGTGACTATATTATAAAAACTTCTCAAATGATTTGTGATGGTTATCCATACGAAAACCTAAGGAACCTTCCTTTGGATGAAGCGAGAAAAGAACTGTGCAAATTTAAAGGTGTGGGCAAGAAAGTGGCTGATTGCGTGCTAATATATTCTTTGGGTCGCAAAGACGCATATCCAGTTGACACATGGATAAGGAAAGCGTCATGGGAATATTTCGGAAAAAAAATGACGGATGAAGAAATAAGAAAAAATGCTGCTGAGAGATTTGGACAAGACGCAGCACTTGCGCAACAATATATGTTTTTGTCAGAAAGAGAGAAAAATTAATAAAAATGTGTTAATATTGTATTAAGCATATACAAATATGGTATTATTTTGATATTAAGATTTAATTGCCGGAGGTAGATAGATGAACGATATAGTGGATCAAGAAGAGAACATTGACGAACTAATTTTAGTAAATGTTGTTGAAACACTGGTCAAAGAAAAAACAAAAGACTTAATAAAAACTATGGATATGTGTCAATGCAACAAATGCTATTTAGATGCATGCGCCATTGCTTTAAATCATACAAAACCTTTATATATTACCTCGCCTAAAGGTAGACTGCTTTCAAGACTAACAACTATTAACTATGGATATCAAGCAGTTCAAATGGTTGAAGTACTGAAAGCTTTAGAAATGGTTAAAGAAAGACCGCATCATAAGAAATAAATTAAAATGCCTCATGCTTTTTAAGGCAATCGGCTTTCAATAAATAGCTTTGGTATTTATCCTCTCGGCCTTTCCATCATTCCAATTTTTTTCATCACTTTTGACAATGTTTTTTGTGCCGTGCGTTCTGCGTTTTGGGCACCTTTTGACATCATTTGCTCAACATATTTCTTATCGCTTATTATTCTATTATATTCTGCTTGTATGGGCTCAAGCTTTGCGATTACGGCATCAGCGACGCTCTGCTTGAATATCCCGTAGCTTGTAACATTATTGAAATCTTGAGAACTTTGTTCCAAAGTTTTATCTGTCATAATACTGTAAATTTCTAAAAGATTTGAGACGCCCGGTTTTTTTATGGGATCATACGATATGGAATTATCGCTGTCTGTGACTGCGCGCTTAATTTTCCTTGTAATAACATCGGGTTTATCAAGCAGCATTATATATCCATTTTCATCGGAATCCGACTTGCTCATTTTCTTTTCAGGCTCAGAAAGAGACATCACTTTGCCTCCAACTTTGGGAATAAGCATATCAGGCACTTCAAAAGTGGGTGAGTATAGGTTGTTAAATCGAAGTGCAATATCGCGGGTAAGCTCTAAATGCTGTCTTTGATCTTCCCCTATTGGCACAAGATTTGTCTGAAATAGCAAAATGTCAGCAACCTGCAAAATAGGATAGTCAAACAGGCCCACGTTAACATTGGCCTCGTTGGCCTTGGATTTTTCCTTGAACTGTATCATCCTTGAAGCCTCGCCCATATAGGTGTAGCAGTTTAAAATCCAACACAATTGAGCGTGCGCCGGCACATGTGATTGCACATAAAGAGTGCATTTTTCAGTGTCGAGGCCGCATGCCATTAATAACGCAAAAATACTCTTTGTTCTTGCTCTGAGGTCTGCGGGAGTTTGCTTAACTGTTATAGCGTGCATATCAACTATGCAATAATAGCATTCATACTCATCCTGAAGGGCAACATAATTTTTTATTGCACCAATATAATTTCCAATTGTGGGACTGCCTGAAGGCTGTATGCCAGAAAAAACTCTTTTTTTATTTACATCCATAAAATCACTCCTTAATATTTTAAACTTGACTGTTTTTTAAAACAAAAAAACCGCCCATATAAGGACAGTTTCCTGCGGTGCCACCTTATTTCCCGGCATATTGGCCGGACACTCAAGTCCTTAACGTGGAAAACGCTGCAAACGCAGTAAGCTCATAAGTCCATTAACCGATACATTCATATGAGGCTTACACCAACCCTCACTCGCTTTTTGATGTATATTTTCGATTGTTTTCTTAATCTTAGCTTAAACATATTATAGTACATTTTGCAATTGTGTCAATATATCTTTGTGATATAATACTTTCATGCATAATAAAATAACACTGCGCAAAGCGCAAGAAAAAGATGTCTCGGCTATAAATGAGATTAATAATGATGCGATTAAAAACAGCTGTTCCAATTGGGCATGGTCGGAGCGAAGCTTTTATGACGCGATGAAATGGTTTAATGAACATGACAGCGATAAGTATTGTATCTTTGTTTCCGAAGACAACGGAAATGTCACAGGATATGGCTCTCTTTCACCGCTAAGAAGCAAAGAAGGATATTGGCCGGTTGCGGAAAATTCAGTTTATGTGCATAAGGAGTACAGAGGGCAGGGCATTGGCACGGCATTGATGGAAGCATTGATTGAAAGAGCGAAACATACAGGGCTATGGGCTGTCAGTGCGTGGATAGATTCGGAAAATCTAGAAAGCATAGCCATGCATAAAAAATTTGGATTTTATATTACAGGCGAGCTTAAAAGTATTGGAGAGAAATTCGGAGAGAAAAGATCTGTGACGATAATGCAGCTTGATTTGTAAACATTGGAGGGGAATAATGACTAAACCCGAAGAAAAAATAATTGATGAAATGATTGAATATGCATATGAATTAGGTGCGGTTGACGCAGTGTTATTTAACATTGATGACATAGTCTTTGACAGCAGGACACTTCTTAAATGTATGTTTGGCTGCGAAGACTGGGGATATGGACACACTTGCCCATCGGCTAATCCGCAAGTTTCACTAGAACAATACGAAAAAATGTTTAAAAGATACAGTTACGGCATAATAGTACATGCCAATGATAAAAAAACCAATCAGGATATTTCATATCTTCTGGAAAGCAGAGCGTTTACTAATGGTTATTATATGGCTTTTTCCTTATCTGACTGTGCGGTTTGTAAAAAATGCGCCGGATTTGACGGAAAACCTTGTGTTAACAAAAAAATGGCGCGGCCTGCTTTCCACTCGGTTGGAATAGATGTGTTTGCAACGGTTAAAAAGTTTAATTTACCTATATACACACTTAAAGAGGATGACGATAGAGAACAAAATTGGTATGCTGCTGTTTTTATAGAGTGATATATAATTTAGATAAAGCAAAGAACCAGGCAAGAATATCATAAAAAACAATATTAACCGATTTGTATTTTAATAAAAAAGCTTTAATGTTATAATGTAAAAAGATTATATACAAAATAAACTGCAATTTTTTAGGGGAAATCGAATGCATTCAGCATCCTATGAGATAACGGCATTGATAGCCAGATACATATTGTTTTTTTTGTGTTTTATTGTATTAATCCGCTCAATTTTCATAGCGCGCGCTTCACGCCCTAACGTTATGATTTATAATAACGCACAAATAGCAAGTCTTACCGCTCTCGGTAAAAATAGAACATATTATTTAGGATATGATAATATAATTGGCTCATCTAAGAGGTGCGATATACAGGTGGCTACGCGAGGTGTTGCCAAAATCCATATTCAAATTTATAAGAAAAAGAATAATTGGATGATGTGTGCCTATTCAAGAAAACCAACCTATTTGAACGAAATAAAAGTCGGCGGCAGCATTCCGATAAGCTCGAATGATATTATAGGCCTGGGTTCTCAAAAATTTCGGTTTGAAATAGCTGAAGGGGGAGATTCTTAATGGCCGCTTGGAGGCGGAGCGCTCTGCCATTTGGTGCGATTGCTACTTTTGTGGGAGTTTCTTTTATATTGCTTTCAATTAGAAGCGAAGAATTAGATTTAGTCTCCGTTCTTATAGGAAGCGGGCTGATAGTGTTGCTTTTTGCGCAGTATTATGCGATCCCACATTTTCTGGGCAGGGTGGACAAGCCACTCATGATATGCATGAATATGCTTGCGGTAATCGGGCTTGTTGTGCTTTATCGGCTTGAAACAATGACGGGTATAAGACAATTTATGTGGTTTTTCATTGGGTTATTGGCAATGATTGCGACAATTGTTTTCGTAAGCAAGATGGACTACCCCGAGGGCGGATTATGGATATTTATTGGTGGTGGCTTAGCATTCCTTCTGCTGGCGTTATTGTTTGGCAACGTTATAGGCGGAGCGCAAAACTGGATACAGCTTGAGACGCTGGGAGTGAATCTACAGCCTTCGGAATTCGTGAAAATTGCTCTTGTGCTTGCGACTGCTTCCGTGTTTAGAGAAAAAAGAAGGCAGCTTGCATATATGCCCGCATATATTTTCGCAATCCTGTGTATAATAATTTTAGTTTTAATTAAAGATTTGGGCGCAGCTCTTTTGTATTTCTGCGTCTTTATGGTAATGATGTATGCGGCCACCGGGTCCGGTCTTATGTCATTTTTGGGAATAGCGGCTTTTTCAGGAGCTTCCGTAATTGCATACAATTTATTTGATCATGTGAGAGTAAGGGTACAGGTATGGATTAATCCTTGGGCGACCGCGGATACAGGAGGCTATCAGATTATTCATGGACTCATTGCCATAGTGTCCGGGGGTGCTTTTGGTTCAGGCTTGGGGTTGGGGTCACCTAGGTATGTTCCTGCTTATACAACAGACTATGTCTTTTCTTCCATTTGTGAGGAGATGGGCATATTAATGGGAATTTTAGTTATTGCATTTTATGTTTTAATAACAATTCGCGGCCTTAAAATCGCCATGAACTCAGAAAATTCATTTTTTTCTTTGCTCGCCTTGGGATGTACTGCAACAATCGCCTTCCAGACTATAATTATTCTTGGCGGGGTTATAAAGCTTATACCTCTTACGGGAATAACATTGCCGCTTGTAAGCTATGGCGGGTCATCAATGATTGTAACTATGGTACTTCTAGGTATTTTACAGGCAATAGCAATACGCAATTCTAAGCAAAACAAGAATCGCGAGGAGGGTGCGAAAGAGTGAAAGGACTTAAGAAAAATATCACGGTTGTTTTAATTATTTTCATTTCGCTTTTCACATTGCTTGTGGGATATTTCATATATGATGTTATATTGTATTCGGGAAGGTGGATAAGTTCTGCATATAATCCTCGGCTTAGAGAGCAGCGCGCTTCGGTTATTCCGGGCAGCATATATGATGTGAACGGCTTGGAACTGGCGGGATCCGCCTACAGCAAGAGAACTTATATAGCCGATGAAGAAATAAGGATGTCGGTCAGCCAGATAATTGGCGATATTTATGGATTTTCACCTTTGGGAGTGGAAACCACGCAGGGTGCTTGGCTTTTGGGCTTCAATGAAGGTATAGCGGATAGAATAAAGCGAGTCTTAGTCAGCGAAGCTGCACATGGGAGC
Organism: Christensenellaceae bacterium; assembly: GCA_963675575.1. Taxonomy (GTDB): domain Bacteria; phylum Bacillota; class Clostridia; order Christensenellales; family UMGS416; genus JAGLOK01. Next base: position 1,444,861 of record OY776378.1, read on the forward strand.
GATTTAACACTAACAATAGATGCTAAACTAAATTCAGATATTTCAGATATGCTAAAAAATTATAATGGCGCGGCTGTTGTTTTAAACTATAAGACCGGTGAAATACTTGCCATGGTTTCACTGCCGCAATTTGATTTAACTCAAATAGACGTCAACCAAATACATGGTGGGGCTAATGAAGAGTCTCTTAGCAACAGGGCGGTACAATCAGCTTATGCTCCCGGTGAAGTATTTGAGGTGGTTTCTGTGGCCGTAGCCATGGAAAATCTTGATTTCTCGGGCAAATCCTTTGCCTGTAAGGGTGCATACTATACGGAAGATGGGCTCGTCGAGTGTGACAAACTTCATGGTGAACAAACATTTGAAGAAATGATAGCTAACCATTGCAAAAGCGGCATAGCACAGCTAAGTGTTGAAATTGGCGTGAAAAATCTGCAAAGAGCTGCCGAAAAGGTTGGATTCAATTATCAATTTTTATTCAGCGATTTAGTTTTATATGAATCGGAAATGACGCTTAACTCTCTTACTTCAGATTATGATTTGGCGAATGCCGGGCTGGGGATTTATGGTGTTTCTGCCACACCGATGCATATGGCAATGATATATGGCGCTATAGCAAATGCTGGTAAGATTGTTCCGCTGAGGCTTTTGAAAGAAATTGAAGGTGTTGATATGTCAAAAAGAAACGACACCATAAGAAAATCATTTAATTACGCAGTGGCTCAAAGCCTAGATAACATATTGAAGGAAAGCAATCCTATCATTGTTGGAAATACAACTATTTGTGGTATTTATTCCAAAGTGGAAGATGAATCTGAATATTATAAAACTGTTTCATGGTATGTTGGGTATTCAGATAATGAAAACTATCCTTATTCAATAGCTATAGCAGTGGAGGATTACGACAAAAGCAGCATGAATATGAAACAAATCGCAAAGTCGATTTTTGAAAAAATTATTGAAAACAATGAAGGTAATTAAACATCAGAACGCAATTGAATAACCAGCGTATCTAATTTTTATTAAAAAGTAAAATACTATATTTTTATCGTGATAAAAAAACAAGATATTCAAACCATGAAGTTACAGATGATTAGGTAGAAGTAGGTTTGTTAGTATCGGGGTAAAGGAAATGATTCAAACTATAAAGGACAATATAAATGATATCCCTCAGCTTCCGGGAGTATATTTAATGAAGGATGAAGAAGATAGTATAATTTATGTTGGCAAGGCGAAAAAACTAAAAAACAGAGTAAAATCTTATTTTATAAACGAGAAAAACATTACAATAAAAACTAGGGCTTTGGTGGAGCATGTAAAAAAGATTGACTGGATTGTGACTGACACCGAGCATGAGGCTTTTGCTTTGGAATCAAACCTTATAAAGCAATTTATGCCCAGATATAACATAATGCTTAAAGATGATAAGCATTATCCGTACATTAAAATAAATTTAAAGGATGATTATCCGCGCATAGAAATTGTGCGCAAGGTAAAAAAAGACGGGGCAAAATATTTCGGTCCATACTTTGACGCTACTGCTATGCGAAAAATGGTGGACGCGGTTAACAGAACCTTTAAAATCAGAACGTGCAAAAAGAATATATCAAAAATTAAAGGTAAAGAGCGTCCTTGTCTTGAATATGACATTGGAAGATGTGTCGCGCCTTGTTTGGCAAGTGTTTCAAGGGAGGAGTATAGGGCAATAATAACCGATGTTATAGATTTTTTATTCGGAGATGTTGATAAGGTGAGGGCCGATTTGGAAACTAAGATGAACGAAGCCTCTAAAAAAACGCAGTTTGAAAAAGCGGCGCAATATCGGGATCGCCTAAAAGGGATAGAGATTGCACAAAACCAGGGACAAAGGGTGATTGCGACCAACAATGAGAATTTTGACTTATTTGCGGTTGAACATAATCAATTGCAGGCAGTAGCACAGGCTTTGATTATACGCAGCGGCAAAGTGATAGGCTCTGAAAGTTTCTCTATGGATATGCCCGAAGGCGGCGAAGCTGGAGAAATATTATCGTATTTTATTCAAAACTACTATCTAAATCAAAATATTGTTCCGAAAGATATATTTATTTCCGATGATTTGACGGAGCCAACTAATATTGTTGAATATTTGTCCGAGCTTAGGCAGGGTCCTGTATATATTTCTATTCCAAAACGGGGGAAAAAGAGACAGCTAATACAAATGGCGAAAGAAAACGCTTCGCAAGAACTGGAACGTATAAATTTAGGACAGCAAAGAAAATATGAGCGAACCGGCGGTGCGGTTAAGGCTCTTAAGGAAGAGCTTAAACTTACTTCTGTTCCAAATAGGATAGAAGGTTTTGATATATCAAATATTCAGGGAGTTGACACTGTCGCGTCAATGGTGGTGTTTGAAGACGGAATTCCGAAAAGAAGCGATTATAGGCGGTTTAAAATAAAGACGGTTATCGGACCTGATGATTTCAAATCAATGGCTGAAGTTATTAGAAGACGTTTTGAACGGCTAATCAAAGAACAGGAGCAGGGGAAAATCGACGGTTTCGCATCAATGCCGGATTTGGTTTTAATTGACGGCGGCAAAGGACAGCTTTCTTCAGCAAGAGAGATTATGAAGAAGTTGGGCTTTGAAAAAATTGATACAATTGGCTTAGCCAAAAGAGAAGAGGAAATTTTCGTTGGGGATAGCCAAGAAATGATTATGTTAAGCAAGCGCTCACCTGCTTTGCATCTTTTGCAAAGGATACGAGATGAAGCCCATAGATTTGCAATTACTTATCATCGTTCGCTAAGAAAAAAGAGTTCTTACAGATCGGTGCTTGATGATATACCTAAAATTGGCGACAAGCGCAAGCGAGCCCTTCTTATGACTTTCCCTACGGTATCTGCAATTAAAAACGCTGATTATGATTCATTGCTTAAAGTTGAGGGAATGTCCAAAGATGCAGCACAATCTGTAATCGAATATTTTAAAGCTGGCAAAGATAGAAAAGATTAGATATAATTTAAGTATGGATATAAAATTATTATTGTTGGACTTGGACGGGACTTTGCTTAATTCTAGGGAAAAGCTATCCCAACGAACGGCAGCCGCAGTAAAAAATGCAGTGAATAACGATATTATTGTGGTTCTGGCCTCAGGAAGAATGCATGCATCACTTTTGCCATATGCGGAAGCTTTGAACACTCAAGGCCCGATAATCAGCTGCAATGGCGCATTGATAAAAGATTCTTTTAATGGGCAAAAAATTTATTCGAATCCTGTGCCAATTAAGCTTGCGCGAGAAGTATTAAACTTTGCCAGCAATAATGATATGTATTGCCAATTTTATACTGATAAAGACTATTTTATCGAAAAACACTGTGCTTTAAGTGAACAATATTTTGAGATAACGGGAATAAAAGGTATTGAATTGGGAGGTAAACTTTCCGAGAAAATTATAGAGGATCCGCCTAAACTTTTAATGATTGACTATGATAAAAATAAAGTCAAAAAAGTTTTCGGTAAATTGAAAAAAGAATTTGACAATTTTTTATATATTACGCAATCAAAAAGTCAATATATAGAGATAATGAACAAGTACACCAACAAAGGCGCAGCACTACTTAAGATCTGCGAAATATTTAATATAAATCCTAGTGACTGTATGGCGATAGGTGATGGGCTAAATGACTTGGAAATGATACAAAACGCGGGTGTTGGCGTGGCGGTTGGAAGCGCTGTTGAAGAACTAAAGAAAGCGGCTGATATCGTTTGTGATACAGCAGATGATGACGGACCGGCAAAAATAATTGAAAAATACATTCTAAACAACTAATGATTCGGAGGAAACAATGGCAAAAGTTAAAATAGAAGAATTTGCTAAAGCACTGGAACTTGAGGTGCTGTATGACGGTGAAGTCGATGAGATAGAAATCCTTACTGCGAACCTTAACAGACCAGGCTTGCAATTGGCTGGTTTCTTTGACTATTTCGCGGCAGATAGAATTCAGGTTTGGGGAAAAGTTGAAATGACTTATCTTTGTGAGTTTTTAAACACTGAGCAGAGGCTGCTCATTGTTGATAAGTTCTTATCTTTCCCGATACCATGTGTTCTTGTCAGCCGTGGTCAAGAAGTTCCTGATGAAATATTAAATCTTGCGAAAAAATACAAACGGCCTATGTTTAGGTCCAATCTTGTTACCACTAAACTTTTCCACGGCGCTATTTCATATCTTGATATGCTTCTTGCACCTCAGGTTTCAAGACATGGTGTATTAATGGATATAAACGGTGTGGGAGTATATCTTATCGGCGAATCAGGAATAGGAAAGTCTGAAACGGCACTTGAAATGATTAAACGTGGACATAGGTTGGTTGCAGATGATGTTGTTGACATTATGAAAGTCGGACGTGACACTTTGGTGGGAGAATCCCCCGAGTCCATACGTCATTTTATGGAGCTCCGCGGAGTTGGGATAATTGATGTAAGACAAATGTACGGGGTTGGTTCAGTAATAAACAGAAAAACAATTGATTTGGTTATCCGTATGGAAGTGTGGGATGGAGAGAAATCATACGAACGTTTGGGGCTTCATGATGAATTTGTGACAATATTGGGAGTTAAGCTCCCAGAGATTGTAGTTCCTGTTAGACCGGGAAGAAACCTTGCAATCATAATTGAGGTAGCTGCACGCAATTATAGGCTTAAATTTATGGGTTATAACTCCGCGGCAGCACTTAGCGATCGTTTGGCTAACAGCCACAATGAATTTTAATGATATATATATTATTGCCTAATTATTTAATAAATTAGGCAATAATTCTGTTAATATATTTGATGCTTTGGTTTTAGGCTTGCTTGAAAAACAAAGGGCTTTAGTGTACTATAGTATTAAGGAATTAACTTAATTAGACTTGTTTGTAGCAATGGAGATATTATGATGCAAAAAGAAGAATTATATAAGAATCTTGTTGAAATATTAGGAGATGAGAAGGTTTTTTTAGATGAAAATTTATCTACACGCTCTTCTTTTGAAACGGGTGGTTTAGCAGATGTATTTATTACCCCGGCAAACACAGATGAAATTGTTGAAGCAGTTAAATATATCAATTCGGTAAATGTTTCCTTAACTTTGATTGGGAATTGTACCAATTTGTTAATTCGTGATAAAGGCGTCAGAGGCGTTACAATGTCTTTATATGACAATTTTAATATAGTTGATATAGAAGAAAATATTATTCATGCACAGTCCGGAGCTCTGATTTCAGCTGTTGCCAACTATGCATGCAGAGCAGGACTTTCTGGGTTGGAATTTGCAAGCGGAATACCTGGAACAATAGGCGGCGCTGTAAAAATCAATGCTGGCGCTTATGATTATGAGATTAAAGATGTTTTTAAAAGCGCGGCTATTCTTATGCGTGACGGAGCACTTCTTGAATATGAATTAGAAGCTATGAGCTTTGATTATAGATCGAGTGCGATAAAAGATGAATTAATACTTGATGTTTTATTAGAGCTCGAGCCCGGCGACATTCAAAAAATTCGTCATAAGATGGTTTCTTTTAACAAGAAACGAAAAGAAAAACAACCCCTCAACATGCCTTCCGCAGGTTCTACGTTTAAACGTCCAAAAGGCAATTACGCAGGCAAATTGATTGAAGAGGCCGGCCTGAAAGGTTTTCAGGTGGGTGGAGCGAGAGTTTCAATAAAACATTGCGGATTTGTGGTTAATACCGGGAATGCGACATCGGAAGATATTGAGATTTTGATAAATAAAATACAAGAGGCAGTTTTTGAACACAGCGGAGTAAAACTTGAAACTGAGGTAGTAATAATTGGAGAAAAATAGTTAATCGGAGGACAACTTTTGAGACTTGTAATGGTTACCGGTGTATCCGGAGCAGGTAAAACCCAAGCTTTGCATATAATGGAGGATATGGACTATTACTGCATAGATAATCTTCCACCTATTTTAATTGAAACTTTTTTGGATTTGACGGCAAATAATACAACACTCAATATTAATAAAATCGCTATTGGGATAGATATTAGAAGTGCAAAACAATTCGATAATATAAAAAAAATTATTTCTTCATTAAGCGATGAAAGTGTGACCTGTGAAATATTGTTTTTAGAGGCCAAGAACGACACTATTGTGAAGCGCTTTAAAGAAACTAAAAGAACACATCCATTGGCAAGAGAAGGAAATCTTTTAGAAGCTATTAAAATGGAAAGAGATATAATCCAGCCTATAAAAGAGATTGCTAATTATATCGTTGACACTACCAATTATTCCATCTGGCAGCTTAAGGAAAAGATAAATAAAATTTTTTCCGAGGACGGAAGGGAAATCAGTTTTCCTATCAATGTTGTATCCTTTGGTTTTAAAAACGGCGTACCCAACGATGCAGATATGGTGTTTGATGTAAGATTTATTACTAATCCATTTTATATACCCGAACTTAAGGACAAAACAGGTTTGGACAACGAAGTGCGTGAGTTTGTATTGTCCACAAATGAAGCCAGAGTTTTTTTGGATAAATTGATAGATATGGTTGATTACCTTATCCCGCTTTTTTTAATGGAGGGCAAAGGCCAGCTTACGATTGCGATTGGATGCACCGGCGGCAGACATCGTTCCGTCAGTATTGCAAATGAACTTAATAAACATTTGCAAAAAAAAGGGTATGGATCACATGTAGAGCACAGAAGCCTTCGGGCAAATAATTCAATGTGAGGAATATATGACTTTTTCTTCAAGCGTTCGTGAAGAGCTTGCGCATTTAAACATTGAAAAGCCATGTTGTGCGCTGTCAGAGCTCTCGGCTCTGATAAGAACATGCGCAACCATTCAAATAGGACAAAAGCAAAAACTCATTATAAGATTTGAAACAGAAAATCCCTCTACGGCTAGAAGGATTTTCAATATTATTAAGTTTCTTTATAGCTATCATTGCGAAGTTTCAGCAAAAAAAATAGACAAACTTAGAAGCGGCCACTATTACATGGTGTCTTTAAATGATAATGACACGATTGAAGTTATATTGAAAGATACCGGAATGATGAAGGAAAACGAAAATATATACAGTATGAGTAAAGAGATTCCTAAGGGCTTGCTTTCATCTAGCTGTTGCGCAAAAGCTTTTTTAAGAGGAAGCTTTTTGGGTGGAGGGAGCATGGGAGACCCGAACAAAAGTTACCACCTGGAGTTTGATGTCCATGATGAGCATTTGGCAAATACTATACATTCTCTATTGCATGGATTCGAACTAAATGCTAGAATTACATTACGTAAGACAATGCATGTTGTATATATTAAGGAAGCCGAAAATATAATTGCTTTGTTTTCTTTGATAGGTGCACATTCTTCGTTACTTAAAATGGAAAACATAATGATACTTAAATCTGTGCGAAACAACGTCAACAGAGCCATGAATTTTGAAAACGCCAATTCGAACAAGTCAGTAGATGCGGCACAAAGACAGCTTCAGTGCATTAAAAAGCTTGAGAAAGCAGGTAAGCTAAAAACATTGCCTAAGTCTCTCCGTGAAGCTGCGGAACTTCGAATTGAAAACCCTGAAAGCACATTAAGTGAACTTTCTGAAATATCAGGTAATATCACAAAATCAGGCATCAACCACAGGATGCGCAGAATAATTGAATTGGCTAAAAATTTATAAATAGGAAGGTGTTATATGCTTAGCAAAGAATTAACTATTAAAAATGAAGAAGGATTACAAGCTCGCCCCGCAGCTCTCTTGGTTCAGGTGGCCGGCAAGTTTCTGAGCAATATTTGGATTGAACAGGGTAGCAAAAGAGTGAATGCGAAGTCAATAATGGGTGTATTGTCTCTTAGGCTAAAGCAGGGGGATACTTTCTTTATTGTAGCGAACGGGGATGACGAGCAAAAAGCTATAGATGCGATATCAAGATTAATTGATACGGGTTCAGTTCAGTAAATATATGATATGAATTTTACTCATCTCCACGTACACACTGAGTATTCTCTGCTCGACGGTGCTTCAAGAATAAAAGAGCTTGTTTTAAGGTGCAAAGAACTGGGAATGGACTCCATTGCTATCACTGACCATGGCGTGATGTATGGAGTAATTGACTTTTATAAAGCAGCTAAAGAGCAGGGCATAAAGCCTATTTTGGGCTGTGAGCTATATGTAGCGCCCAGAAAGCTTACCGATATGGAAAATCAAGATCGGCAGGCTGCTCACTTGGTATTGTTGGCAAAAAATATAACAGGATATAAAAATTTAATGAAGCTGTCATCAATTGGATTTGTTGACGGCTTTTATTATCGTCCTCGAGTGGATTACGACACACTAGAAAAATATAGTGAAGGTTTGATTTGCCTTTCTGCGTGTTTGGCAGGCGACATTCCTTCCTTGCTGCTTGACGGCAGATATAATGAAGCAAAAGAACTTGCTTTGCGTCTAAAAAAAGCATTTGGGGAAGACGATTTTTATATAGAAATCCAAGATCACGGAATCATGGATCAAAAAAGAGTTAATCCCGATTTGATTCGCCTAGCTGAAGATATCAGCGTAAAACTGGTGGCGACAAATGACGTCCATTACACTTTGAAAGAGGACGCTCAGGCGCATGATGTTCTTTTATGCGTCCAGACTCAGACACAAGTGGATGATCCGAACAGAATGAGGTTTGAAACACAAGAGTTTTATTTAAAAGCTCCAGCGGAAATGGCGGAGATATTTCCGCATAGATTGGATTCGATTGAAAATACAAATCTTATAGCGAAAAAATGTAATGTTGATTTCGAATTTGGAAAGTTTTATTTTCCCGAGTTTGATACTGATGAACCCGATAAAGCCGAATATTTAAAAAGATTGACTCATGAAGGCCTATATAAAAAATATGAAGATGTGACACAGGATTTGCTGGACAGGCTTAATTACGAAGTTAACACGATTATCAGCATGGGATATGTCGATTACTTTTTGATAGTGTGGGACTTTTGCAGATATGCGCGTGAAATAGGCGTTGAAGTCGGGCCAGGCAGGGGAAGCGGCGCCGGCTCTCTATGCGCATATTCACTGGGCATCACTGAAGTTGATCCTATAAAATATGATCTGATTTTTGAACGTTTTTTAAACCCCGAGCGAATTTCCATGCCTGACTTTGACATAGACTTTTGCTATGAGAGAAGGCAGGAGATAATTGATTATGTGTTGGATAAGTATGGTGCTGATCATGTAAGCCAGATTATAACATTCGGCACAATGGCTGCCAGAGGCGCTATACGAGACGTAGGCAGAGCCTTGGGGATGGGCTATGGAGAAGTCGATAAAATCGCCAAAATGATTCCTATGCAGCTTAAGATAACTATTGACAAAGCTCTCGAAATGAATAGAGAGCTAAAAGATCTCTGTGCAGCAGATGAAGATGTGGACTACCTTGTTAACATGGCGAGAAAAGTAGAAGGTTTGCCAAGACATGCCTCCACTCATGCAGCGGGCGTTGTTATTTCAAAAGAACCAGTTGTTGAATATGTGCCGCTAAATAAAAATGGTGACGTAATTACAACTCAGTTTCCAATGGGGATAATAGAAGAACTCGGCCTTTTGAAAATGGACTTTTTGGGTCTAAGAACTTTGACTGTTATTCAAGATGCAGTGGATCTTGTTGAGATGAACAGCGGAGAAAAGATTGATATTCACGAAATTTCTTTTGATGACCCCGCAGTGTACAAAATGATAGCAAATGCTGACACCGATGGTGTTTTTCAGCTGGAGGGAAGCGGTATGCGCTCTTTCCTAAAGGAGCTTCAGCCAGATTGCTTTGAAGACATAATAGCTGGAATATCTCTTTACCGCCCGGGTCCGATGGACTACATTCCCAAGTACATAAAAGGCAAAAGAGATCCGTCTTCTGTAGTGTACGACCATGAATTGGTCAGAGAAACACTTGATGTTACGTATGGTTGTATGGTTTATCAGGAACAGGTGATGAAAATAGTTCGCGACCTTGCCGGATATTCATTGGGCAGAAGCGATTTGGTTCGACGCGCGATGTCTAAAAAGAAGCATGATGTTATGCTGGAAGAAAGAAAGCATTTCGTATATGGTCTTGACGAAGGTGACGAAATTGTAATAAAAGGCGCTGTAAGAAACGGCATTCCGGAAAGCGTCGCAAATAAAATATATGACGACATGATGGACTTTGCGAATTACGCGTTTAATAAATCGCATGCGGCGGCATACGCTGTTGTGGCATATCGCACAGCTTATCTTAAACTACATTATCCTGTTGAGTTTATGGCGGCCTTAATGAACTCTGTAATGGGTAACACAAAAAAGATAGCTTCATATATCAACTATTGCAGAAAACATAAAATTGAAGTGCTCCCTCCGGATATAAATAAATCCTATTCGAAATTTGCGGTTGAAGGCGCAAACATTCGTTTCTCATTGGCGGCAGTAAAAAACGTTGGCTCGAGCGCAGTGAGGGATTTGATTACAGAACGCAAAAAAAACGGAGAGTTTAAAGATATCTTTGATTTTTGTGAGCGAAGTTCGGATATAATAAATAAAAGAATGCTTGAAAGCCTGATTAAGGCAGGGGGATTTGATTCAACCGGAATATACAGATCTAGGCTGCTTGGCGTATATGAAAGTGTTTTAGACGGAGTGCATAAAAACAAAAGCTCGAATATAAGCGGTCAGATTAATCTTTTCGGAGGAGTGGCGACATTGGCTATACCAAGGCCCAAATATCCGGAAAGTGAGAAATTCCCCGAAAGAACACGCCTTGCGATGGAAAAAGAAGTGGCGGGAATATATATTTCAGGGCATCCTTTGCTCGAGTATAAAGAAATATTGGAAGGCTTTAAGGCGAATTCCACAATGTTTTTAGATGAAATAGATGACGAAGAGACGGATGAAAATATATCAGATAGTCAGGATTTATTGAAAGACGGGCAAATTGTCGATATCGCTGGAATTATCTCGGCAAAACAAACCAAAGCGACACGTAGCAATGATATGATGGCATTTATTACACTTGAAGATTTATTTGGCGCAATAGAAGTAATAGTTTTCCCGCGTCAGTTAAGAGAGTTTTCTGCAATATTAAATAATGATAATATAATAGCTGTAAAAGGTAGGGTTTCAAATAGGGAAGGCGAAGCTGCAAAACTGGTTGCGGAAAAAATTTGGGAGCTTAAAAAAAGTTTAAAAAGCAAAGAAGAAAATACAAATTTTACAAAAAAGGTTTATATAAAAATAGATAAAGAATATAATGATGGTAAGCTTGAAGAAATAAAAGAGTGTCTGAACCAATACAAAGGAAAAAACGCAGTATATATTTATGATGAAAAAAGCGGAAAGAAATATATTTTGGATGAAAAACTTTGGGTAGACGTTTGCGAGGGTTTTATATCGGAGCTTGAAACAATCGTTGAACAAAGTTCAATTGTGATTAGGTGAGGATGTTATGAAAAAAGCAGATGAGCATGTAGTATCGATTTTAGCCGACAACAAGATTGGCGTACTTACAAGAATAATCACAAGCGTCAGACGTGAAGGCTGTAATATTAAATCGATTACCGCCGCACGGACTACGGACAGCAATTATTCGAGAATAACAATGAATATAGAGTGCTATGATTATTTGATAGACGACGTTGTGAGCAGGATAAGAGCGTTAAATTGTGTGAAAGCTTTGATGCGTTTTGAAGACAGCAATTTCGTTGAAAGAGAATATGTAATTTTTTCTGTGCTAAATGAATGCGAAAACTCAAAAGCAATTATAAATAAATATAATGCGAAAAATATTCAAAACTGTATTTATGAATTATCAGGTGACAGAAAAACGATTTCGGAGTGTATAAATGAATTAAACCAAATTGGTGATGTTGAAATAGCAAGAACCGGATCGATAATACTTCCAATGCCAAAAGGAGAATAGAAATGGAAAAGACATATAACATATTGGGGATAAACCCTGGCTCTACCTCCACTAAAATAGGCTTTTTTGAAAACAATAAGTCAATTGCTGAAAAAACCATACGGCATAAAAAAGAAGAATTAAGCGCTTTTGATACTTTGATTGAACAAAAACCTTTGAGGGAAAAGTGCATTTATGATTTTATGGGAGAGATAGGCCGCACATTCAATGATTTGGATGCGGTTGTAAGCCGCGGCGGAATAATAAATCCTCTTGAGAGCGGAACATATGAAGTAAATGATTTAATGTATTCTGATTTGAAGAGCAATGTCGCGCTTTTGCACGCGTCAGCTCTTGGGGGAATCCTGGCCTATGAAATAGGTCATAGGGAGAATATACCATGCTTTGTAGTTGATCCCGTTGTTGTCGATGAGATGGACACAAGAGCCCGACTTACAGGAATGCCCGGAATAGAAAGAAAAAGCGCTTTTCACACATTGAATCAAAAAGCGGTAGCGAGAAAATATGCGAAAGACCACGGCAAAGAGTATGAGAACTGCAGGCTCATTGTGGCTCATATGGGAGGCGGAATATCAGTAGGCGCTCACAGATACGGCCGAGTGGTGGATGTGAACGATGCACTGTACGGTGAAGGCCCATTTTCGCCTGAAAGGACAGGAACACTTCCTCTTGTGGGGCTTATAAGAATGTGCTTTTCAGGAAATTATACCGAAAAAGAAGTTATTGAACTGGTAACGACAAAAGGCGGTATGCTGGCCTATCTTGGCACGAATGATCTAAGGGTCTGCGAGAAAATGATAATGGAAGGCGATGAATTCGCCGCGCTTGTCCTCGAAACGATGGCATATCAGATTTCAAAAGAGATTGGCGCGCTTATAGCAGTGCTTGAAGGAAGAGTGGACGCCATATTGCTTACCGGTGGCCTGGCTTATTCAAACAGATTAACAGGTGAGATAAAACATAGATTGGATTCAATCGCTCCTGTTTTAACATATCCCGGCGAGATGGAAATGATTGCGTTGGCGGAAGGCGCATATAGGATTTTAAACGGTGAAGATGTTTTGAAAGTGTATGACTGAGAAATAAATATTTGTAAGCTATACAGCTTATTTGTCGATTTCGATCAGATTAAGTTCTTCTGTTTGGTCGAAGGGGGATATATCGTGAGTGATAATAATTACAGTTTTATTCTTTTTAAGCATAATTTCTTTGACTGCTGTGATTACAGTTTTTTTCAGTTCAATATTAAGACCGTTAAAGGGCTCATCCAGAAGCATTAAGCTGCTTGGATAGGATAATACGCGCGCAATCGCGACTCTTCGAGACATACCGCCACTTAGCTCGTGTGGAAATGCGTCTTGATCGTAGAGCAACTCCATATCTATTAAGTTCTTTTTTGCAATATTAACTCTTTGACAGGTTTCAATTTCTTCAGGAATAGTAAAAAGAACATTCTCCAAAACTGAATAGTAGGGGAGAAGTCTGTCTTCTTGAAAAAGATATGCAACATCTTCGGGGATTCCGATTACATTGCCGCTATAATCTTTGTCAATTCCGCTGATTATATTAAACAAGGTAGTTTTTCCGCAGCCTGAAGCACCATGAACAATATTTATTGCATTTTCTTTAAAAGATAAACTTAAATCTTTAAATACAAGCTTATCCTGATATTTTTTTGTGATATTTTCAAGTTTAATCATAGCCGCCGCCTATGTACCATTTAGAATTTTTGTATAGAGAGTTCGCTATTTTCTCTATAGAAATGGAAAGCACTACAATGACAAGTGTCCAAGCAAATAAACTTTGTGTATCCAGATAAAGCTTTGTGGTGTAAAGATTGTACCCTATCGAGCGTAACGGAGCGCTAAGCACTTCAGCGGTTACCACAGACTTCCATGAAAAACCGATGCAAATTAATACCGCGGATAATATATAGTGAAGTATTGAAGGAATCTTGATGTGGGTTAAGATTTTTCTTTTTGACACTTTGTGTAGCTCTGCCATTTCTATAAGCTTCTTGTCAATGGAGAGTATGCCTTTTTGCGTGTTTGTATACATAACAGGGAAACATAAAAGGACGCATACAATAATCGGAACATAAGTAGATTTTGAATACAAAAGAACCAAAATAATGAAAGACATCACTGGAACGGATTTTATAGTGGAAACAATCGGTTCAAGTAAAATGCTCAGCCAATTATATTTTGCGCTGATGATACCTAGTGAAAGACCTATCGCTATGGAAATAAATAGTCCGATTAGCACACGTATCAAAGTTGCAAGTACAGAAAGGTAAAAATCAGTAGTTTTTGCAAGTTCAAAAAGAGCCGACAGTGTTTGCACTGGTGAAGGCAAAAAAAGCGGCTGGTTTATTAACATGCTTGCAAGCTGCCAAATGATAATCCAAATGGCAGCTGCAATAATTTTTTTACTTCTTGTAATAGAAGTCATCATCAGGTAAAGCTCCTCCGACGGAAGCGGGATTATATCCGTTTAATACTTCTAGATATTGCCCGAGCACTTCCTGCAATTCATCTCCAACGATGAATGATATTCCGGATCTTGGCAATGCCGTCTTAGCGATGCCTGCGCTTGGCAAGATTCCTTGTTGAGCTATGAGTTCAGCTGCGCTTTCCATATTACTGTTTACAAAATTCACTGAAGCTTCATATTCTGTCATAAATGCTTCAACGGCCTCAGGATAGCTTTCTAAAAAACTTTTTTGAACAATCGCGACACCCATCGGCATTTTTGCTCCCTCGCCATGTATTGCTTCCCATTCAGCGTTAATATCGATTTTAACTTTAACATCCGTGTTTTTAGCAGTTACAACTGAAACGAAAGGCTCGGGAAGTATTGCGATTGAAATTTCACCGGCTGCAACCTTATTCGCAAGAGTTGCATGCTCGGGCTCATATACAATAGTTACATCCACATTTGGCACAAGACCGTTTTCCTCAAAGATATGATTTAAGATATATTCAGGAGAAGCGCCTTGCCCGGAAGCATAGATTGTTTTGCCTCGCAAATCTTCAATAGTGCTTATTGTATCACCATTTTCCACTATATACAAAACCCCAGTTGTGTTAATTGACAATACAACTATTTCCTTATCTGTTTTAGCATACAGCACGGAAGCAAGGTTTGAAGGGACGGCACAAATATCCACTTCTTTGCTGATAACCTTAGGAATAATCTGATCGGGGGAGGTGAGTATGCTTACCTCGTATTTGCCTTCCGACTCGTCAATTATCTTCGCCATACCCATACCTGTCGGTCCTGCAAGAGTAGCTATTTTAATAATTGGTGCATCTTCTTCCTTTGCGCAGCCGGTGGCAAGGGCTGCGACTAAGAGTATTGATGCAATTAATACTGTTAAAATTCTTTTCATTGTGAATTAACTCCTTAAAAGTTTGTGATTAATTTAACAATATCATAAAGTTTATAAAAATGCAACCAAAAAAGTATGATATAATGTTATAATTATTAAATAATTTACATGAGAATTAGGAACAAATGTTTGCATATATGACTATACGTGCTATAATGGCGACAAGGAGAAAGAGTAATGCCCGATTTTAATCTAAAATCAAATTATCAACCGGCAGGCGACCAGCCCGAAGCAATCAAAGAATTGGTTGAAGGATTTAAGGACGGCTTAAAAAACCAAGTTCTTTTGGGCGTCACGGGTTCCGGTAAAACATACACCATGGCAAATATAATACAGCAGCTAAACAGGCCTGCTCTTGTTATTGCACACAACAAAACGCTGGCGGCTCAGCTGTGTAATGAGTTCAGAGAATTTTTTCCGGAAAATTCAGTTGAGTATTTTGTAAGCTATTACGATTATTACCAGCCTGAAGCTTACATTCCGTCTACTGACACATATATAGAAAAGGACTCGTCAATCAACGACGAGATAGATAAGCTGCGCCACAGTGCAACCTCGGCTTTGCAGGAGCGAAGAGATGTTATAGTTGTTGCGAGCGTGTCTTGCATATATTCTTTAGGAGATCCAAAGGAATATTTGGATTTATCCATATCGCTGCGCCCGGGAATGATTAAAAGTAGAGATGAAGTCATAAGCCGTCTAGTGGAAATACGTTATGAAAGAAATGATATAGAATTTCAACGCGGTACATTCAGAGTCAGAGGCGATGTGGTTGAAGTATTTCAATCATATGAAACGGAAAATGCTGTTCGAATAGAGTTTTTTGGCGATGAAATTGAAAAAATAAGTGATATACATGCCTTGACCGGCAGGGTATTAAGCACCAGAAAACATGTTGCGATTTTCCCCGCTTCACATTATGCGACATCACAGGCAAAAATGGAAGACGCGATAGAAGAGATTGAACAGGATATGCAAGAACAGGTAAAAGCTTTCGAAGAAAACGGACAATTATTGGAAGCTCAAAGACTTTCACAGCGCACAAGATATGACATAGAAATGATGAAGGAAATAGGATATTGCAGCGGGATTGAGAATTATTCAAGATATTTCGACGGGCGTGTTCCGGGTCAGCCTTCTTTTACGCTAATTGATTATTTTCCTGATGATTTTTTGCTGTTTATTGATGAGTCACATATGACTGTTCCTCAAATCGGTGCGATGTATGCAGGAGACAAATCTAGAAAGAATACACTCGTTTCCTTCGGATTCAGGCTCTCTTCGGCCTATGACAACAGGCCTTTGCGATTTGAGGAATTTAACGAAAGAATTGGACAGACGCTTTATGTAAGCGCCACTCCCTCAAAATATGAATTGGATTTGGCGGGTAAGGTAGTTGAACAGGTCATTAGACCAACGGGACTTGTTGATCCAGTAGTTATAATCAAACCAATTGAAGGCCAGATTGATGATTTGCTTGGGGAAATACGTGCTAATACAGAAAACGGTTTCCGTACATTGGTTACTACATTGACAAAAAAGATGGCTGAAAGTCTTACCGAGTATTTAACTAATTTTGGCATCAGAGTGAACTATCTTCATTCGGATATAAATACACTTGAGCGTATTGAAATTATAAAATCGCTAAGGTTGGGCGAATTTGATGTACTGGTGGGAATAAATCTATTGAGAGAGGGCTTGGATTTACCTGAAGTGGCACTCGTCGCGATACTTGATGCCGACAAAGAAGGTTTTCTTCGATCTGAAACCTCGTTGATTCAAACCATTGGACGCGCCGCAAGAAACTCTGAAAGCAAAGTGATAATGTACGCGGATGTTATGACGCGTTCAATGAAGGCGGCAATATATGAAACTGACAGACGCAGAAATATACAGTTGGAATATAATAAAAAACATAATATCAGCCCAATAACTATTACCAGTAAAATAGCAAACAGTTTAGAAGTATCACAATATGAGGAAACTCTTCAAAGAACTGATATTGACATTAATAACATCACTATTATAATTAAAGACCTCGAACAGTCGATGAGGGATTGCGCGCAGGCTTTGGACTTTGAAGCTGCCGCAAAACTTCGTGATGAAATATTTGATTTGAAAAAGAAATATGATCTATTAAATGATAAGGATAAATAATGCTGGAATCAATACATATTAAAGGTGCAAGGGAACATAACCTTAAAAATATAGAAATAGTAATCCCAAGGGATAAACTTGTGGTTGTCACGGGGCTTTCGGGGTCAGGAAAGAGTTCTCTTGCTTTTGACACCATATACGCTGAAGGGCAAAGAAGATACGTGGAATCTTTGTCCTCTTACGCGCGTCAATTTTTAGGAAGAATGGAAAAACCGGACGTTGACTATATTGAAGGGCTTTCTCCCGCCATATCCATTGACCAGAAAACAACCAGCAGAAACCCGCGTTCAACCGTGGGAACCGTAACTGAGATATATGACTATATGAGATTGCTTTATGCTCGTGTGGGCCATCCGCATTGTCCGGATTGCGGTAAACCCATTCAAAGACAAAGTATTGATCAAATGACTGAGCGTGTTATGCAGATTGAAAATGGTAAACGCATTTTAGTTTTATCACCAATTGTACGCGGGAGAAAAGGCGAGTATAAAAAACTATTCCAGGATTTAGCCAAAGACGGCTATGTTAGAGCCAGAGTGAACGGCGAAATTCTAGAACTTACTGAAGATATTGAGCTTGACAGGTATAAAAAGCATGAGATAGAAGTTGTAGTGGACAGACTGGTTATGAAAGAAGATCTTCGCTCCAGACTGACTGAATCAATGGAAACAGCGCTGAGGCTTGCGCACGGCCTTGTTATTATTAAGGAGTTGGACGGCGAGGAAATGCTTTTTTCCAGCAACTACGCCTGCCCTGACTGCGATATAGTTCTTGAGGAATTAACGCCGAGAATGTTTTCTTTTAACAGCCCGTATGGTGCGTGTCCTGTATGCGCGGGTTTGGGAACGACCTTCAAAGTGGATCCATATATTGTAATACCTGATTGGCATAAATCCTTGAGGGACGGAGCTATTAAGTCCGGCGGATGGAACACTGATAAAGATGACACAATGGCTATGATGTTTTTGACGGCCTTGAACAAAAAATATGGTATCGACATAGACAAGCCATTCAAAAACCTTCCAAAAAAGCATCAGGATATCATATTATATGGTACAAACGGCGAAACGTTGGAAGTGACATACACCAGAGACTATGGCAGTGGAACGTATAAAATGCCGTTTGAAGGAGTTATAAACTCCATAGAGCGCAGATATAAACAGACCACCAGCAACGGAATGAAAGAATATTACGAATCACAGATGAGCTATTCAAAATGTTCCGAGTGCGGAGGCAAGCGCCTTAGGAAAGAATCGCTTGCGGTGTTGGTCGGTGGTATAAATATTTCCGAATTAACAGAAATGACGATAGTCCAAAGCATAGATTTTATTAACAGTTTAACTCTAACAGAGACTGAACAAATTATTGCAAAACAAATTGTTAAAGAGCTTATCAGCCGTTTGACGTTTCTTAATGACGTTGGTCTGAGCTACCTTACGCTTGACAGACAAGCCAGCACATTGTCGGGTGGGGAAGCCCAGAGAATTCGCCTTGCAACCCAGATTGGATCATATCTGATGGGTGTGCTTTACATTTTGGACGAACCTTCTATTGGTCTTCATCAAAGGGACAATGACAAGCTACTTAAAACGCTTAGAAGGCTTCGTGATTTGGGCAATACTTTAATTGTAGTAGAGCATGACCACGAAACAATGATGTCGTCTGATTATATTATTGACATGGGTCCGGGACCCGGTATCCACGGAGGCGAAGTGGTAGCTCATGGCACGGTTCAAGAAATTATGAAAAACCCTGAGTCTATAACAGGACAATATTTAAGCGGTAAAAAGGTTATAGATATGCCGGATAAAAGACGAGAAAAAAATGGCAAAAGACTCACTGTGACAGGAGCCTCTCAAAACAATCTTAAAAAGATAAAAGCGGAATTTCCTTTGGGGCTTTTCACCTGCGTTACCGGAGTTTCCGGTTCCGGAAAAAGCTCTCTTGTAAATGAAATAATATATAAAGCTCTAGCCAGAGATTTAAACCGCGCTCACATCAAACCTGGTGAGTATGATGAAATTCTTGGAATGGAGAATTTGGATAAGGTAATAGATATCGATCAATCTCCTATAGGCAGAACTCCGCGATCAAACCCAGCAACATATACAGGGGCTTTCACGATGATTCGCGAACTTTTTGCACAGACAAAGGATGCCAGAGCCAGAGGCTATAAGGCAGGAAGGTTTTCGTTCAATGTGAAAGGCGGCAGATGCGAAGCGTGCAAAGGAGACGGAATCATTAAGATAGAAATGCATTTCCTTCCTGATGTATATGTGCCATGTGAAGTCTGTAAATCAAAAAGATATAACAGCGAAACGCTCGAAGTTAAATATAAAGACAAAAACATCTATGAAGTGCTGGATATGACTGTGGAAACTGCTTTAGAGTTCTTTGAAAATGTGCCAAAAATAAAAAGCAAACTGCAGACCTTGTTTGATGTTGGCTTGGGTTATATTAAATTGGGGCAGCCTTCGACACAGCTTTCAGGCGGAGAATCTCAAAGAATTAAGCTTGCAACTGAACTTTCCAAACGATCCACTGGAAGAACTTTGTATATTTTGGATGAGCCGACAACAGGGCTGCATACGGATGACGTGAAAAAATTGTTAAAGATAGTCATGAAATTAGTTGAGGGCGGCAACACAGTAATAGTCATTGAGCACAATCTTGATGTTATTAAGTGTGCGGATTATATAATAGATTTGGGACCTGAAGGAGGAGACGGTGGCGGAAAAATCATTGCAAAAGGAACTCCCGAACAAGTTGCGAAAAATAAAAACAGTTATACAGGCAAATATCTAAGTAGTGTCTTGAAATAAACATGATTATTATCATTATGAATTTTTTGTGACGAGAATTGACAACAAACATATTATACTCGATAATTATTTTATGTCTTTAACAGTTAAAGAAGTGCTGAAAAATACACCTGCTATGAAAGCAGGTATAATGCTGAATGATATAGTGCATATAATCGAAGAAATCGATATGTGCGACTTTATAGATGACACATATGTAAACTCATTAAAAAATCCAACTGTTCACATTGAAAGAAATGGCAAGAAATTGTCTTTAAAGCTGACTAAGGCTTCCGATGAAGATATGGGGATATTATATAGAGAAAACTTATATCCTGACGAGGATGAGTGCTTAAACGGATGCCTATTTTGCTTTGTGGACCAACTTCCGAAGGGAATGAGGAAATCGCTATATGTCAGGGATGATGACTGGCGATACAGTGTCCTTTATGGAAACTACATAACAATGACAAATATGTCGGATAAAGATTTTCAGCGGGTGGTGACTCGCGGGGTTTCTCCACTGTATATAAGTGTACATGCAACAAATCCGGAAGTTCGATTTCAATTGATGCGCAATAAAAACGCCAAACTTATAAATGAACAACTAAAATTTTTGTATGACAATAAAATCGTTTTTCACAGCCAGATAGTACTTTGTCCCGGGATAAATAACGGTATTGTATTGGAGAAAACCATTGAAGACATGGCTGAGTTATATCCATATGCGAAGACTCTGTCTATAGTGCCGGTCGGACTTACAGAGCATAGAGACAATTTGCCGGTGCTTAAACCGGTGGACGAAAGCCTTGCGAAAAATGTAATCAGCACAGTTGATTCATATAGGCAAAAATTTGACGCAGCGATGGGAACACCATTTGTTTATGTTTCAGATGAATTTTATTCGAAGGCCGACTTGGAATATCCAAGATATGTACCCGGCGAGATTAATGCGCAAAAAGCTAATGGTGTCGGGTTGTTTTCAGATTTTTTGGACGAGTTTGAGATGGCTGTTGATGAAATTTCATCTATTAATAAAATAAAAAGGAAAGTTATACTTGTAACAGGTGCTTCCGCCTATAAACAAATAGAAAAATGCGCAAGAAAAATTATGAATAAAACAGATTCAATTCAAATAGAAGTGATAAAGGTAAAAAACAATCACTTTGGAGAAAGCATAACAGTAGCCGGTCTATTGACAGGGTGTGATATTATAGAAGCTGTCGGTAAAAAAGAAGCTGATGCAGTGTTTGTGCCAGAAAGCGCATTAAGAAACAATGAAGAAATATTTCTTGATGATTTGACGATAAAAGATGTCGAAGAGGCTATAGGCACAAACGTTTTGGTAAGCCCGAACGATGGTTATGATTTCGTTTTGGCTCTAATAGGAGGAAATTTTGAGTAAACCACTTGTAGCGATAGTCGGGCGGCCGAATGTCGGAAAATCAACTTTCTTTAACAGAATGGCGGGCAGAAGAATCGCTATCGTTGAAGATGTGCCCGGTGTTACACGCGACAGAATATATGCGGACACAAGATGGCTGGATCGGGAGTTTACTATTATAGACACCGGCGGTCTTGACATGAAGTCAGAGAATATAATCTTCACGCAAATGCGAGAGCAGGCGATACTGGCGGCCGAAACCGCTGACGCCATTCTTTTCTTTGTAGATTCAAGACAGGGTTTAATGGCTGAAGACAGGGAAGTGGCTGATTTTTTGCGCAAGTGCGGAAAACCAATCTTGTTGGTTGTAAATAAGGTTGATCATATAAATTATGATGAACAAAAATATGAGTTTTATGAGCTTGGGTTGGGTGAGCCTTATCCAATATCTGCTTTGCAGGGAATGGGTACTGGCGATATGCTTGACGCATTGCTTGAAATCATACCGGAATCTAAAAACAATGAAACTTCTGACGCTATAAAAATTGCAGTTGTGGGAAAGCCAAATGCGGGTAAGTCTTCCTTTATTAATGCTATCACAGGAGAGAACAGGGTCATTGTGAGCGATATTCCCGGGACAACGAGAGATGCGATAGACACACCATTTGAATTTGAAGGACAGAAATACATCCTTATAGACACCGCTGGAATGCGAAAAAAAGGCAGGATTGATGAAAAGTCGCTTGAACGCTATTCAGTTATAAGAGCGCTTACAGCGGTAAGAAGATGTGATGTGGCCATTATTATTGTCGATGCTGAAACGGGTGTGACAGAACAAGACGCGAAAATCGCAGGCTATGTTGACGAGATGGGCAAGCCTTCAGTAATAGCGGTAAACAAGTGGGATTTGATTAGCAAAGAAACAAACACTGCTAAAGAATTTGAAGAAAATATATTTTCAACGTTATATTTCATAGATTACGCTCCCATGATATTCATATCATGCTTGACAGGGCAGAGGATAAACAAGGTTTTAGCACACGTAAATGACGCCTATGCCAAAACCAATTTTAGGATTTCCACAGGAGTTTTAAATGAGGTTGTGGCAAATGCGGTGGCCGCAGTTTCTCCGCCATCTGTATCAGGGAGAAGGTTGAATATCATGTATGCAACTCAGCCAGCTACGGCACCTCCAAACTTTGTTCTTTTCGTCAATGATGATAAGTTGATGAAAACGAGCTATTTAAAATATTTAGAAAATTATTTACGGCGTGCGTTTGAACTTAGCGGAACGCCGATAAAAATTACTTGCAGAGGAAGAGGAGAAAAAAAAGATGTCTAAAGAAATTATACTTTATATTGTGTTAATCGTCGGAGGCTATTTTTTAGGCTCATTATCACCTGCCGTATTCCTTTCAAAACAAGTGGCTGGTATTGATATTAGAGAAAAAGGGTCTAAAAACGCCGGATCTACAAATGTTTACAGAGTGATGGGAGCCAAATGGGGACTTATCAATTTTGTGATTGATGTGCTTAAAGGACTGGTTCCTACATTGGCCGGACTGCTAGTTTTGAGGGCTGCAGGCGGCGCGTATGACGGATGGCTTGGGGCGGTTTTGACAGCTTCTGCCGTATTGATTGGACACGCTTTCCCTGTGTTTAATCATTATAAAGGCGGAAAATGCGTTGCTTCAATGACCGGCGTAATGTTTGTGCTTTTCCCTATTTTAACGGGGATAGTATTTGCAATAGCTCTGGTAATAATTTTAATAACGAAGTTGGTTTCACTCGCTTCATTAACCGCGTTTGTTATCCTGCCAATTTCAGTATGGGTTTTTGGAAGCTTGTTGGGACTTACGCTTCCCGTGCAGGTTTTCATGAGTGTATTTGGGCCTTTTATAATATTTTTACACAGGCATAATATCGTAAGACTCATTAAAGGGGAAGAGGGCAAGCTTGACTTGAAGAAAAAATCTAAATTTTAGTTAAGTATTAATAGATAGTATATAAACAAAGGTTGCTTATTGCAGCCTTTTTTGATGATGATAATTAATTTATATGCTACAATACATAAGAGGTAAATATGGAAATAAAAGTACTAATTGAAAATTCACAAAGAAATGAAAATTTCATCTCCGCTCACGGTCTGAGTGTGCTTGTTGAAGTATTCGGGAAAAATATTTTATTAGATACAGGGCCTGATGAAAGTTTTATTCAAAACGCGAAAGTGATGGGGGTAGACATCGCGGCAGTAGATTTTGTTGTAATATCACACTTTCATAGTGACCATATCGGAGGGCTTAAGGGCTTTTTGTCTGCAAACAATAAAGCGAAAGTGTATATTAGTAAATTCGCCTTTGATGATTTTTACTCTCTTATCCAAGAAGAAATGAAATATTTTGGTTTGGATAAAAACGAATATGATATTGGTAGATTTATTTTCGTTGATAATGCCATTAAAGTTTGTGAGGGTGTGAAAATAATTTCAAATCTTAATTACAGTTTTGACAATCCTCTTAACGATAAATATTTCAAAAAAATTGGTGATTCTTTCATAAAAGATGATTTTTCCCACGAGATTGCCATAATTATTAATGAAGGTAAAAACAATGTATTGCTTTCGGGGTGCTTCCATAGCGGTGTTTATAACACGGTAAATACTGCGAATTTACTCAATGGAGAGATCACACATGTTTTGGGTGGGTTTCATCTTGAAAATAAAAACAGAGTGCCATTAAAGTATTTTGATGAATTGACACAATTATTGATAGAAAAAAAGATCATAAGTTACACCGGGCATTGCACCGGGAAACATTATTTTCAAGAGCTTCAAACCACGTTAGGCAGTGCAGTTATTCCTATTTTCTCTGGCGCAAAATATACGATATAGACAATCTTATTAATGGATTTGTATATTTATGAAAAAATGATATAATGTATGAAAGTTGGCATCAATTCATTGAGCTAAACTAATATAATAAAGATTCATTTATTTGACAGGCATCGGTAAACCGAGCTTGAATGGAGGTAAAAATGAACATATCAAAAAAAACACGTACCTTGGCAATCGCAGGGGTTCTTACAGCAATTACTTTCTTGCTAGGATTGACTCCAATAGGCTATATCCCTCTCCCTACAATGAAAATAACTATTCTATGCATTCCGGTTCTTATAGGTGTGCTTCTTGAAGGTTTAGGCGTAGGCTTATGGCTTGGGTTTATTTTTGGGCTTACAAGTTTGATTCAGATTTTCATGGGTGATCCAATGGGGATGTTTCTAATGAATTTAAGCGTTTTAAGAACTTTGACAATAGTTTTTATTCCCAGGCTTCTTGTCCCTTTGGTAGCCTACTATGTTTATAAAGGCGTAATGCTGTTTAAGAACAAAATCACTGACAAAGTTGGCTTTGGAATCGCGGCGTTGATAGGGTCATTGACTAACACAGTTCTTTTCCTTGGAATGCTGTATGTACTTTTTATCCCGGAAGTGGGTATGCTTGCAGAAGCTTTTGGCACAACTACAGAGGGAATGATGGCGGTAATTGGCTCAATTGTTGTTACAAACGGCATTCCCGAAGCGATAGCGGCTGTAATAATTGTCGCTGCTGTTTGCATAGCAGTCTCCGCATATAGGGAAAAGCAAACAAAATAATAAAGAGAGAAGCAAAAAATGATTTTAGTTTTCGATGTTGGCAATTCAAATATAAAAATCGGCTTTTACAAAGACAATGTATTAGTTCAGTCGGCACGCCTTTCAACAGAAGTGGGAAAGACGTCGGATGAGTATGGTCTTACATTGATTAACGCGTTTAACTATGCGAGCCTTGATAAAGATGATGTTGAAGGCGCGATAATGTCTTCGGTTGTTCCTTCGATTAATTATACAATGGAACATATGGTTCGAACTTTCTTTGGATTAGACTTAATATCTGTTGGTCCCGGCACTAAAACCGGGATGAATATATTATATGACAACCCAAAAGAGGTGGGAGCAGACAGAATAGTGACCTCAATCGCAGCCTATGAAAAAGTCCATAGCGCATGCATAATAGTTGATTTCGGAACTGCGACCTCGTTTAATGCCGTTAATAAGGACGGGGCTTTTTTAGGCGGAGCTATTATGCCGGGCATAAAGGTTTCAATGGAAGCATTAGTTGAAAATGCTTCAAAGTTGCCGAGAATTGAACTAATAAAACCGGATAGAACAATCGGTAAAAACACAGTTAGCAATATGCAGTCCGGAATAGTTAACGGGTTTGTGGGTTCTGTTGACCATATAATAAATCTTATGAGTGAAGAACTTGGAGGTGCCAGAGTTTTTGCTACCGGTGGCCTTGCAAACCTTATAGCCCCCCTGTCAAAGACTATCCAAGAAATCGATGGTAAATTGGCTCTTCAAGGACTTTTGACTGTGTACAATAGAAATATGGCTGGCAAAGAAGAGTAAATAATATTCTTTAAGGGTGAATCTATGAAAAAAACAATTGCTTTTCTCGGCGCAGGTACTGTGGGTTCGGGAGTCTATCGTGTTTTAGAAGAAAACAAAGCCGTCATCTCTCATAGGGACGGTGTTGAATTTGATGTTAAAAAAATTCTTGTAAACAACATAAACAAAAAGAGAGAAATCGAGTTTTGTGAAGATGTTTTAACTACAGATTTTTCTGAAATATTGAATGACGAAGATATATCTATTGTCTGTGAGTTCATGGGCGGAATACATCCGGCCTTGGAATATGTTGAAGCTTTGCTTAAAGCCAGTAAAACCGTTGTAACAGCCAATAAAGAGCTTCTGGCTAACTACTGGCCTCGATTGGAGCATGCGGCTATATCCTCAGGTGCGGGGCTATATTACGAAGCTGCGGTAGGCGGGGGGATTCCTATAATACGCACTATCAATAACTCGCTTCAGGCCAATAAAATAAATAAATTAATCGGTATAATAAACGGCACTACAAATTATATACTTACAAAAATGTCTGATGATAAAAGAACTTATAGTGACGTTCTTGAGGAAGCTAAAAAACTTGGTTTAGCTGAGCCTGACCCTACAAACGATGTTGAAGGATATGACGCTCTTTATAAACTGTCAATTCTTTCTTCATTAGCTTTCCATGCGAAAGTCCCGCCTGAAAAGATATTTCTGGAGGGGATAACCAAAATTGAAAGCATAGATATTGAATTTGGAAAACAACTCGGATTTGAATTGAAACTTTTAGCGATTGGTAAAAGAAAAGGATATGAAATAGAAACTCGTGTGCATCCGACTTTCATTTCACAAAGTCATCCTTTATCAGCTGTAAGAGATTCTTATAATGCAATATTTATTGACGGTGATGCGGTTGAAAATCTTATGCTTTATGGAAAAGGTGCGGGTGCAAGACCAACGGCCAGCGCAATAATTTCTGATATAATATATGCGGCGAAAGCTTTGAAGCATCATTATACTTCTTTTGGAAATATTGACGAAGTTGATAAAGAAATAACTTTTTGTGATGATTGGGAATCAAAATATTATATGCGTATCCAATCAAAAGACGAGCCCGGTGTTTTATCCATTGTGTCAGGAAAGCTTGGCAAACATGGTGTTAGTCTAGAGTCTGTTATACAGAGAGGAAATGATATAAACAATGTTGTGCCAGTTATATTCTTGACACATTCAACGACAGAAAAAGCAATGATGGCGGCGGTCCAGGAGATCAGACATATTCCTGAAATCGATAAAATTGGTTCAATTATTAGGGTTGAAAACGATATATAGAACTGATTTGCATATAAAAAATAATGTTGAACAAAAGCGTCTGTGTAACAGATGCTTTTTGGTTATATATAGTGAACTGTTCCGTTGGGGTTAAAGATTCGGTGTTTCATGTCGTGTTTATACAAACAGACAACCATACTCTTTGTAATCTGATTCCATTAGATTCCTAGGCAAATAAATATGACACTGTATAAATACAATGCCTTATTATTGGTACCCCAAAGGGGAATCGCTCCGCCCGAAGCCGAAACATTCGGGCTATCACGCCGGGTCGCTGCAAACAATTCACTGGATTGTTTGCCAATCGCTCCCGTTTGATTTCATTGGGACAATAAAAAAAGACATCACATGCGTGATATCTTTATTCATTTGGTACCCCCAAGGGGAATCGAACCCCTGTTTTCGGCGTGAGAGGCCAACGTCCTGACCGCTAGACTATGGGAGCAATTGGCTGCGGAACTAGGATTTGAACCTAGACAATATGAGTCAGAGTCATAGGTGCTGCCGTTACACTATTCCGCATCGAGTAAAGGAATTATAGCAATTTATTTTTTAATTGTCAATGAGATAAATTTTAAAACGCATAAAGATTTTATTACATGCTGCAACCTATAAAACAAAACATAAAACTAGACAAAAATTAAAATTATGTTATAATATTGATGAATTCTTTTTTCGGAGAGTGGTGTCTGCCACTCTTCGACTATGTAGAAGAGTATTTTTTCAACTGAATTGGTGGTTTAATGCCCGTAAAAATAAATAAAAATCTAGTTTTTGATAAGGTTTCAAAACTTGTGGAAAACGAAGGCTTCACACTGGTTGAAGTTGAAATCAAAGTGAGCGGTGACAAAGTTACTTTAGGCTTGATAATAGATAAAAATGGCGGCATTAACATAGAAGACTGTGAAAAAGTTTCCAAATTAGTAGACCCAGTGCTTGATGAAACCGAAGGCGTGTCAGGAGAATATGATTATTTTACGGTTTCTTCTGCGGGTTTAGACAGACCTTTTAAAACAACTGAAGATTTTCTAACTCATGTTGGTGAGAAAATAGAGTTAAAGCTATATTCTGTTGTCAATAATAAAAAAACTTTTTGTGAGATCCTTAAAGAAGCAAACGAAGAATTTATTGTTTTAAATGAAAACATTAAAATATTAAGAAACAATATTCAAAAGGCGAATATCGCAATTGAATTTTGATGGAGGAATTTAATGAATGCTGAATTCATAAGTGCACTGGATGCGCTTGAAAAAGAAAAGAATTTAAGCAAAGAGGTGCTGATAGAAGCATTGGAAGCGGCTCTTACAGCCGCATATAAAAAGAACTTTTCAACCGATCAAAACGTAAGAATTGATATAAACCGAGAGACAGGCGATATCAATGTTTATGCGCAGCTTTTGGTTGTTGATAATATTGAAGACGAAGACCAAGAAATATTAATTGAAGATGCGCAGGAAATAAACAGCGCTGCAAAACTTGGAGATATATTAGAAGAAGTAATAACACCTGATTCATTCGGAAGAATTGCTGCACAAACTGCAAAGCAAGTTGTTGTTCAGAGGATAAGAGAAGCTGAACGCACGGTGATTTTTGATGACTTTATCGAAAAGGAAGATGAAATTGTAACTGCAACTGTTCAAAGAGTTGACAGAAAAAATGTTTTTGTAGACCTTGGAAAGACAGAGGGATACCTCCCGCCGTCCGAACAAATGTACGGAGAAAATTACTATCCTAATGATAGGCTTAAGGTATATGTTGTAGAGGTTCAAAAAACCAATAAAGGCGCTCAGATTATTGTGTCACGTTCTCACCCTGGTCTTGTTAAAAGACTTTTCGAGGCAGAAGTTCCTGAAATCAATGATGGAATTATTGAGATTGTAAGCATCGCTAGAGAAGCCGGCCAAAGAACAAAAATAGCTGTTTTTTCAACAGACAGCGATATTGATGCTATAGGCGCTTGTGTTGGTCAGCGAGGTATACGCGTAGAGAGAGTTGTTGATGAACTTCACGGCGAGAAAATAGATATTATAAACTACAGTGAAGACCCTGTTGAATTTATAGCAAACGCGTTAAGTCCGGCAAAAGTTGTTATGATATATCTTTATGAAGATGAGAAAATTGCAAGCGTTGTCGTACCAGACAATCAGCTTTCATTGGCAATAGGCAGGCAAGGTCAAAACGCACGGCTCGCTGCAAAGTTAACAGGTTGGAAAATAGATATTAAAAGCCAGTCTCAGATAATGGAAGAAGAGGCTGAAAAAGAAGATAAGGAAAATGAGTTCACTGATGATTTGAACGAATTGGATATAATGGATGACATAGAAACTCCCGATGAAGTGCTGGGCGATGATGAAGACATATCATCATCTGATATTTTAGAGCAATCGGAAACGGAAGATATTAAAGAAGAAGTTTTAGATATGGAGTTAGCAGATATTGAAGGCTTTGACGATGTGGATGAAGAAGATAAAGAAGAATAACGAAAATGGCCAATAAATCCCGAAAAATTCCAATGAGAATGTGTGTTGGATGCAGACAAAGATTTAACAAGAAGGAACTAATTCGAATTGTTAGAACACCGGAAGGAGAGGTTGCTATGGATTCTACCGGTAAACTTTCAGGGCGAGGAGCTTATATTTGCAAGGAAAACTCGGAATGTTTAGAAAAGGCGATAAAATCAAAGGCTTTGGAAAGACATCTTGAAACAAACATAAGCGAGCAAGTTTATGAAAGCCTAAAAAAGGAGCATTTACAGGGTGGTTGATTTATCAGGTCCTTTGGGAATGTGTGTAAAAGCGGGTGCTTGCTCATTTGGGTTTGAAAATACCTTAAAAATGCTTAAGAAAAGGAAAAGTTTTTTAGTGCTGGTATCAGATGAAGCTTCCGAAAATTCTAAAAAAAGGATTTATGACAAATGTAAATTCTATAATACTGAGATTAAGGTAGTGGATATTACACAGGCAATAATGAAACTTAAACTTAATTATAATATTAAAATAATTTCTGTTAACGACATAAATTTTAAAAAGTTGATTGACAAAAGGTTAAAAGGAGATACGTAAATTTATATGAGCAAAGTCAGTTTGCAAAAACAAACCAAGGATCTGTTATCGGTCACCGAAGGGGTCTCAAAGACAATTTCATTAGCGCAGCTAAGAGTTAAAAATCAGACTGCGTGGCTTCAAGACGCTGAAAAAGCATTAAGGGAAAAGATTAGGCAGCAGAAGCTTTTAGAAAAACAAAAACAGGAGGCTCTTAAACAAGAAGAGACTCCCAAGGAAGAGACTTCAAAAGAGAAAAAGGCTGTTAAGGTTTCAGATAAAAAGAAAACTGACGAACCAAAGCCGGTAAAAGATGCACCTGTTTTGGAAGTAAAAAAAATTGCGAAAAAATCTCCTAAAACCGAAGAAAAATCTGCTGAAAAAGAAACACTAAAAACAGTTCATAATAATGACAAAAGCACAATAAGCCCTGTGGTGCATAAAACTTCTGTTGTGCCAACGAAAGCGGGCTCAAAGACTAAAAACAGCATATCAAAAGAAAAACCTAAAGTTACTATAGTAAATTTAGATGATAGACCAAAAAGAAAAGTTGGAATCAGACTTGTTAAGGCAGCCCCAACTCCCGAAGAAATTGCTGCGCAGAAAAAGGAAGAGCAACAGAGACGGCAAGAACTTAAAGACAGAAGAGCTGCGGGACCAAAAAAAGATAATAATAAATCTTACAGTGGGCAAAAAGCGAGTACTCCTCGTGTTGAAAATTCTTCAAGTAAAGTATCGTCCGGTAAATTTGCGAAGACAACTGAAACAAAAGATACTGATACGCCAACAACTACGGCTGCTTCTAAGCAGGATTCAAGAAAAAGAGGGAAAGTAACAAAGCCTTCAACTTATCACGAAATGCAACCTGCATATACCAGAAAAAAAACAAAAAAGACACAGCTTGAAGATACAAAAAGAAAAAAATATGTATTTGACGATGTTTACAGCCCTACTGGCTCGAGAAGAAAACGGTCAAGAAAACAAGTTCAAAAAAATACTATTGAACGCAAAATTATCGAGAATGCTATAATTAGCTCAAAGACTGTTCCGATTAAAGAATTGGCGGAGAAAATTGGCAAGCCTGGTGCTGATATTATTAAACAGCTTTTCACACTTGGGGTTATCGCTAACATAAATCAGGCAATTGATTTTGATACAGCAGCACTTGTTGCATCAGAGTTGGGAGTTACCCTTGAGCAAAAAGTAGAAAAAACGAATGAAGAAAAAATGGTTGCTGCCCATGATGAATATACAGAAGACGCTGAAACATTAGTGAAACGCGCGCCTATAGTAACAGTGATGGGACACGTAGATCACGGTAAGACATCTCTTCTTGACGCTATAAGAAACGCGAATGTTATAGATGGAGAAGCTGGCGGGATTACACAGCATATAGGTGCTTATTCAATTAAATATAAAAATGAAGATATAACATTTATAGATACCCCAGGACACGAAGCATTTACAGCAATGCGTGCAAGGGGTGCACAGGTTACAGATATCGCGATTTTAGTGGTCGCGGCTGACGATGGAGTGATGCCGCAAACCGTTGAAGCCATTAATCATGCCAAGGCTGCAAATGTTCCGATAATAGTTGCTATAAATAAAATGGATGTTAATGGTGCTAATCCTGACAGAGTTAAGCAAGAGCTTACAGAGCACGAGCTTGTTACAGAAGAGTGGGGCGGAGATACAATAATGGTTCCTATATCTGCACTCAAAAACGAAGGAATAGAAACTTTACTTGATGATATACTGCTGGTAGCTGAAATTCAGGAATTGAAAGCAAATCCCAACACAACAGCCAAAGGTACAATTGTGGAGGCACAGCTGGATGTAGGCAGAGGACCCGTCGCAACCGTTCTGATACAAAATGGTACGCTTAGAATTGGCGATGCAATAGTTGCGGGTACAATAAGCGGAAAAGTCAGAGCAATGATTGATGATAAGGGCAACAGACTGGAAGAAGCAGGACCATCAACTCCGGTTGAAGTCCTAGGGTTTAACGAAGTGCCTAACGCAAGTGCAGTTATGTATGTGGCGGACGATAAACTTTCAAGAAAGGTTGCCGCAGACAGGAGAACACAAATACGTGTGGATCAAGTTAAATCATCACAGATGGTTACTCTTGATGATTTATTTAATAAAATCAATGAAGGCAAGCTTAAGGATTTAAATATTGTTCTCAAAGCGGATGTTCAAGGTTCAGCGGAAGCTATGAAACAATCGTTGCTAAAGCTTTCAAACGAAGAAGTGCGTGTTAATATTAAGCACAGTGGAGTGGGAGCAATTTCCGAAACTGATATAAACTTAGCTTCTGTCTCAAATGCGATTATAATTGGATTCAACGTAAGACCTGATACTAATGGAATGAAGGCTGCGGAAATCGCCAATGTAGAAATTAGAACTTACAGAATTATTTACAAAGCAATTGAAGATATTGAAAAAGCTATAAAGGGAATGCTTCAGCCTATATACAAAGAAGAAGTTATCGGTCATGCTGAAGTGCGCAACGTAATAACAATCTCAAGCGTTGGAAACATTGCAGGGTGCTATTTAACCGATGGTTCGTTTACAAGAAACGCACAGGCCAGAATATTGCGCGACAGCGTGATTATTTATGAAGGAAGCCTTGCCTCGTTGAGAAGGTTCAAAGACGATGTTAAAGAAGTAAGGCAGGGATTTGAATGCGGAATCGGAATAGAAAATTTTAACGACATTAAGGTAGGAGATATAATCGAAGCCTTTGTTATGAAAGAAGTTGCTAGATAATGGCGAAATACAGAGAACAAAAAATTAACAGTGAAGTAAAAAGATTAATCGGAAACATTATAAATAATGAAATTCGCGACCCGCATGTTCCGTCAATGTGCTCTGTTATATCCGTTAAAATCGGTAATGATTTAAAGCATGCAAAAGTCAATGTGAGTTTTTTGGATACCGAGGCAGATCCTAAAACTGCTATTAAGGCTTTGAATAATGCATCAGGTTTTATAAGGCATAGATTGGGAGATCTGATGACGACAAGAACTGTTCCTCAGATTACTTTTGTTTATAATCAATCTATTGAATATAGCATAAAGATAAATGAACTATTAAACAAAGTAAAAAATGAACATACTTAAAAAAATAGAAAAAGCTGTTAAGATAGCAAAAAATACTGCCATAGTGTGTCATCAAAATCCTGATGGAGATACATTGGGCAGTGCTTTTGCGTTATACACTGCATTGAGCTATATGGGAAAAGAAAGCAGCGTTATTTGTTCGGATACAATTCCTAATAAATACAGCTTTATGAATGAAGTAAAAATAATTAGTATTTTTGAAAAAGATATTTATGATTTAATTATCTTTGTGGATTGTGCGGAAATTAAGCTTGCTGGGAATCTTTTTGATGGCATTGATATAAGCCTGTTAAATACAATAAATATTGACCATCATTCGACAAATTCATCTTATGCTAAATTAAACTATGTAGACAGTATTTACTCTTCTACTGCTGAAATAATTTTGGATCTGATTCAGTATTTTGAAGTTGAAATAAGCAAAAAGATAGCTAAATACATTTATATTGGAATAGTTACTGATACCGGACAATTCGCGTATTCTTATACATCTAAGAAAACGCATGAGAATGCGGCGTATCTTTTGGGCAGGGGAGTGGAGTTTTCGAAGATAAACAAACTTCTGTTTAATACTATGCCTCTTTCACGGCTTCTTCTTATGAAGCAAATGTTAGGAAATCTTGAAATTTATGATGATGGGAAAATAGCAATTTCTTTGCTTGCTTCAACAGATTTTGAAAACAGTGGATCAACATCGCAGGATGCTGACTCTCTTGTGAATATATTGCTTTCAGTAGATAGTGTGAAAATCGCGGTTTTAATAAGACAAATTGACGATAATGCTTTCAAAGCGAGTTTCAGGTCTTCTGATGATGTGGACATATCAAAAGTCGCAAAGCTTCTGGATGGAGGCGGCCATAAACAAGCTGCAGGAGCAACTATAGAGTGTGATATAAAAGATGCAATAAAAACTGTTTTAACCGCTATTGAAGAAGCTGATATTTAAAAATGAACGGATTTATAAATATATTAAAAACGCCGGGAATAACGTCAAGCACGGCTGTATCCATTATCAAAAAAATATATAATATAAAAAAGGTAGGACATGCGGGCACTCTCGATCCGGGTGCGGCTGGCGTTTTACCTATCATGATTAATAAAGCTACAAAGCTTTTTGATTATCTTCAAGATGATAAAAAAGAATACATTGCGGAATTTGTTTTTGGAATAGACACAGAAACTCTTGATATGCAGGGCGAAGTAACCGCTCAAAACGATGTTGAAGTAACTGAAGAAGATATAATCAAATTGATACCTGATTTTTGGGGCGAAATAAAGCAGTTTCCACCGAGGGTCTCAGCAATATCTATCAATGGCAAAAAAGCTTATGACCTTCAACGAGAGGGCGTTGAATTTGATGTGCCTGAAAAAACGGTTACAATCTACGATATTCACTTTATCAGAAAAACCGCGAAAAATTCATATTTGCTTAAAATTTCTTGCTCAAAAGGAACATATATCAGAAGCTTATGCAGGGACATGGCTGCGCGTCTGGGCACATATGGATATGTCAACTACCTTTTACGAACGAAGAGTTCTTGCTTTAACATTGAGGAATCTTACAGCGTAGAGGAGCTGAGAGAAATTTCTATTGATAAAGTTTTAGTTCCCATTGATAAACCTATAGAACATTTGCCGAAAATTCAGATTGCTGCTATCTGGGAGGCAAACGTGATTAATGGAGTTAAAATTCCATATGAGAACAAGTTGGATAAAATTTTCAGAGTATATTCAAAAAAGAAATTTCTAGGTTTGGGTAGATCAGAAATAGATGATAATATACAATATATAAAAGTTTATAAAAGGTTTTTTGATTAAGAGGGGAAATAGATGGAATACATAGCATTAGGTAATTTTGACGGAATGCATTTAGGGCACCAGGCTCTTCTTAATAAGGTTGTTTCTTTAGCGCGAAAAGATAATGCAGTACCGACTATATGCTTATTTGAGCCACACCCAATGAAGCTGGTGGCTCCTGATCTTGCTCCTAAGCTTTTAACATCACTTTCGTTAAGAAAAAAACTTTTAAAATCAATTGGAATAGAAAAGATTCATATTATTCCATTTAATGAAGCTATGCTCAATTTGAATGGAATGGTTTTTTTGGACAAAATAAAAAAGGATTTCAATGCGGGACTGATTGCAGTTGGTTATAATTTCACCTTCGGAGAAAAAGGGGCTTGGAATTCAAAGGATATTAAAAAATATTGCAAAGCAAATGAAATAAAATCAATTGTTTTGGAGAAATATATGCTTGGTGAAGAAGAAGTGTCTTCAACGATTATCAGAGAGCATATTAAAAGAGGCGAACTTGACCGAGCCTGTGAGCTGTTGGGCAGACCACACCTTATCGAAGGAAAAGTGATTGAAGGAAATAAAATAGGCAGACATCTAGATTTTCCGACAGCGAATTTCACATATGAGCTGGATTATTGCTATCCGCCTCACGGAGTATACTTTACTGTTACAATGATTGATGGAAAGTGGTATTACAGTATAACTAATATCGGCAATAAACCTACGGTTGATGTTGAAATAATTAATGTTGAAACGCATATATTAGATTATAACCAAGAACTCTATGGAAAGAAAATTCAAATAGGCTTTTTAAGCAAACTTAGAAATCAGAAAAAATTTGATGATGTGTCGCAGCTTAGGCATCAGCTTATAAAGGATGAGAAAAACGCCAGAAAACTTGTTTCTGCATTTAAAGATGTTTTTTTGGTTTGCAATAAATATATATATACTTTATAATTTAGATATATAAATTATGAGGTGATTATTTTGTCAGAATTTAACGACACAATGAAATTTAAAAGACCAAAGGAACACCCAAATACTGTTTCAGAAATATTATCAGCAGTATATGAGGCTCTGAAAGAAAAGGGATATGACCCAATCAATCAACTAGTGGGCTATATTATTTCAGGCGACCCAACATATATAACCAGCTATAAAAATGCCAGGTATTTAATAAGGCGGCTTGAAAGAGATGAAATTTTAGAGGAGCTTGTTGGTTTCTATCTTAAAAATCTCGATGGAAAATAAAATAGCTTACAACAATTTAGGCAATACGAATATTAAAGTGTCAAGCCTTTGCTTTGGCACTTTAACTGTCAGTCCGCTTCAATGCAACTATACTGTTAAGGCGGCGGCGGAAATATTTTGCCATGCGATAGACAGTGGAATCAACTTTTTTGACACTGCGGCGCTTTATGGCACATATCCTCCACTAAAAGAGGCGGTAAAATATAAGAAAGATATAGTAATCGCCACAAAAGATTATTGTTATGATACCAAGGCTGCTCAAAAATCTATTGATAACGCTCTTAAAGAAATTGGAAGAGACTATATAGATGTTTTTCTTTTGCATGAGCAGGAAAGCATAAACACAATTCGCGGTCATTGGGAGGCAATAGAACATATCAGATATAGGATAAAACAAGGCGATGTAAGAGCAGCTGGGCTTTCCACCCATTTTGTGTCTGCAGTCAAAGACAGTATCGATATAGAAGAAATAGAAATAATACATCCTATATACAATACTAAGGGCCTTGGCATCGTTGACGGTGACCAAGCAATAATGCGTAAAGCCATAGAATCAGCATCTAATAACGGTAAGGGCATATACCTGATGAAAGTACTTGGAGGCGGGCATTTAGCAACTCAGGCCAAGCAGGCTTTTCAGAAAGCGTTTGAAGTAAAGGGTGTAGACTCGATTGCGGTGGGCATGAAAAGCAAGGATGAAATTGATTTTAATATTGATATGTTTAGCGGAATTATTCCTGATACAGAACTTGAAAAGAGGCTAAGCACAGCAAAAAGAAAACTTCACATACACGATTGGTGTACTGGATGCGGAAGCTGCGTCCAAGCTTGCGATAAAAACGCTCTGGAAATAGTAGATGGCAAAGCTTCGGTTATTATAGGAAAATGTGTATTTTGCGGATACTGCGCGGCAAAATGTAAAGAATTTTGCATAAAGGTGATATGATGAGACTGATGTGTTTGGATGTTGGAACAAAGAGGATAGGAATCGCTGTTTCTGATCCTTTGATGATAACTGCTCAAGGAGTCGAAACTCTCTTGAGAACTTCGATAACGAATGACTGTAAAAGATATAATGAACTTATAACCACCTATGGTGTCGATAAATTAATAATTGGATTGCCCAGAAACATGAATGGCACTTTGGGCCCGATGGCAGAAGCTATAATTGAATATACTGATAATATTAAAGACTTTCTTGATATACCCATCGAGCATTACGATGAAAGGCTTTCCACGAAGCTTGCGACTGCAGCGCTTATAAAAGGCAATGTTAGTCGAAAAAAAAGAAAAAATTACGTCGATATGATTGCTGCGGGATATATATTACAAAGTTATATGGATGGAATTAAATCATAGATATTTATTTTTCGGGAGGAATTATGGATAATTTTATTAAACTTTCAGGTGAGAACGGCGAAGAAGAGTTTGAAGTGCTGTTAAGATTCAGGCTCAAAGGAACAGACTACATTGCCTTGAGACCGGAAGCCGAAGATGATGATACCGCTGCAGTTTTTGAAATACATAAATTTGAAACAGGTGAAGAAGAATACATAACAATATCAGATTCCAATTTAGCGAAGGAAGTCTTTGTGCATTTCGTTTCAATCTGGGAAATGTCAGAGGAAGAAGATGATGCAGAAGATGGATGAAAGTGCAAAATTCATTAAAGAAAGAGCGAAAATTAAACCGAAAATCGCTATAGTATTGGGTTCAGGGCTCAGTGACCTATCTGAGTCGCTTTCAGAAGCTTTTAGAGATAGATTATAGTGATATCCCCGGCTTTTTAAAAACTACCATTAAAGGACATATGGGCAAACTATATATCGGAATCCTTAACGGTAAAGAAGTTTATATGCTTTCCGGTCGGTTTCATTTCTATGAGGGATATTCCGCAAAAGAAATCGTCTCATATATCACAACCCTCAAAGAGCTGGGTGTGGAAAAGCTGATTTTAACAAATGCTGCAGGCGGAATTAACAAGGATTTTATTCCCGGAGACTTAATGGTTGTGGACGACCATATAAACTTTGCTAATATTAATCCTATGATTGGTGAAAATGATGACCGTATAGGTCCTAGATTTTTTGATATGAGCGAAGCATACAGTAAATATTTAAGAGAAAAAATACATGAGGCTGCCGATAATTGCGGCATACTAATAAAATCAGGCGTGTATCTTATGTGCACAGGACCAAGCTTTGAAACTCCAGCTGAAATACGTATGTTTGAGCGTATGGGCGCAGACGCAGTGGGCATGTCCACTGTGCCGGAAGTTATCGCCGCTAACCATTGCGGCATGGAAGTTGCGGCGATATCGTGCATCACAAACAAGGCGGCCGGCTTGTCGGAAAATAAACTTAGTCATGAAGAAGTTGTAGAAACCGGCAGAAAAGTTAATGAGAAATTCAAAGCTTTGATAAGCCATATAATTGAACTGATTGATTAAGTGCGCTATGTAAAGCTTTACTTAACCATGATGATTGTTTATAATACTACTAGGTAGCGATAGCGATACCTTGTATTTTTTTATAGAGGTTTTTTTATGAATGTAGCATTAAGCAATATACTAGGCCCCATATCAAGTATGTTATACAGAATTCCAGCTATTATTTTGGCGTTTACAATACATGAATTTATGCATGCGTATGTAGCGGTTAAAGCTGGGGATAACACACCTATCAACCAGGGAAGATATACACTCAACCCAATAAAGCATATTGACCCTATTGGCTTTATTTTGGTTATTCTAGTTGGTATAGGTTGGGCAAAACCGGTTCAAGTCAACATAAGTAATTTTAAAAATGGAAGAAAAGATTTTGTAATGGTGTCTCTTGCAGGAGCGCTGGGAAACTTTATGCTAGCTTTTTTAGGCGCGGCTATTTTGTTTTTTTCTGCCGAATTCCTTTTAAATCACGAGATATTGTATAATATTGTATATTATATAGTTTTTATAAACCTGATGCTTATAGCATTAAATTTATTACCTATCCCTCCGCTTGACGGATTCAATGTCTTAACAACTTTGGTAAGGTTTAAAAACATAAATATTATTTATAATATAAAAAGATATGGTTTTTTTGTATTAATTGCGCTTATGTTCACAGGCCTATTGGGAAAATACATTTACGGATTGTCGAGTCTTTTGTACAATGGATTTAATGCCTTTTTCGGCTTTATACAGAATATGGTGGGCATGATATAATGGCTCAGCATGTTGTCTTGCCGATATTTGAAGGACCTCTTGATTTACTCCTATTCTTAATAAATAGGTCACAGATTGATATAAAAGAAATATTTATATCAAATATCACAGAACAATATCTTGAATATTCTTCCCAAATGGAATATGCAGATATGGAAAACAGAAGTTCTTTTCTTATAATGGCGGCAAGGCTGATCGAAATAAAATCGGGAAAACTGCTTCCAAAACCAATTTATGAGCAAGAAGACGAAGAAGACGAGGAAAGTAAACTCATTCGACAGCTTCAGGAATATAAGCTCTATAAAATGGCATGTGGTCAGCTTAAAATCAAAGAAGAAGAGGCCAAACAAAGATACTACAGACTTCCCGAAGAAGTGATGGATCGCACAGAGCTTAATCTTGAAGGCGTTGACATAGCCGCGCTTAAGGAAGCATTTTATGAGATTTTAAAAAGAATTGAAGAAATAAATGAATTGCCTCCATCAAGGGAAATCGAAAGAGAAACATTTTCCGTTCAGGAAAAGCTTTTTTCTATCAGACAGAAGCTGTTTAATAGCAAAAAATTAACTTTTAAAGAATTGTTCAATAAAAATAGCACAAAAATAGAAGTTATTGTTACATTTATTGCTTTGTTGGAACTTATAAAATTGGGACAGGTTATTGTTACTCAAGGAGTTGCCAATGAAGGAATCACGATGGAAGCACAAGATAATATATCTGAGGATGTAATCATAGATGAATAATATTAAAAATATAATCGAAGCCATACTTTTTGTGGCGGGTGATCTTATTGAAATAAAAGATTTAGCAAATGGTTTGGATGTTGACAGTTCAGAATTGCGCAAACAAATTGCTATTCTCTCCGATGAGTATGACGCGCGAAACTCGGGCATCAGAATAATATGGGTAGGGGATAGCGTCCAGATGTCTTCACGTGAAGACTATGCTGAAAAGATATCGGATGTTCTTGCTCCGCTAAAAGTGCAAAGTTTGACCAATAGCGCGATAGAAACATTATCTATAATAGCATATAAGCAGCCTGTTACAAGAACAGAGGTTGCAGAAATCAGAGGAGTCAGAAGCGATTATTCAATTAACATTCTGCTGCAACGTGGTCTGATATCAGAGGCTGGAAAGAAAGATGCATTGGGAAGCCCGATGATGTTTGCCACCACGGATTTGTTCTTGCGAGAATTTAATTTAACATCTATAGATAATCTACCCAATGTAGAAGACATGCATGAGAGCGTGGTAGAAAAAAAGCCGGAAGAAGTCATCCAACAAGAAACAAACGGTAACACCGTTTAACATTACACAAGCAAGTACTACTATTTATTGCGCAGATAATACAATTCTTAGTCTGTTTACATATTTCAGCCTTTTTTTGTCTTAAAGCATGATATAATATTTATGGGAGACAATAATTTGAGATTGCAAAAATTTATGGCAACATGCGGAGTTGCTTCAAGAAGAAAATCTGAGGAACTTATTGCAGAAGGAAAAGTGAAGGTTAACGGGGAACTAATAAGCTCACCCGGAACACTAATGGACCCTGAAAAAGACGTGGTTGAAGTTTCGGGCAGAGTTATTTCAGTTGAAAAAAAATATTACTTTTTGTTTAATAAACCATCAAATGTTTTATGTACGGCCGGTAACCCCAGAGAAAGAAAAACCGTATATGATTATTTTAGAGATGTTGACGCGAGACTATTTACAGTCGGCAGATTGGATTATACTACAAGCGGTCTTATTATAGTAACCAACGATGGGGAATTCGCAAATCATATTACGCATCCAAAAAATGAAAAAGAAAAAGAATACACTGTCAGAATAAATGATTTTCTTTCTGATAAAGATATTAAAAAGCTTTGCTCGAGTATGGAAATTGATGGACATGACACAGCACCTGCAAAAGTAAATTTAATCAGCAGAAGCAAAATAAGTTCAGCGTTCGATATAATAATTCATGAAGGCAGAAACAGGCAGATAAGGAAAATGATTGAACAGTTGGGGCACAAGGTGATTTTCCTAAGAAGGACAAGGATTTCCAACATTGAAATAGGAGAGCTTAAAGAGGGGCATTATAGAGTTCTTAATGAAAAAGAAATAGCCTTGATAAAAAAATAATATTAAATTATAATACAAAAAAGGAATAAGGACTTAAATGTAGAATATAGAATTTGGGATAGATTCAGTTATTATATAAAATGATTGAATTTGTTTGTAAATAAAGCAATTTTGAATTTAAAAATATTGGAGGTAAACAAATGACAAACAGTGCACCTAATGTGCTGAAGCTCAAGGAAGAACTTCTTAAAGGCGGAGGCGCTGAAAAGGTGGAACAACAGCATTCAGCAGGCAAAATGACAGCCCGCGAAAGAATCGACAAGTTAATGGACAAAAACACATTTGTGGAAATTGATGTTTTTCTTAAGTACAGAAAAAATGACTTCACCACAGACGAAGCCCCTTGTGAGGGCGTTGTTGCGGGTTTTGGCACTATAAACTCACGCCCGGTATACGTATACGCACAAGATTACACGGTCCTTTCCGGTTCGCTTAGTGAAATGCATGCTAACAAAATCGTCAAAGCAATGGAAATGGCTAAATCTTCAGGTGTTCCCGTAATTGGAATACTTGACAGCGCTGGAGCAAGGATTCAGGAAGGTGTGGATGCTTTAAACGGCTACGGAAAGATATTTGCAAAAAGCACTGAGCTTTCAGGAGTAGTCCCACAAGTAACTGTTGTTGCAGGCCCTTGTATAGGCGCAGGCGCAATAGCAGCTTCGCTTTCTGATATTACGTTGGCTATAGATGGCATAAGCTCTCTCGGCGCAAACAGCGGTTCCGTTTACGATGCAAAAAACGGAATTGATTACGCTTCAGACATTACTTCCGCAACTTATGCGGGCGCAGTTTCCGGTCTTACAGACATCGTATGCAAGACCGAAGACGAAGCATATACAAAACTTAAAATTTTATTGGATTTCCTACCGTCAAGCAACATAGAAGATGCACCGGATGATGTTATTT
The DNA here is from genome assembly GCA_963675575.1 of Christensenellaceae bacterium. Taxonomy (GTDB): domain Bacteria; phylum Bacillota; class Clostridia; order Christensenellales; family UMGS416; genus JAGLOK01. Next base: position 1,487,721 of record OY776378.1, read on the forward strand.
CAGATGATATAAACCGCAACACTCCCGAGCTTGACTCTTTTATTGGAAAAATATCTTATGATGTTAAGGAAGTTGTAAAGGCAATAAGCGACAGTGGAATATTCTTCGAACTTTATGCTGATTATGCTCAAACAGCAATCTGCGGATTCGCAAGAGTGAATTCACGTTCTGTCGGCGTGGTTGCAAACCAGCCTCAAACTGAGGGCGGCGTGATAAAATGCGATTCTTCTAAAAAGATTGCTTCTTTCGTAGGATTGTGTGACAGCTTCAATATCCCAATTGTAACACTTGTGGATACAGTAGGCGTTGAATGTTCTTCGGATGCAGAAAAGGCAGGAATAGTGAAAGATGCTGCAAAAATAGCTTATGCTTATGCTTCAGCAACCGTTCCTATGGTTACTTTGATATTAAACAAAGCCGTTGGAAGCGCTTATTCATTAATGGCTTCAAAAGCTTTGGGCGCGGACATGGTTTATGCATGGCCCAGCGCTTCTATTGAAATATTGCCTGCGGGAACAGCAGCTCAGATAGTTTATGAAGAAGAAATTAAAAATTCTGAGGATTCTGTAAAAGCCAGAACTGAATACACAAAGAAATTCGCTGAATATAATTCAAGCCCGATTGCTGCTGCTCAGCGCGGATATATTGATGATATAATTGATCCAATCAATACTCGTCCTATATTAGCGGCCGCTCTTGAAATGCTATATTCTAAATATTCTGACATGCCTGCCAAAAAGCACGGCAATATGCCTTTATAAGGGAGTGAGAGAATGTTTATAAATTTATCATCACTCACATTGTCTGTGTTATCTGCTCAGCAAAAAGCTAGCTGGGGGTTAAATGGACTTATAATGGGCCTGGGAAGTGTTTTTATAATTTTGGTGCTATTAATATTAGTTATCAATCTTTTAAAGCTTACTTCTGTCAATAAGAAGAAAACCGGGCAGGTAAAACCTCTTTCATCAGCAAACGATTCAGCAGTAAAAGCATATAAAGAAGATGAATCAGAGATTATCGCAGTTATTATAGCCGCAATCAATTGTATGGCACAACGCGAAGGAAAAAAATTCGCTATAAAATCTTACAAGCGGGTGGGCACTCGCACAAATAGAAGTTATTAATTTTAGGAGGATATCATGAGAAAATTTAAAATAAAAGTCAATAATAAAGCATATGAAGTAGAAGTCGAGGAAGTCGGAGGCACTTTAGCCCCTTCAAAGTCTACACCTTCCTCTTCGCCTGTTGCGGCAGCTCCAGCAGCTGATGCTTCAGCTCCTGCAGGTTCAACAGAAGTTGTTGCTCCAATGCCAGGCGCCGTAATGGATGTCAAGGTAAACAAAGGTGACAAAGTAAATGAAGGCGATGTTTTGCTTATTCTTGAAGCTATGAAAATGGAGAATGAAATAAAAGCACCGGTTTCCGGCGAAGTTGTTGCAGTTTCGGCTGTAAAGGGAACAACAGTTGAAACAGGCGATTTACTTATCGCAATAGCTTAGCAATGGAGGTAAAGAATGGCATCATCAATTAATTTGGGTGACTTCCTTACAAAATTCATTAATGAAATGGGTTTTATGGGGCTTTTCACCGGAACCGGATACTTAAACGTTATTATGATAGTAATATCATTTGTACTTTTATATCTGGCAATCGTAAAAAAATATGAGCCGCTTTTATTGCTCCCAATAGCTTTTGGCATGTTGCTAACAAACCTGCCATTCACTGATCTTTTTCATGAAGAGCTGTGGGTGATTCAAGAAGGACATGTGGACGTAGCCCACGTTTTCCAGGAAGGCGGCCTTTTAGACTTGCTGTATCTTGGCGTAAAACTTGGAATATATCCACCATTGATTTTCTTGGGTGTTGGAGCTATGACTGATTTTGGCCCATTAATCGCAAACCCCAAGAGTCTTCTTTTGGGCGCAGCGGCTCAGTTGGGAATATTTGTTGCTTTCTTTGGCGCGTTGTTCTTGGGTTTTAATTTGGGAGAAGCGGCTTCAATAGGAATAATCGGCGGAGCCGATGGACCGACAGCTATTTATACAGCATCAAAGCTTGCACCGGATTTGCTAGGACCCATAGCTGTGGCCGCATATTCATATATGGCGTTGGTGCCAATTATCCAGCCGCCTATAATGCGATTGCTGACTACTAAAAAAGAACGTAGAATCGTTATGAAACAGCTTAGACATGTTTCTAAGACGGAAAAAATTATTTTCCCGATAGTTGTTACACTTGTTGTAGCTCTAATCATACCAAAAGCAGCACCGCTAATCGGAATGCTTATGTTGGGAAATTTATTTAAGGAATCAGGCGTGGTTTCACGTTTGACAGATGCGGCACAAAACGCGCTTAATAACATTGTTGTTATCTTCCTTGGAGTAACTGTGGGAGCTACAGCAAAAGGCGCTACATTCCTGGACTTTATTCCCAGACTTATAAGTGGCGACTTAGTAGATGGTTCAGTAGCAATAACTGTACTAAAAAGCCCGGTGGGAATACTTGTGATGGGGCTCATCGCATTCTGCTTCGGAACAATGGGCGGAGTACTGTTGGGCAAACTAATGAATAAATTCAGCAAAGACGGTATCAATCCTTTGATTGGAGCCGCAGGCGTTTCGGCTGTACCTATGGCCGCCCGCGTGGCGCAAACCGTCGGACAAAAAGAAGACCCGCACAACTTCCTTCTCATGCATGCCATGGGACCGAATGTTGCAGGCGTTATCGGCTCTGCCGTCGCCGCCGGTGTTTTCTTGACAATGTTTATGTAACATAACTTAAAGGAGGATTAATATGGCTAAAGTATATATTACTGATACCATTTTGCGCGATGCGCATCAGTCGCAGGCCGCGACAAGAATGCGTACATCAGAAATGCTGCCTATGGCCGCAGAACTTGATTCTGTAGGTTATTGGTCGCTGGAAATGTGGGGAGGAGCAACTTTTGACTCCTGTCTGAGATTTTTAAAGGAAGATCCATGGGAACGTTTAAGAGTTCTTAGGAAAGCTATGCCTAACACAAAGCTTCAAATGCTTTTGCGTGGACAAAATATTTTAGGATATAAGCACTATGCGGATGATGTTGTAGATATGTTTGTGAAAAAGGCCGTTGAAAATGGAATTGATGTTTTTAGAATTTTTGACGCATTAAACGATACTCGCAACATGAAGCAGGCCATCGATTCTACACTCAAATATGGCGGTCAGGTTGAAGGCTGTATCTGCTATACTCTAAGCCCTGTTCACACAAGAGAATATTTTGTGAAACTGGCACTGGAGCTTGAGGCAATGGGGGCACACACAATATGTATTAAAGATATGGCGTGTTTGCTTTTACCCTATGAGGCTTATGAGCTTGTTAAAGAGCTAAAAGCAAGGGTTAAGGTCCCAATACACCTTCACACACACAATACAGCGGGAACAGGAAACATGACCTTGCTAAAGGCTGTAGAAGCTGGAGTTGACATAGTTGACACTGCTCTTTCACCTCTTGGAAATGGTACTGCACAACCCGCAACCGAGCCTTTTGTAAAAACTCTTGAGGGAACGCCTTATGATACTGGGCTTGATGTTGAAAAACTTAATGAAATAGCGAAGCATTTCAGAGTCGTTGCAGACAGATTGACGGCTGATGGCTTCTTGGATCCGCGCGTAATGCGTGTTGACATTAAAACACTCTTATACCAGGTGCCAGGCGGAATGCTTTCAAACCTTATGAGCCAACTGAAAAAACAAGGCGCTGATGATAAGCTTGCGGAAGTTTTAGCCGAAGTGCCAAGAGTACGTGAGGATTACGGATTCCCACCGCTTGTTACTCCAAGTTCACAAATAGTTGGAACACAGGCTGTGCTAAACGTCTTGACTGGCGAACGATATAAGATGCTTACAAAAGAATCTGTTGCTTTACTTCGCGGCGAGTATGGAAGATTGCCTTCTGAGCCCAATCCTGATGTTGTTAAATTAGCATTAGGGGACGAGCCAAGGATAACTCACAGACCTGCGGACGATATTCCGCCAGGAATGGAACAATACAGAGAAGAAGTTAAAGAGTATATGGAGCAGGAAGAAGATGTGCTATCATACGCTTTGTTCCCACCTGTTGCTCTTGAATTCTTCAAATATAGAAGTGCTCAAAAATATGGAATGGACCCTAAACTTTATAACAAAGAAGAAAAAGTTCATCCGGTTTAATGTTTTCAAAAACGGAGCCGAAAGGCTCCGTTTTTTTTAATAAGTATGTTTGCAATTTACAACTTATATTTAGCGATTATTCATAATGCAATGATTTATTAGTATATGAAAAGCTCATTTATTTAATAATGAATGATTTCCTTATCAAACTTGCATATGGTGCATTTTGTTGGTAAAATATATCCGTAATTAAAGTTGGAGGATATTATGTTAAATAATCTGGATTTAATACAAAGAATAAATGAAAGATATCCTAAAATGAGCAAGGGTCAAAAGCTTATTTCAGAATATATTTTAAATAATTATGATAAAGCCGCTTTTATGACTGCACTAAAGCTCGGAGACAAAGTAAATGTGTCTGAATCCACTGTTGTAAGATATGCGATGACCTTGGGGTATGAAGGATATCCAGAGCTTCAAAGATCTATACAGGAAATGGTGCGTAACAAGCTAACTACTATTCAGCGCATGGAAATGACTAGCGAACTATCTCGGCCAATGGTTCTTCGTACGGTTATGAAAGCCGATATGAATAATATTAAAGCCACAATTGATGATATAGATACTGAAATATTTGAAGAGATTATAGATAAGATTTACGCAGCAAAAAAAGTATATATCCTGGGATTGAGAAGCTCAGCGCCCCTAGCGCAGTTTTTGGGATATTACTTAAGCTATATTTTAGAAAATGTAAGCGTCGTAACTTCCGGAATAAATGATATTATTGAGCAGATAATACATATTAAAGAAGACGATATTTTAATTTGCGCCAGCTTTCCAAGATATTCAAGAAAGATTTTGGAGGCAATGAAATATGCGAGCGGAAAGAAGGCGAGCATTATAGCTATAACAGATTCTTTACTTTCTCCTCTGGCTGAGTACGCGCAACATTCTTTGGTGGCTCATTCAGATATTGCTTCATTTGTAGACTCTCTTGTTGCCCCTTTTTCAGTTGTTAACGCTTTGATAGTTGCAATTGGCTTGAGAAAAAAAGAAGAAGTTTCTGAGCATTTCATGGAGCTTGAAAAAATATGGGAAGAATATAATGTATATATTGATAGGGACTAAATCACTTGGATTCAAATAACAATATTAAAATCGCGATAATTGGCGGCGGTCCTTCAGGCATCATGGCGGCTTATTCAGCTTCGCTTAACACTAATGCGAGTGTTGATTTATATGAAAGAAATGAGAAGCTTGGTAAAAAGCTTTATATAACCGGTAAGGGCAGGTGCAATGTTACAAACTCTGGAAGCCCGGAGGATTTTTTCAATTCTATAAGCAGAAACAGTAAATTCTTTTACTCTGCTTTTTATACATTTGATAATAATGCACTTATTGCTTTATTTGAAGAAAATGGCGCACACCTTAAAACAGAAAGAGGGAACAGGGTGTTTCCTGTCAGCGATAAAAGCTCTGATATTTTGAGAGCGCTTAATAACATTATAGATAAGAAAAATATTAATATTTTTCTAAACTCAAAAATTAATAATATAAAAAATGAAAATGGAAAATTCATCTTGAACCACAATGGAGTTGTATATGATAAGTGCATTATTGCCGGAGGAGGTAAGAGCTATCCTGTAACCGGCTCTGATGGAAGCTTATATCATCTTGCTGAAAAACTGGGGCATAGGGTAACGCCTTTAAGCTCGGGTCTTTGCGGCATGAATACCACTGATACAGACACCTATGATTTATCGGGCCTTTCGCTAAAAAATGTTGTTTTTACTATTCAAAAAAAAGGTAAAAATATATATTCGCAATTAGGGGAGATGGAATTTACGCATTATGGAATTTCCGGACCCATTGTTTTAAGTGCCTCTTCTGCAATCGATGAAAGAAGTATAAAAGAATATGAATTTACTATAGATTTAAAACCGGGTTTGGATGAAACCAAACTTGATGCAAGGATTATGCGAGATATTGCCGATGAGCCAAATAAAGAAATCAAAAATACTTTAGGCAAGCTACTACCATACAGGCTTATGGAAAAAGTGCTTATAAGGGGCGGCGCTGACATGACGAAAAAAAGCAACCAACTTACAAAAGATGAGAGAAAAAGCATAGTCAGAAGTCTTAAGTATTTTAATGTTTCTCCTGTTTCATTAAGACCGATTGAAGAAGCCATTATAACAAGAGGAGGAATCCCTTGCGGTGAAATAAGCCCTTCTACAATGGAATCAAAAATTTTACATGGTCTTTTTTTTGCGGGCGAAATAATTGATTTAGACGCTTTAACTGGAGGATTTAATTTACAGATTGCTTTTTCAACAGGTTATTTGGCCGGGTTAAGCGCATCTATGTAGTTTGTAATACTAAAAGAGTTAAAACAAAATCATATTTACTTATAAAGTGTTAAGTTGTATACTGATTTAAGAATAATTGGCAGTCCCGATTTGTTTTTTCAAAATGAATTCGGAAGGTGGGGAGATATATGCAAGATATGGTTTATGGCAGTAAAGATGTGTGCCGAGCAGCAGTAAGAATGAGCTTGACGAACACTAGGCTGCAAGAAGATAAATTGAAGCAAAATTACTTGGAACATAATATTAAAGCTGCTGCTGTTGATTACGGCGGAGAATTTTTAGCTTCAGTGATGAAAATAGTGGAACGTACAGTTGTAGCCGCGAAGAGGGAAGGGCTGATTACCGAGCATCACAATGAAGAGGGAGCTGTTGCGGGAGCTGCAAGAGAAGCAATCGCTCAGATATCGCAAAAGGCGATAGGGCTCAATGTGGGCGGCAAGATAGGCATTGCTAGGTATGATGAACACATTTCTGTTTCAATATTTATGGGAATAGGTCTTCTGCATCTTAATGAAGTGGCGATTGGGCTTGGCCATAGGGTAATTTGAGAGGTATTAATGGATAAATTAAGAATAGCAATCGATGGACCTGCCGGTGCAGGCAAAAGCACAATAGCGAAAAATGTTGCACAGAGATTAAACATTCTGCATTTGGATACCGGGGCTATGTATCGGGCGGCGGGACTTTTTGCTCTGCGCAATGGTGTGGATCCTCAAAACGAAGAACAAGTAACTGCAATGTTAAAGGGTCTTCAAATTAAAGTGGAATACAAAGATGGGAAACAGCATACATTACTAAAAAGTGAAGATGTTTCGGGATTAATAAGAACAGAGGACGTTTCCAATGCCGCATCTGCAGTATCTAAATGGCCGGCAGTAAGAAAAAAGCTTGTAGCGATGCAACAAGAGATTGCCTTGGAAATGTCGATAGTCATGGACGGCAGGGATATAGGAACATATGTCATGCCTGAAGCTGAATATAAATTTTATCTTACGGCATCAGTAAATCAGAGAGCAAAAAGAAGACACTTGGAGCTTAAACAAAATGGAATTGAAACAGAGTTTTCCTCCGTTGAAGCTGATATAGTAAAAAGAGATTATCAAGATTCAAACAGAGAATTCGCTCCTTTGCGCAAGGCGGATGATGCTCTTGAAATAGATACAACAAATCTTAGCATCAAAGAGGTTTTGGCGAAAGTATACGAAAGACTTGGGATATAAAATGAAGATATTGTCAAACATCGTGTATTGGACTATTAGAGGATTGACAAAAGTGTTTGCGCATATACTTTTCCCTGCGAAAGTAACAGGAAAAAAATATGCAAAGATAAAAGAACCATACATTCTTTGCGCTAATCATTTATCAATGCTGGACGCGGTTATTATGGTAGGCGCAGTTCTTTCAAGAAAAACTTATTTTATGGGTAAAAATGAGCTTTATAAAACAAAACTTGGCAACTGGTTTTTTAGGTCATTACTAAGCTTCCCTGTTGTACGAGGCTCTGCGGACATGGCGGCCATACGTTCATCCATAAAGTGCTTAAATGATGGGAAATCTATGATGATTTTTCCTGAAGGCACAAGAAATCTTAAAAAAGACGGAACTCTTCAGGAATTTTTCAATGGTGTGGGAATAATAGCACTTAAGTCAAACTGCAAGATAATACCGTGTTATATTGACTGTAAGGGCGGATATAAGCTATTTAAGCCTTTTAGAGTAATTGTAGGAGAACCGATTGATATCAATAAATATCAAGAGATTGGGATGAGCAAGGAAAATCTTAATAATATTATGAAAGAATTAAGAAACAAGATGGAGAATTTAGCAAAATCATAAGATATTTTTATAAATGCTAAGTTTTTTATATAATTATTTGTATATTGCAATGTTTATTATATTAATTCTTGAATATTTTGTGAATTTATTATATTATGTCATAGTGGATATTCAAAAGAAGGTGAATTGTAAAACTCTTGAATATAGTTATATCTAATAATATTGGTTTTTGCTTTGGAGTTCAAAGAGCAGTTAATATAGCGATTAAGACTGCAAAAGAAAATGATGGAGCATTTACTTATGGGGACATTATACATAATCCTCAGGTTGTCGCCTCATTAAAAGAAAAAGGTATTATATCTGTTGATGGATTGGATCAGATAAGTGACACAGATAAGCTGATAATAAGATCTCACGGAGTTTCTCCTGAAGTATATGATGAATGTATAAAGAGAAACATTGAGGTGATTGACGCAACTTGTCCCTACGTTAAAAGAATTAGCGAAAAGGCAAAGTATTGCAAAGAAAATAGAATACAATTGATAATTTTTGGTGAGTCATCTCACCCTGAAGTTATAGGTATTAATGGCTGGTTTTCAAACAATTCGATTATAGTAAATAGCGTTGAAGAGGCGCAAAATATAAAAGAATTGGATAAGGCTGTTATAGTGGCACAGACCACTGCGGATCAGAAAGAATGGAAAAAAGTTTTAGAGGTTGTAAAAGATAAGGCCTCTAACCTAGAGATTTTTGATTCTTTATGTGAAGCCACAATGGAAAGGCAAAAAGAAGCAGAAGAACTGTCCAAGTCTTGCGACATGATAGTCGTGATTGGCGGTAAACAGAGTTCTAACACTAAAAAGCTCTATGACATCTGCAAAGAAAATTGTGAAAAGACTTTCCATATTGAAAAGTTCAGTGAATTAAATGATATTAGCTTTGAATTCGTTGATAATGTAGGAATCATTTCCGGAGCTTCTACACCGGATTGGATAATTAAGGAGGGCATCAAGTATATGAGTGACTTAAACACGCCGACTGAAGGAAACGACATTAATTTAGAAAATCAAAAATTAGTAGATACTGCAAAAGAAAAGGTAGATAAGAAAGTGGAAGAAATTAAAGATAATAATGTAACCGAAACAGAATCTCAGCAAGATACCGAAGAAATAGTTGAAGAAGAAACTGCTGAAGTTTCTGAAGCAAAAGAAGAGACTCAAGCTGAAGCAGAAGCTGAATCTGAGGAATCTAACGAACCGGAAACAGAAAAATCTGAAGAAAAAACTTCTCAGGAATCTTTCATGGATGATGTTGATAAATCATTCGTGCAGATTAAACCCGGTATGGTTTTGACTGGAAAAGTCGTAACTGTTAATGATGAAGAAATTTGTGTAAACATAGGTTACAAAGCCGATGGGATTATCACCAAGCAGGAGTTTTCCTCAGAAGATGATGTTAAAATCACAGATGAAATCAAAGAGGGCGATGAAATCGAAGTGGAGGTTGTTCGTGTTCGTGATGAAGATGGCAACGTATTACTTTCCAGAAAAAATATCGAATCTCGCAAGCAATGGCAAGCCCTTATTGATACTTATGAAGAGCAAGAATTCTTTGACTGCATAGGAAAGCAGGTAGTAAAAGGTGGATTAATTGCTACAATTAATGGAATCAGAGCCTTCATACCGGCATCACATCTTGATGTTCGCTACGTAAACGACATAACCGAGTATGTCGGTAAGCAAATGAAGGTTAAAATAATTGAGATAGAAAAACATCGCAGACGTGTTGTTGCCTCAAGAAAAGAATTTATCATTGACCAGGAAAAAGCTGAAAAAGCTGAACTTTGGGATGCTATTCAAGAAGGAAGCACTGTGCGCGGAGTAGTTCGCCGCTTAACAGATTTTGGTGCTTTTGTTGATATTGGTGGCATCGATGGGCTTGTACATGTTACAGATCTAGCATGGGGTCGTGTCAATCATCCTAGAGATATTGTTTCTACAAATCAGGAAATTGATGTAGTGGTCTTGAAAGTTGATAAAGATCGCGAAAGAATTTCGCTTGGATACAAACAAACACAGCCAAAACCTTGGGATATCGCTGAAGATAAATATTCAGTTGGTTCAATTGTACATGGTAAGGTTGTAAGAATAGTTCCCTTCGGAGCGTTTGTGGAACTTGAACCAGGACTTGATGGGTTGATTCATATTTCTCAGGTTGCTGAAAAACGCATTGAAAAGGTTGAAGATGTATTGGAGCTTAATCAGGAAGTTGATGTGAAAGTTCTTGAATTAAACCCTGAATCCAGGAGAATTTCTTTAAGCATAAGAGCCTTAACTGAAACCGGTGATTCTAATAACGATGATTATGATGACGGAGACGCTCATTCTGTGCTAGTTGATACTTCAAAATACGAATAATTAATCTACAATACAATAGATAAAGATTGAAGAAGGGGAAGAGAAGCCGTTAATTTTTAGCGGCTTTTCTCTTATATTCATTTAATAAGATTTGAATTGTAAAAAAAAACGCACGGGCGGAAATTAAAAAAATATTTTATTGCGTTACTTAATGCGCGCTGATGATGCGAAGCATCTCAGCGCGCCAGTAAAATTTCGCAATTTTTTTAACAAATCAAAATTAACAGAAATGTTAAAACAAACTAGCGGTTGCGAATAATTTCTATTCTTGCCAAAACAAAAAGAATACATAAAAATGTGGACTTCTTCACCTTGGTGTGAGAAACAGGACTTGTCTTAATATCCTTCGGATACTCAGTGACATGTTTTGTTGTGCAAAACATTCGACTGCGTTCAAATCCTTTACCATACAAAAAAGAGCACACATTCGTGTACCCTTTTTCCTGTGGTGCGAGAAACAGGACTTGAACCTGCATGAGTTTAACCTCACACGGACCTGAACCGTGCGCGTCTGCCAATTCCGCCATTCTCGCATAGAATAATAACGCTTTTATATGATACTAAATATTAACCTATTCTTCAAGTATTATTTTTTTGATTTATATTTTCGATATACGAAAAACAAAAAACAGACTTATCGTCGAAGTCAATTCATTGAATACAATTCATTTGTTATCAAACTCTTGGGCTGCGAAATGCTTGAGCATTTCTTGCCAAAACAAAAAAAGCCTTTCGGCTTTTATGTTTTGGTGGAGGGAGATGGATTCGAACCATCGAAGTCGTCGACAACAGATTTACAGTCTGCCCCCTTTGGCCGCTCGGGAACCCCTCCAAAATGGAGCTAGTGATGGGACTTGAACCCGCAACCTGCTGATTACAAATCAGCTGCTCTGCCAATTGAGCTACACTAGCGTAAATGGTGCCTCAGGACAGAATCGAACTGTCGACACAAGGATTTTCAGTCCTTTGCTCTACCGACTGAGCTACCGAGGCATAAAACATATTTAATTGGCGACCCGGAAGGGACTCGAACCCTCGACCTCCAGCGTGACAGGCTGGCGTTCTAACCAACTGAACTACCGGGCCGAGTGAACGACCTATCATGAGTCGTTTTGGTGGGCCTTCAGGGACTCGAACCCCGGACCAACCGGTTATGAGCCGGTTGCTCTAACCAACTGAGCTAAAGGCCCTCATACAAAACCTTTTTTTAAAAGAAAGTTGTTTCTTTTTGGTGACCCCAGCGGGAATCGAACCCGCGTTACCGCCGTGAAAGGGCGATGTCTTGACCGCTTGACCATGGGGCCATGAAAGCAAGTATATTATACACTTTGCATTTAGTGAAAACAACAACTTTATGGTCGGGGTGAGAGGATTCGAACCTCCGGCCCCATGCTCCCAAAGCATGTGCGCTACCAAACTGCGCCACACCCCGAAAAGCTATCCTTTTTTGTAGCGACTTGTTATAATATACAACAAATCATACTCTCTGTCAATTACTTTTTTGCCGTTAAAAACATAAGTTTAAACATTGCTTATAAGCCTATCTTGTGCTTAAAACCAAGATGTAATATAATGAATAATACTTAATCAAACAAAAGGATATTGATATAATTTGACTAAACATTTAAACGAAAATATAAGCTTAATAGAGGATTTAACCGATAAATTAAATAATAAATCTTTTTTTATAAAAACTTACGGTTGCCAAATGAACGTAAATGATTCTTATAACGCGAAATCATTGTTTGAATCTCTTGGAATGAAAGAAGTTTTTTCCGAACATGAATCAGATTTGATTATGATTTCAACCTGCTGTGTCCGAGAAAAGGCTGAGCTTAAAATCTATTCATATATTGGCTCTCTCAAAGCAGTTAAAGAGAAAAATAGAGACCTTATTATAATTGTAAGCGGATGCATGACGGAGCAAGAAGAGGCAAAAAAAATAATTTTTTCAAAGTTTCATTTTGTTGATATTGTTATTGGGACAGGTAATATACCTAAAATTCCGCATTATATAAAAAATAGGTTGGAAACAGAACACAGAGTAAACCATGAAATCGAAACTGCAAGTAATTATAATATACCGCTCAGATATTCAGAGCGTGTAAGCGAATTTGTTACTATAATGACCGGGTGCAATAATTATTGTTCATATTGCATAGTTCCATATGTAAGAGGACGTGAAGAAAGCAGAGATGCTGGAGAAATTATTAGTGAGATAAATAAATTCACTTTAAACGGTTGCAGCGAAGTAACTCTTTTGGGACAGAATGTTAATTCTTATGGTCTTGATAAAGGCGGTTTAACTTTTACAGGTTTGCTTAAAAAAGTAACCTCTGAAACCGACGTTAAAAGAATAAGGTTTATGACTTCCCACCCCAAAGATTTGACAGATGAAGTTATAGAATTAATTGCAAATGAAGAAAAAATGTGCAAACATATTCATCTGCCTCTTCAATCGGGCAGTGATTTGATTTTGAGCAAAATGAATAGGAAATATGATGTTGAGCGATATTTGCATATAGTGGATTATGCACGTAAACTTATACCTGAAATTGAGTTTACAACAGACATTATTGTTGGCTTTCCAGGTGAAACAGATAAAGACTTTGCGGATACATTGAATGTTGTGAAAAGAGTTCGCTTTGCATCTGCGTTTATGTTCAAATATTCAAAGCGGAGCGGGACACCAGCCGCGGAGTTTGAACAGCAGATTGACAGCAAAGTCAAGGCCACGAGACTAAAGGAACTTATGGATATTGAAGCTGACATTAAAAAAGAAATATATGATTCATGTATTGGTTCTGTTAAGGAAATATTGGTGGAAGGGCAAAGCCATTATTCCGATAATTATACGGGAAAAACTTCATCCTATATAACTGTAAACTACATGGGCGAAAAAGATGATATTGGCAAACTTATTAATGTAAAAATCACAAAAGCTAAAACAAACACGCTATATGCTGAAAAGATTAAGGAGAACTGATGGCGCTCTCACCAATGATGCAGCAATATTTAAACCTAAAAGAGCAATATAAAGATTCGCTCCTTTTTTTCAGATTGGGTGATTTTTATGAAATGTTTTTTGAAGACGCCTTACTTGCCTCAAAAGAACTTGAGCTTACGTTAACTGGAAGAGACTGCGGCCTTTCAGAGCGTGCGCCTATGTGCGGAGTACCTTATCACGCAATTGACCAGTATATTGCGCGCCTTCTTGAAAAAGGATATAAAGTCGCGATATGCGAGCAGCTTACCGAGCCTACAAAAGGACAAAAGATTGTAGAGCGTGATGTTGTGCGTATAATTACCCCTGGTACTGTTATTGAAGAAAGTCTTCTTGATGAAAAAGCAAACAACTATATTTGCGCTATGTATAAATCCGGGGACAACCTTGGACTGTCATATTGTGATGTGTCAACAGGGGAATTTGCAAGCATAATGATTGATGGCGGAATTTACACAAAAACAATAGATGAGCTTATGCGGCTTAAACCCAGTGAAATACTTGTTAACAATGAGATGCTTATGTTTTCCAATGAAAACAGTGATTTGATTAAAATAATGAAAACTGCGCCATATTTGCTTCCGGATGAGGATTTTGACTATGTTGCGTCAAAAACTAATCTTAAAGCCAGGTTTGGCGATGATATTAATATTAAAGAGCTTGTAGTTTGCTCTGCGGGAGCTCTATTATCATACATAATAAGTACACAAAAAAACGCGCTTGAGCATATAAATACTTTTAGAATTGTAAGTCATGACAGCTTTGTGAAAATTGATGCCGCCACCGGACGAAATCTTGAAATTACAACCACTATGAGAGGCGGCGCAAGAAAAGGCTCTCTATTGTGGCTGCTGGATAAAACTGTGACATCAATGGGTGCAAGAAGGCTTAAAAAATGGTTGGATGAACCACTTTATTCTATTGATGATATAAATGACAGGCTTAATGCAGTAGAAGAAATAAAATCAAAACCAATTTTACATCAGCAAATAGCCGATGATATGAAAAATATTTATGACATCGAGCGAATTACCACCAAAATATCTTACGATAATTTAAATGCAAGAGATTGTGTTTCATTAAGACAATCACTTGGCGCGCTTCCTTATATAATAGATAAAATATCCGATTTTGATAGCGTTCTTTTAAGCCAAATTCACAACGATTTTGATGATATGAGCGATATTCATGATTTGCTTTATAAGGCGATATCCGACAATCCTCCAATAAATATGAAAGACGGCGGGGTGATAAAAGACGGATATTTTGAAGAACTGGACGAACTTCGTGATATATCCAAAAACGCGAAAAAACATATTGTTAAAATGGAAATTGCGGAACGCGAAGATACAGGGATAAAAAACCTAAAAATTAAATATAACAGAGTTTTCGGCTATTTTATTGAAGTGACGAATTCCAATGTCGATATGGTGCCATATAGGTACATAAGAAAGCAAACACTTGCGAATGCAGAAAGATATATTACCGATGAGCTAAATGTCTTAGAGGAGCGTATAATGGGCGCTCAGGAAAAAAGCGTGAAACTTGAAGTGCAATTATTTGGAGAAATAAAGAACGCTTTAAAAGGCAATATAAAGCGTCTTCAAAAGGCGGCTGAATTAATATCAGCTGTGGATGCTTTGCAGTCTTTTGCGAAGATTGCCACTGAAAATAATTATGTTAAGCCCAGCCTTAATGATGAAGGAATTATTAATATTAAAGAGGGGCGTCATCCTGTTGTGGAAAAATCACAGGAGGGAAAAAACTTTGTTCCCAATAACACTTATCTTAATCCAGATGACAATCGATTTTCAATTATTACTGGCGCAAACATGGCAGGCAAAAGCACATATATCCGACAGGTTGCATTAATTACACTTATGGCACACATCGGCTCGTTTGTGCCAGCACACAGTGCTGAAATTTGTTTAGTGGATAAGATTTTCTCGCGAGTGGGTGCGTCTGATGATTTGTTTATGGGTCAATCCACTTTTATGGTGGAAATGACTGAATTGGCTAACATTTTAAAAAACGCCACATCACGTTCACTTATAATTTTAGATGAAATAGGGAGAGGAACAAGTACTTTTGACGGTTTGGCCGTAGCTTGGAGTGTGGTAGAATATATTTGTGATAAATCGAAGCTGGGAGCCAAGACGCTTTTCGCCACCCATTATCACCAGTTGTCCGAGTTTGAAGCAAGAGTCGCGGGAGTTAAAAATTATTGCGTATCTGTACGTGAGCAGGGCGAAGACATAATCTTTCTGCGAAGAATTGTACGTGGCGGTGCTGACAAAAGCTTTGGTATTCACGTTGCAAAGCTCGCAGGCGTACCTCAAGAAGTTCTTGACCGAGCGAATGTCATATTTGAACGCTTGGAAGAAGCTGATATAAATCATGTGGCGGTATCATCATCACACGAAGCGGGTCAAATGATGAATAACAAAGAAAATTATTCTCAGACACAGCTTGATTTAACTTCTATGCTGTCATATTCCGATATTTTGAATGAAATAAAAGAAATGGACATGACTACAACCACGCCAATTGACGCTTTCTATATTTTAGATAGGCTTAAGGATAAAATGAAATGAGTTACATTAAGCTTCTTTCAAAATCATTATCTCAGAAAATCGCAGCCGGTGAAGTTGTTGAACGGCCTGCTTCGGTTGTAAAGGAATTGCTTGAAAACTCAATTGACGCAGGCAGTACTTTTATTACCGTTGAAATAGAAGAAGGCGGTAAAAAGCTTATAAGGATAAGCGACAACGGCTCCGGGATAAATCCGGAGGAAGTCGAGCTTGCTTTTTTTCGTCATGCCACAAGCAAGATTGAAACAGAGGACGATTTATACAATATTTCATGCATGGGGTTTAGGGGAGAAGCGCTGTATTCAATCTCTTCAGTGTCTAAGACGACAATGATGACCAAGACAAAAGACTCTCAACTTGGAAAAAAAGTTGTCGTAGAAGGCGGGGAAATAGTATTTATTTCTGATGCAGGATGTCCTGACGGAACAAATATAGTGGTGGAAGATTTGTTTTATAACACGCCCGCACGGTTAAAATTCATGAAATCCAACGCGGCTGAAACATCTCAAATCGCCTCAATTGTTCAAAAAATGATTCTCTCACAACCGGAAGTTTCAATCAAACTAATAAGCAACGGTTCTCTTATCTATCAAAGCAGCGGTGACGGAAGCATTAAGAACGCCGTTTATGCGATTTATGGAGCAAATATCGCTTCAAGTGTTAAGGAATTTGAATATACTTTCAATGATATAAAGATATACGGAGTATTGGGCGGACGGGATACGTTCAGAAGCTCCCGGATAAACCAATCACTTTTTGTGAACCGACGGTTTGTCAAAGACGTATCAATAAATCAATCAATTGAGAGCGCATATGGCTCGGTACTTATGAAAGGGAAATTTCCTTTCTATGTCATATTTATCGAAGTTGATACAAGAAATGTCGATGTAAATGTCCATCCGCAAAAGTTATTTGTAAAATTTTCAAACCAAAAAGATGTAAAAACAACGGTTTATGAGGCAGTGAAAGTTTTCACGCGAAATATCGGAGCTGTACCGGATTTACTGTTTTCAGATGAAAAATCTGCAGTTCCCGCGAAGCCAATACGTGAAGCTTTCAGCTTTGAAACAAAAATAAACTTTAATAACGCAAAACAAGAGCATGAACCCGCATCTTTAGATGATAAATTGAGTGGGGGAGAAGTTCATATAAAAACTCCCGAACATGTTGTGCATAGAACATATGATTACAAAAAGGAATTGGAAGCTTATAAGACTATAAAAGAGCCTTTAATATTAAAACAGTCATCAGCTCCGTATTTAACTGAGATAAACATAGATGAAAATCAAAAAAATTATCTTGATGAAAACGCTGCAGCAAATGTTATAGGTGCCGCATTCAACACATATATAATTGTAGAGTTTGGCGATGATTTGTATTTAATAGACCAACATGCGGCTCATGAAAGGCTTATATACGAAAAACTTTATCAACAATTCTTAGATGAAAACGTTGTAAGCCAGCCGCTCTTGATTCCGCAGGAAAATAAGATTACCTATCAAGAAAAGATTATGCTTGAAGAATATTTAAGCTGCTTTGAAAAGCTTGGATTCAGTTTAGATATCGCAAATGATTTAACTGTTAAAATTAATGCTGTACCGCACCTTTTGGGTCAGCCGCGATTTTCTTCATTCTTTTTAGAGCTTTTTGATCTTTTAAGTGAAGATGCGAATAAAGATGAGCTAAGCATAGTTCGGAAAATTATTTCAATGTCTTGTAAAAAGGCGGTTAAATCGGGAGATAAGCTTTCAAAAGAAGAAATCAGCATACTGATTAAAAACATAAAAAACGAAGATATACCTTTGACTTGCCCGCATGGGCGTCCATTTGTAATGAGGATTTCTAAAAAGCAAATTGATAAAAAAGCTGGTCGAATAAATTGAACAATAAAATTATTTTAGCGGTAATCGGCCCAACCGCAAGCGGCAAAACAGCGGCTTCTATAGCTCTGGCTAAAAGATTTGAAGGTGAAATTATCTGCTGTGACTCAATGCAGATTTATAAGCATATGAAAATTGGCACAGCCAGCCCAAACGAAAGTGAACTCGCTCAAGCGAAACATCATTTATTCAATTGCATTGAACCCAGCATAAATTATAATGCAGCACTTTACCAAAAAGAAGCGAGAAGAATCATAGATGACATTTTATCCAGAAACAAGACTCCTATCTTATGCGGTGGAACAGGGCTATATGTTAAAGCAGCCCTTTACGATATGAATTTTCCTACGGCAAATTCCGATGATTCTTATAGGAAAAAGCTCGAAAAGCTGTATGATGAGAAAGGTGCTGAGTATCTTCATGATTTACTTAAAGAAAAAGACTCAACTAGTGCTAAATCCATTCATGCCAATAATGTAAAGAGAGTTATACGAGCGCTTGAAATTTATCATTTGAGTGGAGTGAAAAAGTCTGAGCAAAAGCAAGAGGAAAAAAAATACTACGGAAATTCAAAAATTATAGCGTTAAAACATGACAGAAATCAGCTTTATGGACGCATAAATAAACGAGTGGAATTAATGGTGGAAGAAGGACTGGAAGATGAGGTTAAGGCTCTTGTGAAAATTGGTATTTCTAGAGAGCGCAACGCAATGCAGGCAATAGGCTATAAAGAGTTTTTAGATTTCTTTGATACTAAAGTCACTTACGAAGAATGCATATACAATATTAAGCTTAATTCTAGGCACTACGCGAAAAGGCAGCTTACTTGGTTTAACAGAATGGATGTTGCTTGGTATGACTATAATGAAACCATTTTACAAAAATACATGAACATAATTGAGGATGTTTAAAATAAGTTCTTTAAATCGTAATTTTTTTGTTATATAATTGAATTAAATAAACATCTCACAAAGAGTACTCTAAAAGAGATAGAAGGAGTAATAAAGATGAATACCACGTTTTATATCCAAGATGCTTTTTTAAATCAACTTCGCAAGAGCCATATGTCTGTCACTATCCATCTAACAAACGGTTATCAATTAAGGGGACAAATAAAAGGATTTGACAATTTTGTAGTAATATTTTTCTCGGAAGGCAAACAAATGATGATTTACAAACACGCTATATCTTCTGTTACCCCTGCTGAACCTATAGAATATTACACCGATAATGATGAAAGCAAAGAGGAAAAAGCATAATAGTAAAATGAGTTTTTTAACTTTAACATAAAAGTTTTACAGAAGGGCTTTGGAAAGGGCCCTTCATGCTTATTGAAAAACATGAAAAATCAAATTAATTTAAAACAGGCTGAAGAGGATTTAAAAGATATTTTTGCCGCTATACAAGAAGTCGAATACAAAAACCAGCAGAAAATTATAGATGTATTCAGAAAAAATCGAGTAGAAAGCAGACACTTTTATCCTTCTACAGGCTATGGCTATGGGGATTTGTCCAGAGAAAAGTTGGACGAAGTTTTTGCTGGCGTTTTTGGTGCTCAAAGCGCATTTGTAAGGCCTCACTTTGCGAGTGCTACACATGCGATCACACTTTCATTACGTGCTTTGCTTAAGCCTGGCGATACAATACTTTCCATTACAGGGAAACCATATGACACTATAGCGGCATCAATAGGTTTAATCGGTGAAAAAGCGAATACTCTTATTGAAAGGGGAGTGCAATATAAGGAAATATCACTGGATGATAATTTTAAAATCCGTACAGAAAATATTGCTGTAGAACTTAAAAACCATGAAACTAAGGTGGTTTTTTTGCAGCGTTCCAGAGGATATGAATGGCGAGATGCTTTAGGTGTGGAAGAAATTTCGGATATCATAAAGATTATAAAGTCGATTGACAACGATATAATTATTTTTGTTGATAATTGTTATGGTGAATTTACTCAGACAAAAGAGCCTACGGATTTCGACGCCGATGTTATAGCGGGTTCACTTATAAAAAATGCGGGTGGTGGCATCGCACCTACAGGCGCATATATTGTTGGCGGTAAAAAATATGTTGATTTAATAAAGGATTTTTTCACGTCTCCCGACACTGGAAATGAAATCGGTTCATATGAAGCAAGCTACAGGCCTTTTTTTCAAGGTCTTTTTATGGCTCCGCATACTGTGTCTGAAGCATTAAAAGGTGCTGCTCTGTTTGCTTGGTGCTATGAGAAATTGGGATACAAAGTGATGCCTAAAGCTTTTGATAAACGATATGATATTACCCAAAGCATAAAACTCGGAAGCGAAAGGGAAGTGGTCGAATTTTGCAAAAGCATCCAAAGGTGTTCGCCTGTTGAAGCGCATGTAGTGCCTGAACCTTGGGACATGCCGGGATATTCGGATAAGGTTATAATGGCTGCCGGGACATTTGTACAAGGCGCGTCCATTGAACTTTCAGCAGACGCGCCTATCAGAGAACCATATATAGTTTATATGCAAGGCGGGCTAACATACTCGCATTTAAAAATAGCTTTAACTGAAACTTTGAAAAGTATCGGTGTTGATGTTGTTTAAACAGTTTTATCTTATTCTTCTGAAAAGCCCGGTTACTTTGCCTAAGATATCCACTTCATCCGCAGGCAATATGAAAGGGTCAAGAGAATCGTTTTCAGGCTGAAGTCGAATTTTGCGGCCTTCTTGGAAAAAACGTTTAACCGTTGCTTCACTTTCAGTGTTACTTATCATGGCCACAACAATATCACTGTCATCAGCATAATTTTGTTTGCGCACCACAATATAATCATTGTCATATATTCCGGCGTTTATCATGCTGTCTCCTGTGACCTGCAAAACAAAAGAGTTTTCATCTCTGACAAAAGACTGCGGAAGGGGAATATATTCTTCGATATTTTCAGTGGCTAAAATAGGCTCTCCGGCGGTAACGCGTCCAACCAAAGGAATGCTCATTACCTTTGCCTTCGCCTCTGTTTCAAAGTCTAAAACTTCTATAGCGCGAGGTTTGCTTTCATCACGTCGAAGGAGACCTTTCTTTTCAAGCCTTTGCAAATGGCCGTGTACTGTGGATGTGGATTTCAAATCAACCGCGTCGCAAATATCACGTACAGTTGGAGGATATCCCTTTTCATCTATATAATCTTTTATATATAAGAAAATTTTTCGTTGCTTTCCGCTTAAATCATTGATATCATACATAACAAACCCTCCTGCGGGTATAATATCATATACATGCTGTAAAGTCAAACGAATGTTCGGTTAAGTGAAAAAAGTTGAGATTATGAGAAAATGTGTTTTGGAAGATAAGGTTTGCATAGAGTGCGGAGAATGCGACGTTTGCGACCTTGATAAAAATAAAATATGCGACAATTGCGCTAAATGCATACAGCCTGAAGGCGAATATGCGGAAATTAAGATTGAAGAGATTATAGGTGCGGATTAATTATCAGAATCCTCAGTTAAGCTTACTTTTTCTGCGGCGCTCCTACGTAGCTTATCGCTCATTTTAGCGTAATGTTTTGTGGTTGTATTCACATCTTTATGCCCTAAAACATCGGCAACCAGGTATATGTCTTGCGTGCTTTGATAAAGCCTTGTGCCGTATGTTGAGCGGAATTTATGCGGGGATATTTTCTTCACGATTCCTGAAGCTTTTTTATAATTTGCGACAAAATGCTGAACAGCACGCACACTGATTCGATTATTTTGGCTGGATAAAAACAAAGCTTTTTTATGCCCTTCATTAGGGATTGCATCTTTTCTATCCTCCAAATAATCTAAAAGATAAGAGGCGACTTCTTTAGAAAAATATAATATCGCTTCATTTCCGCCTTTTCTTGTCACTTTGAACATACCGGTCTTAAAATCAATATCTTCAAGGTTAAGCCCTACACATTCGCTTATTCTTATTCCTGTGCCTAGTAGCAGCGCAAAAATAGCCAAATCCCTAGTTCGGGTCTTTTCATTCCAAGCCTTACCATTTCCTGGCAAATTATTTCCGGTTGAAATAATCTCGAAAAGACGCTGTATTTCATGCAATTCAAGCGTTATAATGGCTTTTTCCTTTATTTTAGGCACGTCAACAAGAGCTGTAACATCACGATCAATTAACTGGCGTTTATATAGAAAGCGGTAAAAAGCCCGAATCGTAGTAATTTTGCGTTTTTTGCCAGAGTTTTGATTTGTACGTTCCACAAGTTTATCATCGATATTTGCATTATAAGAAGAGATATGGTCAAGGAACATATCAATATTACGAGGACTGACAAGTTTTAACTCGTGAATGGTGTAATCCTTAGGATCTTTTTCAAAACCGGAAATATATTCATGAAGGAAGCTGAAGAAAAGTTTTAAATCGTGGACATAGTTCAAACGGGTAAGCTCTGACGTACGCTGAGACACAGAGGAAATAAAGTCAAAGCAAAGCTCGGGGAGCTGCATGAGTATTTGTCTGGTTTTTTCGCGGTTATTCATGAAATCACCGTATAATGCCATAAACACGTGGTATCTTGTCGTAAAACCTGCGTTTTACGACAAGATAATTATATCTTTATACAGGAAATATGTCAAGTATTAGGTACTATCCCCTGCATTCTTTCCTTCTCGTGCTCTCTGAAATGCTTGATTTCTTCTGTCGCAAGTTTATCGCAAAGATTATTGTACTCATTTTCCGCATGACCTTTTACTTTATTCCATGTAACATTGTGTTTATTTACATAAAGTAAAAGCTGTCTCCAAAGGTCTTGGTTTTCTACCGGTTTTTTGTCGGCCTTCTTCCACCCTCTTTGTTGCCAGCTTTCAAGCCATCCCTTGTTAAAGGCGTTAATAAGATAGGCGCTGTCTGAATGGACATTTACTTCACATTTTTGCTTAAGCGCGTCAAAGGCTTTAATAACAGCAAAAATTTCCATTCTGTTGTTAGTGGTGTTAGGAACGTATCCGCTTATTTGCTTTATATTGTTTTTATAGAGAAGAACAGCGCCCCAACCTCCTGGTCCTGGATTCCCGGAGCAAGCGCCGTCTGTGTATATATCAATTTTTTTCATCTTTTTCCCGACTTAAGTATTTTGATTTTTCAGTACATTTATTTACCGCGTTTATTACAGCCTTTCGGAACCCGTCATTTTCAAGAGAAGCTATAGCTTCAATCGTGGTGCCACCGGGTGAGCTGACCATATCTTTGAGAGTACCCGGATGAAGATTGGTTTCAAGCACCATTTTCGCGGCTCCAAGCACGGTTTGAGAAGCTAGTTTATAAGAAACGTTTCTGGGCATTCCATTAAATACACCAGCGTCCGACAATGCTTCGATAAACATATATACATATGCGGGGCCGCTTCCGGATATACCAGTTACTATATCAAAAAGATTTTCGCTTAATATTTCAACTTGTCCTACAGCGTTAAACAATTCTTTCGAAAAGTCTAATTCTGATTCCTTGAGAGTATTTTCTGCGCAAAGCACGCTCATTCCCTCACCTACAAGCGCCGGAGTGTTGGGCATGACACGCAATACTCTGCATGACTCATGCAAACTTTGCTTAATCTGCATGGTTGTTAGACCGGCCATTATTGATATTGCCGCTTTGTTTTCAAATTTATCGCTAAAACCATTAACCGCATTAATATAATACTGGGGTTTTATTGCTAATATTATTATATCCGCAAAATCAATTGCCTCTCCGGCATCTTTTGTTGTCTGTGTGTTAAAATTCGTTTTAATATATTCAAGGCGTGGTTCTGCAATGTCGCATACCATAGTATTTTCTGCTGATATTACACCGCATGACAATGCTTTTGACAAAAGCGCTTCTGCCATGTTTCCGCCGCCTATAAAAGATATTTTTAAATTACTCATTTTTCCTCCCAAATTAATTGACATAGAAATACCTATATTATATAATGTAATCCGTTTCTAAAGTTTGTAGGGGAGTAGCTCAATTGGTAGAGTAGTGGTCTCCAAAACCATTGGTTGCGTGTTCGAGTCGCGTTTCCCCTGCCAGAAGCACTTAACGGTGCTTCTTTTTTTATGCGCTAATCCTAATAATCGCATACTATCCAAACAGATTGTTCTTAATCTCCTGTACCGCCAAAAACTTGGCGTCATCTTTTTTATACCTATGATTATGCCATGTTTTAGCGTTTTCTGTTTTAATTGACAGCTCTCCAAGATAATCCTGAGGTTCAGTGTCCCCTCCTCCTATCCTTACATTTCTTCGGAAAGGAGTAAGTTTGAACTTGATAATATCTGTATAGTTTATCTCAATTATGTCACTGTGCTCTTTTGCAATCTCTTCAGAACTCATTTGAGCAAAATTCGAGCCATATTCTTCCCAAAACATATTAGAAGCTTCCGCTCTTTTGAAAATTGACACCTTTTCAGCTTTTAGTTTCTTTTTAAGTTCTTTATTAGTGCTCTTTATGAAAGTTTTGTCAACATTTACAAAGACAACTGATTCATCTTTAAAATAGGCGTAAGAGATTTTAGACATTTTCTGAAGTTTTAAATAAACATTCATCATACTTTGACTTCCCCACTTTTGTTTAAAATATCACGGTTATCATTAAGAATAGGCTTTACGTATGATTCAAACAGTTCATCAACCTGGCTTGCGCTTCTGCCTGTAAACTTTTTCGCATCAATAAGTTTATCTATATCATCTCTTACTGCGGCAAAAACTTCATCGCCCTTTATTCTTTCGATAAGATCGTTTGCCAATCCTTCAAGTTTAACTTTTTTTGCGGCCTCCATTGAATGAGTGCGTATGCTTTCATGCAGCTCCTGCCTGTCCCCTCCCCTTTTCACAGCTTCCATTAAAATACGCTCTGTGGCCATAAAAGGAAGCTCTTCTGTAATATGTTTTTTAATCATATTTTCATAAACGACAATACCTTCTGCAACATTTAAATAGATGTTTAGCACAGCGTCAATAGCCAAGAAGGCCTGTGGAATTATTAAACGTTTGTTTGCGGAGTCATCCAAAGTTCTTTCAAGCCACTGAGTGTTTGCCGTGTTTACGGCGCTTGAAGTCAGTGAATTTACAAACCGTGAAAGTGAGCAAATGCGTTCACTGCGCATAGGATTGCGCTTATAAGCCATGGCGGATGATCCTATCTGATTTTTAGCGAACGGTTCCTCAAGCTCTTTAAGATTTTGCAAAAGTCTTAGATCGTTGGCAAATTTATATGCGCTTTGTGCTATTAAACTAAGAACATTAAGCACCTGAGTATCGTATTTTCTAGGATATGTCTGTCCTGTAACGGGAAAAGCGTCGTCATAGCCCATTTTCTCGCACACTTTTGTGTTAAGCATTGAGACTTTGCCTTCATCGCCGTCAAAAAGCGCCATAAATGAATCTTGAGTACCTGTAGTGCCTTTTACTCCGCGGAGTTTCTTATCTCTTATAAGCCTGTCTAACTCGTTGTAATCGGTAATCAGGTCATAAAGCCATAAAGATGCGCGTTTACCTACTGTTGTAAGCTGCGCTGGCTGATAATGTGTAAACCCAAGCGTAGGCATATCTTTATATTTCAAGGCGAAAGCGGAAAGCTTATCAATTACATTTACAAGAGTGGATTTAACTAATTCCAATGCTTGATGGATTATAATAAGATCGGCATTGTCGCCCACATAGCAGCTGGTTGCACCCAAATGGATAATCGGCTTTGCGTCCGGGCAGCATTCACCATATGCGAATACGTGAGCCATCACGTCGTGACGCACTTCTTTTTCGCGAGCGTTTGCCACATCGTAGTCTATATTAAATATGTTTTCTTTGAGGCTTTGAATCTGCGCTTGAGTTATATCTAAACCAAGCTCCATTTCACTTTCAGCCAATGCGGTCCAAAGTTTTCTCCACGTGGAAAACTTGTTGTTATCCCCAAAAATGCGTTGCATTTCTTTGGTCGCGTATCTTGTTGTTAGCGGATTTATGTATGTATCGTGCATTTATCTCTCCATTAATATGATGAAATCATTATACGTTATTTTTAAAGCTCGTTCAACATGGAATAATATATCTCTATTTGAAACATCACTCACCGCTTACGCTTGTAACATTGCCAAATAGTTCATATATTTTATTAATAGTTTCTTCCGGCAACGGATGTGACATAATGCTTTGAATGTTGCTATTTAGATGCTCTAAGCTTGAAGTTCCCGACAAAACAACGTCAATGCCTTCAGTATTAGCACAAAATCTGTATGCTGCGTCGATTATTGAAGTGGCGACATTGTTTTTCGTTAAAAAATCGAGAGGGGCTTCTTTGTTTAGCGGAGAAATATCAATTTCTCCGCTTTTATCCAACTCGGAGATAATCTCTTTGAGCCTTTCTTCGTTGGACAAAGCAGTGCGTACTGCAAACATTAAAAGCGTACCGATATCATTTTCCTTGGTTAAAGGCAATATAGTTTTTGATGCAGATGAATTGATAATATTTAGTCCCACCATAATAACATCCCATAAATCGTCTTTCAGGGCGTGCCTGAGCATTACGTGGTGTGTGTCTTTGCCAAACATTTCTGTAATGCCAAACCAACCTATTTTGCCGGATTCTTTAGCTTTTATAAGTTCCGGCAGAAATCTGTCACGGATTTCAACGTAAACATCGGGATAAACAGCGTGCAGATGAAAAATATCTATATAGTCAGTTTGTAGGTTTATTAGACTTTGCTCTAAGGACTTAGTAAGAGAACCCTCCGACTTTATTTTTCTATTGTAATCTCTAGGTGGAAATTTAGTAGAAAGAACATAGTCTTGTCTTTTCGAACCTTGTAAACCTTTGCCTAATACATACTCTGTTCCGTAAGCCGCTGATGTATCGAAAAAGTTTACCCCTAAATCCAGCGCTGTGTTAATTATTTTAACAGCGTTTTCATCACCCAAATTCATTCTAAGTCCAAGCCTGCTGTGTCCTCCTCCGCCTAATCCGGCTTTACTTACCTGTAAACCTGTGCGTCCGAGCTTCACATAGTTCATAGCGTATTCTCCTGTCCCTTTATAACAAAGGATAATAGTTTAATTATATGTTTTATTTCAAGCTCGTTCAACATGGAATAATATAACATTTGCCGCGGAATTTAAAAAAATATATATAATTGCTTTCTGTAATGCGCGGGTGTGATGCAATGCATCACACCCGCGCCAGTAAAATTTCGCAATTTTTCAATTAAAACAATCAACAACTGATATTAATTAAAAGTATAGGTTAATTATATATGAAAGTAAGCTTTAATATTATGTATAAAAAAAAGAGAGCCGTTAAGCTCTCTTAGATATTTACAAATTATTTCGCAAGTTCCGAAAAACGTGTTTCGCGGATTACGTTTACTTTTATCTGTCCGGGGTAGTCAAGCTCCCCTTCTATCTTCTTTGCAATGTCTTTCGCCAAAACTATGGCTGCATTATCATCAATCATCTCCGGTTTCACGATGATTCTTACTTCGCGTCCCGCCTGAATAGCATAAGAAGTATCTACGCCTTCAAACGAGTTTGAAATATTCTCTAGATCTTGCAACCGCTTGATATAGTTTTGCAATGTTTCACGTCTTGCACCAGGGCGTGCCGCCGAAATGGCGTCTGCCGCCTGAACAAGTATAGCTTCTATTGTTTTAGCTTCTATATCCTCATGATGCGCAAGGATAGCGTGAACAATTTCCGGGCTTTCATTATACTTCCTTGCATAGTCGCCACCAATTTGCGTGTGAGGGCCTTCAACTTCATGATCCAATGCTTTTCCTATATCATGAAGCAGTCCTGCGCGTTTTGCAATTCGTACATTAGCTCCGATTTCTGCGGCCATAAGACCACAAAGATGCGCAACTTCCAGTGAATGCTTAAGTACATTTTGCCCGTAACTCGTTCTGTACCTAAGTCTGCCTAAAGTTTTCACCATATCTCCGTGTAAGTTATGGACTCCAACTTCGAATATCGCGTTTTCACCGGCTTCTTTTATAAGCATGTCTACTTCTTTACGTGCTTTGTTTACCATTTCCTCAATGCGAGCGGGGTGTATTCTGCCGTCAACAGTGAGTTTTTCAAGAGCACGTCGGGCGATTTCCCTGCGAACAGGGTCAAAGCCTGAAAGAATTACCGCTTCAGGTGTGTCATCGATTATAAAATCAATGCCTGTAGCCGTCTCCAGCGCCCTTATGTTGCGACCCTCTCGTCCGATTATTCTGCCCTTCATTTCATCATTGGGCAAAGCAACAACTGAAACAGTTGTTTCAGCTACATGGTCAGCAGCACAGCGCTGTATTGCCATTCCCACGATTTCGCGGGCTTTTGTGTCAGCCTCGTTTTTGGCTTCCGCTTCGATTTCGCGTATCATTACAGCGGCATCATAGCGGGTTTCGCGTTCAATGTTTTTCATTAAGATATCGTGTGCTTCTTCTCTTGTGTAGCCTGATATCCTCTCAAGCTCCGCAACTTGTTGTTCATAAGCCGAATGAGCTTTTTGACTAAGCTTTTCAGCTTCAGTTTTCAGATGCTCAACTTTTTGCTCCTGACTTTCAATCTGCAGGCTTTTCTTGTCGATTAAATCTTCTCTTTGTTGAAGTCTTCTTTCAGCACGCTGTGCTTCATTTCTTCTTTGTCTTAGTTCGTTTTCAAATTCCGTTCTTAGCTTATGGACCTCTTCTCTGGCCTCAATAATCGTTTCTTTCATTTTTGCTTCAGCTTTTTGCTGAGCGTTTTCCAGCAATGTCTTTGCTATATCTTCAGCTTTTCCGGTTTTCTTTTCAGCCATTCTCTTTCGAGCGGCATAACCCATTAAAAGACCAGCGATTATTGCGCCAATGCCTATAGCAATCGTATATATGGGATTGCCAAACATTGGTGTAAACACCTCCTTATGTGTTATCGCAAATGAATTTATTATAATGCTTTCTTATGCGATTATATATTTTTTAATCATAAATATTAAATTGGATATATGTAAAAAATTTAGTATTTACAATCATCAAACAGTCATTTTATATAAAACAACCGCTTTAATTTTAGTATCTTTTTATAATTTAGTCAAGGAATGCTTTATTATTCAAGCTTTATCTTTTTCCTCTTTAAGGGTTTGAGTGATTTTTTCTTCGATTTCTTTAAGAATATCCGGGTTGCTTTCTAGGAATATCTTAACATTATCTTTCCCCTGACCTATTCTGTCTTCACCGTAGCTATACCAAGATCCGCTCTTTTTAACTATATCCATATCTGAAGCGATATCCAGTATGCACCCTGTGTTGGAAATGCCTTCTCCATACATAATATCAAATTCAGCCATTTTAAATGGTGGTGCGACCTTATTTTTAACTACTTTCACTCGTGTTCTTGAACCTATCATCTCTGTGCCTTTTTTGAGTGTTTCAATACGGCGGATATCCAAACGCACACTTGCATAAAACTTAAGCGCGCGGCCTCCGGGAGTAGTTTCCGGGTTGCCGTACATTACGCCTATTTTCATTCTTAGCTGATTTATGAAAACTATGCATGTGTTGGATTTGTTAACTACACCGGCTAATTTCCTCAAAGCCTGAGAAATAAGGCGAGCCTGCAAGCCCATATGTGAATCGCCCATCTCGCCATCGATTTCAGCTCTTGGCACCAGTGCCGCGACAGAGTCTATAACGATTATATCAATAGCGGAGCTTCGAACCAAGGCATCAACAATTTCCAACGCCTGTTCTCCGGTGTCGGGCTGTGAAACATATAAATTATCCACATCTACGCCCACTGCTTTTGCGTATATGGGGTCTAATGCGTGTTCAGCGTCAACAATCGCCGCCATTCCACCTAATTTCTGTGCTTCGGCGATCATATGCAAAGCAAGAGTCGTTTTACCGGAAGACTCCGGGCCGAATATTTCTATAACTCTGCCTCTTGGTATACCACCTACTCCAAGGGCTATATCCAGTGAAAGCGCACCTGTGGGAATGGTCGATACGTTCATCGCAGTCGCGTCCCCAAGCTTCATGATTGAACCTTTTCCGAACTGCTTTTCTATTTGGTTTAAAGCTAAATCCAATGCTTTTTGTTTTTGTTCCATAATTCACTCCTATAAAAATTATAATATCATAAATATTCCAACTAATCAAACATATTTTCGTGTTTTATAAACGTTTGGTCAAGTATCTTCTGAGCATATCCAAAGCGTGTAGACATGTATATATTCTGTTATAATTGCGCTCACGCTTAAATTTAAGCTCACGCACATATTGCTTTTTGCCATCGTGCAGACACACATAAACTAGGCCTACAGGTTTTTCCACAGTACCGCCGCCAGGCCCGGCAATTCCTGTTGTTGAAACAGAAATATCGGCCTTTGATATATTCAATATACCCTGGGCCATTTCGACTACTGTCTCCCGGCTGACTGCGCCGTACTTTTCAAGTGTTTCTTTTGAAACACCCAAGGTTTGGATCTTACTGTCATTGGAGTAGCTTACAACCGTCATATCCAGCACTTCAGATGATCCCGGAATGTCCACTATCATGGAAGATAGCATTCCTCCGGTACAGGACTCCGCAAACGCAATTTTTTTGTTTTCCTTTTTAAGCAGAGCGCACACAACTTCCGGCATGGTTTGCCCATCTATGGAATATATATTATCTCCGATTTGGTCACAAATTTCTTCAACAATAGGCGCAAGCAATTTTAGGGCTTCTTCTTCGTTTTTTGCTTTGGCTGTCACGCGAAGTGAAACTTCACCAGTGGAAGCGTATGTGGCAAGCGTGGGGTTTTCTTGCTTTTCAATAAAATCCATCAATAGATGCTCAAGCTTCGATTCGCCGATGCCAAATACTTTTATAAGGTTGGATTTTATTATATATCCTGACTTTTCGAGCAAATATGGCTTTACCTCATGCAAAAACATATGGTTAAGCTCTCTGGGAGGTCCGGGAAGTACGATGACCGTCTTACCGTTCTTTTCCAATATACAGCCGGGCGCTGTTCCCCTATCGTTCTTTAATATGGTTGCGCCTTCAGGAAAATATGCCTGCCGTAAATTATTAATAGTTATGTCGCTGTGTATAGATTCAAAGAAAGTGTAAAGCTTATTCGCTGAAGGCTCGTCTTTTATCATTTTAATACCAAGAGCTTCTGCGATGCCTTCTTTTGTAAGATCGTCTTGAGTAGGTCCCAATCCTCCGGTAGTGATTAAAACATCGCTTCTTTCCATCACTTTTTTAATCAGCTCAACAAGCCTTTGAATGTTGTCACCCACCACATGATGATAAAAAACATCGATGCCAAGTTCACCTAATTGCTGCGACAAAAACTGCGCGTCCGTGTTCGCTATCTGTCCCATTAAAAGCTCTGTTCCAACTCCAATAATCTCAGCTCTCATATTATTTCCCTTGCATATCAATATCCATTGTTTTTAAATTTTTTAATATATAATCCATCATTGACCATAATGCGAATATCACACTAAGAATAATAAATATCCACGTTATATAATAATCTTTTAGAAACTGCAGATATTTTTCCAACATAATCATTATGATAAAGGTGTCTTGCACCACTGTCTTGATTTTGCCCAGCCAGCTTGCGGATATAACATTTTCACCATATTGTGCATGTACGATTCTAAATCCGCTTATTACGAATTCCCTAGAAATCAACACTATGGACACCCAAGCCGGCAGAAGATTCATCTCGGTCAAAGGAATGAGCGCGGCAACCACTAATATTTTATCTGCTATAGGATCAAAAACCTTGCCGAACACTGATACCGTATTTTGTTTTCTGGCGATATGTCCGTCAATAATATCCGTTATCGCACATATGAGAAAGATGATAGCTGCTATCAGGAATCCAAATTTTAAATTCGAATAAAGAAAGAATATGAAAAAAGGTATGAGTAAAATCCTAAGCGTAGTAATTTTGTTTGCCAATGACATTAAAGTGCCTCTCCGATTAAATCATATTCAGTACATGAATTAATCATTACGTTGTAAAATTCTCCGGGAATTATATCCGCGCTGTTTTTAATAATTACAGTTCCATCTATATCAGAAGCCTGATGCTGGCTGCGGCCAATGTATCCGTCTTCGCAAAAGTCCTCTGCCAAAATTTTAAGAGTTTTGCCAATCTTTTTTTCAAGCAGAGATTTGGATATATTCATCTGTTTTTTCATCAATTCATCTCGGCGCGCGACAGCGACACTCTCCTTTACCTGATCTATCATATCATATGCAGGTGTCCCCTCTTCGGGACTGAAAGCGAAAACACCCATGTTATCGAATGGGAAATCACCAATAAAGTCATAAAGTTCTTTAAATTGTGCATCTGTTTCCCCTGGAAATCCAGTTATAAAAGCCGTTCTTATCGCAATATCAGGATTAATAGATTTTATCAGGTTGTATTTCTCTTCTATTAAGCGTCTGTCAGAACGGCGATTCATCCGTTTTAAAATATCATCATTTATGTGCTGAAGCGGAATATCTATATAATTTGTGATATTATCATTTTTGGAAATTGTCTCAATCAGAGCGGGCGATACCATTTCCGGATAGGCGTAAAGCACACGTATCCATATATCATCGCTTATTGATGCTATTTTTTTCAGCAATATATTTAGGCTTGTGCCCCCTATATCCGTTCCGTATCTTGTCGTGTCCTGCGCTATCAGCGTAATTTCTTTTATTCCTCTCTTAACCATGCCGTTGGCTTCCGTGAGTATGGATTTTTCGTCACGGCTTCTGTATGCTCCTCGTATTTGTGGTATCGCGCAATATGCACAGTTGTTCGAGCAGCCTTCAGCTATTTTTATATCGGCTCTGAAGAGCGACTGTGTGTTTATGCGCTCACCGCATGATATCACTGATAAATCAGTGGTAACATCAACTATTTTTTTGTCACTTTCAAAAAGCTTGCTAAGATATTTTCCAATTTCGTTATATTGAGTGATGCCGAGGACGGCGTCTACTTCAGGAATGTCTTTTAGAATCTCCTCGTGATATCTTTTAGAAAAGCATCCCGTTACAATAATTTTGTCTATTATCCCCTGCTCTTTAAGAGCAACCGCATTGAAGATTTCTTCTACTGCCTCTTCTTTGGCACTTTTGATAAAACCGCAAGTATTAATTATCACCGCGTCGCAATCTTCAATGTTTTCTTCAATCAAAAAACCATCGTCATATGCCCTTTTTAGCATCACTTCCGCATCTACGCGATTTTTGGGGCAGCCCAATGATATAAGGCCTATTTTCTTATTCATTAAATTGTTCAACTTTCTCGTGTGCCTGTTGTCTGGTTGTAATGATTTCACGTGGTTTCGCGCCGTTTTTGGGGCCAATTACACCCACTCGCTCTATATCATCTACTATCCTCGCCGCTCTGGCGTAGCCTACACGAAGCTTCCTTTGCAAAAGAGATATTGAGGCCTGTTCCATATCGAATATCACATCAATTCCCTTGTCAACGAGGTTGTCCAGCCCCGGGTCTTCCGTATCTGTGGCTCCAGCGCCTTTTTTGCCCTTTTTCCCTGCCGATTTTTCCATCTTATTAACGTCTTCTATAATTTCATCAGAATAGTTGGCAGTGTCATTTTTGATAAACGATGTAACATCGTGCACTTCTTTTTCGGTAACAAACGCACCCTGCAGACGAATTGGCTTCGGAGCACCACTGGGGTTGAATAACATATCTCCTCGACCCAAAAGCTTCTCCGCGCCTGTGGTGTCGAGTATTGTTCTCGCGTCTATTTGCGAATAAACCGAAAATGCGATTCTAGCTGGAATATTCGCCTTGATAATGCCGGTAATAACATCAACAGAAGGTCGCTGTGTAGCTATAACAAGGTGTATTCCGGCGGCTCGTGCGAGCTGTGCCAAACGCACGATGGAATCTTCCACTTCGTTTCTCGCCACAGCCATAAGGTCTGCAAGTTCATCTATAATTATTACAATCTGAGGTATTTTTTCAAATTTCCCGCTTGATTCCGCCAGTTCATTATATCTGTGAATATCACGCGCCATTTTGTCTTGGAACATTTGGTATCTTTTGCTCATCTCGTTAATAGCCCAGTTAAGCGCACCGGCGGCTTTCTTGGCATCGTTGACCACAGGGATAAGCAGATGTGGAATGCCGTTATATATCGAAAGCTCCACACGCTTGGGGTCAATGAGTATCATTCTTACATCTTCCGGAGAAGATTTATATATTAAGCTTATTATTAAAGAATTTATACAAACAGATTTACCTGAACCGGTAGCACCTGCAATAAGCATGTGCGGCATTCTGCCAAGGTCGGCGACCACGTTTTTCCCTGTTATGTCTTTACCCAAGGAAAAAGACAAGCTAGACTTCGCTTTTGTGAAAGCCGAGCTGTCAATGATGTCGCGAAGCTTTACAATTGAAATGTTTTCATTGGGAATCTCTATTCCTATTGCCGCTTTTCCGGGAATTGGGGCTTCTATGCGAACACCCTGAGCTGCAAGGGACAGCGCGATGTCATTTGATAGGTTTGTTATACGCGAAATCTTTACCCCCGGAGGAGGCTGTAGCTCAAATCTTGTAACAGCAGGCCCTCGCGACACCTGCATCACTTTAGCAGGAATGCCAAAGCTTTCAAGCGTTTCTTCCAGGCGCACGGCATTATCCCTGCATTCGGCCTCGGCGTTTAAATCACGCTTGTTTGTCGACCTTTCAAGCAAAGCTATTGGTGGAAATATATAGGGCGGCATTTCAACCTCTTCGCCCACTGAGGCTTTTGCCTTGTTCCATTCATCTTCGGTGGTATCCTTCTTTTTTTCCTGTGGCGGCTGTGTTTGGTAAGGCTCTACGTTTTCAATAGGCATTTGTTCATATATTCTTTTTTGCCTTATAGTTTTTTTACTCAAAAACTCAGGCATTTGCTCATCCGGTTTCTCTCCATAAGGAAAGTCGTCATTTGCAAGCATCGTCAGATCTTCTTGATATGGATCTTCAACGTCGGATAAATCATCTATATACAGTCTTCTTTTTTCTCTGATTTCATTTGCTTTGGTTTTTACGGATTCATTTATCCTTGTGCTGGTTTCGGAAATTTTATCGCCAACGTCACGACCGATTTTTCTTAAAGAAATCCGAAGTTTAACCAAAATCACAGCGGCTATATACGTGGAAAACACAAGATATGCTCCCCAAGAATCAATATTTTTTACAAGTGGATAAGATATTATCGCAGCTAAGGCTCCTGCTCCTAATTTAAACGCTGAACCAAAGTCATAGGAGGTACGAACAAAGCTATTGAAAGTGTCTCTGCTATATTCGTCTCCGAACTTTATCTGCAAACATGCAATATGGAATATACAAATTACGCATATCGCAAAAACTGACCAGATTATGATGCTGATTACTTTGACTTTGCGTTTTCGTTTGACTATTATGGCTACAGCGAGGGCAACAATTGCAAATGGTAATACATACGCTAAAATTCCAAAAGATCCAAATAGCGCGCTATATATGGCTTCTCCCCACTTGCCCGCATATTCTGTATATATACACAACGCGGAGTAAATTCCTATAACACCAATGCACAAGCCGATTATTTCTTCTCGCCTTTGTTTCCTTTTAAGCTTACCCGTCTTTCTTTTTGCAGACGTAGCTGGCTTTTTTTTAGCCGTGCTTGTAGTATTTCTTTTTGTGGTACTGCTCTTTTTCTTTGGCGCAGCCAAATCATCACCTCAACACATATAAATTCTTTTTACATTATACAGTATTCAGAGATGATTTGAAAAGGGAAATTGCTTTATTGAAATTTAAAAATTTTAAACAAAGCCAAATTATTTATAGATTATTTTCAATCTCAATATTTGCCTCTATAAATTCTTCATGAAGCGCACGAACAGCTTTTTCGCCGTCTTCTTCTTTTATAAGACAGGAAATATTCAGGTATGAGTCTGCTGACTGTAAAATCTCAATTCCATTTTCCAAAAGTGCCGCAACTATCTTCGCCATAACCCCTGGAACACCGTGCATTTTTGAACCGATAGCCGTAACTTTGACGAGTTTATCCGTCTTTACAAATTCCAAAGACATGCTATTTATAGCGGTTTCGCACTCTTTGATATCTGCTCTGTCTATCGTAAAAACAATGCTGTCGACGAAAATATTTATTAAATCAAGGCTTATCCCTTCGTCTGCGAGAAGAGCCAAAAGCTTGTAATCGTCACTTTCACCAATGCGTGAGATTTTAAACTGGACTCTGTTTTTAAGCAGTGCAATAGACGAAATCACATCGTTTAAGTTTTGCGGGTCGTGATAAAGTTGCTCGTTTATAATTGTCGTGCCGGGAGAATCTGAAAAAGTATTGCGAACGCACATTTTAAGTCCATGCTCTCTGGCAATCTCAACAGCCTTAGGATGAATTACCTTAGCCCCTTCCAAAGCCATTTGAAAAAGTTCATCCGTATTTATAATGTCAATAAATTTTGCCTTTTCTACGATTCGAGGGTCTGCGGACATTATACCGTCAACATCAGTATAAATCTCCACCAAATCAGACTTGAGTGCCGCTCCTATAATAACCGCTGAAGTGTCCGAGCCGCCTCTGCCAAGGGTTGTTATCTGGTTTTTAGCGTTTGTTCCCTGAAATCCCGCAATAATAGGCGTAATACCTTTGTTCAAAAGCTTGTTTAAGTAGTCCGGATTTACATATACGCAAGAAGCGGAGCCGTGCGTGTCGTCGGTTATAACTCCCGCTTGAGCACCCGTCACAGCGTGAGCATTATAGCCATTGTCATTTAGCATATCGCTCATTACTACCGCGCTTATAAGCTCGCCAGTAGACATCAAAAGGTCTTTGTCTCGCTTATTGATTGTATCTCCCACAAGAGACAGCAATGTATCTGTAGCGTAAGGTTCGCCTTTTCTCCCCATAGCTGAGATAACAACAGCCACCTTGTCCCCCGCATCAATGGAGGACACGATTTTTTTAACAGCGGCTTGCCTCGCCTCTTTGGTGCTTACAGAAGTTCCGCCAAATTTCATTACTATGAGCGACATATCCGTCTCCTTAAAACAGCTTCAAATCTTTACTGCTGTTCGTTTATATCGTATCCTTTTTTTGCCGACTTACCATATTGTCTATCAAAATTCTCTTTATTTTTATCGATATACATATTGTAAAGCTCATCTGCATCCATATCATATATTAGGCACATGCTGACGAAAAAGTGAAGTATATCGACAAGCTCTTCTTTTACTTTAACTTCATCTACAGGCTTTGGGTTTTTCCACCATTTGAAATTAACTTCATCTATTAACTCCGCCATCTCAGAAAGCATAGCCAGTGTTTGTTTTTGCATCCATTCTTCTTTTGTGATACCAGTTAAATTTCGTTTTTGCTTTATTTCGTCATTAAGGGATTTTTGCATTTCAAAGATAGTTTGCAATTTGTCTTGCATGTGTGTTCTCCTTTTATTCTAATTTAATAATTATATCTTAATTAAACGAGCGGTTCAAATAGTAATTACATAACAAAAAAGGCACCTATTAGAGATGCCTTTTAAAAAGTTGATATTATTATTTATTCTTAAGCTCTTCCTTCTTCTTCTTTTCTTCTTCAATCATGCCTTTGCGAGAAAGATTTACTCTGTTTTGAGAATCAATTTCGATGACTTTAACTAAGATTCTGTCACCTTCTTTGACTTCGTCTTCAACATTTTTAACATGATGGTCGGCAAGGCGGGATATGTGTACCATTCCGTCTTTTCCGGGAATAAGCTCTACAAATGCGCCGAAATTCATTATGCGTACAACTTTCCCAAAGTAAACTTCGCCTACTTCAACTTCCTTTACAATGGATTCAATCATTTCGCGGGCTTTTGCGCCTGCTGCTTCATCTATAGTGGAGATTATGACTCTTCCGTCTTCTTCGATATCAATCTTAACACCGGTTTCATCAATAATCTTGTTAATTACTTTTCCGCCTGGTCCAATTACCTCGCGGATTTTGTCAACTTTGATTTTGAACATTATCATTTTCGGAGCATATTCTGATAAGTGTCCTCTGGGTGCTTCCAAAGTTTCCATCATTTTTCCAAGTATGTGCATGCGGCCAAGCTTTGCCTGAGCTAAAGCTCTTTCTAGCACCTCTTTGCCGATGCCCTTTATTTTCATATCCATCTGAATGGCAGTAATTCCGTCTTTTGTACCCGCGACTTTGAAATCCATGTCGCCTAAGAAATCTTCAAGGCCCTGAATGTCAGTAAGGATTGCGATGTCGCCTGCTTCTTCATCTTTCATCAGTCCCATAGCAACTCCTGCAACAGGTGCTTTAATGGGAACGCCCGCATCCATCAATGACAGAGTTGAAGCGCAGATTGCAGCCTGTGATGTTGAGCCGTTTGATGAAAGTATTTCAGAAACCAAACGAAGTGTATATGGGAATACATCGCCATCGGGTATAACCGGCAACAATGCTCTTTCTCCAAGTGCGCCGTGACCAATTTCACGCCTGCCCGGGCTTCTCATAGGCCTTGCTTCGCCTACTGAATACGGAGGCATGTTGTAATGATGCATATAGCGCTTTTCTTCAACATTTGTAATGCCATCGATACGCTGTTTGTCACTTAAAGGTCCTAATGTAAGGATAGTAAGCGCCTGAGTTTCACCGCGTGTGAAGATTGCTGAGCCATGTGTTCTGTCAAACACTGATGTTTCACACCAAATGGGACGCACTTCATCAAGCCTTCTTCCATCCGGACGAACGCCCTCTTTAAGTATTTTCTTGCGTACGATTTTCTTGGTTAGATTATAAATGGCTCCGTCAATATCACTTTCTTTTTTAGCGTATTCTTCACCATATTTCTCTTCAAGAATGGTTTTAAGTTTTGCTTCAGCTTCCTGCTGGGTAGCTTTTCTTTCATATCTGTCAAAAGGCTTTAAACCTTCCGCTATTATGTCGTAACCAAGTTCGAGCACATCTTCTTCGACAGTATTTTCAACTTCGTCAAACTCGATTATTTGCTTTTCTAAGCCGACTTCGGCAACCATTGTATCAATAAAGGCGACGATTTTTTTGATTTCCTCATGTCCGAAAAGTATGGCGTCAAGCATCTGTTGTTCTGAAATTTCTTTTGACCCAGCTTCAACCATCATAACAGCGTCACGTGTTCCGGCGACTGTAAGCTCAAGGTCACTTTTTTCCATTTCGGAAACAGTTGGGTTTATTACAAACTCTCCATCTATGAGTCCAACTACAACTGAGCCTGTAGGCCCTGCAAAAGGAATATCCGAAATTGAAAGTGCTATGGATGACCCAACCATGCTCCAAACATCTGGAGTAATTTCCGGATCAACAGACATAACGGTTGATATTACCTGAACTTCTCTTCTGATTCTTTTATCGAACAAAGGCCTAATAGGTCTGTCTGTAAGTCTTGATGTAAGTATTGATGTTTCAGGCGGTCTTGATTCCCTTTTGATAAATCCTCCGGGAATTTTGCCAACTGAATACATTTTCGCTTCAAAGTCTACTGTAAGCGGAAAGAAATCCAAGCCGGGTCTGGCTTTGTCCGCCATCGTTGCTGCTGTAAGAACGGCTGTGTCTCCTACTCTGATTATACATGCGGCATTCGCCTGCATCGCCACATGTCCGGTCTCAACCACTATCTTGCGACCGCCGATTGTACCTTCAAATGTTTTTTTCATTTGTTACTCCTTAATATATATCACTTTTATTTTTGCCAATTTTAATTTGCGCCGATTCGAATTATTTAACATGAATTCAGTACCCTAAAAAATATTATTGACTTTTTCTTTAAGCCAAAACTATTTTTTAACTGATTATTATCGGGAATAAAGTTGTTAATCAAAATAAAGAGCGGAATTCACCGCTCTTTTATATACTTATTTTCTTATTCCGAGTTTAGCAATGATTGAACGATATCTTTCGATATCCTTTTTGATCAAATAATTTAAAAGCCCTCGTCTTTGACCTACCATCATCAATAGCCCGCGCCTGGAGTGATGGTCTTTTTTATGAATTTTAAGGTGTTCTGTCAAGTGGTTTATGCGATGTGTTAATATCGCTATCTGCACTTCGGGTGAACCAGTGTCGCCCTCATGCCTCGCGTGTTCTTTGATAATTTGTTCTTTAACTGCCTTATCCATTATACAACCTCCGTTTAATTAGCCTTAATCAGAGTAGACCGTTGGTTAGTCGGTGAACCTTGACTAAGGTATTTGGTGCTTTACACACCGCTAGGTATTTTATCATAATAAGTTAAACTTGTAAACCTATTAATTATGTCCGATTGAACCGCGCAATATTTTCGGATTTTGTTTCCATTTGCGTCTGTTCATTAATCTCCTGAGCCTTTTTGGGCTTTGCTGATTTTGTGCGTCGCTCTTTTAAAAGCTCGTCGGCGATATTTAGTGCTGCTAAAACAGCAACCATCGATGTGCTTAATTGATCGTATTTTTTATGAATCTCGGACATCTTCTTATCAACATGTATGGCAACTTCATGCATGTATTCTTCCGGCTCGTCTCCGGCAATCACATACTCGTGTCCGTCAATTCTTACAGTTGTCTTTCTACGCGGCATGCCAACTCCACCTCTTTATTTTCTATAATATATATTACATTAAAATGGTTTTTATAGCAAGCGAAGGTTTATATCAAGTATTTATGGTTTATCGCAATATAACTACAAAACACAATTGCGTTTCATAAGAATGTCTATGATTTTCATGAAAGCTCTTTCAAAAGAAAGAGCTTAAAAGACAATCATCTAAAAAATATTCTTTAACTTCTTATTTCCGCCTTATATTTCTCGCCAAGTCCCGAAACGATTTTATCAAATATCTTGTTTACCTCATCGTCCACCAGAGTACGGTCTTCTGCTCTGAAAGAAAGTGAGAATGCGACTGACTTTTTATCTTTGCCAATCTGTTCACTTTGATATATATCAAATATTTCGCAGTTCTCCAATAGCTTCCCGCCAATCTTTCGTATATCGCCTATAAGCGGACCCGCCTGCTGGCTTGCGCTTATTACAACTGCGAGGTCGCGCTGAACCGCCGGATATTTGGGTATGTCCTTAACAACCATTTCATCCGAGCCGGACTCTATCAGAGCGTCAATATCCACTTCGCAAACAATCGTTTTTCCTGATATATCATATTTTTCAGCAGCATCTGGATGAATTTCTCCGATATAGCCCAGGTGATTTTCACCTGCACTGATAAAAGCTGAGCGTCCGGGATGAAGATATGGCAGAGTACCCGTAGCATATTGAACATCTTTTACATTGAACTTTAAAAACAATTCCTCAAGCCTTCCCTTTAACGTATAGAAATCCTCGTCCTTCGCGTTTATCGCCGCACCCAATATATTCATCTCCAAAGGAAGCTCATTTTCATCTTCTTGCGGCATGAAAGTCCTATCCATTTCAAAAAGCTTCACATTGGGTATGTTATGATTTTTATTGTTTGAAACGCTTGTAAGTAAGCTTGGAATAAGCGTTTTACGCATTATAGAATAGTCTTCACCCATTGGGTTGCTAATCTTTACAGCATTCGCGCAGCTTTCTTTTTCATCAAATCCAAGCTTGGAAAAATCACTTGGGCTCATGAATGAATAAGATAAGGCTTGGAACAGTCCCATTGACACCATAGTGTCACGTATAAGTTTATATTTTTTCTGTTTTGCAGACCTTCCACCGGCTTCCGTCATATTTCTTGGAAGAGTGGACGGGATTTTATCATATCCGTATATGCGCATGATTTCTTCGGCGATATCAGCATCATTTTCAAGGTCGCTTCTGTATGTTGGAATTGCACAGACAAGCTTGTCACCATTAACTTTTGTTTTTACAAAAAGCTTTTCTAAAATTTTCGCCATTTCAGATGGTGCGATATTTTGGTCAAGCAGTCTATTAATTTTCACCGAATCAACTTCTATTTCACGCTTATTTAAATCAGCATAGCAAGCGTCCACCATGCCCTCTGCGATTTTCCCTGCACCTAAAACCTCGAGAAGGTGCATTGCGCGGTTAAGTCCGCGTTCGCAAGCCGCAGGGTCTATCCCCTTCTCGTAACGGGATGAAGATTCTGTTCTAATCCCGAGAGAACGCGAGGTCTTGCGCACGTTATAAGGGTTAAAGTTCGCGCTTTCAAAAAGAATGATGTTTGTGTCCGGATACACCATAGAGTTTTCGCCGCCCATGACTCCGGCCAGTGCGATGGGTTTTTCCGAGTCGCATATGCAGAGATTGTCGCAGGTCAGCGTATATTGTTTTCCGTCAAGCGTTGTTATCTCCTCGCCTTCATTTGCGCGGCGGACTATTATGCTGCCATCTTTAACATATTTAAAGTCAAAGGCGTGCATAGGCTGTCCGATTTCAAGCATAACGAAGTTTGTAATATCAACAATATTATTTATTGGACGAACTCCCGCAGCTGTGAGAAGCCTTTGCATCCAATGCGGGGATGGTTCGATTTTTATATCATAAACAATTTTTCCAATGTAGCGCGGACACAAATCGGCGTCTTGAATCTCAACGCTTACGAAATCTTCGGATTTTTTCTCATCTTCGCCAAAATAATAATCCGGCTCGTTAAATGGTGTGCCAAATGTGGCGGACACTTCGCGGGAAAGGCCTATAATAGACAATGTATCAGGTCTGTTTGCGTAAGTTTTGAAGTCGATTATTATGTCGTTGTAGTCTATAGCCTCCTGAATAGGAGTGCCTACTTCAGGTTCTCCTTTGAGAATGAGTATGCCGTCATACTCGGCGCCTTCTACTACGCCGTCATTTATCAAAAGCTCTCCGCCGGAGCAAAGCATGCCGTTTGACACCACTCCGCGAAGCTTTCCCTTTTTAATCTTGAGCCCGTTTGGAAGCTGCGCTCCGACAAGTGCCACAGGAACATACGCGCCTTCAAACACATTATCGGCACCTGTTACCACTTGAAGAAGTTCATCTTCTCCAATATTTAAATAGCACACGCACAATTTATCGGCATCCTCATGCGGAGTAATCTTTTCGATTTTAGCCACAACAACTTTGTTGATGTTTTCTCCCTGGATCTCATATCCTTCAACTTCCGAGCCAGTCATAATCATGCTGTCGTTAAACGTTTTGGCGTCAACGTCTATATCTGTAAATCTTTTTATCCATGACATAGGTGCGAGCATAATTAACCTCCTATAAACTGCGAAAGGAAACGCAGGTCGTTTTCAAACAAAGTTCTTAAGTCTTTTACTCCGAATTTGGATGTGGTGATGCGGTCGATACCCATGCCAAACGCGAATCCGGTA
This sequence comes from Christensenellaceae bacterium, assembly GCA_963675575.1. Classification (GTDB taxonomy): domain Bacteria; phylum Bacillota; class Clostridia; order Christensenellales; family UMGS416; genus JAGLOK01. The sequence goes on from OY776378.1 coordinate 1,531,156, forward strand.
TATTTTTCACTGTCTATTCCGCACATTTCCAATACCTTCGGGTTTACCATTCCACATCCTAAAATCTCTATCCAGCCTGTCCCTTTGCAAACACGGCAGTTGTCATCTTTTCCATTGCAAACATAGCAGGAAACATCAACTTCAGCGGAAGGTTCAGTGAATGGGAAAAACGAAGGACGAAGCCTAGTTCTTACGCCTTCGCCGTAAAGCTTTTTGGCGAAAACATCAAGGGTTCCTTTTAGGTCACCCAAGGTGATGCCTTCATCCACCACAAGCCCTTCAAGCTGGTGGAAAACGGGTGAATGCGTGGCGTCCACTTCATCCACTCTGTACACTCTGCCCGGGCAAACAATTTTTATCGGCGGCTTTTGACTGAGCATTGTGCGCGCCTGAACCGGTGATGTGTGTGTTCGAAGCAAAACATTTTCGTTTATGTAAAAAGAATCTTGTGCGTCACGTGCCGCATGATTTTTAGGTACATTCAGTAACTCGAAATTATAGTAATCAAGCTCAACTTCCGGACCTTCTGCGATGGAAAATCCCATTGAAATGAATATATCTTCAAGCATATCGCGTGTTTGCATCAGCGGATGCACAGCACCTATCTCAGGCCTTTTGCCGGGAACTGTCACATCTATGGTTTCCATCTTAAGCTTTATTTCTTTTTGGAATTGCTTAAGTTTATTTTCCTGCTCGCCAAAAGCGTTTTGTATTTTCTCGCGCGCCTCATTTACAAGCTTGCCAACTTTAGGGCGCTCTTCGGCGGGAACATTTCCCATGCTTCGCAAAACTTCTGTAAGCTTTCCCTTTTTACCGAGAAAAGCGACTTTCAGCTCTTGCAAGCCCTTTTCATCTTTAATCTCTTCAAGGCTTTGCTGAGCCCTTTTGATGATTTCATCAATCTTTTGCTGCATTATCTACTCCTTTGTGTCTATCTAATTATACTATGAATTTATTGAAATTTTTAGTCCGTTTAAAATATTTTTTTTGCCTCTTTATATATAAAAAAACTTGGCGCGGTATTGGGGCGAGAAAATCTCGCGGTACCACCCAAGTTTAACAGCAATAGCTGTTCTCTAGCAACATATAACGTATGTCAGCCGCAAAAGCCTACTTCCTTTCAGCCTTCAAGCTCCTAAGCGAACTTCATCTCGCATCACGTTTAAACGCTTTCAGCCTAGACGTTTTTCTCTTTTAAACGTTCACGCAAGACTACTTTTCTTAATCATAGCCTTGTATTTATGGAATTATAACACAGCTATCTTCGCTTTTCAAGCTCGCCGAAGACGTCATCCCAAGTAAGGTCGCACTGCACCAAAAGCACCGAAAGATGGTACAAAAGATCCGCCACTTCGTAGCGCACGTTATCGGTGTCACCGCTCACAGCGCCTATTACAGTTTCAGTAGCTTCTTCGCCCACTTTTTTGCAGGTTTTGTGTATTCCCTTATCCAGCAGATAGTTTGTGTATGATCCTTCTTTGGGATTTGCTTTCCTGTCCATTATCACTTTAAACACATCGTCCAGTATTTTGGCGGGAATTTGCTTTTCGTCCATCACTTCATTGAAAAAACAGCTCTTTTTACCTGTATGGCAGGCAACACCCGTTTGCTCGACAAGCATTAAAATTGTGTCTCCGTCGCAATCATATTTCAAGGATACGACTTTTTGTACATGTCCCGATGTTGCGCCCTTTTTCCAAAGTTCCTGCCTTGAGCGTGAATAGTACGTCGCATATCCGCTGTCCATTGTAAGCTTAAGCGATTCTTCATTCATCCATGCCATCATAAGAACTTCTCCGGACGATACATCCTGTGCAATTGCCGGGATAAGTCCCTGTTCGTTAAATTTCAAGTTTTTCATTAATTCCATTTTATTCACCTTTTTTATAGCCTTACTTCTATTCCGCGATCGCGAAGGCCTTGTTTTACTTCATTGATTTCGAGTTCACCATAGTGGAAAAGCGATGCGGCAAGCACTGCGTCCGCATGACCTTCGGTTACAGCTTCTGCAAAATGATCTATGTTTCCAGCTCCGCCCGACGCGATAACAGGTATGCGCACGGCGTCAGATATTGTTCGGGTAAGCTCTACATCATATCCGTTTTTTGTGCCGTCGCAGTCCATGGATGTAAGCAGTATCTCCCCTGCCCCCATGCTTTCTGCTTTAATAGCCCATTCCACAGCGTCTATTCCGAAGTCTTTGCGTCCTCCGTTTATATATGCGTTCCATCCTCCGTCATCGCGGCGTTTCGCGTCTATTGCCACAACTACGCACTGCGCGCCAAATTTTTTCGAAGCGTCAGTTATAAGCTGCGGATTTTTAAGCGCTGAGGAATTTATTGATATCTTGTCCGCTCCTGCTTTGAGTATCATTCTAAAATCTTCAACCGAGCGTATTCCTCCGCCCACAGTGAGCGGTATAAACACCTGCTCGGCGGTTCTCGATACCACATCAAGTATAATGTTTCGCTTATCGCTTGAAGCTGTTATATCTAAAAATACAAGCTCGTCAGCGCCTGCCTCATTATATGCGGCTGCCGCTTCCACAGGGTCGCCCGCATCCACCAAATTAACGAAGTTTATGCCTTTTACCACCCTGCCGTTATGTACATCAAGGCAAGGTATCACTCTTTTAGTAAGCATTATCCCTCCATTTTTATCGCGGCTGTAAGCTTTATCGCGCCGGTATATATCGCTTTTCCTGTTATGACTCCGGCTGCTCCGATTATTTTGCAGTTACGTATGTCATTTAATGTGCTTATGCCGCCAGAAACAATTACATCAAGCCCGGTATCGTCTATTAAATCTTTTGAAGCTTTAATGTTTGGGCCTTCCATCATACCGTCTTTGGAAATATCGGTATAAATTATGGTTTTAACGCCCAAAGCTTTCATTTGATACGCGAAATTAATCGTTTTGATTTCTGTTTTTTCAAGCCAGCCGTTTACAGCCACTCTTCCGTCTCTAGCATCTATTCCAACAGCTATCTTGTCTCCATATACGCTTAATGCTTCCGATACAAGTTCCGGTGTTTTAACGGCGGCAGTGCCCAATATCACACGGCTTATCCCACAGGAAATGACGCGGTCGATATCTTCCATTGTTCGAATACCTCCGCCAAGCTGTATGGGGATATTGACCGTATTTACTATTTCGATAATAGACTCTTCATTTAAAGACTTTCCCTGAAAAGCTCCGTTTAAATCTACAACGTGTATCCACTTTGAACCCGCTCTTTCAAAAGCTCTGGCAATGTCTGCCGGCCTTTCCGAATAAACAGTGGAATCCTCCATGTCGCCTTGCTTGAGTCTAACGCATTTTCCGTTCTTTAAGTCAATCGCTGGATATATAATCATTTAATTTCTCCAAATTTTTTCAACATTTTTAGTCCTGTTTCACCGCTTTTTTCTGGGTGGAATTGTGTCGCGTAAACGTTATCTTTGGCTACAGCCGCGCAAAACTTTATGCCATAATCTGTGGTGGCGGCAATTACATTTTTGTCAGTAGGCACACAATAAAACGAATGAACGAAATACACATACTGTTGTGCTTCGTCTTTGTCAAAAATCGCGCCTTGTTCTATGTTAAGCTTATTCCATCCCATGTGCGGCACTTTATATTCGTTTGGCAATTCAAACTTTACAACTTCCCCCTGAACTATCCCAAGGCCGCTATATTCACCATGCTCATTGCTTTTGTCAAATATGAGCTGCATTCCGAGGCATATTCCCAAAAAAGGCTTTCCCTTTTCCACTTGGGTTTTTATTGTTTCTACCAGATTTAATTTGTTTAGGGCGTCCATGGCATCGCCAAAAGCGCCCACACCCGGCAGCACAACATGAGAAGCGTCATCAATTTTCTTTGAGTCATCGGTAATCTGCGCTTCGTGCCCCAAAAATTCAAAGGCTTTTTGCACACTTCTAAGGTTGCCCATTCCATAGTCAATTATAGATATCATAACATACCTTTCGTAGAAGGCACGCCTTTATACCTTGAATCAATGGCGCAGGCGATGTTTAACGCTCTGGCGAAAGCTTTAAAAGCGGCCTCTATTATATGATGCGTATTTTTGCCGTGCATAAGCTTTATGTGCAAAGTAATCCCTGCATTCTGCGCAACCGCTCGGAAAAATTCCTCTGTCATTTCCACATCATAGTTTCCTATCTGAAATGCAGGCAAGCCGAGATCAAAATATAAATATGGACGAGCTGAGATGTCAAGCGACACCATAACCAAGGTTTCATCCATCGGTACAAAGAAAGTACCATAGCGTGTTATGGATTCCTTGCTGCCCAAAGCTTTGGCAATCGCCTGACCCAACGCGATACCCACATCTTCCACCGTGTGGTGGCAGTCAACATCCACATCTCCCACACATTTAACGTTTAAATCGATAAGCGAGTGGCGAGAAAAAAGCTCCAACATGTGATTGAAAAATCCAACGCCTGTTTCCACGCTGTATTTTCCTTCGCCGTCAATGTTTATATCAAGCGCAATGTCAGTCTCGTTTGTTTTTCTTGTAACTTCAGCTTTTCTTTCCATTATCCTATTCCTCAAAGCGAATGCTTACAGAGTTTGCATGCGCGTAAAGTCCTTCGCCTTTGGCGAATTTTTCGATATCCTTAGCAACATTTCCAAGCCCTTGCCTGCTATAATTTATAACACTTTGCTTCTTGATGAAGTCATACACGCCCAAGGGTGAAGCAAACTTCGCGTTGCCTGATGTCGGCAGCACATGATTTGCTCCCGCAAAATAATCACCCAATGGTTCAGGAGAATATTCGCCCAAAAACACGGCGCCCGCATTGCGAATTTTCAGAAGCACTTCTTCAGGATTTTGGGTTGCAATCTCCAAGTGCTCAGGAGCTATTTCATTTGCGAGGTCTATTGCCTCGTCCAAGTTTTCACATATGATTATCGCGCCCATATTATACATGGATTGGCGGGCTACGGGTTCGGTTGGCAATGTCTCCAAAATATTTTCAACCCAACCTCTTACTTTGTTTGCAACCTCAGTGCTGTATGTAAGCAAAATGGATGCCGCGAGTGGGTCGTGTTCCGCCTGGGATAGCAAATCGATGGCAATAAACTTCGCGTTCGCTTCTTTATCGGCGATTATAAGCACTTCGCTTGGACCGGCTATCATATCAATTCCCACAGTTCCGTACACTTCTTTTTTCGCAAGTGCCACATAGATATTTCCGGGTCCGACTATCTTGCTCACCTTTGGTATGCTTTGAGTGCCATAAGCCATGGCTGCAATAGCCTGAGCGCCTCCGGCTTTAAAAATTCTGTCTACTCCCGAGATTTTTGCAGCCGCAAGCGTCATATTGTATATTTCACCCGAAGCATCAGGCGGTGTGCACATGATTATTTCTTTGACACCCGCGACTTTAGCGGGAATAACATTCATAAGTACTGAAGACGGATACGCCGCCCGCCCGCCCGGAACATATACACCCGCGCGGTCAATCGGAATATAGCGCAGCATAACGCTTCCGTTGGCGTCAATCATCGTTTCATTCTCATTTATCTGCAGCTTATGAAAGCTTCTTATATTATCTGCGGCTTTGTTCAATATACGAATCATATCTGAATCGACTTCAGACATAGCTTTTTCTATTTCAGCATCTGTAACTTCAATGTTGTCAGCATTTATTTCGGCTTTATCAAAGCTCTTTGTATATTCAAAAAGAGCTACGTCTTTTCTTTGCTTTACATCGCTTAAAATATCTTTAACAGCTTTCAAAGCTTCTCCGCTGTCCAGTTCGCTTCTTGAAGTAAGCTTATTGATATAAACATCACATTCCGGACTCTTCCGATTGAAAAGTTTAATCATCTCTGTTTTCCAACTTTCTTTTCATGGCATCCACAAGTGGAACAATCTCTTCTCGTTTAACTTTTAAGCTGACTTTGTTCACAATAAGCCGAGCGGAAACGTCGCATATCTCTTCCAGCACGCAAAGACCGTTTTCACGCAAAGTGGATCCGCTTTCCACTATATCGAATATCACGTCGGAAAGCCCAACCAATGGGCCAAGCTCGACTGAACCGTTTAGCTTTATGATGTCAACATGTCTACCGCGCAGCTCATATATCTCACGAATAATGTTGGGATACTTTGTCGCTACGCGTAAAACGAAATCACCGTTTTTATTGTCAAACGCGCCTTCATAGCCAGCAATGGCCAATACGCATTTCCCGAAACCTAAGTCCAGCATTTCATATGCGTTCGCGTCCTGCTCCATAAGCGTGTCTTTGCCGACAATTCCTATGTCTGCGACACCGCGTTCGACATAGGTTGGCACATCCGTGGGCTTAACCAAGATGAAGCTCACTCTGCTTTGGTCATCTTCAAATATAAGTTTACGGCTTTTCAAATCAACATACGAAATATCCATTCCACATTCAGCCATAAGCTTTAAAGCGTCACTTGCCAATCTTCCTTTTGAAAGGGCAATAGTTAATTTACTCATTTGCAGCCCCTTTCATCCAGCGCGTTAAGCAGTGCGCTTCCATCCAATGCAAAGCCTGTTGCCGGCATTTTTCTGCCAAAGAATGAAGTCAATTTGTCATATCTGCCGCCTGTAAGTATAGGCGTTCCGAGTTTGTCTGTTATCCCCTGAAAAATCATTCCTGTATAGTAATGCACCGGCTGAACCATCGAAAAGTCAATAGATACGTTTTCTTTGACTTCAGGTGTAAGTCCATCAATTATGGAGCTTAAATTTTCAACCGAATCCAGACATTTTTTGTTTTGCGTATAGCTTTTCGCTTTATCAAGAGCTTCAAGCCCTCCAAAAAGCGAAGGAAGATTCATTAAAAGATTTTTTGTCGCTCCTGAAACACCGATTTGCTGAAGCAATATCTCTATTGCCAGCGTGTCTTTCTGCTCAACAAATTTAGAAAGCTTTTTAGCGTTATCATCCTGTATTCCCGCTTCTTCCATCAATCCGTTATAAAATTCCACCTGACCTAAGTCTATCTGGAAGTTATTTAAGCCTGTGCTTTTCACACATTCATATGCAATGTTTATCACTTCGCTGTCCGCCACAGTCCTGCCTTCGCCCATATACTCTATACCTATTTGAGTCATTTCCTTCAGCTCCCAAGAGTTTGTGCGCTTAAAGTGGAAAACCTGCCCTAAATAGCAAAGCTTAAGCTCGTTATAGTCGATAAAACGAGTGGCCGCCAGACGCGCTGCAGGTATGGTCATGTCCGGACGCAAAACAAGCGCGCTTCCCTTGTCATCTGAAAGCTTGAACATATCCTCAGGCTCGAAGGCGCCGGCTTGAGTGAAAACATCCATATACTCAAGTATCGGTGTTTCTATTTTTTGATAGCCGTTTTTTTGGATAACACACATTATATCGGCTTCGATATCATTTTTATATTTACTTTCGCCTATCAGATAGTCTTTTACTCCCTGAGGCACTTTTAATATACTGCTCATTTTTTTCCCTTAGCTATTATTTTTAGATATAAAGCTACACATTAAAAAAACATTGCATATGCTTTATCGCATTAAAGCGTTAAACAATACTATCATGCAACAATGCCTTTGTCAAGTATTATATCATATTAATACAAATTTATTGTCCAAGAGTACTATATCTTCGATAAACAACACAATTAATATAGCTTTAAACAAATTGTCTGCCGGCTATATAATATAGTCTTTAATAATCAATCCAAGCCTTTTTATTCCTTTTTCAATCGCTTCATCGCTGGAATTTGAATAATTCAACCTAAAAGTGTTGTGCTTGTTTTCATTCGCATAAAAAGGCATTCCGGGCACAAAAGCCACATTTTTTTCGTAGGCTTTTTCAAAAATATCGGTGGAAGAAACACTTTCAGGAAGCGTTGCCCATAAAAACATACCGCCCTCTGGTTTGGTCGTTTTCACTTCTTGGGGAAAATATTTTTCTATCATTTCCACCATTAGATTGCGCTTAGCTTTATAAAGCTTTTTTATTTTGCCTATATGTTCATCAAAATCATTATCTGATAAATATTGATATATAACTCTTTGCGCAAAATAATTTGTATGCAAATCAGAAGCTTGCTTTGCAGTGATTAACTTGTCCATTATATCGGGATTCGCACATATCCATCCCAAACGCATGGCGGGCGAAACAACCTTTGAAAACGAACCCAAGGTAATAACATTAGCATATGCCAACTGTTTGAACGAAGGTAAGTCTTCCCCGATAAATCTTAGCTCTCCATATGGATCATCCTCAATTAAACATGTATCGCTGCCACGAAGCGTTGCTGAGACTTTCTCACGAATCTCTTTGCTGTATGTAATTCCTGTTGGGTTTTGAAAATTTGGAACACAGTAAAAAAGCTTTGGGTTCTCATTCTTTATTATCTTTCCAAAAGCGTCAGTGTCAATACCGTCTTCTTTTAGCGCGATATCAATAAAGCGCGGTTCAAATATTGATAACGCCTGTATAGCACCCAGGTATCCGGGCATTTCCATCACGACGCTGTCATCTTTGTCTAAAAATACTTTTCCGACAAGGTCTAGCGCTTGTTGTGACCCATTTGTGATTAAAATATCATCGGGTTTAACATACAGATTAAATCTTTTCAAATATCTTTCAGCGATAAATTGGCGAAGCGGAAGATATCCTTCCGTTGTGCTATATTGAAGAACATTCCTGCCATCTTTTTCAAGCACTGTGTTTGTTGCTTCTTTAATTTCATCCACTGGAAAAGAAAGCGGATTTGGAAGTCCTCCTGCAAAAGAAATCATCCCGGGCTTGTCTATCGCTTTAAGTATTTCTCTGATAAATGATTTTTTTATATTTTTCATTCTGTCTGAAAAACGTGAATCCATGACTATCTCCACCTTTAATTTAAATTCTAATTATTATATAACAAAAAAATATAAAATTTCCAGTAAAAATGTTTTAATATCAATATGTCCAAAAAAAATAAACGTTTTTTATATAATATGTAAATACTAGTTCAAAATGATATCTCTAAGCTTTGCTTCATATCTTTTTTTAGCTTCTTGACTAATTAAAACAGACTCATTTTCATATTTTTTAAGCTTTAGCTCTTCAATCGTTTCTTTAACTTCGGCAAGCAGCTTATAGTCGCCCATGAGATTTATAACGCGCGGATCCATCATGCCGGATTGCGCATATCCTATGAACTGACCAGGACCTCGCATCTTAAGATCTTCTTCGGCGATGACAAACCCGTCATTTGATTTACTCATAATGCTAAGACGCTTTTTCGCCTCCGCAACTTCGGAAGATGTAACCAAAAAACACCAGCTTTCGCGCGTTCCCCTACCCACTCTTCCCCTTAACTGATGAAGCTGAGCTAGGCCGAAACGCTCAGCGTTTTCTATCACCATAAAGCTTGCCTCGGGAACGTCAAGCCCCACCTCAATTACTGTGGTTGAAATAATGCACTTTATTTCTCCCGAACGGAAACGGCGCATAATGGCGTCTTTTTCATCGTTTTTCATCCTGCCGTGGAGAATCTCAACCGGTATATCTATAAATATCTCGCTTTTAAGCTCTTCCAAAAGTTCTTCAGTAGACTTGGCGTCCAATTTTTCACTTTCTTCTATTAGAGGGCAAACGATATAAGCCCTGTTATCTCCCTCAAGATGCTTTTTTATGTATTTATACATATCAGCGCGCTTTTTCTCTTCGACTATTCTGGTCTTTATAGGAATCCTGCCTTTCGGCATTTCATCTATTATCGAAATATCCAGATCTCCGTACAAGATAAGTGCTAATGTTCTGGGCACTGGGGTCGCGCTCATTACCAGTGTGTCCGGATTGTTTCCTTTGCCCGATATCTTGGCACGCTGAGAAACACCGAAACGATGCTGTTCATCAGTTATAACAAGCCCTAGGTCAAAATATTCCACCGATTTTTGAATAAGAGCGTGCGTTCCGACCACAGCATTTACTTCTCCGCTTTTAATTTTGGCGAGAATCACTCTTTTATCTGCCATGCTCATTTTGCTTTTTAGCAGTGCGACTTTTATGCCAAAAGGCTTTAGAAACTTGCTCAGCGTTTCATAATGCTGGCTCGCTAAGATTTCGGTAGGAGCCATCAGCGCGGACTGCCTGCCGTTTTTAGCGGCGACAAGCATCGCCACTGAAGCAGGAATCGTTTTGCCTGAGCCTACATCTCCTTGCAGTAGCCTGTTCATCATGAATGGTTTTTGCATATCGGTTAAAATCTCGCTGATTACTTTTTTTTGCGCGCCTGTCAGTTCAAAACCAAAAGAGCCGCAATACTTTTCAACAAGGTTGAAATCAACAGCAAAAGCCTCTTTGGGCTGTTTTGAGTTTTCTTTTTTCAAATTAACCAGAGCGGTCATAAAAAGCAGCATTTCTTCAAAAGAAAGCCTGAATTTCGCTTTTTGTGCAGATTCCATTGAATCCGGAAAATGGAGATTTTGAAATGCGTAATTTAGCTCCGCTAAAGAATGTCTGCGTCGAAAATCCGAAGGAAGCATATCACTAATGTTTCCGAGCTCCAGCGCGAGAACACGTTCTATTAGCTTTATGAATGGTTTTTGTGTTATGCCCTTGATTAATTTGTAAGTGCAAAGCACAGGCGGAAGATTTGCATCGGCTTTTTCAATTATTGGATTTTGCAGTTGTTTCACGCCTCGTCTGGCATCGACTTTGCCGATAAATATGTATTCAGTGTTTTCCTGTATATTATTTGCCATATACGGCTGATTATAATATACGCACTTCGCTGTGGTTTGCCCGTCGCTTATATTAAAGCTTACTACAGAAAAAGTCCGTCCTTTTCTAAATAGAGACGGCTTTGAAGTAACCTTAGCTTTTACCATCGCTTCTTCGCCATGGCTATACTCGATTATTTTTTTAATATTGGATAATTCTCTATAAAAATAAGGAGCATGGAACAATATATCGCCAAATGTTGAAATCCCAATCTTCTTTAAGATTTCCCGGCGTTTGTCCCCCACTCCTTTAATGCTATCTATAGGTGAGTCAAGCGGCACTTAAAGCCTCCTACTCAACTGAGATTATATAGTAATAAATTGGCTGCCCTCCATAATATACTTCGAAATCCACATCTTCGTATTTCTTGGACAATTCTTCGGCAAGGCTATTCGCGTCTTCTTCTTTTGTGTCTTTGCCATAATATAATGTAACGATTTCGGCATCTTCATTCATCATATCAACTGTAAGTTTCAAAGCACATTCGTGAACATCTTTTCCAACAACTTTTATAGTGCCGTCCGATATTCCCATAATGTCGCCTTCTTTGATCTTTTTGCCGCCAAATTTGGAATCTCTTACAGCATATGTGATTTGACCTGTTGAAACACCTTCCATCATGCCTTGCATATTGGACTCGTTTGTGTCAATGTCGTTTAAAGGGTCATATCCGAGCATAGCCGCAACGCCCTGTGGAATTGTTTTTGTAGGCACAACACGCACTTCGCATTCCGCGATTTCTGCCGCCTGTTGTGATGCCATTATGATATTTGAATTGTTGGGTAATACAATAACATTATCCGCGTTCGCTTTTTGAATGGCGGCCAAAATATCCTCCGTGCTGGGGTTCATGGTCTGTCCGCCCTCCACCAAAAAGGCCGCACCTAAATCTTTAAACACCGCTGCCAATCCCTCGCCCGCGGCGACGCAAACAACTTCTGATTTTGTTCTTTCTTTCTTTACTTCTTTAACAGAATAGTCATGCAATTCGCTGTGCTGCTCGCGCATGTTCTCTATTTTAACATCCGAAAGAGATCCCAGCCGCATAGCATATTGAAGCACCTTTCCCGGCATTTCAGAATGCACATGAACCTTTACAATGCCAACATCATGAACCACAACAACCGAGTCGCCTATAAGCTCTAACCTGTTTGTGAGTCTTGAAACATCATCATCGGATACATTTTCATTAATATCAGTTATAAAAAATTCCGTACAGTATCCGAATTCGATTTCCATTTCACTCATTGCGGCCGCGCTATGGTTTTCACTTTTAGTATCAGCTTGGATGATATCTTCAAATGTTCCTAAAGGCTTTTCTCCTCTTAAAGTGGAAAGAAAACCTCGATAGATAACAAGAAGACCTGCACCTCCCGCATCCACAACACCCGCCTGTTTTAACACTTCCAGCATCTCTGGTGTTCTTTCGAGCATGTCCTCGCCTTCGGCAATTGTCTGTTCCATGATTTCCAGAATGTCATCTGTAGTCTCAGCGCATTTTTTGGCGCCTTCCGCACAAGCCCTGGAAACAGTAAGGATAGTACCCTCTCTGGGCTTCATGACTGCTCTGTAAGCAGTGGCAACACTTGAATCAATCGCATGGGCAAATTCTTTGCCGTTTATTGATTCTTTGCCTTGTATGCCCTGAAAGAAGCCTCTGAAAATCTGCGAAAGAATAACGCCCGAATTGCCCCGCGCGCCTTTAAGAGCCCCTCTGGATAAGGCTTCACCCATTTTAGATATATTGGTGCCTTCTACGGCACTCATTTCTTTGACGGCGCTTTTTACTGTTAAAAGCATGTTTGTTCCCGTATCACCATCAGGCACAGGAAAAACATTGAGATCGTTAAGCTCGTTCTTTTTCCGAGCCAACATCATTGCGCCATTTAAAACCATCTCTTTTAATATGGCACCATCGATATTCGTAGTCTTCAATTTTATAAGTCCTCCGTTACACTTTTACACTCTCAATGGTTACATTCACCTTGCCAACTTTTAATCCCGTAGCATGCTCAACATTATAGCGTATTGTGTCTTTTGCGATTTCAGCCACTGCGTTAATTGAAACGCCGTAGATTACTTTTACGAAAATACCAATATCAACCGTATCCTCGTTATCGTGTACGATAATGCCTTTTTTATAGTTTTCGAGATTAAGCAATTGTGAAATGCCATCTGACGGGCGCTTTGAAATCATCCCAACTATTCCGTAGCATTCTTCTAATGAATGCCCGGTAATTGTAGCTATGACTTCATTTGAGAAACTGATTTTACCCAATTCGTTTATTATTGCGCTCATTAATAACCTCTCCTTAACAAAATTCTTAAAATAGAATATAAGAACAAAATAGATTGTATCCTATATTGATATTCGTTGCAAATTTATGAATGATTTATGAATTATTTTTTGTTAAATATTTCTAATCATATTTTTAAATATTAATTTTTTATGGGCAGTTTATCAGAAAACGTATAGAACTTTATTGTCATAGCAACAAACCACTGTTGATAAGCGATTACAGAAACCCTTTCAACAAGTCCAATTATTCTGACACCTGAACTCATCACAATTGGCGTTACCGCTCCTCCTACCAATAAAATCATAATAGATATAATCGTATAAGTTTTAAATCCTTTCCACTCAAAAGTTTTGCCAATGAAGAAAGCAATAAGGATAGCTCCTATTACTACCAAAATTGCTGCGCATGCAACAAAGACAATATGCATAATCGTACTAAAAGTCATACTGCCTGTGCTTTCTTCCAGACGGAAAACATATGATGACATAATAGTGGAAAAGCCGGTAAAGCCTATAAGAAGTACTCCTAGATTTACTGGAAAAGTAACCCTCTTTCGAAAATAAAGAAAAATAGAAAGGCAGCCGATAATAGTTGCCATACTAGAAACAAGCATAAGTGTATCAAGAAGGATTAAATTATTCATCCCTTTAACAAGCAAATCACTTACTGAGTCTTCAATATGGCTATAGCCAACGTTTGAGAATCCACCGATTATTGACGCACCAAAGTATATAATTGGCGCAAGTATTCCAAGTAAAATTAGGTTTCTCTTTTTCATTGTAGACCATTCCCCTTTTTATTTTTTTTAACTACATATTTTGCTAATCCAGAATAATAACCGCCATCATCTCCATATTTTCACTGCCCGTGTTTGCAATGGAGTGACCACATCCATCAGGTGTGACTATCACATCTCCCGCTTTGCATGGAACTAATTCACCGTTATCGTTTACTGTGGCCTCGCCTTTAATAATAATATAAAATTCTGTTTCGTTATTATGCTCATGGTGACCGATAGAGCAGTCCGGCTCCAAGGTTACTTTCGCCAACATCCTGCACTTTTCTGGCAAAGAGTCTTTTAAAACATGTTCAAGCAATACTTCGCCTTTTCCGCCGCGCATTTCGCTGCGCGATTCTTTTATAAATTCATTTGGAGTAATTTTCATATTAAGTTAATTCCCCTTATTTCTTTTCTATATCGTAGCACAACAAAAATTCATTGTAAATCTTGAAAATATTTTTAGCGCAACTTAAAATAAAAACTTTCATTTAACAAGTACGTAATAAATTGAATTAGTTGTCATAGCGTAATATAATAAGGTTTAAGATGAGAAATAAAAAGGAGGCATTAATATGTATGTAAGAAATGAATCATTCATCTTAAACGATGAAGTTGAAATACCTAAAGTCGGGCTTGGCGTTTTCAAGGCGGAACAAGGCAAAGAAGCTTACAACGCAATACGCTGGGCACTGGATTTAGGCTATAGGCATATAGACACGGCTGCAATTTATGGAAATGAGGAAAGTGTTGGTAAAGCCGTCAAAGAGAGCGGTGTCCCCCGAGAAGAAATATTTATAACGACAAAGCTTTGGAATGACAAGCAAAGATATGATGACGCCATAAAAGCCTTTGACGCAAGTCAAAAAAGGCTTAACATGGATTATGTGGATTTATACCTAATTCATTGGCCAAACTATAAGGAAGAGTACAATGTTTCTGCATTCGAGGCTATATTGGAACTTAAAGAGCAAGGTAAAGTGTGCTCAGCTGGCGTCAGCAACTTTGGCATTGATCATTTGGACTATTTGATTGAATGTACCGGTGTTACCCCAAGTGTAAACCAAGTTCAGCGCCACCCGGAAAACAATCAGTATAAGCTTAAAGAATATTGTGATAACTTGGGAATTAGAATGGAGTCTTGGAGTCCTCTTATGAAAGGCAAATTTGTGGGCATTAGGTTGTTTGAGGATATCGCGAAGAAATATGAAAAAACAGCTGCCCAGGTGCTGATACGCTGGCACATACAAGGCGGCTTTGTGGCTATACCCAAGTCTGTTAACAAGGAACGAATAGACAAAAACACTGATGTGTTCGACTTTGAGCTTTCCGCGACCGATATGGCGGCAATAGATGGATATCCGCAAAGCGGAAACAGTCCGGATCCGCATAAATTTCGAATTGGTTTTGAAAGCTATTAAAATCTATCGATCTAGTATTAAATATTGTTGATACAAGATAGGGACAACCTTTACCGGTTGTCCCATTTTTATGCAAATTAAAAACAATATCAAGAATTCAATTAAATTGTCCTATTATGCTATCTTAATTTTAAATAATGATTCAATTCATCTTAATATCCCCATCACCATAAAGTGTTTTGTTATTGCTACTATCTCTTACTAATGCGAATATACCACCCAATAATAGCAATAGTGAAATAAATATTCCCCATAAAGTAAAAAATGAAATAGCCGAACCTACAAGCATAAGTATTCCAGCTACGATGTTTTTCTTTTTCACAAAAATACCTCCTAAAATACCAAGTATACCAGCAAATAAAATTGCACTACCGTAGCCAACAAATACTAATCCAGCTTTTTGGTATGAATCTTTGTCAATATTATTGTCAAACTCAATCTTTTCACCATTAACAATAATTTCCGTATCGTTTTCAGGGAATTCAATATTAGGGAATATAGTTGAAAAAGCTACTCCGCCTAATATTATGAACGCTGAAAATATAAAGGCTATACAACCTCCGACTATACCTAAAACTCTACTTGCAGTTTTCATAAAATACCTCAATTAATTATATTTCAATATATAATACCAGTTTTTTGCATTTATTTCAATTTAAATCATTATTATATTAAAAAAATCACGGAAAAAATCCGTGATTTTAAAAGTTTCTTAATCCCATACTAAATCAAAATCCATAGCCTTCATAAAGCCTTAAGGATTTAAAAATTACAAATATCGATTAATTCTTAAAGCATGCTATCGGGATCTTCAAACTCATTGATTGAGCTGATGCCGCTTCTGTCCATTACTATTTCTGTTTTTTTCGAGCCAACCTCGATTGTTAAAACGTCGTCTTTGATTTTTGTAACAACGCCGTGTATGCGTCCGATTGTTGTTATCCTGTCACCAACCTTGAGCTGTGAAAGAAGCTCTTTGCGCTTTTTCGCTTGTTTTTGCTGGGGTCTGATTAAAAGGAAGTAGAAAACAACGATTAATAATATCGGAATGAGAAAAGAACCATATTGGCCAAGAATCCCCGTGCTTGCGGTTGTTGCAGCTGTAGCATCTAAGAACATTTATGTACACCGTCCTGTTTTTTATTTTAAAGCAACACAAATTGCATAGCTTTATTTTCCTAGCCATAATAACTTAAAACTTGCTATTTTGCAATATGTTCTCTACGTATTTTCAGACGAATTAATAAATTCTTCACGAAATGTAAGCATTTTATCGTTTTTTATCGCGTTTTTTATGCGCTCGGTCAGTTTTATAAGATATCTTAGGTTGTGCCACGAAGCCAAACGCGGTCCTAAAATCTCTTTCGCTTTAAATAGATGGCGCAAATACGCACGTGAATAATTTTGACACAGATGGCAATCACAATTGTCATCCAATGGCGATAAATCCTCGGTATGCTTCGCGTTTAAGATGTTTATTTTGCCGTGGGATGTGAAAAGCGTTCCTGTTCTGGCTGTGCGCGTCGGAAGCACGCAGTCAAACATGTCTATGCCTCGAGCAATGCCTTCCACAATATAATCCGGGCTTCCAACTCCCATAAGATAGCGAGGCTTGTTTTCCACCAAATATGGGCGCAAAACATCAAGCGTGTGATACATCTCCTCCGCAGGCTCGCCAACCGAAAGGCCGCCGATGGAATATCCGGGCAAATCAATCTCGGTTGTGCGCTTGGCGCTTTCAACTCGTAAATCGTCATATGTGCCGCCTTGTATTATCCCAAACAGTGCCTGGCGCGCTGTGTCTTTGTGCGCTTCCTTGCAGCGCTCCAACCAGCGCAACGTGCGTTCCATAGATTTTTTGACATAGTCGTGTTCAGAGGGCCAAGGCGCGCATTCATCAAATGCCATAATGATGTCAGCTCCCAGCGCATTTTGTATCTCAATAGCTTTTTCAGGTGACAAAAAGTGCTTTGAACCGTCAATGTGCGACTGAAAAGCTACACCTTTTTCTTCTATCTTTCGGAAACCCGAAAGCGAAAAAACCTGGAATCCGCCTGAGTCTGTAAGTATTGGCCTGTCCCAATTCATGAAATTATGCAGTCCGCCGGCTTTTTTCACAAGCTCATGTCCGGGGCGAAGATACAAATGATATGTATTTGACAAAATTATCTGCGCGTCGATAGCTTTAAGTTCATTCGTTGACATAGCTTTAACCGTTGCCTGGGTGCCGACTGGCATAAAAACGGGCGTCTCTATCACGCCATGAGGCGTTGTAAACTCCCCTATCCTAGCTCCCGATTGCTTGCACACTTTAGTTATTTTATATTCAAACATTATTTTATAAACATGGCATCCCCAAATGAGAAAAACCTGTATCTCTCCTTTACAGCAGTATTGTAAACTTCCAACATCTCTTCGCGAGAGCATAAAGCCGATACCAACATCAAAAGCGTGGATTTTGGCAGATGAAAGTTAGTTATAAGCGCGTCGCACGCCTTGAAGCAATATCCCGGAAAGATGAATATATCCGTGTCGCCTTTTGCCGCGTGTACTATTCCCTCATCATCAGTTACGGTTTCAAGCGTACGCACAGAAGTTGTACCCACACAAATAATACGTCCGCCTTCACAATGTGTTTTGTTTAACAAGTCAGCGGTTTCCTGGGTCACTTCATAATATTCCGAGTGCATCTTGTGGGTTGCGACATCCTCGACATTCACAGGGCGAAATGTGCCCAGCCCCACATGCAAAAGCACCTTTGCAACGTTAACTCCCATATCATCAATCTTGCTTAAAAGCTCTTGTGTGAAATGCAGCCCCGCGGTCGGTGCCGCCGCAGAACCATTAAGGCGCGCGTATACCGTCTGATACCTTGATTTTTCTTCAAGCTTTTCGTGTATATATGGCGGAAGCGGCATTACGCCTATTTCGTCCAATATCTCTTCCAAAATACCATCATATATAAGCTCAACATGCCTTATACCCTCATCAAACTCCGAAAGCACACGCATCTTTAGCTTTTCCCCAAATGAAAACTCTCGTCCCGCTACGGCTCTTTTGGCAGGCTTTGCGAGAATCTCCCATACATCGCCTTCTAAGCGTTTGAGAAGCAATATCTCAATCTTGCCGCCGGTGTCTTGCCGCGTGCCATATAGGCGAGCGGGAATCACCTTTGTGTCGTTTATAACCAAAGTGTCACCGGGATTAAGATAATCAACTATATCGCTGAAATGTTTATGCACAATGTTCTTTTGCGCCCTGTCATACACCAAAAGACGCGAAGTATCGCGCTTTTTAATGGGTGTTTGAGCTATAAGTTCCTCGGGCAGATGGTAATCGAAGAGATCAGTTTTCATTATAAAAAGTTGCCCTGCTTTGTATTATTTTTATCATTGTACGGAATGCCAAAATGATCATATGCGTTTGGCAGCGCGATGCGCCCGCGCGGAGTGCGATTTATAAAGCCCAACTGCAAAAGATACGGTTCATATACATCTTCTATGGTAACCGATTCTTCGCCTGTTGCCGCCGCCAATGTGTCAAGCCCCACGGGCCCGCCATTAAACTTATTAATAATGGTCAGCATCACATTGCGATCAACGCCGTCCAATCCCAGTTTGTCAACTTCAAGCATTTCAAGCCCCAGCTTCGCCACTTCCAAAGTTATTATACCATCGGCCCGTATCATCGCATAGTCACGCACACGTTTAAGCAGCCTGTTGGCTATACGTGGTGTTCCCCTTGAGCGGCATGCGATTTCCCATGCGCCGTCTTCTCTTGTTTCCACGCCTAATATTCGCGCGCTTCGCTTTATTATTGTCGCAAGTTCATCTGGAGTATATATTTCAAGCCTGCAAATCACACCGAATCTATCCAATAGCGGAGAGGTCAGCATACCGGCGCGTGTCGTTGCGCCAACAAGTGTAAATTTCGGCAAATCAAGTCGTATCGAGCGTGCCGAAGGTCCTTTGCCTATGATGATATCCAGCTTACAGTCTTCCATGGCGGGGTATAGCACTTCCGCAACAGAATTATTCATTCTGTGAATTTCATCAATAAAAAGAACATCGCCCTCGCCGAGGTTTGTAAGAATGGCAGCCAAATCTCCTGTGCGCTCGATAGCGGGGCCTGAGGTGGTGCGTATCTGTACATTTAGCTCATTTGCGATGATGTTTGCAAGCGTTGTCTTTCCAAGCCCTGGAGGGCCATACAGCAAAACATGGTCCAGGGATTCTTCGCGCATCTTAGCCGCGCCGATAAAGATATCAAGCTGTTCTTTAGCTTTTTCCTGCCCGACATATTCGCCCATTGTTTTTGGACGAAGCGTTATTTCTATATCTAAATCTTCTGTGTTTTTTTCAGATGATAGGAATCTGTTTTCAATCATCTTAAGCTCCCTTGTGCTTCAGCGCCGCTGTAATGAGCTCTTCGACAGTGTCGTATAATCCAGCGTCATTTATTGCGCGGCTGGCTTCAGTGGATGTGAACCCTAGTGCCATAAGCCCGGCAAGCGCTTCTTGCGTCACGCTTGAGTTGCGAGGCTGAGGCATGTCTTTAAACGCGCCTGTCAGCTCTTTATTGTCCACTTTTTCTTTAAGCTCCAGTATCATACGAAGCGCGGTCTTTTTGCCCACACCCGGAGCGCGCGATATGGCTTCGGCATCCTCGGCGACAAGCGCAACAGCAAGCTCGGTTACGCTCATCACGGACAATATGCTGGTTGCGGCTTTTGGTCCTATGCCGTTTACCGTTATAATTTTTTCAAACATAATTTTTTCTTCGGCGGATAAAAATCCGTAAAGAGTCATCTCTCCTTCACGCACATGAAAATGCGTGAAAACCTTGGCTGTTTCGCCAATCTCGCCGATTTCGGCCAAAGTGCGGGTGGAAACACCAATAAGATATCCCACACCATTACATTCTATTACAACGCTGTCAGCGTGTTTTTGCGCTATTTCACCTTTAAAATATGCGTACATAATTCTCCTTAAAGAGTCGCATGAAAGTTATTTTATCTTAAATCCGCTTGATAAATTATACGATTGCGCGTGACATATTGCAACCGCCAAAGCATCGGCAGCGTCATCGGGACGGGCTATCTCCTTCATGCAAAGAAGCGCTTTCACCATCTGCTGCATTTGATTTTTGTCAGCTCTGCCATATCCGCACACTGCCTGTTTCACCTGAAGAGGCGTATATTCATATAGATTTTCCGAACCTACAAGGTTGTTTGCCGCTATTACACTCACACCTCTAGCATGCGCAACGGTAAGTGCGGTTTTAATGTTTTTGTTAAAAAAAAGCTCTTCAAAAGCGACGCATAAGGGATTATATTGCTTTATAAGTTCCTGAGTATCATTAAATATGATAGATAATCTTTTGGGAAGAGGCATACCTGCGGGCGTTGAAATAATCCCAAAATCAACAAGGCTTATTGTGCTATTTTCTTTTTTTACCACTCCATATCCTACTGTTGCAAGACCGGGATCTATGCCCAAGATAATCATACAATCTCCAAAAAAATATACTAAATATTTGCGTTACAGGAACATATGTATTGTAGCATAGTTTCTAGCTGTTTTAAAGAGAGAGCGGCTTGTTTTTTTAGTTTAACGCTTTGAGCGGGGCTGTGGTATCGTTTGTAACTTGGAAAATATTATAGCCCTTGTCGGGTTTATCAAACAACATGCCATATGCTTCCCAGAGCTGTGCGTCACCACCGTCTGCGACATAAACATATTCATAGTTCAAATCATATAGCCTTTGCAAAAAATCTGTCGGCGAAATATCTACTGTCCAAGTGTCGGCCGCTGAATAAGGCTTGCCCAAACTCCATGTGCCAAGGTTTGTAAGGTTTGTACCCAGTTGATAGCGAGTACCCATGAAAACATATCCTCTGGACTTTTGGAATATCATATAAACCTTTGCTTGCGTGCCTACGTCTTTTTGTATCTCTTCGGCACAATATCGCGCCTCTTCTTGATAGACGTTCTCCACTCTTCTGCCACCCATTATGTTAAGTGTTGAAGGATGTGTCAGCGCGGCAATTGCAATAACCATTGCCATGCCCAGTGCTGTCAGAAGATTTTTGTTCTTTTTTCCAAAAAGCTTTTCATCACGAGATAAATCAATAATTACGTAAAATACACTAGGTATCCAGAATATGAAAAAAGTACCCATGAATCGAGTAAAAGAAGCTAGGCTCTCCCCTTCCCCTTTTGTAAACAAAAATTGATATCCGAAAATTAGAGTCAGGCAATATACAATAAAGCAAACAAAAAAGCCCAGATTTATCGCCAACACTTGCTTTCTCCGTAATTTATTATTCTTAAGAAGTATGTGAACAAGAAAAGCAGCAATTACCGCCATAAACACAAAAGCAAATGTGCTTGAAGCCAGATAGAAAGGTTGGTAAACTGTTCCGAGCTTCTGAAAAAAGATCGCCGATTTAAATTTGTCCAAAATAGTTATTAATCTGCTTGTATCAATTGGGAAAAGAGAAACACTTATTCTCAATGTCTGCGCGCCTATACTCGTAAGATGAATTTGCCAAGACCCCAAAGAAACAATCGCGGTTACGATTGGCAATAATAAATGCGAAATATTTTTCTTAACGCTTTTATTTGAGATATTAACAACTAAAATCATTAACATTACAAATACAGCAAATTGTACAGCGTTTGGCCGAACAAGGCATAATGCAAAAAGAATCGGCAGAATTTTATATATATCGATTAACTTGCGTTCAGACTTATAGTAGATTACAAAAGCTGCTGCCGCCATTATAGCCATTAGAGAATCGGGGAAAATATTAAAAATATTGTGCACAGAAAATTTTATTATGACAAGCACAGGCAATACAAAAGCCATTACTAACACTAAAGTTTTTTTTAAGCTAGTACCTTTTAGCAAAGCAGACACACTCGCCGCGATCAATATCGCTTGCGCGTAATACATCATTCCCTCAGGTCCGCCGGCTATTTTCATAAAAGCATATTGAAATAAAGTTGAAGCAGGTGGATATGTAATGTATAAAACTGCGCCTTCAGGTTTAGGCAACGCGCCTGTAAACAGCATATTTCGCACAACCAGAGCCCAGTGTGAATACTCATCCCAAGCGCCCGTTACAATGGGTTTGCAAATAAAATACAACATTATTGCAAAAAATATAAATACAACAAACCCAGGCTCGAGCAATTCTTTGAAAAAGGCTTTCAGATTTTTTCTGTTCAAAATCAAAGTTATAGGATATGCCGCGAGCCCGAGGCCAAGCACAAAATATACACCGAAATTCAGTAAGCCGAAGATTGAAAATACATAAAGAATAATGATTACAGCACTTAAGCTTATAATAGAGGCTTCCGAGGACTTTATATTTTTAAAGCTAACTGCCAAAACACTGATGCCAAGCATTGAAAATATAATCAGTATGGTCATAAATCGCTCCGTTAGACTAATCCTTTTTGTAAATTACTTCTTCTTTGCCGTAAAAACCATTCACATCATAATTAATAAAACTATATACATCAGGCATAAGCATTTCATTAGTGGGAATCGAAGTTAAATCAACACTTTTGATGTTCTCATCTTCAAGTTCGCTGAATATATCATTCATCCTTCCAGTAAACCTTGACACTTCCATGCCTAAAATTGAGTACTCTGCCCGTATAGACCATGCTTTCATAAGCTTATCGCCTGAAAACGAAGTGCCAATCAGCATAACAATAAGTATGGCCGACACTGCAGGATTTAATGAAAATTTTTGCCCTTTTTCCTTTTTCACATAATAACCGATGCAGTTTATAATATTTACAAACAACAAAAGTAGTTCCGCCATTGTCCGGGCATTTTGCTGCCTCAGCGGGCCCGCGTTGTGGAATATAAATGCTGAAGGCATATACATGCAAAACACTGTTAGAAATGACGCAATCGCCAAATAAACAGGCTTTATAAATTTCATATCGGATTTTTCAGACATCTTCGCGATAAAAGGAAACGCTGTCAAAAGTGATGCAAGCGAAAGGCCATATGCAGCATTGGATGTAACTTCAGAAGTGAAATTTTGCAGCATGCAAAGAGCTGTGTATTGCAGATTTACATGTTTTGCATAATTGCCCATATTACCGGGGGCAAAAGCGTTTATAGCGATGAATATGCCCAGTGCCAGCCAGTTTGCTACGTACATCCATTTCTTTGGATTGCGTCTAATAAATATCATAAGTATAAAAAATGAATAGCCCACGGTCAGCATTAAAAGCTGCGGATAATTTGTTCCTCCCAGGAAAAAAGACAGCAAAAGCATGAATATATAACTCACAATCCGCGCTCTTCGGCTTTGTGTCTTTTCAAATATTACAGTGACCGCAATCATTAAAATTACCATTTCAAAAGAAAAAGTATAATACCATGCGCCGTTAAACCAATATATTCCTTCCAAAACTGAAGCCCAAAATTGAAGAACAAGAAAAGAATAAATAGCGGATAAAATATAGAGCACCTTGTCTTTGCTTTTAAACATATATTTGTTTAATACATATGCTAAAAACAGCGGGCACAGAAAACAAATAAGAATCAAAACAAACGCTGCAATTCTGTAAAGATTAAGCGAAAAAACAGCGGGCTGCGCGCTCATAATAAAAATGCTTGAATATGTTCCCTGCCAAAAAAGATATCTGTTAATCGTGTGCTTTGCCGCCGCAACAGCAACGCTGAACACGGAGCCTGTTTCAACGTAAGCCTGTCGAGCAGCCGCCCCGTATACAAAATCGTCAGCGCTGGGCACTGCGCTTTTGCACAAAGAAAAAAGCGGTATTGTAAGAAATAAAACTAATAAATAAGCCAATATTACGTATTTATATTTCCAAAGAGTTCTCAAAAAATTTTTAAATTTAATTGAATTCATATTTGCTGCCTAACATTGAATTATTGTAAAATTTTCTATTTATTATAACACATAAAACGCAAAATATAATATGCAATTTATTTGGCTAAACCTCGGTTATTGTTTTGTCTAAGATAATCATTTATAAACTTTGCGTCTTCATGTTCCAAACCACGCTCACCTGACAGCGATTCTACATGATGCCTGAACTCGTGCCTTAAAGTTTTTCGCAGTTGGGTTTTCAGGTCTTCTCTGTTAAGGTCTCCGTGGACTCGCGTAAAAGAACCATAATATATCACAATATATCTGCCCAGGTTGTTGTTGCGGTGATATTCGCCCATTACATAGAGCCCGTTCGCGCCTTCTACCTGGCTTTTCTTTGCCTTAGGCAAAAGCATAATCCCGCCGTTTAGTTCTTTAAAAAAAGCTTCGGGCATTTCATCGGCCAGTTCAGCAATCATTTCCTCAGTTTCTTGAATAGATATCATAGTATAAATATAACTTTTTATTTTAATATCTGCAATCCTTTTCATGATGATATCACTTTTTTAATTTTTATTATATTACAATTTGTTTATATGTTATAATTTCAATATAGGAGTGATTGTATGACAGTAATATACTCAGGTGCTACATTATTCACACTTGTCAGAGTGCATCCGTGTTTGAAGATTGTTTTATATGATTTGGGCTGCAAATACATAATAAAATCCGGATTTTTATACACCGTAGGTCTTTTTTTGTCTTTAAAAAAAATGGCCAGGCTTAAAAAGATTGAATGGAACGCCTTAGTTTACGCGTTTATTCGAAGCGGATTTGAAATTGTAGATACAAAGATTTATTTAAATCATAATAAAAAAGAAGCAAAAAATACTCAAAGAAGATACGCTCCAGTTGAAGTACATAGAAACTTTGCCAAAACAAAGCGAAGATTTTGACAAATTAGGCGTATTATCTTTAGACATATAAATTATAAATCTTACTATAAATATCTCACTTCCGGTTTAATAAAAAATAAATTTATTCTAAATCCTTACTAATAAAATATGATATAATGTTAATGTATTAAGGAGAAGAAATTATGCTTATAAAAATTGACTCTTCACTTTCTATATATGAATTGATTAAAGAATATCCTGACATCCAAAGTATAATGGCGGATTTAGGCTTTAGCGATATTCTAAAACCAGGAATGTTACAAAGCGCAGGACGCATTATGACGCTTTCCAAAGGTGCAAAAATGAAAAAAATCGACTGGGCATACATTGAAAAGGCGTTCAGCGATAACGGCTATGAATTAAACGTCAAGGAGGAATAAAATGAGTGAACTTATCGATAACAGGAAAAAGAAACAAGAAAAACTTAAAGAGATAATCATGAAACTCCACGAGGGCGCAACAGTAGATGAGGTAAAAGCGGAGTTTGATAAGTTAACTGTGGGCGTTTCAGCCACCGAAATTACTGAAATGGAGCAGTCTTTGGTTGACGAAGGACTTGCGGTATCCGAGATACAAAGGCTGTGCGATGTTCATGCATCTGTTTTTAAAGGGTCTATTGAAGATATCCATAAAGACGACGCGGTTCCTTCCCCCTCTTTGGATGAATGGCATCCGGTTACCACGTTTAAAAAAGAAAACAGAGCCATTGAGGTTTTGATTGAAATCAAAATCCATAAAAGCCTGAGCCGCGGTGACAAGGATGGATTGGTTGAAGGATTAAATGAATTATCCGAGATTGATAAACATTATAAGCGCAAGGAAAATCTCATCTTCCCCTATATGGAAAAGTATAACTTCACCGCTCCGCCTCAGGTGATGTGGGGCGTTGACGATGAAATACGCTCGAAGTTAAGTGACATCAGAAATTGGGTAATTTCATCTGCGGACATTTCCTATTTGGAAGGTGAGATTCGCGAACTTACAACCCAGATTAATGAGATGATTTTCAAGGAAGAGGAAATCATGTTCCCGATGGTAATGGACGTATTCACCCAAGATGAATGGGTTGACATAGAAAAATCCAGCGCTGAAATCGGATATATATTTATCGGCGAGGTAAAACCGTGGATGCCTTCAGGCAGTGAAACTGCGCACGCAAAAGATTCCGATACTCAACAATCTTTCGAGAAATTTGTTGCCGTGGATTCGGATGCGCTTATATCTTTTGATGCCGGCACACTCACCGCCAAGGAGCTTAATTCCATCTTAAACACCATTCCAATTGACATGACTTTCGTTGGCGCTGACAACCGCGTCAAATATTTCACTCAGGGCAAAGAACGCATATTCACACGGCCACTTACAATTTTGGGCCGCGAGGTTAAGCATTGCCATCCACCAAAGAGTGTACATATTGTTGAGCAAATTGTTGAAGATTTACGCAGCGGCAAAAAAGACCATGAGGACTTTTGGATTCATATGGGCAAGCAGTTTGTACACATCAGGTATTTTGCCGTTCGCGACAAAAATGGTGAGTATCTCGGCACACTTGAAGTTTCGCAAAACATTAAACCTATTACTGAGCTTGACGGCGAAAAGAGGTTGGTGGAGGAATAAAATAAAACTATTTATACTTCGATAAAAAAGCACCGCTCCGCGGTGCTTTTCTGTTAGTTTGTCTAAGATATCGATATTACTTTTATACACTATGCTTTAGGTGATTAATCTTCTTATTTTGTTATCTATTCTTTGCCACAATCACTATAATCAGCACAACTAAAAGTACTGCTATCACACCCGCCACGATAATAATAGTCATTAATATAGCCTTGTCCTGGAAAATCGTTCCTGTTGAAATAGAACTGGTATCTGTCTCTTCAGCGGTCGCCACCGCATGAGGAACAGGGGTATAAGTCGCAATGGTTTGGAGGGTCGGAATTGGCACAGCCGTAGGCTCAAGGGTGGGTGTCGCTGTCGCTGTTGGCGTTATCTCCAGCGTCGGTGTTGCCGATGGTGTCGGTGTGGGAGTCGGAGCCGCCATCACTATAAAGTCATGACCAGATGAATATTCACTATCTGTGGAACCTGATGCAGTATATGTAATCTTTGCACCAATCCTATAATCTCCTATATCAGATTCCTTGAATGTATATTTAAATGAAGTGTGTTTTGATGTGCCGGAAGCTATAGTTCCCAATGCTATTTGATTTCCACTATAAACACTGTTTGCTCCGTTTAATCTATAGTAGTATTCGACTACTGCATTTGTTGCATTGCTAGTGCTCTTATTACGAAAAGAGTCATCTATCTCAACAGTATCACCTACATAGTATATATCTTGCTCCGGAGCAACACTACCTGTTGTTGAAAATATATCAGCTGCAAGCGCAGTTGTCGGGAACAAAAACAAAATCGTTAAAACAAATGCAATGAGTGCGCAGATATGTTTAATTATTTTCATACTTTCTCCTAATGGTCGTTTTTTTATAGATATATATTGTATGTTTTCTACTATGTTGGCGCAAGGCCCCGATTAAAATATTTATTATTTTTTCTTAGCCACAGCTACTATAATCACGATAATTACAAGCGCCACTATGGCACCTACAACAATAATTATAGTCATCACTATCGTTCTGTCCTGAAAAAGCGATGTTGTGGTATTTGTGCCGGTGTCTTCTTTGATGGCAGCAGTTTCTTCCTGAGGATTAGCCTCCTGCTGAATGACGATCTCCGATGTTGCAGGCTGTTCAGTCGCGGTAGGTGTAGCCTCCGGAGTGGGTGTGGGTGTTGCACTTGCTGTTGGCGTGGTGCTTGATGTGGGTGTGGGAGATGGCACCACCACAAAGTCATGCGCTACATTATATTCAGTATATGGGCCATTGCCTGACACATTATATGTGATAGACGATCCTATTCTAAGCCCGTCCAAGTCCTCTTCAGTGAAAGTATAGTCCAAAGTATTTGACACCTTTGCATTGGGAGCTACGGTACCGAAAGTCACAGTATCGCCGGAGGTATCGCTTCCGGATCTTCTCAGATAATACTTCATTTTTAAGTTTGTGACGTTTGTGCTAAGGCTGTTTCTCATTGTGTCTGTGATGGATACCGTTTCACCTACAAAATATGAGCTTTTTTCAGGCACAATCTCGTCACCTGAAAGGATAACATTGTCTTCTCCCGTGACGCTAAAAGTCTTGCTATGAGAAATCCAACCAACGCCTTGGCACCAAACCTCAGCTTGTATATTTGTATTAACATCGTTGCCATTAAATTGTATATTGTCTGTATAAGTTTTGGAAGCACCCACAGAAATAGTATCAGCATG
The DNA here is from genome assembly GCA_963675575.1 of Christensenellaceae bacterium. Taxonomy (GTDB): domain Bacteria; phylum Bacillota; class Clostridia; order Christensenellales; family UMGS416; genus JAGLOK01. The sequence goes on from OY776378.1 coordinate 1,559,535, forward strand.
CCCTCGTCCTTCTAAACCTGAAGGTAGGTGATAAGTGTAACTAACATTAGTAATGGGGTCTGTTCCGGTGTTTTTTACGGTAACTGACACATTGACTGAACCGCCGTCAATTGACACTGTATCAGGCGACAAACCAATAGATGAAATTTCGAAATCTGTCGCGGCAAACGCCGTAGAAGGAATCATCATTACTGTTATGATTGCAAGTATCATTATTGCTGAAATACGCTTAATATTCTTCATTAATCTACTCCCCTATTATCTGTTTTTATATGTGACTTTTTTGGAAGTCGACTTAAAAGTGAGTTAATTATTAATATATTATTACATTTATTATAGCAAAAATGTTTGAGTCTGCAAATAGATGATGAGTCCATATATTTTAAATAGTTTTTCCATACTATTACTTCATAGAAAAATTTATGCCTGGATAAGCATTTAAGCAAATTAAATATTAGAGAAAATGCTATTTATCTTAACAAAAACATTCTAAATGGATAATGGGAAATAAATAAATGTTTACTTTATCCAATTAAAGGGATTAGTTTTTGCTTTGCTTCCTCATATGCCCTAATAATATGACGCTTCAAATAAATTCTTTGGTCTCCAAAAAAGAAACAAATATCATCACTATATTCAGATGATATTGATATATCTCCTAGACTAAGAATTGTCTTTTCCCCTTGGCACCATTGAATGTTGCCTTTATTTGTGTTCCTGAAATAAAGTGATTTGTTGACTCAATATGACATAATGAATCTCTCACAAATTTAATTAGATCTGATACATCTACTAATTTTTTTGTAGTAACTATATCATCTGAAAAAGATATTCTTGTACTGAATTTCTCTGCTTTATACATTAAATCACGAAGACATATAAGTATCTCAATAAAAGCCGATTTAGTCAGAGGATGAATTCCTTCAAAGTTAAATATATTGGTATTTAGTATAGTTTCTATTCTATACATATCATCTTGGATATAATTTTTAGTATTAAGGTCTAAAGTCATAATTATCCTCCTATATGATTATTATAATTAAGTATTTATTTTCGATTTTCATCATAGGGATTTATATGAACCAGCACATCGAAAACGTTGTCAAAATTCTTTTGTATTGAACTTTTAATATTATCCGCCAATTCGTGTCCTTGTTTTACAGATATATTCTCATCCACTTCCACTGCAAGATCGACGATTAGCCCTCGTCCGACGCTTCGGCATTTAAGCCAATTAAGGTATTTTACTCCATCGCACTTTTTCGCCACATCTTTCATTCCTTCTACTATTTTTTTATCAGGAGCAGCGTCCATAAGCATTTTTGTTGAGGAAATAATTATTTCTATTCCTGTCTTGATAATAAAAAGGCTCATCACTGCAGCCGCAATAGGCTCTGAATATTTGAGAGCTTCTATTCCGGTTGCTCGCGAAATGAGTGACAACGCTATAGCGACTGCGGTGGCTGATGTTGCGAAAATATCGTTTCTATGGTCTTTTGCGTTGGTTTTTACCGCAATTGAATTAATCTTTTTGCCTACACGCATTGTTTTTATGTACATAAATATTTTTATAGCAATAGCGATTATTGCCACAACCAGCGCCCAAATACTTCCAGGCCTATATTCACCTGAAACCACTATTTGAATAATTGATTTCCACAAAAAGCCCGCGCTTACCAGAATTATCAGTCCAACGAACAAAGACACCAGCGCTTCCATTTTGCCATGTCCGTAATGATGGTCTTCATCTTGAGGCTTTAAGGAATATTTAATGCCAAAAAATACTGCCATACTGCTCATGGTATCGCCCGCTGAATTGACCGCATCTGCTTGAAGTGCCGTAGAAAATGTAAATAATCCAACCGTACCTTTAAGCAGTGTCAGCACAGCATTCATGACAACCGAGAAAAGAACTATTCTTACGCCTTCATCTGTTTTCTTTTTAATCATTTGTCCGCCTTAAAAAAAATTCCGTTAAAACATCTACAAAAAATTTATATTTTCTATGTAATCTGTTAATTTCATTATAACCATTATCTGCCACGTTACCAACTTTTATTTGCGGATGATGCCTTTTGTTTTGCTCGCTATAAGTAAAAATATTAGTACGAATCAAATTCTTTTTTAATAATCTATATTAAACTATAAGATGTATTATGAGTTGCATAACTATAATATATTTGATAATATATTACAAATTACATTTCCGTTGTGCTACATAAAACCCAACATTTTAAATACAAAGGAGCAATTTATGCCAAAAAGAGTACAGTGGGTTGATGTGCTTAAAGCTTTAGGTATTTTTGCAATATATATCGGGCATTTTTGCAACGATGCTGGTAAGATTTACCCTTTTGTTTATACATATCATGTTCCTCTTTTTTTTGTTGTATCTGGTTTTTTTGCCAAAACAAAAAACGAAGAATCTTTTCTCCTGTTTATTAAAAATAAATTCATGCGAATAATGATTCCCTATTTTATTTTTGTCTTTGTATCTGGGATTGTATATGCGCTTTTTATGGACTGTTTATTAAAAGATATAATAATTCAAGGGTTTTTTGGTATACGAAATCAAATTTTTGCCGCCGCATTATGGTTTTTCCCATGCTTATTTGTTATGAGCGTTCTATATGATTTGTTAATGAGGCTTGTGAAAAAAAAATATCTTGCATTATTAGTTTCTATTATATTATTTTTGATAACACAGACATTGCTTCCTAATAATCCCGCTACAAAACCATCTTGGTTTTGGAATATTGACAGCTCAATGTACTATGTTCTTTATTATGCGATAGGCAATTATCTTTATCCAATAATTAAGAACTTTTCTTTTAAAGAATTAGACAAGATTTGGAAGATAATTGTTTTTTGTCTGATTGGATTTTTTTGCTTTGCAACAGCAATAATAGTCTATATTAAGGGCGTGAATGTCGTCAGAGCCTTCGTCATGAATCGTTTTCTTTTTGATTCTCCTCTATTTTATTACCCTTTACAAGTTTTCATAACCTTAGTAATTATATTAGCAAATATATATCTTGCATATTTTTTGAGAAACATTAATATTTTGGCTAAGATTGGCAAATCTACTTTGGAATTATGCGGAACAGAGCAGATTTTTAAATTTTTCTTTATAAAGATTCTTCATTTTCTCTCAATCACCTTTATGCTCATTACACCTGTAAACACATTCTTGTTTACCGCTGTTTGTTTAGTCGTTAATCAATATAGCTTTGCTTTCCTGATTAACCGCTTTATCTTGTTACTCACGGTTAAAAACCCCATATCAGAAAAAAGTGATTTATAGCTTAAAATTTGTTAAGTAAAAAAATGAGCATCATATAATTTAGTGTTTATACAAAAAATACTTGCATAATATACATTCTTGTGTATAATTATTAATTAATAAGCATAAATATGCATTCGGAGGAAAATAAATTGGCTAAAGAAAAAGTTGTACTTGCATACTCAGGTGGGTTGGATACGTCCATCATCATACCATGGCTAAAAGAAAACTACGACTGCGAAGTTATCGCTGTTGCAGGTGACGTGGGACAGGGCGAAGAGCTAGAGCCCCTTCACGAAAAAGCTAAAAAAACAGGTGCAAGTAAATTATATATTGAAGACATCAAAGACGAGTTCGTAAACGACTTCATCTTCCCCACCATAAAGGCGGGTGCGAAGTATGAAGGCAAATACCTACTCGGCACATCGTTTGCGCGTCCGGTTATCGCCAAGCGTTTGGTTGAAATCGCAAAAAAAGAAGGCGCGAACATCATCGCCCACGGCTGTACAGGCAAAGGAAACGACCAGGTGAGGTTTGAGCTCACTATAAAAGCATTGAACCCTCACATTAAAATTATCGCTCCATGGCGCACATGGGACCTTAAAAGCCGCGCGGATGAAATAGATTACGCAAATGCTCGCGGAATAGACGTTCCCGTTAAAAAGGATCGTCCCTATTCGATGGACAAAAACCTTTGGCACTTAAGCCATGAAGGCGCTGACCTCGAAGATCCGTGGAACGCACCGCAGGATGATTTGTACCTTGTGTGCAACAATCCTATGGAAGCTCCCGACACTCCGGAAACAGTTGAAGTGGAATTTGAGCAAGGTATTCCGGTAGCTGTTAACGGCAAGAAGATGGACGGCGTAGCGCTTATTGAAGCACTTAACAAAATCGGCGCGAAGCACGGCGTTGGCATCATCGACATCGTGGAAAACCGTTTGGTCGGCATGAAATCCCGTGGTGTTTATGAAACACCCGCCGGCACTATTTTATACGAAGCACACGAAGCGTTGGAATCCATCACTTTGGATAAAGATACTTCGCACTATAAAGCGCAGGTTGCTTTACGTTTTTCTGAACTTGTGTATAATGGACAGTGGTACACTCCTTTGCGCGAAAGCCTTTCCGCATTCGTTGACAAAACACAGGAAAATGTCACAGGAACAGTGAAGCTAAAACTTTACAAAGGCAACATCATTAACGCCGGCGTAAAATCAATCTACTCGCTGTATAACGAAGATTTTGCTACATTTGACGAGGACGAAGTATACAACCAAAATGACAGCGCGGGCTTCATAAATCTTTTCGGACTGCCGATTACGGTTCAGTCGCTTATGAAGGAGTCGCTTAAAAAGAAATAATTCGGAGGCATCATGTCTGACAAAAAGCTTTGGGGCGGCAGATTTTCAAAAAACACAAATAAAGCGGTAGACGATTTCAACTCGTCTATCTCTTTTGATATGCGCCTGTATAAACAAGATATTTTAGGCTCGATAGCGCATGCCAAAGGACTTGGCAAACAGGGCATCATCTCCCCTGCCGATACTGATAAAATAATAAGCGGACTTAACGGCATACTCGCCGACAGCGAAGCGGGCAAAGTTGAGTTTAACATCTCCGCCGAAGACATCCACATGAATGTGGAGCAGATATTAACCGAGCGCATAGGTGATGCGGGAAAACGTCTGCACACGGGACGAAGCCGCAACGATCAAGTGTCTCTGGACACTCACATGTACGTTAAAGAAGCGACAATTGATGTCATAGCGCATCTTAAAGCGCTTTGCGGTGTGTTGGTTTCGATATCGGAAGCAAACCTTGACACTGTAATGCCCGGGTTCACTCACATGCAAAAGGCACAGCCTATCACCCTCGCCTTTCACCTGATGGCTTATTACGAAATGTTTAATCGGGATATAAATCGCTTTGAAAATTGTTATGCGGCGGCCGACGTTATGCCTTTGGGTTCGGGAGCTTTAGCTTCCACCACCTTCCCTTTGGATCGTGAATTTGTGGCAAAGGAGCTTGGTTTTTCCGGCGTAACGCAAAACGCGATGGACGCTGTTTCCGACCGCGACTATGTGCTGGATTTTATCTACGCTTCTTCGGTTTGCGTAATGCACCTTTCCCGCTTTTGCGAGGAAGTAATCGCTTGGGCATCAAACGAATACGGTTTCATAGAGCTGGATGACGCATACTCTACGGGTTCATCCATCATGCCGCAAAAGAAAAATCCCGATGTGGCGGAACTCATCCGAGGAAAATCCGGGCGTGTATACGGTGACCTGATTGCACTCCTTACAACTATGAAAGGTTTGCCTCTCGCCTATAACAAAGATATGCAGGAAGACAAGGAAGCACTGTTTGACGCGCACGATACTATAGTCGCCTGCGTATCGATGTTTACCCCCATGCTTGAAACGGCGGTATTTAACGCCGACAAAATGGCGATGTCGGCAAAGCTTGGCTACACCAACGCGACGGATGCGGCAGACTACTTGGTCGGAAAAGGACTTCCCTTCCGTGAGGCTCACGAAGTCATCGGAAAGCTTGTGGCGCTGTGCATCAAAAAAGGCATTACGCTGGACGCATTGCCGATTGACGAATATAAAGCTTTAAGCGACAAATTCGGCAGTGATATTTATGAGGAAATAGACGTTTTGACCTGCGTTAAAAAGCGTAAGATCGTTGGCGGCTGTGCGCCGGAAGCGGTCAGCGAGCATATAAAGAAAGCTAAGATGTTTTTAAAATAAATAGCCGTAAAGTGTCCGCGCCAGCGGACACTCTCCCCTTCTCGCCGGAGGCGAAGCAAAAGTCAATTTATAGAAAAACCCGCAATTATGCGGTTTTTTTATATTTAAACTGTATTTATCAAAGAAACTTTGATATCAACAGATTAGAGAACATTTTTAATCTCTCCATCGCCCGATTCCGCCTAAATTATGGACTTTCTCATATCCCATTGATTTCAGCTGGCTGGCCGCCGAAGAACTTCTTGACCCGCTTTGGCAATACACTATAATATCTTTATCTTTGGTTGCTTTTTTAGAAATATTCGCTAAATTATTTAAAGGAATGTTCTTTGCCCCTTTGATGTGTCCGCTCGAAAACTCCCCCGGAGTTCTGACATCAACCATCACCGCGCCTTCACTTAGAAGTAGCTTCGCTTTTGCCACACTGATTTGTTTTAAGCGTTTTAACAGTCTTAGTCCGATAAAGCCTACTACAATTATTCCTATGATTATTAATTGATTATTAGTCATTTATATCTCCCTGCATGCTATTTATAATAAGACTTTAACATAATGAGAGATTTTGTTCTGTGATATTGTCACTTAGGAATAGAGTTTTTATCTGAGTAATCCTCGATTATGCGCTTTGCGAGCGGTAATAAGGTGTAATATTTTATCTATAATGACATTCATACCCCAATTTTCTGAATCACATAATACAAATCTTCTCCCCTATCTTGCCGACTTTGTATTTATCTTTATCTAAAGCTTGAAAATAGTAAGGCAGGTTATAAATTTATTTAAAATCATTAAATCTGCAAAATCTTTACTCAGATGCAAATTTCTCTTTACAAACAGCCTCATTTTGTTATGATAAAATAAAATTGTAGATTTTGCCAGAAAAAGGCTGGTGCGGTCTCGGGAGTTTACTGAAAATCCGCAAGTTCCCTCATCAGAAAGATTCCGTCGGTGGGTTAAAGGTTGGTATTGAGACGAAATATGTGTATTTAAAAGAATTTTTGTTCTTGGGGGAGTATGGAAACTTAACGGCGACGGATGCCAAAAAGATGTTTATTTCATAGGCTTCCCACATACGCCACATTTATACCATGGAGAAAGACTAGAGTTCCACTGTTAATCTAGATGACCAGAATCTAAAGATCACCTAAATAAGTAATATATACTTGCCTGATGTTGTGCGTTCAACCAACTCCACTTCCTGATGTGGGAGGCACTGATGATTATCATGGATTCCTATAATTTCCCATCCGGAGCGACAAATTCGTCAGACGGTATGGGCACTAGGACTGCAATATAACAAGACAGAAGAGGTTAAAACATGAAAATGATTATTCAAGCCGACGATGTAGGCTATACCGACGTATGCAACATAGGTAGCTTTGAGACTATTTATAACGGTGTCGTGACTTCAGCGGATACCATGCTCGACACTCCAGGTACCGTAGACGCACTCAAACGACTGCGAGAGCTTCCTTGGATTACGGTTGGCTGGCACTGCCATATGTGGGGCAGCCCCATTCTGGATCCAAGTAAAGTACCCACCATCTATAATCCTAAAAATGGCCATTTTCGTCAGGATTTAAAGACGGCAGAAGATGTGGATTACAACGAGATTCTGACCGAGCTTCGGGCCGAAATAGAACGTTGCATCCAGTATTTGGGGCGCACCCCCGATACCGCCGCTGTGACTGGTTTTGGTCCAAACCCGTCCGTATTTGCCGCGGCACAGAAACAGGTCGTTGAAGAATACGAAATCCCACACAGCTGTGCCAGACGGATGCATTCCTTAGAAAATGGAGAACTGGAATTCGGTATGGTAGATCCCCAATGGGCGGATTGCAAAATCTACAAGGCGGAGCTCGGCGGCTCGAAGGGAAAGCCCAGAGATAATACTGTAATGACCGACTCGATTCAGGCTCAGTTTTTATATGACCCTCTTCCCTATTTTTATGAGGACCGAGGCAGAATGTTCGAATTACCCAAAGATTCGGTCTTTGAGCACTCCTGGCATCCGGGATATGTGGACTATTACGTATACCGGCTGGGTGATCAGGGACCCCGCGCACGCAACGTCATCACAAGCCGCACGGTGGATGTTTTCGCCCTTTGCTCGGAGGATCTGAAAAACTGGATCCGGGAAAAGAAGGTGGAGCTAGTCAACTGGAAGGATGCCCTATATGGAACCCACGAGTATCAGAATAATCTGCGAGATACCGGAAGCAATCTGTTTATGCTGTAATGTAAGCGGCGAGCCATATAAAAGGGTGCGATTTTATAGGTGCGGATTTCACAAACGTTGTGATAGGTTCCTGCACTGTGGCAAAATGCGAAACGGAAAGAACTCTATGGCAAGGCACGTCTTTTAAGGTGTCACAGCTAAATGACATAGCATTTCGCTCTGATGTTGCCGACTGCTCTTTTGAAAACTGTTCTATTATGAAAAATACATTCGACGGATTATGTTTCAAAAATACTTTTTTTTAAAACACTAAACTTAATAAGACTAAGTTTATTAACTGCAAGGCCGACAAAATGTCTTATCAATTCTTGAAAAACGTTAAGGCGGATACGTCTAATATTGAATTACTAGAACAATAAACTTGCATATATTAAACAATCCATTTATATTAAAACCCGCCACTAGGCGGGTTTTTTAAAGTGCAATTTTTGATCAATAAATCTCAAACTCAATTATGTATTCTTGTTTTCCGCGATTAGAGCTAAAACTCTTTCATCAACACTGAGTTTTTCGTTATCTTTTGTTCTTTCCAATATCTCTTTAACCAAATCCTGGCTGTTTTCAATCCCGTTAATTTTTAATTCAACAATGCCTCTGGTACTGAAAAGGAAAAGCCTGCCGAACAAAAAGTACTTCTTAATATATTTTATGGAATATATATCTTTCCAGTCGACTATCAAGTTTTGTTTTTTTTGCAGAAAGAATATATAGTAAAATATAAGATGGCTTATAGTGTTTTCATCAACTTCCAAAATATATTTCATGTTTGAATTTATTTCTGTTAGAGTGAATATTACAGTAAGGAAAATCATGAATGCCACAAAGTTTTCTAAGTTCGATTCTGAAGCCGACCTCCAAAATAAATAGATACCAACAATCACCAATATGCTTATAATATAAATCACAGTCACATTTAGCACATATCTTTTTCTATATTTATATGTTTTTTTCATTTCTTGTGTATTATCCTTATTCTTTATCATATTTTATAAAATTATAATCCATCATAGAAAGAAAGTAAATGAATTCGGATATTTAAAACGCAAAAGCAAGCTTTGAAAGAATAAGATTGACACTCAAACACAAACAATGTAAAATAATTTTTGCATTAACCGCATAGTATGCGGGTGTAGCTCAATGTACAAGAGAGTTTGTTTTGACAAAACTCTTGCAAAATACAAAACTCCATTGGAATGAGAAAAATTTAAAACTGTATAGTATGCGGGTGTAGCTCAATGGCAGAGCCCTAGCTTCCCAAGCTAGCCACGTGGGTTCGATTCCCATCACTCGCTCCAGCAAAAACGCCAAAAGGCGTTTTTTTTTTGGAGCGAGCTTGCTCAAGTGTTTCTTTACAAGAAACACGTAGGCCGACAGCAGTTCCGAAGGAACTGTGAAAGGCGCGTATTTAAAACGCCGAATGGGCGTTTTTTTAGTGCTAGTTATATTTGAAGGCTTATAACAAATAATTTGAATGGTCAATACAAGGCTCATCTGGTAAATATAAATAAAAAAGCTGAAATCTCTCAATTCCAGCCTCATTTATAATAGTATATTACCACAAATTAGCAATAATTTCAAGACTAGCATATTGTCATTAAAGGGTTTATAGTAATGTAGGGTGATAAAATGAAAGAAAATTTCTCTCTTATAAACGATAACATGCAAAACGCATTAACAATAAAACAGCTAAAAGAATGCAATGTCATCACAGAAAAATACGGGCTTATACTGGTCGACAGCCAGATAGCAGAACTTGCCGAAGGCAGAAACAAGGCCCTTAAAGACACGGAACGCATAGAATTCGGCGAAGGCATATTAAAAAAGCTGATACTCGCCTTCTGCGATTCTCGTTACCTTATGCAGGAAAACTACTCGCAAACAATCTACGAACTTCAAGAAGCCTTCTATTTCTTCAAAAATGAATCAAATGACACTATATCCGACGACGAAATAATCGAACATATGAGAACATATTTCGACGGATTAGCGCAAGGTTCGATAGAATATATAATCGGCACATCCCTCGAGGAGCTTTGCGGCTATTCTCGCGGAGTAAATAACAACTTAGGCAAAGAAGACTCCGATGATTCTTCTTATCGAAATGATGATCATGACGAATATTGAGCCTGTAAAAAACAATCTTCCGCCTGTTAAGGATGCACTATCTTCCGATGAAGCTTTTGAAATACAGATTAAACTGTGGAATTACATGAGCAGGCAAATCAAGCTTTACACTGTAGGAGACAGTTCATCCGTTCCGATTGAAACGGCTCAGGAGCTTTTGCATTCAATGGTTTTCACAATAAACCTTGCGCTTAAAGAAAAGGGGCTTGCATACTCAAGCCTGCTTTCGTTGGATATAGAAGAGACGCTCGCACTTGGTCTGGAAGTTATTAAGCGGAAAATCGAGGAAGGAAAAGCACTGCTTGAAGCCGTTTGCTTGAGTGCTCCCGAGATCGACAATATTTCATATTGGGACACATATAAGGGAATACAATTTTTCTTTAAAAAATACAATTCGCTGTTTATTGCGCATCAAATCCCCTGCGATATAGATTATCAGCTTTGTCACCCTGTTTCGGAGAGTTTCCTCGGTATAGAATACATCAATGAGTATTTAAGGCATGTGTCGATAGAAAATAGTATACTTAAACTTTTTGATTCAACCTTGGTTACCAGTCTTTTAAAACGCTGTTATACGGATTACGTGGATTTGCCCGTCAATCTTTGCGAACCCGTAATTATAAACGCCGCCGGGCTTATTTTTATAGATAAAAGCCCATTTGCTTTGAATTTTTCGTCAACTGATATAGCGGTTATTATAAGCAAACTTTCTCAAATGACCGAAACTGAATCGCTGGCAGCACTTACTAACGCAGGGAAAAATCTTTGTAGTGCATTTGGAATTGAGAACGGCCGCGCTGCAAACTACGTTATCCAAACAGTCGCAAGCATAAATCATAGGCTTAGGACCGCGGTTGGCGCCGGAGACATATCCAACATATTTATTCCTTTTTGAAATAAGTATTAAAAAACCGCCATTACAGGCGGCTTGCTTTCTTAAATTCAATTGGGTTTTATTCAATTAACGAGTATACAGCATCATCAATTTCCACATTGTCTGAAAGTGCTTTAACTTTTTCGATTATCTCGCTAACGAGTTTCTGATAGTCCTCTACTCCCTTTATTTTAATTTGGATAACCGCGTAAGAACTAAATAATATTACTCTATCAAACATATAGTATTTTTTTATATGTCTTACAGCATATATGTTTTTCCAATCAGCACTAAGCATGGCACTCCTTTTCGCCATAAACATGGAGTAAAAATTCAGATGTGCAATGCCCTCATCGTTAGTGTACAAAATGTACTTTTTGTTGTTTGACGTTTCAGTAAAAGCTATAAATATTACCACAATCGCCATAATAGCTACATGCAGAGTATAATCTGTGTTCGGTACCCGTGAAGGCAGTAAATAGTAAAGTGCTCCTACAAATATTCCAAAGGAGATATATGAAAATAAGACACTCTTAATATATGACTGACTATATTTATATTTAGTATTGTTTGGGTCAATAGTAATGTTGGTGACGCTCATTCTTCTTCCTCATCTTCAAACTCAGCATTGTGATACACGGTTTGAACATCATCGTTGTCTTCAAACATGTCTATAAGCTTCCAAGTTTTAGCCACTAATTCTCCCTCGACTTTTACGTAGTTTTGAGGTATCTTCTGTATTTCAGCCGATAAAAACTCAATATTTTCAGCCTCAAGTGCTTCTCGCACTTTCGAAAAATCAGTAACCTCCGTCAAGATTTCATACACTTCTTCATGAACCACAAAGTCTTCAGCGCCAGCTTCAATCGCCATCATCATAAGTTCTTCTTCATCGGTAACGTTTTCTTTTTCAATAGCTATAACGCCTTTGCTGTCAAACATCCAGCCCACGCAGCCGGTTGTTCCCATATTGCCTTCGTATTTATCAAAAAGATGACGAACATCCGCCGCCGTTCTGTTTTTATTTTCGGTCATAGCGTCCACGATAAAAGCAACTCCGCCGGGGCCATAGCCTTCATAAACCATCTCTTCGAAGTTTACACCGTCAATGTTACCCGCCGCTTTATCAATGCTGCGCTGTATATTATCATTGGGAAGATTTGCCGCTTTGGCTTTGGCGATAACATCTCGAAGTTTGGCATTCATCGCAGGATCTGGGCCGCCTTCTTTGACCGCCACCATGATTTCTCGACCCAGCTTTGTGAATATCTTGCCCTTTTTCGCGTCACTCTTGCCTTTTTTATGCTTTATATTGTCCCATTTAGAATGTCCTGACATAAATTCCTCCGTTGATTTGCTCGGGAATATATTAGCATAAAGCGGGTTTTTTCACAAGGAACTGCTAAAGATTGTTTTCATCATATACATTAGATTTATATCTCGATTCTACGTCAACGAATTAAATAACTCTCCAAAAGTAAGTAAACATACTGTTTTGTAAAAAAGGTTACGTACCCTTTTTTGTCGTGTTCTTTATCACTGCATATTAAGACGATGTTCTGCGGTTATTATATTGGTACGGATAAGCAATAGCATTTAATGCTCCTTAAAAACGATCCACTGATTGATTAATTTGATATTTCGGTGAACCCTCCCTAAAAAGCATCTTAATTTTAGGAAACTTCACCTTCAAGGCAACGTAAATTTACCTAATGATTTGAGAGCTGCTCTATAAATAACTTACATGGTTTATTAAGTATTCTCATCAACAAATTGAAAACAATAATTTGTCTCAAATGATTGAAAGTTGCTGTTGGACATGGTAATATGCAGAAATAGTCTACTAAAGTCTTCGACTCTTAACCATAACTGAACGTAATTTTAGGTTACGTGGCATTTAAGATATGGTCATATAAAAGATATTAGTTTTGCTAGATTATAAGATTCTAGGTATATGTTAAATAATAACCAATTGTTAGAAATGAAAATGGAGAATAAATGAATTTTGAAAAACAATGGAAAAGGACATATGCAATTGGAGGAATAGCTGCAATTATTGTGTTTTGCGGAACATTATTTGATATAATTTTCGGCTCAATTACTAGTAGCAACTTATTGAATTTGCCTCACACTGCTATTGAAAGATTTGCTGAATTTCATCAGAATTGGTTCATGGGACTTTATCGTCTTGACTTTGTGAATGTCCTGATTACTTTATTTACGATACCAGTATATTTCGGCTTATTCGCTGCTCATAGGAAAAAATGTCTTCCATATGCTAGTTTTGCTTTGATTATAGCAATGGTAGGCGTGACGATTTTTGTGACTTCTAATAATGCATTAGCAATGTTTGATTTAAGTACTAAATATTACCAAGCCACTTCAGACATCCAAAAAGTGTTATTTGAATCTGCGGGGGAAACTTTGCTAATACAAGGTGCACACGGTAGCTTTGGTGTTTTTATAGGCTTTTTTGTGACTACAATAGCCTCTGGCTGTTTTGCCTTTGTCATGTTACTTGGTGGTATTTTCAAAAAAGGGATTTCCTATCTAGGTATTATCGGTTATACCCTTTTACTTATTTATATAGTACTTGTAACTTTTGTTCCTTCATTACAAGAAATTGGTGTCATGATAGCTGCTCCAGGAGGAATCATGGCACTAATATGGTTGCTTCTTGTGGGAATTAATTTGATTAAAAAGGGTAAACAAGTAACTAACAATTGATGTATGTAAGAATTTATTGATAAACGGTTTACCTTTCATATCTTATTATAAATGCTCTCACATGAGGGGGATGCGATTACGGATTATATAAACAATAGATGTTGTGTCCTGACATAAATTCCTCCGTTGATTTGTTCGGGAATATATTAGCATAATATAAGTTTTTGTACAAGTTGGCGTCATATGTTAAATGAATAATTATTATTATTAATGTAATTATTGAAATAATAATCGATATTATTGCAAGTGCAAGTCCTAAAAGCCAAGTGAATATTCCGTAAAGACTAGAAGGCTCGTTAGCAAACAATTTAAAACCAGGATCATTAGCTTTTTCAGCTTTTTCTACTGTTTGAAATTTATCATAAATAAAGGTATATGAAACTCTTTTAAATATATTTAAGTATCTGAATACTATTAAAATAAAAAGAACTTGAGCTGTTAAATAAGCAATAGTATATGGAAGCCGTGAAACATCATAAGAGCTCATCAATATTGGATTTATTATTCCAATAATTAGTTGAGTTAAATAAAAAGCTATAATCGCCTTAGGTGCTAGTCTATGTTTTTTTACTATAAAGATAATAGTAGCAATACCTAAAACTAAAATTATAAAAGTCGTAATTGGATTTACAGTACTAATAGTAGTGGTGTTTAGCAATACTGCATTTAGTGCATTTACCATTAGCATAAAAACAGATGCAACTGAAGTTAAGACAATTTGCATGAAAAGCACAAAAATCCATCCGTTTAATCTTAATGGCTTTCCTTCTTGCCTATATTCATAATTATTATAATATTCAAGCTTTTGCATTGCTTCTTCCAAAGAAAAATCAAGTTCAGTATTCTCTTTTATCTTTGTAAGTATCTCAATATAATTCTCTTTATTTTTATCTAATTTAAATACCCTTAACTTCTTTTTCTTATTCTTTTTAATAAGTACAATATCTTTATCAAAGTAGATAGAGTCAATCTTATCGTATCGAATCTCACCCCAGCCTATTGTTCCATATGTTATGTACTGATCACAAATCTCAAATCTTACCAATAAATCTTTTGCAATAAAATAATTCAATAAAGTTACATACAAAATTACAAATACAATACAAAATATGATAAAAATTGTGCTGTAAGTTTGATTAAGTGAACTATTTGCTTGTGCTGTCAAACTTAATATTAAGGCTACGAAAAATAAAAGTGTGTAAATCAATAAATAGTATAAAAGCTTCTTATCTCTAATTAAAGTATATTTTTTCATTACTACTCTCCCTAAGAATTTATATTTCCTGCAAGATTTGCTCAATACATCATTGAACTTGTTAATGTGGCTATCACAATATATATAGTAATGATTACTACTAGTATAGGTGCAATTATCCAGCCAAAAACGCCATAAATGCTCGCAGGCTCCCAAGCAAAGAGTTTGTAACCCGGGTCAATGCTCCTGTCATAATTTTGCATAGGCTGCATTTTGCCATAAACAAAGGTGTACTTCACCCTTTTCGATATTTTTAAAGCTCTTATGATGATTAACATGAAGCACGCATAGCTTATTATCATTAATATATAGCTTGATAAAGGAAAATCAATTGTAATGAGTACACCACTAAATAAAGATATGATAACGCTGATTGAAACAAGCACTGCCGCTCCTATAATTATACCTTTAAGAATTGCAGGAGTTTTTTTGTGCCTTTTGCCCATGAATATTGTTGTAATTAAAAGCAAAGCAAAAAATAGCGCTAAAATTATAAACATCAAAGCTGTTCTCCAACTAAATGATAATAAACTTATAAGTATAGTAGGAAATAGATACAATCCCATTAACACTGTATATATAATAAAAAATACATATGCTACAAACAACCAGCCGTTTAGCCTTAGCGCTTTTCCTTCTTCTGCGAATTCAAAGTTGTTAATATATGAGAGTTGCTTCATCGCATCATCTACTGAAAAATCTAGATTGCAGTTCTCTTTTATTTCATTTAAGAGCTCACAATACTTATCCTCGTTTTCTTCAAAATTCAACACACGGATTTTATACTTTTTTTCTCCACAATGAAGCAGTATATGTCTATCAAATGATAGCGAATCAATGTCTTTGTAGTATATTTTTTTAAGTCCCAATGTTCCAAATTTCAGATAATCACTTTGAATTACACAACTAAATGACACGTCCATGTAATAAATGTAATACAGAAACAGCGCTGATATTACTGAAAATCCTAGTAATACATAGTAGCTTCCTCCAAACATCTCAATGGCACTAATATAACTATACTGATCACCAAAATAACTGTTATCTGCAATCATCATGAAGGGTATTAAAGTCGATAGCAATCCTGCAATCATAAATATAAGCATATAAGTCTTTATTTTTTTATCATAGTTGAAAGTGTAATTATGCATATTAGCTCTTTAAAACATCATTTTAAATATTATATGATAAATAATGTTATTAATAAAGTATTTTTCCATAATCTCTTTGTATATTTGTAAACGATAAATCTCTACGCTTCCATAATTTATGGTTATCGTTTATAATGGTGTGGTTAAAATACGAGACAAGGAGGTTGTTTGGAGTGAGCGAAAAAAAACCGAACGACCGTTTAAAAAATAGAGAAGTAAATCCATACAGCTACGAAGATAAAAAGCAGAGCATATTTAAGAAACTGCTCTCAGGCTTCAAGCGTTTTTTCAAAGCCTTTGGACAAATTTTTGTTTTAGGCTATAAAAAATATGACGCTTTTATCAAGCGCTTATTAAAGCTTGAAGATGCCCCCGATGAAAATAATATAGGCGGAGAATATCTAAAAAAAAGATCTGCTGACCAACACTCCAGAAACTTGGAGGAGCTGAACGGGCTGACGCGCCAAAGAACTACAGCCAATTCAGAAATGCAGCCAAACGCCGCTTCCCGCAAAGAAATTAATGAACTGGATTACCTTCGAAAAAAGACATATGACGGACCGGCTCCGCTTGCGGATTTGGAACCAAGGAACCCACATCGTGATGATGAAGAAACCCATCATTGGAATATATTCAAAAAAAGGCTGAAACCCAGAAGTTTTTTCACATCCGTTTTGCTGAGCTTGATTAAAATAATTGTTGCATTTATGCTCATATTGGGTACATCCGGATTGGGAGTGATTCAGGGAATCGCCAATGCGTATGTGGATACCACCCCCGAACTTGACTTGACCAAAATTGAAAATCAGGATGAAACCTCTTTCATATACGATGGTAACGGCAACCCTAACCCTATAACAAGTTTCGTTGGGCTTGAAAACAGGATCTCGGCAACGGTGGAAGAAGTTCCCGACATTCTCAAATACGCATTTGTCGCAGTTGAAGACGAAAGGTTTTATACACACAACGGCATAGATATAAAGCGTATTTTCGGAGCATTTTTCAGCAACTTGCGAACAGACTCCACGCAGGGTGGCTCAACCATTACCCAACAGCTTATAAAGCTTCGGATATTGTCCAGCGAACAAACTTACAAAAGAAAGCTCCAGGAAGCATATCTTGCGACTGAGCTTGAAAAGAAATATACAAAAGATGAAATACTAAACTCCTATATGAACACCATTAACCTAGGCTCCGGCAACTACGGCATTAAAGCCGCTGCACGGGACTATTTTGGCAAAGAGCTTAATGAGCTTACCTTGCGTGAATGCGCTATGCTTGCCGGCGTTGCAAACAGCTCCTATCTATTTAATCCGCGCCAAAACTACTACTCGCGCAATACTCCCGAAAAAACCGACGCTAGGACAGACAAAGTCCTGCATAATATGTATCGTGCTGGATATATTTCAAAATCGCAGTATGAAGAAGCTCTTGAAGATAAAGTATTTATAATAGAAGAAAGCGCAAAGCAACAAATGTATGATATGCCGTATTTTCTTGAATACGCTATAGACGACGTGGTTTTGCACTTTATACGTCAAAGGAATCTTGACAATAACGCCACAAACAGAAATAAGATTGAAAACGAATTAAGAGTCAGCGGCTATAGTATATTTACCACAGTCGATCCAGTTATTCAACAGACTGTTGAAGACGCTCTGTATAATTGGGATAGATATCCGCGCACAAAATACGAAAGCGACGCAAGTGTAATGGTTCAAAACAGTGACGGCACTTCGCTTGAAGTGTTGCAGCCTCAAGCGGCGGCAGTTGTGTATGACTATCACACCGGTCAGCTTAAGGCTATTGTAGGCGGAAGGCAGGAGCCTCAGGTTAAAAAAGCTCTTAACCGCGCAGTTGCCGCCAGAATGCCGGTTGGTTCATCCATAAAGCCTCTTGCCGTATATGGTCCTGCCCTAAATAAGGGTATTGCTCCTTCAACGGTTATATACGATCTGCCCTTGCCCATTAATGGCTGGGACTCTGAACTTGGCTACCCCAATAACT
The DNA here is from genome assembly GCA_963675575.1 of Christensenellaceae bacterium. Classification (GTDB taxonomy): domain Bacteria; phylum Bacillota; class Clostridia; order Christensenellales; family UMGS416; genus JAGLOK01. The sequence goes on from OY776378.1 coordinate 1,577,951, forward strand.
ACGGAGGTACATTCACCGGCCATGTAACTATGCGAGAGGCTCTTTACCGTTCTATAAATAATGCCGCCGCGCGCGTTTTACTGGATTTCGTCGGATTGGATGAATCCTACAGGACTCTTGAAACTCTCGGGATTTCCACATCCGGGATAAGCAAGGATGGCTCTGGCTTGGCACTGGGCACAAGCGGCATAAGTGCTTTGGAAATGGCCGTTGCATTCGGAGCTATCGGTAACTCTGGAACATACATGGAACCCATTGCATTTACACAGGTGCTGGATTCCGCCGGAAACATCTTACTTGATGCCAATGACACCTCTTCTAGAATAACCAGAACTGTTTTTTCAGCCTCATCTTCTTGGCTTCTTGTTGATATGATGACAGATGTTGTTGAAAAAGGCACTGGCAGAAACGCTCAAATAGACGGTATAACTGTAGCGGGTAAAACCGGAACAAATGCCGACTACAGAGGTGTGTTCTTTGCGGGAATAACGCCATATTATTCGGCGGCGATTTGGGTAGGACACGACTCGTATAAACCTTTAAACAAGGGGGCAACCGGCGGCTCTGACGCCGCACCGCTCTGGCAAAGTTTTATGAGTGATATACATGAAGAGTTTAACTTGACGAACAAGCCTATAATATCAGCCAGCCCGGCGTCATTAGGCTTGGTACAGGTGGAGACATGCCCAATCTCGGGCAAACTTATAACCGACGCTTGCTTAAAAGACATCGCTGGCTTAGAGCCTGTCAACGACTGGGTTTTGGCTGAAAACGCGCCAACTGAATTATGTGATGTACATCAGGAATTCCGTTTTTGTCTGACATCAGGTCTGCGAGTAACACCATATTGCCAATATGGTTCTCAAACCGATCCTTATTCATACGCCGTTATATCGCCTGAAAGCATTTTAAATCAGCTTACAAATGAAGAGTTTATCGAGTACTTCCCCAGCGGTCTTCGCGGACTGCCCGAAGATCTTTCACTCGTCACATATGACAATCCGGATTACGCTCACATGTTCTGCAACATCCACACGCTTGCTTGGTTTGAAAACAAAGAAAAGATTGATGCTATAATCTCTGAAAGCAATGCTTTGATAGATGAAGTTGAATTAATTTTGATAAACTATACTGGCGATATTGATGCAGAAGTCAAGGCACTGGCAAACGCCTCCATATCAGGCCTTAATGCCGCCATCGGAACTGGTGACTATGAAAGCATAAATCGGCTTACGACGAGCTTAGTTCGCTCAAAGTGGCATATCTTGATCCTATTGTGACAAGCGGAGGCACCGGCACAGAGCCTTCCCCATCTCCTCCTCCTGAAGGATAACCACCACTGATTGAATCAAAAGATCGGCTTTACAGTTGCCGATCTTTTTTATTGGAAAACTTATTGTTGACATATGTCATAAACCGTGTATAATAATAAGCGTAAGTGACATATGTCATTAACTAATAAGGAGGTGTTAATATGCCAGGATATAACAGACAGGGTCCTGCGGGACAAGGCCCCATGACAGGCAGAGGCTTGGGCCCATGTGGTGGCGGGTATGCACGCAGGGGCTACTACCCAGGAATTAGAATGGGAGCCGGATTCGGCAGAGGCATGGGCGCAGGTTTTGGAATGCGCGCGGGCATCGGCAATTTTGGTGGATACTATCCGCCTACCGAGCTTTCAAAAGAAGAGCAAAAAGCAATGATCAACGACAGAAAAGCTTATCTTGAAAATGAGATTGCGGACTTGCAAAAAAATCTTGAAGAGTTATAATTGAATAAACAGAATAAGATAAAGAGCTTAAGATAACAAGTTTTCAAAATCTTAATAAGGCGGGGTGCACTCTGCCTTATGATTTTTTAAGGAGTAATATGCCCAGACCAATGAAATCAAGAAGGGTTTGCTGTGAGCCTACAAACAAGATGTTCGTGCCAATGCCGCGACGGGGTCAGATGGATGAAGTCGTTTTAACCATCGACGAATATGAAACCTTCCGCCTTATGGACTATATGGGCATGTCTCAGGAAGAATGCTCAAAAAGCATGGATGTGGCAAGAACGACCGTCCAGAAAATTTACAGCGACGCGCGGCGAAAAATCGCCGAAGCTTTAGTGATGTCAAAAACTATTCGAATAGAGGGTGGCGACTACCGGCTATATTCCGATACTGAAAGGCAGAGCATTCCCGGCAGCTGCTACCGCCACAGGAACGGCAGACGCGGAGAATTGTAGTTTAAATAATCGTGCTCTTTCAAAAGGCTGTTTTTAACCGCAGTCTTTTTTCTATAACCTTTTTACGATTACGCGCCAAAAAGCTTAGCTAATCTCTTTTTTATTTTTTTTGATTGCGAGCAGAAAGTACAAGTCATTATTAAATAAATAAAACCGGGAAAAATCAGTGGAAACAACGCTACAAAAAAAACAAAAGAATGTGAAATTATAAGTATTGTGTTTGTAAATAAATAAAAACACATAAAGAATACTAGCATAAAAATAGTGAATTTCTTAGAGCTTGAAAATATTTTAAGATTAATTTCAATTAAAGAATTATTATCAAATTCAGTAATCTTGCCAATTATTTCAGGCATAAAAGTCCCGTAGGCATCAAAGCAAGATTTAAGACGAAAGCCGCTCTCTTCAATCTCTCCGCTGAAAGGTTTCCCTTGGAAAAAATCATTTGCGACAAAATCGCTAACCTTTTTTTGCATAGTGTTGCATTTGAGTAAATCAAGAATTTCTTCTCTTGATTTATTCGTCTCAACAGTAAAAGTTTCAGATGGAAAAAAAGGCATATATCCTCCTGACAATCACTCTATGAATATTTTACCATTAAATATTGTTACAAACAATATTATTAAATAATAATGCATGAAAATATTCACTTTTACTTCCCTATTATCCCTCTGGCTGATAGAGCCCTGCCAATTTCTGCGGTTGCTCTATTGTAGGTTCATTTTTCCCAAAATGTTTATCATGTAAATGAGATGTAATAAGCATAAAAACCACGCCCAAAAAAGAGCAGGCAACGCAAAACACCATCATTGCGTTAAGCCCGAAATTATCCAAAAGCAATCCGTTCACCGTTGAACCTATAACAGTGCCGATTCCGCCAAACGCGCACAACCCGATAAGCGCTTGTCCCCGTGTACGTTCATTTGGTTTAACTATTTCATTGATGAAATACACCGAAGCAAAAAAGAATATTCCATTTGCGAATATACTCGTCAGCATCCCGATATAAATCCAATTTATGCTTGTGGCAATGGAAATAGAAAGAGTTTTTAAGAAAAAAGCGATTATTGAAACAATTAGAAGCTTTTTGCTGCCAAATTTCTTTAGTAACCAAAAAGAAAACAGCATTGGCATAAGCTCACTTGCGCTGTTAATAAATGAAACTACTCCAAGATTTGCTGTATTTCCTCCCACATTCCGCAAAATATTAATAGAAAAAGCGAAAAAAGACTGCCCTGTAAACGCAAACGCCATGGATATCATCAGCATAACAAAAGTCGGATTGCCTTTCAGCATTTCCAGTATCGATTTATTCTCACCTTCATTTTCAATTTGGTCAGGATGCTTTCCCGAAATGTCTTCAGGCTTTGGCAATACAAGTATAAATATCAGTGCCAAAAGTGATAATCCAATTTGAATTGTGAAAAGTACTTCGGGAGAATATTTTTCAACAACCCCTCCCAAATAAAATGCCAAAATCGCAAACGCTATGGAACCTACTCCCCTTGGGATCCCATAATTGATGTTAAGGCCCGTATTTTGGAGTTGCATAAAAAGAGCGCTTATTAAGGAATTAGTGCTATAGACGCATGTTTCGCCTATTATAAACGCCACCATTACAAATGCTACGGGATATGGCACAAACGACAACGCGGTGCTTACACAAAGCATCACTACGTACATGCCCGCAATAATCCGCTTAAGTGGAATCATGGGGTTCTTATCCGAAAAATCCGAAACTAATATTTGTATAATAATCGCGCCGATTGCCGCCGCGGATAAAGTAAATCCCACTTGTGAATTAGTAAGCCCCCGATATTGCAAAAAAACTGCGGCAAAAATTAGATAAGGGACAGTGCTCGTCCAATAGCCCCCCTGAATAGCAGCAAAATTAATTGTTACTCTTCGGGCGATGCTTTGTTTATGTTTCATTTATAGTAATCGGCTCCGATTTTGTTTATTTCCAATAAGTTAATCTTCGTGTTACTTTTAATCGCTCAGTCTTCCTCAAAATCTTTTCCCATAATATTTTTATATGCTTCAAGTCGCATTTCATCAGTAATATCATTTAACGTTGAAAGCGGAGCAAACATCATTTTTTTGCAATATCGCTGTGCTTTTTCCATGTTTTTGTCGTGTGCTTCGATAAGAGCCATATGATAAAGGTTGTCAACCTTGTTTTCATCTACATCGTAAGCCTGCTCTCCGTAAAGCCGTGCGTTTTCATAGTCTTCTTTTTGCAGGTAATATTGGCAAAGGTTGTCCAATACGACATAGTTGTTTGAAATATAGTCGTTTGCTTCCAAATTATATTCCTCAGCTTTTTCATCACCCATAAGTAAATATAAATATCCCAAGGACTCATAAACGCAAACCGAGCGGAAAACTTCATTTAAATCTTCAAGCTCTTCTTTCGCTTCTTCATATCTCTCCAATTTAGTGTTGCATATAGCTCGATTTGCACGAATTCTGCCTTTAATAGGCGGCTTTGGATCACTATCTATAATTTGAGTGCTTATATCAATAGCTTTCTCAAAGTCACCCTGCCTCATAAGAATAATCGCATATGGTGCTAAACGCGACTTCTTTGTCACGCCTCTATTAATCGCGTTTTCAAACATTATTTTCGAGTCTTCTTGATAGCCTCTGATAAATTTAAAATAGGCCGCACTGGCAATCATATTTCCTAAAACAGACATCATTTCTCCTTTTCTATCTTTGAATTCAATCTTTTAATTCTTTTTTCAACATCGTCCATTATATCTAATTTTCTTCCCAAAAGTCTATTGTTAAATGCTTTTTGTTTTGCGAGTTTCGCATAGTTTACCGCCAGTTCATAATTTTTAAATTTATGTTCCATAATTTTGGCAATCTCAATTTCATAGCGAAAATCAAAACGCGATTTTTGCGCAAGATCGTCAAACAATGCTACAGCACTATCATATTCGCCTAAAAATTTCTTTACATATGCGAGCTGCGCCTTAGCCTCGGTGAAATCATCCTTCAAAGCCTCGAAAACGCCTTGAGCTGCAGAATATTCTTTCATCTGGAGAAGCGTTCTGCCCGCGCAATAGGCGTCCTGCGCACATTCTGCGGAGCTCGGAGCAGAATATACTTTTGCCAGTGCTCCCGCTATCTTGGCGAGCGACACGATATCATGTAGGTTATGTTCAATTACTTTATCTAGCAAACTGCCCTCGCCATACTTTAAGTAGCGAAAAAATATCTCGGGTATCTCGCTGCCTGCAATATCATCCTCGCGTACTATCCCCAAAATATGTTCTTCTATAGCTGTGAGCTTCATGCTCTCCAGCCTGAGTTTATATAGCCTGCGGCATGCGTGAAGAAGATCAAAGTGAATATATTTATCCAGCTCAACTGATATGCGGTTCATGATTGATCGTGCTGTAATAAGCGGCGCATCAAATGACTTTCCGTTGTATGTGGCGACGGCGCGCGCTCCCTCAAGCGATTTTGCGAATTCATTAAGAACACTTGGCTCTTGATGATAATCGTTCATTAGAAACTGGCGAACCGCAAACTTGTCGCCTTGGAGTCTGCCAACGCCTACAAGAAAAGCCACCGTTCCAGTGCCGCCGGCAAGCCCTGTGGTTTCCGTATCAAAAAAAACTATTTCATCCGCGCGGATAACCGTTTCGTCCGATATCTTACATGCTGTTTTTAAATAGGATATATCACATTCGGCAAAGCGTGAAAGCTCTCCGCCTGAAAGCTTGAATTCTTTTACAAAAACCGAGCAATCAAAATCCATTATCGGCGGACGTTCTTTTTTGATTTCCGCTTGAGGGAGGTCTTGAAGCTTCGCTTTTAGGTTATGAATCACTTACTATCACTTCCAAAATCTTTTTGGCAGCTCGTTTGTCCGAGTTTCCGGGACCGACGCACGATGGGCATCCGTCAAGGCAGTCGCAGTCGTCTATCATCTCAATTGCCTTCTCGTATATTTCGGTGTCGGCCTCATAGAGTTTTTGCGAAAATCCTATGCCGCCGGGAATATTATCATATATAAATATGGTGGGAAGCGCGGTATATGTGGATCGCACTTGGAAAACGACGGAAATATCCGAGCTTTGGCACATAAGATACACTGGAGCGATGTTGCCCACGATGTATGATATGCCAAGCATAGCATTTTGGAATGTTTCCTTTTCATATAGTTCAAATATATCTTTGCACAGGCTCATCCAATAGGATGTTGTGTGCATCTCAAGCTCGGGCAGCTTCACCTTGCCCCAGCCCAAGTTTTCATGCGTGTCAAACTTTATCTTTTTAAACATGGTTACAAGTGATGTTACCATCACCTCTCCCATGCTCTTTTGGATTATTTTTCCCATGTTTTGGAAGCAGTCCAAAACTTTTAGCGACACGGATAAATCAGCATCGGTATAATAATCCACATTTACCTTGCGAACATAAGCTTTTTTTTCATCAAAGTCCAGTTTTTCCACCTGATACTGAATTCCCTGCTGAAGATAAACGGCCTCTTCGTGCAAAAGCATAGGAACTGTAAATCTATCCATTTGCCCGATAACTTTTGGATTCGCTTTGTTTGTCTGTTCGATTATCACAAAGTTATCATTTGTAGCCGAGCGAAGGCTGATGTCGCTGGACGGATATTCATCATTTGACCAATACCAAGTGTCACCGACATGCCGCAAAACATTTTGCTCTTCAAGATATTCCAAAATTTCCACAACCACTTCATCACCGTATTTATCACCATCCTTAAAAGGTAGCTCAAATGCGGCGCATTTAATGTGATTTATTAATATAAATAAGTTATCTGGGTTTATTAGTCCGTTTTCGGGCGGCGAACCAAAAAAATATTCGGGATGGCGTATTATAAATTGTGAAAGCGGTGACGAGTCCGCAACCATCACGGTGGCTGATTCATCATTCCTGCGCCCGGCACGCCCTGATTGCTGCCAAGTGGATGATATCGTACCCGGATAGCCGCACATCACGCACGCCTCAATGGATCCGATGTCCACGCCAAGCTCCAATGCGTTGGTGGACACCACGCCTAAAATATCGCCATTGCGCAAACCTTTTTCTATGGCTCTTCGCTGTGTGGGAAGATATCCTCCCCTATAGCCTGCGATGGCGTTGCTGCGCCCCAACGAGTCTGTCACCATTCGTTTTAAATATTTCACAAGCACTTCGACGGTCAAGCGGCTGCGCCCAAAAACTATTGTGGAGATATCGTTGGCGATAAAGCGTGTGGCTATTTTGCGAGTCTGAAGCACGGAGCTTGCGCGTATGCCAAGCTGTTGGTTCACAACAGGCGGATTGTAGAATATGAAGTTGCGTTTCCCGCTGGGCGCGCCATTTTCGTCGATTACAACAACATCTTCGCCGATAATCGCGCTTGCAAGCTCGCCGGGGTTTGCTATGGTAGCCGAACAGCATATAAACTGTGGCGACGAGCCATAAAACTCCATTACGCGCTTTAACCTGCGTATGACATTGGCCAAATGCGAGCCGAACACTCCTCTGTATGTGTGTATTTCGTCAATTACGACATATTTTATGTTTTCAAAAAGCTTTACCCACTTTGTGTGATGTGGCAATATACCTGAATGTAACATATCGGGATTGGTTACGACTATGTGACCTGCCTGGCGTATCGCTTTCCTCGCCGCGGCGGGTGTGTCACCGTCATATGTATATGTTTTAACATCTACATTTGCTTCCTGAATGATTTCATACAGCTCGCTGACCTGATCAGCCGACAGCGCTTTCGTTGGAAAAAGATACAGCGCGCGGCTGGATTCATATTCGATAATCGAATTTAGCACAGGCATGTTATAGCAAAGCGTTTTGCCGCTTGCGGTGGGCGTCACGATTACCACGTTTTTGCCCTTTTCAAGCTCGTCCATCGCCGCTCTTTGGTGTATATATGGTTTTTTTATACCGCGCCGTTCATAGGCGTTTACTATCTCATCGTGAATATGGTTTGGAAACTTCGCATAGCTAGCCTCACGCGCCGGAATCTCGTTCCAGTTCGTGACGTTTTGCATGAATGTGCTTTCGCTCTTTAATACATTTAAAAGCTGTGTTAAATTCATTACACCATTTCCGCGGCCTCAACCGCTTCCTCAATCAATTTTTCCGCTTCAAGCTTTGCGACTTCTTTCATTATATCAGAAAGTCTTGGCTTTGTGGCAGGGTGCTCGGGCAAAAAGACCGTGCAGCAGTCCTCAAACGGTAATATCGAAGTTTCATAAGTGTCAATCTTGCGTGCCATTGCCATAATCTCTATCTTGTCCATCGCAATAAGTGGACGAAACACAGGCAAATCCACTGAAGAATTTGACACTGCCAAAGATTCCATAGTCTGGCTTGCCACCTGTCCCAAACTTTCGCCGGTAATCAGAGCCTTACAGCCTTTTTGAATCGCCACGGCTTCCGCTATGCGCATCATGAAATAGCGCATGATGATTGTCATAAACCTATCTTGACAGTTTTTATGAATCTCTTCTTGTATCTTTGTAAACGGAACTACATATAGCGTTATGTGTCCGCAATAGTTTTGCATAATGTCGCGCAAGTCTATAACCTTTTGCTTTGCGCGCTCGGAAGTGAAAGGGAAGCTGTGGTAATGCACGGCCGAAAGTGATAGTCCACGCTTTGCCATTAGGTATCCGGCCACCGGGCTGTCTATTCCCCCGGACAAAAGCAGCATGGCTTTTCCACCCGTTCCCACCGGCATTCCGCCCAAGCCGTCAAGCTTATCTATAAATATATAGCATTCCTCACGTACTTCCGCATATACCATATGGTCGGGGTTTTCCATTTTAACCGAAAGCTCAGGAAAAGCATCCAGCATTTTTTCGCCAATGTAGGCCGCCAGCTTCATAGAACCCATTTTAAACGTCTTGTCGGCGCGCTTTGCCTGCACCTTGAATGTTCCGCTTGTTATCCCCTGCTTTCGAGCCACATCTATAGCGGCCTTAACCAACGCGTCTTTGTCTTTATCGACTACATAGGCTACAGAAACGGAATGCACTCCAAACACGTTGAGTACCGCGCTCACCAACTTTTGTTCGTTTTTAATGTCATATTCTCTGACATAGTATCTGCCACTGCGCATTGAAACTTCGCATTCAATGCCAATACAGGCGCGCTGAATCTGTTTTTTTAGCGCACGTTCAAAAAAGGGCCGATTTTTGCCCTTTAAATGTATTTCACCGTAACGTATCAGTATAGCTTTTTTCATGTCTTTGAATACTTCCTCAACTTTTCTACATTTTGTTTTATAATTTGAAAGGCGGCTCTCGCCTCTTCAATATCATTATATCGCGAAAAGCTTATCCGCACCGCACCGCCAATATAGTCTTCGTGCATTTCCATTTGCTTTAATGTGTTGCTTACTATATTTTTTTTGGATGAGCATGCAGAGCCTGTAGATATTATAAGTCCGTCATATTGGCAGGCGTGAAGAAGCGTTTCAGCATTAATCCCTTTAAACGCCATGCTTAAAATATGGTTCGAATAGCCTTCGTCAATGTTTATGCAAATAACGTCATCAATTTCATTTTGTATCTTATCGGCAAGATATGATTTCATCTGAGAAAACTTGTGATCTTTAATTTCATTATACTCGGCAAGCTCAAAAGCTTTTGCAAAAGACAGTATGCCCGGGCTGTTCAATGTGCCGGAGCGATATCCCTCCTGCTGGCCTCCGCCATATGTAATGGGAGCAATCTTTTTTGGATTTTTAACATAAAGCGCGCCCACGCCCTTGGGTCCGTGTATTTTGTGCGACGAGAGTGAATACATGTCCACCCCAAGGTCGTCCAAATCCACCGGAATATTCGAATAGGCCTGTATTCCATCAGAATGAAAAAGCACTTTTTCATCCCTTGCTTTCGCTGCGCGCGAAAGATTTTTTATATCTTGAATAGCTCCTGTTTCATTATTAACGTGCATTATGCTGACAAGAAAAGTGTCATCGTTTATTGATTTCGCCAAATCATCCGCGCTTAAAAATCCACGCTCATCTACCGGAAGATAAGTTACCCCATAGCCTTTGCTTTCCAATTCCTTTAAGGTGTTTAACACTGCTGGATGCTCCACTCGAGACGAAATTATGTGCATTTTGCGAGTTTTTTTAGCAGCTCCCAAAATTGCCATATTGTCGCTTTCTGTGCCGCCGGAGGTGAAAAATATTTTCCCTTTTTGGCAACCCAGTACCTTTAAAATATTCTTTGCCGTTTCATTTATCTCTGTTTCAATTTTAACCGCAGGGGTATATGCCGAGGACGCGTTGAAATAGAGATTCCTTGAATATTCTTCAATCAAGTGAAGCGCTTCATTGCATATTTTTGTCGTTGCGGCATTGTCAAAATAAATTAATTCGCTCATTTTTTTAGTTTCACTATCCTTGAATTGTATTTGTGCATCAGTTCTAAAAGTTCTTGATTTGCTTCAAAAATTACAAGAGCGGATTTTTCTTTCACCTTCACGAAAAGGAAAAATGTTTCAGCATCCGCGTTCAGAGCAGCCTTATACTTTTTTATGCTCTTCATTGATTCATATCTTTTATAAGCCGAAGAGGTTGTGTAGCCTCCCGCTTCCACTTCTTTCATGTAAAACTTGCAAAGCTCAACTCGCTTTACATTGTTTAAAACTTTGGCTATCTCCACAAAACCATTTGTAAAGCATATATCATAGTCGATTTTCATAAAGCCTCTCGACCAAAAAAGCAAAAAAGTCAGTCCGGCAGACGCAATAAACATTATAAGTGAAACAAAATTCACACTGGTCGCACCCATCTCCTGATTTTGACCTATAATCTGAAAAAGAAAAGTAGCTGTTGCGATGCCAAGCAAAACCATCAAAAAAGAAGCAATAAAATAAAGGAGATTAAACAGTCCTCTATTCTTTCTTATAATGATTACATCCAAAAAATCATCCATTGATATCTCCCTTTTTATTTGTTTTCCTGTTAATATTTTAACATGAAAATATGTTAAATAATAGTGAATAGTTTGTTAAGTTAACCAATTAACTGTTGTATACTTTTTTCTTATAGGTTATCATTCAATTTTAGAAGATAACCGAATTTAGATAAATTTCTCTTAAATTAGGAGCTATTCATATGAAATGTAATGTGTGCGGCGCATACAACAAAACTGAATATAAAAAATGCATAAGATGCGGTAACAGCCTTATGACTGATGAGCAATCCAAGAAACAGGAAAAAATCTTGATAGAGCATCAGTCTCCCTTGAAAAACACGCCCACATTCCGTGAGGCTGTTATTATCGAAGAAAAAAAAGAAGAAGAAATAATAAAAGACATAAAACCAGGCACACATAATCAACTTCCTGATGATATGGATCTTTGGACCGGCAAACCCAAAAAGCACCACTTTAATGACCGAAAAAGAAAATCTGTGCCAGTTTTATCTTTGAAAGACGAATCTAATGAGTCCGAAGAAGAAGACCAACCAAAATCAAAAGTCAGCCATCCCAGCCGCACAAGAGACAAGACAAAGAGCTCCAATCTCAATAAAGTTTCTAAGTTGCGCGAAGGCCAGGAAGTGGAAGTTATACTCCCTCCTGAGCCTAAAAAGAAGCAAAAAAAAGAAAAAGTAAAGAAAAAAAGTAATCTGAAATGGGGTCGGATAGTATTAGTATCCTCTATGGCGGGAATCGTAATATTTGGGCTTATTATTGGATTTTTCTATCTGTTCAGAGGTGTGTTTTCCAGCGCTTCGCAGATCTTTGCCGGGCATGAAGAGATGCCAAATGGCGGCAGGCCACTGGTTGAACGTATAATGATAGATGGACAGACATGGCATCAGATAACATTTTATGGTGAAGACGGCGAGCGCGTACACATAGACGAACCGATTAATGACTCGCTGTCCATACAAAACAATAAAACAATTCTTTATCTTGACGATTCCTCATTTATCCCCGAAGAGGACACTCAAGATGACTCAGCTGAATATGTAGAGGTGGCTTTAAAAGCTTCGCTTTTTTCTCAAGAAGGCGAAGAAATTCCGCTGAGTGTTGATTCGTATAGCATAGAAGTTCCCCTGTCCCCTCTTAAAATAGTATATCCAACAGAACCCGGAATGAAGGTTGATTACACACAGGTGCTGGTTAAAATAAAAGTCGATTCCGGAAGTCGCGTGATAATAGACGACATTAACCTTACCGACATCGTCGACACTAACGGCTATGCGCAAAAATACGTAAATTTAAACGAAGGAGATAATGAAATATTAGTCGAAGTTGAAACATATAAGCACAGACGGCATACCGAGATAATTGAAGTAAGGCGGCCTATACTGGACGTATCAATAGAGCTTAGCTCACCTCCCTCTACAAGCCATGAAGACGCGGTTTGGATTGAAGGCACAGTGGAGCCTAACGCAGAGGTTTTTGTGGACACTTCACGAGTGGCGGCAGATGTTTCTTATCCTGAAACAGTTACAGTTGAAAAAGACGACGGTACCACAGAAGTGCGAAAAAAATTCAAATTCAAGTACGCGCTGTCCTCTTTCGGATGGAACGATATAGAAATGTTGGTGGAAACACCGGATGGCAGAAGCGCCACCTTGATTCATCGCATCGAGCGAATTCCTGACCACCGGCTTTATACGCGTTCCGCCTGGCCTATGCAATATGATTATCTTTCACAATCAACAAGCGCACTTATAGGCCAAGTTTTTGTTTGCAACGGCACAGTTATCAAGCGCGAAGACACCGACACTTCACGCATGTACCTTTTCGATGTAGGCGTTGATGGCTTGCAATACATCATGATCGAATACAACGGAAACCAAGATTTTGAAGTGGGCGAAAAATACTCGATATACGCTGATGTTACAGGCACATACGATAACTATCCCCTTCTTCAGGGCAGATTTATATATGACTGGGAAGAGCCGGAAGCCACAGATCCCCCTGCGGAGGAAACCGCCAATCCATAGAATAAAAGATATATGTCAAATAAAAAGCTTTCGGTTTATAATCGGAAGTTTTTTTATTATAAGCTTTCTGATTTACTTTACTAAATTAAAACTTAAGCAATATAAAAAACCTCTTTTTTGAGCCTATATCTTGTGGTATAATCTGTTTCGTATATGTAAAAACGGGTAAACCGGCGGTCACATCCGCCAAGAGCCTTAAAAAATATCAGGAGGAATATACCAAATGCAGTATACCCATGAAATTGAACAAATGGTCTGCGTGAAAAAAGGTCCGCATCACGGTCCTTCACCAATCCCCGAAGAGGGTATGTGGGTGAAAGCCAAAGAGATTAAAGACATCTCAGGCTTTACACACGGAGTGGGCTGGTGCGCACCACAGCAAGGCGCATGCAAGCTGTCACTAAACATCAAAGAAGGCATCATCCACGAGGCACTGGTTGAGACAATCGGCTGCACAGGCATGACTCACTCAGCCGCTATGGCAGCTGAAATTCTCGCCGGCAAAACACCGCTTGAAGCGCTAAACACAGACCTTGTGTGCGACGCTATCAACACTGCTATGCGCGAGCTTTTCTTGCAGATAGCTTACGGACGCAGTCAGTCAGCTTACTCCGAAGGCGGACTTCCAATCGGCGCAGGACTTGAAGACCTTGGAAAAGGTTTAACTTCCGTTGTTGGCACAACTTACTCAACAGTTGCCAAAGGCGCTCGTTACCTTTCACTCGCTGAAGGCTACATCTTAAGCTTGGGCTTGGACGAAAACGATGAGATTATCGGCTATAAGTTCGTTCACCAAGGAAAAATGATGGACGCAATCAGAGCAGGCGTTGACGCTAACACAGCTTTGGAGAAAAACATCGGAACATACGGACGATATGCAGACGCGGTCAAATACATCGACCCGCGTAATGAGTAAGGGGGGCAACATGGCTACATTTGAAGGTTATGACAGACGAATAGAAAAAATCACCGAAGTTCTTAACGAATACGGCTTTGACAGCCTTGACGCCGCTAAAGAATATACTATAGAAAAAGGCTTGGACGTGGACACTATCGTTCGCGAAGTACAGCCTATCGCTTTTGAAAACGCCGTATGGGCGTATACACTCGGAGCCGCTATTGCTCTCAAGAAAAACAGCGTGAACGCTTCTGAGGCCGCTAAAGCAATCGGCGTTGGCTTGCAGGCATTCTGCATTCCCGGCTCTGTTGCTGAAAACCGCAAGGTTGGTATCGGTCACGGAAACCTGGCAGCAATGCTGCTTTTGGAAGAAAACAAATGTTTCTGTTTTTGCGCAGGACATGAATCATTCGCGGCGGCGGAGGGCGCAATAGGCATCGCCCGCACAGCGAACCAAGTGCGCTCAACACCTTTGCAGGTAGTTCTTAACGGACTTGGCAAAGACGCGGCTTACCTTATCTCAAGGATTAACGGCTTCACTTATGTTCAAACTCAGTTTGACTACTATACCGACGAGCTGACTGTTGTCAAAGAGATTCCTTATTCTGACGGCGAGCGTGCCGGCATCCGATGCTACGGCGCAGATGACGTTCGTGAAGGCGTTGCGATAATGATAAAAGAAGGCGTTGACGTTTCCATCACAGGAAATTCCACCAATCCCACCCGCTTCCAACACCCTGTTGTCGGCACTTATAAAAAGTGGAGCATTGACAACGGCAAAACATACTTCTCCGTGGCTTCCGGCGGCGGCACAGGACGTACTTTGCACCCAGACAACATGGCGGCAGGCCCGGCATCTTACGGCATGACCGACACCATGGGCAGAATGCATTGCGACGCTCAGTTTGCCGGCAGCTCATCCGTTCCCGCTCACGTTGAAATGATGGGCTTGATCGGCATGGGTAATAATCCCATGGTTGGCGCTAGTGTAGCGGTTGCTGTTGCTGTTGAGCAGGCGTTGACTAAATAAATAGTATAGATATATAAAGCACACTTTACTTGGATATAAAGAAAGACTTCTCAGAGATGAGAAGTCTTTCTTCTTGATTATTTAAAATGGTATTTTAATTAATCAAGATACAACACTTTGTGTTTTTCAACTATTTTATCTATATCTTTTATAGCATTTTGAAAAAGTATATCAAATGCATCTAAATTTTTAATTAATGCTTTAGATGCTCTTGTTAAACTTGCCTTAGCTCCAATTAAACCTTCTACTGAAGTCTTATAACTGCCTAATTTATCTTTAACATTTATCTTAGATTCTTTTAGTCTAACTAATGCTTCTATTTCATCAGTTAAACTGTTATTATCCTTATTTGAAATTATAAATTTATTTTCAATTAAGTGATTATAATCGTTAGTGATTCTTGTCCATGTTATATCGTAAAAATCATTAAAATTTCCTAATTCACATGAGAAGTTATTTATAATTTTTGAAGTTTGGTCTATAACTACATTGATTGTATCTACTTTTTTAGTTTCTTTTAAACGATTTATCTGTTCAGTCTTTTCATTCATTTTCTCTGTCATATAATTCATTTTACTAGTAATATCTATAACAGAATCACTTATTTGATTCATATTTAAATTAATATCTGTTACTAAATCAATATAGCCTTTATCATCTTCAGAAATAGATTCTCCTTCATTTATTTCCTTAATTACTATTTTATCTTTTTTTTTACCTTCTAAATAGTCTATAACAGGATTACTAAATTCTATTTCTTCTTTAACGCCTTTATCTAAAATAGTCTTTATATCATCAATAAATTTATCTGCATAATTGTAGTTTAATATATATGGAATTGCTCTATAAGCTTTTAAATCAAATGGTAACTCATTAATTTTCTGAGTTATTGTTATTACCTTCCTTCTTAATGCATGAGCAATTCCTAATTCATAATAGACATTAGCATTTACTTCTGTTAAATCAGCAATTACAAAATCAGCATCATTAATTCCATTGACAACATCTTTCATAATACTTTGCATATTTTCCGAATTAGCATTAATAATATTATATGAGTCTTTTAGTTTTTTTTGCAAAAACTCAAAAGTTTTCATATAATCTGTAGAAAAAGGCATTATAACAAATACATTAGGCTTTGACATAATAATCTCCTAATCTTTTAATAAACCTATATTATCATTTATTAATATATTTTGCAATTATTGTAACTTTAGCACCGCAGTTCGTACCCAACCCCTCCACCATTCGCTTCACTCATGGTCCCCCGCCCCTCAACACTACACGCTTTCAGAAAACGCAAAGGAATGTCTTATCTTTAAAATTCTATTACATTTCACAGTAAAAGAGTTTTGGCTTCGCCAAATTCTTTTTTTTAAGGGGCGACTTGTCAGCTTCCTGCTTCTTTAAGCACAGATGACAGTACAAAGTTTAATTTTATCAATTTTTGCTGCTTGATAGAAAAAAGCAAATGGAACACTGCTCTTAAGCGGGGGTTTGGGGGCGCAGCCCCCAAGGTAATAAGAAAAGCGCCCGTTACATCGAAGGTGTAAAAGGGCGCGAGGAAAACCCCTCTGTCATCCTACGGATGCCAGCTCCCCTGATTAGGGGCGCTATCCTGCTTACAACTATTAAGTGCTGAAACATCTTGCGCATTTTAGCATATGTCATGCAGTACAAGCGAAATTACGCTATTGAATAGCTTCAATATATCGCATTTCTTTTATATGTCATATTCACCATATTCAATATTGACTATCTACAATATGAGTAATATAATGTGGTTGTTAAATTCTTATCCAAATGACTAAATAAGGATTATTGAATTAAGTCAACTTACAATTAGTCAATCACTTTCTATAATATGTCAATCTTTCCAATCAACTTAACTATACAAATAGATTTCAACCAAATAAGGCAACAAATATACTATCAAGTATATTATTTTACTTTAGTTATTATTGATTAGATTTGGAGGTTAAAATGTCGGACAAAATAGAAATACAAAGAGTTCAAAAAATCGAAGAGGAAAGAGAACCACAAAGCAAATGGAAAAGTAAAACCCTATGGATTGCGCTAACTGCAGAATTAATAACGATACTAACAATATTTGGCGTATGGGAAAAAGTTGGCATTGAAGCTGCAACAGCGAAACTTGCTATTATGAGCGCAATACAAATATTAGTTTTAACCGGAATATTGGTAGACCCATCAAATAAAGAAGACGTCAAGAAAATGATTGCTAGAATCACGAAGAAAGGTTCTGAATAATAATATTTATACATTATTTCATTTTATTATCATCTAATCTCTATAAGAGATTATTTTTTTTAATTAAAAACTGTATGATAAAGGTGTACGACTAACTCGCCCCTGCCTAAACAGGAAGAAATAAACGCTCCACATCCCGCCGCCATAAGAGAGAAAATCCAATGCCAACAATCACAAAAGAAATGAACGCTGAAGCGAAAATGCCCTTCTCGGCGAAAAAATTAACGCTTACAATTGCAAGAGGAATGTAAAGCGCGAACACTTGCAAAAGATTCATCAAAGAAGCTCGGATAGGCTTTTGCAAAGCGTTATAAGCGCCAATTAATACCTGCACCACTCCGTACAATCCATAACCCAAGGGGAAAATACGCATATATGTCACAACAACGTCGACTACCGCGGAGTTATCACTGAAAAAGCCTGCCAATGGTCGAGCTAAAAAGAACAAAACGGCGTAAGCGCCCGCTCCGTAAATCATGGCGAACCTTCCGCTTAAAAATACACCTTTTTTGATGCGCTCCCCATTTCTCGCGCCAAAGTTTTGCCCGACGAAAATAGGTACAATCGCCGACAGCGCCTGAAGCACAGCAAGGAAAAAGAAATCAAGTCGGGTGGCGATGCCATATCCGGCGACAAAATCAATGCCCAGTTTTGCAATCAAGCCGGTGATAACACCGTTTCCAATGGGCAAAATAACCCTTGCCAGAGCGTTGGGCAGCCCAACAAACAAAATGTTCTTCCACGACTGCATAACCTCTTTAAACGTTATGCCTTTTATAGCCACAACTTTTTCGCGGAATATTAGTATCGCCAAGGCGACGCAAAATGTAATAAAGCGAGAAACAACAGTCGCGATAGCCGCGCCTTGCACTCCCAATCCGCCGAAAGTGCCGAAGCCAAAGATTAATATCGGATCCAAAACTATATTAGCACCCGCCGCCACAAGCATAACTATGCTGGGAGTTTTGGTGTCGCCCAAAGCACGTATCGCGGCGTTTCCAATCATGGGTATAACAATGAAAGGCGCGCCATAATACCAAATACGCATATAGCTTTTAATGATGGGCATAACGCTGTCGTCAGCGCCAATCAAACGAAACAGAGGATTGATTGTAAGCAGGCCGATTGTTGCGATAACTACCGAGACTAGCACACCCAGCAAAAGACTGTCGGTGACATGTCTTTTCACATCATCATGGTCTTTCATTCCCACAGCTTTCGAAATCACAGCGGAAGCGCCGATGCCGATTCCCTGATTAATACTGCCAAATACCATTACAACGGGAAAAGTAAATGAAATCGCCGCCAATTGCAGTGTGCCTAGCTTACCGATAAAATATGTGTCCGCCATATTGAAAGCCACAATGCCCAATATGCCAAAAATCATTGGAATGGTCATCTGAGTTAAAACTTTGGAAATATTGCCTTCCAAAATATCTATTTTGTTCATTTTCTTCATTAAGACTACCTTATTTGAGTTAATTATATATTTTTGATTTTAATATTGTTACACAATATCACATAATGAATAAGTTGTCAGCATTTTATATGTTCACAATACATCAATCTTCAAACAAGCTTTTTAAAAAGTATTGTTTAAAACCAACTAAAATGGTAGAATTTAATAAATGAATAAAATGCGCTCAAAGGAGTGATTGGATGGATAAAAAGGTCAAAATCGGGCTGGCTCTCGGAGCAGGCGCCGCAAGAGGGCTAACTCACATCGGTGTTTTGGAAGTGTTGGAAGAACACGGCGTGCAAATAGACTTTATCGCCGGCTGCAGCATGGGAGCTGTCATAGGATGCATGTTCGCAAACGGCACCTCCGCAAAGGAAATACATAGCTTTGTGTCCGATACCTTCAGCAATGGATACGGAAAACTTATTGATGTTACCCTGCCTAAAGTAGGCCTTATTAAAGGCAATAATATCGACACCATCATTACCACGCTTACCGGTGACCGTAATATCGATGAGATGAAAATACCTTTCGCGACGATAGCCGCATGTTTGGAAGATGGCAAGGTCAAGGTATTCGACTCCGGCAAGGCCACCGACGCGGTGCGCGCCAGCATCTCCCTGCCCGGAGTGTTTGAGCCTGTGATGCTCGACGGCAAGACTTATGTTGACGGCGGTGTGCTGGTAAGAGTGCCTGTGGATGTTGTGCGTGATATGGGTGCGGATATTGTGATAGCGGTGGATGTGGGTTACAGAGGAGAACTTCGATCTTCACCAAAAAATATCGTTGACATTATGATATATTCTTTCGAGCTTCAGCAATGGGAAGCAATGCGCAGCGATAAGCCTACTGCCGACATCACAATCGTGGTAGATACCGAAAACATTGGCCCCACCGAATTCACAAAAGTGGAAGAAAGCGTTGGAATCGGCAGAGCCGCGGCACTCGCAATGATTGATGACATTACTAAGCTTATTGAAGGCGAATCTCCGAACTACTTGACAAAGCTAACCCAAAGGATATTCAAGAAAAAGAAATCGAAAAGGTAGCTAGAGTTTTCTTCCGCTTCCCCATCTTCAATGAAATGCCAAGGCTTTTCTTCTTTGCAAATAATAATTCCTTGTTTGGATATAGCGTCAAATTTAGGTTTGAAAAAAATGCACTTGTCTATGTCCTAGCAAAATGGTAGTATATACATAATAGTGAAAAACATAAAAATGCACGAACGGAGTGAGTACATGAAAATAGCATTCTATGACACCAAACCCTATGACAAAGTCTGGTTCGACAAAGTCAATGAAAACTATGGGTATAAAATAAAATATTACGAAGACAAGCTGAACGCCGACACTGCAGTCCTCGCCAAGGGATATGACGCTGTTTGCGCTTTCGTAAACGATACAATCGATAAGGAAACAGTCAACGCCCTCAGCGAACTGGGCGTAAAGCTTATCGCAATGAGATGCGCGGGCTATAACAATGTTGACTTTAAGGCGGCTTTCGGAAAAATGTACGTCGTGCGTGTTCCGGGCTACTCGCCGTACGCTGTGGCGGAGCACGCGATGGCGCTGCTGCTCGGCGTTAACCGCAAGATATTCCGAGCCTACAACAGAACGCGAGAAGGCAACTTCGCCATCAATGGATTGGTCGGCTTTGACCTTTACGGCAAAACAGTGGGCGTCATCGGCACAGGTCGCATCGGACAGGTGTTCATCGACATTTGCAAAGGCTTCGGAATGAAAGTTTTAACCTATGATCCGTATCCTAAGGAGCTAGATGGCGTGACAAACGTTACCCGCGACGAGCTATACGCACAAAGCGATGTGATATCGCTTCACTGTCCACTGACAGCCGAAACAAGGCATATCATTCACGCAAGCTCGATAGCAAAAATGAAGCAAGGCGTTTATATTATTAATACATCACGTGGCGGATTGGTTAATACGCCTGACCTCGTCGAAGGGCTAAAGAGCAAGAAAATCGGCGGCGCTGGTCTGGACGTATACGAGGAGGAATCAGCATATTTCTTCGAAGACTTGTCAAGCGAAGTAATGAACGACGACACTCTCGCGCGGCTTCTCACCTTCCCCAATGTGTTGGTTACCAGCCATCAGGGCTTTTTCACACAGGAAGCGCTTCAAGCCATAGCCGAGACCACACTGGAAAACGTGAAAGAATATGAGGACGACAAGACGTTCACAAATGAAATCTGCTATCAGTGTGAAGAAAACAAGCAGACTTGCAGAAAGACAAAGCTGGGCAGATGCTGGTGATATTCATCTAATTATATATTCAAAAAACCTCTGACATATGTCGGAGGTTTCAGACTGTCGAAGAAAGCACCTATCTGTCGCAAGGCAAACGGTGCTTTCTCGCTTTACCGATATAATTATAGAGAAATTGCGTAAATTACAGAAGAAAACAGGGCCAACCTAAGCCCACAAAGCCATCTTTTTAAGGTTCATACATGCAAACTTGAGAGTTATCCAACCGGACACTCTCTTTATACCTCGATATGGTGTATATCTCATCGCATGTTTCTCCTTAGCATCTGCGAAGACCCTTTCAATAGTTTGACTCCTTAACGCATAAGTTGCTTTGCCTAAATACGAATGTCTGAAGTCTTCTGCTCGTTCTATGTAATTTTGCCAAATATGTTTTATTGCTACTTTTTGATGATTAAGGCTGTGAGTGCATTTTTTAAGATGTGGACAACTACTGCATATTATAGGATTACTCTTGTATTGTCTGTACCCGTTTCTGTCTGTCGTTGCATATTTTAAAACTTCATTGTTTGGGCAGATTACGCAATCATAATATTCGTCATATACATACTCGTATGGTTTGAAAAACTCCTTTTTACTCATGGGTCTTTTATAAGGCAATGATGGATTTCGATTATCGTCAAATATCTTTTTGCATATCCACGGTGTTTTGTACGCTGCATCTGCTGCAACAGTTTGAACTTCTTTAAATTTACTGGTCACCTTATCATAAATTGCATCTAAAACTTTACTGTCGTGGATATTTCCCGCTGTAGTTACATTGCCTAGAACAAAGCCATTTCTATCACATGCGGTGTGTGTTGTGTACGCAAATTCTACTTTATGGTCACCTTTTCTAAATATTCCGCTGTCAGGGTCTGTATTTGATACTGTGATTTCTCTTGTTGCTCCTGATGATGGAATATTATCATTATCATCGTTGTCTTTGAATGGTTTTTTTCCTTTTGACTTTCTATCTGCATCTATTTCTTTGCGAAGTTGTTCGTCATATACCCTTGCTCCGATTTTTGCTGTTTCCTTATGCTTTTTGTTCTTATTGGCATTTGCTTTAATATGTGTTGCATCGATAAATATCGTTTCAACTTTTATGAAATCTCGTCTTATTGCTTCCTCTAAAATATGACTAAATATTTCTTCGAATATTTCAGGTGTGAACTTATGCAAAAAGTTATAGCTCAATGTTGAAAAGTGCGGTATCTTGTCTGTGAAATCATATCCTAAAAACCATCTGTAGGCTATATTTACTTCCACTTCTTTTGTTGTTTGTCTTAGCGATCTTATTCCAAACAAATGTTGTATCAGTACCATTTTTACCAGTACTTTTGGGTCAATTGCTGGTCTACCGATATCTTTGCTATATTTATCTTCTACTAATTCATATATGAACTCAAAGTCCATCACTTTATTGACTTTCCTTAATAGATGATTCTTCGGAACTAGGCTTTCTACACTTACCAGCTGTATTTGTTCGCTTTTGTTTTTTTGTTTTTCTATCATTTTGTGCCCACTTCTATTATACCAAAAAAAGCCATTCCTTAGAATGACTTTTTCGACAGTCTGAAACCTCTGACATATGTCGGAGGTTTTTCTATCTCTAAAATTGAATTTATTTTACAATTTTTTTTGGACAATGAAGATATCATCAAGTTCTTTATAAACGCTAAACCCATTCTTATTATAAATGCTGATAGGGCCATGATAGTGAAGGAAGTTATCCCCCGCTGCTTTGACAGGATACGCCTCGACTAGATTGTACCCCTCTGCTTTAGAGTCTGCGCACGCTTTTTCTAAAAGCCTAGTTGCGATTCCCCTTCCGCGCATAGCCGGCGCAATCAAAAAACAAACAGCTGACTTAATATTATCCCCTGAATTATCCGTCCAAAGCTCAGGTCTTCTTTCACGGCTCAATGTGTAAAAACTTTGCTTGTCATCAATGTTAAGCCAGCCGACAACTTTATCCTGCGCATAGGCTAAATATCCATTCATCTTACCGGCGTTAATATATTCAATGGCGTAATCCCGATTTTTAACTTCGCCCGTTTTTTCATACGCCTCCTCCATTTCATCTGTTGTGTGGAAAAACATGCAGTAGCAAAACGACCATTCTTTGTGGTCAGTGAAGGCGACGTTGTCAAAAAAGTTAAGGTAATCGTTTATGAGAGCGGGTGTAAGCTTTTTAATAATAATGTCCATAATGCCACCTTTCATTTGCAATGTCAGATATGTTTAAATTTGATATACATTATTTTACCACACATGATGAAATAACAAAAAACCTCCCGAATAAATCCGAGAGGTCTTTGAAAGCAACTATCTAAATTCTATAAATCAAATCTTCGCTTAATAAAACAGTGAGAACAAGTTGAACTTTCCGAAGAAAGAAACACCGATAAGAGATACGATAGCCATGATCTTGATTAAGATATCAAGAGAAGGACCAACTGTATCTTTCAAAGGATCGCCCACTGTGTCGCCGACAACTGCGGCGGCGTGAGTGTTTGTTCCCTTGCCGTGGCCTTCAAGCTCATCGGACTCGATGTACTTTTTAGCATTGTCCCAAGCTCCGCCGGCGTTGGCCGTAAATAGAGCCAGCATGATGCCTGAAAGAGTTGTTCCGATTAGCAATCCGCCAACAAAAGTCGCGCCGAATATAAATCCGCCAACAAGAGGTGAAGCAACGGCGATAAGCGCCGGGTACTTCATTTCTTTAATCGCGCCTGCGGACGAAATCTCGATACATGTTCGGTAATCAGGCAATTCTTCACCTGTCAAAATGCCGGGATATTTCATGAACTGACGGCGAACTTCCTGAACCATTTTGCGAGCAGCTTTGGAAACAGCGTCAATTAACATGCCCGAGAAGAAGAACGGAAGCGCTCCGCCGATTAGCACACCAGCCAATGTAAGCGGCTCGATAACGTTGAGCACAAGTTCTAAGTGTACACCGCCTGTCGATACCTGCGAATGAAGGTATGAAGCGAGCAGTGAAAGAGCGGCAAGAGCGGCTGAACCGATTGCGAAGCCTTTTCCTACAGCAGCAGTGGTGTTTCCTACTGAGTCAAGTTTATCTGTGATTTTACGTACTTCAGGATCAAGTTTGCTCATTTCGGCAATACCGCCGGCATTGTCGGCGATTGGTCCGTATGTGTCAACCGATACTGTCGCTGCAACGAATGAAAGCATTCCGATGGCAGCCATTGTTACGCCGTATATTCCTGCTAAGCGGAAAGAAACAATTGTCGCGATTGCAAGAATTATAACAGGTAACATTGTTGATTTCATTCCAACGGCAAGACCGTCAGTAATTGTAAGCGCTGTGCCTTCAATTGAAGAACGCGCGATTTTACGTGTTGGTTCAAAGTCGTAGCTTGTGTAATATTCGGCAATCGCGCCAATTGCGATACCGGATACGATTCCAAGCACTGCGGCTATCCACGGCGAAAGAGCGCCTGCGGCAAATCCCGCTTTCGCAAGAGTCGCTTTGTCCACTCCGCTGAAATACAAGTAAGTGAAAACACCTGTACCGAGTATTGTCAAAAGAGCCGAAGTGGTTGTTGCAATGTTAAGTTCTTTATGTGGTTTGTTGGACACTTTTTTAAGTATAAGCGTCAAGATGCCGATAACGCACGCGAGAAGTCCGATTGAAACGAAAATAATCGGGAAATTGATAAGCTTAGTGGTAAGAGCCGCCGGGAAAAGATCGGGTTCAAGGAAGAAGTTATAGGCCGCAAGCGCTATTGAAGCGATTATTGCGCCTACAAAGCTTTCCAAAAGGTCGCTTCCCAATCCAGCCACGTCACCTACATTGTCACCAACGTTGTCAGCGATTGTTGCCGGGTTTCTAGGATCGTCTTCAGGTATTCCTGCTTCTGTTTTGCCAACTAGGTCTGCTCCCATGTCAGCGGCTTTCGTGTAAATGCCGCCGCCTACGCGGTTAAACATAGCGATAAGCGAACATCCCAAAGCATAACCGGAAACTGTCATAGCAAAAGGTATAAAGCTTACGCCCACCCAGTTTGTGTCAACAGTAAGGTTTACAGGATCCATCTGTCCCATAAACTTACCAAAAACTAAAAACACAATTCCAAGTCCAAGTAACGCGAATCCACCAACGGAAAGGCCCATAACTGAGCCGCCTTGGAAAGCAACTTTTAAGGTTGCACCTAAATTCTTGGATACGCGGGCTTCGTTCGAAACGCGTACGTTTGCGATTGTTGCCATCTTCATGCCCACATAGCCCGCTGTCGCGCTCATTATTGCGCCAAGTACGAAGGCCACGGCAACATACCATCCAATAAGAACGGCGAAAACCGCTGTGACAATCAGGCATACGACGAGAATGATTTTGTACTCGAGCATTAAGAAAGCATTAGCACCTTCTTGGATAGCCGCAGCTATCTGCTTCATTTGCTGTGTTCCGGCGTCCTTGCGCTTGACCTTTATAAAATTATACAATGCGGTCAAAAGCGCGACAGAAACAGCCGCAAATACGATGTAAAACATTTTTTAAATCCCCCTATAAATTAAAATATAAAATTAATACAAGTTTGAGTGGTCTGCCTTGTTCGTCATTATGAAAGTTTGAGTTTCAAAATGAACGAAACTTTATATATAATATCACAATATCTAACAGATTGCCATAAAATATTTGTACTATAATACGCATATTTATATTTTTTTGCTTTCTTTTTTGTAAATTAATTTAAAATCTTAAACTCTGTATTTTCAAAGTAATTTTTATATTAAAAAATTAATGACTTAATATAAAATAAAAACAATCCCAAAAAGTTATGATTTGATTTATAATAAAATTAGATTATATTAATTTTAATTATATAAACGCCAATAAGAAATTTTAAAACAACTAGTTGCACAGCAAAAAAAGGAGAGCAAAAAATGAATTTTACATGGACAACTTTGCAGGTAAGCAATCTGGATGCTTCTTTAAAATTTTATCAGGAAATCATCGGATTGCCTTTAAAAAGAAGGTTTTCCCCCAATGGCGAAATTGAATTGGCTTTCTTGGGCAACGAAGGGGAAAGCGAGATTGAGCTTATATGCGCACCAAACAATAAGAAATCAAGCAGCCAAGGTATATCCGTCGGATTTATGAGCAAAAAAACCATAGAAGAGATGATAGCGCTGCTTGAAAGTAAATGGCACAAGGTGGTCTCCCCTATTATCAGCCCCAATCCCAATATGCGCTTTATTCACGTGAACGATCCTGACGGATACGACATACAGCTGATTCAAAACTTGAGATAGCTGGCAAACAGACACTGCCGACTGAACCAATAGCTTGTCTTGCAATAAGGATATGTATAGAATAAAAAGGCCCGATTCAATGAATCAAGCCTTTTTATATATCTGCTTTTAATTTATATATCCTTACTTTAGCCTTTTTTCATCCACCCACAAACCCATCGCAGGATTTGACACGAAGAATATCTCCTCGCCGCCCACCTTATTCCATCCGTCCTTTAATGTCTTTACCTTATATTTCTCACGAGCTTCTTTGATATCCATATAAGAATAACCAAGCCCCACTATTTCCTCACGGCTCATACGCCCCGGGCAATACGTGATTTTAAACCTGCCTTCGGATGAGCCGTGAATCAAATGCGCGGCAACAGAGGGATTGGCTTTTAGCTCATCATTGCCTCCATACATTTTCAACAATTGTGCCCGACCCACGTATCCGAATTTGCGTATTAGTTTGTCCGCCTCCTCATTTTCTCCGCATTGTCTCACGGAAGGAGCTATAACAACAATTTCGCCGCCGTCAGCCACAGCCATGCGTGTGCGATAAATCGCCTTGTTACCCAACCAAGTGGTTTTAAACTTTTTCGGAGAAAGATATACGACTATCTTTTTAGGCGGATGATCGACATATGTGATATTAAGCTTTTGGCTAAGGCTCACTGCGCTTTCAAACAAAGCTCGCTCTCTGCCTGCATAAAGTCCGTGCACTTTCACCTTCCTATTCTCGGCCATGCACACAGTCAGTATGTATATAATAGGCATATTTTTTGCAAAATGCTCCTGCGCATAGTCAAAGACTTTGCGCACAGGTGAATGATCGCTCCCCATTGTGCGCTCCATTCCATAAAGCGCTCCCATCATATGTGTAGCTCCGATTATTTCCTCGCCGCCGCAGCCCACAAATATATTTTTTGAGTAGTTTGCCATGCCTGCTATTTCGTGTGGAACAACTTGCCCAATGGAAAAAATCAAATCAAATGTGCCATCGGTCAGAATTTTGTTGACTTCAACATCAATTTTTTTTCGGATAAGCCCTTCGGAAACTTCTTTAACAAATTTAGCAGGCACTGTACCAATCTTAATCGTATCTTCTTTATAATTGTGATGGATATACGCGCTTATAGGAATATCTTCGCCGAAAAAGGATTTAAGCTCGCTTTCGGTCATCTTCATATGAGTGCCAAGCGCAGGCATTATTTTTACCTTCGCACCGCGCTTTTTAAAAGCCCTATACAAATAAGCTGTGATGTCTCCCGCTCCCGATTGACTTCTGGTATTGTCAGGCGGTATGAGCAAAATCTTTTTCTTGTCCGCATTCGCATCAACAGCTTCATCCAAAGCCTTGTGTATTTCCGTCTTTGTTAACCCCTTTTGCACATTTTCCAAAGTGATGTTTACCATGTTCCCCCTCAGATATATATAATTTTAAAATACTCTTTTAAGCGTTGTATAAAGATGATGACGTATCCCCGCCCACACCAGTCCAATTAGTGTGGAAAAACTCTCCGCGGGGCTTATCTGTACGTTCGTATGTGTGCGCTCCAAAATAGTCACGTTGTGCCTGTAATAAGTTCGCAGGCAGTTTTTCGCTTCTGTATCCATCAAAGTACGCGAGTGCGGACGAGAACGCCGGAACTGGTATTCCGTTTAGCACGGCTGTAGCCACAGCTCTGCGCCACCCTTCCTGCGCCGCCTCTACTTTCCCCTTAAAGAAAGGAGCCACAAGCAGGTTTACAAGCTCATTGTTCTTGTCATAGGCTTCTTTTATCTTGCCCAAAAAAGCCGAGCGGATGATGCACCCTCCCCGCCACATGAGTGCGATATCTCCATATTTTAAATCCCAGCCATATGTTTTGGCCGCAGTATGCATCAAGGAGTAGCCTTGAGCGTATGAAACTATCTTGCTGGCATAAAGCGCGTCTTTTATATCTTCAATAAACTGCTTTTTAAATCCTGCGAAGGTGATTTCAGGGCCATGCAATACCTTACTTGCTGAAACACGCTCATCTTTAAGAGCCGAAAGACATCGGGCATACACCGCCTCACCAATAAGTGTCAGCGGAACTCCTTCCTCAAGTGATGTGATAGCCGTCCATTTGCCTGTCCCCTTTTGCCCCGCGCTATCTAAAATATTTTCAACAAGAGGCGTACCGTCAATATCTTTATACGCCATTATATCGGCAGTTATTTCAATGAGATAACTGTCAAGATCTCCTGTGTTCCAGTCCGCAAAAACCTCGTGCATTTCATCTGCCTCCATGCCCAGAACTGTCTTCATCAAAAAATACGCTTCGCCTATCAGCTGCATATCGCCGTATTCTATGCCGTTATGCACCATCTTAACAAAGTGTCCAGCGCCATCTGCTCCCACCCAGTCGCAGCATGGAGTTCCGTCGTCCACTTTGGCGGCGATGGATTGGAAAATATCCTTAACCTTTGGCCACGCTTTTTCCGAGCCTCCCGGCATGATGGACGGACCGTGAAGCGCTCCTTCCTCGCCACCGGAAACTCCGGTCCCGATATAAAAAAGCCCAGCTTTTTCCACTTTATGTGTTCGACGGATAGTGTCCTTGAAATTGGAATTGCCTCCGTCGATTATGATATCGCCCTTATCCAGATAGCACATAATGCTGTCCAAAAAAGCGTCAACGGCATCCCCCGCCTTAATCATTAGCATTATCTTTCGTGGCTTTTTAACAGCGTCGGCAAGCTCTGCCGGAGTATATGCTCCAATAATATTTTTACCCTCGCCGCGCCCTTCGACAAACTTTGTGACTTTCTCAGTAGTTCTGTTAAAAACGGCTACTCTAAAGCCTTTTGATTCCATGTTGAGAACGAGGTTTTCGCCCATAACCGCAAGCCCCACCACGCCTATATCAGCTTTTTTCATTGTATCCCTCCAAAATTCTTAATCATTTTATGATTCTGATGTCAAGTAATCCACTTTATGTTTTTTAAACTATCTATTAACTCGTGCGTTGCCCCGCCAGACATCCCAAACCATCTCTTCATCGGAAGGCTGACTGTAGTCAGTTGAGAATGTTGTTGCAAGCGCACCGTTCGTCCAGTCAAACTGAACCCATTTCTCAGGCTCCCATCCCTTTAGTATTGCGTATAGCATTATGCCTACAAATCCGTCGCCTCCACCAATGCGATCCAACACATGGACAGGCTTTGGTTCAATTATATACCAATTTCCGTTCTCCCACAAAGCCGCACCCCATTTATGAAGATTCATATTCTCAACTTCACGCACGGTTGCCGCCAGTGCTTTGATATTCGGAAATGCCGCGCGCATTTTTTCTATAGCTCTTTTTACGATGTCAGCGATATTTATTTGGTGCCTATATCCCCACGGACAGCCTTTTTTAACTTCGGGTCCTTCGTAGGCCATGTTTCTCTCGCGCAGACTTCTTTTTATTTTATCCGATATGGGCCTTAATAAAGGCAGTCAGCACCTTAACAGGAAGCCCAAGCAAACTTACAACACTCGCGGCGTTTGTTTCCGCGCTTGTAACCTGCATTTTAAAAATGTCTGATTATCATGAAGAGTAATCCTCAACCCATACTATTGGGAACGACAAGTGCATATTTATAATCCTTTTTGATGTTCATAAGAACTCCTTCCGGCAAACAAACTATATACTTAATAATTCCACTTTGACTGTTTCCTGTCAATCCGTATTTTTGTTTTTATATATATGTTTCGCATAAATCAATAATTTTATATTATTTTAATCAAAAGCTTTTCCATTTGATTTGATAATTTACCCACTTCACAAAGAATATGAATCTAATTCATTACAAAATCCCCGCTATATGATAAAATAACTTACATGCAATTAAGGAGCCGCCATGATCTTTCTCCCTCTTGACAAAATTAACATCAAAACAAAAAAAACTCCCGAGCAGGCAGTTGGCATTTTAAAAAAAGAAACACAGGTTCAAAAACGTCTGTCTGTCACCGAAATGGATATCCTGGGCGAGGACAAAAAAACCTTCGCCGGAGAGTTCGATAATTCAAAATTTAAGATCTCAAGAGTAACATTGATTGTGAATTCATTTTTGCCTGTAATAAACGGAGAGATAAAAGAAGACGGAGATGGGTCGAATATAAGCATCGAAATGGGACTTTCAAAAATTACAGCGGTATTCATGCTTGCTTTTCTAGCGATAACAAGCGCATTTTCTGTATATTCATTGGCAAAAATTATGCTTAGCCAATCAATTTTGCCGCGAGATAACCTAGGGTTTGTATTTTCTGTTTTAGGATATCTGGTTATGATGATATTTTATAAAATTGAAGCAAAAAGAGCCAAAAAAATCTTCAAGCAATTGTTTGAGGACTGATATACATTCAAACGACACATAAGGAGGTAAGATTATGCGAAAAAATTATTCAAAAAAGAAATCATTATTCCTCGTAACCATAATCTACATTATAGCTGTTCTTGCCGCAATCGAAGTCTTCCACCTAACTTCGTATCTGGGCATTTTATGGGCGCTTTTCATAGCCGATGCCGCGGCGACGGTTATCGTGTGGGCGGCTGGTCTTTTGCTTGAAAACCCCAGCGTATATGATCCATATTGGTCGGTGGCACCGATGATTGTGATTCCAGTGTGGATAGCCCTTCGCGGAACGCAGCTTATGCTTCCCGACATACTTCTCATCACAGCTGTCGCTTTTTGGGGAGTACGGCTTACCGCCAATTGGATATTGGGTTGGCGCGGGCTAGCTCATGCTGACTGGCGATATGACATGTTAAAAGAAAAAAATCCAAAAATGTGGTTTGTAACAAACTTTTTCGGAATAAATATGATGCCCACGGTCCTTGTATATCTGGCTATGATACCCGCATATTTTTTAATCCAAAATGATGCAAAATTTTCGGCATTTACTGTAATCGGCTTCGCTGTGTGCATAATTGCCGCTATGATGCAGATGGTAAGCGATGGGCAAATGAAGCGACACAGAAGGGATTATCCGGGTCTTTACATCGATACGGGGCTGTGGAAATATTCCCGTCATCCAAACTACTTTGGCGAAGTGCTTTTCTGGTGGGGCATTTTCATCATGGCTCAGGAGCAAACGGGAAGCCTCTTTATGCGCATAATCGGCGCGGTGCTTGTAACAGCACTTTTCATATTCATCTCGATACCTATGATGGAGCAGCATGTGGAGCAAACAACTCCCGATTATGATGAATATAAAAAGAAAGTTTCCATGCTTGTTCCATGGAAACGTAAAGGCTAAAGTGTCAATACAGATTTTTTATTGACCTTTGTTTAAAAATTGCATAGAATAGTACGGTCCGCAGCTTGGGCTTAAAGCGAGTCAAGGCGGGCCGTTTTATTATGTATAACAATATTTATATACTGTATGCAAATTTATAACTTTAATAGATTGTGATTATTCACTTTCAAATATTTTATCAGGAGGAACAAAATGACAGAGCAAAACTGGCCCATAAAGTCGGAGCTTAAATCCAAGAGGATTAAGTGGATTACAGAGATGAATTTTATAAGCTGGGCGTTTATGAAAGAATTGCGTGAAAACAATAAAACAAGGAAAATATATGACGTTGACCCTTATGTCGAAGTGTATCAGTTTCGTGAAAACATGTACGGTCTTTTCACGGAAAACGCTGATGGCATGGGCGATGTATGGATGTATCTTGTAATAGGTCCGGAAAAGGCGATGCTGATTGACACTAGTTTCGGAATCGGCAATCTTAAGGGATTAGTCGATGAGATTACCGGTGGAATGCCCGTAATAGTTGTTAACACTCATTGTTCTTTTGACCACTCTTTCGGCAATTCCCCATTCGGTAAGGCTTACTGCCATGAATATGCGGTAAACGCGATGAAAGCACAGAATACACCCACAAGATGGGACTATCTGTTTGACAACGACGGCAACTGTATCTGGATGGAATTTGACCGCGAAGATATCATTCCCTTTGAAGAATATGAAATAGTCGGCTGCCCGAATGGTCAAATATTCAACCTTGGCGACGACTATGATATCGAGCTTATATGGATGCCTGGGCATCAAGCCGGTCATGCTATGTTCCTGGACAAAAAAGGCAGAACACTCTTTGCCGGCGACGATGTCTGCAGCGATGTAATCGGAGCGGGCGGCGGCCCCAAGCCGGGAGCAGAATATGGTGAGTATTTCACCATTGAAGCCTTCCGTGACGAACTCGTAAAACTTGTTGACCGTCTTGACGAATTCGACTACATGTTCCCGGGACATTTCATAGTAAATCTAGAAAGCGCTCTTTTAATTGATATCCTTAACACCTGCAACGCTATTGTCGAAAATCCGCAGGACTGCGACTTTAAATTTTCCGCCACTGACAAAAACGGCGTGTCTAGAGAACGCTTGTTTAAGTATGTTAGGGGATTCGGCTCAGTAGGATATACAATGAACGGTGTATATAAAAACAAACGTATGTAGTTTGTTTTAAAAAATATTTTCAAAAAAGCGGGAGGTTAAACAAAAATTTAATCCCCCGCTTTTAAATTATTATAATATTAATAAATTATTTGACGCCAAGAAGATCTGTAAGCGCCTGCTTTGTCCTTTTTACTTCCCTATTATAAGTGTGCATCATAAAATAATAGCTACCAATTAAAAACAAAGTTGGCAACAAAGCCTTGCCTCCAAAAAGTGACGTCTGGATTAATCCGGAATACATACCAATGGAAAACACAGCCATAATCGCAAAAATAAATGGCATGAAAATTCGCATCAGTTTGTTGAGTCCCATTTTGACGGTAATCTTGGAACCGTCTCCTTTTGCTTCCACCAAACCTTCAAGCACCGGAAGAGAACTGGTTGAATATGGGATAACCCTCGCCAGATGAAAGCTGTTTTCATTAATCACACCGATAAATTTCTTGTCCTGATGTTCCGCCATCTTCATAAATGACAAAACGAATTCATCTTGCAAAATGGTATTTTCCTTAAAAATTGTTTCTATTTCCTTTGGCGAATTATATGTTTCAAATATAAAAGTGTTAAATGGTAATAATAGCATTTTAGCTCCTTAGTCTCTTTATTTAAACATATTCTAACACAAATTTTGTTTTTTTCAT
Organism: Christensenellaceae bacterium; assembly: GCA_963675575.1. Classification (GTDB taxonomy): domain Bacteria; phylum Bacillota; class Clostridia; order Christensenellales; family UMGS416; genus JAGLOK01. The sequence goes on from OY776378.1 coordinate 1,611,455, forward strand.
TCATATTTTTTACTTTCCGGCTATTTATATAGAAAATTATAATTATTAAGCAAATTATAATTATATTGATTCTGCTTTAGTTTGACGTATGCATTATGCTAAAAAGCTTTTTTCACATATCAGTATTGTATAAACTCCTTTAGGTTGCTACAATAAATAATGAAAATAATCAATTGATTTTAAAGATAGTATTTTAACCTAAGACATCGACTGAAAGGAACTAATTATGAAAAAATTAGAGATAATCACACGTCCGGAAAAATTAGAAGATTTAAAAGAGCTACTAAACGAACGTGAAATCTATGGAATGACCGTGACAATGGTAAATGGTTGCGGACAGCAAAAAGGAAAGAAGGCCTTCTTTCGCGGAACAGAGATTACCATAAACTTATTGCCTAAAGTGAAAGTGGAAATCGTACTGCCCGACGACAAGGCGGATGAATTAATCACACCCATTATGGAGAGGGTGCGCACAGGCAACTTTGGAGACGGTAAAATATTCGTATACGAATGCAAAGAGGCATACAGAATTCGCACCGGAGAAACCGGTGACGCAATCTTATAATCTTAGATTAAAGATATTTGCTATATATTATAAAACAGCCAGCATTTGCGGGCTGTTTTATTGAATTCAAGGGCTTAGTCTATTACAGGATATGAGTAAATTTCGTCTTTATAGTTTTTAAGCTTATACTTTTCTTCGGTCTTTTCAATAATATAATCATGGCTTATGGGTATCTTGCCTCCGCCTTCAGGCGCGTCAACAACGAATTTCGGTACCGCAAGCCCCGATATCTCACCTGTGATTTTATCCATGATTTCAAGCCCGCGCCTTATGTCAGTTCTGAAATGGTTCAGCCCCACGCTTAAATCACACTGATACATGTAATAGGGGCGCACTTTCATAGCCACAAGGTTCATGAAAAGCTCTTTTAATACTTCTGGGTCATCATTTACTCCGCGCAGAAGCACATTCTGGTTGCCCAGGGGAATTCCCGCGTTTGCGATGTCAATACACGCCTTCTTTGAATGTTGCGTGATTTCGTTCGGGTGGTTAAAGTGCGTATTTATCCATATCGGAGAATATTTTTTTAGCATGGATAAAAGTTTGGGAGTGATTCTCATCGGCATCACCACTGGCACTCTTGTACCGATACGTATAATCTTTACATGCGGTATGCTGCGCACACCTTTTAATATACGATCCAATCTAGCATCGTCCAATGTCAGAGGATCGCCTCCTGAAATCAGCACATCCTCGATACTTTCGTTGCTTCTTATATAGTTCAAGGCGGCTCTAATTTCAAATTCCGTTATTGGAAAATCTGTTTCGCCCACAACGCGCTTTCTGGTGCAGTGACGACAATACATTGAGCACTGATATGTAACCAAAAATAGAACTCGGTTGGGATATCGGTGCACAATGTTGTGTACCGGACTTGTTCCCTCCTCGTTTAAAGGATCTGCCATCTCAAATGGCATAATGCATGTTTCTTCTATTTGAGGAATACACTGTTTTCTTATTGGGCAATTTGGGTCGTTAGGGTTAATAAGAGAAGCATAATATGGGGTTATCGCCATTCGAAAAGTATTGAGACATGAATCGATTTGTTGGTTTGTGCTTTCCGAAAGAGTCAATATTTTTGAAAGGTCCTCAGTCGTTTTATATCTGTTTTTCATCTGCCAATGCCAATCATTCCAGCTTTTTGATATTGGTTTGGTTTGCATTTTTATTTTTGGAAGCATCGCTACAATCCCTCCATTTCATATCTTTTGATTGCGGCTGTTAATATGAGTCCAATAAGTTCATCATATTTTACACCGTTTGCCTCCGCCAGCATCGGAAAGTCCGAATAGCCGGGCGTAAGCCCCGCAAGAGGGTTTATCTCTATGCAGTAAAGATCATTATATTGTGTCAGCCTGAAATCTATCCGTGCGAAATCTCTGCATCCCAAGATTCCATATATCTTTCTTGAGGTGTCCATCATCTTTTTTTCCATATAGGGAGAAAGCTGCGGCGGACAAACATATTCCACATGCTTCATGCAGTCTTTCTTTATTTCATAATCATATACATCGTAACCGCGGGTTTTGTTTTTAAACACTATTTCCATCGGGCGAAATACTCTTGTTTCCTTTCCGTTTCCCACGATGCCCACAGTAAATTCACGGCCTTCAATGTATTCCTCCAGCAAAAGCGCATGCTTTTTCTCTTTAAAATTTTCTTCTATTACACGGCTAAGATCTTCCGTGCTTTTTATCACTGAAACCTCAGTTATGCCCTTGCTTGACCCTTCAGCATTAGGCTTTACTATAAGCGGAAACAAAAGATTTTTGTTTAGCTTAAATCCGAGGTCTTCTATCAGTTGATATTTTGGAGTTTTTACACGATGCGAAACAAGCACACGTTTGGCGAGCGCCTTGTCCAAGCACACGCAAAGCGTTGTTTCATCCGAACCTGTGTGCTTTATGCTATAGTAGCTCAAAATAGACGGCACATGCCCTTCTCTGCCGCGTCCATTTGCACCTTCGGCTATATTGAATACTATGTCGATTGAATTGTTTAAAACTTTGTTGGGAAGCTCCCTGTCCGCTTCCAATAAAATGACCTCGCACCCACTCGATTTAAGAGCGTTTGCAATTGCGTTAATTGTGTCTATAGAGTCAAATTCAGCCTCTGATTCCGATGTATTATCATGCTTTAAGTTATATGTAAGACCCACCTTAAGCGGAGGAGGTTGAAACTCTTCATTTTTAACCAAATTCATCACCTTCTTTGTTAATAATATATAATAAAATTATATTTTATGATTGGAAATATTACACCTAATATTTTCTAATGTCAACAAATTTTTTCAGCGTTTTTTAAGTATAAAAAAAGCAGCCTATTAAGCTGCTTTTTGTCGATTTTGATTAATAATCATAGCTATCAGCATAAGAGTAATCGTCTTCTTCGTCTTCAGCGTAAAAATCGTAGCTTCCGCAGCTTGGGCATTCGTCTAGCCACACTCTTTCATCCGAATCATACACTTGGATTTCGCCGTCTTTTACTCTGCTTTTAAACTGCAGGCCGCAATCGTAGCAAGTAACCATAGCCGAGACTCCTTTCATAGGATATATTGATTTTTACAAGATTAGTTATATCACAAAAATTCCGTTTGTCAATAGTTTTTTTAGGTCCATATTTGACCGTTGTAAACCTATGCTTTACATTAGAAATTCATAATGCTATTCAGCTTGTATTATATGAATAACAAAAAAAATTCTTGCAATGAAAAGAAGCCGCTAAAATCAGTCTGCAGCGGTTGCAACAGGGAAAAATTCGGCGGGATTTACCACAATATATAAAGCTGCCAAAGCAGCGTTTTTTTATTTTTTTCTAATGACTTTGCTTCGAATGCTCCTGCCCTCTTTTATAAAAATCAATCCCCTATCAGAAGGAGCATTCATCTTATCCAGGTTTCTTTTTGGCTGTCAGAAATTAATATTCATTCATCTGTGATTTTCATTACATATTCAGATCCGCAGTCATAGCATCTATACATGTATTGTAAATATATTAAAATGCAAAAAAAAGACCGAAAAACGGTCTTAATCTCATTTTAATATTATTTTATTGAATATGAGTTATATTGTTTTCTTTTTCCTTAACAGAATGGCTATATCAGTTGCCGCAAAGAGCGCAAGGCAAACTGAAACGGTTATAATCACAGCTGTATATTCCCCAAAGTATCCGTATGAAGACAAATGCTTTATTAAAATGCCAACATATGCCCATATCAGAACCAGTCCATAGAAAAAGTCTTTGAAGCAAACTATTGTCGCTATGCCGATGGCGGCTCCAACCACAAGAACAAGAACCGTCCACAATTCCTGCGAAATTCCGAAGCCTCCCCAATTTATGCTGACCAAAAAAGTGGTGACGTTCGCGATGGTCGCCACTGTTATCCAACCGAAGTATATTGAAAACGGCAGGCGTACCATAAATTTTTCGCGAGAAGATAAATCATTTTTCTTTATTTCAGTGGCGATTAATATAAGCAAAATTAAAATCGCAGCCATAAGTATAAGCGACAGCCATATTATCTTATAATGCCATGTGAATATCCAAACGGTATTTACAACTGAAGATATAGAAAAAAGCTTGCATATTTTTATAATCATTGCGCCTTTTTGCGCATCTTCATTTTTATTGAAAAGGCCGAGTTGATATAGTGTAAAAAGAGCCAGCAACAAATATATCACACCCCAAATAGCGAAAGTTATAGCCGAAGGTGCGAAAAGATTTGAGTAATAGTCGGACACTTCGCCTGTGCCCACCCCTGCAATCGGAAGTATATTGGCAAGCGCGTTAACTGTAATCATCATAAGGAAGGTAAAAACTGTAATTAATTTGAGCCCCATAGGATTTTGAACTTTTGTCATAATCGTTCCTCCTGATATTTATTTTAATTTAATTATAATCTGATTTTTCATCATTAACAAGCAGCAGTAAAGTCGAGAGAAGTATGTGTTTAAAATATATCTCTGCGCAAGAAGAATTATTCTTTTATAAAAATGGAAAACCCGCCATTTCGGCGGGAATTCCATTTTAAAGAAGGAGAAAAAGGAAATGTAGAATTATATTCAAAATCCGACCTCTTTCGAGCTCAAATCATAAATATTTGTGTATATTTTTTATAATTATCATCAATTTATTTATACCATAATAATTTATTGTTCAATATCAGTTTTCCGTAAAATGTTTATAGGGTTTATGTAAATTACTATTTTTTTTAGTTGTATGCAGAAATATTACGGCGACTTCGGCTGCGGCGAAAAGTACAAGGCAAAAACAAACTGTTATTATAACTGATGTGTAGTCACCTTCAAAACCATTTGCCGACAAGTGTTTAAGCAAGATTCCTGCATACGCCCAGATGAGAACAAGGCCATAAAAGAAATCTTTGAAGCTTAATATTGCAATTATACCTATGGCCGCACCCACAGCAAGAACCGCCACTGCCCAAAAAACATCAGGCAATCCTAGCCCGCCCCAATTCATGCTTACAAAAAATATTGTGATGTTGGCTATTGCCGCCACTGTAATCCATCCAAAATATATCGAAAACGGCAGTTTAACAAAAAGCTCCTCTATTCCCATAAAGCTATGCCGCTTCATAGATAACATTATGACCGCCAGCAGGCCCAAAAGCACAACCATCAATATGAGTGACAGACTAATCATCTTATAGTGCCAGGCAAATATCCATGCGGCATTTACAAGCGATGTTGCTATAAATATTTTGCTAACTTTTCGAATAAGGTTTTGCTTTTCAGGGTCTTCATTTTTGTTGAATATTCCGGCTTGATATAGTGTGAACATTGCCAGAAGTATATATATCACCCCCCAAATAGCGAATGTTATCGCCGCTGGAGCAAAAAGATTTGGATACGCTTCAGACACCTCGCCGGTGCCAACACCGCCTAGGGGAAGAATGTTTGCCAGCGCATTGACGGTTATCATTATCAGGAAAGCTGCCACGGTAATACCCTTGAGCAAAGATGAATTACTGTCTTTTATCACGGACGTCCCTCCTGTTAATTATTTCTATTTTCATTATATTCCCAATTGTAAAATAATGCAAGCAATGCAAGCTTGTTTTAGTACTATTTTTTATTGAAATAAGATGACCATTAATTTTAGTAATTAATATTTGAAAAAAAAGAAGTTTTTTTGCCCAAAAATTTAAATTAATCTGTATTTATTTGTGGAATATTGTTGCTTCAATAACAAGAAAGCTATGCTCTATTTTTCTTCTTTTTTATCCTGCGTTTCGACATATAACGCGGCGCAAAGACATTTGGGGTCATCAGGTACCACAGCTTCTTTTTCGCCTTTCCAATACCTTGATCCGTCACTAGTTCTATTTAAAAGCTTATAGTCCACCATTCCTCGGCGAAGCATGAAATAATCGCCAAATGTGTGCCATTCATCTATAATGGCATTCACTTCTTTTTCTGAGTAGTCTCTTCCCTCTTCAAATTTATCTGCAAGATAGGAAAGGACACCGAGTTTTTTCGCCAGTTTTGACGGCCAAACAATTATTTTACCTTCTTCATTAAGAAAGGGTTTTATGTTTTCCGGCATAGTATCACCTCACTAATATATTTTGTCTTATTATGTTATTATTATATCATTTTTTACTGTATTTCGTTGGATATTATTTTTAAGCTATTCCCTCACAAAATCTTTCTGTTCACAAATATTTTACATAATACTTGAAAAGTATAGACTTAAACTGCCAAACATTGTAATATATTTATATGTTTATTAAAGGAGGCAATATGAAGAAATTTATTTGCGTATTATTGGCGGTGTTTCTCATGGTGTCTTTTTCAGGCTGTCTCAAGGATGATTATGAGGCCTTGGAATTAGATATTAACGACTTGGAAGATTCAATCAGCGAAATTGACGGTGAAGTGACTGACTTAGAAGATGAAAAAGCAACATTAGAAAGCGACATTTCAAGCGTTATCTCAGAAAAGGAAGACTTGGACAATCAGCTAGCAAATTTAGTTAAAGAAAAAGAGATGTTAGAAGAAAAGATTGAGTTGACTTCAGACCACGGATTAGGGTTTACTAAGTTTGAATTTGAACTCGCTTTTTCCAACCTGATTGAAATGCCGAAATTTGCTCATTTGAATATGTCTTCACTTCCTATTCAAACAAGGGAAAACGGAATCCGTAAATTAAGATATTATTTATACATCGGAGAAGATTTGTCTGAAGATTTATTCTATGAGCTGGAGCTAAGCGGAGATGGCGAAAATATCGAAAAAATTATTTTTGCAGGTGGCAAGAAAACTTCTGAAGGTAACGAAGAATTGTTCGGCCATTATCTTGGCAATTTGAGTTTTGTAACTATCATGTGCATCGAAGAATCCTATGACAGCTTCAACTTCGATACTAATTTGGTAACAATGCTTTTTGCCGGAGAGCCTTTGTATAATAACAGCGTTATACTAGAAACGGATGAAAGCGGTAATTTTTATACAGCAACCATTATTGATACAACAGAATGAGGGGAGCAAAAAATGAAAAAAGCAAAGATTTTTATAATTTTAATAGCAATAGTTATGATTTTTACTTCCTGCATAAGCAAGGAAGATATTCAAGCAAAAGAAGATGAGAAAAGTGATCTTGAAGCTGATTATTCCCAGTTGGAAGATACGTTGAATACACTTAAGACAGAAATTGAAGAATCAACTCAAAAGCTTTCTGACGCAAAAACAGAAAATGAAAACTTATCTGAAAATATAGCTAATCAAATATCTGAAAACTCGGAATTAGAAAGCTCTATTCACGTACCGCCTCTTAGTTTTTATGATACTGATTTTAATACGCGTGTATCATATATACTAAGCCAAAAAAATCTTATTGCCGAGAATGAGGATTTTTATATAGATTTTGGTTTTGACGATAACCTTGGCAATGATTATTGCAAACTTTCTTATATCTATAAAGGTAGTATAGAAAACGAATCATATATTTGCATTTCATATGTTTACAAAAAAAACAACGGCTATTTTTTAGAGATCCTAGTGGAATATGAATCCGATGAATACAAACAAGATTATGACGAATTAAGCGTAATAGCAGCCGAGGCATTAATTATGATTATAGAACATCCTAACTTGTACATTGGTGATATGTCTGACAGAGCTAAAGAAATAATAGCTGAAGGAAGCTACTTTGATGGAGTTTATATCATTGAGCAAACGGAAACCGAAAATGGCGCTATGACGAAGATATATGCTAAGAATTAAATAACATAGATTTGAATAATATTAACAAGGAGAACTATATGGCGAAAACGCAAAACTGGGAAGTGGAAATAGATGGAGCGCAATATGAAATATCAGTCAAAAATAACATCTTGACTGGCAAGGCTATATTAAGCGTAAACGGAGAAGAAGAAGTTATTAGAAACAAAGGTCAACTAGCATTTTTAGGCATAATAGATGCTCCAATTACTGTTGCAGGAAAGCAGTTGCAGTTTGTTTCCATAGGTAAAAATGCTGATATCGCTATGGATGGAATATATCTTGGCAGCAAAGAAGAATATAAGTCTGCATGGAAACTACCTTGGTGGGTTTGGATATTTGTCGTACTTACTTTAGCTATACCTGTTATCTCAAGAGGCGGAGCTTTGCCATTTTTATTAGGATTTTTAAGCGCTACATTTTGTGCAAGGGCAAGCATTCAGCCTAAACTAAAAACAAGCGCGAAAGTTTTAATCTGTTTTGGCATCACAATTCTAGCTTGGTTACTCTTAATTTTAATTGTATTTTTGCTAGCCTTGTTGGTTAATTTGTAAAGAAGAAAAGCAAGGATTTACCCTAAAATTAATATTATGATATAACTTCAAAGCGTGCTATTTAGAAGCTAGGCTGACACCACTTGAAAAACGGTGTCAGCCCACGTTTATTGGTGAGGCATCCGGTTATAATAGTGATTTGCCATTTGAAATATTAATATCTTCGGATTTTTCTATCTGCTCCATAGGATGCTTGATATCGGACGATTCTTCTACTTCTGCATTAAACCAGGATGAGCGCGGCTGCGAGCCATAAAGCTCTATAAGTAATTTATCAGCATATGCGTTATACAAATAGAACTCAGCACTCATGGCTGGGAATATGGTATCTGCATCATTTGCAGTGTCCAACGTCGCATTCGATGTGCTTGCTACAGAATATCCGCCGATAATACCATCAAACAATGCATGACGATCATATGAGTAGGTGTACCCGTCTTGAGCAAAAATTCCGCTCCAATGATTTACTAATTCACTAATAAGTGTTCCCTCATCAGTGTATAGCGTTTCATCGAAAAAGAAGCCTTGAACAATCTTTTCTTTAAACTGTTCCCACTCATCTCCTGAAATAGGCGGTTGGTTGAGACAATCTCGCAGATAATCAATGATTTCTTTGCTGGCCCGGACAAATTCAGACGTATTGCTGCGCGTATACGTCCCTTCTCCGCCATCAGGCAAAGGAGCCTTCATTGTGAAAGAAATCCATGGATAATCAGGAACATGTTCAATCATCATATGGCCTATTGCAGGCTGGTGACCCTTGAGTATATCCTGCATTTTTTGCAAGAATTTCACTATTATGCTAAGATATTTTTCAGTTTCGTCTTCTTCAGTCATATTATTGATTACTTGAACCAGCACTGCATTATTGCATTTCTCATTGTACCCCGAAAACAACTGATGTGCATAAGTATCAGCAAATGTATGTAATCGAGATCCAATAAGCATTAAAGCATTCGCTTTATCCGCGTCTGTAACTGCATTCATGAATTCTGTCTTTGCAACGTTAATCTGTTTGGAAATAATCGATCCATCATTAAGGGTTGCAGGAACAGCTCTATTGTCATTTTCCTTCATAGAAGCATGAGTGTGGGGTATAAAATGGAATGGAGAAACAGTAAATTTTTGCGAACGTGGTGTGACAAGCGTAACTAAATCTACCCAGTCCCAAAAGCCAGTAGTAACCGGGTTGAAGTTAAATGGATTAATCAGTGATGGAATATACATATCATAGGGTGCGACTTTTGCCCAATCCGGTATGTTAGAATAGCGTCGATATGCATAAGCATTGTAATCATCAATATACTGTGAAAATGTAGCGATTTGTTGAGCGTCTTTTTCGTTAAAACCCGCTTTGCGAGCAAGCGTTTTTACGGTAAAATAGTGAAAACTAATATTCATTTATTTAGTCCTCCTTATAGTCAGCCCTTTTTCTTCCATCCGACAATGTTAACGTATACGTCATTGAAATCAAGATCGTTGGCATCTTCAATACAAATTGTGTATACATAGCCGACAGTTCTCGCGTTTGGATCAGTAATTGAACCACTTGGTGTGCTTGATTTAAGTTCTTGAGTCGCTTCATTGCACGTAATTGTCAAAACAAGATTTCCGCCACTGTAATCCGAACTAGACTGTGCAAGCACCTGGAAACTAGAACTTGAATTTGTTTTTTTTGCGTTAAATATAACACTACTACCTGCTTTCAGCGTAATGTTGTACGTATACGCACATTGTGCAGTTATTGTCCAAGCCAAAAAATAACCAGGTTTCATTTCCTCGAGATTAAACGTTGCAGTTTTCGCCATATAATCACCTCCTTTCCTTTTGAATTACTACCCAGAGAAGTACATAATTCTCGAAAATTTAGTTGATACTTTTAGTAAAGTCTTTTAATTGGTTGCCTTATTCTATAGGCGTTTTCAAACTACGTTAAATGTGAGTCTTCTTAAAATGCTGTACCTTACTCTTCATGTGACTAGAGATACCCTTAACTACTATTATGCAACAAAAAACCTATTGTTACCTCTTTAGAAAATATTTATGCATGGTTAACGATTACATATATTTCTATTTCTATATTATCCCATAAAAAGCTTAAAAATGCAATACCATTATTTTGCTTTTTGGATATAGCCCACAATCTGTTTCGAGTTGCGTGCGGTGTGCGAACTTTATACAACTACCCTTTTTCCTCGCCGCTTGTCGTTTGTTCTTTATCAAACTTCGTAATGGCTCAGTGTTTGTTTAAATGTGGGACTGCTTCCCTAACCCCGGCTTGTGAGCAGAAAGTTTGGCTTTCTGCCTTCTGTTTATAGTTCTATTTTCCCTATATCATTAAGAATGTTCTTTAATCCATCATAGTCATGAGTTGTGAATATATCTTGACCGCCCGAATTATGGCTCCATGTGATGATTATTTCTGCGTGAGTTTCATTCATTGTACTTATTGATACTTCTATATTTTTAATGTATTCATACAGTACTCCGAAGGTTACATCGCTCAATGAAGTGAAATACAGCCCTTTATCAGTTACATGAAGTTTTTTGATGTCCTTGCCAGAGTATATCCTATCTTTTTTTTTGAAAAATATTATTGTTGCCAGGCATAAAAAAAATATTATTCCATCTTCTGGGTGTGTTAAATTTCGAAGCAGTAACAAATACGATTTTTTTATAAAGCGTTTCCTATTTTTTAAGTTTGCCTACCGAAAAAACTAAATCTATTTCTGCAGTTATCAACACTTGTTGTGATGTGTAATATTTGGAATATGACAAAATGAAAATAACAAGAATTATAAAAAATGAAATAAGCACTACATAAACCGCCGCATCACCTATAAATTGTTGTAAATAATCAATTATCTCATTCATATCATATCCTTTTTACATTTTGACTTATTATACCATTATATTTTATTTTATACATTATGAATTATTAATTAATCTCGCCTCTTCACCCTTGACATTCCCCCTAAAATATAGTAAAAAATAACTTGTGCAAATATGCTATAATTAAAGTCAAGTTTAAAGGAGAATAATAAAAATGGCTGAAAATAAAAAAGTTCAAAAACAAACAGGCAACATCGAAATCCACTCGGAAAACATATTCCCCATTATCAAAAAATGGCTGTATTCCGAGCATGACATCTTTATTCGCGAACTGATATCAAACGCTTGCGACGCTATAACCAAGCTCAATAAGTTTGCCGGCATGGGCGATGCAAGCCTTGCCGACGACAACAAGTGGCGCATAGACGTTACCGTTGACGAGGACAATAAGACATTGACCTTCACCGACAATGGAATCGGCATGACGGAGGAAGAAGTTAAAAAATATATAAACCAAGTAGCGTTTTCATCCGCGGAAGATTTTCTTGAAAAATTCAAAAGCGAAACCGAAGGCGAGCAGATAATCGGTCACTTCGGACTGGGCTTTTACTCGGCTTTCATGGTGGCAGAGCGTGTTACCATCGACACTCTTTCATATATTGAAGGCTCAACACCCGTTTTGTGGGAGTGCGATGGCGAAACGGAATATACGATGGAACCCGGCAAGCGCGAAACCCGTGGAACAGAAATCACGCTGTATCTTGGCGAAGACGGAAAAGAATTCGCCAGTAAATATAAAGTTCGAAGTGTCCTTGATAAATACTGCGCTTTTTTGCCATATGAAATATATCTGAGCAAGGTCGGCGAAAAGCCGATGAAAGACAAGGACGAAAAAGAAATCGTACCAACGCCCATAAACGACACTATGCCCCTTTGGAAGAAAAAGCCCACCGAATGCACCGATGAGGAGTACAAGGAATTTTACCGCAAGGTGTTCATGGACTTTACCGAGCCGCTATTTTGGATTCACTTAAATGTGGATTATCCTTTCAAGCTGCAGGGCATATTATATTTCCCGAAAATGAACCAAATGTCACCGACGATGGAAGGCGCAATCAAGCTATATAACAATCAGGTTTATGTCGCCGACAACATCAAGGAAGTAATCCCCGAGTTTTTGACCATGCTAAAAGGCGTTATCGACTGCCCGGACTTGCCGCTTAATGTGTCGCGCTCCTTCCTGCAGTCAGACAACGAGGTGCAGAAAATCCCCAGCTACATCATCCGCAAGGTTGGCGATAGACTTACCTCCATGTTTAACACTAAGCGGGAGGAATATGAGAGCTTCTGGGAAGACATTCATGTGTTCGTGAAGTTTGGCTGCTTAAAAGAAGACAGTTTCTATGACAAGATGAAAGACGCGTTGATATTTGAAGTGGCTGGAGACAGCAAGAGCTACATCACTTTGAACGAGTATCTTACCGACTGCGAGAAACGCCATGAAAACATGGTTTATTACGTGAATGACCGCAATGGTCAAGCGCCTTATATAAAGATGTTTACCGATGCGGATCTCAAAGCCATTGTGCTGGATACTCCCATCGACCCGCACTTCATCTCTTTCCTTGAGATGAAAAACGAAGGCGTGCGCTTTATGCGTGTGGACAGTGAGCTTCCCGATGACTTAAAAGGCGAAGGCGCACTTTCTGAAGACGCGCTTGAAACGGTTACCGCCGCTTTCCGCCGCGCTACGGGAAAAGAAAACCTCATCGTTAAATCTCAAGCGTTAAAATCGCCCGAAACACCCGCCATGGCTCAAGTTAATGAATTTATGCGTCGGCAGGATGAAATGCGCCTAACGGGCGGCGGCATGAGCTGGATGCCTCCCATGGACATCAACGAAAGCATTGAGCTTGTCGTCAATCCCTCCTCCCCTGTTATCCAAAAGATAGCGAAGCTTGAGGGAGCGGAGAAAAAGAACGAGCAGAAAATCGACGCTCTTTGCAAGCAAGTGTTTGATTTGGCGAAACTTACCGCGGGACTTCTTAAGCCGGAAGATATGGCGGAGTTTATAAAGAGGAGTACTGGGTTTATAAAATAGGGTTTCACAGAAAAACTATATGTAGCTTCTACAAGTACGAATGCATGAAGGCGTATATGAGCTACAGGAACATGAAATGTTTCGAGTGTTCAACTGTTTTAGCATAAAACAGGCTATGAAAAAGCTGGTAGAAGAAAAAGATTAGTATTACTTAATTAAATGTATTTGCGAGTATTCATATTGTCAAATACAATTTCAAAAAGAAAAGCGAGCCATAAGGTTCGCTTTTTTGTTTATTTAGTTAAAAAATACTATATTTTCTCAAATACTAAAGTGGCTTGTATTCTATCACCGCCACCTATACCTCTACTAACAGCAGAAGCTGTAGTTATAGTGTGCAAACGGTAACCTTTATTTGCTTGATTATTAATTACATTTTCTAATTCGGTCAAATTCTTCGAGCTTGTTCCTATAAGCTTTTCTTTCAATGTTACTTGCAAAACAACATAATTCATATAATTCCCATCCTTAATATTTTTTTTATTAATTATCATAGTATAACATTAATTATATTTTATTTTTTATATCATCTAGACAAAAACGAAATACTTTACTTTGCTTTCGCTCCGCTAGGGTCGGCAAGGGTGGCCGACGGCACCTGCGACCGCCTGAACCGTAACATATCTTAGCAGAGTGCCTTTAGCAAACTGGTTCAAGGGGTCGCTTTTCTTTTATTCAAACTATAAGGGAACGCACTGCGGTGCGTGAATTGAAGAGATACGCAACTTATAAAGAAGCAGACCGTTTCTATTCCTGCGCAAAAGCTGGGGGTTTGGGGGACTCGCAGAGTCCCACAAGATAATAAGAAAACCGCCCGTCGCATCGAAGGTGTGAGAGGGCGGCAGGTTTTTCACTAAGGCTATTCACTTGCAATAAGTCCTTTTAATGCCTCAATGCTTAAAACTTCTTTTCTATTTCTATGTAACATAGCATGGCAATTGGGACAAACAGGAATCAAATCGTCTTTGTAATTAATTTTGTACTCCTTACTTATTTTATATAAAGGTACTTTATGATGAACATGAATGAACCCTTTCCCTATTTCCCCATATTTATCGGTAAAATCGAATCCACATACACTACATTTATATCCATGAAATGAAACACATTTAGCTCTCGCGATTGAACTTCTTTCATATTTATTCACATAAACTTTTATTTTTGATCCTTCATTTGCATTCGTTTCAACTTCTGTAAAAAACAATTCATTGTTGTTACCCTCATTAAATTGATTGATTATATAATCTAATATTTCGCCATGTAGCCTTCTTGAACCCTGCGGGCTACCCTTTAATCCATTTAATCGCATATTATAAAGTGAAAGATTTTCACTATCGATTTGATTTAATAATTTAAGACGCATAAACTTTCCATCAATCGCCTTATAATATTCGTCAATATTATGCCAATATTCTTTATCATCCCTTATTTCTTTGAATTGCATATTAATTTTTTCAATTAAACAATGATACCAAATTTTTTTAATTGGCTCAGTACAATATAAAAATAAAATATCCCCTATTTCATATTTGTAATTGCTTTGTCGCCAATCAATATAACCATAGTGTTCAAATGCACTAGCATGGTCATATAATTTTGAATTAGCTGCTCTTAAATGATAATTCATGAAGATTCCTCCTTATTTCCCAATGACATTATATCCATTATATACCACTCCGCCCCTTTTATGCCAGAGCTCGTTTGATCCCCTGCAAAACCCCTCTGTCGAAAAAACCGACATATCCCCTAACTAGGGGCGATATCTCAGCTTCGTTAAAGAACGGCCTTGTTCGTGAGTTTGTTTTCTAGAGCGACGAGTTTTTCTAAGAAGCAGCAATTTTCTATTATTGCGCACAAGCCGAGGTTTGGGGTCGCAATAGGTATTTCGCTTTCGAAATGCCTTACGAAGTTTCTACAAATACTAGCAAAGGAGGACGCATTTAGTCAAGTACATCTTTTGGTACTTGATTAAATTGCCGAATGCAATGTTAGCATAAAAAACACCGTCGCATCGAAGGTGTGAGAGGGCGCAAGCTATTTAAACATACAGTCCCCCATCAATCTTCGCCCTTAATCCCTTGAATAAATTTCTGATAATCTTTATGAAGAATTTCTCCCTTATAAAACATGGAAAGCCATTGAAGAAAATCTTCAGCCAAATCAAATTGAAATAAGAATACTTCCGGCTCGCTGTGCCCTTTATGTGTTATGAATATGCTCATAACGCTGTGAGATGCCTGCTGACCCGCAGGATCATACATGCTTACTATCTCAACCTTGCTTATATCCTCGTATAATATGCTAAAACCCAAAGAAACAAGAGGCCTAACAAGCAGGCCCTTTTCTTTAACCTGTAAATTCGCCCACTCCCTTGAGTCATGCGCTGTAACATTGCTGAATGACACAGTCTTGTTAAATAAAAAACCGCCGTCATTCAGCTTGGTTTTTGACTCTCTAAGCTCGGCGAAATTTCTTTTATGCAATTTATTGGTACGCATATATCTGGTAATAAAATATATCGCAAATAAGAGCAATATAACCACCGCAAGTGCCAATAAAATATTCTTTATCAATACTAACGGCAAGACAACAACTATAATTAAAACAATTATATAACCATATTTTGAAAACATAATAATGCTCCTTTTTGTATAGCTATATCAATCCACCTCACTATCCATTATATACCATCCATCACCTTTTATGCCAGAGAAAAGTTTTTTCTCTAATACTCGTAAATATGTACTATAAATTAACATTCAGCAAACAATTACCTCCGTTAAAACAATAAAGCTTGAAATATGGTATAATATAGAAAAAGCACTTATACTACACACCACAGGAGGTAAATAAAATGTATAGAGCGATATGGAACGGAACAGAACTCGCAAAAAGCGAGAATACAATAGAAGTGGAAGGCAACCAATACTTCCCCAGAGAAGATGTTAATATGGAGCTTTTTGAAGAAAGCGATATGCATACCCGTTGCCCGTGGAAAGGTCTTGCAAGCTACTATGACGTGGTGGCCGACGGCAAGCGCAACGAAAACGCCGCGTGGTACTATCCCGAGCCGCTTGAAAGAGCAACAATGATAACGGACTATGTGGCCTTTTGGCGAGGCGTGGATGTAACTAAAGACTGATATAAACGGAAAAGCAAACCCTGCGGATTATGTCCGCAGGGTTTTTACTAAATATTGTTGAATAAAGTTAAGAATTATTATGGCACATCCGGCCCTGGAAGTTCAAAATCATCATAATACTGCTGACCTGCTTGGTTTGTAACTCTTGTGTAAACGTAGTTTCCCACTTCAAAATCAGCAGTAAACTCAAAGTCAATCTCAACCGTCTTATCGGGAACTGTATAAAAATCATAGAAATAATCCCCAGTCTCCCAAAAAGGATATTCATGAATTGCTTCATACAAAAGATCATGGCTTGATGTCAGATAGAAATAATAATCGTAATAATAATATTCCTCATATCCAGATGGACCATCCGTGTCGTAGCCAAGGGCGCTACGCACCATCTCAAGTGTGTACCAAAACTTAGGCGCAGTGAAATTAGCATGTCCAAATCCACTCTCGTTTCCGTTGTTTCTAAGGCAATAATAAATGCGATATATTTTTCCATTCGCCCATGATGAGGAAGATACGCCTATCTTTGTTTCAATGCCACCCTGGACCCACACTTTAATTTTATATTGTCCGTTATCAGCATTATAAAACTTCATGAATGAATATTCATCCGACAGTCCGCCCGACACATCATCGCCAAATGAGGTGATATACACCCAGCCATCGATATCTGTTTTAACCACAAGAGTTGCGCCGTTATCACCAACACTTTCGACAGAGGGATATCCGGAAACCCATTTCATATATGTTGTCTTCTCAACGTACTGCTCATCAAACATTTTCTTAAATTCAGCTATAGTTGCGCAATGATTGCGGCGGCGGAAAACACTGTCAATCAAGCTTTCCTTTGTCCATATATCAAGGCCGTCCAGCTTTATTGATTCTTCTGAAAGCTCTGCCGTGTCGCGCATGGCAGCTTCCATATCGGCTTCGTCGGCGGCAATATGAATAGCGCCGATTCCGCCCTCGGCGAAAGCAACGCATGAAAACGTTAATGTAATTAGCGTCGCAAGAAAAACAAAAATGGCTATTTCTTTTTTCACGAATGCCCCTTTATATCTAATTAAAGCAAATTATACCATAAATAGAATGCGATTTAATTCTGCTCTCTTAAGTGCTATATTTATTTCAAATTTGTTTTGATTTTGGCTTACTCAGATATTTTTTTATTAAGCAATAACTGTCAAATCTCTTCCTCTGTCTTTAGCTTTATAAAGTGCTTTGTCAGCATGAGAAATAAATTCAGTGATAGAATTTTTTTCGTTTGGCTGGCCTGTATAGACACCTAAGCTCAATGTGACATGCGGTTTAACTCGAGAATTTTTATGTTCGATATTAAGGTCCGCAATTTTTTTGCGTATTTCTTCTGCCATGGCGAATGCTTCTTTTTCATCATAGCCTTTTATAAGTATTGAAAACTCCTCGCCGCCGTAGCGGGCAAGCATGCTTTCTGCAGGTATTATTTTTTTTAAATATGCGACTATAATTTTAAGGCAATCGTCGCCGCACTGATGTCCATAAGTATCATTATATCGCTTAAAATAATCTATATCTATCATAACAACTGAAAGTGTGGTATTTAGAGAAAGACTGTCCTCCCAATAAACCATAGAAAGCTTGTCAAACATTCTGCGGTTAAATATACCGGTAAGCCCGTCAGTCTGAGCAAGGTACTCCAGCTTTTTATTTGCTTTGTTAAGTTCCACGTTTAGCTCTTGAAGCGCTTTAGTTTTTTCTCCGACTTCTTTATGACTTTTAAAATTATCCACCCTGTTTTTGAAGAGAATATTCCCCGCAACCAAAGCCACAGCAAGCGCTATAGAGGAATTTATGTATGAAGCGAATAGCGATGTAGACTGTTGAAAAAACGGTATAAGAACAAAAAATACCGCTTGCATAAAACTTAACATAACAAATAATACAGCCGGTTTGAAAACTCCTATTAACGCCACTGCCATTAAAGCCACGATATATGCTGTAACAGCTCCATCCATCAGTGCGATGCCCATATTCCACAGTAAAATGAATACAAGATAACCGATTGTAAGCAATTTTGACTTCCACGATACTTTTGGATTGCTTTGCAATTTGTCTATTAAAAAATAAAAGAGGACAGAAAACATCAAGAAAACAGCGTACATCACTGAATAATATTTACTGTTTTCTGTGAATGGTATGTTTAAATGATATATATAAAAAGTTATTATTACAGCTACTTCAAGAAAAAATGTTACTATAATAACCAATTTTGCTCGGCTTGCGTTAATAATTAAATTTTCCAGCAAAAACTCTTCATTGTATTTTTCTTCAATAGGCAAAGAAAATTTTGCTTTTATGCGTTTAATCAAAGGCGCTTCTCCGTTAACGTATTTTTTTAATTTTATCATAAATCACTTTGAAAGCAAATCATTTCGTGTTATATATAGATATATATATGTTAATGCTAACATATTATGTAATTCTGATACGTTTTTTTTAATTTATTTGTTAGTGTTTTGAAAATAGTTACCTTAAATGTTGTTATAAGAAAAAAATAATGATACAATTTATCAAATATATAAGGAGTTCATATGTACGCTGATTTACACATTTACACAAACTATTCTCATGGAACAAACAGCCCCTGGGAGGTTTTAAACCTCGCAAAGCGTTCCGGTCTTAAAGTAATTTCAATTACAGACCATGACTGTGTAGACGGCGTTCGGGAAGCTCAGGATTATTTGTTTGAATTTGATATACGCCTCATACCAGGTGTGGAGCTTTCAACAATGTATGAAGGCAGATATGTAAATGTGCTGGGTTATTATCTGGATATAGATAATCCGGAGTTGGAGAAATTCTTCAAATCAGCCTCTGACAATACCACTCAAAAAACTTACATAAATTTTGATCTCGCAAAAAAAGCCGGAGTTTTTGACTACAGTTGGGACCGGGTTCTGGAGCTTAACCCAAATGAAGAGCGCATCACAGGAATTCATGTGATTTACTCTATGAATGCCGACGGTTATAAAATTCCCGGCGCCATGAGCAATTGGGCGATATTTAAAAAATATTTCAGCACTTTTCCGGTGGGATATGTTTTCCCGGATCAAAGGACTCCATTTGAAGCTATAGATGTTATTAAAAAGTGCGGCGGAATACCAATTTTAGCACATCCTAAGCTTATTGGTGATGACCGATATGTTAAAAAGTTCTTAGAATATGGTGCCGAGGGCATTGAAGTGTATCACAGCATTCACACATCCGACGATCATAAAAAATATCTCAAAATTGCTGAAGAAAACAATTTCTATATTACCGGCGGTACAGGCTGGCGCGGAGACAACAATCATTCCATTGTCGACAAGTTTGGCATGCATGCGTTAAAGCACGGCGCTTACGGTATTTTGAGAGCAGGCAGATAAGAGCAATTTTTCCCTATAAATTATAATTAATAAGTTAATAAGCAATTTGCAATATTAGGTTGCTTTTTTTAATATTATGCGCAATTTTTTTCAGTGCGTTGGGCACACTTATTATGCTATAATTATCTAAATTGATATTTTTTCCCTTTTAATGAAACATTTTGCCATGCTCAGCTGTTATATACGTGAAAGGAGTTTTTATGACTCAACAAGATCGCAGCGCGACATTAAGGCTATGGATGAAAGACTACGGCCGGCTCGTGTACTCTCTCGCCTACAAGATACTCCTGAACGCGCAGGACGCGGAAGATGTTTTTCAAAACACATTTGCAAAAGCCTATTTCAAAATTAGCAAATTGGAAAACCACAAAAACGTCAAGGCATGGCTGTGCCAAGTGGCGAAAAACGACGCGTTAAACAAAGTCTCCTCCTCGTGGAAAAAGAAAGTGACACTTCAAGAAGTTCCAATGGAATTTCATTCTCCCGAGTCGGACAGCGTCGAACTCGACTATCTTGTAAAATGCCTGCCCCCGATATATCGCAAGTGTATTTGGCTCTATTACTATGCTGGCTATAAAACAAGCGAGATTGCAGAGCTTACGGGAGTTGCCCCAGCCACAGTAAGGACAAGGCTTAAAAGAGGTCGCGAGCATCTTAAAGCCGACTTTCAAGCAAGTCATGGGAGTGAAAATTATGAATATCAATGATAACAAGCTAAACGAATTGATGGATAAAACCGAAAATCTTATCTGGCAAAAAATTAAACGCAGAAGACTAATACGGGTAGGATCTTTAGCCGCGTTCTTAATAGTTTTGGCAATAGGGGCATTCAGCTTTTATCTGAATTTTGGTCAAATACGCGATGTGGTTATCGGCGCTGACGATACCACCCTCGCCGCAGGTGACAATACGCCTGATGAAACGTCAATGCCAACACCAACTCCCCTGTCGGACGGCACCACATGGGATCCAAATGCGGGGCCTACGCCGGAGGCTTTTTCCAGAACAATGTTTGATTACTGGAGTGACACAAAAAAAATAGGAAATTCTCAAATCACAGTAAATGTCCAATTTGAATCCATTGGCTTACCGGCGCTTTCAACAGCTTATAACACCTGTCCAATAATCGTCGCAGAGCCCAAAGCTATAGATTCAACTCTTGCTCAAAAAGCTGCGAGCTACTTCTTAGGCGATATTTATTATAGTTCGTGGCAAACAAAAGATGATTGTGATATTTGGATTGAAGAAACTAATAAAGCTGCAGACTCATCAGATTTAAGCGATAGCGACAAACAGATAATGCAAGAATATATTGAATGGTGCAATGAACTTAAAGAGGAATCTCCGGCAGAAAATGTTGATAGCCAGAGTGAATTGGAAAACTTCAACGAAAATGGCTCTCTTAATTTAAAAGCATACAATAATGAAGATGCAATTTCATACTTAAATATTTTTAATGATTATGTTTTTGAAAACGGTACAGAACTCAGATATGACCGTGGAGATGTTGACAGATCATATATTGAGCTTAATACTTACAGTTCAGACGAAATTAATGCTCGTGGAATGAAACTATCTTTTAATGAAGCGTCTCAGCTAGCCAGCGAAGCGGTAAACGAATTCGCCCCTTATATGAGAGCTAGAAAATTCGCTCTTGGAAACGCTTCTCCTCGTGGAGCAATATGGGTAAGCAATGAAGAAATTAAAAATGACACTACCACCAATCAGTGCTATATATTTTATTATTCTCCTATTATTGAACATACAGCAGTACTCAACGACAGAAACGTCATCGGAGTAAATGAAGAAAACGAAGAAGTTATGCTTTCCACGAATCCTATATATACAGAATCTATCCGAGTTATGGTAGATGACGACGGAATTGTGAGTTTTGATTGGAACAACGCAACCATATATAATGACTCCATTGAGCAAGGTGATTTAATCGGTATTGATAAAGCAATGGAGATTTTTAAACACGAGATATTCTCAGAACAAATGTGGAACACGGAAAAAGAAATAGATGTGGAAATCACGATAAACGAAATGGAGCTAGGGCTTACAATAACGAAAACGGAAGATGGGAATTATTTGATGATACCAGCTTATGCATTCAAAGGATACAGCAACCTATCACTAATTAATTCGATTACCGGAGGAGTACAGATACCCAACACATTTGTTAATATAATGCTCATAAACGCCATAGATGGGAGTATTATTGAATAACACAGAAGTGAATTCAAAAAAGACACCATCCCAACGGTGTCTTTTCCCCACTATATCACCCAATTATCCGAGGTGTTTTATCCTACTTGTTCCCAGTGGCTTTTCT
Source organism: Christensenellaceae bacterium (assembly GCA_963675575.1). Lineage (GTDB taxonomy): Bacteria > Bacillota > Clostridia > Christensenellales > UMGS416 > JAGLOK01. The sequence goes on from OY776378.1 coordinate 1,633,623, forward strand.
TGCTTTCCGGGTTCTTGTCACAGCTTGATTTTTTCGCTCGATACTGTTTGCCGTTATAGGTTATTATGTCTCCCTCTTCGTAGGAGTTATATTCAAACCAATCATCGGTTACTTTCTGCCAGTCTTTATGATGCCCCGGAGTTTTTTTCGTGTCTTTGTGACTTACATAAAACTCACCATTATACCAAACCTTGACGCCCTCATCATATTGGCTTCCATATCCGTATATCTCATAATCGAGTTCATCTTCTTGGTCATCATTGCCATTTTGATTCTGGTTCTGGTTTTGGTTGCCGTTTCCGTTGTCATTGCCGTTTTGGTTCTGGTTTTGATTTCCGTTTCCGTTGTCATCAACTGAGTTTTCTCCGGAACCTTCATCTCCTGAAATTCCGCCGTCATCCTCATCTTCCGTGCCGTCGTCTATCGGACCCCAAACACCATAATTATTTTCTTCATCATCGCTGTCATTTCCCTGAGAAGATTCCTGCCCGCCGGAAACTGTCCATTTTTGATTCACCGCATCCCATTCGAATTGGGTATTTTCTCTTGAAGGTTCGACTATCTGCATAAGATATTTTTCATCAACCAACAGTTCCATTCTGTCAAAGTCGTCGGAAACTCCAGCGAAAACCTCATCAAGCGGTATATCATTAAGCATAGCGTAAGCTACAGTAGCGTCATTTAACACCAATACAGACGCTTCATCCGCACCGTCTTTCGCTATGCCAAGGACATCCGCATAAGCGGGAACAGCGACACTCGCCAAAGTCATTATTATTGCGACTGTCACCACTAGCTCTATTAATGTGATTCCTCTGCTGTTCATTTTTTCGCCTCTTTAAATTTATACAATGTATATTACATTTTTTATATATATTCTAATAATACACGGTTTGCACTCAATTTAAACACATACTTTAATGAATAATGTAAATTAATTATTATTTATCGCTAAATTTTGCTTCAAAACACCATTTAATGTATTTTCATGTTAAAATATACTATATGAGTTTTAAAAAAAACACTATAAACTAATGTTTCAAAAAAACTTTATATACCAAAGGACGAAATTATGCATTCATATAAAAAAATGATTGGTAAAAAAGGTTTCACTATAATCGAGCTTATTATTGTAATAGCTATTATGGTTATCCTCGCCTCAATATCTATTCCCGTATATACGAATGTACTTAATAAAGCTAAATATACAGCCGATCAGGATTCGGTAGCAATTTTAAACAGCCTTACATCCGCCTATGCGTCGATGAAAGAAATTGAAGTCGCTGATGTGTTTAGCGGCATTGAAAGCGATGAAGCAAAAATAGCATTGTTGGTCAGCGAGAGTTTTTTGGCTGAAACCGTAACCCCGGCTCAGGAAGACGCGCAGTTCGTTTGGAACTGGGGCACAAATATGTGGGAAGTGAGCGGCGGTGCTGAGCTTGATGAGGGTGCTGGTTCTTTGGCAGAGGGCAGCACATACCCTGAATGGGTATCCGGCACAAAATATGGGAAAACTATATATGTAACATATGAGGGGAAAACCTATTACAGCCATAAATCGACTAATAAAGAGCCCGGAAGCCATAAGGATTGGCAGGAAATTTCCGACTTTTGGGTTAAGCTTAACACTTATAAAAAGGGTGATACCATAATTTACGACGGAAAAACATACGTCGCACTCAAAGACAGTGATAATAAAAAGCCGCAAAAAGATTCTAAGTACTGGGCAGTGGCTGAATAGGTTGGTGAAACACAGATATGAGTTAATCACGCGAAAGCGTGTTTTTTTATTGTAATTATTATATCATTCGCTAAAACAGAAAACTTCTCACTTTTCTAATCAAATATTCTATATATACGAGCTGATTCATTTCCTCAATATAAGCGCCCTAGCTTTTATGTCAACAACTTATTAAAACAATCTGCGCCTCAAACACTACAATCCTTGCCTGCGGATTTCGCCTCATACAGCCTCTTGTCGATTAACTTTATAATCTCATCGATGTCTCGGGTGCTGTCTTTTTTGGTTAAGAACTCCATCCCACCGGAAAATGTGACTGATATTTCATGCTCGGTAATCTTATTTCCTCTAACACTTGCATGAAGTCTTTTAATAGCCAGGCTAGCTTCTTTTTCACTGGAGACTTCCATTAAGATTAAAAATTCTTCGCCGCCATATCTACAGATAATATCGTTTTGGCGAATAGTGTCACGAAGATTATCGGTAAATCCTCTTAAAACTTCATCACCTACAACATGTCCATAAGTGTCATTCACTTTTTTGAAGTCGTCAATATCCAATATAGCAAGCACAAGATTCTTTTCCGTCCTTTTAAGTTCGGCCATTTTCACTTCCAAAAGTTTTATAAAAAAACCGCGACTTAACGCACCTGTAAGCTTGTCGGTATAGCTTAGTTTTCTAATCTTGTTTATAAGATAAGTATAATTCATATAAATCAACATAAAGTCAAGCAAAAGGAAAAGACCAAATGCCAAGATTACGATAAACTTTATGAGATCGTCGTACCCCAAGTCGACCCTAAGGCCCAAAGAAAATATAAAGAAAAGTGTACCTCTAAGAACATGGAACAAGGAAAATATTATCAATATTATTATTAGTAAAGCAGAATTAACTTTTTTTATATTCGGCTTATTTTCCGCAATAATAATTATGCTATACAACGTCATCAAAGAAATGATATACGAACCCATAGAATATATTATTGCGGGATTGACGCCGAAAAGTGTGAAATAAAGACCCTGAGCAAGGTTAATTATATTGAAAAATACAAAAGGAAGAATCTTGATTTTAAGATTTAGTATAATAAAAATCGCTATTAATATAAAGCTTATCTGAAACGAAGAAAGAATGCTATTAATTGCCTGCGAATAGGCGGAGCTTGAATACGCCTCCAAATAATGAAGAGATGCGGAAAAAAGTTTTATTGCATTTGCAATGAGTATCATCAGTACGCTTTTATATTTGTCAGCCGCAAAATATACCGCCACAAAAAAGCATACCGTAAAAAATGATATTACCACCATATATGCATGTGATGTGTCACTACAAAAGCTTACTATTGAAGTCATATATGCATCCTACTCTTTGCTTAGGACCTAAAAGTGTGAACCGACTGTGTATGTCAGGTTAGTAAATACTTATAGGGAGATTATATCATACTTTTGGCAAAAATAAACAGTGTTTTGAAACTATAAACAATTTATGCATATATATTATAAGAATTTTCCTAGGCAATCACTAACTTGAAAAGTGGATTCCTAAAATGATAAATAAGGGAAAAATCATGAATTTAAAAAGAAAGCTGCTTTCATATTTAATTGACCAAATCTTCCACCTGCTTTCAGTTTTTTCATTTATATACTGACGCTAAATTTTGTTGGAGAAACTAACCTTATAGTAGGCGTCTATAGTATATTACCAAATTTTTCTTATACCGCTTTTCTAAAAGTTATTTTGCTTTTCCTTGTAGCAAAATCAACGGCAAAAAATAAATTATTGCAAAAAAAAGATTTTCAGAATACTATCTTTTAGGAACACTGTATTCAGTGCTTGCTGTTATCGCCTTTCTTGCCATATGGAAGGGCTTTGTGATTTAATTTTGGGCAAAAAAATAATGCCCCGAACCTTTTGGTGCGGGGCATAAAGAAGTTTTCCTACTATAGTGCTTATTATTCTACAGCAATCATTTCCAGCAGTTCATCTATCATAGCAGAAACCGAAGCAAGCCTGTCACGAAGACCGACAAGATCAATTAAGTCCTCCTGGACGAATTCTGTTTCGGCTAGTTCTTCCTGCTTTACTTCAAGCATTTCGCGGAAAGCGGAAAGTATCTGCTCACTGCGTTCTTCTTCCCTCCCGGCAATGTCCACATGATAGCCGTATTCCACTATAAGCGGATGGCGGATACCATATTTTTTGCCGTAATGCAGTGCCGAGTAATAATTTTTGTTTTCATAATTCGTGCTCATGCGTATTCGAGTCGCCCATTTGGGAAGCCCCATGTGGTGGGCTAAAATTTCCGCCATCATTTCATACATTGGTTTATACTCTTCGTTTTCAAACGGGTAAATTATGATAACCGTGCCTGAGTTTAGCTCCCCTTTTGAATTTACTGAAAAATTTGTGTGATTGTATAAAATAGTATCGCACTGCGCCTCGCGTCCGCGTTTGGCGATAACCGCCCATTCAAGCTTTTCCGCTTCAGGCTCAAGGTTTACAAAGCCAAACTCATCAGAGATTTTTTGCGAAAGATTGTGCACGTACTTTCCTTCAACATATGCGGGATAGCCATACTTTAAAGGCAATACGTTATCCGTCACAGCATGTCCACCACGAACGCCTATTTTGCCCAGTTCATTTTTTATGTTCATGTTTTCTTCCTTTTCTTTAGGTGCTTCATTTGAAGTTTTTTCATTTAGTAACTCATTATGTTTTCGACGCTCTTCTATTGAAGCCAGATAAAGCCCTTTGACTTCATCGTAATAACGCTTGCTTGAGCGCTTCTCCTTGCCTTTTTCATCAAGCTCCAGCCTTGACAAATATTCTTCACAGCTTTCATCGTTTCCATCCCAACCGTGATAATAAATTACTGCGGCGTCGAGAAGCAGTCCTTTGCTTTTGGATTCAGCTATATACCATTTGCGTGATAGCGTCATCACAGACAGCTCAATATTATATTTCCAGTCCCATGCGGCACGCCGCGCCATCTCTTGGTTTTGTATAACATCGCAATAAGCTGATATGTTTCCCATACCAAAAGCCAAGCATCCCGCACTCATAAGATTTGGCGATGAAACGCCGTTTGAAACATTTCGCGCGAAAAGTGGCACGATGTCGTAATGCTTGGTTTTCCCATTATATTCAACATCTATATCAGTAAAAAACTGTTGTGGAAAATATGAAGCGTCTCTGTCGCCGCTCTCGTACTTGGCAAGCGCCAACCACACCGCGGCTATGCGTTCAGGCGATATCACATCGGATGTAAAACGTCCGCTTCCAAGCTGGAAGCTTTCGCCGTATCCTTGCGGATTATCAAACTCCCAGTATTTTTTCGCGCATTCAAGCGCGTGATCGTATACTTCCTCAATCGCATAGTTGTTGTCATGCGGCTGTGTGATGCCCCATTTGTTAAGCTCAGACTTGGTCGGCGCTTTTGCGATTAGTTCAAATCCATAATCCTTAACTGCACCTTCAAGAACTTGCCTTTTTGCCAAAGGTTTAGGATACATCAGAAGTTATCCTTGTCGGTTGGGTTATTTAGCACTCCGAAGAGCACCAAAAGCTGCAATACGCTAGAAACTATTGTCTCCACTTGTCCGGGCATTAAACCCCACTGCTCCCACAGGCCCAAATAGCCAATGATGGATATAATCTGCGCTGCGAAAGTTATCCAAAATACTTTACTTTTAAATCTTGATTGTGTCATTTATTTCCTCCTAAATATTTTTATTTGTTTTTCATGCCTAAAAAAAGGCATAAAAAAAGACCCACTGGTCTAAACTCGAATCGATTAAATATTTTTTTTACTTAAACTTAATTATCCCAAGCCTTTAAGGAGCTCGGTCACAATATATGCAATAGCCGCGCCCAACACAAATGTCGCGCTCTTGTCAATCCACTTGCCCCGGGTTTGTTCAAGAGCAGTAATCCTTTTGTTTATCGCGGCATGCTCATCCTTATTGCACAAGATATGCTCATTTAACTTTTCTTCCGTGTTATCAAGCTTGACGGCAATTTTTTGAACCGCTGTGTTTGTTTCGTTTGCAAGCTCCAACACGCGATCCAGTTTTTCGTCTAAGCGCAGTTCGTTTTCTGTCATGATTTTTACCTCATAGGTTTAGATTAGTGTGGGATTAGCAGCCATTGCCGTTGTTGTATAGGTTTTGGATTTCGTATAAAGTAAGTGCTCTATTATATACTCTAAATTGGTCAAGTTTTCCATCAAGATATTGCCATGCTCCGTTTAAATATGTTCTACCTATGACACCTATATCTAACGACCAGTCAGTTGCGCTAGTACTTACCAATAAACCATTAATATATAAGTACATGTATCCTGATATATTTGATATTATAACATGATAATCTGTGCATAAATCTAGGCTATATGACATACTCCCTGCAAGCCACCTTTGAGCCACTATTCCGCTTCCATTAATTGTCACATACATATCTGGATTGCCCGTTCCTACATTGCCAAAAACGCCATCAAATGTACCATAATTATTAAGATTTATCCAAAACGAAACAGAAAAATCAGAACTATCTGATATTGTTGAACTTGGGGTTAATCTTGAGCTACTGCCATTAAAAATAGCGGTGTTTCCTACTTTTCCGTCTGTGTAAGTAATATTGCTTACTAAAGCATTTTTGCTTCCTACGGTATCGTAAACAGTGCTTCCACTAACGCTATCCATCGTGTATTCATGAATTAACCCACCAGCTTTGGCAGAGCTTTCATTCTGCCCAAACTCATCATTATAAGTTCCATTCTTCCCCGGGAATGCTTTGAAATAATTACGCAAACTTGTGCCCATGCAAACATACCATTCATTGTTGTCTAAATCGCTGACATCAATCCAATATGTTGGGCTTGAACTTGGGTCATTACCAGTGTTGCTACTTAGCAAGCTCCTATATACTGTACCTGCAGATATCACATAGTCGTTTTCAGCATATGCTGTTCCGCTCGCATATGTGTTTATTGTACCGCAATCATACCCCGAAGTTATATCATCATCCGAGGTCCAAGGTGTAGTCTTTCCTCGGAAATTAACAATATCGGAATCAATTGGGCAGTCCGGTTTAATTCTTATTTGACCATGATAATCAGTTCCTGCGTGCGTAAAAAAGTCTTTGTAAAACGCATCGCAAAAAGCTAAGTCAGGCTCATTGCCTGCACCGAATATGTCAGTTAAATCCATCATTAATATTCCGTTGTCTTCAGTACCATCAATCTCCATTACTGCACCGTTGGCGTCTGTTGTGTTAGCGTAATAATGAGTCATATAAATTAGATTTGAAATATTTGTTTCAGATACAACAACTATTCCACTTAATTCATACCATAGGTTTTGACTTAGAAGAGAAACTTCATCAAAATCTTGAGATGCCCCGCTATACATTCTGAGTTTAATTGACGTGGCATCTGTGTTCGTTATACGTACTCTGCCTTTCGCATAATATTTATGATTTAATATATAAGCAGGAACATATTGTCTAGCCTCCCCAACGTTTTGTGTGCCTAGGCCAGTGTTTTCTAAAATATTTGTTTCAACAATTGTGTTTGACGACCCAGAGCTTGACACCCAATCCGTAGTCCCACTATCAAACTGCGGATTTGATACTAAATTACCTCCATCCACATTTATACCGGGAGTTGCAAAAAACGTCCTCATAACCCCATTATATGTACCCCCACCGTTTCCGCGAACCGTCATCGCGCCATACTTATCTATCATCTTCATTGGCATTTCTCCTATACACTCTTTGGCAAATCATCATGCTTCGTCAGTGGTAATTGCACCCACCGCAACCCAGCTATCCTCCCCTATTTTCCGCAGTGTCAATGCCTCATAACGTCCATTGGATTTAAATGTTTCATCAGTCGCGTCATGTGCATATCCATCAGCGTAAATAGTGATCCCACTTCCCGGTTGCACGGTTATTTGTCCTGCACCTTCCTGAAATAATGTGATATCTGTGCACTCCGGAAAATTGGCAGCTGACGAGGCAGGGACAGTGACCTCAATTCCCGACGCATTGTCGCATCTTATAAAACTATTAATATCCTCCAGTGTTAATACAAAGCTGGTAGTTTTTATGATGTTTTTACTCACCGAACCTAACAATAACGCTGTTCGTTCGTCGGTTAGCTCAAGTGTTGTCAATCCCCCCGTCACCAAAATCTGCGCCAGAGATATTTCGTATATATGTCCGCCACCAATCAAGTCATCCTGTGTAAGCGAAGGTGCTGTGGGTGAAGTTCCCGATGTTCCTTTTTTCACATTTGCAGAGATTATAAGCTCTGTTGAAGTTCTATCGAGCCTTATCACTACCCTGTCTATTCTATTAGTTCCGGCGGCTTCTTCATGGTCTATTGTAAAAGCCGAGGCTTCATTGTTTATATACCACCAGCCTGCCGGCTCGCCCACCCAGGCCGCTCCCGTGTCAATTGAAATATCACTGCCTTCACCCAGAGCTCCTTCATCGCCGAGTGCAACCTTTAGCTCATTCAAATATCCTACTACGTACCCCTGCCCTCCTGTTAAAAGCGAAAGCATCCTCGCAAAATCTATATCCTGATATTGCCTTGGTTCATCTACGCTACTGTTAAAAAATCCGCCGTATTCCGCCATTTTGCACCTCTTTATTTGTTGTACTTATATAATTTCTGAACTACTATAGTCTGACTTCCTTAATTGAGGAATTTAACCAACCGGTAGGTACACCAGCTCCGTTTTGAAAATCCCAATCGTTGCAAATCACCCCGTTTGTTCCATATGTTCTAAGGCGTCTAAAATACGCCTTAACGCCGCTTGGGAAGATATAGTGCTGATAATCCACATCTCCCTGCTCCATCCAATTAGCAACCCCCACCCATCGGCCGGAATATCCTGTGACATCTATGGTTGCGCTGCTGCCTCCCAGATTGTCAGACCAAGTTACATCCAGCCATTCGTTAAGTGGGAACACGTAGGGAGTGCAAGGTGACGCAACATAAGCACCGTCATCGCTCCATATACAATAGGTTTGTCCATGGAATAGCCAATGCACTTCATTTCCGCCGCTATTGTTATTTGCATCTTTTGATTGATAAAAGTATCCCGTAGGTTGCTCCAAAAATTTAACGCTGGCAATCATTCTTCCTATCGCCACGCTGCTAACAGGCCATTTATAGTAACTTCCTCCGTCAGCATGCATCACGCGAACCTTTTCACCTGTACTCGCCATTGCCCCGTAGTGAGATATTATAATATTACTCATGATGTTAGCGCTCCAACAGCTATCCATTCATCTTCGCCTATCTTGCGCAATGTAAACGCCGAATATTGCCCATCTGATGTATAACTGCTATCCAATGCGCGAAGCACCACTCCCGAACTACTGTCAGGTACCGCGGTCACCGGATATGCGCTGTATTGGCATATTACAAGTTCAGTATTTACGGGAAATGCGACAGCGTTATTTGCGGGTATTGTCACATTGATTGCCGCTGTGTTTGTGCATTTAATAAACTTATTCATGTCAGTTAATGACAATGTCCATGCATCGCTTTTTTCCGCTATTCCCGAGGATGATCTTATGCACGGCACTCTCTCATCTTCAATCACAACACTTGTGTCATCTCCATTTACGGTAACCTTTACAAGAGATATTTCATAAAGATTTTCGCTTTGGGTTAAATCAATACTAGTTGGCCCCAACACTTGAGCTGAAACTTGGAGGTTTGTTTCCCTATCCAAGCGCAATATTATTCTATATTGTGCTTGCTGCCCTGTTCCCGGGTCGGAAAATCCGAAGCTTACATCCTCATCATTTTCGTACCACCAGCCACAGGGGTCCCCCAGCCACGCACCTCCGCTTTTTAGTGTAACGGTTCTATCCGCCTCCGCGGCCACAACCTGAAGCTCATTTTTAAAGTTTGGTATGTAGCCGCTTTGTCCAACAAAAAAAGACATCATCTGCGCGAAATGAATGTCCTGGTATTTTTTTTGGATTGTTTCCGTGCTGTTAAATAATCCGCTTGTTTGTGCCATGTTTATTCTCGCTTTCCATATATATATTGCTATTTTACAAACTCTTTAATGATTTGACCGTACTTTGTGTTAATCGCCTGCGCAATGCTCATTGCCGCACTTCCGAAATAAAGCTGTTTTATCGCCGGCTTAACACCTTCATACGTGTATTTAATCATAGTAATTTTGAGATCCATCGATTCACCACTTTTATAGTCAATAAAAGTGATTTTATCTCCCAGGTCATAGCTTGGCTCGCTTTCCGCCGCAAGCCCCGCCACGCTTATTGTGCTTCCGTAACTTTTAAGTACAGATTTGCCCACAGTTACCAACTCATCAGTTGTAATTGCGTCTTTTTCAATCTTAAAATCTTCCACTCTTCCAACCCCGGAAGGTGGCAGCGTCAGCGAATCATCATACACTTCCACTATGGTTTTTTCAGCGCCGATATATCCATCCCCCGCATATATAAGGTTTTTCATATGCGACATGTCTTTTGCCACAACGTTTTTTATTGAAGTGCCAAGTTTCAATGAAAATACCGCAGTGGGATTTTCCGTTTGCGTCAGAGTTCTATCTTTTCCCTGATGTACGCTGAACTCTGCCGTTTTAGCTGTTAAATCGACTTCACATTTAAGTCCGAGGCCATTCAGCGGCAAAAGAATTCCATAAATTTCATTAGCAAGATTTATGTTAACTGTTTTGAAGTTTATCGCTTCACCCAGACCGTTTGCCGAGCCTAATACAAATACATCCATTTTCCTGTTTGTGTCATCAGGATTTATAAGGTTTCTGTCTATCAAAGAACGTACTATGTTTTCCGTTGTCACCTCTATGTATTCATCGTTGTCTTCACCGTTTGGGGCAACAGTTATCCTGCGTTTGATGACATCTTTTAGCTCTATCCCATATGCCATAAGAACTTCGCCGGATTTGTTATCAGTGCGTGTGATGCTTACAGACTCGATTATTCCGCATCTTAACGGATCAATATAAATTATTCTGCCAACGTCGAGCTCGTCAGCATTATTCTGGTTCAAGTTCACTTCCAACTTGAAGCTTCCCTCTTCATTGTAGTTTCGGATAAAATCCAAGCTTATGTAATTTGTTATTATCGATACTTGGGTCAAAGTCTCATCCAAAATCAAAATATTCATTTATCAGACCCCCACATAATGTTCAGCGTAGTGCAAATATACAACTGGATCACCCGAGCTTACGCTGAAAGTAAGGCTGTTTGTGCCGGCATTCAGCAAAAAATATGTTGAAAGCGGATTTATATAGCCAAATGCTGATGTTTTAACCCCATCCCCGTCAATTTTATAGACATCTATAGTGTCTGGCTGCGTATCGATGAAAAGCTTTTCCCCCTCCAAAAGTTCCAATGCTACCTCTAAAAATTCTCCAGTTTCAACCTTTGTGATTTTTGGCAGTACCGCGGGTCCTCGGAACTCTATCAAAAGAGGCGCGCTGAGTGTCCCGCTGTATTCTATTTGAGCATAATCACCCTGAGTCCCTAAAGTGAGCCCTTCATCCTCACCTCCAATTAATATAAACGGATTATCAAGTTCAATTCCCTCCGGAGGCCCTGGCCCAAATTCAACTCCGCCAGTAAATCCTACCATCTCAACATCGTCTTGAACTATTTCCCATGCGGGTCGAGGGCACAAAATTCCGATATCAAAAGACTGCATCACAGCGTTTCGAGTGCTCACCCCCAGAACTTCCGTTGGGCCATCATAAACACAGCAGTTTATTGTGTAGTTTGAAGTACCGTTTCCGTAGTTAAGCACCCCGGAACCTAAACTTGGATTAAACACTTTAAATATTTCTTCGCGCATGACAAGTAGCTGCTCTCTGTCATTATCCGATATCACCGCCCGAAAAGAGATTACTCTATGGTCTAATAGATTTCCAAAGTGCGATAATCCATCCTGCTGAAACCCTCGTTGGGTCAGTGGAGAAACCGATGGTGCCCCTATTCCTTGGAGATTTTGCAACAGTCTCGGGAACGTGTCCTTTAGAGTAATTGACTGATTATTTGCGTTTGTAAAAGTAATTTTTTGCATAAAACATCCTTTCCGAGTATAAAAATAAACCGCGGATATGTATCTGCGGTTGTTTTATAAGATTAACTTTTTGTCTAGTTTATTATATCATTTTATTATCATTGTTCCTGCATAATCCAGTTTATAATCATACAAGCTAACTGCTCCGTCCAAACAGCTTCCCTCTTTTTTAAACTCGTCAATCATTGTATCAACGTTATCTGAATAGAGCATAGGCCCGTGAAGAGACATAAGATAAGTAGCCAGAACCGCTTCTTGTATTTCCTCATAATCCTCAGCTATATCTTCTTCTTTATATGGATTATCATATATTAAATCAATCTGAATAATTTCCCCCGTATCGTCATCATATGTTATATAAAGCCCGATATAGAGCCCATAATCATCGTCTGAAACCATATCGTATAAAACCATGCTTCTTCTTTTAGCGTCATATAAATAATATGGAGCTAAATAATTTATACCTTCCCCTTCATTTCCCATTGAAGAAGAAAACGATTCATAATCCATAAAAATGATATAATTTACGAAATTGCTTGTAAATTCTTCAAGACTGATTCCGATGTCTTTTTTTCCAAAGCGCATATCTTTTTCATAGCTTTCAATGTCCTCTTCATAACCTTTCTTCATCGCTGCAAATTTCTCTGTATCGCTATTGGCTGTGTTAATTTTTGTTGTTAGCTCTTGCTTTTCCTCCGTCAATTCAGCGTTTTCAGCCTCCAGACCGGAAAGTGTTTCCGACAACTCCGCCTGCTTGCTTTCAAGGCGCAAAATTAGCTCCGCTTCTTTTTCTCCTGAGCAGGCACAAAACATAATAAGCATTAAGATTGCTATGATAAATAAAACAGTTATTTTAATTTTCTTTTTTAATTTTTTCATTTCATTTATTCTCACTAATTATTTAATATGCTTTTTTTAATTTTATAGGTTACAATATTATTTACTTCCGACTTTAAAAATAAACAATTTGCATCTTCCAGCTTATTGCTTGCGATAAATTCCTTTGCCTTTTCCGCGATGCTTTCATCATATTCCTTTATATCTTCATTTGCCATAATAAACCCTTCCGCGGCGATCAGAGCAAATTTTTCGGCGTATTCATCGCTTTCCTTATTCCCATATTCTTTTTTATAAACAAATGCGATTTCTTTGACATGAACTTCATCAGGTGTCAAAGTAAGCTTAAAGTAACCTATAGGATACCAGTCAGAATCACTAATCTGCGTATAGAAAAGCAACGTGTTTCCTGAATCATCCACGCCATACTCAAGCCCGGTATTAAATGTTACTCCATTTAAATCATCTCTTTTGAGCGTAATTTCATAAAAATATAGAGAAAGTTCCTCATATGAAATCCCCAGCCCTTTATCCATATATTTTCTGTGGTCATCCAAAAGATCATTTCGCTGTGCCGTTATAGCATTTTTTTCTTTAATCAACTTGTTATTTTCATCTGTTTTAAGCTCAAGCTCATCTGCCAACAGCTTATTTTTCTCTTTTATTTCAGCATTTTGGGTGCTCAGAGTAACTATGCTTTCACCAAGAGCGTCAACTTCTTCCTGCAGCCCATTATAGGTCGCAGATTCGACACAGCCGCAAAGCAAAAAGGAAACAGCCAAAGCTAAAAGCAATATACGAGTTTTTATACCGCGTTTTTTTGTCCGCATAAGTTACTCCTTGGGCGCGATTGTAAAGCTCGCACCGCCCTCATCCGTTTCTTCTTTAAACTGCGCTCCGGAAGTTTCATAAACACCGTCTTTTATTGCTTTGTCCGCTGCGCCAATAATTTCTTCATTATATATATACGGGCTTTCATAAACCATTATATAACCCTGCGCTACAAGCTCTTTATATTCATCATATAATTCTGGCATATTCTTGTGCAACACGCAAATGTTGGCTGTATTGTCGTTATATTGGTCAATTTCAAAGCTTATCATAAGATATTTTTCGGAATTTTCATCACCTTCGATAAATATGGTGGCCAAATTGTTTCCATTTTCCGCTTCGCTTTTTACAGGTGCTCCAGATAATGCTGCGTATCCGCTTTCATCCTCATTTTCCTTGAGCAATATTCCCATCTGCATCAAGATACTTTCCGGTGATATGCCCAAGTCTTTTTTAGGGGTTTTCTTATTTAAATCATCTGTTTCCCCTTTAAGCGCCGTTACACTTTCTGTCAATAAGCTGTTTTCTTCAAAAGCACTTTTCTCATCTTTGATAAGATCAATATTTTCCTGGGTCATTTCTTCAAAATCAAGCAGTAGCTCTTCCAGTTCCTTATTCAACTCTTCGATATCAGCTTTAAGCAGATCCGCCTCTTCTTTCGCGCCGGATTGAACTACAATATAAAATGTCGTTAATCCCACAGCTATTAGCAGAACCACTGATACTATTATGATAATTTTCTTCATTCAACAGCCCCCTAATAACTTCCCGTTTCGGCGTCACCCGCCGGCTCATAGCTAGAAAAATACACTGTACCTTTGTCCTCTTCGGAAAATTTGATATCTCTTTCATTTGATATGCCTGATAATAGAAGAGACATATAGCTCTTAAAAGCCTCTTCTGATACTTCGTATTTGCTATGCGCCGCAAGAACGAGCGCAAGCCCAGTTGCGCCTGCAGTTAAATTATATTCGGCTATAGCCTCATTGCTGCAATCATTATATTTGATATAAAAATTAATTGCATGAATGTGCAACCCATCCTGCTCAAGTAAAATTTCATATTTCGAAAGAAAATTGCCATAATCATCTTCATCCATTACTATTTGCACAGCTGTTTGTCCATCGCTTATAGTAATTATCTCATACGGCCTATATGGATCCACCAAAGAATAGTCTTCATATTCCTTGCACAAAAAGTACATTTGAGCCATAAAGGACGCATATGTCACGCCAAGCCCAACATTCATCGCCGCTTCATATTCTTCTTTGATATCCGTTAGCTCTTTATTAAGTTTTATCTTTTCTTGAGTAAGCTCATCGGTGCCTGCTATATATTTTTCTATTGAAAGAGAAAGTTTTTCGTTTTCCGCCTCCAATTCTCCGGACGCGATTTGCTGTGTCTGAATTTTTGATTCCAGACTTTGTTTTTCCTTAATTAAATAAAACTTCTCCAAACCATCAGGCCCTAAGGCCTCAACATATGAACACCCACAAAAAGATGAAATAATAAAAATCGCAAAAATAGATATTAATATTTTTCTCATATTGCTCCTAAAGTATAGCAGGTTCAAATTTATGTTCACACTTAGTTTACGTATTTCTATACTATCATAAAGTGAGTGTATTTAAAACTTTTTTTTAAATTTAAATAATTATTTTAGTTATATCCATAAAATAGTCAAAAACATAGAAAAGTGGTATAATTTTTATATACGATATCAATGTAGGTTTTAAGAAAAGAGGCCTTCAAATGAAAAAAAAATTATCTTATATCATGATGTCAGTTTTACTGTTAACATCCATTTTTTCTTCATGCAAAAGCCCTGATGCGACAATAGAAACTCTTTCGCCATCAGACAGCCAAACCGCAATCCCCATAGTAAATCAGTCTTCTCCCCAAGAAACTGATGAGGGTGCTGATATTCCTCGATTCGAAATCTTTGAAACGCCTAACGAAATTACTATATTGGAACAAAGGGATGACGTATATATAGATTCTGCTGTGCCTGCAATTATCCCACAAACACAAGTAATCTTATGGGTTTCAACGGATTCCGAGATTCCGAAAATAATTCCAAGCTTTTCATACATAGATGATTTTCAAATAGTTCAGCCGTCTTTGCAAAGCGCAAGCGGCATTTCGATAATTACTCCGACTCCTATGCCGGAACTTAATCTCTTTCCTATTGCGACAGTAGCGCCTTTTACAATCATCGAAAAAGAATCCGTTTTCAAACCAGTATCGGGAGCTCTCTTCATTCCCAATGATTCCGACAAGATGCGCCACTTCGCATTTAAGATCGAAGGCGCGCCTGCGGATGAAATTGTATGGCAGGTATCGAGCGTTCAATTTTCCGACAAAAAAGAGGGCTGGCAAGAGCCGTCCGGGCTGCTGGATTCCGCTATGATTTCAGCGGATGTGGGCTCATTTTCCATTGATTTTGAAGAATTTATAAATAAGAAAACTGACTCTGGGTTTTCTCTGGGTCTTACGACCACATCTTTTTACGTGCGCGCCGTTGCTGTTGACGCGTCCGATAACGTAATGGGCAGCCCCGGTGTCGGAATTGAGATGCGCTTTGGTGAAGCTTCTTTGGACATCAGCCAGATTTCCTCTGGCGGTGAGCTGAAAAAAATTGCTGTTTTGTTTGATTTGCTAAGCGCGCGAGTTCAAGGCGAGCCATATTTTAATGGAGAGTATCCTAACAATCTTACAGCATACACTGAAAAAGCATATGACACATCGCTGAATCTTCCGCTTCA
Organism: Christensenellaceae bacterium; assembly: GCA_963675575.1. Taxonomy (GTDB): domain Bacteria; phylum Bacillota; class Clostridia; order Christensenellales; family UMGS416; genus JAGLOK01. Next base: position 1,649,884 of record OY776378.1, read on the forward strand.
CTTTCGTCCTTCCGGATTTCCTCAGAATACGGAAACTATGATATTGCAGGTTGCCAAAGCTCCCTTTGAAAGCTCTCCCGAAAACTATTTAAGCCCCGCGGGTCTCGTTTTCGAAAGAAAGCTTCAAAAAGGCAACGGAACTTTCGAAAATCTTGAAGATATATACTACTCGATTCCGATTAATTTCAATTTCTTTTACGAAAATGAGCCAACGCTTTATTACGTGCGGGCCTCAGCCATAACCCAAGGCTCGCAACCCGGCACGCAAAAAGCTTACTACTCAAAAACCGTGACCGTTTTATGCTCGCCCACAGGTGAAAGCAATTTTAATTATTATACACCACCTCCGGTAGTCAAAATAGACATGGAGCTTCCCGAGTCTCGCCTTGTTGAATATCAGCGTGTGCGCTGGGAGACGCCCAATTGGATGTATCTCTATCAGGTAGTCCGTCAACCTACATATGGCGAATACTATGGATCTTTTGCGGCTATGAGTGTCCCAAACAAGGACGCCCTGATGCCGGATATGAAGGTGGGTACCATTATAGATTTTACGCCGTCATACCGCGAAGAGGACAAAAGCTGGCTTGAATCCGCTTGGGATGCTGTCAGCAGTTTCTTCTCCGATATTACAGGATTCGCCGCCTCTCTTGCCAACTGGGTAAGCACCGCATACTCCAATCTTAAAAGCGGAGTTATCGCATTTGTGGCGGACAATCTTCCGCTTGTGCCTGATAAATACAGGGATGAACTTAAGGCGGCCATCGAAATGATGGTGGACAGCGGCTTGGCTTCCGTGGGCATTCCGCCTTCTCTTCCAAACTTTGATGAGCTTACAAGCCTAGGCACAGATTACCTCGCCTCGGTGGCACTTGAAAGCGCAGGCATTCCCGCTGATGAAATTACAAAAGATATGGTGAAAGACTTAGGTTCGGGTATAGCCAGCGGCGTAACCTCCTCAGTTTCAAGCGGAGGTTCTCCAAACCCGCTGAACTGGGAATTCGTGAGGCAAAACCCGGGCACGATGTATCGCCCCGCCTACATATTAGTTGAGATTGAAAATAATTCCGATAAGGTGTCACCGACAGGAGAAATAAGCTGCACTGTTAGCAAAACTTTGAGTCAAGATCAAAAAAACGATCCCAACATTTCAAGTGTTCGCGCAGGCTTTAATAATTCGCTTTACTATGAGCTTTTCTATCCGCAATCGCCGATTCCCGTGCCATCGCTTCAACCCGGGCAAAGCATTGAGATACCTATTATATTGGAGGAGCATACTGGTCATCCATATTCATTCTGCCCTCATGTTATGACGCAAAATGATTTTATAAAAATGAGCAAATACTTCGGTGAATGGAACTATAACATCTCCATACAATACGATCTGCCGCCTATCTCTGAAATAATCGCTGAGCGAAATCTGCCAACAGGTGATGTTGTGTATCAATACCTTGCAAGCTATGATACTATTCATTTTGAACGTGAACCGTGGGATTCATTTCCCGAGTAGTAGCCAACACGCGCCTTTATTCTTTTATCGGCGCTGTAAGAAGGTTGGACGGCGAAAGTTGCCCAGCCTTCGGTTTATTTAGCTCTGATAAACTAATTGCGTTTTCACCGCGATATCATTGTAGCTTGTCTTTTTATAATATTTTCGACTTTTTCTAAGAATTTTCCCATATCTTTTTCGGCGTCTGATGACGTGGTTATAGTTTTGGCAGTCACTTTTTTGTTTTCGACAGCCAACGCTTTACCCTCAGCTAAAGAAGATAATGCGGCAAAGTTTTTAGCTGAATCCGTACCAATTTTATCAGATAAATTCCCACTTATTTTGTTTTTAATAGTTTGAGCGGCACCCTTTATTTTCAGGCTTGCCGCGAGCTGTGATGTAATGCTGCTCCCGACTGCTTCAATGTCTTTTTTTAGTCTGTTGAGTCTATTATTCATGGTGTCTATCTTCTTATCAAAGCCGCTCATGTCCACATCCATTTTAACTGTGAAACCACCATTGCTTTCGCTCATATTACCACCCTCCCACCTGGTCGATATTATAAATCCCGCCTTCTGTTTCAGTATTCAGCACCTCAAAGAAATCAGCAAGATTTTCTTTGTCTATTTGAGATGGCAGCATCCCAAAGTTTTTAAGCATAGCCGAGTAAATCCCGGCTATTTCATTATATGTCGCGCCCCATCCACCGGGGCTCACGCTTTTTTTTCGTCGTCCCCCAAAGCCTCTCCCATCCAGTCAGCCATGTCATTTGCCGCTTTCATAAATTCCGATGCTTCCATCTGTTCGGCTGCCTCGTCATCGAGCTCGGGAAAAACGCTCTTTAAAAGCTCTGACATATCCTTTATTGTTTCCTCGTCAAATTCTTTTTTTTTTGCAAAGTTCCGCTGAAATTTTAGAAATTTTTTCAAATTACCTACAGTCGGGTTTTTTGCCGTAAATTTCTTTTTTCCCGCATTTATTGAAAATCCTTTCATGAATAAAGCCTTTCTTTTTTCATTTTTAAGCAAAAGAAAACCCGCCTTGTTTTAGCGGGTAACCAAATATTATCTATTTAGAACGCAATATTGATTGCTAATTTGTATCTTTTGATTTATCTATTACTTTGTTTGTAACAATCACTATAATAAAAGCCAATGCGCCTGCGATGATTAATGAATAGCTTACAGATTTAACTGAGTTATTTGATTCAAATTTACCTAATATGCTTTTGTCTTTTTCATCGATATGTCCAAACGTCAAAGATGTAGCAATATTTTTTAGAAGGTTTGAATCTTCAGGTGTCACTTCACACTCATATTCTTTAAGTGTAATATTTATCATATTTCCGTTAACTATAGTCGTATATTGTTGGTAACAAACTGTTTTATTCTGTGTCGTTCGGCTTGAGTCAAGTACAACATATGTAATATCGTTATTTTTATAAATGTTGTAGCCAGAGTATTTGACATTTTCTATCTCACTTGCATCAATGCTGTTTTCTTCCCCAAAATTGGTAATTTTATCGTTGTCTTCTTCGCTCATAATATGTCTACAAAACTCGTCAAGCTGCTCATTATGCAATAGATTAAAATTGTTTATCTCTTGATAATCTTCATGCTCTATTACGGAAACTACTATCTCGGTTAAAGGGGTCGTCCTAACGGAACCCAGATAAATAGAAAATTGGTCAAATTGAGCTAAAAGCTCATCATAATTTAGTCCTAATTCCTCAAGGTTTGGATTATTTTCTTCTATATCCCTAGTAAGAGCAATCCATCCTTCAGGAAGCTCTACTTTTAAATCAAATTCCGCTATTTCATATTCATTTCCTTGAGCATACGCTAATGAAAAAAATGACATAACAATAACAATAGAAATAACAGATAAAACAATTTTTTTCATAAATTCTCCAAAATGAAGTGTTGATTTTTTTATTATCCTAACATATATGGATAATATTATCAACTTTTTCTGGGTTGTATTTACATTTGGTGGAATATATTAAGTTTTTGAAGTCAATCTTAAGGTAACGAAGGCACAAAATTTGGGTTGCTAAACCAACCAGTAGTCTCGCTGTTTAGCGTGTCGGCCGTCATGCCAGCGGGCAGATTAGCATCATCGCTGTCCAGCATTTGCCGCCATGCTCCGTCATATACTCGCAAAGCCGCCTTATAAATATATACGTCCTTTTGCGGCGAAACATTGCCGGATTTTGTTACGCTGTAAGAATCAGACTTTGCGAATCGTCCCTTATAAATCCAAACATAGCGATACTCCCCGTTGGACTTTTGCGCACGGAAGCCCACAGCAACATACGGTGGTGTATCGTTTTTCTTGTCAACTAATAGTCCATTTGCCGAGGTATACGAAGACCCGGTAAGTTCGGCGGCTATTTCATTTGATATGCCCGAAAAAGACACCTGCAGATATTTTTCTCCATCAACTGAATATGTTTCAAATACACCGTCATCAGCATAGAAAGCTCCGATTGATGAGTTTAAACCCATTCCCACTTCGCTAACTCCGGGAAGATGCACAGACGGCGCGTATTCTGCACCAATGCTGTCATCACTTAAAAGCTTAGCGTAAAAAAATCTATCCACGCCGATGCGTACGCTTTGTTTTTCCATTATATTTCTCCTTTAGCTCATTTATGATTTGCTGAATGTCAAAGTAAAGCTTTGTGCAAACTCCACTCTTTCGCTGCTGTCTCGCCCCACGGGATACGGCTCGCATATAGACTTAATTCTAAGATATGCCGTGCCGTCCTCTTCAATGCCGGAATTAAGACCGGTGAGATAGTAGCTTTCGTCGCCTACGGCACCTAAGAAGTTTGCAATGTTGGATATGATAGAGTAAGCGCTTTCGTAGTCGTTTGCTCGTGAGCGGATGGATATTCCGCCTGTGTGCAGCTCGCTTATAGCGTTATATTCTCCGCCGCCTGTTTCGTATATTGCTACAGCCGAATCCGGGGAGTCAGGCATTTGAGAAATAAATAGATCCGTGCCAAGCTCACCCAAGCTGTTGTTTTCAAGAATGTGACCTATGTCGTGTGCAATGCTCATCTCAGCGCCTCCTTTACACTATTTGCTATAATATTTATGCAGTTAGATTTTTGCTCAAATAACGGGTTTGTCAAAAACTTCGGCTCACCGTTTTCATGCTCAAACTCTGTGTCCTCATGCTGAATTTGCGCATACGTCGCGCCATATCCCACAACTACGGAAGGATTGTCCGCGTTACCGCCGTCAATAAAAATACTGCAAGCCAAAGCTCCTGATTTCTTGGGCACAGCTTCCAATGATTTTCTCGCCACAAGCTCCCCAGCCCTATAAAGCCCGGCATGCACCGCGGCACGAGCTCGTGCTTTTATTTTATGCGCGTCAAATTCCATTACAACATCACCTCATAGCCGACGATTCGCCCTTGCGAGTCGATCATCTCAGCGACTTGCTGTATAGGCATTCCGTTCATTGTGCCCCCCATAAAGTCTTCACATCCGCTCACACTTTCCTGCGGTGCGATGTATACCGTCATGGTGCTTGTTATGTCGCGGCCTGCCGAGTCTTGGGTCAAGCGAATGCTCTTTTGAATTCGACACTCTATCATGTCGGTTGTTCGAATCGGCACTCCATAGCTGTCCGTTCCCGTCTGCCTTCCCCACGTGGCGCGTTGGTTTAGGTATCTCGATATCCTACCTGACACGGTAACCGCCTCCTAAATATGGTTGCAAAAGCCTTTGCGCCCTCACGCTTTTTATCACTAATTTTATGCCGAACGCGTCTGCGGTTTTAAGGCTCTCACTCATTGAACCCAAAGCGTAGCTTCGCACATTTCCCGCATAGGCGTTTGCCATGCTTGTGTCGCTTGTCGGGCTTGCTAGCTCCAATGCTTCGAGCGCCTGAGCGTCCTTAATATTTTGTGGCACTTCGTCATCTTCGTGCAGGATATACTTTCTCGGAAACGCCATCTTCTGATCTTCGTCAGCTTTTATGCCGACGAATTTCAAGGAGTCGATTGCTGTCGCCGCATCTTTTAAATACATTTGCATGTCGCCATAGCTTAGCGCTTTCCATATCGGCTTCCTTTCATCATTTTCGAGCAACATGTTTTCATAATCGAAATAATAATCTGCATCTTCTACCGTAATATAGGTGTTTTCGTTCACTTCAAAAGCCATAATAATCCTCACTTTTTTTATTTTCTCAACAAAAAAACCGCCTTATATCAAGCGGTTTCATTTAGCTTCTTTGGTTTTATTTGTTGTTTTTTTAGCCGGTTGTTTCTTCTTCGGTTTTGGTTTGTTCTTCGGGTTCTCCTTGCATCGCTTTTCATGGAGTTTGACTGTTGGGGAGGAGAATTCGGTGTAGCAGTGGGTGCATGTTGGCATGGTGTGTACCTTCCTTTATTAATTTTGGGTAAAGAAAAAGCTCACATTTAGAGCTTTATTGTAATTATTTATATTATATAGAATATAAAATTAGTTTAAGTTATTTAGATAATTTTATTCCTTTACCCTTTAAATTCACGAAATAGCAATATTCATCTGTGGTTATACCTTGAGGTGCTAAATTGTAATCATACGAATATACTTCTGATATCTCTTCATCTTTAGTATCAGTTTTGTAGCTCAACTCCAAATTGACAACAATTCCATACCATTTTGTTCTATCAAAAATATCATATAATTCCTTTAAAATAATTTTATTCCCTGTATCATTAATCAGTGATATTGTAACTATTTTTTCTGAATTGATTGGTAATTGCACGTTTCCTTGGTCTTGTATTAATTCATCACATTCTTTATTGAAATCATCTATGTTAAACTAATTTTTCTTAATTGTAGCTCGGAAATAGCCACACTTCCAACGTTTACTAGTTTCAATTGAATAAAGGCTCCTAGAAATTTACCGTTAGGCGTATCTTCAGCAAAAGAGTAATCATAATTAAAATATTTATGAAAATATTTTGTATAATTTTCATAAATCCTAGGAATTGATTTCTTAGTAATCAATATACCTTCATTAAAATAAATCTCTAAGCTAGGTTTATATTTTCCTTCCTCTAATTTCATAAGCTTTTTGTTCTGAAATAACGCAACAATACCTAAAAATAATGTTCCTATAAAAGTCAGAACAGCTCCAATAAAAAGGAGTATTTCGCCTGCACTTATATGTGAATTGATTAGTGGAAAATAATCACCTATCCAGAAAGGGATTTGTGTGAAAATCACTAATATAAATACAGATAAAAATACTCCTAAAATTAGTAATAGTATTACCCACCATTTTTGATACCATTTCTTTTCTTTCATACAATCACCTCTTCAACATATTTTACCATATATGCCAAGAGGAGCACAATATAATTCATTCCGCCCTCTCACACCTTCGATGTGTCGGGCGCTTTTAGGGGATTCTTGGGGGCTGCGCCCCCAAACCCCGGCTTTGGAGTAGTGATATAAGCTGTGCGGTTTTTCTTATTTGAAACTCCACTTCCCATTTGTATGGGATAATAATATAATGTTCTATTATAAAATATCAGAATTAAAACCGCTCTGCTTATCAAAATCTGCGGACATGTGCCAAATATTTAATTCGTACTTCTAAAAACCGCATACAAAGCGCGAATGGCAAAAAAGCACGAGAATCTTTGGTTCGGAGTTTTTGTCATTCGTAAGACCTCGCCCGAAAAAGCTTTCGGGCGAATTAACCCCTAACACAGAGAACAACCTGCAAGACAGCATGAAGGAAGAGAATAAGGGGTAATAGGGTGAAAAAGAAGAATAAGGCTGTCAATGCCGCTTGTCCCCTGTGTTAAGGTAATGTCATAATATGCTCTGTTGACCAACTTTGACGGGCATGTACCGACAAAGTTAACGGCAACTAAGATAAATTATCGTATAAAGCGTAAAATGTAAAAAAGCATGAGGACTTGTCCGAATTTTTTGCATTTTATAAGATAAATCGGCGGTAATAAAATTACCGCCGATAAAGCGAACGCAGTGAGCGTCCTCGCTAAGAAGCGTTAGCTTCGAAAGCGAAAGGTTAAGCGAAGCTTAACCGAGTCGCACATGTGCCAATTCGGGATAGATAGTCTTAAACCCATACAGAACGTCCATAGACATGATTTCCTTTTTGGAAGTAATGTCATAGGAGCGAACAACTCGGAGAGTGATTCCGTTGTAGCTTGTAACATAGCCATCAGCGTCGCTAGGCAAAGCCAGAGCGCGGGTAACAAACGCGAAAGCGTTTTTGTGGAAGCCCACGTTACGAACAGATCCACCGGCTGCTGCGTCTGCGAACACGATGTCGGCGTTATCGGCGATGCCGCCGATAGGTGCTTCGGGATAGAATGATACGCTTGCGATGGCGTTGCTTGAAGCGTCCGCGCTGTCGGCGGTCACTGTATATGTAGCACCGGCTATTGTCATCAGATCACCCTTTTTGAGGCCGCCCGTCATAGCGCTGGCATCTATCGCCATTGTTGTCGCGTCAGCTGCTACAGCACCGTTTACCTTAGGCGAAGTTGCAGCTGTCGCTCCGCCGGCCACATGGTTATATACATCCTGTGAGTAGTAGTTGGATAAGCCGTAGATTTTGCCAATCTCGCCTTCACGCAGGGCTTTAGCTTCACCGCTTTCGTTTAGACGGATGAGGTTGTTAATCTCGGTGAATTTCGTGTCAGCGTCAACATCCCAAACAGCCGAGCGATCCGAGCTTGGAGCTTTGCGTGTGTTAAGCCCTTTGCGTATTGCGGAAAAGTCCTCTAAGGTTGATGGTGTTGTTCCTGCCACGCCCGAAAAATACGGTATATCGCGAACCAACTGCAAGCCTTCAGCGTTAATTTTCTCCGCGAGCGCCACAGCCATAGGTCCTGACACTTTGTCCACGAAGTCCGGTACGGAAAGGCTCAGGTCTTTGGATGAAACTTCAACCGAAACATCGGCGAGTCTGTCCATTACTATGTCGACTGACGACATGTTCGAGTCCTGAATTGTTATTGTGCCTGAAAAGTCGTTTGCCTCATATACGGGCGGCTTTTCAATCTGGATTGTTTCGCCTTTGCCCACGAAGTCGGTTGAGTAGTCCTGATGGACGAGGTTTGGGAAAACGAGGTTGTTTGCAAGCACCGGAAGCGCTTCCCTCGCTATATTTTTCATAGTTAAAAATGAATTTGCCATTAATGTAACTCCTTAAATTTTAGTTTGTTTCGGCAAACAGTTATTTCTTAAACTTAATATTATAGAAAGTCTTGTCATCGAGCCTATCGGGGCTAACGCTTAGCGTTTGCGCGGCCGACTTTGGCGGATTTGTTCCTCCGCCTGTGTCGCGCGATATCTCAAACATATAAGGATCGCTTGATTTAATCGACTCAATCTGTTCGGTAAGCCCGGTAAGAGCGCCGTCTTTGAGCACTATTCGACTTTCGTCAATCAGCGCGCGCACGGCTTTCATATTCTTAGCCTTGGCTTTGGTCAGCGCGGCCATTATGGCGGTTTCAATCTTTTCTTGCAATAGTTTTTGTTCAAACTGCCTGCCAATTAGTTCTTTTTCCTGCTGTAATTTTTGAACTGTCGCCTGTAAAAGCGCGATAGCGTTTTGCGCTTCTTTAGCCGATGCGGTATTTTGCTGCGCGTTTTTAAGCTCGGCTTCCAGCGCCGCCACCTTTTCCATCGCCGCCATAAATTTTTCCTTGGCTACATAGCCGCCTTGGGCTAGGTTGGCAATCTTAATGTCGGTGCGGTCAGCCAGCTTTTGCGCCACCGCCAGGTACAGTTCGTCGCCTAGAATTGGTTTTAAAAATTCCATTATTTCCTCCTAGTTGTCGTTTAGGAGTTGTAGTGGTCTAAAAAAGTTACAGGCATCGCAAATAACGAAGATTTGCATCCTTTTTCAGACTGTCCTCCTAGATTTTTTTGATATGGTCTACTCCATGGGGGAGCTTCCTGCGCAAAGCCCCGCAGGATAGGCACTCTCGGAAAGTTTTATTTCCAAGATATATTCAAATACTGCGCATATGGCACAATGACCCGGGAAACAAGCTCCCTTGTCATCGCCGTTGCCAATTTTCGCAGTTGAATAGCTTCGTAAGGTTTCTGACGAAAACCTTTTGGGTATAAAAAAAGCACTCCTTAGAGTGCTAAAATCTAATTTTTAATTCTTTATACTATTTATTTGTGTTTTTAATTATAATTTCTCCGTCAAAAATATCCAATAGCTGTTTTTCCCTATTTGGGACTTCGGCTCTAAATAGAAAGACACTTAAAATAAGCCCAAAAAAGAATAAAACTGCAAGCCAGACTGACAATTCTTTCGATAAACTATTGATTAATGAGAATATTGCTCCTAATCCAGTTATTAAGTACCAAAATGCTACACCAATCTTAAATGAAATAGCAACGTGCATTTTCACCTCTACTAATACTCCTCTTTCCATTTCTATAATTCTACCATTTATTACAGGTAACCCAGTATTTCTATATTTTATTTTTGGTATTATTGAAAATTCATTATCTTTAACAATTCCATTAAATGATTTTACGCTTTTATTATGTTTTAAAAAAGTATTCTTTTCACCAACATTACTTTTTAATGCAGATATTACTTCATTTTTGGTTTTATTCGTTTTTATATTAAATCTTTTACTATATAAACCCATTAGTCTTATTATGCAATGTTAAAAAAACTGCATATCCTCTCACCCACATTATACCAATCAAGTTGAGTAATGGAAAGAAGGAAATCTCTCTTATTTTATACAACTCCGCACCCCTGTCGCCGACAAACTTATGATTGTTTGCAAGCTTCATGACGGCTGGGATCTTTTTTTTCTTTTTCTTTGGCGGTGACGCTTCGCATCCCCGCGCCTTTATCACACTTCTCATTTCCTAACATTCTAATCAAACTACCAGCTCCGCAGAGCTGTTCCCTGAAATATATTTAAAAGTGTGCGAGCCCTCCCACTCAGTTAAGGTAAAGGCACTCTGCCGAAATAGCCTCCTGTGGGGGCTTGCGTCTTTTGGTTACTTTTTTAAAAAAGTAACACCAAGCGGTAGCGATACCAAATATAGCATTAATACAAAGCTTCGTTTTGACAAGCACGCAATTTATACAACTGCCAATTAAACTAACTTGCCTCCCACAAGCCCCCGCTTGTGCGCAGTAATATAATATACTTTCCTTAGAAAATTCGCACTTGTATAAGTTCATTTCAAAAATGAAAGCAGATTATATCAGGAAGTTTGAGAAGAAAGCCTACGCTTTCAATTATCACGAAGCCAACCGAGAATTATGTTTAAAAGTGTGCGAGCCCTCCCACTCAGTTAAGGTAAAGGCACTCTGCCGAAATAGCCTCCTGTGGGGGCTCGCGTCTTTTGGTTACTTTTTTAAAAAAGTAACACCAAGCGGTAGCGATACCAAATATAGCATTAAAACAAAGCTTCGTTTTGACAAGCACGCAATTTATACAACTGCCAATTAAACTAACCTCATCCCTTTACATCCCACCCGATTCCACGGTATTATATAAGCAGAGGTAAATCATGTTCAAAGTCAAACCGGAAAAGCTAACCTACAGCAAGCCGCCAAAAGACAACGTAGCCTATACCAACAAAATGGATAAAATGTATTCATGGTCAGCTAAAGCTTATGACGGTTTTATGGTTGTGTTTCCGTTGTGGAAAAAGTGGCTAAAGTCCATACTTCCCTACGTTAAAAGCGGTATGCTTCTCGAAGTCTCTTTTGGACCGGCATGGCTTATGCAAAAGTACCCAAGCGATATTGAGCTCTACGGTTTAGACTATAACGAAACAATGGTTAAGCGAGCTAAAGCGAAGCTTACAAAAAATAATATAAATGCCCAAATAATTAAAGGCAATGTTGAAAACATGCCATATTCGGATAATAGCTTTGACACTGTGGTAAACACGATGGCTTTCACCGGATACCCTGACGGAAAAATCGCCATCAGCGAAATGCTGCGAGTCCTCAAACCAAACGGCGTTTTGCTGCTGCTTGACTACGATTACCCTCCCAATCGCAATGTCTTTGGCTATCTTTTTGTCCGCTTTATCGAACTATGCGGTGATATCATAAAAGACATTCCAAAGCTCATTACCGATGCAGGTGCAACCTATGAGCGTAAATTAATCGGCGGTGCAGGAAGCATTCAGCTATTTATAATAACAAAAAGCTCCGACCAATAGTTCGGAACCTCCAAAACCTTACTCTACTATCCTACCAAACTTTAGCCTGTAATATTATATAACACTAAAAAAAGTGTTATGTACCGCTATATACAGAAAAACTCACGGATTCATTTCGTGAGTTTATTCAAAATTTTTCAAACTGATTTAAAGCGTTACGGCTCACACCGCTTACACGGCCGCTTCCCATGTGCCAGAGCATCTTCAACAGAATCATACAAAACAAAATTGCTAAGTTTAATATCCCCCACCGAATTGCACCAAATATAATGAAATACCTCAGAGCGTTTCGATCCGCAATACTCAGCGCCATACGGTACTTCAACAGAAGCATTATCTTTTAGGTAAATCGTCTTTGTTTCCGGTACAGCAGTGGGTTCTGGGGTGGGCGCAGGAGTTTGGGTTGGTGTTGCCGTGGGCTCTGGGGTAGGAATGGGAGTGGAAGTATCCGTCGGCGCTTGAGTTTCCATATCAGCAGATTGCATCACTGCATTTGCTGCACTCAAGCTCAAAGAATCAGTCTTATCCACTTTATCATCTTTGTCAGTTACAGTTCCGATAAGCCCCAGTAAAACAACAGCACCGATTATTATATATTTGCGATTTTTCTTATTAGCTGAAAATTTCATATAATCTCCCCGAAATAGTATATATGAAATATTATACACATAATTATGTATAATAGGTATTATTTGTGCTAATAAAAAGAAAAAAATAAAACCGCTGCATTCGCGGTGTAATTCTAACGTCTCGCCCTAAATTCTCACAATACAATAATACCACACGCCAAACTATAAAATTATATAATGAACGGTTAGACGTTTGCGAAAATGCTCACCTTATTGCGCCCCATCTGCTTTGAAAGATAAAGTGCGAAGTCAGCGTTGCCGATTATATTGTCATCAGTGTATTCGGATTGAAAATCGCTGATTCCGGCAGAAAATGTTATCTTCCCCACCGTGTCGAAAGTATAATGTGCAATCCGCTCTCGGATGCGGTCAATCAGCTTATAAGCGCCGTCTTTATCGGTGTTGGGTATGAGTATAATAAACTCTTCTCCTCCCCATCTGCCTAAAACGTCGCTTTCCCGAAGGTTGTTTTTCACCACGGAAGAAAACTGCCTCAATATATCATCGCCAACATTATGTCCGTATTTATCATTAACTTTTTTAAAGTGATCCAAGTCAATCATCGCCACACAAAAATCAAAATCGTACCTCTTTGCCCGACTTATTAATTCATTTATCTCTTCTAATATCCGTCTCCGGTTATAAATCCCGGTAAGTACATCTATTTCAGAAAGCTCAGTGAGTTTCCTGTTCATTTCATTAATCTTATTTTCTTTAACAAAAGAATTCCAGCGTATTTTATAGTTTAGCATATTTGATATTCCAATTATAATCAGGAGCAAAAGTATAGTAAACGCTTCATTCATAAAGTATGTGGGTACCGAAGTATTAAAATATATATAATGTGCAAGGCTAACAAAGCTTACAACTAGCAGAGCATTGAAAAAGTACGGCCACCTAATGTGTGTTATGGAAACCATAATCGCAACAGTGATAAAAACGGCAAAAGTCGGTATTCCCTCAGCATATAAAACAGTCGTATAATAGCACCCAAAAGCCAGTATCCCTACATGCATCATAGTTTTAATGGCCGATAACAGCTTTGTATTATGGGTTACCTCAGTCCTTCTTCTAAGGCGCTTCAATACAAATGATAAAATTACGCACATGTAAAATATAAATATACGCAATACAATTCTATCATTCGCGAAAAATGCCGCGAAATTCCAGTTCGCAGCTGTGACAAATTCATATATAAACACAAAGAGCTGAAATGCAGCTACCAGCCCCATCATAATTACAAATCTTTTGCTGTTTTCATTTATTAGCTTATTTTGAAATTTGATTTTGGATTCTTTTTCATAAGTTGTTAAGTCAACTTCAATCTCCATTCAGCCATTCTGCCTTTCTAACCTGAATCATAATTAAAAAAGCATTATATCATATAAGGTCTGTCTTTCGCATAATTATAGAATAATTTTTGGTAAACTTTTAATAAATGTTTTCCATAGTAAAATTAATCAGTGTCCGCCTCCTCGTCCTTTTCCTGTGCCGTGTTCTTGTACAGGAGTATCGTTGGTGTTTGTAAAGTCCAAATTAAGAGCATTAGCCACAGCTTCCACTATAGAATTACTGGAAAATGTCGCGCCAGATACAGCATCAACAGCAACATCCTGTGCATTTAAAATATCATCGATTACCGACATCGCACTCTCAAAATATGGACGGTCATCCACATATGACACCACTTCAACGTCAATGATTGCTCCGTCTTTAACCGTCACCTGAACTTCGGTGTCTCCGTTAAATCCGCTTCCTGTGCCGGCGTAAACGCCGTCTGCGATGTCAGCCAATGATGTGTTTAGCACTTCAGGAGTCACTTGCACAGCCGGTTGAGGTGTTTGTGTCGTTGTAGGCGCAGCAGTTGCCTGCGCTTTAGCCATGTTCATTCCCGCTCCTGGCATGCATTGGCTTAGCGCATTTGAAACCGCGTTTATGATAGCGTTGCTGCTATATGTCGCGCCTGTCACAGCGTCCACATCAGTTGATTGCGACGTAAGGATGTCGTTTATAACACTGATTTTAGCAAAGTTTAAAAACTCCATGTCGTCATCGGTTGATGTCACTTGAACCGAAGCAATATATCCGTTTTCGACAGTTACTTTGACCGTTGTTTCTCCTCGGTATCCTGCAGCGCTTCCCTTATAAACTCCGTCAATATATTTGCCCGAATCTTCTGTTTGCACAACGATGGCCGCAGGTGCTTGCGCCTCTTGTGCATAAGCCACATCAGCAGTAGCTTTGCCTGCGAAATACATCCCCCCGATTATCACGCTCACTGCAACACCGACTGCCAAAGGCGCCATTTCTTTGCCCGCAAAGCTAACCTGAGCATTTTGTCGCGGGCAGGGTGCAATACACTGGAAGCAGTCTATGCATTCGCCTGACTTTATTACATCATGCTTATACATATCTATGCCCATTGCGCAGTTATTCGTACACACTTTGCATGATTTGCACGCGTCGGTCGGCTTTTTGATTTTTAACAGTCTAAACTTTGATACGATTCCAAATACCGCTCCAAGTGGGCAAAGATATCTGCAAAAGAATCTTTCTATAAAAAATGAGACCGCTACTATCATTGCCAAAAGCAAGCCGCCGATAGTTAAAAGTCCCGTCATTGACGACCATGCGGAAAGCGAAGTGTACATACCGAATATGTTCCATGGATTCCAGTCGGCGTTAATGGTTATCGCGCCAAGTGTCCAAACAAACATCACCAAAAAAACGAGAAGCGCATATTTGACAAGCTTTAATACCTTATCAGCCTGTTCACTTACCTTAATTTTTTTGACATGTAGTTTATTTGAGATAAACCATACAAAATCGCCAAGTGCTCCAAACGAGCACACAAAACCACAAAATATCCTGCCCATAATAATAGTTACAGGTATTACCGCCAATATGATAAGAAGCTGAGGCATAAACGCGGCAAAGCTAAAAACACCCGAGATTAATGCGATGTATACACTCTTTACACTTAAAAAAACACTGATAAAAAGACCTGGCATCAATATAAGGCTTGCAATCTGAATTGCCCTTCTTATGATGTTAGTCCAGTTCGTTTTCTTTTTTCTGCTTTTCCTTTCCACTATTAGCTCCTTTATAAAATCTTTAATCATAATGTAAGGTGTGTTTTATTTATAATACTCCACATTCCTTTTATCGCTTCCGGCACAGACACAGCCGTGCCGAAAGCTTAAAACGGTTTTTTGAACCTAAGTCCTTATCACCGTATTTTTCTTTTAGACTATGCAATATTCTACATCTCGTTTATAAAATGCTTGTCACAAAATTATGAACTTTTTTGAAACAGCGACTAATCTATTCTTTAGTCTATGGGAAAAACCTTCCTTCCTCACACTTCACCAATACAATAAGGAAAATTTGTTTATATTTTACTCTTTAAAACTGTAAATAATATGATATAATATATAAATATGTTTTTAGTAAACACGCTTTTTACATTGTGATACAGTTTGCATTATAAACAGATTTTATTTTAAGGAGGATATATTGAACAATATCTCTTTAATTGCGCGTGCTGACTTATTGTTATTTTGTCTAATTCTCGATATTGTAATATTTACTTACCTCAAAAAACACTCGAGCAAAGAGAACTACTCTGCCAGACTTTTTGAAAGAATCTTAATTGTAATTGCGGCTTTGACTTTGGCGGAAGCCGTTTCATGGCTTACCGGTGAGTTTGGAAACAAATCTCAAATCCCCATCCATTATTGGAGCAATTTCTTTTTCCTTGGCTGCGCTGGACTGCCTCCCGCGCTGGCGTTCAGTTATCTCGATTATAAGATTTTCCACGATGAAGAAAAAAGCAAAAAAAGACTACTTATTTATCTGATACCTGCCTTTATCAATATTTGCTTTGCTATTTGCAATTTGTTTGACGATGGCTTTTTCTTTTGCGTAAATGAAATGAATCAATACTCAAGAGGCATAGGCATAAATATAGGTGTTGGTATATTGTACATTTTTTTCATCGCGGTATTAGCTTTCTTTTCAAGAAAGAGACGCATGATAACAGGAAGAACCGTTCAAAGTATACTGCTATTCTTTTTTATTCCGATTATAGGCTCATTCCTGCAAACTATGGCTTACGGCGTAACTTTGGCAATGCCCTCCTACACTTTGGCCACGTTCATCATCTTCCTGATATTAGAAAAAGACGAAATGGACAGGGACGAGCTGACAGATTTATATACCAGAGCAAAAATGAGAAGCAGACTTTCTTTTAAATTAAAATCTTCAGATCCATTTACAGTAATAATGGCGGATTTAGACGGCTTTAAAGACATAAATGACACTTACGGTCATGCCGAAGGCGACAAAGTGTTAATAAAAGTGGCCGAAGTACTCAAACAAATTGTAAACGTAGAGGATATGGTTTGCCGATATGGTGGCGATGAATTCTTAATTTTAGTTGAATTTAATAAAGACATCGCCGAAAAAGTGATTTCCAGAATAGATACAGTTCTTTCCAAGCACAATCAAAGCGTTGACTATAAAATTAGTATGAGTTATGGCCATGAATTTATCGATAATCCTTCCGAAATAGATTTAGAAGATTTGCTTCACCGCATCGATCAAAAGATGTATGATAATAAACAGAGGCGAAAAGCAAACAATCATTAGTTTGTTTCAGTATATCGCGTTTCGGTGGAATCTTATAATATTCGTGTGTTAAAAAGCATAAAGCAGCCTCCTTAGTATTAGCATAAAAATCAGTAGACCCATTCATTTTTGTATAAAAAAACATTTAAACACAGTAGAATTTCAGCATTTATTTGCCAAAACTATATTTTTACATCAAAAATGCGTTTAAACATATTCAAATTTGTTTATATATCCAAAGTAAGATATATAAGATGGACTCGAAAGGATAAGGGTATGAAGAAGATTATTATAGCAGTTGTTATGCTTATGCTAATGAGTACGATTTTTGCGGGGTGCACTCCGTCTGAATTCACAAAAGGTGTGGAAGTCGATGGAGATTACCCATTGGATGTTTTGGAGATTTATCCTGATGCTGTAGTATTTGAAAGCGAAGCGCGCTTTGACAAAGTCAAGCTCTCACTGGGCACAAAAGATGATTTGGAAGATATCGTGGAATATTACCGCGACTTTTACGAATATAAAAACATCACTCCTTCGCATGAAAGTCTTGATGATGATGAGTACAGTGCGCTCTTCACTGTCGATGGCTATGAATTTGAAATAGAAGTCACGGGAGCTGACGGAGAGTATGTAGCGGATTTATTTGAATATGTGATTGAGATATCTTCAAAAAAACTTGTAGCAGAAGCCGCCAGCACCAAAGTGGGAGATGAAAATGCAGTCGCTGATGATGATCCTGCTATGAAAAGCGACGATTCCCCCACCTCTGAAGTAACTGCCCCTCCCACACAAAAGAAAGTGTTGGAAGGCGAAACAGCTATAACCTCAGTCGCCACAGGCGCATGGTATTCATACACCGTGACCGATGCTGCAGGCAGCGATAAATATGTGGACTATACAATCTATTTCACAGATGGCACTTCCGGCTCATATCACTATTTTGACTATTTGTCCGGCGAAAAGATTGACAATGAGTTCACATACGAGATAGCAAACGGCGTGCTAGTTATAAATCTTGATAAAAACGTACAGCTTTTATATGACGCATACTATGATAACGACCAGCTTCACCTAATAAATCAATATACGGATGAAGCTATGTATATGAAAAACTGGTCCAAGGAAAGCGGCAAAACACCCAATCTTACCCAATTTACCGCATACGGATGCTGGGTCACCTATCTTGACGGATTTTCGGAGCCTACTGTATTGGCATTGTGGGAAGGCGGCGCAGGCTATGTTTACAACTGGAACAATGACAGCGCCAGCGACAACATCATGTGGAAAGAAAATGGCTCTTCCATGTCATTTGAGGTGGGTGTCACATATGGCGAAGACTTGGAGCTTAGCCACAGAGGAAATGTGCTTAAAGCCACTCAGTCGGACGGAGAAGTAATTTATTTCTATAGAGCTACAACAAACATGATTGCCAGCATTTACGAGATAACTCAAACAAACGATGGCGATGTAGGCACTTGGAAAGCAACCTTGAGCTTGGACGGAACGGCATCTCACAAGATATCAGGCGGTCGGTTGACTTTCAATTATGACAACTCCAACTGGTACATAAACCCCATTGACGGTATGCTTTACGCATTCATCTTTGGCGAATATGCTTCGTTTTATTACTACTATAACGAAACGGAAATGATTTTGCACGAGCCGACGGAAAGTTTGGACTATACTTTCAGTAAAACACAGTAGCCCAAAAGTGTTTTAAATAAACTAAATAGATTAGCCTTAATACTATAATAAAATCCACGGCTATGCGCCGTGGATTTTATTGTGTGTAAGTTAATTGTTTTTAATGTCGAGTAAGTATGAGACTAAGATAGCGTCTAGTTTTCAGTTTCGTTTTCGCCTTCTTCTTGCCAATCAATCCCGTCGATATCTTGGTCGTCATCTTCTTCTGATTCGCCTTCTTCTAAAGCATCATCAGCTCCGCTTTCGTCTTCATATTCGATGCTGTCATTATCCATTTCATCATTTTCTTCTGATTCATCTGCATCTTTATATTCATCTTCTGCATCATCTTTGTCTTCAGCAAGAATACCGCCGGAAGTAGCGTCCACTTTTACTTCGACTTCAGCGCCATCTAAGGCAAATGCAACTTCATATATAATCTGTCCGTTCTCATCTTCTAATGAAACTCCGACAAAAACAGCGCTCGGGTCAACGGACTCCGTAGCAATCAAGATAGCTGTAGTTTCCGTCACAACAACATCAGCTGTTACAGGTTCTTCCTCAGCGTTAATTTTCGGAACACCTGCTCCCGCGGCGAGCGCCACCGCGGTAAATGCAATGGTTAATGCAAACACCGAAATAATTGAAATCAGAATTTTTTTGTTACCTATTATTTTTTTCATGTTAGTTCTCCTTTTCTTATTTTTCCTCATTCAAATTATCGCACAGCTTTATTAAGTGAAAGTTAAACAGAAATTAAAATAATTTAATGTGCAATAAAAAAACAGGATAAGCAATTGCTCGCTAATCCTGTTTAATATTTTACTCAGCTTATTTGTTAAAACCATAATCCGAATGTCTCGCTAATATAATTCCCCCAACAATTCGATAGTAAAATATCTATCAAGACAAAGTGATTTTTATTACCAATTCTTCTCCAATGTAACCCCAGCTCTCACTATCATATGGTTGGTCCGTGTATAAATCAAATCCTGTTATCTGATCTATCGTAGCACTTTCCAATTTGTAACAGAATAATCCGTAAGTATATGTGCCGCCGGACAAAGAACTTTCAAGTGACTCACTAAATGTGTAATCAGATTCGAGCTGTTCTTTTGTATTAGTTACCAAGGTGCTGCCTGGTAAATAAAAGCTAAAGTCGGGAGCGCCTTCTTCTGCTTCCACCATTGCACCGATTACTATGTAATCATTAACATTGCCGTTATAGTCTTCATATTGGCTGACCAAAGCCACATAGGGCAAGTGCAGGGTAACAGGGCCGGTTTGATAAACAGCGTCAGGTATTTCATATATTTCAGTGAAGTTCACATTGTCAAAGAACAAATCATTTAGTTTTCCATATACTCTTTCCATATTCACTTCTCTTGTCAATTGCTGATAATTTGGATTGTCAAACTCAACTGAAAATACAAAGTCCGATCCGACACTATTGTAATCTTTATCTGTCGGGGCATTGACAACCCAAGTGAAACCATTGATTTCTGAAGTATTAGTAACATTTAAAGGGAAATAAATAACCCCGTTTTTAATCACTTCACCTATTATATCGCCGTCTATATTGTCTGATGAAGACCAGTAATCACTTTGCAGAATCTCTCCCGTATTTAAAATAATATTTCCGTAGCTTGGCGATACCGACAGTGTTTGCCCTTTATTTGTGTTTTCAATGGTAACATCGAGCATCACGCCATCAGTAATGTCACCATATTTTTCTTCATAATTGTCGTATAAAGTCACCGAGTTTATGGTAAATTTAACACCGCCTTGTTCGACAGTTTGATTAATGAAAGCCTCGTATTCTTTAGTATCTCCATTAACTGAATTGTCTCCATTGTCTGTTTGGGTGTAATCAAGAGCTTCTTCATTCATAATGCCGATACCTATACCGGTATTGTAACCTTCCTCAAGATCTTCAGGGTCATCTGTAAGTGAAATCATAAAACTATAACCCTTCATTTTCCCCAGCCAAATGGTCACGCTGTCAGCTGTTGATTCTGAAGTAATATCAGCATCCGCTAAAAAGCCTTCATAGAAATCCGTAACTTTTGCTATGTCATCGGTTGTAAACATAATTATATATGTACCGGTCTCATCAGAATTGCTTTTGGTAATTACGCTTCCGGGATATTTACTGAACACGTCAATAGGAAATCCACCTACAATATCAGCGTCCATTGCATCCATTTCCTGGCTTTGAGTCTCCGTAACAGTCTCTTCTATGATTTCTTCTTCTTCCTGAGGCGAAATAATAATTTCAAATTGAGACTCAAAAACTTTTTCTTCAATGTCGCCCTTAGCCTGTGTGATTTCAATTTCAAATGTCAATTCTTCGCCAATTATTATGCCTTCAGCAAAATATTTATCGTCCTTCACTTTCTCATCCAACAAAATAAACGCATCTTCATCTTCAAAAAGTTCCTGATAAAAATCAATAACATCCTCTACATCGTCTTCACTCCCTGCCCTCAGAGTTATCTCATCTGAATCTTCTTCACAGAAATAAACGATTGCATCGTCATAAATAGGCAACTCTTTGTCAGGGTATCCTCTGTCAATTTTCACGCCTTCTTTGTATTCCGCAGGCACGCATCCGCTCAAAAGTGCTACAATCATTAACACCAAAGTTATTTTTTTTATTATATTTTTCATTTTCCTACCCCACTTTTTTAAGATATTTAATTTTGATTTATATTAACCATTTACTATATACTAACATGTCCTAATGCACCTTTCAATTAAATTGTTTCGCGGCTTTATTAAGTGAAAAATAATCAGAAATTAAAATAATTTAATGTGCGATTAATTAAATACTTGTATAATAGGTATATAAAGCTCAATTGAGGTGATATATATCAAAATACTTGTTGTAGAAGATGAGCAATCTTTACTTAAAATAATAGCCAAAAGATTGAAGGAATCCGGATACGCTGTGGATACCGCCGACAACGGCGAAGATGCGCTGCTTTTTGTTCAAACTTCCCAATATGATATCATCGTGCTTGATATTTTGCTTCCCAAAATAAATGGTTTGGAAGTGCTTAAGGGCATAAGAAAGCATAAAATCAGTACCCCTGTCCTTTTGCTCACAGCACTGGACAGCATCGACGATAAAGTCCAAGGTTTGGATTCGGGTGCGGATGATTATCTGGCAAAGCCATTCTCTTTTGAGGAATTGCTGGCAAGAATAAGAGTTCTTTTGCGTCGGCAAAGTGATAATAAAACAAATATACTGACAATCGCGGATATTGCTTTGGACACAGCTAAACGTTCCGTCATGTGCGGTGACGTCCAGTTGGATTTAACTGCAAAAGAGTTTGCCGTGCTGGAATACATGATGAGAAACAAAGGAAATATTTTAACACGCTCTCAGATTATAGAACATGTGTGGGAATACGAGTCCGATTTTGAGTCAAATGTGGTGGATGTATATATAAGGTATATTCGAAGAAAGCTTGAGAAATTCAGCGACAAAAAAATAATACACACCATACGCGGCATCGGCTATGTGCTAAAGGAAGAATAATGATAAAAATGACTATAAAAATTAAAATTATGCTGTGGTATTCCTCCCTTTTGGCTCTGCTTTTAGGAATTGTTGTCCCACTGATATACTTTACAATGAAGACCACAATGTATGATAATGCCGAAAGCCTACTGAGAATACACACTTCACAAGCATTGGAAAACTTCGAGTTTGAAAACAATGAGATTGAAATATCCAGATTCAAAAACATATCAGGAACATCATTTATGATATTTGACGCGCAGGGCGAAATTATTATAAACACAAGCGTCAATAATAATTTTGATGATTTAGCACCTGATTATGATAGAATAATTAACTACGACGATG
Source organism: Christensenellaceae bacterium (assembly GCA_963675575.1). Lineage (GTDB taxonomy): Bacteria > Bacillota > Clostridia > Christensenellales > UMGS416 > JAGLOK01. The sequence continues at coordinate 1,672,398 of OY776378.1, forward strand.
AAAGCGGAAACTGGCTGATATTCGATCAGCAGCTTGAAGAAGATGAGCAAGATATTGGATGGATTAGGGCGTATGTCTCATTGGCTTCTGTATCTTCAGCCTTGAATAATCTAAAGATGATTATAATTATTGCTTTCCCCATTTACTTGTTAATTGGCGTTTTGGGTGGACTTTTCATATCCAAGAAAGCGCTTAAGCCAATAGACGACATTACCAAAACAGCCAAAATCATCTCCACCGGAGATTTGTCGCAGCGCCTTGGCATGGCAGACACGGGAGATGAAGTAAGCAGGCTGGCGAAAACATTTGATGAGATGATAAACAAGCTTGAAGATTCTTTGCTTAAAGAAAAAAGGTTTACCGCAAATTCCTCGCATGAATTGAGAACACCTATCTCTGTTATAATGGCAAACTCTGAAGATATGCTTGACCGAGAACACACGCTGAGCGAATACAAAGAATCTCTGACATTAATCCTAAATGAAAGTAAAAAAATGCGCAGTATGGTTTCAAAGCTATTGACCCTTTCAAAAGGCGACGAAGCGAAAATTAAATATGAATTCGAAAATATTGATTTGGGGCTTTTGATTGAAGGTATCATCGAGGAAATGATGGATGCCGCCAAAGAAAAAAACTTAATGCTTAACTATGGCTTCAAAGAGGATATTACAATACAGGCTGACCAAACATTGATTATCCGTCTTATTATGAATCTGATTGACAACTCAATTAAATACAGTAAAGAAAATAGCCAAATAGAAGTATTCCTGTCCAAGCAAAGCGATTATGCACAAATCATAGTCAAGGATAATGGCGTAGGCATCCCGGAAGAAGAGCTGCCAAACATATATAATAGATTCTACCGAGTGGATAAATCGCGTTCAGGCGAAGGAACCGGTTTGGGGCTTTCTATAGTAAAACACATAGTTGAAATTCATAAAGGAGAAATTTTTATCGAAAGTGAATTGTCGGTTGGAACTACTGTAAAAGTTCTTCTGCCGATAAAAGCAGATAAATAAATCCAGAATTAATTTTTATGTTTAGGCAGACGCTTAACTTCAATTAAGCTAACCGCAAAAATCAAAGTTACTATTATATAAATAAGGAAAAATGCCTCGAACACGTTCCCTTTTAAAAACCCCATTGCGGGGTTTATTTTGTTTATAATATATAAGATAAGCATAATTAACGAAAATATTATGCTTAAATGCGTGAAAATTTTCCTAATCATAATTAATTTCCGTCTGTTTCAACTATCATCAGAATGTCGCTGATAGGTCTGCTTCTGCTGCTCGGATTGTTAACCATTGAATCCATAAACATCATTTTCGCAGACCCGCCTCCGTCCAGATTATAAGCGACCTTACAACCAAGCTCATAATATAGGTTGGACAGCTCTGCAAGGGTCATTCCGGTTGAGCCGCTTTGTCCTCGTCCATCCACAGCAATAAATACATAGTGACCGGGTTCGTAATATCCAATGGAGCTTCTCGGGTTCTTTGATCTTGCTCCGCTTGTAAAGGTTGACATAGGCTGTCCGTCTTTAAGGAGCATCGGTCCAAAAGACCAGCCTTGATATGCACCATTTGCGATAACACTATCCATATCAAACTCTTCTTCAGAAAATGTCTGCATGCTTCCATCATAGTTCATTATTAACACATCTTCCCAAGGAGCATCTCTATACAGCTCACCATTGCGTATTACAATTCCGTCGGAACGAACACTGTAATAATCACCTGTCAAAGATAAGAGAGCATTATTACTGCTGGCTATGTTTTGTATGCTGTCACTGATAGACTGGCCATACTGATCTTGAGCAAATGCCGTTCGGAAGTTTGATATATCCCTAATATAAATGTCGGCTACGTGATATGTGATGTCGCCTTCAGTTACTGTATCAATTGTAAAATTAATATTCTTGCTTTGATAGCTTGTGTCGGTCGCTATTACCTCGCCTTCGGTAAACTTATCCGCGAAAGCATAGTTTAGCATTGGCTCTGTATAAACCGGTTCTTGCGTCGCTTGAGGAGCTTCTTGAGTACTTTTGATTATTGTCGGGCTTTCATCCTGAATTACCGCAGCTGTCGCTTGTACAAGAACTTCGGGAGTGCTATAATCCGCCCTAGCTATACCATGATGAAAGAACGCGAAAACAATCAGTCCGACTGCCGCAATTACCACATCCAAAAGTAACAGTTTTAAAAAACGTTTTTTCTTCATTTGGGTTTGATAAGATTTGCCGTTGTCCCATGCGGGGGTTTTCACATTGCTACGGCGCAAATCGGTATCAATATTTTTTATATTCTTAAATGCATGATTCTTGTTTGTCATTCTTTTGTCCTTTTACAGTATTTCATCAATACTATAATATTCTTTTATTAAAGGCACATTAAATTTGGAATATTGAAATTGTTTTGATTTTTTAAATAAAATTTTTTAAAATTTGTACTATTAAAAATCGTCTGAAATCCGACGTTTAGTATTAAAATTCTTGCTATACTTAAAAAAACTACAGCAAAACAACTCTGTTTCGTCCACTTTCTTTTGCCTGATATAATGCATTGTCAACACGTTTCATAAATGTATCTATGCTCTCGTCTTGCTTATAAATTGAAGCTCCAAAGCTTGCTTTAATTTCTTTTGGCACATTTTCAATCTTAATTTCTTTACACGCTTTTCTGAGCTTTTCAGCCACAATTTGTATATTTTCTTCGTCTTTTTCAATTCTAACCAAAACACAAAACTCTTCACCGCCTACTCTGGCGAAAACATCTTCTTCCCTTAAAACTGATTTCAGCCGCGCTGCAAAGTTTTTTAAAACCAAGTCACCAATATCATGCCCGTAAGTGTCGTTAAAACTCTTAAAGAAATCAATATCGGCCATTATTACTCCAACAAGCGGATAGGAATATCTTTTTTTTAAGGAAATAACCTCCTCAAGTTTTGTGAAAAAAAATCTCCTATTATAAGCCCCGGTCAAATAATCGGTGTTGCTCAGATTCGATATTTTCTCATTCGCTTTTTGCAATTCTGAGTTTTTCTTAGCAAGCTCTCTGGCCAGATTTGACATCTCGATGTTCATGTTAGACATCTGTTCAATTATGGCATATTCGCTCAGCATATATTTTTCAAAAATAATTATTATGAATTTATAGCCATATATAATATATCCATTAAGCAGTGTCAAGTTCTCCGCCGAGGATTTGAGCTCGCAGCTGATTTTTTTTATTTCATAACTATCATCCTCATTATAAAAATCCGAAATTTCATCTATGGTTAAAATCTCTTCGAGCTTTTTCCCAATAACAATATCTTTGCTTTTGAAAAGCTTTTTAAAAATATCATTGCATTTTTGAAGAACGAAATCTTCGTTAAGTATAATTATTGGAATGCTCGACTGAGTGCAGAAAAAATCAATAAGCAAATCTCGCTTATCATCTGAAATGTCAGCTCTTTGCATTGCGCCATTCCTCAACTTTTTCAAGCATTTTCCCAATATCGGTTTCAATTGCGTCAGCACCTAGTTTTTCTTTGCTCAATTGTCCATATTTAAAGACATATCCGCCTACAATTATCTTTGTTCCATCTAGAATTTTTTCTTTTCTAATTCCTTGAATAAGCTTAATCGCATTATCTAAATTAAATGTCATCGTAACTGAAAGGGCTATAAAATCAGGTTTGTTTTCTTTTCCGGTTTTTATTACGTCTTCAATAGGGGTGTTTGCTCCCAGATATATTACATCCCATCCGTTCACTTCAAGCATGTCGGCAACTATTCTCGCGCCTACTTCGTGATATTCATTTGCTGCAGAGGTTACAATAGCAGTCCCTTTTACGTGATCCAGGTTTGCTAAATCCAAATATAACAATGACATGATTCTCATAACAACCGAAGTTGCCAAGTGCTCCTGCGCTACGGAAATTGCTCCTTTTTCCCATAGTTTTCCCACTTCATATAAAGCGTAAGTTACAACTTTGACATGGAATTCCTTAAGCGACTGAATGTCTTTTACAATAGCTCTGGAATAATTTATCGCCTTTATTGAGTTGCCCTCAAGCAGAATTTCTGTAAATCTATTTTTTCTCTTAGCCCACTCGTCATCAAATGGATATTCGCCTACGTCCTTTTTCTGTAACGTATCTTTTTCTATTTCTTTCAAAGCGGTTTTTATATGTAAATATACTGTTTTTATTTCGTCTGACTCTTTTTCTTCAAGAGTTTCACTGATTACTTCAATCCAGGCATCAATTACCTTTGGAAAATATTCACTGGTAAAGCCACGTGATTCATAGCTGCCCAGCACCCAAAACAAAGTATCGTTAAGCATTTTATAGTCGTTGATTTTAAACACATTTGTCATAAAGTCAGCATGGTTTGAATGATTAACCTTCATCACGGATATCGGATTTTCGCCTATAAGATTTTCCTTTTCATTGAGGCCAATCATTATCAAATCCACTTTTTCAACCATCGTTTTTCTTTTTTCTTCATAATCAAGTGCCGCCTTTGAAGAAACAACTGTTTCTGTTGGTACATAAGTCTTACCCATAAGCGCCTCCTAAATATTTATGCTTTAATTATACCACTGCAGCAATTTATTTGAAATTACAATCGCCTGCACTTATAAATATAAAAAAGAAAAAACTTTTATTTCACTTCATCAATAAGCACAAGTTTTTTAATAAACACAAAGCAGGCATAATAATATTAAAATATCACCATACCTGCTACTTATATAGTGCTCCCTTACTTCAAAGCCTTGTTAATCATGTTAATGGCCGCCTTAGAGAAGAATTTATAAATCACATTAAGAAGATTCGAATCTATGCCGATAAACATCCTGAACTTATTTTTCTCCATTGATTTTATAATCAAATCGGCTGCTTTTTCCGGTGTGAGAAGAATGGCCGCCAGCTTTGAATCCGCCGCGTCCGGAGTTCTATCGTCCGCCGCTCCCGAGTTTTTGGCGATATCGGTGGAAATGCCTCCGGGAAGGATAACGCTGACTCCGACGTTTGTTCCCTTAAGCTCCGAGTAAAGTCCTTCGGTCAGCAGCCTCACTGCCGCTTTGGATGCGCCATAAGCCACTTGTCCCGGCACGGGCAAAAAGCCTCCCATGCTGGAGATATTGGTTATATGCGCTTCCGGCCTTTCCAGAAGGAGCGGCAAAAAAGCTTTTACCATATTCAATGTGCCGTAAAAATTCACGTTCATCACTTTGTTAATCTGCTCCATTGTAAGTTCATTGATTTTTATGAAGCGCTGAATTATTCCCGCGTTATTTATAAGTCCGTCCACGTTTCCGTGCGCCTTTATCACTTCGTCAGTAAGCTCCGTTACCGCTTTCACGTCGGTTATGTTCACCACATGAATAGATAATTTACTGTTATCATTTGATGCTTTTACTGTTTCATTTAGTGCGGCCTCGTTGATGTCCACCGCTGCGACTTCCGCTCCTTTTTCCAAAAGCTTTAGTACCAGCTGTCTGCCTACTCCGCCGCCTGCGCCTGTCACTACGACAGTTTTTCCATTAAGTTTCATAGCTCTAATCCTTTCAAAAGTAGATCGCTTTTAAAAAATTGCTCTTCAGCTTCTTTCCTAAAAGTTCATAGAACATTGTTTACTATTAAATTATATGCCTATTTTTTCTATTTTTCAGTGATATTGTCACATAAAAAAAGACCAAGACATTTTTTTATCTTAGGCCTTTTTAATCAATTATACAGAAATAATCTAATTAACCTTTACAATCCCCTCAATCCAATCAAACAGCTCCTCCAAATCATAATCCCCCGAATGAGGCACACCCCAAGGCAGGAGGTAATCCGTATCGACACCGCAATTTTTAAGAAGTGCGCAAAACATCGCAGAAATGGCGAGCGAAGTGTCCCTGTCCACCGAGCCGTGCCGAACTCGGAAGTGTTTGGCGGTGTCGCACTTTGAGTCAGCCACATATTCCATCGGATTCATCATTTTAATCTGCATAGCTTCCGCCATTTGTCCGCCCATTTTGTCGTTCTCAGTGCTAAATTCGGTAAAGTGACGATCCTTAATTTTTGAGTTTCCGAATAAATCATTTTCGGGCGTATCCATAGCGATGCTGTCAAATGCGGGTGTTTCTTTCATTCTGGTGCGAAATCGCACATATCCGTCAAAGTCAATATCAACTGCTTTGTTCCCTGCCGTAATTATCCATTTTAAATCTGACAAATCCACGCCTTTATCAAGTTCCATCTGAGCGCTTTTTATCACATATTTTTTGATATATTCTTTTAGAGAACCGTCTCCGTTTGCGTCAAGCTCAAGCTTTTCTCCGCTGTCGCCTTTAAGGCCAAGGCCGTTTACATATGCGGGAAACATCGCTTTTAATTTCTTTGAAAGCTCAATCTGCTCTTTTGTCATTTCCCCATCGATAGGTATTTTTACCCTTTCGTTGTTTTCGGGATCTATTATCATTTTCATTTTATGATAGTCGTTTAGTCCGCAAAATTCCCACTCGTACGCCATATCCGCGTTGTCGAGGTTTATTATCGGGCAATAGCATGATGCCGCTAAAATATCGTCTCTTTCATCCGCCGCGCCAATCTCTTTTAAATACGGTTCATAATCGGGGTGGTTACCCGTTGCTCCAAGCAAGGATGATATCGCCCCGCCCGCACTTGTGCCATTTGAAATAATCTTTTCGCTATCGGCCATCAAAACATCCGCGTTATGCCTTACATATCTTACTGCGGCTTTATAGTCTACTATCACCGCCGGCGCTTTTCCTATATATTCGCCCGTGTCGTTTATATTGCTACGCCCTCGCAGTGCCGGAGCCACCACTATATAGCCTTTTGTAATCGCCACAAATGCAGCGTTTCTGTTTCCGTTCCTGTTTTTTCCCGGCTCGACCTGCTCCCCCGGCATATATCCTGCAATTTTATTCGGCATGAAAACAGGAGCTCTGTTCCCATCCGCCGATGCGCTTGTTAAGTAATGCTCCAGCGGCACATATATGTTCATCATCTGATATTTTTTATCAACAGGATTTTTCACATAAGTAATATCTTTATACTCATAATATGTCACAATGCCATCATCAACTGTCATAGTCTTTAATGTGCAATTATCCGGATTAAGTTTTAATACATCATTCATACGATTTACCTATCCTTTAAAAATTCATCATTTTAACTATTATACTTCGTTGGGAAATATTAGTAAAGTTTTATAAAATATAATTTTAATTATCTTTCAAAATCATAACTTAAAGTAATAATGCTTTCATATAAAAACATACCCCCATGCACCTGTAAAGGCTTGGGGGTAAATGGATTTAGACTATTTGTATGAATATTAGGTGTTAATATTATTAGCGAAATTATCTTCTATATGGGCAATATTTTTTCTAAACTTTATTACAATCCCAATGCCGATAATCAGAGGTATTAACATTATGAGCCACATGAGAGAGTAGCCAACCGCTTCTGCTACAAATCCCGCAACCGTAGGCCCGACCAGTGTGGCGGCGTCCATACCGATGTAGTTCGTACTCGAGGCAGATCCACGTCTGCTGGATGGAACAGACTTCATAACAAGAGACTGCAACGCCGGTTGTACGGCACCATAGCCAAATGAATTTACAACAGCCGCTACAAGGAAAATCCAAAGAGCTGTCGCCTGGCTGATAATAACAAATGATAAAGCCGTCATTATTATTGCGGGAATTGCAACTTTAGCAAACCCATATTTATCGGTAAGCTTTCCTATCATCGGCCTTGACACAAGCATTGTCAAGGCATATACGGTAAAGAACAGTCCGATATTACCTGTTATCCCCTGTTTTTTTGAATAAACTACAAGCAGTGCGTTAATGGTCGTAAAGCCCATTGCGATAAAAAAAGTAATAACAGTGGGAACCAGCGCTTCCTTGGCGATAATGTTGTGGAGTTTAAGCATAAACTTCTTAGCAGGTCTGGATGGAATTTTTATCATTGATGCTGTAACTGTGGCCAGCAACATGACGCCTGCTGTTATTATATAAGTACTGCTATAGCCAAACCATGAAACTAGTTGTAGCCCAACGACAGGGCCAATAGCTCGCGAAATTACCTGAGCTATAGAAAAGTAACCTATACCCGTGTTGAATTTATCTCTTGGCAAGGCATCAGCAACCAAGGCGAAACAGCAAACATTTCCAAAAGCATTTCCTACACCCTGTAGAAGCCGAAACACCATCAAACCTGAAATATCTTTTGATAAACTAAACCCTATATACGCCGTAGCCATAATTATAGTGGCACCCATTAATAAATATTTACGGTTAAATGAATCCAGTGCAGGTCCGGCAACAAATCTGAAAATAAGAGCAGTAATTGCGAACATACTCATGAGGATTCCTATCTGGGATGCGGGAGCGCCTAGTGAGTCCGCATAAACTGCAAGCATGGTATTGCTCATTGTCTGTCCAATTCCAAATGCCATGTTGGCAAAAAAGACAGTTAAAAACAGTCTGTTCCAGATTTTTGTCGGCTCATGCCAATCGGTTAAGTCATTATTTATTTTTGTTTTGTTTGTCATTTTTAAACTTTCTTTTGTGTTCTATTTCTAAATAAAATATTTGTTATATTTTTATATTTAGTTTCATGTCGCAACTTTAATATACACTACCACGTTTTTATTCAATTGACAATATAATTAAATGATTTTTGTTATTTTTTCGTGTTTTAAACTAGGGAGCTAAGAATTTACTTTAATTATTCATAATTTTTAGTAAATAATTAATACCAAAAATAATCTAGTTTTATAATACACTATGGCCTTTCGACCAAATCCGCTTTTTCAAACTTCTCATCAAGAAAAGCTTGAAATTGAGTATATATTTCATCGGCATAGTCAAGAAAATCCACTAAATTGACCCACATTTCTTCAATATATTCCTCATTATCTGCTGTCCACTTAGTAGGATCTTGCCTTAGTAATTCGACAGTCTTTCCACTGAATTCCTTATCCATAAAACTTTCCGGCGGGTTGATATAAAATTCCATACTTTTGAAATAGTACACAAATACTTTTTCATAGTATTCTTCAATCGTCATATTGTTTTTTTTCGAAAATTCTACTATTACAGACACAACATCAATGTATTTATTGTTTTTCGCAGGCAAGTCCAACTTATTTTTTGCAAGCAAATCCAAGTAAAACTGCTGATTCCACTCAACCAACCCATTTTCAAAATAATCAATTATTACAAGGCTGCGAAAGTAATCTTTTCTTTTTTGCTCATCTGTGAAAGACAGGTACTCTTTCGCCGTATCATATATAAGCGTGTCAAAATGTTTATATCCAAGATATTTCTCATATCCGTAAAATTTGTTTTCGAGATTGGCGAAATCATACTCAACATCATTTTCAATGTACTCTTCCATCAGTCTTTCTTTAAGTTCAATATATAAATTTATATCATTTTGGTATATAGGTTCGCCATTGAGATACGCCGCGACATTAGGATCGCTAAAATCGTATTCCTTTTGTGCGGAGCACGAGGTAGCAATAAAAACTATTGCTAATACAATAAATATGGTTTTTTTCATTAATTTTCTCCGATATATTTTTTTACCGCTGTGAATACTGCAGATTGTTTCCCACTGCATTTTAACCCTTGCTGAATCGGAAACATTCTACTTTGTCCCATTATACTTAATAGTTAATTGTTAGTAAAGTGAATTCCGACTGATTTATGTTTCGCCGTCTTTAACAGCTCGTCAGAAAGTGGGCAAAAAAACAAGGGCCGCATTGCGGCCCTTAGCTGACCATATCTGTTGTTGTTTTAAGCTGTTCTGGGTAGCCTTTATTTGATATGCTCCAAGCTTCGGAATAAATAGTATAGAACATTTTAAGCAAGAGCTAGTGAATTACTGCATCCACTGGTATAATACAAAACGTATTAAGAGCAATTTAAAAGGACTGAGTCCTGTCCAATACAGAACTCAATCCTTTGATGTCGCTTAATATTATATGTCCAACTTTTTGGGGTGAGTACATAAAGAGTTTCTTTTTATATTTATGAATGCTTTATGAATATTAAAATTCATTATAATTAAAATCTCGATTATCAACTTTCTTAATTTTCATTATCTGTTTTACAATAGGTTTTAACTGTTTTTCTTCTAGAGCATTAATAATCTTTTGCTTATTTGATTGTAATATGTTTTCAATATAATTAATCATATTTATGAAATTATCATGATTATAGTTAGATTCTATGCCCAGAGCTTTAAAAAATAATTGTATGTCAAAAACTTTCTCTTGTACTTTAATATCGCAAAAACAAGAACCTCTATCTTCTGTAAAAACAACACGTAGTTTGTTTTTAAATTTAACTTCAACAATTATATTTCCAAAGAATTCTTCATAATACTTCAAAGACATTAAATTTAAAGTCTTACTTGAAGCGATTTTATCTATTATCTCATTCAACATTTTCATAATTACTCTCCATTCTATTTAATTATATATCTACTGACTTCCTTAACAAACTTATATCCATTATCAACAAGATATTTCATCTCTTTTGAGGTATACTCCCCAGCAAGAGCTCTCGTATATTCACTTGCAAGAACAAACTCCGAACCTTTTGCTATTGCACTATCCAAAAATTTTTGATTAGCAGTCCATCTTTGTACGTCTGTCATTTTGTTCCATATATCAATTGGTGGATTGAAAGGTTTTACCTTTAGTTCTTTTGATTTTTCTATATATTCTGGGAAGCGACCAATTACTTTTACTGGTGGTTTTTGTATGGCAATTCTTACTTTTTGATAAACTTTAGTTATTCCTGATGATACTGAACTCCAAGCACTACTTGCCTTTGAGCTAATCCAAGAACCCGCCGCAGCTGCTTTGTCTGAGAATGCAGCCCCCACAGCTGAAGCTGAAGCAAATGCTCCTGCACCACTTAAAGCTCCAACTGCTGCTCCTGCACCTACGCCTATAAGTGCTCCCGCTGCAGCTCCAATACCAATTCCAGCCCACACATTTTGTCCATTATTATGAGCAATTATCCCACCTGCTATTGCGCCAGCTACTGCGCCAATAATTCCTGTTATAAGAAGTAGTGGCACATGCCCAGTAGGGTCAACCATGTTAATCGGATTATTGCCTACATATGTATATAGATTCTGTGTCCACGGCGCATACGCACTGCCTTTATAACTATCCTGGCTTATGAAGCGACCTTGCACTGGTCGTAAATTCGATGAATTTATTGCTCGTGTATGCAACCTATATTGCTATTATAATACCAAGAAACTCTTTGAATTCAAAGAGTTTCCGCTTAATCTATTATATTACATAAAATTTGCATCGTGCAGTTTTTTTTATAAAAATACAGCTTATCGGCATTCATGTAGTAAAGACCGGTGTTGCTGTCTGCAATTGCTCCTGTGAACTGCGTTTCATTAAGGAAGCTTGAAGGGTTGTTGACATCTTTCTTCGTATCTTCCTTTGCGTCGGCGATCCAGTATTCCATATCGTCAACTCTATCATCCACCCATTTATCCGCCTGCTTATAGGCTTTAGCTACATCCTCTACTCTGTCGTCCACCCAGTCTTCCTATCCTCATACATCGCCGCATCCTGCTTTTCTTGCCACAGGATATCAGCCATTGCTTTATCTCTCTCTTTTTTCGCCTCTTCAGCTTTCTCCTTCCCCAACTTAATAAAGTTTCTCAGAGTGCTTTCATCACAGGTTTTAACCATATTTCTAGCACGACTTTCATTACCATTGAAATACGCTACAATATAATTGAAATCAGAGTCCAAAATTCCCTTATTCCTTTTGTGCCAAGTAATTGTACTCGTAAAATCGTTTACTGGGCTATCATTTGAGTTTGAGGATGATGTCGTCCCGCTTTTTCCTGTATCAGCCTTCTGATTGTTTGAATGCGGTTCTTCTGTTTTCTAGCATAAGAGGATAGTTTATTAAATCAATTTCTCCCATAATATTGTGGAGCTTTTTCATCAACATGTATTTCATCATGCTGGGAACTGTCAAAACGAACCGTATTTTCTATAGCTTCTCCTGTTTTAACATTTATCTTAAAATGCAGATAGGCATTGTCCCAGTCGGCTGTATATACAAATAGCCAGTTACCGGCCTTAGCGATGTCCAAATCATCTTCTTTGAGTTTGCCGAGAAACACAGGCTTGGAAATGCCGTCGTGGTCAATCGAATATCTATAAATTTTTCTGCCTTCTTTCACTATCATACACTCTTCATCAAAATACAAAACGTCTTTATTGTCATTATCTAAATTTAGAATCTCTTTGAAAGTACCTTCTACAATATCTACAATGAAGGAACGTCAACACTTTTTCGGACAGTTTACTAAGCAACACATTCTAATTGCTTCTGTTCCCATTGCTTCAGCCACTGCATAGGGCTAAGATAACCTAGTCGTTTTTGTACTCTCTTTGTATTATAGAATCCTTCTATGTGTTCAAAAATTCTTTGCCTGGCTTCTTCTCTGGTTCGAAAGTGTATCCAGTGTACTGTCTCTTTTTTGAGATTCGCAAAGAAGCTTTCACTCCATGCATTATCCCCCGGCATCCCTACTCGTGAAAAGCTCTGGCGTATGCCGTTTGATGCAAGAAGGTTCTTCACTTTTTCCGATGTATACTGGCTGCCTCTATCACTGTGGAAAATACAATCTTTCGGCAGCCGCCATCTTTTGATTGCTTTTCTTATTGTTTTTGTTACCAGTTCCGCTTTCATGCGCTCGCTCATGCTTTCGGCCAATACAACTCCGCTTTTTATGTCAAGTATTTGGCATATGTAATCAAAGCCCGCTCCTGTCCGTATGTAGCTGATATCGCTTGTCAATACTTGCAGTGGTTCCGTTATCTCCATTCCCCGTACCAGATTAGGATATCCTTCTCCGCGCGATTTCCGGCTGTTAGTTAACGATCTCTGACGCCTTTTGCAGTGCACACAGCGCAAGCCCTGCCGTTCCATAATATCTCTTACCTTATAGAAGCTTGCCTTATGGCCACTTTTTCGCATTAGTCCGCATATTCGGTTCGCTCCGTATGTCCCTTTGCCTTCTTTAAATATCTTTCTTACCAGCTCGATATATTCTTCCTCAAGCTTTGCTCTTTCTTCTCTACTTCTTTTCCAAGCATAATATCCGCTTCGGGATACCCCTAATATATCGGCCCACTTTCTTTCGGGGTGTTCTTCCTGTTCAAAAATGAATTGATATTTCACTTTTGTTGTCTTGCAAAGTCGAGTAGACCGAGGGAGTCTCACCCTCAGCCTCTCACAGAACCGTACGTGACACTCTCGTGTCATACGGCTCCTATTATCCAGCCATAGGTAATATCCCTACTTTCCAATGCGCAAAAAGGTCTCGTTTTTCCAGAGCTATTCTTCTTAACAAGCTTCTTGATTGGTAAGGTTTGTGTTTGTACCTTTTGTATTTTCTCCTTATCCAATAACAAAGATGAAAATTTACATTTTCAATTACTTTAGATAATTCCATCTTTCCATACTTGCCATAATAGTTAAGCCAGCCTCTTATTATCGGATTGTACTTTTCAGCTATTTCTTCTATGCTTTTGTTTGTCATCCATAGCAATCGCCAACCTCTGATTTCCTGCCTAATATGATTCTTCGCTTTACTGCTTATCGCAGGAAGAAAACTGGTAAACTCTTTTCCGTTTCGTCCTTTTGCTTTCCTCGGTCTGTAGGTATAACCTAAAAAACTAAACTCTGTATTTTCATAATCGCCTTTTCTGTTGCTGTCTTTACAATATACAATCTTGGTTTTGCTTTTGTTGAGTTCTAGTCCAACCTGCTTAAACCGTTCGTCTAATTGTTTTAACAGCTCCTTTGCTTCCCACTCCGTTTTACAATGCAATAACCCGTCGTCCGCATATCTTGCCCATGGATTTTGTGGTCTATTCCTTCTTACCCATTCATCAAAAGCATAATGCATAAATAAATTAGCCAATAGCGGGGAAATAACTCCGCCCTGCGGTGTGCCAGAATTTCTGCTTGTTTTCACACCTTGATTATTCTGAAACGGTACCTTGAGCCATCGGTTTATATATAACAGTTCCCATTTGCATTGAGTATGTTTCATAAGCGCTTTTATTAGCAACTCATGGTCTATATTGTCAAATAATCCCTTAATATCAAACTCAAGTACCCACTCGTACTTCCAGCACCGCCGTCTCGTTACAGCTATAGCATCATGCGCTGACTTGTTTGGTCTATACCCATAGGAATCTTCTAAGAAGTATCTTTCAACTTTTGGCTCAAGGTGTAATTTAACAACCATTTGGGCTATTCTGTCCGCAACAGTTGGTATTCCCAGAACCCTGATACCTCCGCTTTTCTTCGGGATTTCTACAGCTTTTACAGGTGGTGGAAAGTATGTGCCAGATGACATTCTGTTCCATATTTTATACAGGTTACTCTTTAGGTCCTTTTCGAAATCCTTTATCGAGACTTCGTCTATACCGGCGCTTCCTTGGTTCGCTTTTACTTCCTTATACGCTTGATAGACTAATCTCTTTGGTATTTCGAACGACTTTGTTTTGGTCATTCGGTTCCTCCCATATTTTATGGTTGACTCATTTTCTCAAAACAGGATAATACAGTCCCTTCACTCCACCATCATTACAATAGCTTCATCGCTACTACAAACTGTTCCGCCCCTATATTCCGCATTGGTATTTTGCCCTCGTAATTTCTGTTACTTGCGGCGTTTCCCTTACCATCAGAATTATAGGTTCTCCAGTTCCATATTAAAGCCTAAGCTATGTTCACGCCACCTTTACTCCGGTTACCGTCTGGCCAGTAAACAGGTTTCTTCCAAACTTATCCCGAGGCAGCCTTACCATCCTCGGTTTTGATAACATCTGAGCTTTTCGAAGCGTCTTCAATGGTTCGCTTGCGCTCGTCTCCATAGCTCACATCTGACAGTTAAAACTGCCTTTTCCTTAACGCTCAATACCATCGCTTTTGACAACAGCACCTTAAGGTGATTTAAAACCAATGCCTGTACATCGATTTTGAGAGACCTCCTCTCATCTTTAATACAGCTTGAAACAATTTCTTGCTTCTTCTGGACACACGTAGGCCGCGGCTTTTTTTAACATGTCACGCTCAATTTTGAGTTCTGCATTCTCTAGTCGCAACTTCTTTACTTCCTCTTCCAATGTCGCCGCTTCCGTTTTCTCGCCTTCTGACGTGTACTTCTTCCGCCAGTTGTAAAGCAAGTTAACTCCTACTCCCAAATCGTCGGCTATTTCCCTTACGCTCTTTGGGCTTGCATACGATAATTTAACCGCATTTCTCTTGAATTCTTCGTCATATTTGTTTCGGTGTTTTTGCATGGTTTTTCCCTCCTGCTTTATATTATAATTCTTTTACCATGCTGTCCGAAATTTTAACACACTCCCGAAATATTTTATTTGGCGCAAATATCTTCCCTCATAAACATCAGCTTTAACATATATATTGTCCTCTTTATAACCTGTTATTGTATATTTATAATGATATTCTTCTTTATCGAGCCCTTCCAGTCCTAGGCTTATAATTTTGTTTAATTTATAGCCATTTAGATCAAAAACATAAATTTCTCCATCATTTCTATATGCACTTACAACTTCATTGCTCTTAGAAATGTATCTTGCATTGTAATGGCCCACCATATTATATGAAACATTTGTGCCAGTTATATCGCTTATGAATGCACTCTCTCCATAGTGGAGATATCCCTCTTCGGAACCAAGCGGGAATCCGGAGGAGCTGACAAAATATAACGGAATGTTTTGATATTGTTTTATTGAAAGAAGTATCATGTTTTGATCTTTATTATAAATCTCATGCAATTGTATTTCATCTTCTGTCGGCCTTAAAATTTCGCCGTTTTGAATAAGATATGATGTTCCTTCATTCCTCCACCTGCCCTCATATCTTTCCGAAACTGATAAAAACTCATCGTCAAACAAATAAAAATCGTAAACCGATAAAAGTTCCGGCGCTATATGCTCAACCATTTTAAAGTCTTTGCTGTAAAAAATACCGTTACGAGTGTTTTCAGTATATTTTGTTTTGTTATAAGTTTTATAGAGCCCCACGAAATATATTCCGTCTTCGTTTACAGTTATTCTCCTCACATTCGGACATTCAATTAAAAGCTCAGTATCGCTTCCGTCAATGTCCATACTATAAATACCGTTCACGCCATCTAGTTCGTTTGAAAAAAAGTATATTTTTTCTTTGTACTTAGCGCTAAGAAATCCGCTAACTTCATTGTCGTTATAATAAGTAAGGAACACATTATCAGCGTAACGAAAAATAGATGTAAAAACATCCAGCACAAACCCAATTACCAACAATACCAGAACAGTCACCAGTACAATAACTGCGATACAAAATGTTTTTTTAAGTTTGTTTTTCTTTACCATGGGGCTCTCCTTTTTCTACATTCCTATATTTGGATTAATTCCACTTGTGTTCATCATTCCCGGTAAACCATATGTTTCATCTTTGTCGATTCCTATTATCATATATCCATCTAATACATTAAGGCGATTATTCAAATAACTATCAATATTATTTATACCTAAACTATTCGGTTTAATAATTTCATCTGTATTTGAAAGTATGATATTCCCTTTCTCATCTTTATTAAACTGTTGGTAATGAACTTCAAAGCCTTTTTCTTTAATAATAGGGCTAGGTTCGGAAAAAACGCCACCATATAACAAAATGTATGAGTCATGCTCTCCCATATTTTTTTCATCTGTGTATATTGTCACATCTTTAACTTCAGGCCTTTCATTTAAAAAATCCACAACCGTAATCGGGTTTGTGCCCGCTACTCCACCCAGCATTGTCCCGTTTTCGCTGAAGTAATCATAAACTTCTTTAATATCAACATCAATTCCCAAATCTACGCACACATTATATGCTCCTACAAAACCGCAGGAATTTCCCGAGGCGGTTCCTAAAGCACCATATGGAATATTACCTAAGTCATGTTGGTTGTTTATTTTGATTCCACCCTCAGTAAGACTATTTAATTTTTCTTCTCTGTTTAGATATTCTTCTCTATAATCTTTAGCAAAAATATATCTTGCTCCTTTTACAATAGGTTCAGCAAAATCAATTGCCGAATTTACCTTTCTAACTATAGGAATAGAACTTTCGACATACTGAGCAGATTTCAATAAACCAGGTGATTCCAGCGCCAGATCTAAAAGTTTGTCAGCTTTATCTTTTCCCCATTCTCCGACATCTTCCGCTTTCTCCTCCAGCCAATCCACTGAATCATCTACTGCTTTTTTTGTCCGCTCTTTCGCATCATCTATTTTATCCTCTGCCCAATCTTCGACTTTGTTGTAAGTGTCAGAAACTGCCTCTTTGATATTATTATAGTTTTTTATAGCATTGGTTTTTGCGTTATTATAAGTTTTTACAACCGCTTCTTCCGCATCGTCAACTTTGTCTTCTATCCAGCTTTTTGTATTGTTTATCGCTTTCGTCGTATCTTTTTTTGCATCCGCGACCCAGTATTCCATATCGTCAACTCTATCGTCCACCCATTTATCCGCTTGCTTATAGGCTTTAGCTACATCCTCTACTCTGTCGTCCACCCAGTCTTCCACATCATCGACTGCTTCTTCCAGCAAATCACCGACAACTTCTGCCTTTTCTTTTATCCAACTCCCCGCCTTCTCAAAGAAATTCTTTTCTTCCTCTTCTATTTCCTTAGCTGTCTTTCCTGCCTGAGCGTTTTTTGTGCTCGCGCTTGATTCTTTGTCTTACGAAGAGCTTCGCAACGCGAACTCTTCACCCGACAGCAATACGCTTGCGTGTTGTGACAGGGGGTGTTCGCACTCGGCGCAATGACCTGGCAAGCAAGCTCCCTAGTCATTGCCATCTATTATTCGCAATTGTAGTAGTACGTAGGTTTTCTAAAGAAAACCTTTCCCTTGATTATATATTATTAGTAGTTATTGGTAAAGTTCAAATTTAAGCCTGCCTTTTGGTAGATATAAATACGTTTTCTTCACTCAGCTCGATTTATTGCTCGGTTGTTTCATCTCACGGACATGGCACTACAACGCATAAGGCACAATGACACGGCAAGCAAGCTCCCTCGTCATCGTCGCCCACAATCATTCGCAATTATAGAACGTAGTAAAGTTTTGTTTAATAAAACTTGCGGGTAAAAAAATAAGGGCCGCAATGCGGCCCATGAAAAATAATCTAATAATTTTCAACTTCTATAGAATCAACAATATAAGCAATAGTCTCAAAAGTAAAATAATTTTTAGTTATATGAACATATGCTATATGTGCATAATCATTATTATCATATATATCAATATTAACTACATCAAGCTTTCCATTTTTGGAATATCTGTCGTCTAATCTAACAATAAATGAATACTCATCTTTAACTATACTATCATAATAGCTTTCATCAGTTCCAAACCTATCCAATGCACTATATGTATGATACTTTATTGATAACTCTTCTGGTGGTAGTAATATACTTGGTTCTTCAAAAGCATACTCATGAATTTTCACATTATATTCATTGAAAGATGATGCACCTAAATAAAGGTTTTTCAGATTTTCAAAAACTTCTGAATCTTCATGTAATGGTTCTCCCTTAAGTCTGCTTATCCAAACTCTATAACCGTATTTTCTAATTTCTGCCAATAAATCCCCAGGGTCATATACGTATAATTTATCATCTTCCTCAGTATCAAATGGAAGTTCTATACTTATTCCCTTGGCTTCAACCTTATATGAATCCCCTAAATATGTGTCTTCAAGCTCTATCTTTTGCAGATCACTATGCTTAATTTCTTTTGGCCTATAAAAAGCAACCACTACTATCCGAGGGTAGACATAAAGTTTAAATAATATGCCTAGTACTAATAAAACCAGCACTAATGAAACTATTAAGATTATTTTCTTCTTGCTCATATATCTTCCTTATCTGTGTTTGTAGTAATAATACTCCGGAAAATTATCCATTATATCCTCTAATATCTTAAATTCTTCCACTTTTTCATTCTTTAATTCAACTGAATTATCATATGCTTTTATAGCTGAATCATCCTTAAACATATTTTGTATAGGTCTTTCAAAAGTATAATCTAACACATTTTGTAGGCTTGGAGTGAAATCTGTTTCAGCAGAATCTGGTGTTAAAATACCAATGGTTGCCAGAAATCCATCTCTTAAAGATTGCCTATTTGCATCTTTAGCATCTTCAAGACTCTGATTTAGTACATTATCCATATGCCGTCCAGAATCATACGCTTCTAATCCATATCCAGCCTTTTCCTTTTGTGCGGTTTTATAGTTCTCAACTATTTGATTAAACTCTATTTCATACAATGTCCACTCATCAACAGGTTTACTAATATCAGGTGGATTGCTGGTAGTTATTTTTAAGTTATTTATATCACTTTGATCTGTAAGCATAAAGTCACTTTCATCTTTTGGCATATCTTTGAACCAATAGCTGTTAGAATAAGCCCACTTTGGAAAAGATGGATTATCAAAAACTCCTTTCTCGCCTTCATACGGCTTATCAATATTCAATTGATCATAAATTGAATATTGTATATTTACTGAGTCAGGAATTGTAAGCTTATTATCGCGCTCATCTTTTTGTTGCTGCAACTTTTCCCAATAATCTAAATTATAAACCATAGGCATTACATCATCGGAATCATCATAACCCATTTGCACATTATAACCTGTTTGTGGGTTAGTATAACTTACATCTGACCATCCTGCGCTAAGCGATATCTTGTTTTCTAAATCACCGCCCCCACCCTCATAAAAAGCTTTTTCTTCTTCATAGCGCTCTTCTGCGGTTTTCAGCCCCTGAAGAACACTTGCAACCAATCCCGACGTTCCTCCTCCAGAATTTCCGCTGTCAGACACTGGTTTTTTCGGCAAGGACTGCACAATTTTGACTAATTTTTTCACATCTTCAACTGCGTCTTCCACCCACTCTTTCGGATCTTCAACAAAATCTTCTACCTCATCAACTGCTTTCGCTACAATTTTTTTCGTATCGTTGTATGTTTGCTCCGCCCAGTCGCCCACGTCTTCTGCTACTTCCACCACAATCTTTTTCGTATTGTTGTATGTTTTCTCCACCCAGTCTTCAACATCGTCGGCCGCTTCTTCCAGCAAATCACCGACAACTTCTGCCTTTTCTTTTATCCAACTCCCCGCCTTCTCAAAGAAATTCTTTTCTTCCTCTTCTATTTCCTTAGCTGTCTTTCCTGCCTGAGCGTTTTTTGTGCTCGCGCTTGATTCTTTGTCGTCCTCGTCGTCAAATATTGATTTAACCCATGTAAATAATCCCATGATTTTTCTCCTTTATTATATATTGTTGTAAAATAATAGTAAAGGCTGTTTTTTTATTAGCCTTTACCACAGGGTATTTTTTCCTTTGTCTACTTCTTATACACGCCCCGCTCCTCGGATATCTTCTCAATCTCCTTTTCCGCAAGGGAGTCGCTCAGGCCGTCATAGTCGCGAAGCGCGCGGCGCACCGACATCGTGGGCATGCCGCCTGTGCGGGCGTTCATTATCTGCGCTTCTTCCATCGGGTCATTGGGCAGGCCGTCCATCCAAGTAATCGATATCTCGCTCGGTTCGATTTTCGGGAAGCTCACTTCCGAGGCGGTGGCAAGCACCCGCTTAAAGCAGGTGTCAAAAGCGTTGCGAAGTCGGGCGACTTTGGAGAGCACGTTGATGTAGAGCTTGCGCAGCGCCGCACCGGAAACCACCTGGCCGCCGCGGGTAAGGTCGGCGTTAAATATCGCCGGGCCCATCTCGCTTATCACCGACAGGTGGTTGAGCAGGCGCTCTATCTGCAGGAAGTTGCTGTCTAGGTTCGCATTCCAAGTGATGTATTCCAGCGGGGCTTCGTCGGAGTCAGATCTGGCGTAGAAGTTGCCGGTGTTAAAGGAATATCCGCCTACTCCATCCGCCTCCAGAGCTTGCGCGCTTCCGGACAGCGTTGGGGCTGCGAACACGTCGAGTATCTTGCTTATCTGCGCGGTGCGTACTTCAAGCTCGGCGACTATCGAATCGAGGTCGGCATAGTCATCGGCGCCATACACCGTGTCGCTTGTCACCATATTGTGCACGGGAACGACGGCGAAGTCGGACAGCCCCGTTTGTACCTTGCCTGTGTCCGATATCATTTTGCCGATAGAAAGCGCCATGTATTTCATCTCGCTCGCCATCTCAAACGTCATTTTCCTATACGTTGTTTTGTCATACACGGTGGCGGTGAGGTAGTGCTTTTCCTTGTTTTCCTTTTCCTCCGTGTAGGTGTAGGCGATGACATAGTGCGTCACCCGTTTGCGATCTTCGGCGTCCACCACGCAAAAGAGGTATTCGGGGCTGGACAGGCTGACCCTGCCTCGGCCGTCTTCCACATCCACTTTATACACCGCCGTGCCGTATCTTGAGCAGTCTATCGCGCCTTGGAATCCTATACCCATCAGGTCGCTGCGCTCTATTATCTCCTTCAGCGCTTTTTGCTTTGTTTCGTCCTCGCACTTGATTTGCGGCGGCTCTTGGAAGAGGAAGTCGGCTGTTTTCAGGCTTACTTTCTTTTGGAAGTTGAGCACTATGGGGTAGCTTATTATCTCGCTGACGTTGCCGACCACTTTTTCTATTCGCCTTAGCTGCTCGGCATAGACCTGCGCGTGCTCTCCTTGATAGATGAGTTTGTTTTGCCAGTAGCGAGCTAGGCGCTCTCTTTCTTCTTCCGGGGGGAATATTTGGCCTTCTTCCAGCCAGTCTAAATTACTTAACATGTGTTGTTTCCTTTCAAAATGTATTGTTGTTTTTGGGTATAAAAAAACTCACAGGTTAGTGTGAGTTGCGGGTGGTGGTTTTTGGGTAAGAACCCCTCTGTCGGCTAAAGCCGACATCTCCCCTACAAGGGGCGACCCCTAGTGAGGGGAGCTGGCATCCGTAGGATGACTGAGGGGTTGAGTTTGCGTTAGCAAATGTTGGAGGGATTGGGTTACTTCTTTTTAGTGGCTCGGAAGGAATTTGTAAAAAAACTTACTTGAAGATATAATTATCCAGTTGGCACTGAAAAAAATGAGGTGATATTTTGCCTAAAGAACCAAGATTAAAAGTTGTTAAAGAGTCCTCGACTGGACTAAATCAGAAGTTCAAAGACAATAAGACGAATGAAGTACTAAATCGTGGAGAAGTCAATAAAAGAATAAATCAAGGTGTTTATGAAGATTATCATGTAATGCACCGTGATGGAAAAAATATTCCACGTTCAAACCCTGACAGTAGTAAAAATAATAATTTAGACTAATAATCTATCAGTGCCAACAGATTACTCTTAAAGAGTTCTTATAATATTAAATATTATTCAAGCGAAGTACCCCAAGCCCCTGCAATATCTTCTAGTTGCTCTATTGGGTATTTTTCGGTCCAATAACTAATAAGAGCTTCTTTCCTGTTGTCTAACCTCTCTAATATTACTACAATTTCAGGCTGTGTGTAAAAAAGAATATTATTATACCTCTTGGCTATTTTCGATATATCCTTACCATATATATCAATATAATTTAATAATATTCCAATAATGTCGTCCTCTTTTTCGTAGATGTCAATAATATTTTCAAGAAAATAATGTGACATTTCTTGATCATACCATGCAAAAACTTCATTATAGTAATACTGACTTATTTCATTTATTATTCTTGTTGGATTATGTACTGGCAATTTTTTAATATTACTTAATATCATTTCAAATTGGTTATCCGCTATTTCCATAAGAGCGCTTAACGCATTCACTTCCCTTCTAATTTCTTTTGAAATTTCAATACCGGGTTATATGTCAAAATGTGAGATAATTCTGCCCAAGCATTTTGACAAACCGTTCTTAATTGTAATTCACATACTTTTGTTGGATTACTAATGTTATTTGCCACATCAAAATGAATCGACAAATAATCAAATGTTTTATAATCCATATTATTCTTTTTATCGTCAGTTTTTAAAATTCTTTTCCCAAATAAGTCCTCTATAATTTCTTTAGCTTTTAATAAATCTGATTTGAAATGAACAGTTACTCTTGCACCAACCTTATCAGTTAAGTCATCATATTTAATTCTATTCTTAAGCATTTTTTTTAGTAAGCTATCTGTTTCTTTTGTGCGATAAGAAAGAGACAAAGGTATTCGTGCTTTTTTGAATGCTTTTTCAAGTCTTTTTATAATAGATTTTCCATATCTATCATACTTGTTTTTTTCAAGTTTCCATATTTCTCTAGCTTGTTCTATTTCATTTGAAGTTATTAATACTTCGCTCATTTTGTTTGCACCTTGCTTAGAGAGTCCCTTATTTCAAAAATCGCTGTGCCATCTTCCGAGTCTTTAATTTTAGTCTTAGAATCCAAAGCTTTCTTTTCCCCATAAACAATAATTCCACTTTTAAAACTATATTGAATTCTGTTAAGTTTACTAAAAATTAATTCTGTATCCTTTTGAAAAGATTGTGTTCTTACATCACAATTTTTTAAATATTGCAAATAATCATCAACATTACTAGCTGAAAATACTTTACGGCTGAATTCTTTGACATTAAATACAAGTTGTCTGTTTGTCATTTCAGCAACCAATTGTGTTATTGCGTTACCTTTTTCTAAAGGTGAAGAAATTTTTTCATTTATATATTTTACTGATGCTTCATAAAAATCTCTTGTACTTGCTTTTGAAGAATTATAAAATTCGCATCCTAAGAAATCATTTAAAAAGAATTCAGCAGTATCTCTCTGTTCATAATAACCTGTCTGATTATCACAGATAGAGCCTACTATATTTTGATCTCTATAATAAAACATTGCGATTTTAAAAAGCTTTGTCTTTTTTGTTAATAATAAATCGTTTATATGTTGTACTGAAAACGTAACAAATTTCTCTCTTTCGCTTTCTTCTGTAATTCTCAATCCTTCTTCTCTTTCTACTTTCATTATAATCAATGCATTTTTTTGACCCAAATCACATTCCACAAACAATAATAGCCCATTTGAGTTAGTAGCATTTTGTTTATCAAATAAATGCTGGGCAATGGACTGTGTTATCTTTACTTTATTATTTTTATCTTTTTTTAAGTGATCCTCTATAAATTTTGGAACTGGAGAAGGACTGCCTTCTTCAAATTTTATATCCATTGCATTAGTTGAGCCTAATGAATTATTAATTTTCAAAGTTATATAGTCTTCAATATCTTTATTCATTGGTGAAGGAATTTGGCTGAAAAGTGGTTGTGGTCTAGTATGATTTGGGTCTTCATGTAATACTTTTTTTGAAAGTTTTGTTGGTATATCATGTACTACCAGAGTCCTTATTTTTATCATCCTCAATAAAGCTTGCATAGCTATCCTCCATATAAAATAATATATGAAATATTATACCACTTTCCCCCATTAATATAAATAAATTTGCAAAAAACCATTTACCTACATGTGCGGGAAATGGTAACGGCAAGTTATTATAGTCGCTCACAAAGCTTCGAAAGCGAAAGCTCAACGAAAGTTGACAAACCGAGTTGAGCGAGCCCGCATCTCCCCTTCCAACGCATACCGCACCGCGTCAATAGAATGATTATCCTTATCGAGAAACTGGGCGCGAAATCCCCCAAGCCGTCGGAGGGATATTCGTAGGAGGAAAACTCCCTCGCCGAGTGGGGGCATCGGACGGGGTCGATAACAATTGCGCTAAGAGATGCGAGCCACTTGATGCCAAAGGCGACCGAGCCCGCGCCTTTTTTTCGCGCCGCGGACATGAAGCCCGAGCGAGTTTAGCTCGTCGATGGATTTTGGCTCCGCGCAGTCGGCGGTGATTTTTGCCGAGGGGTGCCGAGCCAGTATGCTTGTCGCGGCGGAGCGGTTGGAAAGACCTGAGCAAAAGATTTCATCGAAGATAAATACCGTGCGGCGGGCGGCGTCATAGTGCATGGCGACAAAGCAGAAAGGATCCACCGCATAGCCCCAGTCGATGCCGAAATGCAGTCGGTCAAACGCGGCGGCTTCTTTGCCGGCTATCTCGCGCAGAGTGACGTTTGCAAACACTTCTCCCCCGGTGCCGGACGCTTCGCCCAAGTACTCGTGAGCGTACAAAGCGGGGTTTTGCCTCTCCTGATGCCGAGCTTCCAGCACGAACGCCTCCCCCAGCCAAGCGGCGCCGTCGGGATGAGCCAGCACGTCAAGATAGGTGGAATGATGCACATAGCGGGAGGATTTTGGCAGCGCGCATTCGGCGTTCACCCACGATTTCACCGAGCGCGGCGGATTGTATGACGCAAACACAGCGAACTTCTCCCCGCCCCGAACGAACGTCTGCATCGCGCCCCTCATCTCCTCATGGCAGGAAAATTCACTTAGTTCCTCAAACCACACGTACTTGAAATATCCTCGGGCAAGCTTTGCGGACTTGACCTTTTTCGCGTTGTCCAGCCCCCGAAAAACGACGCGCTGTCCGGTAGGCAGATAGGTGATGCGCATCATGCCGAGGATAATCACCAGCGACACGAAGCTGCTTTTTCCCGAGCCGCGCCCGCCTTTTAGCCAGTATTCCAAATGGGAGTCGCGCTTTATCTCCCCGTATAGCGGGCGGAATGTGGGGGGAATTAGGGCGGATAGTTTTATTTCTTTCAAGCGGTGCTCCTTTCTTGTTTATTAACTCCTCTTCCAAACCTCTCTGTCACTTCGTGACATCTACCCTACGAGGTGCGATATAGTGCCTTCGTTATAGACTTGCGTTATTCCGAGGTTTGCTTCCCTATTACTGTGTGCTTTTCTTATATTCTGTATATTAAGTCAGTGAAATGCTTTGCATATTAAAAAAGCACGGCGTTATCTAATAGCCGTACTTATACTATTGCGAAATTTTTCAAAAGCAGATTAGCGCCCCTAGTCAGGGGAGCTGGCATCCGTAGGATGACTGAGGGGTTCGGCTCAATCACGCATTTTTAGAGTGTCGCCTAAACATCAGCAAACAGCTTCTAAATCCATCTATCACCGCAAGCGCCCTACATCCGATTCTCTTTAACAACCTTCACAGCCTTCTTAAACACACTATTTTCTTCGGAGCCGTCAACTGCCTCTCTGCCTTTGTTAAGATTCTTTATCAGAAAATAGAATGTAATAGTGACAGCAATCTCTAATATAGAAAGTATAATAGGAATATAATGGAACTGTAATGAAGAAGAATAATACTCGCCGAAAGGGTTATTAATATTAGTAATCACATCGGGTAGTTTAGTGACAACCATCATAACCAACGCCACTAAGTACATAACGTTTTCTTTTATTTTCCCCAGTCTGTTTAAAAACACATAAGGGAACTGCGCCGCGAGTGCTATAACGAAGATAGCATAAGCCGCATATGATGTGTATGATGCATTATAAATCAGGTAAGGAACATAATCGATAAACGAAGCTATCTCTACAAGTACAAATAACGAAACTACTACATATAATATTCTGACCGCCCAAAGCGGGTACGATTTTTTGCTTTCAATTTTATTATTATCGCTCATATTGCACCTCACAAGTTTTTACCTTATTATACCACTTTCACCCATTATTACAAACAATTATACATAAAAGACATTTACATGCTTTTTGTAAATGTCTTTTTATTAATTCTTTATATTCGGGCATCGCAATCAAATCAAGCATTTTTAGGGCGTCGGTTCTCTGCCTACTTCTTAGGCCGCTCATACCCCTCCCAAAAATCTTTCAACTTCTTCTCCTCAGCCGATATCTTATCCGGCTTTGTTTTTTTCTTCTTGGAGCGCAATGATGTCATAGAAAAAAACAATATAATGGCAACTCCAATAAAGCCCAGCAAAATACTAAGCGGTGATGTCTTTCCTAAAGCGGACAATATGGATAAAAAATTAATCATTTTTGTGCTCCTTAGTCCCTTATACATTATACTACGAATTTAGGCAAATAAAAAAGGCCGCATAGCAGCCTTAAGGTACACATTCAATATTATCACGTATTCGCATGTAAAACTCTGTAATACTCGTTTTGTTGAAGTCAGGGAGAAAAAAGAGCCTTTTTAACCGTCTCGCTCGCAAATCCTCCGATAATAACCTTTATCGCGTTATACGTCCCCTCATCCATGCGACCCATGACAGACTTGGCTTTCACCACCGCCACTTGCGTTTTGGGCGTTTCGGCTAAAAGGTCGGGCAAAACATCTCGGACAGTCTTCCTGTCGTCGGCGGAAATCTTTGAGTCCAGCTCCAACAGCTCATGCACCGCTTCGATGTTTGACTGCGTCCAGGGGAAAGGCTTTCCGCAGTTAAAGCAATAAGCCGGGGATTTTTCCATCTTTTTGGAAGAAATAACGCTGTCCACATGCACACGCCCTTGAATCGCGGTAGCGCAATGCTCGCATTTGACTATGGTTGGCAGCCCGCATTCTGGGCAAAAAGGCTTGGCCAAGTCGGACGCCTCAGTGTAAGCGTCGGTTATCACATGGCCGTTTTTGCATATCTGCGCCGTTTCGTAATAGCTCATCACATCACCCCTATTTACTATTAAAATTTCCTAAATCTATTATACCACTTCGAAGGTCGAACTTGAACTGCGCCTTTTTGTTTTACCCCGCTGTTCGCCCAAAACATAAGCTCTCTTTGGTCATCAAACGTTCCGTACTTCTTTCTGTTGTGAACTATTATAAATACGATAAAAGCTTGCGTAACTATAAAGAGCGCAGTCATCAAGATGTCATAAGTACTCATAATTTTTGCCTCCAATAACTTTATAGTAAAATTATACCACTTTGATATATTAATGCAAATATATGCTGTCAAATTGCGAGGTTTACCTCATAAAACGACGAATAAAGACTCTTTGTACGCATTCCAGGCGAATTATCCCCTTTCATCATATTCAATTTCTAAATATGTAAAATTAATCTTATATTTTTTCCATTTACCTAAACCCATTTTTACCGTATAATGTTATTTATATATATAGAAAACAACAACCTAGAGCACATATCGACTTTGAGATAAAGAAGAGGCTCTTATGAAAAGATTGTTAGCATTAATAACTATTGCATTATTGATTTCCTTCCTATTTCCGATTACTGTTTTTGCGTTTACTCCCCCCATAACTGTATCAGACGGTCAAACGCTAAACCTTACAACAGGCGAATTAACACTGACTTCGGATAGTTCACTAATCACAACATATACCATCGCCACTGGCGACACTATTAGTGTGGCAGCAAATGCCACAGACACCATCACAGGAAGCAAAAATGTAATTATTTCCTGTGACAGCGGAGTAACTCTCACAATACAAGATGTAACCATCGACACGAGCTCCATCTTCGCATCATGCGCACTAGCCTTTACAGGTTCAGGAAATAAGTTATTGCTGGATGGTGTTAATTCCTTTTCATCCTATCAAAATCAACCAGGTATAAAAGTTGAAACAGGTACTGCTCTTACTATCGATAATGCACCTTTAACCACAGGTTCGCTCACAGCCCTAGGTGGCTTAAATGCAGCAGGTATCGGCGGTGGCTATCAAAATAATAACAATATCAGGTGGCACGATAACAACTGCCCAAGGTGGCAATATGGCAGCAGGTATTGGCGGAGGTGTTGAAGGTAGTGGCGGCATAGTAGCGATATCAGGTGGCGCACAAGTATTTGCTAAAGCAGGTTTGAATGCAAAAGATATTGGAAGCGGATATGTAGGAGCATCTAATGGCTCGCTTACAATCTCTGATAATATGACTTTAGTATTTACAGCAAGCAGTAATGAGTTTTCAGGCGCAACTCTTAATGATAATATAACATTTACAGCCGATTCCGGGATAATGACTCAGGTAAGGACTTTACATAGTCTGAATACATCCCCTTGGAACACAGCGCTGGGCCTCTATTATGCTTTAACACCTTCACCCACACCAACTCCTATACCAACTCCTATACCAACTCCTATACCAACTCCTATACCAACAACACCAGCTCCCACTAAGAAAAAGTATTATTATACTGCAACACCTTCTCCAACTGCGACTACCTCTCCAACTGCAACGCCTGAAACATCGGCTACAGCGGTAGTTGAAGCGACGGCAACTCCGGAGCCGAGTGGCAGCCCAACACCCACGCCAACAACCAGTGTTATAATCCCAATAAATGTTACGCCAAACGGCGACGGAACAACATCTATCACAATAGATGTCACTTCCCTTCCGGAAGGCGCGACAGTGGTAGCGCTTCCAAACGGCGAGACTGTTTCTGTTGAAAGCGCAGTGGATGGCAAGCTCATTTTTAATGTGGAAGATGGCATGTTGGATGAAAACGGCGAAATCGAGCTTATCGTCATAAATGACGAACAAGTAGCACTTGGAGCGTATGGCATCGCGATAAAAGCGCAGGAGCAGTTAAGCAAAGGCTTCCCAATTTGGGTGTTTTTCTTAGGCGGAGCGGAAATAATCTTCTGGATACTCTTTTTTGTGGAAAAGAAAAAGCGCAAAGATTTTAACAGCCGTACCCAGCGCAGATAGTAGTCTATTTGCAAGAAAGAACCTTGATAATACGTTTGCCTGGCAAATATCTCAAAATAGCTCTGACTGTTGCGGTATTTTTGCTTATAAAGCTTATTCCCATGCCCGCATTCGCGGCAACCTACAATGTGTTAAACGGCGAAACGTTTGACATCTCAACAGTTAGCGACGGCGATACCATAAATTTAAGCATTGATGTGAGCGCGACTTCAGACTCATGCTCTTCTTGCCAGAGGATATCAGCCACCGCTTTATCTCTCTCTTTTTTTGCCTCTTCAGCTTTATCCTTCCCCAGTTTAATAAAGTTTCTCAAAGTGCTTTCATCACAGGTTTTAACCATGTTTTCAGCTAAACTTTCATTACCGTTGTGATACGCTACAATATAATTAAAATCAGATTCAGAGATGCCCTTAATCCTTTTGTGCCAAGTAACTGTACTTGTAAAATCATTGACTGGGCTATCATTTGAGTTTGATGAACCTGCCGGTGCAGGATTTTCAGGCTTGGTAGGCTTTTCTTTGTTTAGCTGGTTGTTGATTAAGATTATCAGCACGCTTTTGGTCATATCGGTTATTGCGCTCTGAGCTTTTGCATCGCTGTTTAGGAAATACCGCTTTAGTATCGCGTACTGAGTATTGGTTATTCCTTTTGTACAAAGAGACTTGCTGAAAGCAAACTCTTTGCCCGACAGCAGAGCAAAGCGAGTGTTGCGACAGGGTGTGTTCGCACTCGGCGCGATAACCCTGGGAACAAGCTCCCTCGTTATCGCCGCCAGATGTCATTCCCTGTTGGAAAGCAGAGTAGGTTTTCTATCGAAAACCTTGGCTTTATTATATATTGTTGTAAAATAATAGTAAAGGCTGTTTATTTATTAGCCTTTACCATTGGGTATTTTTTTCATTGTCTACTTCTTATACACTCCTCGCAGTGCGGCGAATTTTGAGTAAAAAAATAAGGGCCGCAGTGTGGCCCTTGAAATCGTCATTTGCATTATACAGGAAATTACTCTTCCCATATAGCGTAATCTATTTCTTCACCTAGCTTAAATTTAGCATAATAGTACTCATAAGGAGCTCCTTCGCTTTCCAACACAGGATAATACGCAAACACATAATTATCTATCATAAAATCATCCATTAACCCCAAGCACATGTCATCTGCCATATAATCTGCAGTGTTTGCGGCAAATATTACTTCCACCTCCATAGACAGCAGATTAAGCTTTATAAATGCCTCTTTTGCGCTGTCAAGCTCTTCTTCGATTATACATTTATCAAACCGCCAGTGAAAGCCTGCATCAAACATGTTATCTAATCTGTGCGAATAGCCTACGTTTTGCCTAAGATACAGCCAATTGTTTTTTGCATCATATCCAAGCAAGTTTGTATCTCCATAAAAGTAAATGCATCCCATTATATCTTGTGTTTCGATGTTATATATCTTTACAGAGTTATCCACTTTATCTAAATAAAACATCCATTCATCAAAGCAATAAAAAATATCAATATTGGTAAAATCCAAATCTTCTCCAGTTATTGTTGCTACAATTTCCATGCTGTTTTTATCAGCTATCACTGTAATAGCCGACCTTTTATAAGCACTGCCTTCTTGCTTTATCCATTTAAATGTATCAAATATCAAATATTTGTCTGATGCATATTGTAGTCTCATATTCTTATGTTCATCAATAGGCTTAAACATTTTGCTACGTTTTTCATTGTTTATATCATATATAAATTTACTGCTTTCATTCGTTTCATAATCGTAATAAGACATTACTAAGCTTTCATCAAAATAACCTATAACATCCCCTTCTGGTATATCAGAAATTTTCATATTAAAAACATCAATTATCGAATAATTGTAATTATAATCAGTATTTACAATTTCAAGCGCGGCATAAAGCACACCATCTATATAAAAAATTTTATAAATAGTGTAGTACTCATACTCAAATCCGAAACTAAACTCTGAATCTATCGTTTCTCTATCAATTATCTTTGTTTTTTCGCCTGTGTCACCATCAATACTAAAAATTGTACCATTATCATAATAGTATATAGTGCCGTTTGTGTCTTTAGTAACAGAATCGTGACTGTTAAAAGCCATATCACCAGTAAAATTCAATAAAATAGATTCTAGTTTTTCTATATTAAATTCATCACAAAGTTCAATCACCGGTGTTGCCGTCGGCGCAAGCGTCGGGCTCGGTATAGCGGTGGATTCCGGTGTCGGTATCTCAGTCGGCTCTTTTGTAGGTTCAGAGGTAGGTTCCTCTGTCACCGTTTGTGTAGGTTCACCTGTTGCTTCCTCAGTTTTCCCGCCCAGCGTACAGCCCGTTGCTGTTAGTAAGAGTATTGTAAGTAATATTGTAAATAATCTTCTCATAACCCACCCCAGAGTTTTTCTTTCATTATACTTGTATGGGATATATTAGTAAAGACTAAGTAAGAAAAAGGCCCGACAGCAAGCGAGCCTTTTAACTACACATAAGCTTCTTGAGATTGTACTATTAATCAATATATTTTATTAATTTTCTTGCTATGGAATTTCAACATAGAAAGTGTCTTGATTAATTAATCTTCTTATATTATCTTCAAAAGTTAATGGGTCTTCCCTAATCACTACTATTGCATTGCGGTCTGTAACACTTTTTAAATGTTCTTCTATTTCTTCTTGTGTGAAGCTATCTTCACCACTCTCATACGCGTTATAGCCTATACGATTAGGATTATTAACTTTCCATGTTCCATCCCCGTTTATGCCTGTAATAGTTAAATAGTGTCCCCCTCCTGTAGTAAACATATCATCATCTCCGCTCTCCACATTAACAACGAGAACACCACCGTTTTCAAGTGCATATTGTGCTTCTTTTATGCTGTTTGTGCTATATGAGGTTAACTTGTATTCTTCGGCAAAATCCTGTACAAAAGAAATACTGGTACCTCCATCGTATTTATATATTTCCCCAGAGTCATTATTTCCCAATGCATAATCTCTCGCTTCCAGGACATGATCATAGTAATTCACATCGTCATATCCATCCAAGCTTGCGATAGCCATAACTGTAGATATCAGTGCACAACCATTATTCCCAATAGTTGGCTTTTCCTTGTCATCATTATCCGCATCAACACCATAATGCAAAGAAGATATTTCATAATTATTGCCACTATAATTCCCTTGGAAAAGATTTGGCACAAAAGGAATTCCTTTTATTTTTTCCTTAAACTCATCTAGTTCAGACTGTGACAAGAAGTCAAGCATATCTTCTGCTGTAACTCTTTCTACATTATAATATTCCATCAGCATATCAACATCTGAATATCTGGCGACTGAAATTAATTCTGGCCGTGTGAATTTATTTTTATCTTCACCCTGACTTCCAACCGCAAAATAAGAACTCTCCGGTTCTGTCCCTATCATGCTTGTGAATTCACTCTTCCCACCGGGCTTTGGCGCTGGCGCCAAATCTTTCTCTTTCCCCAACTTAATAAAGTTTCTCAAAGTGCTTTCCTTACAGGTCATGACCATATTTTTAGCACGACTTTCATTACCGTTGTGATACGCTACAATATAATTAAAATCAGATTCAGAGATGCCCTTAATCCTTTTGTGCCAAGTAACTGTACTTGTAAAATCATTGACTGGGCTATCATTTGAGTTTGATGAACCTGCCGGTTCAGAATTGTTAGGCTTGGTCGGCTTTTCTTTGTTTAGCTGGTTAGTGATTAAGATCGCCAAGACGCTTTTAGGCATAGTGGCTATTGCGCTCTGAGCTTTTGCATCGCTGTTTAAGAAATACCGTTTTAGTATAGCGTACTGAGTGCTTGTTATTCCTTTTTCTTGCATTGCCTGCTTGAATTTATAGTATGCGCTCTCTGTATTGTTTCTTGTCGCCGTATCAGTTGACGCCTGTACGTTATTTACTTTTCTTGAGCTAGATGATTTGTCTGTCGTTTTAGATGTTGGTTTAGGAATGAAGGGTTTTCCTCCGTTTGCGAATTGTTCTTCCGGTGTTTCCAACCATTTTGGTGCTGGCATAATCTTTCTCCTTTATTATATAATATTAGTAGTAATTGGTAAAGTCCTAGTTAGTACAGTTGAGTTTATAAAGCTCGCGGCCAATTCCGCAAGCTATTTTTTATGTCTCTGGTATATCATCGATTATGGTGACACCACCCTCGCTATCGAAATGTCTTCTTTCTTCCAGCAAACCAAAGCGCTTGGCCAATATCTCCGCGGCCTTGTTGCGCTCTCGGTCGCTCATTTCTATTTCGCCTCGCATAACGGAAGTAAAATAAGCCAAGACTTCCTGCGCTTCGGCCACCTTTTCCTCCCGAGCGTCAGCGATTTTCTCGGCGAGAAACGCTTGCGCTTCGTCTTTCGCCAACAGTTTATAGGCACTTGCTCGAGGGTTTTTGAGCGGCGCACCCGTCTGGTAAACCGCTCTGTATGCCCGAGTTCCATTAAAATCTTTTAAATACTCCAAGCAGAATAATTTCTGATTTTCGTTCATTGATGTCGCTCCTTATGTCGCTTTCGGCTAAAAAAAGTTATAAACCTTATTTTTTTATATAAAAAAAGACCGCTGAACGGCCTTGTGGTACACATTCCATAATATCATGGTTTAGGGTGTAAAAAGGTGTAATTTTATCTTAAAATCTGATATTATGTTTTTGCAGTCATTGTAAATCAAAGAGATAATATGACCATTCTATTTTATAAGCTGAGGTGCTATTTATGGCTATAAAAAACGAAATCATGAAAGCCGCTTTGGAAGTAAAAGCGAAGCTTATGTCTCCAAGCGGTAATCAAAGCATGGTGCTCCTTGAAAAAGAATGGGCGAAGTACAAGTATCTCATTTTAGCCAAAAATCCCAATGGATATAAGCAAATAAGGCAGCTGCTTAAAGACAAGAGTTCATATCCCGTTAAGGCGTTTTACGATATCGTCGATGTCTCTTTGCAGGCGGAGCAAAATATCGGTTATGAAACAAACGCGGCTCAGCATGTTTTCGGATATTTTAAAAGATTGGCGTCGGCTGAGGAAAAAAAGAAAGCCATGGATATAATAGAAAGATACAGCGAGGGAAAAGCACCGCTATCAGACGTTAAAGGAGAACTGAAAATATTGGCCGATAAGTATGACGTTCAATACTTACGCAATTCATATTATTTTTGCGATGATTAATTTTGCGGATAAATTCGACTTTAACCCTGTTTAATAACGGAATTATAAAGGCCCGCATTGACTGCGAGCCTTGTTTTGTTATAAAGTCGTCTTATCCTATTGTTTAAAGTTGTCTTGGATAGTCGTTTTATGAATATAACCCTCTTTTCAGCTTCCGTTTAGGAGCCAAACCCAACTTATTTGCCTTTCGGCTATATTAATATCGCGCTTAATGCTTATAGGATGTTTTACTTTCCTTTTCTTCATCCGCTTTTATATCGTCTTGTTTTACGTTCAGGTTAGGATAACTTTCCGGGAAACAGAAACCTGTTTCTGCGTCACAAGCGTTCCCTCTGCCAACCCATGAAAGAAATTCTTTTAATTTAGTAGTAACTTTGTTCATAATAATTCCTTTCCGCATTACCTGCTATAAATTGTCGTTTCGCGGCATTTATTCTGTTTTTACTTGCGCCGCTTTTTAAGTTTACCTGCTTTCTTACTTGTTATTGGTGTACTTTCTTTA
Source organism: Christensenellaceae bacterium (assembly GCA_963675575.1). Classification (GTDB taxonomy): domain Bacteria; phylum Bacillota; class Clostridia; order Christensenellales; family UMGS416; genus JAGLOK01. Next base: position 1,707,719 of record OY776378.1, read on the forward strand.
TATTATTATTATACCACAAAAAAAGTAAATAGAGTGTAAATTCTACTTTTTTTGTCGGGATTTTTTTGCGGGGTTTTGTAAGAGTATTTCTGCAAGAACCCCTCCACCATTCGCATGGCTCATGGTTCCCCTCCCCTAAATGGGAGGTACGCCAGCTGAGCGGTAATCTCTTTGCTTCTTCTCCTGTTCAATCAAAGAATAATGGCATTAAAAAAACTCCGTACCGAAGACGGAGTTTGACAGAGTTTCGCAGATATTGCGCCTTCCCTAGAGTGGAGGAAAATGCGAATGTAATGAGCATAGGTGGGGTTTGGTTCACGGTGCATGTTCGTGAGTTTTATTTGTCTGTAAGTATAATTGTTTTTCGATACGTCATTGTTTTAAATATATTTTCAATTTTTTTCACAAAACCATCATCAATTTCAATATCTTTAGATAAAAATCCCTCTTATCCAAGTTTAGTAATCACTGAGTTTCTTTTAATCCTATTTCCAGATTGACGGCAAATACACAATGACTTTTTTCGTTATCTAATCATTTAAAAATGAAGGCTTCTCTTTTGAGTATAATGTCCACATAACGGCGTTAGATTTTCCGATTCCTCCTATGGATGGAGCATTTAATTCCCCTTTTTGCATATCATTAAATGATTTCTCAATAATATGAGAATCCAGGATTTTCTTAATCCTTATTTCCTTTGCTTTTTCATTTTTTGTAAAAACACACAAAGCAAGGACCACTCCTACGATGAGAAAAAATATGGATGAGCCGAATGTTATGCCACTGCTTCCACTTCCTGTAGCTTTGTCAATTATATATAAAACCAGTGGTGTCACACAAAAAAATTCAGCCAGTACTGTCAAAAAGTATTTAAACGCTATACTTTTTTTTACACATTCTTCGCAAATATAATAGTTTTTACTATGTATATCGAATTTGTTGTAGGTGGTGGTTATCGTCTTTTCCATTCCATTTGTTTTCCTGCTTATAGCTATCGGAAAAGTCCAGAACACAACCACTTCATATAGCGATTTTCTTTCTTTTTTACATTTTGAGCATGTGCCTTCGGATACTTTTTTTAATGACTCATTCATATTATTTTCCATCATAATATATATTCCTCTCTATAAAATGTCGAAATATGTGTAGTCAATTTGCCACTGGAGCATCTAATATGTGATTTATTCGTTAGTTTATCTTTTAAATATAATTCTTAATTTGTAAAAATTATATCATTAATACTTCTGCGTTTCAATAAACGTATTCTGATTGAAAAAAGCTATACTTATTATACAACTCCCTCCCATTATTTTAAAGAAATTCCCAATCGAAATGAGCGCAATATCCCCAATGACATCGGGGTACAGAAACTACAGCCAAAAAGCGTTTCAGATATGAAACACTTCAATCAATTTCTCATATTGAGCAAATATAGAATATTTATGAAAGTTGCAAAGCAACTTGATTAAATAGCCGAATGCTGTGTTTGCGTACCGCAAAAACCCGCCAAACATAACCGCTCCTTCCCCCCTTGCCAACCAATCAAAACCGCAGTATAATAATTATATCCTACAAATTTAGTAGGATTAAGTACAGGCAAACAGTACGCTGAAAAAAGGTGATTATATGACAAAGATAATAACGACGATAGACGTTGAAGATTTCTTCTCCGAAGAGACAAAATGGAAAAGCGCGTTCGCCAAACTAAGAGAGATATTTCAAGGCTATGAGCTTGCAGAAGACTTCAAGTGGGGCAAGCCGTGCTACACACTGGATGGAGAAAACATCGCACTCATCCACGGCTTTAAGGACTACTGCGCGATTCTTTTCATAAACGGCGCTGTCATGGCAGACCCGGAGAACGTGCTTATACAGCAAACAGAAAACGTGCAGGCCGGCCGCCAGATGCGCTTTGATTCCGCCGAGCAGATTGACGCGATGACAAGCGTCATAAAAACGTATATTGCCGAGGCGATAACGGCGCAAAAGGAAGGACGCAAACCCGAGCTGAAAAAGACCGAGAAGTATGCTATCCCCGAGGAACTTCAGTCCGCTTTTGATTTCGACCCCGCTTTCCAACAAGCCTTTTACGCGCTCACCCCCGGCAGGCAGAGAGGCTATATCCTCCACTTTACGGGAGCGAAACAGTCCGCGACACGAACGGCGCGCATCGAAAAGTACCGGGATAAGATATTTGACGGACTGGGGTTCAATGACCGATGAATAAAAAAATTGATGAATATATAAAAACCGCCATGCTGTGGCCGGCGGAGCTTAAGAGGTTAAGAGAGATTCTCCTTGATTGCGGACTTAAAGAAGAGTTTAAATGGCGACAGCCATGCTACAGTTCAGGAGGCAACAACATCGCAATAATCGGCGAGCTTAAAAGGTATTGTACGCTTGGTTTTTTCAAGGGCGCGCTGCTTTCGGACCCCAACGGCCTTCTCGTCCAGCAGACAAAAAACACCCAGTCGGCGCGCATGATTCCCTTCGTCAGCGTTCGCGAGATTGACGAGATGGAAGAAACGATCAAGGCGCTGGTCGCCGAGGCTATAGAAGTTGAAAAAAGCGGCATGAAGGTGGATTTCGTCCTCAATCGAGAGTATGAGATCCCCGAAGAGCTTCAATCCGCTTTCGATTTCGATCCCTCTTTCCACGACGCCTTTCACGCGCTCACACTAGGGAGACAAAGAGGCTATGTTCTCTATTTTAGCGGTGCGAAACAGTCCGCCACACGAACATCGCGCATCGAAAAATACAGGGATAAAATATTTGATGGACTGGGGATGAATGATTAATTAATCTGACTTCAAATTTTACATATGATAGATTGGCGCGCAACGATCAATATTCTTGTTATCTAAATATTTCACGTTGCTCGCAGTAAGGTGCATTTTTATATCCTAAAACGTTTTTTTTCATTTAGCCGGCTTTGACTTCTTCCTCATACTCCACAATTTCCAAGGGAAAAATCCACGCCGGTATGACTTCCCCGTTACCGTTTGTTTTCGTTCCTTTGAAAGTGGCGCTGGCAAGCTTTACTTCGCCTTTGTAGGTGAATTCGCCTTTGGTAAAAACCTCAAACAAATGGATGCAGATACTGTTCATAAATGATTCCGCCAGAACTTTATCCCTTTTATCTATTCTTTTGCCTTCTGTTATTCCCATGCCGGTATAATTCAATACGCCGTCTTTCCACTCATCAGTATAAAGCTCATTGGTGTGATCGCCCACCAAAACCATTGTGTTGGTTTTAGCTGAACGTCTCATTCCGCCGAGAGTTGAGCAAACAAACTCTTTTTTGAGTTGAGTATTATTTATCACGTCACCGGGGTTTAATTTTGTCTTAAAAATCATTATTTTCTCTTTTCTATACTATTTCTCTTGCATTATACCACCTTACCTGGTTAATAAGGGGAAATTGGGTGTTTTATTTACAGTGAGGACTTATTTAATTTTCGCCGAAAAGCTTTTTGGGTTTCTGGTAAGCGCTGAGCGAACATGGTTTGAATTATCCCACGCTTAATCTTGCTGTTTGTCTTACTAAATGTGTAGGCATAGGATATCTTAATTTCCAAACAAAATTAATAGGACATTCCCCTTCATGACTTACGTAATCCACAGGTCCAAGAAAATAATAAGGTGATGTAACATTATTTGCGCTTTTATACTCGCGAACAAACAATAAGATGGTCTGTCCCTGTTCTTTGTGATTTATATATCTTTGACCAGTTGTAGATAATTCTCTAGTGTCTGCTTGGCTCTGCCAATGAAAAAGCTCATCACTAATAGCATAATCTTTATACATTGTTGTAGGTGAATAATCCTCTTCATTTTTGCACGCTAAATTATTTTATGTGGGCAGTGGAACCAAATTCATATTATCATACACAGCAGAATCACGTCCTGAATCCAGCTTTCCAAAGAAGATATACCCTGTTATTCCTTTGTACGTAATGTAAATCCATTCCCCATTGATTGTACCCTGAACAGAATCACCAAAATATATTTTCCCGACAATAGAAGCGTCACTCTTAGGCTGGGCGCGAATATTCAGCGTGTCAACATTAATCCAGACTTTCACCCCGTTTTCGGGAGCAGGTGTCACAATATCCGATATCTTCGTACCCACCGGTACGGATGTCGCCGTAACAGCTTTTATATAATCCTTATAAACATATCCGACTTGGCCTTCTACCTGCACTTTGTACCACTCTTCCAGCTCCTGGAGTATTTCAACCATAGTGCCGTTTGTCAGCTTCCCAACTTTCTCAGCGGATTTATCCGCCTCCTCGCGCATAACCAGTATTGACGCATCATACGTCATCACCACATAGCCGAAGACAACATCGACCATTTCCGGCGTTGGCTCCGGTGTTGGTGTGGGTGTTGGCGAGTCGGTCACATATGGAGTGGGGCTGGGCGTTATAGCTTGCGTTGGGGTAGCGATTGGTTCATCCTCTTTTGCTGGTGAGCAAGAGGATAAAAGAAGCGAAATAATAAGAAGAAAAACTATGATTTTCATTTTCATACTCGTCTCCGATAAAGTTTTTGCCGGTTGAGTGAGCATAGTTTGTTTTTAATTTGCTATTATAATTTTATACCTAGTAATGGCAAAACACAAATGGGGATTTTATTTTTGCTTAATAACGCAAATTTATCTGCTCCTTAATATAACTATTATTCAGCCTACACTTAATCGTGCTGTTTGTCTTACTAAGTGCGCAGGCATTGGGTATCTCATGCGCCAAACAAAACTTATTGGGCACTCCCCTTCATGGCTTACGTAATCTACAGGTCCTAGAAAATAATATGTCGAGGTAACATTATTTGCGTTTTTATACTCACGTACAAACAATAAGATGGTCTGTCCCTGTTCTTTGTGATTTATATATCTTTGCCCAGTTGTAGATAATTCTCTAGTGGATGCTTGGCTCTGCCAATGAAAAAGCTCTTCACTAATAGCATAATCTTTATACATTGTCGTAGGAGAATAATCCTCTTCATTTTTGTTTAATGTAATGAAGAATATATCTGTACTTTTTTTCTTATAATGCAATACTCCTGATTGAACTGTATGATTTTCTTTAAGAGAAAAATAACCTAATCCTGCCAAAGCCTCTGCTTGCGAATATTGAAAGTGCAGACCCAAAGCGCATTTATATGGTAGAGACACCTTTGGTGACACATGTTTAATATTATTTTTAATATACATTAATAACATTATTATTTCATGACACATTGTAGGGTTATCAAGCAATTTTATATAAGCGTCTTCTATACTATTAAATTTTTCTTTAACAAATACGCTTAAAAAGAACATAGTACAATACATTCTTTGAAGTTCGGTTAAACTTGATATATTAACATCTCCATTTTCCAAAATACTTAATATATATTCTATATAATTAACATCTTCAATGTGACACAAGTTTCTTAACCCATCGGTAAGTTTTTCTTCATCTGGGTCGCTAAAAGCTTCTTTAAATCCTGCTTCAACTTGGACTCTTGACCAACATACTTTTCGATAAATATCAAATGGCTCTAGCTTATATGCCTCAAGATAATTTTCAAATGTCAGAGTTTTACCTGTGTCTTCTACAAAACTAATTAACTGTTTAACAATTGTGCTCTTGCCCAGCTTCAAGGATTGCCGTATATTCTCAAGAATAAATTCTTTCGATTTTCGTTCAAGCTCAATAGCACATCCTGCTGGTAAATGCGGAAAATCATTTTCAATTTCTCTCGACAAGTTTATCCCTGGTTTGCTCATCAATGCACTATACTTTAGGTCATATCTATAATTTTTATTCGCTTGTCCTACAAAATCAAGCACTGTTAAGCAATCTTTCCCATCAACTAATCTTAATCCTCGCCCAAGCTGTTGCAAAAAAATTGTAAGGCTTTCTGTTGGTCTTAAAAATAGCACAGTATCTATTTCAGGTATGTCCACTCCTTCATTATATAAGTCCACAACAAAAATAAAATTAATATCGCAATTTAGCAATCTTTGCTGTACTGTATTTCTTGTGATTCTATCACTATCTGCTGTTAAAAATTCTGAAGGTACTCCGTGTTCATTGAATTTATCCGACATAAATTTCGCATGATCTTTAGACACGCAAAAACCTAGCCCTTTTGACCTTCTAATATCCAAAACTGTTTCAGCTGTTTTTCGCAAGATCATCTTTGCCCTATAATCATCTGCTGTATATATATTAGTAAGTTCACTTGACAAGTATCTTCCACGTTGCCATTTAATATTAGTATAATCCACGTTATCTGTTATACCAAAATACTGAAATGGAGATAAAAGCTTTCTATCAATTGCGTCAGGCAATCTAATTTCAGCAGTTATATGTTCATCAAAGTAATATTTAATATCTAGTCCATCTGTTCTCTCAGGAGTGGCAGTAAGTCCCAAAAGAGACTTTGGATTTACATGCTCTAAAAGTTTTCTATAGCTCGGTGCCGCCGCATGGTGAAATTCATCAACTACAATATAATCATAATAATCAGGATCAATACTATCATATAGAGCTTTAGAATTATATGTTTGAATTGAAACAAAAACTTGTTCCATCTGTGTTGGAATATTTCCTCCTACCATAATGTCGCCCAAGTTTTGATCTCTAAGCACTGCTTTAAACGTATATAAAGATTGCTTTAGAATTTCTTCCCTGTGCGCAATAAATAAAAGTTTGGGTTCTTTTCTATTGTCTTCATAGTATTTTTTGCGAAAGCGCTTAAAATCAAATGCCGCAATCATTGTTTTACCCGTGCCAGTCGCGGCAATTATTAAATGCTTTCTCCTACCCAACTCTCTTTCTGCATAAATGTTTTCCAATATTTCTTTTTGAAAAGGATGCGGGTTAAAATCAAAACTAGGCATAACGAAGTTTTCATTTTTATCAAACGAACTTCCACCCAATTTTGCAGAAGCTAACGCTTTTCCGAGTTTTTCCTTATCAGTCTGATTATATAGTTCAAACTCACCATCGTTCCAATAAGTATCAAAAGTTGCTTTTACCTTTTCCCATTGATACGGTTGCTCATATTGGCTTATCTTAACATTCCATTCTAGTCCATCAGTCAGAGCCGCTCCTGAAATATTTGATGAGCCTACATAAGCACAAGAAAAGCCTGTTTTTCTTTCAAACAAATAAGCTTTTGCATGTAATCGAGTTCTCTTTGTGTCGTAACTAACTTTAATTTGAGTGTTAGGTAGTGAGTTTAAATATTCAATAGCCTTGGTTTCAGTTGCTCCCATGTAGCTAGTTGTAATAATTCTAAGATTACTTTTTTTACGTTTAGAAAATTCCTCAAATGCTTCTCGTAATATCACAATGCCTGACCAACGTATAAATGAACACAAAATGTCTATTTCATCACAACTTGCAATTTCTTTTTTAAGCTGAGAAACAAGTGCAGGATCTTGTCTTGTTCCAGTAAGCAAAGCGCCAAAAGCAAGAGGGGTATCAGGTCTTTCTCTATATGTTAATGCTTCATCCATAATTCGAATTAATTTGCTCGCCTTATTTGAAACTTCGAACCCTTCTACATCAATATCATTATTACTAAGTACGGATAATACTTCGTTGCATATATCAATTTGAGTCTTTAATTTTTCGCTTTCTTCACCTTTAACTTGAGCTAACCCTTGAGCTAAAACTTTATATAAATATTGGGCTAGATAATCATTACTATCTGAAGCGTTTAAAAGTTTTAAGTGTTTACGCTTTTCGGAAATTGGTTCAATTTTATTTTCTAGAAACTTATTTACTATCTCTTCATAAAGTCCGTTTATCATAATTCCCTCACTTGAATAAAACTATTTATAATCATACCATTAAAATAAAATTATTCCAATTTTTATTCCCCACCACCACCCAGCGCGCTCTTAAAAGTGCTGGAAGGCTTCGTGAGGTTGATGGTCGAGCGAGTGCGCGTATCGAGCATACGCAATCGAACTCGGCTCATCAGCATCGCGGAGGATAACGGTGCTTTTAAGCGCGCGCCCGCCACTCTGAGACTTTTTTAAGAGCCGAAACTTTGAGCTTAAATATCATATCCACCGAATAAAACATCGCTTCCGCCACTTCCTCATTGCTCATGCCTTCGAAAAAGAAATAGAACAGCGACTCAAACTCCTCCACTTTCATGTCGCCCGATTCAAAGCAAGCGTTTAGCTCCTCTCGGACAAGGGTGGATTCAAGTGTAAGCCGCTCAAGCTCGGAAAGCAGCGAGTCAAGGCGGGCGGTCAGTTTGTCGCATAAGACCTGAGCTTTGTTTTGGGTGGGCTCCATCACTCGGCTGTTTTGTACTCGGGTGGAGCCGTAGAAAGTGGTTCCCGCATCAAATATCGTCTCTCGGTCAGCTTTAAGGTCGGCGATTTCGTGCATCAAGGCGCGCTTGCGACGCTCAATAGCGCGGACGGAGTAAAGCCATTGCTTGGCGGATTGGATGGGTTTTTGTGTTTGTGCTAATGCTGTCATAATGATTCCTTTCTTTAAGCAAAAATCAGTGATTGGTTCAAATCGTGCGCACGGCACACGGGACTGCGCTTGCCGCTGGGCCCTACTTTGTGTGTACAAAGTAGGCAAAAACGTTCGCCCCCACAGGATGCTATTCAAGCAGAGTGCCTTTTCCAAACTAAGTGGGAGGGCTCACAAACCTTTAAATGATTGTGTCCTGCGGGACGGAAAATTATTAATACTGTCTTCCGCAATTACGAGAGTGAATAAATTTTGTGAGATTCAGATATCTTCACTGAGCCTAAGCGTGATTAAAAATGTTGTAAGGCGTCGCGAGGTTGATGGCTGAGCGAGTGCGCGTATCGCGTCATACGCAATCGAGTTCGGCTCATCGGCATCGCGGCGAAATTACGCATTTTTAATCGCGCGTCTCCTCAAGAATCTTGCGGGTGTAACCTATAGTCTTCCCTCCCAATACCCACGTCTTTTCTATCGCCGCATGCAGCACTTCATCATCAAACTTCGCTTTAAGAGCTAGGTACTCCCGCTTAGTATGGTCGGAGAAGTTACCAAAAACAGTTGTTAGGCGGTTAACGTCAACAGCGTTCAGTTCCACAGCAACGTGCGCGTCATCGTCGTCTTTTAGCTCTTGTTCTAACTCTGTATCTTGCTCTTTTTTCTTACTCTTGCTCTGTGTTACAGTGGCGTTACTTTGTAACGCCTTATCCTCACGATGCTTGCGGACACGCGCGGCGGCATCAGTCTCGCTGCCCATCATCTTTGGCACTTCAGGCAGGAATATTGTGCGATCGCTTTCGTGGCGTAATAGGTGGAATTTCTTCAGCGTTTCCATCGAGCGGACAACCATCTCTTTGTCGTCGCCCAAAACGGTGGCGAGCATTTCCGGCGTGTAAGGTATTTCGTCCGAGAAACGCAGGCGGCCGTCATGGGGGATGCTTTCGGTCATGAGCTTGATGTATATGAGCAGTATCTCTTTGCCGGCAGGCAAGCTTTCAATGATGCGGATGTCGTGGCGGCGGAAAAAGTCTTTGGGGAGTTTTAGCCAGTAGTATTTTTTCGTGGACATAGGGTAATTCCTTAGTTTGTGTTTTAGTTATTATAGGGCTACGTTTTTACCTCGCCGTTTGTTGCTGCTTTTTAGTAAACTTTGAATCGGCTCGGGTTTCTGAAATACTCTGGGGCATAGGGTAGTTCCTTTATTTTTGTTCTATATTTTGATACATGGCGTGACTTTACTCGTCATTGATTACTCAAGCATAAAATCTTTTCGCTTGTGCATAGTCTTTTGCTTCAAATCATAACAGCTCATACAGCGTTTCATTTTCGATTAAATGTGAGCCAACAATCTCCTCTGCATGCACCTCAAGCTCCGCCTCATGCTTTGCGCACCGCTCGCACACAAGTCCGCCGCTAAGGGAGAACCAGCACGAGTCAGAACCCGAAGTTCCGGCGCACTCCCCCACCGACTTTTGCCAGTCAAAGAGAATTTCGCCGCAGTTTTGGCAGGCGCACTCCGGAACGGCAAGGCACAATATTTCAACCAATATCCCCTGAAGGGAAAGTCTGCGAAAGGCAAACGCCACGGCATCCGAATGTGACCAGAAAGCCTCTCCGAACGCGAAATAGACACTATACGTTTGGCTCAAAAGATATTCATCATATGTTTTTTCCACGTTTCTCCCCCTTTCATTATATATTCGTTATTCCGCATATTTGCTTCATTTGCCAAACTGTTGTATAATATGCGCGAAGAGAAAATCGGCAAAATTCACGATTAATATTTGGCAATTATCGGTATATATACCCTACTTGCCTCGTACAAGTATAGTATATCCGCATATTTGCGGATTGTCAATACTGTTTTTCGTTATTTTTGCGGAAAGTTTTTGGTGGGGATATGATTGATAGGATAAAAACATTATGTTCAGAGCGCGGGTTAAACCTTACTTCGCTGGAGCGCGATCTAGGTTTAGGCAAAAGCACAATACGCAAATGGGACAAAAACGCGCCTTCAATTGATAAGGTGATGCAGGTTGCCGACTTCTTTGGCGTGTCGGTGGACTATCTCATTGGCCGCTCGGACGAACGCACCTTGGATGCCGAGCCCAATGCGGAAGAGTGGGAATTTTTAGAAACGTATTCAAAAGCGAAAGCGAGCGATAAAGCAGCTGTTCGCGCTACCTTAAAAGTAATCGACAAACTCTTAGGAGAAGACGAACAATAAGTTTCTTTGGATATTTTAACAACCGGTATCTTAACAGCAGCGCATTTTTCATTATCTATTTCCCTTTTTGCTTTTAACTAAAGCAGGATGTTTGCTATCTTTGCATTCATAATTTGTTTACCTGCTTTAATTATAACCCAATGATACTCCCAATAATGGTACAGTTCAAGTTGTTTTTCTTATTTTGCGAACACATGTTTGCTTTATTCGCAATTTGCGATTTGATTTATCTTCTTATGTTACATTTATATTACGTTAATATTAACATTTTGTTTACCTAAATGCAATGCTTTAATATGATTCTAAGAAATTTTTCACTAAACTTTGCGAGAAATATATAATGTGTTTTATAGGAAATATATGCTCTTTTTCCTCTTTACTCGTTACAATAAATTTAAAAGGCTGTCACCCTTACACTCGACAACCTTTTTAAACCACTTTTATTTGTATTGTTTTCTACGGCATCAGCGCAGCTCTCGCAGTTTCCGCATCCATGCCAGTGCTGATTGCATCACTATATAAGATTCGCATTATAGCGTAATCCATTTCCGAATACTCCTGGACACCTGTCCAGTCATATTTCGATTCAAAATAAAAGATACTATCACTGTATTTATTACTGTATTGGAATAAACCTAGCCCCTGGGCAAGAACTCCTAGTGAAGCGAATTTTTTTTCTTCTTGGGTAATAAAATCCGTTACGACCACTCCAGTAATTTTTTCAAATTGACTGTCATCATTCACTAATATATGATGACATGAAAGCGTCTCCCCATCATAATTGTAAACATATTCTGTAACTTCTTCTCTAGGAAGGAAATAGATTAGCATATTCGCGTCTGATTCAACCACTGATATGGGAGGAAAGCAGCCCATCGCATTAAAAATATCTAGGTGATCAATTATATTGTTATAGTCTTCATCTGTATAATTGCCGCCGATTTGCACATTGATAGGTGTCTCCCACCTCATAACTAAGCCATAACCTTCCCAAATTGCAATTTCAAGGAAATATTCAACAGCATCATTATAGGCTATTGGAGTTGGCTCGGGTGCGACCGTTGGTGCGGCAGTCGGCTCTTGGGTGTGCGCGGAGGAGATTTCAGGTGTCGGCGTGCTTTCCGGCGCAAGTGTGCTTGGTGGAGCTGTAGCTACGGCCGCAAGGGCATTGTCATCCATTTCCTTAGCATAGAGATGTATAACGTATTCGAATTCGTCTTCTATATACTCGCCTTCCGCCTCCAGTACCTCTAGCTTAAGGCTATATCCGCCGCTTTGATAGCTCGCGTAATATTCTTTTCTGTCCTGCGTTTCTTCTATAAGCTCAATTTCATTGTCTTCAAAAAAATCTTTATAAAAGCTAACTATGTCATCAATGTCATCGGTCGTGCCGCACAGCAGAATTATCTCCCCGAAATACGAAACTTCTTCAAAAACGATGGCATCATCATATATTTCCAGCTCGTCGTCAGGAAAGTCTTTATCGTATTTGATTCCTTCTGTATATTGCTGCGGAACTTTGTTTAAGAAAGGTATTTTTTCATTAAGTGAACAGCCGGAAAAGGCCGTCAGCAAGGCCATAATTACAGCCAGCAATAGGGCTGTTATCGCTTTTCGTTTCATAAAATCTCCCCCTATTTTTTATATGATTAAATTATAATATTTTACAGAAGAATAGTCAAAGAATGGTGTGGGCGTATTGCATTCAATGTGTAGTTTTTTGGCGAGTATTAGGCGTTTCTTTTCAGAGCCCCGAACCCCCGCTTATGCGCAGTTATAGAAAGCTTCTGTTTCTTAGAAAAGCACGCCGCTATAGGGAAACAAACACACGGACAAAGCTGTTCTTTAACGAAGCTGGGATATCGCCCCTAATCAGGGGAGATGTCGGCGAAGCCGACAGAGGGGTTTATAAGCGGTTACCTCAAAAGCTTCCTTACCACCGCAACGGTCAGATATGACATGAGGAAGAGGCCGATGAAGCCTTCGGCTACTGATACGAAGCGCAGAGCGTTGCTTCCCTCAAATGCAGGTGATATGTCCCCATATCCAATTGTAAGAAAAGTTATTCCGCTATAGTATAGCGTGTCCCAGAAGGTGGTTAATACCTCTTTAAACTGCCCCATAAAGAGCGCGAAATATACTCCCGCAAAGCCAAACATCGTAACTAGCATGGCAATTATTATGCTAAGAGGTTTTGTGCCGTAGCCACCAACGAGAGAGAAGAATTTCAGCGGCCATCTGTACCATTTAGAATTTGTTTTATATTTCATATATGTGCGATATGCCAAATCTTCGCCATCGTATTCGCCGAAAGAATGGTAGTTTTCTTTAAGAAGAGTAAGTTGATTTAATTTCAGTTTTTCAGGCATTTTTCTATTATTTATAAATGAACTTATTAATGAACCAATTATTTTTTTCGGTTCATCTTCAAAATATATATGACCTAAATTAGCTGAATTTTCTAGTGAAAAAAAAGTTGGAATTCCACCTATTTTCACTGTCTTTTCTATTATGCTATTTTTAATTGTCAAAATATTTATTTTTTTAAAATTTAGATTAAAATGTGAAGTAAAAACATTAGTAAAAAAAACACATTTATTCACACTAGCTGATTCTAAAGTTAAATCGCCACTCCCAAATTTACATCCACTAAAATTCAAGGAGCCTTTATGCATTTTCAAGCTATGCAAATCTTTATATCCAATACCAAATTTACAGTTAGTAAAGCTAAGTGTTCCCTTTCTAATTTCTGACATAAAAAAATTTAAATTTGCGTTATTAAAGTTTGTATTAGAAAATTTAATATTATTATTTTTAAATATAGTTTCATAGAAACTGATATTATTACTTTCGATATTTGTATTTTTGAAACTTATTAAGCCCTTTCTAAAAATTGATTTGTAAAAGACAACATTTCCTTCTCCAAAATACACATATTCGAAATTAACAGCATCACAATTAAACCAAGAATTAGAAAAACTTACTTTGCCTCCAATAAAATAAGTTTTAATAAAGCATAAGAATTCACCTTCAAAATTAGCCCTGTCAAATTTTATATCACCTATAAAAGATACGTGGCTAAAATAAGTTTCCCCACTCCAAAAGCTATGGCTTGCATCAAAATTGAGTAACTCATATTCTTGGTATTTTTTTATTTTAGTTATATCAAAATCCTTTATATAACATCCTTTTAGATTAACACTTTCTTTATTCTTTATAAGCTTTTCTATATCATCAAGTGTCTTTTTATAATAAATACAATCATATTGCACGTTTTTTTCAGTAATGAAAGAAACAATAACTTTTCCTTTTATTTCTTCAGTCGTGTATTTTTTTATCCCATCATTTCTAAGTCTTGTATAATTTCCATATAGGTCACCACAATCCTCTAAATCCTTCCAAAACTCCTCACTCGTAAAATCAAAAACAACTCTATCCTCTGCCATACTCCGCCTCCTAATCTATAGGGATATAATAGCATGATTGGCGGTGTTTTCCAATGATGTGTTTTGCATGTCAAACCCCTCCACCGCTTACAAGTAAGCGGTTCCCCTCCCCTATGAGGGGAGATGCATCTGCTGTGGATATAGAGCAAAACTGCATCTTGAATACAAGCCTCATATTATAATGCTTATATTCAAGCCAGCCAAAAGCTTAATTGCTTAGCTGTGAAGTCTCCCCTCGTAGGGGAGGATGGACCATGAACGGAGTGAATGGTGGAGGGGTTCGGTGCCCGCAACTCAGTCACCCTATTCCACCGCCACTACCCCAATTCGCGCCGCAGTGCGACGCTTTGCACTTAATATAAAAGTTGTGAACCTTCCAACCTGCTTGCCAAAACCTAGAACAGCTTCGCATTAAGATAACATTTGAAGACTTTAGCGAAAAACAGCAATACAAAGTGTTGTGAGTTTTCGCGGTTCCGAATGTGCTGTTTGTCTATTCATTCACACAAAGTTTCGCCATGCGGCAAGCGATTCCAAAATATTTAGTATTGCCCAAGCGTCGTTTTGCGGAGCCTACACAATATTTAACTACCCTTATATAAACTACCTCCAACTGCTGTAAATATAGATGGAATTCTATCGCAGCCAAACAAAAACCTGCGGACATGCGCCGAAGGTTTTATACGTATTATATCTATACAGAGTAAAAAGCGCGATTCTTAAAAATGCACGAGAATCTTTGATTCGGAGTTTTTTAAGAATCGTAAGAACTCGCCCCAAAAAGCTTTTGGGCGAAAGCGGACGGTCAGTCCGCGCTCCTCATTGACAATCCCCTCTCTCAATCCTATAATTATATTAATAACTTCACATATAACGACATGATAATAGGCGCGATATGAGCAGTGAAAACACACAATCATTTTCAGAAAAAACGGGAGTTTATCTCCGGCACGCAAAAGCTGTCACTTTATACGCGCTAAATCCCGCCCATTTACTCAAAGAAGAAAAAAAACATAAGTGGTATCTCTTTTTAATCCTGCCCGCTGTCGGCTGGATGTTCTTTTTCATGCAGGTTGGGCTGGATAAAGGCGACTCATTCTATGTGTCGGCTGGCAATATTGTCTTTATCTCTTTTCTGGGTCTTGCGACAGGCTATGCTACGGTGGCTGGAATAGGCGCACTGGTTACATATATTCTAGGCAAGATGAAGACGGAAATAAGATACGATCAGATAACGTCGTGCATTGCGCTTTCGCACACATATATGGTTATGTCGCTGGTGATGGGCTTCATATACAGAATGTTCGGGGCGAGTTCATCGGCCACTTTCGGCATCGCGGGTCTTATGTGCACTCTGCTTCCGATATATTCGGGGCTTCGAACACTGGGGCGGGGCCGCTCCTTTTTCGCGCCGCTGATGGCGACTCTCATAGGCGCACTTCTGCTTATTGTGTGGAAGTTTTTAATGATTATTCCGCTGTGATATACGGCGATAAAATAAATGAAAGAGATTTATAATGAATAAGCTAAAGTTTGTGGTAATAGCGTTATTAATTCTTTTGTTTTCGTTATTTATCGGCATTCAGGTCAATGAATACGGGAGCGCAAGCTTTGCCGCGGCTTTTTTTATGACACTGATTTTTTCCGTTTTCGTCTTTTTTATCCAGGTCGAATATTATATATATGCGGTAAAACACTTTGTGGGCGCGGGCGATGGAAACGCGGAGGATTTTCAGCATCCGCTGGATATATGGCTTATCGCTCTGCCGTTCACGGTGCTTATGATAATCACATATGTGCTTCTTAGCTGGCATGTAGCGGAGGTGTTTTATTGCACAACGCTTGCGCTTACCGGCATGCTGTTCGGCAACGGCTTAGGCCGCGGCTCAAAGCATTGGAGCGTCAGAAGATCGCTTCCGTTTTTCTTCGGAGTGATTGCTTCCACAATATATTCTTTCATATTGGGGGCGATGATGTGATGAAAAAGCTAGCCCTATTTATCATAATAATCTTTGTGCTTCTATCGATGGATCATGCGGCCTACGCGTTTGATTTATCCACGCCTACCCCACCTCCATCTGATTCCAATGAAATCCCAACTTCGTTTTCGGCTGCTTTGCTTTTCGGAGTGGACGACTATACAAGTATGGGTGAAGTATATTTCGAGTTCGAAGATAAAATCCCTACACAAAGCCATATAGATTTTTATATTTTAACCGATGACGGAGACGAAGTTCACATCGAAAGAGACTACGCGCTTGTTTACAGCAAGGATTCATATCTCGCGGGCTCGCCTATAATCATAACGGGCACATTCACGGAAACAAGGACAGGCGGCACACAGACGCTCACCGCCAAGGGTCATGTGGAAGGGCTGCTCACGCAGTATAACAACAGCGGCCAAACACTTATCGCAGACGGCGACTATCTCATCATGCTGATTCATTATATTGACAGCTATGACGGCGAGGCTTCTGACCGCCCGTTTTTGGTTTTCTTTTTGGAGCCGCCTGAAGGTCTTTCTAATCAAGAGCTGACTACGCCCGACCTTTCACAGTCCACAACTCCCGACCCAACGCCAACCATGATTTCAGCAACACCCACAAAAGATTTGCCATTTTCCAATAAGGAAACATCAAGCTTGGGCGGCGAGGATCACCATCATTCCTCATCGTCTTCTTCAGGCTCAAGTTCTTCAAAAAAATATAACGCGGATGAGCCTCCTGAAACATCCGGTCCTGCGCAGGTCGCCGTTGGCGCCGTATTGGTTTCGCTGCTTGTTGCGCTGTCTAACATATCCGTATCGGCTGCGGGCGGCGGTATGAGTGGCTTTTCAATGTCGGGAAATTTCGGAAGTGCCTCTCAAGGCACATCGCAAAATATAATCTCCTCGGCATCGCAGGCAAATGAGATTATTAACGCAACCCCATCAGATGGCACGCTATCGTTCAAAGAAGCCGCCAAGCAGGCATTTACCTTTATCAAGGATTTTATTAAGCAGCTAATCGCCAATCTCCGCGATATGCTGACCGATGAAGGACGCGCCTATGCCAGTGGGAAGCTTTCGGATATATTGGATGATGGAGAGGAATAGAGTTTGTTTTTTTAGGCGAATGTATATAAAAGCCGATTGGTTAACCAATCGGCTTTAAAATATGCTGCTTACTTTTTGCTTATTTAAACTATTATGGTTTTACCGGGGACTTAGCAAGCAATATCCAAAATTCCTGTATGGAAACTATGGCCGCGATAAAGTCTTTTGGCTCAACCGGCTTTTCAACATAGCAGTTTGCTCCCAGAGAATACGCTAAATCTATATCCATTTGCCTATGCGAAGATGTCAGAACTATAACGGGTATTTTCTTCAAGACTTCATCTTTCTGACGTTCTTTCAAGAACTCGAACCCATTCATAACCTCCATATTCAAATCCAGCAAAATAAGCACTATTTTATCGTTGGTTGCACAAGCGAATTCAAGCGCTTCCTTGCCATTAACCACTCTCTGATAAGGATTTGCTATTTTGCTTTTTCTAAATCCTCTTTCGACGATTAAAACATCATCATCGTTGTCTTCAATCATCAGTATTATGTCCGCCATATCATTTCCCTCTTTTCTTTATTGTGAATTTCAAAGTTGTGCCCACACCGACCTCACTTTTATCAATCCATATTTTTCCCTGGTGTTGGTCTACTACTGCCGCAACAATAGCAAGCCCTGCACCGCTTCCTTCAACATTCCTATCGGAATGTGCTTTCCTAAACAGTCCGAAAACTTTCTCATGCTGATCCTCCGGAATCCCTTTTCCATTATCTATCACGGAAAATTCGTACGCATTCCCGATATCTTTGCAAACAATATCAATTTCAACATTTCCTTTTTTCTCATCCAGGTATTTGATGCTGTTGCTTATAAGATTTTGAAATACAGTTTTCATCCACACAGGCTGACAATAGATTTTTGGCATATTTGTATATTTTATTGAGACGTTTGTTTCATTTATTTTAGAGAACAATACTTCTTTCACTTCACTAAGAATCTTATGAACGGAAACTTCGCTAAATTCTATATCCGTGCGTCCAACTCTGGAAAGCACAAGCAAATCATCTATCATTGCCGCCATCTTAGTTGAAGCTTTAATAATTCTATTAAAATAATCTTTCGCCGTATCATCAAATAATTCTTCGTAATCTTCCTTGATAAATTCCGAAAATGTTCTGATACTGCGGATAGGTTCCTTCAAATCATGGCTTATAGTATATGAGTAGTTTTTAAGCTTAATATTTATATCATTTATCTCGGCATTCTGTTGAGTTATAAGTTTGCTGTAATGTTCACCCCTTATAAGTATAAACATTATTATTACAATGTAGGCTCCCATGCGAATCATGTGCCAAAGCCACCATGTCGTATGCCAAATTTCAGAATATTGGAATGTAAGGCTGCTTGCCGCAAAAAGAAATGCTATTGCGAACATTAGCTTTGACATAAGATGCTTATGTTTTAAATCTTGGGAAAGATAATATAGCGCGCTGACTAAAAACATAATCCCCGCAACAGAGTTAATCATTTTCGCAAAAAACGTAAATCCATGTTCTATTGTCATACTTGGAATATTGTTTCTGAAGATTATTGTTAAAATTCCTATTACAGCAGTAAAAGCTATATATGAAATAAGTACCGCTTTGCTAATCTTCACCGAGTTCTTTTTTATGTCAAAAATAATCGAAATTAAAAATCCTATCGAACCAAAAAGCATCGCTAAACTGTTTAGAAGAACGAACTCCTCCCCTGGCATCACACAGCTATGTATCACAAGCAAAATACCCATGCTTATAAACCCGATGCCCGACACACCTGTTTTTTCGGATGATTTCAGGCTGTCAATATATAACAAAATCCCAGCGATGATAGCGGCAAACGCACCCATGGCTTCTATGGTTGAATGAACCACAAGGCTTTCCCAAATAAGAAGGTTGTTTTGCTCATTCATTACCAATATTATACCTATTGCTGTTATTGCTATAGGTATAATAATATAAAGTTTATTCTTAAATTGGGTCATACAGTCATTCCGTGCGCGATATATTGACTGTCTTCATAAAACGCGACACCGTTTCCGCCTCTTTCTTTCACACTGTACATAGCCTTGTCCGAATTGCGGAATAAATCACTAAAATCAGTAATATCTTCATCGTATAAAGCGGTGCCAATTGACACGGTATAATATGTGTCCACATTGTCCTCAACAAATACAATCTTATCTTTTTGCTTAATATAATCATTTATTTTTATCTTTAAGGATGCGGTAAGCAAAGCGCATTTGTCCAAGTGTTGCTGTAAAAACTTTTCCCCATTACTTTTGTTCATTTCCACCAGAATTAAAACAAACTCATCGCCGCCATATCTGCAAATGTAATCTGTGCATCTTATACTGTCTTTTATGGTCGAAGCTACGATTTTCAGCACTTCGTCTCCCACGTGATGCCCATATTTATCGTTTATATTTTTAAAATTATCTAAATCAATTATATTCAGAGAAAAAGTTTCCATTCCCCTTTTGCACCTTGCGATTTCTTCTTCCATTTTCTCCTGAAAAAACCTTCTGTTGTTTACTCCGGTCAGTTCGTCAATATACAGCAATCTCATAATTTCTTCCTGCTGAATTTTGGTTTGAATTTTAAGATTAGTTTCTGTTATAGCGTTTTTAATAGCTAAAATAAGACTTTCTTTGGATAGATTGTCTTTAATCAGATAGTTCGCCGCATTATACTTTATGCATTTAACCACGACATTGGGATCTTGTTCATTCGTCAGCATGATAACCGAGATGTCCGCAAAATCCTCCTCGTTCTGAATGATATCCAATATCTCCGTTCCCAGTCTGCTGCCAAGATTATAATCCAACAGTATGCATTTGGGCTCACATTCTTTTAAGAAAGAGATAAAATCTCCGATTCCTTCATGATAGTGAACATCGTATTCGTCGC
The DNA here is from genome assembly GCA_963675575.1 of Christensenellaceae bacterium. Classification (GTDB taxonomy): domain Bacteria; phylum Bacillota; class Clostridia; order Christensenellales; family UMGS416; genus JAGLOK01. Next base: position 1,727,873 of record OY776378.1, read on the forward strand.
GTATTAATCGCTCAATGATTAAATAGTCGTCCGCATTATCATCAATTACCAGTATTTTTTCTTTAACCATGCTACCCACTCCCACAATAATCCTAATTATTTAGTAATCTATCTATAATTTGCCTAAAATGTATATATTATATTTTTCATATATGTCAATTTAGTTATATGTATTGTATCGGAATAATATTTGGATTTCCACAGATAATATTTACCATATGCATTGAATTATTCATCTTTTATGCAAAGAAAAAAAAGTATGTTTTATAATAGTGCCGTGCCCTTCCTCCCAGTCATTGCATACAAGATATTTCTGCTTCGCATATGCAAATTACTTTGCCACTGGACACAAAATTTAATTTGAAGTATCATTATGTGAGACAAAAAAAGGATGGAACAATGGAAAAAAATAAAATGGGCTATGTCCCAATACCAAAACTAATCACAACAATGTCACTTCCGGTGATATTTTCAATGCTTATTCAAGCGCTCTACAACGTGGTCGACAGTGTATACGTTTCCCGTGTCAGCGAAGAGGCGCTAACCGCCGTATCACTGGCTTTCCCGATGCAGATGATAGTAATCTCCGCGTTCGTCGGGCTATCTGTGGGAATAAGTTCATTGATATCAAGAAAACTCGGAGCCAAAGACAGCGATGGCGCGATGCAGGTGGCCGAGCACGGTGTTCTTATCGCGGCGCTATTATATGTAGGCGTCGCACTGTTGGGCATCTTCGTGGTGCAAAACGCGTTCAGCGCATTTACAGACAATCAGACCATCATAAAATACGGCATCACCTACATCCAGATAGTAATGATATTTTCATTCGGCAACATACTAAACCAAACCGGAATGAGTATATTCCGAGGCACAGGTGAAATGGTAAAGCCGATGATAGCCCAGCTTATCGGAGCGGTTCTTAATATGATTTTGGATCCGATATTTATCTTTGGTTATTTAGGCTTCCCGGCAATGGGTGTGAAAGGCGCTGCGATAGCCACCGTCACAGCCCAGATAGTCGCCATGCTTTATATTTGGAGTCAGCTGCTTTCCGGCAAATCCCAGCTTAAAATGAAGATAAAGAAATTGGTTTTAGACATTAAGATTGTGGGACAGATACTGGCTGTAGGCATTCCATCAGCCCTTATGCAGGGTCTGGGTTCCATCATGCTCTTTTCAATGAATTTTATACTCTCGCGTTTTGGTGATTCTGCAATAGCTGTTATGGGCGTATATTTCAAGGTACAGTCCATGGTGTTTATGCCGGTTTTCGGCCTGTCGATTGGAACTATGCCTGTCGTAGGCTTTAACTACGGCGCAAAAAACAAGGCGCGAATGAAGGCCGCCATCAAATTCAGCGCGATTGCGGCGGTAATATTCATGGGCTGCTGTCTTGTGATATTCCAAGCTTTGCCCAAACAGCTCATGTCGCTTTTTAACCCCTCTGCACAAATGCTCGCGATAGGAATACCCGCTTTTAGAACAATTAGCTTGATGTTCCCTCTGTTTGCTATATCGGTAATTTTTTCAACAGCATTTCAGGGCTTGGGAAAAGCATATTTCAGCTTGATAATATCAGCTGTAAGGCAGTTAGTAATTCTGATACCAGTCGCGTTTATTTTAGCCAGCCTTGGCAATGTGGATTTAGTTTGGTTCGCCTTTGTTATCGCCGAGAGTGTCGGCGTAGTTCTTACAATTATTCTGTTTAAACGGACATATGCAAAGAGCGTCCACGGCTGGGAAGACTTGCCGGAGATTCCTGTCAGTGAGTAAGATATTGGATTTAATTTTCTAGGTAATTTTTTCATTTAAAAATATATAATCAGCGCCCTTTTACGCCTTTGACGTAACGGGCGCTTTTTTCAATTACTCGGGGGCGTGCGCCCCCGAACCCCTGCTTGGGCGCGGTAATAATTTGCGTTTACTTCCAATAAAACAGCTAAAGTTCAAACCCCCTACTTTCCCCAAACCCCAACTCCCCGCTCCATCGCGAGATCTTCCGCATCAAAAATAATATCAGCGTACTTGTAGTCGTCATATAGATACCGAGTTGTCGCCAAACCATTAGACACCAGCTCAAACGCCAAAAGCTCACCGTCTACCCACACCCAGGCGAGGAGACGGTCATAGTTGTCGTATGTCCCAGCGGCTTCATCCGCTTCAAGTATAATCACAGCCGCGCTCTCCAAAGCCTCACGCGTGAAAGCCGTTGCTTCATCGCCATATGGCTGGGACGCTGCCCCATCTCGACCAATCTCGGGAGTGTTTATGCCCACAAATCGACATTTGATGTTTATCCCACCCATGATGAACGAAGCCGTATCGCCATCAGTCGTACGGGAATATCCGACTATCTCATAGCCGTCGTCAAAAAAGTCCATAGCGGAAAAATCAACGTTCGGCAAAACCGGAACGTTGTCTAGAGCCTCTTCCGGAGCGGGAGATGCAATCTCCGAGGTGAGTTTAACCTCAGCGGGCTCTTCTAATACGTTGAACACTTCGCTTAATATGCTACAGCCGGCAAGCGAGAGACAGAGTACCACTATCAAAATTATAGTAAATTTCTTCATAATTCCTCCTAGTGATATTATACAGGCTTGAGTGAGAAAATTGGAACGAAAAATCAATTTACTACGTCAAAATAAACAAAGGTATAAACAATTGTAACAAATGTAATAAATATGTTAACAAAATATTAAATTTGTGTTATGATACTATCGAAATGGGATAATATTCAAATAGATCGAGTAAGTTATAGTATGACAGGATACTTTGGAGAAAAATTATGTTAAGAATACTACGAAAAAAAATGCCTATAATATTAGCCATGATTATGGCGGTTTCTCTTTCGTCTATATCCACGGATATAGCTTTAGCAGCCGATATAACTGAAACATTCGTCGCAGAAACTCCCAATAGCACAACTTTTTCAGAAGGCACGCTTACATTCAATATCACAGGAGGGAATCTTCACATTACAGAGATTTCAGGCTGGGGTCAAAATGATGACTTCTTTGTTGATAACGATGGCAATGAAAAGTATGCCGCAGAAGTTTTTGGTTCATTTAAATCTACGGGCGCTGATTTTAACGTAAATAGTTTGTATGTGTCTGCTATAAATGATTCTTTAAATGTTACAAAGAATAATAATATCTTGATTCGCGGAAAGTTGGATGGCTCCACTGTATTCACACACACACTTTTAAAAGAAGATATCGATGACACAGGGTTAAACAATTATTATACCTTTGTTGATTTAAGTAGTTACAGTTCCAACGTTATAGATGAAGTGGAATTTGAAGTTGAAGCTAACGCATCATATTTTGTTTCTTTTCTTATGATTGATAATTTCAAATTTTCTGAAGTAGCCCCAAATGATGCACCAGTGGCATCATCCGTGCAAATATCCGGGAATAAGATTTACGGACAGACGCTAACGGGCAGCTACAGCTACAGTGATAACGACAGCGACGTTCAAGGAACATCGACATATAAATGGTACCGTTCTGATAATACATCCGGATTAAATAAAGTACAGATATCAGGCGCGACGGCACTGACTTATGTTTTACAAGAATCTGATGTAGGAAAATATTTAACTTTTGAAGTAACACCAGTCGCACTGACCGGGACAAGCCCCGGAACAGCGGTGGAAAGCGACTATACAACAGTAGTGGAAAAAGCTGATTGCGCCACATCCACAGGCATCACACCCGTGCTATCGGGCAAAACGGATACCATCGTGACGTTAACTGCTGTTTCAGAATATGAATATATAATAGTAGCAAACGACGCTGCCACATCAACTGGCACATGGCAAGACAGCAATGTGTTAACAGGACTTACCGCAACCACAGATTATGATACATATCAGCGTGTGAAAGAAACAGCCACACACAAAGCTTCTGCGCAGTCTACAAAGCTTGATGTAACGACTGAGAACCCGGCGCTTACCGGGACCGTGGGGATTACGGGCACTGCCACATTTAATGAAGAATTAACTGCAATATACTCTCCTGGTAACAATACAGGAACATTATCTTACCAATGGGTTCGAGGAAGCTCCGATATTTCCCTAGCCACATCACAAACGTATACTCTCGTGGCCGATGATATTGGTCAGCAAATTTCAGTGAAAATATCAAGCAGTGTAGAATCGGGTACTTTAACAAGCACTCAAACTTCAGCTGTGGGGAAAGCTGACTGTGCAACTGTAACAGTAATTACGCCAGTACTCTCAAGCAAAATGGATACTACCGTGACGTTAACTGCTGTTTCAGAATATGAATATATAGTAGTAGCAAATGATGCTGCCACATCACCTGGCACATGGCAAGACAGCGCTGTGTTTTCAGGGCTAACATCAACGACTGCCTATGACGCATATCAGCGCGTAAAGGAAACAGCAACGCACAAGGCTTCCGCAGAGTCTACAAAGCTTGATGTAACAACAGACGCTTCGATACTTACCGGCACAGCCAACATCTCAGGTACACTTGTTGTGGGGCAAACGCTCACCGCCACTCTTGTCGGTGGAAATAATACCGGCACGCTTTCTTATCAGTGGGTTCGAGGAAGCACAGGCCTAGCAACCGCAACATCTTCAACCTATTCTCTAGGTTTAGATGATATAGGTGAGAAAATATCCGTTAAAATCACAAGTTCTGTTGAAACAGGAACTATAACAAGCGCGCAAACAGCCGTTGTAGAAAAACAAGACTGCGGTATCGCAACAGGAATAACACCAGTTCTTTCTTCTAAAACTAGTACATCTGTCACACTAGTTAGTGAAGTCGGATATGAATATAAGGTCATTGCAAATGATGCTGATATTTCAACCGGCACATGGCAAGACAGCACTTTGTTTATGGGGCTTACCGGTGGTACACAATACGATTTCTACCAAAGAGTAAAGGAAACTTTGGCTCAAAAGCCTTCCGCAGAGTCCCCGAAGTTAGATGTAACAACGGACATAAGTATAGCCTTGACCGGCACAGCATCAATATCCGGAACTACAACATATGGATACACCTTAACCGCAAATTTGAGCAGCACAAACAACTCCGGAACGCTCTCATATCAGTGGGTGCGTGGCAGTAGCGATATTTCATTGGCAACAAGTCAAACTTACACCCTTACAGCTAGCGATGTAGGACAGCAAATAAAAGTGAAAATCACAAGCAGTGAAGAGACAGGAACTATTACAAGCAGCGCAACTTCAGCTATTTCAAAAGCGGTCAGCTCGCCCACAACGGGAGTAGCACCTGTGCTTTCAAGCAAAACAAGGACCACCGTTACGCTAACCACTTACACTGGCTACGAATATATAGTGGTAAATAACGGCGCAAGCTTCACTACCGGAACATGGCAAAGCAGTAGCTATTTTTCCGGGCTTAGCAGTGGCACCTCATATGACTTTTATCAAAGGAAGAAAGAGACATCTTCACATTATGCCTCCCATGTATCGTCAAAGTTAGATATTAGAACTAATTCTTCAAGCACTTCTACAACTGCTACACCCACACCTACGGCCACCCCAACTGTTACAGTAACCCCGGAGCCAACAGCTACAGCTACACCGATTGCCACACACACACCTACCCCAACACCTATAGTAACGGTAATCAAAACAACTTTGACTCCTCAAACGATTCAAGACGGCACAAAGGAAGGAACAGTAATTGTAGAAATCAAAGTTTCCGACCTTCCGGCAGGCACGAGGTCTATAAAAACTTCTGACAATAGCGTAATTGATATAACCAGCACTGATTCTGTATATATAACGGTTAATGAAGAGGATATTAACAATGGTGTGTTAGAAATTGTAACTATCAATGAAGAGGGCGTAGCTTTTGGCGCGGTTACCATTGACATAGGCAATCAAAAAGAATTAAATGACAATAAGCTGCCTATATGGCTTAAAATTATAACAGGCATAGTGATCTCAGTAATAGTGTTTACAGGGATTTATATTATAGGATTAAAGCGCAGGAGATATTAACCTTGTAGAAAAAAAAGTTTAAACCCCCTATTTCTGGGCTTTTAACTTATCACCAATAAAAATTATTAAACCTTAGTTTTGCATCTGCTATAACAATCCTCAAGCAATTAAAAAAGCCCCCAACCTTACGGCTGGGGGCTTGGTTTATCTTTTCTTAGATAACTGTGATGTTTTCAGCTTGAAGACCTTTGGGTCCTTTTGCTACGTCAAACTCTACGTCTTGACCTTCTTCGAGGTTTTTGAATCCTGAAGCGTTGATTTGTGAATGATGTGCAAACACGTCATTTCCGTCTTCGCCTTCGATGAAACCATAACCCTTTTGTGAATTAAACCATTTTACTTTACCTTGCATATAGATGCCTCCTAAAATTATTCTTAAATCTTTTATACTGCTAATAAATTTTTAGGATGTTCGGCAATGCTTAATGCAATGTTAAAACGCTAATACTTTATTATACAAATACTTCTAATTTAAGTGATGTCTATTTATACCATTAATAAGTCCGTATGTCAAGTTTTTTTCGTTAATAATGTTTATCAGCCTCTTTTACAGTATTATACCAGAAAATATTCTCTTTCTCCACTCATGATAATTTTATAGATTATTTCTATATTCCGGGCCTTGGCATCATTTTAACTGCTTTATACTACAATTTTCTTTTTATTAATGATATTTATCTATAAATGTAATATAATATAAGCTAGAGAATAAAGAGGTAAAACATGTACACAAAACCGAATCCTCCTGAAAAATATTTAAAATCAATCCTATTATTTTTTGCAATAGCCGGGCTTATAGCCATAGGTCTTGTAGTAGAATCAAGGATTAATTACTATGAGGTTCCCGATTCTGCTCTAAAAGTGCGCCTTGATCTTAACAAAAGCGGCTATGTCAACCGCTATGATAAAATATATACTATCGTTAAGATTGACATTCCCAAAAGCGGGCTAAGGGATTTGACCGGAATAGAATATTGCACCATACTCGAAACTCTCTATATTCAAGATAATAATATCACTACACTTCAGCCACTTGAAAAGTTGTCTCTAAAACATATAAATATCGCCAATAACCCTATTGATGATATTAGTGTATTGCTCGAGATGGGAGAGCTCGAGGAGGTAACCCTGTCAAGCGGAAACATCCCTCAGGACCAAATAAACGCATTAAAATACAACGATATCCCCGTCATCATTTTAGACGGAAAGCTTTTGGAATAATAAATTTCAATTTATTTCCCCGACGCAGTTCCGTAAAAGTTTTCTTATCTAACTATTCATCGCTCATCTTTTTGTGTTTTTTCCTTCTCGCTAAGCTCAGTCCGCCAAATCCGGATATTATCGCCATATAAAAACCAAAGTCGTACCACCACTCATCGGCGAATGATACATTCGCCTTTCGATTTCGAAGCTTCGTTTCTCATCGATGGTCTTACAAAACGCAAAAAACTCGTTCCTCGTGCATTTTTGTGTTTTGCGCTTTTTATCCTATTTTATATAATTAACAACTACTTTTCCGTCACATGTCCGTAAAAGTTATAAACTATCTGTTTTTTTCATACGTCGTCTGATTTTCTATACCTATAACGAAAGAGTATATCTATTTAACTATAAGCTTTTCAAGAAACGGAGTAAACGGTGCAAATATAGCGGCGCACTTAGCAACAGAAGAAGTAAACTTATCGAATTTTTCATGAAAATTCGGTTTGTCAACACTATCTTCCATAGCATCTATGTTTTCCATTATCTCTTCTTTATTTTCAATATTGCCTACTTTTTCCCTCATCATTTTAAAAAGCTCTTCGTTACTTTCGATTTTAATCTCTACTTTTCCAACAGTTGGCCCTGTAGGCCTAGTTATTATAACGCTGCCATTTTTGGCGTCATTGATGTCGCCGTGTACAACCGTTTTCTTACCCATAACTATATCTCCTTCTATTACAATATTAACAAATTGAGTTATTTTGTCTTTTATGCTTCTTCGGATTCCTTCAATCTCGCTAAATAATATCCACTCTATGTCAGGGTCGACTATTCTCTGATATCTATGAATATTCAGCAATAGGTTTTTATAGGTTAAGTTATATTTCATCTGGTTGCTTTCGGGATTGATTATCTGGTTGACATAATCACTGCGGTTAATATAGTCTTGAAATTCATCATTAACTTTTATTTTATTCACACAAACGCATAGAAGCGCAAGTCTTAAGCATTCTCTCTCATAGTGCTGACGCAAAAGTGCCAATCTCAGATTTCTTGCATCGAATTTTCTCTGATTAATTTTCTCCAACTCATTTACCGAATCATAAGCTATAATCCAAACCGAAAAAGGTATCCTGTCGTAATCAATATCTAGACAATATAAATCGAAATCTCCAAATCTTCTTTTTGATACTAATTTCGCTCTTTTAGGAATCTCAAATTCATCTATGGATGTTTCGATATATATCATAGGATCCGCGCCTCTTACGCTGTGCTTTGAGGGCGTCGGCGCTTTCGTGCTAGTTGAAGCTTCAAGAAATAAAGGCAGCAAAGATCTGACGGATCTTGCAAGCCCCTCATCCCTTATGCTTTTAGCGACTTTAACTTTAATGCCAAGAACCCTTTTTATTAAATTTTCTAAGCTGTATTTCTCGTATGTGTCTTCGTGTTGATAATTACAGGTGAGCCCAATCTCCAATCTGTAATTGGCTCTTCCATCATGAAAAAGCCGCCTAAAATTTAAGCGACTAAATATTACGTTATCTACAGTGTTAAAATCTTTTATGCTTTTGGGATCGATTCTTATCGCTCTTTTCGCGTTCACATAAGCGTTTTCATCATATCCTATTCCGGATTCTTTACTATTTTCAACTCCTCCGAAATTTCTCACAAATTGCTTTCGACTGACAAAATTATAAATAGGTAAATCAGGGGTATCCAATTTGCCAGTATTTTCATCGTTGAAATATCTTAAATCAATAAAAGGAAATTGTAAGTTAATAAATATAAAATCATCTACTTTGTTATATTTGATTTGCTGAGCTGACAGGTCAGCAAATACAGTTGCGCCTATAGCCTCACGACCATATTCGCGGGCAAAAAAGAAGTTCAAAAGACAACTTATTCACCGCAGATTTTATTTACTATTTAATAGACTAATTTTACTATGATATTTATATATTGTCAATTATCATTGCACGTCAGAGTGCTTTTGATATCAGTCGTCACTACTCACTCTATTTTTATACTTTCTGCGTCTTGCAAGCCCAAGTCCGCCGAAGCCCGATATTATCGCGATATAAAAGCCAAAGTCGTACCACCATCCTGTGTTGCTTGATTCGTACACACGGATGTCGCTATTGAATATACCCACTACAACCGATACTGGTGCTATCCAGCCATGCCAGATGCCCCAGAAAAAGCCCGCGGGCTTAGCAAAGGTGTGTTTACCGTCGCCGGGAATGCAGGAGGTGAGGAAGAATGCGGTAAGGAGAATGAGGATTAGGATTAGCGCGAGTTTATGTTTCATAGTGGTTTCCTTTCTTTTAAATGAATTTAACTAGTCTTTACTAATTAATAGCAAATTTCTCTTCTAAATCTTCAATAGTCCATTGTTCTAGAGGTTTATTAAATAATTGCATAGATATACCTCACATATTTGCTAAATCAATTATACCACTCACTACCTTTAAATACCATATACTCCATTCGCCTTAAAATCAATTACAAGAAAAAATTCAACAAGCAGTAATGGTTTAACTTTGATTACGCTCCGCTAGGGTCGGTGTGGGGCACCGACGAACCCTGCGAGCCCCGACAGGTGTAGAGAAATTTGTATACAAATTTCGTATGACGATAATCAAGTGCTACGTTTAGTTGGTGGCGATAGTGAGGGAACGAAGTCCCCGTGCTATTGCGCCTTAATCGGGTCGGAGTCCTCGCCAAATTTTATATAAAGTGCAGTTCGTGCAATCTCAAAGCAATAAAAAAGCGCACCCCTCGGCACGCTCAATCGATAAAAAACTATCAGCTAGGCTCTTTGCGAATCGCATAAAAACTCTGCTTTATTACTCGCTTTTCTTCATACATCTTTTCATCGGCGGCTTTTATCATCCTGTCTGTGGTGGCGCAGGTGCCGTCGCCGCTACAGCTTACAATACCATGACTTACACTAATCATATAGTTCCTGTCTTCCTCGGCATTTATTCTTTCAAACTCGCTTGTTATCCTCTTCCAAACTGCCTCAGCCTCATCTTCGCCAATCCTCGAAAAGACCAGTAGAAATTCGTCGCCACCCATTCGCGCCATAAAGTCATTTTCTCTTATCTGGTCTTTTATAATATCTGAGACAGTTGTTAAAAGCTCATCGCCCATCTCGTGTCCCAAAATATCGTTTACTTCTTTGAGACCATTAACATCAATGAAGCAAATGCTGATTTTGAAATTTTTTCTATCTTTCGCCATTAAAATTTCGTCCAGCTTTTCTGTCCCCGTATTTCGGTTAAACACATTTGTCAAAGCGTCATATTTTGAATAATATTTCGTTTTTTCATATGACTTCTTGTAAAGAAAAGCCATAAATCCGGTAAGTATGGAAACAAATAATATAATAGAGAAAAACAAGATATTATCTTTCAAAATGCTTTTTATCAATAAAAAGAAGTCATCGGTAAAATATGTTTCATACTCCCCTTCTCTTAAAACACTGGAAACAATGTGCCAATTTCCGCCGCCCATATGTATGCTTTCAGCATGCATCCCTACCAACTTTTCAGATGATACCTTTGAGCTCAGGTCAACAGTTGAAAAAGTGAAAAGCCCGTTTTCAGTTAAAATCTGACCGCGTCCTGCTAAAATTTCCGCCCACTCTTCGGGATAGTCTTGCGCGAATGTTTCCCCTATCGTGCTTTCGAACATAAAGTTCCATTCCTGGGCATTGTCCGGACTTGAAAGCCAGTAACCTTCGTCATTGAGCAATATCATATCCCCATTGCTATGCCCGGCAAGAGCGCGGAAGTTATCAAGCATAATCTCCGCTAAATAGTTTAAAACTATCACGCCCAAAAGCTCGCCCGACTCGGCATAAACAGGCGCGCCAAACCTTACCATGGGTTTAAACGGAACCTCAACTTTCCCATTTTCAACATTCAAATCAAGCGGCGAAACATAAACGCTTCCTTCGGGAAGCTTTGCCGTCTCATAAAAATAGTATCTATCTTTTTTATTTTGGAGATATTGCTGCTCAACCAAAACAGCCTCTCCGTTTACAAAGTTTATCCTTATTATCTCATTGCCTTCAGCGTCAATAAATCTTATCTGATCATATATGCCTTGCTTGTCTGAAAACTGCGCCCAATTATGTTCAATATTTTCTCTGGAGTCGGTTTCATTCCATTCATCCATATAAAATCCGGCAAGATAATTAAGGTCGGCAACCGTTGCATAAAACTCGCCTCCCATGAGGTTTTCCGCCAAAGTGATTGAACTGAGTTCGAAACTTTTTGTGTCCTCAAGTTTAAGATTGCGCCTTTGTTTTTCCAAAGAGAAAAGCACTGAAAAAGTCACTAAAAAAATAATCAGGAAAGAAACTCCTGAATAAAATACAAAATGCTTAGATTGAATTTTGAATTTAACTTTGCTCATAATTTAAACCTGCTTAATATTAGGTTTGTAATATATATATTATCATAATTTTTTTCTTTTTTCCATTTTAAAATTTTCAAACAGCTTCAATACTTCTTTCGGCTCAAGCTTCTGCTTTATTTCTTTTTGGCGAAAAAACGATATACCACTATCCCAGCTTGGCACTTCCTTACAAATTGAATATCGCCAAAAGTAAAAGCGCACCCTCAGGCACGCTTTTGTCGTTCTTTTTTTTACATCAGCCATCCTCTTTTCGAATAGCGTAAAAGCTCTGCTTTATTACCCGTTTTTCTTCATACATCTTCTCATCGGCAGCTTTAATCATCTTGTCGGTGGTGGCGCATGTAGTGTCACCCGTGCAGCTTACAACTCCGTGGCTGACGCTTATAATATAGGGCCTGTCCTCCTCGGTATTTATTCTATCAAATTCGCTTGTTATCCTTCCCCAGATGATTTCCGCCTCATTGGATACAATTCTCGAAAACACCAGCAGGAATTCGTCGCCGCCCATTCGCGCAATAAAGTCATTCTCCCTTATATGCTTTTTAATAACATCCGAAACCGTCTTTAAAAGCTCATCGCCCATCCTGTGTCCTAAAATATCATTAACTTCTTTAAGTCCGTTCACATCAATAAAGCACAGACTGATTTTGAAATTTTTCCGGTCTTTACCTATTAATATTTGATCAAGCATATTGGTTCCGGTTCGGCGGTTATACACATTGGTCAAGGCGTCATATTTTGCGAAATATTTTGTTTTCTCGTAAGATTTTATATAAAGATACGCGAAAAGACCCATGGCAATAGAAACAAACAACACTAAAGAAAATATCAAAATGTTATCAAGGAAAACATCCTTTACCAATAAAATGAAGTTATCTGTGAAATAATCTTCATATACCCCATCTCTTAATATCTTGGATACTATGTACCAATCCCCGCCGCCTAAAACTATGGTTTCATTATACCCGTTATTACTAAACTTTATTTTAGCTACGAGGTCTACCGAAGTGTATGTGAAAAGGCCGTTTTCAGTCAGAATTTGACCTGAGCCTTCCAAAACTTTATTCCATTCTTCGGGATAATATTTACCAAAAGTTTCATCCTCCATGTGTACGAACATAAAGTTCCACTCTTGCAACCTGTCAGGGCTTGAAAGCCAATATCCGTCTTCGTTGAGCAATATCAATTCACTGTTGGTGTGAGCCGCCAGCTCTCGGAAGCTTTCTAAAAGATCCTCGGCCAAATAGTTTAACACTACTACACCCAACAAACTTCCATTTGAGGTATAAACAGGCGAACTGACTCTTATCATAGGCTTAAAAGGTGTTTCCACTGTCGCGTATTCTAAGTTTAAATCAAGGCGCGATATATATACGCTGCCTTGTGGCAAAACTACTGAATCGGTAAAATAATATTCATATTTTTTATTTTGAAGTAATTCTTTTTCTACAATATACGACTTTCCGTTTTTATAATTGATCCTTATCTCTTCACTGCCGTCAAAGGCGATAAACCTTATCTGGTCGTATATCCCCTGCATCTGCGAAAAATCCGCCCAATTCGCTTCAATCTTTTCAATGCCTGCGCCATCATCCAACTCGTTCTTATATTCTTTTACAAGATAGTTTAGGTCCGCTATAACCGAGGACAATCCGTCCCCCATAAAGTTGCCGCCCCAAAGGACCGAGCTTTGCTCAATGGTTTTTATTTCTTCCAGCTTCAGTTTGCGCAGTTGTTTTTCAAGAGCAAACATCACTGAAAAGCTCAATAAAAATATGATTAAAAAAGAAATTCCCGAATAAAGCAGAAAATTTTTAAAACTAATTTTATATACCTTTATCTGCATGCTAAGCCCTCTCTTTTAGATTATTCCTATTCAAATTATTTTACCATAATTTTCACAAATTCAATACAATAAAACAACTAAAGCTTGCGTTTTTAGCATTTTTCTTGCATTTTTGCGCTAATTCCCACTTTTAGCGAGAGTTTAACGCACACAAAGCCAAGTTCAGTCAAATTAATTTATGAAAACTTTTTTTTTAATATCCTCAGACATTTCAGCTTCTTTCAGCACACAAGCATTAGTAAGAATCATTTTGAACACATCGAAGCCTCGCAATAAAAAAAGCAAACCGTATTAGTTTGCTTTTTTTACATTTCACGCTATCTTATAAGCGTCGTTAATCTTTCTCATTTTCTTCTCGCACAGCAAAGAAATTCGTTTTAACAACCCTCTTTTCGACGTACATTTTCTCATCAGCAGCTTTTATCATTTTATCGGTGGTAGAACACGTGCCTTCACCGCCGCTGCAGGCTACTATGCCATGGCTTACGCTTACTATATATGGCCTGTTCTCTTCGGTATTTAACCTATCAATTGCTTGGGTGATGCGTCCCCAAGCAGCTTCGGCCTCATCGGCGCCTATTCTTGAAAATACTAAAAGAAATTCATCGCCGCCCATGCGCGCCACAAAGTCTTCTCCTCGGATTTGCGATTTGATAATATTTGCAACTGTTACTAGAAGTTCATCGCCCGCTTTGTGCCCTAATATATCATTGACTTCTTTTAGTCCGTTTACATCAAGAAAACAAACGCTAATCTTAAAATTCTGCCTGTTTTTCGCCAAAAGAATTTCATCCAGCCTATCGGTGCCGGTTCGTCGATTATAAACATCCGTTAACGCGTCATATTGCGAATAATATTTTGTTCTATTGTAGGCCCTCATGTAAAGGAATGCCAATAAGCCAGTCAGCAGGGAAAGGGAAAAAACCAATATGAAAAACCAGATGTTACCTACAAATACATCCTTCATCAAAACAATTAAATTGTCGGTGAAATAATTTTCATAGGCTTCGCTGCGTAAAACTGTAGACACAATGTACCAATTTCCTCCGCCTAAGTAAATGTCACCTTCATCCAACTCTTGTTTATATACCGATTGCAATTTTTTCCCGATATCTACGGAAGTAAAAGTAAATAGACCTTTTTCTCCTAAAATCTGGTCTGTACCGGCCAATATGTCTTCCCATTCGTCCGGGTACAGTTTGGCGAAGGTTTCCTCAACTCTAAGTGGAAACATAAAATTCCACAGTTGAGTGATGTCGGGGCTTGAAAGCCAGTATCCCTCTTCATCCAGCAAGACCATTTTGCCATAGCTGTGATTTGCGGTTTCACGAAAGTTATTAAGGAACTGCTTAGCGGAATAGTTTAAAGCGAGCACTCCCAAAAGCTCTCCCGAATCCGAATAAACCGGAGACGAATATGTGAGCAATGGAATATAAGGAACTTGCACCTTCCCATCTTCAACGTATAATTCCAGCGACGTAACATAAATGCTCCCTTCAGGGAGATTAATCGCATTATAAAAATAATCATTATCTTTAGCTGATTGTAAAAATATTTTCTGGGCTGTTATTGCGATGCCGCTAAAATAATTAATCCTTATCTTTTCATCGCCATTTGTGTCGATAAAGCTAATATGATTGTATGTTCCCTGCTGCCTGGAAAACTCCGCCCAGTCATTTTCCACCTTTTTGTAGTTGGTTTCATCTTCCAAGCTGTCTTTATAAACTTTTACAAGGAAATTGAGGTCGGAGACTACAGCTAAAAACTCTCTGCCTATCAAATCCTGTCCCAAGTTGACAGTACTCACCTCATGAGCTTTTGTTTCATCCAGCTTCACTTGCCTTTCCACTCTTTCTAAGGCAAAAAGCACAGAATAGCTCAAAAGAAAAATAATCAAAAATGAAACCGCAGCATACAGTGCGAAATGCTTAAAAACTATTTTAAATTTGATTTTAGGCATATATACAACCCACTTTTTTTTAAATAGCATTCTCTACTATTATTTTAACACAGTATTTACTTCATTTCTATACTTCAACATCTTTAATGAGCCTTCACTTAATATCAATTTCCAGTGTTTTGCGTCAATCTCTTAATAAAGCAAATAATCCAGAAAATATTGCGAATATCCAAATTAATTAAGCCTTATTTAAGCATAAAAACGGACATACCATCTTGCATGTCCGTTACAAATCCATTTTTTTTACTTTATTATCCCATCACATTTCCATTACACCAAGCTTTATGTTTTCCTTCCACATGCTTCGAAAATAAACAGGTGTCATCCCCTCGCGCTTTTTAAAGCAGTTGGTCATATGGCTGGCATCAAAAAATCCGCAGTCAAGCGCGATTTTACCGACAGGCTCTGAGGTGTTGATAAGAAGGCTTTTTATTTTCTCCACACGCTCTCGCAAAATAAACTCATGAGGAGAAAATCCAAAATGCTCGGTAAACTTGCGAATGAAATGAAACTTTGAATAGCCGGCAAACTCGGAGAGTTCTTTAATTCCTATCTGAAGGTTGTTTGTAACAGCTTCACGAATTTTCTCAACAGACTGCTTTAATACAATGTCAGCTTCCGGCTCCAGCGTCAAAAGCTCATAAAGAGCGTTTGTAACGATAGCAGACAGCAGTTCAGTCTTGCTCTGTGAATGCTCCGAAGAAGCTCGAATAACAGATTCAATTAGTTTTTTAACAACTTTAGCCTCAGCCCCATCAAGTACATATCCATTTTCTTCTGTGATTTTCTTATAAAAATATTTTGAAAATCCGCCAAGAAAATGCAAAAATTCAAAGGAGCAAGAAGAATTTAATGCGCCATAAACCTGATGATGCATGCAGTCTATCAAAAATGCGCCGCCCGCGTAAATAGTTTGAATCTCTCCGCAATATTCCAGAAACATCGCACCACTTTTTACATATACAAACAGAAGTTTATCATGCCCATCTCTGTCAATTTTATAATCTTTAGTTGCATGTAGCTTGCCGCAGGAATCCGCGCAACAAAGCGCCTCAAGCTGCTTTGCGCTTGGGCTACTGAGTGCATATATGTCTCTATGTTTGAAAATTTTATCCATATTCTTTGAAATATTCTACAACAAAATGCTTTGATTATCAAACGTTATTTTTAATCTGCTAAAGTGTTTACAAATTAATGCGTTAAAATTCTTATTAAAAGTCAGTTTTGGTTAGTATGAATTTCTTATAGCCTTAAATATCTATTCTTTCACATAACTTCCAATACTAAAAAAGAGCGCCAAGGCGCTCTTTTCAGACTGTCGAAGAAAGCACCTATCTGTCGCAAGGCAAACGGTGCTTTCTCGCTTTACCGATATAATTATAGAGAAATTGCGTAAATTACAGAAGAAAACAGGGCCAACCTAAGCCCACAAAGCCATCTTTTTAAGGTTCATACATGCAAACTTGAGAGTTATCCAACCGGACACTCTCTTTATACCTCGATATGGTGTATATCTCATCGCATGTTTCTCCTTAGCATCTGCGAAGACCCTTTCAATAGTTTGACTCCTTAACGCATAAGTTGCTTTGCCTAAATACGAATGTCTGAAGTCTTCTGCTCGTTCTATGTAATTTTGCCAAATATGTTTTATTGCTACTTTTTGATGATTAAGGCTGTGAGTGCATTTTTTAAGATGTGGACAACTACTGCATATTATAGGATTACTCTTGTATTGTCTGTACCCGTTTCTGTCTGTCGTTGCATATTTTAAAACTTCATTGTTTGGGCAGATTACGCAATCATAATATTCGTCATATACATACTCGTATGGTTTGAAAAACTCCTTTTTACTCATGGGTCTTTTATAAGGCAATGATGGATTTCGATTATCGTCAAATATCTTTTTGCATATCCACGGTGTTTTGTACGCTGCATCTGCTGCAACAGTTTGAACTTCTTTAAATTTACTGGTCACCTTATCATAAATTGCATCTAAAACTTTACTGTCGTGGATATTTCCCGCTGTAGTTACATTGCCTAGAACAAAGCCATTTCTATCACATGCGGTGTGTGTTGTGTACGCAAATTCTACTTTATGGTCACCTTTTCTAAATATTCCGCTGTCAGGGTCTGTATTTGATACTGTGATTTCTCTTGTTGCTCCTGATGATGGAATATTATCATTATCATCGTTGTCTTTGAATGGTTTTTTTCCTTTTGACTTTCTATCTGCATCTATTTCTTTGCGAAGTTGTTCGTCATATACCCTTGCTCCGATTTTTGCTGTTTCCTTATGCTTTTTGTTCTTATTGGCATTTGCTTTAATATGTGTTGCATCGATAAATATCGTTTCAACTTTTATGAAATCTCGTCTTATTGCTTCCTCTAAAATATGACTAAATATTTCTTCGAATATTTCAGGTGTGAACTTATGCAAAAAGTTATAGCTCAATGTTGAAAAGTGCGGTATCTTGTCTGTGAAATCATATCCTAAAAACCATCTGTAGGCTATATTTACTTCCACTTCTTTTGTTGTTTGTCTTAGCGATCTTATTCCAAACAAATGTTGTATCAGTACCATTTTTACCAGTACTTTTGGGTCAATTGCTGGTCTACCGATATCTTTGCTATATTTATCTTCTACTAATTCATATATGAACTCAAAGTCCATCACTTTATTGACTTTCCTTAATAGATGATTCTTCGGAACTAGGCTTTCTACACTTACCAGCTGTATTTGTTCGCTTTTGTTTTTTTGTTTTTCTATCATTTTGTGCCCACTTCTATTATACCAAAAAAAGCCATTCCTTAGAATGACTTTTTCGACAGTCTGAAAAGAGCGCCAAGGCGCTCTTTTGCAAAACATCTAATTTCTCAATCTCTTTTCGAAATCGGGATATATTCTCTTTTCTTCATCACATTGCGGTAAGCCGGTCTCATGATACGGCTGTTTGACACAAGCTCTTCCAAAAGATGCGCGCACCATCCGGCAACACGTGAGATAGCAAAAATTGGTGTGAACAGGTCGCTGGGGATATTGAGCATGGAATAAACAAACCCGGAGTAAAAGTCCACATTCGGGGAAATGATTTTATCAGATCCTTTAACTTCGGCAAAGACACCAGGTGTAAGCTCAGCTATAAGGTCGAAGAGAGCCATCTCATCTTCACGTCCCGCCTCTTTTGCAAGCTGCGCGGCTTTTGATTTCAGCAGCACCGCTCTCGGGTCTGACAGGGTATAAACAGCGTGCCCCATTCCGTAGACAAGGCCGCTTCCGTCTCCTGCTTCCTTACGGATTATTTTACCCAGATATTCTTGTACCTGAGTTTTGCTCGACCAGTCTTTGACATTCTTTTTTATGTCTTCCATCATCTTATACACGCTGATGTTCGCGCCGCCGTGCCGTGGTCCTTTCAGTGAACCTATGGCCGCCGCGATGGAAGAATATGCGTCGGTGCCGCTGGATGACACCACGTTTACCGTAAAGGCCGAGTTGTTGCCCCCACCGTGTTCTGCGTGCAGCACCAAAGCCAGGTCCAAAAGCTCGGCTTCAAGCGCGGTGTATTCATTGTCCGGACGAATAAGGTGAAGAAGATTTTCAGCATGCCCCGCACCCTCCAAAGGATTATGTATATGCAAACTTTGGTCATGGAAATAATGTTGTTTGGCCTGATACGCATACGCTGTTATAATCGGGAACTGCGCAATCATTTGAACGCATTGCGCCAAAACATTGTCCACCGATCTATCGTCAGGATTGCTGTCATAAGAATAAAGCGCAAGAGTGCAGCGCGCCAGCATGTTCATAATGTCATTGCTTGGCGAGCTAAATATCATGTCCTCCCAAAAACCCGCAGGCAAACAATAATTTTCCCTCAAAAGCTTTTGAAAAGCGGACAGGTCTGAGCTGTTGGGAAGCTCGCCGGATAATAGAAGATAAACTGTTTCCTCAAAACCGGGTCTGTTTTCTTCCTGAAAGCCTTTTACTATCTGATTTATATTAATTCCGCGGTAACGCAAACGCCCCTTATCCGGAATTTTTTCTCCCTCATCCAAAATATATCCGTGAACATCTCCAATTTCGGTAAGCCCCACCAAAACGCCTGTTCCGTCATTGTTTCTCAATCCTCTTTTAACATTGTACCAGTCATAAAGGTCAGCCGGTATCGCGCTGTTTTGTCCCACGGATTCTTTTAATTTGTTTAGTATTTCTTGATTCATCTATTTTCCCTTTCTATATGTTTATAATGTAAAATCTATAAATATCAAATACAAAATTAATCGCAGTTTCATTGTCTGTGAATAATTATAATAATTTCGTTATATTATTTTCTATAAATGATTTGAGTTTAGGTGCTGCGCACCCTTATCGAGTTTGCCAATCATAGGAAAGTGCGCTTTTCTACCCATGAGCCCAACCCTTCGCTTAACTTTAAGTGTTTACTTAAACAAACCTACCATATCATCATAACTTATATATGCCCTGCTTTAATTATCCATATATAAATATCATTTTAAATAATTTTATCTAACTTGTATGCATATTCAAATCAGTGTATTCATTATATACCGATTCACATTATTTTGCACGAAAATATCGGACTAAAGCACAATTTCTCCGGTTTTGATAAGATTCACAGTAACCCTTACAACGTCTTTATCATAGAGCAGCCCTGCGTTTTTTTCCAGCTCGTGAATTGCTTCTTCCACGCTGTGTTTTGCCCTATATGGTCTGTGAGATGTCATAGCTTCAAGCACATCAGCGACACTGATTATCCTTGTTTCCATTAATATTTCATCGCCTTTAAGGCCATAAGGATAGCCCGAGCCGTCCAATCTTTCATGATGTTGGAGCGCAATTTGCGCAACCGGTCTTTTTAAATCAAGATCTTTCAAAAACTCATAGCCGATAATTGGATGGCTCTTGACCAGCTCATACTCATTTTTATTCAGTTTGGCAGGTTTGCTTAAAATCATCGAGGGAATCCCTATCATTCCCGTATCGTATAAAAGCGCCGCGTTTCTAAGTCCGTAAGGCAATCCTTCTTCATAGCCCATAGCAAATGCGATTTTCGGAACTATTACGCCCACCTTCTCTTGTTGATAGGATGTATATGGGTCTCTGCTTTTAACCATCCTCGCGATAACTTCCACAACGGAATCCGCAACACGTCTGACTCTTTCCAAATTATTGAATAGATCTTCTTCGACTAGTTTTCTGTTGGTAATTTCATGCATCTTATGAATATATACTTTTTTACCGGACGCAGTTTTTAGATCTGTGGGATAAACCGCTGAAAATAGCCACTCCCCGGATTTCTCATCATAAAATTCGCAATCCAAAGAACCCTCTTTAATTGACCTGTACTCTAACGGGCAGTCAGGCGAGCATTCAGCTGATCCGTCCATCACTCTTGTGCAATGTGCGCCAGACAAAGCTTTCGATGTCATGTCCAGATTTTGTTGGGTATAGCTGTTGGAAAACAAGATATTACAATCTTCATCAATAACCATAATATAATATGGCATTGAGTTAAGTATTGTTTCAAAATTGCTATCCGCGTTAATTATATCATTCAAAAAATCGCACCCTTTAAGTTAACCAAATGTTCATTTATTGTGCCGGTTATCGTCCCTATTAATTTTTCCCCCATATATAAGAACTAGCACACATAATATATACTGCTCAATATTCTTTTGCTCGTAAATTCCTGTTTAAGAGTTCGAATTATATATTATATTGCGCATCTTAAAACTGTATTTCACCACTTTTGACAAGGCTTACGGCAGCCTTAACAACATCTTTATCATAAAGCACGCCTGCGTTACTTTCCAGCTATTGGATTGCTTCTTGCACGGTATGCTTCGGCCGATAGGGTCTGTGCGATGTCATAGCTTCAAGCACATCTGCGACGCTCACAATCCTTGCTTCTAGTAGTATTTCATCACCTTTAAGTCCGTAGGGATATCCCGATCCATCCAGCCTTTCATGATGTTGGAGAGCAATTTGCGCAATTGGTCTTTTAAAATCAAGATCTTTCAAAAATTCATAGCCGATAATTGGATGGCTTTTCACTAGCTCATATTCATTTTTGTTCAGTTCGGCAGGCTTGCTTAAAATCATCGTGGGAATTCCAATCATTCCGGTATCATATAAAAGAGCCGCATTCCTGCTTCCTTGAGCCGCAGTTTCATCAAATCCCAATGCCAAGGCGATTTTGGGAACGATTGTGCTCACTTTCTCCTGTTGAAAAGATGTATACGGGTCCTTGCTTTTAACAATCTTGGCAATAGCTTCAACTACAGAGTCCGCAACACGTCTGACTCTTTCTAAATTGCTTTTAAGATCTTCTTCCACAAATTTTCTGTGGGTAATTTCATGCATCTTATGAATATATATTTTTTTGCCGTCCGCAGTTTTTAGATCTGTGGGATAAACCGCTGAAAATATCCACTCCCCGGATTTCTCATCATAAAATTCACAATCCAAAGATCCCTGTTTCATTGATCTAAACTCAAATGGGCAGTCAGGCGAGCATTCAGCAGATCCGTCCAGCACTCTTGTGCAATGTGCACCGAATAAAGCTTTTGACGCCATGTCAAGATTTTGTTTGGTATAGCTGTTAGAAAACAAGATATTACAATTTTCATCAATAAGCATAACATGAAATGGCAATGCGTTAAGCATTGATTGAAGATTACTATCCTTGTCAATAATATCCTGCAAAAAATCGCATCCTTTAAGGTTGAGAAAGGTTCATTTGTTGAGCCATTTATTTCGAATGTAATTATATTTTACCATAAAGCAAATGATATGTCTGTAATAAGCCAAGAGTTAAGGGAACCTAGAATAATTAATTGGTTTAAAAACATTCAAAGTTATTTTTTTCATTCTATCCACATAAACTTGCACCCACAAAGGCCAGATAGCATCATTCATAGCATTAAACGATATTTGAAACAGATTTATTTACTTTCTTTTATTCAAATAGCTTTGCAATTCATTAAGCAACTTCTGTCTGTACTCCAGCTTTATCTCCAGTGTTTCACCCTTTGAGTTTGGAGCGAAACGCACAACAATATTTTTATCCACGAGAACGTTTTTGGCGGAGTCCACATCAATTTTTTCAACCTTTTCCCAGCTTAATGAAATTGTTTTGCCCAACCTTGACAACACTATCGCTTCCTCTTGGAGTATCACTTTGTCAAATATGCCTTTTTTAATCTCATTTATAAATAATAGTGAAAATACGACAAGCAATACTCCGGCGGCAATCATCATTGTATTACTAATTTCCCCATTAATCGTCGCCATTCCCAAAACCACTAGCGCAACAATGGCCGATATGTAGAAAGCTAAATACAGGCTCGCTGTTTTATGTTTAACATAATATCTTTTTCCCATTACGATTAATCCTTTTACCGCTTTATTTATTCTTAATTATAATACCAAGAATCCCGTCTTTTGCAAAGGGGTTGTTTGTTGAACAGCGTGCGCTCCCGGACCCCAGCTTTTATAATCAGCGCGAAGCGTTTCCTTATACTCGCCGATGTGTTAAGTTTCTGTCCTGCTTAACGACCGCGCTTCACGAAACGCCAAGCTTTTGGTATTATATCCCCCATTATCAGCAAGAATTTTCGCTCTCTCAAGAATATCTTGACTAAAATGATTATATAGTTTTAACTATTGAATAAGAATATATTAGGAGTAATTAATGAAAAAGACTCTTCCTTACATTATGCCCGCCTTGAGAAGCGTTCTATTTGTCTTAAGCGGTTTGATATTAGTATTTATAACAAAACTTACATTTGAAGAAGCCGGCCGCTGGTGGCCTATTCTGTGCATAATATGCAATACAATTACAATACTTATATTGGCAATGGTATGCAAATATGAAGGAATAAAATATTTGGACCTATTAAATAAAAAAGGTCAAACCGGTCCAAAATATATTATTGTATTAACGGTGATAATGCTTTTGGTAGGCGTAGGAAGCATGATTCTCAGCGGAACTATTATATACGGTTACATGCCAATAAGCTCAATACAACCTCTGCCTGTTTGGATTGCTGCGATTAACGCCATACTTCTGCCAGTTACTATTATATTTTCCGAGTTACCATTGTATTTCGGATACTCACTAAAGAGAATAAGCAAACGCACGGGCAACAAATATTTTTCAGCAATATATATAATCTTCTTTTATGCGTTGCAGCACAGTTTCATTCCATTAATTTTCGAATGGAAACACATTATATTCAGATTCGTATCTTTTATACCGTTGATGATAGTGATTACGTTGGTTTATTATAAAAAAAGGAACCTAGTTCCTATAATGATAGGACATGGGATAATGGACTTTGCTACAGGCATACAAATATTGATATCTTCAGTGTTTCCGGCTGTATTTGAGATTATGAAACAGAAATAGCACTACATGATGCTTTCCATTTTGTAAGAGTTAACAGCAAAAAAGTTATGAGATATACAAGACATCCACCCAAGAAAATACATACTGACCACTTTTCGATTCCCCCTAATGGTAGCGAATATTTCAAAGCTTTTGGTACAAAACCTATTGCAGTTTCGCAGTAAGATAACGCTTTAAAGCTTTAGCAAAAACATCAGCTAAACACTCTACCTTCCCTTGCCCATCTTAAATAATATTTTCAGCACCCCGCCCCGCGGCTTTTGATTGGTAATATGAAGTACCCGCTTTTATCGAATAGCTGTTCCCCCCCCCACGCACCATGCGTTGGACTCTTATATAAAAGGTGTGAGCCTTCAAACCTACTTGCTAAAGCCGCTATGCAAAAAAAGGAAAGAGTTGGGGCGAGCGTTTTCAAAGTTTTTGGAACAAAAACTACATAGTTTCACATCAGGATAAAGTTTGATGGCGTATATGAACTACAGGAACATAAATGTTTCGAGAGTTCATATTGCCGAATGCGCAGATATACAATATCACACACAAAGTGTTGCCATGCGGCAAACATTTCAAAATATAACAATATTACTTTGTTTCTTTTTGCGGCGCACCCACTCAATAAAATGCCAATTATTCAAGCCTGCGCCCCCAAACCCCACTTTGGGGCAATATAAGAATCTATCTGCTTCTTTATAAGTTTCACTATCAATTATCTTTCCCACACGAAAAAAACACCCCGCATAAGCGGGGCATTCTAGTAGTACATAAATATTTTTTAAGTCGCATTATCACTGCGCCTTAGCTGTTTCCTTCTTTTGATCTTTTGCTAATCCTTTTTCCTCTTTTCCCCTCGCCTTTTCTTCTTTCATTTTCTTGTCCCTCTTCTTATAGGTGAAATAATAGAGACCGGGGATAACAAACAGCACAAGCAGCGTGGACGTTATCATTCCGCCCATAAAAGTTACAGCCATCGGACGGAAGAAGTCGCCGCCGAAAATGGCAAGCGGCACAAGCCCGAAAATCGTGGTTAGTGACGAAAGCATTATCGGTCGCAGCCGGCGCTCCACTGCTTTAATGCAACTGTCATATATGCTGTGGCCGCTTTCATGATGGCGATTGATATATTCCACCAGCAAAATGCCGTTGTTGACCACAATGCCAACAAGACTCATGATTCCCAAAATGGATGTCAGCGTCACTTTCTCTTTGAAAACCAGCATGGCGATAAGCGCGCCAATAAACGAGAGCGGAATGGCCGTCAGGATTATCAGAGGCTGCTTAAAGGACTTAAACTGGAAGTACATAATAAGGAATATTACAAACAAAGCAATGATAAACGCGGTCGCGATTCCACCGAACAGCTCGTTGGTCAGCTCGTTGTCGCCTTTTCTCACCACATCAACGGAGTTATCAATCTTTGCGTCAATTATCTCAATTATATCGTTTTCCAAAGCATAAGTGCTGTATCCATCGGCCATATATCCTTCTATTGTAACTGAAGGGATACCGTTATATGTTTTAATATATTCCAAATTTTTAACCGTGGAAGTATTGATAAGGTCTCCCAAAGGAACCTCTTCGCCTGTGCGGGTGCGTATCATTAGGTCCAAAAAGACTTCCTCGGACGCGATGTCTGTTTTAACCCTAACATTAAGCAGGTTGTCTCCATCTGTGTAAAGTGTATCTGAAAGTCCGTTTAAAGCGATGGCTATCTGCTGCTGCACTTCGGCTACCGTAAGCCCGTATGAATTTATCTTTTGGCTATCGGCTTTCAGCAAAATATCTTCTTTGTATTTTGGAGCCACAAGCTCACCTGTTTTGAAGCTGTCAAGGTCTTGCACTTCGGCAAAAATTGCCTCAGCTGTTCTCAGCAGGCTCTTATAATTGTTTGACTGCAAAAGAATCTGCACCGGAGCTGAGGGCTGGTTAAGTTCAAGCATGCTCACCAGTATGTCGCCCTGGTCTTTAAGCGGCTCCAAGTCCTTCTCCAATGTCTCCATATAGTCAACCAAATCTTTTGATTCAACGTCGTATTCTATAAAGAAACGTCCGTTGCTTGGCAGATTGTTTATAACAGCCAGCGTCATGTAAAACTTCGGCAGATCCCCGCCCTGGGAATAAGCGTAGTTTTTAACATTTTCCTGTTCTTTTACAATTTCCTCTATCTTTTTCGCGAAACGCAAAGTTCCTCGGTTGTCGTCAAGTTTATTATATTCGTAGTCTATATAAACTATGCTCTTTTCAGTCTTTGGAAGTATGTCTATCTCAAGGTCTTCCATCACTTTGTATATAAGCCCGCCCAGCAGCAAAAACGCGATGATTGTTGGCGCAAGTGAAAGAGAAAACACCGACTTCATAACGCGGCGCACTTTCTTGCCAAACTTTACAGCCTTCTTTTTGCGAATCTTTTTGGGCTTGAAAAACCATTTTGCGAGGGTCGGCGTCACTGTCATAGCCACTACATATGAAAAGCTGATGGCGATAAGTATGGTTAGCGGCAGTGTGAAAGCCACATCGCCCGCAATCCCCGGAAGATACATCAAAGGCACAAACGCCGCCACAGTGGTCAGCGTGGAGGTTAGCACCGGAAGGTAATTGTCCTTAATAGCTTTCGCGCAAGCCTTTTTCATATCCTTGCCGCGGTTTAGCTCATGCTGTGTCGCCTCGGATATAACAATGGAGTTATCCACCAATATTCCTATAGACACTATAAGACCCGCGATGCTCATAAGCTGCAAGTGGTTGCCCAGTATATAAAGTAACCCGACAGTAGCCATCACGATGACGGGAATCGTGAATGCTATCGCCACGGAATTGCGCAGGCCCAGCCCCAACATAACAACCAGCATAACTATGCCTATACAAATAAAGAGGTTTACCATTACGGAGTTTACCTGGTCATAAACATAGCTAGGTGAAAAAGTCATAGCGGTAATTTCGGCGTCCTCTGTCATCTCATCTTTAAATTCAGTCACCGAATCGGTCAGCTCATCCCCCAGCACTGTAAAGTCGATATCTTCGTCAAAAAACACCTCGACAAAGGCTGCCGGCTGTGAGTTAAACGTATATGTTTTTTTGTTTTCGGTATTTTTTTCGGTAACAGTCGCAACATCGGATATCTTATAAACCGTTTCCTCGTTCGCGAAAAGTACCAGATTATTGATGGAATCCAACGAATCGTAATAGCTGTTGATTAATATGCTTGAGGTTCCCTCGTCAAACTCAGCAGTGCCCAGCGGCACGCGCATCGCATTTGCCAGTATCACGTTATACACATCCGACAAAGTGATAGGCAGCGTGTTTAGCTTGTCATAGTCCACATCCACCACGATTTCTTGTGAAAATGCGGAATTAACCTCTGTCTTTGAGATGTTTTCTATTTTATTTAAATGCTGGGACAATAGCTCAGCCAATCCTTTAAGCTCGGCTTCGCTCAATGTTTCGCTGTATATAGCATATATGGCTTCGCCTGTTTTAAGGTCAGTAATAAACCTGATGTCTGTAATATTTTCGTCAATATTGGCATTTAGCACATCGGTTTTGATTTTTTCCAGCGTCTCTGAAGACATGTCATCGCTCACATTCATCTGGATGATGACAATGCAAGCGTTGTCCACCGACGTTGTTGTGTAGCTTCTGACATTGGAATAGTCGTTAATGATATCTTCAATGGGATTTGCGATATTTTCGGTAACTTCCTGGCTGTTTAGGCCCGGCGCTGTCACCTGCACATATCCATAGAGGGTTTCTATCTTGGGCATTTCCTCTTTGGGTATGTTAATATAGCTATATACTCCTCCGCCGATGAGTAACAGCGATATAAAGAGTATTATTATATTGTGGCGCAATATACCCGCTATCAATTTTTTCATTTTTCTCTCCTTGCTTTATGCGAAACTTTTAATAAAAATTAGTCCGAAAGTTTTGGTATGAATAGTTTCCGATTAAGCAATTTAAAAAAGAATATATAGTCAGCTTGGCATATTTAATTTCTATTGATAAATATACATCTATTTGGTGATAATTTCAACTTATGGATACATATTATTCACTTTAAAGACACAATATTTACTCTATAAAGAATAGATTTTTCTTAGAGCGTATAAAACTGCCCAAAAATCATGAAAAAAATAAAAGTCTACGAACAATCATATAAATCATTTTAAGTTCATTTAAAAGAGTTTACTTATAATAAGAAAATTGTATAATGAGTAATATTAATTTTAATCACAAAAGAGCGAGGCATGTTAATGAATGAAAAACAACGCCGTTTCACAATGACTGTATTGGGCGTCATGATATCTGGTTTTAGCGTCGGAATGTTTAACTTTTCCATGTTCGGAATGGATCCGTTTCAAGTATTGACCCACGGTATTTGGAAACATACAAATATGGGATATGGCACTTTTTACGCTATAGTTAATCTTATTATTCTGACTGTTATTTTTTTCTTGGATAAAAAGAAAATCGGTTTAGGCACTCTAATAAACATTTTCCTTTTGGGATATGCAGTTGAGTTTTCAACTTTGCTTTTCACATCTTGGGTACCCAATCCAAACCTCGTGATCAGAATAACCTCACTTTTAGCTGCGGTCGTATTGATGAGCTTTGGCTCTTCTCTTTATTTTACCGGAGATTTAGGTGTTTCCACTTATGATGCCATTGCACTGTTTATGTCGGAAAAAGGCATCGCAAAATTCAAGTATTGCCGCATCGGCACCGATTTGACCTGCGCTTTGGTAGGTTTTCTTTTCGGAGCAACCATAGGCATCGGTACTTTGACAACAGCTTTATTAATGGGGTATATGATTGCTTTTTTTAATAAAAAAGTCTCGATTCCTTTTAGATACGGCAAAAAGATTCCTGTTTTGGATTCTAATGCTTAATAAATCCAGCTTTTTGTTATACAACTATATGAAGTCTAATGAGCACTAGTGATTGAATCAAATGCTCGCACTCTTTTAAGTAAAATAATCGCGCTATGCACTTCATACTAAATCCCGCCATTTTTTCTGTTTGCTTTGCTGAAATTGTGAAAATATCGCTTTTTTCTATGATATTTTCACAAATCAATCCGCTTTGTCACTGTTTAGTGGGCCAAATGTAATTGTGCATTTTGAAAGCCAACTTTGTTTCAAAATTGACCGCTAAATTTACCTAGGCATAACAGCGGAATTTTTCATATATATTCATCCATCGTTATAAAAAATTCAAACATTGGTTTCATCAAGTCATCACTTGGTTTTGTGCCTCCTCTAACCTTTCTATCTCATGAAATATCCATCCAAATTCGACAGTTTTTTTCAAACTTTTTATTGCGTGTCAAGAGATTTTTTCAAAAAAAAATTCAGTTTGACATAATATTTTACTGCTGATATTATGACAACCGATTCAAAAGAATTTAAAAAACGAGGAGATTAAAAAAATGAAACTAAGAAACAAAACCATGATAATTTTGCTAGCATTTATGTTAGTATTTGCAACTGCAGGCTGTGAGAAAGCAGCACCGGAAGCTTCACAAGAACCTACCGCAGAAGTTATAGCCACAGAGGCACCTGTGGTTGAAGACACTACTGTTTACGCCACCAACGAAGAAGGCGGCTACACAATCGCTCTTCCTGAAGATTGGGCTGGCAAAGTAACCTTTACCACAGAAGGCACCACCACAGTGTTTAGCCACGTTACAGCAGATGCTGAGGCTGCAGAGCAAAACCCCGTGCTTGCAACCCTTTCTATGGTTGCTGTTGGCGAAGACTATGTAGGCGAAATTATATTGGAAACAGAAGAAAACGTTTTCTACATGACCATCGCTCTCGACCTCCCCTATGAAGCCGAAAGCGCTGACGCAATCGAATTCACAGCGCTTAGTGAGCAAGCAGCAGAAGTTCTCAATGCACTCACTCTTACCTCTGACGCTGATGCAACAGTCGAAGCTGACGCAACAGTCGAAGCTGATGCAACAGTCGAAGCTGACGATACTGCAGAAGCTACAGCTACTCCAGAAGCTATAAACGAAGTCGAAGCAACGGTTGCTCCAGAAGCTACAAACGAAGCTGAAGCAACAGCTGACGCAGGCTGAGTCCACAGATATGTTAAATAAACTGCAGATGTAGATTAGTCTTATCCGCAAACATAAAAGCTTCAAGCTCTCGGTTTATAATCGGGAGCTTTGCTTATATGAAAAAGTTAGGTGTGTTAACAACGCCCAACCAAATTTAGATTATTGAAATATCCTCAATACTTATCCACAGAACACTCATTTATCATACTTGCATAACAAAAACAAGAAAAAAACATAATTGTCTATGAATATAACGGTTTTCAGCAAATTCCTTGCTCCGTTTGTTTACTAGGCTAAATTATTGTGTTAATATCCTATCGCAAAAGAAATAGTATTTATATGATTATGAATTATAGGGAAGAAGTCAAAGATGTCGAAATTATCTCCAAAAATACTAAAGACGATGAAAAACTATTCTAAGGAACAGTTTTTCAAGGACGTTACCGCGGGCGTGATTGTCGCCATCATCGCATTGCCGCTTTCAATCGCTTTAGCGATATCCTCCGGGGTTTCGCCGGAAAAAGGGATATACACCGCAATCATCGCGGGCTTTCTGATATCGCTTTTGGGCGGAAGCCGCGTGCAGATAGGCGGCCCTACAGGCGCCTTCATGGTCATCGTCTACGGAATAGTAATGCAGTACGGAATAGACGGGTTGGCAATCGCCACAATTATGGCGGGCATTATAATGATAATAATGGGCCTTTTGAAGCTTGGCAGCATCATCAAATACATCCCTTACCCAATCACCACTGGATTTACAAGCGGTATTGCGGTCGTCATTTTCACATCGCAGTTAAAAGATTTTTTCGGGCTTCAAATAGACAATGTGCCCGCTGACTTTCTCGGTAAATGGAACATGTATATAAACAACGCGCATACCATTAACCTTCAGGCATTGTTAATTGGCGCAGTCGCTCTTTTTATAATAATAATTTGGCCACGTATAAACAGAAAAATACCCGGCGCGTTTGTCGCCCTTATAGTAACATCAGTTATCGCTAAAGTGTTTGGCATGGACATTGAGACGATTGGAACGAAATACGGAGAAATATCTTCGGCGCTACCGGCGTTTGCCATGCCGCAAATTACTATGGAAAAGGTAACGATGCTTATCATGCCGGCGTTTACCATCGCAATATTGGGTTCGATAGAGTCATTGCTTTCAGCCGTTGTATCCGATGGAATGATAGGAAGCAAGCACAGATCCAATATGGAGTTAGTAGCTCAGGGCACAGCCAACATCGCGTCCGCTTTGTTTGGTGGAATCCCCGCCACAGGCGCTATAGCCCGAACGGTCGCAAATGTTAAAAACGGAGGTCGTACTCCTGTTGCGGGAATGGTACATTCAGTGACTCTGCTTTTGATACTATTATTGTTTATGCCCTTTGTCAAAATGGTTCCGCTCGCTTCGCTTGCCTCTGTATTAATAATTGTGGCGTATAATATGAGTGAGTGGCGCGAGTTTAAAGGCCTGATGAAAACACCCAAAAGCGATATCGCTGTTTTGCTCATAGTATTTATTGTTACCGTGATGATAGACCTTGTAAAAGCGATTGAAATCGGCATTGTGCTCGCCGCGTTTTTGTTTATGAAACGCATGGCGGATGTTTCCAATGTAAATGCCGTTAATATGGACGCTTCTGAGGAAGAAAATGAATCATTCAATTTCGCAGAAGAAAATAAAAAGATTTTTTGCCCGGATTATATTCAAGTATATGAAATAAATGGACCATTCTTTTTTGGCGCGGCGGATAAATTTTAACCGCGATGGAAAGCCTGAGCCGCAAAACCAAAACGCTTATTATCCGAATGAGGAATGTTCCCGCGATGGACGCAACCGCTCTTAAAGCGTTTCGGTCTATAATAGCAAATTGTCGGCATAATCATATCGTTTTATTAATAACGGGGATAAACGAACAACCCCTTGCCGTTTTGAAAAAATCGGGCATTTACGAACTAATAGGTGAAAAAGCTTTTTTTGTTGAAGTAGACGAAGCTATCGCTTTTGCGGTTGATAAGAAAAAGAGTTAATAATTTTAAGCGAAAGTAAAATTTTCGGGCGCTTGTTTATTCTTGAATATCTGCGGCAGTAAACTCCGCTGAGCCTCATATAGACAAAGGGATTGTTCCGCCAATGCGGAACAATCCCTCAATATAAAATTCTTACAGGTTAGTTTTTTACTCTTTTTTAAACCTTTTCCACTTTAGCATCGGGAGCGTTCTTTTTAACGCTGCTGATTCCGTTTTCGCAACCAGATTTGGATGTGTATCCTTCGGAAGCGGCAATAATCTCGCCGTTGCGGGCTTTCAACCTAAAGCGAAACTCTCCTGCTTTATCATTATAAATTTCAAATTTAGGATTTTTTACGGACGCAGCGTCTGCTGTCTGGTCTTCAACGCCCGCGATAGGCGCATTCTTTTTAACGCTCTCAATCCCATTTTTACACGCTGTTTCACTGCTATACACTTCGGATACCGCGATTATTTCTCCGTTGCCGGCTTTCAAAACAAAACTCCAGCCTGATTTAGTTTCTTTAATTACAAATTTACCCATAATAGTATCCTCTCTTTTTTTATTCTTTTATATTATTCATTATAAAGAATGCGATGAGAAAAAGATAGGAAAAATTAAAATATCAACTATTATTTTTCTCTTTAAATATATGCTTGTTTAAAAAAAACTGAATTCAATTGCTATAGCGGTTGCAGATTGTTATAATAAATATGTGACTTATTATATAATCAATATTTTTGGGGAGGAAATTTCACATGGCAAATAAAAAGATTGTTTCAGCTAAAGACGCCAAAAACAAAGACTACAGCAAGGCGGTAGAAAAAGAAACCGCCAATCTAAGAAGTAAAAACAGAAAGAAAAACTCGATGAAATTCCGCATCCCCGCTGTCATCCTTTGGGTGCTGGCAATAGGTTGCGAAGCTGCAGCTGTTTGGATGCTTAACCTAAACAACATGACATGGCTCTATGTAGCACTAGGTGCTGATGCGCTTTTTGTAATCGTAGGCTCATTGCTTTGGAAAAAGGCCAACCATGTAAGCCCGTGCACTTCAAAAAGCAAAGCAGTTTGCTTCTTGCAAAATCAGCTGGGTGTCATCATGGCACTTGTTGCTTTCATTCCTTTTGGAATCATACTTCTTAAAGGCGCAAAGAATGTTGATGTTAAGACAAAGAAAATACTTGCTGTTGTGGTAGGTGTGCTGCTTCTTGGCTCTGTTGGAGCCTCTATAGACTATACACCCGCAACCCCAGAGAGCGTGGAAGCCGCGGAGCTTGTGGCATCAGCTTCCGGAGAGTTTGGCGGAACAGTATATTGGACACGCTTTGGCAAATCCTATCACTTGGATCCTGAGTGCTCTACCCTTTCGCGTTCAACAATATTGATTGAAGGCACACTGGAAGAAGCCTTTGAGCAAAAGCGCTTTGATCCTTGCGACGTATGCGCGGGCGGCGACATTGCCAAGGAGCAGGCCGCGGAGATTGCGGCCGATCTCGAAGATGGAGTACCCGTAGAAGTTGATGCCGAGGCCACGACAGCGCCGTAAATACTATTTTCACACAAAACAAAGCTCCCAAACATTTCGCTTGGGAGCTTTTTATTATTATATTTGGCTGAGCTGAAAAAATATTATTTGAAAAGTCCGCCCAGTATGCCAAGCAAGTCCATTCCTCCGTCGTCTTCATCATCGCCATCATCCAAGAATGATGAAGCTATAGAAAGAAGGTTTCCGCCTCCACTGCTACTGCTTCCACCACCAAATAATCCGGA
Organism: Christensenellaceae bacterium; assembly: GCA_963675575.1. Classification (GTDB taxonomy): domain Bacteria; phylum Bacillota; class Clostridia; order Christensenellales; family UMGS416; genus JAGLOK01. Next base: position 1,761,583 of record OY776378.1, read on the forward strand.
CAGTGTAGATGTAAGCCCGGACAATCCACCTGCATCGAGGCCTTCCTCTTCTTTTTTATTGCCAAGAAAGTCAAGTATTACAGGTGCGAACTGTATAAGCAGTTTTGAAATCTGTCCTGTGTCAAGCCCCGTCTTTTTCGATATGCTCTTTGCTACGCTTTCGCTTTTGTCTCCGAATACATGGTCAATAATTTTCTCGCCATCCTTCAAGTCAACATTCTTAAGAAGACCTGCAATATCGTCCAGGTTTGCACCTTTATGCTTGTCTAATGCACCAGACAACGCCTCTGCGCCCTTTGCGTCGTTGGTATTGCGGTTTAGCGCTTCCATTATGGCAGGAAGGCCAAGTGCCGCTGCTTTTCCAACCTTGCCCGTGTCTCCGCCTACTGATTTTGCGAGTTGCGCAAGAACATCTTTATTTGCAAATTGTTTTGTTAGTGCTTCAAATGAAATCATATTTCCCTCCTTATAAATATTTTTATTTGTTTTTAAATTATTGTTTTGTTAATAAATTTATCATATATCTTTGCTTTTTTAATTGCAAATTATTTTATTGAAATTAACCTAAGAAAAAGACACGCTTGACATAAACTTACAGCGTCAGTAATATATAGTCGACATATAAATACAAGGAGATCATTATGAGCGCACGCACCTTGGCCGCACTTGCGGCATCATTAATATTAATCTTTGCATTTACAGGCTGCCGGCCGACTGCTGACGGTCCAACAATAACCCCAGATTTAACGGCTTCTCCTTCACTTATTGATGTTGACAAGGCCGCTGAGTTTTCAGTGGCAGAGGAAACGCTTATACTCAACGAGGAAGGCAACTATCAGATACCAATCCCGGATTCATGGCTTAACAATGTTTCATATGAAATAGAAGGCACAAAGACCACCATCTATCACATAACGCAAGATGAAAATGAGATTGAGATAAATCCCGCGCTTCTTTTAATAGACATTGTGCCCGAAGGAGGAGAGGCAAACGGAGAGGTGTTTATGGATATTGCGGGGCTTGAATTTTACTACATCCCCCGCTTTGACATGCCCTATTCAGAAGGCTCGGCTGATGCTATAGAGTTTTCCGCAATGTATGAGGACGTGCCAACCGTCTTGCAGTCTTTTTGGCTGATAGACGACAGCGCATGGCAAAACGAGATAAATCCCCTAGTAGACTTCAGGACATTTTCAGTCAAAGATACTTACTTTGGTGATATTTATATAGGTGAAGCCAAAGAGGATGTACTCTTAAAAGTCAGACAGCCGGACAGCACCGAGGAAATAGAATGGGCGGCCACAGGCGAAACCCGCGATATAAACCAGTTTCCTTTCGGTCAGCTGGTATTTGTAGATGGCACGCTTGTTGTGGCGCAGATAACCGACACAACATATGTAGGTCCGCGCGGCATAACTGTCGGCATGAGCCTTGATGATGTTATCGCTATGTTTATCTCTGGCACCGAATATTCTGACGACCAGATGACAATTTTCTATCGCCAAAACGCTGGCGGCGACACGGCGTTTATAGTGCCCCCCTGCGCTGTATTATATAAAAGCGGCGATACGCAAACGCTGGCATTTTCCGTATTCACTGAAAACAGCGGTGCGGATGAAATGACGCTTGAAGAGCTTAGCGGCGGTGAGTACATGTTCATGGAGCAATATGACCTTGTCTGCGAGTTTGACGCGGACGGTGTGATGACAAGCTACGCTGTGCGAGTGGGTACGCCGTCGGAGTAGCGCAAAGCTTACGCTTTGCTTTCGTCTTCGAAGCTATTGCTTCTTGACGATTGTCTTACGATTAATCAAAAATTCGGAGCAAAGCTCCTCATGCTTTTTGACAAATCGCGCTTTGTACGAGAATTAATAATTATATAATAAAAGCTCGGATTGAATCCGAGCTTTTTGCTTTACTATGTGGTTTATATGATGTGTCCTTCGGGACCGGGGTTTGCTTTGCTGTGCGGTTTAAAATTTTTTTATAATATCTTTTCGGCACATGTACGGAAAAGTTTTCATACCGTTCGTCCTAAACATTTTACATCGCTTTTATAAATCGGTAAAAAGAGATTAATTGATTATAGCTTCAGCGAGTGTTAAAATCTTTTTGTAAAGTCGTATTAATCCTTTTAGTAACGGAGGAAAACTATGGATAAAAACATAAAAGACAAGGGCAGAAAAAAGCACGTTACTTCCGGCGGCGGCAGTGTTAATAAGCGCGGCAAAGCAAGCACCTCCGGTCCTGTGGGCAGCTCTTCCGGGTATTCGGAAAGAAAGAAAAGCCAAAAGCCGTCTCAAACGCCCTCTTTCACCCAGAGCTCAGGCTCCAGCGGAAGTAATTTGTCCTCGCTGTTTTCTTCCCAGCAAAGTTCTTCAGGCTCAGCTAAGCGCAAACCGCTGACCTTTGGACGCATCATCTTCTATATAATAATAGCGGTAGTGATATTTTTCGCGATAAAATGGTTGCTCGGCTCCATGGGCGAAGGGCTTTTGCCCCAAACTTCGCAGCAAAATCTTTCAGAAACATATATGCAAAGCGAATCCGGCACAGAGGTTACAAGCAATGCTGTTTTAGATACCTCGGTATCTTACAAAGCGCGCGCCAAACGCACGGCCATACTTGGCGGCGGACGCGACGAAATCACAATCATGGTTTATATGTGCGGCTCCGACCTTGAAACACAAAGCTCCTTGGCGACAAAAGACCTGAATGAGATGCTTGCCGCAAACATATCCGATAAAGTTAATATCATAGTGGAAACAGGCGGCACTAAGCGGTGGAACAACAACACCATCTCATCCAAATATAATCAGCGCTATCAGGTGTCAGCCGATGGGCTCACAACTCTGGAAAGCAATCTGGGCAAAAAGAACATGACCGACCCCGACACTCTTTCAGACTTCATTAAATATAGCAAAAAAACCTTCCCTGCAGACCGCTACGCGCTAATATTGTGGGACCACGGCGCAGGTTCGGCGCAAGGATACGGTTACGATGAATTTTTCCCGGGAGACAGCATGAAACTGGGAGAAATAAACGAGGCGCTAGCAAACGCTAAATGTGTTTTTGACTTCATAGGATTTGACGCGTGTTTGATGGCGACGTTTGAAACCGCGCTGGTTCTCGAGCGCTATTCGGACTATCTTATTGCGTCCGAGGAAACCGAACCCGGCATTGGTTGGTACTACACCGACTGGATAAGCGAGCTTTCAAGCAACACTTCGATGCCCACCATCAGTATCGGGAAAAATATAATAGACGATTTTATATTAAAGTGCGCAGACGATAACCCCCGCGACAAGACAACTCTTTCAATCATAGACTTAGCCGAGCTTAAGGGAACTGTCCCCGGGGCATTCAAGGCTTTTGCTGAAACAACAAACATAATGCTTCAAAGCGATGAATATAAATCCGTAGCCGAAGCCAGAAACGGTGCGCGGGAGTTTGGCGGAGCTGCGAGGCTCGACCAAATCGATCTTATTCACCTCGCTCAAAATATCGGATCAAAGGAAGCCAATGACTTAATTGCGGCACTTGCGGATGCCATAAAATACAACCGCACTTCCCCCTACATTACAAACGCCAACGGAATATCTATCTACTTCCCGTATGATAAGCTATCCAGCGTTGGAAGCGTTATAAATACATATAAAGAAATAGGCATGGACGAAGAATATACCGGCTGCATAAAAAGCTTCGCCAATTTGGAAGCAGGCGGTCAGATAATTACAAGCGGACAAGATAGTCCGATTTCTTCCCTATTCGGACAGTTTACCGGCGGCGGTTCAGGTCTGGTGTCAAATCTGCTTGGCCAGTTTATAGGCGGCGGAGACTTTTCATCCATTACAGGCGGCGGCGAAAACGAATCCGACTGGGTAGACACAAATCAGCTTGAATCTACCACCGGATACTATGAGCAAAACTATCTCGACGCGCAAAGCATGACACCCACCGAGAAAAACGGTGGCTATGTATTAAGCCTTACAGATAGCGAGTGGGACTTGGTGCAGTCGCTCAACCTCAACATATTCTTAGACGACGGAGAAGGTTACATCGACTTGGGTTTGGACAACGTATATGAGTTTGACAACGACGGCGATTTAATCCTAGATTATGACGGAACGTGGCTTGCCGTAAACGAGCAAGTAGTAAGCTACTACTTTATTTCCGAATACGACACAGCCACAGGCTACGTCATAAACGGACGAATCCCCGCCATGCTTAACGGTCAGCTGGTCGACCTTATCGTGGTGTTTGACGAAAACAGACCTTATGGTGAGATATTAGGCGCGCGCATAGTATACCAAGGCGAAACGGATACTGTGGCGAAGGGGTTGCTTGAGATTTCCGGTGGCGACACTTTGGACTTTCTGTGCGATTTTTACTCCTATGACGAAGTATATATGGCAAGCTACTATCTGGGTGAACAAATGGTGGTGACAGGTCCGCTTACCATAAGCAACGTGTCGGTGGGCGATGCCGAAAGCAAGGTGACATACAAATTAACCGATATGTACAACAACACATACTGGACTCAAGCGCTAAGCTATCGAGGAGATCGTTGATTTCAAAAGGAGAAATATTGATATGAAACAAACTGACCAAAAAATTAAATATATTGAGCTTGTACAAAGTGTAATAGTGCGGTTTTCAAATAATGGATTTATTCTCAAAGGATGGGCTACATCTTTGGTTTTAGGTTTTTTTGTTTTCATACCAAAAGGAGAAATGTTTTCACCCGTACTATTAGTATTTTCATATATTCCTGTTGTGACTTTTTGGCTGTTTGATGCTTTCCAATTGCAATACGAACGCAAATATCGAAAACTTTACGATAGTGTAATCAAACTTAAAGAAGAAGATAAAATTACATTTGATTTAGATGTAAAAGAAAAGTATAGAGATGTCGGGTATTTCCAATGCTTTTCGTCAAAAACCCTGATGTTTTATCCAATAATAATTATATTAATAAACTTAATCATAATTTTATGTTGTTTAAATGTGCAGTAAATTCTAAAAAATTTATAATACAATAAAATAAATGGAGGTAATCTATATGTCACTAATCAAAGAATTTAAGGCTTTCATCACCAAAGGCAACGTATTGGATCTCGCTGTCGGCGTCATCATAGCAGGCGCTTTTGGCAAGATTATTTCTTCTCTTGTGGCCAACATCATAATGCCTCTTATCGGAGTGATTTTGGGAGGGACTGATTTAACGGGACTCAGCGCCAATATAGGCGACGCGACCATTTCCTATGGGCTATTCATTCAAGCCCTGATAGACTTCCTGATAATCGCTCTGTGCATATTCCTGTTTATAAAGCTTCTTGCCAGTATAAAAAACAAAAAAACGAAAGAAACTGCCGCTCCTCCTGCGCCGAGCAAAGAAGAACTGCTGCTTACGGAAATCCGCGATTTGCTGAAAGAAAAGAGTTAAGCGGATAATAGCTTTGATAGCTATAAAGCGGTCGTAATAAAATACATACTAAAACCCCCAAATTAATTCGGGGGATTTGTTTTAGCTTTTAACAATATAATATTTCATATTTGATTTAAGAGTTTACTACTAAGTAATATCGAATTTCCCTTTATAATATAAACCCATCTCTTCTTCCAGCTGCTTTGTTTTTTCAACGAATATCTCGCTATAAGGGAAATCCTCGTTGTCTACTAAACTTATCTTATAATACTCGCCCGCTTTTCTTTCCTGAGTCATTTTCTGTTTTGTAATCTCTATACCCGATACGTCCTTCCAATCTAAACTATAAATATCTTTATTTATATGCACCAATAATCCGAACGCATCAACATCCACCCTTTTTTTCTTTAAAGAATGAGCCAAAAACAACAGACCGACTACCTCAGACATCACCCAAACAACCATAACTATAGTCAACAAGCGATTCTGTTGAGCATATTGAGATATACTCATAAAATATGAAATCAGACCTACCGCCATAATATTACTGAAAAGCGCGATTGTAGCTATCATAGTAAACGCTTTTTTCCACGAAATGATTGTGACCGAAACTTTCTCCGCTTGACCAACGCTATTATTCATGTGTCTCACCTTCTAAGAAATTATTATTTTCTCATGCTAGCATATTATGTAATATGATTCAATAATTTTCAATTATCTTAATTTACCCATAGTCCTTATAAGCGATATGGTTTAATGCGCACAGTAAAAAACCGAATTTTTTATACTCAAATACCGTATTAACATAATATCGTTGAAAGGTCCCCTTTTACATGGTACTATAGGCGGACGCAAAAACGCTTGTCGAATATTTGCGCCTAAAGATAAAGGAGATTTAGATTGAAATTAAAGAAATTAAAAGAAGAATGGTTTAGCAACATTAAAGGTGACATCTTAGCGGGCATGACAGTAGCGTTAGCCCTCATCCCGGAGGCGATTTCTTTCGCCATTATTTGCGGGGTCGATCCCATGGTCGGGCTTTACGCGTCATTTTGTATCGCGATAATAACGTCCATATTCGGCGGACGAAAAGCGATGATATCGGCGGCGACAGGCGCAATGGCGCTCGTCATGGTTACGCTGGTAAAATCCCACGGAGTCGAATATATGTTTGCCGCCACCATCCTCACAGGCGTGTTGCAGTTTATATTAGGCAAACTAAAAGTCGGAAAGCTAATCGACTTCGTTTCACAACCCGTTATTTTAGGATTTGTAAATGCGTTGGCAGTGTTAATTTTCATGGCTCAACTTCCCCACTTTGTGGGCGAATCATGGGTAATGTATGCGATGGTGGCAGGAACGCTCGCTATAATATATCTATTTCCCAAGCTCACAAAGGCTGTACCATCACCACTTATCGCTATAGTTGTAGTAACAATTTTAGCGGTAGTTTTAAAAACTGACGTAAGGACTGTCGGAGACATGGGCAACATCACCCGCTCGCTTCCGATATTCCATCTGCCGAAAATTCCTCTTACATTTGAAACATTGAAAATAATATTCCCCTACGCTGTGACGCTTTCAATCGTCGGCATCATGGAGTCATTGCTTACGGCAAAGATTGTAGACGACATGACCGACTCCAAAAGCGACAAGAGCCGTGAAGTGACAGGACAGGGAATCGCGAATGTCGTTACCGGATTTTTCGGCGGCATGGCAGGCTGCGCAATGATAGGACAATCAGTAATCAATGTGAAGTCCGGCGGCAGGACGAGGCTTTCCACCTTTATCGCGGGAGCGTTCTTGCTGTTTTTAATTATATGTTTGGGAGACGTTGTGAAAATCATTCCGATGGCGGCGTTGGTCGGCGTTATGATTATGGTTTCCATCTCCACCTTTGAGTGGGAATCCCTCAAGGAAATACGCAGCATGCCGGCAAGCTGCGCAATAGTCATGCTGGCTACTATGGGCGTGGTTATTGCTACTCACAATCTTGCGCTCGGCGTTTTGGCGGGTGTCGTGATTAGCGCCGTTGTTTTCGCTTGGAAGATGACTCACGTCAAAACAAAAGTACATATCGATGAATCGGACGAAGATATAAACAAAGTTTACAAAGTATATGGACCGCTGTTTTTCGCCTCCACAACGAAATTTATCGATCAATTCCACTACGCAGATGACCCCGAAAATGTCATCATTGACTTTAAACGGTCTCATGTCTGGGATCACTCCGCTGTTGTCGCCATCACCAAAGTAAAAGAAAAATATCTGGTTCTCGGCAAGAAGGTAACGATTATCGCCCTCAACGAAGAAAGCGAATCGCTCCTTACAAGGTCGGATTCGGCGATATTGGATAAGTAGAAACTATTAGGTTAAATATAAAAGGCTGTGCCAAAAAAATGGTGCGGCCTTATTTGTTTTTACAACTTTATATTTACTTTAAAATCATAGAGGTATCCCCACATCGTCAACCATATTCTCAATAGAATTGTTAAACATTTCCTGTATCATCTCAAAAGAACCTCGCACCTCGTTATGTAATTTTTCAATATTTTCTTTTGATTTAAAGAAATTCTTATATATAAAATCATGTCCCCAATTAGTTTGCAATTCACGTATCTCTTTATTTAATCCTCTAATAAGCATTGATAGTATAGATTCAAACGCCTTATTCCATTTTTCAATACTAGACATATATTTTTCTTCATCTCTAAGCAGTATTTTCAATTTTTCACTACTATTTATAACATCAAACATAACCATTATCAAAAAATGTTGTGCAAGACCATAATCAGCAACCCCTTTGTCTTCAATCTTATCAAGTATAGTTTTCAACACACAGTGTGATTTAAAATACATAGTAATTTTTAAAGCATCTATGTTTTTATTAAATATTTCATTATATTTCGAGTCAAACAGTGACGCTTTTAAATGTATATTATAAGATCTTTCAAAATAACATGATTCGATAAGTTGTGCTGCATAATCACTCAAAATCAGATCGTTACCCTCGGGTATTACTTTGCCACGTTTTGCAGAATACGAAATCTTTAAATCGTATTTTTTATTTAGTTCTTCAAACTGCCTCGTTAATCTATTCTGTATCTTATCTTTAGCTCGTAAATCTTTCATAGAAATTGAATTTTGATTATTATTATATCGAGAAATGAGATCAATTAGCTCATTACTTTCGCCAACTTGGGTAACACGTAATATAACTCTAATATTATCATTCAAATTATCGCTCTCTTTATAAAAAGCTAATATTGATTGCGCACCATTTACAATTGAATAATTTTTTGCTACTAATTCCTTGCTGTTTTTATTATAATCAAACGATTCACATACCATTGATATCCCATTATGGAACAATATGAAGTTCTTATTTTCTTTATCATTGTTAATAGTGTTTTTAATTGCCCTATTTACACGTGTATTCCCTAATCCATACCTAACATTTTTGCTAAATAATGTTAAGTCATCAATGCCTTTTAACTCAAGTAATTCTTTTGCCTTTATTGGTACCATTAGTGTTTTTAGACCATTCTCCAAATTCATTTCTATAACGTTTTCTTTGCCTATATCTCTAAAGGTATGATTATCAATAACTAATGGATCATCTTTAATTAGATGATAATGTTTCATTAAAGACTCAATATCCCAAACAAAAATTTCTTTTTCTACTGATAAAAACTCTTCTGTGTCACTATTTATAATTGCATTTGAAACAAAATGGTATTCTACATTATAATCATCTACTATTTCATCTATCTTCAACTCGCTTAATAATGATTTAAGTTCTTCATTTATAGCTGACGATTTCAAATTTTCAACAGCTTCTTTTGTTTGAAACCAACTTTTAACTCCAGCAAAATCTCTTAAAACTCTATCGCCTATATACCTATCATTGTTCTCTTTATATTTTGATTGAAATACAAAAATTATTTCCTCTAAAGTATCAACATGAATTCCATCAATACCTTTATCTTTTTTCCCATCACAAATCACTGATGTCGCATTATCAGGGTCTAAATCAAATACATTAACTAATAACCAGTGCAATAAACTAGTGCTCTCATTTCTTGTACCACTAACATTTTTAACTATCTCATTTCTTAGATAATCTTGAAATTCAGCATCTTTCATATCATCCCCCATATAATAAAGTTCTTTAATTTATTGTACCACTTTACCCCATTATTATAAAGAATTATGAAAAGGAACTATTTTTTATTTCGACGCTCTCCACTATAAAAAACTATAAATTGCATATATATTTCTTTGCAAACTCTAATATAGACTCTTCTCCTGATGCAACGATATTATTTCCATAAGAACTAAGGTTTAAGAACGAAGAAAGCGAATCGCTCATTACAAGGGCTGATTCGGCGATATTGGATAAGTAGCGGTAACGGGTTGAAATAAGGTTGGGATAAATTAAGCGCCACTGAAAAATCAGGGGCGTTTTTTTACTGCAATATATTCTTGCGGTCATTTTGCACGTGTGAAGTTAAAACCCTTCACTTAGCCGGGGCAAAATAAAAGATGAAGTAGACAAATAGGGTTACTCCCACAAGCGTTATAACCGCCCATATGATTTTTTTGAGCATATACTTCGCCATGGTCAAATCTCCTATCAAAATACCTCTAATCGAAAAAAATCACTCCGCTCTCATGGGCAGTGATGAAAACTCCTTGAGCGTATATCCTTCATACACGCAGGCGTGATTATATCTTCTTTTATCATTAATCATTATGGGCAAAAACCGCTGGATATTTTTTATTACACCGGTGTTTTCCGGATGGTAAATCCAGCTCGTTTTCTTCCAATCCAGTATTCCCTCTTCCATACCCCGCGGTGTGTCATAGTGAAATTCTTTGGGGACTTCCGCCAGAAAAAGGTGCGATCCCCCGGGCCCATTGCCCTCCGAGCGCCATGTTAATGCTCCGCAGTCGCGCGCGTCCGACAGCTTGATGCCTGTTTCCTCAAACACTTCGCGCAATATGCACTCTTTCGGCGATTCGCCGTCTTCCATTCTGCCGCCAACTCCGTTCCACGAGCCCATCCAAGTGGGATAGTTACGGTTTAGCATGAGTATCTCATCACCCCGTTTTATAAAGCAGAGCGTGTATTTTAATCCTTGTTCCAAAATATTTCCCCTTAAATCTAAATTATCTTTCACAGGCAAACTCAATATTTATGAGTTGCATAAAATCAATCTTTGTTTAATAGCTTTGTCATTGAGTTTACTGTTATCGGTTTGCTGAATAAAAATCCTTGGGCTCCGTCACATTTAATCGGCTGTGAAGGCTTCCATTCAAGGCGGCGCAAATATTCAAGCTGCTCAGTAGTCTCAATTCCCTCGGCAATCACCTTTAAATCCAAATCATGAGCCAATGATATTATAGCTTTTATGATGGTGGCGCAAGCTGGGTCATTTGCGATGTTTCGGATGAAAAACCTGTCAATTTTAATAGCGTAAATAGGCAGCTCTTTTAGATAAATCAATGAAGAATATCCCGTTCCAAAGCCGGCGATAACCACCAAAATTTTATGCTCGTTAAGCCTTTTTAAAGCACTGATTACGTTTTCCCCATCTTTAGTAATCATGCTTTCTGATATCTCAAGACGCAGATGCTGCGGAGATAGTTTTGTTTCTTCCAATATGTTTAAAATGGTATCAACAAAGTTTTTTTGTTTAAACTGAAGAGAAGATAAATTTACAGATACATATCCTTGCATGACTCCGGCTTTCTGCCATTTTGCAGCTTGAGCACACGCAGTTTTAAGCACCCATTCACCTATAGGAATGATTAACCCGTTTTCTTCCGCCTTAGGTATGAAGTCTGCCGGAGATATTATGCCGTATTCCGGATGCTTCCATCTGATGAGCGCTTCAGCGCCTATTATCGTTTCGCTGTATAGGTCCACCATTGGCTGATAGTATAGCATTAACTCGTTTTTGACCATTGCGTTTCTTAAATCCTTCTCAAGATTAACCGATTCTTCAGCATTTGAGCCCATTGCCGAGGTGAAAAGCTCATAGTTGTTCCTGCCGCCTTCTTTAACTGAATACATCGCCATATCGGCATTTTTTAAAAGGTTGTCCAGATTTGTGCCGTTAACCGGATACATACTGACTCCCACGCTTATTGTAACGTGGAGTTCTTTGTCTTCAATTAAGAAAGGCTGCGCGATACTATTTATAATCCTGTTTGCGGTAGGTTCAAAATCGTTTAAATGTTTTAAATCGCTGAGCAAAATGACAAACTCATCTCCCCCCAACCGTGCTATTGAATCGCATTTCCTTATTGACTCTTTTAGCCTGTTGGATACTTCCACCAGCAACTGATCTCCGACATTATGCCCATAACCATCATTTACTTCCTTGAAATGATCCAAATCCAGCAAAAAAACAGCAATATTTGTTTTATACCTCTGCGCTTTGGCAACGTCCTGACTAAAACGATCTACAAACAGCAATCTGTTAGGCAGATTGGTCAATGTGTCATGATGGGCAAGATAGTGCAAACGTTTCTCAGCTTCTTTTAAATTTGTGATATCTCTTGCAACCGCAATATATCCCAACAACCCTTCTTCATCGCTTTTATACGCGGACGCGGAGAATATAACAGGTATGCTTTGATTGTTTTTGGGGACAAAATATGTCTCCATATTATGAATCGGGCACTCTTCAAACAATTTTTTTAAGTTTTCTTGCGCAAATTTTTCATCTTCGGAAAAGAGCGTCCCCAAAGGTTTTCCAATCAGTTCATCAAGTGTATAACCCGATAGGCTGATGGTTTCTTTGTTTGAGGAGATGATTCCCCCTTCTTCGTCAAGAATTATAACTGATTCACTGATTGTCTCTAGGATTTGCTCCGCAGCCATCTCCGGAGTAAGTATCATAAACTTGTATTTGACAATGCCATATAAAATGCCCAATGACCAAATCGTTGAAGCAATTGAATCCAAACTGGGAAATTTATCATTAAATCGCGAAAAAACATACAGGACTAATGTCAGAGCTGTGGAAGTAAAAGCGGAAACAATTATTACTCTACCCTGTTTGAATGCTCTTTTAGACTTTGCCTTTCGCCACCACAAGAAAGCCATTCCAATTCCGATAATACCATAGATTAAAGTTAGTACAAGAAACGTCAAAGCTAATATTGACTCGCTGTTTGTTATTAGCACCCACCCATATTTGGTATACAAATAGTCTTTCGCATAAAAGTTGCCGCTGAGCTCAAATCCCCAAAACGCAACAACAGGCAGATATAAAACAACATATGTCCACCATTTTTTAAGCAGCTTTTTTTTCTCGGAATATATAAGGAAAAAATGTAGTGAGAGGCTTGCAGACGCAAAAAAACCTATAGACATAGCTTTCGTCCAGGCAACGCATGCTTCTTTGTTCGGAGCCACAATTATAAAAGCTGAAGCGAACGCTTTAATAGCAAAACTTAAATTCAGCAATAAAAATATCCTGTTAAGAATTGTTTTTTTGTCCCTATAAACGGCGTATGCGCCGATAATTAGAAAAAGAAATGAAGATAAAGTCAGCAGCATAAAAATTATTAGCATAACGTGCCTCCTAAAAACATAAAACAAAACAACTTATCAATGATATTGTATCATACTATTTTACAATCAACACACTGGCTCATCAAAAGCCTTAAAAAACCTTTGTTTTGGAGGAAAAGCGTATAAAGCTACAAAGTTTAGCGTCAGTCGGCTTTTACAAGCGTAACTCCCGCTTCGCGGAATATTTCAAGGGAAAATTCATCTGGATAGTCATGGCGAAAAAAAACCTTGGTGATGCCGGCGTTCACTATCATCTTAGAGCAAATAACGCACGGCTGGTGCGTGCAATATAGCGTGGCATCCTTTACCGATGTGCCTATTCTCGCCGCTTGTATGATGGCGTTTTGCTCGGCGTGGATAGCGTAGCACATTTCCGCTCTCGTGCCGCTGGGGATGTTGTTTTTGCGGCGGAGGCACTCGCCTTTTTCCACACAGCTTTTGATTCCCGCCGGCGCGCCGTTATATCCGGTGGTTATAACCCTCTTATCGCGCACGATAATAGCGCCGACTTGCCTATTTTGCTGATAGCAACTAGACCATGTGGCGACAAGGTCAGCCATTTCCATAAAGCGTTTGTCCCATTTATTCATAAGAACCTCTTTGATGTGATTTGTGTTGGTATTATTATACCATATGCAGGGAATTTTTAGAAAGCGGAGTTTGATGGTTGTTTTATATATCAGGAAGCATTACTCACATGCGCCCTTTCACACCTTCGATGCGACGGGCGCGGCCTGATAAAAACATCCCAATCACCTTGTTGTCCTATCCCCGCCTCTATGTTAAACTTACTATATACATAAAGGGAGACAAAATGAAAGATATATTAAACATAGTATTCTGGAACAACACCGTTCGCGATTATATTATTTTTGCGGCAGTGCTTGTTTTATCATTGCTTTTAATTCTAATTATTAAAGTAATTATAGTAGGCCGAATGAAAAAGAAAGCAAAGAAAACAGGCGCCGCTTTTGACAAAGCTCTGGCAAAAATGACAAGCCGCTACATCTTGCCTCTTGCTTTGCTTGCCGCGCTTTTTTTCAGCGCAAAGCTTCTCACTTTGCCCGATAGCGTTTCCCGAGCTGTATTTGTAATAACTCTCGCGCTTATTTTGATATTAGCGTCGATGGCGCTGTCAAGAGTCCTGATATTCATATTCAACAGATATTGGCAGAAAAAGAACGGAAGCACAGCAGATATGTCAGTGAAATGGATTGGCGTGCTGATAAAGATAGCTGTCTGGCTCGTCTTTTTGCTATTGTTCCTGGACAACCTTGACATCAAAATCACCGCGTTGCTCGCAGGCTTGGGCGTTGGCGGCATAGCGATAGCTTTCGCGCTAAACGCCATATTGCAGGATTTGTTCGCATTCGTCACCATCTTTTTTGACCGCCCGTTTGAAATCGGCGACTATATTAATGTAGACAATTTGAGCGGCAACATTGAGCATATAGGCATTAAAACAACCCGAGTGCGTTCACTTTCCGGCGAACAGCTTATCTTTTCAAACAAGGATCTCACAAACTCGAGGATACACAACTATAAGCGCATGGAAAATCGCCGCATCGCGTTTTCCGTCGGCGTAACATATGATACCCCCAGCGATAAGCTTCGCCTGATTCCAGAAATGACGCGCGAAATAATCGGCAGTGTTGAAAATTCAACATTCGACCGTGCGCATCTTAAATCTTTTGATGATTTTTGCATCACGTTCGAGATAGTCTATTATGTATTAAGCCAGGATTACGCCATGTATATGGACATACAGCAGGAGATAAATTTAAATATAAAGGCCGCCTTTGACGCTAACGGAATTGAGTTTGCCTTCCCGACACAGACGATATATCTCGAGAAGGATAATTGATTTAGTATTTACATTAAATAATCAGATAATAATTTCGCCCTTATGGGCGATTTTGTTTTATTATTCGCTCCCCGCTTGGGGTCGGCAAAGGTGGCCGACCGCACCTGCGAGCCCCGACAGTCTTGAAACTATGCAAAGCGGTTTTAAATAAAGGTAGGTCGGAGGGCTCGCGAAACTATAAATAAAGTGCTGTAAATCGCTCTGCGGAGCGAAATTTTCTATAGTATACTATTAAAACCTATACTATGATTATGTAGAACAAATTTGATTGATAACGTAATTCGAAAGAAAGTATATAGTTTTTAATACTACGCATAAGTGGGGGTTCGGGGGCGCATGCCCTCGAGTAATATAGAAAAGCACCCGTTGCGTCAAAGACGTAAAAGGGAGCTAGATGTTTTATCATATATTGTCTCTCTCAATCTCTACCATCGCTCTGCAGTTAGGATAATTGAAACAGCCATAAAATTGTTTTCCAGCGTTTTCTCCTCTTTTTGTGGTGCGTATCACCATGTTAGCTCCACATTTTGGACAAAATTCTATTACCGATGCATTTTCTTCCATCACCTGCTCAGGCGACCAAACAAACTGCCCAGATACGCCTCGGTATAATCCTTCCTCGCCTGAACACGAATAAGCTTAAGACCTGTTTGCTCATATATTCCCTCAACAAACTCATCTCTCTTTTGAACTTTCTCGCTTCTGTGGCTTTTATCGTCAAGCTCTATGGCATAAAGAGGTTTCAAGGTGTTTTTATCACACACGAGAAAATCCAAATGCTTTTGGCTTATCCTGTTAAAATCTCTCATCCGTTCTTTTCCCGTGGTTACCGTTGAAAAGATATCTGCTAGGCGAATTTTGATTAAAACAGGGTTATCATCCTTTTTGTAATCAATAAAGCTTTTGTAGAAATTTGTTTCGGCAGCAGTCAAAAAATCTTTCTTTAGCTTATATTTCGAAGGATTGCCCGCAAAAAATAGACCTAATATCTTTTCAACGTTGGACAGTATGGCCAATAAGCCGAGAATTATAAGTGCGTAAATATAAATTTTATTATTCATTAGCTTTCTCTGCTTCAACTTTTTTCTTTTCCATCATCGCATACGCAATCATTATGAGCGCGGCGGCAAAGTTGATATACACATAGCGCGCGTCCTGCGCTTCATTTACAATAAGATAACCAAGCGAGTTTATAATAGCAGGTGCCGCAATCAGCCAAGCAACATATCTCTTTTTGCGCAAGGCATGATATAAAAACAACAAGAGAACCAACATGAATATAGCTGGTCGCCATAAGATGGCATAGAATCGGGTCTCCGCTGTTTTCCAGAAAATTTTAAGCAATATATAGTCTTTAAATTTAGGCAAATAACTATCTTGTGATAAATTTAAATTACTGTATTTCTCACTATCATACACATTATAAGTATATGCGGCATGCATGGTGTATCCATAGGATGGAGCCGCCCATACAATTCCCGTAGTTTTTAGATAGGCGTTTATCACCTCAAACGGATATTCCTGCAAAAGCCTAATGTATCCAGCATTAAACTCGCGGCTTTGCGAAAGAAGCTCGTCCGCGTCAACATAGTTTTTGGTGTAGCTTCGGAATCGCCAGTTTTCCTCATATTTTACAATGTGCTCATCCACTGCTTCTAAATCCAAAAACTTATCCATATATTCTTTGTCTTGCTTGCTTAAGTTTTCCCATTTGTCATGATATACCGCAATAAGCCCTTGAATACGCAGAGCATAAAAAGATGTTTGAGTTACTTTGTTGT
Source organism: Christensenellaceae bacterium (assembly GCA_963675575.1). Taxonomy (GTDB): domain Bacteria; phylum Bacillota; class Clostridia; order Christensenellales; family UMGS416; genus JAGLOK01. The sequence continues at coordinate 1,778,244 of OY776378.1, forward strand.
CTTCGGGTTCTTGATATTTGTCGCCTAAAATAGCTATTGAGCCGTATAGCGAGCAATAGTAGAACACCACAGATGATGCTATTATTGCGCCGAATATTACAGCAGTACGCCTGTTCTTCTTCACAAAGAATATTATTGCTCCCACAAAAAACGTTAAAACTACAGTCACAATGCCGTTGTGGCGGGCAACGAGGGTTATTATCAACGCGAATATAAGCACCGCCGTGTTTTGCCAGCGCTTAAAATAGTCCTCCCGCAAATTCAGTTTGACAAGTTCAGTCATTATGAGCGTCAAACCTATAGTGTAAGGAATGTCTTTCCATAGAGTAATTGTCGTCATTAAATTCATAGGATAGACCGCCAGCAAAAAAATACCAATTAGGCAAAAAATCATTGGTAAACCCATCCTGTCAAACGTATAAACAACATAGGCATAAGCCGCGGCGCACATAATGCACTGCAAAATCATCATGCCGCCAATTTCGAGTCCAATCACTGTTAAAAAGCGAAGAAACAGTGTGTAAAGAAGCGGCGAAAGATTATCATAAGGGCCACCGGCCACTGCCTGATTTAAAATATACACCGAGTCCGGGGAAATAAGCCCGGGATAGCACGCAAGCATAAAAATGGTATAAGCCAACATTGGTACAGCAAAGTAAATAAGGAATCTTGCTATACTTGGTTTAGTCTCCTTAAAACCCCATTCCGCTTTTTTAAGAAATTCACTTAGCAAATATATGATAACAAATAATAGTACTACATAACCTAAAAAAGAAGCAAAATAAGACAAACTGAATGAGTTAAAGTATGGCAGGAACAGACCTATATAGAAAAGAAACGAAATCACCAACGTTCCCACAATTTCTTTTACCGAATTATTTCTTTTATTAAAAATGGAAACAAAATAATTATTCATCATCACAAGCGGCAAAACAATCACAGCTATTAGTATCCACTTTGGTGAATTATAGTCTAAAAAATAATAAAGCCCATTTAATTGGAAAAAAACAAGCAGACTGACAACCACCGCTTGTATAAACTTTGGAATATTTAACCGGCTTCTTCCTACATTAGTTGGAGCAGATTGATTAATTTTATTTTCTTTCATTTATGCAATCCTTTTTTTCATTTCTGTTCTTAATATATTATGAGTATATCATTATGGTTACATAAATTCTATTATTTGTTATTGGAATATGAATTTTAAATCAATTATTTTATATAACGTGTCTTTTAACTCAATCAGACTTAATTTTGAAATCATCTCCCCCCTCAAACCTCCAAACACCCTCTAAAAAAGTATCCTCCGCCAAAAATTATGAACAATCTATTAAAACCCATAAAAACATGTAAAAAATATCATTTGGGGCTTGCATTTTTTCCGTCGTCGTATTATTATATATAAGGATTTAGCACTCTCTACAAAAGAGTGCTAACACAATTAAATAAACAATATAATATTTAATATCACATAAGGAGGCAAATATGAAAATCAAACCACTTGGCGACAGAGTCGTTATCAAGAACATGGAAACGGAAGAAACAACCAAAAGCGGTATCGTACTTCCGGGTTCGGCAAAAGAAAAACCACAGGTAGCTGAAATATTGGCGGTTGGCCCCGGCGGAGTAGTTGACGGCAAGGAAGTCAAAATGAACGTCAAAATCGGCGACAAGGTTATCTTTTCAAAATACGCCGGCACTGAAATCAAAATAGACGGCGAAGAACTCATCATAGTTCGTCAAAACGACATACTCGCGATAGTCGAATAACAGGAGGATTAAAATGGCAAAACAAATATTGTACGGAGAAGATGCAAGACAGGCGCTTGAACGCGGCGTAAACGCTCTTGCGGACACTGTTAAAATTACCCTTGGCCCCAAAGGCCGCAACGTCGTACTTGATAAAAAGTTCGGCTCACCCCTCATCACAAATGACGGCGTAACAATCGCCAAGGAAATTGAGCTTGAAGACCCGTTTGAAAACATGGGCGCTCAGCTTGTTAAAGAAGTCGCCACAAAGACAAATGACGTAGCCGGTGACGGAACAACAACTGCTACCCTTTTGGCACAGGCAATGATCCGCGAAGGACTTAAGAACTTAGCGGCCGGCGCAAACCCAATGATCCTTAAAGGCGGCATCGAAGCTGCTGTTAAAGCTGCGGTTGAAGGCATCAAAGCAATGTCCCACCCAATCGAAAGCAAAACAGAAATCGCACAGATCGCTTCTATCTCAGCTAATGACGCATCAGTCGGCGCGCAAATAGCAGAAGCTATGGAAAAGGTCGGCAACGACGGCGTTATCACTGTTGAAGAATCCAAAACTATGGATACTGAGCTTAACATAGTTGAAGGAATGCAGTTTGACCGCGGATACGCTTCCCCTTACATGGTGACTGACACCGAGAAAATGGAAGCAGTATTGGACAATCCACTTATTCTTATCACAGAAAAGAAAATCACAAACATTCAGGAAATATTGCCGATATTGGAGCAGATAGTCCAGCAAGGCTCAAAGCTTTTAATTATCGCTGAAGATATCGAAGGCGAAGCACTCACTACCCTCGTTATCAATAAACTGCGCGGCACATTCAACTGTGTTGCAGTTAAAGCACCCGGCTTTGGCGACCGTCGCAAAGCAATGCTTCAAGACATCGCAATCCTTACCGGAGCACAGGTTATTTCCGATGAATTGGGTCTTGACCTTAAAGAAACCACTCTTAACATGCTGGGCAGTGCTCATCAGGTTAAAGTTGGCAAAGAAACCACCACAATCGTTCAGGGAGCCGGCGAAGCTGCGGAAATCAAAGCACGCATTTCAGCCATCAAATCCCAAATCGAAGAAACTTCTTCCGATTATGACAAAGAAAAGCTTCAGGAACGCTTGGCGAAACTTGCCGGCGGCGTAGCAGTCATCAATGTTGGCGCTGCGACAGAAATCGAGATGAAAGAGCGCAAGCTCCGCATCGAAGACGCTCTGTCCGCAACCCGCGCAGCTGTTGAAGAAGGCATCGTACCCGGAGGCGGCGTAGCCCTCACTTCGGTCATTAAAAACCTTGACTCTCTTCTTGAAGGCGCTGAAGGCGACTATCGCACAGGTATCATGATAGTTAGACGCGCTCTTGAAGAACCTCTTCGCCAGATAGCAATCAATGCCGGAGTTGAAGGCAGTGTTATCATACACCGCATCATGGAATCCACTGAAGTCGGCTTTGGCTATGACGCTCTTAAGAACGAGTTTGGTTCCATGACCGAAAAAGGAATCATCGACCCGACGAAAGTTACCCGTTCCGCTTTGCAGAACGCGGCATCCGTTGCGGCAATGCTTCTTACCACAGAAAGCTTAATCACTGACATCCCTGAAGCTGAACCCGCCATGCCAGCAGGCGGCGGCGGAATGGGCGGCATGGGTGGCATGTACTAAGTAGCGCTCCGCTTTCGATGCCGACAAGTCGTCGTCGAGGTCTTACAATTCGACAAAAATTCGGAGCATAGCTCCTCATGCTTTTTGACGAATTGCGCTTATGAAGCAATATAAAGAATAACAAATAAACACCCCAGAGTGAATCTGGGGTGTTTTGTTATGGTGTGCAGTTTTTTAGAGATATGCCCTGAAGAGCGGAAATTTGATATTACCTCCCTACTAGATAAATCTATACTTTTTCTTTTTCATGCATTCTTTTCAGCTCTTTTATTTTCATTATCATGAATATATTTATTGTTACTAACAGTGCAATCCCCATAATAAGCATTATCACATATATAATAACTATTTCTCCTGTAAAACTAAAACCCGCCTTTGTTTAAAGATTTTCTTTCGATTTATTAGTATTACTGCACGTTTTTTCACATATGCAACTGCCGGTTGCTAAATTTATAAGCAGAGGTGGTGGCGTGGGCAGGCTTTTTTGCCTATAATAAATATATAAAAGATGTATCGAAAGGAATCCTTATGAATGTTGAAATTGCAAATAAACTTGTTAAATTAAGAAAAAGCCACGGGCTTTCGCAGGGAGATTTGGCTGATAAGATAGGCGTATCCCGCCAGGCGGTGTCCAAGTGGGAGTGCGCCGAATCCTCCCCCGACACGGACAATTTAATCGCGCTATCCAAGCTGTACGAAATAACTATAGATGAGCTGATTGTTGGCGACACTGAAATCTTAAACCAAGATACACAGGAGAATGTTTCTCCGGGACGCGTTCTTCAAAAACGCAAGGTGGGAAGCCTAATTGTTGTTGTTATTTCTTTGGTAGTGGTAGGTTTTTTGGTGTATTTCGCCGTGGTGGCAATGGGTTTGCTGTGAAATGAGAGAAAAAATATAAGCGAGAAGCCCCCTAATGGCGGCTTTTTTACGCTCACTTTCTTTCGTTTTCGCCTTCGAACTTGTTAGTCGGCGAAGGTCTTACAAAATCGCAAAAATTCGGAGCATCGCTCCTCATGCTTTTTACGATTTTGCGCTTTGTGCGAGGTTTAAAAAAATAACAAATAAACACCCCAGAGTGAATCTGGGGTGTTTTGTTGTATTGTGGAGTTAAGTTCGATTTTTTCATTTGTTATTCAAATATAGTGTTACATTCATAAGCAAATATAATTCGCTTGGTTTCATTTTATCATCCACTTCAACATAACTTTCCAAATAATCACATATTGCTTTCCTAGAAAAAGGTTTATGGCTTGAACCGAAGACATTTTCAGAAAGGCATGAGTATGCAAATGCAATATCTTTTGGAATAGTCGGGTGTAGGATTTTCTCAGTATCCAAAGTAATTTCAGTCATGGCTTGTGTCTTCTTATGCATCTCTTCAACAAGACTGGATAGTTGTTCAATATAGATATTTATTTTTGATTCATTTTTAGTATTTGTTATATTTATATCAAGTATTCTTATAATATTATCTAGTACATAAAAATAATTACCTTTGTTAAATCTTTTTTCTACTTCACTTTTCAATAACTTTGCTTTTTCCAACAAATTTCCTTCTAACTTTATTGGAATAGTTTTTATGAAGTTAGAAAATTCTTCTTTTTCTGTTTCCACTTTTTTTAATAATACACCTAGATATTGAATTCTCTCATCTATAAATTGGTCTACTTCTTTGTATCTAAATCCGAATGTTATATCATCTTTAGTTTTATCTGAACTGTATAACCTTACCGACCAACTGTATTCTGTGTCAACTTGATTAGTAGGCCAGCTAGCAAATTGCTTACATCCAGTTCCATGCAAGTCAACAGGATGTGCTCCAAATGCAGCTCTAATATGTTTAAAATGTCTGTTATCAGTTTTATTCGTATTTTCGAAAATTTGTCTGCAGTTATTAAAAGGATAGGACTTTGTCTTAAAAATAGCTTGATGTAACTTAATAATCGCTTCCCATATAATATCAATAGATGAAATATACGTATAGACCAGCATGCTTTCTACATCTAAATCCTCTGAACTTTGAGGATTATCTAAATACCCAGCCGCTACTGACATCCAATCCATTGCCGAGCATATTAAGTTCCAATGATTAACATCGTTGTTTTTTAAATAATGTAATATTACAAAGTTTTTATCATTATTAATCTTTTCTCTAAAATCTCTAATTATTGGTAAGTATTTAGTTTTCATAATTTCCCCTCTATTTTCAATTATATTTATTTCAACAGCCAAATGATAATATTACCATATATCTCAACTAATCTTATGCCACCCTTTTACACCTTTGATGTAACCGGCGCGTGTTAGGTTAGGCTACTCCCATTTTCTACGATATATCTTTTAGTTCCGCCGGCATCTCACTTATAAAGGAAGTTACTTCACAGATTTTTTAATCTAATAACGTTTCCGGGCAATCCTTCAAACATATCTTTGTAGTTATTGCATCTTGCTCTTATTTGATTATATTCAGCTTTTGAACCATCTTTCTTAAAATATAATTTTCTTTCATATATTTCGTCGGCTAAATCAGCTGCGTGCATCTGGTTTAGCTCTACATCCACCAAAACAATTTTCATCGCTTCTTGTAAAGTATAATTTGGAAGTTGACTATCTCTTTCAAGTTGATTAGTATTCACTTGAGTTTGGGTAAACTTCATTAATACATATTGAGGCTTATTATCTTTTAAAATAATCACTTCTCCACTATTGTCGACTTTCTTCAATACTTTATCTAAGTTAGAAATCATTTCCTCGAAAGATATTAGGTTATTCAAGTTTATATTCATATAAGACTCTCCTTAATATAGTTTTATTCGCACCTTGTTCATATTTTTATATTAGCACCTTTATACGATTGCGTCAACACTTTTATGTAAATTGTAAAAGAAGACCTTATTATACCGAAAATCATTACCTAAGCACCACAGAGCGACTCCCCTGCACTTCATATAAAATTTGGCGAGCCCTCCGACCCTCTTTTGGCGCAATGACCCGGGGAACAAGCTCCCTTGTCATCGCTGCCTATATTTTTCTTCTTAAGATAAGCAGATTAATGAATTTGAAAACAAATTCATTTTTACTGTGGGGGCTCGCAGGTGCTGTCGGCCACCCTTGCCGACCCAGCGGAGCGAAACAAAGTAACGCATTACTTCTTGTTCAGCTATTGCACGATGTTATTCAACTACGAATAATTCTAGTTTTTTATGCCCAACCCCTCTGTCACTTCGTGACATCTCCCCTGATTAGGGGCGATATGGCAGCTTCGTTAATGTACGAAATTATACAATCAACTGCTCCCTTCAAGCGGCTTACTTTTCTAATTAACTGCACAATTTATAAGAAAAGCACGACGTTTATTAAAAAACAACCTTTCGCCGACTACGCTATATTCAAAAAGCAAATTAGCGCCCCCAGTCGGGGGAGCTGGCGCCTGTAAGGCGACTGAGGGGTTGAGTAGCAAAGAAAACAAGCAGGAAAATGCGAGCGCAGTGAGCATAGGTGGGTTTCGGCAAAAAACGAAACACAGCAAAAACCTGCGGATTTATTCCGCAGGTTTTATTCACTTCTATATAGCGCCTTAAAGGCGCAAATTGAGAAACTTTAGTTTCGAAAACGAAGCGTTATCCGTTCCTCTTGTTAGCCTTGCTGGGCGTTTTCTTTCCTCGGGCTGATTTATTATAGCTGCCGTATGATTTGCCTTTTGTCTCATAGGTTCTGTCCGGCTTGCTGAAATTCCTTGCAGGTTTGCTCTTGGCTTCAATACGGCCGGCAGGCTGAGTTGTTATTATTTGCAAAAGCGCCGCGCTGAGGTCGGTAGCGGTAAACGTTCCTTGCTCATCGCCTGAACCGTTTGCTTCGTCGAGTATTTTTTGCACTTCTTGGAGGTAGTCTTCGTATTTACGCTTTTGAAGCGTTTTTGTGGCTTTTTTTATTAATTCACTCATTATCTTTTTCTCCAAATTAATCTTAGTCGGAGGTTCAATGGGCGTGATTTTCGCGTTTGTATATCGCTGAATTTCACGTAACTTATTTGAATCTCTTGGGGTGACAAAGGTATATGCCGCGCCGGTTTTTCCCGCTCTGCCTGTTCGGCCTATGCGGTGGACGTAGTATTCCTCTTCATGTGGTAAGTCGTAGTTTATGACCGCGTCAATGTCTTGCACGTCTATTCCTCGTGCCGCGACATCGGTTGCGATAAGCAGCTTGGTATTGCCTTCCTTAAATTGAAAAAGCACAGCGTTTCGTTCGACTTGACTCATTTCTCCATGCATTGCCGAAGCTACATATCCACGCATGCGAAGATTCTTTGTGAGCTCTGCAACCTTGTGCCTTGTGTTGCAAAAAACAAGATTTCGTTTTAGATTGTGTCCGTCCACTAGCCTGATTAGTACGTCTAATTTTCCATGCTCTTGAGTGTCTATTGAAAACTGCTCGATGGTGGCGACCGTCAGTTGTTGTGATGCGATTTTTATTTGCTGCGGGTTATGTTGATATTGCGTTGTAAGACGCAAAATCTCCTTGCTCATGGTGGCTGAAAACATCAGAGTTTGTTTGTACTTCGGCATTTTTTTAATGATAGCGTCCATGTCATCTTGAAAGCCCATTGACAGCATTTCATCCGCTTCGTCCAGCACGACCATTTTTATTCCGTGGAGTTTGAGCCTGTTGCGCTCCATGTGGTCCATTAGTCTGCCCGGAGTTCCGACTACTATTTGCGGCTTTTTCTTGAGCGCGTCAAACTGCCGATCTATTGACTGGCCGCCGACAATTGGTAGTATCTTTACCCATTTTTTGTGCTTTGCAAGCTGTTGGATTTGGTCTGCCGTTTGTATCGCAAGCTCGCGTGTCGGGCACAGCACCAAAACCTGCACGAGTATAGCTTCTTGGTCGAGCATTTCAAGCATGGGTATCGCGAATGCCAGCGTTTTGCCTGTTCCTGTCTGCGCTTGGGCTATGATGTCCAACTTTTGCATGATTTTCGGAATGGCTTTTTCCTGTATTGGGGTAGGCGTTTTAAAGCCCATCTCGTGAATGGACTTTTGCGTGTCGTTGGATAGGTTCATATCTTTAAAAGCTGTCAATTAAGCTCCTTTGTTAACTGTTTGTCTAGCACTGATATCATATAGATAAAAGTGGATAAAGTAAATATATTTCGTGTTATATGTGACTTCCGGTGGTGTTGCGGAGACCAAGAGAGGTGAATGGCATAATAAAAACATTCTAAGAATTTACATCAAAACAATATCTATAAGTTGACAATTATATTATAATATAAGAAAAATATAGATAAAAGAAAGGTGCGTGGCGCACAAAATGAAAGAATTAGAAAACAAAAAAGGTTTCATATGCGATATGGACGGTGTTATATACCACGGCAGTAAACTGTTGCCTGGTGCGAAATCGTTTGTTAATTGGTTGCAAAAGGAAAAGAAAGAATTCTTATTCCTGACAAACAATTCATCCAAAACAAGAAAAGAATTGCAGATGAAACTGCAAATGATGGGTATAAATGTATTGGAAGAGCATTTTTACACGTCAGCATTGGCGACGGCCAGCTTTTTGCGCAAGCAATGCCCCGGCGGAAGTGCTTACGTTATAGGTGACACTGGCCTTACAAATGCCATGTATAATGTTGGCTTCTTAATGAATAACACGGATCCCGATTACGTCGTTCTCGGCGAAACAAGAACGTACAATTACGAAATGTTGGAAAAAGCGACTCAATTGGTGCTAAATGGTGCCAAACTTATCGGCTGCAACTATGACGTTACAGGCCCAGTTGACGGCGGCATCGCTCCGGCGACACGAGCGCTGATATCCCCCATCGAAATGGCGACAGGTAAGCAAGCATACTTTGTGGGCAAGCCAAATCCGCTGATGATGCGTCACGGTCTGAACACGCTGAGCGTGGAAAATGAAGAGTCGGTTATTATCGGCGACAGAATGGACACAGACATAGTGGCTGGCATAGAGGCCGGTGTTGACACTGTTTTGGTGCTAAGCGGCGTCACATCAATGGACTCAATGAAGCAATTCGCATATCGCCCAAAATACATCTTTGACGGCGTAGGTGATATTATTAAATAAGTGTGGGCTCGCGGTTTGCGCTTTATTATACAGCATAGTTAAAAGAGCCGATTAATCGGCTCTTTTTAAATCACATTATTTTCCCCGCTTAAACAATATCGGCACATAGTAAAACACAGGAATGATTAGGAATACCAACCAATTAAACAGCCACCAACCGAGCAAAAACCCAGTGACAAAAAAAGTGATAATGGCAATCATTGCACCAACTGTAGCCCAGGCATCCTGCTTTTGCAAGGAGAACTTAGACGACTTGATGTCATTTAATTCGCGCTCCTTGATTTCAATGTCCGTGTCTAAAAGCTCATCCAAGCTCATACTGTAAATATCGGCAAGAGCGATTAGGTTGTCGGTGTCAGGAGATGATTCTGCGCGCTCCCATTTGGATACCGCTTGACGGGAAACTCCCAGCTTCGCGGCCAAATGCTCTTGTGAGAGCCCAAAGCTTTTTCTCAAATTAACAAGTTTGTTTGCTATTGCTACATTCATTTTTCTAATTTTTTCACAGATAAATTTTATGGCTTCATTATAGAAAATTATTAGGCGGTTGCGCTACCAACTTTGCTTTTAATATCCGCAACCCTAGGTTGCATTTTAAGGAAGGACTGATTAAAGCCATATATTTAATCATCAACTTTAGTATATGCCATATTGTTCCATATATAGCCCAATATCACCCCATTACTGATAGACTATTAGGTGATAGTGCCCTGTTTTCCCACAAAAGGGCATGGTTATCCTGTGACTAGTCCAGGATCTCTATCTGCACGTACACATAGTAGCAAATTAGCACAACCGAATAAGATATAAAACCTATTGAGATTTTTTTGTATGCCACGATACACTATCTTGTTATATCCGAAGTATCTTTTTACAATCTGGAATGGATGCTCTACTTTACAACGTACTGCTGACTTTTGGTGCTCTATGTGTCGCTCCCATTGCTTACCTACGCCTTTTTGCTTCTTTACACTATTTTTAGGTCTACGATTAATCCTGTAATCAATATGCGATTTATCTTCGTCTTGTAAGATTTCTTCGCGTTTTTGAATACCAATATATCCAGAATCGCCATATACTACTTTGTCGTCATCACGGATTAGTTTAGATGCTACTGTGATATCGTGTTGGTTTGCAGGTGTTGCCTCAATCGAGTGAACATAGCCACTACCTGCATCTACACCAATATGTATTTTCATTCCAAAGTGCCAGTCACTACCTTTTTTAACAGATTTCATCTCTGGATCTCTAGCTTTTTCTTGGTTTTTTGTGGAACTAGGTGCATCGACTATTGTTGCATCTACTATAGTCCCTCCTCGCATGATATGACCACTTTTCTCTAGTCCTGTGCTTATTGCATTAAATAGCACTTCACCTACATTGTTTTGTTCTATTATTCGTCTGAATTTAAGTAAAGTTGTTGCGTCGGGTACTTGTTCTTCAAAAAAATCAATTCCCATAAATTTACGCATTGCATAGCTATCATATATTGCTTCCTCGACTCCTTCATCAGATAGGCTGAACCAATTCTGTAATAGATACATTTTTAGCATCTTCTTGATACCTTTGGGCGGTCTACCTCTTTTACCTTTATAGTAGTAGGGCTTTATATATGATATCCATTCTTCCCACGGAATAACTCCCTCCATTATATCTAAAAAATCTTCTCTTTTAGTTCTTCTTTTTCTTGCGCTATATTCTAAATCACTGATTGTTTGTTGCTTCATAATTTGCTCCATTTGTTTTCTTCTATTATACCATTTTTGAGATTTGTATTATTTGATTTAATCAGTGCTTCCTTAAGTTATAAATTCATTTTACACCAAAACAAGGTAAAATCCATTAAAAAACTATAATGATTTTCTAATTTATAATATCTTATCTATCTGTTATAATTTAAAAGAAAAAGTATTTTAGATAAACAAGGAGGAGTGAAATGAAGGTATTAAAAGGGATATTTCTGGTGCTTATTATTTTCCCGATGATTATTGTGCTTACGCTTTTGCAGGTGCAGTTCTCGCTGCAAAACACAGTTCTGTCATCAAAGTACTTCGATAAGATGTATGATAAAAGCGATTTGGGTGAAGCTATAAACGAAATGATCGTCTCATCCGTCGAGGACCTTACAGCCGATTTTAGCGCAGCATCAGGCGAAACGAAAAACATCTCGGACGCAATTGACGCGGATGGTCTCGAAGAGATTTCCGAAGATTTGATAAAAGGTTTTTACGCCTACTTTGCAGGTCGAGAAGATTCCCTTCCGGAAATAGACATAGAGCCTCTAAAGGATATAATTCTGGACGCCGCCGTCACGCAGTTTATGGCCGATGATGAAATGGTCACCATGGTGGAGTTTATGATATCTACCTATGAAAATATGGGCGAGACAGTAGATGAGGAAGCAATCGCCGAGCTTGCGCCTTCGTTTGGAACGCAGGAGATGGGCGATGAGATGTACGCCGCCATGATAGAAGCTATCGAAGCTCTGGATAAAAATCTTAGTTCGCATGAAAAAGCTGAAATCATTGTAATAATAATAATGAAGGAAGCCTTTGGCTATGAAGACATAAATGATGAAATTGATTTGGACGAAGTGATAAACGACGTGTTTGAAGAAGATGAAAATCCGCTCTTAGCCGTACGGGAAATATTGTTGGTAATAAAGGAAAATCTTTTTTGGGCGCTTTTGGCCATCTTCCTTATACTCGCACTCATAGTTATTTTGACTGCTTTCCGCCCGGCTTCAATATTCGGCTGGCTTTCCGCCCCGCTTGTGGCATGTGGGCTGTTTGGCGTTGGCACGGGGCTTTTGGGCTTGATTACACCAACACTCACACGTTACGCGACGACAATGTCAATGGACATCGGCGGGAACGCCTCGGAACACATACAGAACTTCATGCAAAACTATATGAGCGGCATAAGCATCTATTTCCTTGTTTCGGGAGCAGTGCTTCTTGCAGCGGGCATAGTATTTATAATTCTCGCGGCACTTCTTTCAAACCGCGCGAAAATATCCGAGCTTCCCAAAAAGAAAACAAACGCGGCACTGCTTGTTGTTAGGATTGTGTTGGTTTTAGCGCTTCTTATAATCTTAGTTTTTGTTACGGGATGGCTTTTCGGTGAAATCTACGAAACCATTGACAACGCCGCAGCGGTGATTGAGCGCTCATCCGATAAAATTGGAAGCGAGGAATTCTTTAACGCTATAGAAAAAGCGGCGAACTTCAGCTTCTCCTCCATGCCGGACGGCAACTAATAATAGGATTAAATATAACAAAAAATTCCGGCTATAACCGCCGGAATTTTTTTATGTGCAACTATAAATCAACTAGCTATTTTTTATAATATCCTGTATCTTTGATACAACTTCATCAAGCGCAACTTCATTGACTTCGTCGCTCTTTCGCTCTTTAAGCTCGACCACACCGCTTGCGATGCCCCGCCCAACAGTTACGCGGATTGGAATGCCTATTAGTTCCGCATCGTTGAATTTCACGCCCGCACGCTCGTCGCGGTCATCCAATATAGTGTCAATGCCCAAAGCGTTAAGCTCGCTGTAAAGCTTCTCGGATGCTTGTGCCTGCGCTTCATCGCTTGCGCGTATCAATACAATATAAACCTTGTATGGCGCAACGTTCATTGGCCATGCAATGCCTTTTTCATCCGAGTTTTGTTCAACAATAGCCGCCATAGTGCGTCCAATGCCAAGGCCGTATGAACCCATCACCACAGGGTGCAGCGTGTTTTTTTGATCGGCATATTCAAGGTCCAAGGCTTCTGAATATTTTGTTCCAAGTTTAAAAGTGTTGCCTACTTCGATGCCTTTTTTAAACACGATTTCCCCGCCGCATTTGGGGCACTTGTCCCCTTCTTTGATGTTTGTGACGTCTCCCGTCATGTCATATTTCACATCGCGCGAAACGCTGATGTTTTTTACATGATAATCTTTTTTGTTTGCGCCCGTCACCATGTCGTTGCGCTCAAGCACAGCGCTGTCGGCGACGACTTTTATGCCCAAACCAATTGGTCCCATATATCCTACCACGCCGTTTGTGCCATTTTCTATTTCCTCGGGCTCTGGAAGCTCCACCGTTAAAGCGTTAAACATTTTCCCGATTTTAACTTCGTTTGCATGACGGTCGCCGGGCATGATGAAAGCTATCAGCTCCCCGTCAACTTTATAAACAAGCGTTTTTAGGAAACTATCCGCAGTCAATCCCAAAAACTCGGTAAGTTCATCAATTGTACGTGCGTTTGGAGTGTGTATCTCTTCGGGCGCGCCTTGAATCTCATCAGTTTTAGCTTCCGCTATCACTTCTGCGACTTCGAGGTTTGATGCATAGTCGCACTCATCGCACATCACCAATATATCTTCGCCGATGTCGCAAACCGCTTGGAATTCCTCGGAAAGGTGTCCACCCATAGCTCCTGTGTCGGCTTTAACTATTACGTAGTTTAATCCCAGTCTGTCAAACACGTTCTTGTAAGCGTCAAACATCTTTTTATATGACACATCCAACCCTTCCATATCCGCATCAAAAGAGTACGCGTCTTTCATTATAAATTCACGTACCCGAATTAAACCATAGCGTGGTCTTGGTTCATCTCGGAATTTATTTTGGAACTGGAATATATTAAACGGCAAATCCTTATAGGAATTCACCTTCATCTTGGCGGCGATAGCGAAAAGCTCCTCATGTGTGGGTCCCAATACATACGGACGCTCATAGCGGTCGGCAAGCTTGAATATGTTAGGACCAAATATTTGCGCCCTGCCGCTTTTTTCATATATCTCTTTATGCACAAGCGATGGCATCAGCAGCTCCTGCGATCCGGCCTTCACCATTTCTTCACGCACTATTTCTTCGATATTTTTTAGCACACGAAGCCCTAGCGGCATAAACATATATACGCCGGAGCTTGATTTTTTAATCATTCCGCTGCGCACCAAAAGATTGCTGCTGGTGGAATCCTCATCGGCGGCTTCCTGTCTTAATGTATAAAAAAACTGGTTTATTAGTTTCATATTATATCCCCTAAAATCTTTGTTTTACAGTTAATTATCATACCAAAATAACGCACAAAAAGAAAGTGCGAGTTCAATACATATTTTTAATTTGAGTTATTTTCTATAGTTTCTTTCACTGTTTTCGTTTTCATACGTTTTCCCGAAGCAATGACGTAAAAAAGCAACGGAGGAAACAATGTGACAGTAGGCAATAAATATCTTAGCTCTTTGGTTATTGTAGACACCGCAATGGACAATACATTCAAAAGAATCGGAACAAATACAATCCAATTCATTTTTATTTGCTTTCCTCTCCAAAAAACCAAAAACGAAGACAGCAGTATAATCGTCAGAAAAACATTGCTGAAGACACCCATATACCCCCATATTTGATATGTATTATAAAAAAAGTCTTTCATGCAAATCAATGGGTTTTTTATAAAAAGGCTGAAGTAAAGTTTTATAACCTCCATTTTGTGCGTTCCCATTCCTACAACAAAAAAGTTGTTATACACTTCATTGCTGTGCTCTTCAAAAAAACCGTCGGGGTCGTCTGTTTCAGGTGTCCATATAAGGTCTTTCATTTGCCACCTGTTGTAGTGAGCTTTTATCCAATCAATTCCCAATATCTCATCTACCCTCTGCAGTTCCTCTTCAGAAATATTTCCATCTTGGGCGACCACCGCTGAAATGCCAGAGCCAAACACCTGCAAAGAAAAGCCGTTTTCTTTATGCTCACATCCCATCACATTGTATATGATAAAATACACTCCAATCGATAATACTGCCAAAGACGCCACAAAAGAAATTAAAGGCTTAAAATAACGTTTCTTAATAAATATGCATATTAGATAAATTGCTAAAAATACTGCGCAGACTATGCCGTTATATCGTAAATAGTAGCATACTGTAAGGAGCCCTCCCCACAGTACTCCGTATATAATTTTAGGTTTAAAATCATCAGTTAAGCGCATCAATAAATACGTAATGATTCCCAAAACGAAAGTATACGGAATATCTTTATATGGATACATATAATAAGTACTCATAATAGAAAACGAAAAAATGATATTTGCAATAAGCAGCCATTGGCTGTTTATTCCCTTTTCATAAAAGTATTTTGAAAAAAGACCGGCCAGCAAAGAAATTAAAAATATTTGAAAAAGAATTACTATATCATAGCCATCGCGAATCTTAAGCAAGCATTTCAATAAAAGAGTGTGAAAAGGTGCGTGTATATCCGTGAATGGTAAAATTCCATGGATTTGCTCCCATTGGTTTACCGTGTCGGGGCTTATTCCTGAAGGATAATATTGGGACAACCAAAAAAGAGATAACGAAATAAAAACCGCCGCAAAAATTTCAAAGAACACCATGCGCGGGTTTTTTAAACTATTCATATCGGAATCCGCATAATTTTCTTTTAACATCTGCCATAACATAATAAAGCCTCTAACTGTAATAAAAAACTTTACTATAATTAAAATAAAAGTGGTAATATCATTTATCCAAGCTTTATAAGAGGAAGCTGTCAGAATGACCGCCAGAATGAGAGAGCCTACAAGATAACTTTTCGTAAAGAGATTATCCCTAATTTTTTTTACTAAAAGAAAAATCAGAAGATAGGCAAATTCATATGGAGGATTGGCAGTGGCGCCCTTTTTAAAGTACAGAAATAAGACAGGTATTAAAAGAAAAGTAATTATTGTTTCTTTTAAATTATTTTTTTCATACACTTTCATACATTTCCTTACTTTTTTTATTAACATTATATTATATATTCAATAGACTTTCATCCCTTATTTTATTTATTATGTCATATTACAAACTCTGCTCTTAATTTCTGTTAAATACTCTTACTATTGGCTTTTAAATTCACACATTCACTTATGCAAAATTCGTGCGTTTACATAAAACCTTATATCTGTTACCATTATATTATGAAATAAAATCAGAAGAGGGTGCAATTATGCCTATCATTAATTTAAAGGCGATTACAAACCAAATTACCAACCAACCGCCGGGCACTCTAAGGTACACGGGAAAACTGAAAACGGAAAAAGTAACCGTTGAGGTTATCGAATACTGCGAAGAGTCAATCAGCCGCAAAATAATAAAAAGCGTTGATGAGCTGCCTGAAAGTTCCCCAAATGTGGTGTGGCTCAATGTGATAGGAATGCACGACACCTCACTCGTGAAAAAAATTGGTGAACATTTTGGTATTCACCGCATTGACTTGGAAGGCGTTGTTAATGTTGTGGAGCGAAGCAAAATTGAGAACAAAGATGAATATCTTTTTTCCATATTGAAAATGGTGTATATCGAAGAAAATCGAGTTATGCACGAACATTTGTCCGTCATATTGAAAAACAATGTGCTTATAACTTTCCAAGAAACTAAAGGAGACGTGTTTGACGCTGTGCGCGAGCGCTTGGACAACAAGGAAGGACAGATTCGCAGCCTTGGCGCCGACTATCTGTACTATAGCCTTTTAGACAACGTAATCGACCAATACTATGACATAATAAGCTATGTTTCCGATAGGTTTACAGAGGCGGAAACAGCCGTTATCGCCGAAAACAAAAACGAAATGGCGAAAGTATATTGGTTGCGCAAAGAACTTTTATATCTGAAAAACGGAATTGATCCTCTGCACAGTGCGATAAGGGGACTCATCCAAAACAAGCCTGAGCTGTTAGGAGTTGAAATATTTCCTTATTTAAGAGATGTTTTGGACAATGTATCGCAAATCATGGAAGAGATAATGACTTTCCGCGAAATGGTAAACAGCCTCTTTGAAACACAAATGTCCAATTCAAGCAACGATATGAATAAAACCATGATGACGCTCACCATCTTCTCGGCGATTTTCATTCCACTCTCATTTTTGGCAGGTGTTTTCGGGATGAACTTTATATCTGTTCCAGGTCTTACTTCACAAAGCTCGTTTATTATTTTTTGCGCGGGCTGTGCGATCATTGCAGTAGGAATGCTCGTTTTTTTCAAAATAAGAAAATGGTTCTAAAAGAAGAGTACTAAATTGCATATTGGGAGAGAAACATGTCTATAGCCAGCTATATTTTAAAGAAAACGTTCGATTCTGGTGATAACATAAGGGATAAAGGATTACAGACGCCCGCCAATATCAAGCGCAATGACGATATATCCTACGGCAAGCACGGTGCGGCCAACACACTTGATGTATATTATCCAAAAGATACCGCATGTAAATTGCCCACTATCATTAATGTGCACGGTGGCGGCTGGGTATATGGAGATAAGCATAGATATCAATTCTATTGTATGGAAATGGCGGCTTTCGGCTTTACCGTTATAAATTTCAGCTATAGGCTGGCGCCAAAATTCAAATTTCCGGCGCAATTGGAAGATGTAAATAACGTGGTGATGTGGACTCTTTTAAACCATGAAAAATACTTTATAGATACAGATAATACCTTCTTGGTTGGCGATTCCGCGGGTGCGCATTTAGCGTCATTATACACTGCTTTTTGCACCGATGAGAAGTATCAAAAAGAGTTTACTTTTTCGCCGCCCAAGGATTTTGTGCCCAACGCTCTAGTGCTTAACTGTGGTATTTATGACGTGAAAACCGCAGTTAAAAACAAATCTTCAAACACCCGCTATCTGATTAAAGATTTAATGGGCAAAGAAGGGTATAATAACCATCTTGACCTAATAGCCCCCCTCTCATTGGTAAACGAAAAATTTCCTCCCATATATTTAATGTCCGCACTTGGGGATTTTCTTCTTCATCAAATCGATACAATGGAAAAGCGGTTAAAGTCGCTGGGGGTTGTATATGAAAAGAAAATTTATGGCACGCAACACAATAAGCTTATGCATGTGTTTCATCTAAATATACGAAGCGATGAAGCGAAGCTTTGTAATAGCGAAGAGGCTGATTTTATCAATCGGAACACAAAAAAATAACTTAACATTAAAAATAAGCAAACGGAGGACAAAGCAATGAACATATTTGCAACTAACAGCATTTGGATATATTTTCTGATATTTTTCGGGAAAATATTGGAGGTGGCGGTTTCCACACTGCGGCTGGTGCTGATAAACCGAGGAGAGCGCGTCAAAGGTTCGCTGCTCGCCTTTTTCGATGTTCTTTTGTGGATTACTATTACCGGCTCTGTGCTGGCTGACTTCGGAAATAGTCTCCCCAAAATAGCGGTGTTCTGTCTTGCTTTCGCGGTGGGCAATTACTTGGGGTCTTGGCTGGACGCAAAGCTCGCCTTTGGTATAAGCTCTATCCAAATAATATTAAAAGACACCGAATTAGTGGACATTCTGCTGGAGCAGCTAAGGGGAAATTCGTTCGCGGTGACGGTTGTTAACGGCCAAGGCAAAGATGGCAAGCGTAAGCTTTTAATAATACACCTGAAACGCAAGCGCATCCCGGAGGCAGTGAAAATTATAAACGACATTACCGAAGACTGCATGATTTCCATCAATGATGTGAAGACCATACGTGGCGGATATCTTAAGAAATAAGGATTATTTAAGCTGTGAAATTTTTAGACCATAAAAAACCTATATCCACCTGCAAGGAAAAAGATTGCGAAAACTGCGATGTTAAAACCGATGTAACCTGCCATTTTACAAAAAAACATCTCATATCATTTTTTGCAGCAGCGTTTCCTGCCTTTATAATTGGAGGTATCGGTGCCGCACTTTATTCATGGTGGGCACTTTTAATATTTGTGACAACGCTTCCACTTTATTTTGGGCTAATAGAAATACGTGTCATGTGCTCGCACTGCCCTCATTACGCGGAGCCCTCGACAAAAGTTCTTACATGCTGGGCCAATTATGGCAGTCCGAAGATTTGGAAATATCGCCCCGGACCAATGAGCTTTATGGAAAAGGCCGTGTTTATTTTAGGAATGTTTGCGGTCTTTTTCATTCCCGCGCTTTTTATGATATTAAGCGGAAGGTTTATTCTCCTAGCAATATATCTTGTGTATACAGCTTTTGGATTTTTCATGCTTTTGTCCTTTTTATGCATCAAATGCATGAACTTTGCATGCCCTTTTAATCGCACAGACAAACAAACACAACAGCGTTTCTTTACCCACAATCCCAGTGTAAAAAAAGCATGGGATGAAAAAAATAACGACTCTTGATTTAAAGGAGACTTATATGATTACTGCTTGGATTGGCTCAATACTATTATTTTTGTTAATGTTATTGTACTTTCTCCTCTTTTTCGGAGCACCCTTGGGAGAATTCGCCATGGGTGGACAGCAAAAAATACTGATTGGCAACTCCCGCATTGCGTGCGGAGTAGCTGTTTTAGTGCAAGGTATTGCTATATTCGTTTTACTGCAGCTTGGAGGCGTGTTTTCAATAGGATTGCCCTCCAGCATCGCAAAAGGCCTAGGCTATTTCTTTTCCTTTTATCTTGTGATAAACGTTTTCATGAATTTCATTTCAAAAAGCAAAAAAGAAAAAGCCGTCATGACTCCCATTTCAGCCATTATCGCCATCTGTTTTCTTATAACCATTTTTTCAGCTTGATGCTTTCTTCACCTGTCTAAGAAAAATGATTTAACAACAGCGAAGAACTCTCGTATATAGCAGTTTGGCCGCACGTACCACGACGTTTGAGATGGTATGCTTATAGCATTCATACCGTATCTTTCCGCCAAAAACTTTACCCTGAACATATGAAATTCACTGCTTACAATAGCTACAGTTTTATCTTTTTCGGGATATACTTCATCTATTATATCATAAGACAGAAGCAGATTTTCACGAGTGCTTGTCGCCGTTTCTTCGCGAAGCACCCTCCCATCGTTTATACCCTTTGCAATGAGATATTCAGCCATAGCCTGACCTTCGGGCATAGGCTCGTTTGATCCCTGCCCTCCCGACACCACACAAACAGTATTCGGGTATCTTTGCATATAGGCATATGCCGCATCGAGTCTGTTTTTAAGAGCAAGCGTCAAGCTTCCATCCGGGAAGATTCCGCATCCGAGCACTATCACAAAGTTGCTCTGCGTGCCTTGCGCTTCCTTGGAATGAGCCTCCTTCCAAATGAAAGCTTCAACAGTAAAAAACACTATTGCGCACAAAGCAACGCATCCAACTACAATGCGCAAGATAACTTTATTTTTAAAAAAAGGTTTCTTTTTTTTTAGATTTACTATGGAAAATATGATTAGCGCCGTCCCGAATCCGGCGGGAAAAGCCATGCCAAGCGTTATGCTTGATGTTACGGGGATAAGAGCGATAGTATCGATTATCCCCAGAACACCAATTAAAAGAAGGAGGAGGAGAAAAATTCTTGTTAGCTTCTTTGAGTTCTTGATTTGTGTCAAGTTTGACCTCGTTATTATTATTACGAATCTATTAAGATAATATTACCATCTATTTCTATTTTATGCAATGCGCAATTTTATAATATGAAAAAATCTTTCAAGGGTAGAAAGAATGTCATTTACGTTCTAATATCCTTGCTCTTTAAACTTTGCTCTTTTCGCTCAGCAATTTCTCTTTATTAGGCTTTGTTTCATCCAACAAAAAGCCCGCCCAAGTAAAATCAAATTTATCAACGTTATCCCGGCAATAAATCAAGCGCTCGTGATAAAATTTTATTTTATGGGTCACCCGCTTTTCATATCCCTTTTTCCCGCATTTTAAAACGATGGCCGTAAGCTCATAGAAAACCAGTCCCATGGCGTGAGTTTCCACATGCACTGTCGCCCCCGCATGGCCGATTGCATGGCATAACGCGCTATATGCGGGATCATCAATATCTTTAGCTGTCGCGTGTGACGCTAAAATAGCTTTTTTTGCCGCAGGCATTTTGATTTTTCCTCTCGCCCATTCTTCGCAAAGCTCTAGGCAAATTCTTGGCCTTTTCTCCCCAGAGTATTTGGATTCAAATTGCTCCAAAGTTATCTTTGCGCAGTCCAAAGCCCACATCACAATTGTTTTATGGCTTTGCTCTCCGATTAGTTTTATCAATTCCTGCAAACATTTGCTTTCGCGAGAAAAAAGTATTTTATTTCTCTTCTTGATCTTTGTCTCTACATCCGAAAACATAATATTGTTTACCTTCGCCAAATGGCATGGTACGTTGACTTTTATTTTTATTATACCGCTTGCAAAGAATAAATGTCACAATTTTAAAAGAGATATTTTCTTTCAGCTTTAAAATTGTTTTATTTGGTTTAACCATTTTGTGATGTTATAATACTGATACAATTATTAAATATATGATATAACTTAAATCGGAGATATTCACCATGAAAAAAGCCATAAGAATTGCAATCAAGTCCGCCGCAATATTACTGCTAATCGCTGTAGCGTTGTTTGGGTCATATAAAATATATATGTCCTTCGAGCTTGAAGGCACACCTTCTTCCCAAACATGGAGCGAGTCCGACGAATTTGACACGCAAAGTGTATCCACTCTTAGCATGCGCGAAGGCGAGGATTTTCAGATTTTGCTATTTTCCGACATTCAGCTTTTTGGCAATCCCTTTGAAGACAACAAAGCTCTTGCTCTCGTCGATGAAATGGTGCTTGAAACTCAGCCCGATTTCATTATGACCTCCGGAGACAATGCTATGTTTATCCTTTCCGATATTATGTCAAAGAAGTTTGCCGCGCAAATGGAAAGCTATGAAATCCCCTGGGGCGTGACGCTGGGAAACCACGACTCGGAAGGGCGGGCGGACAGAGCTTGGCTTGGAAATCTTTACGAAAATGCTGACTATTCCCTCTTTCAATCCGGGCCGTCAAATATCCAAGGCATCGGCAATTATGTTATCAATATTGCAGACTCAAGCAATCAGAGTGTTTATACTTTGATTATGATGGATTCCAATATTGAGCGAGAATACGAAACTGAAAAGTATTACGACTACATCTACCCCGATCAAATCGCTTGGTATGAATGGGTCGTCGCCTCGCAGCCCGATGTTCCTTCCATGCTCATCTTCCACATTCCTCTGCCGGAATTTGCTGACGCTGTAGCCGCGGTTGAATCGGGCACCATCGATTCGTCTTTATACTTTGGCGAAATCAGGGAAAAAGTGTGTGCGCCGCTTTACAATACCGGACTTTTTGATGCGGTAAAAGAGCTTGAAAGCACCACTCACATATTTAACGGTCATGATCATGTGAACAACCTGTCCATTGACTACGAAGGTGTCCGCCTAACCTACGGGCTTAAAACGGGAACGTGCTCCTATTCGAATGACGATTTGCAGGGCGCTACGCTTATTACCATAAAAGCTGGGACTGGTGAAGTCGTGGTGGAGCATGTGTTTAGATAGCTTTGCTTTCGATTTCGATTCCCATTAAGCCCCGAACCCAGACTTGAGAGTGGCAATATACTCTGCTCGGCTAATTCTTTATGGTTTTCAGAACCCCTCTGTCAGCTTCGCTGACGTCTCCCCTGATTAGGGGCGATATAGTGCTTGCTTCTCTATAAAGCATTCAAGAAACTATTAATTTTACCCTTAACGTCTAGCTTTTCTTAGAAGCAAGGAATTTATAATATTGCCCCAAAGCGGGGGTTCGGGGGCGTACATGGTGTTTTCTTCAGAAAATGCCATACGAAGTTTCTGCAACTACTAGCAATGGAGGGCGTATCCAAATTAGTTTTCCTGTTTGCTAAATTGTCTTTTAATGTTATAATATGGTATCTAGTTAAAGGAGTGCTTATGAAAAAAACGATTATGGCCATTGCGCTTATTATCTCAATGATAGTTTTTAGTTCCTGTAATGCCTTAGATGATTCAAAAGCGATTAAGGCAAATAGTTCAACGGCAATAAAGGCCCAAGAAACTGGAAGCGAAACAAGTACAATCGAAAGTACTGAAACAACCTCGCCGACCCTTCTCCTGTAACAGAAGAAGGAATTGATTCAAATCTATTAGAAAAATTAACTTCCGACGGAAGTTATGCAGTTGACGAAAGTAACACGGTTGATGAATCAGGAAAGATTATCGGTTCAGGAAAAGCTCATTACGTTTGGAACGATACCATTCCTAAAGAAATATTTAACGAAATCAATATGCTTGATAAACAAGTGTTGGAGTGTCATTTAAATAACGATTTTAGAACCCTAATAACTTTTTTCGATGAAAAATATGTTCCATCCGAAGCAGATGCAAATAAGTCAACCGAGTGGTACTACAACAATCTTAAAGGAAGAGCTACCGAAGATTATCTCAGCTGCTATGCTATAATTAACTTTACAGGAGATTTTCGATCATCTTTTTATAATATTGACGAAGATATTATTATAAACTACTCTGCAATATATTCCGAGATGTATGTTCATTTGAAAAATCAGTTTCCGAAAATGATGAGCGTCTTTTAACACTTTGGTATGGTAAATCCGAAGACGGTTGGAAGCTTTTTTCCACATATTTGAATGATATAAGCTACCACGGAATGAACGCAATTGATATGTATGAAAAATCAAAATCTTTAGCCGAACAAGGTTATGATATTCCTGCATCTATGTTTTATGATCACCTAAGCCGTATTATTTATCCCGCCCCATATATAAATTACAACAGCCTCCGCGACGTTAACAACTTTTTCAGTAATCTCACCGAAAAGGTTTATAGCGAGTTTCCATTTCTTATCACACTCCCATCTTTTGATGATGTTGTGATATATCGGTTAAGTATGGATATTGTATCCACAGGCTTTATGCCAATAATATCCTATACAACTGGAATCGAATTAAAAGAGGAAAATGTAGATGAGCTAAAGCAACAGGCTTTCGCTATTCATGAAGAGCTTAAGGAATTATTCCCCGGCTTCAGCGAAACATTTGACTATTTCATTTACAGCTCTTATTCTGAAGCCCCTGTCGACCCCAACAAACAATATATGTATCACAATGAGTTGGTAGATGAGACAGCGAATAATAATTAATTTATTTAAACATCCATATAAAAAAACCTATTCAAAGCACTACCATTATCAAACTCTGCGGACATGTGCCACAGAGTTAAACAGCAATACAATAAATCACACACTAAGCGCAATTCATCAAAAAGCATGAGGAACTTGCTCCGAATTTCCGATGAATTGCTATCCCCAGTCAAGACGCAACTAATTAGAAAAAGAAACAAAAAGCCCCCGAATTTCTTCGGGGGCTTTTCATCGCCTCAAAGCTTTAGGCTCTATGGCGATATATAAGTGAGATAGGTCTATAAGCCGAGTTCTGTCGCGAATGGCCATCTATCTAAGGCCACTTGTTACCAAGCGGCTCAAGAGAAATACGGGGACGAGCGGGCATTTTACATAATATCTGCCCGCACATTTGACCTTTTCAATGCAGTATAAATTCTTCGGCAAATAAGTTTTAGTTCCTACTTTTATACCCTACTTGACATTTCACAATACATATGCTAATTTATAAACGTACGCTGTACTTTATTAAAGCCAAAGGAGACACTTATATGAATAACAACAAACAAAATAATTTATACTGGTCATTTTGGTTTTTAGCAACTATCTCAACGGGCATTCTCGCCGGTTTTTTAACTTCCCATTCGATAATGCTCGGAAGGCTTTTTTCATGGTTGCTTGAAAATGACGCAAATTCCTTTTTTAAAGACTACTTTTCTGTTTTTAGGCAACAAACCCAAGCAAATGTTTACTACAACCTGTTCTTATGGATTGGTTTGGCGGCGGGAATTGGCTTTGCAGTAGTAAGCTTCCTTAAAAAACGTACAAGGATAGTCGCAATGACTGCAGGGCTGTCCACACTGTGGGTTTCCTTTGCTTTTTTCCTGTCAGACTTTAATAACTACGAAACGGCTGTTTCAACGGGCGTCGCAAACACCGCCGATATCCAGCATTTTCTGGTATGGAATTTGCCCTTGCACACATCCTTTGCTTGCTTTTATACCCTAGCCTTTGTTACTCTTCTTGTAGCCGGATTTATACTCAGGGGAAAAGCGGCAAATAAAGTTAACGAGTGAGCAAAGTATGCAACGCATTAAAAAAGAAATCAGGCAAAGCCTCTTAATCACCGCCAAAGCAGAGTTTTTAGAAAATGGATTTGAAAAGGCTTCCATCAGAAGCATTGCGGCAAAGGTTAATACATCAAAAAGCAATTTATACAATTACTTTAAAAACAAGGATGATTTGTTTTGCCAAATCCTTGAGCCCACTATGGATACGATTAAAAAAGCACTGGCCAAGCAAAAGAACATACAGCAGGATATTAAGACCTACACACCGGAAGGCCAAAAGCAGATAATATCGGTTATTATGAGCTTTGTTTATCAAAACAAAGATGACTTCTTACTGCTTTTGCACAGGTCGGACGGCTCTTCTCTCGGGGGCTTCAGGAATATGATTAAAAACGAATATACGAGTATTATGCTAAGCTGGCTAAAGCAAATAAATCCTCAAAATAATATCTCTACTTTCTTCGTGGAATCAGTTGCCGACTTTTACATTAACACTATAGCCCAACTCATACTGAGTGATAAAACACCTGAGGAAGTGCAAATGCACTTCAAAGAATTTTTACCATTTGTATATGGCGGATGGAATGCCTTAATTAATGCAAAATAACTTAGTAGACGCTATCGAATTTTAAGAAAGGGTTATAATATGATGGAAAAAATCAGCTTCAATCTTAATAATTTGCAAAAGACACTGCTACTCCCATTGTGGGCAAGGGCTCTTGAAAGCCAAAAAGACAATCCGCTTTTAATGGATAAAAAAGCGATAGAAATAATAGACAAGATAGATTATAACTTATCAGATTGGGAAAAGAACCTAAAACAACTGTCATATCTGGGTTGGATTATCCGCGCTATATTAACAGACAGAAAAATAAAAGAATATTTAAAGGTTTTCCCCCATGCCACAGTCGTTAACGTCGGATGCGGGCTGGATACCTCATTTAACAGGAACGACAATAATAAAGTCATTTGGTACGATTTGGACTTTCCCGATGTTATCACATTGAGGAAAACCTTGATTTGCGAAACCGACAGAAACAAATACATTGCTTGTTCATTCCTTGAATTTGATAAATGGATGGATTATATAGATAAAAAAGAAAATGTGCTTTTTGTCGCCGCAGGAGTTCTATACTATTTAACGGACTCTGAAATAAACACAGCCTTTAAAACCTTGGTGCATTATTTCCACAAAAGTGAAATGGTTTTTGATGCCACCTCTCCTTTCGGAGTTAAAGCCGCAAATAAAATGGTGATAAAAAACAGTGGCATGGATGAAAACTCATTCCTCAAATGGGGTCTTAAAAATGCAAGTGATTTAAAGAAAATGGACAGTCGGCTTGAGATTCTGGACGAACAGCTTTTCTTCAAAGAAACAAAAAAAGGCTTAGACTCAAAAAACAAAAGAATGGCTTCCCTTTCAGACAAGCTAAAGTTTCAGTATCTAGTACATGTGAGGTTTTAGCTTTTACCAATTCACCACAATATCTATAAAAAGGTATGTTAACGCACTCGAAAAAGCAAAGACTTCAGATTCACTCCGAGCTTTTACTTCTCACCATATCTCACCCGCTCAATAGAAAAAACCTATTCAAAGCACTACCATTATCAAACTCTGCGGACATGTGCCACAGAGTTAAACAGCAATACAATAAATCACACACTAAGCGCAATTCATCAAAAAGCATGAGGAACTTGCTCCGAATTTCCGATGAATTGCTATCCCCAGTCAAGACGCAACTAATTAGAAAAAGAAACAAAAAGCCCCCGAATTTCTTCGGGGGCTTTTCATCGCCTCAAAGCTTTAGGCTCTATGGCGATATATAAGTGAGATAGGTCTATAAGCCGAGTTCTGTCGCGAATGGCCATCTATCTAAGGCCACTTGTTACCAAGCGGCTCAAGCGAAATACGGGGACGAGCGGGCAGCCCTATTGTCCCACATCTTGCACCGGGCGGGGTTTACATCATGCCTAAGTCACCAAAGGCACAAGTGAGCTCTTACCTCACTTTTTCAACCTTACCATACCTTGCGGCAGGCGGTATATTTCTGTTGCACTTTCCTTAAAGTCGCCTTCACAGGGTGTTATCCTGCGCCCTTGCCCTATGGAGCTCGGACTTTCCTCCCGACTAAAAGCCGGGCGACCATCCAACCTACTCACAATTTTAACTAAGTAATTATTTCTGCTTTATGTAAAGCAATCTGCCGCAGTTTTCGCATTCAACCGGCGCATCACTTTCAGCAAGCATTTTGGCGAACGTCGCGGGAAGCTCCATGTTGCAGCCCGTGCACATCCTGCCTTTCATTTCAACCAGCACCACAGGGTGTGATTTCGCCACCTGATTATATTTTTTCACAAGCTTTTCATCAATTTCTTTTTCCAAAGTTTTAAGCTCTTTTTTCAAAGGAAGTGTTTCCTCGTTAACAACAGCGAGCTCTTCATCATAAACTTTTTTGAGCTGGGTATATTCCTTCTTCATGCGAGGCACATTTGCGGCCATTTTATCAAGATCATCATTTATATTCTGCAAACGAGCAATATGCTTGTTTATTTCCTTTTCGCAGATTTTGATATTTACCTCCTGCTCCTTGGCGTTTTTTTCAAGCATCTTGATTTCTTTTAAGGAATCATCTTCCTCAACATTTTTAATCGCGATGTCTATTTCATCCAAAACGCTGACACTTTCAGCTAATTTGATTTTTACGCCTTCTATTCGATTAATAAGATCTGCAATTTCCGCGTCATGTTTTTTCATAAGCTCCTGAGAATCAACCAGATACTTTCTTGCTCGCACCAGTTTTTGTCTCACCTGAGATTTCATGAACTTACTTTCAATTTTTTTCACTTGCAGAGCTGTCTTTTGATAAGCAATCAAGTTTGATAAATCTTGCAATTTTGTCCTCCTAAACCATTATATCAAACGGATTTTTTCCGCTCTTGGTAATATTTATTGTGTCTATTGATTGTACATCATCAGCGTGCTTTTGTAAACACGCGCATATTTTGGATAAAACTATGTTTTCTGTTTCATAATGGCCAGCAGCCATCATATAAAAGCCTAAGTTTTGCGCGGCAACAGCTTGCTCGTGTTTTACGCTTCCGGTCAAAAAAACATCGGCACCAACGCTTTTGGCCTCATTTATAAATCCACCGCCGCTACCGCCCATCACGCACACCGTGCTTATCTTTTGGGGTGCGGGTCCCGCGGACATAATCCGCTTTGTGCCAAGTTTTTGTGATACGTATTTTGAAAATTCCTGCGGGCTCATGTCTTTTTCGAGCTTACCGACACGCATAAACGCCGATTGCTCCACACGCTTTATTTCATCCAGCTCCAAAGCTTCAGCCAAAGTGTCGCTTACTCCGCCATCGGCCATATCTAGGTTTGTATGCGCCGATATCACTGATATTGCGCTCTTGACAAGCAACCTAACCACCCTGCCCTGGGAAGTTTCGGGCGTCATATCCGTCATTGGATCAAATATCACAGGGTGGTGCGTCACGATAAGGTTTGCGCCAATGTCTTTCGCTTCTTCGATAACATCGATAGTCAAATCAAGCGCTATCAAAATGCCGCTCACTTCATCGTCCGCATCGCCGACCAAAAGCCCGACATTGTCGAATTCCTCAGCCGTCTCAAAAGGTGCCCATTCGTCGAGTATATTTAAAACTTCATATACTTTCACTATGAACCTCCTCCATTTCGCTCAGCACTTCTTTTATTTTAACATATCTCGTGCTTTTTGTGTCCCCTGCGCGCTCCATTCCGCAAACAATTTCGGAAAGAATAGCAATTTTCGTCTCCAGATATTTCCCAAAGTGTTCTTGCCTTGTCTCGAGCAGCTGCGGTCCGAGATATTTTTCAAGCTCACTGAGGTTTGCTCCGTTTCCGGGCTTAGCCTTCATCACACAGTAAAGCCTTTTGCTTTCCTTTATAATTCGCTCATCTATAATTGCAAATTCATTTTCAGATAAAAAAGAACGCAGATCATATTCGCCGTTCATAGACTGCACTACGATAAAGTCACAGGCTTCCACAACATCTCTAGCACCCTCTATTATGCTTATTATAGTATTTTGCCCCATTCCCGCTATAACGCAAGCCGCAGCTTCGCCGGGTTTTATAACAGCCAGTCCGTCTCCCAGACGGCAGTCAACATTCGCATTATGGAGCTTTGCAAGCTTTCTTGTCTTCTGAAGTGAAGGCTCGCTTATGTCGGTCGCGATTACCTTTTTGCCAGCTTTCGCCAGATTAAGCGCAAGCCTGCCGTGGTCCGCGCCAACATCGCAAACGGATTCAGCGTCACCTATCATCTCATATATGCAGGCAAGCCTGTTGTCCAGCTTGGGTAAGCGCATTTTTTGTTTCCCCATCACAGGAAATATCGCGGCACATGTCCGCGATTTCCATTAAAATTATATTGATTTAATCTTCATCAACTACACCATCGTCATGACTCAACGAGCGCATAACATGTTGCGAGACTATATATCCAAAGAATCTTGAAAATATTGCGAGCGCAAGCAACAAGAGCTTTCAAAAGTGCCGGAAGGCTTTTCGATATTGTTTTTCAACTACTTTGCCAAAAAGTACATAAAATATTGCGAGGCTGTGTGAGGTCATTGAATTGACGAGTGCGCGTATATAAAACATACGCAATCGAGTCGGTTTCACTGACATCGCATCAGAAATCGCGGCATTTTAGGTGCTTTTAATCTAGGAAGTCTTTGAGTTTTTTAGACCGGCTGGGATGACGCAGCTTCCGCAGTGCCTTCGCCTCTATCTGCCTAATTCTTTCGCGGGTGACTTCAAATTCCTTGCCCACTTCCTCAAGCGTTCGAGCACGTCCGTCATCCAAACCAAAGCGCAGGCGCAATACCTTTTCTTCTCTTGGTGTGAGTGTGTCAAGAACGTCTGTAAGCTGCTCTTTAAGCATTGCAAACGCCGCGGCTTCCGCAGGCGCGGGAGCGTCTTCGTCGGGAATAAAGTCGCCCAAGTGCGAATCTTCCTCTTCGCCTATAGGTGTTTCAAGAGACACAGGCTCCTGCGCTATTTTCATGATTCCGCGCACCTTGTCTTCGGTAATTCCCATCTCTTTAGCCACTTCCTCAGGCAAAGGCTCGCGCCCAAGCTCTTGCAGCAGCCTTCTGGAAATGCGTATAAGCTTGTTTATTGTTTCCACCATGTGCACAGGTATGCGAATGGTGCGCGCCTGGTCTGCGATAGCGCGTGTGATAGCTTGGCGAATCCACCAAGTGGCGTATGTTGAAAACTTATAGCCTTTGCGATAGTCAAACTTTTCAACAGCTTTTATAAGACCAAGATTGCCTTCCTGAATAAGATCCAAGAACTGCATTCCGCGGCCAACATACCGCTTTGCAATGGAAACAACCAGCCTAAGGTTTGCTTCTGCCAGTTTCTGCTTTGCAAGCACATCGCCGTCTTCCATAGCTTTTGCGAGAGTTATCTCCTCTTCCGCTTTGAGCAATGACACTTTGCCAATCTCTTTAAGATACATACGGACAGGATCGTCAATCGCTATCATATCGGAAGTGGAAGTATCGGCCGCTTTATTATCATTGGCACCTAAATAATCAATATTAAGCTTATCCAATTGCTCATATAAAATATCGATTTCGTTAGGAGTGAGCTCAACGCCCGAAAGCGCGTCTCCGATTTCCTTTTCGGAAAGCTCCCCTTTCTTTTTCCCGATCGCCACAAGCATTTGCAGGCGCTCGGCTTTGGTTTTGCCTGCATATTTGCCAGTCTTCTTTTTAATGCCAGTTTTGCTTATTTCAACAACCACCATTTCCTGATCCGAATTATCCTTGCCTTCAAAATCAAAGGACTCGTCTATTTCCGGCTCTTTTTCTTTTGCTTCGGTGGTTTCTTTCTTAGGCTCGGATTTTTTAGTTTTTACTTCTTTGTGCGTTTCTTGAGTTTTTAAAGTCTTTTCGACCTCTGGTGTTTCTTTTTCCTCATTAGCTTTTTCAGCCGTGCTTTTAGCTTTTTTTGTTGCCAATTTATTTTCTCCCTTCACATCGTATGCTCTTTTTCACTGTGCCTTATTTTGTCCAGTTCTTTTAAAAGTTCGGCTCTCGTATCTCTGCTGAGCATCGGGTCTTTTAGCTTTTTATTTATTTCATTTACTTTAATCAAAGTTTTTTGCGAACGCATTTTGTTAAGACATTCTTCAACGATATCTTTTTTGCGCTCTTCGTCATAGGGCATCTCAAGCGCGTGCGCCATTTCGCTGACAGCTTTTTCACTCAGTTTTCCCAAAACTGAAGCAGCACTGAGCATCTGCCCCTTTGCAATTGCTCCTAATATAACTTCTGCAATCTCACTGTGAATTCCTTCTATGAAATCATCTTTATTTGTGTTTTCAGCCATAATCTTCGCGCAATCGGAAAAATTTATCGCCAATGCGAAAAGTAATCTTTCAGCGTCCACCAACGCACGCATCTTTTGAGTGGCGTTTATCGGCGCCAGGTCAGCCGGAGTTTGCCGAACGCTTTGCCGCGCTTTGTCCGCTGCTCGGTTGTCTTCGCGCTGATGAAGCCTCATGGATCTTTGCGCTTCCTGATTTATCACAAGTTCGTCAAATCCTGTTTTCATATGAAGCCTTTTCACATACATGGAAAGCTCCACCGGTGCTTCAATATAGCTTAAAACATCACTGCAAACGCGGATGACAAAATCTTTGCGTTCCTCTTCGGACTCAAGGTCGTATTCCCTTTCAATTACAGATATCTTGTAGTCATTGCGGGTCTGCGCCGATTCAATCTGCTCGTTTATTCCCGCCATGCCGTATTGCGATGCGAAATCGTCGGGGTCCATATTTCCCGGAAGCGCAATCACCTTCACCTTCAACCCCTCGTCATGCAATATATCTAAGGCTCGCAAAGTTGCTTTTTGTCCGGCCGTATCACCGTCGTAACAAATATACACATAGTCGGTGAATCTCTTTATAAGCCGCGCCTGTTGGGAAGTAAGCGCTGTTCCACTGGATGCGACAGCAGTCGTATATCCAGCCTTGTGCAGTGCAATAACATCCATATATCCTTCAACCAACATAATGCTGTCTATGTTTTTATGCTTGCGCAGATAGTGCGCGCCATAAAGAATATAGCGCTTATTATAAATAGGCGTTTCGGGCGAATTGATATACTTGGGCAGGCTGTCGTCCAGCACTCTTCCTGCAAAAGCCACAACCCTTGAGCGATGGTCTATGATTGGAAATATCACCCTGCCTCGCAAAGAATCAAAGTATCCCTTGTCGCTTTTTCCCAAGAGACCGATTTCATGAAGAAGTGAATCCTTATATCCAAGCGAATTCATATGTTCTTTCATTTCCTGCCAGCCGCTGGGAGCCGCTCCCAAACCAAACCTTTTTATAATGGATGAAGGCAATCCTCGCTTTGTCAGATATTCCAGCGATTTTTCGCCTTCAGGTTCGTGAAGAATTTTATTATAAAACTTCGCCGCGTCCGTCGCCGCCAAATACATCTTCTCTTTTTTTGCCGCAAGCTTTGTATAGTCTTTGTCGCCCTTTGTTTCCGGCAGTGGCAGTCTCACTCTGTCAGCCAAAAATCTTACAGCCTCAATAAAATCCAGCCGTTCATTTTTTTGAATGAACTGAATAACATTGCCGCCAGAATGGCATCCGAAGCAGTAATAAAACTGCTGATCTTGCTTTACTGAAAAAGATGGCGTTTTCTCATTGTGAAACGGACAAAGCCCCCAAAAATTATTACCTTTTTTGGTAAGCTGAACATACCCCCCGATAACATCTATGATGTCATTACGGGAAAGAACTTCAGTTACAAATTCATCAGGTAAATATGGCAATAGCCTCTCCCTGCGCTTTTCCAATGTTTATATCTTTTCAAATATTTATCTTTTCATACATTTCCGAAAAGACTATCAGATTTTAGCTTCATATATTAGCTTTTTATTTTTTGGTATCTCTGACGATACCTACCCAAAAAGCCATCTAAATGCGTTTAATTCATCCTACTTTATCCTTCAGGAAAGATAAAGATTGTGATTCCCCTACTACATACTATTCGACAGTCAGTTAATAAACCCTTCTTTTTTGCTCAAATTTTTGTTAAATATTTCAAGCCAATAAGAAGCTTGAAGCACATGCCCAAAAATTGAGCATGTGCCAAAGCTAAAGATTATATTTAATACTTTAAATTATTTTTTGTATGTAACCGCCGCCTGTGCTGCCGCAAGACGTGCAAGTGGCACGCGGAAAGGTGAGCATGAAACATAGTCTAATCCGATTTTGTGGCAGAACATTACTGAATCCGGATCTCCGCCATGTTCGCCACAGATACCAAGCTTGATGTCGGGGCGTGTTTTGCGGCCAAGGTCAGATGCGATTTGCATTAGTTTGCCAACACCTTTTTCATCAACATGCGCGAAAGGATCGCTTTCAAAAACACTCTTCTTGTAATAATCATCCAAGAACTTGCCAGCATCATCTCTGGAGAAACCAAATGTCATCTGTGTTAAGTCATTTGTACCGAATGAGAAAAACTCGGCTTCCTCAGCAATTTCATCAGCAGTAAGTGCTGCGCGGGGAATCTCTATCATTGTTCCCACCATGCATTCAACTTCTGTGCCTTTTTCAGCTTTCACAAGCTCAATAGTTTTCATAACAATATTTTTAACATATTTAAACTCTGCTAGGTCTGAAACCAAAGGTATCATTATTTCAGGAACAATAGTGAATGATTCTTCTTTGTTAACTTCGATAGCGGCTTCTATAACTGCGCGAGTTTGCATTTCTGCGATTTCAGGATATGAAACTGCAAGTCGGCAACCACGGTGACCAAGCATTGGGTTTGTTTCTTCCAAGCCTTCAATGATTGTTTCAAGCTCATCAACGGACATTTTCATCTCTTTTGCAAGGGATTTGATGTCTTCTTTTTTAGTTGGAACAAATTCATGCAAAGGTGGGTCTAAGAAGCGAATGGTAACAGGTCTTCCTGCCATTGCTTTGTATATTCCCTTGAAATCCTCTTTTTGCATGGGAAGCAGTTTTTCAAGCGCGCGTCTTCTTTGTGCCGGTGAAGATGATACTATCATTTCACGGATAGCAGCAATTCTGTCTTCCTCAAAGAACATGTGCTCTGTGCGGCAAAGACCAATGCCTTCTGCACCAAACTCAACTGCTTGCTTTGCATCAGCAGGAGTATCAGCGTTTGTACGTACTTTTAGTGTGCGGATTTCATCTGCCCACGCCATAAGTGTTGCAAACTCTCCGGCAACTTCAGCGGCCATTGTTTTAATCTGCTCACCATATACATTACCGGTTGCGCCATTTATTGAAATGAAGTCGCCTTCCTTAATCTTTTTGAGGCCAACTGAGAAAGTTTTTTCATTTTCATTGATTTTGATTTCACCACAGCCTGCTACGCAGCATACGCCCATTCCGCGAGCAACAACTGCCGCGTGAGAAGTCATTCCACCACGAGCGGTTAAGATACCTTGCGCCGCATACATACCTTCGATGTCTTCAGGTGATGTTTCCATGCGAACCAAAACGACTTTTTCACCATGCTCCGCCGCGCGAACAGCATCTTCTGCTGTGAAGTATACTTTACCACAAGCAGCTCCCGGTGAAGCAGGAAGTCCTGTTGCGATAACCTTCGCTTTCTTTAGTGCCTCAGTATCAAACTGTGGGTGAAGCAATGTGTCAAGCTGACCGGGTTCGACCTTCATGATGGCTTCTTCTTTAGTAAGCATGCCTTCGGCAACCAAATCAACAGCGATTTTAAGAGCGGCTTTTGAAGTACGTTTACCGTTCCTTGTTTGAAGCATGTAAAGAACACCGCGCTCTATTGTAAACTCCATGTCCTGCATGTCGCGGTAATGATCTTCAAGTGTTTTGGCGATATCCATGAATTGATTATATATAGTTGGATTTGTATCATTCAGTGATGATATTTTAAGCGGTGTACGCACGCCGGCAACAACGTCTTCTCCCTGAGCGTTCATTAGGTATTCGCCGAAAATCTTCTTTTCGCCTGTAACGGGGTCACGTGTGAACGCAACGCCTGTGCCTGAATCTTCGCCCATGTTTCCAAATACCATAGCCTGAACATTAACCGCTGTTCCCCACGATGAGGAGATGTTGTTCATTCTGCGGTAAATTACTGCGCGTTCATTGTCCCAGCTTTCAAATACTGCTTCGATTGCGGATATAAGCTGTACCTTTGGGTCTTGAGGGAAGTCGGTTCCCAGTTCTAATTTATAAAAAGCTTTGAATTTTTCGACCATTTCTTTAAGGTCGTCAGCCGTAAGCTCTGTATCTTCCGATACGCCTTTTGCTGCTTTCATTTCTGTTATGACTTCTTCAAAACGCGCCTTGGAAAGTCCCATAACCACGTCCGAGAACATCTGTATAAAACGGCGGTAGCTGTCATATGCAAATCTTTCATTTCCGGTGAGCTTTGCAAGACCCTTAACTGATGTGTCGTTTAAACCAAGGTTTAAAACGGTGTCCATCATGCCGGGCATTGAAACTCTTGCTCCTGAACGAACCGATACTAGGAAAGGATTTTCGAGATCGCCTAAAGTTTTGCCGTTAATTTTTTCGGCTTTTTTGAGAGCGGCTTCGATTTGCTTTAATATTTCGTCATTAATCTTTTTTCCGTCTTTGTAATATTGAGTACAGGCTTCTGTGCTTACCGTAAATCCCTGAGGGACAGGTAATCCTAAAGAAGTCATTTCAGCAAGGTTTGCACCTTTGCCTCCCAATAG
The DNA here is from genome assembly GCA_963675575.1 of Christensenellaceae bacterium. Lineage (GTDB taxonomy): Bacteria > Bacillota > Clostridia > Christensenellales > UMGS416 > JAGLOK01. The sequence continues at coordinate 1,814,528 of OY776378.1, forward strand.
GTTCTTCATTGTCGCGTTTGCTTCCGAAAACATGTATACATACTTATTCGCCATGCATTTCTCCTCCTAATTAAATTAAAAAATTATAAATATGAAACCATAATTAAATTTCACATTAGTATGCTCTGCTATGCCTTTTTTGAGTGTAACACAAAAACAAGTCTTTTTCAGACCAACAGTTATTATATCTCAATCCTAAATCTTATGCAACCTAATTTTACCCTTTAGAAGCAGTAAAGCTTGATTTTTGCAGGGTATTAATCACTTAGTAGCAAAGGATTTACGAAATGTTCTTTTTAATTTTAATAATAAGAAGTTTTTCTGTTTTACGCCCAAACAATGAATCATTATTTTTACATAAATATAGGCCTTATTAAAGTATTTAAATCCAATATTTCTATTTCGCTTTTTCTACAATGCTTGAATAAGAATAATATTGTTTTAGAGGGTCGCTCGGGTGTTCAGTAAAAGCCCTGTAAATGAAATAATCAAATGATTCGTCAAATCCTTCGAAAATACCTTTTAGCTCTTCATGAATGCTATACGCCTCATTCTGGAGATATTGCGAGTTTTTCTTGATAGGTTCTATTTTAGTAATATAATTAATAGTTGGAATAACCCCTTCGCTGACCACATTTATATCAAATCCATAAATCTCAACATCAGAGTTTTGGCTAAGAACCATAGGAAATACATATTTTTTGTTTACGGCGTCTGATAATTCTTCAAAAAAACTTTGCATCTCCGATTCGTTTGCATATTGAATATACTCAGCTGGGCGCACACTACTCGTATAAAGTGGTATATAAACTGCAGCAGCTATTTCATAACCTTTTTCATATAAATCTTGAGCTTTCTGATATATTCCCTGAGCATCCATACCAAAATAGCTTAATTCTCCAAAAGTCATTCGATAAACTTGCCAAGTATTATTTTCATTAACATGCTCAATAAATAGTAGTGTTTCTGATTTCCCATCACTAAAGCTATACATAGATATGTACATCTTTTTACTATATCCACTAAATGTAATAAATAAACCTTCTTCATCTGCTAGGTCTTCAACAGCAACGGATTGAGCCTTTTTTTCTTCCGTTGATATTGCATATACTTCCTTGTAAATATTAACTTCTCTATTTTCAAGTGTAGGTGCTATATATTCAAATAATCCTTGAAAATTATAACCAGTATCAAGCAAAGCGTCACTATAATGCTTTTCTACGATCATAAAGTCAGCGTTACGTAAGGCTTTTATTATTTCCTCATCTATTCCCCTTATCTCACTAGTAACTTTAGAATTTATATTTTCATCAAAATAATATTTTGTATAACCTTTTACGATGCAAGCACTAAAAAAAGATAGTAATAAAACAACTAGTGTAATAATAATAACCTTTATATTTTTCATAATTCCCTCTACAAACATAATATACATATTATAGCATTTATTAATCTGCTTTCCAATTGAGTTTATGCTAATTCGAATGAAAAATCATTTATTTACTTTTTCTTAAATAATGTTATAATAAGGTGTCATAAATATTACGAAATCATTAAGACATATTGTGACGAAGGAGAAATAACATTATGTTTAAAAAAATTGGCTTGATAGTTTTATCTTTGGCCATGATGATAACAATGTTCTCAGTGCCCGCTTTTGCGGACGAGGACACCAGCCGCGCCGTTATTGGTGCGGATTTAACTGACGAACAAATCCAAAAGGTATATGGCTATTTCGGCGTTTCGCGTGGCGATGTCAAAGAACTTAGCGTAACAAACACTGAAGAGCGCAAATATCTTTCCTGGCTTGTCTCTGATGAACAACTGGGCACAAAATCTATTTCGTGCGCCTATATTGACCTGCTTGACGAAGGCAGCGGAATAACCGTTGTCACCAATAATATCGACTGGTGTACCAGCCAAATGTATCAGGGTGCCCTGCTTACCGCGGGCATTTACGACGCGAAGATAATAGTCGCCGCGCCTTTTAACGTGTCAGGCACCGCCGGACTTTTGGGCATTTACAAAGCATACGAGGACATAACGGGAACTTCCCTTGACGACCTTGCCAAAGAAGCGGGCTTACAGGAACTTTTTGTTACCGGAAGTCTTTCGGAATTCATCGGCAGCGAAAGCTCAACTTATATTGTCGCCGAGCTTAAAAAGATCTTGGATGAAACGCAGTATATGAGCGATGACGAGCTTAAAGAAAAGATAAAAGCCATCGCAGACGCTCAAAACATCGAGCTTACCGATGCCAACATCCAGCAGATTATCGGTCTTTCCCGCACGCTTGAGGGGCTTGACATCACTGAGCTTCAGGCAAAGCTTGTAAGCTTGGGCAAAACTTTTGAAGCGGTAAAAAACACCACCAAAGGCATAAAGTCTTTCTTTGAATCCGTTGGCGATTTCTTTGCTCCTGTCGGAGTATTCTTCCAAAAAGTTGGAGATTGGTTCAGCGGTTTGTTTAGCTAATAATTTATTGATTATTGTTTAGAAATGAAAAAGCGGCTCGAGAGGGTTGCTTTTTTTGCGCTGTTTTATTGCGGATAAAACCCCTCTGTCAGTTTAAACTGACGTCTCCCTGGCTTGTGCGCGGTGATATAGCCTGCGCGGTTCTTATTAAAACCCCTCCTATGCTCACTTCATTCGCATTTTCCTCCCCTATGAGTGGAGGCGTATAAACTATGCAATTCTTTCAAGCCATTTACTACAATACATTGAGAGAAAATGTACCCCAGCTAACAAACAGTATTTTCTTCGCAGTTTAATAGAGCAGGCAGATAGTAAGCCTCCCCTTGCAGGGGAGGAGGGCCGCGCGAAGCGTGGCGGTGGGGTTTTGCATGCACCCCCGAACCCTGGCTTGTATGCGGTGATAAGATGCGTTTACTTCCAACTATTAATATCAAAAAACAACTCTGTGAATCAGGGAGTTTGAGAAGAAAACTAACGCTTTAGTTACCGCGAAGCCTACCGAGAATTCTATTTAAAAGTGTGCGAGCCCTCCCACTCAGTTAAGGTAAAAGCACTCTGCTGGAATAGCATCCTGTGGGGGCTCGCGTCTTTTGGTTACTTTTTTAAAAAAGTAACACCAAGCGGTAGCGATCTTAAATTAAGAATTATTACAAAGTTTCGTTTTGAGAATCACGTACTAAATACACCTGCCATTTAAACTAACTTGCGCCCTTTTACGCCTTCGACGCAACGGATTCGTATTCGGCAATTTAATCAAGTCACAAAATCCTGACTTGACTAAATACGCCCTCCATTGCTAGTAATTGCAGAAACCGAGCAAGGCATTTCGCAAGCGAAATACCTATTGCGCCCCCAAACCCCCGCTTTGGTGCGGTAATATAAGCTATGCGTTAATAAACAACTTGTTTTTTCTATTAAATTCCAAAATGCTGTAAGTTCATTAATAAGTTAGTTTATTAAATCCCCTCACTAACTTTAAATATCTTCTGCATTATCTTTTCAGACGCGCCATTTGCTATAACAATAACATCATCACCTTTTTCAATTATCTCATTATCATCTGGCGCCTTAATCAAGCCTCTTTTTTTGTCGCTTATTTTATTTAGTCCTATTGAAATTATATTATGTTTATTTTTCAGCTCAAAAAACATTTCTCCATATCTAGAATTTATATAAGGGTTATCTTCACAAACTTTGTATTGCTGAATATCGTATTCCTCTTCACTATCTGTAGAAGAAATTAAATCACTAGTGAAATCTGCAACAGCAGGCTCAAATATATAACTAGCAAGCATTTTTGAAGCTATTTCATTTTTTGATAAAACATAAGTAACTCCCGCGCTAACAAAAGTTTCCTTTAATTCTGCGTTATCAAGTATTACTACAAACTCAATATTTGGGTACAGCTTTCTGATATTTATTATTGAAATTAGTTTATCTGAGTCGCCTCCATTATTCAAAAAAACAGATTTAGCCCTTGATGCATTAACCAGTTTCAATGCTTCATAGTTCTTAATATCAGAAAAGCAAGCGAACATTTCTTTTGGGCTAAAATTCTGATATATGATGTCAATTTCATCTTTGTTTTGAGTTATTACTGCAACTTTTTTATCTGCTTTGATTAGTTGAGTAGCGACATCCGAAGAAAAAGAATCCCACCCTATTATTATTACGTGGTTTTTAAATCCTGTTCCCATGTGTCCCAACCTCCGTTTCTGAAATGAGTTTTGAAATGTGCTTGTAATTCTGCCAATAACTGCTCCAAGAAAAACTACGCTTAATATGATAAATAAAATACCTACTATTTTCCCTAGCATTGATGTAGGATAATAATCCCCGTACCCCACAGTAGAAAATGTAACTAGAGAGTACCAAAAAGCATCAAAAAGAGTTTTAATTGAACCCTGAGGATTAATTCTTTCACATAAAAGTAAGAATACGAGTAATAAAATATAAACTACTAGAATTATTGCTAAAATTAAAACAAACTTTCCATACTTCTTCATTATTATCACTCCATAATATGCCTAATTATTGATTATACACTAAAATTGTTATAATGCACGATAATAGTGATTTTTTTGCATTTAATAATCGCATAAACCTTCAAAACGCAAGACAGAAAAAATCCGCGATATTACTCGCGGATTTTCCCTCTCTTTTCCTCTTCTTCTTTAAGCCTTACGGCGGAATAACTATTACGCTTCTTTTTGCAGCATCTCTTTGACTTTCATCAGGCGGACACGCTCTCCCCTCTCGCTCTCGTCAAGCTTCATCTTGATATATTTTATCGTCTCTTGCATGTCGGGAATCATGACGTATTCAAGAGCGTTGACGCGGCGGCGAGTCTTTTCTATCTCATCGGCGAGCATATTGCACGCCTTTTCCATCTCGGCGAGCTTCACCATTTCTTTTAAAACATCGTCCAAGCGGGCAATCGCCTCGTCCAGTTCGCCGGAAGTGTCCAGCAAGCCGTAAGGATAAAGTGACGCGCCTTCCTCGCCAACAAGTTTGAAGCGAGGAACGTCGATGCTCATTATGTTTTGAGTTGTCATTTCTATTTGAAGATTGCGGGAAGGCATAAGCAAAGCGGTTTCCAAAGCCTCCGAACTCATAGCGGCGCGCGCCATCAAAAAATCACGCATCGCGGCGGTAAGCTCGCGCTCAACATTCTTTCTCAGCTTCGCGTTTTCACGGACGAAATCGACAAATTGGCGCATCATCTCATCGCGCTTGTCTTTTAAGAGTTTATGTCCGCGAACAGCCACTTTCAACCGCTTACGCAGAGTTGAAAGCTCCATCCTCGTTGGGTTTATCGCAAGACGAGCCATGCGTTATTTCTCCTCACTCTTGTAATACTTATCAAGGTGCTTGTCGCTGATTCGCTTAAGCTCGGTCTTGGGTAGAATGTGCAAAAGTTCCCAGCCAATAGCCAAAGTGTCTTCTATGCTGCGGTTTGCTTCATAGCCCTGCGCCACATATTCCTGCTCGAAGCGATCGGCGAACTGAGCGTACAGCTTGTCAATGTCACTAAGCGCCGCGTCACCCAAAATAACAGCCAATTCCTTGGCTTCTTTTCCTCGGGCATAGGCGGCAAATAGCTGATTCATGGTGTCGGCGTGATCCGCGCGGGTCTTGCCCTCGCCTATTCCCTTGTCTTTAAGACGTGAAAGTGACGGCAAAACGTCAATAGGTGGAGAAATGCCTTTTTTGTAAAGCTGACGAGAAAGGATTATCTGACCCTCGGTGATGTATCCGGTAAGGTCGGGAATCGGATGCGTCTTGTCATCTTCAGGCATGGTGAGGATGGGTATCTGTGTGATACTTCCCTCTTTGCCCTTGATACGACCCGCGCGCTCATATATGGTCGCAAGGTCGGTGTATAAATATCCGGGATATCCGCGGCGTCCGGGCACTTCTTTTCGTGCGGCGGAAACTTCGCGCAAAGCCTCGGCGTAGTTTGTGATGTCAGTCATGATAACAAGCACGTGCATCCCCAGCTCATATGCCAGATATTCAGCGGCAGTCAGCGCCATACGGGGAGTTGCGATACGCTCGATAGCCGGATCGTTTGCAAGGTTTACAAACAATACCGCGCGGTCGATAGCGCCTGTTTTTCTAAAGTCGGATATGAAAAAGTCCGCTTCTTCATATGTGATTCCGATGGCGGCAAATACAACGGCGAACTCGGATTTCGTTCCAAGAACCTGTGCTTGACGCGCAATCTGCGCTGCAAGCTGTGCATGCGGAAGTCCTGAGCCTGAAAATACAGGCAGTTTTTGTCCACGAACAAGCGTATTCAGCCCATCGATAGCAGATATTCCTGTTTGAATGAATTCCGAAGGATAGTCGCGTGCGGCGGGATTTATCGGTGTGCCGTTAATGTCAAGCCGTTTGTCGGGAATTATTTCCGGGCCATCGTCTATTGGCCTTCCCATTCCGTCAAATACACGTCCCAATATGTCAGGCGATACGCCAAGCTCTAATCCGCGCCCCAAAAAGCGCACTTTGCTGTCGGTAACTTTCAAACCCTGCGGGCTTTCAAAAAGCTGAACTAATGCGTCAGAACCGTTTATCTCAAGCACTTTGCCGGCACGGATAGTTCCGTCAGCCTGTTCTATTTCAACCAATTCGTTATATGTAACGCCGGTTACTTCCTGCACCATCATCAGAGGCCCTACGACCTCGCTTATTGTGCGATATTCCTTAAGCATCATCAAGCCCTCCGTCTGCAACCAAGTCGGATAACTGGTCTCGTATTTCTTTTTCAATAACATCGAATTGGTCAAGCTCATCGTTTGTTAGGTATTTCGAACGGCCAATCTTTTCGCGTGCGGGCAGATTTACCAGGTCATCAAAAAATGCACCCGAGTCCAGCGCGCCAAGCGATTGTTTATAGTATGTCATTATAAGGTTTAGCATTTTATACTGCTTTTCAAGCGAAGTATATGTGTCCACTTCGTGGAAAGCGTTTTGATGCAGATAGTCCTCTCGTACAGAGCGTGCGGCTTCAAGCGTCATCCTGTCATGGTATGAAAGGGCGTCCACGCCAACCAATCGAGCGACTTCCTCAAGCTCCGCTTCTTCTTGCAGCAGTCTCATCACTTCTGTTCTAAGCTTGCTCCAGTCCTCGGAAACATTTTCATCATACCAGCTGCCCAGTCGGTCAACATACAAAGAATAGCTTTGCAGCCAGTCGATAGCCGGGAAATGACGGGCGTATGCAAGTCTCGATGAAAGTCCCCAGAAAACTTTTACTATACGCAATGTGTTTTGCGTTACAGGTTCGGATAAGTCACCTCCGGGAGGTGAAACAGCACCGATTGCCGATATTGCGCCGCGGCGCTCTCCGCCCAAGCATTCTACCATTCCCGCGCGCTCGTAATACTGAGCCAAGCGTGATGACAGATACGCGGGGTATCCTTCTTCGCCGGGCATCTCTTCCAATCGTCCCGACATTTCGCGCAAAGCTTCCGCCCAGCGTGATGTCGAGTCCGCCATGATGGCGACTTCATAACCCATGTCGCGGAAATATTCCGCAATGGTGATTCCTGTATATATCGATGCTTCGCGCGCCGCAACAGGCATATCTGAAGTATTGGCTATAAGCACCGTGCGCTTCATCAGAGGCTCGCCGGTACGTGGGTCTTTAAGCTCGGGGAATTCCATCAAAACATCGGTCATCTCGTTTCCGCGCTCTCCGCAGCCAACGTAGACTATAATGTCGGCGTCCGCCCACTTTGCAAGCTGATGCTGAACCACAGTTTTTCCGCTTCCAAATGGTCCGGGAACAGCCGCCACGCCGCCTTTGGCTATCGGAAACAAAGTGTCAATGACACGCTGCCCTGTAACCATCGGTTCGTTAGGCGCGATTTTTTCTTCATATGGGCGACCTATTCGAACAGGCCACTTTTGAAGCATGGGGATTTCAATTTCCCCATCCGCTGTTTCAACTTTTATAACTGGTGTAACGATGTTGGCTTCGCCTGCAAATATCCAAGTGACTTTGCCGGAGATTCCCGGGGGTATCATTACCCTGTGCTCGACTACTGTGGACTCCTGAACGGTTCCGATAATGGTTCCGCCGGATACTTCTTCGCCCACTTTAACCGTGGGTTTAAATTCCCAAAGTTTTTCATGGTCGAGCGAGTCCACCTCAACACCGCGCGCAATCCTGTCGCCGGCTATTTCGCGTATGGCAACCAGCGGACGCTGTATTCCGTCGAAAATCGACTCTATAAGCCCAGGCGCAAGCTCAACTGACAGCGGTGCTCCGGTTGTCTCCACAGGTTCGCCCGGGCCTAAACCCGATGTTTCCTCATAAACCTGTATGGACGCCATTTCGCCGCGAAGCTCGATAACTTCTCCGATAAGACGATGCTTTGAAACCCTCACAACGTCATATACTTTTACATCTGCCATGCCGCTTGCCACAACCAACGGTCCGGATACTTTTACAATACTTCCTGCCATATTTTCCTCCAATAAAACTTATACTGCGTTTTATACAAATTAACCGTGCTTTTTCCCCTAAGGAACCACTTAATTATTACTTTGCGCGTCATGGTGTAAGAAATTCGTTCAGAGCGCATACAGCTTATCTAAATGATAGCGATTCCCTATCATGAGATACGATGTGTGTGCTATGAGCGGAGTTGTCCACCAGGGCGTGTGAATGAATTATTTAAGTGTTTCCGCTATTTCATTCATTGAGCAGTATGTTAACACCTACAGCCTTTTCAACGTTGGCGTTTAATATCTCCATTCCAAAACCATCGCTTCCCGCATTGGTGGGGATTGGTATCACCGCGGGCAGCGTTTCAGCGTTGTAGCGCTTGAGTACCTTTGGTATCTTTCGCGCAAGATTCTCAGTGATAAATATCACCGCGTATTTTTCGCGAGCCATGCGGTTAACCAGGTCCGCCGCGCGCTCCGCGTCATAGGCGTAGTGTACGGAAAGCCCTAAAGATTTAAAGCCCAAGGCCGAGTCGCGGTCGCCGATTACTCCCATTTTATACATATAAATCACGCAGCCTTTCCCTTATATCGTCTGCCTTCATCTTGTTTATCTTGCCAGTCATCACCATGCGTACAGCCGTCGCTTCGACTTGCTTTCCTACTATATAGCCTAAAAGCGGATCTATTCCAAATATCTTTTGCTTGAGTCTTTTGGCGAGTCCAATGAACATATTTTCAATATAGTGTTCAAAATTCCACGCCTTTTTAAGATCCAAAGCCTTTTCAATGGCGTTAACCAAGTCATGGCCATATCGTGAATATTTAAATTTAATTGGAAGCATATCATCGTTTAAATTGTACGCGTCCAAAATATATTCATGGCCTATCTTCCCGCCGTCAAGCAGAGCGTCGCGCAGGAAATTTATATCCGCGCGCATTTCCCGCACACGCAAAAGGGACAAGATGTTGTTCATGTCCGCCCAGCAAATGAAAAGCTCGGTCAAAAAGCCGTTCTTTTTCCTTTTTGCCGTTTGCGCCGCCCAGCTTGTGTAATTTCTGTCTATAATATTATCAATCTTGCTGGGGTCGGGCTCTATGGCTATCTGCTTTTCCGCCGCTTCAATAGCTTTTGAAAGGTGGTCGGGCAAGCCATAAGTATCCATCTGAAAAACCATTTCACGAAGCTCGGAAGTTTCAACTTTTCCGGATTCCGACACCGCTTCCTGAACGTCTGAGGACATAAGGCGCATTTTAAGGTAGGCTTTGGCGTTCTGATAGTCGGAACGCATAAGCAGCACATCGGTCAGCTCCTGATCAAAGCTTACCTCTTCCACGAATTTGCCCAATTCCTCAAGTTCGCGGTCAATTAGGCATTCAAAATTGCGCGGTTCCCCGGCATCCTCTGCCGCGCCGTATCCGCCTTCTTGCAAGATTCTATACGCCTCTTGCGCTGAATCCGCCTCAATCATGCGGTTAATTCTGTCTTTATCGATAAGCTTATCTTCATAAATCTTTACCCGGCTTACCGCATAATGAGAACTTTTATAGCTCATTTAGACACCGCTTTCGTCGAAAAGAACTGACGCCACTTTTTGCTCCAGATTTCGCTTTGACAGGGATACCAGCATATCAAAAGTGCAGTTTGTTTCCACCTTGCCGTTACGCAAGACGAATCCGCCCTCAAAATTTCCCGTATCTTTAGCAAGTTTGTATGCGCTGTCAGTGTTTTCGTTGATTTTATCAATGAATAAAGCCGTAATCTTTTTTTCGTTCTTGCCTATGATAATTTCGCCGCGCTTATCTTCAAGGTTTCGCATCAGCTTAACAATGAAGTCAAGATATTGCGCATCAGAAAGCGATTTCAAAGCTTGTTGGGCGCTTGCAAACGCTTCTTCAACAAGTTCTCTCTTTATCGAAAGCTTGTTGCGCCTAGTTTCAAGATCGGCCATAGTTTTGGAACGGTTTTTAAGCTGGACTCGCTTGTCTGCAAACTCCTTATTAAGCTCATCGATTTGCGCTTGTGTCTGCTTTTCGTGTTTTTTTCGCATATCATCGATTTGCTTTTGAGTTTGCTTTGCCGTTTGTTTCGCGTCAGCTTCGGCATCTGCTATTATTTTTTCAATAATTTTATCTATACCCTGCATGGTATTCCCTTCTTTTAGCGGCACTATTTTTCTGGACGCCCGTTTTGACATATTTCACATTTGCAATTTTGTTATCGCCCGCTAAAATCCCGCATTGTCAAAAGGCTTGCCGCTTACTTTGAGATTATCGCTGTACAATCACTGAGATTTGCGGATTAATTTCCCGTAAAAATCAAATCTTATACAACCTCTAAACATAAGTTAAAGCTATTAAGCGAGAAGCACCACAAGCAATGAAATAAGCACTGCGAAAACAGCGTATGTTTCAACCATTGCGCTCATTGTAAGTGCGCGGCCGCTTTGGTCGCCTCTGCGTCCGACAAGCTGTATGCCAGCCACAGACACTTTGCCTTGATACACTGCCGAAACCAATCCAACAACACCTGTAGGAATTGCGCCAAGCAAATATATCATTCCTTTTGTCACGCCTGGGTCAGTAAGCTCTCCCGCGAAGATTCCTAAGTTGAGCATAATCATCAGGGCTACAACCAAACCATAGATACCCTGTGTACCTGGAAGAAGCTGCAACAAAAGCACTCGTCCAAACTTGTCCGGGTCTTCAGCTATAACGCCCGCTGCGGCCTGTCCGGCCATAGAAACACCCAATGCTGAGCCTATGCCCGCCACTATTGCCGCGAAAGCAGCTCCGATAAACCCGTAAATCAATCCCATTTCCATGTGATTTCCTCCTTAATATTAGCTAAAAAATTTATATCTCATTTTCATTTTCGGTCAAAACTTCGTGATACTTGGCGTCTGCCTTAAAAGATTTGTAAGGTTTTCCGCCGTCCTCAAAGAACTTTCCGAAATATTCAACATACTGTAGCCTTGACGAATGAACATACGCGCCAAGTGCGTTTATCGCGATATTGAAAAGGTGAACTGCGACAAACACAAATCCCGCCACAATCCATCCAAGCGGAGTTCCGGTCATCATGCCCACCATAGTGTTTACCACCATTCCGATAACTCCCGTGGCAAGGCCGAGACCAAACAATCGAGAGTAGCTCAAAATATCGCTCATATAACCTGTGACTTCCGTAAGAGAAGTAATTCCTCCAAAAATGCGCCCTAAGCCTTTTTTGCCATGACCGCCCAAAACTATTATACCGCCCAGCCCCGCAAAAAGCATTACCGTTCCCACTTTATTGAGCACGAGGAACAATTCGCTTGGTTCACGGTCCACAAATCCCGAAAGAGTCGGAAGAGCGAACAATACAAGACCCGCAATAAAAGATATCCATGTGAATTGCTGGGAAATTGCATCCATCAACCGCCCGCGCTTTATTAGAGTTGCCGCGCGTACGCTCATGCCCGCCAAAATGTGTATCACTCCCATCAGCAAACAAAGCCCGAGGGTTAGCATCGGCTCTTGCATCGGGTTAAAAAGCAGTGTGTATTTGGGAATCGAAAAGCCCATATATCCGCCATACATAATGCCCCAGAATATAGTAAACACTCCGCTTATGGCTATAACACGGATAAGCTTGTTGCCTTCTTTGTTTTTTGGTTTTGTTTTAAAATATACAAAGGATGCCAGCACCGCGATAATCAGCCCATATCCCGCATCCGACATCATCATTCCGAAAAATATCGCGAAAAACGGAGCCATGGTAACATTCGGGTCAAGCGCCGTTGGCTTACTCTTTCCGAACATATCGGTTATCGCTTCAAAAGGTCGCACAAACGCGCGGTTTTCATAAAGCGTGGGTACTTCATCGTCTTTTCCGGGCTCTTCTATTTTAACTTCAACACTGTCGCCCGCCGCCGTCGCTATGATATTTTTCAATTCATCTTCAAGGTGGTCGGGGATATATCCTTTTATTATAAAAACATATTCCGTTTCGCTGGAGCCTTCTTGCTTTTCATGCCTGTCTTTCACAATCATCAGGGCGTCCAAAAGCTCTTCAAGCGCGCTCAAGTTCTTTGCGAATCCTTTTTTCTGGTTTGCTATTTGCCTTTCTTTCTTTTCAAGCGCGTCTATCTCTTTTTCAACATCAGACATAATTTCTCTGGGAGTTCCTTCGAAGTTTCTGAAGTTAGCGTGAGTGTAGCCTACGCGCGACAAAAGAGGAATCATGTTTTCCGATTCCGTAATATGGTAAACCATAAAGATATAGGTCGAGTCCTTGTCGGTGTTAATCTTCTCAACATGGGCACCATTCATCTCGCCTACAGCTTCCATGAAGCCCTCATATTCAATTGAGGGAATTACTCCCGCACTGATTGAGCAGTCTTCGCTGTCGATAATGGTTTCAACAGGTATGTCAAGGCTGCGCCAAGGTGTCATATGCTCTATGACATTGTCTAAACGTATGCGCTTTGAGCTTTGCTGTACATTCTCATCTTCAAGCGCGCGCAAAGAATCCACCACATCCAAAAGCGGCTGTCTGTTTTGATAATTTTTTTCGAGCTGTGAATATGAAATTGTTGCCTTAGGAGCAAGCATAACGCTTTTGCGTTCATCAAAGCGCTTAAGCTCTCGGATTGCCCATTCTACTTTTTCGTAATCTTTAGATACATCAGAAGCACTGCGATTGTCTTTTTCGCTTTGTTGAGCGAATTCAGATTCAATATGCATTTTACCGTAACGCTGGAGAGCCTCCATTATGGCGGGACGGTCTTGCTTTAAAGCGTATAGCGTCACCTTTTTTTGCTTGACTATTGGCATTTATCCCCCCAAAATTTCCTTTACAATAATTTTGGCGGCGGCTTCTACGCCAGCTTTCGCGTTGCTTTTAAATTGTTCTTTCTCTTTTTGGTTTTCACCGCTTAAGGCTGCCTGTTTTTGTGCGATTTCCTTTTCAGAGGATTCTAGCTCTTCACGAGCCTTTTGCCTAGCCAAAGAAAACCGTTCTTTTTGCTCCACTGCAATCTCCTCTTGAGTGGTGCGCAAATCTTCTCTTGATTTTTGCAAAGCATCGGCTCTGATTTGTGCGGCGCGCGCTTCAGCTTCTTTAATATTATCAATCGCTGTAGGCATATATTTTCCCTTCACTTATCTATTAGACACCATATATATTATATCGGTTATTATTTTTGTTTTGTTTACTTTGTATGTAATATAAAGGTTTACTTTACCACAAAACATATAATCCTGCAGTCTAAATAAGCCTTTTTTTTGTAATCAAACTGAAAAATTTTAAAAACTCTCGATAAAACACCGTGAGATTTACAAACATCGCGGTTAAATTACATCATTTTATAGCGCTAATATTATTTTGTTCCAAAGAGTCGGTCGCCCGCATCTCCAAGCCCCGGCACTATATAGCCGTGCTCATTGAGTTTTTCATCCACCGCGGCAACGAATATATCCACATCTGGATGTTCTTTTTGCACTCTTTCGATTCCTTCGGGAGCTGCTATCAGGCACATCAGCTTAATGTTTGTGCATCCTTTGTCTTTAATAAATTGAATCGCCGCGCTTACGCTTCCGCCCGTTGCGAGCATTGGGTCCACCACGATTAACTCGCGTTCTTCAACATCCGGCGGCAGTTTGCAGTAATATTCCACAGGTTTAAGCGTTTCAGGGTCCCTGTACAGGCCAATATGACCCACTCTTGCCGCGGGAACAAGCTTCAATATCCCATCCACCATTCCAAGACCTGCGCGCAAAATGGGCACAACACCCAATTTTTTTCCTGTTATAACCTTTGTTTTCGCACGGGACACAGGTGTCTGTATTTCCACTTCCATGAGTGGCAGGTCGCGAGTAACCTCATACGCCATAAGCGTTGAAACCTCGTCAACCAAGTCCCTAAAGTCCTTTGAGCCTGTCTGCTTATCTCTTATAAGCGTAAGCTTGTGCTGAATAAGCGGGTGATCGAATACATGTAGCTTTGCCATTTGTTCCTCCTGTTATTTCTTATGTTTTTTATCTATCTCATTAATCATATTAACTCTTAGCGCATGACGCTCCCCAAGAAAACTATACTTTAAAAAAGCATCGACAATGCTTAACGCAGTGCCCATGCCTATAACTCTCGCACCCAGTGCCAAAACATTAGCATCATTATGCTGGCGCGCCATTTGTGCCATATATTCATTTGTGCACACCGCGGCGCGTATACCGGGAACTTTGCCGGCCGCCATAGAAATGCCTATACCGGTGCCGCACAATATTATGCCAATATCCGCTCTGCCAGCCGCGACCTCATCGGCAACTTTCTCCCCATATTCAGGGTAGTTTACAGAATCTGTATTATTTGAACCCAAATCGTTTACTGAATAGCCCTTTTCCTCAAGATATTCAACGATTTCGGTTTTCATCTCAAATGCTGCTTGGTCTGAGCCGATTGCTATCATCTATTTCCTCCAAAAAACCTTATGTAATCTATGGTATTATATCTAATTTTCGAGCTGTTTTCAAGCATGCTGTTCACTTTATAAAATATTTTGTTTAAGGGATAAGAATTTAATAATCTAAAATTCATTTACATTAATTTTATATTATTTTTCTCCCGATCTAAAGTCATCTTTGTAAAGATAGCAATTTCAATATATCGCGGTGCATACAGTATCTTTATTCCTAATGAGATTGTATATTGCTGGTCTTATGTTGAGTTTCAGCCCGAGCCGTTTGTTCACACAATGTGATAATTAGTGTGAAAAGTGAGAATGTGGACAATTGTCAATAATTAGTGTACAATATTATTGGTTCAGAAATTAATAGAGACAAAATAATCTTCTCGATTTTAATATTGATTCACCTATCATAACCCCCTCTAGGCCTTTTATCTTATATCATATTTTATTACATTTACGCTTAGAAGAAACAAACTAAAACAACTGTATAAGTCTCAAAACAAGTATTTTAATTATAAACGTCAAGATTGGCAATAGGCTTTCAATTCCAAGCAAGCGGAGCTTTCTTCACATATCCCCACAAGATGTGTGGATATTAAAATGGGCTGTAAATTGCAAAGCTAATGGGTGCATATCGGAAAACGGATAAAATATGAATAATAACGAAAATGAAACAAAATATAAGAGCTATATAGAAAATGCGCCAGACGGAGTTTTGGTAACTGATAAAACGGGGCGTTATATTGAAGTTAACAAAGCCGCTTCATTGATTACGGGCTATAGCAAAAACGAACTTTTGCACATGTCCATAAATGATATTACATCAGAAGAGTTTCAGGATTATGCTGCGAAGCATTTCGCTGAACTGATAAAAACCGGCAGTATGCACGCGATAATGCAATACAAACACAAAAACGGCTCTACGAGATGGTGGACTGTGGATTCTGTAAGGCTAAACCAATCCAGTTATTTGGGTTTTGTAAAAGATATAACCGATAAAAAAAATATTGAGGATGCACTTTCAGTCTCAGAGCTCCGCTACCGCCGTCTTTTTGAATCCGCAAAAGACGGCATTCTTATATTGGATGCGGAAACCGGGGAAATAATAGAAGTAAATCCATTCTTAACAAATCTATTAGAATATTCGCGGAAAGAGTTGATTGAAAAAAAAATTTGGGAGATTGGAGCGTTCAAAGACGTTTTGGCAAATCGCGAAAACTTTTTGGAACTGCAGGAAAAAAAATATATTCGTTATGACGATTTGCCGCTGCAAACCTCAAAAGGAGAATGGGTTGACGTTGAGTTTGTCAGCAATGTCTATCCCGAAGGCTCAAAAGACGTTATTCAATGTAATATTCGAGATATTACCGCCCGGAAAAAGGCGGAAGCATTATTAAAAGACATCAATGAGCGCTATAAGTTTTTATTCGATCATTCCGGGGTTGGTGTAGGACATTATTCGGCGGAGGGCATAGTAATATCTTATAATAATAAAGCAGCGGAAAATATGGGCGGGCATCCGGAGGACTTTATAGGACATTCCCTTTATGAAATTTTCCCAAAACATGAAGCCGATCTTTATTTGAGTCGAATTAAAGAAGCGCAAACATATGAATCACCTCAGGAATACGAGGACATGTTTCTGCTTCCCACAGGAATAAAATGGTTTTCGAGCACCTTCAATAAGGTTTTGGATAAAAGCGGACTGTCAATAGGTGTTCAGGTTATATCTATTGATATCACTGGCCGCAAACTGGCTGAAATAGAAACCAAAGAGACTAAAGATTATTTGGAAAAACTCCTTAACAATGCGAATGCGCCGATTTTGGTTTTAAATGAAAAACTCGAAATAATAAAATTCAACAGCGCGTTTGAGATCTTGACAGGAAGAAAAGCCGAACATGTAATAGGCAATACCATGAAAATGCTATTCCCCAAAGAGCAATCGGGTATCGACATTCAATCCATGATTAACACCAGCGAAAAAAACAAAGGTAAAGCGATAGAAGTAGATATCGAACATGTTGACGGCTCGATTAGAACTATTTTATGGAACTCTGCAACATTGTTTGACGCCGCGGGAGCGATTCCTGTCGCAACCATTGTTCAGGGACAAGACATTTCCGAAATCAAAAAAGCGGAAGAAAATCTCGAATACTTAAGCTATCATGACCAATTGACCGGCCTATACAACCGCCGTTTCTTTGAAGCGGAGTTAGTTAGGCTGAATGTTGAAAGAAATCTTCCATTAACAATCATCATGGGTGATATTAATGGATTGAAATTAATAAATGATTCTCTTGGACACGCTATGGGCGACAACCTTCTAAAGCACGTAGCTCAGATATTCAAAAAAGTTTGCAGAGCCGACGATATTATATCAAGGACCGGAGGAGATGAGTTTATCCTCTTATTGCCCGGCACTGACGAGATTCAAGCAAAGGGTTTAATTGAGCGTTTGCAAAAGCGCGCTTCAGAAAGCGATGAAAAGCTTGGTGATTTATCGATTTCTTTTGGTTATCATACAAAGAAAAAGAAAAACGAGGAGATACAGGAGGTATTGGAAAAAGCCGAAAATGATATGTATCGGCACAAGGTATATGAACGTTTAAGCTTTAGACGCAAAACGATTGAGATGGTTATGAATACTCTTTTTGAAAAAAGCAAAAGGGAGATGGCGCACTCTCAGCGAGTCAGCGGTATTTGTGAAAAAATTGCGAAAAAAATGTCTTTTAGCGAAGATGATATCGTCCAGATTAAAACCGCGGGACTTTTGCATGATATAGGGAAAATAGGTGTTGAAGAACATATATTAAACAAACCCAAAAAATTAAATGATTATGAGTGGAATGAAATTATGACCCACCCGGAAAAAGGGTGGCGTATTCTGAATGCGTCCCGTGATTTTACTGAGCTGGCAAGCTTTGTGCTTCAACATCACGAAAAATGGGACGGACAGGGATATCCAAAAGGCTTGAAGGGAAAAGAAATATCACTTCAGGCAAGAATTATCCAGATTGCTGACGCATATGACACAATGACCAGTGAGCGAACTTACCGAAAAAAATTAAGCAATAACGAAGCACTTTTTGAAATTAAAGAATGTTCGGGTACACAATTTGACCCGGAAATTGTAGAAATATTTTTGGATTATTTTGCGACCGATTCTGATGTTTAGACAAAAATATTGCCAAGCATTATATTCATTGCGATAAGGTATTTAGTCATCTGATTTTTTCACTAAGAAGTAAATTATATAATCTCCATCCACCCAAACGCCATTAATATCGTCTCCCACATATCCTCCACCAGAGCACGGGGGAGTTTTATTTGTTTCACCTAAAATCATTAACGTAAAGTCACATAATTTGACATTTTAATAAATTTGCAATATTATTGTTATATGTTGTTAATATATGAAAAATAATATTAGTATATCGCCACTTAGAAGCCCCATTGTATGAAAGTGAGATCTATATATGAAAAAAATAATATATATCATAGTTGCGTTTTGCTTTATTTTATCCGCTTGCGCCGCTCCCAATACTGAAAGCAAGGATGATTTAGGTAAATCCATTGTCTCCCCCACTCCTTCACCCATTCCCATGGCTACGCTCACCTATGCGCCCATAACAGAGCCGACAGCGACACCGTTTGTTCCTCTGACTTTGGAGGAGGTTGAGGCAAAGTTAGAAGAACACTTGGGTGCGGAGGTTGAATATGATAACGAAGGAATGATGGGCTTTGAAGATAAATATTCGTTCACTAATAATACCGGCAAATATTTAGTAGACAATGAAACAGGACAGATATTCTCATTCAGTAGCAACAATACCAATACCCCTCCCGAAGAACTCCTCGATGAAGAGGGTGCAAAGCAAGTTGCGATAGACGAGCTTATGAAGCACTGCCCAGAGTTCTTTGAATATAACTACACCGTTGACATGAATAAATTTCATGAAACCATCTACAGGTTTATTTTTAATCAAATTTCTGAAAAAGGAAGGCACACAGGAAACAACTTAAACGCTAACGTTATTTATGATGGTACTATTGAAGCCTTCTCTATATTTTATAACGAAGACCCAACTACTGTAGATGGAGATTGTGCAATAACCGAAGAACAGGCCGTCCAGGCGGTCTATGAGGCATCTTCGGTGGAGGCTATAAAGAACTTTTCATCCGACAAATATGAAGTAGAAATTGATTTACAAAATAAAAACCGTCACGAAGTAACTACTTATCTTACTTGCTTTAAAGGCAAAATAAGATGGATGGTGGAAATAAAAAATGTATATGGCACAATAACTAACACTGAAGGAAAATCATTTGTACATCTATTTAATTTCATCGGTCTAGTTGATGCAAATACAGGCGAGGTCAGCAATGCAGGATATGGCGCTCAATATCAACCTTCTGAAAACGATTGATTTGACAATATTAAAGGCGGCTTTATGAAAAAGCATTCTTTCACTATAATACTTTCCACATTTGTATTACTGCTCACTTCTTGCGCCTCGCAACCAAGCGATGCACTATTAAAAACAGTCAACTCACCAGCTCCTTCTCCTATAGCGGCTACTCCAGTTCCCTCTCCTATAGCAGATCCTACAGCCACTCCTTTTATTCCTCTGACTTTGGAGGAGGTTGAGGCAAAGCTTGAAAAACAGCTTAATGAGAATGTAGAATTTATCGGAGAAACTGAACTAGGAAATACCAAATTGTTTCGTTTCAGAAATGAAACAGGCGATTATTTGACAGACACCGAAACAGGTGATATTCGTCTATTCACATCCAATATCGCGAACAATAATCCCGAGGAGCTTTTGGATGAAGAAGGGGCAAAGCAAGTTGCAATAGACGAGCTTATGAAACACTGCCCAGAATTTTTCGACTATGATTACTATTTGAATATGCATAAGCCCCATGAAACAGTATATGGATTTTATTTCTATCAGCTGTCGGATAAAGGCAGGCACACAGGAAATCTTGTCAATGCGAATATTGTATATGACGGGACAACAAGGGCATTTTCCATCTTCAACAATGAAGACCCCTCTGCTGTGGATGCGGATTATAAAATTTCCGAGGAAGCAGCGATTGAGTTAGCATATGAAGCGGCTGAAAAAGAATTTTCCTATCTGAGCGAAGAGGACAAGAATAACTATTTTCTGGATCGCACAGACCATAATATAGAAATTTATATGAATTGTCATAACGGAATACAACAGTGGATGATTGAAGTGTTAAACTTCGATAATCATAACACTGAATCAATGGAAAATTTGCAAATTATAATAGAATTTTCCGCCACTGTAGATGCCAATACAGGAGAAATTTTATTTTATTCAGGTATTTGTTGATGCAAACGCCCGAACTATCCTCTCTGCCATCTCCTCCACCAAAGCTTTCGGAGCGGCGAGGTTTAGGCGGATGAAGCTTTCATCTCCGAAGCTTTTTCCCCACGTTGGACAGATGTTAGCCTTTTTAATAAAGAAATCCAATATATCTTTGCCTTTTAATCCCATATCCGAGCAGTCCACCCACAAAAGATAAGTAGCTTCGGGTTTTATTGCTTTAAGTGGCGTTTTTTCAAGAATATTCAGCATATAATCCATATTGGAATCTATAACTTGCATCAGCTCATCCAGCCATCCGCCGCAATTTTTATATGCCGCGTACTGAGCTGTTATACCAAATATATTCGGCTCCATGTGCCCATAGCGCACAAGCCGCGCATATACGTCTTCCCGCAGTTTTTCATCAGGGATTACAGCGCTTGAAGTATGAAGTCCTGCAAGGTTAAATGTCTTTGTCGCGCTGATTAACATGATTACGCGCTCTTTAAGCGTCGCCACTGTAATTGCGGGCACATATTCTTGCCCCGGCAATATAAGGTCGCAGTGGATATCATCGCTCACAACATAAACGTCGTACTTCTCACAAAGCTCGCCCAATTGTTGAAGCTCCTCATATGTCCACGCTCGCCCGACCGGGTTTTGCGGATTGCAAAGTATGAAAACCTTCGCGCCCGATATGAAGCCACGCTCGATATCTTCTAAATCCATGCGATATTTCCCATCGCGAAAAACAAGCGGACTTTCAATCTTCTTATGCCCTCCCCCTGTAGCCGAGGTGAAAAACATTGGATAGCAAGGCGTACACATAACCACCGAACCGCCTTCACCCAAAAGCTCATCAACAATGGCGTTAAGAGAGCTTATCACACCCACGCTTTGCAAAATCCATTCTCTTTTCACATCATATCCGTAGCGTGTTTTAATCCAATTTTGAACCGCGCTGTAATGCGCCTCATCCATCTTGGTATAGCCGTATATTCCGTGCTGCGCGCGCTCTTTTAGCGCCACTGCCACCTCAGGCGGGCTTTCAAAATCCATATCGGCAACCCAAGCCGGGATAGCGTCATCGGCGCAGCTAGCGCTTAGATGGTCCCATTTGAGGCATCCGGTATTTTTTCTGTTTACAACTTTTTCAAAATCGTATTTCATAAGCGCCTCCTACATTTTCTAAAATCATTATATATTCAGAGGATTTTATATGCAAGAAAGCAAAGGGATAAATAGGTAAATTGCAAACATAGCCTAATCTATTTATCTATAATGCAAGCTATATCTAAATTTAATTTATTAATTGAAATAAACTAAGGCTATAATTAAAGGCAATTAAAATGATTTTAATTGCCTTACCTTATTATATTCAATATATCAATGATCTAATTATTCCATTAGACAAAGCATTTTCATTTTAGTTAATTTGCACTTCAATTACCGGATATTCATTGCAATTATTATCATAGCACAAATATGGTCCATCCATAAATTCATCGTTTTTCTTAAATGCGATAAAGGCATTATTGGTATCTACCTGCATTGATTCAACACCTTCAGCCCCAAATACAACAGTTGCGCTATCTGCTCCTGCATTTGCAAAGTTCATTATGTCGGATAGCCAATATCCAGAGTACTTATCGCTGTTAATATTTATTTCGTTTAACTCCACATTTCCCACTAAGCCTTGGCTCATCGCATCGAAGCTTCCGTTAATATTTATTGCCCATTCAGGTCCCGGATCATCTCCCTGATTTTGAGGATTCTCTACCATTATTATAGGTGGATTTTCCTTCATTTCATCAAATGTGTAAACTGCATACTCATATATATTAAGCTGCCCGTTGGCATCAAAGCCAATGTGCATTTGCCAATTGCTATCGAAAATATCATCTGCGCCATTATATAGCGAATATTCTAAATAAGCTTGGTTTTCATAATAATTTTCTTCCCAAACCATACATCGCAAATTAGCCTCACTATCGAATGCTACCAGAATATAATATAGTGCGTCCCCTTTTAACACAAAGTTATTAGGTGTGCTGTCAGCAAACGCCATTTTTTTAAAGGCTTTAACATCAGTAAAATTCCACCCGTTCTGCTCAAACGATATTGAGAACTCTCCCATGCCCATAAAATCAAATTTTAGATTATTAACATTTTCAGGTTGGAACTTAACTAATATAGCTTGCTGTGAGCGGTTGTCGCTTCCAAAATCACGCAATCTGGTGTTAAGCGGCATATATGCGCCCTCATCACCGGAAAACAGCTCCATCCTTTCCTCATTTACTCTTTTTTCAGCAACGCCTGAGCCAAACTGGCCTCCATCATTTTCCGCCATTTGATCTCTGCCTTCGCTAAAAAGCTCTTGAGGATTAGAGATTATCGCATTTAAAACTCCGTCCTTTTTCCCCAACGAAGCATCTTCTGTTTTTTCATTCACTACTTGGTTATCTGCCTGTACAGCATCGTTTGTGCTTTCTTGCGGTTGAGGCTCCAGTGCTTTTGGCTCAACTGTCTGCGTTTGTACTTCTTGGCTTGGTATCTCACTTGATTCAGAGTCGGCTGCTCCGCTACACGCAGCAAGCAAAAGAACCAGAGTTAAAATAATTACCACCAGTTGAAAATAAGATTTCTTTTGATTCATACTTTCCTCCATTATCTTCATCTTTAATAACCGTACTAAAAAAATATTATTAGCGTTATCCATCATTATATATTCAATTTACTATTATGGCAATATATTACTTTAAAATTAATCTGCATAAGGATTTGTTTTTATAAATATCATTACATCCCAGCATTCCTATATTGCGTATATTGCATCGACGTTGCAGCTTTCGCTTAGATGGTCCCATTTGAGGAATCCGTATTTCTTCTGTTTACAAGCTTTTCAAAATCGTATTTCATATAAGCCTCTCAATAGTTAATCCATTAACTAAATTATATATAATAACCAAAATTTTTAATGTTCGCGTTTGTCTTTATTGTATTATAGCTATATAATATAAGTGTATCCAGCAAATCTTAGAAACCGACTTTCGCAAAAAAAACGAGGCTTTAAATGATTAGGAAAACATCAATAGTTATTCTAATAATTTTCGTACTTTCTTTCAGTGTGGCATATGCTGACGGTGAGTTTTATAAGAGTGCAACGGAATATGATTATCCCCCGTTTTCTGTTACGGACGAAGGCGTAGCTGATGGTTTTTCCGTAGACCTTTTAAAGGCTGTGGCAGCTGAGGTGGGAATAAACATTTCTTTCAAAATAGACGATTGGGCAATAATTAAGCAAGAGCTCGCAGATGGCGAATTGGATGTTTTGCCTTTGGTGGGATATACAGAAGAAAGAGATGAGGTATACGACTTTACAGCTCCATACATAATTATGCACGGAAACATTTTCATAAGAAAAGGCTCACCTATTTCCACTGAAGATGACTTGTACGGCAAGCAAATCGTTGTAATGCGCGGCGACAATGCTCAAGAATATGCCGAACTGATGAATTTTACCGACACCTTAATTTTAACCGATACGTATGCTGAAGCTTTCGAGCTTTTGGCTTCCGGTCAATATGACGCTGTTTTGGCGCAAAACCTGGTTGGGCAATTAATTATAGATGACCTTGGCCTCGACAATCTCGAGCCCGCTACTTCAATAAACGAAGAAAATCAAACGGTACTGAGAACTAATTTAAAAGGATTTGAGCATAAGTTATGTTTCGCTGTAAAAGAAGGCGACAAAGAATTGCTGGCAAAGCTCAATGAAGGCCTAGCGATAGTGTCGGCAAACGGAACATACGATGAGCTTTATAAAAAATGGTTCCCATTTCTGCTAGACACAACCCCCACTATATGGGAAGCGCTTCAATCCATGTTGGTGGTGATTATACCTGTAGTTATTGTTTTGCTCGTATTCGCCGTTTTATACACAAGGCGGCAGGTGAATATTAAAAAGAGAGAGTTGGAAGCGTCAAATGACGCTATCTTATCGATGGAAGCGCACTTAATAAACAAGCAAAAGCTGGAATCAATCGGCGTTTTAGCAAGCGGAGTCGCACATGAAATAAACAATCCCATAAACGGAATAATGAACTACGGCCAGATTATTAACGACCTTGCTGCCTCACAGGATGGAAACCTTAATGAGTCCAGAGAAAACATCGAAATTTATTCAAAAGAAATAATACAAGAGACAAAAAGAGTTTCCACCATCGTCAGCAATCTCTTAACATTCTCCAGAACAGATAAAAGCCTTAGTTCAAAAACGGATGCCGAAACATTGATTGAAGGAGTTTTGTCACTATGTTCAGTTCTGATAAAAAGAAATTCGATATCCATTGAGCTTGACATAGAAAAAGACCTTCCACAAGTGAAATGCCGCTCTCAGCAAATTCAGCAAGTTCTTCTAAACTTATTAACAAACGCGAAAGATGCTCTAATTATCAAATACCCGATAGATGATTACAACAAAAAAATACTTATTTCTGCACACCAGCATGTTGCGGCGGAAAAAAAGGTAGTAAGAATAACTGTTGAGGACAATGGCAGTGGAATTCCCATAGAAGCGCAAAAACACATCTTTGAGCCGTTCTTCACAACAAAAAACCGCTCTGACGGAACAGGCCTCGGGCTTGCCATAAGCTATAGTATTATGAAGGATCATGGCGGGTTTTTAAGCTTTGAAACAGAGGAAGGACAGTACACAAAGTTTCACATAGATCTGCCTTTGCCTCAAGACGAATAAAAGCTCTTATTTTTATATTAATAAACTATTAATTTAACCATTCGGCTTTTTAAAAGAATCTATAAGTCTATTGCTTTGTATACCATGGGAAAAGTTCGGCTATTTCTTGCTCGTCCAAATCAAAATACTCTTCAATCTCTTTTACCGCCTCAAATCTTCGGCTTAGCACGCCCGCCTTAAAAACATCCATGCATTCCTGCCAATATTCCATACTGCTTGGCCTATTCCACCGGTCCACGTGATACTCCATCTCCAGCCTTATCTCATCTTCCAAGAGATTAATTTCACGGTTAAAATATTCTTCGGTGAAGACATTGTTTAATACATAGGAGTATCTTTGGATAAACACC
This sequence comes from Christensenellaceae bacterium, assembly GCA_963675575.1. Lineage (GTDB taxonomy): Bacteria > Bacillota > Clostridia > Christensenellales > UMGS416 > JAGLOK01. Next base: position 1,839,855 of record OY776378.1, read on the forward strand.
TGTTTAAAACTTTCGTTTTTGGCAAGCGATTTAATAATGTGCGCATGAAAGCCGAGACCCGTTTTCCCCAAATACATATTTACCATGCTGTAGCCCACCCCACGGATGGATAAGTCCATGTCAAACATCATAGGCCGCCACTTTGAGCCTTCTATGTCCGCTTTCCAAAATGTGATGTTATGCGTATCCACATTCCCGTAAAATGTTTCGGCAATGATATAGTCGATAAATGATTGCAAATCAATCTGGCTCACCAAATAATCATAGTTTTCCTGAATCCTAAAGTCATGGGTCTGGCAAAATTCCCGCAATTGCATCCATTCTGCATTGCTTCCTTTTTTGGCTGTGGAATATTCCGATATAATATTTAACTTGTCTTGGTCAATGCCATATTTTATCGCGAGGTGCTCGTCATTGAGCTTGTCTCGCAAGTTGTACATTCCCCAGTATTCACCGTTTATATAAACTGCGACAGGCCGGCCCCGCTTTGTGTCCACTGTTCCCAACTCCGCCATGCTGTTTTGGATGAAACAATCCCTGATTTTGGTCTTCCAGCCGTCCTGCCCTCCGTTTCTTAAATATATATGCCGAAAAGTGCTTGCACCGCTTTCAAAGAAAGGATATTCCACTTCGCTCAGTCCGTATTCATCTCTTAAACGCACAACAAGTGATTTTTGATTGACAGCTCTGGAATATCCGCCCGCGATTTGCACACCTGCGTCAAACGCCAGCGCCGCCTGCCCGTTTTCATCATAGTATTCAAAGGATATCGGCCGCTCTAGGTCTATAAAATAATTGGATTTAAAGTAAGGATAATTTCCTCTGCCGTAGCCTTCGCCGTTCGCGTATATTCCGGATGCTTCATAGAAAAGATATGCAGGCGGCGAGGTCAGACAAACTATGGGAAGTTCGTGCTTTCGCTCCAAAATATATGTTTTGTTTTCAATCTGGCTGGGGAGCTTTCCTTCTTCCAGCGCCACAGCTCGCACCACGGTGTCTTTCTCGATTGAGATAGGCTGTGTATAAATATCGCCGCTTTGTGTAGGCAGATTCCCATCCAAAGTGTAATAAATTACGGCATCTTCAGGAGCACTCATTAAAAGGAGTATTGGCCCGTCAGCCATTCCGCCTTCATGTGAAAATGAAGGTTTTTCGGAATATGATGTATATATGCTGCCGCTGTTTTCTTTCCCCGGCGTTTTTTCTTTGAAGAAAACTCTTGTTTCTTCATCGCCTATTATTCTTCCGCTGCTGTAGTCGCCCAAAAGATATCCGGTGTCAAAATAGTCTACGACCTGCCCTTGCGCGTTCATCAAAAGTATTTCTTCCCCCGAGGAGTTTAAGCTCATTCCGGATTCTCTTAAGTCTTCCGAGCCTGTTTGAGCATATCCCTTTAGCGAAAGCAGCAGATAACCATTCGGATTGATTGACATCTCTTCCAACACATAAGATCCCCCCCCGCTTTCGGCAATCGTATAGCCCGACAAATCTATTGTTTTTTCGCCGCGGTTATATATCTCTATATATTCATACATGGATTTGTTCATATACCTTTGAAAGTGAGTCGCGCTTGCCGCCACTTCGCTGATATAAACATCTCCGCACAAAAAATCAACACCCGCTTCAATCTTTGGGGTGCTGGCTGTAGTGTTTTCTTTGCCCGGTGTTGGAAGTGAAAAATATCCGTATCCGTCCTCCGTCCTCCCAATTGATACATTTCCCGGCAAATCTTCAATCTCCGCAATGTCGGCTATTGCCGCGTTAGGTTCAATCAGATAAAGCGTTTCTCCATCCGAGAGCGAGAAATTGGTGTGAAGCTGCCCCTCTATAATTTCATCTTTTCCGCTTACAAATATCAAAATATAGCCATCCGGAAGTATCTCGGTGTCATCTGGAAAGGTCCATTTGAAAAGATTTTCGGCGTCATCGCTCAAAGCATAGCCTTTAAGCGAAACGCGCTCTCCGGTTGGGTTATATATCTCCACCCAATCGCTCGCGTCCCCCTGCGCGTCCAAGATACTAAAGCGATTGTTAGGCATCCATTCGTTTATAACTATTGTCCCCTTCGGAATATAGTCCGCCAAAACATCATATGAATCCATTCTGGGTGTGTCATTTGGCGCTCCGGGCGTGGGCAGAGTATAAAATCCAAAGTTTCCATCCACATCAAACCCGGCGGAAACATCCGTTGGCAAAGAATACACATCACATTGGTTTATAATATATCCGCTCTTATACGCGAGTGTAATCTTCGTGTCATCCGGACTTAATTTGAATGGCGCGTGGGATGCGTCTAGTGTTTCTTCTTCCGTCATTTCTCCGGATGCGTATATGATTATATATTCATCCCCCTGCAAAGTGATGTCGGGAAGCCTGAATTTATTAAGCTGATTTTCATCATCGGACAAATACGCGTCACCAAGATAAAAAGGTGTGCTTTGGGGATTATATATCTCAATCCAATCAAAATGATTGCCATCATCATCCGCCAGATTATACGAATTATCCGACATATACTCGTTGATTATAAGCGTTCCTTCATACGGATTCTCGGGCGAGATGTCATATCGCTCATATGTTTCTTCCGCATTTGGCGCTCCAGGCGAAGGCAGCGCAAAAAATCCAAAGCTGCCGTCTTGTCCATATCCCGCCGAGATGTCCGTGGGAAGATATTCAAGCTCCACGCAATCCAATATTTTGTCCCCGCGGTAAAGCAATATATTCTTATCATCTTCACCAAGCTTAAACGGCGCACGGATATATGAATCATCCGCGGCAGCGTTGCCGGATGCCAGCACCAGTAAATATTCGCCGGGCATAAGCGTTGTGTCAGGTAGCAGGAATTTCCCGGGCTCTTCTAAATCATCGGATATATAGATGTCCCCCAACCAAACGGGTTCCTCTCCATAGTTATAAAGTTCTGCCCAATCGGGGCTTCGCCAATCCTCATCGCGGAATGTATTCTTGTTTCTCACCGCGTATTCATTGATTCTTACTGTTTTTACCTTGTTATCGGTCACTTCTTTTTTCTCTTTGGAATATGTGCTCATTTCATTTATAGCAAAATATAAAGATATTATAAAAACAACTGAAATAAGTGCTGCCGCAAATATATTTTTACCGTTTATATTTTCTGAGACTTTTTCTTTAATTTTATTAAGCAAATCACATACCTCGTCCATTTGGCACAAAAATACCCTCTTTTCACATAGGGACTAAAAAACAGGTTTAAAAAATACCAAATCCGTCTGTGTAATCTTTATGCAAAGAGGACATAATCAAAATATTATAATATATTATATCACACCAAAATATGTCTGCCAATTGGAACATTCTTCTTTTATTCTTCTTTTATCGTAAAAACACCGCCTTATTTAAGACGGTGCAAGTATCATATCGGTATAAGTTTTACATTCCCTAAAATGTTAAATATCTCTTTTACTTGGGTCTAAACTGCGTGTCATAGAGCTCCTTGTAGAGCCCTCCTTTTGCCAGCAGATCTTCATGCTTACCGGATTCTTTTATCTCGCCGTCTTCCAGTACAATAATGTTATCGGCCGCCATGACTGTTGACAGTCTGTGCGCGATTACAAAGCTTGTTCTGTCTTTCATCAGCGGTTCCATCGCGCTTTGAATCAAATATTCAGAAATTGAGTCCAGCGAGGATGTTGCTTCATCCAAAATAATGATGCACGGATTTTTTAATATAACGCGGGCGATGGACATCCTTTGTTTCTCGCCTCCGGAAAGTTTTACTCCCCTGTTACCCACTATGGTTTCATAGCCTTTGGGCAGTGTAATTATAAAGTCATGGATATTTGCCGCTTTGCATGCTTCTGTAATTTCTTCATCGGTAGCATCTTCCTTGGCATAAAGCAGATTTTCTCTCACCGTAGAATTAAACAGGTATGAATCCTGCAACACCATGCCTACGTTTGAACGCAAGGATTCTATCTTCATATCCCTTACATCCATTCCATCAATCTTAACGACGCCTTCAGTGGCATCATATAGACGCGGTATCAGGTTTGTAAAAGTTGTTTTCCCCGCACCGCTCGGGCCAACCAACGCGGTCATAGTGCCGGGTTCACATAAAAATGAAACTGAGTTAAGTGCCACTTTATTTTCATCATAAATAAATGTGACGTTTTCAAACTCTACGTTGCCATTTATTGATTCAACAGATATAGCATCTTCTTTGTCAACAATGTCTTGCTTTTTATCGAAGTAATCAAAAATACGTTCAAACAATGCCATAGATCTTGTAATATCAACATGAATGTTGGAAATCTGCGTGACAGGGCGGTACAGCCTGCTCAGCAGTGCTACAAACGTAACAATAGCTCCCACGGATAAATCGCCTCTAATAAATAGCAGACCTCCGAAAAAATAAATTGACAGCGGACCAATCGTGGTTATAATGGCCAGCACCATTCTAAACCATCTGCCGGCAATCGCTTCTTTTATCTGGAGCTTTGTAACCTCTTCATTGAAGCTTTCAAACTTATCATATTCAACTTTTTCACGGTTAAAGATTTTCATCAAAGTTGAACCGCTTATGCTTAAGGATTCCTGCACCACTTGGTTAAGTTCCTGAAGCTTGCTTTGAGTTTCGGAAGCTATTTTCCACCTCTTCTTGCCCACTTGTTTTGTAGGAATTGCAAAGAACGGCACTATTATAAGCCCGATTATCGCAAGCTTCCAGTTCATCGCGAACAGCGCAACCGCAGTAAATGCCAATACAAAGACATTCCTGACTAAATTCGCAATTGTATCGCGGAAAACCGCCTGTATACCTGTGATGTCACTGGTCATCCTAGTTATTATATCACCGGGTTTTACTATTGAAAAAAACGCTAGCGACATATGCTCAAGATGCTTATACATCGCATTCCTTATGTCATATATAATGCGCGATGAGGCTAACGTCTGCAGATAACTATCGGCAACATCAATTACTCCGACCATCAATGTGGCAGCAAAAGATCCTCCTACCAGCAAAGCAAGATATCCCAAATCCTTGCTGGGAAGTGCTTTGTCTATAATGTCCCTAATAATAAGAGGTGGAACAAGCCCCAAAGCCGCGGAAATGATGATTGCTATAAGAGAAAGCGCTATCAGCTTCCAATACGGTAAAAAATATGCCGCCACTCTTTTTAATAATTTTTTTGTTATTTTGGGTTTGGGGGCATTTTCATCATACCCTTGTCCCATTCTCCACATTCCGCCTCCGCCACCCATATGCATTCCGCCCATTTAATTCCTCCTACTATTATAAAATTTCAAAAAATATTTTTCTTTTATATCTATAAATTTGATGCTCAAAATCATTAATCCTCGTCTTCTATAAACTCTTCTAGCTTTGTTTTTAAATCTTCAAGCATATTTTCAAACTCCACTTTCTTTTCCGGTGTGGAAAAAGAATACTTTGCGGCATCAAATAATAAGTGAGCTGTTCCTTTTACTTTTTTTCGGATTTCCTCATTCTCTTGGAAAAACTCAGAGTGCATACCCTTTCGTTTTTCACCTTTTACTTTAGCTTCGAAAAAATCGCTTCTGTCTGTTCCGGGATGCTTTTTCTCCTCTTCTTCCAGATACGTTTTCCCCGCTTCGGTAATTGAAAATACAGTCTTGCGGTCTTCTTTTTTTGTTTCAACGTATCCTTGATCTTCAAGCATTTGCATTGTCGGGTATATAGAGCCCGGGCTCGGTTTATACATTCCCGATGATTTTTCCTCCAATGTTTTAATCATTTCGTATCCATGCATATCCTTTTCCTGCAAAAGCTTAAGGAGAACTCTTTGTATCTCTCCTCTTCCAAAAAATCTCTTATGTTTGCCTTGCTTTTTATCGTCATGCTTAGTATCGCATTTGCTGTCGTGATTTCTGCTGTGATTATTTGAATGTTTACTATCTCTATTGTTTTTCATATCATTATTTCTCATTAATTTTCATCTCCTGTTTTTTTAATTGTTATATTGTCTTTGTTCAGTAGCCATGCATATGGTCTTCCAGCATAAGCTTTTGCATAGTATTCAGAATATTGTCTTGCCAGTATAATCTTTCATTTAGATTGGACGTTCTTCTATTTATAATAAGATTTCTCATTAGTTTTCACCTCCGCATATTCTTTAACGATATATCGTTATCTATATAATAAGCGATATATCGTTAAATGTCAATAGCTAGTAAGAAATATTTTGAGAAAAACCCAAAGTTTATATTTATGCAATAATTTTTTTATGTTTTCGTGCATAGCGCCAAAGAACAAAAAGCATTGCTGATCCTTCCGCCACCCAAAAAGCGTACCATATCTTTTCAGGCCCCCACCAAAGAGCGAAAGCAAATGCGCACGGGAGCAGCAATACTTGCCGAAGCAACGTGGCCGTCATGTTCACAAGGCCGTTTCCCATTCCGTTAAACATGCTTCCTATAGTGACGGTAAACGCCATTGGTATCAAAGTTAACGCCATTATTCTGAACGCGTAAATACCGATATCGAGCATCTCTTGGCTTGCACTGTATAGCCCAAGAAGCTGTCTGGGAAAAGCAAGGAAAGCAACAGTTCCAACTGCCATTATGCTTACCGCAATCTGAAGCGTAAATTTAACTGCTTTTTTGATGCGTTCCTCATTTTTCGATCCGTAATTAAATCCAACAATAGGAATCAGTCCCTGAGAAAGCCCCATGATTGGAAAGCTCACAAAGCGCTGAAGTAAGAAATATGCGCCGAAAACAGCAACTGCAGTGATGGAGAACTCAGCTAAGATTTTATTCATTCCTATTCTCACAACGCTGCGCATGGCAGTAACCAAAATCATCGGAGCGCCAACCTTATAAATCAGTTTTATCATTTTGCCTGAAGGTCTAAACTTTTTGAATTCCAAGGAAATTGATTTATTTTTGAATTTATTTAGTGTAAAAGCAACTACAGCCGCGATAATCTGACCTGTGACAGTTGCGATGGCTGCACCCTCAATCCCCATCGCCGGTACGCCCAGCAAGCCAAAGATAAGAATAGGATCCAAGATAATATTCACCACAGCGCCGGAAGTTTGGGCAATCATACTAAGAAAAGTATTTCCAGTCGCCTGCAAAAAACGCTCGCCTACTATGGCGAAGAAAATACCAAAGTTTACAAAAGTGCAAATTCTCAGATAGGAAGTTCCAAGCGCAATCACTTCACTGTTATCTGTAAAATTCTTAAAAAATGTTGGAACAAGAAAAAGCCCGAATATTACAAAAAGCAATGATGTCATCAACGCTAAAAACAATCCGTTTATCGCCGCCTTGTTTACATCGTCATATTTTTTTTCGCCCAGTCTTCTGGAAAGCAGCGAATTTATTCCCACGCCAGTGCCAACCGCAACAGATATCATAAGCATCTGAATCGGGCTTGAAAGGGAAATTGCCGTCAGAGCGTTCTCGCTTATCTTAGCCACAAAAATTCCGTCAACAATGTTGTATAGAGACTGGACAAGCATGGATACAACCAAAGGCAACGATACATTCAAAACCAACTTTTTTATCGGCATTACTCCCATTTTATTTTTATTTTGTGTTGTCAAAGTATTGCCCCCCTATTTTTATATAATTTAATCATCCCAAGCTGGAAAACAAACAGCTTTTATATTCAATTTAATATAATATTTTAAATAACGATATATCGCCTGTTAAATAATAAGCAATATATCGTTATGTGTCAATAGGATTTATTTTTTATTATTATTTCTCCATAATTGTATCGCTAAAATTGAACTTATTTCATAAAAAGAGACAGCGTTTTAAGAACGCTGTCTTGTTTGAAATCGATAACCCAAACCCTTTAACAAACTTGAATCTTATTTCCTCGCCCTTTATAGCTTCATTGTAAGCGACATTCAACCGATCAACAAGCTCTCCGGCTTTAATGACTCTTGTATACGCTTTCATGACCCCCATTATGAAGTTTAGAAATAACTATTAAGCTTTAACTCCCTGCCCGATCGAAGCTATTTTCTTGCGGAAAATAATTACCATGGCCAACCCTATGAAAATTGGAATCGTCATTAGCTGCCATGCCGCAACATAGCCCGCTTGGTCAATAACCGCTCCGCCAATAACCGGTCCTATAAGAGTTCCTGTATCCAAAGCTAAATACGATGTGCAGCTTGCCGAGCCTCGGCGGTCTGCCGGAACGCTCCTCATGATGGTCGCCTGCATGGAGGGCTGTGTTCCCCCTTGGCCGAATGACAACACTACAGCTGCTACAAGGAACATCCAAAGCGCACTTGAAGCACTTATTATGAAGAATGAAGCTATTGTGCATAACAATGCGGGAATCAACACTTTGATAACTCCGAATTTGTCTGCAAACGTTCCTATAAATGGTCTTGTTATCATCAAAACGACTGCCGATACGGTGAAAAATATTCCGATTTCCGAACCCATGCCCAGTGAGTCTGTAAACAATACAAGGAAGGATTTTGTCATGCTCATTGCAATGGCTATAACTAAATATATTCCCGCGGGAAGCAAGGCTTCTTTTGCAACTATTGTGCTAGGTGAAATCTTGAATTTCTTTGTCTTTTTATGCTCAAGCTTCATCGATGCGGTAAATACTATGGTTAATCCCATAATACATGCAAGAATAGCAAAAGTGTAATTATACCCAACTAAATCTACTAACAAAAGACCCGCTTGAGGCGCAACTGCTCGGGTTACCGCGGATGATAAAGCAAAATACCCGATTCCGCTTGCCATCTTGCCATTGGGCAAAGAGCTTGCTGCGATAGCGAGACATCCTGTGGTTGTGAAGGCTTGGCCTGCCCCCTGCACCAAACGCGAAGCCATAAGCATCGGAATGGAATTTGAAAATGTGTATCCAACAAACGCAACTGTCATAACACCGATTGCCCCTAATAAAAGTTTTTTCCTGTTTAGGGAGTCAAGGGCCGGCGCTGAAATAATTTTGAAAATTATTGCTGTTGCCGCAAACATCCCAGTTGCAGCTCCGGCTACAGTGGCCGATCCGCCTAGAAAGCTTGCATATTTCGCCGTCAATGTGTTCATCGCTGTTGTGCATAAATGAAACATTAAGTTTATAATAAACATGTTTATAAAAATCTTGTTCCATATCTTCTTTGGTTCTTCTTCCTCCGGGATCTGCCCCGTCTCTAAGTTTGTGTCAATCATTTTTCCCTCCGAGAACTATAATTTTATAATAAATCCAACTATTAAAAGTTATAAATTTTATACGTTTTTTCAAGACAGCTGATTCTTAATTAATATTCTTATTTTATAATAATGTCTTCAATGATATTTATTAACATATTTAATATTTACGGCAATTGTTTAGCATCAATACGGTTGTATATTGCAACAATATTATCATTACAGACTTTTCATGTCAATTAAAAAATTACGCAGTAACCCTAATAAAATCCTGGATTCCTGCATAATATATAGTTAATTAAATGCTTGGTGCTATTTTTTTATCTTATCAAAAAGCCCACGTGCTACATTCGCCAAGTTATCATATAGATATCCCGGCAGCATCTTCGCACCCTGTGCTCCATGTCCTCCTCTTGCAAAAGCTTCGTCATCAAAAATATATCCGGGATTTCGGGTGCCGCATATCGTTGCCACACAGGTGTTTTTAAGCGGTGAAACCTCTCTTACATGCTGACCCAAAGAGGAATAAAGCTCTCCGCTTGTTCCTATAATAGCGATGTCTCCGATTCGCATAAGTTGCATCCGCACTTTATAATCTGGTGCGCCTTCAGTCACTATCTCCTTTATTGGGCTTCTGAAATCTTTTGGATCTTCTTTGATAATAAGACGTCCGGGTGTGGATGACCAGTCAACCGCGCAAGCTATCTGAATTTTTTCGCTATATTCGTCAATCTTTGCAAGCGTACGCAATATATCATCAAAGTGCCGTGTCGCCAGCGGCAAAAGTACAGCCTTACTGTCCTTTGAAATCTTTTCAGCCACCTTTCCGGTTGCAGGATCCGGATAATAAATATTTGACATAAAAGTTGGGTTTTGATCTCCCGCCGGACCCGGAGACCAAACGGCCACTGCACCTTCATAGTGCTCTTCTAGCATGGTGGACGCAGCTCCCGGAAGATCCGCAGATATTCCAACTCCATCTTCAAATACGGTGTTGCACATCATAACAACGCCATGCACGGCGTAGTTTACATAAAACGCGATCGGCTTGCCTTCCATGTCTTCAAAGCGAAGCGTGAAAAGAGTCTTGTCTGACGGACCCTCAGGATTTGCCCCAAGACTTACCACTTCTTGCGCGCGAGTGTCACCCGAATAGGTTTGATTGCGGTTAACATTGATGTAGGACTTGCCTTTAGCCACTCCTACCTTAGCAGGTTTCATCGAAGCTTGCGCCTGTTTCACCGCCTCCATTGTGGCGGCATATACACGTTGGGAATAAACTTCATTGAAGTTTTTTTCTTCTTCGGAAGCGGTTGGTTTCAAACAGCCTACACCAGGCACAGAGTGCGCATGCGTTCCAAATGCCATAACATTTTCTTCGGGTATGCCCAAATGCTTTGCAATCATGGCAATCGCAGGGGTCACATCCGAGTTTGGACCATCGGAATCCGGCGCCGCCGGCATGTCGTATGAGACAATAACGCTCTTGTTTTCGCCATCTGAAAGAATAATCACCCTTACATATGTGTGGTCAATTATTCCAACAATAGGGCGATTGTTTCCCGGCGTAAACACGGTTACAGGAAGCATATCCATAGTCGCAGTAAAATCAGCCTTACCGGCACCGCAAAATAATCTGTTATTCATTTCATTCCTCCAATACTTTTGTCTTTATTTTTAAACATGAACCTGTCAAATAGGTTCATGCCCTTCTTCTTCTATAATCTCCGCCGCAAGTTCCGCTTCGCTCAATTCTTGTGCTTTACCCTTCCTAAACAGAATTACGAATAAAACCGAACAAATTACCACAGGCAAAGTCATTAAAAAGTACATGCTTTGGTATCCGACATACGCTACCAAAATGCCCGCCAAATTGCTGCCTGTAAACATTCCTATGTCAACACCCACATAGCTTGTGTTGCTTGCGCTCCCACGCTTGTCGGGAGTCGCTTTTTTTATACATTCCGCCATCAATATCGGTTGCTCGCCCGCAAGCGCTATTCCCATTAAAACAGCCGCGAAAATAAACATAGGCAATGTTTTGGACACCGCAATAGTTATCATTCCCAAAATAATCAGCAATTCACAGGGTATAAGAACTTTGAGGGTTCCCAGTTTATCGGCCAGCTTTGAAGCAATGGGTCTGAATGCGAAAATAGTAATCGCCTGAACCGTAAAGAAAACGCCTATATTTGCCACGTCCATTGAACCGGCGTAAATTACAAGGAATGCCGAAATAGCCGATTTGGTTATTGAATTGCACAAAGTGAGAGCCGCCGGCAGTATTGACGGGAAATATATCATGTTTTTGATATTAAACGAATATTTCTTTACTATCTTAGCTTTAGTTTCTTCCCCATCCCTTTTCATGAAAAAGGTCATGCCGACACATAAAACCATTATTGCAATATTTCCAAAGTATAAGTTGTTGTATCCGAATCTTTCAGCAATCGGCAAAGCAACAAGCGGCGCAAGTGTTCGCGACAATGTTTGTCCCATGCCGTAAATCCCTATTCCGGTCGCCATGTTTTTGGCGGTAAAAGAACTGGTTGCAATCGTCATCGCCAATGTGGAGCCTACACCCCACGCGAGTCCATTAAGTCCCCTGAATATAAGCAACGGCCAATATGTTGTGGAAAAAGCCAGCCCAACAACGGATGCTAGAACTACCGTCAAACATACGCGAAGCATAATAATCTTGTCTTCATTGTCTACAATCTGCCCGGAAAAAGGACGCATAATCAAAGCGCACATTGCAAATATCCCTGACAGCAGCCCAATCAGCTGCGATGTCACACCAAGGTCGTTTGCGTACTTGGGCAATGTGATTGCCAGCATCGACATAGAGTTATAGTTCAAAAAAGCAATGATAAGAATCAGGATAAACATCCTGTTTCTAAACGGCGATTCCACACCGTTTTTTGCTTTAAAAAGTTCCTGCATCTTCATTTATTGTTGGCCCTTCGGTTTGCTTTCGCAATCATTTTACTATTTTTTTATTTTAAATTTTTAAAAACCATATTCACGTACGAGCTTTGTGTTGCGCTTAAAAAAGCTTTTCAAACATCTTAATCGTATTTTTTTCAAGAGACGGCGCGACATATCCCAGCACGCTGCGGATACCTCTTGTAGCTCCCGGTAAGTTCATATATTTGGCGGGAACCTTCGCGCATCGCCCGATAGTTTCGTCATCAAATATATATCCGCTCTTAGCCATCATGCTTGCGTCATGATTTATTATATATGTGTTTTTATAGGAAGAAACCTCTTGTATTTTAAAGCCCAGTGATGAATAAAGCTCCCCGCTTATGCCCATAAGCGCCACATAGCCAATTTTGACCAAGTGCATGCGTATTTCGTAAGGCTCGGCTGAATCGCTTTCTTCATAGGCCAGCTCTCCGTTTTCAAGTTTAGTTATTTTATACGCGGGTGTGCGCGACCACTCCACAACAGACCCAACAGAAGCTTGCTGCGTAAAATTATCTATTTTCTTTATAACTTTTAAAATATCCGCAAAGTGACGAGTTGAAGTCATTTTCAGCATTACAAGCGCCGTTTCCAGCCCATACACTTTGTATAATTTGTTTTCGCCAGTGTTCGGATCGGGAAAATACACCTGGTTAAGCATTGTAGGGTTAACATCGCCTGCCGCTCCGCTGGACCAAATCGCGACGCTACCATCAAATTTTTTCTTTATCATCTGGCTAACGTTGCCTGCAATGTCGCCGCTTATTCCTATCTCATTTTCACCATATGCATTCCATATCATCAGTGCGCAATGAACTGCGAAGTTTACAAAAAAAGCGATGGGATTTCCCTCTAAATCTTCCACTTCCATAACAAAAACAGTATGGTCGACAGGCCCTTCGGGATTTACGCCAAGATCGCACACTGCGAGATCTTGCCCGTTTTCATCGGTAATTATATAATCTTGTGTTCTGTTCACATTAATATAGCTTTTTCCTGTGCTAAAGCCCATTTTGGCGGGTTGCATAGAGGAAATCGCCTCCTGAACCGCTTCAAGCATCGTTGTTTTTAGGAATTCTTCATATAAATGAGTGGCATTTTTAACCTGCTTATCTTCGGGTAGTCTGTTCTTTCCGAAACCTGGTCGTTTCCCAGTCAAAGGAGCAGTGTGCGTGTGCGTTCCAAAATACAAGATATTGTCTTTCGGGATTCCAGTGAGCTCATAAATCTCCGTAAAATTTTCCTCGGGATACGGGGCTTTATCTAAATCGTAGGACACAATCAATGTTTTATTCTCTCCGTCGTCAAAAACAATGGTGCGAACATAGAGCTCGTCTATGACTCCGCCAAAACAATAGTTCATTAAGCCCCGGAGATTCGGCAAAAGTTCTTCGGAGGGTGTGATACGCTTTTTTGAAACACCGCAATATAATTTCCCATTCAAAGTTGTACCCTCCTCTTCGTTTTTTATTGTGTTTTTCGGCAAATAATATCTAGTAGCTATCGTTATTGAATTTTAATCTGATTGAATTAATATAGTAGTGTAACAACAAGTTGTGTCTCGCAACAATATTATCATGTTAAACTTTTTCTGTCAACGAACCAGCCTCTGGGTTTGCATGATTTTGCAAATGGCACAATTGCCAATTCCATATAATGAATAAAATGCCATAAAAAAATCTTGAAACAATATCCAATGAGCGTATAATAGTTGTTAGTGCATACCATTTTATGAAATTCAAAGTAAAAAATTAATCATGGTGCAAATTTTAAAACAGTAGCCAACCGACTGCGATGTTTGCATAAGATTTAATATTAAAATTTTTTGAAGGAGCAACGTAAATGAAAATTATATTGGAAACAGAGCGGTTAAAAGTGGAGGTCGCAGCACCGGGGGAATCCCCCAATACAACTACCCGATTTGACCGTGCCGGATTTGTCACGCAGGTAACACTTGATAATAAATATGAATTTTGCACACGCGAACCCGACAACCTGTCTCATCCCTGCACTGGCGGCATCGGTCTGTGCAGCGAATTCAAGCTTCAAAAGCCCGCGCAGGAAGCACCGCTCGGAGCGCAGTTCCCTAAGCTGGGCATAGGTCTTTTGACTAAAGACTTGGAAGGCGGATATGTTCATCATCATAAATACAAATACGAGCCATATGACATTTCATTTGAAAGCACACAAACAAGCGTTACGTTTATAACCGAGCCAAACCCTTGCATGGGCTATGCCGCACGTCAGATAAAAAAATTAGAGGTTCAGGGCAATCAACTTACCATGACCATGAGCGTTGAAAACGTGGGAGCGGAATCATTGGATTTCACTGAGTATTGTCACAATTTCATTTCAATTGAGCATCTTCCAATAGGCGACAACTATCACCTAGGCATGTCGATAGCCTCTCAGGATGAAAAAGCTCCGAAAAGGGGCGACGCTCTCGTTGGAAACGGTAACGGGTTTACTTTCAAACACTACAGCAACTCCCCTTCTATGATGATTGTGAATGAAGAAGAAATTAATGATGACACTCCTTTCATCTGGAAGCTTACGCATAAAAAAAGCCCCGCATGGATATCTGAAGAAGTTTCCAACAAGCCCGCTTTTGTGGCGCTGTGGACAATAGATCATATTATTTCGCCTGAAGTTATGTGCAGCTTTGAAATCTCTCCAGGGCAAAAAGCGACATGGACCAGAAAGTGGACATTTGGGTGCTGACTATTTGCACCGGGATATAATTTTTATAACAAAAAAACGGAGGCAACAAAATGGCAGAACAAGCATTAGACAAACAAAGACCGATTAATTCCCCGCTAAAATCCAAGAGAACCGTTTGGAGAGAATCCGAAAATCCAATCCGTTGGGCATATGCGAAACTTTTACGCGAACATGACAAAACTAAGAAAGTCTATGACATCAATCCCTATGCTGAAGTATATCAATTCAGAGATAATTTTTACGGAATATATACAGAAAGCTTGGATGGCATGGGCGACCCTTGGATATATTTAATCGTAGGCCCTGAAAAAGCGCTTCTTGTCGACACAAGCTTTGGAGTGGGCGATCTAAAAGGCCTGGTGGAAGAAATTATCGGTGACATGCCTCTTTACGTTGCAAACACGCACATTTCCTATGACCATTCGTATGGGAATTTCCAGTTTGACACCGTTTACTGCCATGAATATGAGGTTCATGGCCTTCTCGGCAGCATGAACCCTCACATCTGGGACTATCTTTTTGATGAAAACGGCAAAGGCATCTGGGCAGACTTTGACAGAGCCGACATCGTGCCATTCAAAGAATACGAAGTCATAGGCGTTCCTGACGGCCACATCTTTGACCTTGGCGGCGGTTACGAAGTTGAGCTTGTGTTTTTGCCGGGTCACTCATGCGGGCATGCCGGATATTTGGACAAGCAAAACCGTATTTTCATTTGCGGCGATGACGCGTGCTTCGGCTCTGTGGGAATAGGTGGCGCGAAATATGACAATCCAATGAAAAAATATGCTTCTGTTGAAGCACTGTATAATGAGCTGGTGAAAATAACAGCCAGAATAGATGAATTTGACGGGCTCTTTCCCGGACACGGACCTGTAGACACCGGCACCATCATGCTGGTCAATGTGATGGAAGCATGCAAAGCAGTGCTGGACGACCCGACGTGCTACGATGAAAAAGGCGAAAGAACGCGAAACGGTGTCACCAGGACAATGTATAGGAAGATGATTTACGAATCCGGCTATCTTCGCTATAGTCCTGACTCGCTTTACATGGACAAAACAATCGACGTATGAAACTATCTTGAAAGGATCTCAACATGCCAGAAAAAGAACTAAACAAACACAGGTTTATTAATTCTCCAGTGAAAACAAAGAGAAAAATATGGAGAGAGGCCGAAGACCCCATAAGATCTGCTTTTGAAAAGCTTTTAAGAGAGCATGACAAAACAAAAAAAGTGTACGATATAAATCCCTATGCTGAGGTATACCAGTTCAGGGATAATCTTTATGGAATATACACCGAGAGCTTGGACGGCATGGGCGATCCCTGGATTTTTCTCATCGTGGGTCCGGAAAAAGCACTGCTTATCGACACAGGCTTTGGAGCCGGCAATCTCAAAGGGCTGGTAGAAGAAATCTTGGGTGATATGCCGTATTACGTCGCAAACACACACGCTCATTTTGACCATGCCTATGGCAACTGCCAGTTCGACAAAGTTTATTGCCATGAATATGAGGTATATAACCTTGAATATGTAATGAAGCCCGACATATGGGACTATTTATTTGATGAAAACGATGTGGGCATATGGGCCGATTTTGACAGAGACGACATTGTAAAATTTAAAAAATATGAAATCGTCGGCGTACCTGACGGATATATATTTGATTTGGGAAAAGGTTATGAGGTTGAGCTAATATTTTTGCCGGGCCACTCATGCGGTCATGCGGGATTTTTGGACAAACACAACCGTATTTTCTTCTGCGGTGACGATTGCTGCGTAGGCTCAGTGGGTGTAGGCGGCTCAAAGCCGGGAAATCCTTACAACAAATACGCTTCGGTGGAAGGGCTTTATAATGAGTTTCTAAAAATCATAGCCCGCGAAGATGAATTTGACTGTCTTTTCCCCAGCCATGGACCGATTGACACAGGAACAATAATGCTGACTAATTCCGCTGAGGCTTTCAAAGCTGTTTTGGATGATCCTGAATGCTATGATTTGCAAAAAGACATGACCCGAAACGGAGTTACACGAACCATGTGTTTTAAAATGATTCATAGTTCAGGCTATCTGCGCTATAGTATGGAAAATGTGTATCTGGACAAGAAATAATATTTTGTTAGGCAAATTTCCATCATCTATTAAAAAAGAGGCAATGCCTTTTTTTTAATACCACAACACTTTAATTTTCTACAAATATTGTTATATCAAATATTTTCATTGTTTAACGCCATGTAGCGATTGACATTAAATATGTATAATGATAAAATAGTTGCGATGCACAACAGTGTCAGATTGCAACATTTATGTGCATAGCACTTAGGAGGAGACGATATTGACAGATAACCAAATGCTGAGGCGAGAAGCACGGCGAAAAATGATGCTGGAAGAACGCGTTATTAAGGTGATTCCGCTTGTGGCTATTCCTATGATTATAGCTATGCTCATCGATGCTATATATAATATAACCGATACTTACTTTGTAAGTCAGCTGGGAACAGCGGCCACGGCGGCTGTTGGCGTAAACTCCTCTTTGATGCATCTTATTCGCTCAATTGCGATGGGCTTCGGAATGGGTGCTTCCAGCTACATCTCTCGTCTTCTTGGCGCAAATCGCGATGAAGAAGCGAGCAAAGTGGGAACAACCACAATCTTCACCGCAATGACTATTTTGATAATAATGTCTGGTATAGCTTACATTTTCATGAGCCCTTTAATTGATGTTCTGGGGGCAACTGCCACCGTCAAACCTTATTCAATGGATTACGCCAGATGGATTCTCCTATCTTCTCCTTTTACGGCTGGAACAGTTATTCTCAGCCAGCTTTTAAGAGCTGAAGGCAGCACAAAATATTCAATGATTGGTATGGTTTCAGGCTGTATAGTAAATATCGGCTTAGATCCCCTCTTTATCAATGTTTTCGGCCTTGGTGTCGCGGGCGCAGCCATTGCAACCGGCATTTCTAAATTCATCAGTTTTTCGATACTTTTAGTGCCATTCCTTCAGCAGAAATCAATGATTGAAATTAAGCCGAAGTATTTCACTCCCACAAAAGAAATTTATGTGGAAATCGCGCGAATGGGTATACCGACTTTCCTGCGCAGCAGCATGATGGCTGTTTCCACAATTGTAATAAACAACATTGCAGGCACTTTCAGCGATTCCGCGCTTGCCGCCGCTTCAGTTGCCAACAAAGCAACCCGATTGGTTGGCGCAGGCATTATGGGTCTCGGGCAGGGATTCCAGCCTGTGGCGGGATATAACTGGGGCGCCAAAAAATACTCGAGGGTCCGAAAAGCTTTTTGGACAAGCAGCCTTATGGGTGCCGCAGCAGGAATAGTTTTAGGCGGTCTAATGGCTTTATCCGCGACAAAACTTGTGAGCATTTTCGCAGCCTCCAATGACACGGAAATTATAAAAATCGGCTCTTTTATGATAATAACACAGTGTATAACTATGACATTTCAAGTCTGGGGAGCGATTTCCAACGGACTGTTCCAAGCTCTCGGAAGGCCTATTGGCGCAGCTGTGCTCGGCCTTTCAAGGCAGGTTATCTGCCTTATACCCTCTGTTCTAATATTATCTAAAGTATTTGGTGTCTATGGACTCGCGGCTTCGCAAGCCGTCTCAAACTTATTGACTTTTTGCATAGCGGTGCCAATGGTCATCTCGCTTTTCCGCAAAATTAAGAAAATTGAACTCGATTACAAAGAGACTATCCCAAAAGTTGATTTAGACTTGAAACTACAAAGGACCTTAGAGGTAA
The DNA here is from genome assembly GCA_963675575.1 of Christensenellaceae bacterium. GTDB lineage: Bacteria > Bacillota > Clostridia > Christensenellales > UMGS416 > JAGLOK01. Next base: position 1,858,467 of record OY776378.1, read on the forward strand.
AAGAAACCGCGTAAACTGTTAGGAGTCAAAATATGATTAGTGAAAGTCAGGAATTCGCACGTAATATCATAAGATACATTTCTCAGCTCGAGCGACAACGAAGACAGTATTTGGACACGAATTTAAAGCAATACAAACTCTACGGATCGATGTTTATGATTCTTTTGTACACCAGCAGACATCCAGGTTCCAGCCAAGACAGCCTTACGGAATTTTTGGGAATAGATAAAAGCGGCGTCGCGCGCAAGTGCCGGAGCCTTGAAGATTTAGGTTATGTTATACGCGAACAGTCCAAAGAAGACAGACGGCAAAACATGATCTATCTTACCGAAAAAGGCACAGAACTTTTGCCGATTATTCGCAGTAATTTGTCAAAATGGAGTGCAAGTGCAACAAAGAATATGAATGAAGCCGTTCAAAAGGAGCTTATCAGACTTTTAGAGCTTATGATGAGCAATGTTTTAGAGGCTTGATTTTTTATCGGTAAGCTGTGTTTATTTGTTAATTGATTTATACGATTTAATATTAACGTATAAATTACTTATACCTGTAAGTTTTCATTTACTTACATTTTCTCTTCTCTTTTTTTAATAGGAATGATAAAAGATTTTATCATTCCTATAGTTTTGCTAAAAATTAAAGAATCAAAGCTAAAAAGGAAAAAACCTCCGGGAAGCATGGAGTTCCACTATATTGTTTCGGAAAAACAACTCGGTCATTTATTGATGAGCTTAATTTAGTTTCCAAAGAAAAATAGAAAAGATGCCAGGAAGTATAAATTCCTAACATCTTTTAATTCTAGATAAATATAAATAATTATCTTACTGCTAAAGCCGCCTTTTTATATGCTATGCAGCCGTCTGCTCAATTTCTATCTGTGAGTTTTTCTTTTTATTATAGAAATACACGTAAATGACTGTGCAAACTATAGCCGGTACAGCCATTGCCAGGAACATGCTTTGATATCCCAAGTAAGCAACAATCACACCTGCAAAATTGCTGCCCAAAATATTTCCGATATCTACGCCCATATAGCAGGTGTTGCTTGCGCTTCCACGTTTGGATGCATCAACGCTTCTTACGCATTCCGCCATTAGGATGGGCTGCTCGCCTGCCATTGCAAGCCCAGCAAACACCGCCGCGACCACAAACATCGGCACAGTCTTTCCAAAAGCAACTGTAACCATTGCTAACACAGTTAATACTTCACACGGTACAAGCACCTTTATTGCGCCAAATTTGTCTGCAAGCTTTGCAATGAATGGTCTGGAGATAAAAATTGTTGCCGCTTGCACTGTAAAAAATATAGCGATATTTGCAATTCCCAGTGTGCCTGTATATATTACGAGAAATGCCATAATTCCGGCCTTTGCAACAAAGTTACACATAGTCAGTGCCGCGGGCATAAGCGCCGGGATGCAAACCATTTTCTTTATGTTGAATGAATATTTTTTCACCTTAGGCTTCACATATTCAATTTTCATAAATAGCGTCATTATAAAGCACATTATCAATAGTGAGACATTTACAAAATATAAATTATTGTAGCCATATTTTAAAGCAAATGGAAGTGCGAAAAGCGGAGCTATTGTTTGTGCCATAGTCTGACCCAATCCATATATCCCAATACCTGTCGCCATATTTTTAGCATCAAAGCAATTAGTCGCAATTGTCATTGTTAGTGTTGAGCCTATTCCCCAAGCCAAACCGTTAAGCGCTCTGAAAATGACAATCATATTATAGTTGGTTGATAGCGTTAGTCCAAAAACCGCGACAATCATTGTTAAAATACAAATTCGCAAGATAGTAAGTTTGTTTTCGTTATCAACAACTTGTCCCGATATCGGACGCATGATGAATGCAGCCGTTGCAAATATGCCCGACAACAGTCCAACTTGCTGTGAGGTTGCACCTAAATCATTAGCATATTTAGGCAAAGTTATCGCCAACATTGTGCTCGAGTTGTAGTTGAAAAACGCAACAAGGAAAATCAAAATAAACGCCCTTGTAAAAAACGGTGAGCCCTTGAGCCCCCCAATCCCCTTTTTAAATTTAGTTAAATCCATTATACATTCCCTTTCTTCTCCAGATAAAAAAATTTAAAGACAATATTTTTCAATATCATCTATTAGTCTAGTCATCAAACACCCCGACAATACTGAGTGCATTTTTTTCCTGGGCGGATAATATGCCCCAAACATTTGCGCTTTTTGCAAACAATATAACTAAAAAAAGTTAAAATTGCTTTGAAATTATGATAAAAGAATTTCCTTTTAAATAAAGTGATATAGCCGAATTTCATACAACTATGATTAAATTTAGGATTATCCCGAATCAAGCATGATTATATTGCATAAACACGTATTAATCAATTTGTTTTTGGCATTTATGCAGCTAATATTAAATAATTCCACAATTAATTAATATGTGCTACATCATATATAGTTTTTCGCAATATTATTGCAAATAGTAAATAAGTATAATATTATTATATTCGTTATTTTAATCCATTTTGTAAAATAGTGTTTTTTAATTACTGATAAAAAAACATTGTTAAATAAATCAAGCCGGCACCTAAGTCGGCTGAAAATATTTCAGGAGGTAAAAATGAAAGTACAAGAAATCCCTATAAAGTCGGAGCTGAAATCAAAAAGAATCAAAGGCGGCGCTTCGCAAAATTTTATCAGCAAGTCATTTATGAAAGAGGTTAGAGAAAACAACAAGACCAGAAAGATTTATGATGTAAATCCCTATGTTGAGGTTTATCAATACCGTGAAAATGTTTACGCCCTATTCGCAGATAACTGTGATGGCGCTGGGGACATGTGGATGTTTTTAATCATAGGCCCTGAAAAAGCCATGCTCATCGACACCGGGTATGGACTTGGGGACACCAAGGCTTTGGTTGACGAGATTACAGGCGGAAAGCCGATTATTGTCATAAATACACACGGCCACTGTGATCATGCTTATGGAAACTGTCGATTTGACAAGGTTTTTTGCCACGAATATGAAGAACATTTAATAAAGGCTCAAGATTCGCATATATGGGACTATTTGTTTGACGAAAACGGCAACAATATTTGGCTGGAATTTGACAAGAATGATTTGCCTGTGTTTAAAGAGTATGAACTCGAAGCCGTTAAAGACGGACACATCTTCAATCTCGGCGAAGACTATGATGTCGAGCTTGTGTGGCTTGGCGGGCACGCGGCCGGAAACTCTGGCATTCTTGACAAGCAAAGTCGCATATTTTTCCCGGGTGATGATATTTGCAGCGATGTTTCAGGCCTTGGACGCGGCGCGGCTCCGGGAACTTTGTACCGTGAATATATGACCATCACCACAGTTCGCAATCAGTTTGCAAAGCTGGTTGAACGCTTAGATGAATTTGACTATATTTTCCCTTCGCATTTCATGATAAATATCGAAAACAGCCTTTTGCCAAATATGTTGGATGCATGCAATGAAATTATCGCAAACCCGAGCAACTATGACTATAAGCTCAGAAGCATTCACCCCAAAGGCGGCCACACTGTGGAAAGATTGTATAAATTCGTTAAAGGCTTCGGTTCTATCGCCTACACCCCTGAGGGTGTATAACGTTTTTATTTTACCATTACTGTATGGAAATCATAAAAGCTATTATGGTTTCCATATTTTTTTATCCGGATAGTATAATATGTATCTAAATTAAGCATCTCCATTTGAAACTTCGAATAATCCATATTATAATACACAGAAATAATATAAGAAGATAAATATTCCTCTTATTGGCATAATAATTTGTTTGATGATATGTGTTATGGTATTATTTATTATATCTTATACCAGTAAAAAAAAATCCGTTGGAGAAATTATATGAGTATAGAAAATCAAGAATTCGCTAGAAATATTGTAAGATATATTTCGCGACTCGAGCGTCAGCGTAAGCGCTATCTGGATAAAAATTTATACGATCACAAACTTTACGGTTCGATGTTTATGGTGATTCTTTTTCTAAATCGCAACCCGGGGGCAATACAGGATGATTTATGCGAATTTTTAGGAATTGATAAAAGCGGAATCGCCCGAAAGTGCAGGCGGCTTGAAGATTTGGGTTATATAAGGCGCGAGCAATCAAAGGAAGACCGCCGCCAAAACATGTTATACCTGACCGATAAAGGGAACGAGCTTTTGCCGATAATCCGTGAATTATTATCAAACTGGCGAGAAAAAGTGACAGCCGGAATGAATGAAAGCGACCAAAAAGAACTTCTCAGACTTCTGGAGCTTATGATGGGAAACGCCACAAACTAATAACTAATTTTCATTTCAATAAAAAGCCGCCAATTAATTTAGCGGCTTTTTCTTTATATCAATCGTTTAGATATTTTGTATAGTGTCATATAATAGTCTACGCCACGGCAAGCCTTCTGCGTTTCCACATGCCGGACCAATAATATATTCCGCCTATAACAAACGGTATAAATCCTGCAAGAGCATCCCCGTACCAGAACCCTTGTATACCCAGCTTCATGACTATTCCCAACAGCATTGCAAGGCCTACACGCGCAATAACTCCATCCAGCAATCCCAACACCATGGCAAGTTTTGTGTTACCAAGGCCGTTAATGAGAGCCATAAAAGGGCTACGCAAAGCGGAAGCAAAAAATCCCATTACAGCAATAATTGCATATGAATGAGACAGTTCCAATACTCCCGGATCACTATTAAACAATCCAAAGATTTGCTCAGGGAAAATCATCATAAATACCGAAAGAACAGTAACGAAAACCAGTCCATACCCGAGACTTACGTAGATGATTTTTTTTATTCTATCCTTTTTGCCAGCTCCGAAATTTTGTCCTATCATTGAAGTTCCGGCCGCTCCCAATGAAACCGTAACCAATCCGGATACCTGTCTGATTTTCCCGCCCACTCCGTTAACTGCAGACGCGGTGACGCCATAAACATTAATTGATGAACTCACAAACAGCTTAGAAAGCATAATGGCACTGCGCTGCAAAGCCAAGGGAATGCCAAGCCTAAGCAGTGCTTTAAGGACTTTCCCATCGATAGCAAAGCTTTTCAATTTGAAATCAAACCCAAACGCATTACGTTTTTTGTATAGATATATAATAGAACTTGCGCAGCTAATTGCCTGCGCGGCAATAGTCGCAATCGCCGCTCCCTTCGGACCCATGCCCAGCCCCGCAACTAAAATAAGATCAAATAAGATATTCAAGCAAGCCGCCACAGCTATAAACACAAACGGCCGCTTTGAGTCACCCATACCCCTTAGTATTGAAGAAACCAGATTATATCCAAACATAAAAATCATTCCAATAAAGCAGACGATGCTATATTCTTTGGCTTGTGCATATGCCTCAGGAGGCACATTCATCGCGCTAAGCAGCAGATTGTCGAAGATAATGCCTACCAGCGAAATGAATAGAGCTATCAGCGAAATAAATGTGAATAGTGTTCCTATAGTCTTTTTTATATACTCTACATTGCGCTGACCCACATACTGGGCTATCATAATCTGCCCTGCCATAGTAAGCCCCATGCCCAAAAACATGAAAAAATGCATTATATCGCCTCCGACAGATACCGCGGAGAGTCCGGTGCTGCCAACATACTGGCCTACTATAACCATATCCGCCACATTGTATGCTGTCTGAAGAATATTTGAAAACATAAAAGGTATAGAAAACGTAAGCAATGTGCGCGCTACGCTTCCTTCGGTCAAGTCGTTTATCATGGATTCTTTATTCAAATTTTCTACCTCATAGTATTATTATCTTTTTGTTTTTTTTACGCGAAAATTTATTAAATATGGTTGTCTGAAAAACTGTGATTTAATTCAGGTTCAAATTGCAATATTTCAGTATAATGCTTCACTCGGAATTATTATCCTAGTGAAGCACCTTAAATTTTTGTTCGCGTAATAATGATTAAATAGTTTCATGGTACAACCATTTAATTATTATTGTACTATATTTATTTAGTTTAATACATCTATTTTTATAAAAAACTTACAAAAAACACCCAGAGAAAATCAAATGCATCCATAGCACTCTTTTCTATGCGTTTAAGTTATGATTCCCGCTTTACGAGCGACTGCCAGTATACCCTTTATGCTGAGAACATCGATTTCGTCAACCCCGGAAATACAAGAAATATTAGCCTGCGGAAAAAGCTGCGACAGTATATGGCGGTATAAATTACACCGCGCCTCATTCCCTATTAATATATAGTTTAAGCTTTCGTCAGCGCCCAACATCTCAAGCTGTCCAATGGATAGCATGTCTTCAGCTGCAATCAGCGCGTCAAAAAACAGATGCCGCTCATACCACTTCGTGTCAAGTAATACATCCAGAAACCTCGGAAACAAAACAGAGCGCAAAAGCCCGACTTTTTGTATCCACATAATAGCGTCCGATACTATATTTTCATCGTAATAATCCTTCGGGCTTGGTTCATCTTCCGGTCCTTTATTAACCGATTTCCCCAAAAAAGTATGATCGAGCATCGCTTCATAAAGCTGCCCACTCATGGTTGTAAGGCTTCCCAATACACAGCCTGACTTATCAATAGACATAAATTTCGTATGGGAGGAAAGCATCACCACTGTTACCGGGAGTTTTACGCCATATTCGCTCATAAGGCCGATAAGCTGCACCTCTTCGCCCCGCATAAAGTCAAGCTCGCCAACCATTTGCGTAGCCGCTCTTTGAGTATCCTTTATCGCGTTTTTTATACCCGGAACAAAATATACGGGTATATCTGCCTCGATAATCTCTGTGTCGGTTGTTTTAACAATGTTTCCAGCGAGCTCTTCCAAGCCGCAAGGCGCCGACAAGTGCGGAATCTCCACAAGACCAATCTCCGAAGTTATCATCCCGGAAGAAAGCACAGCTTGCAAGTCGGCAGCCTTCATGCCCGCGCTTGCCAAAGCTTCCTTGATAATTTGGCGCACGCCTTCACGTAGCGGCTCTTTGCTGCCTGTTTCGGCAGTGTCTTTTACGCCTATCTTCATGGTGCTTTTTCCGTATATTTTACCTTTGCCGTCTACAATATAAGCGCGGGAATTCGTTGTGCCACAGTCAATGGTCGCGTAAAACACTTTAATTCCTCCCAGATCCTGAATTTCAATTTAAATAACCCTTAAATTCTTATTAAGCCTATGATTGCATTTTTTTAGAATTTATCAATCCCTTTTCCATAGGAATAAAGACTGGTCAACTATTTTTTGTCTTTTTGCTCTTCTTTTTTGTTGTTTAATTTTTCAGCTCCATCAGGAATCTTCTCTTTGTTAGGAGTTCTGATATAGTTAGTTTTAGACTCATGTCTGTTAAGCATATACGTTATGACGCCACCGGCAATAAAGCCAAGCGCGCACAAAGAATGCATCAATGGTTCATCTCCCCTATGAAACAAGACAAATATAAACATCGCCAAAGCGTTGACTCCGAGCAGCACCGCCGAAAAAAGGCTCACCCTTTTAAGGTTAATCGATGTTGTTTGGTATGTATATATTGTCATATCTGTCTTTCTGGTGATATATTCGATAATAGTAATCAACATCCATATCAGCGCGAACAAAGATAACGCTTCTGGTATTGCCACAAAAAGCTCACGATTCCCGGTGAGATTCCTTGTTGCGCAATACAAAAATATGCTCAACACAACCAGTGCTAAAAGCGGATATATGACCTTGTAAGCCAACCTTTGTTTGTCAGATAAATCCACCCTATAATATTCTTTGGTATATATCTGGACTATCTTGGCCTTTTTGTTTTTTCCGTTTGGTACTTTATATGCTTCGTATCCTTCAAAATACCTATGGTTAAAACCCAGAACCGGCTTTCTTTTGGAACTTTTGTTATTGCCGCTGCTTTTTTCGCTTTTTTGAGAGCTCATATTGTCACCTTTGCTTTGTTAAGTTTTTGCAATATCAAATTTAATAAATAGGATGAACCCATTATTCATCCACTGAAAACTCATATACAGTCACTGTTTCGAGCTTTTCACCTTTTCCAAACACGGGCGACTCAAACTCAGGGCAATTGACCGCGTTGGGAACAAACTGTGTTTCTATGCACACAGCAGCGTATTCAGAATATATAACTCCTCGTTTTCCCGGCTTACTTGAGCAGTTGCCAGGGGTATATAAAATAACCGACTGCATATCGGTATAGGTTTTCATTCTCCGTCCGGTCGCTGGCGAATAGAGCTCCGCCGCAAGTCCGTAGCCTTTTTTGTCCAAAACATAAAAATCGTCAAATCCTACTCTTCCCTCTTGGAAAAAACCTATTTCATCGGAAGCCATCGCCTCTTTGATACTTCTGGGCGAGGTAAAATCCGCAGGTGTGCCCACAACCGGCTGCAAGCCGCCAACCGGAACGCCATTTCCCTTTTTTGCGAGGTTTTTCGAATAAATCGTTAATATTTCTTCTCCGATGTCACCAAAATCAGAAAGGTTGAAATAGGCGTGATTGGTGGGGCTTAAAACTGTAGTTTCCTCGGGTGTCAATTCATATTTGATCTCAAGCCTGTGGTCATCGTCGAAAGTATAGTGTACCCAGGCATCCACCTCGTTGCCGAATCCACCATCTCCTTTATCGCGATAATAAAAGCTGACTGTTTTTCCGTTATCATTTATCTTGGCATCAAATATACGCGCAGCATAGTTGCCGCTGCCGCTATGGAGAAGATGCCCGCCGTGGTTGGTTTCCAACTGCACTTCTTTGCCGTCCAATACACACTTTCCGTATGCGATTCTGTTTCCGACGCGTCCCATGACTGCGCCTTCCATTGTGCGACCTGTTAATTCATCAGCTTCCGTCACACCAAGTACCACGTCTCCTATATTTCCGTAACGGTCTTTGACAAACAGGCTGTGAATCGATGCGCCGAAGTCCAGAAGCTCCACATATTCGTCGCAATTGTTTTTGATTGTGTATTTTGTTACGTCTCTTCCATCCGAAAGAGTTCCAAAGATATTTTTTTCTATCATTTTATTCATCCTTTTTATATAAATATTTTTTATTACTATTCCAATAAATAAACGACGTCAAAAACACAAACACCGGTGCTAGAGTCATTTGCGAACCTACGTAACCCGCATTTCCTTCGCTCAACAACTTATTTTTGCCATATTCGCGTATCCAAACCCTTATTATATCAGCAAAAATTTTCACTTTCAACCTGTGAAGCTCTTTGTATATTCTCCGACTCTATTTAAATGTGCGGTAAAAAAATTTAAGTTTATATTCCAGCAAACAAAAGGCTTAGCGGAAAATTTTCCTAAGCCTTTAATTCTTGCATATTAATAAAATCTATAGCAAAGACATTAAGTCACGTACTTATACAAATCTCCTGAACGTATGAATTTCACCGACACTGCATCTTTAACAAGGGATGATATCCATTCAGCCGCATATTCCATGCCCACTTCCTCAAAGTTAAAGTGCCCTACATGAAGAATAGCTTTGTTTTTGCCAAGCTGTCCCGCGTCATTTGCATAGTTCGCAACGGACCAATCCACCAGCTCCAAAGGAATAAGCAGGTCGTCTTCCATCATCATTTTTATCGCGTTGTCATCAAGCTGTGAGCCTCGCACGTGTTCACAAAAGCCAATCTTTGAAACTTCAGCTTCAACATTTCCGATAACTCGGACTCCGTTTAACCCCAGCTTTTCTTTGAAAAATCCACACAACTCTTTCACAGTCGTCTTGGGTATAGTAAAGCGCAGAGGTTTTTGAGGATCGCCCGTCAAATATTCTTCCCAGCCCAGCACTTTCATTATCCCGTGGAAAATCAAGTCCGGCCTGTGCAGGTGCATGTGGTCATGGTCTCGCCATATCGCGATGTTATTCTCATTCAGCAGCCTCGATTTCTCTAAATAAACTTCGTCATCTTCCAGCCAATCGGTTGGATCTAAATGCGAATAGTATGCCGGCTCATGGCAAACAATCAAATTATATCCCAGCTCGGCTGTTTTTCTAATAACATCAATACTTGGCGCGCATGTTGTGACTATCCCGCTGCATTCGTCACTTGGGTTGCCCGATTTAAATGTATCAACCGTTTCAGTTTTGTGTTTTCCAAGTATCAGCTCGGGATGGTAATCCAAAATCGCATCTATCACTTCTTGTATGGTCATTCAATTTCTCCTATATTTTTATAATGGCTTGTGTTACATTTTGATCGGCGAATCTTAGCCGATAAAAATCAGTCTATAACAATATTAATATAATGCCTTTGTTTGTCATCTGCAAGCCTAAAAGAATTCCCATCAATTTTATTATTATCCATAATTATTGAACTTACATGATAATCGCTGTTTACTATGTTCGGTATTTCAATGACATATATCGACTGACCATATTTATATCGTATAGTGTATTCACCAAAATAAGTCGGAACCGCAGGCTTGATAAGCATCCTATCGCCTTCCTTATGCAAACCCAAAAACCATTTCAACATTGCCTGATACATCCATCCGGAAGACCCTGTATACCAACTCCAACCCGCGTGACCTTTGTATGTCTCAGCCATATATATATCGCCGGCAAGCACGTAAGGCTCTTTTTCGTATCTTATTGCGTCCCTCTGTGTAGATGTTATATAAATAGGATTCAAGGAGTTTAGCAATCTATATGAAGTGGAGTGATGCCCCTGCATCATTTTAGCTATAGCCAGCCATATGGCGGCATGTGTGTATTGTCCGCCATTTTCGCGAACTCCCGGGAAATAGTCTTTAATATATCCGGGATTTTTGCGTGTTTTGTTAAAAGGCGGAGCCAAAAGCATTATAACGCTTTCCTGCGGTCTCACCAGATGATGCTCCGCGGAAGACATCGCCAAGGCAGCTCTTTCTTTGTTTGCTCCGTTTGATATCACTCCCCACGACTGACTTATAGAATCAATACGGCATTCTTCGTTTTCCCGAGACCCCAGTTTAGTTCCATCATCATAAAATGCGCGGATATACCATTCCCCGTCCCAAGCGTTTTCTTCAATATCGTTTATAAGTTTTTTATTTATACTCTTTAAATTTTTAGCTAAAGCGTTATCGTTTCGCATCATGCAAATATCGGTGAAGTTTGATAAAATACTGTGGACAAACCATCCCATCCAAACGCTTTCGCCTTTGCCCATTATCCCAACACGATTCATGCCGTCATTCCAGTCTCCCCCGCCGATAAGCGGCAGCCCGTGAATTCCGAAACCAACATGTTTTATCGCTTTTACACAGTGTTCATAAACGCTGCCCTTTTCGTCCGAAACATTCGGTATAAACATTTTTTCATTTTCGCCGGACAAAAGCGCAGGTCCTTCAATATAAGGCACCTTAAAGTCCAATATTGAAGAGTCCCCCGTGCTTTTTATGTATTCACAGACGACATAAGGAAGCCAAAGCAAATCATCGGTAATACGTGTCCTAATCCCCAAACCGGTGGGCGCATGCCACCAGTGCTGAACATCGCCATCTTTAAACTGCCGGCTGCACGCTAATAGTATTTGCGCTTTAACTGCTTCGGGTGTGATGTCCATCAAAGCGAGAACATCCTGAAGCTGGTCGCGGAATCCAAACGCCCCACCCGCCTGATAAAACGCGCTTCGAGCCTTGATTCTGCATGAAATGGTCTGATATAAAAGCCATCCGTTAACCATGAAGTCCAATGCCCGATCGTTTGTGGACACAACAATCTTTTGAGTTATTTTCTTCCAATAATCTTTTACTTTGTCCAGCTCATTGTCAGCCTTGTTAAGATTTCTATATTTATTGCACAACTCGATAATCTGACTGTCGCTGTCGCTGTATCCGAGACCGAATATTATCTTTTTTTCTTGACCCGCAGCTAAACTCACGCTCACTTGAACAACCCCGCAAGGATCATATCCTGCTCCAAAAGTATTTGAAAATTCGACATCGCGGCATCTCTTATTGTCTAAAAATTTCTTAGCATTCAAAAATTCCATTCTGTCTCCGGTAAATGAGATCACTTTCTCACTCGAAAACACAAAAGCTTTGCTATCCCAATATACATCACCATAAACATTTCTGGCACTGAGATATTCCTCATCAGCGTTATATTGCGTGCAAATATAAGGCGCGGTAATCTGTCTGTTGGTTCCCAAGTCCCATTGCAAATATAGCAAGATTTTGAGCTCTTTATTTTCATTTGAATCATTTCGCAATGACACCTTCCAAAGTTTAACCGAGTCCTCCAGCGGAACAAATACCGTCATCTCCTGTGAAATCATGCTTTCTTCGTGCGCAAAAACCGAATACCCGAATCCATGACGTATATGATACCATCCGCTCGTTTGTCCCTCGATGCAAACCGGCGAACATACATCCCCACTTTTTTTATCCTGAATATAAACGGCCTCTGACACCGGGTCGGTTACAGGATCGTTGGACCAGGACGTCAATTTGTTATCGCTGCTGTTAACCGCCCAGGTGTATCCTCCTCCAGACTCGGATGTGATAAATCCAAAGTTGTCATTGGCGATAACATTAACCCATGGCATTGGCGTCTTGTGTTTTTCATTTATATATATCTCATATTCTTTGCCGACTTTTGAAAACCCGCCAAATCCATTGTAAAATTCCAACTTCGCCTTTGGCAATTCCCTCTGAGAAATATGCGTCGAGTGGATGTATACAAGCTCTTCTTTATCCCTTTTATCTTTTTCTTCCGGTTTTGTTAAAACGCTTCTGAAATAAATTCCGCTTTCTTCAGAAATCACTACTCTCGCGACAGTAAACAAAAGATTTTTGTCTTTCTCGTCAATATGTGAGGAATTTATAATAAAGAGACTGGGTTTTTCTTCCCCTTCGACATAAATTCTAAGGGCGGCGACAATATCATTAAGCATATTTCCGACATCTTGAAAATATCCAAATTCTTCTTCATTGAGCAAAACAAGGTCCACATTGATATTATTCAATCTCATGTATTCGTATGCCTGAAGAACATCTTTTACTGTGTCTGCTTCCTCGACCGATTTAATATGGTATAGGATTATAGGATTGTCCCCCGAAATGCCAAATTGCCATAATGAGCCCTGGCTTTTAGTGTTTCCCAGAATCATTTTCTCTGAAGCGCGGTATGCTTTGGTAGGATAAAATATCGGTCCGATAAGTTCTTGGATTGCATTTAACTGAGCATTGTTTATGCTCAAGTATTTTAATTCCAGTTCGCTGTTTAGTTTAAACTGTTCAAACGCTTCATCAACAAGGTAGCTGTCCTCATAATCTTCGCTCAGGCTGATGGCGGCTTCCTTGGTCGGACATACGCCAGTAATGTAGGTCACGTCAACCGACTTTCTGGCTGGCACCTCGACGCAGACACGAATGCTCAAAATAGGATCGGTTGAAAAGCCGGATCTATTGCCTAGGGGAAGATTTTCGCAAATCAAATCCGGATTTTTCAGATTTTTATTTCGCCCTATAAAGTGGAGCCTGTCGGTTTCATATTCGTTTTTGTGAAGCTTCTTCGCCGTTGTTTTGGCCATATGAATCATATAGGGGGATTGTGCGCCATTTTCGCTTTTTCTCCGTTTGCACAATAGCAGCGACTGCCCCTCTATGTATTCGCTTTCCATAAAAAGTTTATTAAAGGCCGGATGGTACAGCCCGGCTAAGAATTCATCCATTACTACTTCCTGATAGCTTGTTGTTTCTATCATTTTTGCAGTATCACTGTGATTTGTAATGGTTATTTTCCTAAACTCGATATTATTCGAAGGGGAAATTGTAATATCGGTTTTAGTGGTTAGCTCGCCGTCACGACGTATAAACTCCGCTTTATAATTGGAGAAAATAACTTGATATTTATCTGGTTTTTTTAGGGTGGGTTTATATGCGCTGCTCCAGTATTCTTTTGTATCAACATCCTTTATGTATATATACTGACCCGCCTCTGCCGATAAATCCGCCCGCCATCTGTTTAGCATAGTGTCTCCGCATCTGCTAAAGCCGTCTCCGTCGGATGTTACCATCAGGGAGTATCGGTTGTTTGATATCCACAGCGAGCGTGGTAATTTAAGTGAGGTTTCTGTAACCAATCGCGGCTCTTCTTGTTCTTCATACGTTTCTTCCTTAAGCATATCAATCGCGAATCCTTTTCTGGAAATGGATACGATGTGGGACATCCTGATTTCTTCCAGCAAGATTTCCGCCGACTTTACTATAGCATCCCGATGAAAGCGCCTGCGCATAATGTTGTCGTTAAGCAGATTGTTTATCGAAACTAGGCTCATGCCCTGATGATGCGCCATAAAGCTTTTTACAATTGAAAATGGCAGAATGTTTTCCGCATCCGGGCTGTTATAGTCCAACGCTTCATAAAATCCATAATCACCTTCCGCATTAAGCTTTTGCAGCTCACGGATATTTTTCATTGCGGCAGTCGGTTTAAACTGCGCCGCCAAAAAAGTGGAATACGGAGAAACAACAAGCGGCTCATTAAAGCTTGGCTGCTGTCTCAACTTCGAAATACCGAAAGCTTTATATTGATAATTGGAATTCACATCAAAGCGATAATATTGCGATTCTGATATACCCCAAGGAATATTTTGCTTTTTGCCGTATGCAATTTGCGCATCTATTGCCGACCTTGCCGTATTGCTGAAAACAGAAATCGGAAATTCTTTAAGTATAAGATTCGGCAGCAAGTATTCGAACATTGTTCCACTCCACGAAACGAAAACTGGAACTCCGTTTATCATAGTCTGCGGCCTTCCCAACTGTTGCCAGTGTTTATGAGGAACATCATTTTTTGCGATTGCCAAGAAACTTGTCAGCATGGCTTCAGACGCCATAAGATCATAGCAGCCCGAGTCAAACCTCTGTGCCGCCTCATTATAACCGATGCGGAACAGTCTTTGCTGCGAGTCAAACAATAAGCTAAAATCTGTCTTATTAATCATTTCTTCCATTGAGCATATCATATTCTCAATCTTGTAAAACAAATTTATAGCTTTTTGAGGACCCGATTCAGCCAGCTCTTTTAGGGTTTTGGGACCATAAAGCAAAATGTCAGGCTCATGAAACAACTCAGCGTCTTCAAGATATTCTTCGCACAATCTCATCAGGGAGTCAGTCCATTTTTCGCTTTCCCAAGCCTGCCTTCTGGTATTACAAAATTGGTCATAGATATCTTGTATAAATGATACTAACATTTCTTTGCTGTAAATGTTTTCAGGAATTGCGGCATCTATTCCTGAAAGCTTAATCGATGCGGATAATCCGGCAACTGTATTTGAGGAAAATATTGGTCGATTGCATAAATCAATTAAACCATTTTTCAAAGCGATTATGCCGGCAATGAAATTGCCACTGTCCACAGTTGACACATATTGCAGAGGCAGCACTTCCAAAGTTTCGATGTCATACCAGTTAAACAGATGCCCGTTCCATTTTTGAAGCTTTTTAATTGTGTTCATAGTTTTTTCAATATCATTGACACAAGATATCAGCCCCGAAAAGCCCAAATCCCACCTTGAGAGAAAAGACAGCAGCTGCATGCCGATATTTGTAGGCGATGTTTTTAATGAAACTTTTTCACTGGGTATCAATTGAAAGTTGTCCGGACACAAATAATTGTATTCCGGTTTAGAAAAATCTTTGAAATACTGCCCCGTTTTTTTCGCAATAATCCTCAAATATTCTTGGTCATCCGCATTGAGAACTATTTTCGATTGCTTTGTACCGGCTAAGCTTATCGCATATGCGATTGCAGGTGATGCCGCCCACAAAGAAGCTATCAGTATATAGTCTATTACTTCAATCCAAGCCATATTAACAATATATGCGGCCAGCCCGATTAGTAATGCCGGGAAAATAACAATCCACATATCCGCAAAATACTTGCTTAGGGTTTTTGGAGTTTTTTGCTCAACAGTCTCAGTCGTCTCCCACTCAAGCAATTGTTTGTGGCTTATTGCCAGTCTGTATAGCGTTCTAATAATTGCGTCCAATGAAATATAAGCGCGGTAAGGCAAAATGATGAAACGTATAGCGGCCTGCTCGAAAATTGTATATATGCCGTGCAAAAAACTTTTCCACGCTATTTTTGATGACGGATGGAAAGCTCGCTCTTTAAATGTTTTGGCTATCATATGCACTATTCTGATTATATCGCTGAAAAATACTATTGGCACCCATAGATAAAAAGCTTTTGGAAGCAAAAATGCGTTCATAATAATTATAGCAAGTCTAAAGAGCGCAATAGTGCTTCGCCTCATATTATCGAATATTTTCCATCGCGAAAGTCCATCCAAGGGAGCTTTTCCAAAAAGCCAAGGCAGAAGCTGCCAATCACCTCTTATCCATCTGTGTTCTCTTTTAATATATGCGATTACGCTCGAAGGAAAAGAGTCCATCAATTTTACACCGCTAGCAAAAGCAGTCCTGGCATAACAGCTTTCGAGGAGATCATGGCTGAGCACAGTATTTTCCGGCAGAGTTTTGTGCAGAAGCTGATGCATTACTTTGATGTCGTAAATGCCTTTGCCCAAAAATATGCCAGCCTCGAATGTGTCTTGATATATATCTGAAACTGCGCTGGAATAAGGGTCAAATCCTTGGTTGCCTGAAAAGATTTTAGAAAAAACACTGCTGTTTAGTGAAAACACATGATTTCTGATTTCCGATTGGATTATGGCGAATCCTCTTATTATTTTTTTCTTAACCGGGTCCACAACAGGCTGATTTAATGGATGAGAGATTATTCCCACAAATTTTGCCGCGCTTCCTCTTATAAGGTCTGTATCGGCGTCTATTGTGATTGCGTATTTGAAATTAAGATTCATTTTCTTTTGTCTTTGCATCAACATATATGAAGTGTCTTTTTCGCCGCAAACAAGCGCATTAAATTCTTCCAGCTTGCCCCTTTTTCTTTCCCAGCCCATCCAACAGCTTTCTTTTTCGTTCCACTGCCTATATCTTACAAACAAATTGAACTTGTTCTTTTCGGTTGGATATTTTTTATTTAGTTTTTCAATTTCTATCCTTGACGCCTCAATAATTGCTTTATCTTGTTCCATTTCCCTGTTCGGAGCGTCCTTAAAGTCCCCAAGTATCGCAAAAGATAAGTTTGTCTGATCATTGGCGAGATAGTACTTTTCCATACGGAAAATATATCTCTTAACTTGTTTGGCGTCTGTAAGTATAATAGGCATAACAACAATGGTTTTATATGCGGAAGGAATTTTTTTTGTAAAATCCAAAGCCGGAAGTATTGAGGTGGGCACAATAAAATTATAAATATAATTCGTTATTTCGATGGCGGCGCTAAACACAGGTATTATGCTTATAATCAAAAAAATCAAGCACAAGGTTTGATTGTCAACCGAACTAAAATTAATAAGCCCCAAAAGCACTGTGAAAAGCAAAATGCTGAGCAAAGCGATAATAGTAAAATACATCACTCTTTTTATGTCACGGCCGTTCTTGGGCTTTTCCTGCTTTCGATTTAAAAGCTTCGCTTTAAGCGCCTCCCGGCCTTCCCCGAACAAATATGTGCCTACATGGTCCAAATGCAGAGTTTCATCTTTTTTTCGCTTCCTTTGCGCCAAAGACACAACTTTTTTTGCGACTTCCCATTCTGGCACTTTATATTTGTGAGATAATTTTTCAATCTCCCATCTGTAAAGATTACGTGAGTTATCGTCCATTTTGCTATAAATATTAGAAGGGTCATTTTTTAGTTCTTTTTCTATTAACGAGTGTTTTTCAAACATCTCAGTCGTGTCTATTTTCCTCAAAGCCTGCAGAGAGCCAATCAAAGACCTCATATTTGATTCAAGTTCTGTTTCAAACTTTCTCTCTTCTGAAAACACTTCAGCTAAAGTTAATTGTTTCCCTCCGTCTTTTGTTAAATTAGCGGCGCATTGGTTTAGTTCAATTTTATTTATTGCCACTTTTTTAAGAGCGTATAATACATGAGCTATACATGTAATATTACAAGAGGCATTCAGCGCATCCTTTCGCTGCGTGATAATGTTTACTATATCCTCACCTTCATTTAAATGATTAATAATCTGCTTTATTTGTGCGTCGGCAACAGTTTTAAATTGTATGACTTCCAATATCTTGTCTGCTGTCTGAACAATTCCTTCTATCAGGCAAAGCCCCAGCAAATCGGGCAGAATAATTAGCTCGGAAGACGTTAAAGGGTCTTCTTTTTGATATATTTCAATTAGTTGATCAATATTTGATTTTGTTAAATGTGCTCCCAGCCTTAATATTATAGCCCTCGCCAAAACAAAAATCCGGGGATATCCTTTGTTTTCACCCTTAATAATTACCGGTAATTTTTTTATGCCGGTAATATCATTTTCTTCTTTCATTATCTCGCGCGAAACCATATAAAAATTGTCAAACAACCAACGGGCGGCAGGCACCAAAGATATAATCGAAGAATGTGTTCCTCGCAAACACTCTCTTAATTCATTTATATGCTTTTCTGCTTTTTCAATAAGGAATCTTATTTCAAGATTATATCGGCGATTTTTTGTGGGCACTTGTTGTTTTGCCAATATTTTAATATATTTTTTGCATTCGTTTAGATTTACAGTTTTACTGAACTCGAAATCACAGAGTTTGCCTTTTAGTATTTTTTTTCTCGCCAGTCTTTGCGCGACAATTACAATCAGCAATATAATTAACAGTGCGCAAATAAAAAGCAAAAACAAAGAAATACTATTAAATCCCTGTAAAATGCCGTTTAATATTCCCACACAATCACCCCTTCATGTAAAAGAAAGTTGCTCAAGGTATTATAAGGCGCATAAAATTGATTGTTACGTAGTGTTTTATTAAAAAAGGTTCATCTCGTTTTAGGTAAAGCTTTTTTTAGTTGCTTTTGATATAGTATATTTTACTACTTTTGTATTGATTAAACAAGGTAGCGCTTTTTGTGTTCGCTGATTGACTGTCTTTTCTTAACCTTTAGGTTTGGAGAGCTTAAATCTAATATAATAGAATTAACTTATTTCCTCATGAGCCATGTTTTCCTATCGCAGTATGATGCAATTATTGTTTATAGCATCATAAATGATTTTACAGATTGTTTAATAACATTTGCGCCCTATTTTGCTTCATTTTGGTATATTCAAAATAAGATACACTTTATATTGATTAAAGATAATATCTTTTATTACCGATATATAATATATAGTGGATTTAAACAAGCATATTAAGGAAGTAAAAATGTCTCGAAAAAAAATGTTTACTTTAACTGTTCCCAATGTTATTAAGGAATTAAACAAATTCGACAGTGATATTTCGTATACAAAAAATTTTAACAAGCTTCTTTGCATGTTCATCTCCCCAATTCTTTTCTTATGCGTAATAATAACCCCAATGTTTGGCATATTAGTGCAAAATAGACCTATCTCTGAAATATTTATTGATAGTATTTTCTTTTTTCTGTTCGGGGTTTGTTTTGAAATTTTGATGAGAATAAATATAAAAGTAAAGTTAGCAACTCATTTGATTTCAATTTTATATAACATAACGTTATTATACGCAGTAATAATGTTTTATTATATTATCGGCCCGGCTATTTGGACATTCGCATTCATACTGCTGGTACTCTCTCTGGCTCAAATTTCACCCATACTGCGTTTATACACAGTTGCAAATATGTTTCTTTGCTTAGGTTACATTGTTTTTTTTCCTACTCCTGTTCCTTTTATGTTAACTCCTACATATTTTTTCGTTCAGCTAGGATTGTTTATGCTTTTATATGTAATTTCAAAAGCTATATACAACATTAACCGCAATCACCTCTCAAAAATCAACAGTCAAATAACCGAACTTAAATTACAGGCTTCAGAAAGAAAAAAAGCAGAAGAGAAGAACCTGCATTTGGCTCTTTATGACCAACTGACAGGTCTTCCAAACAGGACTTTGTTTACTGATCGCCTAAGTCAGGCAATAGAATTTTCCGAACGCAATGAACTTGAGATATATGTGATTTTTATTGATATTGATTTATTCAAGCTTATTAACGATACTTTGGGGCATCCGGCAGGTGATGAACTTTTAACTCAGATTGGCGACCGTCTCAGTGAGATTTTTAGAGGAAGTGATGCCGTGTGCAGGGTCAGCGGAGACGAATTTCTGATAATGCTGCAAGATGTAAAAAGCGAACAATATATAGTAAAAATCGCAAACCGAATTCTTGAAAGGGTTAACTCTCCTTTTACAATAGACAATAATCAAGTAAGTATCAGTTGCTCTTTGGGCATCTCAAAATATCCGGATGACGGGCAAGATGTGGAAGAATTGATAAAACGCGCGGATATTGCGATGTATAAAGCAAAGCAGGATGGTAAAAACAGATTTGCGCTATATTCCAAAAATTTAGAGCAAATGATATACGAAGAAATGGAGATGGTCAATGCGCTGCAAAATGCTCTTTTGCAAGAAGAATTCCGTCTGCATTATCAGCCTCAGATAAACGGTGACACAAAAGAAGTCATAGGCTTTGAAGCTCTCATACGTTGGGAGCACCCAAAAAGAGGCTTTCTAAGCCCTTGTGATTTTATACCCGCTGCCGAAAAGTCAGGTCTGATTGTACCCATCGGAGAATGGGTGCTGCGCACAGCATGTCGGCAAAACAAAAAGTGGCAAGATGAAGGCATGCACTGTGCTCCAATGGCGGTAAATATTTCTATAAATCAGATAACCAGCAATACTTTATATCCTTTAGTGGAAAGCGTCCTGCAAGAAACAGGTTTGGACCCAAAATATTTAGAGCTTGAAATTACTGAAACAATACTTGTTAAAGAAACTGAAGTTGTTAAAGAGAATTTAAGCAAAATCCGCGAATTGGGCGTTAAAATATCCATTGACGACTTTGGAACAGGATATTCCGCTATACAATATTTAAAATATTTCCCGGTAGACAGAATAAAAATCCCAATGGATTTTATACATGGCATCAGCCATAACATAAAGGACGAATCAATTATTACCGTCATTCTCGCGCTGGCTGAAAGCTTGGGCATCGGCGTGGTCGCCGAAGGCGTGGAAACAGAAAATCAATATGACTTTTTGATGGAAAGATATTGCAGCACTATTCAGGGCTTCTTGTTTTGCAAGCCAATGCCCGCCGATGAAGTAGTAAAATATGTTGCGGGCAAAGTATTAAAATAAAGTATGGCATCCTTGGCGCCTTGAGAAACAAGCTGCTATTATATTTTTTTCTATATTATTAACTGAATTTATCACTTTTCTTAATCAATAGTATTATGACTATGATAATTGCGACAACCAATAGTCCGCCGATAATGACTAAAGCAATCAGCAAAGGATTACTTATAGTATTTGCGTTTGCCGCTTCGCCGCTTGGCTGAAGTGTGTTCGAGGATTCCGGTGTAGCGGATACCGCCTCAAGGGTCATAGTGGGTGTATTTGTGGGTGCTAGCGTGGGTGTAGGCGTCGGCGTCGGAGATGCGCTCGGAGTTGGTGTGGGCGTGGGCGCCGCTTCAACGATGAAGTCATGCGCTGCGTTGTATTCCGTATAAGGGCCTTTTCCGGAAACATTATACGTTATCTTAGATCCCATCCGAAATTCGCCGATGTCTGCGGGCATAAAGGTATACTCAAAGGTGTTAAACACCGATTCGCCTCCCGCCACAGTTCCGAAAACAATAGGAATGCCATATGCAATATTGCTACCGCCATTTACCCTATGATAATAGTCCACTGACACATTGGCCGCTGGAATTTCTAAACCATTGCGAAATTTATCTTCGATTTCAACTGTCTCTCCCACATAATAATGAGCTTTTTCCGGGGCGACAGTGCCGCTAGTATAAAAAACATTTTCTTGGCTTTCGACTTTTATGGTCTTTGTCTGTTTTCCATCTCGGCTCAAATCCAAGTCATTTTGAATATATACATTGATTGTGATATCTTTATCCAAATCCGCTTCGGCGAATGGAACAGACAAAGAAAAGGTGGTACTAGCATTGGATGCCAGCGAACCCACCCAAATATAATTAAAATAAGCATCCGTTAAAACATCCACACTAATCCATGTTATAGGCGGAAATACTTTGTTTTTAACGGTTAAATCAATTTTTATCGTTCCGCCCAGCGGTGCTATTTTGCTGGGAAGCTGAGTATAGCTTATTTCAAAATCACTGTCTGCGGCAAGTGCAGATATTGGACTGCAAAGGACGACAACTATCAGAAGTGTCATACAAATGCACAAACGCTTAAAAATCTTCATGTTCTACTCCTTATCCGAGTATGTCAAACATCTCATGTTATTAGAAGATAAGAATCATTACGAGTAATAGGCTAAGTAGTTTGAAAAGGTACTAGACTTTGTAATTTCAAGTGATTAACAAACGACAAATTTGAGCAGATTAAGTACAATAGTGATATAATTATATCACTATTTAATAAAGCGGACAACTTGGCGGATTTCTGATTGAAATGGAAAGTTCACAGAAAAAAAGACCGCGGTTGGCGGTCTTTTTAAAGGCTAATCTTATTCTAATTTAAAGGTCTATATTTTGATTCATTCGCTTATATTAAGCAAAATCAAATCGATCCGCGTTCATCACCTTGTTCCAAGCGGCGATAAAGTCCTTAACGAACTTATCCATAGAATCATCGCACGCATAGACTTCAGCCAGCGCGCGAAGCTGTGAATTGGAGCCAAAAACAAGGTCCGCTCTCGTGGCTGTCCATTTAAGCTCGCCGGTTACTCTGTCATAGCCGTCAAAAGCTTGCCTTTTTACGGATGCTGGGCGCCATTCTGTGCCCATATCAAGCAAATTCACAAAGAAATCATTTGTCAGCTTTTCTGGTCTTTCGGTAAATACTCCGTGCTTTGAATCCCCATAGTTTGCACCAAGCACCCGCATTCCGCCCAAAAGCACCGTCATCTCGGGAGCTGTGAGTGTCAGAAGCTGAGCGCGATCCAGCAGCAGTTCTTCAGAGCGCACCGAATATTCACCCTTAAGATAATTACGGAATCCATCCGCACACGGTTCAAGCACATCGAATGCCTCGACATCGGTTTGCTCTTGCGTTGCGTCGGTGCGCCCAGGCATAAATGGCACTACAACATCATATCCGGCGCTCTTCGCGGCTTGCTCTATGCCCGCGCAACCTCCGAGCACAATAAGGTCTGCCAGAGACACTTTTTTTCCGTCTTTTTGTTTGCCGTTAAAGTCGGCTTGTATTTTGCCCAAAACATTCAGCGATTTAGAAAGCTTTTCTGGTTGATTTACTTCCCAATCCTTTTGAGGTGCAAGGCGTATGCGTGCTCCGTTTGCGCCTCCTCGCTTATCCGAGCCTCGGAATGTAGACGCCGACGCCCATGCGGTGGAAACCAGCTGTGAAACGCTCATTCCTGTTGCGAGTATTTCCTTCTTCAGTTGCCCGATATCGCTTTCGTCAATCATTTTATAGTCTGCTTTGGGTACGGGATCTTGCCATATAAGCTGCTCATTCGGAACTTCCGGTCCAAGATAGCGAGAGATTGGTCCCATATCGCGGTGGGTCAGTTTAAACCATGCTCGCGCGAAAGCGTCAGCGAATTCCTCCGGATTTTGCTGATATCTTCTGGCTATGGGTTCATATTTCGGGTCATAGCGAAGGGATAAGTCGGCTGTGGTCATCATCGGGCGCACTTTTTTCGTCGGGTCATGTGCGTCTTCTACCATGTCCTCTTCATCCACATCTTTTGCCAGCCACTGGAAAGCTCCGGCCGGGCTTTTAACCTTTTCCCATTCATATTTGAACATAACTTTGAAATAGCCCATATCCCAAGTTGTAGGCTTTGGTTTCCATGCTCCTTCTATTCCGCTGCCAATCGCATCCCCGCCTTTTCCTATGCCGAAGCTGCTTTTCCAACCGAGTCCCATTTCTTCCATAGGCGCGGCTTCAGGCTCCGGACCCACATGAGTTGCAGGACCCGCACCGTGGCATTTGCCGAACGTATGCCCGCCCGCCACAAGCGCAACGGTTTCTTCGTCGTTCATTGCCATTCGCGCAAAGGTTTCGCGCACATCAATTCCGGATGCAACCGGGTCGGGTACGCCGTTTGGTCCTTCAGGGTTTACATAGATGAGCCCCATCTGCACCGCGGCGAGAGGATCTTCCAGATCGCGGCCCTCTGAATAGCGCTTGTCACCCAGCCACTCGGCCTCCGAACCCCAGTAAATATCCTCTTCCGGCTCCCAAACATCTTCCCTTCCTCCGCCAAAGCCAAAGGTTTTAAAGCCCATGGACTCAAGAGCGCAGTTGCCCGCGAGTATCATGAGATCCGCCCACGATAGCTTATCTCCATATTTTTGCTTTATCGGCCATAAGAGCCGACGAGCCTTGTCAAGGTTCACATTGTCCGGCCAGCTGTTAAGAGGCGCTAAGCGCTGACTGCCGGAGTTCGCGCCGCCGCGGCCGTCGCCCATGCGATATGTGCCCGCACTATGCCACGCCATTCTGATAAAAAACGGACCATAATGACCGTAGTCGGCCGGCCACCAATCCTGAGAATCGGTCATCAGCTTGTATAGGTCTTCTTTCACAGCTTTAAGTTCAAGCTGCTTGAATTTCTCAGCATAGTTATAGTCTTCACCCATTGGATTTATTAAGCTTGAGTTTTGGTTTAGAATTTTAAGGTTTAATTGATTGGGCCACCAATCCTTATTTGATGTTCCCCCGCCTGAAACGACAGTTCTGGTTTTGCCTGTTACAGGGCATGTGATTTTTTTGCTCATATTATACTCTCCTTTTTGTATTTGTTTTTATCGTTGTTAAAATCATTTATACAAAGGCCGTTTGCTTCATTTTTATTGCCTAATTATCCTGATGTTATAATTTGGCCATCTTATCAATATACTACTCATCCTACTAAAATATGGTCCCGATAAAGTAACCAATTAAAAGTTGTTGTCCTAAACTGTGAATCTGTGTAAGTTGAAAGCTTTTGCGTGTTTGCTTAAATCTAATTTAATCGGTCTTTGAAATTATTGTTATTTTAATTTTATATCATTATTTGTATATTTGCAATGCAACCATTGTAAATTCTCTTGCCTTTTAGCAAGTTCATACCCTTCAAAAAGCTGAAAAAGAAAGGCGATTACTTTTGTAATCGCCTCTTAACACTATCCATTTTTCCAATATCAGTATTTGATAAACTTATCTCCCGAAGCTCCGCATATGCTGCATTTTTCCGGTCGGAATTTTTCAATATTTCCGCACACCGGGCAGAGATAATAAAATATTTCTTCCGTCTGATCAAGATTTTCCAGCGCTTCTTGATAGAGCCTCGCATGCACTTCTTCAGCCTTCATGGCAAAGGTAAATGACCTAATTGCGGCAGTGTTGCCTTCCGCCTCGGCTTCCTTTACAAAGTCAGGATACATCTCGGTATATTCGTGCGTTTCTCCAGCAACCGCGTCTTTAAGGTTTGCCGTGGTCTCGCCGACTTTTCCCGCCACTTCAAAATGCTTTAGGGCATGAATCGTTTCAGCGTCAGATGCGGCCTTGAAAAGCTTTGCGGCATTTGTATATCCATCTTTTTCGGCCTTTCTCGAATACGCCGTATATTTCCTGTTCGCCTGAGACTCTCCCGCGAACGCTTCCATTAGGTTTTTGCTTGTTTTGTTTTCACTCATACTGTTATCCTCCGTTATATTAATTTATTTTTCGAAAGCTTCCAATAAATATTCTATGGCTTCTTTCGGGAATTCCTTCGATTGTTCTGAGTCCAATAATGATTTGAGCAGTATTTTCACATTTTCGCTTTGAGGAAGCATGTAACCCGCCTCTCTGAGTAAATCTTCAGCCATAAGCCTGTTTGACATGCTTACAGCGTTTGCAAACTGCCGCGCAATCGGGTCATTGGATGTGCTTACTATCTGTTGCGCAATCTTTTCTTGTTTGACCTTGCTTTGAGCTAGTGCGCGCAGGGAGGCTATAACCTCATCTGTTTTTTTCTGTTGTGGCGGATAATTGTTAGGAATCAATGAAATCGCGTGAGATGGACAGGCGTCAACACAAGCCCTGCATCCGCTTATACACGTCAAAGCGTCAATCTGACCTGTCTCTGTATCTGTGGCTCCCGTCGGGCAAACATAAAGGCAAAGGCAATCTTTTGTGCATAATCTTATATTTCTTACCGCGTGCATTATATCGCCTCCTTTTGGATTTTTCTAATTTTCATGTTAGGCACTTTGCAAACCGGGCAGAGTTCGGGCGGTTCATCGCCTATATATACAAATCCGCAAATCTCACAGACATATATGTTTGTATCTTTTAGTAAATCATCCTTTTGCTTTTCATATTTTGAAAGTGCGGACGATAAAATCTGCGTAACTTTTTCTCCCCAAACAAGCGCTCGGAGAGCTCCTCTGTCAGATTTTTCTGTTACTACGGCTTTTGCCTTAGCAAAATCCTCATCTAAATTTTTCTGAACCAATCTTTTGATATCAGAATATTGAGCCTTTTGTGCCGGCTCGCTGATTCCTTTATAATATTGGGACAGTTGATTAAACCGCTCGGCCTCTTCCATAAGATACTGTTTCTCGCAACCTTTGGCGAGATTTGAAAAAAGAGCGCTCATCTCGCCTAATGACATTTTTCTCAGGTCGTGATCATCGTCTTGCGGCGAAATCTTCTTTTCCAGGATTGTTACATCATTTTCCGTCATTTCTTCGAATTCATCCTTTGATGCACCACAAACCGGACATTCCCAGTCATCAAGAAGTTCGCTCCACTTTGTTCCCGGGGCGATTCCATTGGCAGGATCTCCTAGTGCTTCATCATAGATATATCCGCAAACTACGCATATGTATTTTTTCATATTTTAACCTCCTATATTTTATTATACTCTCAAAATAAAGGATATTAAACCATGGTTTTGTTCTATTTATAAATTGTTTTTAAGCTACGCAATAATTACTAATCTCCATTCCCATCCGCATCGCCCATCAAGCAAGCACAGCCCCGCCAGCATCGGTTTGTGTTAGGTTGTCTGGTTTCCACAAAGAAAAGCGAGCTATCCATTATATTGTAGCTCGCTTAATATTTGCTTTCACAGATGTTGGTTTGTGCAAAGTTCCTTGCAATCTTTATCGAGCATTCCATTCTTGTGATAGGTGAATGTCTGCTCTTCTATCAGCGTTTGGCTTGTATCATACCATTTCTAATTCATTTATTCTTCACTTGGAACTTTTAATGATTTAAGCTAGTTTTAAAAAAATAAATAAAAACCAAATGATTAACTATGGTTCTATTTGTATTATACTGGCAATTAATACTTAAACTAAAATAGGAATAATATACTAACTATACCTATTGCTGTAAACATTGCAAGGCTAATTGTAAACCCAATACCTCTTGCTTCTCTTTTATATAATACTTCGTAAATAGTTTGTAAAAAAATCGCAGATATCAGAAAAATTAATGCATTAACAATTGCTATAATATTAACTATATCTATAACGAGCTCAAAAGTATTATTAATATAGCATACTGTACCGATTGATAATATATCTAACCAAATTAGCCATAGCACATAAGAAATATTTCTTTTATTAATCATTGTTTGTAAACGCTCCAGTCAATCCATCAGGTGCATAGAAAACACCATTATAAGCAATAGTATAGTCTTGCTTACGTATGTATTGTGTTCCTCCATCCTTATCCTGCATTATTATAATAGTATTTATTTCAACCACATAAGCACCTTCACCTGCTTTAGCACATAAAGCCATTTGTTCATAAAAATCGTTTTCGTCCATCTGTCCTACTTCTGCCAATGATGCTGCAACTGATGAGCTTGCTCCTGCACCAAACCCCGAAATTAAACCCCTTGCTACTCGTGCAACTAAGCTTGTTTTGCCGCCAGGTATTGGTAAAGCTAGTGCTGCAATACCACCTATTACTCCTAATACTATTTGTCCAGAGGGTGTTCCTGCCCAATCTAAAAAATCCTCGACTCCCTGCTTTTGTTTAAGCATTTCTGGCAACTCATCTTTAGACATAAATCTTATTGATTCAATTATCGTGACCGTACTAAGTGTTATGTTTGCGTTATCATCAGGTATCCAAGTTCCACCCCCCTCTGGAATAATTACAGGATTTTTCTCTTCAGGTTCAGACGCAGGCCAAATACCAAAATCGTCATAATAGAGCCACCAATAATAGTCAGGGTCAGCCATATTTTCTGCATTATGCCCAGTCGGATCAACCATGTTTACCGGGCTGGTCATAAAAACTTCGTTTTTACTGCTCGCCTTTGCAACCTAGATTATTACCCGTGTATGTATACAGATTCTGCGTCCACGGCTCATACGCGCTGCCCTTGTAGCTATCTTGGCTTAGGAAGCGACCTTGCACTGGTCGTAAATTATTGTGAATTTATTGCTCGTGTATGCGTCCTACATTAGGATTATAATACCAAAAAACACTTTTATTTCAAAGTGTTTTCTCGGAATTAGTTTTATTTTTCATTTCATTATCGTGCAGATAAATCGGGTCAATGCTAAGCCTATCGGCGTTCATATAGTAAAGCCCGCGCTGTTGGCAGTCATTATAACTTCCGTGCCGGTATACAGATACCTCGTCATCGTGGTGTCTGTCCCGTCGTTAAATTCTTTTATTATCCTCTGCCCCTGTCCGTTGTACAGGTAATACTCGTTTTGGTTAGGGTCGGTTCCGTCGCTGTCTTCTATCAGTATGTTTTTGAGTATTCCGTTCTTGTGATAGGTGAAATAAAAAAGAGAGCTTGGGACCAAATAAAAAAGCGAACTATTCATTATGCTTAGATAGCTCACTTATGATTTGCTTTTGCATTTGACTAATTATACAAAATTTGAGATAGACCAGAATGCTACGTAAAACTCATAGGATACATGTCCTATTAATAATATCGGATTTTTTGTTTGCAATTTATTATCATTCTAAAAGCGTAATTCTTGTCACATATTTAGAAAGTTTGTAATATTCTGTTTCGCATAAATGTCCTACAAAAAAATCCTCTAATGAATTTGCTATTTGTGAATCTTTAGGAATACTAACTTTAGTATTCTTATAGTAAATATTATATCCAGCGTTGAATTCATTCACTTCAACCATCATTTCCTGTATCTCTGTTTTATTATTAAACGCAATATCAAAAATGAGCAATATATCTCCAATCAGTCCCATAAACAGGAAAAGACAACAATTTACTATGATTAGAACTATTCTTATCTGCTTTTTCGAAGAGCCTTTAATTCTTTTTTTAAGAACTATTTCTAAAATAAAAATTAAAATTAGTACAGCGATTAATATTGAAAGTCGTCCGCAAATTTCAAGAATTGTTGGGATTGGATATATTATTTCATTCATTATGTTCCTCCATTTATGTACTTTACTTTATTTAATGTATAATATGCATAACCTCCAGATATCCCGAGATTCGGTATATCCAAGCCATTTCCTGTCTGAATAACTGCACCTGGTGTATTTTTGTAAGGATTTGAAAGTGGAGATTCTGTAGCTACCGCGCTTGTGTTTGAAAAAAGAACAGATGCAGAAAACTCTCGAAACCATCCAGTATACATTTCAGGTTTTGTTATATCCCCAGAAACAACTCCTTCTGTTATTTGTAAACTCATAGGAACTGGCCCTACTGATAAACCTCCCCCCAAATGGTTATACTCTGCCACCCAGCCTTCATTGAGGTTGACTACATATGAAGTGCCTACTGTTAATGCAGCTATATTTCCACAAGAGAATGTAAAATCATAAAAATATACTCCCGTTATTGGTAGGTTCGAATAATATGCGTAAGGGTTATTTAATAGTTCGTCATGCATTTTTTGAGTATTATTATACAACTCTGTTAAGCTAGGAACAAGAATAATGCTTCCTGTGTCATTGCCCGAATCAACTCCACTACTTCCCGACTCACCACCTGAACCTGAACCACCGCCTGTACCGCCTGACCCCCCTCTGCTTCTTCTGCCGCCTCTCCCGCCAGAATCCGTATAGGCATAAATCTCTTCCGGTGCTTCCCACCAATTAAATTTATTTTGAACGCCGCCATCTGAATCATAAGTAGCAAATACTGGTCTATGCCCCGTCGGGTCAACCATATTGACTGGATTATTTCCTGTATACACATACAAGTTCTGCGTCCACGGCTCGTATTCGCTGCCCTTATAGCTGTCCTGACTGATGAAACGCCCTGTATTAGGATTATAATACCTGGCGTTCATATAGTAAAGTCCAGTGTTGCTGTATTAAAACGCTGAAGCATTTCTTGCCAAAATACGGGGTCCCCGCAAAGCATAACTTTGCGGGGATAAGGAAAAGCAGCGGAGCATATAACAAAAACCGATTGCAAATGCAATCGGTTTTTTTGGAGCGTAGCTCGATTTGACGTGGTGGGTCTTCGGGGGGGCGCCTTCGCTCTCTACGAATGCTTAGCCCCGTGTTTTATATGTAAAATGCTCGGTTAAGTTAGACTCCCTATGCTAAGCAAAAGAAAAGCCCACCTGTACAGGCGGGCCAGTTAATAGTTATAAAAAAGACTTTTGCTTGTGATTAATCCAGCGTATATTCCACGCCCATTTCGTCCAATATGGTTGAATCTAGTTCCACATCAGCTGCACCGTCAAGATAAACTTCTTTTAAGTTTGTTAAAGAGGCTAATGCTGAAATATCCATAAAATTCCCACTAAGCGCTAAATATTCTAACTCTGCCAAACCGGACACATAATATATATCGTAGAACTCTCCCTCCATTGCTAAGTATTTTAATTTCACTAAATTTTCAACATAAGAAATATCCTCGAAATATCCGCTGATTTCCAACTGCTCAAGGTTTTTTAAATTTTGTAATGCTGAGATATCATCCATTTCATAAGATCCGGTAGTGAAATATAGAGTCCGAAGTTTGGACAAATTCGCAATTGGGGATATGTCCGAGCATCCGCTTTCCAATATCAATGTCGTTAACTTATTAAAGCTTGAAACAAAATCAATATTTTCAAAACCGCCATTCAATATTAGTGTTTCCAGCTTTGTCAATGACGAAAGAGATTCTAAGTTATTT
Organism: Christensenellaceae bacterium; assembly: GCA_963675575.1. Lineage (GTDB taxonomy): Bacteria > Bacillota > Clostridia > Christensenellales > UMGS416 > JAGLOK01. Next base: position 1,889,552 of record OY776378.1, read on the forward strand.
AAATTGGCATCTCCATCGCCTATCGCCAAAAACGCGAGGGTTTTATTTGAAGCAATAGGACTCAAGTCAACATAGCCGCCGCACTCCAACAACGTCAAGTATTTTAAATTGGTAAATTGAGAAAGGGCGCTTAGGTCTGTTTCGTCATATTCAAAATCTATCACCAAGCTTTCAGCGGCTTTATATGCTTCACTCATGTACATAAGTGCGCCATCATCTGATGCGTCATAATACATCAATTTGCTTATTAACTGTTTCGAAACGACTTTGTCAGTTTCCGTGTCCAGTACTTCCACCAATAAATCATGAGGAGCATCCGTCAGCATAGAGCCATCTATCTGAACACCATTTCCCTCATCAAAATAATCACCATCCAAATATACTCGAATTGGCTTTCCATCATCAATTAAGTTGAAACATCCAACTGCGACTTCTCCATCGTATCCGGTCACAATAACTAATTCCGAGTAAAGCGCCGCTCTGGCTTCTTCAACCTCTTTGTCATCAACGTAATCGCTTGAAATATTTACAATATACTCAAAGTATTCCTCTTCCTCTTTTGAGGCTTCCTCAACCTCTATTTCAAAATGAATATCATCAACATATCCTTCAACTTTATATTCATCTTTGGCTTGTTCCTCTTCAACAATGACGTAGTCCTCATCATCAAATTCATCTTGATAAAACTCTATGATATCGTCAATATCATCAGTTGTTCCGTAAGTGATTTCACTCTCGTCCTCATCGCCCTCATATTCAAACACCACTGCGTCATCATAAATTGGAATGTCTTTTTCGGGAAAATCAGGGTATTCAACCCCCTTCTTATATACATTAACGCACGAAGTCATTAATAATGCAATCAAGACTATCGCAACAAGTTTATTGAAAGCTATTGTTTTCATATTATCTCCTTTTTAGTCAATGACATTTATTATCGTTGTAGTGTGCAGCATATTGTACATATCTCTCGCTCTAATAAAATATAGTCCTGGCGTTTCAAACACATAATCTACAGTAACATACCCATCCTGTGTTTTCGTGTATTCAGCTCTCACTACATGGTCAACATCTTGGGAAATATATCCGTCCATACTATCGACCCCATCATAATCAACGTATTTATGGAAAAAATAGCATAAATCCGCAATTGCGCTAAATGATTTATATTCAGTCCCGGAATAATAAGAAAAATTAACTTCCTCGTTTTCCAAACAGCTAATCAGCCACTCATCACTGTCTATCTTCAAGAAGCGACTGCTTGATGTATCAACATCCCCATCATTAATTTCCTCAATAGGCCCAAAAATGCCAAACGGTGCTGTATTGCGAAGCACTCGTTCGTATAAATCCGACACACCCAAATAATTGGGACTACCGTAAATAGTGCTAAGAAACAATCCTTCTTCTCTGATTTGCATATAGCCGCTCATAGTGTATCCGGATATAACTATCGGAGTAATATATATGTATTCAGGAAGATAAGATTCCTTTAAAACTAATGTTTCCCCTGTTTTAAGTTCACTAACTCCGCCTTCGGGCATACGCTCCAATGGTACTAAATATGCACTGTGCCAGCTTTCATAGAGTTCGTTATCCATACCGCACTCATAAAAACTCTCGTTTCTTTTTATATAAAACCCTTCGCCAATCTCGTCTGCGGTTAAGCCCTGCGCTTCAAAACTTTCCGTTGCGCTTTCATCTTTTACGTCTTGTTTTTTTTCACCTTCATATTTCTCATCCAATGTAATTTTGATGCTGATTACAGTATCAAAATACTCTTCCGCTTCCCTACCCGCTTCCTCGGCCTCTATTTCAAAATGAATATCATCAATATATCCATCAACTTTATATTCATCTTTGTCTTCTTTCTCTTTTACAATGATATAATCCTCATCATCAAATTCATCTCGATAAAACTCCATGATATCGTCAATATCATCGGTCGTCCCATATTCCATTTCCATTTCATCTTCATCTTGTGAAAACTCGAATACCACTGCGTCATCATATATCGGAACGTCTTTTTCTGGGAAGTCCGAATAATCTACACCTTTTAAATAAATGTTTGTACATGATACAAAAGAAATCATAATAATAAGTACTAATGCTGCAATTAAAAGTTTTTGTCTCATAGTGTTCCTTTCAAAATGTTTTACACTTTTGAGTATTGTGAGTTTTTTAAAAAAATATAATACTCATATCGCTTAGTATATTTACATGTAGATTAAATTTTATACTTTGTTCTATTTATTGTCAAACAAACAGCTTCAAAAATATTTTGAAGTTGTATCAGATTTCTTTGATACAGCTCTCGCTATTTTTAAACAATGATTTGTTTGTACAGGGACAATGAATATTTATGAGAATGACACTATTTTTTGATGCTGACAAACCTATTTATTGCAAAGCTCAAAACTCCAAGTATTAAAAATAGCGCTGAAATCGAAAGCTTATCTGCAATCAATCCGAACAACGGTGCGAATATCGCCAAAAACAGTGCTTTAAACTGACTTTCTATCGAAAGTACGGTTACCCTGTCTCTTTTGCTGATGCAGTCGCCAATAACATCAACAAACAGCGGCCTTCTCGCGTCTTTTATGATATAGATTACAAAATACAGTAAAACGATTACATATATCGCGTTCAATTTCATAAACAGCGACAGTAAAAGGAAGGAAAGCGCAAGTATATCAAAAGAAATATTCATTAAAGATCTTGGTGATTTAATCGCGACTATCTTATAAACATTTCGGGACGCAAAAGAACTCAATATATACAGCACGCCATATACGCCAGCCAAATATATGGTCAGTGTGTCTTGCGAACTCATGTTTTTTATTGCGGAAACTGATGACGTTATTATAATCATTTGCAAAATAGGCTGAATATAATCTTTTATGCTTTTAAATATCGCGTCAAAAACAGAAGAGGATGTTATGGTTTTTATTATAAGAACATTTTTCGATATTCCCTTAAGCTGTATAATGCTGTTTTTTATAAATTTGCCTAATTTTAAATCAGTTTCATGTCTTTCATTAAATCTGCTTGGGTAAGAAAGTATCAGCATGAAGTCCAATATATATGGGATAATGCAAAGTAAAAATAATATCCTTAAATTATTAAGACTTAAAACAAAAATTACCGACGCGAACGCCGATAAGGCGGAGCCTATCAATGAAAATGATCTCGTTCTTCCATAAACAAAGCTTTTTAACGAAAACCAATCTTTTTCTTCCAAGTATGAAAGTATAATCGCTTTGTGTGTCCCGGATCTAAATGCTTCCCCCAATCCGAAGAACACCATAGCGAGAACAAATATTCCAAAACTTCCCCCTATAAAGAACAAAACGAATGATATAATATACAGTATAAAACATAAACACAGCTCAGTCTTCTTGCCATAACTATCCGCGAACATCCCTGATGGGATTTCAAATATATAATTAAATATTTCTCTTACAGAATAAAGTATGCCAATTTTAAAAAGGGTTAAGTCCATGCTCAATAGATATATTATCAAAAATGGTTCAAAAAATTTCAGATTTTTTAGGAATCCATACAAACAAAACTTTATTATCAATTTATCTTTTTTGATTTCTTGCAAGGTTTCTTTCATAAGTTTTCTTTGCCCTCTAACCGAGTTCCCATTTTAAAATTACAAAATTTGAATGTACTTTTGCACCTAATATCTCTATATAAATTGTTTTTTTAAGTCTACCGCAAAAATTTGAAAAACACAATGTGCGAGTATTCATTTAATGCTCAGAAAGCATTGATAAGCTATACTGCAGTCGAGCGTCGCCATTGCTAGCGAAACAGTTTGAGCTGCGAAACGCTGAAGCACAGCCAAGCCAAGCACAGCTTGTGCTAGGTTATTTGTTTTTCACAAAAAAGCAAGCTACCCATTATATTGTAGCCCGCTTAATATTTGCTTATACTGCTGTTGTTTTGCACAAAGTTCCTTGTGTTCTTGCCCTTGTTTCCATCTGTTAAATAGCATATTTTATATTGAATTGAAAATTATAGAAATCAAAAAATCATGCAATAAATTACATATCACAAATGAAGCGACTTTTTTTAGTGTAGCTTGCTAGCACAAGAGTACTGAATTTAGGTTTTAATCATTCCCAATTATGACCCAATTTTCATCAACATACCAAGCGTTATTTGTATAATTATCCTTTTTGATTTTTTCAATCAACAAAGGTTCACAATAATATTGTATCGTTACCCCACCTAAAAAACGCGACATAACTAACCCAACATATTTATGATTATCATCCACATAAACAGTGCTTATATGGTTTTCTTTCATAATTTTGTTTATTTTTATTAGTTTTTCCTTTATCTCGCTTGATAAATCTTCATAAGAATATATATAATATCCATCCATGATTATTAAATGTTTTTCCTCACGAAATCTTTTTTCATATTCTCCAATAAAAATAATATTATTATCAAAACATAAAGAAACAAAATCATTTAGCTCTTGCTCATATTTAGTATAAAACTTCTCAGCTATTTGCGGCAAACGTCTTTGTACGTTTCTCTCATATGACAAAAAACTGATCACGAATATAATCAGAGCTAAAATACTAAACCCTATTATTTTAGCAATTAATTTTACAATTCTTTTAATTTTCTTTTTTATTGATTCTTCCATACGTATATCCTCTTATCATAAAAATTAGGAAGGATCTTCGTTATATGAATCAAAAACCATTCGTATCCATATACGATCTGTTATTTCGTTATAATTTAAAGCTTCACCTTGAGCAATTCCGCTACCGAAAATAAGAATAAAATCAAGAATCTCCGCCGCTTTTCCTACATATCCATAATGGTAATTCCCAAATTCTTCACATGTCATAACCTGCCCATATGCATAAATATACTCATTTGAAGCAATAGAGTTTAGGATATCATCACCTTGTCTTGACTCAAGATCTTTGTAATCTCACTTTGCTTCATTTTCAACTACTTCTTTAAATTCCAGAATCTTTAATGGCTCGGCATTTTGTGCATTATTTTCTAATACATCTTTAACAATTGTTCCCGTTTGAGCTTTTAAAACACCAACATCTTTCGCGTTCGCCGCTTTTTCTTTATATTCCCAATAGATGTCATTACAATTGTTTATCAAGGTTCTATACAGGATAATTTGTTTGGCATAATCACTGTCAGGGTCAATTCTTCTAACAGAGTTGGGTTTTATTTTTTGTAGTTTATCATCATACACAATTGCTAGATTTTTATAAAATGCAGCAATATCCGCATATTTAAGCCATTCCGCCTTATGCCCCGTTGGATCAATATAGTTTACCGGGCTGGTCATAAAAACTTCGTTTTTACTGCTCGCCTTTGCAACCTAGATTATTACCTGTATATGTATACAGATTCTGCGTCCATGCACTGGTCATAAAAACTTAGTTTTTATTGCTCGTGTATGCAACCCATATTGCTATTATAATACCAAAAAACTCTTTGATTTCAAAGAGTTTCCGCCTAATCTATTATATTACATATGACTTGCGTCGTGCAATCAGTTTTATCAAAGTCAAAACCTATCGGCGTTCATGTAGTAAAGACCTGTGTTGTTGTCCGATATTGCTCTCGTGAACGCTGTTTCATTAAGCAAAGTGCCTGATTTGGTTGTATTGCCAAATGCATCATACTGGTAGTCATTCCAGAGAGCTCCTAAACTGTCCAGAATGTTAAAGCAAATTCTTTCCTTGAGCTAAGAATTTTTTTTAATTATCTTTTTGATATCTCAAAACAAAATTTGTAAATATTTTTGCCAGGCATTTTGTAATTATCCAGAAGCTGAGCGATACCCGGATCGTCTCCGCCTACACCTATTTGCTTAGATCGCAGGTTCAAAGTAACACTGTTTCTTTTTTTGAGCTCATGAATGTGAGCAGCTTCCTCCCAATCCTGTTTTGGGTTTGTAGATAGAGTACCTTCAAATGGAACATCAGATTCTATGTGGATGCCGTTTCTATTTTCATCATAGATATCCAAGCACCTTATTCCGGTACGATTTCCATTTTCCTGTGGGCGTACATAGTGGGTAACCATTTCTTTTGCAGTGCTTGAATATCTTCCTATCATGCCGCCTGTCTTTCTGTCGCAGTATGTCTCATGTGGCCCTCTTCCGTACCACATTATGTTGTTATATCTGCTTTTAAGCTGTGCTGAAAGACCAAAGAGAACCATATCTCTTCTGGGCGAAACAGAGGCTTCAATCGTTACTCTTCCATCATTGTGAAATTGGTATATTGCGTTGATGTTTTTTGTTCCACGCATTTTGTATCTCACATTGATTGTATAGAGGTTATCTTCCATGCTGCATTTAATGCTGCTAAGCTTAAGTGATTTTTCGCAGCGCAGCCAGTATCTGCCCGGCATAAAACGTGTCATGAATGCAAAAAAGTTTCCTAAAGCTACATCATTATCGGTAAGCGCCCGCGAAAAGTCAAGGCAAAGCGGAGTAATAAGTATGTTTCCGCCGCCAAAAGAAAGAGATGTTATGTTTCCGGCTTTCTTATCGAACTCGACTTCGTAAATCCCATTTTTAATGAATATTGTGCCATCTGCTTCCGATACATTTATAAGCTGAGTTTCTTTGGCTGTATACTTTCTTATTCTCCTTTTGAGTACGAATTGCTCCCATGAATCTATATGATTATTATCCGCGTATACTGTATCTTTGCTGAGCTTGGCAAAAGCAGTCAGTATGTATTCCTCACACCCGCTCATTTCAGGCAAAGATATGTCTATTGTTATTTGCTCTTGAGGTTTTAGATTTGTATAATTTATTCTCTGCTCGATTATTATTTCGCCATCGCGTCGCACATCATATGAAAAGCTATATTCACCAGAGTCTATGAAGTAGTTTTTGTTTTTTATTGTAAGCTTGCCATCTAAAAAGCTGAAACTAAAGTTCTGGAAAACTTTTTTTACTTCGTACATGCTCGGATGCAAAGTTCTATCCGCAGCTACCAGACCATCGGCGCAGTAGATTGAGCTATGACGTTTGTATCCAAAGTCGCCTCCATACAGCCATTTATTATCTTTTAATATTGACTGATCTACAAAGTCCCATATGAAGCCGCCCATAAGGTTTTCATACTTTTCAAACATATCCATATGTTCTCTGAAATTGCCAAGAGAATTTCCCATTGCGTGCGCAAATTCACAGTTTAGCACCGGCTTTTCTTCGTATTGGCATAACTTAAATGCTTTGTTGTCAGCCGAGAATAAATTGCTAAGCTTTTGGAAGAAGTCAAGTTTAGCATCTTGCTTCTTTCCATAGACTTCTTCTTCTTGTGGCGAGGGATACATGAGGCTTAGCATGTCGCTCTTGGTAAGATCCGTATCCCCTTCGTAGTGTACAGGTCTTGAGCTGTCTATTTTTAATAATTCCTCTTTAATATGAGCAAAGTTCGCGCCATCGCCCGCTTCGTTGCCAAGAGACCATATTATTATACTGGGATGGTTCTTATCTCTGTGTACCATTCGCTGAATTCTGTCCGTCATCGCGGCAGTAAAGCGTTTGTCATTGCCTGGTATTCCCGTCTTGCGTATGCCGTGGCTTTCTATATCCGCTTCGTCTATTACATAAAGTCCATAGCGGTTTGCAAGCTCATATAGGTGCGTGGGATTTGGATAGTGGCTTGTACGCAGTGAGTTTATATTGTTTTGCTTCATTATGCGGATATCTTTTTCTCGCAATTCACGGCTAACCACCCAACCTGTCTTAGGGTCATAATCATGCCGATTTACACCTTTCAGCAGTATGGGTTTGTTGTTTATATAGAAAACGCCTTCTTTAATTTCCATTTGTCGAAATCCAAAATCAAAGCTTATAGCTTGGATTTCCTCTTGCCCTTGTTCTAAAACAGCAGTCACTTCATAGAGATTTGGTTGCTCTGCAGACCACAGCTCAATATTTTTTACATCTATAGTGAATGAAAATTCATCTCCACTTATACTTTCGCTGAATAATGTTGTACTATGTCCGTCTTTTGCCAAATAAATCGCAAGGTGTTTGCCGACACAATTTTTAAGCTTTACTTCAGCCAATATCTCGGCATCTTTGCCGTCATTTTTAAGGACGCTTGTTGTGAAGATATCATAAATATGGCTATTCGGCAGGTTGTATAAAAATACATCTCTATATATCCCCGCAAAAAACCACATGTCCTGATCCTCCAGATAAGTGCCATCACTGTATTTATAGACCTCGACTGCAAGCGTATTTTCGCCTGTGCGGATGAAGTCTGAAATATCAAACTCCGCAGGAGTCATAGAGCCTTGAGAATATCCGACATATTCTCCGTTTATCCATAGATAAAACGCTGACTTTACGGCTCCGAAGTGAATTATCGTTTCGCCCGCATGCCAAGCTTCATCCACTGTGAAATTATGCCGATAACTGCCGACTGGATTATCTTTTTCATCTATGTGTGGTATCTTTCGCTTTTTAACGCTTATCGCATCTGGATATGAATATGCTAGATATTGAGGTGCACCGTAGCCGTTTAGCTCCCAGACGCACGGTACCTGTATAGTGTCCCAATCGGTAATATTGAAGGACTCATTATAGAAATCTTTTGTTCTCGACTCCGGGTTTTTAGCGTATGAAAATCTCCAAGCACCGTTTAGGTTTATAAACAGCTTATTTTTTGATTGGTCACGATACGAAAATCTGGGCTTTAATTTGTTTTCTTCAAATACTTGCGAATCTTGCCAGTATACTTTTTCTTTCATGTTATGCTCCGTTTATTTATTGCGAATTATTTTACCAATGCCTTTAAAAAAGCTTCCGTTTACTACCAACAATATGCCCTCTATCTGTACAGCTGAAATCATACCGCTTAGAGCTCCTATTCCACGAAGCGGCAGCTCTTCTACTTGCTTGACCAGTGCCTCGGTGCTTTCAAACTCGGATGTACTCATTCGCTTTGTAATGAATATGAAAATCCTATGGAGCAGTCTGCCTATAAAGACCTGGCGAAGGTCTATAAGTGTGCAGTTTGCATCAAACGGTCTTCTTATCTCATATTTGCTTTCAGGAATCTCATAGCCAAGCAAAGCGCTAAAGCTCTCATCCGAAAAGTCTAAAGGATTGCCCTTTAGTTCATAATAATCCTGCAGTTTCAGTGTATCGTTGGGTATATCCACATCATCTGATTGAATAAATAATTCTTTCCGAAGTCGAATGTCCGCGCTTGAGGCGCCGATTAAAATTGCAAAGCTACCCGTTTCTACATGCCAGTCTTTAATATTTGTGTTGTAGTATGCGAATGAGCGCTTGTCCAGTGTGAATGATATGGACTGTTTTTCTCCTGCATCAAGCCAGATTTTCTTGAATGCTTTTAATTCTTTTGCAGGTCGAAATACTGTGCTCTTGTCATCTGCCACGTATAGCTGAACTATCTCCGCGCCTCTTACCTTACCTGTGTTTTTTACTTCCAAAGTGACTTCCAGTTCATCTTCCGATGTGATTTTTTCAGAGGATAGTTGCAGATTTCCATACTCAAATAAAGTGTATGAAAGCCCGTATCCAAATGGAAACAATACATCCTTATTTGCCGTATCATAGTAACGATAGCCAACGTAAATACTTTCACGGTATTCCACAGTTCGCATGTTTCCAGGAAACCACTTATGTGCAGGAGTGTCCGTAATTTTAATCGGAAATGTTTCAGCCAGTTTTCCGGACGGATTTATTTTACCGGTAATTATATCGTATATCGCTGCGCCGCTTGCCTGACCGGAAAGATAGCATTCCAGCACCGCTTTTACATTATTAAGCCAAGGCATGGATATCGGTGAGCCATTTTGCAGAACCACTATAGTATTTGGATTTGCCTTAGAGGCTGTCAATATAATCTCATTCATATATTCAGGCAAACTAAGATGCTCTTTGTCTAAGCCCTCTGTTTCTATTGCATCTGTATAGCCTGCAAATACTATAGCGACATCTGAGTCTTTTGCAGCTTGGGCTGCTTCGCCAAGCAATGCTTTTGTTGTGTTGCCTTTTCTCGTATTATATCCCCTAGCATAGACTGCGCCTTTTTCTGCAAATGCTTTGTATGGTGTTTCTATTTTCGTTGGGTTTATTTTAGAGCTTCCTCCGCCTTGAAAATGCGGTTTTTCAGCAAGCTCTCCAATCAGAGCAATCTTCACATTTTTATTTAGAGGCAATATCCCATTGTTTTTAAGCAATACCGTTGATTCTGCGCATGCTCTTCTTGCTAATTGATGGTGCTCTTCTATGTCAAATTTAAAGTCATCTTTTTTATTATTAATTGATTTTTCAATAACTCCTAATATACGCTCTACTGTTTTATCCAATAGACTAACATTTAATTTACCGTTTTTCAGCGCTTCAACGATTTTAGCGTCATTGTTTTGGTTTTCCGGCATCTGCAAATCCTGCCCGGCTTCAAGTCCCTCTACCCTGTCATTGCAAGCACCCCAATCAGTGACGACTATGCCGTTAAAGCCCCATTCATCTCGCAGAATATCAGTTAAAAGCTTCCTGCTTTCTGAGCAGTATGTGCCGCTAAGCTTATTGTATGCCGCCATAACAGTCCAGGGGTTGGACTCTTTTACTGCGATTTCAAATCCAGCAAGGTATATTTCACGAAGCGCTCGCTCATCTATCACCACATGGATTAGCATACGCCTTGATTCTTGATTGTTTACCGCAAAGTGTTTTAGGGAAGTCCCGACTCCTTTGCTTTGCACGCCATCAATAAAAGCCGCGCCCATTTTCCCCGAAAGGTATGGATCTTCGGAGATATATTCAAAGTTTCTGCCGCACAAAGGTGAGCGTTTTATATTTATACCGGGACCTAATAGGATTGAGGCACCGCTGGATAAAGCTTCGTTTGCTATGGCTTCGCCTACTAAATGTATAAGTGATGTATCCCACGAACTGCCGAGTGCGCTATATGTTGGAAAACAAGTGGACGGAGTGCTCTCACCCAGGCTGCCTGTCTCATCTTCAGGTTTCCTAAGTCCGTGCGGACCATCGTTCATAGAAATTGACGGAATATTTAAGCGTTCTATGTCCTTTGTATACCAAAACCCTTTGCCAGAACAGAGCGACGCTTTTTCTTGAAGCGTCATTTCGTTTAACAGTTCTTTGATATTGAGCATAATATAACCTTTCTGAAAAAAATTTTGATTTGCTTAATTATTATTGTAATAATATAAACCATTTGTTTCAAGCTTTTTCCAAGTATTTGAATTGATTTCATTGACGCTTGGCTATAAATAAACTAGAATATTTATATTACACTTTATATCTCTTATCATAAGGAGGGTTCCAATGACGAAATGGTGGCATACTCGAATCGTATACCAAATATACCCTCGCAGCTTTCAGGACTCAAATAATGATGGCATTGGCGACATTAAAGGCATCATCTCTCGCATTGAAAACTTAAAAGAACTAGGGGTCGGCATTTTATGGCTGTCTCCTGTATACCGCTCCCCCGATGAAGATAATGGATATGATATAAGCGACTATAAAGACATAGACCCACGCTACGGAACTATAAACGATATGGACGCTCTTTTAGCCGCGTGCAAGCGACTCGACATAAAGCTTGTTATGGATTTAGTCATCAATCACACTTCCAGTCAGCATGAGTGGTTTCAAGCAAGCCGAAGACGTGAAGATCCATATACCGATTATTATATATGGCGCAAAGGCGATGGAAAAAAGCTTCCCAATAACTGGACTAGCTTTTTCGGCGAAAAGTGCTGGGAGTTTGATGAAGTAAGACAAGAATACTATCTGCACCTATTTGCAAAAGGCCAACCGGATCTTAATTATAATAACCCTAAAATTATTGAAGAGATAAAGGATATACTTCGTTTTTGGTTGGATAAGGGAGTTTCCGGATTCAGATGCGACGTCATAAATGTGCTTTATAAGACATCGCTTGAAGATGGTAAAAAGCGGCTAATACTAACAGGAAGCGAGCACTATATATCGCAACCCGGACTGCATAATATATTAAAAGAGCTAAGGCGTGATGTTCTTGATAACTATGACTGCTTTACTGTAGGAGAAACTGTCTTTGTTACAACAGAGACTGCCAAAGATTTGTGCGGAGGCGATGAGCTTGACATGATATTCTCATTTGAGCACATGGATACAGATCAATACATAGTAAAGTGGTTTAGGCGACGTTTTCATGCCGGACGTTTCGCAAAAGTGATAGCAAAGTGGCAAAATGAACTTGACTGGAATGCAAACTATTTTGAAAATCACGATCAGCAAAGATGCGTTTCACGCTTTGGCAATGATAGTGATTATTGGAAAAAGTCTGCTAAAATGCTGTGCACATTACTTCTTGGTCTGCGTGGCACTCCATATATATATCAGGGTCAAGAAATCGGAATGACAAACTTTGATTTTGAAAGCATGGATGACATCGAGGATGTGGAGTCCCACAACATATATGCGCTTGCAAAGAAACTAGGTATACCAAAATTCTATCGATGGAAAATGATCAAAAATTCTTCACGAGATAATTGCAGAACTCCCATGCAGTGGAGCAGTGATAAAAACGGCGGATTTACAGAAGGCGTCCCATGGCTAAAGGTAAACAAGAATCACAAAAAGATAAATATGGAAATGCAAATAGATGATGAAAACTCTATTCGCAGCTATTATAAGAAAATGATTGCCTTACGGACAAGTAGTGACGTTTTAATAAATGGCTCATTTAAACTTATTAAAGCCAATAAAAGATTATTTTTGTACGAAAGGGAGCTAAACGATAGACGTTTGATAGTATTACTTAACTTCTCTACTAAAAATCAAAAAGCGTTTTATAAAGGTGATGTCATAATATCCAACTATGATCGCAGTGAATATGATGGAACGCTTGAGCCATATGAGGCTATAGTACTGGAGGCTGGAATATGATAAGCGAAAAAAACAGACTCTTCCGTCTTGATACCAAAAATAGTAGCCTGTGGATTCGTGTTACGAAGTTTGGTCATATTGAAAATATTCATTATGGTCCCTTCTTGTCCGAACAGGATGAACGGGCAATAGCGCTTAAGCGAACTTCCATTCCGGGCAGCAGCGTTGTATACGACGAGTCGGATCCCAACTACTGTCTGGACTGCATGGCACTTGAATGGTCTGGCATAGGAAAAGGTGATTACCGTCACTCCCCTTGTGAGATTAAGATGCCGGATGGCAGCTTTACAAGTGACTTTGTATATCAAAGCCATAGTATTACTAATAAAACTATGCCTGCGGAAACACTGCCCGGAGCCTACGGCAGCGAAGAAGAGTGCAAGACGCTGGAATTTTCATTGCTGGATGAATCCAACAATGTCGAGCTAAAGCTCTACTACACTGTTTTTGAAGAAAGTAACGTTATAACAAGAAGAGCCGTTATCAAAAACAATAATACAGACAAGCTTGTATTGCGCCGAGTGATGAGCATGATGACCGACATACCGGACAGAAACTTTGATATGGTGACCTTTGACGGGGGCTGGATAAAAGAAGCGCACAGACATTCAAGGCCTTTGCAATATGGCATGTTTGTAAATTCGTCCACAACAGGAGCGAGCAGCAACAGACATAATCCGGGATTTTTACTCGCAGAAAAAACAGCGACTGAAGATTACGGATATGTATATGGGTTTAACATTGTATATAGCGGCAACCATTACGGTGCTGTAGAGCTCTCCAACCATGATATTGTAAGAGTTCAGCTAGGTATAAACCCACACTGCTTTGAATGGGAACTAAACGATGGCGAGAGCTTTGAGACACCTGAAGCGGTTATGACATTCAGCAGTGATGGTTATAGTGGATTAAGTACTAATTTTCATGATTTTGTAAATGAGAATATTGTGCGCTCAGATTGGAAAAATAAAGAGCGGCCAGTGCTGATTAACAACTGGGAGGCTACCTTCTTTAAGTTTAACGAGCGAAAACTTAAGCGTATGGCAAAGCAGGCAAAAGCACTTGGCATAGAGTTTTTTGTTTTGGATGACGGATGGTTCGGAAAGCGTGACAACGACTTAGCAGGACTTGGCGACTATAACGTAAATAGAAAAAAACTCCCTCACGGTATTGATGATTTTTCGCGAAAGATAAAAAGAATGGGTATGGATTTTGGACTGTGGTTTGAGCCGGAGATGGTAAACCCTGATAGCGATTTGTTTAGAAGTCATCCCGAATACGCAGTTCAAATACCCGGTAAAAAACCGGCGCTTGGCAGAAATCAAATGGTACTAGATCTTGTTAATCCAGATGTTCGTGACTATATTGTCGAAAATGTATCAAAAATTATTGATGAAGCGGATATTTCCTACGTAAAGTGGGATATGAATCGCCATATCAGCGATGCGTATTCTGCCCATGTCGAAAATCAGGGTGAATTCTTTCATAGGTATATACTTGGGCTCTATGATATCCTTGGACGAATATTTGAGCCAAGACCTCACGTGCTGCTTGAGAGCTGCTCCAGCGGTGGCAATAGATTCGACCTTGGTATGCTTTGCTATTCTCCGCAGGTATGGGCTTCTGACGACACTGATCCTATAGAACGATTAAAGATTCAGGATGGACTTTCATGTTTGTATCCACTGTCCGCAATGGGTGCTCATGTATCTGAAGCGCCTCACCAACAAACACTTCGCTCAACCACTCTTACAACAAGGTTCAATGTCTCATGCTTCGGGTGTCTAGGCTTTGAGATGGATTTAAAACATTTGAGCAAAGTAGAAAAGAAAGAAGTTAAAAATCAGATAGAGTTTTATAAAAATCATAGACGAACATTTCAGTATGGGCGTTTTGACAGGATAGCTGCGCAGAAATCCAACAAAACCATTTGGCAATGCACAGAAAAAGATGGCTCGAAGGCTGTGTCAGGATTTTTCCAGACCCAAGCGACAGCCAGCGAAGGCTACGACTTTATGACGGTAAAACATCTTAATAAGAACTCAGATTACCGTATCAAAACACGTCCGCAGAGCTTGTTTATTCGCAAATTTGGTGGGCTTATAAAACATGTGCTGCCATTATCACTTAATCCTGAGGGATTTCTAATGAATATTGTAAATCGCCTTTATTGTCTTACCGACTGTGTGGAAAGCTACGAATGCCGTGGCGACGCTCTTTTAAATGGAATTAGACTGAATAACCAGTTTATTGGCAGCTATTATAATGAAAACATTCGCCTTTTAGGAGACTTCGGTTCCAACCTATATGTAACGGAAAAAGTAAAATGACATTTTCCCTGTGCTGCGGCCTCTTCGACTTAGCAGTAATGGGATATATTATATAAAAGGATGAGGAGATTGCATATGTCACAACAAAAATACTTTAGACGAAATAACATTACCTTCGGACTGGGGACTATAGGCCGTGACATGGTCTATTCGATTATTAGTATGTTCCTGATTTATTACCTGACTGAAGTCGTAAATGTTACAAATGCTCAACTGGGTTGGATAACGGGTATCATGGTGGCGGCAAGGGTGTTTGACGCAGTTAACGACCCTGTTATGGGCGTAATAGTAGACAACACTCGCTCAAGATGGGGTAAGTTTAAGCCTTGGATACTAATGGGTGCTCTACTATCCGGCATATTTACTATACTGCTGTTTGTAGACTTTGGGCTTGAGGGAACGTCTATGATACTGCTGTTTTCTGTTTTTTACCTTATGTGGGGAATCACATATACTATGAACGATATATCATATTGGTCTATGCTTCCCTCGCTTACAACAGATCAGAAACAGCGTGAAAAGATGGGTGCCTTTGCAAGAATATGTGCAAACATAGGATTATTTGGTGTTGTTGTTGGTTTCCATCCATTAACTACTGCTCTTGGCAAGGCCACCGGAGATATTCAGCTTGGCTATCTCGTATTTGTAATAATAGTGGTTGTTATCCTTTGGCTTGGACAAAGTGTGACGCTTTTTGGTGTTAAAGAGCCTAAAGGCATATTCAAAAAGGAAGAAAACACAGGTCTTAAGGGGCTGTTCACGGCAATTTTTAAAAACGACCAGCTTCTGTTTACCGCCATAGCTATGGTGCTATTTATGATAGGCTATGTTACAACTACAAGCTTTGGATTGTATTTTTTCAAGTACGCTTACGGCAACGCAGACATGTATTCTATTTTTGCGCTGATACTGGGAGTTACTCAAATTATAGCTCTTAGCCTGTTTCCACTATTTTCTAAAAGGTGGAATAGAAAAACACTTTATACAGGTGCTACTATATTTGTTGTAGTCGGATATATTCTGTTTTTCCTTTCCCCCATGAACATCATTCCAATTGGCGTAGCCGGTATACTGATATTCTTCGGACAGGCTTTCATACAGCTATTAATGCTCATGTTCCTTGCCGACTCCATCGAATATGGTCAATGGAAACTCGGCAAGCGCAACGAAAGTATCACCTTTTCTCTTCAACCCTTCATAAATAAAATGGGAGGTGCTATCGCATCGGGTATACTTGGCCTTACATTAATATTCTCTGGGATAAATGAAGCCGAGCAAATTGGAGAGGCTGCAGATTCAGTTAAATTAGTTACCGAGCAAGGATTACTTATGCTTAAAATTAGCATGCTTATAATTCCACTTGTGTTTATATTAGTAGGCTATTTAGTATATTTCTTCAAATATAAAATTGACAAAGAGTTCTATGAAAAAATCGTTTCAGAGCTAAGGCAACGCGGGGATATAAAAGATGAGAAATAGGTAAAATAAAAGTACATTTGGCTTTAAAGCCTATTGGTGTTTAATCATACTTGCTATACTTACACAACTTATTATGAATTTAAAATAATTAGCATTCAAAAACCCCGCTGAATAGTGGGGTTTTTTGGTGGGTCTTCGGGGATTCGAACCCCCGGACACCCTGTTTAAGAGTCAGAATTTGTATATCTTATTATGCTTGATTATTCCTTTAAACAGAGGGTTATCTCCAATTAATAATATTCTAGTGTATTATCTAATATTAGCCTGTTCTATTGGGGTTGCAGTAAAATATAGTGATAATAAATATATTTCTATAATTCAATTAAGTACCTAACTTTTAGATTTTTACATTCAATTTATATAATATCTTATCTGTAGGCAAAGAGAGCTAGTTTAGCTTTTTAATATAATGGTACTTCCAGCTGAACTTTAAGAGCGCTTTTGAATTTTTCGTAAAACCCAACACAAGCGTGTTTTGCTTTGGTGAAGAATACAAGAATCGAACCGAAGACATTTTGACTGACAATCGGATTTACTACATAATAGAAGCATGGAAAGCTTTAGACGGCTTTATAATAATGATAAGCACACATATTAGCAAAGGGTTACCATATTAAACAAGTTATGATACAATATAATTATACTAGTGAGGGGTATACATGGGAAGAGATACTGAAAAAATTCTTGATCATCTATCGGGCACAGAATCATTAACTGAGTTTTTCCAAGAAAACAAAGAGGCATTTAACCTTTCGACAATTGGTGAATATATAGAACTTGAGTTAAAAAATCGAAAAATAACGAAAGCTAGTATTATAAGGAAAAGCGGTATTAACAAGAGGTTTTTCTATGATATATTAGCTGGTAAAAAAATACCCAACAGAAGATATATCATTAGAACTTTTTTAGCAATTGGTGTGGATTTCAATGACGTTCAATGGTATTTAAAAGCTTGTGATTATCCTCAGCTGTATGTAAAAAATAAAAGAGATAGCATTATCATATATTGTCTGAAAAACAAACTATCTGTGTCTGAATGTAATAAGATGCTCAACCATGTAGATTTGGAGAATTTAGGATTTGAAAATATTTGAGCATAAAGGGTACACATATAAAAAACACATATCTACTGGCGGTCAGGGTGAGATTCACTTGCTTGAACGTGACGGCCATTTTTTTATTGCTAAGATATTCCCAAATATAGACGCCGACAATTTTATATTGCTAAAGCACATCCAAGAAATCCATGCACCAAATGTTCCGGAAATTTATGATGTTTATAACCATAAAGACAAAACCATATTAATTAGAGATTATATCCAAGGACATACATTATATGAGGAAATAAAGAAAAATGGCGTGATGGCTCTGGAAAGAGCTCTCTTTATAATATTAAAAGTTTGCGAAACATTAAAAACATTTCACAATATTAAACCCAATCCTATCATTTATCGAGACCTGAAGCCGGAAAATATTATGGTATCCGATGACGGTAATATATTTCTAATCGATTTTGGAATATCACGTTATCATAAAGATGAATCAATACGTGATACTGTACTTGCAGGCACTAGGGGGTATACGGCGCCTGAGGTGATGGCAGGAATGCAGAGCGATAATCGAAGCGACATATACTCGGTCGGTTTGATTTTTTATGAGATGTTAACCGGTAAAAACCTTTTACTTACCCCCTTCCAGATTCGACCTGTTAAAGAATCTAATGAATCAATTCCAAAAAGGGTGGACAAAGTCATTGCAAAAGCCACTAATCTCAACATCGCAATGCGATACCATGATATTAATGAACTATCCGAAGTATTAGAAAAATCTGCGAAACGTGGCAATTGGATACTAAGAAAGTTTCTTTACGTCGCAGCGTTAATTTTAGTTATTACCGCCTTAATATTTGGAATACAATATCTAAATAGAAGCCGTATTCAAGAGCCTACTGATAATTTATACGATATTTTTGCAGATTTAACATTTGATAATATTGAAGACTTCTCTAGGATGGAGCTTGTTGGACAAAAGATTGAGTCCGGAGAGATTCAGGAGGCCGACTTTCCAAGTTTGATACAAAATAGCGTGTATTCACTCAAGTGTCAAACCATCATGAATAATAAATTAAATCATGGAACTTTCTTTCACACAAGAATACGGCCAGGTGAAATTGATATGCCGGGACCACTTTTCTTTCTATCGATTTTACCACAAATAGATAATATAGCCGCATATAATATTCTCTTTACAAATAGAGAAGTGCTAAGATCCGAAATAGTTAATGAATATGGCTATTTTTCCAAAGAAGCAAAAGGCTTTCCAATAATTGCAGAACATCGTTGGATGGATATCATTGTTTATCTAGATGAAACGGGAGAAATCTTACGATATTTTGTTTTTGACACTGAGGATGAAGAGCACATATCTTACGGCGGAATTAGGGTCTTAGACGAATGGATCGGCAGCGATTATAGTATTGAGCTCAATATTCCTTTCGAATATTGGGAAAATGAGATGGGTATTGTTGCCCCAATAACAGAGGTAGAATTGGCTCGGTTTGGCAGTGGATCATTCATTGGCTACTTGAGTGACAACATCCCTGCTTATCACCGTTTTCAAGATCAAATACGCGAATTTTTAGATCAGGACATTGAATATATATCGCAAGATCAATTTACTGAGCACGGATATTAATTAAATAATACAACGATTTTTGGTGAGCTCTGGGCTCACTTTTTTTTTGCGTAAAAAATGATACGCTATAAATGTGCCAAAGAGAAAGAATCGTATTAACAGTAAGGTATGTGTTTAAAATGAATATTAAAACGATTATTGAATTTACTGCGGAAACCGACTTGGATGATATGATATCTTCCTTTACGAAAAAGGTAGGGTTTATCCCCTGCTCAACTACCGACACAGAAGGATTAGTTGATATGAACAATGTCACATATTGCTATTGTCAGTCAACAGGAAAAGTAAAAAACTTTTTGACCATTCACATCCTAGATAACAAGGTTCACATTGAAGCATGGATTGCAGAGGTTGCTGAAAGTGACAGAAAGTTTTTGCACAGTGTTAATGAACTTCTTGTCCTGATGGGACAAAAACAAATAGTTTAAACCGAGAGGAGAGTATTATGAAAAGTAAAGGTATGAAAAGATTGGTAATGAGTATACTTGTAGCGGTAATGCTCATAGCAATGGAAGCTCCTGCATTTGCAGAATCCGCAACAGTGGAAGTAGAATTTTTCGTCAAAAATCAACAAGGCCCATATAAAAATGTCAGCATACAATTTGGTAATAATACGAAAATGACAGGAAATAACGGAAAGGCAAGTTTTAAACTCAAGAACATTCCAGTTACCACTATGATCAATGCTCATCTAGTTGATTATCATGTGCCAACAGGATATATTTGTGATGTGAATTTGGCATTAGGTGCACATGAAGATGTCCAAGTTAATTCAACAGTACCATATCAAGCCAGTATAAGTGTTACGTATACTGAGTATACAAAAACGATAGTCATTGAGTTTTTTGTAGGACAGAATACCAGTTATGGTTATAGCAGTGTTGAATTTGAGCATAAACTACTTTCACAACCAAACCAACAGCCAAACAATGATCCAAATCAGCAACCTTCTACTGGAAATGGTTTTAATCCTAACCCCCCGCAAGGAAATGATCCGGACATGCATTTTGATGAACCTAAATTTGAAGAACCCCATGAAAATATTAGTCCAGATAATGATTATTATAGAGAACCCTTTATGTTACGGACAATGCCCGATTATGTTTGGACTATAATAATTATTGGTGGCTTTCTCCTTATAACATGCATTGTACTTGTCATTGTTTTAAGTCGCAGAAAGAAATCGACTAAGCATTAGATACAATTACACCACTTATTGATGAAATCTGTGCTGACTTTATCAGGCCTCATCATTCACTGTTCAAGACTGCTAACAGAAATATCAATCAATGTGGAAATAAACATCAGTAAACCAACGAACACATATAAGGAGTGTACACTATGAAAGACCATACGAAAAAAATATTTGCTATAATTACTGTTTTATTAATCGCCATCTCGCTGTGCGCATGCGGACCTAATTTCCGAAATCCCGAACCACAAAACGAAGAACAAATTATGGAGGAGCCACAATTTCAAGAACCAGTACCCGAACCGCCAAACCAAGAGCAAATGATGGAGGAGCCTCAATTTCAAGAACCGGTACCCAAGCCTCCTCAAGGAGATAAGTCTAATAATCCCAACGAGCGAAAAGATGTTGAGGGTTATGTGGATTCAGTTAATAACGATAAAGTCGTCATAAAATTGAACGATGGAAGCAAGTTTACCCTACACCTTACCGAGAACACAGAATGGGATCCTGGTATCGAGACGTGGGATATACTACCTGGCAATTACATGATTGCAAGGGTAGCGCTTGAGGGCAGGACACAAGGTGAGGTTGTCTACATCATGAAGAACATCAATGCCGAATAATACATATAATATAAAACCCACTGCTAAGTGGGTTTTTTCTATGCCCACCACCGTGATTCGAACGTGGGGTCTTTCGCATAGAAGTCAAATTCTTGTATTCTTATAACTTACATCTATTTACTCAAAGCTACTAAATACTTAGTATTACCCCTTCTTATGTAATATGTTGTTAGTCGGTTTTGATATAGGATGTTGAATTTTTATTGCATAAAAAACTGTCTCCATATTCTCTCACCAATGCTGGCTATATAAGGAGACGGCTAAAGCATTTTGTGCTTCCGACTCTCTGGGTATGAACCGAATATATTTATTCTTACAACTTGCATCTATGAACTCAAAGCCACTAGCAACTTTACATATGGTAAACTTGCACAATCCCTATCAGGGGAGCTCTCCTTCTGTCAGACAACATTCCTTAATAGGTTGATAATAATAGTTACCCTCAACAAGGCTTCAATCCCTCACGGCTTTTACTTCTTTCTTATCTGCGCAATAAAAAGCACCTCAGATAACATTAAGAAAAGATTATTAATAATGTGTAGTTTATCTATGTGCTCGTATGCTCAATTTATTTATAATTGAAAATGTAGTACAATAATATAATTCAAAGCTGATATTTTCAGGCAAATGAACTTTTAGCTTTAGCATTCGTTGAATAAAATGAGAGGATTATTCTTGATGATACTTTATCTTTATGCTTTATCGTCCGAAGATCGGCAAAGTGTAGTTGAATACGTGGAATTATATAGCAAAGATTTATATAATTTCGCATATCGTTTAACCCTAAATAAATCTGAAGCTGAAGACCTTTTTCAGCAAACTTGGGTTAAGGTTGTAGATAATTACGAAAAATACAGCGAGGATAATTTTAAAAGTTGGCTTTATAAAATATGCTCAAATCAGTTTAAAGATAATTACAGAAAAAATGTCAGATATCACAAAATGGTTAAAGACGATTTTTCTGACAGCGAGACAAAGGATTTTGTCATTAATAGTACTAAAAGTGAAGATTCTACTTATATTAAAGTAGAATTTCGTGACCGTAAAAAGACATTACTAGACAAAATCTATGATTTGCCAGAAAAGCAGAAAGAGCCAATATTAATGTTTTACTATCAATCTATGAAGTATGAAGAAATTGCAAAGGCTCTAGATGTTCCTGTAGGTACGGTAAGGTCACGTATAAATACCGCAAAGAAAGCCTTAAAAAATCAAATGGAAGGAGCCGGCTATGTATGATATAGACAAAGATTTAAATGAAATACGTAGCATGGATGCGTCTCCTTCTAGTGAGCTGATAAGTAACACCAAAAAAAACATAATGCGAGAAGAAGATGAGGTGTTTTCTAGAAGAAAAAAGGCAAAGAGAATGCATGTAGCAAGGTTTAGCAAAATACTCGCAATACCTGCTGCTGCCGCTGCAATGTTTATTATATTCATTAACTTAGCCATGCCTACACCAGTCTCATACTACTCTGTGGACATCAACCCAAATATCAATATGGCAGTTGATGAAAATGGTATTGTGTGTGATGTTAAATCATCTGAGTTGGAGTTAAGCAGAAAAGTAAGTAAAGATGAAATCATTGGAAATCCTGTTGAATACGCAATCAGCAGAATAATTGTAGAAGCACAAAAGGAAGGATATATTGGAGATAGCGAAAACATATTGATTGGTGCTTTTGGAGATGATGAACACAACAATATCAGCAAAAATCAAATCCTATCATACCTGGAAAATTCTTTACGCGAAACTATTGTTCTGCTTTCCGTTCATGGGTCAATTGATGATTGGAAAATTGCTAATAAAAGCGATGTATCCGCAGGTCTTTATTCTCTAAGTAATTTATCAGGCGATATCAAAATCACACAAGACACTACACTTGATGAATTAATACTATCAATACAAAATTCTCAAAACAAAGATATTGAAGAGTTCCTTGAGGCAAACAAAGAACCAATAATATATAAAGCACCTGTGCTAACATACAAGCTTAGTGGGAAGTATGTTGTTTTAAATTGGGATTATATCGATTTCAAAAAATATAATTATGATGGGAATATTACTTACCAGCTAATATCAGCACAAACGACTGATGAACTGCTTAGCAATCCCACAATTGTGGACGAATTCACCTTTGCTTCATGGGACATTCAGCCTACCGAATATACTCTTTTAAGAAATGAAGAAAACAAAGATACATACTATTCAATAGTCGCAAACTACGATGACGGGAAACGCATTATTGACGGTAATTATGTTATTGTTAAAGGCTCGAATTAAATTCATTGCCAAAATTACTGAAATGCTAACTTAGGAGAATGACTATGAAATCAAACAAAATATTATCAATACTAATTGCCAGTTTATTCATAGCGCTCTCTTTTCCTTTAAACGCATTTGCTGCAGATAATGAATTCACTGCACAGCTTTCTGTTTCTCCTACTCAGGTTGCTACAGGCTCTACGGTGACAAGTACAATAACTGTTACTAACAAAGATACTACTTATGGAGCGGATATCTCAGTATCATATGAAGGGCAACATATAAAAAGTTTCTATCTTGCCCCAGGTCAGCAAAGTTCTTTTGAGCATAATATAATAATAAATGAAAACACTAATATTTACTACACAGTTAACGCTTCACATGGACCTGATATATCAAACACAAAGCAAACCAATACGGTAAGTGTTTCAATCATTCAGCCAAGCACTCCTACCCCAACACCTACTGCCGTCATTACAAACACACATACCCCATCACCGACACCGACAGCTACTGCAACATCGACTGCCACACCTACTGCTACTTTGACTGCAACGCCTACATTATTACCTGAGGATTCCTTCACACCTGAGCCGTCTCAATCAGCTGATTCAAATGATAATGAAACGATAGATGATAAAACAGGATGGAGTGCATTTATATCACTGCCTCAACCAACTATGAAAGTTTTTAGCGGTTTGTATGGCACAAATATCCTAAAATGGTTAGGTATAAATAATGATACCGTCAATATAGTCGATGAAAGCACATCCGAATTAAGCCCAAGCACACTCAATCTTATTGAAAGAATTTATAACATTCGTAGGTTGCTGTTTGCAGTACTGTCATTAGTATTACTTAGCAGTATTATAATTTCGATAATACTAATAATAAAGCCCGCTAAAAAAAACAATTCAGTACAATAATTTTCTCAAATAGAAATAAATTAATAAAAAAATGAACTTTTTCTTAATTCAATTCGTTGTATTTGTCATAGGAAATATTTAATCAATTATACAATGGAATATATGGAGGAAGTAAAAATGAAAAAGTTAGTAATGATAATTACAATGGCAATGGTAATGACAGTACTGCTGCCGGTGGTCGCACTAGCATATGATCCTATTACAGCGACAGGCAATTGGGAAGTCGAATACGAAGTCAACGACTATACCGTAGGCTCAAGTGGAGGCACGGGCATTTTACGTCTTAAGGTTAAAAACACTGAACCATCATCTTCAACAGACATTATAAGATATGTTTCAATAAGCTATGCAACAGGTACAGCCAGTGAATTCTACGAGAATAGAAGAGTAACTATCGCCCCGACACGAGATCAAATAATAGACTTTTCAATTCCTATTTCTGAAGAAAACGCAGGTCTTGGTTTGCAATTATGGGTTGCTATGAGCACAGGCGGCGAAGACGATGTTGATGGTATTGGTGTAAAAAACGGAATTATGTTTGGACCACCCGCCACTTATGATGCAACACTTGATATAACCACAGCTTCAACTACAATAAATCAAGGCGAATCAATAGTAATCAACTTTGGTGGAGCAAACTCCGGTAACAAATCAGTTGATATCAAGGTATATGACCAAACTGGTGCACAGATATTTGAAACGAACAATATGGATATCCTATACTTCGGCCGAAAAAGCTATACCCCATCATCAACTACAACATATAGATATAGAACAGAAATTTATAGGCTTGGAACAGATAGGCTTGAAAAAGAAATAACATCTAATTCTATAACTGTGACTGTTATAGAGCCCACACCAGAGCCTACGGCTACTCCAACCCCTGAGCCTGCAGAGGTTTCTACCCCTGAGCCAACTATAGAGCCTACACCAGTGCCAACAATTGAACCTTCACCGGAACTAAGTGCCGAAGAATTACCTGAATTGGTAGAAGAAGAGCTTTCAGCGGAAGCATTGGCAGCAGAACCTGAAAGTAGCGACGAGTCCCTTATCGTAGGGGCTGAAAATGGAAGCATAAACAATAGTTCAGGCAGCAACAACACACTCTGGATTATCGCGATCGCGTTTCTAGTATTGGTTGCAGTACTGCTGGTAGTATTAATAGTATTTTTATTAAAAGGCAAAAAGTCAGATAACTTCTCTTAACTAATTATGATTGCAATATTAACACGGGGCGTATAAAAATTACGCCCCCAATAAGCTTAACTAAGGAGAATATGATGAAAAAAAATTATTTAGCAATAATGATATCCGCCCTCTTGCTATCAGGGTGCGTAAGTCAAACAAGTAAAATCATTCCACAACAAACTAATGCCACCTCAACTCAGAAAGTGTCAGCAGAATCAGCTTTAGAAAAAAATGAAAATGATAATACTCCTGTTTCTATCAGTGAAAACAGTTTGAAGGCAGAAAGCATACAGTATCTAGGAGCATTTTTGCTTCCTGATGATGGGAATTCTGAGCAGATGATGTTTTCATACGGCGGAGAAGCTTTATGCTATAATCCGCAAAATAGCACATTATTCATCACAGGTCATAATTGGTATACCTACATAGCTGAAATAAGCATTCCAACGCCTAAAGATGAAAAAGATTTGACCCAATTAAATCAAGCAGAAGTGATCATACCATTTACTGACATCAAAGGAGATTTTTTTTCGGAGTGGTCGATGGAAATACCTCGTGTGGGTCTTGAAGTAGTAAATGAAAATCTGTTTTTCTGCTTTGGTCAGCACTTTGAGGACGATACGCCAAGAGCAACTCACGGCTATACTAGTCTTGATCTTATTAACACAGACAAAGTATGCCAAGTTAGTGATTACCTTTATGCAACAAACGATTATTTGTTTAAGATTCCATCAAAGTACATTGATGCATTTAATGGTTCTGATTTGCTTACTGGGAGATTTCGTGATGGTGGCTGGAGCGGTATGGGACCGGGGTTATTTGCAATTTCATCAATTGATATCATGAACGCAAATACCGGCGATAAAATAAGTGCTTCTACCCTCATAAACTATGACACCTCTTATGAAGGTGATTTCGGAAGCATGATGAATGGTTATTCCCACGCCGATAGCATAACGGGCGGAGCATTCGTATCTTGCGAAAGTGGCGACAGCATTATCTTTGCGGCAACACATGGTTTTGGCGATACATGGTATGGCTTTTCAAATGGTGTGGTCTACCCCACTGCTGGAGACGAGAATGAAACATATCCTGATGTTCCTCCATACCCCCACAATCAACGCGGATGGTGGAATAATGACTTTAGGGCATCATTTATCATGTATGATCCCACACACCTTGAAAAAGTGCTTAGCGGTGAATTAGAGGCAAACGGTGTGCAGCCATATGCCATTGTCGATTTAAGTGAATATATGATAGCCGATCGAGATGAAACAGATATGCAATATCTCGGTGGATGCGCATATGATATAGAAAATAACAGATTATATGTGCTGGAACTTTTTGCCGATGAAGACAAGCCAGTTGTTCATGTATTTACCTTTGGCAATTAATTGAGTAATTCTTTTAACATTAGCCCTTACCAATCGTATAAAAATAGTTATTTCCTTAATATTAATTGGGGTCAGTTCACGTAGCGCCCGCTTATTTCTTCCCAATATTCGTGTAAAATAAAAGGAGCTACCGGTTATTACTCCGGTAGCCCCATCTCACAGGCCAGTGTTTAGTCACTTTTTCTCGGTGCTCACTAATGTTACCACGTTCCTCGCGGCGTACGCTTCTTTATTATCTGCGCAATAAAAAAGAACCTAAGGATATTACTCCTTCAGTTCTCACAATTAGTACTAGAACTATTATGTTTAATTTGTTTCATAACACTACTATCCGTCGTGTTTTCCAGCTTGGCAACCAGACATTCTATACAAGTGGAATCTTTATATACATTGTCGTCCCTTGACCTAAGCTGCTTTTTACTTTCATACTTCCCTTATGTTTATCAATAATCGCTTTACAAATTGCAAGCCCTAATCCAACGCCTTCATAATCGCTTGTTTTAGAATTTTGACCTTGATAATAAGAATCGAAAATATACGGCAAATCTTTAGGATTAATACCCTCACCAAAATCTTCAATTTCAATACACACTTCATCATCTTCTCTATAGGCTTTAAGTATAATCGCATCATCTGTAGCAGTATGTTTTAATGAATTGTTATAAAGATTCATAACAACTTGCTCTAGACGAATCTTATCAACTAAGAATATACACTTTGGTAGCAAGTTTTGCATCTTTGTTTGTGGTCTTTCAGCGTTTACAATGCTTGAAAAAATCTTGTCTAACAACTCATCCGCATAGCACTCTTCAAAATTATACTTAAATTTATTATCATCTTCTTGGGCAGATTTAAAGAAATCCTCTACTTGTATTGTAAGCTGCTGCATTTTATTTGAAATGATTGCCAGATACTTCTCTTTTGCCTTTTCATCTTTCGCAACACCACTTACTAAGCCCTCAATATATGCATTAATTGTAGCAATTGGTGTTTTTAGCTCATGAGATATCATAGTAAGGAAAGCTTTCCTTTTCCCTTCATATGATTGTTGTTTTTTCATTATGTAAACCAATTCTTCTATAAGAATATTGTAGGCATTGAATATTCCATTATAATCACTATCTTTTTTTATGGCTATCGGCTGCAATATACCTTTCGCTATGTCTTGAATACCTTCTTGTATCGTTTTTAATTCATTTTCATTTTTTCCAAATAATAATATACCTAGCATTAAGATAATGATAAGGATAGTAAATGAAAACAATAGTACTACTATTGTTTTAAAAACTAAGTTGTTATCAGATTCAATGTCATATGTTTTTTCAAAGATTACAAAAGCAATCACATTATCATTATAATAAACTGGCTGGCTCAATTTGTAGTTATCTTCATTTACAGCTATATAACTGTTATCCATATATAAAGCTTCAAGCAATAATTTGTTATGCGATTCTGTAATAGTTTTACTATTTGAAAAAATAATATTTTCACTTAGATCGATAATTGTAAGGTGAAAGGTCTCATCGGCAATCGTATCTTTATCTATACTCTCAACATCTTCACTATCAAGCGGCCACAATGATGATATTTTTTTATATATAGAGTTTGACTCAAGCCTTAAAGCATTAATATAGTTTGGCTTTGATTTGCTAGCATTGTTTAAAGATAAATATACAAATATTAGAGCTATAAGCAGTACTAATACTATTATAAATATTAGTCTTAATTTTTTTCTATTTATGCTCAAACTTATATCCTACTCCCCAGATAGTTTTTATTAGCTTTGGTTTTTTATCATCAGTTTCGATTTTCGAACGTATCCTCCGTATATGAACAGCGACAGTACTAATCTCTCCAAATTCATCTTTTCCCCATATCTCATCATATATCCGCTCTTTAGTAAAGACATCACCTGCATTACTTGCTAGAAACCATAATAGTTCAAACTCTTTACTAACTAAATGCACATCTATACCATCCACTTCGACTTTATGTTTTTTTGCATCCATCATAAAATCATTATAATAAAGACTATCACAGTTTTGAGAGTTACTTTGATTTCTATATCGTCTTAAAAGCGCTTTTACATGCGCCACAACAACAGAAGGAGAAAAGGGCTTGGTCAGATATTCATCTGCCCCCAGCCCCAAAGAAATAATTTTATCTACGTCTGTATCTTTTGCACTCAACATGATAATAGGAACATCTGACTCATTGCGAATCCTGCGACAAATCTCCATACCATCATCATCCGGCAACATTATATCCAGAATAATTAGTGTTGGTTTAAAGCTTTTAAAGAGTTTATAAGCTTCCTTACCATTGTAAGCTACCTCTGAATTTATGCCTTCTTTAATCAGAAAGTCTTTTATTATAAGCGCTAGTTCTTTTTCGTCATCTACAATCAGTACTTTGCTTTCCATATTTTATCTTCCCTATTCTGAAATGAGTTGTCTTGGTGAAATCCTACTAATCTTTCTTTCTCGAATGAATGTATCCTTTATAAATCAAGCAAAAATGAATCAAGCTTTCTCATTCACTGGTAATATGATATCACATGCTCTCCATGTGCCTTAGATAAAATCTCTTTGTTTTCTAGCACTGGTTTTTATGTCTCATCCCTTTTTCAAACATCAAATTCTCTATATTGTATGTATAAAATAACTATCATTTGTTATCTTTATACTTCTGCTTTTTTATAGCATCATTCTAACTTACCAGAAGATTTTTCTCAATCATATTTTGATTAAATCCCTTAATAATCAGCCATAATGCAAGTACTAATTCACTTAATGCAAGCGGTATACTCAAAACAATTTGTATAGTCGACAATGGTTCATGTCCAAAAAGGATAAGCAATGCTGCAATAAAATACATAATAGCTCCAATAATACCAAATCCTGATACTAAACGTGGAATAAACCTTGATTTAAATAACATCGAATTTAATATTAAAGCTCCCACACTAAAAACTGCCAAGTCCAAAATCACATGTCCATTCCAATCACTCGCTGCCATTATAAGTGTTCCTAGTGTCTGAAAATAAGAATTATCAGGTGTTCCTGCAGCTACAAATTCACGACTTAATGTCAGTAGTGTTAAAAATAACGTTGCTTGTGCAAAATAAAACATAGCCTCTAGAAACCTTGCACCAATATATCCTATGGCTAAACTTTTATTTTGTCTTTTTAAAATCGGATACATAGTTATTGGAATACCTGCAGCAGCAATAGCCATAATTAATGTAAAAATAACACCTGCTATCACATTGCTTTGTTTTGTTGATGCATTTATTAGATAATTTGCATCCGTTAAGATAGGCGCTAGTGCCGCAGCACCTGCCGTCCCTGCAATTGTAGCAATTATAAATAATATTCCTGTAATTCTCGCAATCTTTTTGCTTGTTTTCATTCCCTTCTCCTTTATAATGGGTTGCAATTATCTAATTCAGTTATTGTCTCATGCAAATTTTCAAAACTACTTTACTTAATACTCTTCTATGAAATCACCGTTCCATAATCAGGAATAATAATATCCGATTTTGCAAGTATTGGCTTAAAATCTTTAACTTTTTATATACTTACTCAGCATTGAATGAACGCTCCTCATTTATATTGTCCTTATTCTGCTATTAATTGTTTTGGCGATATCTTGCCAATCTTTCTTGCCGGTATTAATGTTCCTATAATACCTATTAATATAAATAGTACAAGTAGCACGAAGCTTCCTGGAGCATTGAAGATGACGGGAAGTTCTATAGATGAAAACGGAGTTACTTTAAAGATTCCCTGCATAACACTATTCATAGACAGAAAGTTTGCAATGAACCCTAAAATCGTTCCTATAACAGTCATGAGCAATGTACGGATTACTAGTACTCTAGTGATTAACCCTTTAGAGCAACCTATTGCTTTCATAATACCATAGTCTTTGGTAGAATTGTTAATATCCATGATAGTTGCATTAAGAATTATTACACCGCTCACTATCAAAAAGACTAACAACAAAGAATTTATAACAACGGGAAAACTGCTAACAGTTGATAAAATATTTTTTACATTAGAATCATATTTTGAAACAGTCGCTTGGTCACCCAAAAGTTTTTTAACTTTTGCGTCAATATCTTCTATTATTACAGTATCTTCATCGGTGAAGACCCAAAAAAGTTTTCCTTTCGCCATTAAATCTTCAGGTATATCTTTTTGTAGAATTGTATAAGTGTTTCCACTGGACGAGATTGAATTATAAGTCCCTGTTATCAGATAAGTCTTTTTACCACTATCGTTTTGAATGGTAATGTAATCCCCCATTTGTTTGCTTGTTGACTTTGCTACATCGGTACATATTGCTATTTCATCTGAGCCGTTTGGATTACGTCCACTCTCTAAAACAATAAAGTCTTTAGGTGCAACTCCAAATATATTTTGACCCATAAGAGTTAGCGAGCTGCCATCTGACATCAATGTGCTTTCATTCATTTTATAGTCAAAATATACAACATTACTAACTTCATCAATGCTCAATATCTTATCTACAGCATCTTTTATGCTCTCTTGCGAATTATCTGAAACAGATACATCTCCAACCTTAAGCCCAAGCAAATGACTTACAAGATGATCTGAGTTTGCCAAAGTGCCGCCTGTATTGAATATTACCATTGCGACATATATAAGCAATGTTATAAGCAATGTTGTAGTGAGCGTTCTCCCTTTGTTTACAAGTAACTGTTTGATTGATAAAAGCAAACTGATTGGAGCATTTTTTATATTATTTATAGTAAATTTGCTTTTTGAAGCTTTTCTTTCAGGCATACCATATTTTATCGCCTGCACAGGTTTAATATTATTTGTTTTCTTAGTAGACAGATACGTGAATAGTGTTACCAAAGATACTATTAAAAGTATTGTTACAGGCAGTAATATATCAATCGTAGTGTTGATACCCACTTGAATGTCATAGCTAATACCTGCATTAACTATACTGCGAATGGGCACTCCTAAAAACGCACCTATGGTGGATGATATAAGACCTAAAAGTCCATAAACTGCAAGCATTGAATTTCTTATCTGTTTATTTGTATATCCAATGGCTTTTTTTACACCAATCTGTTTATATTGTTGTAGTATTATATTGTGGATAGTACTCCTTATTACGAATATAACTATTATAAGAATCATAACAGAAACGCCCAATAATATGGCAGCGATAACTCCAAGTATTATATTATACGAGCTTTGAATGGTACTATAGTCCAAAAATATTGGGCTTGTTGTGTCTACCATCTCACTACCGTAGGCTTCAAACAAAGCTAAATCATCGATACTATTTATATCATGATATTTTATAGATATGATTGATCCATTGTTTTTAATGTTGTTTTCTTCAAAAAACTTAGGGGCAACAAAACACCGGTTAGGATTAATAAAAGGATTGCTGAAATGAGGATCTACCACATAACCTGCGACATCAAATTCAAAAACTGCATTCTCATATCTAAAGCTTATAGTATCACCGATGTTAAGGTTTCTATTCTTTGCAAAATTATAATTTATTAAAACTTGATTTCCCATCGGGGTTTCACTAAGGGTTTTATCATCTTCATAAAGAAGATCGATATCAGAACCAATTATATATTCTGTTAAAAAGAGTGTTTCAGTTTCTGTGTTGCCATTAAGCTCAAATTCTCCATTTATCATAGAAGCTTCATATAAAAGAGTTTCTTTTACTTCTTTTCTATCTTCCCACCATCTGATAATTTCACCTATATCATTGTTATCTTCTGTTATTATCAATAAACTTTCAGATGCATTAGCTCTTTCAAACATGGTTTCAAACGGAGCTGATTGAGTAACCATAGCAATACCTATATACAATAAAGTCGAAATCAACATTATGATTATTCCGATTAGGATATTTTGTACCTTTTTTTTCTTCAAACTAGCTAATGCTGTTTTTATCGCAATAAACATCTTACCACCCCTTACTCATTATAAAGTCAAACACTTGCTTTTCTCTATCTTCTACTTGTCCAGTTTCAAATCTATCAAGCTCTAGTTCCCCATCTATTTTGCCATCTTTAATGTAAAGCAATCGATTAGCTCTGGAGGCTGCCTTTATATCATGAGTGACCATTAATATCGACTGGCCTTTCTCATGAACTTTTGTAAGAAGATTCAGCACTGCATCGCTTTGTGTAGCATTTAGTGCTCCTGTTGGTTCATCAGCAAATACCACATCTGGCTTATTTATTAAGCTACGAATTATCGCTACTCTTTGCTTTTGTCCACCAGATAGCTGTGATGGATATTTGTTTTTATGCTCTTGCATATCAACGACATTTATAAGCTCTTCGCATCTATAATTTACTATCTTTTTATCCTTTGTCGCAAGATATCCAGACATAGCTACATTTTCAAATACCGTAAAATCATCAAGCAGGCTTGGTTCTTGGAAGACAAATCCTATATCATTTCTTCTGATACTTGCCATTTCTCTTTCTTTCATTTTATCAATACGATTATTTTGAAGACTTATCTCTCCTGACGTCACTGTATCAATACCACTAAGCATATATAGCAGTGTTGATTTCCCTGCACCTGATGTTCCCATTATCACAGTGAAGTCTCCTTCATATATTTCTATGTCTAAATTACGAATTACATTTGTGGCAACTTGCCCATTAGTAAACGTTTTGCATAATCCTTTGCCATCTAACACAATTTTCTTCATTTCAAGCACCTTCCTTATTTGATTATGTACATAGTATCAAACAGATTAACAATAAGTCTTTAACTAGTTATTAACAGTTTATTAATCACAACATGTTGGTATATCAAGATGGAGTGGTAATAAAAGATTTTTCATAATACTATGATGTGATATGTATACTTATTATTAGGCATGTCCCACTCACAGGTCCCTCGCGGCGTATGTTTCTCTCATATATTTGAGTAAATAAAAGGAGCTTCCGGTTATCACTCCGGTAGCTCCATCTCACAGGCGAGTATTTAATCACCTTTATAGTGATTTACTCAAACCATATAATATCATAGATTGAATTCTTATTTACTCTCGTAATAAGTCTTTAATTTTTTTAGTAGCATCTTTCTTCAGTCTAAAAACACTCTGCACACTATAATTCATCTTCTCTGCCACTTCCTCATTTCTCAGACCTTCAAGGCAGTAATAAAAGATAATTTCATATTCTTAAACTGTTATATCCCTTCCTCGAAACATTTGTTGATTCTGTCTCTTGCTTGCTTGATTTTTAAACCCAATACCTCATATTCAAATAGCAGTTCATCAAGTCGTTTTTGAATGTCATCACATAATCGCAAAGCTTTTCTAAGGGTTGGGTCGGAAACTCCACTAGAGCCAGGAGCTGTGATATCTTAAAATCACATAAAGGGTAGACTGATGATATGTGAAGGTGATGATTTCCAAACAGTATCAGATAATCTTAGTCATCATTCCGCTGCATTTACAGCCAAAACTTACATACACTCGATAAACGATGCTAAAATAAAGTCTGCTGAACACATGGAAAAGTATCTTAAAAACATCTAAGCTATTCATTTATGTTGCATATTTGTTGCATGGAATTGAGATTTTAATGTGAAAGTTTCAATTAAATAAGAAAAACCCCACTGTTTAGTAGGGATTTTTTTGGTGGGTCTTCGGGGATTCGAACCCCGGACACCCTGATTAAGAGTCAGGTGCTCTGCCAACTGAGCTAAAGGCCCAAAAAGTGTTACCGAGAAGTAATTATATACGATTAACACGGAAATTTCAAGAGCAAGATAGCAATTAATAATTTACTGATTTATTATGTCTAACCAAGCAAAATACAGCTTGAAACAATCGCATTTTCAAAGGTTGCGCCCTTTTATTTTTTCATTGAAGACACGATATGATTGTACGTGTCAAGGCTTGAAGGATGCACCGGCTTGTTATTTAATATTTGCGATAGTTTTACGCGCTTCAGGGTCATCAGAAAAACATGATCCAGTGGTTTGCGTTTTTCAACAGCGCTGCGGATTTCTTCGACATCATCAAATATACGCGTTCTTTCGATTTTATCGGCAATATATATAACTTTGGCCAAGTCGCTCAGATTGGGTTTGGGAATTGTATGGTAGCATATGGCTTCTAAAATATCTTTGTCTTTTATACCGAATTTCTTTTTTGCAACAAGAGCCCCTGCCGCGCCGTGCAAAAGCTGAGGGATTTTTTTATACATACCGTCAATTGCAAAACCGTATTCTTTGGCTTTTTCTATCAGTTCTTTGTCTTTCGACTCTTTGGCGCAATCATGTAAAAGCGCCGCCACTTCAGCACTTTTTTCTTTCACATCGTAAATTTTCGCCATCTTCACCGCACATTCGGCGGTGCCCAAAGTGTGGTCTAGCCTTTTTTCGGTTATATGTTTTTTAAGGTATTTAATAATTTCCTTTTGAGCTGTTTTGTCTTTCATCGCCTGTGTCTTTCTTTAATATATATTAATAATACCACATTTAATTGTATAAATTATTTTCTTTAATGTACTCCAAAACCTCTTGGGAAGTCATTTCAGAATCTGCTCCATCCGTTTTTCCCCTTATCTCGGTTGAAGAATGATTAAATCCCGCCGCGTCAATATACACGATGCTAGCACCAAACGCCCTCTCAAGCGAATCTATTTGTTTGAGACAGTCCTCTTTATCATATCCGTCTCTGGGAATGACCGCAAAATCTGTAATCTCAAAAAGCTTTTTTGCATTATACCATTTTTCAAGATACATGAGCGAATCGGCGCCGATTATAAAATACATCTTCGTATTTTCCCCGAGAATACCGCTTATTCGTTCAATGGAATTCACCGTATATGACAGGCTGTCCGAATATGCCTCATGAGCATCGATATAAAAATCATCGTAACTGGACAGAATAATCTCAAGCATATTTATCCTGTGCCACGCGCTTGATATTCCGCGCTTGGAATGGGGCGCAACGCCAAGAGGCATAAAGACTACGATGTCTAAATTTAGAGCTTGCTTAGCCGATGCGGCCATATGTATGTGCGCCAAATGAGGAGGGTCAAAAGTCCCGCCCAACACACCGATTCGCAATCCTTTTAATCCATATAATTTTTCTTGCTCTATAACTTTGCTCATTTTTTCAGCTTTCAACTCAAATCTTTTTTAACAATTATAATAACACTATATTATCACAAAATTAATAAACAAAAAACCGCAGCATATATTATATGAGTACGGAATATCTGTATGTAATCGGATAGCGTAAAATATTATATTTCAATAACAGGATTTTCTTTTGATCTTCTGTATAGCACAAATGTTGAGCCAATTGCGCTAACCGGCTCAGCTTCAAGCCTGTTTGATATTATCGAGCAGGTCATTTTGCAATTGACTTCCGAATTTTTAAGTATCTTCACTTTGACAATCTCATGAAGCTCCAAATATTCATCAAGCTGCTTTATTAAGTTTTCGCCAACATTTTCTTTGCCTATTTGAAAAACAGGTTTTATTCTGTTAGCCATGGCTCTTAGTTTGCTTCTTTGTTTTGATGTTATCATATTATTTTATACGGGCACTGCCCTACTCCTTAAAATCAAATTCCGTTTCCGCGAATCTTATCATATCTCCGTCTTTAGCTCCCATTTTGCGCAATTCTTCCATTATGCCATGCTTTTCAAGCATCCTGTGAAAATACGTCATTGAATCAAAGTCATATAAATTAACAGAGTCTATCAGCCTCTCCGCGAGTGCTCCTTCAACGACATAAACAACTTCTTTGCCCTCTTGCTTAAATACAGTGAATTCATCTTCTAAAAGCTCTTGAAGCTCTTCTTCGGTGCCCTCAAACGCTTCTTGTTTTGGTATGGTATCCAAAACTTTGGATATCTCTGTTAAAAGCTCTTTTAAGCCATCCTTTGTGGCTCCCGAAATTGGGAATATATTTTTATCCGGCAGGAATTCATTTAGAAGTTCAATCCCAGCTTCACTGTCGGGTAAATCCGTTTTGTTTGCCGCGATGATTTCTTGTTTTTTGCTTAATTCAACGCTGTATTCTTCCAGCTCATGGCGAATCGCTTTATAGTCATCCACGGGATTTCGCCCTTCGCTTCCCGACGCGTCCAGAACGTGAACCAAAAGACGGGTACGCTCCACATGGCGCAAAAACTCGTGCCCCAAGCCCACTCCCTCGTGTGCGTCTTCAATTAATCCCGGAATGTCTGCCACCACGAACGATTTGTCAAATATTTTAACCACTCCAAGGTTAGGTGAAAGCGTTGTAAAGTGATAGCTTGCAATTTTTGGTCTGGCGGCTGAAATAACCGAAAGCAGTGTCGATTTCCCCACATTGGGAAATCCAATAAGCCCCACATCGGCAATCGTTTTAAGCTCGAGAACGACTTCATATTCTTTCGTTCTTTGACCGGGCTGAGCAAAGTTTGGTGCCTGCCTTGTGGGTGTCGCAAACTGCGAGTTTCCCTTGCCTCCCCTGCCTCCACGTAGAATAACATACCTTGAGTCTTCTTCTATCATGTCGGCAATAACAGCGTTATTTTTCGCGTTGCGGATAATTGTTCCCCTAGGAACTTTTACAATCATATTCCCGCCGCTTGCTCCACACCGATTATTTATGTCACCTTTGTCGCCGTCTTCAGCTATATATTTACTTTTATACTTAAAATCAAGCAGCGTGAGCATGCTTTTATCCACCTCGAAAATTATGCTACCGCCACGTCCCCCGTCTCCACCGTCAGGGCCGCCTTTTGGCACATATTTTTCACGGTGGAAGTTAACAATACCATCTCCGCCATTGCCTGATTTAATCTTAATTTTCGCTTTATCAATATACAAATTTTTACCGTCCTTATCGCGAATGGAAGTGTACCACTTTTTGTGTTTTTTTGCAATAGCCTATAAAGATGCGCATTTTTCTTAATATCACATTATAATTTACTTAGTTTGCATTGATACTTATCCATCCATATTATATTATGTAATTTGATTTGTAAAACGTAAATAATTATTACTAAGAGGAAAAAATGAAAAACTGTAAATTGATTCATGTTTTGGCGGTGTTTATGATAGTTTTAGCCGCAATAATTTCCGCGGTTGGCCTATTTTCAGCAAATCTAGCTGAAGCCGTCTCCACTGTAAACCGTTTCGGAGACACGGTAAAACTTTATGGATCCGGTATCTACTCTTATGACTCTCATTTTAAAGCTCCAATATTGAGAGGAACGGATCTTATTGTTCTTTTTGTACTTTGTCCCGCGCTTTTTATCGCGCTTTTATCCGATATTAAGCTTAAAAGCGTGGCTTCCCGCACTGTGTTGATATCGCTTTTTGCGGTGATGACCTATTATGGCGCAAATATTTCCCTCGGCGTGTCATACAACAGCCTTCACCTTTTATACACAGCCCTTTTTTCATTAAGCTTCTTCGGGCTTATTGCGGGTTTTATGAACATTGATTTGAATTCTCTGGAAAATTCCAAGACAAAAGTTTTTCCACGGCACGGTATATACATTTTCCTCATTCTCTCCGGGCTCGCGCTTTTCGCGGCCTGGCTTCCAGATATCGTGTCCGCATTTTCCGCCGGACGCCCAATTGCTCTTATTGAAACATACACCACCGAAATCACATATGTTCTGGACATGGGAATAGTTAGCCCCGCCATATTCATCTGTGTGTATCTGCTAAAGCGCGGGCGCGGTTTGGCTTTTGTGCTGCTTCAATCGATACTTTCCTGCTGCGGCATTATAGGGCTTATGGTAATATCCCAAACTGTATTTCAATACACGAATGGCATCGACCTTCCAATTCCGGCACTCATCACTAAATCCGGAACTTTCGTGATGCTTGCGGCATTCTCATTTTATTTCAGCGTGAAAAATATTAAGGCAATAAACTCGACTAAAGCATAAAATAGTTTTTGAACATAAAAAAACGGCGATTTAAAACCGCCGTTTTGCTATATTGCTTTTATTTTGCCTGCATATGTTTATGCATGTTCTGTGCAGCAAGCTTGCCTGCTCCCATGGCTTTAATAACCGTAGCTGCGCCTGTGACAGCGTCGCCTCCAGCAAATACCCCGGGAATTGACGTTTCGCCAGTTTCTTCGTTAATTATTATTCCGCCCCAATTTTGTGTTTTAAGATCTTTCGTGTCGCTTGCGATTATGGGGTTCGGGCTTGTGCCTATCGCCATTATAACCATATCAGCTTGGATTTTAAATGCACTGTCTTTAACTGGCACAGGTCTGCGTCTGCCCGAGTCGTCAGGCTCGCCAAGCTCCATCTTTATGCATTCAAGCTCGCTGACCCTTCCGTCTTTGCCCAGGATTCGGACAGGATTGGAAAGCAAGTTGAAATCTATTCCCTCTTCAACGGCATGGTGGACTTCCTCTTTTCTTGCAGGCAGTTCTTCCATCGAGCGTCTGTATACTACGGATACTTCAGCGCCCATGCGAAGCGCGCTTCTCGCCGAGTCCATCGCGACGTTTCCTCCGCCGATTACAACCGCTTTTTTAGATTTGAGTATTGGTGTTTGCGAATCTTTTTTATATGCTCCCATAAGATTTATCCTAGTGAGATATTCGTTTGCGGAATATACGCCGATAAGATTTTCGCCTTCTATGTTCATAAATCGGGGCAAACCAGCTCCGCTTCCGATAAACACGGATTTAAAGCCCTCTTCAAAAAGCTCGTCAATGCTGATAGTTTTGCCGATTATTGTGTTGTGCTGAAATTTTACGCCTAAATCTTCAAGCGTTTTTATCTCCTGCGCCACAATGCTTTTTGGCAGACGGAATTCAGGAATTCCATACACCAATACTCCGCCGCTTTTGTGGAAAGCTTCAAATATGGTGACATCATAGCCCATCTTCGCTAAATCTCCGGCGCATGTGAGCCCTGCAGGACCCGCTCCCACAACTGCCGCTTTCATTCCCATATTTTTTTTACTCTTTTTGAGTGTAACACATTCGCACATGGCGGCATCTGCCACAAAGCGCTCCAAGCGTCCTATCGCTACTGGCTCGCCTTTTATGCCAAGCACGCAAACTTGTTCGCACTGCTCTTCCTGCGGACAAACTCTTCCGCATACAGCAGGCAGCGAATTTGTTCCACATAATATTTCATAAGCGCCCATTAAGTCGTCTTCTTTAATCTTCTTGATAAATCCGGGTATGTCTACATTTACAGGGCAGCCGCTTACGCATCTCGGATTTTTGCACTCAATACATCTGGAAGCCTCAAGTTTTGCCTGTTCGGGAGTATATCCCAATGCCACTTCGTCAAAGTTCTTCCCGCGCACCTTTGGATCTTGCACAGGCATATCTGTTCTTGGAATGTTGTTGGCCATCTGAGTTCCTTTCTTTTATCAAACTTATTTCACACGGCTTATCAGTCGTGATAAATTCCTAAACATGGGTGGTTTTTAGCGTTATCTGCTTCAATGTCCTTATATGCGCCGGCACGTTTCATTATATCTTCGAAGTCTACTTCGTGCCCATCAAAGTCAGGTCCGTCGATACACGCGTATTTTACTTCGCCGCCGACTAAAACACGACAGCCTCCGCACATTCCGGTTCCGTCCACCATGATTGGGTTTAACGACACCATTGTCTTAACGCCATACTCTTTGGTTACCGCCGCGACAAATTTCATCATAATCATAGGGCCTATCGCATAAATTTCGTCATATCTTTCGCCAGCTTCCAGCAGCTCTTTAACCTTATCGGTAACAAAGCCCTTGCGCCCTTTTGTTCCGTCATCGGTAGTAATATATAAATTTCTGCAGCGCTTTTTTATCTCGTCTTCCAAGATAATATAATCCGCGCTTCTCGCGCCAATTATTACATCTACAGTCGCACCGTTTTCGTAAAGATATTTCACATCGGGGTAAACTACAGCAGTTCCTACGCCGCCGCCAATGCACAAAACTTTCTTTAATCCATCAAGCTCTGAAGGCTTGCCCAATGGGCCTACGAAGTCCGCAAGGCACTCTCCAACTTCTTTTGAGGTCAAAAGCTTGGTCGTCATTCCGACTTCCTGATAAATTATCGTTACAGTGCCTGCCTGTTTGTCAGCATCGGAAATTGTAAGCGGTATACGCTCCCCGTCACTTGTAACACGCAAAATAATAAACTGGCCGGGCAAAGCCTTTTTTGCAATTCTCGGCGCCTCAATTACCATTTTGAATATTTGGGGCGCAATGTTATCTTTCTCTAAAATCTTATACATTATTTTCCCTTCTCGTTCCTTTTGAAATAGTCACACCAACTGCTAATACTGCAAATGTCACAAAGCGGACGCTGTGCTTTGCACACATTTCTTCCGTGCCAAATAAGATAATGATGAAACCTCGACCAGCTTTCTTTGGGCAACGCTTCCATCAGCTGCTTTTCGGTTTCATAGGGTGTTTTCGCATTCGCGAGGCCTATTCGGTTGCTTACGCGAAACACATGAGTGTCAACAGCGATAGCGTCTCCGCCGAAAGCGTTTGATATCACTACATTCGCGGTTTTTCTGCCAACTCCACGAAGTGTCATAAGCTCATCCAAATCTCTTGGGACTTCGCCTCCATAGTGTTCCAACAATCTTCTTGACGCCATGACAATCGCCAAAGCTTTATTTCTATATACACCTGCGCTTTTTATGTATGGCTCCAGCTCCTTTGGCTCAAGCGCGGCAAAATCTTCAGGTGTGTTATAGATTTTAAACAATTTGCTTGTTATCTTGTTAACCTGTTTGTCCGTACACTGAGCCGAAAGTATTGTCGCTATAAGTAGCTCAAAAGGCGTTCTAAACTCGAGTGCGCAATAAGCGTTATAATACTCTTTTTCCAATATTTCAGCTATCTTATTTTTGGACTTTTGGTCAAGCATAATAAGAAGATTATATTAGATTAAACATGATTTTGCAATTAATTTGCAATTAATTTGCAATCAGTTTTCCCATTATATGTCATAAGCAATTTTGCGGCTCCATAAATTTACTCTATAGCAAAATATTTATATTGTACTTTGCTTTCTTTAACGGTTAGAATAAGAAAAAAGGTTAACGAGGAAAACATGCTAAAAATACTCAACTTCCGAACCCTGGCAAAAAATGCAACAAACATTGAAGGAAAAAGGATAATCCCAAATACGGTTTTTAGAAGCGGCGCAATTGCTTACGCCTCAAAAATGGATGTGAGAAAGCTTAAATCCTATGGATTAAAAGACATATACGACTTTCGAAGCAAAAAAGAAATAGCGTCTATGCCCACTCTATCAAGCAATCACTTTGCAACACATCATTTCGATATTTTGGAGGAGGCTGCAAACTCCGACCCAAATAATTATATCAACCTTACCCGGGAAGAACTAAACAGCGGGGTGATAAAACTATACTCCGAAGATTTTGCCGCAACTGACGGGTATAAAGATGTTGTAGCGTGTATTGCTAATCAGAAAAATACTCCGTTTTTATTCCACTGCACAGCGGGAAAAGACAGAACAGGTATTTTCGGTGCAATATTTATGATGATATTGGACTTCGACCTTCAGTCCATCAAAAATGAGTATTTAAAAATTGATAAAAGATCCATGCGCATCTTGGGGCGCCATATGCTGAAAAAAACCGGAGTTAAAAGCAAAGATATTGATTCAAGTAAATTTGAAGGCGTTATGGGTGTATTGCCTGAGTTTATCGACGCGTTTTTTAATTCAGTTTTCAACAGCCATAAAAGCATTAATAGTTATCTTGAAGAAAAGGTGGGAGTTACACCTGCGATGAAGGCTGAGCTTAAATCAAAATATCTCATCTGATTCCGATCTCAGCTAAAAAAAAGACTGCCCATATATTTGAGCAGTCTTTTGCTTCTTAATTTTCAATTATTTAATCCCTGCCGTTCTTATTTCTGGAAGATGAATGCCTTCCCCTTGCGGAAACATGATATTGATGATATTTCGCTTTCCTTTTAAGCATAACAAGCAATATAACTGCCAATGAAAAGCCAGCCAATCCCGCCAAAATATATCCAATGTATCCAATCATGCCCGGCTTGCCCTCTGGTGCTGGTGTTGGAGTCGATTTTGCGGGGGTCGGAGAAGGTGTTGTTTCCGGCGTTACCGAAGGTATAGCTTCAACATCCCTCACAGCTATCAGTGTGCATGTTAAAATGGGTTCCGTCCCGCCGTCAAAATAATACTCTACTGTCCCCACCTCATCATCTTTTGAGATGGGTGCCACCAAGTCGCTGGTGTAAGTTTCCACTTTGGTAAAACGCTCCGGCTGGGATTTGATTGATTCAATCATTGAAGTGGTTTTTGTAATATATTCCTTTCCGTCAGGGATAACATACATCTCTAAATTATCATATTCTTCATTGTCAGCGGCATTTTCAACGTGGGTTTTAATAGTTAACCCATCAGTTAATAGTGCGCCTACGTCAAGGGTGTCATAAAAATCGAATGCGTACATAAACATTGTCACACAGTCCGTCCACTTGCCAACTTGGGTATCATATAACACCACTGCGATAACTTCCTGTGTGCCGTCCGCGCTTTGTGCCGCCGCAACAAGTGTGCTTTCCGCCGCTCCTGTATACCCTGTTTTGATTCCTATTGCATGACCGTTCGAATCGTTGAAAGCAAACTGTTCATTTGAAGAAGTTGAAATCATTTTGTTGGAATTTTCCCATTTTTTCGGATACCATGGGTTATCAACGTTATGCTTGTTTGTTGTAGGAGGAGTATATTGCCATGTTCCCACAATTTTTCTGAATGTGGGGTTTTTCATCGCAACATAAGCCAACTTTGCCATATCCATAGCCGACGTATAGTGGTTGGAGTCGTGCAACCCGTGTGGGTTTAC
Organism: Christensenellaceae bacterium; assembly: GCA_963675575.1. Classification (GTDB taxonomy): domain Bacteria; phylum Bacillota; class Clostridia; order Christensenellales; family UMGS416; genus JAGLOK01. The sequence goes on from OY776378.1 coordinate 1,933,475, forward strand.
AAAGTGGCTGTTCGTCATGCCGATTTCCGCCGCTTTTGCGTTCATTAACTCGGCAAAAGCCTCCACGCTTCCCGCAACATGGTTGGCAACAGCCACGCCTGCGTCATTTCCCGATTCTAACATAAGACCGTAAAGCAAATCCTCCATAGTTATTAGCTCGCCTCTTACAAGTCCTATTTTTTTAGCATTTTCTTCAGTCACATTCAAGGAACCTATTGTCACCGTGTCTGACATCTTCGTGTTTTCAAGTGCCACAAGGCATGTCATTATTTTGGTGATTGAGGCCGGGAATCTTCTATGATCTGCATTCTCTTCAAAAAGCACATCTCCGGTGTGTGCATCCATAAGGACGGCATACCTAGATACCGTAGAACTGTCTCGGAGCTGACCTCCGGATGTCAGCCTGTCCCAGTCTCTTTCTTTGGATTCCGCAGCGTGAGCCGTTTCGTTTATAAAAATCGGAGCAAAAACAAACATAGCTAAAGCAATAATAGTTGTAATCACCGCCGCCAGTTTAATTCTTCTTCGCATGTAAAACCTCTCAAATTTATTTTTAATATTCAAAGATTATATCATAAATCCTAAAATTGTAAACGCTTGCGAGCACCCGCACCTCTTTGTTTATAATATATTGATATCTAATTATATTCGTTTTTAACTGCATTAATAGTATAAAAATTTAATCTAAACTATCTTTTTCTTCCCCTGCCGCGGTTAACACCTTCTCTGAATCTTGTGTCTGCGCGCCTTCCCCTTGCAGGGGCAGCGCTTCTGGCTGAGCTGTATCTAGCGGCTTTAGATTTACTTTTTCCTCTAATAATTACAATCAATACGATAATCAAAATCAGCCCTGCCACTCCGCCAATAATATAGCCGATATATCCCAGCATCCAAGTCTTAACATCAGGCGTAGGCGTGGGTGTTGCAACTATCGGCGCTTGTGTTGGGGAAGGCGTAGCTGTCGCATTTGGCATTGCGACCACATCATTTGCCGCAAACAATTTGCACGATAAAACCGGCTCATCCTGCCCTTCAACAAAGAAGTCCAGCGTGCCTAATTCATACCCGCTTGTTATAGGAGCCACCAAATCACTTGTATACTTTACAACTTTCGTGAAGCGCTCGGGCTGGTTCTTTATTTCCTCTATTTCAGCCGTAGTATCTGTAATATATCCTTCTTCAATGGGAATTGCTTGCACCTGCAAATTATATTCCTCATTGTTTTTCGCGTTTTCAGCATGCGCTTTAAGCTTCAGTTCTTCAGATAAAAACTCACTCAACTTTATCGTGTCATAGAATTCAAACGCGTATTTAAACATTGTGACAGCGTCTGAAAATCTTCCGTTTGGAGTTCCGTAAAGCACAATGGCTATTACTTCCTGTGTGCCGTCACCGCTTTCGGCAGCAGCCGCGAGTGTGCTCTGCGACGGAGTTGTAAATCCTGTTTTTATTCCTATCGCATGGTCGCCGTTTGCATCGTCATATGCATATTCATCGGCAAAAACCGTTGAAACGAGCTCGTTTCTGTTCTCCCATCTGTCAATAGGCCATGGGTTTTCCTCGTTGTGAACATTGGTTTCGGGAGTGTCATATCTGAAAGTACCTACAATTTCTCTGAATTCCGGTATCTTCATAGCGGCATAAGAAAGCTTTGCCATATCCATAGCGGTAGTATAATGATTGTCGTCGTGCAGTCCGATAGGATTTACAAAATGCGTACCTGTCATCTCAAGCTCGGCAGCTTTTTCGTTCATCATGCCGACAAACACATTTACGCTACCCGCCACATAGTTGGCAAGCGCTATGGCCGCGTCGCCGCCGGATTCCAGCATCAGTCCGTAAAGTAGCGACTCAACGGTAATCTCTTCATCATTTTCCAAGCCTACTACAGCTGAACCTTCTTTTTCAAGTGTTTCTTGGCTGATTCCTTTAACTGTCACCACATCGTCAAGATTCGCATGCTCCAGCACCACAAGACAAGTCATTATCTTTGTTATTGAAGCGGGGAATTTTCGTTCGTTCGCGTTTTCTTCAAATAATACTTTGCCTGTGTGAGCATCCATTAGCACGGAAAATTCCGTGTTTGTGGCAGTGTCCTTGAGCTTTCCGCCCACGGTATCCTTATCCCAATCACGGGGACTGGATTCGGCGGCTAAGGCGTTTTCATCAATCAACATGGGTGCTAAAACAAACACAGCTAAAGCAATCATTGCAAGCATCACTGCCGCCTGCTTAATTTTTCTAGGCATATATAACCTCTCAACTAAAATTTTCACAATCGATATTATATCAAAATATCTTACAATATAAAAATATAAACGAAAAATTCCTATTTAAGAAAAATTCATTCATCAACATCAGCAAGTTTGTAAACCTGGTTTAAGCCACTACAGGTTTATCGCAGTTTCCAGAGCCACCTTCATCATATTGGTGAAAGCTTTTTGTCTCTGCTCGCTTGTTGTTTCCTTTCCCGACACCAAAGAATCCGAAACCGTGAGTATACAGGCTGCCTGCTTTCCTAAAACATTCGCGTTTGAAAAAAGTGCGAATGATTCCATCTCCACAGCGCCTATTCCTAATTCGTTCATCCTCTCAAGATGCTTTTTGGCCAATTCGCTTTCCATATAAAACACATCAGTTGAATATATTTTTTGGGGAATCACTGTAATCTCTGTTTCCTTCGCCATTTGAATAATTACATCATTTATATGTTTTGAAGGAAAAGCGAGATTATCATTTGAGCCGCTTTGAACCTTTGAATATGTTGTGTCCGAATATGCCGCGCTTGTAACCAGCACATCAAAAATATCAAGGTCCTCGCTGTATGCACCGCATGATCCTACGCGTATAATGTTTTCCACATCATAAAATTTATAAAGCTCGTAGGAATATATCCCGATTGAAGGCTGACCCATGCCCGAGCCCATAACAGACACTTTCTTACCCTTATATTCTCCCGTGTAGCCTAGCATTCCCCGAACTCCTGTGACCTGAACGGCATTCTCCAAAAATGTTTCTGCAATAAATTTCGCCCGCAGCGGATCTCCTGGCATCAACACAGTGTTTGCAAAATCATTTTCTTTTGCTTCAATATGCGGTGTAGGCACATTTTTTCTCTCTGACTGGCTCATTCATTTCTCCTTATCCTGTTAATGATAGATTTAAAATAATATATAATAAATATATCAGTCTTTTTTGCAATGCACAATATTCACGGAAAGATTCTTTAATCAATACGTATATTCCAACAGCAATTTGCGCCTTCTTGATTACTCAATCTCATATTATGTGTACCCATCCTATTAAAAGTGCGTTTTAAGTTGCTGACAAATATTTATCATCATTTCAAACGATCAAATCCCTTATCTTAAGACTATATTAACCAGATATAAATACCATTGAATTACTTTTGTCTTAATAAACTCTTAAAAATAAACACCTAAAAATAAATAAACAATAAAAAATATTCCGAAACTATTACAATTATGTTATAATCATAAATATTAACTCTTACCAGAGGAGGACTCCATGGCAAAAAAAATACTGATTGTTGATGATGAGCCATTGATTGTTAAAGGTTTGAAATTTTCGCTTGAGCAAGAAGGCTATGAAACCGACGCGGCTTATGACGGCATTGAGGCCCTAGAGAAAATTGGTGGCAACGATTTTGATTTAATACTTTTGGATTTGATGCTTCCCGGAGTAGACGGCATGAGCGTGTGCCAGCAGGTGCGGGAAACAAGCAATGTTCCTATTATCATGCTTACAGCCAAAGGCGAAGATATGGATAGAATATTGGGCTTGGAATATGGCGCAGATGATTACATGACAAAGCCTTTTAATATTCTTGAAGTCAAAGCCAGAATGAAAACCCTTTTCAGAAGAATTGACTCAATTACACCAAAGTCTATAGCCAGCCAGATAACGGTGAATAATATGACTGTCAATTTTGAAAACAGAACAGTTACCATCACAGGCAGAGAAGTAAATCTTACAGCGAAAGAATTTGATCTTTTGCAGCTTTTTATAAACAACAGGGGCAAAGTATATTCAAGACAGCAGCTTTTGGACACAGTTTGGAAATTTGACTATCTTGGCGAATATAGAACAGTTGACGTTCACATCCGCAGGCTTCGCGAAAAAATCGAACCTAATCCTGGTCAGCCGGAATATATTCTGACTAAATGGGGAGTGGGTTACTATTTCACAGAGAAGTAGTAGAAGACATTCAATTAGGTGGCGAATCGTTGCTGCCTATTTTATTTTGATTACTTTAGCTTTGGCTACGCTTTTTTTGATATTGAGCGGAGTAATAGAAACCTTCCTATTAAATAAAACAGCATCGGAATATAGCGAAATAGCCCAAACACAATCGGTGCAAATTGCGCCTGTTTTCGCAAGTGCCGCGTCTGAAAGCCTGCATTCACTTCTTCTCGAAATTTCATCCGAATATAACTGTCGAACTCTTATTGTTGGCAATGCCGGTGTCGTTCAGGCTGATGCTTTTTCGCAGCTTAACGGAACAAAGCTTAATAACAAAGAAATAAACGCCGTTTTAAACGATGGCAAAAGCATCTCTTACGGATTTTATTATCTTGAAAAAAGTTCTGGATATGAAAAACAATACCCGAATAACTTAGCTGGAAAGATAAGAAAATTTATATTTGGCTCCGATGACAAAGAATGGGTGATGTATTGTGTAACTCCCATAATAAGTGGAAACAATATTTATGGAGCATTGGTTTTATCGGTCCCAATAGAGCATGTCGTAGCTCAGATTGAGCTTATAAAGTGGCAGATACTTTTAGTTTCCGTCGCCACTGGCATAGGCGCCATTGTTCTGATAACTTTATTTTCAGGCACAATGCTTAAGCCAATCCGTCAACTCACACAAGGTATCTCAAAAATCGCGTCAGGTGACTTCACACAGCGGGTAAAAGTTTCCGGCAATTCTGAAATGGCGCAGCTTGCCAAAACATTCAACGAAATGTCAGAGCGGCTTGAAAATTTGGATCACACCAGAAATGAATTTGTCGCAAACGCTTCACACGAACTAAAGACACCGATGTCAACAATAAAGATTCTGGTTGAAACCTTGCAGCACCAAAAGAAAATTGACCCCGAAATCACAAAGGAACTTTTGGGCGATGTTTCAAGTGAAATTGACAGAATGAGCCTTTTGGTGGGAGATTTGCTTTCACTTGTAAGGCTGGATGAGGAAAAAGCCGAATCCTTACCGTTTAGGAATATTTGTCTATCCGAAATATTGCTGCAGGTTTGCGATATACTTGTTCCGATTGCTTATAAAAGGCGTATAGATCTTAATTTATCCATAACGGCCGATATTTATTATTTCGGTGACGAGGCGAAGCTTAAAAGAGTATTTATTAATTTAATTGATAATGCCATAAAATATTCTGATGACAATTCCATAGTTGAGGTGGCGCTTTCCTCAAGATTGGAGGGAATAATTTTTTCCGTGAAAGATTACGGCGTAGGGATTTCCGAAGAAGATATCCCATATATTTTCGATAGGTTTTACAGAGCGGATAAAACAAGATCGCGCCAAACAGGCGGAACAGGCCTTGGCCTTTCAATAGTAAAAAGCATAGTTCTTTTGCATAGCGGAAAAATTGATATCGCAAGTACCCTGGGACAAGGAACTCAGATAACAGTAACTTTGCCCCACAAAACATTGGAGTTGAAGAATAATGATGAAAATATTTAAAACAATATCTTTAGTAATATCAATAACTATGATTTTCACGTTTTCTGGCTGTGTCAGTGTATTAAACCCAAACAATGACCCGGGTGAAGAAACTCCTATACTGGCTGGCGACACAACAGAGCAAAAGCCCGTTTCCTGTATGGTCTATTTTGGCTATGCAGATAAATATTATTTGGTGGGGCAGCAGCATTTGGTTTCTGTTCCCGAAACAAAACGCGCCGAAGAAGTTTTCCTTCAAGAACTTATTGCCGGTCCAAAAACCACGTCCATGGCTTTGCAATCGGTAATTAACCCAAACACTCGTGTGATCTCTGTTTCAGACAACAATGGACTATTATTTGTCACGCTCTCTTCGCATTATCTCACTCCCCTTTCAGGCGCGCCTGAAAATTGGCGGGAAAGCGAAGAATGGCACAGCTTAGTTATGCGCCAGAGAAGACTGGCTCTATATTCCATCGTAAATACTCTGACCCAAACAGGCAAATATTCCAAAGTTCAGCTTTATATCGACTATGATGACACAGGTCAGGGCGAAAGGCCCACCAGGGGTGAGATGGGTCTATTGGACGAAAATAGCGAAAATCTTCTTGAGCCCATCGGCCGAAACTCTCAAATAATTTTGGAACCCGATACATCGGTCAATCTCTTTTTACAAAGTTTTGCAGAAAAAAACTGGGATGAAGCCAGCCAATATGCCGTTGCTCAAACGCAAAGCAGCAGTGAAAAATCTCTTGCAAATGAATTTTCTTTGCTTGATTTAAATCTTGTCGAATACGAAATAACAAGTATGACTTCATCATATGACGGCCAATCCGCAATAGTTACAATAAACTACTTTATGCGTTCTAAAGAAGGAGTGGAATATCAAAACTCGGATGTTTCTCTTAAAGTAGTAAGAACAGACGGTATTTGGAAAATAGCGTACGTTTCAATCGACCAGCTTCTCAATGTTTCAAACGGATAATATGAAAAAAATACTTGCTTTAATAATTATTTCGGTTTTTTTGACCGGATGCCAAACCGAAGAACCCCAAAGTGCGCCTCTGCCAACTAAAGACAACACAATAAGCGCGGAGGCCTCCAAAGCCATAGTGGTTCTTTCCTATCCCAGCGCGGATTTTGCAAAATTAAACCGTGTTACTTTTGAAGTACCCGGTTTAGGCAACTCGCCCGCTTATCTGGCGGCGACTTCCCTGCTTTCCGGCCGCAGCTCACAAGATTATTATGTTCCTTTCGGAGGATCAGCTTCTCTGCAGAACATTGCTGTTTCCAGAAATCTCGTGAAAATTGATATTCTAGGTGATTTCAGCTCAGTTTCTGACCAAGAATTTTTTTGCAGCATAATCTCGCTTACTAATACCCTTACTGAACTTGAAGATATAGAATATGTTAAGCTCAGGATTAATGGAGAAGACTACAAACCGCTTGGAATTTTTTCAAATCCCCTTACCCATGAAGATGAAAATCTATACCTCCTTTATTTGCAGCATCAAGACTATTTGAGGAACGGTACAGCTGCAAACAAAGACTTCAAATCTAAAAGCCTTTTATATTTTTCGGACCTTTCCGGCAAGTTTTTGCTGGCCGAAGTCCGTTCCAGCTATCAATCCGGGGAAAATCTAGCAGTAGATTTAATCAACCAATTAAAAAGCGGGCCTGCAGCTTCCGACGAAATGAAAGGCACCATACCAAAAAATGTAGTAATTCAAAATCAACCCCAGGTGCATGAAGACCCTATTAACGGCCTTGTTTTAACAGTATCGCTGGAAGCTCCCAAACATGAAGCCATCGATAATGACGCACGCTATATGATGGCCGCCTCAATAGTTTCCACAATGCAAAGCAACATACCAGAAATTGACGCCGTGAGAGTATTAATAAATTCACAGCCGGCAATAAGCGCGTCTATCATGAAGGAAAGCGATTTTAACGATATGCTGGGAAATATCGTAACTCTGTATTTCCCCAACGAGGGTTCAACCTATCTTATTCCGGTAAACCGTGCGATGTCTCAGTTTGATTACAAACTCGCAAGCTCCAGATTAAAAGGTCTGATTCGTGGGCTTTTGCCTAATGAAACCAGTTCCGCGACAAATATTTTCCCCTCAAACATCACTGAAGACGATTTGCTTTCAGTGACAGTTTCAGGAACCACCGCTTATGTTGATTTTTCTTCATCATTAAAAACCTCATGTGATTATATCTCTTCCAAAGAAAGCATGCTAATATATTCCATAGTCAATACTCTGACTGAATTTAACAACATTAAAAGGGTGCAACTACTTATTGACGGAGAAATTATTGAAACACTGTGCGGAAATCTATCCATACAAGAGCCTCTTCTTCCCAATCCCGGAATAATCCAAAGATAATATAATCCTAATCAGATAATACGCCAATAAGCTTTATGGCGTTTTTTATTTTACGTAAATTTCTTTTCCATATAATCGTAATAAATGCTTGCATTATGCGAACATGTGTTTTATAATGCAAACAGAGGTTGATGTTATGGATGTAGAAAAAAAACTTCAGATATTGGGAGATGCAGCAAAATACGACGCTTCCTGCTCATCCAGCGGCTCCGCCAGAGGCGGCGGAAAGCTTGGGAATGCCACAATCGCAGGCATCTGCCACTCATGGGGTGCGGACGGAAGATGCATATCTCTTTTAAAAGTGCTTTACACAAATAAATGTATCTATAAATGCGCTTACTGCAAAAATTCCGCAGAAAACGATGTAGAGCGAGCTGAATTCACACCTCAGGAGCTTTCCGATTTAACACTAGGTTTTTACAGGCGCAACTATATTGAAGGTCTTTTTTTAAGCAGTGCAGTTGTTAAAAGTCCGGACTACACAATGGAGCGCATGGTTAAGGCCATGCAGCTTCTCCGAGATTCCGGTTTTGGAGGATACATACACGTTAAAGCTATCCCCGGTGCTTCCAACCTTTTATTGGACGAAGCAGGCTTTTTAGCAGACAGAATGAGTGTGAATATTGAGCTCCCATCTCAGCAAAGCTTGGCGCTTTTAGCTCCGGACAAAAGCAAAAATTCAATTATAAAGCCTATGGGGCACATCACAAACCAAATACTCGAATACACAGGGAAAAACCGAGGGGAAGGCAAGTTTTCCCCCGCGGGACAAAGCACGCAGATAATTATCGGCGCAACGCCCGACAGCGACAAACAGATACTTTCGCTTTCTCAAGGGCTTTATAATAACTATCGCCTAAAAAGGGTCTACTATTCCGCCTATATGCCGGTGACCCATCACAAAGCCCTCATCAAAATCACCCACCCACCCCTGCTTCGTGAACACAGGCTATATCAGGCGGACTGGTTGTTGCGCTTCTACGGATTTAACGCGGATGAACTGCTGGACAGCTCCGCTCCAATGTTGGATGAAAACCTTGACCCTAAAGCCTGCTGGGCGGTTCGCCATCCGGAATTTTTCCCGGTGGAAATAAACCGCGCATCAATGTACACTCTTTTGCGTGTTCCCGGCATAGGTACTGTTTCAGCGCGCAGGATAGTACAAGCACGAAGGATGGGCTGTCTTTCATTTGACAATTTAAAAAAAATAGGAGTGGTGCTCAAACGCGCCGCATATTTCACCACCTGCAACGGGAAGTATATGCCCCAGCTTAAGATGTCTTCCGAAGGAATGTATCGAAGCCTTATAACGTTGGACAAGCGGCCGAGTTTTAACCGTGGCGAACAGATTTCATTTATTAAAAGGCCTCTCCTTACTGGAGGAGTATTTCCTCTTTCAAATATTGGTGAAAATTTCGCATTACAAGGAGCTTTAAAATCGTGAGGTATATTTACATTACTGATGGAAGCCTGGAAGGTTTGCTGTGCGCAATACACGAAATGTATTATTCGGGAAATGAGGCTCAGGATATTCTCCATTGCCAGCCTATGCAATTGGATTTTTCCGTGCCGTACAAAAGCATTGAGACAGACATTGAGAAAGCTCACAAAGTTTATGAAGCGATTAATCAAAAGATTTCCGTACGGGCGGCGGAAGAAATCACTCTTACTTGGCTGTCCGAGCTTCCCTTTTGCGGAAAGCACATCGCAAATTATTTAAGGCTTGGCTTTAAAAGAGGATATCAGGTCGACTATATGCTTTCGCATGCAGATGTTTTGCCTGTTCATAAAGCTGCCTCCAAGGTTCGTATGGAAACGCATAGAATGCTGGGACTTTGCAGATTTTCGAAAACGGAGCAAGACTATTACGTTTGTGAAATTTCTCCCGACCACAATATTTTGTCTCTGCTCGCTCCTCATTTTTCCACCAGAATGAGCGACATGAATTGGATAATCCACGATAAATCTCGCAAACTATCGGCGGTGTACGATACCAAAGATTGGTTCATCGCACACTCTCAGCTTCCTTCAAAAATACTTTATAGCAAGCAGGAATTTGACTTCAGAAAGATTTGGCAAACATATTTTGACACAATCGCCATCGAAGGGAGAAATAACCCGAAGCTTCAAAGAAAATTTGTGCCCATTAGATACCGCGAAAACATTACCGAATTTAAATTTGCTCAATCCAAGTTATAACAATACTCTTACTTTCCTTATTTTTTAAGCTTTAGTATTCATATTGCTATAGCTTTTTTTTGCCAATAAGCTAATAAAATGATAAAATATTCTTACAATTTAATATCTCTAAAGGTTGGTGGGATGAATTATGATTTTAAAAAAAATTCTGCCGGTATTTTTGATTATTGCTTTGATATCCATATCCTTTATGCTTACTGGGTGCAAAAAAGTAAAAGAAAAAGAAGCAGTGGATCTCTTAAATACCATATTCCCCTTGAGAACGCCGACTCCAACACCTACTTTGGAACTGACTCCCACTTTGAGATCAACTGATTCGCCTACGCCTGAACCGAAAATCGGGCTTCACTTAACCAATGAACACCGTGAAATGCTCGCAGGCCTTTGGCCGGCAAAAAACACGCCGATTACAGACTTCGGAGATACCTACAAAATTTACGGCGACTACTATTTTCAAGATGATATCACAAAAACTATATTTGCTTTTTACCCTTCTATGAGCGAAGATGAGGCAAGAATTTATTACGGGCAATTAATCTTCGAATTAGATTTGGCCGAATCATATCGTGAATGCGTATTCGTTGGGGAAACAAATGCACGGGGTGACCCGCTTGAGGTTAACTTCCAAATTATAACTACAACAAACGGGCTTGAAGTTTACCTCATTTTCGACATTACCACTACAAGGGCATTTATTGATACAACATTTGACACATACTGGCCGGACAATCCACTTATCCCCCCTCAACTTGATGGATATGATCCAATATACCGTGGATTTACCTATGAGTCTGATTGGGGAGACACGATTGGCTTATATAATATCTGGACTTTGCCAAGCAAAACGCTAATGGCCGTTCAGAATGAGTATTTAATTGCTGTCCCTGACGCGATTGATTTGGTGGAAAGCCAAAACCCAAAGACTTTTACCCCCAGATATCACTTCACTTACGATATTTTCGGAGATGGAAAAACCAAACTGCCTATTTATCACTGCCCTGTTTTTGTAGACTTTTTTGCCGACTGCGGACTTGTAAAGCTTGCAATAGGCGCAAATTAAATTATTATTTAATTTATATTAACAAAACCGCCGTAATTTACTTGAAATCCACAGGCGGTTTTTCTTATATCTTAATTAATCATAAATATATGCTTCAAATCACCAAATTACCGGTATCAGCATAAACGGCACTTCCTTAGTGTATTCGTAGTACCACTTGTAGTTTTCAAAACGATAATTTTCAATTATTACCGCGTGCACAATGATAAATGCCGATGCCGATGCCGATGCGATTAATGCCCATGCCGAACCTAATGCCAAAGGAATAGAAAAAGCAATAAGAATCCCAGCCAAGTTGACCGGATGACGAACCACTTCATATGGCCCGTGCATGCTAATCATATGCTTTTCAGGCTCTTCTTCCTCATATTCTTCCTTACAATGTCTTGGAACAGCAATTAATGACATCATAAGCAGATAATTTCCCGAAAGGAATAGTATCAAGCCAAGCCAAGAACTCAACGAAGGCAAAGTATAGTCTCCATATCCTAAATCGGCAATCGCGACAACCGCAACCAAACCTAAAAAGGCAATCGAAATCAGTGCGAATATATTTTGTTTTCTATATAAAACGACGCGTCGAATAAAAAAAAGAAGTGCGAACTCCCCCAAGGCAAATAGGAAAACAACCAATGTAAGAAATAAGGAAAACGTTGAAAAACCAGAGATTGCGAGTAATGTAACTATTGTTACTGCAATGGTTATACCAGTCATAATCGCCACATTTGCTTTTGTCTTCATAGTATTCGTATCCTTTAAATCGGTTTGAGCGAAATTGCACCCTTAAGCGCAATTTTTTCATTTATTATCGCAAGCGCCCCTAAAACGCCTTCGATTTTCATTATATCTTCCACGCCGCGCTCTAGCTGTTTTTCATTTTTTATGCTGTTTCCCAAAGCAGTGGCCGCCGCATCTGCCAGCGTGCAGTCGTGCGACAATATTACCGCCGCATCGCATCTGCCGTCCGAATATGAGTGACCCACCGAGTAGGCCGACGTGCACACTCCCCATGTTCCCGGCTCAATCTCCAGAGCAATTTTATTGGAAAGTGAAGACTGCCCCGCATAGATTGCCACTTTTCTTAAAACTTCTGTCTTGATAAAAATATCCCCACCGTTTTCGACTATCACTTCGCTTGAATAGGTGGCAAGCTGCTTGCCTACATATTGCGCGACAGCACCGGCAACGGCCGCCATCGGGCCAACTTTGCATGCGGCCGAGGCTCTGTACATCTGGCGTATCATCTCACTGGCTGGGCCTGTATATAGCAACGGGTAATAAGATGTTAGAAATGCAGGCCGTTTCTCGATTTCTTTTTTGATCGCATCCCGAGCCTCGCCCAGCGCGACTTTTGCCTCATTAATTAGGATTTTTTTAGCTCCGATAAAAAGATCGCTCTGCTCGGTTTTTACTTTAAAATATTCAAGATCTTTGGCTTGAAACGACTTTCGGTAGAATCGGTCCTGACCGTCATTTTTCATTTAAAAAATTCACACTCATCGCGTTCATCGGGCAAGCTGTCACACACATTTGGCATGCAACGCACTTTTCGTCTTCAAACACAAGCATATCGTCAGCTCCCATTGTTAGCGCTTCGGTGGGACATACAGAGGTGCAAAGCCCGCAGTTCACACATAGCTCTTCGCTATGCTTGATTGACTTGGACAAAAGCGTCACTTCCACGCCTTCTTCTTTAAGAAACTCGATGCCTTTTTCAATATTTTCTTCAAGCCCTGTGACTTCAATTGCAAGCTCGCCCTTTTCATCGTAGTCTATCTGAGCTTTGAATATGTTAAACACCAAATCATAGTCTTTAACCAAATGATAGCTTATCGGCCTGGTTGTTATATCTTTTGGGAATATGAGCAATAATTTAACTGATTTCATTTATATTCCCCCTCCTTAAGCGTTTTAAACTCGCCGCATTCGGCTATATTCTCAATGGGCTTTTGGAGCAAAAACTCCCCTGCCTGAATACTGTTTTTTAATATTTGAGCTATTTCCCTTGAAAGAGAAAGTGAGGTCATAGTGGATGAAGGCACGACTTTTCCGTTTATCTCCACTTTTCCGCTTCTAAGCTGCTCATAGCTAAATCTTCCAAGTAATGGCCGGGAAAGCCCGCCAGTGGAATAATCGTAGCATGACGTGATTATTTCCGAATTGGGACGCGCGAGGTGCTCAAACAGCTCCTCGTCAAGATTAGGTATAGGTATGCCCAATCCTACGCTCATGGATATTCCGTATTTTTCAAAGACAGCCGCTCTTATATAACGCCTGTTCATTTTTTTCATGTCGCCGATAACGGCCAGCGTTCCTCCCGCGTGTTCCACCCCTTCATCATATTGAGTTTCTGTAGGCATATGCTGGGTTCCATGCCACGCCACATATCCATTTGCTCCGCAAAGGAATATCCTCGTTCCAACACCTATAGTCTTGAAATACGGGTCGTTGAGCAGCGGCGACATTTCTCCGGTGGTCGCATATGTTACATTTCCGCAATCCGGCAAAAGAGTCCCCATATATGTGTATATAGTATGCTTTGAAGGATTCGCGGCCGCGGAATAGTTTTGATAGCCGTTTCTGGGGTTAAAAAGATAGGCTTGGTTTAAATCTTCAAGCTTTACTTTAGCTTCCACTTCTTTTTTTGGATAGCAGTCTGTTCCATAGCTTGTGGCACGCAGCCTCACTTCTTTGCCTGCGATTAAATCCTCTATAACGTGAGCCCCGCCATACTTCATCGGCTGGTCCAAAGAGCCCTGCGTCACGCCAATATATGTGTCAACTGCCGCAAGCCCGCCGCTTGCCGGAACATTGTTGAGCGTTATGTCCACCATTCTTATTCGAGGATCGGTATGCCCAAAGTTTAAAAAAGCGCCGGATGAGCACATGGGTGAAAAAGTCGCGCAAGTTACAACATCGACTTTCTTAAAAGCTTCTTTTTTTCCCTGTTCTTTGGCCATCGCCACCACTTCTTCAGCGGTAAACACAGCCACTTTCCCGGTCTTTATCTTTTCATTTATTTCTTCGAAGGTTCGTTTCATTGATACCTCCCCCATTTAAAATTAGTCTTTGTATTCTAAGTATTATATAGTATTTATTTCTTTTATTCAATGCGGGAGGTGCAACTTGCAGTCATATTTAAATCAATACTAATTTGCCTGGAAATCTTTTTTTACAATCAGTCATTTTATAAATAATGTATATTTGCTATGAGCTTTTACTTTTAGTAAAATAGATGTAAGGAGAATATAATGACTACTCAAGAAATTATCGCAAAAGCGCAATCCGAGGATAATGAAGATTTATACTTTGAGCTTAAAGAAAGCCGAAAATATATAAACGAAGTCGGTGGTTTTACGCTGGATTCACTGTTGGAGCAGGTTGTCGCCTTTTCAAACCGTGAAGGCGGCAGGCTTATTGTCGGCATAAAGGACAACGGAATGCCCGAAGGCAAAGGCATCTTTGAGCGTTGCATGCCCACCGAGCCAAGCAAAGCTTTCGACCAGTTTAAAGGCGCGATAAACAATATTTGTTCAGCTCGCATAAGCCCCATTATAAATTTAGCCATAGAGCATCATGAAAATGATGAATATGAATTTATGGAAATCACCGTTGCCAAACACACGCTGATGCCCCATGCTGTGGTGCGAAAAACAGCAAGCGGACAGATAGTCAGCCGCAAATACTATATAAGAACCAGCCACTCGAGAGAAACGGTGTCCGACACTCAGCTTGAATGGCTTTTTAACAATTTGAACCGTAAAAAAGAAGAATGTAATGTCACATTAAATATTACAACAGATAAATATTTAAAAGGGATACCCACAACCGCCAAAAACTATGAAGAGCTTTTCATACTTCAGCCCCGCGCGGTAAATATCCTTCAAGAATATATTGTAGCCCTTTCCGAGCAAGCCAAAAAACACTGTTCAAAAAGAAAAGTTGAATATAGGAAAGACTTGCTTTCCGAAATATTAATGTACAGCATACTTCAATCATTTAATTTTGATAAAAATCGTATCGACATCACCAAAAACACTACATTTTTCCCCGTTCCTTCTAATGATTTCATCATGGAAGAGGCTTTCGGAAAAAACGGGCTTTCGATGTTTGCAAACCCCTCAAGAAGCGTAGATCTGCCCGAGTGCGAAATAACAATTTCCAAAGCGGATAATTTTGAATGGCATGAAAGCATCTGCGCTGTCATAAGTAATCAATATATAAATATCGAGCTTAAGCTTTACTACTTGACATATGTCACAGGGTTGGAGTTTCACAATCCTTATTATTCGATAATCCTTGAAAACAATAAGGAGATGCGTGAAATCGCGGCTGAAAAATACGAATCCTATACTTACCGGCTGGAGTCAAAGATAACAAGGCTTTTCCCGGAAGTTATGACCAAGGATTATTACACTTCCTATGAATTCGCGGAAGAATTTAATGAAAAGCTTATAAAAAACTGGGATATAAATTATTTTATGAAAAATTATCCGCACATAAACAGACTATATTCTATAGAATATAAGCTGGACAGTCTGATTAAGCAAATCAAAAAGGAATAAGCCGTCATATATCAATAAATATATAATTATGCTTAATTAATATTTGAATTTGTATGTTATAATAGGTAAATATTATTTACGGAGTTGTTAATGGAATTTTTATTTTTGTTTATATTGCTCATAATTTCGGTTTTTGTACATCTTATATTAAAGCTTAAAATCGAGCAATCCATATTTTTCACGGTATGTTCCTTTTTTATCATAATGTTATTTTCAGGACTAGCTTCCAATCTATCGCTTGGCTTCTACATTACTATTGCCCTATCTGCTGTTTCACTGGTTTATATAATTAATAAAGCAATAAAAAAAGAAATTGTGATAACAGGCATTATCACACCGGGCTTTGCTATCTTTGTTTTGGCGTTCACGGTATATTACTTTTCAACTCAGGGCGCGCTGGTTCATCTATGGGATGAATCAACACATTGGGGGACATCCGCGAAAAAAATGTATTACGCGAATGACTTATGGACATCCGGCCTTCAAACAATCGCCACTCCGATATATAACCAAGTAATGCTTAAATTCACAGGCTTTAAAGAAAGCGCACTGTATCTTTCGCAGTGGGTTTTATATCTTTCATGTATTGTGTTGCCACTGTCCAATATTAAATGGGAAAAAAGCTATCTGGCCGCATTTTACACCATGGCTGCAATTTTTGCCGTTTCGTCAATTTTAGAAGACGGCAACCTTACACTTTATGCGGACGGCTTATTGGCCTTTTTCTTCGCCAATCTTATTTTGGCATGGTATCTTGAAAAAGAGCAGAAATCCAAAAGATATATTTGGACGGGCATTGGTATTTTTATGCTTGTGCAAATGAAAAGCGGTACGGGCACCTCGCTGGCCGCAACATTTTTGGCTTTTTCGTTGTTTTCTGACTCGGTATTTCGCCACACCCACAAAAGCTCAAAAGAAATCTACATTAATAACCTAAAAACCGCATTTATTTTCCTTGGAATAATATTGGTTTCGCAATATTCATATAAGGTTGTTGAACGTAGTTTCACAGCTATGCTCAGCGGTGGCGGCGGCGTGTCGGATAAAATGGGATCATCTATCATATTCATACTGCTATGCGCGTTCATAGCAGTCTCACTAATATTATTCGCAATATACTCCATAAATATATTTAAGCAAAACCTAAAGCCAGCCGCTAAAAAAGCAATCAATTCTCTATTGATAGTATCTTTGTCGCTGACTTTTATATCATTCCTGGGAGTTCTCTTTTACGGAACAATACTTAGGCCGGAATTCGACGTTCGCACCACGGTTTTAAATTTCTTTACAGCCTTTGAAAAAACAAAAATACTTGGCTTCTCCGTAAAATATTTAATCGCCGTAATAATCGTGGTTTACATAATAAATATTTTGATTGAAAAAAAAGAACAAAGAAAAGAATTATTGATTTTTTACATAGTTACAGTATTTTTCTCCGGTCTCTATCTTGTCGGCGTGCTGTATGCTTACCTATCCTCTTTTTCTCTTGGAGAAGCTGTAAATATGGCCTCTTTTGACCGCTATGTCGGAACGGCGCTTATGTTTTCAGTCATATTCGCTTTTCTGCCTATGATCCAAAACACTGATAAACCTTTAAAACAATGTTTTATCCCTTATCTGCCACTTGCTGCGTGCGTTATATTTTTGTCATTTCACTTTATCCCTTCATATAAAGCCACGCAATCAACTAGGGAGGAAACTCTTGTTTTTCGGCAAACGGAAATTTCAGCCGCCAATCAAGTAAAAGCATTGGTTCCAGAAAACGTTAAAGTTTTCTTGGTTATCCAAGGAGACCAGGGCTTTGTGTTCAACTGGATGAGATATGAATTTGCGCCTATAACGACTAATGGAGGTTACTGGTCTTTTGGAGACAATGGTGGATGGAACTTTGCATGGAATGAAGAAAAAATGAAGCAATTTTTTCATGACGCAAAATATGATTATCTATATCTTTTTAAAACAAACGAATATTTCAACGAAAGGTTCGCCTCGCTTTTTGGAGAGAATATTCCTCAAAGTTATACCTTGTACAAATTTAACTATGAAACGGACACCGTTTTCAGTCCCGTCGATTAATCTTATTACACATTTTTTTATGTATATTTAAAATAATTCTTGTATATTTATGCATTATGATGTATATTTATATAAATATTAATCTAGAATATGGAGAAAAACACATGATAAAAGTATCGGTCATAGGTGCAACGGGATATGCGGGAGTAGAGCTTGTAAGAATTCTTCTTTCCCATCCTGATGTGAAAATCGAATATCTAGCCTCCAAAAGCTATGCCGGGGAAAGTTTTTCAGAAATTTATCCAAATATTAAAACAACCGACATCAAGCTTTGCGCTTTGAATACGGAAAAAATCGCAAAAGCCAGCGATGTTGTTTTTTGCGCGCTGCCCCATGGCATAAGCGCACAAACTTCAGCGGAGCTTTTGTCACATGGCACAAAGGTCATCGACCTTTCGGGTGATTTGCGCTATGACGATGTGACCGTCTATGAAAAATGGTATGGAATGTCTCATACAAATGCAGATGTTATGGAAAAAGCGGTATACGGATTAACCGAAATATACAAAGAGAAAGTCGCAAATGCAGACATCGTGGCGAATCCAGGGTGCTACACCACATGCTCGATTCTACCTCTATATCCTTTGCTCAAAAAAGGTTTGATAAAAAAATCCGGCATAATAATCGACGCGAAGTCAGGCGTTACCGGCGCGGGGCGTGGAGCCAAAGTGCCTCTTTTATTTTGCGAAGTGGATGAAAGCATAAAAGCTTATGGGGTTGCAACCCACAGACACACATCCGAGATAGAGCAGGAGCTTTCAAAGGCCGCCGGAGAAGAAATCATTCTTTCTTTCACCCCGCATCTTATACCCATGAAAAGGGGTATATTGGCAACAATATACGCGGATCTTGAACCCGGGGTTTCCGAGGATGATATAAACAAGGCTTACAATGAATATTATTCATCATCGCCCTTTATAAACTTCACAGCAAGCGCCCTCCCCGAAACCAAGCATGTCACAGGCTCAAACAGGATAGACATCGGATATAAAATCGATGAGCGTTTAAACAGAGTGGTAATAGTAAGCGTGCTTGACAATATAATAAAAGGTGCAGGCGGTCAGGCGATTCAAAACATGAACGTAATGTTCGGCATTGATGAGGAAAAAGGACTTGGGATCAACGGATTATATCTGTAATAATAAAACATTTGGTGTTATAGGAGAAAAAATGAACGAACTTGTTGAAAAAGCAAACATATTAATAGAAGCTCTTCCTTATATTCAGGTGCTAAGCGGAAAAACCGTAGTAATAAAATACGGCGGCTCGGCAATGAATGATGAGAAAATTAAAAATACTATATTGCAGGACCTGACACTGTTGAAATATGTCGGTGTCAATCCAATATTGGTTCACGGCGGCGGAAATGAAATAAATACAATGCTGAGCAGGCTTAATATTGAGTCTAATTTCCATGAAGGGCTGCGAGTCACCGACAAGGAGACTATGGAAGTCGTTGAAATGGTACTTTCAGGCAAAATAAACAAGCAAATAGTGGCAGACCTAAACGACTTGGGTGCACGAGCCATAGGAATATCAGGAAAAGACGCAAACCTTATTCAAGCCAAGAAAAAAACTTCCAAAGACGGCTTTGACTTGGGTTATGTAGGGCAGATAACAAAAATCGATGTAAGCATACTTAATGAATTAACTGAAAAAGGCTACATCCCCGTAATCGCGCCGATAGGATTCGGCGAAGACGGCGAAAGCTACAACATAAACGCCGACATCGTGGCAGGTGAAATAGCCGCCGCACTCCATGCGGAAAAGCTTATGTTCTTAACTGATATCGACGGAATACATATGGATCCCAATGATCCGGAAACCTTGATATCCATAATATCGGTAGATCAAATATACAGGCTTATGGAACAAAGAATAATAAAAGGCGGAATGATTCCTAAAGTCATGGGCTGCATAAAGGGAATCGAGCAGGGAGTTTCAAGAACACATATCGTAAATGGAACATCCCCCCACCCCATCATACTAGAAATATTCACCGACAAGGGCATAGGAACCATGGTTACGAGGTAATAAATGAATTTTGAAGAAATTAAAAAAGCTGATTCCCAATATTTTATGGGTGTATACGCGAGCAGGATGCCTGTATGCTTTGTGAACGGCGAAGGCTGCTATCTTTATGATACAGAAGGCAAAAAGTATCTTGACGCTTTCGCGGGAATAGCTGTAAACGCGCTTGGATACAATCATCCCAAGCTTGCAAAGGCAATATGTGACAAAGCGACCTCGGTCATGCATACTTCAAATGTGTTTTATGTTAAAGAGCAGGCAATGCTCGAAAAGAAGCTGTGCGAGATTTCGTTTGCCGACAAAGTGTTTTTCGCAAATTCCGGAAGCGAAGCGAACGAGGGCGCAATAAAACTTGCCCGCAGATATTTTAAAAACAAAGGTGAAACCAAATACAAAGTTATCACATTAGATAAATCTTTTCATGGACGCACACTGTGCATGGTGGCGGCGACAGGTCAGCCGAAATATCAAAAGCCGTATGAACCTCTGCCTTCAGGTTTCATAAACGTCGAGTCAGGAAGCATCGACGCACTAATAGAAGCCATCGACGACGAAACATGCGCCGTGATGATGGAGCTTGTTCAAGGCGAGGGCGGCATCGTTAAAATGGATGTGGAATATGTAAAGGCCTTACGCGAGCTTTGCGATGAAAAAGGCATACTGCTTATATTTGACGAAGTGCAGACAGGCATTGGCCGCACAGGCACAATGTTTGCGTATGAAAGCTATGGTATCTCGCCCGACATAATGACATTAGCTAAAGGCTTGGGCGGTGGGATTCCAATCGGTGCGCTATTAGCCAGCGACAAGGCGGCCGCCTTTAAACCCGGCGACCACGGAACAACTTTTGGCGGAAACGCACTCGCATGCAGTGCGGCGTATACTGTTATAACCTCAATCCAAGAGGAAAACCTTCTTCAAAACGTTAAGGAAACCGGTGCGTATTTTGAAAGTGAGCTTCAAAAACTTGTTGCAAAACACGAATGCGCAATCGAAGTGCGCGGACAGGGTCTCATGATCGGGTTAAAGACGAAAAGCGCTGATATGCTCTCTCCAATAATGGGCAAAATGCTTGAAAAAGGATTTGTCATAGGCACGGCCGGAGGCGAAGTATTGCGCTTTGTCCCGCCGCTTATTATAACTAAAGAACAAATCGATTCTCTAATTTTCGCATTGGATGACACTCTCAAGGAGTTTTAAAATGGATTTACTCAATTACTCGCCAAAAAAAGAATTTGCCCAAAAGCATTTGCTTACCTTGGAAGATTACTCAGAAGATGACATTCTCCAGGTTCTCTCCCTCGCTTTAAAACTTAAATCACAGCAAAAAAACGGACAGCCTCATAAGCACTTGGAAGGCAAATCTGTCGCGATGATTTTTACAAAGTCATCCACGCGCACAAGGGTTTCTTTTGAAACTGGCATATATCAGCTTGGCGGGAATTCTTTGTTTCTGTCGGCAAATGATATACAGCTTTCACGCGGCGAGCCAATTAGTGACACCGCGAAAGTTCTTTCGCGCTATGTTGACGCCATCATGATTCGCACATTCGCTCAAAGCGATGTGGAGGGTTTGGCTAAGCACGGAAGCATACCAGTGGTGAACGGCTTGACAGACAAATATCACCCATGCCAGGTGCTTGCGGACCTTATGACCATATATGAGCACAAGGGAGCGCTTAAAGGCTTAAAGATGGCGTTTATCGGTGACGGAAACAATATGGCAAATTCCCTTATCGCCGGATGCGCGAAGATTGGCATGGATATATCTCTCGCATGTCCTGTAGGCTACCTGCCAGATGAGGACGTGGTTGAAAACTCGCTTATCGCTGCGGCGAAAAGCGGAAGTGAAATAATTATAACCCAAGATTTAAAAGATGCCATGAAAGATGCGGACGTTGTATACACCGATGTATGGACTTCCATGGGTCACGAGCAAGAAAACGCCGCCCGCCAAAGCGCTTTTAAGGGCCATCAGGTAAACAGCGAACTTTTCTCTTATGCGAAAGACGATGCGATTTTTCTGCACTGTCTTCCTGCTCACCGCGGCGAAGAAGTGAGCGCAGACGTTATTGACGGGCCGAATTCCGTTGTTTTTGATGAAGCGGAAAACAGGCTGCACGCTCAAAAAGCTGTCCTAGCGCTACTTGCAAAAAGCCATGAATAGCGGCGCTGTCATTACAATAAAAAAAGCCGTTCCAAACGACGCTACACAGATTCATTCTGTGTTGGCTGTTTCATTTGCCGACTATTATACTATGCTGGGCATCTCCGCTCCCGGAATAACGGAGACAACCGAAGATATTAAAAAGGACATAGCAGAAAAAAATGTTTTAGTCGCAAGAGCCAGCAATACTCTGACGGTGGGAACTGTCCGCTATGAGATGATTGACAACGTATGCTATATCTCACGATTTGGAGTGCTTCCAAACTGGCAAGCGGGCGGCACAGGTGAAAAGCTCTTCCTAGAGGTTGAGCGAAATGCGAAAGCACTAGGCGCCAGCGCAATAATGCTGCATTCGGCCGCGAAGCTTTCAAAACAGGTGAGATATTATTACGGTCAAGGGTTTTTCATACATTCAACCGAGCACTCCAGAGGATATGTCCGCGCACTTTTCATAAAAGAACTCGGAGATGAATATGTAATACCCGAAGATTTTCTTTGACTTGTTTAGTAAATATTGAATATTCGTGAAAGAGGAGAAATATTCCCCTCTTTTTTTTATTTTGATTTATAAGTTTAGATTATCCCAGACTATTTTCGCATTGAACAAAACAACGCCTTTTGCTATAATAACAGCGAATATCAAGAATAGATTTTTGAGCGGAGGCTAGAAAATGGAAGAACAAAACACAAACACTGAATATGTGTGTATTAAAGCCAAGCAAAGCGGCGTTCAGGTCATTGGAATGACAAGAGGACGCGATACAAGGTTTCACCACACTGAAAAGCTGGATGCGGGGGAAGTGATGCTTTGTCAGTTTACCGAAAATACTTCGGCGATAAAAATCCGCGGCAAAGCTGAAATATTTACAAAACACGGAAAAATGGAATCAGGAGAAGATTAATGGCCAAAAAAACAATAGCGATTTTAACAAGCGGCGGAGATGCCCCGGGAATGAACACAGCGGTTTGGGCTGCCGCAAAAGCTGCGCATGAAAAAGGGATAAACATATTGGGTATAAGGCACGGCTATTCCGGCCTTTTCCCTCAAAACAATATACCTGATTTAGTTAAATCTTTAGAGCATAATATAATTAAAATAGATGACCGTTTTGCCGACTTGATGCTTGACCAAGGTGGTACAATTTTAAAGACATCAAGATGCAAAAAAATGTATAAACCCGAAGGCGTTCAGCAGGCTGTCCAATCGCTGAAAGCTTATGGCATTGAAGGGCTAATCGTGGTAGGTGGAGACGGTTCTTTTCGAGGCGCGCAAAAAATCGGCGAAATGGGAATACCAACAATCGGCCTTCCGGGTACTATAGACAATGATTTGGCTTATACCGATTACACTATAGGCTTTGACACGGTATGCAACACCGTTGTTGACACCATTATGAAAATCCGCGATACAATGAAATCCCACAACCGAGTCGGGATAATTGAAGTTATGGGACGCTATTGCGGAGACATAGCTCTCTACACCAGCCTTGCGGCGGGTGCGGACTATGTTTTGGTTCCTGAAATGGAAGAAAATTATGATTTCGAGACAAATCCTTTCAGCATAAATGAGATTACGACCCATCTTAACTCCATGTGGGAAGTGGACAAACATTATGGAATTATTGTTATGGCTGAAGGCATATATGCGAACAAAGATAAAAGAATAAAAAACAACTCAAAAACATTAAGAAAGCTGATTGAAAAACACAGCAAGGGCAGATTTGAAGTGCGTGAAACCATTTTGGGCTATATGCAGCGCGGAGGAAACCCCACAATGTTTGATCGTCGTCTCGCTATCCAATCGGCGCACTTGGCGGTTGACTTGCTGGACGAAGGCATCGACAGGCTCAAAAAAGGTGAAAGCCTTGCAGAGATAAACCGCGTGGTCGGAATAGTACGCAACAAAATGGTAACCATGAGCATCAACGAAGCTCTCGAAAAACCAAAATTTTTCGATTGCGATATGTACAATCTGGTGAATTCACTTACTACTTCAAGATAGGACGCAGTTTGAAAAAGCCGCAGGTAAAAAACAAAGAACACATAAATATTCACATAGAATCTTTAAATTCCGAAGGTCAGGGTGTCGGCAGGATAAACGGCTATGTGGTGTTTGTTATTGGCGCATTGCCGGGTGAAGTCTGCGACGCCCAGATTGTAAAAGTCACCCAAAAATACGCAATCGCGCGGCTGATAAAATTCAATTCCCCATCAAAGCTTCGCACACAGCCTTTATGCCCCTACTTTGGTAAATGTGGTGGATGCCAGATTCAGCATATCAAATATCCCGCGCAATTGCTGTTCAAGCAAAGCAAAGTAATAAGCGCTTTGCATAAAATCGGCGGCGTTGAAACAGATATTGTTTCCCCAACGGTGGGTATGGATGATCCGTGGCATTACAGAAACAAATCAGTTTTCACAGCGGCAAATGATGTGGAGAATACAATTCTCGGCATGTATCAGCCTCACTCCCACAGGGTGATTGACATAGAAAAATGCTTTATTTCAGACAATAAAATTAACACTGCCTTAACAAGCACCAAAGATTGGATTCGCCGCTCTAAAGTATTGGCCTACGACGAGAGCTCGCAGCGAGGAGATCTGCGAGCGGTTTTTGCGCGTGTGGCAAAAAACACAGGACAGGCCATGGTGGGCGCAATCACACGCTCAGACGCTCTTCCTGGAAGCGATACTTTCACAGCTCTTTTGCGCCGTGTGGACAATGACATTGTTTCAATTTTTCAGAATATAAACCCAAATCAAAACGGCGATAGAATGTCCTATAACACAAAATATCTCTGGGGAACAAAAAGCATTCAAGACACCATGGGAAAGCTGAAATTTGAAATATCACCCTATTCTTTCTATCAGGTAAATCCCGTTCAAACCATAAAGCTTTACGACAAAGTGCTTGAAATGTGCGATTTTAAAGGAACGGAGCTTGTTCTTGACGCTTTTTGCGGCGTGGGTACAATCGGGCAATATCTTGCAGCACACTGCAGTGAGGTCATAGGCGTGGAGTCTTCAACCGAAGCCATTAGCGACGCCAACGAAAACAGCAAACGCAATAACATTCGAAATACAGAATATTTAGCCGGAGACTGCGCGGATATCTTACCTCAGCTTATTGACTCCGACAAAAATTTTGACGTAGTAATAATTGACCCTCCCAGAAAGGGCTGCGATACCAGGGTTATAAATGAGCTCAAAAAAGCTGCCGCGCTAAAAATAATATATGTTTCATGCAACCCAGCCACAATGTCTCGGGATGTTCGCGAACTTATCAAAGCAGGATACGCGCTGAAAGAAGCAGCGCCTTTTGACATGTTCCCTCAAACCGATCATGTGGAGACAGTATGCTTGTTGGAGATGGAATAAATAGACTTCTTCTCAACTAAATTGGAGGCCACAATGAAAAATATCGTGATAACAGGCAGCACAAGGGGTATAGGCCTTGAAATGGCAAAAGAATTTCTTAAAGCGGGTTGTCAAGTAACACTGTCTGGCAGAGGCAATGCGCTTTCCGAAGAAATTCAAAATGATTTGACATCATTTGAAAACTCATATATTTATATCCCATGCAATGTCCAGATTAAATCAGATTTACAAAACCTTTGGAATGGCTCTTATCAAAAATGGGGTGAAATTGACATTTGGATTAATAATGCGGGACAAAACTCGCCGCAAGCTTTTTCATACAATATATCAGAAAATTATGTCAAAGATATCATATCAACCAACATCACCGGGATGATATTTGGCAGCCAAATAGCCGCTTGCGAAATGATTAAGCAAAAACACGGAGCCATATACAGCATGGAAGGGCTCGGCTCAAATAATATGATTCAGGTTAAAACCATACTCTATGGCACCACCAAGTGCGCACTCACCTATTTTATGAAAGGGCTGTCCAAAGAGCTTGAGGGTACAGGCGTTATCGCAGGCAGGCTTTCTCCAGGAATGATGCTGACCGATTTTATCACAAAATCTCCCAATGGCACAGTCGCCGCCATACACAGCGATGAAAGATTTAAAAAAGTATTTAATATTTTGGCCGATAAGCCCGAAAACGTAGCTAGATTTTTCATCCCCAAAATGTTATCAAACACAAAAAACGACTGCCATATCATGTGGCTTACAAATTTGAAGGCCGCATTTAGATTTATGAGCGCGCCTTTTAGAAAAAGAAAATTGTTGTAAATACTAAGGATTTTAAATTGAAAGATTCTACTCAAAAAAGTTCATTAACCTTCTCTAGAAGTATCCTTCCAGGTGTTGAAATAAAAAGATTTAGTAATTCTCCACAAAGTTATAAACACCACATCCATAAAGAACTATCGATTGGTTATATTCTAAATGGCTCTTCCACTGTTGAATTTGATGGCATTCAATACCACTATAAAAAAGGTGACGGTATAGTAATTCCGCCACTTTTTAGCCACATGTGTTCACCTAAAAATATTAATAACTGGCAAGTTGTTATGCTATATATAGACCTTAGCTACTATAGCGACCATTTATATTTTAAAACTGCAGCAAAGCTTTCACAGGAAAACCTTAAAAAGCTAATAGAATTTGCAAATCTACTTGAAACAACTACCCATAAAGAGTTATTGGATGAATATTTAGCAGACCTACTTTTAGATATTGAGGCACAAACACAAAACCTATCTAATCCAAGTTCCTCTGAATTTATTGATAATAAAGTAATCCAAGTTAAAGATTATATAACACAATCTTTTAATAAAAACATCAGCCTTAATTCTCTGGAAAAGTCTTTTAATATAAACAAATTCACCTTGATACGCCAATTTAAAAAAGCATATAACACTACCCCATCATCATATCAGCTTCAACTAAAAATTGCTGAGGCTAAAAAAATGTTATCTCAAGGAAAAGATGTTTTTAATATCATAAATGAAGTTGGTTTTTATGACCAAGCACATTTTATTCGTGAGTTTAAAAAGATGAACGGTATTACACCGAATGCTTATCTCAAATAGTATATCTCGTCTAAGTAAATACCTACAATCAATTTCGTACAATAATATTATCTAGTTTCATGTTACTATCTCAAATATTAATATGTGAGGATTTTTTATGGATAAATTAAAGCTAACTGCTGTAATGATAATTTGGGGAAGTATTGGTATTTTTACTAGATATATTGATTTATCACCAATTATCTTAGCTTTTTTTAGAGCAATTATTGCTTTGCCTGTGTTAATTATATTTATTAAGTATAAAAAGATAAGCTTAAAAATTCCATTCAACTCAATAAAATCTTACATTTTAGCTGGAGTGCTATTGGGATTAGGTTGGACTGCACTTTTTTACGGATATAAAAACACTAGCATTTCAAATGCTGTGATTATTTATAATATGTGCCCAATTTATATAATGCTGATGGCTCCTATTTTCCTTAAAGAAAAATTAACAAGAACAAGCGCCATCATAATCTTGCTATCCTTTATTGGACTATTTTTTGTTGTTGGAATAAAAACCCCAAAAAGCAACGAGTTTCTTGGAATTTTACTTAGTTGGCTATCAGGCATTTGCTACGCAATAATTGTAATAATTAATCGGAAATCAAAATCAAAAATAGATAGTACCCTAGCTACAATGGTTCAGATTGCAACTGCAAATATTATACTTATAGCTTTTGTTATAATAGAAGGAGATTACTCGAAAATTGCACATCTTAACGCACAGGGACTCATATTTGTAATAATTCTTGGTGTGGTACACACCGGTGTCGCTTATAGTCTATACTTTTCTACCTATCAAAAAATGAAATCTATAGATATTGTATCATTTAGTTATTTAGAACCGTTATTTGGAATACTGCTCAGTGTCTTATTACTAAATGAAACCCTTTCTATAAGCCAAATTATCGGTGGATTACTGATACTTGGATCAACCTATATTGGAGAATACATAAAATTAAGAAAACAGAAAATAAAGATACACGCAAATGCAGAAGATATGTAGCCTATGCTCCGTTATAAAATCATTTTAATTAACTTAATTCAAAACACAGTATGGATTACGTTTCCTTTGAGTTCTAACGCCATACTAGTATTCCGTAGCACACCGCTGTCACTCCCACAAAAAAGCTACTGCCCTCTTGCCAGCTATATAGTCGTCGAAAATCATCTGTGCCTTGCCTCGGGCAATGCCCGCGCACACATGAAGAGGTAGAAGGTGCTCATGTCTTGGGTGGCAGTATCGCGCGCTAGGTGCCGCTTCCCATTCAATGAGCTTTGTCTCACGTTCTTCTTGAGGCATATCTCCAGTGCACACATCAATAAGCCAATCCTGAAAGGCGTCATTTGAAGGATCGCTCCTGTCCCCCGCAAAACTAAACGCGCTTAAATTGTGGAATGAAAACCCAGAACCGATAATCAGAATATTCTCCCTCAAAAGCTCAGATATTGCTTTACCAAGATTTATGTGCTCCCCCGCGTCAAGGCCGCGCAGTAATGAAATCTGGAATGCCGGGATATCCGCCTTTGGATACATCATTTTCAGTGGGACAAACAACCCATGGTCGAAGCCCCTTTCATTATCAGTACGGTTTTCAATGTTATTTCTTTTTAAGATATCTTCTATTTTTGCCGCATATATAGGAGACCCCATTGCAGGATACTCTATTTCGTATGCTTCCTCCGGGAATCCATAATAATCATAAAGCATCTTTGGATGTTTAGCGCCTTGAATCGTAACAACGTCTTCTTCCCAATGCGCGCTTATCACCACTATTGCCTCAGGTTTCTTTAGCCTTGATGGAAGCTTTTTCATAAATTTGTTCATTTCTTGATGGCTGGAATCTCCCAATAGCGGAAGCGGTCCGCCTCCATGGGAAAAATAAACGATTTGAGCTTTACGGAAAATTTCATTTGATTTCATAAATATGCTCTCCTTTTTAAGAAAGTTATTATGCTTTGCCAATCAATTTACCATTATATAACTATATTATACCTTACTAATGCAAATAAAGTTTTTAGGCAAATTCAAAAGACATTATATTATATATAAGTATTTATTGTGTTAATTAAACTGTTTTGGTAAAATTAATATTAAGACAATAACAAATTGAGAAAGCAGACCCTTTTATGATAAATATTGAAGACTTAAAAAAGGATTGGACCGCAGAGGAAAATTTCCCTTTTCACGGATGGGATTTTTCGCATCTCGACGGAAGATGGGAAAGCTCAGATTTGCGGTGGGACTACAAAAGAATTATTTTGTCCGCTATAAATCCAAGCGATAATCTGCTGGATATGGGAACCGGTGACGGTCAATTCTTGCTTTCGCTTAACCACCCCCATAAAAACACTTCTATCACGGAAAGTTATCCGCCAAACCTTGAAATCTGCAAAGAAAAGCTCTCCCCTCTCGGCATAGATGTAAGGCAGATTTTCACAGAAACAGAAATACCTTTTGATGACAATACATTTGATGTCGTAATAAACAGACATGAAACATTTGATATAAAAGAAGTGAGAAGAGTTCTTAAAAATAACGGGCTTTTCATCACACAGCAAGTGGGCGGGAAAAACAACCAGATTTTATCCAAAAAATTAATAAAAAATTTCCAATCCAAGTTCCGCTATTTTACTCTTGAACACACAATTGCCCGGCTAATGCGCAATAGGTTTGAAGTATTTTTGTCTGACGAGCAGCTTGCGCCGCTAAAATTTTTTGATGTCGGTGCTGTTGTGTATTGCGCCAAGGCAATTAAATGGGAGTTCCCTAATTTTTCTGTGAATTCGTGTTTTAAAGAGTTGGTCAGCCTCCAAGAAGAATTAGATGAAAAAGGATATATTGAATCCATCGAGCACAGATTTATAATTGTGGCGAACGTAAATAAATAAGATATTATGGACTTAAAAGAAAGATGCATAGAATCCGAACTCCAAGAAATCAAGTTAGTAAAAAAGAAGCTTGATGGCTTTGTACTGGATATTGGTGGCGGTGGCGAAGGTATTATCGGCAAAATATATAAAAATCAAACCGTATCCATTGATAACAGAGAAGAAGAGCTTTTAGATACAAATAACGATGCTCTTAAAATAGTAATGGATGCCACAGATCTTAAGTTTATAAATGATAGCTTTGATATGACAACCTTCTTTTATTCCCTCATGTACATGGATAATAAAACTAAGAAATCTGCCATCAAAGAAGCAACAAGAGTGCTTAAAAATGGAGGTGTCATGGAAATATGGGACACCGAACTTCCTCACTTTGATGGAGGTGACAAAGATATATTTATTGCAAATGTTTTAATACATATAGATAATAATAAATTAAAAACAGGCTATGGTATTAACTATTCAAACAAACATCAAACTCAAGAAAGCATTATAAATCTTTTAACAAAAAACAATTTGACAATCGTAGAATCAGAAAAGAGCAGAGAGTACTTTCACATAACAGCCAAAAAGAATCATCTATGACCTCTCCTTTTCTTTCAGCACTCTCTCCAATACAACAGCTACACCATCCTCATCATTTGTAAGCGTCACTTCGGATGCAACTGCTTTTAAATCATCTTCAGCGTTTCCCATCGCCACCGAATGACCAACAGCTTTGAACAGCTCTAAATCATTATAATCATCGCCAAAGCACATAATATCTTGCATTGTAATACCAATATTTTTAGCTATAGTCGCGACGGCTATTTCCTTGCCCACTTGGCTGCTCATCACCTGCACAAGCCTGCCTCCGTCGGTTACTATCACATTAAGTTTATCTGAAAATTTTTCAGCAATCTCCTGCGCATATTCAAAATCCGTAATCAGAATTTTAGTCAGTTCCTGTGACTTTAAAAACTCCATTTCAACAATCTCCGGATTATAATCTTTTTTCATAAAATCCAGCACAGCATATTCAATATCTTTATATCCGTAGAGATTGTCCATTATCTCAACAGTTACAATCGCATTCTCATCCAACTCTTCTATATAATCTATCACTTGTGCTGCTGTATCCACATCTATGCTAAAATGACAGTCCTCATTTTCCTTCGTGCATCTGAAATATGCCCCATTATAATAAACCATATATCCGTCTTCGCTTAAGCTTTCAAGGCCCTCAAAAAGCGTCACACGAGGAGGCCGAGCCGTGGCAAAGATAGTGTGAATGTTTTCCCCTTTAAGAGCGGAAATCGCGGCATAATTTCTCTTTGATATTTCTTTTTTTGAATTTAAGACTGTACCGTCTAAATCAAAAACAATTGCTTTAGGTATCATTTGTAGTTCCCTCTTTATTATATTATATCATATCAGGTATATTTTATACTTACTAAAATTGCACATTCATAAAACATCAGATATCACAGATGATTGGCTTAGTAACCAACCTGTGATATCATATTTAAAAAAGGCTAATTAATTGAAAAATACTTTGAATATAAAATTTAAACCCATTTTTATAGCTCTTTTAGCTGCTTTGCTTTATGGTCTAAGTGCGCCCATATCTAAAATTCTTCTCAATGAAATTAATCCTTTAATGATGGCGGCTCTTTTATATCTTGGTGCAGGGATCGGTATGCTCGCTTTAAATGCGGCAAAAGCTGCCTTGAAAAAAAAACAGACTGAAGCCAAAATCACAAAAATTGAACTGCCTTATGTCATTTTAATGGTTTTGCTGGATATAGCCGCTCCCATATTATTAATGTTGGGCCTAAATCTTTCAACTGCAAGCACTACTTCTTTACTAAACAATTTTGAAATCGTTGCTACTTCGTTAATTGCTCTTGTTGTGTTTAAAGAGACGGTCGGCAAAAGAATGTGGTTAGCCATTGCATTAATCACTATAGCTTGTATCATACTTTCCGTAAAAAACTTTTCTGAATTATCTTTTTCTTTGGGTTCGGTGTTTATTCTTATCGCTTGCATAACATGGGGCTTTGAAAATAACTGCACAAGGATGCTCTCTCTTAAAGATCCAGTTCAGGTCGTTATTATAAAGGGGTTTGGTTCTGGCATAGGCGCGCTTATTATTGCGCTTTTTGCGCAAACGAGAATCTTATATACACCCTATTTCATTGCGGCTTTATTATTGGGCTTTTTGGCATACGGAATGAGCATATTTTTCTATATACTTGCTCAGCGTGACTTAGGTGCAGCACGCACATCCGCATATTATGCGGCGGCACCATTTATAGGCGCTGCTGTTTCATGGATTATATTACGCGAAAAAATATCTTTTTCGTTCTTCGCGGCTCTTTTGGTAATGCTTTTGGGAACATATTTTGCGATTACCGAACGTCACTCCCACACACATACACATGAAAAAATCACTCACGATCATAAACATTCACATGATGATGCGCATCACAATCATCAGCATGAACTTGTAGAGACTGTTGAGCATTCACATATTCACACACATGAAAAAAGCGAACATGAACATCCTCATACACCTGACACTCATCACAGGCATGATCATTGAATCAAATATAGTCTATCTATGAAGCCTCTTGGAGACTATCGATTTAATCTCACGGCTTTTCTTTATGGTAAGTGCGGTTGCGAAAAGAGGTATTGTGACTGCGCTTACAATAAGAGACCATGAAAATGAAATATGTCCATGCAAATAGTTGCTTATTATAATATCCAGACCAAGGCTGACTATTGTTGTGCTTATTAGAGCGACCCACAATATTCCCAGGAAATCATTGCCTCTTGCTATGATTAGAAAATATGAAAATAATGCAACAACCAGCACAAGCGCTGTGACCGGCAATACCAAACTAAAAACAGACAGCCTATTATTTATGGCAAACGCAAACGCTACAAAGAATATTACAGCGGAAAGAATATAAAAAACAGTTACAGGAAGGATTTTTCTTATCTTATCCGTTATAAAAAATCCGGCCATAATCGCCCAAACCAAGGCTATGGAAAGACCCGCGTATTTTGCCCACATCAAATTACCCGAAATGACTAAATTGAGCAGCAAAAGAAAAATAGTGACTGCTATGCTGTCCAGAGTAAATAGGCTGAAAAAAGTATTGCGCTTCCTGAAAAAAGGGTATGCCATGCCATACCATACCAGAGCAATCGAAATGATGGGGATAAGCGACCATGTGACAGCCTTACTTATGCTTAAATTAATTATTAACAATATTGCGGCATAGTTGAAAAAAATCATGCTTAGCAACCTGCCTACAAAGATACACGTTATCCTCTTCGCCTCGCTGACTGACGCTTTCCTATAATCAGGGTAATCCGTGTTAATCGCTGTATCTTTTGCTGGGATTTGCATTACATCGACATCACACAGTGGGCATTTTGATTCATATTCTGAAAGTTTTACCCCACAGTTTACGCAATATGGCATGTTTACCTCCTTAATAATTGCTCTTCATAGTAACTTTTACGCCCGAGTTCACAAGCCTTGTGAATATATGGCGCTCAACAAAGGCGTCCCTTACAGACCTACCAAACGTGATATAAAGCTTGTCCTTATATCCTATCATGCCGCACGACCTTTTCACCTGAGGGCTGGATCCCACCACAAATTGGACATTTTCCACTTGCTTTTCCATTTCAGGCGGAAGTTTGACAAGGCCCAGGTTTGAAATCGTACCGGAAAACTGTGTTTTCCCTTTTGTGTTGTTAATATATTGTATCACCATGTTTTTAGCCCACATTGGCACATGCTTTATAAAAACATCTGTAGCCAGTGTACAATTATCTTTTATCATTGTCACAAGATGCTCATGGGATATATACTCGCTCATAAATTCTTTCACTTTTTCGACTATATCCTCAAATTTTTCTATTTCCCTGGGATCTACGGAAGGTATAACAAAAAGAGAAAAATTCCTCATTGAATTTATAGGATAGTATTTTCGCATGTTAACAGGTATTTCTATTGCAACATTTTTATGTTTTTCTATGTTTTTTATCTGCTTAGCTTGCAAAAGCAGCACAGCTTCCATATATAAAGCGGCCAAATACTGTGTTACAGTAGCGCCGTATTTCTTAGCTGCGATTTTAATTTCATCTACCGAAACTATTCCCGTTGCCACATAATACATGTTCATAGGGACAAGTTTATCTTTTGCCTGATAGGTACTGCTCTTCGCAAAAAGTGTTCTGTTTTTTTCTTTTGGCAGATCTTGCTCTTTTTCCAAAGCCTTGAAAAATGCGTCTTCATATTCATCCGGATGCGGCTCTTCGTCTATGTCTATTATCCCTTCGAGTTTCTCTTCTACTTCCCCTGCTAAAAAAAGATAGCGCTGAACAAGACATTTCAAAAACTCCAAGGCTCCATAACCATCTGTAAGCACATGAAAAACCTCTAAAGCAATATTATTGTCATAATATTTAACTTTGTATAAATACCCGTTGTTCGTTCTCCGATAAAGCCTTTCACACGGCGATGGAGTGTCATGCCAAACCAAAAGCTCATTTTTGTTGTCTTCAAGATAGCTCCAAAAAAAACCTTTGTGAAGCTGTACATTGAAATATGGAAATCTCTTTTTGATATCCTTCAAAGCACTAAGTAAAATATCTTCGTCAACAGCTTTTTTGATCCTCATGGATATCCTGAAAACAGAAGGATCTCTGGCCGATTCTATTGCCGGATAAATTTTAGCTGAAGTATCCAGCCTGTACCACTGTGCCTCTACTTCTTTTTCAACCTTTTTATTGTAAATTAATGATTTCATAATCTTTTATAATTGTATCCTTTTTGATATAATAAATCCAGTGAGCTTAGCATATTTTAATACAATCATAATTTATTTCATTCAAAGTTAAATGACTTATTTTCAACGAAAGAGGAATAAATGATATTTGAACAACTTAAAGATATGCACATTGAAGAAGCGGCGCAACTTTCCATGGAAAAATATCATTGCGAAAGACAAAAAGTTGCAGTTTTGCCAAACGGAGATTTCCAAGAGGTGTTTTGCCTGCTTATAGGGGAAAAAGTTTCTCACGGATTGGGAGTCTGCGCGATAGATGATGGTAAATTAGTTGGCTTTATGACTTGCACAAATCCCATTGGCAACTTTTTCGGAAGCTTTCCCGGTGTATTCTCCCCCATTCACGCTCATGGAACAATTCATGAAAACAGCGGTAAAATCTATTCATTGCTATATCAACAAGCTGCGAAAAAATGGGTTAACGAAGGTATATTCAGCCATGCAATAGCTCTATATGCACATGATGAGCAAGCTGAGCAAATCTTTTTTAGCAACAGCTTCGGGTTAAGGTGCATTGATGCCATCCGCAAACTTAGAAAAATTCCTTTTCAAAAAAACAATATTTACATATATTCTGGATGCGGTCCAAACGACCTGGAGGCTATTGCGGATATGGAAAATCAGCTTATTTATCACCTGCGCGGCACGCCTATGTTTATGCCCCGTAATCCTAATAAAAATAAAGATTTCATAATAAAATCGATAAAAGAAAATGGTTCAAGGTTTTTTCTCGTAAAACTAAATGATAAACCAGTAGGATTTTTGGAAATATGCGATGAAGGAGAAACTTTTATCAGCAAAAATAAGAACATGAAAAATATTTGCGGAGCTTATCTTTTGCCCGAGCACCGCTCAAATGGTGTTTTCAGCAACTTATTGTCATACACCAGCGATATTTTGAAAAAAGAAGGCTATAGTCTACTTGGAGTGGATTATGAAAGCTTCAATCCGCCGGCAAACGCATTTTGGCAAAAATACTTTGTACCTTATACACATTCTGTAACCCGCAGAATTGATGAAAGAATTTATCCAGGCAAATAGAAACTTATAAATACTAGCAATAAAATAGCAAGATACTAATGATTTAATTTACTTGACCTTAACGCGGCGTAAAGCTGTAAACTCTTATTGAGAGGTGAAAATGAAATCAATGCAAATAGGTGAAGTCGCACAAAGATATTGTATTTCAAGAAGATCACTAAGATACTGGGAAGAAAAAGGTATTTTAGAAAGCATCCGACAAGAAAATGGATACCGCATGTATGACGAGGAAAATATACATAGAATCCGTCAGATTATTATGCTTAAAAAACTTGAACTACCGATTGCGAACATACATAATATTTTTTTGTTGGATAACTCGACTCAAATAATAAATATACTTGAAGACCATCTTGAAACAATTAAGCGCAAATCGGAAACATTTAGTGCACTATGCTTGATTATTGAAACGTTAATTCATAGATTGAAAACAATCAATCCCGGAAAAGAGTTTTTTGCTCTGTTAGATGCCATTGAAGAAAACTCTTTTGATGCTCTTAAGGAGGCTTTCTCTAGCCTATCGGAAAGGAAAGATACAATGGAAAACTTAAAGCTTGACAATGAAATAAGAATTGTTTGCCTGCCAAAAATGACATTTGCCTGCTACTCAGCGGAAAGCACATCTCCCGAAAACGACTGCAATCAAGTGATGAGCAAGTTTATATTGGATAATAACATAAAAGAGATGGAAGGCTTTAGGCACTTTGGCTTTAACAATCCCAACCCTACTGAAGGAAGCTCTGTGTATGGATATGAGATGTGGGCTGTTATCCCAAATGAATTTGATGTTCCCGCCCCTCTTTGGAAAAAAGAGTTTTCGGGCGGTCTTTTCGCTTCAATGGTGTGTACTATCGCAGATATAGGTGATCGGTGGCAAAAACTTTACAGCTGGACTATGGAGAGTACAAAATACGAAATCGACTATCTGCCGGGAACAGATCGGGTTGGGTTGGAAGAAACCATAAATTATGATGATTTTAACTCCCCCAAAACATTGCCTGCGGAAATGCAGCTTGACCTGCTGATACCTATTAAAGCCCGGAAATAAACATTTCATTTTCAAAATAATTTTTTGGGCATGTTTTTCATGCCTTTATATTTTTCTCTTGACAAAAAAAATTAATGTGATATTATTTATTTATCAGGTTTGTATCACAAACTCATGTGCCGTTCAAACTTGTTTAGTTCGCAAAAGGAGATGCTGAAATGACAAAGCTATCTAAAATAGCAGGTGAAGATTTAAAATTTCGGAACAGTATCAGCGGTCTATTTGACATTAGCATTGGGTTGGCATTTATAATTGCCGGATTTGCATTCTTATTCGACGCGGTGGCTGTAACCGCCGGATTTTATCTTCCTGTTTTTCTGATTATAACTGTGCTTAAGCAAAAAGTGGTATATCCAAGGATCGGATATGTAGAGCATAAGGGAACAAATATGAAAACGAGAAAGTTTCTTATCTTTACACTTGTTCTGGGCATTGTGATGCTTGTGTTTGCTACCTTTATTTATTTGGATATCGCCAACGGCCAAAACAGCCAAAATATTAGAGCTCTTATAGAAAGCTATGGCGCAATTATTCTTGGTTTGGTCGTTTCCTTTATAATAGTATTGGTAGCCAAGGTTTTTGGAATCACAAGATTTTATTATTATTCTCTGACTATCTTCCTTGCTTTCCTCGCTGTGAAATTTGTAGATCATAATCGTATTATACCTATTTCATTCCTAACCTGCGGATCAATAATCTTTTTATCAGGCTTATTCATGTTCTTTAAGTTTGTCAAAACATATCCCAGACTGGAAGCAAAAGAAAATGACTAAAATCAGAGGATATGAGCTTACCGGTGAGGAGATAGACAAGCTTGTTCACGAACCCGCGCGACTTAAAATAATACTGTATCTATATACGGTTGAAAGTGCGGACTTTGTCTACTTGATGCATAAAACCAGCTTAAGCAAAGGAAATTT
The DNA here is from genome assembly GCA_963675575.1 of Christensenellaceae bacterium. GTDB lineage: Bacteria > Bacillota > Clostridia > Christensenellales > UMGS416 > JAGLOK01. The sequence continues at coordinate 1,971,409 of OY776378.1, forward strand.
ATCCTCCCACCTAAGCAAGCTGGAAGAAGCGGGATATATTGATATTGAAAAAAAATTCGTAGATAAAATCCCTAGGACAATGATGACACTTTCCGACAAAGGAAAGCATGCGTTCGAAAAATATAAAGAAACACTGATTACACTTCTTAGGTCAGTCGATTAAAAAAGCTATTAGTATTCGGAGCGAAAAAAGCGTTTCTTTTTTGATGGCTTGATCTCCGGCTTTCATTTAGCAAACATCTGGTGTAAAATCAATCTATGAGGATAGGCTATGCTTGCCTTACCGAAGGCATCCCGAATACAAAAATGCGCTCGTGCATAATGAAAAACGCAAGCCCTGAAAAGCTTTATGAATTAATAGAGCACAACCTTTATTCGCTCAAAAATATTCTCCTTTTCAACGCTGAAAACGACATCCGCCTTTTTAGGATAAGCTCGGATTTAATTCCTTTCGGCTCAAGTCCTGTAAACACATTAAAATGGTGGGCTGATTTTTCAGATCAATTTAACGAGCTGTCAGCGATTATTGAAAAAACAGGCATAAGGGTATCAATGCATCCCGGGCAATACACAGTTCTAAACTCTCCCCATCCAGATGTCGCTGCCCGAGCAATCCAAGACCTTATTTATCATACTCGATTGCTCGATTGTCTCAATGCCGGGCAAAATTCAAAAATAATCTTGCATTTAGGCGGTGTATATGGCGACAAAGACTCCGCACTGAAGCGTTTCGCAAAAGCATATATGAATTTAAGCCACGAAATCAAATCCCGGATTGCTATAGAAAACGATGACAAATCCTACAATATAAACGAAGTGCTAAATGTGGGTCTGAAATTGAAAATACCTGTAGTATATGATAATCTGCACAGCGAGCTAAACCCTTTCGGCGATTTTACTCATAATTACTGGATAGACAAATGCAAAAGCACTTGGCATATAATTGACGGAGCTCAAAAGATTCACTATTCCCAACAAGCCAAAGGCAAATCACCCGGTTCGCACTCAAGAACCATAGCCTTAAAAGAATTCATTAGATTCTCAGAGAACATATACGATGATTCAATTGATATCATGCTTGAAGTGAAAGACAAAAACATTTCCGCGGTGAAATGCTTAAATACAATAAAAAAGGAAATGCGCGCTTTTAATAGCGATTGGCAACGTTACAAATATAAAGTACTCGAGCTATCTCACGAGCAATACAATAAAATAAAAAGCATGTTAGATTCAAATAACTTCAATATTATAGAATGCTATACCGAAATCGAAGTAGCTTTTATGCAAACTCCGAGCATCCTCAGCCAAAAACTTGCCGCAATCACCATTTGGAGTGATTGTTTTATAAACGCTGAGAAAAAAGATAAAGAAAATTTTGAAAGATTGTTTGGCCTTTTTTCTGAAGGCAAAGTTTCCTATAGCAGTATAAGAAGCTTTCTTTGGAAAATGGCTTTAAAATACAATTCTCCTCAACTTCAAAGCTCTTTTTATTTTCATTTATATGGCAACCAGGCCAAATAGATTGACAGAATAATACATAGACAGTAATATTATAGTATGAAAGCAGATATATTTGCCATCAGCAGAAGAGGCGGAAGAAATCACAACGATGACTACTGCGGATATATAAAGTCACAGTCAGGTCTTTTCCTTGCGCTTGCAGATGGGCTTGGTGGATATACCGGGGGTCAAAACGCCTCCAGAATAGCAGTTGCTGCGGCTTTGTCAGTGGCCGCACAAAGCGAGAAAGGAAGCGACCCCGAGATTATTGTTGGAAAAGCTATGCGAGCTGCCCAAAGTGCAGTTTTGCAAGAGCAAAATGAAAATCCGGAGCTAGCACATATGCGCACAACAATGTCCGCCTTAAGCATCACTTCCGAGGGCAAAGCCAATTACGCACACGTAGGCGACTCCAGAATATATATATTCAGAGACGGTGATATCCTTAGACGTACTTTGGATCATTCAGTCCCTCAGCTTTTAGTTTCCAGTGGTAAGATGGAAGAGGAAAAAATCCGTTCCTCAGTGAATCGCAATCAACTTTTGCATTCTCTGGGTGATGAAAAGGACGAGGAAGTAGAATATGGCGCGGATATAGTTCTAAAATCGGGTGATGCCATACTTTTATGTTCTGATGGATTTTGGCAATATGTATATGAAGGCGATATACTTGCCACGCTAAAATGGGCACCCACAGCAAAAAGGTGGGTTCTGAAAATGGAAGATATCTTATATGATGCTACAGCAGACAAAAGCGGCAATGACAATTATTCCGCTTTGGCAGCAATCCTGTCATAAGGCGCAGAATCTTCCAATGTTACTCTTTAAATATTAAAAATAAAAAAACAGCCCCGAAAAATTCGGAGCTGTTTTTATCTAATTTATTAATAATCAATTGAAGAAGCAAGTACAATTTTAAATTCTAAAGTTTCATCCGTGTCGTCTCTGAAAATCGTGAGAGTTACTTCTTCTCCCACTTCACTTGCCATGATAAAGGAATATAAATCTTCAAATGTTATAATTTTCTCTCCATTGATATGGGTAATGACATCTCCAATCAATATTCCTGCTTCCGCCGCCGGTCCACCTTCTGTAAGCTCGTCTATATACATTCCCTGAGGAATATCATAATATTCACTGTTTGCTTGGGAAACTATCCGACCTGCTATTCCAATGAATGGTCTTTCGACTTCCCCGTATTTTATAAGTTCATTAACAATTGGCTCCACTACATGGCTGGGAATAGCATATCCTAATCCCTCGGCGCTGATAGTTCCGCCAAATTGTGTTGTGCCCGCGTAAATTTCTTTTTGCGAGTTTATTCCTATAAGCTGACCGCTTCCATCCACCAGTGCACCTCCACTGTTGCCAGGGTTTATCGGCGCATCTGTCTGAAGCATCTCAAAGTGGATTCCACTGGACTGAACGTCAACTCCAACAGCGCTTAATATGCCGGCGGTAACGGTAACCTTTGCCGTGGCAATGGTTTCAGCGTCAGGGATGGGATAGCCTAATGCAATCGCCAGCTCGCCGGCCCTTGCGTTTTCACTGTCTCCGAATTCCATGAAATCTAAATCATCTCTGTCTATTTTTAAGACAGCCAAATCTAAATATTGATCTCCCCCAATTACCTCGGCAGTAATCTCTTCATATGTGGAAAGCATCACAGTAACTCTGGATGCGCCGGCAACAACATGATTGTTTGTAACAATGTATCCATCGCTTGAGATAATTACGCCCGAACCCGTCGCCTGAAGCGCTTCGCTTTCTTGTGGCTGCAATCCAAATCCCCCGGCAGCATTTGTTTCGGCATAGTTTTTCACCATAACAACAGCTGGGCTCACTCTTTCGACTATATCCGGAATGGAATTCCCACCTTCAATATATGTCACGGCTTTTTGAACTGTCTGCTCAGGCTGCGTTGCCTGAGGAGTTTCTTCTGTCGGCTTTGGTGCCTCCGGCTTCGCAGTTTCTTCCATAATTACAGTTTGCTGTTGCGTCTCTGGTGCCGCCACATCAAAGTAAGGAACAACATATTGAAACACAAGTGCTCCGGCTACCGCTATTGCAACTATAAGAAGGGCCGCAATTAAAAAGCCCCTTCCATGTTTTTTTGGTTCTTTTTCATAATATCCAAAATCACTCATTATAATTCCTCCTTTATTAATAATAAAATTATAAAATTAATTTTTTAATTTTTCTTGAACAGGATGTGAAATAAATTGAAATAAGTACAACTATTTAATCAAATCCTCTTGCGCTAAATCCAGTGAAAAAGTAAAGCTTGTTCCACTTCCATAATTTGAGGACACCTTAATGGTGTGGCCGTGCTCCTCAATGATTTTTTTAACAATGGATAATCCAAGGCCTGTGCCTTTTTTTACAGTATGAGATTTATCCGATTTATAAAAGCGCTCAAATATAAACGGAATATCTTCTCTCGGAATGCCTTCTCCGGTATCATTAACGCCAACCAATGCTTCTCCTTCGCATTCATGAGACCAAAGTGTAATCGTACCGTTTTCGGACGTAAACTTAATCGCATTGTCCAAAAGATTCACCAGCACCTGTTCTATCCGGTCATTGTCTGCGCAAACCATGCAAAAATCCTGCTTGAAGTTGACTTCCACGTTTATCCCTTTTTCTTCTATCAAATCGATATAGCGAATAAGCACGCGGCGCATCTGTTCATTTATGTCATATACTTTTTTATTTAAAGGGAATGTACCTGACTCTATCTGAGAAAGGTCAAGAAGCTCTTTGATAAGTTTTTTTAGCCGTGTGGTTTCATCAAGCACAATCTGCAAATACTGCTCCTGATCGCTTTTCGCTATAGTCCCGTCCAACATTCCCTGGGCAAACCCATGTATTGAAGTAAGCGGAGAGCGAAGTTCATGGGAAACATTAGCCACAAATCCGGTTCTCAATTCTTCCTGCTTTGAAAGCTCTTCGGCCATATTGTTAAAGCTTGTGGCCAAAAGACCTATTTCATCGTTTGAATGTATCTCAACCCTCTTAGAAAGGTCACCTTTTGCTATGTCTTTAGCCATTTCACTCATTTCTTTCAATGGCTGTATGATTTTTGATGAGGAAATAAACACAAGAATCATCGACACAATGATTGCTATGAGAGAAGAAATACTAAGCTGCCGAGATATTGGTCCGATATTGGGTTCAAGATATGACAGTTCCGTGTGAGTAAAAACCGCCATTACAACTTGTCCGTCGATAATTACAGGTTGGGCAATGGACAACATGGGTTTTGCATAGCGCGACTGAAATTCATTTTCCCAAACCACTTGCTTTCCTTCCAGCACCGGATCTAAATATTCCTGCATCTCCATTACAGAAAGTCTGCGTTCTTCTTCAGAGCTTGCACTCGCCTGACCGCTAACTGATATGATTTTCCCGTTTGTTGAAACAATCCATAGTACCGATTCGCTTTTTTTCATAGAAAGCTGAATAGCCTCCAAAAAAACCATCTGAGCGTTGATGTCGGAGATGATTGAAGGCTTCTTTATCATATCTGCTATGTTTTCGGCTTCTTTTACCAAATCATTTTGTGTAAGTTTAAGGTAACTCATTTTATAAAGCTGTGTTAAAACAAGGCTTTGAAGAAGTAGTATGAAAGTTGTAATAAGCAAAAAAGTTATCAGTATTCTTGAAAATACTGTTCGGAACATTATTTCACCTCAAATTTATACCCAACGCCCCAAACCGTTTTTATCTTCCATGGGATATCCGCATCCAACGGGAACTTTTCACGTAGTCTCTTCACATGGACATCAACTGTTCTGGAATCTCCAAAATAATCAAACCCCCATACAGACTCCAATAGCTGTTCCCTTGTAAAAACGTTATTTTTATGGCTTGCAAGGTAGTATAAAAGCTCCATTTCTTTAGGCGGCAGCTCAATTTCATTTCCAAAATACATGACCGAATAGTTATCCATATTGATTTCAAGCTCTTCAAACTGCAACACGGAAGAAACCACTTCTTTAGGCTCGCTTCTTCTCATTACTGCTTTGACTCTCGCCATAAGCTCTTTGGGATCAAAGGGCTTAACCATATAATCGTCCGCACCAAGCTCAAGGCCTAAAACCTTATCAAAAGTTTCGCCTTTTGCTGTTAGCATAATGATTGGAATGTTTGATGTTTTCCTAATTTCGCGGCAAACGGTCCAGCCGTCCATCCCGGGCAGCATAATGTCTAGCAAAATAAGCTTTGGGCTTGTATTTTTAAATACGTCAAGAGCAGTGTCACCTCTGTGGACGCATTCCACTGAATACCCTTCTTTTTCAAGGTAAAGCCTTATCAGTCGGCCAATATTAACGTCATCATCAATTACTAGAATTTCAGGATAATCGCTCATATTACTCCCCTTTCCTCTAATTATAGTCAATTATAACAGAAATAAACTGTTAATGTGTGTCCATATTTTGTTAATAGTATTAATTAATTATGAATTAAATTTTCTTTTAAGAAAATCTATTCAATTTTATTCTTAATTACATATAATATAACATAAAATTCCGTATATTAGCAATTTAATTGGTTTTGCTTTGGCAACAATTAGTTATTTTAGTGTAACCACCGTGACTCCGTCTTCTCCCTCTCCATATTTCCCCAATCTAAAGCTCTTAACATGAGGATGGCTGCGAAGATGATTATGTATATTGGTGCGGAGTACTCCAGTTCCTTTCCCATGGATGATGCAAACAGACGTTAAGTGTGAAGAATAAGCGCGGTCAAGATACATATCCACTTCCATTATGCCTTCTTCGGAATTTCTGCCTCGGATATCTATTTCCATAGGAACGCTTTCAAGCTTTAACCCGGCTCGTTTTTTGTTTGAGTATACCACTTTCACTTCTTCTTTGGTTCGCCTAAGATTCCTTATATTAGTTTTAAGCTTAATTACTCCCGCCTGTACCTGCACCTCGCCTTTAGCGTTTGGTGCCGCAATAACCGTCGCCGGCGTGTTGGAATCCACTAGAACTACGTTTTCTCCGGGTGTTAAATTTTTCGGAGCCTGTGCGTTTGAAATGTCGTTTTGCTTGGCTGTGCTTTTTTCCATATCCTTTTGAAGCCCCCGCAATGCGTCGCGGGCTTGCTGTATGTCTCTGTCCGAGTTTCCGGATTTGGCTGCTTTAAGCTCGCTAATTATGGTATCCGACTGTGTTTTAGCTTTGTCTATTATCTTTTTGGCCTCTTTTTTGGCTTCCTCTAAAATCTTTTCGCGTTGCCGCTCTATGCTCTCGCTTTTTTCTTTAGCTCGTTTTTCATATGTTTGCGTATCTTTCCTAAGTTTTTCTGCCATAACTCGTTCACTGTGTGCTTTTTTCCTATGCGCATCAGCCTTGTATATCACATCTTCAAGATTCTTGGCATCGCTTGAGACGTGCTCTTGCGCGGAAGAGATCACATCGTCTGGCAAGCCTAGACGTTTAGATATTTCGAATGCGTTGCTGCGCCCCGGCATGCCTATTTCCATTCGATATGTTGGCGCCAGACGATTTACGTCAAACTCCATAGACGCATTTTGTACTCCTTCTTCGGATATCGCATAGGCTTTCAGCTCGCTGTAATGAGTGGTCGCCATCACAAGGGTGTTCGTTTCTTTGAGTTTCTTAAGTATAGCCACAGCGAGCGCCGCGCCCTCAACAGGATCGGTTCCCGCGCCAAGCTCGTCCAAAAGCACGAGACAGCCATTATTATCAGAACCCAAAATTGACACAATGTTTGTCATATGAGACGAGAAAGTCGAAAGGCTCTGCTCGATAGACTGTTCATCACCGATATCTGCATACACTTCTTTTTGAACCGCTATTTTGCTTCCTTCTTCCGCCGGTATATGAAGGCCGGTTTGCGCCATCAGTGTCAAAAGTCCAGTGGTTTTAAGGGTGACGGTTTTTCCGCCCGTATTTGGCCCTGTGATTATAAGCTGCCTATAGCTTCCGCCGATTATTATATCCACAGGGACAATTTCCTCTTTGGGTATGAGAGGATGCCTGCCTTTTTTAATATTTATTATGTTTTTTTCAGGAATGATGGGATATGAAGCGTCCATGTCAAGAGCCAGCTTTGCACGGGCAAAAATATAGTCAAGCTCGGCAAGTATTTCTTGCGAAACAACTATGCTCGAGGCATATACAGATGTTTTCTCTGAAAGCGAGCGCAAAATTCGTTCTATCTCATTTTTCTCCTGCACTTCAAGCTCACGCACAGCATTGCCCAGCTCCACCGCCGCAGAAGGCTCCACAAACAAAGTGGCTCCAGTTGACGATACATCATGCACAATTCCCGGAACGCTGGACTTATGCTCGCTTTTAACAGGAACCACAAGCCTTCCGTTGCGGATAGTAACTATGGGTTCCTGAAGGTGTGAAGATGAAGACTTTACCATCGCCTCCAGTTTAGAGCGTATTTTCTGTTCGTTCAGCTTTATGCTTTTGCGTATAGCATAAAGCTCCGGCGACGCATGGTCGCTCAACTCGTCCTCGCTAATTATGCAGCGTTTTATTTCGTCTTCAAGATTTTTTTGAATAATAAGATTGTGGGCAAACTCTTTTAGTATGTCTTTGCCTTCCGCGTCGTCTTCGAAGGCTTTTTTTACAATTCTTGAAATATTCAAAAAGTCCGCGATGCGTAAAAGCGCCCCGGCTGTAAGAATTCCGCCGATTTTCGCTCTGCCTGCTTCATCTTTTACTCCGTAAAAAGATCTCAGAGGAGATTGTGACTTTCTTTCCATATATGAAAGCGCTTCAGAGGTTTCATCCTGAAGCCTTCGAATTTTAAGCTTATCTGAATAAGGCTCTGCGGTTTGCGCAAGCAAAGTGCCCGGCTCGCTCATGCATAAATCCGAAAGCATATCTATTATTTTGTTGTATTCCAAGGTTTTAAGAACTCTTTTAAGCATTTTTCCATTATATATTAAAACACAAATCGGAGCAATTGATTATTGACTAATCGGCTCATAAACACTTTGCGAATGCTTGTTGTTTGTTGACAAAAAAAGGCGCGAAATATATAATGTTTGATTGTAGGCTAAATATATATATACAGCTGATTACACAAATCAATTGTAGCACGGTAAAATGGTGGGAAATAAGCTTTATACTACTTGCTTCAACAATTTTTTGTGTTTTTAAAAAATATAAAGAGGAAGTATTTTTTTATGCGATTTTTAAGCAAAAACAACAGAGCACTTACACTTATTTTGGCGGCAATATTATGTTTAACATTTGCCTCATGCCAAAGCGAACCCGAAGTTAAAGAAACAATAAAACTCGACTTGGCACACTTCTTCCCGGGCACGCACCCGGCTGAAACTGAATTCGTACAAGGCTGGATTGCAGCTGTAAGCGAAGCTACAGACGGACAAGTTGAGATCACAAGCTATCCGGGCGGCACACTTCTTGCAGCCCCCGACACATACAACGGAGTTGTTGACGGTGTAGCCGACATCGGACTTTCATGCTTTGCCTATACACGCGGCCGTTTCCCGGTGCTTGAGGCTTTTGAACTTCCTGGAATCACATACAACAATTCCAAGGTAGCCAGCATGGTGGCTTGGGAAGGCATCAAAGAGTTAAATCCAGAGGAAGTTCAAGATACTAAACTCATGATGGTTATAGCCACCGGCCCCGGAGATCTTTTCACAAAGGACCCAATTTCAACACTCGAAGACATGCAGGGCGTTGAGATTCGCGCGACTGGACTTTCTGCCAAAACTATAGAAATGCTTGGCGGCATTCCGGTTGGAATGGCACAAAGCGAAACATATGAAGCTTTGCAAAAAGGAATAGTAAAGGGCAATCTGTCTCCAATAGAAGTTTTAAAGGGATGGAACCATGCGGAAGTGACAAAATATCTAACCCGTACACCTTTCTTATATAATACACTGTTTTTTGTAACCATGAACCTTGACAGCTGGAATGAAATCCCCGAAGATTTGCAGGGAAAAATTCTTGAGGCGACTGAAAAGTTTTACGCTGAAGTCGGCATTGGCTTGTGGGACATGCAAAATGAAGCAGCGCTTGAATGGGCTGTTGATGAACAGGGCATCGAAGTTATTGAGCTTTCCGATGAAGAAAAAGCTCTTTGGATAGAAAAAGTTCTCCCAGTACAAGACGACTTCAAATCCGCTATGGCAGAGCTTGGAATAGAAGAGGATGTTCTTGGATTAATCAACGAACTGGCGGAAAAATATAACGGCGAATACAAATAGAATGAAGAACTCAGCCATTAATAAAGCCGAAAGCGGCATAAAAAAGGTTGCGAAGATTTTTAATGACATAGCAGGATGGGCGGTTGTCTGCGCCATGCTGCTTGTCGTTACAAATATATTGCTACGCGTTCTTTTCAAAAAACCTATTCTGGGAGCATATGAATTCACAGGTTTTATCACAGCGGTTATTGTGGGCTTTGGCATAGCTTTTTGTCTTGTGCAAAATGCCCACATTTCCATTGACTTCATCACTCAAAAGCTTCCCAAAAAAGTGCAAAAAGCACTCGAAATTGGCACAAATTCTTTAATGTTTTTGATGATGGGAACATTTACGTTCTACATTTTTAAATATGCGACAAAATTATTAAAAAGTAACTCTGTTTCGCCAACAACTCAATTCCCATTTTTCATTTTCGTATATCTTGTGGGAGTTTGTTTTGTTATGCTATGTCTTGTGCTCCTTGTAAAGATAAAAAATAGCGTAGAGGAGGCAAATGACAATGAGTCCTGAGATTATCGGCCTTTTAGGCATATTATTATTTCTAGTTCTTATCGCAATAAAGATACCCATTTCTTTTGCCATGATATTTGTCGGGCTTTTGGGCTTTTCCATATTAGTCAGCCCCTCTGCCGCATTTTCGATGGCGACTGCTGAATTATATTCAAACTTCTCGTCCTATTCCCTGTCTGTAATCCCCATGTTTATTTGGATGGGTTTTATCGCCTATTATTCTGGGGTAGGCAGTAGCCTATATAATTTTTCGTACAAAATGATAGGACACAAACCCGGCGGTCTTGCAATAGCAACTCAAGCCGCGTGCGCAATGTTTGGCGCCATATGCGGATCCAATACTGCTACAGCCGCGACAATGGGCGCAATCGCGCTTCCAGAGATGCGCAAGTACAAATATGACGACTCACTTTCTTCAGCCAGCATAGCGGCTGGAGGCGCACTGGGTGTGTTAATTCCCCCAAGTGTAATATTTATCGTATACGGAATATCATCCGAGCAATCTATCGGCAAGCTTTTTCTTGCAGGCATCATTCCCGGAATACTCTTGATGCTTCTTTACATGGCGACAATATACATACTTGTAAAGCGCAAGCCCGAGCTGGGACCCGCAGGACCGAAATCCAATTGGAAAGAGCGTATTGCCTCTCTTAGAAATGGTTTGCTGGAGATAATCGTAACTTTCCTGATATCGATAGGCGGACTTTTCGCCGGTTGGTTCACCCCCACTGAAGCGGGCGCTGTTGGAGCCGGAAGCATACTGCTTATAACAATAATACGCAGGCAAATTACTTGGAAGGGTTTAAAAGATTCGCTTAATGACACGGTTCGCACAACAGCTATGATAATGCTGATGGTGGCCGGGGCCATAATCTTTGGAAGATTCATTGCTGTTTCGCGCTTGCCTTTTGCACTAGCCCAATGGGCGACTAATCTTTCCCTGCCGCCTTTCGGAGTCATGACCGCAATACTTTTCATATATCTAATTTTGGGGTGTTTCATTGACGCCTTGGCGCTTATACTGCTGACAATCCCAATATTCTTTCCGGTCGCAGTTGACGTGCTTGGATATGACCCCATTTGGTTTGGCGTAATAATTGTCATGGTGGTGGCGATGGGAGTAATAACACCTCCTGTCGGGATGAACGTGTATATAATTAAGGGTGTGGCAAAAGATATACCCACAGAAACTATATTTAAAGGCGTGTGGCCTTTCCTTATAGCGCTTTGTGTATGTCTTGCGATACTTATAGCATTCCCGCAGATTGTTACATTCTTACCCAATCTAATCACCTAAGAATCAAGTAATTTCACAAAACAAACAGACTGCTAAAATGGCAGTCTGTTATTTTTTATTAAAGCATAAAAAAACAGCGTATATTAGTAAACACTGTAATTTTACATCATAATTTAGCGCTTGTTATATTATACAGAACGCTTCACTTTGCCTGAACGCAAACAAGACGTGCAAACATAAATCCTTTTTGTGGTACCATCAACGTCAGCGCGAACCCTTTGTATGTTAGGCTTCCAGGTTCTTTTTGTTTTTCTGTGTGAGTGGCTGACATTGTTGCCGTGGGCGGTTTTCTTTTCGCAAATACAGCATTTCGTGGCCATAATATCCCTCCTTGCTTCAAGCTTTCAAGCTCTATATAAATTAATATTTTTTTGATTAATTGAGTAATAATACCGTCAAAACACGACTATTTTATCATTATATATACTATCTTTCAAGTGTTTTTTTCACTCTTTTTGTCAGCCTTTCAAAACCAAATTCATTATTAATGCAAAACTTTTATACTTTTACTAAATATTATCTTAGCTTTGTTGCTTTTTTAGTTCCGCGATTACAAATGCGATTCCTTTAGAAATCACTATTTTGCACTTTTGGCCAGTCATATAATTTCCCATCCCTATAGTCTGTCCAACCGCAATCTTCAACGGCTTTAATATCTCATAAAAAAGCCCTGTGGTGCTATACACCTCAATGTCTCCATCCGCCGGGAGTATGGACACCCTCAATCCTTTTTCCCCTTTAAGCTCAATGTCGCTTTCCACTGAGTATACTATCATATCATGGGTATTAAGTGAAGCTTTGATTAAAAGCTTTTGCGCGTAAACAAGCAAATAAAGATTCCCGAGATAATGGTCTATGCTGCCTTGAGCACACACAATTTCAATATCAGACACTCCAATTTCTTTAGCGTAGTCTAGGGATATCTCACCATCTGTTTTATCTTTTTCAATGGGATATCTATAAACGGTGACTCCCTTTTCCTCAAATTCTACAAGTGTTTCTTTTGAAACCGAATCCATATCTCCCAGCAAAACATCCGGCAAAACACTTTGATGAGCTGCATAGTCCGCTCCGCTGTCGGCACAGATTACAACATCCGCTTTTTCCGCCAGCTTTTTAAAAGGGATTTCTTCTCCTCCCAGCACCAAAAGCGCGCGCATACTATCCCCTCAGACTTTCTATGCGTGACCTTATATCATTTCCTCCGAAAACATATGAACCCGCCACTATAACATTGGCTCCCGCAGCTAAAGCCTTATGTATGGTGTCTTTATCGATTCCTCCATCCACTTGTATGTCCAAATCAGGTGAGATTTGTCTTAGTTTTTTCACTTTGTCTAATGTAAAATCAATCATTTCCTGACCGCCATATCCGGGTTCTACCGTCATCACAAGCACCATGTCCAAGCGGTCCAAATATTTTTTTATAAAGTCAATTGGTGTATTCGGCTTAATTGAAATACCCGCCTTTTTACCATGGGATTTTATTTTTTCTATTGCCGCGTCGATATCTTCGGCTGCCTCCGCGTGAAATGTTATTATATCCGCTCCCGCTTCGGCGAACGCATCAATATGCTTGATGGGATTGACAATCATAAGGTGCACATCAAGCGGTAAATTGGTACATTTTTTTAGCGATGAAACCATCTTGGAACCAAATGTAATATGTGAAACAAACGAGCCGTCCATCACATCCATATGAATATAGTCCGCACCCGCGTTTTCAAGTTCTTTAACCGCCATACACAAATTTGAAAAATCTGCCGCCAAAATCGACGGTGATACCTTAATCATATCTGTTCCTCCATTTTTCCTCTGCCTCTTTCAATATTGCGCAATATCTGTTATGTCTGATTCTTGAGATTTTATCTTCTTTTACAGCCTCCAAAACAGCGCATCCGGGTTCGCTTTGGTGCCTGCATGTTTTATACTTGCAAAAGCCTTCATATTCCGCAAAATCCTCGTAGTATTTTTGCAATTCGTTTGGCTCCATCACTGGAAGCTCCAGCAGTGAAAACCCCGGGGTGTCCACCAAATAGCCGCCCAAAAAAGGCACAAGTTCAGCATGTCGTGTCGTGTGCTTACCTCTTTTTGTTTTTTGAGATATTTCACCCACAGCAAGGTCTTTTTCAGGCATCAGCTCATTTAAAAGCGATGTCTTCCCCGTGCCGGACTGTCCAGCGAAACAAACGGTTTTACCCTTGCACAAATTTTTAAGCTGATTTATCCCTCGGCTTTTCTCAGCGGACACTATAACAGTTTCAAGCCCCTTATACTGTGTTGCTATCTCCTCCGCCTTTTTCTTTCCGGTCAAATCATATTTATTAATGCATATAACACTTTCTGTTTTCATCATCATGGCGTTAATCAGCATCTTGTCCACCAAAACAAAATCCGGATCCGGATTGGCTGCCGCAATCACTATTATAACAAGATCGATGTTTGAAACAGGAGGGCGCAACATCTTGTTTTTTCTTTCAAGTATCTTTAGCAGATAGCCTTCCTGCGTATTTGTTGGTGCGTCAAACTCAACCATATCCCCCACCATAGGAGTTTCATTGTTGTTCCTGAACTTTCCCCTTGGCCGGCAAATATACACTTTTTGGTTTCGCTCAACAGAATAAAATCCGCCAATGCCCTTTATTATTCTTCCAATAAATTCATTGCTCATCCGTCTTCCACCGCAAAATTAATTCTGTCGTTAGAATAAAGTTCACCGTTTAGGTAAACATAGAGTTCCTTTTCTCCCCATGTGCTGCTGACAAGTGTAAGGGGCATTTCATATTCTCCTTTGTTCAATACACCGTCATAATACCTTGTTTTTTCATCTCCGTTCACGAATTCAATGATGATATGAGTATCGTCTTGAGTCACCGAAACTAAAACTTTGTATTCTTTCGTATATTGTGCTCCCAGCCCGTTGGATACCCACAGCGTTATCTGAGTGTTGTCAACAAGCTCAGTGCCGGCTTCAGGTTCCTGCTTTATAACAGTTCCTTCCTGTTCGTTTCCATTCAACTCAACTACCTGATTTATGCCATAACCCAAATCAGCCAGCAAAATAGAAGCCTGGTCATAGTCGATTAGCATCACATCCGGCATAGCCAGTGCGGTTTCCTGTGCTCCTTTTGAAATCACCAGGTGAACCGGTTCGTCCAAAGGCACCACTTCATCGGCGGCAGGGTTTTGATTAATTACATAGTCCGAAGGAGCATCTGAAACTTCCTGCGTCACATTTCCCACTTTAAGCCCAGCCTGCTCGATAATGCTGGCAGCTTCCGCATAGTCGCGGTTTAAAACATTGGGGACCAAAACTGTACCGACTCCCAAAGACACCGTAATGGAAACTTCCATCCCTTCATTTAGCTTTTCGTTTGGCAGCGGATCTTGGCTTATTACAATATCTTTATTTACAATAGAATTGTTTTCATATGTTACCTTAGGTACAAATCCCGATTCCCTTATCATTTCAGCCGCTAATTCTTCGGATTGGCCAATCAGTCTCGGTACCTCAAGGAGCGCTCCGACTTCGTCTCTGTTAAATATTGATTGTCCAATCAAAATCAAAGTTATTATTATACCGACGATTACAATAAGTCCTACCATCAGCCTTATTATCGATGATGTCACGCTTCTTCTTTTATTTGAACGGCTATATGTCCTCGGAACATTGCTTCTTTTTTGCTCGGAATTTTTAAGCCGTTCGTTTTCTTTTAGAGCCATTAGTTCCATCTCTCGGGTTATCTTGGGAATATTAACCTGAGTGGCACCATGCTCAATCATTTTCTTTTTAACAAACCCGCCCTCAGGGCGTTCCAATGCGCGCTTTAAATCCTGTCCCATCTCAAAAGCGTTTTCGTATCTCGCTTCAGGTTCTTTGCTAATAGCCTTTAATATGACTTCTTCCAGCGCCACAGACACCTTATGATTCTTCATTCTTGGGCTTACTGGAGTGTCCTGAATATGTTTTATTGCGACTGAAACCGGTGAATCCCCCTCAAACGGAACTTCACCTGTCACCATTTCATATAAACAAATTCCCAAGGAGTAGATATCCGCCTGCTTTGTTATGTGCAGCCCTCTTGCCTGCTCAGGAGAGATATAGTGAACCGAGCCTAAAACATTTGATCCCCCCAAAGTGATAGTGCTTTGATCCTGAATACGAGCTATCCCAAAGTCGGCAACCTTAAGGCTTCCGTTTTCGCGTATCAGTACGTTTTGCGGCTTTATATCCCGATGAATCAGGTTGGCCGAATGCGCGTAAAATAGCGCTTCGCTTATTTTTACACCGATTTTAACGGCTTCCTCATCTGTAAGTTTTCCTCTGTCTTGCACCAGTTCCTTAAGGGTCATGCCGCGCACATATTCCATGACAATATAGGGCAATCCTTCGTCTTCGCCGATATCTATGGTTTTGATAATATTTCTGTGGTTTAGCTGCTGCGCGATTTTGGATTCTTTTTTAAAGCGCCTTTTAAACTCGGCATCCTCAAGATATTCAGGACGCAATATTTTTATTGCCACCTCTTCGCCGGTATCCATCGAAAATCCTGAATATACGATGGACATTCCGCCGGTGCCTATAACCTTATTTACAATATATTTGTTATCTAAAATTCGCTCATTCATGCGTCTTCATCTCCCAGATTTTCGATCAAAACACATGATATATTATCATATCCGCCCGCTTCATTGGCTTTTAGCACAAGCTCGCTTGCAATGTCTTCAATATATTCATTTTCCTTTATGATTTGGGTGATTTGCTCGTCATCGAGCATATCGGTTAAGCCATCAGAGCAAAGTAATATTATTTCCCCAGTCTCAAATGGTATATCAAAAATATCCGGCATTGCAATCGCGTCTCCAAGAGCTTTTGTGATAATATTGCGCCGAGGGTGCACTCTGCCTTGTTTTCTGGTTATTTTCTTTGCGGCAATAAGCTCCTGCACCAGTGAATGATCCACCGATATCTGCTTAAGTTTTCCTTTTTTATATTTATATGCCCTTGAGTCTCCGATATTAATTATTTTAACGCCATCGCCCACTCTAAGAGCCGCCACCAAAGTTGTCCCCATGCCTCCGAAAAATTCATTATCGGTGCTGTAATCATTAATTGAGTTGTTGGCAGCGTTAACAGCTTCATAAATCACTTCATCAGCTCTGTTGCTATCCATTTCCCCAGCGTTTTTGATTAAAGAGCATACGACTTTTGTGGCAAGCTCACTCGCCACTTCTCCGCCTCGGTATCCGCCTATGCCATCGGCGACAATCGCTAAACCATATGGTCCTACGCCATCGGGTATATAGCAATAATCTTCGTTTTTTGCGCGTTTTTTTCCTTTGTCAGTTTTTTTAGCGTATAAAATCATTTATTCAATTCCCTTGCCCTAAGCTGTCCGCATGCTCCGTCGATGTCAGCCCCTAAAGTCCTCCTAACAGTCGCGTTTATCCCTCTGTCTTTAACATATTCCATAATCTCGTATGCTTTTTTTTGCGAAACGCCTTTAAGCGCGTCATCCGGGTTGCTGTTTAACGGTATAAGGTTAAGCAGTACGTTTTTACCTTTAATCAGCTTAACTAGAGCATCAATGTCGTCACGTGTGTCATTGACACCCTCAATTAGTGAATACTCTATTGTTATCCTTCTGCCCGTTTTATCAAAGTAATTGTCAGCAGCGGTCATAATGTCTTTTATCTTATACTTTTTGGCGGAAGGCATAATATCTTCACGCTTATTGTCATCTGCCTGGTGGAGCGACACACATAAATTTATCGGTATGTTCTCCTCTGCGAGCTTATACATTTTATCTGTTATTCCGCAGGTTGAAAGCGAAATGCTGCGATAGCTTACATTTAATCCCTTCGGCTCATGCAAAAGCTTCATAAACTCGATTACATTCTCATAGTTTAGCAGCGGTTCTCCCGCTCCCATAAGAACCACGTTTGAAGCGCATAAGCCTAAATCGGAGTTAATCGTCTGAACCTGCGCAAGCATTTCATGTGGGGACAGGTTTCTTCGCATTCCCCCTATGGCCGACGCGCAAAATGTGCACCCCATGCTGCAACCTACCTGTGTAGACACACAAATAGTAACTCCGTGCTTATAGCTCATCGCCACGGCTTCAATTATTTCATCATCGTATAGCTTTAAAAGATACTTCTTTGTGCCATCTATTTCAGACTCCATCTTTTTGTATATAGAAACATTGTCGATTATGAATCTTTCATCCAAGCTTTTTATAAAATCTTTGGGCAGATTTTTCATATCCTTAAAATCTACACATTTATAAAGCCAGCTTCTTATCTGCCTTAATCTAAAAGCAGGCGGATTAATATCTGAAAGTACGCTCAAAAGCTCTTCATCGCTTATTTTGTTTATCTGCACTTTATCCATTAATTCTCTCTAGGCACGCGATGTAAAAACCTGTTGTGCCGTCAATATTCGGAAGAAGCATCGTGCCACATCCGTCAAAACGATTATCATTTATTATATCATAAAATGTTTTGGGAAAAACAGCTTTAAATTCGCTGTTTCGGCTCAAAAAATCCTTAACAACGCCGTAATTTTCATCTTGGTTTATGGTGCAGGTGGCGTATGTCAGCCGCCCCCCCGCCTTCACATGCGTCGCCGCGTTTTGAAGTATAGCTTTTTGAGTTTTAATTATTTGTTCAATATCCTTTTGAGTTTTGTTATATCGAACTTCAGGATGGTTAAATACTGTACCCAACGCACTGCATGGAGCGTCCACCAAAACAGCGTCATATTCGCCTAAATCGCCCATGCTTTTCGCTGCATCCACACATTGTGTTTGGGAATTCACTCCCAACCTTTTAAACTGCTTTACCATGATGCCCACTCTGTTTTCATTAATATCACAAGAAGTATATTCCGCGTTGGGGTTAAAATGCGCCATAGCCGCAGTTTTCCCCCCAGGAGCCGCGCATAAATCCAATACGGTTTGCGGTTTCATCTCTACCGCCGCTTTTGCCGCCAAATGTGAAGCTTCACCCTGAATGGCTATCTTGCCGCTGCCAAACAAAGCAGTGTCGAATACTTCCCCACTCACTTTGTAAACATCGCCCAGTAAATCACTTTTTATAGTCCCAATATTATTATTTTTAAGAATCTCTTCAAGTTTCGCTTCATCCATCCCTTTTAGGCTGTTTGGATAAACAGTAAAAGTGTTTTCTTTTTCATATGATATAAGATTTAAAGCACCTTCATATCCTATTTGTTCAATCCACATATTAATCAGCCATTCGGGAAAAGAATACTTAACGGATAGATATTTAATCTCGTCCATGTCATCGGCAATTTCAAAAGATTCTTTGTCGCGCGCCGCATTTCGGAGAACGCCGTTAATGAAACCCACAGCGCCTTTTTTGCCAAGCTTTTTTGCAATATCCGAAGCTGTCTGGAGTGCGGCATGGTCGGGAACTCGATCCATAAAGTAAATTTGATAAACTCCAAATCTCAAAATATTTTTTATAATCGGTTTGGGGTTTGCACTAAGATATTTTTGAAGTATATAGTCAAGAGTGATAAGTTTTTCAAGGCAACCGTAAAACAAAGCGCCCGCAAACGCTTTGTCTCTTCCTTCAAGTTTTTCCATCGCCTGTTTAATGGCAAGATTGGAATATGCTTTTTTGCGGATTACTTCGTCAAATGCCAAAAAAGATTCAACCCTTGCTATATCTGCACTCATTCAAACCCCTTTGAACTGTCCATCTCCCGCCCGCATAAAGCTGCGGTGGCTTCCATTCTTCTTTTACCGGAAAATTGTATCTCTTTAAGCGCAACCTGATAGTCGGCTGTGTTTACAACCATACCCTGTTTAGCATCGCAGCAAGCCATAGTTCCCGGGCGGCTCACAGACTTTGTATCTGTCATTTCCACCTTCCAAACCTTAAGCACCTCTTCGCCTAACTTTACATATGCGCCAGGCCAAGGATTTACGCCGCGAACGAGGTTTTTTATTTCCATCGCGGTCTTTTTAAAATCAATTTTCCCATCCTCTTTTTGAAGCATAGGAAAATGCGTTGCCTCGTCATGGTTTTGCGGTGTTCGCGTGCCAGCACCATCCTTAATCCCCTTAAGCGTACTAACCAAGACTTCGCCGCCCATGTAAGACAACCGTTCAAACAGCTCACCCGCGGTTTCATCCGGGTCGATTTTGGTTTTTACCTGCATCAAAATGTCACCGGTGTCCACTCCGCGCTCGGTAAGCATGGTGGTAACCCCTGTTTCTTTTTCGCCGTTTATTATCGCCCACTGTATTGGTGCCGGCCCTCTGTATTTTGGAAGCAGCGAGGCGTGCACATTTATGCATCCGTATTTTGGAATATCTAATATCTCCTGCGTGAGTATCTGTCCGAAAGCCGCCGTCACCATTACATCAAAGTCAAGGCCTTTTAAAAATTCCACGCCTTTTTTGCCGCGTATCCTTTTAAAAGAATGTACTTCAAGCCCTTTTGAAAGCGCATATTTTTTCACTGCGCAAGGGTGCATTTTCTGTCCTCTGCCCTGAGGTTTGTCTGGCTGTGTTATTACCGCGACAATGTCAAAATTCGCTTCAAGCAAGGCTTCAAGCGAAGGAATGGCAAAATCGGGCGTTCCCAAAAAAACTACTTTCATAGCTCCTCAACCTTGATTAATTCGCCTTCGACTATGTCAGTATAGAGTATTCCGTTTAAATGATCATTTTCATGGCACATTGCAACTGCCATCAGCTCTTCACCCTCCATCTCAAAGGGCTTTCCATTTCTGTCATAGGCCTTTATTTTCACTTTTGCGGGTCTATGCGTAAGCCCTGTATATCCGGGAACAGAAAGGCATGCTTCATTAAATTCCTGCTCACCTTCCGTTTCTATTATTTCAGGGTTAATAAACTCTGTATATTTCAAAGTTTCCGGCTCTATGATGATGAAAACACGCCGCATAATGCCCACTTGTGGCGCCGCAAGTCCTATGCCGTACACGCTTTCAACTGTTTCTTTCATGTCGTCTAAAAGCGAATGCAGCCGTGCATTAAAAGCCGTTACTTCTCTTGATATTTTCCTTAATTTTGGCTCTTTGTCCGTAAGTATTGTTCTCAATGCCAATTTCAAATCCTCCTTAGGGTTATATGTATATATTATAGCACTAAATTATATCATGTGCATCAAGCTCCAGTACACAAGTGCTCTGATGGCGCGCATAGCTTCCCGCTTGGCTTATGAGCTCTTCCATTTCTTCTTGATACAGGTCTTCGTAATATTTCACAAGCACCTGATAGCGGTACATCCCACGCAGTCTGTGATAGGGTGCGGGTGTCGCTTCCAGCATCAGCACTGTTTGTTGCAAATGTTCATTTTTGCCAAGCTCGGCTTTTAGATGCTCGGCTATTTGCTTCATGTCGTAAAAAGCGCTTTCCTTATCCTCATTGGCTATAACGTATCGCGAAAACTTCGCGAACGGAGAAAACTGTCCAATTTCTCTAAGCTTAATTTCGCGATTATAAAATTCTTTGTAATCATGCGCGGCCGCGGCTTTTATGGCATAATGCTCCGGAGAATATGTCTGAACCACGACATTTCCTTTAAGCCCCGCCCTCCCGGCTCTACCCGAAACCTGCGACACCAGCTGAAATGTTCGTTCAGCGGCATTCACATCATTTACAAAAAGCGAAGTGTCGGCCGCTATTACCCCCACAAGGGTTACATGCGGATAATCCAAACCTTTGGCTATCATCTGCGTTCCGATTAGTATCTGCGCTTCACGGTTTGCAAACTTATCCAATATCGTAAGATGCGATTCCTTTTTCGTTGTAGTGTCCGCGTCCATCCTCAATGTTTTATAGTCCGGGAAAAGCTCTTCTATTTGCTCTTGTATTTTTTGTGTTCCCCCGCCAAAAAAACGTATCGCTTCACTTCCACATTGTGGGCACACAGCCGGGCTTTCAGAGGAATTCCCACAATAATGGCATTGCAGATTCCCTGTCGCCTTATGATAGGTCATTGGCAAATCGCAAAACTCGCATTCGCACACATATCCGCACTCGCGGCAGGATACAAACGTGGAATGCCCTCGCCTGTTTAAAAACAATATCGCCTGCTCTCCGCGTCCAAGGCACACGCCCAAAGCATCATAAAGTTCTTGGCTTATAACCTTTTTATTGCCTTTTTTAAACTCTTCGCGCATGTCCACTATTTCAACTATCGGCATAAGCGCACTGCCTATCCTCTTGGGCATTTCCAAAAGATGATATTCGCCTTTTTTAGCGCGGTAATAGCTTACTACGGATGGAGTGGCGCTTCCCAGTACCAATGCTGCGTTATTGTCTTCGCATCGCTTTTTCGCCACTTCTATCGCGTCATAGCGTGGTTTATTTTGAGAGCGGTAAGTGCCTTCATGCTCTTCGTCTATCACAATAAGGCCTATGTTTGTAAGCGGCGCAAATATAGCGGAGCGGGCGCCTATCGCAACCTTAGCTTTTCCGCTTCTAAGCCTTTGCCACTCGTCAAAGCGTTCCCCCGGTGAAAGCCTTGAGTGCAACACTGCCGCAAGGTCTGCAAAACGCGATGTGAACCTTCTTACCATCTGAGGTGTAAGCGATATCTCCGGAACAAGTATTATTACGTTTTTGCCCTGCTTTATGGCGTAATCCGCGCACTGCATATAAACTTCTGTCTTCCCTGAGCCTGTGACTCCATGAAGCAGACTTACCCCTCCGATTTCAATGTCACCCACAATCTTTTTTATCGCACTATCCTGATCAATATTAGCTTTAAAATGGTCTTGATTCATGCGTTCAATGCGGCTGTAGGGTGTGCGATATTCACGTACCTTCGACATCTCTATATAGCCTTTTTCCTCAAGCGCCCGCAACACCTGCGAGCAGTTCGGGTACAGTTCATATATTTGCTTTACACTTATGGCTTCATCAAACTTGGCGATATATGAAAAAACTTCTTTTTGTTTCGCGCCCCTCAAGTCGTCCGCGGCATCCGCTTCCAGCACAGCCAAAGCGTAGCTTTCAATTTTCTTTTTAATCCGTCCTCCCCGCATTTGAGCAGGCATCATAACCCTAAGCGCGTCCACAAGAAGGCACTTATATTTATCCTTCATCCAAAAAGCCAAATCCAGTGCTTCCTGTGTTAGCGTCGGGACTTTGTCAAAGGATGATAAAATAGACTTGATTTTGTTTTTGGGTACTTCACTGTAATTTGAAATATCAATTACAAAGCCCTCGATTTTCCGCGGGCCAAAAGGTATCGCAACACGCATTCCACGCGTAACATCCGTATCTTCGGGAATAAGATAATCAAATATTTTGTCGACATCGCTTGCCGCCACATCGACTATAACATTAGCGTAACGAGCCATCTTATGCGTCTATAAGAGCCTTTAACTCTTGTAATATGATTTTGGCGAGCTCTTTTTTGGGCATGATATCATAATTTGCGACATCCCCGCCCGCTTTTATTATGCTTACAATATTGGTATCCGCCGCAAAGCCTGCGCCTTCTTTTGTGATGTCGTTTGCCACCACCATATCGGCATTCTTTTTTTCAAGCTTTTCTTTGGCGTTTTCTATTAAATTTTGGCTTTCGGCGGCAAAGATAACTATTTTCTGATTATCTTTTATTTCGCCGACTTCCATAGCGATATCGCGCGTTTTAACAAGTTTTATTTCCATGCCATCATTCTTTTTAATCTTTTCGGCGCTTACGTTTTCAGGCGTAAAGTCGGCAGGAGCCGCGGCCGATATGAAAGCTTCGCAATCGCCAAATCGCGAAACCACAGCCTCGCGCATATCTTTTGAACTGGTTACTTGTATCAATTCAACGCCGTAAGGCACCGCCAAACCCACAGGCCCTGAAATCAAAGTGACTTCAGCTCCCATTTCAGCGGCGACCTCAGCTAGGGCATAGCCCATTTTCCCCGTGGAACGGTTTGTGATATATCTTACCGGATCAATTTTTTCCACTGTAGGTCCGGCTGTAATCAATATTTTTTTTTCGGATAAAAATTCTTTTATCTCAAGCAACTCTTTTATTTTATCCACGATTTGCAGCGGCTCGCTCATGCGCCCGATATCATCGTCGCCGCATGCCAAAAGACCGCTTTCGGGCCCAACAAAATTAAAACCTCGGCTTTTAAGAGTTTCAATGTTTTTTTGCACCGCCGCGCTTTTATACATAGCGTTATTCATTGCGGGTGCGATTAATATTTTACTGGTAACAGCCATTGCTGTTGTTGTAAGCATGTCGTCGGCCACGCCGTTTGCCAGCTTTCCGATTACGTTTGCGGTGGCAGGAGCCACCACGAAAATATCGCATTTTTTGGCAAGCGAAATGTGCTCCACTTCCCATGACGCGTCTCGGTCAAACATGTCGTGTACGACAGGGTTTCCCGAAAGCGTCTCAAGGGTGAGCGGCGAAATAAACTCCTTGGCGTTTTTTGTCATGATGCAATTTACATCTATGCCGCTTTTTTTAAGACGGCTGACAATTTCTGCTGATTTATATGCGGCAATACCGCCGCTTATTGCGACAACAACATTTCTCATAAGTCTTTATCTCTCGTAAGTCACTTTGCCTTCAAATACTTCTTGAGTGGCAACCAATACAGGTCTAAGGTATTCCGCGTCTGATGCAACCAACGGAGTCGCACCTTCGATCAATTGTCTTGCCCTCTTTGCCACTTCCACTACAAGCGTGTATCTGCAATCCACGCCTTTCAATAATTCATCTATTGACGGATCAATCATTTATATCACCCTCCTTTAAAAATTTTAGAAATTCTTTTTGATTCTCATAGCGGCACTTATGCGCCTCAATTATGTGGATTATTTTTAACGTCGCTTTTTCCACTTCATCGTTTACAACGATATAATCATAATTTATCGCCATATCGATTTCGTCACGAGCGGCGGATGTTCTCTTTCTAAGCTGTTCTTCAGTTTCGCTTTTCCTGCCCTTTAGCCTCTTATATAACTCAGAGAGCGAAGGCGGAACGATAAAAATAAGCAAAGCGTCCGGCGCGGATTTTTTAACCTGCATCGCGCCCTGCATTTCTATTTCAAGCACCACATCGTTTGTTTCAAGCCATTTATCAACATACTCTTTTGGTGTGCCGTAGTAATTATCATAAGCTTTAGCATATTCCAAGAACTTGTTTTCATCAATCATTTTTTCAAATTCGCCATGAGTTATAAAAAAATAATTTTCGCCATGCACTTCCATGTTCCTTGGACTGCGGGTAGTTGCGGAAACTGAAAGTTTTATATCTTTTTTGAGTTCACAGAGTTTCCTGACCAAAGTTCCTTTGCCCGCCCCGGACGGGCCGCTTATAACTATAAGCTGTGTTTTATCCATTAAGACTATCCTCGTTTACATCAAATCTATTTGCTACAGTTTCCGGCTGAAGAGATGAAAGTATTACATGCTCGCTGTCCATAACCAAAACTGCTCGTGTTCGCCTTCCGTGTGTCGCATCAACCAGTTTTCTAGAATCCCTCGCGTCCTGTATCAAGCGCTTTATCGGCGCGGATTCGGGGCTTACTATAGAAATGAGCCTGCTCGCCGATATCATGTTTCCAAACCCTACATTTATAAGTTTTATGCTCATAGCGTCACCTACTCCGCGTTTTGAACCTGTTCGCGTATTTTTTCCACCGTGTTTTTCATTTGAAGCGCCGTGTTTGTAATATCTATATCATTTGCCTTGGAGCATATCGTGTTGGATTCCCTGTTAAGTTCCTGAACCATAAAGTCCAAGCTTCTTCCGACAGCGCCTTCTTCTTCGCACTTGCTTTTAAATTCTGTTATATGGCTTTTAAGACGAGATATCTCTTCAGCTATCGAGCTTTTATCGCAATACATAGCAATTTCACCCAACATACGGGGTTCATCGATTACCCCATTTGTTCCTTCCAGCATATCGCCAACTCGCTGTATCAATTTTTCTTTATACACTATCGGCACTTGCGGTGCTTTTTCTTCTACTGTTTTAAGTAAATCCGCAAGAAGGTTTATATTTGAAAGCAAATCTTGTTTAAGTGCGGCGCCTTCTCTTTCGCGCATAGTTGTAAGCCCTTGCAAAGCTTCTTCAAGCGCGTCGGATAAAAGATTGTTAATCGCCTCTTCGTCTTCCTCTCCTTCACTAATTATAAGCACTTCGTTCATCTTTGCAATTTTGGCTGCCGTTATATCATTTCTGGCGCTGGTTAATAATTTAATTTCTTTAAGCGCGTTAAAATACGCCATAGCCAATCCTTTGTCAATGCTGATTTGCTTCGCGTCTTCCCGAAGATTCTTATAATAAATATAGACATCTACATGGCCGCGTGCTAAATTTTCTTTTAGTTTATTTCTCACCAGCTCTTCACATTGAGAAAGAGCTCTCGGCACTCTAATATTCATGTCTAAATACCTGTGATTAACAGATTTTAGCTCCAAAGATATTTTTCTTCCATCATGCTCAATATTTGCTCGACCGAAACCTGTCATACTTTTCAAAATAATACACCTTTTTCACTTTTCGTTTCTAAAAATATTATAGCATAAAGAAAGTTGAATTTGTTGAATTTTCTATAAACGAATCTCTATTTTCTTTTATTTTCTTTGAAATGCTCCGTTTTTTGCGGGTTTTTGATTAGATATTCTTTTCCGGCCCTACAATATTTGGTTCTTCGGCAGGATGGAGGTGGCTGCCTCAGGCGCGGCGAGTCCTTTGATACGAAAAAATATTGGAACTATTCAATCTCTGCTTCTTCATCACCGCCATTTTTCATCTCCTTGATAAAGCCTGCCGTAATCACACCAGATGGCAAAGCCACTATCGCTATCCCAAAGAAAGACGAAACCATGCTAACAATCCTGCCTCCGACTGTAACCGGGTAAATATCGCCATAACCTACTGTGGTCAATGCTGTAGTCGCCCAATACAACGCTTCAAAAAAATTATCAAAACTTTCCGGCTCAACAGAGAATATAAACAACGCCGAAACCACTATATAAAACAGTGCGCACAAGAGCAGTGACCAAAGTATTACTGCGTTGCTTTTTATCACTTTACTAATTCGAATGAAACTTTTTGAATATCTTAAAGATTTGAAAATTCTAAGCGCCTTAAAAACCCTAAATATTTTTAACAATCTAAATGCTCGGCTAACAATATTGAAAGATGGTAAGATAGCCAATAAATCCAAAATTGCAAGCGGAGTAAACGGGTATATCATAAAGGAGGCCTTCTTTTTAATCTTCATATCCGCAGTGAGCCATCTTAAAAGATAGTCAATGATAAAGACAACAACGCAAATATAATCCACTACTAATAAAGTTGGGCTCATTACTTTGAATGTCAACGGAACTATGCTTACAAATATTATTACTAAAAGAAAAATATCATATATTTTGCTTAACAAATCATTCCCGTTGTATTTATCAGTGATTTCAAATAATCTTTTTCTCATAATCCTATACCTCTATAGCATAATATGAATGATATTTTTTGCTTTATGCGAGAAACTATTTAAGCCAAAATAAAAGAGTTCTCAAAATACTTGTAAAGCGTCATGACTACTGCAACGCACGAGTGCATGAAAACTTTGCAAAACTTCGTGAGGTTCCAAATTCAGGACGAGAGCTTACAAAACGCAAGTGACCGACTTGTTTTAAATACCGGGCAGAAATTGCCCATTTTTAAGTGCTCGCAATTACCTTATACAATTCATCCTTATCAGGCGGCATCACTTCAAACGGCACGCCCCCCCTAACAGCCCTGATATTCCCCTGCTTAAACTGCCCCACCACATAAGCGGGAATGCCGTTTGCAAGCAGTTCATCCACCACAGTCTTTCCATCAGAAGCGGCAATCAGCATACAGCCGGAAGATATCAGGCGGAACACATCAAGGTCAAGCTTGCCGCATATTTTCGCCGTAGCGCTGAGGACTTTCACTTTATCAAGGTTAATGAGCGCCCCTATATTTGACGCTGTGCACATCTCATGCAGAGCGCCAAGTACCCCGCCTTCGGTAACATCGTGCATAGCTGTAACAGGTAAATTTCGGGCAAGCGTCCCCTCTTTTATAACAGAGATTTCTTTGCCCAAAGCCACAGCGCCTTCTATCTCCTGTTCGGTTAAAACATCTTCTATAAGATGGCGAAAATCAGAGGCTATTATGCTTGTGCCTTCCATTCCGGCGTATTTCGTGAGAATTATTGCGTCCTTTTCCTTTGCCCCGCCTGCGGAAAAATACTTACCGCCTTCTGCTTTTCCTATTACGGTGGCAGAAAGAACTATGCGATTTACAGCGTCGGTAAACTCCGTATGTCCGCCGATTATTTCGACATTAAGCTTTGCCGCTGCGCTTTGTGCGTCATCTACAATTTGTTTTATGTCCGAAAGGCTCGCGTCCGGCGGTGCCAGTATGGTAAGCAATAGACCTATGGGTTCAGCTCCCGCGGCGGCAGCGTCATTGCAGCACACATGAACAGCCAGCGTACCTGCATTGTGACTGGCGGCTGTTATAGGATCGGTGGAAAGAACCACCACATCATCGCCTACCTTAATACCTCCGCAGTCTATACCTATACCCGGACGCATCACAACATCATCACGCTTTTTGCCTATTCCGTTTAGAACGATTTCCTCTAGTTCGCGGTTTGTAAGCTTTCCTATCTTCTTTTCCATTTATAACATTTCCTTAAATTCATCTAAGTTAATAACTTTCACTCCAAGCGATTGCGCCTTTTCAAGCTTGCTGCCCGCGTTTTCTCCGGCAAGCACAAAGTTCGTGTTTTTCGACACCGACGATGATACTTTTCCGCCGTTTCTCTTTATAATTTCGCTAGTCTCTTCCCGCGACATTCCGTCAAGCGTCCCCGTCAAAACAAATGTTTTGCCTTCAAATATGCTGGAATCATTTTCAACCGGGCCAATCGGGGTTACCCCCGCTTCAAGAAGCTCCGCTATCGTTTTTCGCGTCGTTTCATCGCCGAAAAACTCAACTATCGAACATGCCACAACACCCCCGATATCACGAATACCGATAAGAGTTTCTTCCTCGGCTTCCATTACAGCATCAAGTGTTTTGAAG
Source organism: Christensenellaceae bacterium (assembly GCA_963675575.1). GTDB lineage: Bacteria > Bacillota > Clostridia > Christensenellales > UMGS416 > JAGLOK01. The sequence continues at coordinate 2,000,033 of OY776378.1, forward strand.
TTTTTCGCCAAATCTTCGGCTGTTTTTTGTCCGACGTTTGGTATCCCCAGCGCGAAAATAAAGCGGTTAAGACTTATTTTTTTCTTTTCTTCGATTGCATCCAGTATATTTTGAGCTTTCTTTTCCTTAAATCCTTCAAGCGTAAGCAAATCTTCTTTTTTCAAATGATATAAATCGCTGAGCGACTTAAGTCCGAGATTTTCGTAAAGAGTTTGCGCAGTCTTTCCCGAAAGAGTTTCGATGTCCATTGCGTTTCGTGACACGTAATGCGCGATTTTGTTTACCACCTGTGCAGGACAAGCAAGAGAATTTGGGCAAAAAAGATGCGCCCCCACTTCCTCAGTTTTGTGCCCGCATTCCGGGCAGGCTGAAGGCGGTGATATCTCTTCGCCTTGTATATCATCTTCATTGAGAATCCCCATGATTTCCGGGATTACATCGTTAGAGCGGCGTACAATGACTTGAGCGCCGATACGCACTTTCTTTTTCAATATATCGCCGTAATTGTTTAGCGTAGCGCGACTGACGGTCACTCCTCCTATATCGCACGGCTCGAGTTCAGCTACGGGTGTAATCCTCCCCGTTCTGCCCACCTGCCACGTGATATCAAGCAGCTTTGTGGACACTTCCTGCGCTTTAAACTTATACGCCATAGCCCATCTGGGAAAACGGTTCGTATATCCCAGTATCTCCCGAAGCCTGTAATCCGTAACTTTTACCACCATACCGTCAGCTAGAAAGTCAAGCTTTTGAAGCTTATCTTGAGTGTTTATTATCTCTTCAGACAGCTCTTCAATATTATCAAAAACTTTATAATAATCGCTTGTTGGAAGCTTCATTTTGTGTATGAAGTCCATCATTTGAGTGTGATTTGATATCTCTTTGCCTTCTAATGTGGATATTTGATAAAAGAAAGCGTCCAGTTTTCTTTGCGCAGTTATTTTAGAATCTAAATTGCGCAAAGCACCCGCAGCTCCGTTTCTTGCATTCTTTAGAGGCTCATCTGCGGTTTCATTATATTTTTTAAGCACGGACAGACGAATTATTCCCTCTCCCTGCACTTCCATAAGCCCATCAAAATCTATTTCAAGCGGAATAGTCCGTATTGTTTTGACTTGCGGTAAAATCGCTTCTCCCGTCACACCATTTCCGCGCGTGGCGGCTTGCACAAGGCGCCCACCGTCATATGTGAGGTTTATTGTGAGACCATCAAATTTATATTCAAGGGCGTATTTGACAGGGGAAAGTTTTTCTCCGGATTCCGCCTCAAAATCCGATAATATTTTTTTTATGCGTTTCTCCCAAGAGTAAAGCTCCTCTATGCTTTTACACTTGTCGAGCGACCATAATCGATTTATATGCCTGTGGCTTTGAAATTTTTTTAGTGGCTGCCCCCCCACTCTGTTGGTGGGAGATATGTCAAGCACTGTGCCCGTCTTTTTTTCAAGCTCCAAAAGCTCATCATAAAGAGTGTCATATTCTGCATCGGTCACTAGCACTTTATCGTGTTCATAATATGATTGCGCATATTTGTTGAGGAGCCTTGACAGCTCCTCCATTTTTTTTATATCAGTTTCCAAACAAGTCCCTCCGGAGAACTAACTTTTTTCAAGTTTGGCGTATCTTGAGTCAAGTTCCTTTATGCCCAAACCTTCGAATGCGATTGTATACACAGGTCCCGCGGCGCCTTTTGCTACCGTAATTATTGTGCCGCTTCCAAACTTTTTGTGTGTGACCTTCTCGCCTATTTCAAACTCCTCATCTGTCTCAGTGTGTTTTACTCCTTTTTTGCCCAATCTCTTTTTTCTGTTGTCTATCTTGGTCTGAGAAAATTCCTGAAAATCAAATGTAGCGGTTTCTCTGAACGTTGACTTGTCGACAACTTTCGGTTTGGGTGTAGTGTTGTTTAAAAGCTCCTCGGGTATCTCTTCTATAAACCTTGAGATAGGATTATATCTCCTTGTACCAAACATTAATCTGCCTGTAGCGCACGTCATATACAGCTTGTCCATAGCGCGGGTCATAGACACATAACACAGCCTGCGTTCCTCTTCAATTTCCTCTGTATCGTTGAGCGCGCGCTGATGTGGGAATATTCCTTCTTCCATGCCAACAACAAAAACAATGGGAAACTCCAAGCCTTTAGCCGAATGAGATGTAATCATTGTAATATGATCTCTTTTTTCTTCCATTGAATCAATATCGCTTATAAGCGCGATGTTTTCAAGGAAAGCCTCCAAAGTGGCATTTTCCGTCATTGCGGCAAACTCCTGAGCCGCAGACAATAGTTCACCCATATTTGAAAGCCTAGCTTCCGCTTCTTCTGTTTTTTGCTTCTTATAAAATTCAACCATCCCGCTTTTGTTCATGACTTCTTCTATAAACTCAACAAGACCGAAGCCACTCCTTCTGCTTTCCAGATCTTGCATCATTTTGGAAAAGCCCAATATCTTACTCTTGGCGGCCGTTCCCATTACTTCTGATATTTCTTCCTGCTCGAGCATAGAAGCTTTAAGCGTGATGTCTTTTTTTACCGCGATAGTTCTTAATCTATCAACTGTAGTGGCTCCTATTCCGCGCTTTGGAACATTTATTATACGCAGCAAAGCCCCCTCATCAGCCGGGTTTACAACAACACGAAGATATGCAGTTAAATCCTTTATTTCCTTTCGGTCATAAAATTTTTGCCCGCCATACATCGCATAGCTCATGCCAGCGCGCATAAATCTGTCTTCTATTATCCTAGACAATGCATTGGTGCGGTAAAGCACAGCCATATCATGCAGGTCATAGTCACCTGTCATGGTTAATTTCTTAATCTCTGTATATATATATTCCGCTTCTTCGCGTTCGGTTGTGGCCTTGTGGAAAATGGTCTGCGACCCTTCTCCCTTTTCTGTCCACATGGTTTTTTCTTTGCGGCCTTTGTTGTATTTTATAACGGCGTTTGCCGCATCAAGTATGCTGGAAGTGGAACGATAGTTTTGTTCAAGCTTTATGACCTTAGCATCCAAAAAATCTTTTTCAAAGTCCAAAATGTTGTTTATATTCGCACCGCGCCAACCGTATATGCTCTGATCGTCATCGCCAACTACACAAACATTCTTTCGAGTGGCACTCAAAGCTTTTACAATTTCGTACTGCGCGGCATTAGTGTCTTGATACTCATCAACATGGATATATTTAAAGCGATTTTCATATTTGCTCAACACTTCCGGACATGTGACAAAAAGCTCCAGCACTTTTACCAGCAAATCATCAAAATCCAACGAATTATTTTTTTGCAATTCTTTTTCATACAGTTTGTATGCTTCATATATCTTTTCTGCCCTAAAATCATCTTTCATATCAAGCCGCATAGCTTCCGGATCTTTCAAATCATTTTTTGCGGATGAAATATAGTTTTTCAAAATTGAAGGCGAATAATAATTTGTGTTCAAATTTAAAGATGACACGATGCCTTTCAAAATTGCCTGACTGTCAGTATCATCATATATAGAAAACCATTTGGTGTAGCCCTGGTTCATTTTTTCTATATCATTTCGCAATATCCTTGAGCACATAGCGTGAAATGTCATAACCCACATATCACTGGTATCGGTTTTCAAGAGGCCTTCAATGCGGTTACGCATCTCCCGGGCAGCTTTGTTTGTAAATGTGATTGCCAAAACCTCATATGGTTTAGCTTTTCCCGATTCTATAATGTTGGCTATCCTTGCGGTTAGCGTACTTGTTTTGCCGGAGCCGGCGCCTGCAAGTATCAAAAGCGGACCTTCGATGTGTTCAATAGCCTTTTGTTGCATTTTATTGAGTTTAACCTTTGTCATTATGCTCTATCCTTTTTAATCCTGTCGATTATTTCCTGGTATCCGCCCGAACCGTAGATTAAACACTTGTTGACCCTGCTTATTGTAGCAGTGCTTGCTCCAGTTTTTTTAACAATGTCATTATATTTCTCGCCTGCGTCAAGCATCAGGGCGACATGAAATCTTTGGGCCATGGAATGTATTTCGTTTATTGTCAAGAGGTCATCAAAAAAACGATATGCTTCCTCGCTGGTTTCAAGCTTGCAAATTGCGTTATAAAGCTCTTTTACCGATTCATCTTCGTGGGGAAGAAACTTGCTCATTTGAATCTCCTTGTAAATTCCTACGTTCTATTTTACCATATTTGACCGAATTTTCACAGAGGCAAGATAGTATTATAATAGTTTCAATATCTTCCCAAAGTAAGTGGCCGCAAAAAAATATGTATCATCGATATAATTTGCAGTTTTTCTAATATATTTCTCTGTTTAAAATGATTGTATCCACTTTCTGCTATGCCAGGTAGCAACAAAAAGGTTTGAGCAAATATTTTCCCCAAACCCATACTCTGAGATTAAAATTATGCACTGAAATCCTAAGTGACATAAAAGGTGACCGCAATAAATTAGAGTTCTTCTATTTTGCAAGTTGCGTGCGCCCAATGCCCACAAAGCGTCACACCAAATTCTCTCCATTGATATAGCGCATCGTGCCGCTTAAATTTTATGTATCTTAGGAAGTGTTTATCAAACACTTCCTAAGCCGCGCCACTTCTATGAGCTAGTATCACCAAGGTGCGCATAGCAGCATACCACATCATTGCCCATGACAGCATCTACATAGGGCTTTCCTTTGCCAAACACTGCCTGAATAGAGATTTCCTCGGAATTAATTCTAGCCGCTTCTCCACTTTTTAAAATAAAGATAATATCTTTTGGCTCTTTTACATAGCAAACTCCTGCGATGCAGTTTCCGTTTGATCCACTTGAACTAAACGTCATTGTGCGGGCGCCTTTTCCGCCTCTGTTTTGCGGAATATAGTCCATCGCGAGCACTCGTTTAGCATAGCCGGTATCTGTGGCGATGAGTACTTCCCCCTCTTCATCCACAGGGTCTGCATATATCACATAGTCGTTGTCAGACATCGTAATAGCCTTTACACCCTTTGCTGTTCTGCCCATAGAATTAACCTGAGTCTGGCGCATGCAAAGTGACATGCCTTTGTGTGTGACGATCAGTATATTTTCTCCGCGTTTGACAAGGTGAACAGCTACTACCTCATCGCCTTTTTTCAATCCGCATGCAACAATCTTTTTGGTACGTGTATCAAATTCAGATATCTCCGTAGCTTTTGCCATGCCCTGCTTTGTGATAAACATAAATTTACCGGCTGTGGGCAGCTTGGAATCGTAAAACAAAGTGCCGACCACTTTCTCATCTGTTGCAAACCCGTTGATAATCGAAGAAAGATGCGCACCGCGCACTCCCCATCTTTCCTGAGGAATTTCCGAGCATGCCAATCGGTATGAATTGCCTTGATTGGTAAACAGCAGCACTTGGTGTGCGGTAGTTGTGGCGCAGACTTCAAGCGGCTTATCTTCTTTGTCCAAATCCTCCATTAGATAATCCGTCTGCGAGCGGTTATATGTCTTTTCAGGCAGCTGTTTGATGTATCCGTCATGTGTAATGACGACATGTGTGTTTTCAACCAGCACAAACTCTTCGGCTTTTGGAAGCTCTTTGTCTTCTGCCTTAACGATTCGTGTCCTGCGGGCGTTATCATATTTTTTCTTGATTTCCAGAAGCTCTTTTTTAATAAGATCCATCAGCTTGCTTTTTGAACGCAGTATAGCTTTAAGTTTCGCGATAAGCTTTTTAAGCTCAGCAAGCTCTGTTTCGACTTTTTCCACCTCTAGTGCCGTTAAGCGCGCCAGACGCATGTCGAGTATCGCCTGCGCTTGAATTCCGGTCAGCTCAAAGCGCTTCATCAATCGGCGCTTTGCTTCGTTGGGCGACGGTGATTTTTTTATTATTTCCACCACTTCGTCGATGTTTTCTATCGCGATTTTTAAGCCTTCGAGAATATGCTCGCGGGCTTCTGCACGCTCTAAGTCGTAGCGTATCCTGCGCGTAACAACTTCCATTTGATGCTTTATGTAATACCCTATTATCTGCTTCAGATTTAACAGCCTTGGCTTGCCGTCGGCAATCGCAACGGCATTTATATTGAAGTTGGTCTGAAGCTCGGAATATTTATAGAGAAACTGCAAGATTTTATTTGCGTCACAGTCTTTTTTAACTTCAATAACGGCGCGCATGCCTTCCCTGTCACTTTCATCGCGGATATCATTTATCCCCGTCAAAATACCTTTTTTCTTCAAAGTCGTAGCCATGATTTTTTCAAGCATGGATGCTTTGTTTACCTGATACGGTATTTCGGTAATAACTATATTGCTTTTTCCGCCGGCTATAGCCTCAATATTCGCCTTTGCGCGCATCACTACTTTGCCTTTTCCGGTTTTGTAAGCGTCTTTTATTCCATCTGAGCCGATGATGTATCCCCCAGTCGGGAAATCCGGTCCTTTTATGTGTTCCATCAGCCCTTCTATTGTGATATCTGGATTGTCTATCTGAGCGCAAACGCCATCTATTACTTCTCCCAGATTGTGCGGTGCCATGTTTGTGGCAAGGCCGACGGCGATTCCCATTGCTCCATTAACTAAAAGGTTTGGGTAACGCCCGGGAAGCATATCCGGTTCTTTCAGCGTATCGTCAAAGTTATATGAAAAAGGCACTGTGTCCTTTTCAATATCTCTAAGCATCTCCAATGCGAGGTTTGTCATTCGCACTTCGGTATATCGCATTGCTGCGGCGTTATCTCCATCAATGGAACCGAAGTTTCCGTGGCCGTCCACCAAAGTTTCGCGCAAAGAAAAATCCTGCGCCATGCGGACCATTGCGTCATAAATGGAGGTGTCACCATGCGGATGATATTTACCCATGGTATCACCCGTTATCCTGGCGGATTTTTTATGGGGTTTATCGGGTGTATTTCCCAGCTCACGCATAGTGTAAAGAATTCTGCGCTGAACCGGTTTTAATCCGTCTTCAACCCTAGGCAGCGCGCGTTCCATAACTACGTATTCCGCATAAGGCATCATAGAGTTGTGCATAACCTCTTCAAGCGAGCTTTTTATAATGGTTTCGTTTCTTACTATTTTATTTCCCCGCGCCATTACTCGTCACCTCCCGCAAGTTTAACTCCATCAATTTCCTCGCCGGCCTCGAAATTGGCATGACTGATTATATAATCTCTTCTGCGTTCCACCTTGTCTCCCATAAGGATGCTGACTATGTCGTCAGCTGCCGCCGCGTCATCTATGGTCACCTGTAAAAGCTTTCTTCCGTCTGGATTCAGCGTTGTATCCCACAGCTGTTCGGGATCCATCTCACCCAATCCTTTATATCTCTGGATTGTATATCCTCTTCCGGCCTTTTCCACCGCTTCTTTGAGGTCGCGCTCATCATAGCAATATTCCGTAAACCTACCTCTTTTTACTCTGAAAAGAGGTGGAAGCCCTATGTAAATATTGCCTTCCTGGATAAGCTCGCGCATGTATCTGAAAAAGAATGTCAAAAGTATCGCACGAATATGCGCGCCGTCTTGATCGGCATCGGAAAGTATTATTATCTTGTGGTATTTTAGGTTTTTGATATTAAAGTCAACATCTATTCCAGTGTTGAGCGCAGTTATGATAGAGCGAAATTCTTCATTGCCAATAACCGCGTCGATTCGCTTGCGTTCGGCGTTAAGCGGCTTTCCTCGAAGGGGCAATATCGCCTGGAAGCGCCTGTCGCGCCCCTGCTTTGCGCTGCCGCCCGCACTGTCTCCCTCAACAATTATCAGCTCATTATCTTCGGCTTTTCTTCCCGTGCACGACGAAAGCTTGCCCACAAGAGGCGCGCCTTCGAGAGCTGAGCGCTTTCTAGCCATCTGCTTTGCTTTTCTTGCGGCGTTTCGCACTTTCGCGGATTTTAAAGCTTTCTCCATTATGGCGCTTGCCGCTTTTTGATTTTTTAAATCATTAAGCCAAATAGTAAGGTTTTTTGTTACCATAGCGTCAACCGCGGTTCTGGCATCGGTGTTTCCAAGCTTGCTTTTTGTCTGGCCTTCAAACTGCACACCACGCATTTTAAGAGATATGATGCACGTCATCCCTTCCCTGAAGTCCTCACCGGTAAGGTTTGCGTCTTTATCTTTGAGCATGCCATTTTTGCGCATATAGTCGTTCATAGCTTTTGTAATGGCAGACTTAAGACCAGTCTCATGTGTCCCGCCCTCGGTTGTAGGTATGTTATTTACAAAAGAAAATACATTTTCCGTATAGCCGGCAGTATATTGAAAACAGACAGTGATTTGCAAATCACCCTTATTTTCAGTTAAAACAACCGGATTATTGTGCAGAACAGTTTTTTCTTTGTTCAATAGTTTTATATAGTCGGAAATTCCACCTTTAAAGCAATAGTCAGCTTCGATTATCGGATCTTTTCTCATGTCCTTAAATTCGATTTTGAGACCGCTATTTAAAAAGGCCAGCTCACGAAGCCTGCGCTCAATTATTTCTGAATTGAAATTAATATGATCGAACACTTTCAAGTCAGGTTTAAACGTTACAATCGTGCCGTGCTCAAAAGTTTTTCCGCACTCCTCAAGAGGCGCTTTCGGTCTGCCCGGCAACACTTTATTTTTGCTTTTGCTAAACACGCTTTCATACTGTTGACGGTATATTTTTCCGTCCCTATGCACTTCCACGTTAAGCCATTCCGACAAAGCGTTTACAACCGACGCCCCCACTCCGTGCAATCCGCCGGAATATGAATAAGCGTCGTTGTCAAACTTTCCGCCCGCATGAAGCTGTGTGTACACAACTTCCACACCCGACACTTTGAGCTGTGGGTGCTTATCAACAGGTACTCCCCGCCCATTGTCGCTAACCCGTATAGAGCTATCAGGATTAATGATTACTGTAACAAAATCGGCAAATCCATTCGCCGCCTCATCAACTGCATTGTCCACTATCTCCCAAAGCATGTGGTGCAATCCTCTGGAGCCTGTGGATCCGATATACATTCCCGGACGCATTCTTACAGCGTCAAGACCTTCAAGCACCTTGATTGAGCCTGATGTATAGTTTGTATTTGTCATCTTATGAAAACCCTCCGTTTACCCAATATATATGGTATCATCAATATGTGGTATCATGTAACTTATTATAGCACAAAATAGGTGTTTTTCAAAGACCTATGCAAACTCTTGTTCCTATCATTATATCGCATAGTCAGCAGAAACGTTTTTACTTTACACCTCTTTTATAAGATGATATTCTAATCCAAAGGAGAACGATTTACAATGAAAAAATATTACATCATTTTGGCTTTAATCATATCTTCCTCTTTTTTATTGTCTGGTTGCTCAGGCTCCGCAGAAGTCAAAAGCAACGCTATAGGCGCTTGGTATTTAACCAAGCTTGAAGATTACTCCTCTGGGGAAGATTACACTTTTGACGATGAAGTATTGCTTTTCAGAAGCGACGCAACAGGTGTTGAAATACTTTTACCTTGCGATTATTATGAGGAATATTCCTTCATAACTTGGAAAACGTCATCGTCTTCTTACGGCACAACAATTGATATCAAGCATACTGAAGATTATAATTATGATCTTAATATTTTGGATATATCAGATTCTCAAATGCAGTGCAGTTTCTATTACAGCGAAGATCCCGATAAACTTTATTTGGCAACATACTCTAAAATGAACGAAAATGATTTTGATTATGTCGGTTGTTGGACATATTCCGAATATTATGAAGATGATGAATACTTTAACGTAGCCAGATCATATTTGTACTTATACCCAGACGGAATAATGAAGCAAATATACTATGAAGATGACGAGCAAATGCTTCAAGAAGGTTCATGGGCTGTAAGCGGAAGCAATCTTACTTTATTTTTCAAGGGCTCTGACACGTTTCAATTTAAAACAGATATAAATAATAATAAACTCGAGCTTTATTCCACTACAGTTGAAGGGAAAAAAGCGACCTATATTTATAAAAGATATTATGGTTTGATTACAAACACCCCTCCCCGCACCTACCCCCAAAGTGCGATAGGTGAAATAAACAGTTTTTTTGCGACAATTTTTAAACGCATTGCGGGTAATTTATCAAAATAAATTTTGCATATAAAGAGCCCTCCGAATTTAACCGAAGGGCTTAGTATAAAGCTGTATATTAATTTAATTGTTAATCATTTCTCTTTTTTGTTTGTGCTTATCCCAAGCAATGCGTATATCGGGCAAAAGTTAATAAACCCAGTAGCTATAAGAACCAATCCAATCAATCCTAACCATCTTAAGTTGCTTTCAATAATAAAAATCAAACTCAATAGCGCCAGTCCTAAAATAATCCTAATCCATTTATCCGTATTACTCATATTCTTTTTCATTTCGATTCTCACCTTTCATTTTTATTCGTTGTTAATGATTTCGTTTTCTTGACATAGTGACAAGTCATCTGAGTGCCTATTCAATTCCCACCAAAATGTCATCGCCTTCAATTTTTGTAGGGTAAGATTTTGCAGCGCCTGCTTTCACCTTTATGAATAGCAGTTTTCCGAGTTCAACAATGTCGCCCGTCCTAACGTCAAATATAGAACCGTGTTTGGGACATACTATATTATGCCCTTCCAATTTTCCGTCAAAAAGAGAGCCTCCCATATGCGGGCATTTATTATCTATCGCATAATATTTGTCTTGAATATTTGCAAGCAGTAACACCCTGTCGTCAACAGTAATTTTCTTTTTTTCTCCGTCTTTAAGTTCATTCGTCTTAGCCACTTTTACGTACTGCATAATACTCCTCCTTGTTTGCGAATTTATAAATACAGTATATCACAAAAAAAGTTATTATATGCAAATATTCAATTCTGCCGACACTTAGTCAGCATCCTCTTCATTTGTTTTTATGAAGAGTTTTTATGCTGTCATTACTTTCTAATTAACGCAATTACTTCTTCAGCAATTTGATCCACTGTTTTTTTCCCTGCATACAATATATGCTTTGCTGCAAGCTTGCTTGATTGGGCGCAAACAAACAGTTCGTTCATCTTCATTTCTTCTTCAGCTTTAGTCCTTTTAGACAGTAGTTCAAGGAATTCTTTTGTGTTCTGATATGGTATCAGCAAAAAAGAATTTCCAACGGGCTCCATCAATCTTAAAAACTCATCTCTTCGTTCTTTATCCTCATAAACACTTTGCCCTCCGCCAAAAGCGATTACACAATCTTCGTTTTCCTCTAATGCTCTTTTCACCGAATACAACTCAAAAGGTTTTTGATAGCGATATCACCCCCATAATGCCACTTTTTTCAAATTCTTTTTCAGCATCCTCTTCAGAATATGTGGTTTTGCTATAAAGCCGTTCTCTTTGGTCATCTAAGTCTATAAACTCTTTGCACAATCTTTTTGATAGCTCTTTTGCAATTGAAGTTTTTCCTACTCCTATAGGTCCCATAATTACAATGTTGGTATTCATAATAATTCCCCCTTGTGGTTTTTATACTTAACAATAATTTTCTTCGCTTTATTCATTAAATTATTTCATAAAATAAGCTGCATCAAGAAACTATCAACCTTCAAAAATTTGATACCAATATATTAATAGTGGCACAAATTCTTTCGCCGCCTTTAGGCTTCCCTCATCATTGGGATGGTCATCTCCTGCCGAATCATAATATAACGTGTTAGAACCATCATTGACTATGTGTGCCTCTTCTCCATCAACCAGCATATGGTGATTGTCTTCTGCTGTTAGCACGTTGTAGAAATCAAACACAAAAAGATTGTTCCCATCATAGTCTTTTCGCCATCCATCTTCCGAAACCAGCCAATTCGCAAGCTCCCGCGTCTTTTCTGGGTGGGATATCCTTTGCATTGGCGGCGGCGTGATAAGCACAAACATTTTATCCGTATGCTCGGCAAAATAACTAAGCAAGCTTAAATATATTTGTTTCTCATCTTCAATAGAATTTCCCACATCGCTGTTTGGATAGCAGGACTTAAACATGATGATTGTGTTTTCGCTTGTGGCAGGCTCGATTGTGTTGTGTCCCGTCATATTGCCAAGCTCCTTGTAAACGGTTGGCATCACCTCATCGTTAAACCAGTCCGGCCAATCGGATGTATCTGTTCTGTCTCCCATTTCCCTCCAGCCGTAATAGGTGTCAGCCACATGAAAGTTGTTTTCATTAAGCATCTCATTAAGCCCTGCGTTGAGCCAATTTTCTCCCACACTGTGATGAATAAACATTAAGTTAACCGTTTCGCTGACCGTTTCAATCTGCGGACCGCTTTCCTCTTGGGTCGGTTCAACTTCATGCCCTGAAGTTGGCGCCTCATTTACTCTCGATTCAAGCATTTCACCATTTGAAAAATATGTGACAAATCCATCAGATATTTTATATGCTATTAAAATATCGTTTAGCCCGTTTACTATGTCATCTTGATCATAGTCTGCTAATTTATTGTAATCATCATCGGATATTACAATCTCCAAAGTTTTTTCTTCAATATTGAGCCTGACCTCTTCAATACCATATTCCGTTCCTAATACCCAATCTGATAATGTCTGATTAATTTCATATTCATCACTGTTTGCCCTTTCAGTGATCTGAGCGCTCGTTTGATTTGGCTCTGCCTCTATTTCTTCTATTTCAACTGCGTCACCACATCCTGAAAGCGCCAAGGCTACAATTGCAATTATCATAAAAAGTCTTTTCATAATCTTCTCCTATTCAAATGTAAAAACATGCACAGCAGACATCCCTTCATCCACCATAAGCTCCAAAACATATAGCCTATTTCCTGATATATCATACGCAACTCCGCCCAAGTATTGCATAACCGTCTCATCTCTTTAAACCAACATATAGTCACTCAAGTCTAAAAAAGCATATGGCTTGCTTGCGCCGCTCAACACTTTTAATGCTTCTTGTATATCATAAAAGATCAAATATGCCCTAAAAGCATCGTTAAAATAAGTATTGTTAAAATGAAATTGTGCTTTTTCATATTACGCCTTCCTTTTCGTCTGAAAAAACATCCGGGGTCGCGCAAATATACTACACTATTTCTATTATACCACTTGGAAATTATTTGTAAATTGAGTTTTGGTTTATACGGTTAACCCCTCGCCCCTCGCAGTATTTCTTCGAAATACGATTGGCGCGCCTCTTGTGCACTTTAGTCGATAACTTGCTTATGCACGATTATCTATTAAAGTCGCCCGATTATTTGTGGTGTTTTTAATTTCATTTTTCATAAAAATCCATTAAATACGATTAAAAACACCTTCGCTTGCCTCGACACAAGGTCGTCGCTTTCGCAACACAGCTTCGCTGTATCGCTGTCGCGCTGTGGGCTTCTTCGAAGCCTCAACTACTCCCCTCGCTTACAGAGCATTGCTTCGCAATACTCTTATCGCGCTTCGCGTTTGCAAGCAAACGCTTGGGCTGCGTGTTTCTTCAAAACACTTGCCTCGACACAAAAACAAGACATCCGTTTGGATGTCTTGTTTTTGGTCGAGGTGAGAAGATTTGAACTTCCGGCCTCTGCGTCCCGAACGCAGCGCTCTACCAAGCTGAGCCACACCTCGAAATATATTAACTTTTATTTTAAAGCAGTGTACTATTGGAGCCAACAAGCGGATTCGAACCGCTGACCTGCAGTTTACGAAACTGCTGCTCTACCGACTGAGCTATGCTGGCAATAAACGCATATGAGATTATATCACATGAGTATTTGCGTGTAAACAAAAACCATAGCGATTTTGAAAACAAGCGTTATAGCATAAGGATCGTCCAGACAACAGGCTCAATCAAACGTTGCAATGATAAAAGAAATGCCGTTTAATCAAAACCGCTTTTTTACCGCCGCAAACTGAATTCTTTGAGATTCGCTTTTTGGAGAATCCAATGCAAAACAATTGTAAGCGTGTATTTCAGAAAAGCCGGCATCTTCCAAGGTTTTTATAAGAAAATCCTCTTTGTACGCTTTTTGTTTATGTGTTTCCAGCGACTTTTCATACAAATCGTCTTCCAAATGAGAATATAGCGACAATTCCATAGTGAGAATATCGTTCTTTTCATCATATTCATTGTGCCAAATATATAAACCTTCGTCTTTTTCCTCAAAGTATGATTTTTCATGCATTGTCTTAAGTTTATATTTTGAAGATATATCAAAAAGAAAAACGCCGCCTTCATTTAAAATATTGCTTACTCCACGAAACATTTTTAAAACTTCTTCGGCATCAGTAATATAATTTATCCCGTCATTTATGCAAACCGCCGCATCTACCTTCCGGTGAAGCTTAATCTCACGCATATCCTGGTTTATTATCTGTATCTTTGCACCCGCCTCGGCAAATCTGACAGCTGCTACCTCAAGCATATCAGGCGAATTATCCAGCGCGGTGATTCTATATCCTTTTTTGCAAAGCTCCAATGTTATCATGCCTGTTCCGCAGGCGATATCAAGCAAAGAGGCACCCCGCTTTGCTCCATTGTTGTTTAATAGCGCGTCAATATACTCCGCCCACTCCTTGGCCGGAGCATCTAAAGAGAAACTGTCATATAATTTTGCGAGTGAAGTGTATTTATCCATAATTTTAAAAGGGAAAAATCCCGTTGATGCATCCTTTCTGCTATAAAAGGCAGATTTATCTATTTGTCTTTATGCTCTGTCTCGGGTTTTTGCCCCGCCTGTTGAATTCCGTTTGCAACAATAATCTTTTTAAAAACCTGATTGGTAAATGAGTTTATTATCAAAGAATTAAAAGCAAAACCGAAAAGTACATAGTATGCTCCGAAAACTAATATTCCATAATTCCACGCCATAGACAGAAGCAGCAAAAGGAAAGGAATAACTGCGCTTATGAGCAAAATTAAAAGCGTCTGCGGTAATTTAGCGATAGCAAGCAAAACCGAGTTTTTAATGAGATTCTTTAGCTTCAACTCAAATGTAACCATAAGAGGATACACAAAAGTGGTTGAAAGCAAAATCAATCCCAACATGAAATACGAAATCCCTCTAAGAACCTTCGCCATAGGTATAGCATCCGCGTTTATAGCATAAGTCGCAATGCCATAATACATTATTAGAACAATACTGCCCAACAGCAGCATATACAACAAGCTTTGCTTCCAGTTTTCCTTTATTTTTTCCAGAAAATCTTCCATCAGCCAAACATGAGATTCTTTAGCATATGTTTTCGTTATGTAGTTTAAGCTTGGTAAACCAACTCCCATAATCAAAAGGCATGGTATTAGTCCCATAAAAAAAACTGTTAAATATTGAAATGCGCCGCTTTCCATAAATACACCAAGATCCATCACTTCTGCCTGCGTGGAGCTTAAAGCTGTGTTGATTAAATTGAAATTTATTCCCGCCCATATTAAGGCAGGCGCGACAAAAATCAGAAAAAGTAAATTAAGCTTAACCAGATCCCACATTTTTATCTTCAATACTTCAAAAAAAGCAGTAATCGGATTTTGATTTTGTTCAACTTCCAAATCAGGTTTATTCGGATTTCCGTATATCATTCTGTTAAACAAGCCCATCTGTACACCTTCCTTTTACTAAATGCCAATTTATAAGAGTATTATATAGTTTGAGCAATAATATGTCCACCTCAGCAAAATGTAATATAAATTTACTACCGCCAACTACATAGTAATTCAGCGTTTCAACCAAATATTCGCTTATAAATTGACATGTATATAAAAACAATGTAACATTTATTGATAATATTTAGTATAATATTATAAGAACAATTTTGGAGGAATTATTATGACGATTTTCACCGGATCAGGAACGGCGCTAGTAACACCTTTTACCGATACCGGAATAGATTTCAAAGCTTTTTCAAAGCATATCGACTTTCAGCTTGAAAACAAAACAGATGCGTTTGTCGTCCTAGGCACTACAGGCGAGCCTGCCACTATGTCTTCAAAAGAGAAACAAGAGGCAATAAAGTTTGTGGTGCAAAAAGCCGAAAAGCGTGTGCCGGTTATCGCAGGAACAGGAGGCAACAATACTAAAAAAGTCATTGAAGATTCGCAAATGGCGCAAAAGCTTGGCGCGGATGCTTTGCTTATCGTGCTTCCTTATTATAACTACAATAAAAATATCCCTGACGGGTTGATTCAGCATTATTTAGCAATCGCCAACAATGTCGACATACCTATAATAGTATATAATGTGCCTTCCAGAACCGTTTCCAATATGAGAGCCGAAACATTCGCGGAAATCGCGCAGCATAAAAACATCGCGGCGATGAAAGAAGCTTCCGGCAGCATAAGACAGGTTCAGGACATGGTTCGTCTTTGCGGAGATAACGCTGATGTATATTCAGGAGACGATTTTACCGTTTTGCCCCTTATGGCTTGCGGAGGAAAAGGCGTGATATCGGTAGTTTCCAATATCGCACCCAGACAAATGCATGATTTGGTTGAAAACTATATTAAAGGCGACATTTCCATGGCAAGAGCTTTGCAGTTTAAAATGCTCCCCTTAATCGAAGCGCTTTTCCTTGATGTAAACCCAAGTCCGGTTAAAACCGCCATGAATCTTCTCGGGATGGATGCAGGTTCTTTAAGACTCCCACTTTACGAAATGAGAGACTGCGCAAAAGAATGTTTAATAGAAGCTATGAAAAATTTTGGATTTAACGTATAAAGGATTTATTATGAAAGTACTACTATGCGGATGCGGCGGAGCCATGGGCCATGCTCTATCTCACCTTATATCGGAAAAAGATAACATCGAAGTTGCGGCGGGTGTAGACAAGTTCGCTCCCCCAAGCTCTGATTTCCCAGTGTTTGAAACCTTTGAAAAATGCGACGTCCCCTGTGATGCGATAATAGACTTTTCTCATCCGAGCCTCCTTTCTTCTTTGCTTGAATATGCCATTTCAAACAATCTTCCCATCGTGCTTTCAACCACAGGACACAGCGAAGAACAAAAAAAGCAAATAGAAGAAGCTACAAAAAAAATACCGATTTTCGTGTCGGCAAATATGTCTCTCGGCATAAATCTTATGATTGAGCTTTTAAAACAGGCCGCCACTTTCCTTGATGGTTTCGACATAGAAATAATTGAAAAGCATCATAACAAAAAGGTGGATGCCCCGAGCGGAACAGCTTTGGCTCTTGCTGACGGAATCAATGAAGCTTTAAACGGGAAAAAAGAATATAACTACGGACGACACGGCACCTCTGCTAAACGAGAACAAAATGAAATTGGCATTCATGCCGTTCGCGGAGGAACGATAGTCGGCGAACATCAGGTTCATTTCATCGGCCAAGACGAAATTATTGAAATACGCCACACAGCTCTTTCCAAAAACATACTCGCAGAAGGAGCTATAAGAGCTTCGCAGTTTTTAATCGGAAAGCCCGCGGGTATGTACAACATGAAGGATATGCTTGATAATTAGAATCAATAAAAAGTGTTCATAACAGGAACACTTTTTTTACGTAGTGTAGGATAATGCATATTTAAGTCCCCAAATTTGACAGTTTGATTTCCGGCGGTTGAAACCATGAGCCCAATTGTGTATAATTGTAAAGTATTTTTACTGTTTCTGGGAAAATGATTTTAACTTAAAGAGGCGCTATGTTAGAAGATAAAAATAAATATATAAATGTACCGAATTTTTTGACACTGTTAAGATTCCTTATGATTGGAGTCATGGTTTGTTTTTTCGTAAACGATCATCCTATCTATGCTATGATAGTTTTTTGTGTCGCTGTGTTCACCGACTTTTTGGATGGATACATCGCGCGCAAATTCAACCAGATCACAAACATTGGCAAGCTCCTTGATCCGCTTGCAGATAAACTGCTTCAAATAGCGGCAATCTTTTGTATGTTCTGGGTGGGATATTTGCCTCTTATAGCTTTTATATTAGTTGTTATGTGCGAACTTCTCATGGTTTACGGCGCGAGCTTTTTGTTGCTTCACCGCCACACCATTGTAGCCGCCAACACTTTTGGAAAGATATCATCGGGAATTATGTATTTAGCCATTCTTGCGACCTTCTTACATGATTTCACTGCTCCGTTTGACAAATATGCGATTTTAATCGGCATTTCTTTGCTGTATATTTCCATGGCTCAATATTGGTACATCACTGTGCGAAACATGAAAGAACAAGAAAATGAAAAGAATTCAGATTAACACAAGCAGTCATTCACAAATGATTGACATTACCCATCAAGTTTCTCAGGCTGTAAAAGAAAGCGGCGTGGAAAACGGAATCTGCACAGTATTTATTCCCCACACAACGGCTGCGGTAACAATAAATGAAAACGCCGACCCTGATGTTACCCGCGATATACTCGATAAGTTGGAGCGAATGCTCCCGCGCAAAGACGGATACAAGCACTTTGAAGGGAATTCTTCCTCTCACATAAAAGCTTCCATGTTTGGATTTTCTGAAACCATTCTTGTGGAAAGCGGGCGCTTGGTGCTGGGCACATGGCAGGGCATATATTTCTGCGAATTTGATGGGCCAAGAACACGCAGTATTGTAATCGACGTGAAATAAGGCTATAGAGCTAACAAAATCAGAAAGGGGTACTCATGCGCTTTTGATAACTTTGCTCTTCCTAATACCTCCATTTAATATTGTTTTTCTTTTAGCAATCATCTTAATCACAGTCTGCGTCTTGCTTGTTTTAAAAAAAATGTTCAAAATATCTTTAAATGACTTATCCTCTCCTTTCAGTTCCACTTATTTTCTTACAATAATTATTGAAATACCAACTTTCATCTTTTCTTTTTTTGTAGGCTCTATTGTGAGTTTGATTTTGCCTATAGTAAATGAAATTAATAGCGAATGGTGGCCAAACACGCCTCATCCATATTTAGCATTGTTACTATTCTCCTTTATTTGGGTAGCTATTTATTTTTCTTTAAGACTTCTTTTAATTCTCGTTCATAGGAAAAAATTTATTGATAAATTTAAAGCATTAGGGTTCACATTATCATATTTGTTGGCAACAAGCATTATATGGTTTACGCTCAGTATATTTTTAATATCTACATTTGCATAATGTATAAACCAATCTATACTTGTTCTACTATCTTTTAAAAACTTAATAAGCGCTTTCGATTAAGATATTCCCCAAATCATTGACATAAAACTTAAAAATGATATAATCACTATAATACTAAAGGCTATGATAAGAAGTAGTAAGCGAAATATAGGTTAAGAGAGCTTGCCGGCAGGTGAAAGGCAAGACCTGAAAACGCTGAAGTCGTCTTAAAGCTGTGGCGGTGAAACAAAGTAGTTGCCATCGTAGGATTGCGTTAAATCAAAGAGATATGCTTATTTAGCATAATTAAGGTGGTACCGCGGAACATTTCGCCCTTTGCGAGGTGTTTTTTTGTTATTTAGAGCAATATTTTTATCCGAAACGGAGAACAAAATGAATTTTAATTTCAATATATACGCCGTAACAGTACTTATTATCTCAGCTATTATCGGCTTTGGCGGTGGATTTATCGCAAAAAAAATAACCGATGATGAAAAAAGAATCACTAACATAAAAATAACACTAAAATCTGTCGCGATGCTAGGGATAATAGCCGCATTGCTTATAAGTATTTATTCTTAAGGAGAAAAAGATGGAACTTAAAATGGACAAAATCTACGACCCAAAATTAAACGAGGACAGAATATATAAAAGCTGGATTGATAACGGCTGCTTCCATGAAGAGCCCGATTCTTCCCGCGAACCTTTTTGCATTGTAATTCCGCCTCCGAATATAACCGGTAAGCTGCACATGGGCCACGGCTTAGATAACACCATGCAGGATGCCATTGTCCGCTATAAGCGAATGATGGGCTTTTGCACACTGTGGCTGCCGGGCACAGACCACGCAAGTATCGCCACCGAGGTTAAAATAGTGGACGCGATGGCAAAAGAAGGGCTTACTAAAGAAGATTTAGGCCGCGAAGGTTTCCTTGAGCGCGCATGGCAGTGGAGAGAAGACTACGGCAGAACGATAGTCGACCAGCTCAAGCGTCTTGGTTCATCGTGCGACTGGCAGCGCGAGCGCTTCACCATGGACGAAGGCTTAAGCGACGCTGTAACAGAGGTCTTTAACCGCTTTTATGAAAAAGGACTGATATACCGTGGTTCTCGGATGATAAACTGGTGTCCGGACTGCATGACAGCGCTGTCTGACGCGGAAGTTGAATATGAAGAAAAAGCATCCCACCTCTGGCATATAAAATATCCGCTAACCGACGGAAGCGGCGAAGTAATAGTCGCCACCACTCGCCCGGAAACCATGCTTGGCGACACGGCGGTTGCGGTAAATCCCGAAGATGCAAGATACAGAGACATGATAGGCAAAACAATAATGCTTCCCATAATGAAACGCGAGATACCAATTATCGCAGATAGCTATGTTGACTTGGATTTTGGTACAGGAGCGGTTAAAATCACACCAGCTCACGACCCTAACGACTATGAGATGGGCAAACGCCATGATTTAGAATTTATAAATATTATGAACGAAGACGGCACACTTAACGAAAATGCCGGCAAATACAACGGCGAAGATGGTTTGGTTGCCCGCAAGAAAATCGTCGAGGAGCTGCAGACACTTGGCTTGATGCAAAAAATCGAAGACCACACGCACAATGTCGGACTATGCTACCGTTGCGATCACACAGTAGAGCCGCTTATTTCAGAGCAGTGGTTTGTTGATATGGAGCCTCTTGCTCAGCCTGCCATAAAAGCGGTTGAAGACGGAGATATTAATTTCGTACCGGAGCGCTTCTCTAAAATATACTTTAACTGGATGAACAACATCAGGGATTGGTGCATTTCTCGACAGCTTTGGTGGGGTCACCGAATACCGGCTTGGTACTGCGACGAATGCGGTGAAATGATAGTCGCTCGCACCACTCCCGATGCCTGCACAAAATGCGGCAGTTCAAAGCTTCATCAGGATGAAGACGTATTAGACACTTGGTTTTCGTCGGCGCTTTGGCCTTTCTCAACCTTGGGCTGGCCGGAAAAAACACCTGAGCTTGACTACTTTTACCCTACCGATGTACTTGTCACAAGCTACGATATAATATTTTTCTGGGTAGCGCGAATGATTTTTTCAGGACTTGAACAAATGGGCGAAAAGCCTTTCTCACACGTATTGATTCACGGCCTTGTGCGTGACGATCAAGGCCGCAAGATGAGTAAATCCTTAGGCAACGGAATTGACCCGTTGGATATCATAGACAGATTTGGCGCGGACGCTCTTCGCTTTTCTCTTGTCATCGGCACTTCCCCCGGAAACGATATGCGTTTTTCGGACGAAAAGGCTGAAAGCTCCAGAAACTTCGCAAATAAGGTTTGGAACGCTTCAAGGTTTGTATTGTTCAACTTGGGCGAGGAAGCTCCAATGGACATTAAAGACGCCACACTCAGCCTTGCGGATGAATGGATACTAACGAGGCTAAACCTTGTGTCTCAAGACGTTATACGCCATATGGATGTATATGACTTGGGCCTTGCCTGCACCAAAGTTCACGACTTTATACGAAGCGAATTTTGCGACTGGTACATAGAGTTTTCAAAACAGCCTCTTTATAACGGAAGCGAAGAACAGCAAGCTTCCACAAAAGCCGTATTAGCACACGTTCTTAAAGCGTCGCTTAAGCTTTTGCATCCTTTTATGCCGTTTGTAACAGAGGTTATCTGGGAAAACATCCCGGGAGCTTCAGGCTTCATAATGATGCAGGAATTTCCCCGCTATGATGAAAAATATGTGTTTGAAGAAAGCAGCTCAAAAATCGAAAATTTGATGGAAATTATACATTCCATCCGCAATATCCGAGCAGAGATGAACGTTCAAACAGGCAAAAAGACCTCTGTAATTCTACAAAGCGCCGAAGGCGTGGACTATCTTGAAAGCTGCGCCGCATTCATAAAATCGCTTGCAAGCGCGGACAAAGTTGAATTCATCGACCAGCCTCATTCCGGCGATGAAAAAATGGTTTCAGCACAGTGCCTTGCAGCTCAGGTTTTCATACCACTTGGCGACCTTGTGGACATGAAAAAGGAACTTACCCGCCTAAAAAAAGAAATTGAGAAAACACAGAGCGAAATACAAAAGGCTAAAGGCAAGCTTTCAAACCAAGGCTTTGTGGGCAAAGCGCCCGAGCAGGTAGTGGTCCGTGAGCGCGAAACTCTGGCAAACAACGAAAAACTGTTGACCGACCTTGAAGAGAGGCTCAAAAGCATACAAAATGAACTTTAATGAGTGTGTAAATTATATACAAAACGCTTTGCTGTTTGGTTCCAAAAAAAATAATCTCGAGAACATATCGGAGCTTTTATCGCGCCTTGGCAACCCTCAAAACCGCTTGAAACTTATACATGTCGCAGGTACAAATGGGAAAGGCTCTGTCTGCGCTATGCTTGAAAGCGTGCTTCGCGTAAGCGGATATAAAACCGGACTTTTTACTTCCCCGTATCTTGAGACATTTGCCGAGCGCATACGCCTTGATAATAAAAATATTGATGAGGCATTATTTGCAAATATCGCAAATCGGGTAATCACACAAGCAAAGACTATGAAAAATGATGGTTTTTCACACCCTACTTTTTTCGAGATGGTAACCGCCTGCGCTTTTTTGGCATTCAATGAGCAAAAAGTCGATATAGCGGTAATAGAAACCGGCATAGGCGGACTATATGATTCAACCAACATTATCGATCCCCTGCTTTGTATCATCACAAACATTGGGCTGGATCATACTTCGATTTTAGGAAGCACAATAGAAGAAATAGCGCGGCAAAAAGCGGGTATTATTAAACCCGGCTGTCCCGTTGTACTATATCCACAAGACAGCTCTCTTGCCTACACCGAGATACTTTTGGAATCCAAAAGGCAAAGCGCTCCTTTATACTACGCGGCTGATGCCAAAATACTTGTGCGGCAAAGCGGTCTTGACGGGCAAAAGTTTGATTTAAACTATCAGAGCATAAACACCGAACTTTTCATAAATCTTCTGGGACATCATCAGCTGTTAAATGCCGCAACGGCTTTCGTTTCTTGTTTAGTACTCATACAGTTGCTTAAAATAAATATCACCCCACAGAGCATAACAGATGGATTTAAAAAAGCTCTTTGGCCCGGCCGTCTTGAAATCCTTAAGCGCGATAATCCTCTGATAATAGTTGACGGGGCTCATAATAGGCAGGCAGCAAAAATGTTAAAAGATGAAATAAAGAATCTTATTGTAAATCAAAAATGCGTACTGCTTATCGGCATTATGTCCACCAAGGACGCCGAAGGAATCATTGAGGAATTGAGCGAAATAACGCTTGCCGCGGTCGCCACTTCCCCTTTCCCTCCAAAAAGTCTCCCTGCCGATGAACTTGAAGTGCTTCTTAAAGAAAAATGTGACGCCGTATTTTCAAACGACAGTGTAGAACTGGCACTGCAAAAAGCAATTCATTTAGCCAAAAAAGAAAAAGCGCCGCTTTTGGTTGCGGGCTCTTTGTATCTTGCGGGCAAAATCCGCACTCTTGTTTTGAAAAATTGATTATAAATCGGATGTCAGTTCTTTAACTATATTTGAATATATCTTTGAAGCTTTTTCTTTAAACGCATCTACAAGTTTCTGCGCGTCTTTGGCGTTTGCCGCCACCACTCTCGCTTCAAATATGACAACGCCATTTTCGTTTATCCTAAAAAGTACTGGGAACTCATTTTCGCTATCTTGAGAATAATCGGCTATTATCTGCTGTTCCACCAATATCTTGGATTTGTTTTCTTTTGCGTAGTCATCTATAAGCGTACGTATCGATAACGGTATGCTCTTTTTAAACTCATTTATCACTGCAATACCATCAGCGGTGATTGAATACTTTTCATCATCTTCTTTTAAAAAGCCTACATCGTTAAGATCAATTATACATTCGCGCATATCGAAATAATTCATCCACCCGTGCTTTTCGGCAAGTGCATAAAATTGATCGCATTCAAGCTTTACGCCCAGCTTTCTCGCGATATAAAGTATTATAAATTTGTTTTCGGTTAAATTATTTTTATCGTGAAGTGTTGTAATCTTTTTTTTCATTAAAAGTCCTTTTTTTTCGCCTAATATAATTATATGTTTTTTTAAATGAAAGCACAATATTTAATTGGTTTTTATCGCTATATTCCCTTGCTTTAGGAGTAATAAAAGTGTATAATATGTTTACTTTGAGAGCAAATTTCAATGGTTTTTTATTGTTCGGGCTCATAGCTCAGCTGGCTAGAGCGCTACGTTGACATCGTAGAGGTCGATGGTTCGAGTCCATTTGAGCCCACCAAAACCAATGATATCTGCTTTCATTTTCTAATTTATTAGATACAAGTTTTCAGAAAAATTACTATTTTCATGGGTCATTTTAAGGTGTGCCAGTTCGCAAACCTTTCCCCAAGTGGTATAATTGTTATATGAATTCTCTTTGATTATATTTGGAAACAAAAAGCCGTTAACTTTATTTATGCGATTGTTAATTGAGCTGTGACTGGTAAAAACTAAATATCCTGAGGTGTTCGCAACGCTTTTTATTAAAACCACAGTACTACTTCGGGAGTGCGGGTTCTCTATGCGATGGCGCGCCGCCTTTTTAAGGCGGATTACAAAACATCCTGACAGCACACCCACCTGCTTGATTGCGGGTTCCTAATAAGATGCTAAGCGGCACTTTGGGTAATATTTCGGTTTTGATTCAATCAATCGAAATATAAACGGCGGATTCCGCCGTTTTTTATTTTATCCAATTTCTTATTGATATATTAGGGTAAATTTATTAAATCAAACAGCATCGACCTTCCTTGTTGCCACAATAGAGACATTTGTCCCTTGAATATTTTTCGCTATCACATCACCAATCTTGATAGGTGCTTTTACTTTCGATTCTTTTATGATTTTTAAAGCCGCCCAAACCAATTCTTTTCTTATAGGCTTATCTGTTTTAACAGAAACCAACGGATAAACTCCTCCTTCGATTTCAACCGAAGATGTTACCATGCGCTTGGGGTTGCTAAATTCGTCTATAGCGTAATTTTTGCCACGCTTGCACATATTGCCATCAACTATTATATCGCCGTTTCCATCCTCAAATATTGTCAGTCTGCACCCAACCGGGCAGCTGGTACAGACAATATTCATTTTCTTGTTTTCAGTTGTCATTCTTGGCTCCTAACCGATATAATTATAGTCTCTTTAACTTGGGCGAGGGCTTCCTTTTTAATTGTTATCTTTTCCATTTCGCCGGGTGTGCAAATCCTTTTTTTCTTTTCAAACAAAAGCTTGTTTCCAGATTCTACAGCGATATATGCAGGCTTAAAGATATCTTTCACCCTGAAGTAAATGTCAATATCTTCATCTGCGTCCACCCTTATTTTATGTGGAACGCAATATCTAACGCCGCTATCAGCATTGACGTTTGTGTATTCTTTTTTTTGCTCTTCATCTTTATATTTAGCGGCGTTTTTCCCCGCAATCTCCGCTTCTTCGCTTACATTGTCCACCAAATCATGGACATGCAAAACATTGCCGCACGCGAATATGCCGGGCACATTCGTCTGTCTTTGTTCATCAACATACGCCCCGTTTAAAACAGGATCCAACTCAACACTCGCATCAATGGAAAGCTCGTTTTCGGGAATCAGCCCAACTGAAAGCAGCAAAGTGTCACACTCTACATAGGTAAATGTCTCAGGCTTTGGCTTTCTGTTTTCATCCACCTCAGCGATGGTCACTCCCTCTAGCCTATTGTGTCCGTGGATTTCCACAACAGTGTGGTTAAACTTCAGCGGTATATCATAGTCATCCAAGCATTGGGCGATGTTTCGCGCGAGGCCGCTTGAATATGGCATGATCTCAAGAGCCATTTTAACATGCGCGCCCTCCCACGTCATTCGGCGAGCCATGATTAATCCAATATCACCCGAGCCTAGGATGACGACTTCTTTTCCTGGCATATATCCCATTATGTTTACAATATATTGCGCGCTTCCCGCCGGCAACACTCCCGCAGGCCTTGAACCCGCAATATTGAGCGCCCCTCTTGTCCGCTCTCTACATCCCATAGCCAAAACGATTGCGTTGGCGTCTATTTTGAAATATCCGTCCACTGTGTTTACCGCTGTTATTTGTCTGTCGTTTGAAAGAGTCAAAACCATCGTGTCAAGCTTAACCTCTATATCAGCTTGTGCCACCATGTCCACAAATCTCTGGGCGTATTCGGGGCCTGTAAGCTCTTCACCGAAATAGTGCAAGCCAAATCCGTTATGTATGCACTGCTGTAAAATTCCTCCAAGGTGCTTGTCGCGCTCCAATATAACAACCTTCTCAGCCCCAGCCTTTTTTGCGGCAAGCGCCGCTGCCATACCCGCCGGCCCTCCACCTATCACCGCGACATCATACTTCATCTTCCGGCCTCTTTTCCTTTGGCATCACAATGTTTGAACCGTATGATGATTTTAAAATTTCGCCCATATTCATTCCCGTTTCGCGGGAGAGTATCTCCATAACCCGTGGCATGCAAAACGCTCCCTGACATCTTCCCATTCCCGCTCGCGTTCTTCTTTTAATAGCATCAATGGTGACGGCAGGTACAGGAGAATGAATAGCGTGCACGACTTCCGCCTCTGTAACGGTTTCGCATCTGCAGATAATTCTTCCGTACATCTTATCGGAACTCACAGCATCAATTCTTTGCTTTTCATCCATTTCCCTATAGCTTTTTGGCTTGGTTCTTATAGGGTTAAAATCCTCTTTTTCTTTAAGTTCAAGTCCGGTTTTTTTAAGCAACCCCAGTACTTCTTCCCCTAGTGCGGGTGAAGATGAAAGTCCGGGCGAGCATATTCCCGCCACCTGTATAAAACCTTTAACTTTTGCGGATTCTTCAATCAGAAAATCATGCTTTTCTTTGAGCACGGCGCGGATTCCTGCAAACTGCGTTATCACGTTTTTCATATTTAAAGCAGGTACGGATCGCACAGCCATTTTCTTTAGATACTCAAGACCCTCTTTAGTGGTTGTAGTGTCTTCTTTGTCTCCCATATCTGTTGCTGTAGGCCCCGCGAAAACGGTGCATTCCACAGTGGGCGCCACCAAAACACCTTTACCCATCTTCGAAGGCGTTTGGAAAAGAACAGTGTTCATTCCTGCGCACTCAACCTTGTCCATCAGCATATATTCGCCTTTTCTCGGGATTATTGTAAAATCTTCCGCTCCGCAAAGGGCACTCATTTCATCCGCATAAAGTCCCGCGGCGTTTACCACATATCTGGCCTGAACGCAGTCATCTTTTGAACACAGTTCAAAAATACCGCTGTTTTTATTTATTTTTTCTACCTTGAAATTAAGCCTTATCTCAGTTCCATTTACTACGGCGTTTTCCGCCAAGGCAATGTTTAATTCATATGGAGATGTTATAGCCGCGTTTTTTGCCCAGAGCGAAGCTATTACTTCAGGATTTATATTTTCTTGTATTTCATGCGTTTTTTGAGCGTCTATTATCTCAACGCCTTGGATGCCGTTTTGCTTTGCGCGTTCCATTAGCACATCAAGCTTTGATTTTTCGTCTTCATCAAACGCCAAAACCAATGAGCCTATTTTATCATATGGCACATCCAGCTCACGGCAAAGCGCTTCCATCTTTGCACTGCCTCTAACATTGAGCTTTGCCATCATTGTGCCCGGTTCGCAGTCATATCCCGCATGAACAATGGCACTGTTGGCTCTGGAAGCTCCAGTCGCCACATCGTTTTCTCTTTCCAGTACGCAAATTTTAAGCTTATACTTTGAAAGCTCGCGCGCAACGGCGCATCCGGATAATCCTGCACCTATTATCGCAATATCATACATATAAAAATTCCTTTCCACGCAAAAAACCGCTTAAATAAACCTTATGAGGTTAATATAAGCGACTCTTATTATCTATACCTATTATTTTCTATCTTTTCGCCGCTTTTTCAAAGCTATAGCTTACACACAGTAATCCATTATTATTTCTGCAAAAAACCTTATTCCTTTTTCTATCTGTTTCAGCTCAATCCTTTCATTTGTACCGTGAATACGTGACAAATCATCTGTTTCAAGTTTAAACGGGCTAATGCAATATATATTATCGGTTACGCATTCGAAGTAGCAGGAATCGGTTCCTCCAACCATAAGGTATGGAGCAATCGGTATTCCTCCATGTATCTTGCGCGTCACAGACTTTATAAGCTCAAACTCCGCATTGTCCGTGGGAGAAATTTCGGATGGTTCTTTTCCTCTCAGAATTTCCATCTTCAAATTATCGTTTGCAGCGATTTTCTTTATATGATTTAAAACGTCTGTTGTTCTTTCGCCTTGCAGCATCCTAAAATTGATTGATATATTTGCCGATTGCGGCAAAACATTGCCTGCAGGACTGCCTTCGGCCATAGTTGGGGCTGTTGTTGTGCGTATCATAGCGTTTGTCAGATTGCTTTTTGCTAAAACCATAAGAAACAGCGGCTTAAACAACCAAAGATTCGCCAAAATCACCTTCATCCCAAAGCTCATATATTTCCCAAGTTCTAGAAACGTTTCTTCAACGGGCTTTATAAGCCTTTTCCCAAACTGATTTTTCTCAAGCTTTACAACAGCGTCGCACACCTGCACCAGACCATTGTTTCGTGGGGGTTGAGAAGCGTGCCCGCCTTCATGCTTGGCCGTGATCTTGATATCGGCATATCCTTTTTCGCAAACGCCTATCATTCCTATGTCTCCATCTATACCAAAAGTGCTGCCCGCAACAATAGCTCCGCCTTCGTCTATTACCATACCAAGACGAACGCTTCTTTCCAAAAGTGTTTGGGCTATCGCCTGCGCTCCCCCGCCGGACGAGCCTACGACTTCCTCATTGTGCCCAAAGCACAGATACACCGTGCGTTTTGGAACAACATCATTTGAGAGCAGAGTTTCAACTGCTTCCAACACGCTGATTAACTGGTGCTTCATGTCCAGAGTTCCGCGTCCCCACAAAAACTTATCGTCCACATATCCGCTGAATGCTTCATGCTCCCAATCGCTTTCCGTACCCGGCATTACAGGCACAACATCCATATGAGATAAAAGAGCCACAGGTTTAAGACTTTTGTCACTGCCCTCCCAAGTATACAAAAACGAATGGTCTGCGATTACTTCCCTATTAAGCTTTTTATGCACAAGAGGATAAGCTTTTTGTATGTGCCAGCTGAGCTTTTCAAACTCCGCCCAGTCCACATCATCAGGGTTAGGATGGGAAATGGTCTTGCACTTAATAGCTTCAGACAGGCTTTTTATCGCCCTGTCAGTATCAATATCAATATCACGTGTTTTGCCTGTTTTAATTTCCTCAGGCTTCATCGAAGCGGCTTTAAGCAAAATAAATACTATTATTGCTACAAGCCACGCTAAAACTATATATAGCCACGTCATCAGATTTTACCTCTTTTATATAAATATCTTGCGCAAAAAATCGCAATTGCAGCACCGACAGGAACCATAATTCCCACGTATCTTCCCGGAACCACGATAAAAGCAATTAACATTACTATAATTGGCACTATCGCGATCTTATAGTACTTTCTAAGCCATATCATTCCCAAAGCTCCAAATAAAGCAGGAAGAACGTTGGTAAATGCTGGCTGAATAACCGGAGCTTCAAGTACCGGTCGTAAAAAACTCAAGCCTACAACTCCTATTATTATTATTATATCTGTAACTATCGCAGATACGGCAATTGAAATAGTAGCGATAATCTCACCTTCCTGGCTTCCGCTTTTAACATCTGCAAGACGCATAGCATTAACAGCGCAAGGTATCTTAAGGTTTGTAAGATTTCCCGTTACAAACATAAGATATGAAGCGCCTGAACCCATCATCGGTGCATATGTTATAAATTCAATTATTCCAACCGGAAGATATATCAACACTACACCAATCAGAGCCTGAAAAAACAAATTCCAAGGAGGCAATACATTAAAATATAAGCATATAGATGCGGGCACACCCAGAATAATCATAAGAGCTAGTGCGCTCCAAATCTTTCCCACTCTGTGTGTTGATTTTTCATAGGCACTTAGTGTTTTTATTTCTGGCATTTCCTGAGTTTCGTTACTTGTCATATTATCGCTCATCAGATGCTACCTCCTAACATAATAGTATAAACTATCGCCAGACCCATTGATATAATCATAGATAGTGGAAGCGCAAAGCTTTCAAGCCATTTCGCTTTTTCATTTTTCTGAGAAACATTTGTAAATAATAGCATCAAAAGCGCAGAGGTTAGTAGAGTCAAAATAGCTGCAAAACCAACCGCCCAACCTACCGAACCTTCACTTAACTGTTTTAGAGAATCAACTATTGGAGGTGTGATTATATATCCGCAAAATGTAGCGACAAGCCCCATAAATAGAGAAGTGACAAATATCTCTCCCCATTTTCTATCTGTATCTTGCATTTTGTCCATTCTACGGTTTAATACTTCTAATCCACCAAATAGACAAATTAACATACCC
This sequence comes from Christensenellaceae bacterium, assembly GCA_963675575.1. Classification (GTDB taxonomy): domain Bacteria; phylum Bacillota; class Clostridia; order Christensenellales; family UMGS416; genus JAGLOK01. Next base: position 2,030,515 of record OY776378.1, read on the forward strand.
CAGAGTATTCCTATGCTCATAACAAGCACTACACCCGCAAAAACACTCATGTTAAAGTTTGGATCTGCCAAACCCTGAGTCATTCCCATTGCCGTTGCGGCCTGCTCTGCGACAGGCAGCTCATAGGTCACCGCCCCCACAACAGAAAGCCTGATCCAAGGAATTGGCACTCCCAACGCGCGCGACATGGTGAATACGCCGATAACTATAGGGATTGAAGGCACAATGGAAAATACAGCGGAGTTTTTAACAGCTCCCCAAAGCTTTTTTTTACTAATTCCGATTTTTACCCCCTGCTTCCACGCGCGGAATAAAAAAACCAATGACTGCGCAATTACAAACACAGCTACTATGGCACCGAGAGTGTACATGAAAGGTCCGTTTATTTTATCTTGATACGTCAAAAAACCCCTTCTTCCTATCTTTATTTGCAAACATGAAGCTTGCCGAACACATCAGCAAGCTTCAATTCTTATATATACAAATCTCTTAAGTCCTTTAAGCAATCAATTAATATTTCCATTTGTTCTTTTGTTCCTATTGAAATTCTCAAATAGTTGCTTATTCTTTCCGGTTTTTTAAAGTGACGCACTATAATATTGTTGCCTCTTAAATATTTAGCGATATCTTCCGCCTTCATTCCTTCATGGCTTGCAAATATAAAGTTAGACTTTGAATCAGTCACATTAAATCTTAGCGATTTAAGCGCCGCGATTGTGGTTTTCCTAATAGACATAACTTTTTCGCACTGCCTTCTTTTATACCAGACATCAAGAATAGCCGCTGTCATTCCCGCCTGTGCAACTGTATCCATTGTATAAGAGTTGAACGAGTTTTTAACGCGCCGTATCCCATCTATAAGGTGTGGCTGAGCGAGAACATATCCACATCTCAAGCCCGCAAGCGCGTGAGACTTTGAAAGTGTTTTAACAACGACAAGGTTTGGATATTTTGAAATAATCTCAACTGCGCTCTTGCCTCCAAAATCAATATACGCCTCATCCACTATAACAACCGTCTCCGTATTTTGGTTTAACAGCGAGATAATTTCATCCATCTTAACCAGCACTCCTGTGGGAGCATTGGGATTTGCAAAAATTATTCCACAGTTTTCTTTGTTATAAGCTCCAAAGTCTATTGCAAAATCATCGCTGAGCGGTATTTCTTCGTATTTAATGTTAAACATCTTGCTATATACAGGATAAAAGGAATATGTTATGTCCGGGAAAAGAAGCGGTTTTTCGCCACCGAAAAATGCGGCAAAACAAAAAGCCAGTATTTCATCGGAGCCATTGCCCGCATAGGTGTATTCCCTTGACGGCAAACCTTCTATTTTAGCAATCGCATCACGTAGCGTTTCGCATTCCGGTGCGGGATATAGCCTCAAATCGCTTGATATCGCCTTTTTCATGGCTGTCTGCGCTTGTGGACTTGGTGGAAAAGGATTTTCATTTGTGTTGAGCTTAATCAATCCCTTGTTTTTTGGCTGCTCTCCCGGAATATAGGGGGTCAGCCCTTTTACGAATTCACTTAAATATTTATCCATCAGTCCCTCCATTCATAAATAGTATCATATATAAATATTAGGAGCAACGATTTAGTTATACGAATCGCTTTTTAATTGGCTGATTTTTTTCTTTATATTGCAATTTTATATAATAGCCTTGCACTATGGAGATACATTTATCACGATCAAAAATAACGAATGAATCCCCAAAAATCAGTAAAATGAACAAGCTGCTCCCTAGTTGCAGGAAATTCCATATATATTTTTATTATTTTCCACTCCTATATCTATAATTATTTGATATTATCAGGCATTTATAGTAAATTAGTAATATCAATTTTAATTAAAAACAAGGAGCAAGCTTATGGGAATAATGGATTTTATAAAAAGCGAATTTATCAATATCATTGAATGGACCGATGATTCTTCTGACACAATGGTATATCGCTTTCCAGTACACGACAACGAGATAAAAATGAATGCACAGCTTACTGTGCGCGAATCCCAAGCAGCCATATTTGTAAGCGAAGGACAGCTGGCGGATGTTTTCACACCCGGGCGCTATGAACTTTCAACCAAAAACATGCCTGTTCTAACAACAATAAAGTCATGGAAGTATGGATTTGATTCACCATTTAAAGCAGAGATTTATTTTGTAAACACAAAGCAATTTACCGACAGAAAATGGGGAACCATGAATCCTATTATGATGCGTGATGCGGAGTTTGGTATGTTGCGCTTAAGGGCTTATGGAATATATGCTTACAGAGTTGTAGACCCCGCTAAATTCATGAAGGAAGTCTTTGGAACAAGCTCCGAATATACTGTTGAAGGTCTCGACGGCCAGCTAAAGCGTTCCATAGTTTCAGGAATCTCTGACTTGATAGCCGAGTTTAACAAACCCGCAATTGACCTCGCCATGTATTATGACGAGTTGAGTGTTGCCGCAAAGCAAAAAGTGCAGGAGCGCTTTGATGTATACGGGCTTGAAATATCATCACTTTATATCGAAAACATTTCTCTGCCTGAAGAAGTCGAAAAAGTACTCGATCAACGCACCTCCATGGGTGTCATGGGCAATCAAATGAATAAATTCACCCAATATCAGGCGGCGCAGGCCATACGTGATGCCGCACAAAACGAAGGCGGCGGATTGGCCGGTGCCGGAGTCGGTCTTGGAGCTGGCGCAGCTTTGGGCAATGCTTTCGCCAATGCTATGGGAGGCGCAACGCAGTCTCAAAACACAATCGCGTGCCCATCGTGCGGAGCGCAAGCATCACCTGATTCAAAATTCTGCCCCGATTGCGGAAAGCCAATGACAATCCCAAAATCTAAGTGCGTAAAATGCCAAGCTGATATAAATGCTGGAGCAAAATTTTGCCCCGAATGCGGCGCAAGCCAAGAAACCGTTCCATGCGCCAAATGCGGAGCTAAGTTGGCGCCGGGTGCGAAATTCTGCCCTGAATGCGGAGAAAAAGTATAACAATGTCAGAAATTAATTATGAAAATAATCAAGATAGGGACAGCACAAAGTTTCCCTGCCCCGCCTGTGGAGCGAATATGCACTTTGATCCTGAGCAAGCCTCTCTAAAGTGCGATCACTGTGATAATATAATCGATTTCGAGAGAAAAGACGAGCCAATCCTCGAATATGATTTTTTCACATTGAAAGATGTGGGGAAAAATGATGCCGTGGGAGAAGAAACACTCACCATCCAATGTGAATCATGCGGCGCTAAAACAGTGGTTGGAAATGATACAATTTCCAAGTTCTGCGCCTTTTGCGGCTCATCTCACATCATTTCACTAAATGAGCTAGGCGGGATTCCTCCTGAATCGGTTATTCCTTTTCAAATACCTGAGAAAAAAGCAAAGGAAGCCTTTAAAGCGTGGATTAAAAAAAGATGGTTTGCTCCCAATGCTTTGAGAAAGCAAAAAATGGGTGGTAAGCTTAACGGCGTATACGTCCCTTATTGGACATATGATGCCGACACTTATTATTCTTACACTGCGCAGGGGGGGAAGCATCATTATAGGACGAAAACGCGTATGGTAAACGGGAAGCGCCAAACATACCAAGAACGCTATACTGTATGGTATCCCACATCCGGCAGCGGTCAGCACTATTTTGACGATTTGCAGATTCAGGCCACAAAGCAAATAGACTATGGTCTATTGGAAAAAATTGAGCCATTCACTCTTAGCAAGCTAACGCCTTATTTGAAAGAATTTCTCTCAGGTTTTTTGGCGGAGCGATACTCTGTGGAGGTGAAAGACGGCTGGGAAGATGCAAAACGGGAAATCAACCGTGATTTAACCAGCATGGTACGAAGCGCGGTACTGTCGCGAGGATACGATGAAGTACGGGCGGTACAAATAGCCGCAAACTACAAAACAGTTGCATACAAGCACATTCTCGTGCCTGTATGGCTGTCAGCATACAAATACAAAAACAAAACATATCAATACATGATAAACGGTGAAAACGGAAAGGTAGCGGGACATGCACCTGTAAGCGCTTGGAAAGTAATATTCCTGATACTTGGCATTGCCGCAGCCGGCGTTTTGATATACTATCTGTATCAGTATTTTGGTGGCGGCTGAAGAGAATTTAATGCAAAAAAAGCTCCGCTAATATGCGGAGCTTTTGATTTTTAACTTTATACTTCAATAATCTCATAATCCGTTGGGTGCTTCTTATATGCAAGCTTTAAGAATGCAGGCGTTAAGAATGAACTTACTATTACAAGCAATACAATCGGAGTTAAAAATGTTTCGGGTATAAGCCCCGCCGCAATCCCTCTGTCGGCCACAATCAGCGCCACTTCGCCTCTTGCCATCATTCCTATTCCGCAGCGAATTGCTTCCATATTATTGTATTTCCCAAGCTTTGCGCCAATTGCGCCGCCAATCACTTTGGTCAGGAGAGCCACTGTTATAAGTGAAAGTGAGAACAGTAGCATATGCAAATCGATATGACTTATGGTCGCTTTGATTCCGATGCTTGCAAAGAAAATCGGTGCAAAAAGCATATACGATGTAACTTCAACTTTTTGACTTACATAATCCGACAGTGTAATACTTGAAATCATTGCGCCAGCCAAATATGCTCCTGTAATATCTGCAACTCCGAAGAAGTGTTCTGCACAGTAAGATAAAACCAGACAAAACACAAGCGAATAAATGGGCACGCGCCTTTTTGTGCCATATTTTCTCTTGAAATACTTAAAAAGCATGTAAAATCCAAATCCGCATGCTCCCGCGAAAACGAAAAAACCAAGAATCTTAAGAAGAACCAACCCTAAGCTAACAGAATCATCGGTAATACTCATTAAGACCGTAAGGGCAACTATTCCAAAAATATCATCTAATATTGCCGCTCCGATTACTGTCGTTCCGGATTTTGTTTTAAACCGCCCTAGCTCACGCAGTGTTTCAACGGTAATCGCAACTGAAGTCGCCATAAGTATCACGCCAATAAATATATATTTAAACAGCTGTTTTTTATCAATGCCGGAAAACCCTCCCGAGAAAGCGCCTGTAACAAGGAATCCACCAATCAGTGGCAGTAGAATTCCCATCAAGGCAATTAGAACCGAAGCTTTCCCAGTTTTCTTGAGTTTCTTTACATCAGTTTCCATGCCGGCCATGAACATAATAAATATTACGCCCAACTCTGCCATCTTATCTATAAATTCTGACTCGTGAACTATGTTCAAAATTGTCGGGCCTATCAAAAATCCCGCTATAAGAGCTCCTACCACTGAAGGTAGCTGAAGCTTTCTGGTGATAACACCAAATAATTTTGTACACAGCAATATTATTGCTAAATCTAAAAAGAATCCGTAACTTAACATTTTATTCCCATCTCTTCATACAGCTTTGAGCTGCCATTATATTTATTAAAAGGTTTACCCTTCAATATTGAAATCACGGTTTATTAGTATAAACCTCTCTTTTATCAAAGTCAATTGTAACAGTTTATAAAAAAAAGAGACATAAAATCATTGAAAAACTACAAACATTTGACATCCAATAAAAAAAAGAGTATTATTATTTTCCTTTTGTTTGACTCTTTTTTAATCTAATGATAAAGGAATCAACTATGTCTAAGCATCCGGAATTTTCGCTTGAAAGCAATCATGCGAAAAATATAATTTCATATATTTTTTCAGAGATTGAAAGGCTGATTCCACTCGAACAAAAACAGCGCTTAGAACTCACAGATCTTATTTCTGCAACAGGTGGAAATTATAGTACGGATCTTTTCGTCGCATCCAAAATGCATGAGATGACACAGCGAACATTGCTGGGGTTGAACCATGCGAAAAACTTCCCCTATTTCACTAGGGTGGACTTTATCACGAAAGGAAAAGAACAGCAAAAGCATTACATTGGTAAATGGGGCGTACTTGACCCTAAAACACGGACGCCGATAATAGTCGACTGGCGAAGTGATATAGCAAATCTTTATTATACGCATCAGCTCGGCCCGGCTGAATATAAATCGCCTTACGGTACAATGAGCGGCGAAATGACACTAAAGAGAATGTTCTTTTTCAAAGACAGTCAGTTGGAAACAGTCATGGAGTCCGATATCATAAGCCAGGGCGAATACTTAAACGATGTGCTTTCCGACCATGCAGACAGCAAACTCCGCGACGTTGTAACTACAATACAGGCAGAGCAAAATGCCGTATTAAGATGTTCACCCCGAGTTCCAACAATAGTTCAAGGTGTGGCCGGAGCCGGAAAAACAACTATCGCACTTCACCGAATCACATGGCTCTTGTACACATACCGCGAAACCATGTTGCCGTCTAACCTTATGATTATTGCTCCCAATCCGCTTTTTTTGGACTATATTTCCGCAGTTCTTCCGGACTTGGGTGTGGATTCAGCTATTCAGGAAACATTCTATGGGCTTGCAAAGAAATTATGCGGCAAAGGCATACCAAAGCTCGACGACAATTTTTCGCTTATAAATCTTCTTTCGCCAAATATTCTGAAAACTGAAAAATCCAGTATACGGCTTGCCAGCGCTTTTAAAGGCTCTCTTGTTTTCAAGCAGTGCCTGGAAAATTATATTAAAACCCTTCCAAATAAAATTTTCCCGGAATCCGATTTTATATTAGGAAACTATATGGTTGAAAAAAGACAAACTTTACTTAGAGTTTTTGAAGAAGAGCTTTCCCCTTTTCCTTTAAAGCCCAGAATCAACGAGCTTAAAAAAAGGCTTAAAGACCTCGCTGACGCAAAGCAGGCAAGACTTATAAATTACATTGAAAGCGAAACCAGAAAAAGAGCCAATCACCTTCGTGAGCTTATAAAAAATAATGATCCGCTGAGAATGCAGAAGATGAAGGAGCTTTATTCAAACCGTGACAAGAAAATAGAAGAAATAAATCTGAACAGAAAACATTTGGTCGAAAATTATATTAAAAAATTCAAACCTCTGCATCTGATGGATTCTTATGAAAATTTTATGTCGCAAGTTCCTCCATTTGATCTTCCCTTTTCAGTTAACACCGAAGTATGGAAAAACACGTGCCGCTATACATTAAATTTCTTTGTAAATAAACGTATTGAAAGCTTGGATATTCCCGCGCTTATTACTTTGCAAAAAGCGCTGTTCGGCCACAAAATGCGCCTGGATATTCATCACACAATACTGGATGAAGCTCAGGACTTTTCGCCCTTTATGTTTGACATCTTAAAAAGTCTTACAGTAAACGAAGCTTTTACAATTGTAGGCGACTTGGCGCAGGGCATTTATTCATATCGAGGGGTTACAAATTGGAACGATATGAAAAGCAATGTGTTTAATAACAATGCTCAGTTTTATGAACTTGTAACTTCATACCGCAATACTATTGAAATAATGGAGTTTGCAGAACGTGTCGCAAATCGATACGCAGACAGCACAAGGAGCAGGGCAAAGCCAGTTTTAAGGCATGGAAAAAAGCCCGAAATTATAAACTATAAAGATAAACTTGACGATTTAGCCAAGCAAATTAGCAAAATGAAGGCTACAGGGCATAAAAGCATAGCCATTGTCGAAAAGCTGCCTAAAGATTGCAAAAACCTGCACAAAGCATTACTTCACCACATACCTAACATTACTCTGGTTAAGGATGGCGATAAGGCCTATAATGCGGGCATAATGGTTGTGCCTGCACATCTTTGCAAAGGTTTGGAATTTGACTGTGTGATATTGGCAAACGCCGAGAAAGAAAATTTTCCAGACGATATCATTCATGCGAATCTGCTGTATGTTGTTTTAACGCGTCCGTTACATGAGCTGATTATATTTTACTCAAACGAATTAACCCATCTAATCGCCTAAACTATTGCCCAATTCATCTAATATTTCTAAAAATCTTGATTTAGCGCAGCGGTAAAACTCATAATCTTCATCCTCATATTCAAGCTCCATTTGGCTCATAATATATTTTATTTCATCTGTAGTTTCGCTCAAAGGTTTTTCAGGGTTTTTTACATATAAAACACATATGTTCGCTTCTCCAGGCAAAGCCTCAACGCGCTCAGGCAAAGTCTCTGGCTTACAAAGTGAATGCATAGGCTTCCTTGCGTAAACCGCCGGATAGGCTATATCAAGCTGCTCAGGCGTTATGTAAACATAATCCTCATATTCAACCTGTCCATACAAAAAATTTTGAGGTTCAAAGTCAAATTTATATCCCAACCTGGGTTCCAAATAGCTGTTTCTTTCGACATAAGCTACGGCTGCGGATAAAACGGCAATAATTAAAATTACTGACAAAATCGCATTATTTACAGACTTGGTTTTTTTTTCGTTCAAATGCGCAACAGATAAAATTATTTTAGACAATAAAATCGGGCACACAGCCAAAGGCAAAATCACAAGCGGAAAAATAAATCTTAGCATCGGAAAATCATGATAGAACGCATGCTCGGATAGGACAGCAGTAACCATCACCATTGGAAGAAGTGTTATCATCCCCCAACCAATAACTTTTCCGATCGACTTATCTCGCTTATTTAATAAAACACCAACAATGCTCATTAAACCAAACAGCAAAGATGTCGCTGTCAATAACAGCAAAAGCTTAATTCCCATAAACGAAAGCAACCAATATCCAATCTTTTTTATCCACAATATATCAATATTAAAAGATGCACGCTGGGTATATCTGCTTAAAAACGATTCAACACCTCCAGCCGCCGCCAAAAGATACAAAGCAAACAAGAGTATTGCCAAAAGCATGGGCCATACATATGTCAATGTTCCTATTACAAAATTTTTAAAAGATTTATATCGCCCTCTTGCAATCCTTACAGACCATATTATAAATATCATGAAATAACATACAAAATCGGTAAACGCCGCTGCAAATATAAAAAACGCCTGTATCCAATATAGTGCTTTTTTTGTTTTCCCCTGCGCGTCTTCCAAAAGTATTTCCGTCAAAATCAATGCCGCCATAGGCACAAATGCAGCCATATCACTGAAATATTCAAACTGCATATAGTAATAGAGCCCCGGAACAAATATTGTTATCACACCGCCAAAAACCCCGATTAACGCTGATATATATTCGTTTGCAAATTTCGTTTTTTTGTATATGAAAAATATTATCAAAGAAATCAACAAGGCCAACAAATAATGATTAAAAAGGTTCCATGCCTGCACAAGCGACACTGTGCCTTCATTCCCTGTTATCAAGCATAAGATATAAGGGAAAACCATAAATCCCGGTGGATATGAAGTGTAAAGCTGCGCGCCGCCCGGTGTTTCAATGCTGGATGGTGCCATATACATTTTGCCTTTGACGTTAAAAAGTCCGCTGTCAATCCAATTGTATAAAAAAGTGGAAGTGTCAAAAGTCAGTCGGCAATCATTGGCCATAAGGTCTCCCAAATTGGGGAGTCTCTCGATTAAAGCCAACCCGAAAATAATACTTGCAATAAGCAACATACCAAAAACTATTATTAAATTTCTTCTGTTTCTGCTAAGATTCATAATGCTTTTCTTTAGCCTACCTCTTCTTTTTTAATATAATTTAAAGATATTATAACATATATTGTTTCTGTTTCCATTTATAATAGTTTTGTATAAAAAAGCATTGGCGAAAAACTTCACCAATGCTTTGAAATACAAATATTATTTCCTAAGAATCTACTTATTTGTTATTTTATTGTTTCTATAAACCCTTTGATGTATTCTCTGGCTTCTTCAATCTGCTCTTCAGATGGCTTTAACCTTACGCGGAAAGGATCTATAATCTTAAATCCCAACTGTTTAAGCCTTACTGTAATATTAATAGATGACTCGCCTGACCATCCATAGCTTCCAAAAGCGCAAGCAGGCTTGTCGCGGTACGCTACGGCGCTAATCCTGGACAAAACATCCCAAATCGGCGGCAAAGCATCACGCGTAAAAGTCGGAGAACCAAAAAGCAGAGCGTCGGCTTTATCAATAGCTTTCAATATTTCCGCTACCGGCACATTTTGCACATCAAACGAGGCCACTTCAAAACCTGCGTTTCTAAGCTCTTCTTCAAATGTCACAGCCAAGGCGCGTGTATATCCATAAGCTGAAGCATAAGTGATAACAGCTTTCCGAGGATTATTTTTTACTCCCACATCTTTAATCCACTCTTTGTAATGGTTAATGATTCCTTCGGGGTTTTTAATGATTGGTCCATGAGCCGGACAAAGCATATCAATCTCAAAATTTTCGATTTTATCTAGCATAGGCTGCACATAGGTCCGATAAGGATCCATGATTACATGATAATAATAATCCTGTGCTTCCGAAAGCCCGCTTTCAAAGTCATCAAAAATGGTGTTTTCATTATAATAATGACATCCGAACACATCGCTTGTGATTAAAAGCTTATCCTGCTTCACATATGTGAACATCGTGTCCGGCCAATGAAGAAATGGAGCCATCACGAATTCAAGTTCTATGTTTCCCAGGCTTATAGTGTCGTTATCTTTGACAACTTTAATATCCAATTCCTTATTTAAAATATTGGGAAGCAGATTGCTTGTAGCCTGCGAGCCAATAATTTGTGCATTAGGGCAAAGCTCTAAGAAAAGACCCAAAGACCCGCTGTGATCAGGTTCGCAATGGGAAATCACAATATAGTCAATGGTGCTGACATCAATAATTTCTTTCAGGTTTCTGACATGGTCTTTGTGAAATTTTTCTTTCACCATTTCAACCAATGCTGTTTTTTTACTGCCTTTTATTAGATAAGAATTATATGTAGTTCCGCTCTCTGTAGCCATAACTACGTCAAAGACCCTAAGATTAGGGTCGCTGACGCCAACCGAAAAAACATTTTCAGTTAATTTTGTTGTCATTCTACTTCCTCAAAAGCATCTTTGTTTGCTCCGCAAACGGGGCATTCATAGTCCTCCGGAAGGTCAGCAAATAGTATGCCTTCGGCTTCTTCGTCATAAATGTATCCGCATACTGTGCATTCGAATTTTTTCATTTTTTTACTCCTTAAATGTTATTATTAAAACTCAATGTTTAAGGTGAACTATTTGACTGCGTTTGCTTCAATAAAGTCATTTAGTGCATCAATCAAAGCATCGCAGTTTGCTCCGTGGGCCATACACGCCTGCTCAATTGACTCGTTTTGTGACATAGGGCAACCGATGCAATGCATGCCATGCTCCATAAAGACAGATGCTGCTCTCATATCTTGAAGCAATACTTCGCTTATTTTCATTTCTTTTGTTATTGACATATTTTTTTTAACTCCTTTAGTTTATATTCTTATGTTATATTAAATGACGCTTTGTTGTCAATTAAAATCTAGTATTAAAAATACTGCACTTTGCGTTCATCATATTGCGTTCTAGGCTCTTTTTCTTCATCGGGATATCCTAAAATCAACACTGCCAAAGGGACGATGTTTTTGGGCAATCCCAAATACTCAGATACTCCCTTTACCCTTTCCTCAATTGGATATACTCCAAGCCACACAGTTCCAAGACCTAGATCCGGTGCCGCGTTCAAAATATTTTCCAAAGCGGCGGTACAGTCCTGCACCCAATATTTCTCTATCACGTCAGATTTTTCACCTTCCATGTTTCCGCATACTACTATAGCGCATGGTGGATTTTGTTTTCCGTTTGGAATAGAATCCATAAGCCCTTGCAGCTTATCCTTGCTTTCAACCACGCAAAAATGCCACGGCTGTGTGTTCACTCCTGATGGTGCGGCCATCGCCACCTTCATCAGCGTTTCGATTTTTTCCCTTTCAACGGGCATATCTTTGTACTTTCTTATTGACCGCCTATTGTAAGCGCTTTCTATTGCATTCATAGAGTATCTCCTCTTTTTATATCTTATGTTTATATATTATATCATTTTAGTAGGAATTAAAAGAGTTTTTTGCATTAATTTATGAAGAATTTATTAATTTTGTATTCACTAAAATTGAACTAGATTTAAATTTACTACAATGAATTGAAAAGAATTCCTACAGAACTTCATCAAGCCTTGCCAAAAGCTCATTTTTACCATACTTTTTAAGCGTAGAAAACATTATCGTCGGCGTCCTGAATGTCATTCCCAGCTTATCGGAAAGCTGACTTGCTATAGGTTTGCACTTGGATTTTGCTATTTTATCGCACTTGGTGGCGATAATAGTGCAGGGTATAGCGGCGCTTTGTATCCAAAGAGACATTTGATAGTCAAATTCGTTAGGCTCGCGGCGAATATCCATAAGCAAGAAAATATGTTTTAAGTTTTCGGAGGCATTAAAATACTCTTCCATCATTGAAGACCACCGCTCCTGTTCCGTTTTGGATACTTTCGCGTAACCGTAGCCCGGCAAATCCACAAGATAAAATTTCTCGTTGATTTTAAACAAGTTAATAAGCCGCGTTTTTCCTGGAGAGGAAGAAACCTTCGCAAGCTTAGAACTGTTGCAAAGAAAATTCAGCAGTGAAGATTTTCCGACATTCGATCTGCCTACAATCGCGATTTGCGGTATATTTTCAATCTTTGCCGTGCTGTAGTCTGCTATGCTTTTTATAAATTCAGCTTTCTTTATCTGCATCTTCTTTAACCAACGCTATTTCCAAAACCTCATCTAAACTTTTGCAGGTTTTTATTTCAATTTTCTTCAGCACAAACTCAGGAATCTCTGATATATCCTTGGCGTTCTCATGAGGAATTATAACTGTTTCAACTCCAGCCCTGTGCGCAGCAAGCACCTTTTCCTTCAAGCCACCGATAGGCAATACCCGACCACGCAGGGTAATCTCTCCGGTCATCGCCACTTTACCAGATACTTTTTTACCATTTAAGGCAGATATCATTGCTGTTGCCATTGTTATTCCCGCAGAAGGGCCATCTTTGGGAATCGCACCTTCGGGTATATGTATGTGCAAATCTTTTTCTTTGTAAAACTCACAGCTTATTCCAAACTTATCAGCATTAGAGCGTATATAGCTAAATGCTGCCATCGCGGACTCCTTCATAACGTCACCTAGCTGACCGGTAAGCTCAAGCTTGCCTGTCCCGGGCATCACGTTGACTTCGATGTTAAGAGTAACTCCGCCAACTGCTGTCCACGCAAGGCCTGTCGCAACCCCAACAATGTCTTTAAGCTCTGCTTCGCCCGATCTGTATTTTGCAACGCCAAGAAGCTTTTCAAGGCTTTTTCTACTGACTTTTATCGTCTCTTTTTGCGTATCGATTATTTCTTTTGCGCACTTTCTGCAAAGATTTGCGATTTCCCGTTCGAGATTACGTACTCCCGCCTCTCTTGTATAAAGAGCTATTATGTCAACCAGAGTATTATCGGATACAACTATCATTCCTTCTTTAAGCCCATGCTTTTCCATCTGCTTGGGAAGAAGATACTTCTTTGCTATATGCATTTTTTCTTCCTGAGTGTATCCCGAAAGATATATCACTTCCATGCGATCCAAAAGAGCAGGTGGAATAGTGGTCAAGCTGTTTGCCGTGGCCAAAAACATAATCTTGGAAATGTCAAACGGTATCTCAAGATAGTGATCAGTAAACGTATGATTTTGCTCGGAATCCAATACTTCAAGCATCGCCGAAGCGGGATCTCCCCTAAAATCATTGCTCATCTTGTCTATCTCGTCAAAAAGAAATACCGGATTATTTGTGCCAACCTGCTTTATATTGTTTATTATCCGCCCCGGAATAGCTCCAACATATGTGCGCCTGTGTCCGCGGATTTCTGCCTCGTCTCGCACTCCGCCAAGAGACATTCTGGTGAACTTACGCCCAATTGCGCGGGCAATTGAACGTGCGATAGAAGTTTTTCCAACACCCGGAGGGCCGACAAAACAAAGTATAGGTCCTTTAAGATTATTAGTCATTGAACATACGGCAAGATACTCAATTATACGTTCTTTTACTTTTTGCAAGCCATAATGATCTTCATCAAGTATCTTTCTGGCATTGTCCAAATCCAGATTATCCACGGTTTCATCAAGCCACGGAAGGTCTACAATCCACTCAATCCAAGTGCGCAAAACCGCTGTTTCAGGTGAACCCTGTGACAACCTTTTTAGACGGCTGAGCTCTTTCATCACCTTTTTTTCAACGTCTTCTTCCAAAGGTAGCTCTTCAATCTTCCTTTTAAATTCTTCAAATTCATTTTCGTCATCGCCGCCAAGCTCAGTCTGAATTGCTCTCATCTGCTCATTGAGGTAATGCTCTTTTTGCATTTTATCTATTTGATTTTTAACTCTGGAATTAATCTGCTGCTCAATTTTTTGTATCTCAATTTCACGATCAAGAAAAGCCATCGTGTTCTCTGCTCTTAACGTAGAATCAAAAAGCTCCAGTATTTTTTGTTTGTCTTCTTGTTTATAAATAGCGTTTGACGCTATTATATCGGCAACTTCGCCAATATCGGTCAATACTGATACCGAGCGCAAAATCTCAGACGAAATCCTGCTAGAAAGCTTACCAAATTCTTCAAATCTATCTATTAAACCGCGAAGTAACGCTTCCTGCTCTGTGGAAAGTCCACCGTGTTCTTCAATTTCTTCGCTATATTCGACACCAACTTCAAAATATGGCTGTTTTTTAAAATGCGATAAAATCCTTGCCCTCTTTTGACCCTCAACCAATACGCGAACAGTGTCGGCAGGCAGCTTTAGCATCTGTTTCACATATACTATTGTACCTACCTCATAAAGGTCGGTTATCTCCGGATCTTCGACATTAGAGTCTTTTTGAGTAACCACGAACATGCGCTGATCCTTTTCCATGGCTTTTTCAAGCGCTTTAAGTGAAATTTCTCGGCCAATATCGAAATTTATTGTCATATTCGGAAATACCGTAAGCCCGCGGACTGCAAGTAAAGGCAATTTTTCGGTAGTCATATTTTATCTCCTTAAAAAATATTATAACCCGGCAAACTTTTTATGCAAGCAACAAATTGCTTGCATAAAATATCTACTAGGCAATAATATCCCCAGCTTTTTTTATATATTAATCGTCTTCCCCAAACACCAACTGAATTATCGCAGTTATTTCCAAAAACGCTCCGTAAAGAGCGTTTTTTGATTATGAAGCTGAATTTTCTTCGTTTAATGCGCTGTCCGGCATGCTAATCTTTGGTTTTTTGCTTGCAATAGGACGCTTTATAAGCTTAGGCGGTGATTTTTGAGTTATTGTCTTTTCATCAATTGAGCATTTGGCAACGTCTTTTCTCGAAGGAAGGTCATACATGATTTCAAGCATAACTTCCTCAAGTATAGCACGCAGGCCTCTTGCCCCTGTTTTTCTACCAATTGCCATTTCAGCGACTTTTTCAAGTGCCTTTTTATTGAACTCAAGCTCTATATTATCGATATTAAATAATGTTTCATATTGCTTTACAAGAGCGTTTTTCGGCTCAGTCAATATCTTAATAAGCGCCTCTTCGTCCAGCCCATGAAGTGTAACTATTACTGGCACGCGTCCCACAAATTCAGGTATAAGACCAAACTTTAAAAGGTCTTCCGGGAGCACATGGGTCAAAACTTCTCCAATGTCCTTTTCGGTAGCACTTTTTATATCCGCGCCAAATCCCATGGATTTTCTGTCAATGCGCTTTTCGATAATTTTTTCTATTCCGCCGAAAGCTCCTGAGCAAATAAAGAGTATATTAGTTGTATCAATCTGAATAAACTCCTGATGAGGATGCTTGCGCCCGCCCTGAGGTGGTACGCTTGCAACAGTGCCCTCGATGATTTTTAGAAGTGCCTGCTGTACTCCTTCGCCTGAAACATCGCGCGTGATAGAAGGATTGTCGCTTTTTCGCGCAATCTTATCAATTTCATCGATGTATATGATTCCTTTTTCGGCACGTTTAACGTCATAGTCGGCTGCCTGAATAAGCTTTAACAAAATATTCTCGACATCTTCGCCAACATAGCCGGCTTCAGTCAGAGAGGTTGCGTCTGCAATCGCAAACGGAACATCCAAGATTTTTGCCAAAGTCTGGGCAAGCAAAGTTTTCCCGCAGCCCGTCGGACCCATCATTACGATGTTGCTCTTTTGAAGCTCGACATCATTGTTGTCTTGATTATGATAAATCCTTTTATAATGATTATATACCGCAACAGCCATAGATTTTTTCGCCATTTCCTGACCGATTACAAAATCATCAAGTACAGCTTTTATTTCCTTTGGCTTTGGTATTTCATGAGGTTCGGGCGTTACACTCTCGGAAAAATCTTCTTCGATTATTTCCTGGCACAGTTCAATACACTCATCGCAGATGCAAACTCCGGGCCCCGCAACTATGCGGCGCACCTGTTCTTGCTCTTTTCCGCAAAATGAGCATTTAATTTTAGTTTGATTTTCGTGTTTGTCCGGCATTCTTTCTCCTTTATGCCTTTATAGCTTTATACTATCTCTTTTCTATGACTTCGTCAATGAGGCCGTATTCTTTTGCCTCATCAGCTGTCATGAAAAAGTCTCTTTCAGCGTCGTTTTCAATCTTCTTTAGCGTCTGTCCTGTCATATCGCTTAAAATCTTGTTCATCTTCTGTTTGGTCTTGATAATCTGCTCAGCTTGTATCTTGATATCAGTCGCCTGTCCTTGGGCCCCGCCCGAAGGCTGATGTATCATTATATCACAATTGGGCAAGCCCTTCCTTTTGCCTTTGGCACCTGCCGCCAACAGGAACGCGCCCATTGAAGCGGCCATTCCTATACAAATTGTAACAACATCGCATTTAATATACTGCATTGTGTCAAATATGGCCATACCAGAGGTTACCGAGCCACCCGGTGAATTTATATATAGATATATATCCTTATCGGGATCTTGCGCTTCAAGATATAATAGCTGGGCAACAATAAGGGATGCGATTTGATCTTCAACCACTCCGCTCAGAAAAACAATGCGGTCATTAAGCAACCTTGAATATATGTCATAAGATCTTTCGCCTCTGTTTGTCTGTTCAACAACTATAGGTACTAAACTCATACTGAAGCCTCCTTGTTATTTATTTTTCGTCCTTTGCTTCGGTTTTTTTTGCAGTCTCTTTTTTAACTGGAGCCTTTTTAGCCGGAGCTTTCTTTTTGGTTTCTTTCACTTTTATCTCTGCATTGTCTTTAAGAAGTTTCACAGTCTTTTTAGAAAGTGCCATTTCCTTAAGATAACTAATGTTGCTTTCGTTCAATGTTTTTTTGATTTCATCAACGCTCTTGCCGCCGCTGCTGGCGATTTCTTCAAGCTCGCGGTCCAAGTCCTCGTCGGTCACTTCAAAGCCTTCCGCTTTTTGCACGGCTTCAAAGACAAGCTGCATTTTTACTCTGCTTTCTGCATCCGCTTTAAATTGCTCTCGGAGCATATCAACAGTGGTGCTTGTCATTTTCAGATAATCTTCAAGGCTTATGCCCTGATAGCTCATCCTTTGAGCCATGTCTTTTATCATATAATCAGTTTCGCGGACAATCATGGGCTCGGGAATTTCCACCGTGCTATTTTCAACAACCTTTTGAAGTATCGCGTTTTCGATTTCGCTGTCTGCTTTGCTTTTCGCAGCTTCCGTAAGGTTCTTTTTGATGTCTTTTTTATATTCAGCCAAAGTATCAAACTCGCTTACGTCTTTTGCAAACTCATCATCAAGCTCGGGCAGCTGTTTTTCTTTTATCTCATGTACTGTGATTTCAAATTTTACTTCCTTGCCTGCGAGATCCGCACTTTGATACTGTTCTGGAAAGGTTACCATAATATCTTTTTGTTCATCCTTCTTCATTCCGATGACCTGCTCTTCAAAACCAGGAATGAAAGCGCCTGACCCTATTTCAAGAACATGTCCCTGAGCCTCTCCTCCCTCAAAAGGCACATCATCAGCAAAGCCTTTATAATCTATAGTGGCTTTGTCGCCTTTTTTAACAGCTCTGTCAACATCCACCCAACGAGCGATTTTTTCACGCTCTCTTTCAATCTGCTCATTCACTTCTTTAGCACTCACTTTATATTCCGGAGCGTCTACCTTAACACCTTTATATTTGCCAAGCTCCACTTCGGGCATTACAGTTACTTCCGCTGTGAATTTTACGCCTTCCGCCCCAATTTCAAGTATATCCAAAGAAGGTGTTTCAACCGGATTTACATCGTGTTCTTGCAAAGCGGCTGAATACGCCTGCGGGTAAACTTCATCGAAAGCGTCTTCGTAGAAAACTCCCTCGCCATATCTTTGTATAATAATCGGCAGAGGTGCCTTGCCCGGCCTGAATCCTGGAATATTAATTTTACCCCTGTTCTTAAGGTATGCACTGTTATTTGCCTTTTTAAAGGTCTCTGCATCCACCGTTATAGTCAATTTTACTTTGTTCTTTTCCGTCTTTTCTACTGTTGCAGCCATTGTATCTCCTTGCGTAATATAAATAATATCTTATAAAACGGCAAACTATTGCCCGCCGCTTAAACCATTTTAGTTAGGAATATTCTGCCCACAATTAAATTAATTCATATAATTTTGTGCATTCCTATCCCATTTTCTAGAATAACTTAATTACTATATCATATTAAATCTTTGTTTTCAAGATAGCAATATGTATGGCTAAATATATTACAGTTTGTTAATAATTTTTCAAGTTTTTCACATTAAACCAAAATTTAATTGAATAAAAGACCCAGCTAATACATTATTATTTGCAATATTTGGTTTATTATATTAGATTATATACATGAGAAAGATGGGCATATTTTTAATATGCATTATTGTATGCTTTTTTGGCGTACTTATGTTTCAGCATCTGAAAATAGCTGATAACCCTGATGGAGCTATTCAGATATCGGTCACAAGCGAGCAAACAGCTTCACCGGCTCCTCAGCCTTCCGATACGATTCCACCTTCTTCATCACCAACGATGGATACCTCCATATATAATAATATATTATCCCCTGTTGAAACTATTATTGAAAATGATATTGCATCAGGATTTCCCGGAGCGGTACTCATGGTTTCACTTGACGGTCAAACAATCTTTCAAAAAGCATACGGCTATCTCAAAGTATACGATGGGATGGGCGCGCTTCAAACGCCGATTGAAATGCGTCAAGACACCGTTTTTGATTTGGCCTCCCTTACAAAAGTATATGCTACAACCTTTTCTGTAATGAAACTTGTTGATGAAGGACTTTTATCTGTAGATGATTATGTGTACAAGTATTTGCCTGAGTTTGATAAAAAAAGCTATAACGAAATCACCATAGCCCAGTTGCTTAGCCATACAGCCGGATTTCCGTCGGATGTGAAGTTCTTCAGGCCAGATGTTAAAGAGGGAGAAGATTTCTATTCAACTGACAGAAATAAAACAATTTCTTTGCTTCCCGCGGTTCTCCTTGATAATCTGCCTGGTGAAAAAGCGCTATACAGCGACATCGGGTATATGGTTTTAGGCACAGTTATCGAAAAAATATCCGGAATGCGGCTGGATGAGTACGTAAATCAAAACATATATGAACCAATGGCATTAGGCAGCAGCATCAGCTTTAATCCTCTTGAAAACGGTTTTGAAAAAGAGAATATCGCTTGCACCGAGCGTCTGGGAAACACAAGAGATGGTTTGTATCCCTTCCCGGGAGTAAGAACATACACATTGCAGGGTGAAGTGCATGACGAGAAAACATATTACAGCATGGGAGGTGTATCCGGTAGCGCGGGCCTTTTTGCCGACGCGCAAGCTATAACATCGCTAAACCTCATGCTGCTAAATGGAGGTGAGCTTAACTCCACGCAAATTTTTTCTTCCGAAATTGTCAGCCGCTTCACATCGATTTACAATGACGCCACATATCAACTGGGCTTTGCTAACGCCGCGAAATTCTCATCGCTTGAAGGTATAGTTCCCGAAGGGACTCTGTGCCACACAGGCTGGACGGGTGCATTCACAATTGTCGACAAGAAAAACAAGCTTTCCATTGTGTTGCTTACAAACAAACGCCACACTCCGTTTAATGGCGATGATTTTGAAGGCAGTTCATTTGAAACAGGTAAGTACTTCAGTATCGTTACATCCATTTATGAATCGCTTGGAATAAGTTAATATTCAGCTTTAAAATTAAATTTAACCAATAAAAAACGCCGCGTTTTTTTAACAGGAGCGACGCTTAAAATTCTAGTTTTTAATTATTTATTTGATAAAGCAGTGTACGTCACCAAGGTTTTATAATCTTCCTCTTCCCCATCCACAACATTCAATGTGATTGACCATTCCTTTGTGCTTATAACAAACATTGAGAAATCACCCATTGATATTTCTTGAAATTCATCTTTTTTATACATTTTTTCTAATTCTTCGCGAATCTCCCTAATTACATCTTTGGGTTCATCATCTGTACCTATCCCCATGGAGTAAACATAGTCATTTCCAGCAGTTACTTTTGAAGCTCCGATAATTTCTGCGTCCCGGCTTTCATATAGTGGGACTGCATCTGTCGGAAACCCCTCCGGAATTTCTTCGCCCATATAATCAAATGTCATCCCGCCAACAGAAACGCTTCCTTCGGCCTTATCATCCTCATCTTTATCTTCTTTATGGTTGTCTTCATTCATATCTTCGTCATCATCTTTTGCTTCTTCATCAGCTTGGTCTTCCAAAGCTTCTTCAACAGCCTCTTCAATCATTTTTTCAACTTGCCTTTGGCTGGGCCTTCCACAGGAAATCATACTGAAAACCATTACCAGTGCAATTATGAATACAAATAATCTCTTCATTTTTCCGCCCTTTCAAGTTCTGTTTATTTCAACATATCAACTATAATATTTTACCATATAGATAAGTCTGTTACAACTTTGCATTAATCTCTTGTCTCAATAAAAAACGCTATTTAATTTTAGATTTAAGGCAAAAGCCACAATATAATCTTTTTGAGCAACTTCATCGCATAATAAATTGACATAATCCTAAATATATATTACTTTTATTATATAGCGAAAATAAAATATGGAGGGGAATATGGCTCTTATCAGAGGTTTGGCAGATATTTGCATCCACACCGGGGACATGCGAAAGTCACTCGACTTTTATAAAAATGTTTTGGGCTTTGAGCAATTTTATAGCTTTGTGTCAAAGAAAAAGCCCGATGAAGGCACCCTTTATAATTTTGTCCGTGCCGGTTCTTGCGTTATAATTCTTGCTCAGCCTAAAAATCTAAACAAAATAAAAAAACTTGGCAACAATAACGGAAATCATTTTGCGCTGGATATTTTGGGGCTGGATGAACTGGTTCTCAAAGTTAAAAAAGCTGGATATGTTTTTGAACAGGATACTCCCGACGTTTTGAATGACTTTTTCCCGACAGGATACAGAAGCATCTCATTGCTAGGTCCTTCAGGCGAAAGAATTGCTTTGGTTGAATACGGGTACACTGAAAAGCAGGAATATTCACAGCTTAGTCTTTTGTCAAATTAATCAATTATAGTTTAATCAGCTCTTTTTTCTATAAGCGAGCACACGGCGATTGCTGAAATCACTTTCCCGTCTCCGTGCTCTCCTATTCCCTCTGTCGTTGTCGCTTTGATATTTACATATCGCTTTTCTATTTCCAAAGCATCTGCAATATTTTTTGTCATTTGTCCGTTGTATGGCAAAAGTTTTGGCTGTTGGCAAACCACTGTGGCATCAATATTGACTATTCTTATCTTCTGTTCCCGCAGCATATTTCCAACCTGTTTTAAAAGGTCTATGCTGTTGGCGTCTTTATATTCTTCATTTGTATCGGGAAAATGATAGCCTATATCGTTAAGACCGGCGCCTCCAAGCAAAGCGTCTATTACGGCGTGTGTTAAAACGTCCGCATCGGAATGGCCGAGAAGCCCCTTTTCATAAGGTACTTCCACACCGCCCAAAATAAGCTTTCTTCCTTCAATCAATCGGTGCGTGTCTAAGCCTGTGCCGACTCGCGGAGTTCCTTTTTGCATTAAGGCTTCCACCAAATATATATCGTCTTCCACCGTTAGCTTAATTTCTCTCTTACCGGTGTCAAATATGTGCACTTCATTTCCGGCGCTTTCCATTATCAAAGATTCATCTGTATAGTCAGCACACTCGGAAATCGCATCTAGAAATGCCGCCATCAGCTCCTTGTATCGAAATATCTGCGGAGTATAGGCGGCCTTTAGCTTACTTCGGTCGATAGTTTTTATCACCTTGCCGTCTTTTACTTGCTTAATCGTATCAAAAATGGGTCCGGACACTAGCGCCGATCCATGTATTTTGGCAAATTCCATCGCCTCATCAATAGTGTCGTACGTTATTGCAACCCTTGCCGCATCATGCACTGCCACAATTTCGCAATCCTTACTAACGGATTTAAGGCCTCTGTAGGATGACTCCATTCTTGTGCTTGCGCCTTCAACAATGTCTATACTTTTGTTAAGGCTATAATCCGAAACAAGATGTGTATATTCCGCCACTTTACCTATTGGCACCACAAGAACAATTGCATCCACTGCCGCCGCCGCGTCAAAAGCTTTTAACACATGCCACAAAACAGGATTCCCCGCTATTATTCTCAATACTTTCGGTGATTCATTCCCCATTCTTTCACCGCTGCCTGCGGCAAGTATAACTGCGTAATTCATCAGATCTCCTTATACATGTCTGAAGCTTGCTCTTTAGAAGCTATTTCTGACACGCCTGCAACTTCATACTTTCTTATTTTTGTTCCAAGCTCAATCTCTATTATATCTCCAAGGTTAACCTTGCTGCCTGGTTTTGCTTGTTTCCCGTTTATTATAATTGCGCCTGCTGCACAAGCTTGATTTGCAACAGAGCGTCTTTTAATTATCCTTGATACCTTTAAAAATTTATCGATTCTCATAACTTCTCCATTCGCATTCAAAGTCAATTCCTTTGAATATTATATTCCACCAAAAGAGTTCTTTCAAGGAAGTTTAAAATCAATCTCATAAAGAATATTTCCTTTACGATGTTTAACATTTTCCTATTAATTGAAAAGCTGCATTTGTATCGGGATGTGCATATGAATTGTAGATTTGACAAAATATTGGCGGTATTAATTATTTTCAATCACGAATCTAAAGATGCAAGTCCATTAAATTTGGACCTTCTTCTTTTTTTATTCTTGGCCCCATGATATCTTCCATTCTGTCGTATTCGATATGTTTTTTCAGCAATCCCTGGATAATGAACATAGCCGCAATGCCCAACATTATATAGTTCATCGCACCTGCTGTATATGCTCCGTTTTCAAGAGACTCTATCAAAGTGTAGGCCACTATAGGAAATAGCGTCGCTATACCTCCGGCAAAAGCGTTTTTCCAAGAAACAAAAAAACACACCATCGCCACCAGCACCAATGCCATCATTATTATTTGTGCAATCGAAATCCCATCAAACATTCTATATAACGGAGTTTCGGAAAAAAATCTTACAGCAAAAAACACTACAAGCGCGATTACCATCCCACTGGCTATTCTGAGCAAAGAAGTAAATAATTTATAAGAAAAAGGTTTTTCCCTGAATTTTTCCCTTGGCATTTTACCACCTAACTAAACAATATTAAAGCCGCCGACAAAAGGCCCCATATCAATATATCCACCATAAGGGGGACATCTGTCAAGAGCGCCATTTCGGGTGCGTCGTGACGCTGTTTTTGATCAGCTATAAAAATATACCTGAAAAGACCGAAAACTACAAACGGAAGAGTTATCATCATTATTGATCCCACAGGCGAAAAAAACGTATATATGGCATAAGCCACAACTATTGAAGGAGTGATGACCGAAAGCATCTCTTTAATGGACTCTACAGAATAGTTTTTGAGAACTACTCTTGTCGCACCGTCATCTCCAACCTTTTCAATCTCTCCTCTGCGTTTATTAAGCGCAAGATTCAAAGCAAGCAGAGCAGTGCATAAAACCAGCCAAGGAGATATTTTCGCGTCAAGCGCCACAACGCCGCCCACTGCGCGAATCACAAACCCGGTCATTATAATCATCACATCAACTATTACTACATGCTTGAGCTTTATTGAATAAAATATCATCATCACTATATAGCCGGCAACGCATATTAAAAACCAGAAATTTACCAAAAAGTATGACACTATCAGAGCCGCCACAATCAAAGCTGCCATTACGGACAATGCAAAAGGAACGCTGACTGCGCCGGAAGCTATGGGTCTGTTCTTTTTCTCCGGATGCATACTGTCTTCTTTTTTATCCATTATATCGTTAAATATATAAATGGCTGACGAAGCCAAGCAAAAAGACAAGAACGCAAAAGCTATTAGAACCCAGGCGCTTAGTTGCGTTATAAGCCCTGCAAAAATAATACCCGGCAGCACAAAAATATTTTTAATCCATTGCTTTACCCGTAGCAGTTTTATGAATGTTTTAAAGCTTTTCATGTTTTCCCTGCTTTCTTAAAATATTTATTTTGAATCTTTTTTATTTTCGTTACCACATGGATCCCCTGAAAAGTTCTTTTAGTATGAATCTTTGCTTCCTCCATGGCCAAAAGCAAGCCATCGGGCGAAAGCTCAAATCTATTTTCAAATTCCATATATGAATTCCCAAGCTCCCACAATGTATGTGCATCGCTTCCGCAGCCTGCCTGAATGCCGTGCTCTTTCGCCAAAGCCATAGCTTTCTTGTCATCGGTGCCAAAGACGTTTCGCGAATTAAACACTTCTATTATATCCGCTCTTTTAACTATGGCACTCAAAGCTTCAGGTGTAAGCCGTGAGGCTCGGAGCCTATCTTTCGGATGAGGCACATACACAAGCCCGCCTTGCGCAATTATCGCGTCAATCGTCCATGTAATGCTTTTTTTAGGCACAATCTTTTCTTTGAGAAAAAGACCTGTCACTTCCCCGCTATCGCTTTTGATTTCTTCCGCCGCAATAACCCTGTCCGGATAGCTTTTTTGAAGTTCAAGTGCTCCGTCAAGCTCATTATGGTCGGATAATATTATACCGAAATCCGCGTTTTTTTCAAGAAATGCGGCAATTTTGGATAAAGAAAGCTTGCTGTCGGAAGAATACTCTGAGTGCGTATGCATGTCAAGCTTCGTGAAATTGCTAAGCACTCTCTTCACCACTTTCGCTTTCAGCGGAATCATCCGCCGCCGGTATATCTATCACAGCATCATCACCATGTTTCTTCAAGAGTTTTTGCACCACTACAAGCCCGGCAATGCCAATCACAACTCCCAGCCACAAGGTTGATATCCTGGTTACAATAGTTGTAGCGGAGGCTAAAACTTTGTTGATGCCAAAAAGCACGGTAAGAACACCAAGTATTGATCCTTCCGCCGCTATCAAACCGCCCGGGAGCATTGAAAGCGCACCCACAAGCGATGATACGGACACAGTAAACACAGAGCCTAAGATAGTGAAGTCGACACCGAAAGCTTTGAGTGCGAGAAACACTACAAGCCCTTCAAAAAACCATGAAATTGTTCCGATTCCCACCGCCACTGCCAGCCTGTCCAGGCGTGTAAGCTCATATGTGTGAACATAAAAGTTTTCAAACGCTTTTGCGAAACGAGATAAAAATTTCACTTTTGAAAGCGTCCTGATTATAAACGCGGCAAATGGCTTAATCCTTACAGCCGCCACAAAAAGAACAATTATTGATATACAGGCAATCACTGCAGCATAACCGTACGAAAAAGCCACAGCGCCAACTGAAGCCAATATTATCATAGAAATTGCATCCGATACTCGTTCCATAAGTACCATGGGCATTGTTTTGGACATATCCACATCGCAAAGTTTTTTTAGCAAATAGCTTTTAAAAAACTCTCCCACCTTTGCCGGCGTTACAGTCATAGAAAGCCCGGCAACGAAAACAGGCAAATTGATTTTCCTTGGGATATCTATTTTAAGCTGCTTCAGATAGTAATTCCACTTTACATAGCGAAGTACATAGTTCATTGGCGCCAACATCAATATAATGGGCAGATATTTGAAGTCAAATTCTCTTATTGATTGACGCAAGCTATCCAAATCGGCGTATATTCCTATTGCCGCAAAAATGATTATTCCCAATATAGCATATATGACAATGCCTTTTTTTATCTTGCTAAAGCTGAATGTTTTATTGTCTGGTTTCAAATTAACCTCTTATAAACTAATTTTATTTAGAGATATTATAGCATAATAACATATTCCATACTAGAAAATATGCGAATACAGCCGTTAAATATTTCAATATCTTTCGAAGCCTATTGACACTTCTATTAAAAAGAAATATAATGTTAAAGGCGAAAGTTAGTCACTGCTAACTAGGGGGATAATAGATTTGAATATTGAAATTTTAACCAAATTAAAAAAAGGGCAATCCGGAACGATCGCTGAACTTCCAGGAGGTCCTAGAGCGAAACAAAAACTTTCCGAAATGGGTATCCGGAGCGGAATGGATATATCCGTTGCCCAAGTCGTTCCCCTTAAAGGTCCGGTTATCATTAAAGTCGGTCAAACCCAAATAGCGATTGGGCATGGCATGGCAAACCGTATAAAAATCAATTTAGAATAATCTACAAAAGAGAAAATCAATGAAAGTATTGTTAATTGGAAATCCAAACGTCGGAAAAAGTGCGCTTTTTTACAGGCTTACCGGCGTTGCTGTACATACATCAAACTATGCGGGCACGACTGTAACATTCACTGAAGGCAATTGGAAGCTCCCTCCAATATCTTGCGCAAATGACTGCTCACAATGCCCAGGATGCATAAAACACGCTAAAGAAACAGGCATAGAGCAAGAGCGCGTGGTAAATTTAGTCGATGTTCCTGGCATCTATTCCCTACAGCCGGATGCTCAATCCGAACAACTTGCGGTAGACATGATAGAAAAAGCCGATGTGCTTATTAATATAATCGACTCCACAAATTTGGAGCGCAACCTTTCTTTGACCCTTGAGCTTTTTAAATATAAAAAGCCTATGATCGCGGTTTTAAACATGTGGGATGAAGCCCATCACATGGGCATAGAAATCAACCTAAATAAGCTTGAAGCACTTCTCGGCATACCAGTCGTCGCCACCAACGCGCGCACAGGAGAAGGCGCATTGGATTTAGCCATGCGTCTAGATGACGCAAAGTTATCAGAACTGATTATATCAAGCGATGAAGAGCGATGGGAGAAAATCGGTTCTATCGTACAAAGCACACAATCTTTAACCCACCGACACCACACCGTAAGAGAGAGGCTTCAAGATATTTCAATGCATCCGATATGGGGGCTGCCTATTGCGCTGGGGGTGCTTGCGGCTATGTTTGAGATTGTTATCACCGTGGGTAATTTTTTGGTTGACTTAATGACTAAATTGTTTGAATGGGCATGGATCCCTCTTATAATGGAACTTCACGGCGCTCTGGATAACATACCTTGGCTTTCCAAAATCCTCGTAGGCAAACTTTTTGAAGGTGAAATAGATTTGGAATCATCAATGGGTGTATTAACTACAGGCATATTTGTACCCATAGGACTTGTTATGCCCTATCTTTTGTTATTTTACACTTTTCTCGGGTTCCTCGAGGACTGGGGATATCTCCCCCGCATGGCTGTGCTTTTTGATAGATTTTTTCACCGCATAGGTTTGCACGGATATTCGGTTATTCCCATGATGCTGGCCACCGGATGCAACATCCCGGGTGTTTTAGCGCTTCGCAACTTGGAAACCAGAAGAGAGCGCTTTATTACCGCTTCAATCATGTGCACAGCAATCCCTTGCATGGCTCAATCCGCCATAATCTTCCGCGAAACAGGCAAATTTGGAAGCGTATACGTATGGCTCGTACTTTCTTCGCTTTTAACCGTCGCGGTAGTTTTGGGTGTACTCCTCAATTCATATTCAAAGGGTACAACTCCTTCGCTTATTGCCGAAATGCCATCATACAGAGTGCCGGGTCTTAAAATGCAGCTCAAGAAACTAAGCGGCAGGTTGGGAGGTTTCTTTAGGGAAGCTGTCCCACTTATGATGTTTGGCATACTGTTAGTTCAAGTCTTGCTTTTAACCGGAGTGCTTGATGTTCTTTTCAAAGCCGCCGCGCCTGTTATCACAGGTCTATGGGGTTTGCCCAAAGAGACCGTGTCTGCAATGCTTGTGGGAATAATAAGGAAAGACGCCGCCATCGCTCTGCTTGTTCCGTTAAAGCTTACCGGGGCACAAACTATAACGGCAGTTGTCACTTTGGTGCTATATTTCCCCTGTGTTGCCACATACACTGTGCTTGCCCGGGAGTTAGGCGGAAAAGATTTGCTAAAGGTCACGGGCATAATGCTTGCCTCCACGCTTTTAATGGGGATTTTCTTAAACTTTATAGGTTCAGTTTTAAGCCCAATTGCCATAATCGCCGTTGAAATTTTCATAATGTCACTTTTTATTATCATATTAAATAAAATTGCCTCAAAGAGAAAAACTGATTTAATTTAATATATTATTCATTTTTTAAAATCCAAATACAAAAAAAGGTTCTTTTAGGGTATAATAATTTTATAAAATAAAAGGTGGAAAATATGAAAGATAAACTTCATTTGGCAATGTCCACAAAAAATTTCGACGGAATTTCCTTGATTAAAAGATTGCGAAAAATCGCATCTTTCGGTGTAAGATTTATCGTGTTGAATCTTGATAAAGACACCTCTTTGGAGGAAGCTGAAAGCGCATATAAAGATTTTTCTCAGCTTGGACTGAAATGCGTTCAGGTCGTAAGCGACAATATGCCGAAATCTTATATAAGCGAAAGAAACTACAGTCAGGCTATTGAAGAGATAAATAAAACTTCAGAGATACAGGAAATTTACGGTGGCAAACAAATAGAAGTTACAGCCGGATCGTTCAGAGGAAAAAAAGAAGAGCATTTTGACGCCGCTGTTAAATTTATAAAAGAAGCCTGCGATATCGCCGCCTCAAAAGGTCAATATGCAGCGCTTGACTTTACTCCCAAAAGAAATCAGCTGATTAAAACATGGTCTGAGATGAAAGCCCTTTATGCCAAAGTTGAAAAAGATAATCTTTTGCTAAATATAAATACAGCAGCGCTCCATCACTTAAGCGTGGACGAAGACGATATGCTATTCCTTGAAAGCAAGGCGTCTCTCATAGAGCTGCTTGACATCGAGGACGATAATTGGTCCACAGAAATAAACTTGGGAGAAGGCATTTCAGATATCAAAAACTGGATTCAAAAGACAAAGCCATTTCTATTTGAATCCTGCAAAACAACCGGAACAATGCCTGTGGCTGTGCTTATCCTTCAAAATTCAGAAAAAGCTGAAATACAAAGAACATTAAAATATTTCGAGAGCATTATGCCCGATTTAAGGCTATAAATTTAATTGAATCACATTATATTAAATAAAAAATATTCTTTTTAAGGAGAGTATATGAACGAAGAATTGGACAAGAAAATTACAGAGTACTTAGAAAGAAACAGACAGCAATTTGTTTCAGATTTGCAGGGTCTGCTAAAATACAATTCTGTACTTTCTGATGATGATCCCAGCAAACCCTATGGCTCTGAAAACGCAAAGGCGTTGGACTACATGATGGCTTTGTGCCAAGATGCGGGGCTTTCTTGCAAAAACATTGATTATTATGCCATGGATGCCACATATGGAGATAGCGACGATACAGTTGCAAGCCTTTCCCACCTTGATATTGTTCCGGTGGGAAGCGATTGGGAGCATGACCCTCTTGCTGGCGAAGTGGAAGGAGATATCATTTACGGGCGTGGGGCTTTAGATGACAAAGGTCCATCTATCGCCTCTCTTTACGCCCTAAAAGCGTTAATTGACTCAGGAGTTGATTTAAATCGCAAAATAAGGCTTATTTTTGGTTGCGACGAAGAAAGCGGCATGAGTGATATGACATATTACCTTACTAAAAGAGCTGCTCCCGAATACGCTTTCTCACCAGACGCATATTTCCCAAGCATCTTTGCGGAAAAATCAGTTCTGGCGGGCAAATATGTTTCAGATATTGAAGGCGAAACCATAGTAAAAAAAATCGAGGGGGGAACAAGAAGCAATGTTGTTCCGGATTTAGCCAAAGCATACGTAACCTCTATAGGGGCTCATAGCAACGATCCCAATATTATTATTGAAGGGCAAGACGAGATGTACGTCATCATGGCTAAAGGCATATCCGCTCATGCATCAACTCCCGAGGAAGGAGACAATGCGATAGTCATCCTTTTGAAATACCTATCAAAGATATTGCCCGAACAAGACTCGTATAAAAATGTGTGTCGGACAGTTTATCACTCGTTTAAGCAAAGCGACGGAAGCGGTTTGGGACTAAAGTGTTCAGATCATCCAACCGGACCTCTCACCCTGAACCTGGGAATAATCAAGGGCGATGACAAAGGGATTCAAATAAACTTTGATATAAGAAACCCTGTAACTCTATCAGCCTCCCTTACCCACAAAAAGCTTGAAACCGCGTTAAGCGGCTTTGAGCTAAAAAGCTACCATTGCTCAGAAGGTCTTTATGTGGAAAAAGAACATCCACTTATCAAAACCCTGCAAAAAATATATAAAGAAATTACAGGAGATAAGTCTGAGAGTTTTGCTATAGGAGGCGGAACATACGCTCGAACTCTTCCCTGCGCGGTAGCATTTGGCCCCGCTTTCAAGGATGGAAAATCAAAAGGAGCCCACATGCATGATGAATGCGCAAGCATAACGGAGCTTATAAATGCGGCGAGGATATACGCGCACTCCTTCTATGAGCTTGCAAATCTTTAGAAAGCATTCAACTATCATAAAATTATTATCATCATAAAAAAACTGACACCACTTTGTAAAGGTGTCAGTTCTATTTTTATATCTTTATATTATATCCTATTCCTTTTCTTCCTTTACATCTTTTTCTTTTTTGCGCTTCTTTACGCTTTTCACTAAAACGACTATCACCACAACGATAACTCCGCAAATCACAAGCGGAATAGCAAGCACTGCAAGCACACGAAGCAATAACGAGAAGAAGTTCGCCACCCAAATAACCGAGTTGTTAAAGCCTCTTTTCATCGCTCTCCATGTTTCATCCAGCTTTATTATGCGTGGGCTGTCATCGGAGTCGGTGTCCAGTGTTGGTACTGGCTTAATATTATATGTTATCGTGGAGTAGTCAACCAAAGAATCCCACAAACGTATTTTGCCTTTATAGCTTTCAATTCGCTCTTGAACATATCCTAGTTGCTCTCTTACCAGCAGTATCTCTTCTATGGTTTCCGCTTTTCCCAAAACTTCAATCAGTTGCGCCTCTTCTTTTATTGCAGAATCAAGACGTATCTGTATATCATAATAGCTTTCGGTAATATTGTCGGTGGACATTGTGTACTCTTCCACTTTGCCAATTTCATAAGTAAACTCTTCCATTTGCGAAAGATTCTTTGAAGGAACTCTGACCTCGATGTTTGCATAGTTATAGCCATTTGAATTGTAAGTGTTGGCGTAAGAAATGTATCCACCCAGAGATTTTACTTTCTCAGTGATTGAGTTGGATGCAACTTCGACATCCTCGACCAAAAGCGATGTGTGAACATTATAGATGATTTTTTCTGAAAAATCCTCGATTCCAGCACCACCAGTAGCACTGGATTCTTCAGTCTTGACAGCCCTCTCGTCATCATATGCTACAGAGTCCATTCCACCAAAGCCTGCATCTTCGGCCATTTCTGTACTTACAGTAGACTTCTCATATACTGCTTGCGGTGCGGAAGCGTTCATTGAATCTTCGCTTGCGCTTCTTGAAGCGCATCCGGCAAAAGCAAGGCAGAATGCAACCATGATGCTTACAATTATTAACAATCTTTTTTTCATTTTAATCCTCCTATATTATGTCTATATTGTTATAGACGGATTTATTTCTGTGTTTGTTCCTCTTTTTCTTTTTTTGTTGCCTTAAGGAAAAAGGCAAAGAACACAGCGCCTATTATAAATATAAAAAGTACACTTAAAACTCCATATGGAGCAGCTGCCTTGTCAAGGGCGTCCTGAATTATTCCAGGATTATTCCTTTTTATTATCCTTGAAGCCATAAGTCCGACAGTTCCGAACAGCCACGGTCCCATAATAGCTGAAAATTTTCCGAATATCTCGAAAAAACCAAAGAATTCATTTGACCGCTTCTTTTCGGGAATCATTTTGCCAAACAGTGAGCGGGAAAGAGCCTGTATTCCTCCTTGGCTGGTGGCAACCAGAGCGGCTATCACCCAGAAATGCCAGTTTTGGCTTACGAAAAAGCCAAAAATCGATATAAACATGTATACTCCAATTCCCACAAGAACCATTTTTTCGGCTCCTACTTTTTTTGCCAAAAAACCATATAAAACAGCAAAAGGAAAAGCTAATACCTGCACCATCAAAAGAGCAAGCATCATCTGAGTAGTGTCAATGTTTAATGCACTCCCGTATGCTGTGGACATATGAATAATCGTATTTACTCCGTCAATATAGAAAAAATACGCCAGAAGGAAAAGCAGCATTCCTTTTCTCTTGGAAATTTCCTTCATAGTTTTCCAAAGCTGTTTAAACGCATCATTCATTAAACCTTTTTTCTTTTCAATATAATGAGTCTGCTTCACATTCTTCAGCATGGGAATGGAAAACACTCCCCACCAAACTCCTGTTAACGCGAATGAAATCGCCATAGCATAATTAACCGGAATTAGCATATAAAGAACAAGAAATATCACAAAAGGAATTGTCGAGCCGCCTATATATCCCAAGCCGAAGCCCCAAGAAGAAACTTTATCCATACGTTCATTTGTTGTTATTTCCGGCAGAAAACCGTCATAGAAAATATTCGCGCCTGCGAAAGCAAAATTACTCAGAGCATATAATCCTATAACAAGCTGCCATATCGGCATAAACGGAGTCGCTGCAATAAACAGACAAGTTGTGACACCAATGGCAACGAATAAGGTGAAAAGCCTTTTTTTCATATTTCTGAAATCACCTATCGTCCCGAGTAAAGGAGCCAATATAGCTATAAGAACCGCGGCTAAAGAAGTGAACATTCCAAGCTTAGCTTGCCCAAGAGCTTTGTCATTGAAAAGAGACATAAAGAAAATGGGCAACACCGTCACAACCACAATAGAGTGTGCGGAATTGGCCCAGTCGTACATCATCCAACTTTTTTCCTGCTTCGTAAACCACTTCAGCATAACGATAATTCCTTTAATTTATTTTAATTATATATTATCATATATATAAATATTTTGAAACACTTTTGTTTTTTTATGGTAATATAATATTAACAGATTAAACATCAAAGGAATCAACTATGCCAGCAGCTTATATCCATGAAAATATAGCCCAAAAAGCTTTGGGAAAAATCAAACATCCGCCGCAATATATAAAAGAAAACATGGCGGCTTTCGAGCTTGGCGCGCAAGGTCCTGACTTTTTGTTTTTCTATAATATATTTAAGTTTTGGGACAAAGATTTTTCCCCAAACAAACTTGGTGAAAAAATGCACGTTCAAAGGGTAAATGAATTTTTCCGTTCTGTATTGATTAACTCAAAAAAACAAGGTGCGGCCGCACTTGCATGGACTATAGGGTTTGTGACTCACTATGCTGCGGATACCACAATCCATCCTTTTGTGTACGGCAAAACGGATAACGCAGACGGCAGTCATAACACCAATTGCCATCTTACTCTTGAATCGCAGTTTGACACCTGGTACTACCGTTCCAAAGGAAACAAAGGCATCCCCAAGCAGGCAAAGTTTTCAAAAATTATCAGTAATGAACAAAAATCACAGGTAGCTCTAACAGTAAGCATTGCCTGTGATGAAGTATATCCCGAAAGCCGCCTTACTTATGAACAGGCGCATAAGGCAATAGATGATATGGGAAAAATCATAAGTGTTTTGTATTCTCCATATAAGATTAAACACAGTATCTTTACACTGATTGAATATATTATAAAAAAACCGGGGGTAGTAACCAGCCACGCGCCTGCGCAAAAGCTTCCGGAATATGATTTTTTAAACCTTGAAAAAGAAATATGGGAAAATCCTTGGGACAAGTCAATTAAATCGAATCATTCCTTCCCTGAGCTTTTTGATATCGCGGCAGACAAAGCCGCAAAATATATAGAGACTGTAATGGGGTTTTTTGACGGAAATATGTCTTTAGATGAAACCTCCGCCATTTTGGGAAACAATAGCTATTCAAGCGGGCTTCCTATAAAAGAAAAATAGCAGTACTTTATATTTAAGAATACACGCTTTTTGCGTCTTCTATTTTCACGGCAACCGATTTTATAATCTCATCCATTATGTTTTCTCTTTTAAAAGAAAGTGTTTCAGTTTCCGAGACTATAATATGATCCAAAAGCGGAATGCCTATCACGCCCAAAGCCAATGCGGCCTTATTTGTGGCGCTTATGTCCTCAATTGACGGTCGGCAGTTTCCATGCGGATGGTTGTGCGCCAATATCACACTCACGGCTTCATGCTTTGTAGCGCTTACCACCACCGCCCTCGGATTTATTATTATCTCCGCCGCACTTCCCTCTTTCAGCTTTTCAGCCTTTAAAAGACGATTATTGCTGTCCAAGCACAACACATAAAAAACTTCTTTATTTTCGCCCATAAGCAAAGCCTCAACATATTTCGCGGCTTTTTCAAATGAATCAACAGCGCTTCTCGGCTTTAGCCTATCAATATTATACCTACGGATAAGCGAAGGCATTAAGCTCAACAGTACGGCGGACTTATGAGATACCCCTTGGACTTTTTCCAAACTTTTGATGTCCGCATCCATTACGCCGGAAAATGAGCCAAACTCCTTAATAAGCCTATGTGCAATGGGCTTTGTATCCATCCTCGGCACAGTGTAAAAAAGAATAAGCTCAATAATTTCATGGTCATAAAAGGAATCAATACCGTCATTTTGCAGTCTATCAAAAACCCTTTGCCTGTGATTTGCATGCAAATTTTCTTCAATTGTGCTGTTATCTTTTTCCATCTCCATCTTAAAATTATCCATCAAAAAAATTTATTTGTCAATTCTTAAGAATTTCATACATATTATTAATATTTTTGTATGGAAAGTAGGCTTATCATATGGTAATATCTTATATGAACTATTTTTATTAAGGAGATTTAAAAATGAAAAACGCACTAGTGGCGCAATCCGGGGGTCCATCTCCCGTGATAAACGCATCGCTTCAGGGAGTAGTAGAAGCATGCTTCTCGTATGACGAGATAGATAAAGTATATGCTGCTTGGCATGGTATAGAAGGCGTTTTGCTTGAAGAACTCATAGACATGACAGCTCAAGACAAAAACGAAATAGCACTTCTTAAAAACACACCTGCCGCAGGAGCAATCGGCACATGCAGATATAAACTGCATGATGATCAAGAGGATGATTTCAACAGAATAATAGACATATTCCTAGCTCACAATATTGGATACTTCTTTTATATCGGTGGAAACGACTCTATGGATACTGCTTTCAAAGTTTCCAATCTAGCCAAAGAACGCGGCGTGGATTTGACTGTTGTGGGAGTTCCCAAAACAATCGATAATGATGTCGGAGACGCAGAATTCACAATTATTGACCATACACCCGGCTACGCAAGTGCGGCAAGGTATTGGGCGACAATAATGCAAAACGTGGAAGAAGAAAACCGTGGAATGCACGTATCGGAATGCGTTGCAGTGTTCCAGGCGATGGGCAGAGCTTCAGGCTGGCTTACTGCGGCTTCAAGGCTTGCAGACCCCGAGCGCAAGATGCCTCTCCAATTGTACTTTGCAGAATCCAAAAACAATTTGGAATCATTGGCTGAAAACGTTAACGACCAGCTTAAGCAGGACGGCAGATGCATCGTCGTAGTTAACGAAGGCTTTGACGTTGGTGACATCGGCGCAAGCCATGATAAGTTTGGCCATGTTGAATACGGCGCAAGCGAAATCACAGCTATGCAGGCAGTAACAAACTATCTCAATAAACATAAGCTTAAAGCAAGAGGCCAGGCAACCGGACAAACACCCGGCGTGCTTCAAAGAGGCTGCTCAATACACGCATCAAAAGTTGACGTTGAAGAGGCTTATAATGTAGGCAAAAAAGCTGTTCAGATTGCATTTGAAGACGGCACAGGCTATATGGCGACAACTTTGCGCAAAAAGCAAGATAAATATGAAGCTTATTTTGACAAAGTAAAACTTGATGTTGTGGCCAACTCAGAGCGTTTCCTTCCGGATAGCTGGATAGCTCCAAGCGGAATAGACGTAACTGATGATTTCCTAAAATATGCACAGCCCTTAATTCAAGGTGGCTGGCCTGATATCAAAATTGAAAACGGATTGCAGAGATTCGCCAGGATAGAACGTAAGTTTATTGACAAAAAACTTCCTGACTATACTCCTCAAGCATTCTAAGATAAATTTAATATTTAATAAGTCTTTAAAAAAGCAATTCCCAGATCATTTGGGGATTGCTTTTTTCTATAATATTTTCTTAGCACTCTCGCGATTTTTCTTGTTTGAAAGCTATAACAGAAAGTGGTAAAATATATTTAACTTTTAAGCAAGAAGAGAATTCTTTTCACATACGAAAGGATGAGATTTATGTATAAATACAAATTGAAAATAACCTCGCTAATTATGACGGTATTATTAACCACTATTATTTTCACAGGTTGCTTGATTGATCCAGCTTCAGACACGGCTACCCCAACCGAGGAACCGGAGGGCACAATGACGGCGGCGCCTGAAACTACAATCGCCTTCTCTCCCACACCAACATCTGAGCCAACACCTACCCTGGTTCCTACAGCAACACCTGCTCCAACACCGACCCCAATGCCCACTCCGCCGGACTTTGCAAGCCTTCCCACCGAAGATTTGGGGGCTGCAAACTATACAGAGGCGAGTGATCAATTAGCATACATTTCAGCTAACCTTGGAAGCGATATTCCTTATGTTGAAGAATACTGCGCATATATCGAAGGGAAATCTATGGCGATGGACGGGCAGACAGATATAGTGTTCAATTACGTTGAATGGCTCAGCAATCCCGAAGCGACTGCGGCCTATTTGGAAGACCATCTCGGCGCTTCACCTGATGACTATGAATTTATAGAATATGTAGGCTACATCCGAGATGTTGATCCAGGACCGGTCGTTTTGCGAACCTCACCGGACACAAGATATTTCTTAAACCGCCCACTTCTAACGTCTCAAATCGGCGAAGTTGACTATGATGAATTCAGAGATTGGCTTTTCCCATTCACAGATGATGCCTTTGTTATTGTTTGCGTTGTGGATGGAGTTGTAGCCAGAGTTGAGTGGATTTACATGCCCTAATAATACCTACAACCAAAAAGGTCTATGTTAAGTATAGGCCTTTTTTTATTGTCTACGAAAAGAAACAATGCTTATCCTTTTTCTCCTCTTGGCGACTTTGTCTCCTCTTTCAGCTTTGATTTTTGCCACTGATTCATTCCGTTGGATTGGTTGGGCGCTTTTTAACAATGTCTCAGCACTAGTAATTTTGTTTTTATTAAACGAAAAGTACGGCAAAATCATTTTAGCTCAA
Source organism: Christensenellaceae bacterium (assembly GCA_963675575.1). Lineage (GTDB taxonomy): Bacteria > Bacillota > Clostridia > Christensenellales > UMGS416 > JAGLOK01. Next base: position 2,068,060 of record OY776378.1, read on the forward strand.
ACAAAAAAGAAATTACTTGCAATAGTTTTTGCAATTACAACTGCGCTCCTTCTGGGGTATTTCACCGTATTTGCGGCCTATCCCATAATAGAAAAATACTTTCCCATCGTATATTCATTCTTTTTTGGTTAATAATATTATTAATTATTCCAATATAGAATAATACTGAAAAACACAAGTTTGCAGCATTTAACCATAGCCGATTGGTTGAACTTAACAGGCTTTTTCACACAAAAAATTTTTACACTTTATTCATACTATTTTTATCAAGTATTGTTATAATTAAATATTATTTAAATAAATCAGCTTTTTAAAAAAATAGGAACTTATATTTAATGTTATTTTATCTGAATTTAGTCTTTGCGTGGATTTCCATGATTGCAGCCGGTTTTTTGGCAGTAGTTTATTTGTTAAGGGTGCTCAATAAAAAGAAAAAAATGAATTTCATATCGCAGCTAAACCGAACTCTCAGACAAAACCATAAATCAATAGGGGTAGTCCTTATAATATTTGGGCTTGCTCACGGCATTCTCTCAAGCGATAAGGCTATAGGCTTTAATCTGGGCACATTTTCTTGGATTGTATCTATACTTCTGGGCTTAAGCTTTGTTTACCGAAAGAGGTTTATTCCCCAACGAATTTGGATGTCGCTGCATAGATTTTTAACCATAGCATTTATTGCGATTATGGTGATTCACGTAGTTGATGTAGGCGGTTTTGCGATAGATGATGTTCTTTTTAGTGATAAATCAAGTGCACAAATTTCAAATGTTCAAACTTCTGCGGTAAGTAATATTCCTCCCACAAACACCCCCTCTGCTGAAATCTTATTTGCCCCTTCGCCTTTTCCCGCTGCGCAGGCAACTGACCAATTACCTATTCAGCCCACACAAACGCCAACTGAAGAGCCTACACCAATGCCAATCAATGAAAGTAAATATCAAGACGGCATTTATCAGGCTACCGCAGAGGGTTTCCGCCCCGGTCTAACTGTTGAAGTGGAAATCCTAAACGACAAGATTGTAAGAGTTGAAGTAATAAAGCACAATGAAGTAAACGAGCGCTATTGGGGACGCCCTGTGGAATACTTACCCCAGTGTATAATTGAAGCACAATCTACCGATGTAGAAGCCATTTCAGGTGCCACATATACATCCAGAGGCATCATCGCCGCTGTAGATAAAGCTTTAACCCAAGCCTTAAGATAGGAAAATCATAGTTCTTAAAAGAGTATAAAAAAAGACCTATAATATAAATCAGGTCTTTCATTTTATTGTTCAATTTATCTGGTAACTTGTCTGTACCCCTCTTTTTCCATAAGGCTCAGCCACGAAGTCAGCTTACCCAAAAACTCTTCATTGGTTTTTGTTTTTGACATCATATCAATAAGTAACTCTGTCGCATCATCCTGATTTCCTGAAAGCAACTTCCTGACCTGCCAAATCGCATCCATTTCTTCTTTCGAAAGCAATACTTCCTCACGCCTTGTTCCCGATTTGTACAAATCTATCGCCGGGAAAACACGTCTTTCCTGAAGTCTTCTGTCCAGATGAAGCTCCATATTGCCTGTTCCTTTGAATTCCTCGTATACGATGTCATCCATGCGGCTCCCGGTGTCTACAAGCGCCGTAGCCAGTATAGTCAGCGAACCTCCGAATTCAATATTACGCGCTGCGCCAAAGAAACGTTTAGGTTTAAATAAAGCGCTAGGGTCAAGACCTCCTGAAAGAGTTCTTCCCGATGGAGGAACTGTAAGGTTATATGCGCGAGCCAGACGAGTTATTGAGTCAAGCAATATAACAACATCTTTATCTTGCTCCACTAATCTCTTTGCACGCTCCAATACCATTTCCGCAACTTTGCAGTGATTTTCCGGACGCTCATCAAAAGTAGAATAAATAACCTCACCGCTGGTTGAGCGCTGCATGTCCGTCACTTCTTCAGGCCGCTCATCAATCAGCAGAATTATAAGATGCATATCAGGATTATTTTTTTCAATAGAGTTTGCGATGTTTTTAAGCAGTGTTGTTTTTCCCGCTTTGGGCGGTGATACTATCATTCCCCTCTGCCCTTTTCCAACAGGAGCAATAAGATCTATAAGCCTAATGGCTAGCATCTCCGGGGCATCCTCACGAGCAAACTTCAGCTTTTCATCCGGAAAAACCGGTGTCAAATCGCCAAAGAATTTTCTCCTTGCGGATTCTTCCGGGGGAAGAGAATTTATTTCCGTTATTTGAAGCATTGCAAGATAGCGCTCATTCTCTTTTTCCGGGCGGGTAATTCCTTTTACGCTATCTCCCTGCCTTAGCTTGAATCTTTTTATTTGATTAATTGATACATATGTGTCTTTCTGATTTTTATCAAATGACCTCAAGAAGCCGTAACCATCACTATGAATGTCAAGCATTCCTTCTGCCACTCCGCATTCTCCCTTATCTATTAATTCATTAATAGATGTTAGATTTTCTTCCCGTTCTTTTCTTTTTGTATTGCTTTTTTTACTTTGCTTTTGAAATGAGGAAGTTTTTTTCACAGGTTGATATGATGAATATTTTTTCTCTGTTTTTTTTTCTTTATTGTTAGAACCACCCTCTGATTCTTTTTCTTTGCTTTCATTATTGTAAGATTCCGATTCCCCTCTTCCAGTATCGGTATTATTGTCATTTTCTTCAACAATAACTTTGGGTTCCATCACTTTAAGTTCGCCACTTTCTATTTGGGCTTTAACTTCAGCAACCTTTTTTTCAATCAATTCAATTATATCCTGCTTTTTTGCTTTGAGGGGTATCTCAATGCCTGACTCGGCCGCTATTTGACGCAGCTGCGTTACTTTCATCGCAGAAAGATTCAGTTCACTCATTTAGTGCTCCTTGTATTTGTTGTAAGTTTTTGAAATATTTAAAATGCAAATTTTAACCTAGTTATTATTAGTGATTAGCGTTATTTACAGGAGCAAACCTTATTACCAAAACATAAAAATGCGTCCGAGAAATAATAGACTTTTGATTTAAATATTGGCTGGTCACAATTAAAAAAGTAAAGTGCTTTAATTAATTCTATAATGAAAAACATTTGTTGTCAAACATTTTAATCATTTTTGCTGATTTCCCCTTAAGAATTAATGATAAATTTCGTTATTATAGAAAAACTTCGGATCTCTCCGAAGTTTCTCCAAAACATTTCTTCAATAACAATTAGTTCAGTGCTTCCTTAAAAGCTTTTCCAGCTTTGAATGTGGGGCTAACTGATGCTTTAATTCTTATTTTTTCTTTTGTAATTGGGTTAAATCCGTCTCTTTCAGGGCGATTTTTAGCCTCAAATGTGCCAAATCCAACGATTTGTACTTTTTCGCCGTCTTTAAGTGCGCTGATTACTGCTTCGGTATATGCGTTAACCGCAGCTTCAGCATCTTTTTTTGAAAGGCCGCCTTTATCAGCAACCAATGCTACAAAATCCGATTTCTTCATTTATGACCTCCTTAAGTTATTCATATTCTATTTTTCCCATAATTTATAATATAGAATATATTTTTCTAGTCAATTCTACAACGAAAACCGTTATTTTTCAACTATTTATTATAATATATTATACTATGGCGTTTATCAAGTGATTCCAACAAAAACTAATATTATTTATTTTTGGATTCCTCTCTCTTTATTTCCTCTATAAACTTCCTTGTTTTATCATGTAACGCAATCTCACTTTCCACCTTTAGCACTCTGGATAAGTTCGCCGCATTAAAAAATAAATCTCCAATAGGTATTTCAGCCTGACTTTCATCTTCCAAAGTTTCAAGAATTTCTAAATCGTTTCTAAGCCTTTCAATCAATGTTTTTGCGTCGTTTTGTTTGTCTGTGAAAAAATCTGTTTTCGCGGCACGAGAAATCACTTTTTGAGCACGCATCAAAGCAGTCATGGATTTCGGAACGCTTTTTAATTTTCCTGCTACGCTTTTATCCTCTTTTTCCTCATGCTTGATTTCGTCCCACTGCTTTAGCACTTCCTCAGAGTTTTCTGCTTTGGTGTCGGCAAAAACATGAGGATGTCTTCTAATAAGCTTCCTTGCCAGATTGTCGACAATATCTCGAATATCAAAATCACCGCGCTCGGCCGCTATCGTGGCATGAAAAAGGATTTGAAGCAAAACATCGCCCAGCTCATCCATAAGCTCATGCATGTCACCGCCGTCTATGGCGTCCAATACCTCTGCGCATTCTTCGAGCAAATATCTTTTTAGAGACACATGGTCTTGTTCCCTATCCCACGGACATCCCTCAGGTGAGCGCAATTTTATAAAAACATTTTCGAGTTCCCAAAAGTCATACCTGGATGTTTTGGTTTTCTTTGGAACATAAAGCATTGTATCGTGATCAATTTCTTCAAACCTGTCTATTTCATAAAGTTTGACCTTGCTGTATTTTTCACCTTTGCCTATATACACAAAATGGCTGTCCCCGTATTCTTCGGTGAGCAAAAGTTTAACATCGCTCAACAGATATTCATTATCAAGGCAGGTAATAACAAGCGGTAGATGCGCAGAAAAAGCTCCCCGTTCCAAGCACGAAGCAGGTACTACTGAGTATCCTCCTGCAACATCAGCATCAAAAATCGCTGAGAGAAGTTCATATTCAGGGGCATCTCCCGGCACAATCTCCACTCTTTCATATAGTTTTTCTATCTCTTTTACACTGCCATCGCCAGTTACGGCACTTCCCGGCACAACATATATCACTTCGGTTTCTCGGGCGACTTCTATTACTTTGTGTGCAAGCATCTCATCAAGCTCGTCAAAATCGGATGCGCCTTCATATATAAAATCCAAAGTTTTAAACTCCACCCCACGGCTTTTTAATAGCTCGGCGGCTGCAGAAACTTCTGTTCTTAAAATTATTTTGATATAATCATCGTTTATAATATATTTTAGCTTATCGGATGTCCCCATCACAGTAATTTTATGCATCCTTTTCCCTCCGTGAAAGCTTATCATATACCTTTACAATCTTACTACCCCCAGGCAACCGTAGCACTTCCGAGCGCTTTAAAACATTGAACAGGGGTATACAAAGAGCAAAAACCACAACCCCTGCAAAAACAGCGATAAGCGCTGACGCCGCGTTTCCTAAGAGTCCATAAAGCAATGTGTAGCTTCCCCATGCTCCCACCCCCATTAAAAGCGAAGCCGCCAAAGGCCTCAAAACACATTCCGCAACCCCAAACTTTGTCCCTGTCAAGCGCTTGACCATAATGATATCAATAGCAGATGCCACAAAGTAGCAAGATAGGGTTGATATAGCCGCGCCGTATATATTTATTTCGGCTATACCGATTAGCCAATAGCTCAATACGATTTTCACAAATGCGCCGACACCCAGAGCGACAACAGGCACCATAACCTTCCCCAATCCCTGCAAAGCGCCGTTAAGTGTTTGTAAAACTGAAAGGAATATCACTCCGCCTGCAAGTATCGCGAGAAGCTGCCCTGCTAAAACTAATTGCTCAGGTGTAAGCGTGTGACCGTATAGCAGTCCCATTATAGGCCTCGCCAAAACCCCTAGCCCGACTGCGGAAGGCAGTCCCACCAGCATAGCCATTTTAAGCCCCATTTTAGAATTGCGCTTAATTTCATCAGGAGAATTTGAGGCTTTTGCCGCTGAGATAACAGGCAAAATAGATACACCAAAGGCCAGCGAAACTGTTCCGGGGACATTTACAAGAGGATTTGCGAAACCTGAAAATATTCCGAATAACGAGAGCGCAGTGCCGCTAGCGATTCCCACCGCCTCAAGCCTTGCCGTCACAATTACCGAATCTGCAAACTGTACAATCGGCATAATAGAAGCTCCGATGAGTATAGGTATTGCAAGCTTTATAATATCTTTTAAAATTCTAGGAGTTTTTTGATAGGCAACAGCGTTTTTAAGCTTTCTTTCCCTGCGTACCAAATAATATATAATTATAACACACATAGCTATAAATTCTGAAGCCATCACGCCCAAAATCGCTCCCGCCGCGCCAAATTCCACTCCTCTGGGAACCATTATATAAGCCAGTGTCAATCCGATTGAAACTTTGCCCACCTGTTCCACCATCTGAGTCATCGCGGTGGGAAACATATTTTGCAGACCTTGGAAGTATCCTCTTATAGCAGCCATGATTGCCACAAAGAAAATCGCAGGAGAGATGTATTTTATTGAAAGCTCCACAAGCGGTGAGCCCTGCAGCGACGCAAATGACGCGCTGAAAAAATAAAGTGCCAGCGAGCTTAAAAGCCCGAACATTCCTAAAAGCGCAAGTGAAACTTTAAAGACTTTCTGTGCGCCAGCCTTGTCCCCCAAAGCTATATGTGAAGACACAAGCTTTGATATCGCAGGAGGCAGACCCGCTGTTGAAAGCATCAGTAATATTGTATATATAGGATATGCTTTGTAATACAGCCCCGTTCCTTCTGTCCCGATTATATTTGCCAGAGGTATCTTATAGAGTACCCCTATTAATTTTACTATAAGTCCGGCAGCGCCTAGCACCGCAGCGCTTTTTATAAAACTTTTTTTATGCATTATCTCTCCAATGAAAATATTAAAAATATTATACCATATCGCAGGTTTTATATCCGCTTTTATTAAAGCAGGCAAACAAAAAACATTTTATGCTCAAATAATATTATTGGCAACACAAAAAACTATTTCGCCAAATAAATATTTATTTTCTGGTATAATCATGGTAAGATTATAGTCGATTTTTTCAATTGGAAGGAAAATTATGCAAGAAACTGTTTGGTTCGCATCAATATTACTGGCAATAGGATTTGTATTAATAATTAAAGGCGGAGATCTCTTTGTCGACGGCACTGTTTACTTTGCGGAAGTAACAAGAATTCCAAAGCTTATAATCGGTGCAACAGTAATATCTCTTTGCACCACACTTCCTGAACTTATGGTATCAACAATTGCCGTCAAAAGCGGAGTTCCGGACATGGGTATCGGTAACGCTTTAGGCTCAATCGTGTGTAACACCGCACTTATACTTGGCATTTCAGCAACAGTGCTTCCCGCACATGTGCACAAGCAAACTTTTCGAGGCAAAGCCTCATTCCTACTCGCGTCCATATTGCTTTTATTTATATTCATGCTTGATAAAAACATTAACATCTTCGAGGGGATAATCTTAGCTGTTGTGATGTTCCTGTTTTTCTTATACAGCATTTCTGCGACAAAAAAAGCGAGAAAATATAACCAGCACGAAGAAACACCCGAAGTTAACAGAAAGAACATTATAACAAACTCTATAAAATTTGCGGCAGGCATATTAGGGATAATATTCGGTGCGAAACTTTTGGTAAACAACGCAACGATAATAGCACACAAAGCTGGTATATCCGATCAGATAATAGGCTTGACCATCGTCGCCCTTGGCACATCCCTGCCAGAGCTTGCAACAACTATATCAGCGATTATAAAAAAAGAATTTTCTCTGTCAGTCGGCAACGTAATCGGAGCAAATATACTAAACATAGTCTTAATACTTTCAACGTGTTCGATAATTTCTCCTACCGGCCTTGATGTGTCCCTGCAAACACTTCCTTTTTTCAAAAGCCCTATACCTCAGTCGCTTGTGTTTGATGTTCCCATTGTTTTGTTTGTTTCACTATTGGTCATTGTTCCGGCTTGGATTAAAGGAAGACTATACAGATGGCAAGGAATTACCCTCTTGTCATTATATGCACTATACATAGGATATATGGCTCTCGGAGCATTTTAAATGTTTATAGAACACGAAAAATTCATGGAAGAAGCTTATGAATTGGCTCAATCCGCCGAAAATGGCGGAGATGTGCCTGTGGGTGCAATCGTCTTATTCAAAGGCGACATAATCGGGCGCGGCGAAAACAGGCGGCAGCGCGACAATGATCCTTCAGCCCACGCGGAAATAGTCGCTATTAAACAGGCCGCAAAGCATTTGGGCAGCTGGAATCTTTCAGGATGTTCTTTATACGTGACTCTTGAACCATGTCCCATGTGCGCAGGGTCAATTATCGTTTCAAGGCTGGACAGTGTATATTTCGGAGCTTTTGACAAGGAACTCGGCTGCTGCGGAACTTTGTATAATCTGCCAGAAGATGAACGCATGAACCATAGAGCCAAAGTATACGGTGGAATTTTAGAAGAAAAGTGTTCGAAAATTCTTTCGGATTTTTTCAAAAGCAAAAGATAATTAAACTGCTTATAAAAAAACGCGCGGTTATTTTAACCGAGCGTTTTATCATCTGTTTATTTTCAGCAATACTGCTCGCCTAGGAACGCCGCTCCAATAATGCCAGCTTCATCCCCCATCTGAGATAGTACTATCTCACTGTAAGGCGCCTGTTTGAAGAATATCCTCGGCTTTACCTCTTTTTTTATAGCGTCAAGCAAGAAATCTCCCGCTTTTGACACTCCGCCTCCGAATATTATAACTTCCGGATCGACAACATTAATTATATTGATTGTGGTATAAGCAAGATACCTCGCATAGTCTCCAAAAACTCTAAGGGCAGTTTCATCGCCTTCTTTCGCAAGATCGATAATGAGCTTTCCGCTAAGATTTTCAGGGTCGTTGCCCGCTTTTTTCGCAATTTCTCCGTTCGGTTCCTTTTCCATCGCTTCTTTTCCCATATCAATAATTGCACTGGCTGAAGCATATCTTTCCAAGCATCCACGGTTTCCGCATGTGCAAAGCTTGCCATTTGGCACCAATATCATATGCCCTATCTCCGCGCCTACACCGTGATATCCGGCCTGTATCTTTCCATCAAGTACATACCCTCCGCCTACGCCTGTACCAAGCGTAACCAAATAAAGGCTTTTTCTATTTTGCCCTGCACCAAAAAGGTATTCAGCGAATGCCGCAATATTGGCATCGTTTGAAACAAAAGCTGGAATCCCAAAAGCTTCTTCCATTTTCTTTTTCAAAGGAATCTTTTCCCAATTCAAATTGCCGGCGAATATGACAACTCCATTATCATGATCAATTGCCCCGGGACTTCCAAGGCCAATTGATTTTATCTCTTTGATATCTGTTCCATGTTCAACGAGAACCTTTTTTACTAAACCTATAATGTCAGCTATAACTTCATCCGAGGACCTGCTTGCTTGAGTCTTCATAGATGTCTGATGCAGTATTTCCCCATCACCTGTAACTATACCCGCTCTTATATTTGTACCACCCAAATCAATCCCAATAAATTTACATTGAATCATATTACTTCCTTAAATATTATTAATTTATATTATACAGATATTTATTTTTAAAAGGAATGATTATTTATTTTTTTCTTGTTCATTTTACAAAAAACTTCCAAGCTTAGATTGCTTACGTTATTTTTTATTTTGAAGTATACCAATTTACCAATATATAATCAATTCCATTATTTAAGTAATTTTACTTACGCAATTAATACTTATTATACCATTATTTAGAGCGAAAATTGACTAAATCTTATATTATTATATAATTTTTAATATGGATTTAATAATTAAACAAATTAAGACCCAAGAACTTGACATCGTTTGCGAAATAATGAACGCGGTTGTTTTTACTATGAAAGCTTCCGGGTTCACTCAATGGGATAAAGACTACCCCACCCGAGAGATATTGCTTAAGGATGTCGAACGCGGCGAACTATACGGCGCTTACATCGGTGATATTATTGCGGGTTTTGCCGCAATCAACCGCCACCAAAGCGAGGAATATTGTGAAATCCCATGGAAATTCGGTGACGCGTTCCTAGTTGTTCACCGCCTTCAGGTTGACCCTATTTTCCGAGGCAAACATATCGCATATGAAATTATGCTTTTTGCCGAAAAGCTTGCGAAAGAGCAGGGTTTAAAATCCATACGATTGGATACGAGATACGATAATGTCCCCGCGATTAGTCTTTATAGTAAGCTGGGGTATGTAAAGCGAGGGCATGTGCATTTCCCCCGAATGATTGAATATGAATTTCCTTGTTTGGAGAAGGAGATAAAGTAAACCGGCAACATTGCCGTTGGGCGCGTGAAAAATTTTCTGTAAAAGCCAACTGTGATAAAATAAAACACAGGAGGCTTTTTAATTATGGGAAGACCGAGAAAGAAACTGGTAAGCGAGGGAAAGTCAAACATCATAAGACAACTTTTGCAGGAGTACGATATCGAAACGCCGCAGGATATCGAAGCAGCATTGCGGGAGTTACTTGGTGGCACAATTCAAAACATGCTGGAAAGTGAAATAGTAGAGCAGATGGAGCAAGCAGAGCTTGAAGATCCAACATATTCTGATTCTAGAAACGGGTACAAACCAAAGACACTTAAAAGCAATTATGGTGAAGTTCCGATACAGGTACCTCAAGATAGAAACAGCGATTTTGAACCGAAGGTAGTACCAAAACATCAAAGGGATATTTCGGAAATCGAAGGCAAGATAATCAGCATGTATGCCAAAGGAATGAGCACACGGCAGATATCCGACCAGATACAGGATATCTATGGGTTTGATGTAAGCGAAAGCCTGGTTACGGGTATCACAAACAAGATAATGCCGGAAATAGAAGCGTGGCAGAAAAGACCGTTGTCAGCTATATATCCAATAGTATTTATCGATGCGATAGTATTCAATGTGCGTGATAACGGCGTAATCAAAAAGCAGGCGGCATATATAATTCTAGGAGTAAGCGAAGAAGGTCATAAAGAGGTTCTTACCATCACAATCGGCGAGACAGAAAGCTCGAAGTTCTGGTTATCAGTGCTTAACGAGCTTAAAAACCGCGGAGTGCAAGATATTTTGTTGTTGTGTGCTGATGGCTTGTCTGGGATTAAAGAAGCCATAGAAGCAGCATATCCGCTTACAGAATACCAGCGCTGCATCGTCCATGTTGTGAGGAACACGCTTAAATATGTATCACACAAAGATAAGAAAGCGTTCGCGGCTAATTTGAAAACAATCTATCACGCAAGCGACGAACAGTCCGGGCACGAACGTATGCTTGACGTTACAGAAAAATGGGAAAGCAAATATCCAAATTCAATGAAACGCTGGGAAGATAATTGGGATGTCATAAGTCCCATGTTCAAGTTTTCATCCAAAGTCAGGAAGGTAATTTATACGACCAATGCTATCGAAAGCCTTAATAGTGGATACCGACGCCTGAACCGCCAAAGAAGCGTTTTCCCAAGCAGTACGGCTTTGCTCAAGGCTCTTTATCTTGCTACTTTTGAGCTGACAAAAAGATGGACCGGGACTTTAAGAAATTGGGGCCCTGTCCATGGTGAACTGGCTATCATGTATCCTGATCGGTTAAGCTGAAACATTTAAATCCTTGACAAACAAAAATGAAAATGCTACTTTTTAAACAACGGTATGGAAAATTGCAGTCTAATGCTATCAATTTTCAGTACTGATGCACCACTAAAGACTTGCTCTGTTTTCAATTCTGATATTGCTAAATATAAGGCAATAAAAAACTGATTAACGAGTAAAATCATTATCAAATCAATGTCACAGATAGGCATTTACAGAAAAAAATTCACGCGCCCTTGCCGTTCTTTCTTACTCATTATTACTTCCGCACATATCAGAATTCAGTAAATTATCATTTTCTTGAACTAATACCCTATTTACCTTACTTATGAGATTTTCAATATTGCGCCCATGCTCATTCGGTTCATGGTCTTTGTCTATTCCTTTATCACAAAATTCTTTCAGCAGTGCTGTTTCAATATTATTCAATGTTTCAACATTATTTACAGTAATATTCAATTTAAAATTATATCCTTCAACAAATTCTTTTTGAAGCACTTTCTCAAGTAAAGAAATATCACTTAGTTTTATTTCAAAACCAATTATTTCACCACTTGCCATGCCTTGCTTGTTGTTGCCCACACTATTACCACCTCTCCTGTTTAATTTATAATATCTGAGTTCTTTTCTTCTACAATACACTTAATAATAATCATTTATTCTTTAATATTTACGAATCACTCTCATATCTCTTATATTTTATGAAAACGTAAAATAGAAAGGAACGTCAACACTTTTTCGGACAGTTTACTAAGCAACACATTCTAATTGCTTCTGTTCCCATTGCTTCAGCCACTGCATAGGGCTAAGATAACCTAGTCGTTTTTGTACTCTCTTTGTATTATAGAATCCTTCTATGTGTTCAAAAATTCTTTGCCTGGCTTCTTCTCTGGTTCGAAAGTGTATCCAGTGTACTGTCTCTTTTTTGAGATTCGCAAAGAAGCTTTCACTCCATGCATTATCCCCCGGCATCCCTACTCGTGAAAAGCTCTGGCGTATGCCGTTTGATGCAAGAAGGTTCTTCACTTTTTCCGATGTATACTGGCTGCCTCTATCACTGTGGAAAATACAATCTTTCGGCAGCCGCCATCTTTTGATTGCTTTTCTTATTGTTTTTGTTACCAGTTCCGCTTTCATGCGCTCGCTCATGCTTTCGGCCAATACAACTCCGCTTTTTATGTCAAGTATTTGGCATATGTAATCAAAGCCCGCTCCTGTCCGTATGTAGCTGATATCGCTTGTCAATACTTGCAGTGGTTCCGTTATCTCCATTCCCCGTACCAGATTAGGATATCCTTCTCCGCGCGATTTCCGGCTGTTAGTTAACGATCTCTGACGCCTTTTGCAGTGCACACAGCGCAAGCCCTGCCGTTCCATAATATCTCTTACCTTATAGAAGCTTGCCTTATGGCCACTTTTTCGCATTAGTCCGCATATTCGGTTCGCTCCGTATGTCCCTTTGCCTTCTTTAAATATCTTTCTTACCAGCTCGATATATTCTTCCTCAAGCTTTGCTCTTTCTTCTCTACTTCTTTTCCAAGCATAATATCCGCTTCGGGATACCCCTAATATATCGGCCCACTTTCTTTCGGGGTGTTCTTCCTGTTCAAAAATGAATTGATATTTCACTTTTGTTGTCTTGCAAAGTAGGCCGCGGCTTTTTTTAACATGTCACGCTCAATTTTGAGTTCTGCATTCTCTAGTCGCAACTTCTTTACTTCCTCTTCCAATGTCGCCGCTTCCGTTTTCTCGCCTTCTGACGTGTACTTCTTCCGCCAGTTGTAAAGCAAGTTAACTCCTACTCCCAAATCGTCGGCTATTTCCCTTACGCTCTTTGGGCTTGCATACGATAATTTAACCGCATTTCTCTTGAATTCTTCGTCATATTTGTTTCGGTGTTTTTGCATGGTTTTTCCCTCCTGCTTTATATTATAATTCTTTTACCATGCTGTCCGAAATTTTAACACACTCCCAAATGTCACAACAAAACTAGTAATCCAAGAAATTATAAAAGCTATTAATATTATATACTTCAAAGATTCCATAATTAACAATAGCCCTACTATTTCAATAACTACTAATACAAATGCAATGAATAATATCTTTTTCTTACTTAGAAATGATGTAATCGCAAAATGATTATTACAATATCCACACAATATTTCATTGCTAGTATTATTCATAAAATCCCCAAAATTTGGCTTTTTATTATTACACCAGTAGCATTCATTATTTCCATCTCTAAAAACTTCAACAAACAAACTTTCTTCGTATCTTGTTCTCAAAACAAGTAAATCTAATAAACATGGCGAAACAACTGATAATAGAAATATAAGAATTGTGACAGTCCCATCTTTTTTCTATTTAATTACCTTTATATAGTTTTGTTATGATAAGACCATAACAATCGCTGCTAGTACAATTACAAATAATGAAAATCCTACGAAGAATTTTATTGCTTTACTTATTATTTTTCTTTTTTGCTTGATTTTATTACTTATCATCCACAAACCGGATAAAATCGGTAAATAATAAAGCAATACTCCTATAACCCCTGCCCATGTGTTAGATGTTGAGATATTGTTCTTCTTTGTATATATTGAATATATTATCATTAACACAAATCCTAATGCTATTAATATCTTCTCAATGTTATTTTTGATCTTTATGATAATTATTTCTAATTTCATTGCAACACTCCTTATTAATTCTATTCTATGTTATTGAGTTCCTCAAAAAAATCTTTAGCATTAATCCCTAGCGAGAATTGAAATCCGCCAAATAAATATAGCTCAAAATTTACGCCCAAACTCTTTTACAATTTCAATGAAATTAACTTCAATATAACAGATACTTTTATATTAGCTTCATTTTAATAAGTCCAAAACGGTCTCTCTTTTACGTCCTCAATTGATGTATATTTGACATCTTCAAAATCATCTCCAATACAATTGCTATATACATTATCTAATATAGCCCTGTCTTTACAATAAAATTCAGTATATACACAGTCGTCTACCATAAAAGCTAATTGACATTCACTTTTCATGAAATCATCAAATGTTTCAATTTTATCGATTTTACTCCCTTTAGTATAGGCTTTTATATCCACAAAAATCATATAATAATTATCTCTAGAAATACCTAGTTTAAATTCCTCTCCAGACAACAAACCAGGACCTTCAAAAACAGGTTTTTCTATATCGCCTTTCTTGTAAAAAATATCATCTGTAACAATACTCCAATCATATTTATTAAAATCAATACCATCAAAAATCTTTTTAAGATAGCTATCATAAGTGTTATGTACTTTTATATCTAATCCAATCATTCTAATCTTCTCCCTTCACTTATTCGAACTGGCCCATGGTTCCCCTTGTATTTTTTCTTAATTTGGGTTGTCTTAATGTTCGAGAATACGACATTCTAAAAAAAGTAGATACTGCATCCTACAAAACTACTATATATGCTTCTTCATATTTATAATTAGCTAGCTTTTATATATGCTATAAATAAGTTATAAGCGCCATGCCCACTCCTCCTGATACAAGAAAAATACCAAATTCGATTATTGTTTGTATATCTGCAAGTTTTTTCTTTATAATTTTAGTTCGTTTAACTAACAGCGAGGAGACTATGAACAAAACAGAAGCAATAACACAAAACATCCAAGTATTAAATATAAGCAACTCATATCCAAAGTAAATAGCTATCCCACAAACGAGGGTAGAAAATATAGCTTTTTCTAATATTTCTTTTCTCTCCTCTTTAATAGATGATTCATCTGTATTTGTCAAATAAAGATAAGCAACCCACAAAACCATAAATAACAAAACTGAAATATGATAATCCCATCTGTTGTAATACTCATTTAAAAAGTAAATCTTATGTCTGAAATCTATGTTTATTCTATATATTTTCATCCAAAAATTAAATATTACACATATTTGAATGATCGGTTTATTCATAAGTTTTGTTTTGAAAACAAAATTCAGAAGCGAACTAAGTATTAACAAGCTAGGATATACTATTAGTGGATATAATAAAATACCAACTCTTAAAATACCTTGTCCTAAATCATCGGCTAATAAACTATTTCTATAGCTTACTGATATATTAACAACGTTAATAATTTCATAAATACTATAACTAATGAGAACAAGTAATAAAATTAATATACCTATTTTTATTTTATTTCTCATAATAAACCCCTAACTATTGCCAATATAGTATTCTCAATCAATCTAAATATAATGGCACTTATAATTATTATTACAAAAATAATCAGTATCTTTTTCATAATTACCTCAATTTTCTTCGTTCATCATATATATTAAAGACTTATAAGCTCTATTAAATAGCTGTTATGATTTTTGAAGCGTTCAACATTACTCTATAATACCAAAAAACTCTTTTATTTCAAAGAGTTTCCTTTTACTATTATGTTTTAAAAATGAATTCCTAATCAAGAATAATAGGCTAAGACAATTTCATTTGATACCTATAGCTTACAATCTCCTCTTAAAATCGTCATACCCAAACTCTTTGACAATTTCAATGCCATTATCATCAGCTATCGCAATCGATGGAAGATTAATTCCGTTAAAGGTGTTCGTTTTAACCATGGAATAGATAGCCATGTCGGTAAATATCAACTTATCTCCAGCCTTAAGCGGCTCGGGAAAAGAATAATCACCAATAACATCGCCGGCAAGACAAGTCATGCCCCCCAAACGATAAGTATGCTCATACTCTCCAGCTTCACCTGCGCCGATGATTTGCGGTCTGTAGGGCATCTCTATCACATCCGGCATATGACAGGATGCCGAAGTGTCAAGAATCGCGATATCAATCTCGTTTTTTACAATGTCGAGCACGCTTGCAACGAGGTATCCGGTATTTAGTGCAATCGCCTCGCCCGGCTCTAAATACACCTGCACGCCGTACTTATCTTTAATGCGATTTACGATATTTATCAAGCGGTCAATATCATAATCATCTCGCGTTATATGGTGTCCGCCGCCGAAGTTCACCCATTTCATTTGGTTTAGATATTTGCCGAATTTCTTTTCAAACACTTCCACCGTGCGCTCCAATGTTTCGGAATTTTGCTCGCACATGGTATGAAAATGAATTCCGTCGATGCCTTCGAGTTTTTCAGGCTCAAAATTCGCCTCCGTTACACCCAGTCTTGAATATTTATGGCTGGGATCATAAATTTCATGCTCCAGCTCGGAGTACTCGGGGTTTACGCGAATTCCGCATTCGATTTTCTTCTCTAAATATCCTTTAACCTTATTTTTATATTTTTCATACTGCGAAAACGAATTAAACACAATGTGGTCTACTATGCTTAATATCTCATCAAACTCGTCTTCCCTGAAAGCCGGCGCAAAGATATGCACCTCGCCGCCCATCTCTTCATAGCCCAGTCTAGCTTCGTTTAACGAGCTTGCAGTCGTACCATACAGATGCTTTGCGACTTCGGGGTAGAGAGAGTACATGGAAAAGCCCTTTTGAGCCAGAAGTATTTTGCAGCCTGTCCTTTTTTGAACACCAGCTAATATCTCTAAATTTCTTTGGATTAAACGGCGGTCGACTACAAAGCATGGTGTTTTCACCTTGCTGAAATCGATATTCGGTTTTACTGTAATATTTATCATATTATTAATCTACAAGCACAGGATTGAATTCTTCGTTCCAAGGAAGACCTTGAACCATAAGCTGTTCCATAAACGGATCCGGATCGAATTCCTCAACATTATATACTCCAGGGCGCTTCCACAAGCCTTTAAGCACCATCATAGCTCCTATCATAGCTGGCACTCCTGTCGTGTATGATATCGCCTGCGATCCCACCTCGGCATAAGCTTCCTCATGTACACAAACATTGTATACATAATAGGTTTTGGGCTTGCCATCCTTTGTTCCTTGATATATGCAGCCGATATTAGTCTTACCTTTGGTGCGAGGTCCAAGCGACGCGGAGTCGGGCAACACTGCCTTTAGAAAATGCAAAGGCTGAATCATCTTGCCTTCATACTCTATAGGCTCGATTGAAGTCATTCCAACATTCTGCAATACTGTCAGATGGTTTATATAGTTTTGTGAGAACGTCATCCAAAAACGGATGTTTTTTATGCCTTTGATGTTGAGCGCAAGCGATTCCAGCTCCTCATGGTGCAAAAGGTAGATGTCCTTCTCCCCTATCTGTGGAAAGTTGTAAACTTTCTTTATCTCAAGCGGTTCGGTTTCCACCCACTCGCCATCTTGAATATAGCTTCCGGGCGCCGTTATCTCGCGGATGTTTATTTCGGGATTGAAATTTGTCGCAAACGGATATCCGTGGTCGCCCGCGTTCGCGTCCAATATATCTATCTGGTGAATCTCGTCAAAGTAATGCTTTTGCGCATACGCCGAGAAAACTCCAGTAACGCCCGGATCAAAACCACTTCCAAGCACTGCGGTGATGCCAGCCTTTTCGAAGCGCTCTTTATAATCCCACTGCCATTTATACTCAAACTTTGGTATTTCCGGCGGCTCGTAGTTTGCCGTGTCAAGATAATCGGTCTTGGTGGCAAGACACGCATCCATAATGGTTAAATCCTGATACGGAAGTGCTACATTTATTACGATTTCAGGCTTAAAGCTTTCGATTAAATCTATAACTTCCTGCGTATTGTCGGCATTAACTTTCGCCGTATGTATAACGGTTTTTCCGCCGTCCAGTTTCGCTTTCATAGCGTCGCATTTGGACTTTGTCCTGGATGCTATCATTATTTCGCTGAATACATCGGGGTTTTGGCAACACTTGTGAACTACCACACTTGCCACTCCTCCTGCTCCGATTATTAATGCTTTACTCATATTTGCCTCACTTTGTTCGGATTCGATTTCGAAGCTTACGCTTCTTTCATGTTTTCATCTCAATATAGTATAACATTTACGGCGCATGTCCGTAAATGTTTTTGGGCTTCGCTTTTTATGTTTTATTTGGATTTATTTAGTATTAATAAATCAGTAAAATTATTTTAATCCGCATTACACTACTGAGTGCATAAAATGTTTGCAAAACGTCGTGAGATTCGCAAGCGCATGGGGGAGATTATAGATACATAAGTGACCGAATTTCGTTTGTGGATACTGCGGCGAAATTGCATCATTTTAGGCGTTCAACTCATTAATAGAAGCATTTCGCGAAGAACCTTACAAGCTGCGGCGGTACTAGCCCCGCTGCTATCATAATCCGGCGCAAGCTCCACTATATCCGCACCAACGATGTTCATCCCTTCAAGAGACAAAAGACCAGTCAGCAGTTCTTTAAATGTCACTCCGCCGGGCTCCGGTGTTCCCGTGCCACGGAAAGCCGAAGGATCGAGCACGTCAAGGTCAAGGGTTACATAAACCGGAGCATTTCCAATCGCTTTGACCGCTTTTTCCACCTTGCAAAGCTCGAATCGGCACATGTGTGTGTGTTTTTTCGCAAACTCAAATTCTTCCTTTGTGCCCGAACGAATTCCAAACTGCCAAAGCTTGCCGCTGCCGAGCTTATCGTAGGCGAGGCGCATTACAGTGGCATGGCTTAAACCTTCGCCAAGAAAATCTTCCCGCAAATCAGCGTGCGCGTCAAAATGAAGAATGTGCATATCCGGATATTTTTCAAGATAGCTTTCAATCACGGGATAGCTCACAAGATGCTCGCCGCCCAAAACAACAGTTTTTTTACCATCGGACAGCATCTCTTCAGTTTCAGTTTTTATCATGCTCAGCACTTTTTGGGTGTTCCCGAACGGTAAAAGCATGTCACCCACATCGCAAAAAGCGTAATCCTTCATATCTTTATCCTGATAGGGGCTGTATGTCTCAAAACCATCCATATTCTCACGAATAGCCTGTGGGCCAAATCTTGACCCCGGCCTGAAAGATGCAGTTCCGTCATAAGGCGCGCCAAAAATAACTATTTCAGCCGCATCATATGTGCTGTATATGCCTTCGCATTTATTTATATCGTTATGTTTAAGCATTTTTTCATCCCCTAAAGTTTCCTACTATTGAGTGCTCTATACTTACTTCTCGTAGTAAGTATATCCCCTCAAACCATCATCATATGCGCTAACTATCTCGCGCCTTTCTTTGGCCGAAATCAATCCTTCATCAACAGCTTCTTCAGCTTTTTTCCTAAAGCGATTGCGCATTTCCTTCGGGTCATATTCCACATATGAAAGAACGTCTTCCACACTGTCGCCATGAATCTCATTCATAAGCTTAAATTTACCGTCTTCAAGTATCTTTACGCTTACAACGTTTGTGTCGCCGAACAGGTTGTGTAAATCTCCAAGCGTTTCCTGATAGGCCCCAACTAGGAATACTCCAATATAGTAATCCTCATCATCGCTTACCTCGTGAAGCGGTATTGTTGTGGCCACGTCGTGAGGGCTGATAAATTTATCTATCTTCCCATCGCAATCGCAGGTGATGTCTGCGATTATAGCATTGCGGCTGGGCAGTTCCTTTAATCGTTGCAACGGCATAATCGGGAAAAGCTGATCTATAGCCCAACTATCAGGCAGAGATTGAAACAACGAAAAGTTGCAATAATAAGTATCTGAGATAACGCTATCCAAGTTTTCAAGCTCAGTTGGAACAAACTTCAGCTTACGCTTAAGCTTCGCAATATTTTTTATTGTTTGCCAAAATATTTTTTCGGCAAAGGCACGTTCACGCAAAGAAAGTTCCCCATGAATAAACCAACCTCTTGCCTCATCTCTGTAATAAAGAGCGTCATTATAGCACTCTTGAATATTTTTAATATTTAACGCATTATACACATAATGCAGATTCTTCGTCGGACCAGGTGCATCCTCCGATAACTTTTCTGGAATCTCATAGTCTTGATATTTTGCCACATCCAGCACATTGAACACCAGCATAGAATAATAGGCCACAAGCGCCCTGCCGGATTCTGTCACAATTATTGGATGAGATATTCCGTTCTTGTCCAAAACATTCATAACAGCTTCCACAATATCCGCGCAATATTCTTTTACAGTATAATTTCTGGAATTAGAATAATTGGTGTGCGATCCGTCATAATCGACGGCTAATCCGCCGCCCAAATCAAGATATTCCATCGGTGCGCCTTCTTTAACAAGCTCTGCGTACACCTGCGTGGCTTCAAGAACAGCCGAACGGATATCTCTTATGTTTGGTATTTGAGATCCCAGATGGTAGTGCATGAGCTTTAAGCAATCCAGCATCTCTTGTTCCTTTAGATAATCCACAACTTCAATGGCCTGAGACATATTCATTCCAAAAATGGAGCGATCTCCTCCGGATTCCGTCCAATATCCGCCCGCTTTGGATGCGAGTTTAATTCTTAGGCCTATATTCGGCTTTACATTTAAAGCTTTCGCCCTTTCGATAAGCAATTCAAGTTCACCTGGAATTTCTATTACAAAAAAACATTTAAATCCAAGCTTTACCGCATATAGTCCCAAGTCGATAAATTCTTCATCCTTATAGCCATTGCAGATAAGGCAGGAATCCTTATCATGTATGTATGACATTGCCGCAACAAGCTCTGCTTTGGAGCCCACCTCAAGACCGTGGTGATATCTTTTGCCAAACTTAGTTACTTCATATATAACCTGCTGCTGTTGGTTCACCTTTATTGGATATACGCCTTGATATTTCCCCTTGTATCCCAAAGTTTTTATCGCCTCTCTGAAAGAATTGTTCAAAAATGTAATCTGTGAATCCAAAAGGTTTTCAAAGCGCAGTACGACAGGCATGTTAAACCCACGCTCTCTGATTCCGGCTATGATTTCAGGTATACTCACTTGAGCATCATTTTTATCTTTAAGCGGAGATACTGTAGCTTCACCTTTGTCGGAAATACCAAAATATCCAGCGCCCCAATTTTTTATTCCGTATAGCTCTTCAGACTTTGTTTTCGTCCATCTGTCTAAAACATCAATTTTGTTCATTTTATCGCCTTTCAAAAATCTATGCATATCCTATTTAAGACAATTAAATCACACAGCAACCATAAATGCAATATTACAGATTTTAAAATCTTCTAAAAGCACAAATGCGTATTATTTTGAATTATTCCGGTAATATTATATAATAGTAATATAATTACTTTTAGTGTTCTGGAGGAATCTATGTTTTATAAAAAATTTATCTCATTTATGCTTATAATTATTCTGACAACTACCCTTTCCTCTTGCCAAAACGCAATATATAAAAAAGGTGTGGATTATGATGAATATCCCGACAGGGATATTCCTATATATGAAGATGCCATAGTTTTTTCATACGATGAGGGGCGAGATGAAATTGAAATCGTATTCGGTTCTGAGGATGATGTTGATGATATTATGGATTTTTATCAAGACTTTTTCGAAGATGAGGAAATAATTTTAACCGATGAAAAAGAAGATAAAAACGAGTATTATGCTGAGGGGCAAATCGAAGACTTCCTTTTTGAAATCGAGGTTGAAGAACCTCGAGGAGATTTGGACAAATTTTATAAAAGCGTAACAACCGTAAAAATAGAATTTATAGAAGAAGATAAAGAAAAGATGGCCGAAAAAGCGGCGTCTGCCCCCACAAACACTCCTGAACCCGAGACTCAGTCTGACTCCAACTATTTATACGAGTTAGGCAAGAAGTATTTTTACGGGCAAGATGTAGAAGTCGATTATGATATGGCGGCCGATTATCTAACTCAAGCTGCCAACCAAGGAGATATGAAAGCGCAAAACCTTTTGGGTTTCAGCTATGAAAAAGGCTACGGAGTAGAGCTAGACTTTGATCAAGCTTTTAATTGGTATTCAATATCCGCCGACCAAGGATACAATGTCGCGCAAAATAATCTTGGCCTGTGTTATGAATATGGCCGAGGCACGGAAATTAATCTTGACCAGGCATTCTACTGGTATGGACTGTCCGCAGATCAAGGGTATGATATCGCTCAGTATCGTATAGGGTTTTTATACGAATTTGGTAAGGGCACTGAAGTTGATCTAGAGCAAGCATTCTATTGGTACGAGCTATCCGCAAATCAGGGGTATGCAGTAGCTCAAAATCGTATAGGAATTTGTTATGAATATGGTACAGGCACTGAAATTGATTTTGAACAGGCTTTTTACTGGTTTGAATTAGCCGCCAACCAAGGTAATTCCAAAGCTCAAAATAGCTTGGGCTATTTTTTCGGAAAAGGCCTTTTTGTAGAACAAAATTACAGCCAAGCATTCTATTGGTATGACCTGGCTGCAAATCAAGGGTATGATATTGCGCAAAACAATCTTGGGATTTACTATGAAAACGGCTATGGAACAGAAGTTAATCTTGAGCAGGCATTCTATTGGTACAACCAATCCGCGTTGCAAGGATACGATTTTGCGCAATATAAACTGGGTCTTTGTTACGAATTTGGCAAAGGCACTGGAATTGACATTGTCCAGGCATTTGATTTGTATATCCTTTCAGCCGATCAAGGATACGTTAAGGCTCAAGCAAAAGTAGGATATTGCTATGAATATGGAATCGGAACAGCGCAAAATTTAGATCAAGCTGTAAACTATTATACGTTGTCAGCAGAACAAGGTTATGCATATTCACAAAGCAATCTTGGATATCTTTACGAAAATGGAAAAGGCGTTGTTCAGGACTACTCCCAAGCATTTTATTGGTATAAGCTTGCCGCAGACCAAGAATATCCAAGGGCTCAAGCAAATCTAGGGAAGCTATATTACTATGGAAATGGAATGGACGTCGATTATGCGCAGGCCTTATACTTCTTTGAGCTGGCAGCCAATCAGAATTATGACAGAGCTCAATATTTTGCAGGTGTTTGCTATGAGTACGGGCTGGGTACCGAAATAGACATGGAACAAGCAATATATTGGTATCAGTCAGCCGCTGACCAAGGTTATGAAAACGCAATAGTAGCACTTGAAAGATTAGAGAGTTAAACGCATTATTCTTGACATAATACTTATAATCTAATACAATCTACGTAACCGAAATGATAAAGAATCAGTAGTCGAGGATATTTGTTTATAAGAGAGGCAGGTCATGGCTGAAAGCCCGCCAATCAATCCCTTGATGAATACCGCCTTTTGATTGGTTGGGGTTGCGCCTTATAGCTTAATTGAGTGGTTTTTACAATTAGGGTGGAACCGCGGATAAGAAATTATTCGTCCCTTGCTATAATAGCAAGGGACGTTTTTATTTATAAAAAAAGAAAGGAGAACAAAATGAATGTAAAATTACCAGACGGTTCGGTACGTGAATACGAAGGCAAAATGACTGCTTTTGATGTCGTTCGCGATATCAGCGAAGGGCTTTCCCGCATGGCTTGCGCTGTGAAGATTAACGGCGAGGTGAAAGATTTAACCACCGAGCTTGTCGGCGACATAGATGAATTTGTTGTGTTAAAGTTTGAAGATGAGGGAGGCAAAAAAACCTATCGTCATACAGCCTCTCATGTAATGGCGCAAGCCGTTAAACGTATTTGGCCGGAAGCGAAGGTCGCAATTGGCCCTGCGATTGAAAATGGCTTCTATTACGACTTCGATGTGGAAAAGCCTTTTACTCCAGAGGACCTCGAAAAAATTGAAGCAGAAATGCAAATAATTATTGATGAAAAGCTTCCAATCGATCGTTTTGAGCTTCCAAGACAGGAGGCAATCAAACTCATGGAAGAAAAGGGCGAGCCCTACAAGGTGGAGCTTATAAACGATCTCCCCGAAGACTCGGTAATCTCCTTTTATAAGCAAGGTGATTTCACAGACCTTTGCGCAGGACCTCACCTTCCTTCCACAGGCCGTGTGCGCTCATATAAGATTTTGTCTGCCGCAGGTGCTTATTGGAGAGGCAGCGAAAAAAATAAAATGCTGCAGCGAATTTACGCTACAGCTTTTGACAGCAAGAAAGATTTGAAGGCTTATCTTAATATGATGGAGGAAGCCAAAAAGCGCGACCACCGCAAACTAGGCAAAGAACTTGAACTATTCGCACTAATGGATGAAGGCCCAGGATTTCCCTTCTTTTTGCCAAAAGGTATGATCATTAAAAACGAATTAGTCAACTATTGGCGCGATGTGCACAGAAAAGCCGGATATGTTGAAATATCGACTCCGATAATACTCAGCAGACAGCTATGGGAAACTTCCGGTCACTGGCTACACTACAGAGAGAATATGTACACAACTGTTATTGACGAAGATGATTTTGCAATTAAGCCCATGAACTGCCCGGGAGGAATGCTGGTATACAAAACAAAGCCACATTCTTACAAGGAATTTCCTATACGTGTAGGCGAACTTGGCTTGGTGCACAGACATGAAATGTCAGGCGCGCTTCACGGGCTCATGAGGGTACGTTCATTCACTCAGGATGACGCTCATATATTTATGCTTCCAGAGCAAATAAAAGACGAAATCAAAAACGTCATTAAACTTATTGACGAAGTGTATAAAGTGTTCGGCTTTAGCTATCACATGGAGCTTTCAACTCGCCCTGAAAAAAGTATAGGAAAAGACGAAGATTGGGAACTTTCAACTCAGGCGCTAAAAGACGCCTTGGATGAAGAAGGCTTGGAGTATGTAATAAACGAAGGAGACGGAGCTTTTTATGGTCCCAAAATAGACTTCCACCTCGAAGACTGCATCGGCAGAACATGGCAATGCGGAACTATACAGCTTGACTTCCAGATGAGCGAAAGATTTGAACTTGAATATATCGGTGCAGACGGACAAAAACACAGACCAGTGATGATTCACCGAGTAGCATTCGGAAGCATTGAACGCTTTATTGGAATACTTATTGAGCATTACGCCGGAACTTTCCCTGTATGGCTTTCCCCCGTACAGGCCAAGATACTTACAATCACAGATAGAAACAACGACTATGCAAACGAAGTAATCTCTTTTCTTGAAAGCCGAGGGATACGATGCGAAATCGATACCCGAAATGAAAAAATAGGCTTTAAAATACGCGAAGCCCGCAACGAGAGGGTTCCTTTCATAACTGTAATAGGAGACAAAGAAACAGAAGATAACACCCTATCTGTCAGGATGCGCGGCAAAAAAGAAGACGAAATCATGTCCCCTGAAGAATTGGCAAACAAAATCTGCGACGATGTGAAAAACAAAAAATAGTTTATTAATTTGCTTCTAAAAAAACACCGGAAACTCCCGGTGTTTTTTCTTATCTCTTTTTTCTGGTCAGCAATGTCTTCTTCGGCCCATGATATACAAACACAAGCCTTCTTTTGCCGGTTTCTATATAAAATCCATGTCCTGTCTGAAGGTAATAATCCAGTTTAAGATCCTTAGGTTCAAGCTTTCCTTTGGACGTTCCCATGTTTTGTTTCAGCGATTTTTTTGGAATTATAATCGCCTGATCGTCGGCGGAAGGATAAAACAACACATTTGAAATATTTATTCTTTCCGGAGCGAAAGGTATCATCCGCCATTTACCTTTTAAGTTGTTTAGGGAAGCGCTGGAAGCCGATTTTGAAGGCACCCACTCTCCGTTTTTGCTTTTTTGCATCTGAGTGAATTCCAGCCATGCACCCTTTGCGAATTTTTTTCGGAAAACCATTAACCCTAATATCAATATTACTATAATAAGCGCTAAAGCCGGGATCACAATTATTCTGTAGTTGCGCGAAAGCCAAGGCAAATCATTTATATTGAGAATTATGGAAGTTTCAGCTACTTTTTCATACTCGGATTGAAAATAAACATTAATATCAATCACACCTGTAGATGTGGAATACATATCCCCATAATATTTGGGCGCAATTAAAAATCCCATATTATTTTCATCGATTGATATTTCAAACTCAATTTTTCTTGAGCTGAATATCTTAAAGCTACCCAGCTGCAAATCACTTATCTGCCCTTTTTCTTCATTAAAAAGCGGTATCACTAAAAAAGGAGAATACTCCTCAAGAGTTTTTAAATCAAGATTTTGTACTTCCGGTATCTGAACCACAAGAGTCACTTCCGGAGGCCAAGGACCTTTCGTCTCGTCATATTCCGGCGGAACAGTTGCAGCGGCGGCTATTTCTGTTTCATCGTAGAAATAATCCTGCCTGTTTCTCATAGTAAAATATCCCGGCATCGATATCTCTGTGTTTATAGAAAAATCTCCGCTTTTAAGCTCAGCTTCTTGAATTGAAAATCCTTCAGCCGACTTTACGACTTTACCGTCTGAAACAATCTGTATATTGCATTCAACTTCGGCCGGCAGCACTTTGCTGTTTAAAGGGTTTCCGGTCAGAGCATTTATCAAAACCACTTCTATGTCACACAGCGAGCCGTCTTCAGGATTTTCTACAATTCTTCCATTTTGTTTATATCGGATTTTTATGTCAATCGCCGGCTCATACATAACCCTTATATTATTCATAGCAACAGCGTTTTCAAAAGTTAAAATATATCTTCCTTCAGATAAAATTGAATCTGCGGTTAATGGTTCAACCCTCGTTATGGTTCCCAAAGCGTTTTCATCGGTGATAGTTTTAATTTTGTCAGAAAAGTCAAATCCGGCAGGTGC
Organism: Christensenellaceae bacterium; assembly: GCA_963675575.1. Classification (GTDB taxonomy): domain Bacteria; phylum Bacillota; class Clostridia; order Christensenellales; family UMGS416; genus JAGLOK01. The sequence continues at coordinate 2,094,949 of OY776378.1, forward strand.
TTTTATGTCGTATGAGGAAGAAAGAATCATTTCATCCTCTTTGCTATTTGAAATGTCTATAATCTTGTTCCCGTCTGCTTGATTAAACACAATAAGCGACCTTACCGGCAAATCCATGTCCGCGCTAAGCCTATTTCCCGAGAGTTCACTCATCCTTGACGTTAAAACGTTGTGCCTGCCTGAAATATTATCGGCGAGACTTGCCATAGCCGAAACAATTTCCATCGTCCCTGTCTGGTAAACTATAAGACCTCTCGTTTCATCTGCGATTGGAGGATACGTATTGTCGCCTATCGCCAAAAAAACTACCTTCAAAGTTTTGTCCAAAGCAGCCATTTCGTCTATGTACCCTAAGAGAGTTTGCGTCACATCTTCATTATAGTCGGTGAATTCTCCGTCAGTAACGATAACAAGCCAATATTCGTCTGTTAAATCCTCATCCAAATCCTTTAACATATTGTATGCGGTTTCAACGGCTTCAAATGGCGTCTTGTTTATATAATCATTTTTATTTCGGATATCTTCGATAGCCTGCGACCTATCTGCGGAAAGCAGGTTATCGTAAACAACATTCTCATTTTCCGTGTCGCTCATATATGTTACGTAAAATGAATCTTGAGGATTTAAGAGGGCTAGAAATGCCTGAGTCATATAATTAGCGTAAGCCCAGTTAAGTACGGGGCTTTTATTGCTGTCTCTTACATACATGCTTGTCGAATCATCATATACCATGGCAACGTGTCTTTGGATCTTAGAAACCTCGCTTGCCAAAGCATTTGAAAATGCTAAAAACAAAATAATAAGTATGGAAATAGTTAAAGAAATGCCTTTTTTCATGTTCCTATTATAGCATAAAGATATCAAATTCATAGTCAAACTTTGATTGAAATTGCCTAAAAAACAGCTAAATATCTTATATTTTACAGAGTTTGTTCTTCCATATTTGTATCATTCTCAGGTATTTTAATTATTATCGCTATAACCAAATTTGTAATGCTCAATGCCGCCGCGATGAAAAACACATATTGCGGGCCCCAACTCATCCACACTATTCCTCCCAAATATGCTCCCACTATTGATAGCACATGGTCAATGCTTAACCCGGTTGAAATAGTCGGCGTAATATCAGAATGATGAACTGATATGTTTTTTAAATATACAACGCGCACCATCCCCATCTGCATTGACATTCTGTCAAATATATAAAGTGTGCCCGCCAAAATAAAAGGAAGTCCTACAAGCGCAAACTTTCCCGAATCAAACCCGGCAGTTAGAAAGCCATATAGTAAATATACGCCAATAAAAGAAAGCGCATCAGCCATTAGTAATTTTTTCACTCCAAATCGGTCAATCCATTTGCCCAAAAATCTTAAGAAAAATATCCCTAAAAAAGCGCCGATAATAGCCAAAAGGCTCATTGTATCTGCGCCTTTCCCCAAAATGTCAATTAGTACCCATGGTCCGAATACTGTCACTATCTGTCTTTGAGCGCCATTGATAGACGCCAGTATATAATAATATTTATATTCTTTTTTAAAAATAAGCTTTGGCTTGCGAGCAGTTGCAAGCGGTTCTTTCACCATTTTGTTCATCTTCAAAAATAAAACTACCACAATAAAAGAAAGCAGTCCGGAAATCACAAATACCCATTTGATTTGTGTAATAAAGCTGAAAATACCAAATTTAAATCCCAAAAAAACAATAAGCCCCGCAAGAAGAGAAAAAGCAGTCGCTATACTCCTATATGTTCCCATATACTTACCAAGCTTGGATTTATCTTTTACTAATTTCATGCCAATGCTGTCAGAAAGGGGGATGTAGATGTGCTTGCCGGCTGAAGATATAAATATAAATATTAGCATAACTGTAAACGGAGGAGTGATGAAGCCAAGAATTGTTATGCCTATCACACATAGAGTTTGCGCAATTACCGCAATCCTTATATCCCCCAAAAACGAGAGTCCGCTGATTATGAAAACAAGCAACAGACCGGGAAGCTCACGAGGAAACTCGATAACTCCGCGTTGGTAGCTTGTTATGTTATAAGCATCTTTAAAATAATTGGACATTGCAGTGTCACTAAGACCGTACGCCAAGCCCAAAACGCTTGTAATGACTATAAAAAGAAGAAACTCCTTGCTGAATTTGCCGGCGAATTTTTTCACGAAAATATTTTCCCCAATCTATCCCTTTTTAAACACGAGAGGCAATTTTCAAAAGCTTAAGCCCCGGATTATTTTGTTCAACCCAACCGACTGACCACGCGTTTGAAAAAAACAAAACACTTCTACCTTCATTATCTTCTCCCGGTGTTGTCGTGCTGGACAGCGTAAGACTTCTTACATCCACGTCTCCTTCTATCCAACGAACGGCTTTATAAGGCAGTGTTTCCTGCCGAATTGTAACACCGTATTCACCTTCAAGCCTGTATTTTAAGACATCAAACTGCAAAACACCGCATGCTCCGCAAATCAACTCTTGTCTCCCGACGTCCAGATGCTTAAACACCTGAATAGCGCCCTCTTGTGAAAGCTGTTCTATCCCTTTTACAAACTGCTTTCGGCGCAAAGTTTCTTCCGGAGTTATGCGAGCGAAAAATTCCGGTGCGAACATCGGTATCCCCTCGAACGTAAATGTGTTTTTCCCTGAAACTATAGTATCACCAAGCGCAAATACGCCTGGATCAAATAATCCAATAATATCTCCCGGCCAGGCAGTGGTAACTGCGCTGCGTTCATCAGCCATAAACTGCTGAGGTTGAGCCAGTCTTACCCGTTTTCCCGTATTAACGTGCGTTGCGTCCATTCCCGCTTCAAACTTGCCCGAGCAAATGCGGATAAACGCCAGCCTGTCTCTGTGGGCCGGATTCATATTAGCCTGTATCTTAAATACAAACGCCGAAAACTGTTCGCTTTCCACAGGGATTTCGCCTATGTCCGAATGTCTGGGCAGCGGAGGAGGTGTCTGCTCCAAAAACTTGTTTAGAAAACTCTCCACGCCAAAGTTATTTATAGCACTTCCAAAAAACATCGGTGTCAATTCCCCACGTCTAACCTTTTCAATGTCCAAATCATCACCGGCACCATCCAAAAGTTCAATTTCTTCAAGCAGTTTATCATAAAGATAATCGCCAATTAGATCTTTAGCTTTAGGGTCGTCAATTGATATAAATATGCTTTGAAGCTTCTTTGAGCCGTGAGCTCTATCATCTGAATATAACTCAACTTTGCGAGTCTTCCTGTGGTATACTCCCTTAAAATCGCCATGGATACCTATCGGCCAATTCATGGGGTAGCTTGCGATGCCCAGCACGTTTTCCAATTCATCCATAAGCTCAAACGGCTCTTTTGACGCTCTATCCATTTTGTTTACGAACGTAAAAATCGGAATATTCCTCAAGCGGCACACTTCAAACAGTTTTATTGTCTGCGGCTCCACTCCCCTCGCGCCGTCAATAAGCATCACAGCGCTGTCGGCCGCGATAAGGGTACGGTAAGTATCCTCGGAGAAATCCTGATGTCCCGGGGTGTCCAATATATTGATGGCGTAACCGTTGTATGAAAACTGCATCGCCGAAGAAGTAACGGAAATACCGCGCTGTTTTTCTATCTCCATCCAGTCGCTTGTGGCGTGGTGTGAGGCTTTGCGCGCCTTAACTGAGCCAGCAAGTCGAATCGCTCCACCGTAAAGCAAAAGTTTCTCGGTAAGAGTGGTCTTTCCCGCGTCAGGGTGGGATATTATCGCGAAAGTTCTTCTTTTTTCAATTTCTTTTTTTATTTCTTGACTAATCATTAGGATATATACTACATAAATAAGCACTTTTAGTCAATCAGAATATTGCTTGAATCTTAATCAAATATATACAAATAATTTTAGAAAAAATGCTTTTTTAGTATTGAATATGAAAATCAGATGTGTTATAATTTCGGAACGCAATCAAATATTCCTCAGTAGCTCAATGGTAGAGCACTCGGCTGTTAACCGAGATGTTGTAAGTTCGAGTCTTACCTGGGGAGCCAAACCGTTCACATTATGTGGGCGGTTTTTTTATATAGGCTGGAGGTTTATATCAACAAAAGCACCCCGAGCGCCGACAAGCTTTTGCTCTATATTTAACGCCCTATCGGCTGGGAAACAGCAGAGGCTGCACCCCTGTACCCCGTTTCGGCTACCTCCGATATAGCTCATCTTTGCACTTCCATTATGCCCCGCAGTTTGCGAAGCAAATGTTGGTGGGATTGTTACTAAACCAACAACCCCGAACGCCGCCAATCTTTGTGCTTTATATCCAACATCCTAGCGGCTGGGAAATAGCAGGGGCTGCGCCCCTGTACCCTGTTTCGGCTACCGCCGATATAGCGTCTTATCTTTAAAAACGCCAAAAACTTTAAACAAGGTTATCGTACATATCGTTGTTTTTTTTAACTAAACAATACAAAATTATACGTAAATTCTACTATATCCTCTGGCATCCCTCGCAATAATATACACTACCGCCCATATAGCTGGCTTTAACAATCTCGCCGCCACATTCAGGACAAGGATTCCCAACAGTATTTTTGCTCGCCTTAGTTTTATATCCTCCTACATTCCCAAATAAATCTTTTTCCGTGTCGCGCCCGCCCATTTCCGTCATCTCGCTAAGCGTATTTTTTATGGCGGCGAAAAGATTGACTATTTCCTTATCCGAAAGCGAATTTATTTTTCTTTTCGGGTTAATCTTTGCATTATATAAAATGTCTTGAAGCACCCCGTTTCCAAGCCCCGGTATTCGCTGTTCTGTGGCAAGAAAAGCTTTGGCGCTCAGTTTCCCCATATCCTCTTTTGACACAAAATTTCCGAAATAGTCCAAATTAAATTCGTCGGCTAAAGGAGAAACCGCGGAAAGCGCGGCAAAATAATATTCGTTATCAAATCCATCCTCTTTAAACGCCCACATACCGCCATACATCTGAACCGATGCCGCAAGATATGTCCCATCGGTAAATTCAAGCAAAAACTGATGTTTTTTTGGCAGAAGCTTTGCATCTTCCACGTATCTTAAGTTTATACCTTCCGAAAAAGCAATCCGCATATCGGAAGCTTCGATTTCAACCTTGCCTCCAAACGCTTTAGCTTTGCCAAATGTCTTACCCTTAAGGGCATCATTATATTCTCCCGGCTCTTTGTAAAACCAAGCGAATTTATGTGGACTTTGATTGGCTGTAACTTTTTTTATAACTTTGCCTTTAACAGTTTCGTTAAGCTGTTTTGCAAGAACTAAGCTTTCGGGAATTTCAATCATATCAGCCTCCTTTTGGGTCTATGGTCATTCTAGAACCCGGAGATATTTTTGTCAAATGTTTATATAATATGAAAATTGTTTGGTATAATGTGAATATGAAAGTTTGGCTTATAATTATTGTATTATTGTTTTCTTCATGTTCTTATCCGCAAAATGAAGCCGCGCAGAGCACAGAAGCTTGGCACAGCACAAATGCCGAGTATCCTCACGCCTCCGAGCAAATTAAGCCTAGCTTTTCTACTGCGCCAACGCTATCACCGACACTATCGCCCACTCCCTTTGAAAGGAAAGATGTAATGAACTCTCCAAAAATAGTAATATGCAAAAGCGAACGTATGTTGTATATGTATGACGGCGAAATGCTTTGCGCGAAAATAGAAATTGCGCTCGGGTTTGCTCCCCAAGGTCACAAAAGAAAGCAAGGTGACGGCAAAACACCCGAAGGCGAATATTATATCTGCACTAAAAACGACAAGTCCAAATACTATCTGGCACTTGCAATCTCTTATCCAAATATCCAAGATGCGCAAGAAGGGTTAGATAAAGGCATTATCTCGCAAGAGGATTATGAGAATATTAAAGACGCGATATCCAATGGAAAAAGACCTTCGTGGGACACCGCACTCGGTGGTGAAATCATGATTCACGGAAGCGACACCTCCACCGACTGGACTGCAGGATGTATTGCCACAGCAAACAGCGATATCGATTATCTATGGGAAAACTGTCCCATCGGCACACCGGTTACAATATTGCCATAAAGCTATTTTTCTTCTATTATAAGTCCCAGTCTTTCAAGCTCGTTATAAACCTCGGCATAGGTGACTCTTTTGGCATTGTCATCAATAAGTTCCGCCTTCTCGGTAGAATGTTCAGAAACTATCTGCGACAAATCTTCAATGGCTATCTCTTCATCATTAAAATATATTTTCTCTTCTTTAACAACGATATTAATCGAAACTGTTTCGCTGTCTGACTTGTCTTTTCCAACATCGAGACTTTCTTCAATAAATTGTGCGGGAACGTCAATGAACTCATATCCTCGTAGCTTCGAAGGGATGCCTCCGCCGCCGAAGATGGATACCGCAAGCATAACCAAGTAAATAATAATTGCCAGAATAATCAGATTGAAAAAGAGTTTTGCGATTCTTCTGCTTTTTCTTCTTTTTTTTCTTTTTTCTCGCCTTTCGTTTGACATATTCCCCTCCCGTTATTTCTAATCTGTATATGTGTAGCTTGTTTTATAAAGCCTATAGCCGCTGGCTCCAAGTTCGAGTTCACGCAATGCGTTCCATGCGATTTCATAGGCGTATTGATATACTTCCGGATCGCGGACAATAAGGGTCACCATCACCATTTCGTCTCCGCCCTGGCGGTTGTCAATCATCTCTTTAAGTTCATCATATATTTTAAGCGTTTTTTCTCTTCTGGAGTCTACGCTTTTGTTGTCATCTTTGCCAATCGCAATCTGTGTTTCTTCGGAGTTTATTACCACTCGGTTTTCATCACCTATAAGTTCTATGTCAATGAAAAAGAATCGGTTTACGACAAAGCTGTATTTATACATCTCAAGCACGATGTCATCGGCGTCAATTATTCCTTTTAGAGCCTCTTTTGCATCTTTTTGATTTGACAGCAAATCATTTAGCCGGCTGCCCTCAATATCTGTAAGCCCCGAAAAAGCTACCAAAGCTTTTTCAAGGGTTTCTTTCTCTTCAACGTTGGCCAGTGTTTCATATCCTATCTGTTCTGTCAGGCTTGATACCTTTTCATTAAGCTCGGCCTGCTCGCTTTCCAACAATAATGTTTTTATATGTGCCTTTTCATTTTCAGATTGCAGTTCACTATTTTGCTCTAATAAAATGTCATATTTTTTTTCAAGCTCTTCATATTGTTCATTCATCGTATCGCTTTGGCCCTGCATATTTATAAGGAAAGCGAAAACAAGAAGTAATATGACATCTAGCAGAGGCGTAAGTTCTATAATAGAGCGTTTTTTCATCTTATTCACTCATATCAAGCCGCGACATGAGTAGCGCGATTGATTGGCCATTGTGCTCCACGGCCGGGCTTAAAACTCCCTCAAGTGCTTTGCAGATGATAGCGCCCGCCAGTCCCCAGAAAGTTGAAGTGAGAGCGAATGTGAAGTTCGTCTTGAGCAGTTCAATATCGGCGTTTGCGGAATTCAAAAGAGCGATTACCGTACCCAATATGCCAAGCAGTGGCAATATCGCAGTAATTGACACAAATATCTGATAAAGCTTTTCAGCCCTTTGATGCATATGTGTGAGCTCATGCAAATCAAGCTCGTCCTTCTTGCTGTTTTTGTTTATCTTTTCAATCAAATCCGAAATGGGAAGATAAACAACTTTTTTTATTTGCCTTTGAACTTCGCCCGAGATTGTCCTTACGGGCAAAACAATTATTAAAATATTTAAAATAGTAAGTAAAATTATTATGCCGTCATACCCTATAATATTTGAGAAAAACAAATAATCACTCCATTCAAATGCGCTTTTATAGATTTAGTATATCAAACACGTTAAAGTATGTCATTTATTTTAATCATTTTATAATTATTAATAAAAATAGTCTTGGAATATGATTATTGAATAAAAATTCTTCAATGATAATTAAATGAAAACACTATGATATCTCGTATTGCCTTTAAGTTATAAAGCGCGATAACCAAAACGACCGCACTCATCAAAATTTTAAACACCAAAGAGTTGGGTTTCAAGATTTTTTCCGCAAGCATGTAAATAAGCGCGATAAAAGCCCATGAAAAACATATCAAAAACAAAATTATTCCCGAAGGCACCAAAGTTGATATAAAATATAATGAAAATATCGAGCCAATTATAATAGTTATGATACCAAGCTTTGCCGATTGGTCCTTTCTGTGCCAGAAAAACCCTGCCAGCCCAGCAAGTCCGATTAAAGCCCCTATTACATATATATATCCCGACGGAACATATTCATACACATAATATGGCACAGAACTTACTGAGCCGCTCGGAGCAAAAATACTCATGGAACAAAAGCCAAGTATCGATTTAATAATCTCATCAATTCTTGGAATATGCTTTATCGTGCTTATTACTCCGCTAAAGCTTAGAAAATTGCTGAACAGTATTATACTTGCTACAAGATAGGCGTAAGATTTTATGGCTTTTTTAAACTTGTTTTTATGTTTATCAAGTGCAAGAGGGATTGCGGCAAACGGCAAAAACACCGATGAAAGCACAGTAAGCATCGGGGCGTAATCATAATCTGTTTTCGTTAAAACAAATATGAAAAGCGCCATATAAAATAAAACAACAATATTGCCCGATACAAGCAAAAGCGAGAATATCGCAGGGAATGATATGCTCATCAGCAAAATAAAAAACACTTTGTTATTTATTTTCAATGCCCTTGAAAGCAACAAAATCGATATGGCAAGAGCCACCGCGTTTACAACAGACAAACTCAGCGCAGACGCGCTTATCATGCTAAAATTCGGCACAAGCGAAAGAGGAAAGGCTATTATTGAGCTTATAACGCCAAACGGCATCGCCCCCAGGGAAAACACCGGCTGAAAGACATTGTTAATGCTTGATGTAAAGTTCGTGAACGAAAATTCGTTTATTATTGTATATGAATCCAACGAATAAATTATATTATTATTATCCGCTGGGCTGTAGAATGCGTTTGTTCTGTAATAAATATACACAAGAGAGACAAACGACAAACCCGACAGAACCAATATGTATGTAATTTCAATCTTAGTAAACTTAATTTCTTTTATCAGTTTCCCGACTTTTCCAATTAATATGTACCAAAGAACGATTATGGAAGGCACTGCGAATGCGGAAAGGCCGGATCGAATAAAATTATAATATAGGTCGTCTATCACAATGCCAAGCTCCGCTATATATGCGTTAGCAACAAGCCTAAACGATGCGTATACTCTGACTATAGTAAACAGGGCTAAAATCGTTGCGAAAATCATTTTTGGCACTGACAACCTATTAATATTTCTGTCCAAAAATTTTGTTTTAATAATTATAAAAAGCATAACAAAAAATGCGATTATAATGATTATCGGCATATACTTCACATTCGAGCTGATAATGGCGCAAAGCACGCTGAATGATATAGTAAACCCAAGCTTGACCCATAGGGGAACTGAAAGATCTTGCAACGCGAGTTTTTGTCTGCTAGGTCCAGCGTATACTTTTACACTGGCTGGCTTTTCCCTATTTGTTTGTATAACAGACGCTGAAGCTTCCTTTTGATTAACCTCAATAACTTTTTGCTTAATAGGCGCGTATGATGATTTTTGAGCTTCACCCTGTACTCGTTTTTTGTACTTTCCGCCAAATATTTTTGCAAATGCCACAGTTAATGCAGTCCCCAGCAATATCCCAAGCATGTCAAGGAATATATCCGCCATTTCGGTAGCCCGCCCGGGAACAAAAAACTGATGGAATTCATCTGCGAAAGCATAAAACAAGGAAAGCGCAATAGATATAAATAAAACACGAATCCCTTTGATATCACTGAGCAATAAAGACAAGGACACAAGTACGGACAGCACAAAAAACACTGTCGAATGGGCAATCATCCGCACGGTCGATTCAACATCAATAATATATGAAAAATCTGTTGTTTTATTTTGCGAAATAAAATTAAATCTGGCCAGATATTTAACAGCCGACTCCGCAATCGGGCGGCTGAAACTGCTGGATGATGTGCTGTCTTGGGCTGACATATAAAAAATAAACCCCATCCACAGAAAAACAAGCATCCATGCAAATATTATAATAGTTTTTTTCTTTGTTTTTTTCACATGTTCCATATATTAACCTCTGCAATATAATAACATAAAAGTTGTGGCAGATATATTAAAAATGTTTAAATTATGGTATGAAAAAGGATAGTGCTTTTCTTCGTGCGCTATCCTTTTTTTATTATTTTATACTAAAATCTTATCTTTGCGTTCCCAAGAAGAACAAAGCGACCGTTCCCGGACCCGCGTGTGACCCTATTACAGGCCCTATAGTATTTATCATAAAATCTTTGACTTGCGGGAATTTCTTTTTAATTGTTTCCTCGACTTTTTGCACATCTTCCAAGCAATCGCCATGTGAAATCATAATCGTTTGGCCTTTGCCTTCATCAATAATCGATTTTTCCATTTCTTTAACAAGCGCGCTGAGTGACGCGCCTCTTCCCCTTGATTTGGCCATGGGAATCAGTCTACCTTCGTCATCAACGTGCAAAACAGGTTTTATAGAAAGCATAGTGCCGACTGCCGCACTTATTCCAGAAACCCGTCCGCCACGCTTGAGGTGATGCAAATCATCCACGGTAAACCAATGGCACACCTTGCCTTTTGTTTCTTTTACAAAGTCTACAATCTCTTCATAGCTTGCTCCGGCGGCTAATTTTTCAGCGGCGTATGTCACAAGCAGTCCTTCTCCCATTGAAGCGCATTGTGAGTCAATTACAGTAATTTTGCTCTTGGGATATTTTTTTTCAAGCTCTTGTGCTGAAATTACAGAACTTTGGTATGAACCCGAAAGAGCTGAAGAGAACCCAATATAAACTATATCATCGCCCGCTTCTAAATATTTGCCGAAAAAATCATTGTATCTTTGGGTATTTACAAGAGATGTTTTTGACATGAATCCCTTCCTGATCTTTTCGAAAAACTCTTTTGAAGACATGGATATCCCAAAGTCGTCATAATAATCGTTTTCCTCAATTGTATACATTAAAGAAATATAATCGATATTTCTTTCTTTTAAATAGTCATTTGTAAGATCACAACAAGAATCAGTTAAAATTTTAGTAGCCAATTTTTCCTCCAATATTTCATTTTTTGTTTTCAATTTAATTATAGCGAATATAAATAGATCTATTAATATTACGTATATACGTGTATTATATCATAGTATTATTGTATTTCAATTATGATTTGTAAATCAAACTAATTTGTTTTAAATTAATGAATAATTCATTAATTAGTTTGTTTTCAATACATAAACATCCATATATGGAAACTATGGTTTACTAATTGTAAATGAAAGATAAACAAACAGCTAACTTATTCAAAAGTGTACATATGTTCGCTTGTAAAAGCACATGATATATAATAAAATTATCAATTGTGATATAATTGAGGAGAAGAAAATGCCGCTATTAAAATATATATGCAATAATTGTGCGACAGTTTTTGAAGAGCTTGTTTCCGGCGAAGAAAGTATTCGTTGCCCGAAATGCAAAAGCGAAGCCTCCAGACATTATCAAGGCAAATGCTATTTTGGTTCAGGCAAAGCTTCATCTGGATGCTCAGGTTCGAACTGTTCCAGTTGCAGCGGATGCAAATAATACACAGGAGGAGAATCGTTTTATACGGTTCGATATTTTATTGATAGAAAAATTAGTTATTAAAGGGGGCAATCCCCTTAAGGGCGAAGTCACAGTAAGCGGAGGTAAAAATCCTGCTGTAGCAATCATTCCCGCGGCACTTTTGTGCGATGGCATTTGCTATATAGAAAATCTGCCCGAAATCGAAGACGTCCATTTGCTTATAAAAATGATGGAAGATTTGGGAGCGGACGTTGAATTTAAAGACCATGTTATGCGCGTGGACGCTTCTTGCATACACAATCATAAAGTTCCTGTAAAGCTAGCCACACAAATGCGTGCCAGCTATTATCTTATGGGTGTACTTTTAGCCCGCTTCGGTAAAGCCGAAGTGCCTTTCCCGGGCGGATGTGACATTGGTGCGCGTCCTATGGACCAGCACCTCAAGGGCCTTAGGGCTCTGGGCGCAAAAATCGAGCTCAAACGCGGAGTGTATGTTTGCGAAGGTGAAACACTGCACGGATGCGAAATTTACATGGATGTATCATCTGTGGGCGCTACAATAAACATTATGCTTGCTTCCGCTAAAACGGATGGAATAACCACAATAGTTAACGCCGCCAAAGAACCTCACATTGTAGATTTGGCAAACTTCCTGTCTTCAATGGGCGCTGTTGTTAAAGGTGCGGGTACAAACACAATAAGGATACAAGGCTCTCCCCACATGCATGATTGCAGATATTCAATTTTGCCCGATCAGATAGAGACTGGCACTTGGATGACAGCTGCAGCTGCAACCGGGGGAGATATCACAATCCGAGGATGCATTCCCTACCATATGGAGGCCGTGTCTGCTAAACTTACAGAGATGGGAGCCAAAGTTATTGAGGGCGAAGACTATCTTCGAGTCATCGGAAACGGCAGGCCTAAGCCCGCCCACATAAAAACACTTCCCTATCCGGGATTTCCCACTGATCTTCAGCAGCCGTTTTCAGTGCTTCAGTCTGTAGCTTCAGGAACATCCACTGTAATCGAAACAATATTTGAATCCAGATTCAGACACACCGAAGAATTGGTTCGTATGGGTGCGAACATCTCAGTTAATGGCGATGTGGCTGTTATAACAGGTGTTGATAACCTGTGGGGAACAGAAGTTAGAGCAACAGATTTAAGAGCCGCCGCCGCTTTGATAGTCGCAGGGCTTATAGCTGACGGAGAAACGTATATCTCCAATGTTCATCATATGGATCGTGGATATGAAAATCTTGAAGGTAAGTTGAAAAGCCTTGGAGCTGATGTTAAACGAATAAAAGTTGAAAGCACCGGAATCGAAGAAGATACAATCGATCGAGGCTGCTAAAATCCAAGAATATTACATGGTAAATAAAAGGCGGTTTTAAACCGTCTTTTTTATTACTTTTCAACTTTATCTAATGGTAATTGCTCCAGTGATATGATAAAATATTTTTTATTAATACATAAAAAAAGGGTTGTATGAAAAAAGGTAAAAATAAAACTAAAGAAGAAAAACACACAAAGCCTGGCGTGCAATCTAAAATAATTTGGAATATCTGCATCTTCTTTTGTATTGCTATAATAATTTTGGGAACAGTGCTTTGGGATTACTATTCACTTTGGGCTTACATGGATTTTTCTTTCCTGAAAAACAGCAGTGCCGAAATTACGCCTACAAACACCAAAACATCAACCGCGCCTTTGCTTACCACTACACCCTCACCAATACCTACACCTAACAAAGCACATTCGCCAACCTTAACTCCGATACCCACTCCTACTCCAACCGCAACTCCCATACCCCATCCCGGAGACCGGGACGGCAAATTTACTCAAGGCGAAATAATAATCGGGGACAATTCATACCACAGTCAAGATTTGTCAATCGAGATATCCAAATACTATGAAAATGAAATAACATATTTCGTAGCTGAAGTTTATGTGCGTGACATGGATAATTTCTTTGCGGCTTTTGCCGGCGGCAAGTATGGCACCAGAAAAGAAGTTACTTCTAAAATGGCTCAAGACAACAACGCGATTTTCGCAGTTTCCGGAGACTATTATAATGCGCGCGAAGGCGGACTAATAGTAAGAAATTCTGTACAATACAGAAATGGAAGCGGGTTATACAATGAAGTGCTGGCAATATACAATGATGGCAGTATGAAGGGCTTCAGTCATAAAGATGCGTATAGTGGGGAGCTTGCAGCTGACGAGAATGTTGTTCATACATATGTCTTTGGCCCGATTTTGCTTACAGGCGGCGAACTTGCGCGAGAATGGACTGACAGAAATTATAAAATACGTCATCCTCGGGTGGGCATTGGCATGGTCGAACCATATCATTATTATTTCATATTAGCAGATGGTCGAAAGCAGGGCTATTCAATAGGGATTTCACTGCCAGAGCTTACTGATTTGTTTATAGAATTAGAGTGCACCGAGGCATATAACCTCGATGGCGGCGGCTCTGCAACAATGATATTTTTAAACGAACTTGTGAACCTTCCACAGGGCACAACCAAAGAAAGGGCTATGGGCGACTGTATATGCTTTATAGAAACCAATTCGACTTCAACGGAATAATATGAATATCGTAAATTTAAAATGCGGATATCAAAAAAATCCTAATCAAATTGCAAGAGAAAATGTATGTTTTTCCTGGGGAACTGAAAATGTTGGAAATCAAAAAGCATACCGACTTCAAATTTCCCATGATGAAAATTTTAAAATAATATATGTCGATACTCAGAAAATATTATCTTCAAGCAACAAATTCATAAAAGTAAAAGCCAATCTTTCAAGAGCCGCAAAATACTATTGGAGAGTAAAAGTATATACCCAAGACGGCGAAGAAGATTGGAGTCCGATTGCGCATTTTGAAACAAAACATAAAGGATTTAATGCAAAGTGGATAGCTTCGCAAAGAACAAGAGACCTTATATTACCCGCCCCTTCTACACGCTTCAGAAAAGAATTCGAGTCTGTAGGCAAGGTTTTAAGCGCAAGGTTATACGCGAGCGCGCAGGGTAACTATAGCGCGTATATAAATGGTGAAAAATGCGGCAGCCAATATCTTTCTCCCGGCTGGACAGAATACAAATCAAGAATACAATATCAAGTATACGATGTCACAAGCCTTATTGCCGATGGCGTCAATTGTTTGGCCGCGGTTGTATCCGATGGTTGGTTCATGGGTCCTCTTACGGGCAATCGTGAGGGTGTGCGTTGCAAATTCGGTGATGAAAGAGCTTTCTTAGCCCAGCTTGAAATTGATTATGAAGACGGTTCTTACAGCAGTGTCATCACAGACTCTCAATGGCAAAGTGATATGAAAAGCGCATACACTCGATGTGAAATATATTACGGCGCCGATTATGATTCGAGACTGGAAGATGGTTTTTTCGGTACAGATTATATTTGCAGGGAAACAGTAAAAGTAATCAATGTAAACAGCCTTCTCGTCCCCGAACAGGGTGTTCCCGTCAAACAAGTGGGTGAAATACACCCCGCTAAAATAATAACCACTTCCAAAGGTGAAACGGTAGTTGATATGGGTCAAAATATGGTGGGAGTGCCGGAATTAAAAGTAGAGGGCCGTCTGGGTGAAGAGATTGATTTAATCTTTTTTGAAACTCTTGATAAAAATGGCTGTGTATTTACTTCCAATCTGCGTTCGGCGCGGCAGGGCTTACACTACGTTTTAAAAAGCGGTTCAAATAAATTTATTCCCGAAATGACTTTTTACGGCTTCAGATATATTCATGTACTGAAATGGCCGGGCGATATAAAAAAAGAAAATATCAAAGGAATTGTCTTATCTTCGGATATGGACAAAACGGGATATTTTAAAACAAATAATGATTTGGTAAATAAACTTATCGAAAACACCGTATGGAGCCAAATAGGCAATCACATCGACGTTCCAACCGACTGCCCTCAGCGAGACGGACGCTTGGGTTGGACGGGAGACGCTCAGGTTTTCATCAAGACTGCAGCCTTTAACTATGACGTACTAACTTTCTTTAATAAATGGCTGGGCGATATGTCATATTCTCAAAGAAAAGACGGCTCTATCCCCCATGTCGTTCCCAACGTATCAGTTGATGAAAACAGTTCCGCCGGCTGGGGAGAAGCGTGTATAATCATTCCTTGGCAACTTTATTTGCGATACGGAGATATTGATATCTTGAACAAATGTTATCCTATGATGCAATCTTTTTTAGAATATAGGAAAGCCAGTAGCGTTTCCGGTGGAATTATAAGCTCTGGCTATCACTTTGGTGACTGGCTTGCTCTTGACAGCATAATGGATCTAAACAGATGCTGGGGATCTACTCCAATAGATTTCATATGCACCGCCTACTATGGCTATATCGCTAAACTGATGCAACACATAGCAAAAGTGCTTGGCAAAAAATCCGATGAAAAAGAATACAAAGAGCTTTCCAGCAAAATAAACTCAGCTTTTTACAAAGAATTTGTAACAGAAAACGGACGCCTCGCCAGCCATACGCAAACCGCATATATCCTAGCTTTGGCATTTGGGCTTCTTGACGACAAGTCGAAATCACGGGCAATAAAAGAGCTTGTGAAACTTATTGAAGATTATAATTGCACAACTTGCGGATTTATGGGAGCTCCTCACGTTTTAGATGTGCTTACCGAAAACGAACATCACGATCTAGCTCTAAAAATGGCTCTAAAAAAAGACTACCCTTCTTGGCTTTACCCTATAACAATGGGATCAACGACAATTTGGGAACGTTGGGATTCAATTCTTCCAGATGGATCTATTAACAACAATCCTATGAATTCACTAAACAGCTATGCATATGGAGCTGTATCCAATTGGTATTATGAAAAAATTGCGGGTATAGTCCCCGATCCTGAAAATCCTGGATATAAGCATTTCTTTCTTTACCCGCGCCCTTCCGAAGAAATAAGTACTGTGGATTGCAGGCTAAAAACACATTATGGCACTATAAAAGTTTACTTTGAAATGTATAATAACAATGTGAAGATGCGTCTTAATATCCCGGACAACACAAGTGCACATCTAAAGCTTGAGGACTGCAAAACCTATTCTTTGAACTGTTCAAGGAAAAAGTATAGCTCGGAAATATTTCTTGAAAATGGAATCCACGACGTAACATATGTAAAGGGCGGCACTTTTTTATCTGTAGTAAGTGAGGTATAGGTCATGAGACTTTTTACAGCTATAACTCTTCCCCCAAATGTGAAAAAAAAATTATTGGCTACTTCATTCCAGATCAAAAACTTGTCTATCAAAGGAAATTTCTCCTCTTTTGAAAATTACCATATAACTTTGGTCTTTTTGGGGCAAGTGAAGCGTAACGATATCAGTTTTATAAAAAAAAGCATGGATAAAGCCGCCGCGATTTACCCCCCGATGTTCTTAAACTGCTCGGATGTCGAATATTTCAAAAAAGGAAACAGCAAAATCCTCTATTACAACGTAGGCGGCAACACTGATATTCTATCCGAACTGCAGAATTTCCTCTACCAACGTTTTTTTATGCAAAGTTTGTGCCGCGAGCAAAAAGAATATACTCCTCACATAACATTTGCCAGACAAACTAAAATAGATGAGATACCCCCCATAAACCAAAAAATCCAAATCCCCGCAGGAGAAATTACACTTATGCACTCAACCAGAATAGACGGTAAACTAACCTATTTGCCAATATACAGCTCTCCGTTTACCGGCACTATCACAATTGATAGAATTGAAGACAAAATAGCTGTGTGCGAAAGTATAAGCGGCTCTATGTTCAATGTTCGGAAAAGTTTATTGCCCAAAGGTATTTCATCAGGGAGCAAAATAAGTTACAATGGTCTTAATTTCAGTCTGGACAAAAAAGAAACTCAAAAGTCATCTGATAAAATAAAAACAAAATTTGACAAGGAGATAAGAAAGCATTGATAAAATTTCAAGCTTTCAAAATATAAAATGCAATTAGGTATCGTAGGTCTTCCCAACGTAGGCAAATCAACACTATTCAACGCCCTTACAAAATCAGGAGCGCAGGCGGAAAACTATCCTTTCTGCACTATAGAGCCAAATGTCGGCTTGGTCGCCGTTCCGGATGAGAGGCTGGATGTTTTGCAGAAATTGTATGATGCAAAGAAAGTTACGCCCGCTGTTATAGAGTTTGTAGATATCGCCGGGCTTGTAAAAGGCGCATCCAAGGGTGAAGGTCTGGGAAACAAGTTTTTATCCCACATTAGAAACGTTGACGCCATCTTGCAGGTAGTGCGCTGCTTTGACAATGAAAACATTACCCATGTGGACGGGTCTGTCGATCCAGTACGCGACATGGATACTATAGCCCTTGAGCTTATCTTCGCCGACATGCAAACAGTCGAAAAACGCATAGATCGCGCAAGAAAGCAGGCTAAATCCGGCGACAAAAATCTTATAGCTCAAGCCGAAGACCTTCAATTTATTTTGGACACCCTTGAATCGGGAACTCCGGTAAGAGCAATTGAGCTTACAGAATCCCAAAATGAGCTTTGCAAGGAGCTTTGCCTGCTTACACTCAAGCCCACTCTTTATGTGGCTAATGTCGCCGAGGATGATTATGCAAATGAAAATACATATATCAAAACTGTAAAAGAATACGCAAGCAAGACGGGAGCTCAGGTAATATTAATTTCCGCTCAGATTGAGGAGGAGCTATCCTCTATGGAAGAAAATGATGCAAAAGAGTTTCTGCTTGATTTGGGAATGCAGGAAACCGGCCTTAACCGCCTTGTTAAAAAAAGTTACGAACTTTTAGGACTGATGTCTTATTTAACCGCAGGAGAAAAAGAGGTGCGTGCTTGGACCATTCCTAAAAATACGAAAGCGCCACAAGCGGCAGGAAAAATACACTCGGATTTTGAACGCGGATTCATTAGAGCTGAGGTTGTAAAATATAATGACTTAATCGAATGCGGTTCAATAAGCGCCGCAAAAGAACGTGGTTTGGTAAGAAGCGAAGGAAAAGAATACGTGATGCAGGATAAAGATGTTGTTCTTTTTAGATTTAATGTTTGATTTGTTTTTTTGTTCATTTAAGAACAGTATATAAATCTTCTTGATATTACCAGATTTTAGTTGACATTTTTGGAGTAAATCAATATAATGTTAAAATGCTAAAAATGATTTTAGTTTGATTATAGGTTTACTCCTGGAGGGCTTAATGAATATAAAAAAAACAAATAAAAAGCCTGTCGCCTTGGTGTTCTTGGCGCTTATATTATGTTTGGCACTTTTTTTCTCAGCCTGCAATAAAGGAAATGCCCCGGCTGACACAAATGCCAATATGGAAGCTACCGCTTCTCCGGAAACGAATATTACTCCCGAACCTCAGAACTACGGATCTTTTACTGTGGTTATTCCTGATAACGGCAAATATAGCATTGCGACTGAAAATGATTTTGTGAAGCAAGCTATCATAAATGATATTGTAAAAGAAAAAGGCATTCAGGTTGATATGAATGTATTGCCTCTTGATGCAAGTGATTATTTTAATCAGATAAACGCCACTATTGCCTCAGGACAAAGCATAGAATGCATTGTGGATGACTATTCCATGTTTGATGTTTATATGGGCATACCAGATTTGTGCCTTCCTGTAGACGATCTTTTGAGCCAATACGGACAGGGGCTGCTGAACTCCATTAGCAGTGAAACATGGAATGCTGTCACATATAACGGAATGACATATGCTGTCCCCGGAGAGGCTCTTCCAGAAGAAACAGCTATGTATGTGCGTCAGGATTTGCTTGATTTAATGGGTTTAAATAAGATTGTAACAAGACAAGAATTTGATGCTGCTCTCTTCGCATTTTCCACCCTGAAACCGATGGGCATCACTCCGCTCGCGATAAATTATCAGCAGGCTTTAGACTACATGACATACTTAAGGCGTGTGCCCGCAAATGATTATACTTATGAGTATGGCAAGTATGTATTACGTGAACAGCACAGTTATTTCAAAGATTTCTTGGAAATGCTTAAAGATTACTACGAAAACGGATACATCCCCGAAGATTTCTTTGATATAACAGAAGAGCAAGTAACGACACTCTTCACTTCAGGTCTTGCAATGATGTATGTTACCGAATACACTGATGTAGCTGAAGACTACCAACAACTTTTATCTGTAGCTCCCGATGCTGATGTTGAGTTGGTTACCAAGCCCACACACAGAAGAATGCCTTACGTTCAGCTTTCCGGTGAAACTCCGGTATCTGATATTTGCATTTTCACCTCCTATGGTCAAAACCATGCAGCGCTTATGGTATATTTAGATTGGATGCTATCTGATGTTGAAAATTATGAAACAGCGAATCTTGGAATTTTAGGCACGCAAATAAACTTTATTAATTTAACTCATCAATATCAATTAATCGGAGATTATGAACAAAAGCCCGATTATTATAACTCAATATACCGCCTAGGCATCTCTCATGACGGAGTATATCCGCCTGTGGTGCCAATAAACGGTGATGCCACAGCCATTAAGTGTCTTGGCTTGGAACTTTCTTCTTACGAGCATTTATCAACAGCCGACGTAGTTGACGAAGGGACATACAATTTAAGTCCAGAAGCGCAATCCGCCCTTTCATACTATCGATATTCTATGGATGAGGCGATAAGGCGATATGTCACAGGTGAGATTACTATTGCGGAATATATGCAATATTTTGAAAACAACAAAGAGAATGCAAAAATTGTAATCGACGAATTAAACACTTTTGCTCCAAATGGGAGCAGACAATAATAAACAACAAAACCGCTTAAGCGGTTTTACTTTGGAGAGATGACTGAGCTGGCCGAAGGTGCATGATTGGAAATCATGTGTGGGGGTAACTCCACCCGGGGTTCGAATCCCCGTCTCTCCGCCAAATATGCTCTCTAGGACATAAAAAAGCCTTATTGAGTTTAAAGAAAAGTACATGGTACATTCCATGTGCTTTTATTCTATCAGGATTTCACTTCTGATGCAAAAATTGAAGTAAGTTTTTTATACTCATCTCTGTACTTAAACTTTATCGTTATCTGTCTTTCTTCAAATACAATAATTTCTTCAATCAGAGCTGTAACTATATCTCTTGTAATCTCATTGATATTGTTAAATCGCTTGAAAGTTGTAATGAATATGCTATCTTCAATTTTTTGATCTGAAACTTCTGTTATCTGTCTTTTAATATTCAATAACTCTATACTAAGTTCTCTGTTAGAATCTTCATATGAACTTTTCATCTGGCTGTACTCATCTTCAGTTATTAAGCCCGATTTGCAGTCTTCATACAATCCTTGCTTGAGTGTTGTAACTCTATTTATTTCTTTTTCAATCTTTGAAACTTTTCTTTCAAGAAACGCAGTGTTTCTTTCTGTAATTTTACTATGTTGAGCTTTTTTTATAGTTTTCTCAATATCAACTGCACATTTTATCTGCTTCTGTATTGAATTTAGTATTATTTCAAGTAGAACATCTTCGTCAATGATATGAGTTCCGCAAATCTTGCTACCATATTTTTTTGAAAGTGAACATACATACTTCTTATACTTTCTTCCATTGTGTGTACAGGTAGTCCTAACCATAGGCTCACCGCAATCACCACATTTTATATAGCGAGAAAGCGGCGATGGAGCCATTTTTTTAACTCTCGGTCTTGTTTTCTTTTCCTGTAATGCTTGTGCCGCTTCAAACGTTGAATGGGTAACGATAGGATCATGTGTACTAGGTACTACAATCCATTCTTCTTTTGGTAATGGTATACGCTTCTTTGTTTTATGATTATAAGTAGCAGTCTTGCCTTGAACCATATCTCCTGTGTATAGATCAGTATTCAGGATTTGTCTAATATGCCTGGTTTCCCATAATCCAGCATACCCTGAATTAATTTTATTGTTTTCTGCTTTTTTACTAGTTCTATATGCAGCTGGGTTTAGACTCTTCATATCATTTAACTTGTTCTTAATTTCTGAATAATCCATACCATTTACAAACCAATTAAAGATTTTTTCTATATTAATTGCAGCTTCTTCATCAATTATTAGATGATTTTTATCTAATGGATCTTTTAAATAGCCATATGGAGTTAAGCTACTAATATACTTACCTTCTTTGCGTTTTGATTCAAGGCTTGCTTTTGTCTTTCTTGAAATATCTCTTGCATACTCCTCATTTATCAAATTCAAAAAAGGTATTTCTATACTATTCATCTTTGCAGGATTTTTATAACTATCAAGATTTTGCATTACTGATATAAATCGCACATTCATTAAAGGAAAGATTCTTTCGAGGTAGTTGTCCACATCAATGTGCTCTCTGCCAAATCGAGATAAATCTTTTACAATAATACAGTTTAATCTGCCTCTCTTCATATCTTCCATCATTCGTATAAATCCGGGTCGATTGAAGTTTGTACCGGTATAACCATCATCAATATAACAGTCTACTATTTTAAACTCTTCATCTTTCTCAGCAAACTCCTTTAGCATATTTTGCTGGTTAATTACGCTATTACTAATGCTTTTTTCTTTATCATCTTGGGATAACCTAACATAGAGAGCGGTTTCCCATACATCCATTGATTTTCGAGATTTACTAATCATGATTTATTATCACTCCCCTCCTCTTGTATATGACTTTTAATATAGTCAATAATTCGTAAATATTCATCTTGGTATTTAAACTGAATATGGATATTCTTATATGCATCTATATAAATCTTTTCAACAAGAGAAGATAATAGTTCTCTTGATAATTTTTTGATATTATAATTCTTCACAAATCTGTTCATCCACTCAATATTTTGTGTTTCCATATCAATTACCATTTTTTCTTCTATTTCGAGCTTCTTAATGGAGTTCTCCAAATCTACGGTTTCATTATCATAAGATTTTTTCATATCAAGATAATCTTTTTTTGATATAACATCTGATTTCCAATCTTCATATAATCCCTTTTTGAGAGAGGCTTTCATTTTAATCTTGAGTTTTCGTTTCTTTATTTCTTTTGCAAAATTGATTTTGTTTAGTTTTGTAAAATCAGTGTTATTTATTTTATCTATTACATTTTGCATATTTACAACTGCATGTATCTGAGTATTAATAGCCGTCAATACCGCTCCTACAAGCAGTTCATGACTGATACTATGAGATTTAGGGCATTTTTCTTTTGAGATACGATTGTAGGTTTTGCATTTATAATAAACATATTCTTTATTCTTGGTTTTCTTTGATGACCTCACCATTGCTCTATTACAATCTGAGCACTTTAAGAATCCTGAAAATAAATATACTCTATCTTGATTGGGGGACGTTCTTATGCATTTCTTATAATTCTCTTGCACTTTTCCAAATATTATTTTATCAATAATTGGTTCATGTGTATCTGACACAAAAAAGCGTTTTCTTTCTGGTGTTATTTTTTTTATTCTATCTTTATAGTTTCTTGTTGTATATTTTTTTTGTTCTAAAACACCTATATATACTTTACTACTCAGTATATGCCTAATTGCATTTGGTCTCCATAAAGAACCACAATTTGAATGGTTTGATTTGTATAGTCCCTTTTCTCTGCGATATACTCCCGGAGGAATAATTCCAATACTATTTAAGTTTTGAGCAATGCGTATTACACCCATTCCCTGCAAATACCAAGAATATATATTCCGAACGATATCTGCTACTTCATCATCAATTATTAGATGGTGTTTATCTTCCGGATCTTTTTTGTACCCATATGGAGCAAATGAACTTACAAGCTTACCTTCTTTACGTTGCTTATCGTAAACATACCTTAATTTTTTTGATATTTCACTGCTGTAATGATCATTCATAATATGCTTGAATCGTACAAACACACTTCCTATTTCATTTGGTCTTTCAAAACTGTCCAAATTATCTAGTATGGATATAAATCTGCATTTTAAGAAAGGAAATAATTGTTCTAGATAGTTGCCTGCTTGGATATAGTCGCGTCCAAACCTTGATAAATCCTTTACAATCACACAATTCACTTTACCTGACTTAATATCCTCAAGCATGCGATTAAAGCCAGGACGGTCAAAATTCGTACCTGTATAGCCATCATCAATATATGTATCAATTATTTCAAAATCTGCTTTTTCATTTGCATAATTTGTTAGTAGGTTCCGTTGATTTGTAACACTATCACTTTCAATTTTATCGCCATCTTCACGGCTTAGTCTTATATATAATGCGGTTCTGAAAGTGGTATCTGCTTTGTTTAGGTTTATTGGTATTAAATCATCTTTATAGAATTTTTTTCTTGCCATAATTATTACTCCTGTTGTTTATTGCTTTTCATAACAGGAATTAATCGAGTGCCACCTCAATTAAATAGTAGCACATTTAATCTCCTCTTTAAAATTTGAGCCTGTTTTTTTACACAGCTTTATGATTTCTCAGATATTCAGCCATGACATTTTCAAGGCTCTCTTCCCCAACAAACTCTAAAGTTACAATGATATTTTTATATTTGAAGCAGTATGGGTCTTTGATTTGTTTTAGAAAGCTTTTAGCTCTTTCAAATAGTGAATCATCAGAATTAATTTTTACATCTCTGATGTCTATAAGTTCTTTTATTAATAAATTATTAGTATTCATTATTAAATCTCCTGACTTTTTTATTTTATGAAGATATATGGATACGACAAAACAAGCTAATATTTTGTCGCATCTTATGTCTTTATTAATACCGACCATTCCGGTATCATTTGTTTGAACTTCTTATATTTCAGGCTGCTATTGATTAAGTAGCACATGGATTTGCACCCGCCCATTTTTAAAGGCTTCTCTTCCTTATCGTACGGCCGACCAACGGTTAGTAAGTATCTTCCCTTTGTATTTCATCGCAAATGTCATGGATCATATGACTTAGAATTGTATGTCCCCAAATTCTCATTTGTCGCTATCGCTGTTGGCAATTACAAAGGATTCGTACCTGAAATATTTTTTATGAGGCTGTGAAAGCCTGTTTGTCAAGGTGCAATGCTACGTCTTATTTTTGTAGCAAGTACAAAGAGTTGTTTATATAGAAAAAACCCCTCTATATATAAAGAGTCTTTTTAGGGTCAAAATACCGACAAAAAAATGAAAATACTTTTATTTTTTTAAATTATTTTAATTTTTACTAGATTTTTTAACTATTCGTTCTTAATATGAGATTATTTGTTCGTGTTATTGGATTTGACAATAGACGCAATCAGGTTTAGGTTTAGGTTGGAAATAATTCAATCCTTAGAAGCAAGCTTATGGTAGAAAATATCGACCCAATGATTGGTGGCTCTTGGGGCAGCGGTGCTTATCGTCGTAAAGATGGTATGCCACTTTGATTGTATGAATTCTATTGGAGTATTATAATATACTTATAAATTATTAGGAGGCCATATTATGTGCGGAAGATATTATATCGATGATGAAATTGATGAAGATGAATTACAAGCCATTTTTGATGAAATAAACCGTAAATATCCCGAGATAAAAGATGATAAATCAATGAAATTATCTGGCGAGATTTACCCTACTAATATTGTTCCTATTAATGCAAATAATAAGTGTCTATCTCCTACTCCATATATGATGAAATGGGGATTCACTGCTCCCTGGGATGATAAAAAGCAAGTTATAAACGCCAGAAGTGAAACAGCATCTTCAAAGGCTATGTTTAAAGAAAGTATGCTTAAACACCGCTGTCTTATACCTGCGACCAATTATTTTGAATGGCAAAAGACATCCGAAGGGAAGATAAAGCGCTCTATAAAACCTTTAGGCTCAACCCTTATGTATATGGCTGGGATTTATAGGCTTGAAGACAAAAAGTCTGTATTCACCATTCTCACACGCAGTCCTGCTCCTATGATTTCTTTCATTCATGATAGGATGCCTGTTATACTACCCAAAGAAGCTGTTGGCGATTGGCTTAATATTGACTATATAGCAGATGATGTAATAAAAGCCGCATTGCTTGATATAGATTACAAGATATCTTAAATTCTCACGAGAAAACAGAGTAATCTATTCTCGAATCATAACTTATACTGTTACGCCTAAACACTACAGAAATATATTTCAATAAATAGTATTTAGGCTAACTATATGTCTTAACCCTATTCAAAAAAACTCCCCACCAACAAAGAAGAGGAAATAAAAGCATTATGCTATTAATAAATTATCCGATTAAATTAATTTAAGTAAATAATTAAATATTCTTGTACTGGTATTATGTTGCTTCTCATATTAGTTAATTCTAAATTTATCAGCCCACAACCCAATAGCGGGATTAGATATATAGAAAATCTCTTCATCATTAACTTTATTCCATCCATCTTTTAAGTTATAAAAATCATACTTCGATTTAGCTTCATCTATATCCATATATGAAAATCCTATGCTCTCAATTTCGTCGCGAGTCATTTTGCCAGGACAATAAGTTATATTAAACCGTCCATCTGATGAGCCATGGATCAAGTGAGCTGCAACTGAAGACGAGCTTCTTAATTCCTCATTATATTTATACATATCCAATATATTTATTCTGCCTACATACCCGAATTTTCGTATTATTCTGTCTGGTTCTGGTGTTTCCCCACACTGTCTCACCGCAGGCGCAATAACAACAAGTTCTCCTCCATCAGCTATTGCCATTCTAGTGCGGTATATTGACTTGTTGCCAACCCAGGTAGTTTTGAACTCATTAGGGTCAAGGTACACAACAACCTTTTTGGGAGCATGGTCAACATATGTTATATTAAGCTGCTGACTTAAAAATACCGCCCTTTCAAACAAAGCCCGTTCGCGGCCCACGTAAAGTCCATGGATTTTGACCTTCTCCTCTTGTGCTGTGCAAACTGTCAGAATATATGTTAGGGGAATTTCTGTTATAAAGTGTTCTTCAGCATAATCAAATACTTTTCGCACCGGCGAATGGTCTTGCCCCATTACACGTTCCATACCGTATACAGCTCCTAGCATATGCGATGCCCCTATCATCGCGCTGCCGCCACATCCAACAAAAATATTTTTTGAATAATTGGCCATACCTACCACTTCATGTGGAACCACCTGTCCTATAGAAAAAATCGCATCAAACGATCCATCAACTATTCCTTTATTGACTTCTGCATCCATCTTTTCATCTATAAGCCCTCCTGATATACTGCTTATAAACTCTCCCGGAACTTCACCTATCTTAACCACATCATTTTTATAGTCGTGAGTTATATATGCATCCATAGAAATGTTCTTACCAAAGAACATATGAAGTTCATCTTCAGTCATTTGCATATGTGTACCTAAAGCAGGCATTACTTTAACATTTGCACCCTTAGATGTAAACGCATCGTATAGATAGGCAGTTATGTCACCTGCGCCAGATTGGCTGCGTGTCGCATCCGGCGGAATAAGAAGAATATTCTCCTTATCTGAATTTGCAATCACAGTTTCATCCAACACGTCTCTTATTTCGTGTTGCTCTAATCCTTTTGGATTTTTGTTTTCAAGTACAATTTTTATCATATTATCACTTCTCTATCCTTGATTTTACTCAAGCTAAATATATACATAGAATACTGGAAGTTTCATGATATCGATTCCCTCAGGAGAAGAGAACACAAATAAACATATATGGATAATCGATATCATGAAATGGTCTCTTTACTAAAAAAACATTCTATACTATGTAGGTCGATGCAGAAGTATCTCCGCCTTCACCCGTCCAGTTTGTATGGAAGAATTCACCTCTTGGTTTATCTACTCGTTCATATGTATGCGCACCGAAATAATCACGCTGTGCCTGCAAGAGATTTGCCGGAAGCCTTCCATTGCGATAGCCGTCAAAATACGCCAGTGCGGACGAGAACGCCGGCACCGGCACTCCCATAATCACCGCTTCTGCAATTACCCTACGCCACCCCGCCTGGGCATTTTCCACTTTTTCCTTGAAAAACGGATCAATCAACAGATTCACCAGCTTATTATTATTATCAAATGCTTCCTTAATCATACCGAGAAATGCCGAACGTATTATGCAGCCCCCGCGCCACATTAAAGCTATACCTCCGTAATTCAGTTCCCATTCATATGTTTTAGCAGCTTCTCTCATCAATGCATAGCCTTGTGCATACGATACTATTTTACTCGCATAAAGGGCGTCCTTAATATCTTGTACAAATTGTTTTTTATCACCGGTAAAAGCCATGCTCGGTCCGGAAATGATTTTGCTTGCCGCCACTCTTTCTTCTTTTACTGCTGATAAACAACGCGCATACACTGCCTCACCTATCAAAGTAAGCGGAATTCCTTCTTCAAGTGACGTTATCGCAGTCCATTTCCCCGTTCCTTTTTGACCTGCTGTATCCAAAATGTTTTCGACTAGCGGCGAACCATCTTCATCTTTGTACGCCATTATATCTCGCGTTATTTCAATAAGATAACTATCTAGATCCCCTTCATTCCATTCAGCAAAGACTTCGTGCATTTCATCGGCATTCATACCCAAAACATTTTTCATTAGATAATATGCTTCACAAATAAGCTGCATATCCCCATATTCTATACCATTGTGAACCATCTTCACAAAATGACCTGCGCCATTAACTCCTACCCAATCACAACAAGGAGTACCGTCTTCAACTTTTGCGGAGATTGACTGCAATATATCTTTAACTTCTCCCCATGCAGCCCTTGTTCCTCCAGGCATGATTGACGGACCGTTTAGTGCACCTTCTTCTCCACCGGAAACGCCTGAACCGACATATAAAAGTCCGGCGTCTTCCACTTTCTTTGCACGGCGTATGGTGTCTTTAAAGTAAGAGTTTCCGCCATCGATTATAATATCGCCCGCATCAAGGTGCGGTATAATGCTGTCGATAAATGCATCCACCGGAGCTCCCGCTTTTACCATCAGCATAATTTTTCTTGGTTTTTCCACTGACTCAACTAATTCTTCTATTGAATAAGTTCCAATAATATTTTTGCCAGCACCACGGCCTTCAACAAAGTCTTTTACTTTTGTTGTTGTCCTGTTATATACTGCTACCATAAATCCTTTTGATTCCATATTAAGAACAAGGTTTTCACCCATTACAGCAAGGCCTACTAAGCCAATATTTGCCTTTTTCATCATCTTTCCTCCAGTTTATCTCTTAACTCTGGCGTTACCTTCATATATAGCCCATATCATATCTTCATTTACAGGTTGGCTATAATCTGTCTGCAATGTTGCAGCTAAAGCGCCTGTTGCCCATCCAAACTGCACCCATTTTTCACTTTCCCAGCCTTCAAGCATTCCATATAGAAATCCACCGACGAAACCATCGCCGCCTCCAATACGATCATATACAGGTATTTCTCTTTGCTCGATAATATGCCATTCATCGCCGCAAAGTGTTATTGCTCCCCACATGTGTGAGTTCGCGTTTATTACCTGCCTAAGTGTAGTCGCAAATACGGTTGCATTAGAATAGACCGATTTAACTCTTTTTATCATTTTCTTAAATCCGTCTATTTTATCGCTAATTTCTGTTCCTCCAGCCTCCGGTCCTTCTATTCCAAGCGCAAGCTGGAAATCTTCTTCATTACCTATTAAAATATCAGCGAGTCCTGCGATTTGGGAAAAAATATCGCGTAATTCCTCTTCACGATTTATCCAAAATGATGCTCTGTAATTTAAATCAAAGCTGATTAGTGACCCGGATTTCTTCGCTGCTTTTGCAATTGCAAGACAGAATTGGCTGGTTTCCGGTGACAGTGCGGCTATTAGCCCGGACATATGCACAATTGCCGCACCTTCTTTTTCAAAAATTCTTTCCAAATCAAAATCTTTGACATTTAGTGTTTTGCCGACTTCTCCCGCTCTGTCATTAAGAACTCGCGGTCCTCTCATTCCATATCCACTGTCGGCAATATTAAACTGATGCCTGTATCCCCAAGGCCCTCCCTGCGGAACATCCACGCCTTCAAAGTCTATATTTCTTTTTCTAAGCTCACCTTTTATGAAATATGATATCTCACTATCTTTCACAAAAGTGGTGAGAAGCTTAACTTTTCTCCCCAATGCTGAGGAGACATTGCCTACATTTGATTCGGCACTTGTTGACTGCATAAAATACATATTACTCATGTTAACAGGCTGGCGGTCAACCGGAGTGATTCTAACTCCCATACTTGTCGGTATCACTAATGAATATTTATAATTTTCTCTTAATTTCATGATTATACTCCAAGATATTTTTTCAATCTGCTTATACGCCGCTATATGCGCTAAATCCCCCGTCAACAGGTATTATTACGCCTGTAACAAACCCGGAGGCTTCGTTGCTCAAAAGATACAATAGTGTACCTGCCAATTCCTCTTTTTCGCCAAAGCGGTTCAGAGGAGTCGCCGCCAAAATCTTTTCTGTTCTGGCAGTAGCATTCCCTTTTTCATCGTATAGAAGCGCTTTATTTTGTTCTGTAACAAAAAAACCCGGCGCAATCGCATTCACGCGTATTCCGACTTTGGAAAAATGTACCGCAAGCCATTGAGTGAAATTGCTTATTGCAGCTTTTGCACCACTGTATGCAGGTATTTTTGTTAGCGGCGAAAAAGCATTCATTGATGAAATATTGATTATTGTACTGCCCGGTTTGTCAACCATATCTCGCGCAAAAACTTGAGTGGGTATCAAAGTACCAACAAAATTAAGATTAAAAACAAATTCTATACCCTGTTTATCAAGGTCAAAAAAACTTATTGTGTCAGAATCCAAATCTCCGCGTTCGAAATACTCTTTTGTTGTTGTTGCTCTGGGATTATTGCCACCGGCTCCATTTATCAGAATTCCACATTCCCCAAAATCACTTAGTACTTCTCGATGGACATTTTCCATTATTTCTTTATCCAGAACGTTAGCCTTGTATGCTTTTGCGACGCCCCCACTTCCAGTGATTCTATTTGCAATAGTTTGGGCTGCTTCATAATTCAAGTCTAAAAGGGCTACTTTTGCTCCAGACTTCGCAACAACTTCTGCAAACATTCCGCATAATACTCCGCCGGCACCAGTTATTACTGCGGTTTTTCCTTTCAGGTCGATGTTAAATGGTAATTTTTCCATTATATTCACTCCTTAATTTTACAACAAAGCGTTTATTTTTAGATACTTGTCAGGATGCTCCGACTGCTCTTTTACCATTCGCGGTATCTCTTCTAGTTTTACCACTTTACTTAATATTGCTTTTGCATTTACTTTTCCTGATGAAATCAGCTCCAGGGCTTCTTCAAATTCACCAACACTGACTCTTGACCCTAATATATCCAGTTCTTTTTTAGTAATCATATCAGTAGGTAATGATGTTTCTTTTTTTGGCCAACCAGTCAATGCTATCCTACCGGCATAAGATGCCATATCTATTGTATTGCGTATAGCTGCATTAGCTCCCGATGCTTCCACTACCACTTCAGCCATTCGGCCGTTAGTCATTTCATATAAAGTCGCTATCAAGTCGTCTTCAATTACGTTTATCGTCTTTGTTACGCCGTTCTTCCTTGCAAAATCGAGGCGCTCTTCAACTATGTCTATCATTATCGGCGTTGCTCCATATGCGATTGCGCTCATTGCCATTAAAATACCAATAGCTCCCGCACCGTTAATTGCTATATGTTCCCCAGCCTTAAGCTTGGTTCTGTGTATAGCGTGAAGCGCTATTGTAAGTGGCTCGGCAAGAGGTACATGCTCCCAGATTATGTTTTCCGGCACTTTGATCAGCATGTCTTTGGGATATGCAATATATTCCTGCATTCCACCATTAATATGCACGCCTATAACTTTTAAGTTTTCGCAGCAGTTCGTTCTTCCTATTGTACAAGGATAACATTCTCCGCAGTATTGGTATGGGTCGAGTATTATTCGATCGCCAGCTTTTAATCCTTTTTTATTATCGCCTATCTCAATTACTTCACCAGCTATCTCATGACCAATAATTCTCGGGTATGATACCAGTGGGTTTACCCCTCGGTATGCACCAATGTCTGAACCACATATCCCAGCTGAACGAACTTTTATCAGCGCTTCGTTTTCTTTGGGAATTGGTTTTTCTATTTCTTTTATTAATATATTTTGTGGCGATTCCAAAAGTACGGCTTTCATCGCAGCCTCCTTTGCTTCAATTAATTGATTTAACTGTTATACTCTTAGTCTTAAATTTAATTTTTTTATTACTATTAAGATATGAGAGTTGCTATAGGCGTATAATCTAAATTAAAAGCCTGTGCAACGCTTTCATAGGTACATTTTCCACTATAAATATTCACTCCTTTTGCAATAGAAGCATCAACTTTACAGGCTTCTTCCAAACCAAGATTGGCAATTTTCAAACCGTAAGAAAGCGTAGTATTGTTAAGTGCCATCGTAGACGTTCTTGGTACAGCTCCAGGCATATTAGCTACACAATAATTTACAACTCCATCAACTTCAAATACTGGATCATCGTGATATGTTGCTCTAGTAGTTTCACTGCACCCACCCTGATCAACAGCAACGTCAACTATTACAGCCCCTTTTTTCATTTTATTTAAGTATTCTCTTTTTTATTATTTTAGGCGCTTTAGCTCCCGGAATTAAGACTGCCCCTATAACCAAATCAGCCGATGTAAGGCACTCTTCAATTGCAGCATCCGTGCTATATAACGTTGTAATCTCACCTTTAAACACATCATCTAAATATGTTAACCTATTTAAGCTTAGATCCAAAATTGTTACTTTAGCTCCCATCCCAACAGCAATTTTGCATGCGTTCGTCCCTACAATTCCGCCGCCTATTATCACAACATTTCCTTTTTGAGTTCCTGGTACCACCACCCAACAAAACTCCTCTGCCACCGAATGGTCTTTCAAGATATTTCGCGCCTTCCTGAACGCTAAGTCTCCCTGCGATTTCACTCATAGGTTTTAGACAAGGAAGTCCACCATTAGAATCTTCAATGGTTTCATAAGCAACACATTTTCCCTCCTTGTTTTATCATTGCATTTGTAAGCTCTTCTGATGCCGCCAAATGAAAGTAGGTATATACTATTTGATCCTTTTTAATTAATTCATACTCCTCTTTTAAAGGTTCTTTTACCTTAATTATCATATCTGAATTTTCGAAAACTTCTGCTGCGGTTGTAAAAATTTCCACACCTGCCGCGATATATTCATTATCAGAAAACCCCGCCTCTAGCCCTGCATCTTTTTGCAGAAAAACCTGATGTCCGTTCTTAATATATGTTTTTGCTGCATCTGGTGTAAGGCCAACCCTATATTCATGTTTCTTTATTTCTTTAACAGTTCCGATTTTCATAAACTTTACCTCAAATATTAATAAATTTTATTATTAACAGCTAGTTTTAGCTATTTATAATTTTATCCCAAATTTCATCGTTTACAGGAATTCCATTCTTTTCATTATCAAGTCTAACTGGATATGACATTTCATTAGGATAGTAAATTTGTGTATTAGCATCAACTCTTTCAGAAGCTTTTATATCATTTACAATTGAGTCAAACAATATTTTCAGCATCCACATTTATCTTATTTATATCAATAGCAATAAAAACCTGTGAAAGTGAATATTCATCTTCACTTAATTTTCCCACCTCTGAGACAGTATTTCCATTAGCCAAGCTTGAGGCTATCATATCCAGCAATATGGATATACTTGATCCTTTCCAGTACCCAATAGGAAGAACTCTCCATGTTTTTTCTATCTCTGCAGGGTCGGTAGTCAAGTTGCCCTCACTGTCGAAGCCACCTGGTACAGGTAAAGGCTTTTTTGCCATTCTTGCGGATTCAATCGCTCCGTATGAAAACTGTGCCATAGCCCCATCCATCATTACATGCCCTTTTTCATATGGCACACACAAAATCAGCGGATTATTACCTATACGCCTATCCTTAGCGCCCCATGCCGGCATATTAGGCTGTGTGTTAGTCCAACATATCCCAACACATCCTGCATTCGCAGCTTGTAAGCCATAGGCTCCGCCACGCATCCAGTGGTTTGTGTTTCTCAAAGCTATGCATCCAATACCAAAATCATGAGCTAACTCTATTGTTCTTTCCATACACAACTTAGCATTTGTATTCCCCATACCCAAGTTACCATCCCACTGCTCGAAAGCTCCCAGGCTCATAATCTTTGTTGGTTTATTATTAGGTTTTATATAACCCTTATCAAGATAAGAAATAATTCTTGGGAATCGATTCACTCCGTGTGAATATATTCCGTCAATGCTATTCTCAACAAGTTGCGTGGAACACTCAATAGCTATGTCTATATCCATCCCATTCTTTTGAAGCTTTTCAACCATAACATCAAGCAACTCTTTTTTATCAATTCTTTTCATAGCTTACCTTTCTACTCCTAGAAAATCACATAATTCATTTATGCAGGCTTCTTTGTTTTTTTGAGTAAGATCTATTCCAAACATGAATTTGAAAATCATGCTCATTTGTCCAGCAAGCATATCCATACCAGGGACTGTCTTTAACCCCCTTTTTTTTGCTGCCGCAATAACGGGAGTATCTGGAGGATTAATTATTACATCAAAAACAGTAGAATCCTGTGGAAGATAATCGACAAATCCTAGATACTCATGTGTGTGAGGGTAACCCGCCATTCCTAAAGGCGTGCATTGCATAAATATGTCTGCATCTTTTGAAGCCATATCAAGGTTTTCTGGGCTTAAAATTAAAGGAATAATCTCACTTTCAGTATTATTAAAGAGAATTTCAGAAACTTCATACAATTTCTGTTCTGTTCTGTTTATTAAGGTAATTTTTTTAACGCCATTTAATGCAAGTTCCAACCCAATAACTCCGCTAATACTTCCAGTGCCTAAAATAACTGCGTTTTTATTCTCCAACTCTACACCATTATCCAATAACGCTGTTATCGCACCTTTCCCATCCATACCTACGCCATGTGATACTCCATTGTCATCGATATATACAGCATTAACCGAATTAAATAAAGCTGACATCTCATCAACATCATCTAAATATTGAATAATTTCAGATTTATGTGGCATTGTTGGCGAGAAATAACGAATGCCCAATGTTTTGCATGCTTCAAGAAATTTTGGAAGATTACCTTTTTTTATCTCAGCTGGTAACATAATTGCATTCATGTCTAATTCACTAAATAACGCATTATATGCTCTGGGTGCATTTGTTTTGCCAATAGGATCACCTATGTTCATAACAATTTTTGTTTCTAAATTTTGCTTTATATTATTTAAATTCATCTTATTTTGCTTCCTTTAATTTAGTTTTCCCTAAGTACGCTTCAAGCAAAGCATCCTTTTTCATCATATTTTCACTAGTATCTTCATCAGTTATTTCGCCTGTACTCAAAACATAAGCCCTATCACTTATTGTGAGCGCCATCCTCGCATTTTGTTCAACTAATAGGACGGTAACACCAGCTGCCTTAATTTTTTCAATAACTCTGAATACTTGCTCAACTATTAAAGGAGCTAATCCCATTGAAGGTTCATCCATAAGTAAGAGTTTCGGATTTGACATCATTGCACGTCCTACCGCCAACATCTGCTGCTCTCCTCCAGACAAAGTTCCTCCCATTTGTTTGCGGCGTTCATACAATCGCGGGAACATTTCATAAACCGTTTCGTATAGTTGCTTATCAAGTTCCAGATCTTTTATTTTAGAAAAAGTTCCTATTTCGAGATTTTGGGCTACAGTGGCATCAACAAAAATCTTTCTACCCTCTGGCACAATTGAAATTCCCATAGGGATTATTTGATGGCTCTTCTTTCCTACAAGCTCAATATTATCAAATAATATACTTCCACCATCAATCTTTACCATTCCAATTATTGACTTAAGTAAAGTCGATTTTCCTGCTCCGTTTGAGCCTAGAAGCGATACCAGTTCACCTTCTTTTACTTCTAAAGAAATGCCTTTAAGGGCTTTTATGTACCCATAAGATGAAACCAATGAACCTATTTTTAACAAAACATCAGATTTATTTTCCACTATCTTCATCCTTTCTTCCCAAATACGCTTCTATAACGCGTTCATTCTTCTGCACTTCCTCGGGAGTTCCGCTTGCAATTAATTCGCCATAGTTTAAGACAGAAATTACATCTGAAATATTCATTACTAATTCCATGTCATGTTCCACTAAGAATACCGCAAGATCAAAATCATTTCTTATTTGATTTATTGTGCTTATGAGATCCTTCTTTTCGTTGGAATTCATCCCAGCAGCAGGCTCATCCAACAGCAATAGTTTCGGTTCTAGGGCTAATGCTCTAGCAATTTCCAACAAGCGTTGATGTCCATATGGCAAATTTCTTGCCTCTACGTCCATGAATTCCTTCAAACCCAGGTAATCAAGCAAATCAATGCTTTTAACCCTAACTTCTTCTTCCTCGCGTTTCATTGCTTTTCTATTATATATAATGTTCAACATATTCGCTTTTGTGCATGCATGAAACCCGGTCATCACATTTTGTAGCGCTGTTGTTTTCTTAAATAACCTAATGTTTTGATACGTCCTGGTAATCCCAAGTTTCGTTATCTTATACGGTGGTAACCCATTTATTTTTTTGTTGTTAAAAAATATCCCTCCGCCTGATAATTTATTCACTCCTGTAATCATATTAAATACAGTAGTCTTACCTGCACCATTTGGACCTATCAGTGCAGAAATTGAATTTTCTTTAACCTCGAGTTCAAGATCTTTAACTGCAGCCAAACCACCAAAATTTTTGGATATTTTTCTTAATTCTAATATTGCCATTTTTTCACCTCAAATTATTATTAATATTGATTTTTCTTTGGTTTAGACTGGTATTTTTTAATCCTTTTTGATATATAATTTTTAAGTTTTATTAAGTATGGAGTTAACCCACCTGGATATCTGATGATTACAATTAATAATATTCCACCGTAAATGACTAATCTTAAACTACCGAGTTCTCTCAATACTTCAGGCAAAGCAGTCATAATAATGCCGCCAACAACAGGTCCCGCAAGGGTGCCCATTCCGCCAACCATAGCAGACCAGATTATGATACTCGAATCATTCAAAGTAAAGCTATCCGGGCTGACATAACGAATCATCATTGCGTATAAAACCCCAGCCACTGAAGAATAAATTGCACTCACAACAAAGGCTTTTATTTTATATGCGGTTATATTGATACCCGTTAGTTCAGCTGCTTGTGAGTCCTCTCGGATTGCAATAAACGCACGCCCTGTTCTTGAATTAATCAACATTTTTTGATATATAAGCCCTAGCACTACAAATAATAAAATCAAATAATAATAATGGATCAGATTATCTAATTTGAATCCGAAGAAAATCGGCGACTGGATTCCAACTATTCCAGCCGGACCTTTTGTAAGCTTAGACCAATTTACCATTACCAATCTGACAACTTCAGCAAAGCCAATTGTCACTAAAGCCAAATATGGCCCACGTACTTTTAATGCAGGAACAGCTAATATTGCTCCAAAAATCGCAGTGATTACTATCGCTATAGGCAAAATAACTATAAATTGAAGTCCGAAATGGGTATTAAGCAAAGCAGCTGTGTATGCTCCAATTCCGTAGAAAGCAGCTTGCCCAAATGATAATTGTCCCGTGTACCCGGTCAAAATGTTTACTCCTATTGCAAGCAATATATAAATACAAACCATATTTATAATTTGAACTATGTAAAGGTTAGAAACAAGATTCGGCAACAACAATATTGCAATAGCCAATATTATCTTAAATATATGAGGCTTAATTTTCTTAAACATATTATCCTCCTACATTTTGTTTTCATGTCGTTTTGCAAAAAGTCCTGTTGGCTTAACAAACAAAACTATAAATAGAATCAGGAATGAAATTACATCTTTATAAGCCGTTGAAATATAATTTGCACCTAATGCTTCAATTAATCCAAGGAGAACCCCGCCCACAAGAGCACCTACTACATTCCCCATGCCACCAAGTATTGCTGCAGCAAACGCCTTTAGTCCCACCAATACACTCATATCGACTCTAGCATATGACATTGGTGCAAGAAGTATGCCTGCGACAGCCGCTAATCCTGAGCTTATAACGAAAGTCAAAAGCCGACTCTTCGTTACATTTATTCCCAACATGCTGGCGCCTTCTGCATCAATAGCCGCAGCACGCATACATTTCCCTGTTTTTGTTTTATAGAAAAACAATTGTAACGCAGTTCCTAAAACAGCCGCAACCGTAATAATACCAATGCTTTGAGGTATCAGCAAAAATCCCCCAATTTCTATCGGATCTGTACTGAATATTTGGGGGAACAACTGAGGATTTGTCCCCCAAATAACAATACTTGAATTTCTCATTACAAAAGAAACCCCCACAGTCGCTATTAGTACATTGGTAAAGGAGCTGAACTCCAGCTTTCTGTAAAAAAACCTTTCAAGCAACAAGCCTAAACCAGCCGCTAGTGCAATTGCAATAATTATCGCCAAATATATAGGTACTCCTAATTGGTATAAAGATAAACATGCAAACGCTGAAACCATCATCATGTCACCATGAGCAAAATTTAACATGCTGAGTGATTTGTAAATCATCGTGACACCGACTGCTAGTAAAGCATATATGCTCCCCATGGTTAAACCATTTAAAATTTGTTGAATGAGCACGTGTTCAGCCCCTTTCCAGTTCTTAATTAAATTTTTTAGTTAGTTTTTTAAATTAATCCCAATCTACGATTGTATGCTTACCATCAACTATTTGCACAACCATTAATGTTTTGACCATTTCTCCTCTTTCATCAAAACTGGTTACACCGGTTACGCCTTCATATTCAGTAGATGCAATATACTCACGAAGTATTTCACCATCGCTCCAGTCTTTTCCATCTTCCATGCAGCGTGTTACTGCATCGGCGATAACATATACTGCGTCATAAGCCTGAGGAGCGTTTTGGTCATAGCTTGCTTTAAACAACTCTGTATACTTTTGGTCAAATGCTTGTACAACAGGATCAAGGTTTGCATTTGTGAAAGCAGTTGTGAAAATTAAACCATTTACCGCATCTCCGCCAAGTTCCATGAGAGCTGGTGAATTATATCCAGTTCCTATAATTGGTATATCAATACTGTACTGCTTAACTTGCTTGCTAATTAAAGCTGCTTCGGTATAGTATCCCCACAATATAATTACGTCAGGCTCTGCATTCTGAATCTTTGTAAGCTGAACACTGAAATCTGTTTCACCTGAGTTATAAACTTCGCTTATAACCATTTCCATGTCATAATCTGCAACTAGAGAAGAGACTATGTTGAATGCCCCTGTTCCAAAGTCACTAGATTCATAAATCATTGCCACTTTTGCAGCTCCTAAAGCTTCGCTTGCATATTTAAGCAATGTTTTTGCATGTGTCGGATCAGTTGCAGTCATTCTAAAGATATATTCGTTACCTTGTTCTACAATAGTTGCATTACTAGATGAAGGTGTAATTTGCGGAACGCTAGCAGCTCTTGTTACTTCCATATTAGCTAACGTACATGAGCTGTTCAATGCGCCAATCATTGCATTAATTCCGTCCTGATTAACCAATTTCTGCGTAACCGTAACTGATTTTGCCGGTGTGCCTTCATCATCTTCTGAAAAAAGCTCGATCTGTAAAACACCATTAATGCCGCCTGCTTCATTTATTTCATTGACAGCCAT
The DNA here is from genome assembly GCA_963675575.1 of Christensenellaceae bacterium. Lineage (GTDB taxonomy): Bacteria > Bacillota > Clostridia > Christensenellales > UMGS416 > JAGLOK01. The sequence goes on from OY776378.1 coordinate 2,134,355, forward strand.
CTTTGCGGCGTTTGCCTGTACTGCTCCACTTGTAGCTCCAGCGCCTGTTAGCGGACTTACCAATCCTAGTTTAAATGTCTCTGGCATTTCTGCGTTTGGTGCATCAGTAGATTTCGTTTCCTCTGTTGCTTTCACTACTTCCGTTTTTGTAGTCTCAGTTTCTGTATTTGAGCTATCGGATTGACATCCTGCAAATACAGACATTGCCATTACCACTGCCAATACTAGCAGCATTATCTTATTCTTTTTGTTCATTGTTCATTCTCCTTTTTTTTATTCAATTTGTAATTAAATATTTATCTTACAATATGCAATTACAAAATTTTCTTATTATAGTTGTGCAATCTCTTCTGTCGCTTTCAGAAAAATATCAACATCTGATTTATCATGACAATGTATTGGTGATACTCTTATAATCCCATCTAGTCCAAAAGGATGCAGTGATCTGACAGAATAATAATTAGCATCATTTCTATCGTATACAATCACGCTTCGTTTTTGATATTCTGCTACGGCGTCTGTAAAATTAATATTTTTAAATGTGATTGGCATAATAAAATCACGGTTATCAAACGTTTCACAATCAAAATGTACCACCACATTCGGGATATGCCTTAATCCTTTTGCTTGTTTGCTTCCCTCCAAAGTGTAATACATCAATGCTCTTTCTTGCATTTCAATATGATGCATTCCCGCTTCGTATAGCTTGCGCCTATCTGTTTCTTCGCTAAAGTGTGTACCAATCCAGCATACGTAGCTTACAATCTCCGATACACTGGCATACATTGCCGGAGCCGGTCCGCCAATTTCCCACGGGTCACCTAAGTTGCCGAGGATTCCAGGATGGTCCATAATAGCTACTCTATCTGAGATATATCCTGCACCAAAACCTCTGCATCCAAAAACTTTATATGCAGCGAAATTAATACCATCAACTGGGGTTTTTATTACGTCAACTATGCCATGTGGCATATGCTGAACAGCATCCACCAAGATGTATATTCCGGACTTCTTTTCTCTTGCACGCTTAACAATTGTTTCAATATCTAGCACTACTCCGGTATGATTTGACGCATATATCACATTTATTAGCGCGGTGCCTTCATCTATCAAATCAATAATAGTATCTACATCCACACCACCTGTTACTGGATTTGGTTTTGCTACACGAAGTTCCATTCCTTTTTTTCGAGCATAATATTGCATTGAATCATAAACTGAAGGATGGTCTAAGTCTGTTACCACACAGTTTGTTCCAGTTACATTCTCCATTATTGTTCTAACCATGGTAAACATTACTTTTGATGAAGATGTTTCTGAAATAATTTGCCCATATTTAGGAGCATTGAACATAATTCTCAAGTCCGCAAATCCTTGTAATGTTTTCTTTCGTAAATCTTTAGCTCTTTTGTGCTTTCTCGAATCACAATCCGGGAACCCATCAGCATAAGCATAGGCTTCATTTACGGCTTTAAGACGTAAAGCGCCTCCCGCGTTTTCAAAAAACACTCGTCTTCCTGATTCAGGATCTGTATCGCAATTTAAAAACTTTGTTTTTACTTCTTTTTGTAATTCTTCTGAGAAAAATTTTCCCTGTGGATAATCAACCATATTAAACACCATATCCTTTTCTTATTTTATTAAGCAAATACGACAGTTCCTTCATCCAAAATGACTTTACCGTCAACTTTTATAGTTGGGTTTCTAAACATCATATCAATATGCAAATTAATATCGTTGCCAGATTCATTGTTGCCAAGAGCTACATGAACCGTTCCCATACATCCTTCGTCTTCGAGCATTCTCCCAGTAATCTTCGCATCTGGGTTAAGGCCGACTCCTATTTCACCGATTTGATAAATTCTCCTATCACCAATATCTTTTAAAACTTCTTCAAGAATCTCAGCTTGCTTACCTCCACTAATGTCAGTTACAAAACTGTCTTTTATTTCAATTCTAATAGGCTTACCTTCCTCAATAACTCCAAGTCTGGGGTGAGTTATACTACCGTCAATATACACTACTCCATTTGCAGTGTATGGCATTGCTCCGGTTGCACATTCAATATCAGGAGGTGAAGAGGTTTTACCAGATTCATGAGTCATCCCATACTGAGGAAATATTTTATGCCCTTTAATGCTTGCCTTATAGTTCGTGCCTAATTTTGAAGTAATTTCACATATATCACCACCGCTAAATCCTTTTGCCATTTGATCAACATATCTTCTGTTATATTCAAAATCTGTATACAGGCCACCTTCTTCCAACATACGGTAATCGTAATCACAACAGTTCAAATCTCTCGCACCTGCTTCGCAAGCTTTAATCCTTGCAGTACTATGAGAAAGTGATTGTTTAGTAGCTCGGAATATGACATCTGCTTTTAGCATAGCTGCCGCTACTAAATCTGTAGGCTCCTCACCATGCATTGATCGTGTATTCATAAGAACCAGTGTTCTGTTAGGAAAGTCCTCTGCAGCATCCCAAATAGCCATACCCATATCAAAGCATTCTTCGTCTGTAACTATAAGAATATTCTCATCCTTTTCACAATGCGAACATGTAGTCAATAGAGTTTCACATGCCTTAAAAATCTTTTTTTTTCTCATTTTGTAATCTCGCTTTCAAATAGTATTTAAATATTTATTTACTCGTGTAAATGTTGCTTAAATAAAAAGTTCAAGCACTTTCACGAATAACTAACCTTGTTTCTAAGTACTCCTCTTCGGGGAATTCTCCTTTTATTAGTGAAATAAGTTTTGTCGAAACTTTATCTGCTAATTCGTCTTTTGAAAAATCTATTGTTGTTAACCGAGGCGAGGATAACGTAGACACATCATCATTATCCGTTCCTACTATAGCGATATCATCCGGTATTTTTAACCCGAGTTTCTTCAAATACTGCATAATTTCTAGTGCCAGATAATCATTGCTTACCACCAAACCAGTTGGCGCATGCTCTCCTGATGTTACCATTTTAAATACACTATCTAGGATCGATTCCTGATTACGAGTATCAATGCATACTAAACTTTCTTCTATTGGTAGACCATGCTTCTTTAATGTTTCAACATAAGCTTTAAGTCTAAAGTCGTCCCCTGCAATCCCCTTAGTAATATATTTCAAAGGTGGTATGAATCCTATTCTTTTATGCCCTTTTACTGCCAAATAATCGATTGATTTTCGAACGCCTTCTGCATAGTTAGGTGCCACAGTGACAATCTTATTATTAAGGTTGCTATAATGTCTTGTTTTATACAGAACAAGTGGAATACCATATTCAGCCAAAAAGTTAAGTTGTTTAGACGTAAAAATATTTGTCATCATGAATATTCCTTCATAATTTCTTCCAATAATCATTTTCAAGAATTCATCTGTCGGTTTACTATAGCAAAGCGAAACATTGTATTTATTCTCATAAAACTTGTCTTCAATTTTCCCTAGCCAATGGTTGCTGCCGATATTGTCGCAAATAAACGCTATCTGCCCTGATCGATTTGTCTTTAAACTTCTTGCCATCATATTAGGATGATAGCCCAATTCTTCAACAGCTTTTAGAACTGCTATACGCTTAGCTTCACTTACGTAATTAGAATCATTTAATACATAAGATACTACTGCCGGAGAAACTCCAGCTAATTTAGCTACATCATTCCTTGTTGGTATTTTTTTCAACACTACTTCCTTTTATTATAGTTGAGAAGTTTAAATAACATTTACACGTATTTACATCGATAATATACCATGACTTATTTGGATTGTCAATAGCTTAATTTTAAAATATTTAGAACAATTTATCATCATATTATCCATTTTTTGTTATTACTTCATGGAATTTTCCTTAAATGGTCTTATAAATTAATATAAACACGTGTATTTTTCAGTTTTATTGCACGCTAATCACCTGAATGAAAAGATTTACGCGAGAAGATCAATTAACTGTGAAACCATTATATTGTTTTTTAGCTTGCCATGTAATATCATAATCATTTTGATTTACGTTGCACCATATCTACTGTATACAAATCAGTATTCAGAATTTGTCTTATATACCTTATTTCCCATAAACAATCATACACAGCATTAATTTTTTGTTTTCTGCTTTTTTATTGGCTCTAAATTCAGCTGGATATAAAATCTTCTTCTCATTTATCTTGTTCTTGCTTTCTAAATAATCCATACCATTCAAAAATCAATGAAAGATTTTTTCTAAATTGATTGCAGCTTCTTCATCATTTACTAAATGGTTTTTCTTTAACGGATCTTTCATATAACCATAATGAGTGAAGCTACTAATATACTTATCTTCTTTGCGTTTTGATTCAAGGCTTTCTTATGTCTTTCTTAAAATATCTAATGCATACTCCACACTTAACAGATTCAGAAAAGGAATTTCTTAGCTATTCATCTTAGCAAGATTTTTATAACTATCAAGGTTCTGCAACTCTCATTTGTTGATTTCGTTTCTGGTGATTACATAGGATTCATACCTAAAATATTTTTTATTTACTTGCCAAAGTACAAAGAGTTGTTAATATAGAAAAAACTACTCTATATATAAAGAGGCTTTTAAGGATCAAAATACCGACAAAAAAATGAAAACAATTTTATTTTTTTAAATTATTTTAATTTTTGCTGGATTTTTTAACTATTTGTACTTAATATGAGATTAATTGTTCGTGTTATTAATGTTGATCTGCCCCCAGTTTTTGGTCCAAATTCAATGTTAGTATTGACCAAATATTAGGGTATAAATCTGCTACCTCATGCAGTCATTGGAATCAACATTTGCGGTGCAGGTGGTCTTCCACCTAAACTGCTGTGCGGTCTTATCGTATTGTAATACTCTACCCAACGTTTTGTCAAAACCTGTGCTTCATACATGTTACCAAACAGCTCTCCATTTAAGAACTCATCTCTCATGCGTGCATTAAAACTTTCTATGTATCCATTCTCCCAAGGACTGCCCGGTTCTATGTATGCAGTTATTACACCTACATTCGAAAGCCACTTTCTTAACTTGTTTGCTGTAAATTCACTACCATTATCACTGCGAAGATATTCGGGACATCCATTTGAAATCATTAGTTTTGATAATTCTTCTATAACGTCATTGTTTCTCCAACTGCGTCTTGGAATAGATGCAATACATTCTCTGCTGTACTCATCTATTATATTAAGAAATCTTATCTTTTTCTTGTTATATGTCTTGTCTTCTACAAAATCATAACTCCATACATGATTTTTATATTCGGGTCTTAGTCTTATGCAGCTACCGTCATTTAGCCATAATCTCCTCTTTTTAGTCTGCTTCTTAGGGAGTTTTAAGCCTTCTTCGCGCCATATTCGCTCTACTCGCTTATGATTAATTTTTGTGCCGCTGTTCCTCATTATGTTAGTTACCATTCGATATCCAACACGGCCATAATTGCATGCTTTGTCTATTACTTCTGTTCGTATATCATCTTCATCAGGTAATTTTACTGCTATATATCGATAAGTATTCCGATTTACACTCAATACCCGGCAAGCTCTTCTTTCTGTAACTTCATGTTCTTCAATAACATAATCTACAGCTATCTTACACTTTACCGGGCTTAGAAGTTTTTTGAGTTCACGTCCTTTAGTATCGCATTATCCAGACTTAGATCGGCTACAAGTCTCTTTAATCTCATATTTTCTTTTTCAAGTATTCTGAGCCGTTTAGCTTCATCTGTGTTCATACCGCCATACTCTTTGCGCCATCTGTAATATGTTTGCTCTGTAATCTCTGCTTGTCTTGATGCTTCTGCTATTGTCTTCCCCTGGCTGCTCAGCACCTCGATTTCTCTTAATTTGATTATGATTTGCTCCATTGTGTAATTCTTTCTTGCCATTTCCCTTGCTCCTTTTTTTGTTAGTTTATCATCTTTTTCCTAACATTAAAACTGGTGCAATTCATGGGGGCAAGACCAGTTGGATCCACTTTTACTGCATAATGAGCATTTGTGTCATATCCCACATTCCAGCCCACTGCGTCTTTAACACTGATACCAAGTGCCAGATATGTTTTTGAATCTGCAAGGTTAAGGTTTGCCCAATCCTTTGCATCATCTGCTACATCTGTAAACTGTATCGTTCCGCCTGCTGAAGAAGCCAGTGATTGAACTGTAATGTTTACAGGCACTTTGGTGTTATTGGTAATTGGCACATCAGGGGCAATAAAATCACCCATTGCACCGGTATTCGGGTCAATGGTATATGCAAGAGTGGCAGGATGCGTGATTGAGATCGTAAGCGCTGTAATTGAACCTTCAACAGGCACTGTCGCTGTAACGTCACCTTCACCGCTTGCAGTTGCATCATCTGCAAATGCCGGAACTGCAGCAAAGCAAAAAATGGCCATTACAGCCATTAGGATAGTGAGTATTCTTTTAGTTTTAAATTTCATGTTTTGTTTCCTCCAAAATTTTATTTTATTATTTATTTTTACCGGTTATTTCTACCGGATGACTACTTAACTGTAAGGTGTATCTTATATCCCGCCTTGCTTATGATTTCTTTGGTTTCGATATCGTAGTAATTGATGTATGCAATGACTTCATATTCACCGGACGTTATATTCTCTAAAAGTTCGATTGCTGTTATATGCTGATCAGGATATATAGGCGTTGATTTGGCAATAAGAGCATTATCCAAAAATACTTCAGCTTGCTGGATGATATTGTTTTCTTTCGGGTTTTCGACAATCCAATCACCGATTGTTCCGATATCACCTGAATGGAATGTGATATTGGAACTGAGTTTATCTGTTACAACAAGCTGTTGTTTTTCCAGTTCTTTTAGTATTTCTTCTCGCTCTTTCATTTTTGCTTCACCGTCTACAGACCTGCCGTCTTCTACAAGGTATAATGGTGTTACTGTGGGTTTTGAACTGATACCAATTCCTTCGCATCCTCTTAGCAGGAATATGAAAATGACTGCTATTACCACTAAAAGCAGCAGTAAAATAATTAACAGCTTCTTGTTCTTGTTTTGTTCCTTCTTTGACTGATTTCTTTGCTTATAAATTCTTTCCATCTTGTCCTCCATTAAAATTGGGTATAATAAAAAAACAGCTTGTCGCTGCTAAATGTTAATTCGTTTTGAGTTATTTATTCATGTCATCCTCTTCAATATAATAAGGCTCTGGAAATATTGTATATTGATTACTCGTTTGGCTTCCATTTTTCCTATATCTTTTCTCTCTTATTATAAGTCTTGCGTTTTCAAGTTCTCTTAATGCATTACCAACAGAGGTTTCGCCCATACTGCAGTCAGCAGCCATTAATTTTCGCGTTGGGAAGCTTTGTGATTCACTGTCTGCACACCTGCATAAATAGCAATATAGCATCTTTGCCTGAATCTTTAATTTCATCTTAAATATCGCATTGTAAGAATACCACCAGTTTTTCCTGTCCGCTTTTTTTATCTTCATAATTACTCCAATCAATAATTTATATATTTCTGTGTTTCAGTGTTATCAATCTAATAAATATCCCTGCAAGTATAAAACATACCGCTGAAGCAATATAACTCCACCAAGGAAAAGCTTGCCCTGTCTTTGGGATTGCGACTACATCATTCCAACTACCTTCTTTGGGATCATCATACCAATATGTAATAGTCAGCTTTCCGTCAATTAATTCTTTTTCTGATGGATAGTCACCTTTGACAAATGAGTAGCCTTCGATTGGTTTATTGTCTAATCCATTATCGGTTACCCAGGGCATATATTCGTTGCCCACCCAGTCGGTATAACAATATGCATCAGCTATCTCATTACAGTGTTTGATGTTTTTATAGTAAATTTCTATACTTCCTATAACAGGAGTGTTTTGAATGTTCAGATCCACCGTCTTTCCGTCTTCTGAAATACTGAATAAATGATTTATATTATCGAGTAAATAACCATCTGCTGTATTCAATTCTTTCAAATAATACTCTCCATAATTAAGTTCAGAAGATATGGCAATACCAATTTCATTTGTAATCAGTTCTTCAATAAAAATATCATCTGAATTAAACAAACCGAATACTGCTCCTTTTAATGGTTCTCCATCTAAGGCACTTATTTTTTTAATCTGAACTCTTCCTTCGATTATTGTATTGCTGACTTCCAAACTTACTATTTCACCTTGCCTGGTTATGCTGAACGGGATAATATCTTCGTTCAACTTATATCCTAAAGGCGGAGTAATTTCTTTTAAGTAGTAGCTACCATATACAAGATACGGACTTAATAATTCACCATTATCATCGGTGGTTAATTCACATACTAAAGAGTCATCCGTGGTGTATACACCAAATGTTGCCCCTTGTAAAGGTGTGTCTGTTTCATTTGTCTTTAATATTTGCACCTTACCCTTTATAGGATCATTGCGAATTGTAACCTCAACTATTTCGTTTTGATTTTGTATATTAACTATTTCTGCAAATGGGTTTGGGTTATATCCAACAGGAGGGCTAATCTCTATAATTTCATATTCACCATAGTCCAAAATTTTACTCAATGCTATTCCATTTTCATCTGAGATAATTTCATCAATAACATTTGCATAGTTATCGTAAATCCTAAAAACTGCACCTTGAAGTGGTTCATTGTTTTCATCCACTTTATTAATTTGCACTTTGCCTGTTATTAATTCATTTTCTAGAGGAAGCCAGATAGTTATATCATTGATTTCAATTGTAAATGGCAATTCTTCATCACTCTTTACATACCCAGGTGGTGCTGTGATTTCTTTTATATAATACCCGCCATATTCAAGCAGTCCGCTTATTGCAAAACCTTGAGCATCTGTTATAAGTTCTTCAATCAAGGTACCATCTATACTATACACACCTATAACTGCATCTTTAAGTGGTTTCCAACCACATCCTTTTACCACACCAACTTGTCCTGTTATAGGATGATTGATTATATCCAATTCAACTATCGTATTTTCTGCTGTGATTGAAAAGGAATGTTTGGTATCATCTAAAACGTATCCTACAGGAGGATTAACTTCTTTTAAATAATAATCACCATATGGTAAATCATTGCTTATTGCTATACCATTAATATCTGTAAAAAGTTTTTCCATAAATAAATCACTTGAATTATAGATATTAAATTCCACTCCTTGAAGCAGGTTATCTCTTTCATCTTTTTTAAGTATTTGTACTTTGCCTCGTATTTGACTGTTCTCAGCTGTCAACTCTATAACTTCATCCTGGTTCCGTATTTGAAAAGGAATGGCTGCTGTGTTTAATAGATAGCCAACCGGTGGTGTAATCTCCTTTAGGTAGTAATCTCCATACAGCAACTGACCACTTACTGCGATGCCAGTATCATTAGTTGTAATTTCTTCTATCAACAAGTCCTCTGAATCATATATGCCATAAGTAGCACCTTGAAGAGGATTATTTGTTTCTCCGTACTTTATAATTTGCACCTTACCACGAATGACAGTATTTATAGCTGTAAGTTCAACTGTTACATTGTTTTCTGTTATTTGAAATGGTATAGGAATTTCATCTAAATTATATCCATCAAGTGTTGATATTTCTTTTAGATAGTAATCTCCATACATGAATTGATTACTTATAGCTTTGCCATCAATATCTGTTAAGAGTTCTTCAATCAAATTATTGTATGAATCATATAAACCAAAAATATCACTCTATTAGTAAATCCATCGATTAAATCAGGAGCATACTCAGCAAAATAACTGTTGTCGTTATACTTATCCATCAGCTTCCTTACTTCTTTTTTCATGTCCTCCGGTGTGAAACTGAATATGAAAGAGATGTCTTCATAGTCCTGAATGCTATTAAATATTGGCATAATACATGAAGCTTCCCATGAATTTGAGCCCACACATACAATTTTTATATCCTTGGTCAGATACTGCTGTTTGTCTAGTTCTTCAAACAAGCCGTTATCATATACAAGAAAGTCATAACCACCTTTTAATATGTTTGGCATATCAAATTCAGAAAAAATATCAAGATTATTGTATGTGATTGAATTATTATCATTTGTTTGTATTTTATAGAAATCGGTTAAGGTTTCCATATGTCCATGTCCATTATCTTCGATATAGCAAGCACGATAATCATTTTGATTAAAGAATTTAGCAATATGCAATGCTTGTGTTGTAGTACCGATACGATGCAATGCGCCGCAAACACCAATACTGACGGTTTGTTTTATTGATTGCTTTTGTACAATAACTTTAGAAGACTTGGATGTCCCAGTGCTTTGCAGACGATATTTTATTGCATCCTTATACTGCATACCTTCATAGATTATGCAATTTGATATTTCCTCTTGTTGTGCTACTGTTTTTACAGCTGTTATTGTGTTATATATTCCTTCAGCGAACAGTCTACCAAGCAAAGGATTGTTGTTATCATAACCAATAGCCAAAATTATTATCCTTATATCGTACATGCTTTTGATTCCCACTATTGTATTTATGATTTCATCATCGGTATCTTTAAGGCTTGATAGATCTACTGCAAAATACTGATAGCAATTCATGTTACTCATATCGCGCACTACAAACTGATTAAGGCTGAATTCTCCATTTAATTGTTTTATCACAATTGAATTATCAGCACATGATTTATCAAACAGACCCATATTTTGATTTGAACTCATATATAATAGGAGCATTATTCATCCTCCACAAAGCTATAATCATATGTAATATCTTCGTCTGGAATATGAGCTTCATTTGCGGTTTCAGGTAATAGACTGTTATTGGGGAATATATCAAAGTCTTTCTTATGATATCCTTTTACCAGAAACACTATGCCTACTATTAATATTACGAAATATATTAATATCTCTATCATGTTCTTTTGCTTGTTCATGGATTGACCTCACTTTCTGTCAGTAATATAACCGGCCGTCTTAGATATTTGAATGTTGGAGACATGGGAGTAATAACTACGCCATTACTGCTTGATGAGCAATGTGCAACCAGTGGTTTACCCTCCCCATCAAATCCTATAATTATTCCAACATGATTAATTCCAGAGCCAGGAATTGTACGGAATGCCAAGTCTCCTACCTTCATGGCTATCGTTGGGATTGAATAATCCCATTGTGTATGTGTCCCACTACCAAAATAGTTTGATATTACATCCTTTGGAAATCCGGCGTTTATGAATACCCACGATGTATATCCACTGCAATCCAGCCCATATGGTTTATATGTACCTGTTGTTGCACTTCCTGAGCTTGTGACAAGTCTTTCTATTCCCCACTCGGGATTTATGCCTATATAGCTATACTTACCTCCCCAGAAGTAATTAACTTTACCCATGAGCGATTGTGCAGTTGGCTTAATGTTTGGAATCTTATTAATTAGCCCCGATGGCAAGTTGGCTCTTATCTCTGCAATTTCTTCCATGGAAAGAGTAGCTACATTTCCTCCTATTTTTGAAAACAAGACAGCATATGCACCGCTCATCATTTCTTCAAGTACCAATATTTGATTCGTGTTAAAATTATACTCAAAGAGTACATCTTCATATGAAAGGCAGGTAACATAAATATACTTAATTCTATATGGCTCCGGAGTAGGTGTTATTGTGGGAGTAACTTGAATAGTGCTTGATGGGTTAGGAGTATATTTCGGAGTATTCGTAGGTGTTGATACTATGGTTGGCGTTGGAATCGGAAGTGGATATTCTTCATCATCCCATTCTATGATTTTTATCTCGGTAGATATCTCATTCATATTCCAATACAAATCCTGCAATTCTTCAACCTGCGCTTCCGTAAGACTTGCAACTTGCTGCGCCTCTTGAGTCTCTATCATATTATTGTCAATTGAGAAGAGGGCAAGCACATGACCTGAATTGTCAATCGCTTCGCCCTCACTACCCATATAGATTGCTTGCACTTCGTTTATATCACTTCCCACATCTTTTTCAATTTCAATCTTTTCAATTAATTCATTGTGCAGTTCATACATGATTTCAATCACCGGTTTTCCTGCATCATCTACTGTTTCAGCTGTTGTGCCAAATAGTATTGCAAACGGCGAGGAGATTAAAACCAGAATTAAGATTAGTGGGATTGATAAGACAATCAATATTTTTTGCCTTGTTTTTTTATCAGTAAGAATCTTTTTAGCTACTGCTATTATCGCTTTTGCTGTGGCTGGATCGAGTGCCATCTTTTTCCCCCCATACAAAAAGCACATGCTTTTGCATGTGCTTTAGTTCAGATTTATTATTCAATTTTTGTTATCTTTACGGAATCTCCGCATCTGGGTCCACTCTCTCCCGCCATTCCTTTGATTCCTCAGTTTCCACAATCTCTGAAAACACTTCTACAAATTGTGTCTCATCTCCATAATATCTTCTATTCAATTGATTTAAATAATTGACTTCTATATTTCCAACAGCATTCTCATCTATTGTTAAATATAACACTTCATCTTTTGTATTATCATCCTGCGATAAAATTATATAATCGAAATATGTCACCTCTGGGAAGAATTTAGTTATTTGGTAAGCATGATTAGCTACACTTTCATATATTTCTTCTTTTATTACTATTGAGCCCACTTCAGGAACAAATGTTACCGCAACAAACGTTTTACCGTCTTCAGTATTTACTTCAACATTTTCCGTGAATCTGAAATATTCTGTTGTGTAGTTTACGATTCTTTGGCTTATAAATTCTTCTTCAAAATCAGTTTTTTTTGGCTCATCTTGTAATGACTCTTCTGATATCTTCGTTGTTTCACTCAATTTTTCAGTATACGTCGGTACTGTTACTATTACGTCCGTTTTTTCCAATTGGGATGATTGGCAAGCCGTAAACGTTCCAACAAAAATCAAGACGATTGTAAATGTAGTTATTATTTTTGTTTTCTTTATCATTTGCCCCTCCATAATTTCATATCAATATCATATAAGAGCGGCTTGAAATGATTTTTAGTCAATCCAAACCGCACTTGTAATTAAATTGACACTTTACCAGCCGTTAAAACGTCTTAAATCAAATGAAGCTAAATATGTCGCGCTTCTTGTGTATAACTTTGTTTTTTCGTCACCAGATGTTGTAGCCTCTCGGCTATATATTCCGCTACCATATTGTCCAACATAAAATAGAACATGAGAGCCGCTTTTTACATATATATCATAAAGCTCCCTGGTTGATGGATCGCTAATATCTGTAGTATAAGTCGATGAAGCTAAACTGGTTGTATTTAATTTAGATGCAAATCCGGCTGCTGAAGAAACGAAGCCTGAGCAATCCAGTCCTGCTGTACCTGATTTATAATATCCGCTACAGTTATCATTCCCTGCAAATGCGCCATAACTCATAGCGCCACTAAAATTCGTCCACGATGATGAAGAAGATGTGGAAAGTCCATCGAAGCCCCCCCAACAATATGGAATACCTCTTTGAGTTGAAGGTTTTGATACACTGACTAAATAATCTGGAGTAGAGATAGTTGATGGATTAGGATTATTATCATTATTAGTAGTATATGTCCAATATAAAAGGCACATATCAATAGCGTTATCCATTGTTGTACTCATATTATTAGGAGCATTTGCTTTGGTCGCTTTTATTAATACTTCATTTTGATCTTCAATCGCTTGTTCTTCTAACATTTCTTCTTTAATTTCAGAAATGTTAGATTGGAAAACATCAGTGCTTAAGAACTTCTTTTTAAGTATTTGAATTTGATTCTTTGTGCATTTGATTTGATACAGATCTCCATTATCAGTTACTTCAAGTATATTATTAGGCATAAAATAATATCCTTCAATGTCTATTGGCGCAATACCAATACATTTACTATTTTGATATTTTTTTACTGTGAATTCGCCACATACTATAGAGGTCTTTATTTGTTCGAACATACTGATATACAAACATCCATTATTATCAATATTTAAAACTTCCAAACCACCTAACATTTCATCCGTGGTTATTTCAATTTCACTGTTCTTTGAACTGATTAATGCTGATTTTGCTTCCATTTTACTAATATCATAAATGTCTATTCCATCTTTTGAAAAGCCCGTAAAAACTGTAATTTGGTCGCTATTCAATTCGTTAACTAAAAAACTATTGTTCTCACAATCGAGTAACCATACACGTCCTTCTTTGTCTTTGTATAGCTTCAACATTAAATGTTTTTCCATATCCTTGGGAATAAATATTTCTTGAACCAAATTCCCTTCTAAATCGGTTTTATATATTATGCCCGCATCATAATCCAATAAATAAACCATTTCTTTAGAAACTACAACGCTTCGAACATATGCAATATATGGAATTTTATAATCTTTCATATAATTTCCATTATAATATACATTTACTCTTTTGTTAATATTATCTACAATATATATGCTACCATCCTCTGTTACAGTAAACGCCTCAGGGCCTTCGCCACCTCCTATCATGTTCTCTGAGCAACCAATCTGACCCTTTTCATTACCAATTGTAATTGTCAGTATTATTTTGTCATTCGATATTGAATCAGTATTCGTATTAGTTGCATATGCAGTTGTACAAAAAGCAACAATCAAAACCAGTGAAAGTATAAAACTCATTACTGTTTTCTTATTTTTTTTCATTTTAATGCTCCTTAAATTTAATTTTCGAGCCTTTTATGATATAATTACTTATAGTCTTTACTTTACCCTTAAATCGTCGGCTCAAGACGATAGGTTCGCGCCTAGGTTTTGTAAGGACTTTTATTCTTTCATTAAGCATCACCACCTTTGCAAATTTTTCTTATAACAGCTTTTCTTATACCTAAAGCAAAGCTGACTAAGGCTAAACAAATATTCTGTTTTCATTCCCCTACCTCAAAGTAAAATCTATCTGTAAATATGCTTATATGTGCTACTCATAATATATATGTTATTCTTTCTTAACCGAATTGTAACATAACGGGTCTCTAATTGTCAATATTTATTTTTACTTACTTTTTTATGCTGACTGTTTTACTCCTATATTCATTCATTTATTATGCACAGCAAAGCACATACTTAGGTCAGCATGTGCTTTGATGTGACTTTATATTTTTCCGTTACCTTTTTCTTCGCAATCCTTTTAGTCTTCCTTTTGGTGTTCCTTCCCACATGATACAAAAAACACTTAATATAATAAGAGCTACTCCAATTGGTATCATTATAGGTGCAAATGTTGACCAGTCAGTAATCATCATGAGTCCGATAAATATTATCAGTATATAGAATCTAAATAGCCAATTATTCATTTTATATGCTCCAATCATTTTGATGTTTTTATCATATAAGCTTTAAATATGCATTGCAAATTTGAGCACGTTTTTTTATCTACCACCACCTCGACCAATTAGTGCCATCTTATACTCCGGTACAAGAAACCATATATGAAGTCGTTTTGAGCCAATCATACAAAGCGCATGCCCACGTCTTTTTGAATACACAAGCTCCTGCTCACTGTCGGTTAAGTGATACAAAGCTATAATGTCTTCTAAATCCCTGCCATCACAGCCCATGATTATCTTATATGAAGGCATATCCAATAGTGGCTGACCATACATTCGAACAGATGGATCAAGAAAATCAACAAGGCTGTGGGATATGATTGCAATTCCAGATTCATACTTCCTGGCACGCTTTGCAACATTACGCAAGAATACAAGTGACTGTGGTACATTTGGATCAATCATAAGGTATGCTTCATCTGCAATAAGTAAAACCTTTTCTGTTCTATCTCGACTCATCTGCTCCCATGCCCAACCCAGGATATTAAAGTACTGAGTTCTCTTTATCTTGTCTTCAGTGTTTTGTAAATCATGTGTATCTAAACAGATAACTTTTGAGTTTGCTTTAAGTGTAGTTGTACCATTCCAAAGGAACGAATCACTGCCGACTGCAATGTCACGAAGCAATGCAGAGAGAATTTCATATTCTATTTTATTCTTATTCATCTTTGCTTTCTTATTAATGAGTTCATATAAGTGAGTAAATGTCGGGAAATCTTCACTTGTGAGTTTTGATACATCAGTATCCCATATAATCTCAAAAGTGGTATAGAGCTCAATTAAACAGTCTTTCAGTAATGCTTTCTGAATGTCGGTAAGTGTTGGTAGATATAGATTGAAGAATATATCCAATGTCTTCATATGCAGTGCTAAATCACCCATACCATTACCTTCATCTATATATAACTTATCCTGCTCATCATCGTCATCAGTCGGTGCTGCTTTTACTTGCAAAGGGTTAATCCTTCCGCCAGTGCCCCCACCGCAATTTATCCAATCACCATTCAGATTGTGACACAAGTCCTTATACTCCCTTTCGGGATCTGCGACAATTATCTTTGTACCCATCATATACTCTGATAGTATAATATTCTTGATTGTGGTTGACTTGCCTTGTCCTGAATGACCGAGGATAACGATATTAGAATTTGTTCTATCTCCGCCACGTTTCCACAAGTCAAGTACAATCATTCCGCCATGTGCATCCATTGCAAACCACATACCCTCGCCGTCATTATACCCACTGCTAGCAAAAGGAAATCCACCTATGAAAGTGGATAATGGTACTATACGTTGTGTGACTTCTATTATCTGCTGCTGTGGCACATGATAAGGTGATAACATTTTGAATGCTTCCTTCTGCAGATTAGGTAACGGTCTAATCTTACATCTGATAGAAGAGTACAGACCCTCAATACGTCTGCAAAGTTTCTCAAATCGCTTGTTGTCATTATCAATAGGCATCACTAGGTTTGTCATATGCCCTACTGTTTCTCCATTTTGATCTATCTGTGTCAGTATTCTTTCACCATCTTCAACACCACGCTCTGCTCTTTTTTGTGTCAGTGGGTCACGGGTTGATTCCACAATACTTCTGTTTTGCATAATATTCTTTGAAATGCTTTCAACAAGTAATGTATTATCAGCCGGAATGAATGTCTGTGAAATAATTGTTCCCGGAGTGTTTGATACTTTAGACAGCCATCCCCCATCAACTGTTGGTGGGTATTTTATAACTCCATATATTTTACTTGTAAATTCACCGATATTGATCTGTGTTCTTTTAAATTCCAAGCCCATCGGAGTAACTATATTTAGCAGTGCCGGATTCACCGGATTCTGGTTTTGTTTAATTCTTTTCATTATCTTCCTCCAATAATAATAGGTATTGATGCAGTAAAATCATTATCAGTAATATCTAAATGACCACTTTGCGGATGTGCAAACAGTTTTACAAGATGATATATCTGATTTTGATTAAGTACATCAGCACTCACTCCACATGACTGGAACTTATATGCAAGCTCTGTAGCTCTGCGCTTAAGTACAAGTTCATTATCATCGGTTAATCTCTCCCATATGATTACAAAAAACTGTCTTTCAATAATCTCACCGGATAGTGCAAAGCTTGCAATCTGGTTTATCTCTTCATTGATTAGTCTTCGTCTTATATTATCTGATGTTTCATTCAGTACATCATAAAGTGAGTTCTTTAATTTACTCATATCCACTACTTGAGAAATAGCAAAGAATTGAAAAGGTTTTGTTTCGCTTGATAGTTCTGCAGTTAATGTATTTATCAATATTTTCTTCTCATTCTGTGATAGCAGATCAATGCTTATCGGCTGTAGTCTGATATATGAGAATATATAATTATCTCTCGTATACAAAAGACTGCCTTTTATGTCCTTGATATTTACAAAGTCATTAGCAGTTACATTTTTTGGGCTTATTTTTATGTCATTCTTACCGAATAATTTTCTGAGATAGTTGATTATTGCTTTCAGCATCAAAACTCACCCCATTCCTTTTGATATTTGTATTTATACTTCTGCTGCTCTCTTGCAAAACGAATCATGTTCTTTAATTGATCTACGACTGATTGGTTGTTCTTGTCTTTAGTCACACACATTACGCTTCCTGCAATGCCTACCAGGATAAATACTACGAGAAATGATACACTCTTATTTATACTGAATATTAAAAAAGCTACTGATAATATAATTACAGTAGCAATTAGTGTTTGTAGTATTTCAGCTTTTCCGAATCCCTCAAATATCTCACTTCGAGTTTTGACATTGTTGGGTATATATAATGTCATTTTCATATTGTTCTGTTCCATAAAATCTCCTCATCCGTAATATTTCATGATTAAGTCTTTTATCTGCCACACACTTTCAGCAATTATATAAAAGACAATCACATGCTTTGCTCTTTTTTTGTACATCACTGCATCTTCATCTGCTGAACCCAGTCTGAAAAGACAGTAAGCAAGTCGAAAGGTAGCTCCTGTTCTTATTAACCAGATAACTACCTTGGATACTTCATCTACTATTGCCTAATCTCATTTAAAGGCAGTAAATACTCGGTTCCAAGCATATATGCCGGCAAAGAAGGGGCAGTCCGAATAGTTGGTAATATATTAACGGTATATTACCAAGCGAAACCTATTGCTCAACATCAACTATCGTACTGTAAAAACACTATGAATGTCAATCCTAATCATTACAAGGACTTAATAGTAAAACAGAGCTTCGATATCGAAAATACATTACTACACAACACGGATATACTTCACGAAAATTTGTCAGCTATAGATTTGAGTGTTTATGATTTGGGGGTATTTTCGAATGAGTGAACTAATATACGATAGAATTAAAGAAAACCTTGTATCTTTAAAAATGACGAACACTATAAATACATTGGATAATTATCTTGAGCATGCATTAAAAGATAAAGTTGGAGCACTTGAGATACTTGATCATATTTTAATGGAGGAAGCTCAATACAACAGAATTAGAACTGCAAATACAAGGATTCAGATGGCGGGTTTCCCATTCAAAAAAACACTTGATGATTTCGACTTTGATTTCCAGGCATCGATTGATAAAGATCAGATTATGGATTTAGCTACAATGAGATTTGTTCATAATCAAGAAAATGTTGTTTTTCTTGGCCCTCCGGGTGTAGGCAAAACACATCTTGCCGTTTCTTTAGGTATGCTGGCTGCAAGTAATCGATTGTCGACTTACTATATTAATTGCCACAGGCTAATTGAACAACTTAATAAGGCGCACTATGAAAATAGGCTTCCTGAAAGGATAAAAACCTTCAGTAAATATTCAGTTCTAATCATTGATGAGATAGGTTATCTTCCTATGGATATACAAGGAGCAAATCTTTTTTTTCAATTAATAGCAAAACGATATGAAAAAAATACTACTATATTTACTTCAAATAGACCATTTTCTCAATGGAATGAAGTTTTCTCCGATGTAACAATTGCTGCTGCTATTTTAGATCGGGTTCTTCATCATTGTAATGTCGTAAATATAAAGGGTGAAAGTTATAGGCTTAAAGAACGTAAGGAACATATGAAAACTACCAAAAGGGTTAATACTCTATTTCAAGAATAATCATTATTAACTAACCTGCATTTTTAAATGCCCTTTTTCTTGCAAATTTAAATGACCATTGACAATACCTTCTTGCAAGCAACCATCTCCCACAAGAGCATAGGTATAATGGTCAATAATCTTAAGATCAGGTTTATTAAACGTCTCACCTAAATAGCTTTCGGCCATAGCCATACCAACAGCTGTTGACATACCTTGCCCTAATGGTCCAGTAGTTGTTTCTATTCCAATTGTATGACCAAATTCTGGATGCCCTGGTGTTTTCGAATGTAATTGTCTGAATTCTTTAAGGTCTTCCATTGGTAATCCATATTCAAATAAATGTAGCATCGAATATAGCAACATAGAACCATGACCAGCTGAAAGAACAAATCTATCTCTATCAAACCAATTAGGATTCTTTGGGTTATGTTTCATTTGTTTAGCCCATAAGGTATATGCCATAGGCGCGCCACCCATTGGCAAACCAGGATGACCTGAGTTAGCTTTTTGAATCGCTTCTGCCGACAAGATTCTTATAGCGTTTATTGTTTTTTGTTCTGCGTTCATTATTAACTCCTTCTGTACTAGTTGATATAATTACACTTTTATTGCAGTGCAACAAATTCCCTATAGATACCATATTTTATATATAATATAATTTATAATTTTAGCGATTTAATCAATTAGTAATGCCGCTCCAATTAGTGCCACATCATCACCAAGAAGAGATGGAACAATCTGAATATCATATTTTTTACTAAGTGGTGTTAATTCAACAAAATGTCTATTTATCTCATCATAAAGAATGTCTCCCAACTTCATAACACTTCCACCAATTACGAATGTCTTTACCCCTAGTATCTGAAATAGATTTGCAAACATTATGCCTAGGTATTTGGCCATTCTGCCAACTGCTTTAAGTGCAAGCGCATCCCCATCTCTTGCCGCCAACCCAAGATGTACACCTGATAGGGTTTCCTCTTCTCTAACATAATCCATAATCGTTGTTGATTCACCTTTATCAATTCGTTCTTGAATATACTCTATAATTTTATTACCAGAAGCATTACCCATGACACATCCTATATTGCCACAATTACAATGTAAACCATGTTCTGTCACAATCATATGACCAATCTCACCTGCTGTGCCAAAATCACCTCTAAATAATTGGTTATTGATAATAATACCACCACCAACACCAGTACTAACGGTGGCATACACCATATTAGTTGATCCTTTACCCGCGCCAAATCTATGCTCAGCTACTGCACTTACATTGGCATCGTTATCCACTTCTATACGCACACCAAGTCTGTCAAATAGCATCTGTTTTACTGGTGCATTTCTCATCTTAGGTAAATTAGTAGTCGTTATAATATAGCCTTCTTCATACAAAACATAACATGGCCACCCAACCCCAACACCTCTGACATCAGAAGTAGCCAGTTTATTATGCTTCATGATGTCTTTAGCCATATCAGAGATTTCATCAATCATTTCTTCTGGGGATTGTTCTAGATTAGTCTTAGTAACGCGTTTATCTACAATATTAAATGCATCATCAAATAAACCATAAGCTATCTTCGTACCACCTACATCAATACCGATTGTATATGTTCCCATTATGTAATCCTCCTTTAAACATTATCATCTAATCAAAAATATCGTATCTTAATCCCCCCATCAGAACATATCCTTATAAGCTGTTCTAATGGGAAGATACAATATATAGTTATATAAAACATATTAATTTAGTCATGCTTTTGGCACTTTTTTCCAGTCAATCATAAACTGATCAAGCCCTTTGGTTGTTAAAGGATGACTAGCCATTAGTCCTATGAGACCTGTTGGCACTGTGCATATATCAACACCAATTTTAGCACAGCCGATTACATGCCCTAGATGTCTGACAGAGGCTGCAATCACTTTCGTTTCAATACCATTCACATGAAAGATATCTACAATATCTTCAATCAATGCTAAACCATCGCCACCTACATCATCCACTCTTCCCAAGAACGAACTGACATATGAAGCACCGGCACGAGCAGCCATTAAGGCTTGTGTAGCAGAAAATATCAAGGTTACATTAGTTGTAATACCTTCTTTCGAAAGCACGTTGACTGCTTTTAATCCTTCAAGGCACATTGGAATCTTGACCACAATCCTAGAATTCAACTGAGCTAGTTTTCGCCCTTCTTTAATCATACCTTCCGCGTCCAAACTAATAACCTCTGCATTAACTGGAAAATTATCGGATATTGCTAAGATATCATTTATTAGGGATTCAAAAGTCTTGCCTTCCTTCGAAATGATTGTCGGGTTAGTGGTAACACCTGCAACAATTCCAAAATCGTAATAGGACTTAATTTCTTTTACATTTGCAGTATCTAAATATATGTGCATATCAATCTCCTTATACGCCTAATTTTTCTCTTCTGATTTGCTCCAACCCATTGAAATTTCTTTTTGATACATGTCCCTTCAATGGAAGAATCTTCTCGTGTATGGCATCAATCATCCAGTCTGCTTGAGGGAAAAACTCATCTTCTAGTTCAAAACATGGTGTAATCCAATTCTTTGCACCAACAACCACCGGTGGTGCATCGAGATAATCAAAAGCTTGTTCTGATATCACACGTGCCATATCTTGTAGAGAAGAACCACGTTCACAAGCATCACTTGACAGTAGAATTCTTCCAGTTTTCTTAACTGATTCAATGACTTTTTCATAGTTAAATGGCACAACTGATCGAGCATCAATGACTTCTGCACTAATACCATATTTTTCTTCTAGAATCTCAGCTGCTTCAATTGCTTTATACAAAGTCGCACCAATTGTTAAAATCGTAATATCCTTACCTTCTCTTTTAATATCTGGTTCGCCGATTACAATCTCATAATTATCTTCCGGAACACCTTCTGTATGGAACAATTCATTCATATCATAGAGTTTCTGACTCTCAAAAAATACTACTGGATCTGTGCCATTCAATGCACTATTTAATAAGCCTTTAGCATCATATGGTGTGACTGGATAAACAACCTTTAAACCTGGTATATGTGACACTAATGCTGTCCAATCTTGGGAATGTTGAGCACCATATTTTGAACCAACAGATACTCTTAGTACAACTGGCATCTTCAATACCCCTGCACTCATACTTTGCCATTTAGCAAGCTGATTGAATATCTCATCACCAGCACGCCCTATAAAGTCACAATACATTAATTCCGTAATAACACGACCACCACACATGGCATATCCTACTGCCGAACCAACAATAGCTGCTTCTGAGATAGGTGCATTAAACATACGGTGATAAGGTAGGGCTTCACTAAGTCCTTGATAAACACCAAATGCGCCTCCCCAATCTCTGTTATCTTCACCATATGCAATCAGCGTAGGATCTTCATAGAATTTATGGATAATAGATTCAAACAATGCATCTCTAAGTGACAAACTTTTTAGTTTTGATACTGGTTTACCATCTTTAATACCTGTACGTTCTTTTCTAACAATCTTCTTAAGTCTTGGATTATCCTCAAGGGATAACAATACCTCACAAGCTCTATCATCCATCTTAAGAATTCTTTCATTAGAAAACATGAACTTTTCAATTGCATCAGGTTCTTCTAAAAGATTCATTCTAGGCGAAATTTTTTCATCAACAGCTATCTTAAGATTTCTAAGTAAGACATCTTCAACAATTTTATCAATCGCTTCAAATTCTGCCTTTTTAGCAATACCTGCTTCTATGATTTGCTTTTTGAAGGTGATGATAGAATCCACATTCTCCCAAGCCTCTAATTCCTCTTTTGATCGATAAGGGCCTGGGTCTGATGCTGAATGGCCACCAGTTCTATAAGTAATCACGTCTAGAAGTACAGGTCCTTTATTGTCCTCAAGGATTTTTTTCTTTCTTCTCATAGCTTCGATAACTGCAAGTGGGTTATACCCATCAACACGTTCTGCATGCATCTGTTCTGGGTTAATACCTGCACCAACTCTTGCTAGCACTTCATAAGCCATGGTTTCACCATCTGTTTGACCACCCATACCATATGAATTGTTGAAGAAATTAAACAGTACAGGTAATCCACCTTTATAGGCATCTTCCCATAACTGAGTCAATTGATCCATAGACGCCATATTCATTGCTTCCCAAACAGGTCCACAACCTAATGAACCATCACCCGTATTAGATATGATAATGCCTTTTTTCTTATTGATTTTTTTGTATAAGGCCGCTCCAACTGCAATTGGCGCAGAACCTCCTACGATAGCATTGTTAGGATAAACACCAAAAGGTGTGAAGAAAGCATGCATTGAATTACCTAAACCTTTAGCAAAACCTGTCTTTCTTCCAAATAATTCTGCCATGATGCCGTAAAATAGAAAGTCTACTGCTAATGTCTTAACATCATCGTTACCAGAATTAAGTTCCTTAACTGGTTGTAAAATACTACCTTCAAACACATCTTCCATGATTGTTAGTAATTCAGTGTCATTCATTTTTGCGATACAAGAAAGACCTTTTGCGATAATCTCTCCATGACTTCTATGAGAACCAAAAGTAAAATCGTCTTTGTCCAGTATAAAAGCTTGTCCTACTGCTGCTGCTTCTTGTCCAGTATAAAGATGCGCAGGACCAGAGTAGTTATATTCTACCCCTTTATATATTTTATTAGCTCGCATCTCAAAGAGCATGTTTTCAAATTCTCGAATAAAAAGCATGTCTCTGTAAATTCCCAAAAACTCCTCTTTAGAATAGTTGTTTTTCTCGTCTTTTACCGTTTTTTGATATTGATTTAGGGGTATATCTTTGAATTTTAAAACCCCACTTTTTCTAATTTCCTCAGGTCTTACTATCTGATTTTTTGGCATAACTTTTCCTCCTTAGTTATAGTTGAAATAAACCTTCTCTTATTATTTCGCTGACAGTTGGATGTGGGAATACTAACTCTTTAATATCCTCAATTCGCATTTCTTTTTCTATCATAAGTGCTGCACTTAATATAATTTCTGATGCTGGATTACCAATCATATGAATTCCTATAATCTTGTTATAAGTTTGATCTACTATAATCTTACAGATACCATCGCCACCTTCGTTTTCAGCGACATATCTTCCAGAGTAATTCATCTTTATAGTGATACATTTATAATTGATTCCTTTTGCATCTGCCTGTGCTTCAGTTTCACCTACTGATGCCACTTCAGGATTCGTATATATAACGCTAGGAATAGCACTATAACGCATCTGATCTTTTTTACCTAATATATTATTGATACAAACTTCTGCTTCTCTATATGCCGTATGGGCTAACATGGATTTGCCATTAACATCCCCAGCAGCATAAACGTTAGTCACATTGGTTTTGCAATATCTATCCACTATAATGGCGCCTCTATCCATTTCAACACCTATAGTTTCTAATCCAATACCTTGTGTATTAGGTCGTCTTCCAATACTTAGTAAAACTTTGTCACAAGCTAGCTTAACTTCTTTCCCATCTTTTTCATAACTAATCTCTTGATCGGAAAATCCTGTTACTTTTGCTCCTAACTGAAATTCGACGCCTTTTTTTTGATAATTCTTTAATAGTATTTTAGATATATCCCCATCGGTTGGACCAGCAATCTTATCTAACATTTCAACTACTGTTACTTTACTACCAACCGAATTGTAATAGGAAGCCATCTCAAGTCCTATGACGCCGCCGCCTACAACCACTAGATGTTTTGGTACTACTTCCAATTCCAATATACCTTTGTTTGTTACGACAAACCCATTCTCTAGACCAGTATCTAAACCCGGAATTGGTGGCACTATTGGTGAGGATCCTGTTGCAATTAGTAATCGTTTTCCTTTGTATATTTGATTATCAACTGAGATCTTATAACCTTCTTCATCTCTACCGACAATTGTCCCCGTACTATTAATAATGTTTACTTTGAGTTTTTTTAATTTAAATTCTATACCCGAAACCAACATATTAATAACATTGTCTTTCCTTACAACCACTTTACTATGATCATAGGTCACATTTTCTGCTCGGGCGCCATATTTCTCGCCATGTTTAGCATAATCATATACCTTTGCAGAATGTAACAATGTTTTTGAAGGGATGCATCCTTCGTTCAAGCAAACGCCCCCAACACGACTCTTTTCAATTAGTAATGTCTGTAGCCCAGATTCGCTAGCTCTTTCGGCTGCTAAATATCCAGCTGGACCTCCACCTATAATAATGACATCATATAACATGTACTTACCTCCATTTATTATCCTTTGGCTAATAGCAATGTAAAGTTCTCAAGATTAGATTTCAATTCTTTTAAGAACCTAGCAGCTGGTGCCCCATCAATCGCTTTATGATCGAAAGTAAGGGATAGATCAATTGACTGATAAAATCTAGGTTCATTGTCCATCATCTCAACTTTAGTTGTAATAGTTCCTACCCCAAGTATGCCTGTTTGAGGCGCATTAAGAACTGGTGTAAAATGTTCTATACCTAAGGTACCCAAATTCGTAATGGTGAATGTACCACCTTGCATGTCTGCAGGGCTTATCTGTCCATCTCTGCATTTATTCGCTAATTCTTTTATACTTAACGAAATCTCTAATAAAGTCATTTGATTAGAATTGAATATTGTCGGAACCATTAAACCTCTTTCAGTATCCACCGCCATACCTAGATTAACTGTATTAAAAATTCGTATAAATCCATCTAACATATGTGCATTAAGCGTTTCAAAATCTAGTAGCGTACGTGAAACTGCGTAGGTAATCATATCGTTCAGAGATACGCCAGACAGACCATTCTTGCTTTCTTTTAATTTCTTTCTATATGCTAGTATCTCTGTTGCGTCAAATGATGCATTTAATGTTAACTGAGCTGTTGTTTCTAGTGAATTTTGCATATTTGTTGCGATTGCTTTTCTAATACCTGATAATTTTTTGTCTGTATAACCTTCTACATTTTTTATATCATGATTTAACAGGTTAGTTTTTATAGCTATTTCATCCTGTTTTTGAACAGTTTGATTACTATTTAGGTCAGCTGTCCTAATGCTACCGCCTAGACCAGAACCTTCTACGTTATTAATTCGACTTCCAGGGAGGGTTGCTTTTACAGCATCTGTTACAAATGGTCCCTTATCAAGCATGCTTATAATATCTCTTTCGATGATTCTTCCATTAGGTCCAGTCGGACTTGCTACATCAAATCTAATACTTCGTTTCACTGCCAAATTCTTAGCACGAGGTGAAATAAAGGTCTGGTCCGTATTATTCTCTACTTTTTGACTAGATGTTTGCAACTCTATTTCTACTAGATTCGGATCCCCTTCTCCACCAGCAATTGTTTTTACTTCATCCACCTGAATGTTACCACCTAAGTTTGAAATATCAACTTTTTCATTCTCTTCGCCTATAACACAAACAACTTCAAGAACTGGTACTTCATCAAATTCATCATATAAAATCTCAATAACAACACCATCTACTTCAGCTTCAACTTCAAATGTTGTTTTGTCAGTTTCTATAATAAATAGAACGTCGCCTTGTTTAACCACATCACCTTGCTTCACATGCCATTCAGCAATTAGTGCACTTTCCTCAGATAAACCTCTTTGAGGCATTTTAACCATCGTTGCCATGTATTTCCTCCTATTCATATATAATGTTATTATATAACATGTTTTGTTACTTATGTGTTATATTCTAGCATTATAATTAACATTTGTCAAGAATATTAGCCTATCATAATAATCTGCCTGCTATGGCTATTTCTACTCTTACCCATGTGATTCAAGGTTTCATTTTATGAAGTTGGGGCCTTTAAATACGACATAAAAAAAGGCCTCTGATTAAATCAGAAACCCTTTGCATCTCTATATTTTATTTTGCTCATATGCTTCCTGTGCATGGTATGAACTTCTCACTAATGGCCCTGAAGCAACATGACTAAACCCTAATTCTAATCCGACCTCTCTATAATAATCGAAAATTTTTGGAGGGATGTATTCTATGATTGGATGATGTTGCTCTGTAGGCGCTAAATACTGGCCTATAGTCAGGAAATCGCAACCAACTTGCCTCAAATTCTTCATGACCTCAATGATCTCAATTTCTGTTTCACCAAGACCAACCATGATGCCTGATTTAGTCATTATATCAGGATTCATTACTTTTGTAGCCTTTAATAAATTGATAGATCTTTCATAGATGGCCATCGGGCGAACTTCCTCGTATAATCTTGAAACAGTTTCAACATTATGATTGATAATATGGGGGCGAGCATTTACTACTATCTCTAGTGCCTTATCTACGCCTTCAAAGTCTGGTATCAACACCTCAATTATCACTTCAGGTGTATATGTTCTAATAGATTGTATAACCTTTCCAAATTGATTAGCACCACCATCTTCCAAATCATCTCTTGTGACAGATGTAATGACCACATGCTTAAGACCTAATTCTTTTACCGCTTGTGCTATATGGATCGGTTCACTATCATCAATATAATCTGGTTTGTTTTTACCAACTGCACAAAAAGTACAATTTCTCGTACAATTATTCCCCAATATCATGAAAGTAGCTGTTCGATTATTAAAACATTCATACTGATTAGGACAAACCGCTTCTTGGCAAACAGTATTAATTCCGTATTTTTTTAATATATCATTTACTTGTTCTAAATTTTGACTATTTTTATATCGTACTTTTAACCATTCTGGTCGTTTGTTGTATTGGTGGCTACCTGTATCCATCAATTATCAACTCCTATGAATTCTTTTTTATACAACAGTTCAATCTCTTCTAAAAATTCTGATTTTGCTATCCTATCTATAGTTACACTAAAAACCTGATTAATATATGGATACAGACCTTCTCTAATTTCATCAAGTGGTATATTTCTATGGGTGACTTTTTCTAATGAAGTAACACCTTTGTCATGTATACCACAAGGAATAATCCACTCAAAATATGTTAAATCAGTGTTTATATTGAATGCGAATCCATGCATACTAACCCACTTCTTTATTTCTAAACCGACAGCGACAATTTTATCATTCTCAATCCATACGCCCTTATGTTCTTTATCTCTAGAAGCTTTGACATTATAAACCTCACCTAGATACCTTATGAACACTTCTTCAAGATTGAATATGAATTCACGTATACTTCTACCATAATCCCGCAAATCAAAAATAGGATACCCAACTAGTTGCCCTGGCCCATGAAATGTAACATCGCCACCTCGATTAATTCGGCATATGGATACATTGTTTTCATTAAGAAATTGATCATCTACTTTTATATTGGCTTTATTCGCTGTCATGCCACTAGTAATTACAGGTTCATGTTCAACAAATAAAAACGTATCGGTAATAATCTTGTTTTGTCTTAAGTATAATAACTTCTTTTGCAACTCATAAGTCGCTAGGTAATCCATCCTACCCAGATAAACCGCTTGAATCCTATTACTCATATGACTCCTTATAATAAAACCACCTGCTCTTTTTTTGCAGCATCTTGTACCTTCTTAGGCAACTGTTGATCGGTAACAATGATATTAATATCTTTTAATTCAGCAAATGTATACGGCAAATTTTTATCTACTTTGGTAGTATCCATTAAAAGGATGACTTTTTTTGCCTTTTTTATAACTGCTTTTTTTAATTCACATTCATTATAATCACCACATGTCAAGCCTGCTTCAATAGAAAAACCCGACGTTGCCATAAAAGCCACATCTATATTAATCAGATGAATAAACTCTAAGGAACCAATGCCTGATAGTGAAATATTATTCCGCTTAAGTTGACCGCCCGTTAGCATAACAGATAGATTTTGCATCTTCAACAACTCTATGGCAATATTAGGTCCACTTGTTAATATGGATAAATTTTTATCTGGAAATTGCTTAGCAAACTCCATACTCGTCGTTCCTGAGTCCAAAAAGATAGAACGACCACTTTCAATTAGCCCTAAGGCTTTACGTGCTATAATTATTTTCAATTCCAGATTTTCAGTGGCCCGGAGATTATAGTTTTCTTCAGTGGCACTTTTAATCGCTTCGACAGATTTTGCGCCACCTCGAACTCTTATTAAATAGCCTTCTTCTTCTAGCTGAGCTAAATCTCTTCTTAATGTCATGCTTGAGACATCATCAAATATTTGCTCTAATTCCTTCAGCTTTATTTCACCCTTTAGATCAACACAATTCCTAACTTCTTGTTTTCTACTTATATCCATCTACTCACATCCGTTTCAAATTTTCATATAATATGTCACATTATGTTACTTATTATCATTTTTAACATAATTAGATTTTAACATTACATTTTCTGAATGTCAATAAAGATAGTAACTTTGTAGGTCACTATCTTCATTATCATTTTATATGAGGATTGGTTGATGGTTTATAATGTTTGTTCAGTTCTGCCTATGATATCATCTTGAGTCTTCTTAGATAAAACATTGAAAAATGCACTATATCCTGCAACTCGTACAATTAAATCCCTATGCTCCTCAGGGTTAATTTGTGCATCCATCATGGTTTCTTTTGAGACCACATTGTATTGGACATGGAAACCATCTAATCTGTTAAAGAAGGTTCTTAATAAGGCTATTAATTTAGCCTTATCTTCCTCCGATGTAAGTAGTCCAGGGTTGACCTTTTGATTCAATAGAACTCCACCAGTAATATCCATGGTTGGTAGTTTAGAAACTGATTTAAAAACTGCTGTTGGTCCGTTTTTATCCATTGAGTGGCAAGGTGCACACCCTTCTGCTAAAGGTTCAGTGGCATTTCTACCATCAGGTGTCGCCATGGTACCAAGACCTTGACCAACATTGGCTGAAATAGAAGAAGTACCACCATAGTAATTGCCGCCAATAGGACCTCTACCAAAACGTGTATTCTTGTATTTTTTCATTTCACCAATATGTGTTACGTACGCATCTCTTATTAATGTGTCTACGTAATCATCGTCATTGCCGAATTTTGGTGGTATTTCCTGAAGTATTTTTTGGATTCGCTTGCCTTCTTCGCCTTCAAAATTATTCAAGATATTATCCCATAAAACTGTTGTTGTCATCAGCTTGTCATCAAATACACATTTCTTAATTGCTGAAAGTGAATCTGCTAGATTGGCAATACCTACTTGTAAGTCAGAGACCATATCATATACAGCGCCACCTTCTTTTAGGCTTAACCCTCTTTCAATACAGTCATCTGTAAGTGCAGAACACAAAACATCCATAGTATTCTTTTCTAAACATCGATCAACTGCAGCATCTATAATGACTTGTTGTTTTGTGAATTCTGCAATCGTCTTGTTCCAAGCGTTTTCTAAATCGCCATAATTACTATAATCAACGAATTTTCCTGCGCCTTCCATTAATTTGACACCTGTTTTTGGGTCAACACCATCATTCATTGCTATTAATAAGGTTTTAGGATAATTCAAGAAACTCATGCCTGTACAACGATAGCCCCATTTACCAGGTACTGCAACTTCAACACAACCAATGGCACTATAATTATAGGCATCTTCTTTTGTTACACCCTTATCAATTAAAGACTTGATGATTACCTCATCACTGTTAAAAGCCGGCATGCCTGTTCCTAGTTTCATAAGCTCGATAGCTTCATTCATGAATCGTTGATCTAAACCTGCATGATATCGCACTGTTAAGTTGGGTTGTGGTAGATGTACCCTAGCATCTGATTTTATAATCATATATGATAATGGGTTCACGGCATCTTTTTCATCTACTGTTTGGCCACCAATTGTAACATTTTGATATAACGGACTCCCTGCTGAATACTGGGTATGACTCCATGAACGGACTTTATTGATTGTGTATGTTTTTATCCATAGATTGGTTAAAAGTTCACAGGCAAAGTCTTCATCCATTCTTTCTGTTTTCAAATCATTTTCATAGAATGGGTATAAATACTGATCCATACGCCCATATGAAAGAGAATGACCATTACTCTCAATCTGGAGGATTAACTGGATAAGCCAGACAGATTGTACAGCTTCATAAAATGTATCTGCAGGATTATAAGGCACTTTTTCTAGTATGCGCGCCATTTCTAGCAATTCATCTTTTCTCTTTTTGTCAGTTGTTTCATTTGCCATTTTGGTTGCAAGTTGACTATATCTCTCTGCAAACTTCTTGGTCGCATCAATTGTAATCTTAATGCCTTTATAAAAATGTAACTTCTCTTGATTTTTATAATCTGTTAAATCTAAACCTTGAATTTTCTCATTAACACGTTCTTCATAACCTTTAAGCCCTTGTTGTAAAATGTTTTCATACTTCACAGCAATGTGTGCATCGCCAGATGTAATATTACCCTCTGCTTTAATAATGCCATAATCATAGTAAACTTTACTTAACTCAGGCATAGAAACTAAGGCTTTCTCTTTTATAGTCTTGCCCTTCCAAAATGGTGCTAATTCTTTAAGAATTTGTTTGTTTTCCTCTGTAATATGAAAAACATCACCATCACGTTTTTCAAATTGATCTAGTTCGTCCACTACCCAATCCATGGCATACTCAGGAAATATCGGTGCAGCACAGTTTGAAGTTGCTTGGTTTCCAGCAAGCAATGACTCATCCTCAATATAAATGCTCATTTTACTAAGAATATTATCTAGCATCAAAGCTCTTTTGATAGGTAGGGGTTGATGCTCATTTGCTTCATAGGCTTCAGTTGTATAGATAGCTCTTTCTGTACAAATCCATCTTTTCACGTTAAGCACATCTTCTCTGTAATTATTCATTCTACTTGTTAATTCACCAAAGTATTTTTTCATAGCCTTCACTCCATTTCTATTTATTATTACATATTTTTCTAATACCATTTTACCATAAAGTTTCATTCGTGTCTATATTGACTTTCATTTGAAACTTAATTAGAAATGATGTATAATGTAATTATAGAAAAACATATTACAAGGAGATGCAAAATGCACAAGAATAATGGGATGATATTTAACATCCAAAAATATAGTCTACATGATGGTCCTGGTATAAGAACTGTCGTTTTTTTGAAAGGTTGTCCACTACACTGCCCTTGGTGTTCTAATCCAGAATCCCAAAGCATAAAGGTCCAAATCACTTGGAATAAGGAAAAATGTACCCATTGTAATACTTGTGTCACATCCTGTCCCGAGAACGCTATTCAATCTCTTAACAATTCCATCGTAATCGATGAAACCTTGTGTACGGGTTGTTTATTATGCACCCAAGTTTGCCCTACTAATGCACTGTCTTTCGAAGGGGAGCTTCGTAGTGTAGATGAGATTATGGTCGAAGTTATAAAAGACATCCCATTTTACGAAGAAAGCGGTGGTGGCATGACCTTATCAGGTGGCGAAGTCTTACAACAGGCATCCTTTGCTACACAGCTACTTAAAGAAGCAAAAAAACATCATATTCACACCGCAGCCGAAACAACATGTTATTGTGACAAGGATGCATTTAGTCACTTTATAAAACACCTAGACTTACTACTGTGCGATATCAAACACTATGATAGTAATAAACATCAAGATGTAATAGGTGCTCCTCTTGAGCAGATTCTTGAAAATATTCGATATGCTGTGGAACAAGGTCTTGAGGTTGTTGCTAGAATACCCGTTATTCCAGATTTTAATTACAGTTTGGATGATGCTGAAAAGTTCTGCCAGCTTCTAACCTCATTAGGTATCACCAAGGTAAGTTTACTGCCTTTCCATAATTATGGAGAAAATAAATACGCCTTATTAAATATGCCTTATACCATGTCAGAATATAACTCTATTGATAAAAATGACAATCAGTTTATTCAATACATTCAAGTATTTAAGGATCGCGGTTTGATAATCTACCCCTAATCATCTCCTAGGTACAAGAAAAATTCTACTTCTACCATTCATAGATCCATGGAGAAATTGTTATGAAAAAAGAATGGTATATGATTTTTATGAGATCTCTCTTAAAAAGCCGCATCTTCAATCTGAAGAACGCTGCTTTTATTTTCTTATCATATTAAACTTTAGCGATACTAACCTGAATATCGTTACTTTCAAGGTATCTTTTCATATCCTCGTCAATATGCTCATCCGTTATTACTGCATACACATCACTTACTTGAAATTGATTGACAAGACTCGTTTCGTTGAACTTTGATGAATCAGAAAGTATGATGACCTTATCTGCTACTTTTGCCATATTTCGAACCGTTTCATTCCTTGCAATATCACTTCCTGTAAAGCCTCTTTCTACGGTAAATCCATCCGTTCCTACAAATATCTTATCCACACGATACTGCTCTGCGTGCATAGAGACCATTGGACCAATACAAACCTGTGATTTATGTTGATAATCGCCACCAAGTAACGAAACTTTAATATTCGGATATGACCTAATATAAGCTGCTATAAAGGCAGAATTAGTAATAATAACGATATCCCGTTTTGTTCTTGCTAGTTCTTCAGCCAACAATGCGCAAGTTGATCCAGATTCAATCATAATAGCATCACCATTGTTAACCATCTTAGCAGCTAATTTGGCAATCTCTCTTTTTACAGCATAGTTAATAGAACATCTAAAAGCAATATCTTCTGAATTCATAGGCACAGCATAGCCATGCTCACGAATAATTAATCCCCGATTAACCAAATCATCCAAATCTTTACGGATTGTCACTTGGGAAACGCCTGTACGTTTAGATAAATCCACTACAGAAACCTTACCTTCTGCTACAATAATTTCTAAAAGTTCTGTTTGTCTAGACATTGAAATCTCACCCTCCAAAAACAATATTTATAGTAGCCTATATATACCCAAATTGTTCTACCAAGGAACATAATTATCTTTAATCTGACTTTTATAAAAATGCTCAAGTCGTTCAACTAATTTTTGTGACATTGGATAGTCATTACTTCGTACATTTAAACCTAATTGTTCTGAATTTCTAGTTCCTGGAATGACTGTCGTTATCTCATCATAGGCTAAACAATAGGCAGTAGCCGCTTGAGATAGCGTTTGACCTTCTATTGGTATATCTCTGATTTGATCTACCAACTGAGCTCTTTGTAAAATGTCTGCCTCTGACCATCTACTTCTAACACCTTCAAAAGTGGACTCGGCTGTGTATTTTCCTGAAAGCCATCCGGAATCCAAAGGAATCTTTGCAATAATGGCTACTTTCTTTTCATTGGCTAATTCAAAAGCAAACCGAGTATCCTGGTGTATGATATTAAAAAACGCTTTAATTACTTTGCCGCTAGTAGTATTGATAAAGGTGGTCATCTGCTCACTGTTCTCTAAAGATGCACCATAGGCAAGAATTTTGCCCTCTTTTATAAGCTGTTCAAATATCTCATAATGGTCATTGTTATTACCATCTAAGTATTTTTCCTCTGGACTGTGTAAGAGAATTGAATCTACATAATCAGTTTTCAGTCGTCTAAGGCTGCCTTCCAACGATTCTCTAATATAACTTGCACTATAGTTTGTATGCCCCTCATGGGTATGTCCGAATTTTGTATTGATTGCAATTTTAGTTCTATTAATATTCTTTAGGGCTTCTCCTAATAATCTTTCACTAGCACCTTTTCCATAATTAGGCGCTGTATCAAAAAAATTCACACCCATATCAAGGGCTTCATGTACCAGATTAATGGCTTCTTTATCCGTCATAGCGGCCATGAAATGGGATTACCAAGTTGCCATGCACCAAATCTTACATCTGAAACTTTTGGACTATTTTTGGTATAATAATTATATTTCATTTTTGACCTCTTTTCCAATGCGTCATGTATTTATAAACTTCCTATGATTTATTATATACCTTCAAGTAGACTTTAAGTCAAATTTTTTCTTACACGCTCCATGTATTGGTCACAATTGCAACTAAGTTGTACTTCAGATTTTATATATATGTTAAGTATACCTAGAATAACCCAATCCAATCAATAATCATGGCAGTACTAATATATTTTATTGCAACTTTTGTTCGTATGTAGATGAGTTAACTCCCCCACAAATCTAAACAGTGTCTTCACAGAATAACGACTAAAAAAACTTAAAGAAAACCGCCTAGATCACATAGAACCTAGGTGGTTACATTTAGCACTACTTTAGTTTAAAGGGGTATTCGCATTTTTCAATAATATACTTCATAATACAACATGTGTTGTATAGTGGCGGCAGATACATAAATTATCGATAAATATCTCTCCTATGACCTATTTCGACTATCGTAATGACTATAATATCATCTTCTATCTTAGCAAGTATTCGATAGTCACCCACTCTGTAACGCCATTTGTCATTCAAACTACCTTGCAAGGCTTTACCGTATGCTCTGGGATTCTCACAATCTACAAGCTTATCTTCAATATACGTTATAATAAAAGATGCAATTGTCTTATCCATCTTCTTAAATTGCTTCAAAGCTGTCCTGGTATACTCTACTTTATATGTCATAAACCAAGTTCTTTCTTTAAATCTTCATGACTTATCCGTTCATGATTCTTCTCTTCTTCCCAAACTTTATTAAAGAGACTCAAGTCATATTCATCCTCAATTTTTTCAATAACTGCTTGACGAATAAATGTAGATAAATCCACATTATGAAGTTCAGCATATTTTCTAATCAATGTGTCATCTTTATCATTCAATCGCAATGAAACTGTACTCATAAAAATCACCTCAAAATCTTTATATTTTCCTAGAATGTAATACAATGTAATACAATGTAATACGTGTATACTGTATCATTATCGTAGTCCTTCGTCAAGGGCAAGAAGAAAGAGTAGATAAAATATCTGCTCTAAAACCTAAAATCATATTCAATTATAACTTATAATGATTTATTAAGAAGATAAACCGACTCCACCTGCGTCGAGTGTTTTTTGAGACTGAGATCAACTATTAATAAATATCTCGTCTATGACCGACTTCCACAACTGTAATAACCACAATATCATCTTGAATCTTGGCTAAAATACGATAATCACCGACTCTATATCTCCATTTATCATTTAAGTTTCCCTGCAATGCTTTTCCATATCTTCTTGGATCTTCACAATCAACTAATTTTTCCTCAACATATGAGATTATAAATGAAGCAATCTTCCTATCCATCTTCTTTAATTGTTTAAGGGCAGTTTTAGTATATTCTACAGAGTACTTCATAGGTAGTGTTTATTCTACGGGCATGTAAAACAGCTCTTATTTTTCTCGCACCATAAATCTGATTGCTCTCTTCAAATACCTCTTTGATTTACTTGCTTAATTTTTCCCTACGACTTTGATAGCTATTCTTATCCTTTTTATTCCGAAAAATATGATTATAGAATGTGCTCCGTGAAATACCAGTTTGAAGACATATGCCCGAAACCGTTCCTCAATCGTAATGTCTTTTTACCCACTCGCGATTTTGTTCTTTTGTATAGTTTGTTCTCATATTAAAACCTCCATAAATTTATAGAGGTTAATTATATATTTTCTGATTTATAAAAGTACTTAACAATGGGCCATCATTTATCATAATGGAGTTAAACTAGATTTTTCACGGCCCGGAAAGCCCAAGATAATTCATTTATTGAATAGTTTCATGGCCGTTTAAGAGATGAGTGTTTAAATATGACCTTCTCCCATGTGTGGCTACCCGATGCAATCACGCTGTGTGTTTTGTCAATAATCACCGCTTTGATTCGCATCGCTCCAAGCTCGATGCCAAGGTATGTTTCCCCTTTTAAAAATCATTTGCTCACAATTTTCCATACCCACGCATAATTCCTTATATCAGCAGATTCACTTCCTCATCTTTAGAAAACATATGAATAAGCTCTGAAGGGAAAGTAAAATCAATCTCTGTGTGATATTTTATACCATTGCGGAATCTCTCATCCAAATCCAACGTGGAAACACTTATAATAACTACATGTTCATTCACACTCAAATGAAGATGCATGACACTGCCCATCATTTCGGTAACTTCAACCGTCGCATGTAAAACCCCGGGTTCTTTGTTAGTTGCGATGCTCATATGCTCCGGGCGGATCCCTATGGTGATGTCTTGATCCGCAACGTTCCTTTCGGATAACGCTGAACTCATCTGAGAAGTTAGAGATATCTTCACTCCGTTAATTAACACCTCATATTGCTCACCATGTTTTTGCAGTAGCGCATCAAAGAAGTTCATCTGAGGCGTGCCAATGAATCCGGCTACAAAAAGATTGGCCGGATGGTTGAATACCTCTTGCGGCGTACCAATCTGCTGTATAAATCCATCCTTCATTACGACAATACGGTCTCCCAGTGTCATCGCCTCTGTCTGATCGTGCGTCACATAGATAAACGTTGTGTTTACGCTTTTACGCAGTTTGATGATCTCTGCACGCATCTGGTTCCTTAGCTTGGCATCCAGATTGGAAAGCGGCTCATCCATTAAAAACACCTGCGGATGCCGGGTAATCGCCCGCCCGATTGCCACACGTTGCCGCTGGCCGCCCGAAAGAGCCTTTGGCTTTCTCTGCAGCAGGTCCGTGATGCCCAGTATTTCCGCCGCTTCCCTAACCTTAGCCTCGATTTCCAGCTTTTTCACGCGCCGTAGCTTCAAAGCAAACGCCATATTCTCATATACTGTCATATGCGGATACAGTGCGTAGTTTTGGAAAACCATCGCAATATCCCTGTCCTTGGGCGCCACGTCGTTCACCAGCTGGTCGCCAATGCACAGCTCGCCCTCGGTAATCTCTTCCAGCCCCGCCACCATACGCAACGTTGTCGACTTGCCGCAGCCCGACGGGCCAACCAAAACGATAAACTCTTTGTCTTCAATCTCCAGATTGAACGAATGTACAGCCGTTATATCCTTGGTGTACATCTTTTTAATATTGTTGAATTTAACATTTGCCATTATTAATATCCTTTCTTCCCCTTTGCTCATATGGTCCAATGATACGCCTCTGCAACGGCTCGTTAATCGCAGTGCAAATGATTAGTTGCGATAATGAAAACCAGATAACCGGCAGAAGAAAAACAGTATATGGGAAAAACGCCGCTATTATAAAAGCCATAGCGACAATACTGCCTATAATCACTAAATCAGTCTTCCATTCGGTCATCATCAATATAAGCGCATTTTTTGCAATATACCTGTTTTTGAGTGCAAGCGACGGCAGAAGCGCAAACACATAGCTTGAGAAAAGCAAGGTTAGCCCCAATATAAACAACCCTATGGCTCCTGCAAATATATTTAAACTACTGTCTCCCGAAGATGTGCTTACGCTCAAAGCATAATAACTCATAAAAAGCAAGACAGCGAACAGCAAGCCAAACGGCAGACTTTTAAACAGGTTGGATTTAAATTCTTTTATGAATTCACTCCACAAAAAGCAGTTGCCTTCCCTCACAAGCTTTATCAGCACCCTATTGACGCCGCAAAGTGCCGCCGGTATCGTCACTACAGGAATACAAAACGCCAAAAACAACAGATTCAGCGTTACCATCTTCCAAAAGTGGGCATACAGCAGAAAGAAGAAACGCTTGATACCTTTCATTGGAGGCGGTTCCGTTACACCCTTTCCGGGCGCAAATCTTTTTCTCTTGATCAGCTCTGTTATGTTCATGCTCTCATCCTTAATTCTTCATTCCCGTCATCACGATACCCTCTACAAAGTAACGCTGACCTATGAGATAAACTATCACGCCCGGCAAAAACGAAAGGCAGGTAGCCGCAAACATCCCTGAGTAATCGTTTTTGAACGAGCCCATGAAAGTGGTTAACCCCACCGCCATAGTATACTTTTCCCGCGAAGAAATATATATTGTTTGCTGCAGAAGATCGTTCCAGGTGGTAATGAAGATTAATAGCGCCACAACTATTATAGCTGGCCGGATAGAGGGAACAATGATGCTTACCAGTGTACGCATATAGCCGGCTCCGTCGATAACGGCCGACTCGTCCAGCTCTTTAGGAAGAGTCCTTATAAACTGCCTGATAAGAAAAATATTAAATGCTCCTCCTCCACAAAGATACGGAAGTATTAGCGGCCAGTATGTATCTGTAAGCCCTATTCTTGCCCATGATATGTAAAGCGGAATAAGCGTTATCATAGTCGGCAGTAGCATCGAACCCACGCAAAGCGCAAACAAAAACGCTTTCCCTTTAAAGCGCAGCCGTGCAAAAGCATAGCCACATAATACCGCCGTGGCCGTTCCGAAAACGACACAGGGAACGACAATCTTTAGCGTATTTC
Organism: Christensenellaceae bacterium; assembly: GCA_963675575.1. Lineage (GTDB taxonomy): Bacteria > Bacillota > Clostridia > Christensenellales > UMGS416 > JAGLOK01. The sequence goes on from OY776378.1 coordinate 2,174,059, forward strand.
CTAAATACAGCCAAAAGTCAAAAGTAGTCGGTTTTATATTGTAATTGGAAAACAACCACTCCGAAGGAAAAAACTGAGGCGGCCATTTAAATATTTCGAGGCTTTTCATAAGAGAAGAGCGGATCATCCACCATAACGGCAGCATCACTGCCGCAGCTATTAATATGACAATAATTAACGAACTGATATCCGCAATCTGCTGACTTCTCTTTTTGCTTTTTATGGAGCTTTTAAAGAGCACTCCCTTTTTTATATTTCTTTTTTGATCGTCGGTTTCATTCATTTTTTTTATCATCTCCTCCCTCATTATATATCCAGCTTTTGGACGTGGCGAACAATATAAAGGCTAGCGTAGCGGCCACGATAAAAAATACAAACGCAATAGCACCAGCTTTTCCCAATTCCCTGCCTCGGAACCCGGTTTGGTACATCAAATATGTAATAAACATTGTAGATTTTCCCGGTCCGCCTTTTGTAACGGCTAATGCGGGTACGACAATTTGCAGATTAATGACAAGGCTCATTAAAAGATTATAAAAAATAATAGGGGTCATGCAGGGGATTGTAATGTTCCAAAATCTATGCCAGGAGTTTGCGCCATCTATTTCCGCAGCCTCATGATATACCCGGGGTACATTTTGCAACCCTGCCAAAAATATGACGATTAGGTTGCCGGATGTCCAAACAGCGATAATGGCCAGCGACGGTATGGCCGTGTCAGATGCAGATAGGAAATAAGATTTATTTAAGCCTAAATTCACAAGGATATAGTTTATCAGACCACCATCATACTTTAATAAAAACCACCAGCTAATCATGACCGCAGTAGCCGGCAGAATATACGGAATATAGAAAATCGCACGGAAAAATCCGCGGGCGGGAATCTTTCGGTTTAAAAGCAACGCAATAATCATGGAGTAAATTATGCTTCCGACAACAGCGATCAGTGCGAAATATACAGTTACCTTAATCGAGTTGAGAAGGTCAATACTCGGACTTTTAAATATATCAACAAAATTATCAAGCCCAACAAACTTGACCGGTGGCAAAGTACCGCCTTCAATAAAATGGCCTACGTTCAAGTCTGTTAAACTTATGCCGAAAACGGCCAATAACGGCAAATATGTAATTAGCGACAAACCAAGAAGCGCAGGAATCAAAAAGAGATACGCAGCGCGCTGCTCCTTGATTACTATTTTTGTCCTCTTTTTCTTATTTTTCATGTCCTTTATCCCACTTTCTTGGATATAAAACCAGGTAGGGCGCCCGCATACGCTTTTTTGCTTTTCAGGCGCCCCTTTTTGCTCATTTGTTACTTCACAATAACCAATCATTTCTCCTTAGTTGAGTTCATCTTCCATCGCAGCTCGAACTCCTGCGATAACATCTTCAACCGTCTTACTGCCATTAATCGCTTCAACAAGTGCCGGTTGTAATGTTTTTACCAGTACTTCATAGGTATTTGGCGTATAGTACCATGCTGTAGATTTGGTTACGTCAGTGTCTAAAGCGACATCTACAATAGCCGTTTTGTAATCCTCGGCTGTTAAAGGCTGGCGGTATTCGCAATCATCCACCCAAGATTTCAGCAGGGCAGGATCAGTATACCAATTCAATTTGGTAGGCATCCACCATCCGGCAAGGATAGTTCCAATATTGTTTTCTTCGCTGTTGTACCATCTCAAGAAATCCGCAGCTTCTTCCGAGTACTTCGATGTGGCGAATACGCCTGTCGGACCGCCCGTGGCGATATCAACCTTCTGCTTCATATAGGGCAGCACGCCAACACCATAATCAATGCCTTCAAAACCCGCTCCCCTAAATCCTGTAGCCCATTGTCCTTCAGTACACATAGCGACGTTTCCTGCGCCTAATGAACTGGCAAAGCCATTATCCTGAGTTCCGTCATTTAACGGCGCGACGTTTTCCACCAAGTGCAGATCAAAAACCTTTTGCAATGCCTCGACAGCCGCATCATCAAAAGTTACCGATGTGCCGTCAGGCGAGAAAAAGCTGCCGCCGTTTGAAAGCGCCCAAACTTCAAGCTGCCATGTATATTGATTTACATAAGCACCATACTGTACTATATTGTTCTTGTCGAAACCAGCTTCGCCCGGATGTTTTCCATTAGCGTCTATAGTCAGCTTTTTAGCAACCTCAATAAATTCATCCCATGTCCATGCTCCATCAAGTGTAGCGGGAGGATAAGGTACGCCGGCGTCATCGAACATCTTCTTATTGTACCAAAGCGCAAGGACTTCGTTAGCCGCAGAATAAGCTACGGTTTTACCGCTATATTTGAACGCAAGATAGTCGAGCGGCAAATTATCTTGACCTGCATATATGTCTACATCAGACAGCAGGCCATCCCTCGCCCAGCCTATAACGGTATCTTCCGCGACCATTCCACAATCCGGCATCTCACCTGACGTTGCCATGGTCTGAAGCTTTTCGTTGTATTCGTCGCGTCCAATCTGAAGCGCTTTCACATATACTTTGTCCTGCTGGTCATTGTATACGTCGAGAGCTTTCTGTGTCGTTTCCTGTTCTGCGGGATCTCCCCATAACGAGAACGTGATAGTAATCTTCTCCTCTTGCGCGGGCGATGCGGCAGCTTCTGTCGGTGCTGTGCCCTCTGTCGCAGTGGATGATGCGCCATCATCAGTTGCCATAGGAGTTTCTGTTTGGCTACAAGCTACAACGCTAAACAACATACCCAAACAGATTAATAGGACTAACGTTTTCTTAATAGACTTCATTTTTTTCTACCTTCTTTCATGTATTATTATTATACAACAGCATTCGTATTGTATAAATATCCATCTTAATTCTTTTATCAAAATCGGCATTTTTGCCAAACCAGCATCTCGCCTGGTTTGCGGTTTCCCCATACCCCGTAAGGAACCGCGCGCAGAACAGTGGACTCGGTCTCAAAATGTGCATCATCATACAGCTGACCGTTCCAGCCTTTATTGATCAAACGGCACCCATCATAGATTAGTACAGGGAGTTCTCCTGGCAGTGCGTCATCCCGGCATTCCTGCACAGCTACACCCGCATAGATAAACACTGAGGCGAGGTTATTACCGTTGTCCGTTTCCTCCAGGCAATACACACACGGTCCTTTCATCAAAGCGGTCTTGCCTGCATTCGCCCGAACCTTCGGATCTGCCGCTATCCATTTTGGTTCAACATGCAAGTGAGCTTCAACCGTGTGCTCCCCTCCGAAATTGCCGATTACTATCGCATACCCTTTAATTATTTGCGGCTGAATGGATGCGTCATCCAGAAAAAATTCCGGCGTATCCGCATAATCTGGTATGCGGATCGCCAAAGAAAATACCGCGCCCTCCTCTGCCTTAATGGTCACGGTGACATTTCCGTTCTGCATGAGGTCTGAGTCGATTACCACTTCGGTCCGGACGTCTGCAACGGTAGTTTTAAAGGAGGAGGAGATGAAAAGGTTGATATAGATTGTATCGTCACTCTGCGCATAAATATACTGGCCGAGCGAAGCCAAAGTACGCGCCACATTGGGGGGGCAGCATGCCACGCTGAACCAGCGCTGCCGTACAGGCTTGACGTGTTTTAAAGACGTTGCATCTAGGCATGCTTCCGGCCAAACTTCCTGAGGATTCACATAGAAGTACCGGTCTCCCTCGACACTGATGCCCGCAAGCACCGTATTGTACAGCGCACGCTCCACAATATTATAGTAACTCGCATCCTGTTCCATTAAGGACATTCTGCGGCCAAAAAGCGCAAGCCCGATGGATGCGCACGTTTCGCAATAACCCGAATCGTTCGGGAGATGATAATCTGTTGTAAACCGTTCAAGTATGCCAGATGAACCAATGCCGCCTGTTATATACATCCGTCTATCGGTCGTGTTTTGCCACAACGCCCGACACGCATCCAGCATCTGATGATCCTTGAATTCCAGCGCAATGTCCGCCATTGCACAATACATGTACATTGCCCGCACCGAATGACCCTCGGCAGTACGCTGCTGCGTTACCGGCATATGGGCCTGAGAGTATTTTAAATCATAATCCATGAATTCCGGAAATATCATACGGCTGCCACGCTTTTCAATCTCCTGACTGAAATAGTTCGGTTCCTGACCGCGTTCGTCAATGAAAAATCGCGCGCAGTCCAGATACCGGCTTTCTTTGGTGCAGCGGAAAAGCTTCACCAGCGCGAGCTCAATTTCCTGATGCCCGGGATATCCCTTGCGCTGCCCTTCCTCCGCACCGAATTCACGGCAAATCAAATCCGCGAAACGGCGCGAGATGTTCAGCAGATTATCCTTTCCTGTAGCTTCGTAATAGGCCACGCCCGCCTCGATCAGATATCCGGCGCAATAGAGCTCATGCCCTTCCACCAGATTACTCCATCGTCCCTGCGGTTCTGCAATGGTAAAGTAGGTATTCAGATACCCGTCCGTCAGCTGTGCACGTCCGATAAGAGATATAACTTCATCAGCTATGTTTTCGAAATCTTTGCATCTTCCGTTATTTAAACAGTAGGCAACGGTCTCCAACCACTTGTAAACATCCGTATCCACAAATATTACGCCTTTGTGTTCCCCTTTTAATTCACCTGCAGCTATACGGAAATTCTTAATGCAGTAGGATTCCATGACCTGCTGTCCGCCATCCTGAATGAAGTTTCCGGTCTGTGAGTCAAGTATGTTCCAGTTATTATAAGTAGGATCGGCGCCGGAAATCCTATCGTTAAGTATCTTCCATTGGTTCGGAACGATAACGTCCGCAACCATTTCAGTGTAATGGCTCCACAAGGTATCGCTAATTTCCACTTGTCTCAGGTCTGGCAGCCTTAATGGTGAAATCATATGTTTGCTCCATTCTGGTTATAAGAGATTTTAATTGGCATACGAGAGTAAACGTTTACCTTTATTTCGAACTATAGTACATAATTTTGTGTTTGTAAAGAGCCATTTTCAATATTTATCAATTATATTTTTATATTTTTATTGTTTATCGATAAATTATTAAAATTATAATGCTTAATTGCTTTTGTTAAACGTTTTCCTTTTAATGCGATTAATCATCAATTATCCACATTTTTTAACCTTTTCGCTAAATTTTCGAGTATTTACTCTTGTTAGTTAAACGTTTTTGTGATATTGTTTACATGATTTTTATTTATTTTTCAAGGAGATTGTATGGCTACAATACGTGAGATTTCAAAAAAGGCGAATGTATCAATAGCTACCGTATCCAAAGTGTTAAATGGAAAGGGCGGAGTAAGTAAAGCGACGATAGAAAACGTTATGGCCATTGCGCAGGAACTTAACTATCGTCCCAACCTAACTGCCAGAAGTTTAAAAAGCGGGCAGAGCAGAACGTTGGGAGTAATAACCGAGGACCTCACTGTCTTCAACACCCCCGAAATCGTTGATGGGATAGACGCCTACTGCGAATTAAATGACTATCATTATATATTGGGCAATCTCCGTTTCAATAAACGATACGGACACCATCCTCAAAACACCGAGGAGTGTGAGAAGCTCGTCCATTCCCTAGTTGATACTATGCTCTCGAAGCAAGTTGACGGTATGATTTATATTGGCTGCCACAGCCACGCTGTCGTCCCTATACGCAACAACGGAGAGATACCATTCGTTTATGCATACTGCTATAGTACGGATCCCAACGTACCTTCAGTTCTGTTTGATGATCAAAAAGCGGCCTTTGAAGCTACCCAGTTATTAATAGACAAAGGGCATCGCAACATCGGCGTTATTGCTGGTCAGGTGGACAGTATTCATACAGCCAATCGCATACTCGGCTATCAGGAAGCATTGTACGCTAATAATATTCCATACAACCCCAATATCACCGTAAACGGCGAATGGGAAAGAAATGAAGGGTACTCTCTAAGCGAAAAGCTCATCCAAGCAGGCGTAACTGCAATATTCGCTCATAACGATCTTATGGCAACAGGCGTTATCGAGTACTGTAATGAACACGGTTTTGAAGTTGGCAAAGATATTGCACTAATAGGTTTTGACAACCGTGAAATAGGCACGGCCTGCCGCCCCACCCTAAGCACAGTATCACTTCCTCTTTTTGATATGGGGCAAACCGCAACTCACTTGCTGCTCGATATGATTGACGGTCGTCATATAAAGTGTGGTCAAAAACTGATGCTTGCCTGTACGGTGATTGAACGAGAATCCACTGGAAAGTCAAGAAAAGAGCAATCATAAAGAATGAATTGTAAAGCAAAAATAAAATTGAATGTTAAGTCTGTAATTTCGCAAATAGACAAACGCCTTTATGGCTCTTTTATCGAGCATATGGGGAGAGCTGTATATACCGGCATATATGAGCCGGAGCATCCTACTGCAAATTCGGACGGGTTTCGCCAAGATGTAATAGATTTAATCCGTCCACTCAACCTTCCTATAGTGCGTTATCCAGGAGGTAATTTTGTTTCGGGGTATCAATGGGAAGACGGCGTAGGTCCGCTAGATTCGCGTCCTGTTAGGCCAGAGCTAGCTTGGTACGCTATCGAGACGAATAAGGTTGGTACAAATGATTTTATGGATTTCTTAAAGCATATTGGTTCGGAGCCTATGTTCGCAGTTAATTTAGGTACCCGCGGCGCGCAGGATGCCGTCAATCTGCTTGAATACTGCAACTTTCCCGGCGGAACTTATTACAGCGATCTTCGCATATCTCATGGTTATCTAAAGCCGCATAACATTAATCTTTGGTGCCTAGGCAACGAGATGGATGGCCCGTGGCAGATATGCTCTAAAACAGCCGAAGAGTACGGTCGTATCGCCTGTGAAACAGCAAAAATGATGAAATGGCTTGATCCCGAAATCGAGCTTGTCGTATGCGGAAGCTCTTTCCGAGAAATGCCTACGTTTGGAGATTGGGAGCGGACTGTATTAAGACATACCTATGAACTCGTTGATTATCTTTCCCTGCATACCTACTATATGAACATGGAGAACGATATCCCTTCGTTCCTTGCAAGCAATGTGAAGATGGACAGTTTTATAAAGGAAGTAGCAGCTATCTGCGCAGAGATAAAGGCAGAGAAGAACTCCAATAAGGATATAAAACTTTCTTTTGACGAATGGAATGTCTGGTATCATTTTAAAAAGGGATGTGTTGACCCCGAAAAATGGATCGAATCACGTCCTGTCGAGGAAGAACTTTTCGACTTTGCAGATGCACTGCTTGTTGGCAGCATGCTTATAACGTTAATAAACAACTCCGACACGGTTAAAATAGCATGCTTAGCTCAGCTTGTTAATGTCATCGCGCCTATTATGACTGAACCGCTTGGGCGAGCATACGTTCAAACAATATATTATCCGTTTCTTTACACATCGCGCAGCGGACACGGAACTGCGTTAAATGTCGAACTTGATACTCCTGTTTATTCTTGCAATATTGGTACAAATGTGCCTTATATCGACTGCGCCGCAGTGCTCAACAAAAAAAAAGACGAGCTTACACTATTCCTCGTCAATAAGAGTCTTAACGAGGATATAGATTGTACTATTACCCTCGACAATCTTTTTGCATCAGAACTAATAGAATGGATTTATCTTGGCGATTTTGCGCTAGATGCTGTTAACACAGCTGACTTTGCACCCGTAAAGCCTGCCACTAGAAATGATGCCGTTATTTCAGCTGACGGTATTTTTGCATCACTTTCCCAGGCCTCTTGGAATATGCTTAGATTCAATCTTAAGGGTTCTGAACGGGGTACTGAGATATGAACTTTTTTATTAGACAGTTCATAACACAGTACCTTTTTTGTGTCCATAAATCCACTATAAAGTGCATTTTCAAGCATTAATATTATTTGAACAGGGTACAGTATATTGGACAGATTTTACGGGAATCCTATATATGTATCCTTTTCTAATATTGAATGTAAAAATTGCGAAAGTAAGCAAATGCAATATATTTACCGTCCGCAAGTAGTATTTAGTATGAAAATTTGTTATTTGTACTTTCTATAATTAAGTATATTTGTCTTAAATGTAGCTTTTCTAGAGGTTCAAATTCCAATACCCTATGTAGATAGATTATTATACATCTGCTCCTTTTCATTAGGAGTTAAGTTTCCTAGTTTCTCATCCGGTCTTTCATCATTAAAAAAGCTAATATATTCATCAATAGATCCCATTAAATCATCAACCGTTTTATAATAATTATGGTTAGCTCTTCTTGTTTAAACATTCTAAAGAAACTTTCAGCAACTGCATTATCATATGGACAACCAGCTCTTGAAAATGATGATTTATATCCCTTTTCTTTTAAAAGTGTTCTAAAATTATATGCACGAGCTGTGGCTTCAGCGCCATACACTACATGAGTTGTATCATATATTGATTATCTCTTTTCCTTTATACTGCTAATTATTGTTCTCCCTTGAGTTTTCTCAGTTACAAATTTGGTATAGCAACGAGCCATACTCCATGTTGTTACCCATTCACCCTTCTTAAACATTACCTCTTTCTTTCAACTATATCATTGATTTTAAATAGTAAACTTTTTATGTTTTTCCATAGCTTTTTTGCTGTCATCTCCTATATAAACAGTATACGAGGAATCCAGTGTCCAACCACTTGGGGGAATAGAATTTCAGCTCCTGAAACTCAACAATTATTTCCACTGTTTTTTCTTCACCAGGCTGTAGCTCAACTCGATTAAACCCTTTTAATAATTTTACTGGTCTTTCTTTTTCTAAATCATTGCTGCCAAAATAAACTTGTATCACATCTGCTCCTGCAAATTTCCCAATGTTTTTAACACTGGTGCTAATCTTGACCACTTCATCGTGCAACTTTATATCAAAGTCACCTATCTGGAATTCTGTATAACTAAGTCCATACCCAAAAGGATATGCTACCGACCTTTTCTCTTTGTCAAATAGTGTATAGCCATGATAATATCCATATTCAATCACATATGGTTTATCACCAATGCCAATTATGGGTGGATATTCTTCTTCTGTCCTAGCTACTGTAAAAGGCAATTTCCCGCTAAAATTCACCTTCCCGAAAGCAGATTTGCTAGTGCACTACCACCTTCACAACCGCTGTAATAATTCATAATAATAGCGTCAGCATATTGTTTCCACTCTTCAACAATGACGGCACAAATTTTCTTTAGAGGAAATGTTAAAAAAAGAATAGGTGAAGTTGACATTTTGTATAGATAGCTTTCGTGCAACCTCAATACTTCTTCCCGATAAAAACATTCATAGGGCAGTTCAATAAAAAGACTACCAACTGACTTAGTCAGTAGTCTTTTCATGTTTGTTTACCTTTGAAATATTCGTGCTTTTCAATTAGACCTTTAGTCTCTATTCATTCTGATCTAAATATTTCGTGTTTGCCAGTTTCGCCCTTTCTCTATCCATGCGCCACTTCTGAAGTCTTCCCTGATTTGCAGAAATCCCAAGAAGTGTTAGCAATAATAGACCAGTTGTGACATCTCTGATGTAAGCTGAGACACCCATTGCAATGAAACCATTTGTCATAATCGACATTGTAAATGTTCCAATAATCAACGCTATGGCTATGTTGCAGTATCTGGATAAAAACATGGCCAAGAATACGCCCATAAAGGCATTGAGTAAGGTGGGCATCGATCCGAACATGGAAACGTTCAACAATTGACCGTTTGAAGAAATGTACAAAACAGCTGCTGCTCCAAGAAAAATACCGCTTATTATAAACCCTATTTGTTTAATCCTAGGTATATTTATTCCTGCACTTTTCGCAATTTCTTCGCTCCCGCCCAATGCACGGATATTGTGCCCATAAGTAGCGTAATTATACAGCAAGTAAAAAATTATAAATACAATAGCAAAAACAATAAAAATCCAAGGGGATCTTGCCAGTATAGTATATTTTATCGAAACTGTTGCTCCGCTTGGGAAAAACAGCCTGGGCAACGCTTCATAAACCAACATTATCCCCACTGTCAATACCAAAGTAGGCACTCGCAATTTATTGTTTAAAAACCCTGTAATTGTTGTTAAAATCACACCTGTCAAAAAACAGAAAATCACTAGACCCGGAAGTCCCGTATCCGTCATAACCATTAGATTTCCGCCTATTATTGCCGAAGCGATAACTACAGCTCCAACCGAAAAATCCATCATTCCAAGTGTCATGTTTCCGACAAGTGCCATTGCTATCAATATGGGTATGATTGATTGACGCATTGTTACTGTCATTGTGCGCATAGTTAGTGATCTTCCGTTTGTAAGCACTGCAAACAATGCAATTATAATTACCGGCAGAACTAAAGTTTTGAGTGTCCTAATTATGAATTGTTTAGCTTTTTCTTTCAATTTTTTACCTCATAGTATGCGACTGATTAATCAACCAAATCGCTATGTCTTTCAGCTACGTCGACCAATGAGAAATTAGCACATAATTCTTCAAAATTCTCATAAGTGAAGTCTGGATTAAATCCGACAATCATTGCCGCAATTTCTTCCGGGGTGTAAACAGGCAAATCACCCTCTATAAATTTTTCGTAAAGTTCGTAATCAACACTGTTCCTAATTTCAATATGTTCACGCAATGCTGGTTTTGCTGTATCGGGGAGCAGCATTGTGCCGTCATATAAGTAGTTATACAAAACTGCAAATGATGTCATAATAGTACCGTATTGCCCACCTGCGATATAAACGAGAGTTCCGTTGTCAAAATAATCTTTTGTGCTTTCAGAAATATCTACTGTCGCAAGTTTTACACTTCCAATTAACCCTTCGTTTGCAATTGCCTGATACACGGCTTCATTGGAGGCTGTTGAAAAAATACCATCCATTTCAGGATATGCAGCCGCAAAAGATGAAACAGCAGGAGCCCACTGCGCCATGCTCAAATCTTCTGCAATTATTTCCATTTCAGGATATTGTGCTGCTCCGTCTACAAAACCTCTCATGCGATCATCATGGCTTTTAGCAAGACCTGGGGTTAAACCTATAACGCCAATTTTACGGCAACCGGCTTCATAAAGCGCCAACGCAGAATGGAGTCCAATGTTATAGTTGCTGTCAGCTACAGTCCCAATATAATTATCATAAGCTGATATTTCCAAAGCAATTTCTTCTGTATTCTGGCCACTATATCCCACAAGAGCCACTCCTGCTTTTTGCGCATTATCCGCAGTAGCCACTGTAGTAGAGACCATCATCAGCCCATCTATGCCGCTTTGCATTGCAGAATCAACAGCCGCTTGTCCCTGTTCCGTGCTAAAACCTGTCTCAACAAACATAAATTCTACATTGAAGGGCTCAGCTAGAGACTCAAGTGAGCTTTTAAATTGTGAACCGAGTTTGTCAGCAAAAGTCGAATATACCACAGCAATTTTCATGGCCGGCAGGTCACTCGGGAAAACGCTTTCTGCTTCAACCACTTCTGATATCATTTCTTCGCTTACTGCTGGAGCTGCAACCTCCTCGCTCGCGGTGGGGGCTACGGTTGTTTCCTCGGGTGTAGTTGACGGAGTTGCACATGCTGTCATTGAGATGACAATCGCTATCACCAATACGTAGTAAAAAAATCTCTTCATTATTTCATCCTCCTAGTTTATAATCCCAGCGACATTATTATGTCGCCAACTGAACTTGTTTTAGATTGGATCTATCATAAGACAGGGCGACAATTATTATAAAAAGCAGCCCCTTTAATCCGTTGACCAAATTTACATCCAGCCCCCAAATTATTAACCCGTTTGTCAGTATCGTAATTGTTATGGCTCCAATAATTACAGCGCGCAATCTTGCGGAAGTTCCTCCCGCCATAGGAAAACCACCTAAAATTAAAGCAATCATTATGTCAAATTCAAGTCCTCCGCCTGAATTTGCGGAAATCCCGCCAACCCTGGTCATTTGGAAAAAAGCGGCCAATCCTACACAAAATCCTAATATGCTATATGCGAAAATCATAATTTTGTTTATCTTAACTCCGGCTTGAAAAGCTGTTGTAATGTTGCCTCCGATAGATCTTATACTTTTCCCCAAAGCGGTTTTTTCAAACAGGAAATAACCAAGTCCGATAATAAAAATTAAAATCCCAAGTTTTAAGAACTCATTATTAAAAAACTCATATCGATTGTAATCTATCGTTATTTCTCCGCCAGCAGCATTCACTCCCAAAGCTAATATTCCCATGCAAATCGCCCTTATACATAAAGACGTTACAAAAGGCGGGACTCTAAGCAAGATAGAAACGCTTCCAACCGTAGTGCTCGCTATTATGCCGACAACAATTGACGCAAGTATAGCTACATATACAGGAAGACCAATTTTTGTTAATACCATTACGCTAACATACTGTGCTAATCCAGCACTGGCCCCGATAGAAAAATCCATGCCTCCGTGCCCATATACAAAAGCGGCGCCAACACCAACTATGCATACCGTAAAACACTGATTTATCAAGGAAAGAAGATTGCTTTGCTTTATTATTAAGCCTTCTGTTGCAAATATTAAAAATACCGTTATAAATATCAGACCTACAAAGGGAAGCACTGAAGAAACAGCGCTCTTCCTTTTGGCCTTTTTATCAAGCATTTCCTGTATATTCATCGAGTTCTCCACGGATTTAATCCTCCTAAATAATGTTCTTAATTATTTTTTCTTCCGTCATTTCTTCGCCGCGTTTAATTTCCGATTGAATCAAACCGTCTTTAATGGCGATGATACGGTCAGACATGCCGATTAGCTCAAGTAATTCCTCCGAAATCAGCAAAATGGATTTCCCTTGAGCTTTGAGTTCTTCCATCAGCTTATACATTGCCGCCTTTACTCCAACATCAATTCCCCTCGTTGGGCAGTCAAGTATGAGAATATCGCTTTTCTTTCCAATCCATTTTGAAAAAACAACTTTTTGTTTATTTCCACCGGACAGTTCAGTGCAATGCTGTTTTTCGCTTCTGCATTTTATCTTTAGAGCGTCAATTCTTTGGATTGCCATTTCTTTTTCGGTCTTGTTTTTAATCAAACCAAATTTATTCCCCAGTTTGTTTAATAACGGAAGCAAGATATTTTCCTGAATACTCGCATTCAGGATTATAGCTTCTCTGTCTCTTTCTTTTGACACATAAGCCATATTATTATTAACGGCGATATTAGGATTTTTGATTTCAACATTATTTTCCTTCAGCACAACTTTGCCCGTTATAGGTTTGTCGATTCCAAAAAGCACGCGACCCAATTCATGCATACCACATGACGAAAGGCCCGCAATCCCCAATATTTCTCCTTTATGAAGCTGAAGATCAAAGTTTTCAAATGGACCAAAAGTAATCTGCTTCGCCTCAAGGACCACCTCATCGATGTATGTGCATTTATTATCCGCACGGAAATAGCTGCCCACAAGGTCGCGACCAACCATCAGCCTGCGCATTTTTTCAATTGTTATTTGTTCTTTATCAAGTGTGTCTATAACAACACCATCACGCAAAACCGAAATAGTGTTACATACACTCATGAGTTCTTTCAAATCATGGGATATAAATAAGACAGCCTTGTTCTCTTCATGTAGCCTTGATATTAACTTATAAAGTATTTCTCTGCCTTTATGAGCAAGAGCTGTTGTAGTTTCGTCAATAATTAAAAGATCGGGGTCGCTGACCATTGCTCTGGCGATTTCCACTATCTTTCTGTCTTCAAAATTCAATGTGGAAGTCATAGTTTCTGCATCAATATCCGGCACGCCTATCGAAGTTAAAATTTCGTTTGCTTTTCTGTTTAATTCCTTAAAATTCACAAAACCCATTTTTGAGGTTTCCTCTAATCTTCCCGCAAAAATGTTGGATGCCACAGATATCTTGCCGATTGTTCCCATCTCTTGAATAATCATGCTAACGCCCCGATTTTGCGCTTCCACCATGTTTTTCGGAGAATAATGTTTCCCCTTCACTTCAAAACTTCCGCTGTCTGAAAACTGAGCTCCTGCGGCTATTGAAGAAAACGTTGATTTACCTGAGCCATTTTCACCAATCAATCCACGAATTTCACCTCTTCGTATTTCCAAATCCACGTCAATAAGTGCCCTTGTAGGTCCAAACGCTTTACTGATTTTATTTGCCTTTAACAATAATTCTTCTGTCATTTTCTCACCTTAATCTTCTAAAATTGTTTTTGTAATTATTTTGAATAATAAGTTCATTATTTAAGACTATCTACCGACATCAATATTTAACTAACGAAATTATTATTCTTGCTCAATATATTTAGCATAAAACCCACGTGCTTTACCATCAATATAAGCTGAATTTTCGATTTCAAAAGTATCCGTAAGGTAAATTTCTTCAGAAGATCCACCAATCTCAATACCCATTTCCCCTTCTTCGACAACCCATCTCATTTGAGCGTCAAGAAAGGCAAACTGATTAGCTTTCATTTCAAAATTAAGCGTTTTTGTTTTGCCTTTTTGAATTGCGACTCTGCCAAAACCAGCTAGTTCCTTATTGGGGCGTATCATGCTTGCCAATTCGTCTTTAACATATATTTGGGCTACTTCTTCGCCGTCCCTACTTCCCGTATTCGTTATGTCGAAAGATAAATTCACAATACCATCAGCTTTCACTTTTTTATCGAGCTTCAAATTTGAATATTTAAATGTTGTATAACTTTTACCCTCTCCAAAATAATGCAAAGGGTTTTTAGTTCCTTCAACATATTTGCTCAATACCATGCCCTTAATTTTAGAATAACCTCCGCCATTCTTATGCATTGCATAAATAGGGATTTGGCCTGCGTTTCTTGCAACCGTTACCGGCAAACGCCCGGCAGGATTGTAATCGCCGAACAACACATCTGCAAGAGCTTTTCCACCGGTATCTCCAGGAAACCAGTTTTCAATAATAGCGTTATAATTTTTGCTGATAAACTCACTTGACAAAGGTCTTGCATCCATATGCACCAAAACTGCCGGCGTTTCTGTGGCAAAAATTTCTTTAGCCAAATCTTCCTGAATACCGCTTAATCCTATATGATCACTGTCAATTCCCTCACCCACAGTGCAGTTATTTCCCCAACCATATTTGCCTCCAACTGTCGATATAACAACATCTGCCCCTTTTGCCGCCTTTATTGCAGCATCAAATCCGTCTCGGTTAGTTCCTGCATAGTCACAGCCTTTTTCATAAATCACAGTTGCATCTGGACATTTAGCCTTTATTGATGTCAGAATCGTTGGTGTTTTAGAGCCAAACATTTGCATCAACACCTGCGAAACAATAGGCGCTTCTTTGCGCACACTGCTTTCTTCATAAAATGGCATCTGTTCTATCTTTGGTCTTTTAGCGTCAGAAGAATTCTCAATCTCATCCATACCGGCCATGTCAGACATTGAACCACTCAACGCCATATCAAGCATAGCGGGATATGTATAGCAGCCGAAAAGCAAACGGAGCGAGTCCGCATGTGGTCCAATAACTGCGATTTTCTTTGTCTTTTTGTTTAGCGGGAGAATCCCATCATTCTTTACAAGTACAATCGCTTCACGAGCTGCTTTCAAGCAGTGAGCGGATGTAGTTTCCGCGTTGTATGCTTCATCTTCCATTTCCTTTCGAGGGTATGGATTATCAAATAAACCAAATCTTAGCTTGACCGAAAGAATCCTGCGAACCGCTTTGTCAATTAGTTCTTCATCCACATCGCCGTTTTTAACCGCATTGACCACCCCTTGTGAGAAACCGTAAGGATTCGGCATTTCAATGTCCAATCCGGCCATCAATGCTTCAATGCCTGCCGCTACTGAATCCTTGCTGACTTTCAAATCTACTGCTTTGTTAGTTGACATATAATCTGATACTACAATTCCTTCAAAGCCCATCTCTTCGCGAAGAAGTTTTGTCAGTATATTATTGGCTTTGATTACTAATTCCCCGTCTATTGAGCAATATGAGTTCATGACGGACGCTAATCCAGCTTCCGTGATAGCCGCTTGGAAAGGCTTAGCGTAAACTTCACGAAGCTCACGAGGCGCAATTGGGCTGGCGGCCATGTTAAGTCCGCCTTCTGAGAATCCGTATCCCAAAAAGTGTTTCCCCGTAGTCACCACACCGTCTCCTAAATTATTTCCTTGAAGTCCTTTTGTAAATGCAACGCTAAAAGCCGCACACAGTGTTGGATCTTCGCCGTAAGTCTCGCCGATTCTTCCCCATCTCGGGTCGCGCGCAACATCCATAACAGGTGAAAGCGCTTGCCTAATACCTATTACCAGCATTTGTTTACGAATAATATCGGCCATTTTTCCAACAGTTTTAGTATTCCATGTGGCACCAAGCCCTATTGCCGATGGGAATATCACAGCTCCGGCGGATGTCAATCCCGTCAAAGCTTCCCGATGCATCAAAACAGGAATTCCGCTTTTGGGAATAACGGTATCTTGAACGTTTTTTGAAAAATCAATGTTTTCTTGAATTGTTCGACCACCAAAAAACGAAGTAGCTTGACCAATGCCGTCTTCAAACTTCTCCAAAATATCATCCGGCATGCCTTGCCCTGCCATAGTGCATTGCATTTGGGCAACTTTCTGCTCAAGAGTCATGTGGTTTAGAATATCTTCCGCATATTTATTTAAATTTTCATCTGTGATTTTTTTTTCGCTCATGTAACTTTCTCCTCGCTGAAAAACTTAGATTTAATTAGACTCTTAATTTGTAGCTTCTAATATAATGCTAATTTCAGTGCATCCGACAGCCGAAATTTTAACCGTGATCTTCCCTGGCGCAATTCCTGCGCGAATAATTGCTTGAGCTCTCCCATAGTAAGGCTTATGTGTATTTGCCAAAAAACCTTCTTCAGTAAATGGATTGGCGCTCCCAAATCCAATTAATTCCCCAGCGCCCTCAACTTTTATTTTAATTTCATCGTTTTTTAAAACCTTAACTATTCCCTGCTCATCGGCAAAAGCAATGTTTATGTATGCAAGATCTTGGCAGTTTGCATTAAGAAGTGTCTTTTCCGCTTCAGCTATTAGCACAGTCTTCTCTTTTGCCGAGTGCAATTGTCTTCTTGATAGTTCATTGCCTTTTTTATCTTTTGCAATAGCAGTTATATTTCCACTTTCATAGGGCACGTTTTTAAATACAGCTTTATAACTTGATTTTTTACCAGTCCTCTTTTCTCCGATGGACTTTCCATTAAGCAAAAGCTCTACTTTGTAAACTGAACTATATATTTCAATATTGGCTTTTTTCCCTTCGCAATTATCCCATGCCCAACTTTCGATAGCATCCGATGTACGCCACATAGATTTTTTAGGCTTGTCCGGATAGTATTGCAAGGGTTGAACCGCAATTACCGGATAATCTATCTGCCCCCAAATCACTTGGTTGTACTTTGACTGCGCAGATCTATACCCTGTGATATCAATAACACCACTTCCGCACAAAAGCCACGGATATTTTTTTTGAAGCCCTCCATCAGTGTCCTGATCTGGATAAGTGACGCATCCCAAGCCCGCTTCTCCAATGTAGTCCCAGCCAGTCCATATAAAATCTCCAATCAAGTAAGGGAGCTCTTTTACTTTTTCCCAGTTTTTCGCCAAATCGGGAGGGAAAGTTTCGCTTCCGACAATTATCCGCTCAGGGTGCTTTCTTTTTTCCATCTTATATCTGCCGTATCCGTAGTTGTATCCGCAAATATCAAGCTTACTGAACGCATCTCTGGTTGCTTTATCCACAAAAGAAAGGCGACCGAAGTTATTCATGAATGATCCTATCGCCGACATAAAGATATTAATAAACTCGCTTCCAGTTGCCTTCTTTTTTTTGTTTTTAGGGCCGCTTTTTTTCTTTTTCTTCGTATCCTCTTGGCTATATATCCCTTTTCCCATTTTGACAAAACCGTTCAGGAAAAGATTGATGCCACAAGTCACGGGTCTCGTCGAATCTAGGCTGTGAATTTTTTCCGTCTGCAACCCCGTAAGCTCTATTCCGCGCTCTTGCGCAGTTTCGCTAACTTCATTTCCGATAGAATACATTACAACAGACGGATGATTATAATCCTTATCAACCATTGCCGATGTATCTTCTTGCCAGTTTTCTTCAAAACATGAAGCATAGTCATATTGCGTCTTCGGTATATACCATTGATCAAAAGTTTCATCCATCACATACATGCCAAGGCTGTCGCAAGCGTTTAACATATCTTTTGACAAAGGATTATGGCTGCTGCGGATTGCGTTAAATCCCGCTTCTTTTAAAATTCTTATTTTTCGTTCTTCCGCATCTTTGTACGCCGCCGCACCAAGAATTCCGTTGTCATGGTGAATGCATGCGCCTCTTAGCTTTGTTTCTTGGCCGTTAATACGGAATCCGGTTACTGCATCATATGTGATTTTTCGAATTCCGAACGTTTCTTCATGAATGTCTGCGTCTTTACCGTTTTCCATCAATGTCACGCGGCAAGTGTAAAGCTCTGGCGACTCAGCACTCCATTTTTTAGCATCATCAATGTGTATATTTATAGTGCCCTCATTATTTGATTCTGAATGAGCAATTAGTTGTCCCTTATAAAAAATTTCCGCTTTTAATTGACACTCGTTTTTTGAGATATAGTCCACTTGAACTGTTACATCTTCTGTCTCAGCGGTAATTTTTACTCCATTTGGCTTAATATATGTTGTGTCTCCAACAAATAAATTGACAGGTCGATATATGCCGCTTCCGGAATACCACCTGCTATTTGGTTCTTGCGAATTATCGACTGTAACAAGCAGTTCGTTATCCATGCCGGGTTCTAGAAAATCTGTGATATCTACATAATAATTTGTATAACCATAATTATGACCACCCGCTTTTTTACCGTTAATAAAAACTTCACTATAGCGGTAAATGCCCTCAAACTCCAATATCACTTCTTTGTTTCCCCGAATGTCCGTTGATTTAATATATTTTTTATAAGTATATTTGCCTCCCGGAAAAAATCCCGTATTATGACCATTTTTGCAAGTAGGAATTCTTTGCTCTAAAAGCATAGCGTCATGCGGTAAAGTCACATTCACCCAATTTTCCGTGCCGGTTTTAGTGAATTCCCAATTCAAATTATAATTAATTTTCTTCATAGCTTCCCTCTTTTTGCAAATAACTTAATATACTTTTCTCTTCGTGACTTTAACAAGTATACAAACAATGACTTAGCGGCGTATATTATTATTGTCGCTTTTTTGTCACTATAATGACTTTATTAAGCGTTGTTTGTAGTGCAATAAAAGGAATATCTTTGTAAATTTTTCTATTATGCAAATATGAAACTTTAATGTAAATTTTAATTAATAAAATGTGTTTAAAAGTAATTAGTTACTGAAGAATATTATTGGTTTTTGATATTAAGAGTATAATTATAAAACAAAATCAATGATTTTATTTTTATTTCTGTATCTGAGTGGCGTCATACCGATCTGTTCTTTAAATGCTTTACCAAAATGGCTTTGGGAAGAAAAACACAGATATTCTGAAATATTTGATAAAGGTTCGTCGGAATACTGAAGCATATTAGCGGCAGCTTCAATACGTTTTATCAACGCATAATGTTGTATTCCGACTCCTTCAGCGTTAGAAAATTGTCTTGAAAGATACGATTTATTAATACCAATCTCATCTGCCACATCATCAATGGTAAATCGTTTGTTTAAATGTCTAGACACGTAGTTTTTACACATTTCCACATATGTAAATCCTTTGCGCTCTTCTTTTTTTTGTTTTACTTTCTCAGCGTAATCAATCATTACACTTTTCATAAGGCGATAGAAGCTTGGTATATCTTTACACGCTTCCAACTGCTGAAGAAAAATATCACTCATTAGATACGCTGTCATCGAGTCCAATCCACCATCAATTGCAGCTCTGGATGATAAGGCAATTACTGTGCACACAAGATATTCATGCTGTTTAAAAAAGCTTTTCGCAAGCTTCCCGACACTATCTTCCAAAAGATCATCAGGTGTGGCCTTTTTAAATTTGAGTCTTATTCTATCAGGACTTCCTTCCTTTATATCTTTCATTGCGTCTATTTCATCATGAAAATTGTGTCTCGGCGCGGCCTGCTCTGAAATGTCCATTAAGTATTTATCAAATTTGTTGTCCGATATACTTTTAATATCCGGATCATCCTTGCCCTCGGTAACAATTTCAAGCTCAGTTACATATTTGTCTCTTACTACAAAGTAAAGCATTGCAAGGGCAGCATTTAATCCACCCATAGTTTCTTGCTTTAAATGAAAATTTTTATCACTGACTTTATGTTGGTGCATATAACGATTAATATGTTCTTCATCAACCTTTGCCACACATACAGGGCCAAGAATGATGTTTCCTTTTACGGCATCTTTGAATGCGCCATAAATAATGTCTTCTTCAAACTCCAATACAGGCAGAGTGTTATGGTCGCTTTTTTTGATTATACGGCTGCGCAAGTCTTCGTCGCAAAATACAGGGTCGGATTTTTGGCTATAGCCTCTTCTAAATATGGTTATTTCACCGGTTTTATTAAGATAACGCACAGGTATGTGTGTCATATTGTATATTTGTTCCAAAGTATATATAATCTTATCCATTGTATACAATCATTCCATAACTAATTATTATAATGTTATTTTATCATTTTAAATAAGCCAAAGCAATATTGTGGAGCTTACGAGTCCCTTAATTGTCAAATTAACTTTCTACCCCAAAAAGAGTATAAGCAAAATATCAAAAAAACGATAATGAGGATTCCCCGAAATGCGAGTACATATAAAAAAACGCTAAAATTACATATTCACAATTTAATTGATAATCTGCCTCCGGATAACTGTAAATTATTTTTGTACCTTGTTCGCGCGGTCGCACGCACCGCCAAAATCTATAATAGGACACAAATAAAATAGTTTCCCATTCAAATGCTTGCACATCCTAAATAGCATATGTGCTTTTATTTTATAATCAAAAATTAGCGATATTAAATTTTTATAATTTAAATCTTAGAGATACCCCTTAAGTTAATCCAAATACAATACCAACAACGGGCAGCCAAAGTGCGGTTAAAATAACCATTGCTATCTGCAAGTGCTCTTAGCCATATCCGTCCTTGAATAATATCCTTTGCTAAATGCAATTGAAGGAACCGTGTACAACGGAAGTAGATAGCAGTTGCATGCGCACATAGCGGTAGTCATCATAGTAAAGCCGGCGGTACTCCGGCACCTGCGGCTACAGCAATCAACGGAGCTGCCATAATGGATACTATAGACGGAGATACGGAAATTATAACCAATGAAGCAAATATCATTATTGCAGTGAATGCAATAAGCATGCTTAATGGCATTGACATTGTTAAAATAGCCCCCGCAATAAATGTCGACTCTCCATTTGTTATCATTGCTCCGGAAATCGAAAGACTGACCTTCTCCCAAAAAACTTTAATTGCTTGTATTATTGTTTTTCATCAATTAATTTTATATACTTAATGTATCACTTCGTAGCACGGATCAAAATCAACATTTTTTTCAATTTAAAAATATGGTATCTCGGTAGAAAATAAATATATACTTTCAATTTGAAAGAGAGATTGAGGTTCGGCAACATGTCTTTAGAATACAACAGCACTGAAATAAGTACTATACTAAATTTCGCGCATTCGGAAAAAAGAGACTGCCTATATGAATTTGAAGTCTATGAAATATTAAATATTTTAGGCTTGCAGATTCCCGCATACCTTTTTATTAAAGACGCAGCATCAATAAATGAAAAATTATTAAAAGATTTTCCCAAATCGGCTGTTCTTAAGGTTGTTTCTGCTCAAATTGCACACAAGCAGAAAATTGGCGGAGTCAAAATCATCAAAGCTTTAACCACCGAGTCACTAAAGCACGAGATAGCGCAAATGCAAGCAAATGTTTTATCTCATTTCGCCGATAACGTTATTCCTGAAATATCAGGATACCTTTTAACCGAATTCATCGAGTTTGAGCAAACTCTGGGCTATGAGGTTCTGTTCGGATTTAGGCAGGATTACGCTTTTGGCCCAATACTTACCTTGAGCAAAGGCGGCGACGATGCTGAATTCTTCGCAAAATATTACGACCCGGCAAACCTTATTATTCCTCCGCTGGACTTTGAAAGCGCGCTAAAGGAAATATCTTCGACATTGAATATACGCCACAAATTTGAAAACATGGGCAACGATCAATATACTGCTCATTTAGCGAGGGCAACTTCCGCACTGAGCTATTTAGCATTTGATTTTTCTTTCATATCGCCAAACAATCCAAATTTCATAATAACCGAAATGGATATTAATCCGTTTGTCGTGTCAAAAGACGGGAGATTTGTGGCCGTCGATGGTTTCGCCAAATTCAAACCAGCTAGTGAATTTTCCGAAAGCCGATTGCCGATTGTTAGAAATATTAGCTTAAATAAATTCTTTAATCCTATAGGTATTGCTGTAATCGGCGTATCCGCTAAAATGGAAAAATACAGTCTCGGCAGAGAAATCGCCAGACTGCTACACAACGTAAAAAGGAATGATTTGTTTCTTGTCAATGCAAATGGTGGATGCATTCATTTGGATGGTGAAAAATATCCATTATATAAAAGTATAGATGAAATAGATGAAAACATCGATCTAGTCGTTTATGCCGCTCCTGCTAAATTCACTTTAGACTTTTTACATGCATTGCCACAAAATTCTGAAAAAGCCATTGTTTTGATATCCGGCATACCGTCTGAAATGAACTATGAGGAGTTCAGAGACAACTTAAGCACCGTCTTGCCCACAAAAACAAGGATAATCGGGCCAAACTGCATGGGTGTATTCTATGCTCCCGACACAAGCAATGGAATAAACACACTGTTTATAGAAGAGAAAAAGCTTGAAATAAAAAGCTCTTACAAAAGCAATACTGCCCTTTTGACGCAAAGCGGCGCGCTTGCCGTTACGATGATTGACAAGCTTAACAACAGCTGCCTGCTCAAAGCCATAGTAAGCTTTGGCAACAAATACGACGTGTTGATTACAGATTTGGTTGATTATTTTTCAAAAGATGATAGCATTGAAATCATTGCATTATATATAGAAGGATTTGATTTTGGAGAAGGAAGAGTGTTCTTTGAGCAAGCGAAGAGCATATCAAAGCCCATCATTGCCTATAAATCCGGAAAAACAGAAGCAGGGGCTCGAGCTGCCGCGTCACATACGGCCGCAATGTCCGGAAGCTACGAAGTATTCAAAGCCGCCTGTCATCAAACGGGTGTAGTTCTGGCTGAGGATATTGACGATTATGAAAACTACGTTAAATCCTTTGCTCTTCTCTCTCACAAATTGCCAAAAGGCTGCAGAGTTGCTGGAGTGATAAACGCGGGGTTCGAATCCACCATCGGTGCCGACGAACTCACATGCTTAATTCAGGCTCAGCTGAGTGATTTAACTGTTAATAAACTTCATGCCGCTGATAAAAACGGATTGGTTGACATTTCGTCAGCCTTCATTGATGTAACTCCTATGGCTGATGATGAGATGTATGCTGACTTCGTCGAAGCTGTTCTTCAAGATGATAAAGTTGATTGCGTCTTCGTTGCAATAGTTCCCCACACGAGCGCTCTCAACACTCTTCCGGAAAACTGTGCTATTCCAGGAAGCCTAGCTCCCAGATTGGTGGAAATGTTTGAGAAATATCAAAAGCCGATAGTCGTGTCGGTTAACGCCGGGAGCTTATATGAGGATTTTGAGATTTATATGCAAAAAGGCGGGCTTCCCGTATATAAGGATGTAAAGTCGGCTGTGAAATCTCTTGATAAATTTGTTGAATATCATACATACAAACAAGGCGGTAAAAAATAATGTCTAAAACTCAAATAAATGTTTTGTTAACCCCACATTGGCAAAAAGATAAAATATCCAAGGTAAATATAAAGATCAATACGGATATATCACTTAAAGGCGGTGACAGTTTTTTTTCAATATACAAAAGGGTTACCAACAAAAGTTTTACAAAAATTGAAGGTAAAATAACAATATCGGATGAAAAAGGTAGCTTTTCCTTCCAAACATCCCAAGAAGAGTCCCCGCACACATTAATTGAAAAATATCATCCCCAAAGAGACAGCGCGGGAATTGTTTTGATCGAGTACACCGCTTTATTGTCTCCTGTTAAGCGAAATCCTGGGTTTGACTTGGGCTATGAAGATAACGGGATGACAGGCTCCGGCATGACATTTCTTCCCCTTTTTGACTGCGATGAATGCGAAATCATGCTCGACTGGGATTTGAAATTTATGCCAAAAGGCTGCAGCGGAGTCTGTTCTTTTGGAGAAGGCAAATCCAAAGTATTCGGGGCATCTTCCATCTTACAGGAATCATTTTACACCGCAGGAAAAGTACAAAGCGCAACAAGCGGCAGTTTTGGCTTCTATTGGCTTGAAAACAAAGTTTTCGACGCTTCCGAAATTGCTCAATGGGCAAAAATAACTTACGAAAAAATGTCCAAGTTCTTTAAAGACAAAAACAATTCGTACCGCATCTTCGCCCGCAAAGTCGAAGAAGATAAATTTGGAGGCACAGCTCTTGAAAATTCGTATCTTTTCGTCTATCCGCCCGATAAGCTACCTACAGTTGCGGGCATTAAGTTTTTATTCGCCCACGAAATGGTACATAACTGGATTAAAATGAACGACAATCCTTTTGGCACACTAACATGGTATGTTGAAGGCATGGCGGAATACTATTCTGCTTTGCTCTTGTGGAAATATAATTTCGTAACTAAAGAAGAGCTTGTGTCCGAGCTTAATGAGCGAAGTAAAAAATATTATGAAAATCCGCACATAAGTATCAAAAACGAGGGTGCCGGAAATCTTCTTTTCAGCAACCGAGAGGCAACTTTGGTTCCATACGGACGTGGATTCTTTTACATGGCGGAAACAGACGCGAAAATCCGCAAATCCACAAGAGATGAAAAATCTTTAGAAGATGTTATGTTCACGCTTAAGAATAAGATGAACAATGGAGAAAACCCCGGAGTAGACGCTTGGCTGAATGAGTTGGTTCCTATTATAGGCGCACAAGCAGAAAAAGACTATGAATCCATGAAAAACGGCAGAACAATAGCTCCCAACCTAATCTGTTTTGGAGAAAGCATAAAATCATATAAAAAAACAGGCACTGTCCGCGAAACGGATAAAGCCTGCGATTTATGGGTGTTTGAATAGCTGTTAATTTATTTTTATTAGCACATTATATAATATACGCTATTTTATTTTTTTACCGCCGAGAAACACCGCTTCTATGTTTTCAGCAGTTCCTATTGTCTTAATTCCATTAAGCGGATTACCCTTTGCCAAAACCACATCCGCCAGCTTGCCCACTTCCAATGAACCTGTTTGTGTATCGTTTTTCATAAGATACGCAGCATTTATTGTGCCGGCCTTTATAGCCTCCATCGGGGTCATTTCTGCCTTTGTCATCGCCACGAATTCTTCACCAATCTGAAGATAAGGCGTATTCTTGCTGTTGGAATAATCAGTTCCCAGTGCAATTCTTATTCCAGCCTTCCTCGCCATTTCTATTGTTTTGATGTTACTTTCTGCCGTTCTTGAAGCTTTTTCGTGAAGCCAGTCAGGAAGTCCCGGGATGTTCGCTACACCAAGCGATACGGCAAGCGTTGAAACAAGTGTCGCATCCATTTGCGCCATCAGGTCTATCTCTCGCTGTGTCAGCATCACCCCGTGCTCTATGCACTCAACCCCAGCCATAAGAGCCTGATATGCGCCTTCGTTTCCAGTGCAGTGCGCAGCCACATAAGTATGGCGTCGTTTCGCCTCGTCAACCATGGCTTTCATTTCGTCAGGGGAAAACTGTATATCTTCCAGCCTGTCAGTCGGCGAAGAAACGCCTCCTGTTGCGCAAATCTTTATGAACTTCGCGCCCATCCTAAACTGTTCACGCACTGCGAGAATGCAATCATCCACGCCGTCGCAAAGCCTTTCCAGATGCGCGTTTTTATTGAATTCTTCCTTTGTAATATGTGGCATAAAATCAACGTGTCCAGAAGTTATGCTCAAAACCTTTCCTCCCGGCATGATGCGAGGAGAACGGAGTATTCCACGCTCTTGAGCTCTAGAAAGATAAAATCCCGCTTCGCTCATGTCGCGTATCCCTGTAAATCCCGAATCAACCAAAAGCCCCATCTGATAAGCCGCTCCCATAAGTTGATCGCCGAAAAAATTGCCATCTGCGAAACTCCCAGCGTCTTCCGTGCCGCAAAGATGCGCATGGCAGTCTATAAATCCCGGAAGTATCGTATCGGCATTAAGCACCTCGGCTCCGTCCGGAATCGCAAAATCTGACGCTTTTCCGGCATAGGCGATGCGTTCGCCTTCTATAGCGATAAGTCCGCCTTCCAAAGCGGTGTCTGACACCCCATCAATCAAGCGTCCTTTTATAATATAATCATACATTTTGCCTCCTTATGAGCTGAAGTTCAAGCTGCTCACTAATGCGCTCGGACTTCCTATAGTATATGATTTCAGATAGAAATCGTCAAAATCCAAATCATTTCCCATGGCTTCAATTGAGCCAAATAAATCTTTTATATTTCCCGCAGCAGACATTTGCGACACTGAACCTATGGGTTTCCCCTTATTATAATACACTCCGCCACACGGTATAGAAAATTCTCCTGACGCAACGTTTACCGAATGAAAAAGATCCAGCGAATATGTCAGCAAAAAGCCTGTTCCCATGCGCTCAATAAGTTTTTCTTGGCTAAAATCACCAGGCTCCGCATAAAGTATCGCCGGCACAGTTGTGATTTTTATCGGAAGGCTTCCAGTCATGCGATCCATACGCCCCGCGCTGCCTGTTGAAGGCATTCCCGCTCGCTTTCCCGATTCCAGAGTATATAGCGGAGTTACAAGCTTTCCGTTTTGGACAAGCTTTGTTTTTGCGCAAGCAATCCCTTCGCTGTCAATCAGCCAAGCCTGGCCAAGCATATCATGCGTAGGCGCGTTTATAATGCTTAACGCCTCGCTTCCTATTTTTGTTCCCGGTGTGTTTGAAAAAATGGTTTCACCCGAAAGCATCGCGCTTCCCGAAAGCGTTCTCCAAGCGGTCATAATAATGTTTCTCATAACGCGTCCAGAAAGCACCGCAGCATATTTACCCGACTTCACATTGCACGGTTTAAGTCCACCTCCGTCGTATGCATGTCCACCATCTATAGCGTTTTGCACCAAAGATTTCGCGCTGATTTCTCCGATATTGTCCCCGCTTGTATAATCGTATCCAGGCGCTACGCCTTCTTCACGTTTAAGCATTAGTCCAATTGAGCTTTCCACCCAATATGATTTATAAAACGTATCAAGTCCATTAGAATTTATCGTTTTAAGCTCTCTGCCACAAAGCGCGACGACGCATTCTGTGACTCTTTCCACACCCTCATTTTGTAGCGCGAATTTTTCAGCATCAACGCCGAATGCCACAGCATCTTCTATCGAGGAATTTTCTGTACCCTTTTCCAAATAAATATCGGCTTTTTTTCCCATTATTTCTCGTTTTTGCGCCAATGAATATTTTGAGTTTTCAAGAGCCCTGTTTAATACGTCTTCCGGGGCTTCGTCCAGCTTTTCGGAATACACCATTCCCGTGCGCTCGCCCGAGGCGCGCACATAAAGCTTCGTACGCTCAGATGATTCACTTCCAGCGAGCATACCATCCTTTATCCTAAGCGTTGTCCTCACAATCTTTTCAGCATTAACTTCCGCTTCGTTTATCTCATTTGGCAGATTGGAAAACGCTTTTTCATAGTTCTTCAAATCAATCACAGCGCTCCCCCCTTTCCCCCTACCACCATTTCAGACACCCTCATTCTCGGCCCTGAAGTCGTGGTCGCACAAAATCCAGAATTCGCTCCACAAAATGACCCTCCGCCTTGCTCATTCACCATAGTTTTACCTACACGGTCAATTTTAAGCATGGTCTCATCTCCCCTGCCCACAAGCATAGCACCCTTGACCTGTTTACCTATTTGCCCGTTTTTTATCAAGTAAGCTTCGGTGGCCATCAGAGTAAATTCCCGTCCTCCCGTTCCACCGCCAAGGCTTTTGACATAAAGTCCTTCTTTAGTGTCGCGTATTATCGCATCATCATCGTCGATGCCAGCGGCGAGATATGTATTGCTCATCCTTGCTGACGGTGCATACGAATAGTTTTGCCTGCGCCCGCTTCCCGAGCGTGGGAGTCCCAAAATCTTTGCTCCCATTCTATCTGACAAGAAGGCTTTTAGCACACCGTTTTCTATAAGCACATTTTTTTGTCTGGGCATTCCTTCGTCATCAAAACTGCTCGATCCATACATCCCAGGCAAAGTCCCATCATCAATTAGTGTTACCTTATTCGATGCGATCTTTTGCCCCCGCCTATCCCAAAACAGGCTGTCGGATAAAAGCGATGTGGTTTCAAGCTGATGCCCGCAAGCTTCGTGAAAAAAAGTTCCTGTGCAATCCCCGCCTTCAAATATAACCGGCATTCTTGTACTGGGCGCTTCAGCTGCGTTAAGTGATTTTTCCATTCCCTTTATTACATCTGAAATACGCGGCATATATGCACCTGATTTTATAGCTTCAAATCCCGATGCGGCTGAAAAATCTGTAAAATGGCTGGCAGATCCGTGCTCATTTGATACGAGCGGCACAAATCTAATCCTAGATGTGACTCGTCTGTCTTGCGCATCAGTTCCTTCGGTGTTTACAACGCGTATCTTTTGGTCACGATCAAAATATGTTATTTTAACTCGACGAAGCGCCGTCGTTATGGATTTTGCGAACAGATCAGCTTCGCGTAACACCGCAATTTTTTCCTTATATCCTATTGTCCCAGGGAATATCTTAATCGGGCACGGATTATCTGCGAGAATTTTTTGCGGCGCAATAAAATCAATGCCATCTTTGGATTTCAAAGATAAAAGCTCAGCGGCTTTTTTTACAGACTCTAAAAGCGACGGCAAAGAAATGTTATTTGTACACACATATACACTTTGCATTCCAGCGATAAGATAAACTCCTGCTCCGTATGTCCTCATTGACGAAACTTCGTCCACATATCCAGAATAATTTATAGTGACATCTTCGCAGTCTTCAAAGAAAATCTCCGCAAAGTCAGCCCCAAGATAAAGAGCCTTGCTTAATACTTGATTTATTTCACTGTTGCTTAGAATAGTCACATCTCCTTACGCTTTATGGCAAGCTACAAAATGTCCGGGATCAACCTCTCTTAAAAGCGGTATTTCTCTTTCACACCGTTCATATACCAAAGGACAGCGCGACTTAAACCTGCATCCCTGCTCAATATTGATTGGACTTGGCACGTCTCCTGAAAGCAGTATGCGTGCTCGACGCTCTTCCACATCAGGGTCGGGGATTGGTATCGCCGAAAGCAGCGCTTCAGTGTACGGGTGCTTATGGTTATCATACAGCGACTGAGACGGCGCAAGCTCCACAATTGCGCCGAGATACATCACAGCGACTCTGTCAGATATCTGCTTAACCATCGATAGGTCGTGTGTTATGAAAAGATATGAAAGCCCCATGTCTTTTTGGAGCTTCATAAGCAAATTTACTATTTGTGCCTGAATCGAAACATCAAGCGCAGAAATGGGTTCATCGCAAATAATAAGCTTTGGCTCCACCGCGAGCGCTCTCGCTATTCCGATGCGCTGTCGCTGTCCCCCGGAAAACTCATGAGGAAAACGGTTCGCATGCTCTTTGTTCAGCCCTACCATTCCCAAAAGCTCTATTATGCGCTCATGCCTTGCCGCACCTCTGTGAAGTTTGTGTATATCAAGCCCTTCACCTATAGACTGGCTTACGATATGCAATGGATTGAGAGAAGCATACGGATCTTGGAAAATCATCTGGACATTTTTCCGGTATTCCAAGTTCTCTTTATGATTAAAGTTCCAAATGTCGCGTCCGTTATACTTTATTTTTCCGCTGTTGTTTTTATAGAGCTTGACTATTGTACGCCCCAAAGTTGTTTTTCCACAGCCGGATTCTCCCACAAGCCCCAAAGTTTCACCTTTTGCAATAGTAAGGTCGATGCCGTCTACGGCTCTTAACATACCGACGTTTTTTATTTCAAAATGCTTTGTGACCGATTCAAGGCTCAGCAATGCTTCTTTTCCCATATTATCTGCCCTTCCTTTCAATCACATCTTTATACCGCATGATTGCTTCTTCGTTGTGAATCCAGCAGGCAGCATAATGACCCAGCTCATCAAAGTAATAATATGGAGGGCATTCATTTACACAGATTTTCATCGCATATTTGCATCTGGCGGCAAAAGCGCAACCGCCGGGAGGTGCTATCAAATCCGGAGGTGTTCCTGGTATAAACTCCAGTTCAGTTTTATTCGGTAAATCCACCCTTGGAACCGAATCCAAAAGACCCCAGGTATACGGATGCATAGGATTCTTAAAAACATCGCGAGCGATTCCGTGTTCAACTATTTTGCCCGCATACATCACGTATATTCTTTGTGCCATGTTCGCCACAACGCCCAGGTCGTGGGTAATTAGCACAATTGATGTATCAAGTTTTACTTTGAGCGAGTTCATCAATTCAATAATCTGCGCTTGAATAGTAACATCCAATGCCGTCGTAGGCTCGTCTGCAAAAAGTATCGCAGGATTGCATATGATTGCCATCGCGACCATAATCCTTTGACGCATTCCGCCAGAAAGCTGATAAGGGTAGCTACGCATATTGCGCTCAGGATTCGGGAAGCTTACCATTTTCATTATTTCCAGCACTCTTGCATTTGCCTCTTCTTTTGAGACATTTTCGTGCTGTAAGTATGCTTCAGCGATTTGTCTGCCAACTCTCATTGTTGGATTAAGATATGTCAGCGGGTCTTGGAAAATCATTGACATATCATTTCCCTGTAGCTCGCGAAGACGCTCAGGCGTGGCAGTGGTCAACTCTTCTCCTCTAAATACTGCTCTGCCTTTTTTAATTCGACCCGCAGGCTTTGCAAGAAGGCCCATCACGGACTGGATGCTGACTGTTTTCCCGCATCCCGATTCCCCGACAATGGCGATTGTTTCTTTTCTTTTGATATCCCAGCTTACTCCCCGCACAGCTTGCACTTCTCCAGCGTGCGTAAAGAAGGACACAGTGAGATCTTCAACTTTTAACAGTATTTCGTTTTCCACGTTTCCTCCTTAAGACTGAAGTTTTGGGTCGAGTGCATCCCTCAGCCCGTCTCCGAGCAGGTTAAAGCACATCATGGTTAGGCTTACAAAAGAGCATGGGATTATAAATCGGTATGGGTATTGCTTGAAAATCTCCGAAGCTTCTTTGATAAGCTGTCCCCAGCTAGGGTTGGGCGGTGCTATTCCAAGCCCGATAAAGCTTAAAAACGCTTCTGCAAATATTATGCTGGGTATCATAAGTGTCATTCCGACAATGGCAATTCCCAAAGTGTTTGGCAAAAGATGCCTTGCAATTATCCTTGCAGGCGATGCTCCCAATGTTTCGCTTGCCATTATAAATTCGCTTGTTTTCAACTGCAGTACCATTCCTCGGGTGGATCTGGCTGAATACAGCCATCCCGTTAAGGTAAACGCCAATATTAGTGTGCTGATATTTCCGCTTCCCAACACCATAATAAGCAAAATTGTATATATCATAGCGGGTATTCCCATCAAAACGTCTATACCGCGCATTATTATCATATCTATTTTTCCGCCGAAGTATCCTGAAATTCCACCTACAATCATACCTATCATATAAGGTATCAATGTTGCCAAAATCGCTATCAGCAGGGATACACGTCCACCAACCCAAACTCTAGTCCACAAATCACGCCCCAAAGTATCGGTGCCAAACCAATGCTGCGAAGACGGTGGTTGGTTTGCCGCTGTATAATCATTGCTGTAGTAATTATATTCGTTCATCAGTGGCCCGAATAAAACCATTACTACCAAAAGCATCAATATAAAAAGGCTCACTACCGCTGTTTTCCTTTTTTTAAATGTTCGCCAAACATTGCTCAAATATGTCGTTTCCGGCCTCGCCATCTCTTCGCTGTCAAATAATTTTTTATCTGCCGGCATAAAATCTTCTGGCTTTAATTTTAATATATCTTTTATCATGAAGCCTCCTGTTAAATTCTTATGCGCGGATCAACAACGCCGTAAAGCAAGTCGACCAGTAAATTCATCACCACTAAAAATGTTCCGTAAAACACTGTAAGTCCCATTATTAAGGGATAGTCCAATGTGCTTACCGCATTTACAAAATGTTTTCCCAATCCCGGAATTACAAATATCTGTTCTACAACAAACGAGCCCATAAGCACTGAAGCTATCGCGGGTCCGATACCTGCCAACATGGGCACAAGCGAGTTTTTAAGCTCATGCCTTTTAACTATCTGAAAATTTGTCAGACCTTTTGACTGGGCTGTCTTAATATAATCTTGAGTAGTTACCGCAAGCATACATGCACGCATTGTCCTTGTGTTGGCGGCAATGGTGCCAAGTCCCAAAACAAACGCGGGCATTAAAATCTGTTGAAACGTCCCCCAGCCTGAAACCGGCAATATCTGTAGCTTTACGCCAAGCCAAAACCGGATCAGCGGACCTATTACCATAGAAGGCAAAGCAATGCCCATCACCGCGAAAAACATTAGTGCATAATCAGGCCATCGGTTTTTGAATTGTGCGCTCAATATTCCAAACAGCATTCCTATCATTTCCGCAAAAACCAACGCGAAAAGCCCTAACGTTGCAGACACCGGGAAAAATTCGCCTATGATATCAACAACCTTCCTGCCAACATATTTAAGCGAAGTTCCCAGATTGCCAGTTACTAAGTTTTTTAAATAAATAACATATTGCTGAAGTATAGGTTTATCAAGACCATAGTAGGCCATTTGCTTTTCCTGTATCGCTTTAGGAACTTTTATGCTCATAAACGGATCGCCGGGCAATAATTTCAAAAGAAAAAATGTAACCGTTGCCAGAACGAATATAGTAAGCAGTGCTATTCCAATTCGCTTTAGTGCGTACCGGAGCATGGAGACCCTCCTGTTTTTATAATAGCTGTGGATTGAGCAGTGTAGACCGCTCAATCCTCAGCATAATTATATAAGTATTATTGTTGATTGATTTCAGTCAATTTCAAGTTTTATTCCGTTACAATATCTGCGAACGCCAAGTCGGCTCCGAAACCTGTATCAATTCCGTTGAGTACGATATCGGATCTATATACACAGTGTATAGTCTGCCAAGTAATAAGCAAATCAGGAATTTCTGCGCAGAACAGTTTTTCAGCTGCGAAGATTGCATCAAAGTGTTCTTTAGCGTCCAAAGTAGTCTGTGCTGTGTTTAAGTATGCATTGAATTCCGCATTATCATATCCAAACAACGCATCCGGGTTTTCGCTTGAATAGTACTCAAGCACACCATCGTTGCTTCCAATATCCAAAGTGCCCACGCCGAGACCGCCATACCAGAAGTCATAGTCGTATGAGAACACTTTGCCAATCATCTGCTGTATCGGCTGAGGGTCAATTACACAGTTTATGCCCAATGTTGTAAGGAACATATCCTGGCAAGCCTGCAGTACTGTCTGTGATGTTTGTGCTTCATAGCAAAGCATTGATAGCTCAGGAACATCTTCAACAGTCGCACCAAGCTCTTCAAGGGCTAATCCAAGATAATACTGAGCTTTTTCAGCATCAACCGTAACATTGAGACCATTTTCAATAGGGTATTCCTCTACAAAATATGTGCTCACGCCCATCATGCCGGGGTCTGCCAATCGACTTGCGGGAGTTTGCCCGGGAAGTACGCTTGCGCAAAGAGCGGTACGGTCAATAGCGTAGCTCAATGCAAGACGGAAGTTCATATTTGAAAGGAATCGGCCTGCATCTTCGCTTTTGCCTTTTTGATTGATGTGAAGGAACTGATATGTGTTCGAGTATGATGTTGAGGCAAATCCTTCATCTGTGAGAGCTTCATAATAAACAGGGTTGTCAAACGGCGCAAAATCAATTGTTCCAGTTTGCATCATTTCCAAAGCCGTGTCATCTTCCACATTCGCTATGCCTGTCATCTTTGTGATATTGATTGCATCAGCATTCCAGTAGTTAGGATTTTTTTCCAAAACTATCTGATTTTCATGTGACCATTCTGTTATAACAAATGGACCATTACCCATAACAGCGTCTTTTTCCGAGCCGTATGCCGTTTCAACTTCTTCAGCAAGTGCTTGGTTTACCGGGAAAAATGTCTCTCCTGCAAAACTATAAAGGTTTTCAAGGCTTGTGGCTTTGAAAGTGACTTCAAGAGTATAGTCATCCAAGGCTTTATATCCAACATCGTCAATGTCCGCTGTTCCTTCAGCATATTCCTGAGCGTTAAGCACAGAATATCCGCCACTTGCCTGAGCGTGTCCTGCTTCAGGATTTATTAGCCTGTAGAAAGCATATTCAAAATCATATGCGGTTAAAGGCGTTCCATCGCTCCATACACTTTCGCGGAGGTTCAATGTGTATGTAACATTATCGTCGGCAACTTCCCATGTTTCAGCTATTCCCGGAACAAGTTCTCCGTTAACAACCCTCAAGAGTCCTTCATTAATATAGCTAACTATATTAAGCGATTGGTCATCTGCAGCCTCCGTAGGATCCAAAGATGTGGATTCGTAAGCCCGCGCCCATGTAATTTCCTTTGCAACTGGTTCCGGTTCAGGCTCCGGTGTCACTTCTACTTTTGTCGTTTCACTTGCTGTTGTTTCACTTGGCACAGCATCTTCCTCGGGAGTATCTTTCGTACATCCGCTGAAAATAACCGACACAGCCAAAAGAACTGTAATCATCAAAACAAGATATTTTTTCATTACCATTTCCTCCATTTGTTGTGTTTGTATTAAAAGGATTTCTCCTTTGCTACCGTTGATTTATATCCTCAATTAGGATTTCCTTCGCGCCTTCCCTATCGCGCTCAACAAGTTTATCAATTATTCTACCGTGATATTCCTGCCATCGCGCCAATCTTTCGCGGCCGACATATTGCTCCACCCTTGATGCGGAGCCAAGCAACGTTTCCATTAGAGAAATCACAAACTTATCATTTGTAACCTCCGCCAACGCCATATGGAAATCACTGTTTAAAACGCTTGCACTGTCATTTTCGTCGAAATCGTCTCTTATGTGGTCATATAATGATTTTATTGTTTCATCGTCCGCTTCATCGCAGATAATATCCAACACAAGCGACTCCACCGTGATTCTCATCCTTTTTAGCTGTTTCATCTCTTCGGGCGTCAGCATTGTAACCATATATCCGCTTCTTGGGTAGCTTGTCAAGTGTCCTTCTCCACAAAGTCTTTGCAAAACTTCTCCTGCCGTAACTTTGCTTATCTTATATTTTGCGGCGATATCCCGCTCCACTATAAGTTCGTTAGGCTTATATTTAGCCATAAACACTTCTTTTTTCATCTTCTCGTATATACTGTCAATTAACTTCAAATATCATGCTCCCCGCTTTCTTTAAAACTTTTGGATATTTCGCCATATCCCCGACCATCATATGCCTTTTTCAGGCTGTTTAGACACTTTTCTATATATATTCTCGGAGAAGCAATATTCATCCTACAAAATCCGCTTCCCAGCTGTCCGTATTCACTCCCCTGATCTATGAACATCAGTGCTTCACGTTCCAAAAAAAGCTTTAAATCTTCATCGCAGAGTTCAAGCGCTCTAAAATCCATCCAAATGGTGAAACCGCCTTCAAGTGGCGATATATCAAGATTAGCAAAATGCTTTTGAAAGTAATTTTTTACAAGAATATAGTTGTCCCATATATAAGATTTCATCTCGTTTACCCATCTGAGTCCTTCCGGCGAATATCCGGCAATCAGAGCCGAATAGAAAAAGGGGTCTATGCTTCCAAAATGATCGGCAATTCGCTGTTTGTCGAAAGCTTCGCGAATCTTCTTATTTTTAATTATCACATTTGCGTGATTTACACCGGTAAAATTAAAGACCTTGCCAAGCGATGTGCATATGATTCCATTTTCCGGGTCGACTTCCGTATAAGGTATCGCTTTATGCTCGCCAAAGCTGATTTCGCCGAAAATCTCATCCGAGAAGACAAATACATCATGCTTATGCGACAAATCCTTGATTTTTAGCAAATCCTCTTTGCAAAAAATCTTTCCCATTGGATTATGCGGGTTGCACAGCACTAAAAGCTTGTTTTGAGGTTGAGACATCTTTTCATCCAACAGTTTGAAATCAATTGAGTAAAAAGTGCCTTTCTCTTTAAGAGGCGTATTTACAACAATTCTATTGTTGCTTACAATCCTTGGCTCATATCTGTAGTATACAGGAGGCATCACAATTACCCCGTCACCTTCCTGAGTAAAGGCTTTTATAGCCGTGCCTACTGAATAGATTGTCCCATGTGTGGGAATTATTTCATCTTCCGCCACATCAAACCCTCTTGCGTTTTTCATCCACCATTGTATTGCTTGTATATATTGCGTGTCAGGCAGCGTATATCCGTAAATTCCTCTTGCCGAAAAGTCCGTCAAAGCTTTTACTATAATCGGAGCTGTCTTAAAATCCATCTCTGCCCCGGCAAAAGGAATCATCCCTTTTTGTGCAAGCTCATCAGTGGCAAGAGAGCTTTTCATGTTGCCTATTTCCCCTCGATCCACCAGGGTTCCAAAATCATATTTCATACGTATCGCCAATTGTGTACCCCATTGTACTATCTTCTGTGTTGTTCAGTGTGTATGTTAAATTATTATACGTTTTAGATTGAGAAAAGTAAATATTAAAAAATAAAATTAAAAGTTTGTTTACCGTAATAAAATTGTTTTAGTATTTTTATGTGAAATTCTCCAGTTTAATTATCCCAAACCAAATATCGTGCACAGGTTACATCCTCCACCGCAAGCCCCAAAGCGTCAAACAGCGTTATTTCGTGGCTTGTTTGTCTCGCAGGAGCTTTCCCCAAAAGCACTTCTCCCAGCGAGCCTACTATATGGCTTTCATCAATCAGACCTTCTTTGAGCGGTATAAGATATTCCCCCGCCTCTTTTTTCATCGATTCTATATTATCGGCATACAGTTTTGATTTTGCAACAAGCTCGGATGTAACCTCGCGTGTAGTAGGCGAAAATGTACCAACAGCATTTATATGTGTGCCAGAACTTATCCAATCCGCTTCAAGATACGCTTCTTTTGAAGGAGTTAGCGTGCATACGATATCCGCCTCCAACACCGCATCCTTAACCGAGCTTTTTACTATTACGGCTATTCCGTATTTCTCGCTCTGTTCTTTCGCATATTTTTGCGCACTTTCTGGAACTATATCATAGCAGTACACTTCTTTGATATCACGCACACACATAATTGCCGCAAGGTGCGAGCGTCCCTGTGCGCCGCAACCTATTATCGCAAGCTTTGAAGCGTCTTTCCGGGCAAGTAAGTCTGTCGCGACGGCAGAAACCGCCCCTGTCCTCATTTCAGTAATGACTCCCGCGTCCGCCATGCCTATAGGTGCGCCGTGAGCTGAGTCAAACACCATGACATATCCCATGTGTGAGGGATATTTGGTGCCAACATTTCCGTGGTTGGCGGTTATTATCTTCGCGCCAAAACAATCATCCAGCCATGCTGGCATAAATCCAAAAAGATTTCCGTCCGGAAAGGGATGTATGGTTCGTATCGGCTGCCCCGCATTTCCTGATTCGAGCTTTTTGAATGCTTCCTTCATCAAGTTTATGCACTCTGGCATTGTCAGAAGAGCCCTCACTTCATTTGCGTCTATGATTTTCATATTAGTTTCCCCCGTTAGAAGAATTTGCTATATTTTAAGTTAATTCAGGTACTTTTCGAACCACTCAAGCATTGCACAGTAATAGTGTAGCTTGCTCTTGTAGTCCGTTGGCTGACTGTGCGCGCAATTCGGATAAAGAATCATTTTCACCGGTATTTCTGGATGCATATCCTTTAGCGCAGTGTAAAGCTGATGAGCGTTCTCCACTGGACAGCGTAAGTCTTTAAGTCCATGTAGTATCAACATAGGCGCGCTAAGGTTTTCGGCATACGCCACTGCCGACTTTTCGATATTGTGAACCATAAAATCTTCAAAGCTTTTAAATTTACTGCTGTCGCCCTGCATGTCCGAAGACGCATATCCTATCTGCTCATTGGCAATACTCCGCTGAGTGATATATGCCTTAAATCTTTTGCCGCGAACCGCCATGTAGTTTGTCATATATCCGCCGTAGCTACCGCCTGTCACTCCTACCCGGTCTTTGTCTATAAAGTCAAATTTCTTGCAGGCTTCATCCACAAACTGCAAAAGGTCGACATACGCGGTCCCATCAAAAGCTTTTTTCATGCTTTCATGCGCCCTACCATAGCTGCTGCTCCCTCTTGGGTTGCAATATATCACCGCAAAGCCCGCACCAGCTAAAATTTGATGCTCGTAATCAAATCCATATGCGTAAAAAGGATGCGGTCCTCCGTGTATATATAACACAGCAGGATATTTTTCACCGGAAACCGCGTTTTGTGGTGGCAGAACCCAGCCATGGATCCTGCTGTCGCCATCGAGACAGTCAATCCACATTTCCTGCGGCTCGCTTAGCGCAGTTTCATCCTGCCAAACGTTGTTGTGCGTAAGTCTTTCTTCAAGCTTGCCTGTCACTTCATCCATAAGCCAATATTCGCCCGAGCGCGATATATTTCCAACAGAAACCGCAACTTTTCCTTTCTGCGGCGAATCCAAACCAACTATAACCCATTTTTCATTTGTCACATTTTCGATTTTAGGCTCACCAAATATGTTTGCTCTGTATATATTGCTAGCACCGTTAACACCTGCGCAAAACAAGCAATATTTTCCGTCCGAAGATATTTGGGCAGTATCATACATTCTTGCCGCACCCGTGTTATACGGAAATTGCACACATTCGTGGCACGGAGCGTTTTTATGGAATATGCTTACGTCTTCGCTTCCGTCAAAAGCTATTCGATGAAGGTACGCAAAAGGCAAATCGTCCTGTTCCTTCATGTCTCCTTCAAATAGCCCTACAATTATATATTTGCCATCCGGCGTAAAAATTGGTCTGAACGGAGACGGGTAGCTTGCCAGCCACCCCTCCGTTTCAATCTTTCTTATTTCGCCGCCTTCAGTTGGCACTGCAAATAAATCATTTGCCAAAGAGTCTTTTTTATCCCTAAGCCTGGAGCTTATAAAAATAACATTTTTTCCGTCAGGAGACCAATTATGGTGAAGATGATCAAATTCTCCTTCGGTCAGCCTCCAAGCTTTTCCGCCATCCGCATTTACCACCCACAGATGGATTCGCTCAGGTTGGTGGAAGCCCAGACCGTCAAATTTGTATCCAAAATCTTCAATAACTACAGGTCTGTTTCCGTCAACTTCCTGATTGTTTTCATCAGAAACATTCTGAAGCCACTCTTCATTAGCTTCTGCCGAGCACTGGCTCATAAAGCAGATTTTGTCTCCCTGCGGTGACCAAATCGGATCAAATGCGCCATGTTTCATGGTGGTTGCCTGCTTTTCAACTCCTTTTTCAATGTCACAAATCCATATCTGTCCCTGTTTTAGATAGCATATTCTTGTTCCATCTGAGGTCAACCGGGGATTTGTACCTCCCTCAATCAAAACTCTTTCTGCATCTGTTTTTAAATCCAACATTCTAATTTCCGGGGCTCTTCCTTCGCAAATCGAGCAATATATGAATATGCTTTTTTCTTCGCTATACTGTCCTCCCGAAAGAGACTCAAGCCTTGATAAATCCTGCGGTACAGAATTGTTTTTTTTCATGCTTTTTCTCCCTTCCAGGGCGATTCAATAAGATGCTTTTTAAACCATCCAACAAGCTCGCTTAAATGCTGTACCTGGCTTTGCGGGCTTCCTGTCCTTGTTATTCCATGGTCGTCTTCCGGAAACATTACAAGACGTACGGGTATTTTAGGATGACGCTCTTTCATAGCCACAAAAAGCTGTTCAGATTGCTCAAACGAACATCTGTAATCGTTATATCCGTGCAATAAAAGCACAGGAACTTTAATATCGTCTATCTTGCAAATTATACTGTTTCTTGCCCGGTCAGTTAAATATTTAAGCATCTTAAACCCAACATCCACAGGTCCTTTCGCTGAAGCAAAGCCAATGTCCCCGGTTCCATACGAAGTGCATCCATTGCACCATACTCTTTGCACAACGGCTGCCGAAAATCTGTCTGTTTCAGCAATCAATTTGCTTGACATTGTTCCGCCATAACTGCCGCCTGTAACTCCTACACACTTTTCATCAATAAAGCCAAGCTTAATTGCTGCATCCACAAAATCCACCAAATCATCTGCCGCCGCATTCCAAGCGATTCCATTTTCGTTGAAAGCGGGACCGTATCCCATGCCGCCTCTTGGGTTACAATATATCACCGCGAACCCAGCTCCGGCCAACGCTTGATACTCATGCCAAAAGTCAGCTGTCGATGTGGTTTCAGGACCTCCCCTAACGTCTAGTACAGCTGGATATTTTTCGCCTTTTTTCATTCCTATCGGCTCCATAACCCAACCTTGTATCTCGGCTTTCCCGTCGCGAGTTTTAACCTTTAGCTCACTGACCGATGCCATCTCGTATTCATCAAGCCAGATGTTTGTGAAAGATAGGCGCGTATCCTTATAATATAGCTCAGCGATTTGTCCCGGAGTCCCTTTGGTGTAAACGATTTTATCATCCTGTGTTAAGCAAAAATTTTGTATTGAAAAATCTCCATATATAATAGGTTTGGCTTTCTTGTCTGCAAGCGATAGCATGAAAACACCTGAGCCGCCGTGCCACGCAAGTAAATAGTAAATATGCTTCCCATCACAGCTCAAAGCAAACTGAGAATTTTCGTCTCCATAAAAAGTTCTCGAAACCGGCATTCCACTGATTCCGTAATACTCCTCCGTATTTCTGTCAAAAAGCTCTTCCGGCTCACCACCTGCCACGGAAACTTTATAAAGTGACTGCACCTCTCCCCCATTTGGGAGCTCGGGCCATGGGTCATATATCACATACTTGCCATCGGACGTAAAGCAGGGTGGATTCCCCGCCATGACAGTTATATCCTCGGTTATTTGTTTTAAATTAGTTCCATCTGCATCGCACACAAAAAGCTCAGACCTTTTGGCTTTAACACCATAATAAGGCCTACCGAAAAATGCAATCTTTTCGCCGTCAGGCGACCACGCAGGAAGTATACTCGGAAAATCTTGTGAAAGCAAAGATTGATTATCAGAATCTATATAAACCTTCCCAAGAAGGGGCATGCCCGCGTCCAAGATTCCCTCGCCGTCATATTTATATATTATTTCTGTAATTTCTATAGGCGCATTTTCTTTTTCGCTTTCCCATTTTTCTTTTTCATCCGCAGGCATTTCGGTAAACGCAGCTCCACTATCCAATTCATCCTTATAAAATCTGCCCTGAAAGACTATAATCTTTGCATTCGGTGACCACTCATATCTTTCAATGCCGTGACGCACTGAAGTCACCTGTCTTAACGAACTGTCAGACATATCCTTTATCCAAACCTGAAACTCTCCGCTCGCATCAGAAAGAAAAGAAAAAAATTTTCCGTCAGGCGACCACGCAGGAGATTTTTCCATCCCATCACTTAGTTCATTTCGAACCTCTTTAACGCCCTCTTTATCTGCGAAAAATATTTTGGAAATAAAACTATTGTCTTTTTCATTTGCAATATTTTTTACTACCGCAAAATTTTTCCCATCAGCAGATACCGCGGGTTGTGATAAATATTCTATCTTCCAAAGTTCTTCAGGCTTAAAAATCTTTTTCAAAAAAAGCGCCCCCTCAAATTGATTATATTATACTAAAACCGTTTTGCTTGAATACTATATGCTAGTTTTTGAAATATGTTTTACTTGAAAAGTAAAATTCCGTATTACCATGGTACATACTAGAACTTGATTTTTACATTAGGATTATAATTCTTCAGGAATCAGTATATCCTTTCACAAAAATGAATGCAAATCAAATTATACTATTTTCATCTTTACATCTAATTTTCGCATTGTATTGCCAATTTTAGGGTAGATACCCTTTAGCCTAATTGAACACGAAATAAAATCTAGGCATATTCCTTAAGCATGAATTCTTCTTTTAAAATTGAAAAGGTTCCATCAATAACCCAGTTAATAGTTTGAACCAATGTGCAACGCAATTCATCCAGTTTCTGATAGCACATACATGCTAAATTGGTCTTGCCTAAGAAATTTAACAATTTTCACTGCTCTTATAAGGCTATACTACTATTTAAGGTGCTTGTTATGTTTCAAGTTCTGGAATTCGGGGGCTTCGCTCTCTGCAAAACCCTACTGTTTAGTGGGGTTTTTATTTAACCTTTTATATTTTCATCTTGCGAATAATTATTTTTACTAACATTTTTTAAACAAATAGTAATATTTAATTATTACTATTACTACGTTAGGATATAGTAAATATTACAATTTGTTGTTTCTCATATTTTTTCAATTAGAAAAAATAGGCTTCATACCAAAAATGTCCATCATTTCAATATAAGTTTGATTGTCTTCACTTCTCCAGCCACGAGAAGTGGGATCTCCTGCACAATTTACAATTCTGCAGTTTGGCAGTTCATTGCGAAGCTCATCTATTTGCTCTTGAGTCAAATCGCGCAAACTAAACCAAAGGTTTTGCAATTGTTTCATTTGTTTTAGTGCATCAATATTTTGTATTTTTGTTAAGCTTATATTCAAATGATACAGATTAGGTAAATCTTGTAGCGGTGAAAAATCAGAAACTTTGGTTGAAAATACTTCTAAATATTCAAGGTTTTCTAAGCCTTCAAAACTTGAAAGATCTTCAATCCCTGTCATAGCAACAATTAAATACCTAAGATTGGGCAATTTCTCAAGAAAAGAAAAATCCGTTAAAGGAATTTGATGACCTACATCAAGTGCTATTAAATCAGTACAATATGCCAGCTTTGCGGCATCGTCATTTTTCAAATACCCATAACCACCCTCATATAATTGATAATCAGATGCTCTTCGATTCCCCGTGCTAAATGCCTTTATGTCTGTTCGGAGCTCCCAACCGCCACAATAAATTTTCCATACGAATTTTTTATCCGGATAAGTATATATAAGGTCTTCCATCTGATTATCGTCAAGTCCACAATCACACATTTCTATGTATTTAAGTTTAGTTAAATATTTTAAGCTGTTTTTGAAAGTAATATAATCATCAATAATATATTCAGATAAGACAATTTCAGTATCATTTGAGCTAATTGCCCTATCACAAAGGTCAATATTCCAGACAAAGCAAACACTTGGAAAAGTAGATGTTAAACTGTCCATCAAAGATTTCGAGAGTGTTTGAGCACCAAAATCCACAACAGATAAATCGCTGAAGTAATTAAGTTTATTAATAAGAACATCTTCATCAATATTTAAAATTTCACTAACATCTATAAATGTTTCTTTGGAATCGAGTTTCAT
This sequence comes from Christensenellaceae bacterium, assembly GCA_963675575.1. GTDB lineage: Bacteria > Bacillota > Clostridia > Christensenellales > UMGS416 > JAGLOK01. The sequence goes on from OY776378.1 coordinate 2,217,653, forward strand.
CCCAAACAAATCAATTTCCAATTTTATTATTATATTCGGAAATTCTTCTGATAACTCCTTATAATCATTAGTTGTCATTACTGAGTCAGTTAGGTTTATTCTTTTGATATTAGGCAAGTAGTTTAATCCCATTATTAATTGAGAAACATCGCCATAATCTAAATTGAATAAGTCCATTTCTTCAATTGTATTATCAACTAAAGTATTACCTATTTTAACACTCCAAGCAATATCACATTCAGGTAATGCTTCTTGCAAAAAAACAATATCTTGTGGAATTATATTGTTTCCTCTTAAGTTGAGTTTTTTAAGCTGCTGGAGCTGTGGAATTGAAGATATATCACCTATATTACTATTGCTTAAGTCTAATTCAACTATATCCAAAGAAATTTGTTTGTCAGCTATAATTATATATGGAGTTTCTTCTTCAATGTTATAGGTACAGGAAACTATATTAACTGATATTACAATTAACATCAATGTAAGAATAATACGAAAAATGAATTTATACTTGGCCATACATAAACTATAGCACCCTATAATATTCGAGTCAATCTGCGTTTGTTATTTATTAGCTTATAATGTATAATATAACATATCTCTTTGTTGAAAGGAGACTCACTTTGAAGAGCCGAACGTTGATTATTAAAGTGTTGATTTGTTGCATGTTTTTTATTTGCTCAGCTACAACAGCATCAGCTGAGGACTCTGCAGATTTTTTATTTGGGGATTATGAGGAATTCTATGAACCCGATATCGACCAAGGTCCCTGGATTTACCATTCTGACAATTTAACTATTTGCATAAAAGCTTCATATATTGACAATATGCTTAGTTATATAGCCGACATTTATTTAAGAAACGATTTAACTTCGTATACCGGTTGGGGAGATATGACGCCGCCCGGAAGAGTAAGAGAAATGCCGTATATTATAGCACGCAGATATGACGCCGTTTTTGGTTTGACGGGTGATTTTATATCTAATGCCGGCAACAAAAAAGGTGTCCATATAAGAGATGGCAAAGTATATTATGACAGAGATGATGTAGATATTCTTGCTGTTTTGCCAACTGGAGAGATGCAGGTTTACGAAAAAGGGACCGTATCTGCGGACGAGCTCTTGGCACTTGGCGTAAAGGACACTTTATCATTTGGACCAATTCTTGTAAAAGATGGCCAGATGACAGAGGCTGTTACCAAACACTACTTAAAACCGGGAAACATACGCACCGGCATCGGGAAAATAGATGCCGGGCATTATATCGCTATTATTGGCCAGAGTAGATACACTTTTACTGAATATGCCGAGTTGTTTATAAGCTATGGTTGCGAGTGGGCCTACAACCTGGACGGCGGACACTCGGCGTCTATGGTAATAATGGGCGAGCAAGTAAATAATCATGCTCCAGAAGAATTTGATAAACTCGGAACTATATCTCAACGCTGCATATCAGACGTTTTTCTGTTGGGCACCAGCAACTTAGTACCAGATGTAGATGAAAAACCTGTTTATAGCGGAAGCAGGTAATATGGTTACAAAAACAACTGACGCAAAAATAGTTCAGCCAAAAAACAACAGGGCAAAAGGGTCAAATAGAAATGACCAAGAATCAAAAAAATAGCAGACGAAAAAAACTTATTATAGTTTTTTCTTTCATCGGTTTTTTAATTTTTTCTGTGGGAAGTTTGTTTCTTATTTTCCGTAGCGATTTAGCATATACAATGGCAACTTTAAAGCTCAAACAAGGTGACTATGTTATGACTAGTGAAATATTTGACTATTCTGGGGAGTTTGAAGATTCAACTAGCCACATATTGAAAACAGATTACGATAGAGCCTGCGCATCGATTGACTCAAAAGAATATGATCAAGCAGTTTTGATATTTATGGAGCTAGAAGGCTACGAAGAATCCGCTGAAAATGCAGACATGATTTATAAGCTTATAGCGGACGATTATTTTTCGCAAGGTGATTTTGAAAATGCACAAATGTATTATGAAAAAGCGAATTTTGCTGATGGTGTAATGAAGACTCATATAGCATGGGGCGACTATCTATATATTAACAAAAATTTTGACGCTGCGATAGAAAAATGGATTAAATACGCAGGGCAACAAGACATAGATGCAAAAATAATGGATGCAGAATACGAATTGATTATTATTGGCGCAGCAAACGGCGAAGATTATGCGCAAGTCGTAAAAGCGAACAATCTGTCATATGACGAACGAGCAAGTCAAGTTGTAAGCGAAATGCTTTGTATGCCCGCTTGCCAAACAAAGACTCTAGACGCAAGTGAAACACATATAGTATATCTATCAACAGATGGCAAGGTATATGCAGATGGCAGTAATTCTCACGGTCAATGTAATGTGTCGGACTGGCAGGGAGTTATATCACTTTGTGCATCAGAGTTAAATTCTTATGCTCTTTTGTGCGATAGAACTGTTGTGGCAACAGGATCAAACGTTTTTGGTCAGTGCGAAGTGTCGGACTGGAAAGACATAGTTTCGATTTGCGCAAGTGACACCGCTGTCTTTGGTCTAACAAAGGACGGCAAAGTCTTATACTCAGGCGGCGTTCTTAAATGGTACGAAGGAGTCGCAAAGTGGACAAACATAACAAATATTAGCGCTGGGAAAGAGCACGTAGTTGCTTTAGACGAATCTGGAAATGTGTTTGCTGCAGGCAAAAACGACTACGGACAATGTGACGTAAGTGAAATAAGCAACATATCTAATATTGCCTGCGGACCTATGCACACAATTCTTATATCAAAAGATGGCGGGGTTTCTGTGTTTGGTGTTAGCGCCGCATTCGAAGAAGATATAGAAAGTTGGAGCGATGTAGCGTGTGCCAGTTCATCTTGGTCACATATAGTTTTGCAGGACTCGCAAGGAAATCTCTTTGCCTCTGGTGCTAACGAGCGCAATCAATGCGACGTTACTAAGTGGGAAGAAGTATTGACTTTTACAGCAAGAGCAAATTTTACAGTTGGTGTAAAACAAGATGGAAGTGTATTAACTACCGTCGAAGGGCATACTCTTGATTGGAAAGTTATGGTTTGGAAATAAATTTCGGATGACCTTCTCCGCATTACACTGCCAACCTAAAAGCGAATTTTCGTAGCTGTTATGTCCATATGTCCATCTAGTTACAGGTGCGAATGGGTTTTAACCAAGCGAGCTATGAGGTCGCATCATAAGTATAAACACAAATAAAATAGCTTAATTTTCTAGTTCCCACCCATTATCTACAGGCAAATCCAAATAAAACTTCGTATAGCTTCCTTCCTTAGTTTCAAACATTAGCCGTCCGTGATGGTCTTTTATTATACCGTGACTGATAGATAGCCCTAGCCCCGTTCCTTTATCTCTGCTCTTTGAGGAATAAAATGGTTCGAATATTTTTTCATGCATAGCTTCTGGAATACCATTTCCATGGTCTTCTACAGTTATTCTAACCCATCTGCGGTTTTCTTTATTAAACTGCTTACAATATAATTTTATTATCTTGTCTTCATGATACCCTTGATACTTCTCATTTAATGCGTCTCGTGAATTTGTCAACAAATTCATTATTACTTGTTGTATTTGTTGACTTCGGCACTTTAACTCAGGTAAATCTTCAGGAATATTAATCTGCAAGTCTATTTGGTCTTTCTTTATTACCATATTAATCAGAGAGATAGTGCTCTCAATGATATCCTTTACATTTGAATAACTGTGTTCTTGTTTATCGTTCCTTGAGAACTGCAAAAGATTTCTTACGATATTCGTAATGCGCTCCGTTTCATGGATTATTTCTTTAGCATATATAGCATTTTCACTATCTGCGTCTATGGAGTCCAATATTAATTGACCATAGTTCATAATGCCATTGATTGGATTATTAATTTCATGCGCCACACCTCCCGCCAGTATCCCAATTGATTCAAGGCGCTGTTGTTGGCTAAGGAGAGCCTCTGTTATTCTTTTTTCTTCTTCAAATCTCTTTTGTTCTGTGATATCGCGGGCTGCTCCAAAGATAGCAATAATGTTACCTTCCGAATCTTTTTCAGCCTCGCCCCGCACCCAAATCCATCCATTAGGCCCCTCTTTAACTACAGTTTCAAGTTCGAATTCATAAGAGGTTCCCGATTCTTTTGTGCGTTCAATGGCGGTGGACAATTTATCCCAACTTTCCGGGGTAAACAGCTTCATATGCTCAGAATAGGACGGAGGCGGAAGTGTGGGATCAAACCCATACATTTTGTAAAGTTCCTCTGTCCAAACTACCTGATTAGTTGCTAAATTCAGTCTCCATGTTCCTAATCTTGCGATGCGCTGTGACTCCAACAAATCTTTATTTTTCCGCTTAAGTTCCTCTTCTATTTGCTTTCGCTCATTTATCTCGTTTTGCAATTCAATATACTTTAATTGCAATTCCTTATTTGCCCTATTGAGATTGCTATATTCTAAGATTTCGCTTCTCAGAAATATTGCGACATATACAAAGAATGATTCTAGTTGAGTTTTCATCTCCTTGAGTCTAAGGTAGATTCCCTCAAGCTTTATAACCCCAATTATTTGCTTGGATGCAATTATAGGGAAATACCAAGAAACACCTTCAGAGAATCCAGGTAATTTTATATATGTATTACTGGGTTGATTATCTTCAATGAAAACTCTTGATTTAAAAACCTCTGCAACATTAGGGTCTGAAAGAGAATCAAGTTTAGATGCTTTTTTCAAATAATCTCTATAGTAAAATACATTATCAATAATATAATATAGAATAATATTTGATCCACCAATTACTTCAAAGATACACTCCAAGATGCTATCAATCATATTCTCAATTCCCATAGAATGGATTAATTTATCCAATAGGTGATTGGTAAACTGAAATTGAGCTTTTTCCTTGGAAAGCTTATCTATCCTTTTTCGGAGATTATTTAATTCTTCTTTTTCATTGAGAGTAAGGTCAGTCATTAGTAGTCACCTTGTTTTCGCCCAGCACCTGTGCTAGCGTCTGCATCAGCACGGATTCCAGATGATCAAGATTTACATCCATCCATTCTAATCGCATATCCAGCATTGCTGATATTTCCTCTGCTTTTTTTTGATAATCATTTGAGCATGGTGTGTTTATGCATAGCAAATATTCTCTATCCCCTTTAAATACATCTCTAATTATATTCATGGAATCACCAAAGGTCTTTCGTGTTATACGTTCCCAGTTGTTTGCCCAGTCTTCCATTAAAAAGAATGCACCTTCGGAGAGCTTTTCTGTAAAAACCCTGTTGCCCAAAAGCATATCAATGCAGTTTTGACCACATGTTCTGGTCGCCTTTTTCCCTTTTAGCAGCTGATCCATGAGGGGATGGCATACTCCATATAAAACAATACACTCTTGCTGCGAGTGCTTATTAAGCATACCCGATAAACCGGCAGCTAATTCTTCAAAATCAACATGAAGGGAGGAGTCCAGAAAAAAATAGTCAATAGGCCAATTGTTTTTTTTAGCTAAATATTTGACTTCACTTTTCAGTATTCCGCATCCTATTAGCGGAATGTTTGCTGAACCTTTCACTATATTATTGCTCATTTGTATTGACCATAAAGACACGCAGCGTCAATCAGGGTATGAATGTTTTTTTCAGGAGTATGGTAAGGCATGCCGATTGTACCAAATGCAAACTTGCTTCCCGGCACTCCTTCTTGCATGATACGTTTGACTTCTTTAATGATTTCTTGCTCTGTAAATTCAATTAACATAATATCATTGAATACACCGGCGCATATACCTCTATTGCCGAGCGCCTCTTTGGCTAGTTTGATATCATCCTGAGGACTAAGATAATAGGTTGAAATTCCAAACTTATTATATATGCAATCAATATTTGGACTAAGGCGTGCGCCTCCGCAATAATAAACGATATTATCCACACCCTCTGGAAACAAATCTCTTTCCATCCATTTCAATGAGAGTTCACTGAATATTTCGTTTGAAATTATATCTGTTGATGCGAATGGATTGGAGTATACAAGTACATTAGCACCTGCTTTTCTGTATGCGGCGATCTCTAATTTAAAAAAATCAGAGCATTTTTCCAGTAGTTCATCTCGTACTTCTTTGGAGCCAAAAAGCAATAACTCCATCCACTTTTCCATGCCCATAAGTAATGCAGGCAGAGACATTGAGGCTGTGATATAAGCGCAAATAGGATATTCTCCGTTGGCTTCAGTTGATAAAAGATCTAAACATTTTTTTGATTCTTCAAATGCTGGATGATCTAAAATATTCTTCGGAACTTCCAAAGCATGAATATCTTTGTAATCACGAATGACCATATCGCCCACATTTGGAGGACCGTCCTCGGCAAAAATCATATGTTTAGCACCCCAAAGCTCTGCTTCCTTGCCAACGTAAAACAAACTCCAGAGATTGTCATGCCCATATTTCTTTTGCAACTTGAGCTGACCTTCGGCTACATATTCTCCATTTGAGTAATACTCTTTTATCGGCATCCCCAATTCCTTTGCGCCCTGCTCAAACAAATTACAGAAAACAGGAACTCGATCATATAGTTGGCCGTTTGATACTGCTGCCAATCTTTCTAATGCATTCATCCCTTTTTCACCTCTTTTATGAGTCGGATTATTACCTTTGCTGCTTCAATTCCATTTTCCGACCACGCATCCGCTCCGACGATATTGTAAAGATTAGGGTCATATCTATAAGGCGCACCGCCAACTATGATCTTAATTCTGTTTTCCAGATTATTTTGTTTGAGAATATCACGTACCTTAAGACACCCATTTTCCCCTCTTGCAGTATGAAGCATCATAGAGGAAATACCGATGACTTGAGCATTGTGCGCAATAGCTTCATCGACGAATCGTTGAGGCGCCACATTTAATCCTAGATCAAAAACCTCAATCATATATGCTTTCAAACATCCGATAACGATTCGTTTACCCAAGCCATGGAAATCTCCCTGGGAGGAACCAATCACAACACAGCCTTTGACGGGCTGTGTTACATCAAATTTGCTAATCAAAATTTCTGTAGCTTCAGAGGCAATTTGAGATGACATAAAATACTGAGCAAGATTGATTTGAGAAGGTGAAACTAGTGAAGATATCATAGTTTCAAGAGAGGGAACGACGACATTAAATAAAATGTCTTCAGCCTTTTCCCCATCCTGCAAGCCTTTTTCGATAACTGCTAAAGCTTTTTCTCTATCCGTATCAAGAATTGATTCATAATATGATTTGTATAATTGTTCTAGCATCTTCTCACCTTCCTAGTAATACGTATGTACTAAATCTGCGGATACGGTGTTAAATGTAGTATTGGTATTGAAAGAATATTTATATCCTGAAGTAAACGTGAACTTTATATTAGCTTCAAAGAACACTTTTTTAAGAAAAATTTATTCTCTCCTATAAATATTCTAGCATATCCGTCACCAACTATCAATAATTTGCGATATACATTGTTCCAACTTCTTGATGAGTTTTTTTATCAATTTCTTTAATCAATCTTATAGAGTGACTGAACAATCTTGAAACCTACAAAATATATTGAGCAGGCAGGCAATGGTGAAATATGTGATAATATATTTGAAGCAAGAATCCTCTTTGAAAAATCTCCTACAGGAATATCAAGGATATCATTTCTCGATGTTAAAAGCAGTTTTTTTAGTCTTCAATTGGCTCGGGCTTGATAAAATGAATAAAAAGGCACCAAAAGTACCTTTCGATGTTGATTTTAAGACTTCAAGCCGAAATTGACCCTTTCGATTACTATTTTAAATCTGTTCTATTTTTCTTGCTCTTGAACTTCATCCATTTTGGTAGAGTCAGCTTAAATCCGCCTTTTTCGCGAAGTGCGAGCACTACGCTCTGAAGCAAAATAAAGAAGCACAGCATAAGACCGGTGGTAATGCTCTGCCAATACGGTTCCCTAAGCCCCGAGGCAATCACGATATTGTTGATAGTTTTTAAAGAAAGCACCCCAAAAAGCGTACCAATTACACTGCCAACTCCGCCGGTTAATAATGTGCCTCCGATAATGGCAGAAGCAATCGCTTGCATTTCTGCGGCGGTAGCATTGGAAGCGTTTCCTGCTCCTGTGTGCAACAAATAGACATAACCGCCGATTCCGGATAACAACCCGCACAGCAAATAGGAATAGAATTTTGTGCGCTTTACATTGACGCCAAGCATTAACGCACTCTGGCCGCTTCCTCCCACCGCAAAGAGGTTGCGCCCAAATCTGCTCCATTTCAGAACTACAAATATAGCTAATACTACAGCTATAGCTACTATAACACCAAGCTCAATTTTTGCGGTAATAAAATTGCCGGCTTTACCATAAGACCCGATACCCGGAACAACGATACGAAATCGTTTAAGGGCGACAAAGGCTTCATTCGATGCAGTTCGTGGAATTCCGCTGACTACGGTTGTCATTCCTTTCGCAAAAAACATACCCGCCAAAGTAACTATAAAAGGCTGTATATCCAAATATGCTATTAAAGTTCCCTGAATAAGTCCAAACGCTATCCCTATCCCCAAAGCTAAACCCACCGAGCCTATTACGCTGCCGCTATGGTCATCCAGATAAACAACGCAAAACATGGTTACCAACGCAGTTATGCCTCCCACCGAAATATCTATACCGCCCGCTATCATAACTACAGTCAATCCGCAGGAAATCACAATCAAAAAGGCATTGTTATTGAAAAGATCAAGGAACTGCTGAGGATTTACGAAGCCACCGCCCCAGACAAGCATGGCAAGCACGTACATTCCAATGAATGTGCAAACCGTTATGATTAAGAGCAAATTGGTATTTGAAATTGGCTCCTTGCGTTTTTTCCCCAGTATCCTGGTAAATAAACCTCTATTACTTGTCATATTATTAGTTCTCCGTTATTTTTGTCAGTTTTTTTTAACAATTTATCGCGAAACTGAAGGACATATGCTTTTATAATTGGCGAACCAATTACAACGATGGCTATAATAACAATTGCCTTAAAAGCTTTTATCGCCGTCGAAGGAACTTTCATGGCATAAAGCGTCGTCGTCAACGCCTGAATGACGTATGCCCCTATTACTGAGCCGGACAAGCTGAATTTCCCACCGCTTAGAGCATTTCCTCCGATGGCGACTGCTAAAATAGCGTCCATTTCGATATCCAAAAGAATGGTTTCATGGTTTATGAGTCCTATTCTGCTGACGCTGATACACCCCGAAATAGCAGCGCAAACGCCCAATATCATAAAGGATAAAAATTTCATCAAAATGGTGTTGATTCCGTTTAATCGAGCAGATTTTTCGTTGATTCCAACCGCTTGTGTATATAACCCGAGATTAGTAAACCTTAAGACAAGCGAAACCAGCACCCCGAATATTACTACGATAATAATAGGGGTTGGTATGGGGATGCCCGGAATAAAGCTTCCAATATAACCCAGCAAGGGGCTTTCAACAGTAGGCGTTGCCCCGCCATTTATCCAATACGCTATAGAACGTCCTGAAGTAAGCAGTATTAATGAAGCAATCATCGGCTGTATCTTGAATATGGCAACCAATGTGCCGTTGAAAGCGCCAAAAATTATTGCAACCGCGCAGCTTGCCAAAAAGGCGACAAGGATAATTGGCATTGTAATTTGATTCTCGCGAAGCACACTAACAAAAACACTGCCCGCTATTGCTGCCGCTGCGCCAACGCTAATATCCTGCCCTCTCGAGGATGCCGTTACCAACGTCATACCAATTGCCAAAATAGCAAGTTCGGATGCGCCGTTTAAGACACTGATTATGTTCCCTGAAAGAACGGTGTTCCCTGCGTTGTTAGTTGTAACGGCTAAAGAGAAAAATCCAACATCCCTTATTAGATTAAAAACAATTAACAAAAAAAGCGCAAACGATGGGACAATCAATTGAGACTTCGCCAATTTCTTTAACCCCTTAGTCATTATGAGCTACCTCCCCCGCTATCGTGTGCATAACTTTGACTTGCGTCATATCCTCTCCCCTCAATTCGCCCACAATTTTACGATCCCGCATAACGATAAGCCGCGAACAAGTGCGAAGCATCTCCTCTATTTCGGATGAAATAAACGTGATGCTAACGCCTTCTTCAGCAAGCTTGAGTACAAGCTTTTGTATTTCAACTTTTGTACCGACGTCAATGCCGCGCGTCGGTTCGTCCAAGATAAGATACATTGGATTTGTGAGCAGCCAGCGTGCAAGTATTACCTTTTGCTGATTACCGCCCGAAAGTGATTTTATGGGTGTATCCGTCGAAGCGGTTTTTATCCCTAATAATTTGATATACTTATCTGCAAAGGCTTCCGCCTCAGTTTTGGAAAACGGGCGAAAAAATCCCTTCATTACCTGTAATGCAAGTATAATATTTTCACGCACGGAAAGATCCTCAGCGATACCATCCTGTTTTCTGTCTTCTGGAAGATACCCGATTCCATGCTTCATGGCATCCTTGGGCTTGGATATTTTAACGTTTTTTCCATTTACCCTTACTTTGCCGCCGGTAATTTTATCAGCACCGAATATTGCACGTACGCTTTCGCTGCGGCCAGAGCCAAGAAGTCCGGTAAATCCATTTACTTCTCCCTTAAAAATTTTGAAGTCAAACGCCTTTGTGCCCTCCGCACTGGATAGTCCAAATGCCTCGAAAACAGGCACCTCATCCGTCTGGTCTAGTAATGCCTTTCGATTTTGCAACTCTGAAATATCATCAAGCTCTTTACCCATCATCTTTGAAATGAGCTGTACGCGCGGCAAATCCTTTATTTCGTAGTCTCCTACAAGCTCACCGTTACGCAAAACGGTTATCCTGTCGCATATCTCATACACCTGTTCAAGGAAATGCGTAATGAAGATAATGCCTACTCCGCGGGACTTCAGTTCACGCATAAGACAGAAAAGCTTTTCAACCTCGTGTTCATCCAGCGAAGAGGTCGGCTCGTCCAAGATAAGTGCTTTGCAGTCCATATCCACGGAGCGTGCAATGGCGACCATTTGCTGTACAGCCAGCGAGCAAGTTGAAAGCTGCTGAGTGGCTCTCGCCGGAATGTTAAGTTTAGCAAGTATCTCCGTCGTCTTCTTTTCTATAGAGCGCCAATTTACGAAACGATAATTGCCCCGCCCGATAAACATATTTTCAGCAACTGTAAGGTTAGGGCAAAGTGTTATCTCCTGATAAACCGTGCTGATGCCTAGATTTTGAGCCTCTTGTGGTGATTTTACTGTAATTTCTTTGTTAATACCCGCTATGTGAATTTTCCCTGAATCTTTCGGGTATACGCCTGTTAAAACCTTGATTAAGGTTGACTTACCTGCTCCATTCTCACCCATCAGGGCGTGAATCTCACCTTTGCATAGTGTGAAGTCCACATTATGTAAGGCCCGTACTCCAGGAAATGATTTGCATATTTTTCGCAAGGATAAAATGATGTCGTTTTGCATAGATACCCATCCTTAAAGCGTTGGAAGTTTCTTAAAGATAGCGGTGCGTATATGCGGAAAATATCCGCATACACACACCGCGCAAACTTGATACGAAGTCCCTGTTATTAAAAACAGAAAGAGACTTATCGGTTATTCACCAAGACCGTATGTATCGATGTCCGACTGCGTAATCGTCGTTGCATCAAAACCGCGCTCTTCAGAAATAACTTTCTTTTCCGCAAGCGTCTCTCCGGCTTCAAGTTTCTGTATCATCTCAGCAATCACAGTAGCCTGGAAGGGGCTGCACTGACCGTCATAGTTCCAATTGCCTGCAAGCAATTCCCTAAGTGCCCATCTGTTACAGTCAAAGCCCATTACAATTACATCCTTGCCAACGCCGTGGGTAATCCCAGCTTCATCCAGAGCTGCAACAGCACCCTTTGCCATGCCATCATTTTCTGCATAGATAACATTGAATTCGTCGCCCGCATTGATTACTGATTCAACAATCTGTTTTGCCGTGGCTTCATCCCAAGTTGCGGTTTGCTGTACAACCTTGGTCATGGTTCCGGCTGTAAATTCTGCATCCAACGCGTTCGTGCGGCCAATTTGTGCATCGGAGCCCATTGCACCCTGGATGTGTATTACCTTATACGAATCAAGATTTTGCGACTTCAGCCACGCCACAGCCGTAACGCCTTCTTGCGCCATGTCAGAAACAACGGCGGCTTCATACAGGCTCTCGGAGGCGTTTAGCATACGATCGAAAAGGAACACTTTGATGCCAGCCTCTTTAGCATTGGTAAGAACAGTATCCCAACCATCTGTAGCGGCCGCTGAAATGAGAAGATAATCTACGCCATCCGTGACAAACTGCCCAGCCGCATTCAGCTGCTCATCATTTTTAAGGCTGTAGAAGGTCGAAACATCGTATCCGTTTGCTTCAGTGAAAACCGCTTCAAAGTCTGCCACATTCGCTGCGCGATATCCTGACTCTGACGGCGGATTATTGACGATACCAACCTTGATCATTTTATTGGATTCTTCATTTTCCATCATTTTTTCTTCCGTTTTTTCCGCCATTTTTTCTGTTGCTTTTTCGGCCGTTTTTTCTGTTGTTGCCGGAGTATCCTTGTCGCATGCAACCATCCCGAATACCAGCACAACTGCTAAGATAATAAGAATAAGTTTTTTCATACTTTAATTTCCTTCTTTCTTAAAATATTTTATTTAATATATATACCATGGCATAAATGTATAAAACAATATCCATAGGATAACCACATAAGAATTCCAACCACCTCGAATAAATATTAAACCCTCATAAGAAATTTCCCCATGGTGAGTTCCAAATTAGCTGTAAAATTTCAAACATATTCAGTAAAAAATCGACTATCGTAAAGTTAGTTGAATCTTAAGATTTGTCCTACTAATGTCTCTCAAAAGATTATTACTCTCCGTTTCTTTAAATATAAAAAAAGGAGGCTTTTATACCTCCTTATCGCTAAAACTTATTATTTTACGTTAGCACAGCTATTGAATTATTTGCATTGCACAGGCATCAAATTAGATAATTTTGTGCTGCTTTGCCAGTGAATTAATCAGCCATCTATTAATATCCTCTGTTATCAATCATATTCTGCGTAATTGTTAAAAAGTCGAATTGGGTTTCGTAGATATATATTTCCCGCATAATCGGTTCTCCGCGCACTAGCTTCTGTATTATTTCTTCAACATATGGTCCCTGAAGAGGATTGCATTCCACATTCAGTGCAATCTTACCCTCAAGACAATATTCGAGCCCAAGTTTTGTTGCGTCGAACGAGATGACAATCACTCCATTGTTGGCGTTGCATTTTAGTCCCTCTTCTTCCATTGCATCGATTGCTCCAAGCGCCTCACCATCGTTTTCACAATAAACGATATCTATATCTTTTGTTTGTTTTAAAATTTCATGCATGATTTCGTAAGCTTTCGCCCTTGTGAAATCGCCACATTCCTGTGCGACCATCTCCCAATTATGATTGCCTGCTATAGCCTGCTCCAATGCGGCGCTCCGACCTATCTGCGCGGATGAACCAATTGTCCCCTGTAAATGAACAATCTTTATTGGCGCTGCCGTTCTACCCTGTTTTTCCAGCATATCTTCCATCCACTCGATAGCTTTATCGCCCTCTTTGCGGAAATCGGATCCGATAAACGCAGTAAAAAGGCTCTCGTTTCCCGCCTCAATATAACGGTCTATAACAATTACGGGTATACCGACATCCTTTGCTTCCTGCAGAATCGAATTCCAACCTGTTTCAACAATTGGAGAAAATACTATATAGTCCACATCCTGCTGAATAAATGTACGGATTGCGCGAATTTGGTTTTCAGGTTTATTTCTTGCATCGCTAAAAATCAACTCATATCCATTTTCTTCGCTCAACATAGCTTTAATGTTCTCTGTATTGGCCACGCGCCATTCAGATTCCGCTCCGACCTGCGAAAAACCAACAACTATCAGTTTATCTTTAGAATCATCCGCTGCAGATTGCTCTCCTTTTACACAGCCGAAAAGAAGAACTATAAGACATAGGACTATCGCAAACAAGCTTTTTTTCATGTATTCATCTCCTTATCGGTTGTCTGCATGGGAATAGTTACAATAATCTTTGTGCCCACATCCAATGTACTTTCAATTGTTAAACCATATTCCACCCCAAACAGTATTTGTATTCTCTGATGCACCGTCCTCAGCCCGAACCCTTCGCTCTTATCATACGCAAGCGACGCCCGTACCGTGTTCAGTCTTTCCTCCGTCATGCCACACCCGTCGTCTGTCACTTCCAAAATCAGTCTTTCATTCTGTATTCGGCCAATCACAAGAATATGACCTTTACGACGTTTTGCTTTTATACCATGATACAGGGCGTTTTCCACCAGTGGCTGCAAAGTGAGTTTCGGAAGAATGAAATTTTTTAATTGATTAGGAATGTTAATTTCGTAATCCATCAAATCGTGATAACGCATCTGCTGAATTTCCAAATAGCTTCGAATGTGCTTTTCTTCCTCGGCCATCGTGATAATATTCTGCCCGCGGCTTAATGAAAATCGGAAGAAATTTGACAAGCTGCTGACCATCTTAACAGCTGCGGTGATTTCCTTTGACTCAATTAGCCAGATAATTGTATCCAAAGTATTATATAGAAAATGCGGACTAATCTGTGCCTGCAATAGTGCCAATTCGGTGCGCCGGCGCTGCTTTTCCTGCTCAACGTTCTTATCTATCTGCCGTTTAAGACGGCCAACCATGTTCTCTATGCCATCCGAAAGAAGCTGCACTTCTTCCACGTCGGCCTGAATCGGCTCGCAAACCAGCAGACTGCCCTTACCGATTGCTTCCAGACGCAAGCAGATATCATCAATAGGATCAACGATTCTGTGGCTTAGCTTTCTCGAATTGTTTAAAAGGAAATACAGCAGCACCAGCGACAAAACCACAACCGAACCCATCAAAAAAATCATATTCGTAATCATAGTCGTCTGCAAAGCTTTCAAATGCGCCGCCTCGTAATACAGATATGTATACATGTACTCCTGGATCAGATCCGTAAGGATATAGACGTTGTTTTCCAATTGGTTCTCTCGTGACTCGTAATCCTTCGTGTCCGCAATCTGTTGAATCTTATCCTTCAAGTTGCGGCACAAACTCATCACGCTGCTTACGGCGCGGAGGCTATCCTTTTCCGTGGTCGTATCGATTAGCTTTCGCGCAATACTTTCAGCTGACTTGACTTCTTCAATGGGAGGCCCTTCCGAATACTGGCTGTCAATCACGTAATAGTACATTTTCAGATCAACATCGTTCTTAAAGTTTTGGTTGAAATCCGAAGCCGTAGTTACATTATTCAGGATTGCGTTATACTGCAACACATAGCCGATTCCTATAGTCGCAATCGTTATGATTACAATCATCAGCGGCAGTGCGACAATCAGGATAATCCTCCAGAGTTTGCTCTGCATAGTTATTTTTCCGTTTTTCGCTTTCCGCCGAAAATTTAATATCACTGTTTTTCTCCTCTGCGATATTCACTAGGCGTACAGCCAGAAACTTTTTTGAACACGAAACTAAAATAGTGCGGGTCTTTATAGCCGACAGCAAACGCAATCTCACTGGAGCGCATATCCGTTTGGCGAAGCATGCGTTTCGCCTCGCCTACCCGTTTGCTGGTGAGGTATTCTACGAAAGTTTGTCCGACTTCCTGGCTAAACATCGCCGAAAAGTAGTTTGGGCTGATGTTAACTTTACGCGCTACCGTGTCGAGTGAAATCGACTCCTCCGAAAAATGCTCGTCGATAAACCCGATTGACTGTATTAGCAGGTCGCTCTGCTGTTTTTTACTTTCAAGGTCACGCAGCTCTAATGCTCGCGTCATAACCTCGCGCACATATTTACAAGCTTCCTCAGGCGTCGCAACGACGTCTTTAGGCCGAAGCTCCAACGGCCAGAAGCTGTCAGCGAGATAGCCAATCGAATCCAAATACTCCGCCGCTGCGAAGTAAGCTGTCATAGTCATATATCTGCAATACAATGGAAGAAAAACAGCTTCTCCTCCGGCACTTTGCAGCAATTGATTGATGAATCTATCTATTTCTTCTACCGCGCCACTGCTCAAAAAGTTACGGATACTCTCTTGGCATATCTCATTATTGACAATATCGATTTCTGAGCCGTCCTTTGCCCGGATATTCCGGATACTTGTTTCAGAAAGGATATGCTCTTCCGGGCATAGATATCGATAGGATAAAATACGGCTAGCCTCTGTAAAGCACTCAGGGATTTCACTAAGTCTCGATACCTGCGTTCCACATGCGATATGCCAGTCCACATCATTCTCGGCCGCAGCACAGCGGCGCTGGATATTCTCGATACACTCACAAGTTCGCACATCAATATCGTCCTGTCCCCCCTTTACCAAAACGGCATACGTCGTGACATTCCAACGGAACAAAATCAGTTCCGGGTGGCTGATAATATTATGCATAACATTATCCTGCAGTGCCGCAAGTGCGTCCGTATAGCTCTCTGGCGCGCTTCCGTCGTATCCGGAGCTTTTCAGTGAGAAAAGTACGATATTATATAATTGAGCATTCATATCGATGCCCATCGTCTTAGCAGTTTCCGAAATTTCTGATACACTCAAACCGCCGGTCACGATTTCCTCGAAAAACCTTCTTCGCGAAAATGTTTTGTACTCCTGAGCTTCCCTCTGGAACTTTTCAAGATATTCCTGCTGCTGACGTTCGGTATCCATTTTATTGCGCAACGCAATTAGGGTCTCCACCATCTTTTCCTTTGCAATCGGCTTGAGCAAATATTGTTCAACGCCCATGTGAATAGCCTGTTGCGCATATGAAAAATCGTCATATCCGCTGATAATGACAATTTTAGTCCTTGGCAGTTCCTCGCGAACCAGCTTGATTAAATCAAGTCCGTCCATGAACGGCATTTTTATATCCGTAATAAGAAGATCGGGCTGTATCTGGCGAATCAAAGGCAACGCGAGTTCTCCATCTGAAGCGTCGCCAGCATAAACAAAGCCATACTGCTCCCAATGAATGTTATTGTGTATGCCTTCGCGTACAACAATCTCATCCTCGACAAGAAAGACCTTAAACATATGAACCTGCCCTTA
Source organism: Christensenellaceae bacterium (assembly GCA_963675575.1). GTDB lineage: Bacteria > Bacillota > Clostridia > Christensenellales > UMGS416 > JAGLOK01. The sequence goes on from OY776378.1 coordinate 2,234,804, forward strand.
CACCATACGTTCTTAAACTCTACATTTGTTTTTATAGTATCCCATATAATTATTGATATTGAACTGTCCTAAGCTCACTATAGACTTTAAAGCGATTTTTTATAGTTTTTATCCATGTTAATTTGTCTTGTAACTGGTGCGTGCGATGTGTGCCTGAATGACCTATGAAGTCTAACAGTTTTGCAATCTTTTCCCCATATGTTAATTAGACTCTATACTTCAAATATATTATCAAATATTTTTAAGTTTTACAACTCATCAACCTGCTTTCCGCTAAAATATTCAATTGGCCCTTTTCCCATAGACTATTTAGTTCGATATATTTTGTATTTATTTCAATATTATTCAGCCACTCTCTCTGATAAATTGCTGTAAACTCGCTTCTATTATCGCTACTGATATATTCAAGAGTACTGAAAAGTCCCTTTGTTAATATTCAGGATACAAAAAGTGAAACTTTATATGATTATTTATCAAAATTCGGACGATTAGAATAATATTTGTGCACTAAAAATCAGTTTTTGATTTTTTTGAAATTATATGCCGCCTTGGAGAAATGATTCTAAATTAAAGATGGAAAAAAGTCTACCAAACGGCATCTTAGTTGACTTGATTCCAAATCACCTACGCCTGTAACCAGGCAAAATATCATTGGTACCACTCCCTCTCAGTGATGTGGTATTATTTGCGCCAGTTCCGAATTATTTGCGCATTCAATTTTTTTCTGCTTATTTTTCACACTAAAATTTCATATTACTTTGTTTGATACTGTTCAAAACAACATAAAAAGTCTCAACTATCCGTCTGCGGTATGCTTCATTCCCTTGTTTGCTCAGATAATGCTTATCGAACACAGTTATCTCAAACTTAAGATAATTTTTATTTGCCAAATATTTTAAAAGAATAGATTTTTGTAAATTGTAATAATCTCAAATAAACTTTTTCTAAATAACTTTTATTTTCAAAAATCACTTCATTAAAATCAAATTTTCTAATCCATTCTAAGTCCTTGTTTTCTACAGTTCCTTTTTCATAAGTATTTTTAATATCATTCCAAAATTCAGATGTTATTTTTTTAAGAATTATCCTGCTTTTCATTTTTTTCGCCATTCCCGAGATGTTTTTATCTTTATAATCAAATCCATACCTTCGAGGATCATGTCCTTTGGCCATCATTCCAAATATTGTTCTTAAGCACTTTTCGCAAGTGCAACAATTTACTGCTCCGGATGCGATAAAGCACACATGAAGATTTATATCATAACCATTATCATTTGCAAACTCACATATTTTATCATACTTATCCAGCCTGCTAATTTCGTAGCCATCATGAACAACTTCAGTCCCGCAAAAACGTACATTATTGTCAATGCTCGGATCTGAAGCGCATGTTCTATGTTTCATATCGTCCTTTTCGCTGTAGGTTGAGGCGATAAACAGCCGACCAATTCTTTCTGTGTAAGTGTATGGAGCCGCTAATCCCAAAAGTCCCAATCCATGTTGGAATCCATGCCACCATGTTTCGTGGGTCGCTCTTATCAGTTTATTTATCATTTTATGATTGAAAATATTCTTGAAGTTTGATTTAATAAACTGTGCTTCAGTTCCAAACTTGAAAGCCGCGGCATTTACGTTAGATTGCCTGCGCTTCCAGCCCTTAATATCTGAAAAATCTATATCCGCCCCCCACACACTGATTAGCGAAGGTGTCTCAAGTATATTTGATATTAAAGTGGAATACGCGTCGACTCCTCCAGTAAAAAATACTGCGCATTTATTTTCATACGCATATCCGTGTGGCACTGCTTTTGCGGACATGAGCTCACCGTTAAAGCTCAGCATTGGATACATTACTTCATAGCCCTTTTTAATCTCGGGAATGCTCCCTAAAAAATTTTCATCAATTTCATTAAGCATTATTTGCGCATCGCATATCCAAGCCAACGGCAAAATATCGCAAAGCAGTGGAATTACAAGTACCGATTCCGGCGTTTTTGAAATGTCTAAGGAATATTGAGCAAAGAAAGTTTGCTTGCCTTTAAAATACTTTTTCCATTCCCCGATTATTTCATAATCGTAGATTATTTTGTTTTCTTTGTCTACAATACAGCTTTTTATTAAAATTTTATTTCGCATTTTCAATCTCATATCCTACAATTCATCGTTTAAGTAAAAGCATTTTTCTAAATGTATTTCTTTGTCCTTAAGTATTCCTGAAGTCTAGCTTCCAAAAATTCTTCATCATTTTGAATGGTTCGCATATATTCGGTGCAGCTCGTATACAGTTCATCCATATTAATGCTCTTATACCATTTATACAATTTGTCGCCAAGACTTTTTTCATCAAGATTCACCGCAATTCCCAAAACGTATTCCTCAACAATTTTTTGACTGTGGCTGCCCACATTTACTATCTGAGGCTTCAAGTTTAAAATAGCATCATAAAACCGGTTCGTCATCGCGTATTTTTGAAATTTATCATTTGCAAAGCAGTTATTTATAATGTCACATTCATTTATAAATCTCATTTTATCTTCAGGCTCATATTTGCCATAAAAAAACACATTTTTTATTTTTTTTGCCTTAATAAATTTTCTGAGCTCATCTTCGCAAAATCCGTTTCCATAATAATTGATGATAAACCTGTTATCATTCGCCATCAGCTTCACAAATTTTATAATGTGATGAAACTGCCGCAACATACCAATGTAAGATATCACGATTTTAGATTCATCCAGGCTCTTTTCACTTATTGCATCGCTATCTTCTAAGTCCATTATGTTGTGTGACGGTAAAATATTTTCCGATTGAGGCAAATATTTAATAAATCCCACTGAGGTCACTGTTGTAAAATACGAGTTTTCCACTGCAGATTTTATCCAGGCTTTATATATTGGATTTTTTTCAAATGAATAGTCAGTGTATACGAATATATAATTTTTTTTGTAGTGCTTTTTAAGATACTTTCTCAACAAAACCGCAGGAAGAGAGTAGAGTAAAATTATTTTATCATATTGGTTTTCATCCAATATTTTGATTGCATATTTTCTGAATTGGAAAAAGGAAAAGAGCTTAAGAAACACATTTTTTGAGGAATTAATTTTCTTTCGGAAGGCATGATAATTGTACGCCTCCTCGCCCACAGCTTCCCTGTCCCAGAAAATTAAGTCGTATTCCATGTTGCTGTTTTCTAGCGCACTGGTATATTTTCGAGAATAGGGCATACTATATAGGTTCGCCACTCCAATTACTGCGACCTTATCCATACATTATACTCTTTCTACTGTTTTCTAGCGAAATTTCATCAAATTCTATTCTATCAAAAACATCGAGATTACCGCCGCGTGTCGCGTTATATATCATAATTCCATTATTATTCGCATATTTTTCAGCACTCTTATAGGCCGAAATCATTTTATAAGTATTCACCATTTTTTTATCCTTTTGATACTTTTCAGAGAAATAATTCCTTTCCTGATCGTTCTCGATTATTTCCCCTTTTTCTCCAACTTCCTTTTTATATCTGCAATCCATACCAAGCAGAATTATTTCTTTAAATCCCATATACACAGCCATCTGAATTGCGAAGTAGGAAATTGTATATCCGTCATAAAAATATTTTAGTGCATTATCTGAAAATTTTGGATTATCCGAATTGAGAGAAAGTTTTGTGTAAAAATACGTAGCATCTTTTATTATACGTCCATACTTTTTACAATTAGCTCCAATAAACTTATAGCTTCGTATTGAAGTATTGATTTCTTCTCCGATATTCATATAACAGTTCTGATCAGCTAACATATAATATGTTGGGCGCCATTCAGTTTTTTTAAATATCAAATAAACACTGTTAAATGCAAATGTAACCTCATTTTTCAGCTTGTCTAAATCATTAGCGTCTAAGCTTGGTCCATTACCGATTATAAAACACCTTTCTCCCATATGCTTATCTTGAAATGTTTTTAGTTTTTCAATGTTAGGTGTTGTAATGATTTTTGTGTTTCTAACAAAAGATGATAATAAAATGTAGGGAGCTGTCATAAATAAGTAAATTTTTATTACTATTTGATGCAGAAAGTGATTGTTTATTATTATTTTAATTATTTTGTTCATAAAACGATAGTACCAGAAATTGTTTTCTTTTACAACGGGTGATATACTATAGAAAAGCTTACAGAGGGACAAATGAAAACGCAAGTATTGATTGCTGTATTCTCAGAATCAGAAATGACCCAAAACAAAAATTTAAGCCCATTTTCCACTCCGTTTTCTTTTTTAATATAAATATTGATATAAATCTCAATTGCGAAGATATATATTACAGCTTCGAACAAATTAAAATGTTAAGGCATGAGTTGTTTTTTAATTATATTAAAATATCGGTATTGAAAAGACGACCAAACAAATTTACTTTAAAAACAATATGTATAAATTATTCATGCTCTCAATAAAAAAATTATTGAAATTATATTTAGGAGAAACGCTGAATATGCTAAATAACGCAAAAAAAATTGGCATACTAAATATTCAATATACGGATAACTACGGCGCTGTGCTTGTAGCGTATTCTCTGCAGGAAACAATTAAAAAAATGGGATTTGAACCTAAAACATTAAACTATAACCCTAAGTATTCTGTATTGGACAAGCTAAAGACCGCATTTTTTGAAATGTATTTCAATAGGAACTTTTGGCACTCTATTGGTTACCATATAAGATTGTTAATTGATAAAACAAACTCTGAGCATTCCCTTAATAAAACGGAAAAGAAAAAGAAATTCCAAGACTTCCGCAAATCTTTCCTTTGCTTGACAGATGAAATCTCAAGAAATATCACTAAACTTGATGACCTTTTTGATATCTATGTGGTCGGGAGCGATATCGTTTGGAAGCCTATACGCCTAATTTCTTTTGAAAAAAACGTCTATTTCTTAAAATTTGTTTCCCTAGAAAAAACAAAAATTGCTTATGCCGCAAGCGTAGGCACTGATGATACGCATAGGCTTATTACTCTTTCAAAAAAGTACAAAAGAAATATCGCAAACTTTGATTTTATTTCCTTGAGAGAAAGTTTAAATGTACCTTTCTTTAGTAAGTTAACCGCAAAAAAAACGGAGCATTGCTTGGATCCAACTTTGCTGCTTTCAAAGGAGGATTATGAAAAAATAATACCGATAAATAGAATAAGTAAAGATACTTCTATTTATCTTTATACTTTGTCTGATTCCGCTGAGATTATCGATTTTACAAATATACTTTCACAAAAGCTAACTTGCGGCGTTTATCATTCCAGCCAATATACATGTGATATATCTAATTCCATCGGAATAAATGACATAGATGGTCCATTAGAATTCCTAGAAAAAATCAAAAATGCAAAAACAGTTATTACTAACTCTTATCACGGTGTGATTTTTTCTATTATTTTCAAAAAAGATTTTTATGCATTTCCCAGAAAGTATCTTGATGTAAGAACGTTGGATTTACTAAAACTACTTTCGCTTTCTCATCGATTTCTTGATGATTTCGGAGCTGGCATAACCCATACCGAGCCTATCGATTACGCATCTGTCAATGTGAAGCTAGGTGAATTAAAAGAGCAATCAACAGCGTTTCTTAAAAATGCTTTGAATTTCACTAAATAGCTGCTGTTTCTTTTTTTCGGAGTGAAACTATCCCTATTATAACTATTAAAATCAGTGTTATAGTATTTGCTATAGCCATCGCATAACAAAATCCCATCAAGCCAAATTTATCTATTAAGATGATGCTCAAGATGATATATAGCAAAGCGCTAAGGCTTCTTGAAACAAGTAAAAGCTTTATAGAACAAAACTTAATTATCGCAGGAGTAATCATTGTGGTGGCAAAAAAAATTATTATAGCGATATTCGCAACATTGATATAGGGTATCGCCTCATTGATTATCGTCGGATAAAAAATGCCTGTTATTTTTCCGCTTGCGAACATTGATAAAATAACTAGCAAAACTGCCAATGCTAATATATAAATAGTCGTTTTTACAAAATATTTTAGAGGCATATCCTTCTTTAATGCATAATAGCTTAAAAGCACGCCGGCAAGAGGAGTAATCACCGCGCCGATAGTTTTTCCAAAAAAAACTGCGACATAATAAATGGCGACCTCATCGCTTGAAAGTAAAGGGTATATCAAAAGCCTGTCTGCGTACATGGGAATGCTAGACAATGCTTTTAAAATTATAAGAGCAAGATATAAATTTGCGGTTTGCTTGAACAACAAAGTAGTTTTCAAAGGTTCTTTAACAGTGTTGCATGTTAAATACACATAAATGGCGCCTGCCAATTCCCCTACTATGAAAGACATTTGCCATACGTTCGTTATATTCGCAATCCAGATGCCCAATAAATATCCTGCACAAATTATTAAGCTCATTATCATAAGCTTTTTAAAATTCAATAATAACCTATAGTGGATAGAAAAATATATCCTAAAATGAGAAAGGGCCGATATAAGCATAACAAGAAAGATATCGATAAAACTTATATCTTTTTTATAAAGCATCGCAATAACTGCAACAAAAACAACATTCAGTATCAGACCAATATAAAATAATGGGTTGAAATCTCCTGCAAGTTTCTTTTCCTTATATTCAGTATTCACCCTATATCTCACACTGGTAAGAGACATTCCGAATACGGCAGTAAAGAGGTTTGCAAAGCCAATTAGCATGATGGCAACTCCATAGTCCGCCTGGCTCATTATCCTGCTTAAATAAGGGTACAATACAAGCTGTACCGTACCGGTTATAAAAGCGAAACCGATAGCGTTCAAAATGAAATTTTTGATGAATTCTTGTTTGCTTATAGGTGCATCCATTTGTGAATCAGACAAAATTTTACCTCTTACTTGCTTTATAATCCATGTTTTTTAAATCTCGAAAAATAATATACCATATCCAACTTCACCGTGATAATATTAACGAGAGCTCGTCCAAAAGTCGCTCTCTGCAAAAATTCTCATTTGCGTATCTTACCCCGTTTTGCCCCATCTCATGTCTTTTCTCGTGCGTCATTAGATATAGCTTTATAATATTTTCCGCCAGTGCGCTTGCATCACCGGCGGGGGAAGTAAAACCGCATCCTGCCTGATTTATAATATTAGCGCTCTCTCCATTTATTGCGCATAATATCGGCTTGCCGGAGAGCATATAAGCTTGAATTTTAGCCGGAATGATTGCCGTAAATAATTCAATATCTTTAAGCGATGCAACCAAACAGTGAGCAACCGCCAAATAGCATGCCATTTCAGAAAACGGCCTGCCTCCTTCAAACACAAACATATGTCCGACACCTTTTTCTTGCGCTTCCAATTTGAATTCAGAAAGAAAATCTCCATCGCCTACAATTACAAAGAGTATTTTATTGTAATCTTTTAAAATCTGCGCCGATTCAATCAAAATCCCAAGATTCTGAGGAACTCCCACATTGCCGGTGAAGGCAACATTGAAAGTGTCCGCAAATCTTTTATATTTATTGTCGAGTCCGTTGCATGGCTTGCTCGGCGCTGACCACTGCGGCAGATAAACCATTTTTTGCTCATTTACTCCAAGCTTTTTAAGTCGAGGTATAAATCCTTTGGAAGTTACCAAAACCGTATCAAACTTGCAATAAGTTTTCGAACTATATTTTTCGAGCCATCTTTTAAATATTTTGTTTTTTATATCAACCACCGAATACACACTGTCCGGCCATATATCCAAAACATATATAATTTTTTCACACCGCTTAAGCTTTGCTATTATCAACGCCGGAATAGATTGAAAAAGCGGAGAAGGCTCATAGACAAAAACTTTGTCATATTTTTTAAAAGCAAGCCTTATAAGTTTTAACGATGCGAAAAAAGCAAATGACGCATAGTTTAGACTGATACCTACATTGCTATTTATAAGCCGGGGAAATACTGCGCAACGGTATAACCTTGCGCCGTTGAAGTGCTTGTCTCCACGCTTAAATAGCCCGTATCCTTTATAATATCTTCCCAAAGGATAATTAGGCAACCCGGTGAGCACGTCCACGTTAAAGCCGCGTTCTGCCATGTCAGTGACAATGTCGTTTATTCCGAAACTTTCAGGATAGAAATTCTGCGTTACGAAAAGTATGTTTTTTTTCGATTTGCTTTTCATTTGTTTTCTTCGTGTGAATCTTTTTTTTCATTATTAATTTCATTTTTCAGCTTGTTCACCTCACCATCCAATATCGCCAGAGCCTGAGTTAAATCCTTTATTCTGGTACTGTTTCTGGAAAAAATAATGGAAAAACTGAAACTTAGCATATATAAGATGGCTACCATGATTAAGAAAATGGTATTTGTGTCGCTGTATATATGCAGAATCTCTGCGATTTTCTGTACAAGCTGCGGGAATATTGCGAAAATCAATAGAACAGTATTAAGTCCAAACCAGACTAACGCATATTTGATATGCATGTGTCTTTTTATTATTAGAATTGAGGTTATTATAAACATTGCAACTGTCGAAAGTATTAAAACAATCTGAAATGTAGGATTAATCATTATCATATTAGTATCCTTTCTTATGATACACAAAAGATGAAAACAAAATCGCCGTTGCGACTTTGACCATGTAGTAAATCGATTTGAGCGGTTTTATCGAAGACTTTCCTTTGTACCTCTGCCTCATTTTAACGGGTATTTCAATAATTTTATATCCCGTTTTAGCCAAAGCCCCAGCAACCTCCGGCTCGGGAAAATCTCCGGCGTAATATTTGGTAAATAACTCCATAACTTCTCTGTTGCATGCACGAAATCCTGACGTAACATCATTTATGCGAACACCGGAAAGCGCCCAAATAATCCAAGAAAGAATTTTTATCCCTATTCTCCGCGTCTTTGTTGATTTAAAGCCTTCACCTTCGCTCGTTGCAAAACGAGAACCGATAACATAATCGTATCCGTTGTTAATTTCAAAAATTAGTGCATCCACAAATGAAGCGCAGTGCTGCCCGTCTCCGTCATATTGAACTGCAATGTCATAGCCTTGATTATATGCGTAAATATATCCCGTCTGTATGCATCCGCCTATACCCAGATTGATAGGCAAGTTAATAGTCAGCTGATTTCGCTCATAAAGAAGCTTCAAAGAATTGTCCTCGGAGGCATCATTGATAAAAACAATATCGCATCCTGTAAGCTTTGACAAATCGTTGATTATATAATCGATGTTTTCGCTTTCATTGTATATTGGGACCATCACCAATACTTTGTTTTTCATCAATTCCCTCTTATCTTTTTTTGCCGGACTTTCCACTCTTCTATAATGGCATTTTTTCAATCGATTTCTTCTTTATAAGCGTGAGTGCGAGTATTATAACAAACATAGTGTAATTTACATAGGTATAGCGTGTATCCTGAGAGGCAATTACAATAAAATAAGTTAGTTGATTAAATAATATTGGAAGAGCCATAAAAAGAATTCCTAGTCCTTGTTTCCTTATCGCCGTTAGCATGCACAAAAGGATAAGGATGAACGCCAGTGCCGGTCTCCAGAATATGCTTGAAAGCGAGCTATCCGTATAAGTAAATAAAAGCTTATCCAGAGTATAATGCATTCCTTTTTTTATTATTGGTCTGTACTCATATTCTTCAAATCCTTCCATTTGAGGCGATATAGTTCCTCTATAGGCAACTGAACCATAGCTAGAGCTGGCCCAGTTTATTGAAGTAATCCTTTCATAACCGCCAAACATGCTTTTTGGAAATCTTATCCAAAGTTTAAAATAGTACTTCCAAAATTCACTGGAGTTTTCCCTAATAACCGTTGAATATGTTGTTTCTGTTGGTTTATGATAAAATTGCCAAATTCCATTGTCGTATTTTTCTTTGTGTTCGGCTATTTCCTCGGCATTGAAAAATTTTCTGAAAAGCTGTTTTTCGTCTTCAGTGAAAGACGTTCCAGCAGCATTTTGCGTATATATAATCTGCTGTGTGGAGATAGTCGCAGGAAGGCGAAGCTTCACAAAAGATTTCCCGGTATATTGCGCCTCCGAAGTTCCTGAGTCCAGCGATGCAAAAACCGCGGCCTTTATCCCGAAATACGCCACAACAAGGCACACTCCCAAAATTACCGTTTTGACTATCAGTTTTTTGTCCTTTTTTACAATATAATATATTCCTAGAACAAAAAGAGGCAAAAACACGGAAATCAGAGCGTTGTGTCGCATAAAAAGAGTAAACAGCGACACAAAAAACATCTGTGGCAGCGCTTTTTTCGTTTGATAATAATCCCCAGTCAGGCATTTGAGCAACAAAATACTTAAAACAAGGAGCCCTAAAGAATAAGGCACGTCCTTCCAGAAAGTTATGGCATATAGTGCGTTAGCCGGGATAATTGGAATGATTATTGCCGCAGCCCAGCAAAGCCACCAGGGCACACCCATTTTTCTCATCTCACTTATAATAAAAGCGTATACCAATACGGACAAAATGATTTGGAAAAGAGCTACAACCGCAATGTCATCCCATATAAGTCTTAGTCCTTTTATTAAAAACATATATATTATAGGATGAGCGTCTGAGTATATATTCTGCCCAACCCGTGTCCATATAAATATTGAATCCGGCGATCCCAGGCCCGGGAAATACACAAAATAAAGAAAAATAAATACTATGAGAGCCGGAAACGCGTAAAGTGGGTTGAATCTTTTTTTAGCGCCCCTTCTTTCTTCTAAATCCGACTTTTCCAAGAGGACCGATGCTGTTAAAACAAACTGGAAGTTAATCGACAAAGCTCCCAAAATAAAAGGCACTGTCATCATGCCTTCGTTTATAAATACTGTTTCAAGATTTATGCTCTTATAAAATATTAAGGTTAAAGCCGCTATGAAAAAGAAATACAATTTTTTTGCTTTATTGGTGATAAAAAAGGGTATTTTGCTTTTTAACCAATCATATAAATGAAAATTAAAAATCAGTACCAGTGGTACAAATAAAATTATTGTAAGCTTGGGAAGGCCTTTTCTTATAATAACGTAGAAATATAGTATTTGAACAGCTGAAATAAGCAAAATCATCAATAGCTTTTGCACCTTGTTTTTCTCAAAATAAATCTTCCATTTGCTTAAATCATTCTTTTTCATTTTATCTTTCTTTAAATGCAAGTTATATAATATTTGGTTATTCAATTTCAAACTTTTTATATCATAATTATATATATGAATATATTAGCAAATACTATATTGAATATCAAATATTAATAGCCTTATTTTATATTTAAACAATTATTAAGATTCTGGCACAAATAATGTTTTTATGCTGATTTGCCCAGTCTTTAGGCTCTAGAATTAACCTCAAACCCTTTCCATCTGAAACTGCTGATAAATTGATTTATAATGATATGTATCGCCTTTGCACTATTCTCCGTAAGCTCCAAATAGTGAATACACGTCACAAAAATCTCGCTTTTTATGCCCGCTAACTTTGCCTTATTGTTTTTATATACGCTTTATGGTCTGTTTCAATACCCAAAGTATAAACTGCCCAAAATTACTGCTATAATATAAAGAAACTCTTTGAAATTTAAAGAGTTTCAGCAAAAATTATTAAATTACATATACGTCTCGCCGTGATGGCTGTTAGATTAATTAATACTCAAGCATCATATAATCATCCCTTTAATAAATGAATCGCAAAGCCCGCAATTTCATCTTTAAAGTAGATTGCTAATTTATTTCCCTCTGAATCAAATTTCAATGTATTATCATCAAACTCCAATCCTTTGATGCTTAAGACCTTGATTGCATTGTCCATGTCGTTAGTTTTTATTGCAATATGTCCATTTTGTCCAAGGTATTTATTTTTCATTAACTCTATGCTTTTGCTTGCAAATATGGAGCTGTTTCCTTTCTTAATATCAAAATTAAACATTAATGAAAATAGCTCCGCAAATCGCAAAGCATCTTTTTCGTTCTCGCAATTAATTCCGATATGTGCAACTTCAAATTTCAAATTTTCATCGCCCATTATATTACCTCAAGATGACTAATATCATCATCACTTTCATATCGCTTAACTAATTTTTATTTCTGGGTTTAACCAAGTCAAATGGTTCTTCTCCTAACAATACCGCTCTAACATTTTCAGACGCAACACGCCTACATTCTTCTAGAGATTGCTTGCTCACATACGCTGTATGCGGAGTAAAAAAACAATTGTCCAATGTAAATAGCTTATTGCTTTTTGGACTCCAGTTATTTATCTTCATAGGTTCTTCTTCAGGGTCATCTAACGCTGCCCCTGCGATTACTCCATTTTTCAGCGCTTCATATAGCGCTTTGTTGTCTATGCACTTTCCTCTTGAAACTCCTACCAAGTAGGCTTCTTTTTTCATCAGCTTTAAGCTTTGCTCGTTTATAATATGATGTGTGTCTTTTGTATATGGAGTTAGAATATTCACAACATCACTTCTTTTCAATAGCTCCTCCATAGAAACTTTCTCAACTCCGCAAGTCTTCATAAAGCTTTCGGAAACATAAGGATCGTATGAAATCACTTTGAAACCAAATACATTTATTTTGCGGGCTAAATTGCGACCGATTCGCCCAAAGCCCACTAACCCATAAGTACCGCCCCTAAAGCGCTGAATTGGTGCATTCCAATCCTGCCATCTATAGCTTCCCTCATGAATCTTATCATTATATCTTGGAATACTTCTTATTAGCATAAATGAAAGTGTTATTGCATGATCTGCTACTTCATCAATACAGTAATCAGGAACATTAGTTACTTTCATACCATGTTCATAAGCCGCTTCAACGTCCAAGATATCCACGCCGATGCCATACCTGGCTATTATCTTGCATTTTTTAAGCTTCTCTATTGTCGGACGCATTATTTTCGCATATTGCTGCAATATGGCATCTGCGTCCCAAGCAAGCTCTGCAAGCCCCTCGCCAGTTTTACACTTAAGAGCGATTACCTCTGCGCCTATCGGTTCTAAAATAGATTTTTCGATATCATTATCAGGATAATCATAATCACTTATATATACTTTAAATTTAGCCATTATATTCCACTCTCACTTAATCATTAATTGGCAAGTGGATAATAAGGAGTTGCTCCTTATATCCACCTACCTAATTAGTCATTGTCTTACTTGTTCATCATTCTTATTCAGCATCTGCGTAAAGTTCATTCTGCTCTAGGAAATAATCTACGTTTTCTGCAGTAACTAGGTTTACAGATGTGAAGATTTTATTTGGTGCAGCCTGAACTCCCGCTGCTTCATTGTCTGATGTTAAAGGAACATCTACATGATTTGCAGTGATTAAAGAGAACATTGCCCAGTAAGCCATTGATACGTCGTTTTGTACGATAGAAGCTGTGATAACTCCGTCTTTAATCATGCTAAGAACGTCTGAGTTTCTGTCCATGCCCAAGATATCAATCTTGCCAAGCATATTCATTTCCTGAACTGCTGTTGACGCCCCAATAGCTCCTGTTGAGTCTGTGCAAACAAATCCCTTAAGATCCGGGGTTTTAGTAATAATATCTTTTGCAGCGCTGATAGCTGTAACTGTGTCAGCTTTTGTGTCTCCATATGATACTATTTCTATGCCAGGATATGCGGCAAATCCGTCTTCAAAGCCCTGTGTTCTTTCTTCAAACATTGGGTTTCCTGGCAATGTCATAATAGCGACTTTACCTTGTCCTCCGATGGAGTCAGCATATTTTTTTGCTCCGATAAATCCGATATCGTACTGTGAAGATCCGATATAGGTTAATCTGCTGCTATCAGGAAGGTCTCCAACATATGTAACTACAGGGATTCCCGCGTCCATAGCTTTTTCTACGCTTGGTGTAAGGCCTGGGTCCCAACCCCAAACACAGATTCCTGCTGGTTGTTTTGCTATTGCGGATTCAAAAGCCGCTACCATTGCATTTGTGTCTCCATCCATGGGTCCCACAAAGCTTGTTTTAACGCCAAACATTTCGCCCGCTTTTTGCCAGCCCCATTTGTGAGCATTAAAATACTCAATGTTGTTTAAACAGTTTACGATGATGTATTCTTCATCGGGTGATATGTCTTGAAAGATTCCCTCACCAGTCATTTCAACTTCTTCTGTTGTTGCTTTTTCTGTTGCGCATCCGGCAAATGCTGCTACCAATAAAACCGCAACCAATACTAACGATAATCTCTTCATTTTTCTTACTCCTTTTTTTATTTTAGCCCTTAGTTACAAGGACTTTAATACGCTCTTTCCCACTTGAGTTTCTTACAAATTCAAAAGCATCAATTGCTTTTTCAAAAGGATATTTATGGGATATACATCCTTTGATGTCTATTTTTTTGCTTGCAATCATTTCTAAAGCAGGTAAAAAACTATTCGGACTTGCAAGCACACCAAATACGGTAATATCTCTTGTAACAATATAATCCATGTCCACCGCTATCGTTTCTTTGCCTGTTATGCTTAAAGCGCACAGCTTGCCCCCCGGTTTTACCGTCTGCACAGCATCTTTAAATGCCGCCGGGTTTCCGGTATCTTCAAAAACCACATCTGCTTTACCTCCGAAGATTCTTTGAACCTCGGTTTGTAAATCCACAACTGAAGTATTGATTAATTCAATTCCCCATCCGTTAACTTTTCCTCTATGCACTTCTTTTCTGGCTACAACCGCTACCTTGCTCGCTCCGCAGAAATTCGCAAGCTGAGCATTAAGCAACCCTATAGGGCCATCACCGAAAACAACAACGTGGTCACCGGGATTAATCCCTGTTCTTCTTGTCGCATAAAGCACCGTGGCCAAGGGCTCGGTAAGCGCCGCCTCATCTGCACTGACACCGTTTGGCACTTTATATACGTTTTTTCCTTCCGTCTTCAGATATTCCGCAAATGAACCATCATATTTTATAACGCCCAACTCAGTGCGATTTTCACAAAGATGATATATTCCTTTTAAGCAGTTAGTGCATTTCCCACACCCAATGCTTATATCTCCAACAACAAGATCGCCTATTTTTACATTGGCTACATTCTTTCCTATAGCTTCTATATATCCGGACCATTCATGCCCTGCAGTCATTGGCCTTTTTGAAAGGCCCTGTTTAAAATAAGGCATGCTTCCGTCATAAAGCTCAATATCCGTTGTACAGATTCCCGACGCCGCCACTCTAATTAACACTTCATCATCATTTATGCTAGGTATATCAATCTCTTCCAGCCTCATGTCCAAAGAGTCATATATTCGATATGATTTCATTTTTTTATCCAATTTAAAACCCCTTTCCCCTTTTGAATCTTTATCCCCAATTTTCTTTTCTCGTTCATTGAGTCAATTAAGATTGCTAGTATCAAAATTATTCCTGTAACAAAATTTTGCCAATAGATGTTTACGTCAAGCAAGTTAAGCGCAGTGGACAAAATCTGCATGAATACTACTCCTAAAAAAGCGCCCAATACGCTTCCCTCTCCTCCGTTTAGACTTGCTCCACCAATAATTGCCGCCGTTATAACATTTAACGCTGTATTCTCTCCCAAAGTTACAGATGCTGAGCCGAATCGCGCTGTAATCAATATTCCCGCCAATCCCGCGAAAAAGGCCACCAGAGCATAGTTAAAGATTTTCACTTTCGATACATTGATGCCGTTTAACTTTGCCGCTTTTTCATTTATGCCAATATAGTAGCTTTGCCTCATAAATCTAGTGTTCCTGAGAAGTAAATCCATTAGTATGACAAAGAAAATTAGAAATATAATGGGATACTGTATTATTCCAATTGATCCCTGCCCTACTATTTTAAGTCCTTCAGGCATATTCAAAACGGCCTTGCCTCTTGATACAATCAGCATTAGGCCCCTAACCGCCATCATCATACCCAGAGTAGTTATGAAAGGGTTAAGGCCTGCTTTTGCAATTAATAGTCCGCTTATGCTGCCAAGTACAACAGCCAGAGCTAATCCTAAAGCTATACCTAAAAAAATCGGCACACCCGATTTTATAAGCATTCCGGTTGCAACTCCGGTAAAGGCCATAACAGAGCCTACGGATAAATCCAATCCTCCTGAAATTAGCAATACCACCATACCTATTACAATAAATCCTTCAACAGTCAATCCCATCAGCATTGAAGTAATGTTTGCTGTTGTAAAAAAGTACGGCGTGAAAAAAGATATAACTATACTGAATGTAATAATTACAAATATCAGTATAAATTCTCTGTAAGCCGTGACTTTTTTTATGGCACCAAGTATGTTTTTGTTCATAAATTAAGCTCCTCTTTTTGCGCTAATACCCGTTGCAAGTTCCATAATTAAATCTTCGGAAAACTCTTGTCTTTTTAGCTCTCCTTTTATCCTGCCTTGGTTCATAACTATAACTCTGTCGCATATCCCGATAAGCTCGGTTAGCTCTGAAGATATAACCAGAATACCTTTTCCCTTGTCCGAGAATTTTTTTATATTTTCATATATCTCAGCTTTCGCCCCAACATCAACTCCCCTTGTCGGCTCATCAATAATCAGCAGCTCCGGATCTATCCCCATCCACATGGATATAAGGCTCTTTTGCTGATTCCCGCCTGAAAGGTTTCCCATTTTCTGATTTATTGACGGTGTGGAAATACTGAAATGCTCAACCTCGCTTTTCGCATATTCATCTATTTTCTTATTGCTCATAAATCCATTTACCGCAAACTTTTTTAACTGTGTTGCAATTATATTGCCTTTAACGGACTCTCTGAGGTACAATCCGAATTTTTTTCTATCCTCGGTCAAATAGGCTATTTTATTTTTTATAGCATCAGCGGGTGAATGAATATCGACTTTTATTCCATCGATTTCAATAGTCCCCTTTTCAATACGATGATCTCCAAATATGCCTAGAGCCATTTCAGTCCTTCCGGATCCGATCAGCCCTGCAACGCCTACAATTTCCCCTCGTTTAACTCCGAATGAAATGTCCTTGTATAAGCCATCCATGCTTAACCCCTCCACCTTGAAGAAATATTCATCATGAATCTCTCTATTTTTATGCTCTGGCCCATACAGCTCTTTTATCTCTCTGCCAACCATCATGCTGACAATATCTCGCTCGGATAATTCATCAATATTTTTGCAGTCAATATATTGACCGTCTCTCATCACCAGCACTCTATCAGCCACTTCAAATACTTCAGAAAGCTTATGAGTGATGTATATTAGCGAATAGCCTTCTTTTTTAAGATTTGCAATATTTTTAAATAGTTTTTTAATCTCAACATCAGTTAAGGAACTTGTCGGCTCATCCAATATTATTACCTTTGGATTAAATGATATGGCTTTCAATATTTCTAAAAGCTGTTGTTCTCCCACTGATAGTTTTTTCACCAAAGTTTTAGGATTTAAATCCAAATCAAACTTCTTTAGTATCTCTTCTGTATCCTTATAAAGTTTGTCCCAGATAATATTTCCGAATTTAGTTATCGGCTGCCTATTCATAAAGATATTTTCCGCAACACTCATACTGCCGACCATAGAAAGCTCCTGATAAACCATCCCTATACCAGCAAGCATTGCGTCATGCGCCGACTCAAAATGTTGCTCCTGTCCATCCAGAAGAATGCTTCCGGAATCAGGTTTTAGCGCACCGCAAATAACTTTTGTAAGTGTGGATTTTCCGGCACCGTTTTCTCCCAGAAGGGCAAGAACTTCGCCTTCACCAACTGAAAAGCTCAAATCGTTAACAGCCAAAACGCCTGGAAAACTTTTTTTAATATTTTTTACTTCCAGTTTTTGCAGCATATCTTAATCTTCCTTATATAATCGCAATGATGTAGTTCTCTTATCTTTGGACTCTGCCCGAGCCGTCACCATGCATTAAGTTTTCCACTTCTTTTACGGTTACTTGATTAAAGTCAAACTCAATTGTGTGCTTTAAGCATGATGCGGCAGTTGCAAACTCGACAGCTTTCTGTGGTTCAAATCCACTGATCAGTGAATATACCAATCCTCCGCAAAAGGAATCTCCCCCGCCGACTCTGTCGACAAGATGAATCATATACTCTTTTGAAAAATAGCTTTGCCCATCAGAATAAAGCATAGCCGCCCATTTATTATCGCTGGCAGAAATGCTGCCTCTCAAAGTGATTGCCACTTTTTTGAATCCAAATCTTTCTATCAATTGTCTTGCAACATTTGTATATCCATCCTGATCCAAATTTCCTGTGGTAACATCAGTATTTCCCGCTTTTATTCCAAATACTTTTTCCGCGTCTTCTTCATTTGCAATACAAACATCAACATATTGCATCAGCTGCGCCATAACCTCTCCCGCCTTTTGGCTGGACCATAGGTTTTTTCTGTAGTTTAAATCGCAGCTTATTGTTATGCCTTTTTGCTTTGCGGCAATACATGCCTGCTTGCATATTTCTACACAGCTATCAGACAGCGCGGGAGTTATCCCTGTAAAATGGAACCACTTTGTTCCTTCAAAGATTTTATCCCAATCAAAGTCATCTGTAGCCGCCATCGAAATTGACGAATATTTTCTATCATAAATAACTTTTGAAGGACGTTGTGATGCGCCTTTTTCGACATAATACATGCCAAGACGCTCGCCTCCGTATTGAATGTGAGATACATCCACGCCATAGCCCTTTAAATCTTTAATAGCGGCTTTTGTTAGATCATTTTCAGGAAGTTTAGTCACAAAAGCTGCGTCTTCACCATAGTTAGAAAGCGACACAGCCACATTTGCTTCGCCACCGGCAAAAGAAATCTCAAACTTCTTTGCCTGACTGATTCTTAAATACCCCTCAGGGTTTAAGCGACCCATTATCTCTCCAAAACAAATAATTTTGCTCATATCAAAACTTCTCCTTATAATTGTTTAGTGAATTTCTTTGCAAGTTCAGTTAATTGTTCAAACTTACCTTCACTGATTAATTTCATATCTACAATATGCGAGCCAACGCCAACGCCGGATACACCTGCCGCAAAAAATTCTAAAAGATTTTCGGCGCTTACGCCCCCAACGGCCATGACTGGAATATGGCTGAGAGGAGCTCTGACGGCTTTAATATATCCAATACCAAATACTCCCGCCGGGAAAAGCTTTACATAGTCCGCCCCAGCTTCATAAGCGGTTGTTACCTCTGTAGGGGTTAGTGCCCCGGGAATAGAAACTGCCCCCAATTCTTTTGTCTTATTAATTACATCAAAATTGGTATCCGGGGATATGATATATTCCGCGCCAGCTTCGATTGCAAGCTCAGTCTGTTTAACGGTAAGAACTGTTCCTGCTCCTACTGACACGTTATCTCCCAAATGGTCACAAATCATCTTTATGGATTCAAAAGTGTCTTTTTCACCCGTTTCGCTGGATTGATTGAATGTAACCTCCATCAATTTTATCCCACCATCATAAAGGGCTTGTGCGGTAGGGAGAATATCTTTGAGGGCAATGCCTCTCAATATCGCAATAATTTTATTTTCATTGATTATTTTCTTTGTATCCTTCATGTGTATCAAATCTCCTCGTAAGGGTTGTCTTTCGTAATATAATTCATATTGCTTAAAAAAGGATTTTTAAATTCGGATATACTAAAATTCTAATGCAAGAGCTCTAATCGGAAATCCGTCACCATCTTTTAATGCCAGAGGTGTTCCAACAAAGAAAATTTCATCACTTGGCAAAGATTCCAGATTTGTGAGTCCTTCAACCACTGCGATGCCGCTTTCCAAAAGTGTCTTATGCACCTCAATATAATCAGCCGGATTCAATGATGGAGGCTCAACACCAAGCAATACAACCCCTGCGGCCGCGAGCCATTTTGCAAGTTCTACTGTGATTATTGGGTAATCGGTAAAGAATTTATCTTCTTCAAAAAACTTCGACCAACCGGTTTTGATTATTACACGCTTGCATCTTTTGATTTTTTCTTCATAACTTGCCACGTCTGCAACATCAATTAAATCGAATGCTTTTTTTTGACTGCAATCAATTACAACCGCTTCTCCGACATACTTACCGACATCAACATCGGCCAATGACGCTCCGCCTTCAATAAAGTGCAATGGGGCATCCGTATGAGTTCCGGCATGTGTGTTAACGCTGACTATGCCGAGATTATAATGATCCTTTTGAACTGTATGCGAGCGAACGTAGTCCATCTTTGGTGTTCCCGGAAAAACTAAAGTATCTTTTGAAAACGGTATGGATAAATCATAAATTTTCATCTATTATCACTCCTTATTGTATTTAAGATTATATTCTTCCAAACTTATCTAATAGTTCTTGTACTGTCGCCCCTCTAAGGATTTCTTTTCTTGTCGCTTCCTCTTTATCGGCCTGCTCTTTTGCTTTAACATAAATTTCTTCAAGATCTTCATATGGGGCAATTGTTACACCAATTTCATCCGCGACAATCAAGTCACCTGGCCTAACGATTATTCCGCCGCAAACTATAGGAGTATTAATTTCAATAGGCTCTTTTCTGCCCGAAGTGGCTGTATGTGCCGCACGCGGGCTTACATGTGATGAATATATTGGAAAATCAAGCATTCTTGACTCATCCGTATCTCTGGCACTGCCATCAATAACAACTCCGCCTATGCCGGCCGCCCTTGCAAGTCCGGACATCAGCCCGCCCCAAATCGAGGTTTCAGATTCGCCAAAAGCGTCAATTACAACGATATCTCCTGGTTGCGCGATGTCAAAAATCCCAAGACAATCAACGATATCCCCGGCTGTAAGTTTCACAGTAAGCGCAGGTCCAATAATTCTTCTGTTTACTGTTCTTTGTTTTATGATGCCTCGCATTACATTGTCTCTTTCTTGGGCATCACTCAAAACGGCCGAAAGACTATAAACATCTTTCATCGCCAAAAACTTGTCAATTATCTTTTGATTAACTTTAGCGTGTTCCTTTATTATTTTTTTCATAATTTCCTCCAGTGCTAATATTGAATTTTTTCTTTTAGTCATTTACCAATTTCTGCAGCTCTTTAAGCTCATCATTTCCTTCGATAATGCAAAGTTCAACTTTGTATTCTTTGACTTCTCCGGGTTCCAGTGTTTCGAGCTCTCCTCGCTTTTTAATGTTCACTCTGCCCATTGGATAACAGTTGCCTGGCTCTAACGCCAATACGTAGTCGCCTTTGCCCATGTTTTTCCACTGCGTGAGATACGGAAGGTTTTTACCATTAAACTTCATAGCAACCCCCAGTCCTTTTTCTCCAATGTTTCGGTTATATAATGCAGCATAAGTATCTCCGGCTTTATTTCCATTTAGCTTATGGAAAAAAACTGTTTCCGGAAAATTATCCTGCGGCTTTTCAATTTTATTGTATCTGTCGACAACTTTTTTCGCAGTCTCATCTCTTGGAATCACTTCTTTGCTGGGAAGGAATATTTCAGCCGACTCGTCTAAAAGAGGATATCCAAAGTTGAAATGATATAATAATGTAAGCGGTTCTGGTCTAAACGAACAGTTTTCTATCCTATCTTCAATAATAAGTTTTCTATCACCCATTTTTGAGGTGATTTTCCTGGTTAAAAGCAAATTTTCGCAATATAGTTTACTCTCTCTTACTTCGCCTGAAACGCTCATAATAAACTCATCATTTTTCCAGTAGTTTTCGATGCTTATATTTGATGCCGGCGTATTGCTTATTCTTCCATGAAGGCCTAATGGCTCTCCATCATTGCATTCATTTCCAATATTTCTAAGTCCGCATGTGGTAAGCATTCCTGCAAAAAAGTTCCTGTGAAACCCATCATAATCATGCTCATAGTACTGGCTGTTTACAATTCCTGTTTTTGATATAAAGCTGATAGCGTACCCTTTGTATTCCGCCCAGGCAATGTCCATACTTCTTCCTGGAAGAACTGAAAAGTTGAACCCTGTGCCCGTCTTAAAGTCTACAACAGGCATACCATCAGCTTTGCCATCACAGAGCCTACTATATCTGGCGCCTGCGATTTGCGATATATCCCCCACCTTTTGCATTATCTCGTTTTTATTAAATTGTTTGTCAAATAAACTCGACATTCGTGCTCCTGAAGGGTGTTTTGCAGGTGTATAATTATTATATGCACCTGCAAAACAATGTTGAATTGTCTAAATAATTAAATTAATAATCTTTAGAAGGTTTAGGATACAGTTTTGCGGGTTCGCGCAAGAAGTCAAGCACGTTGTCCATATTGGTTACTGTGCTTGGTGTCTCAACAAATCCACCTGCGAAGTCTCCCATTAATCCATCATATGCTACTTGAACAGCAATTTGTCCCATTACAAATGGTGTTGTATTAGCTGTAGCTTCAATTGTTCCAGCTGCGATTTCTTCTAGGCAAGCTGTGTCGCCGTCATTTCCTAAGAAAATAATGTCGTCGCGGCCAAGAGCTGCTGCTGCCTTTTGTGCTCCCATGATTTCATAGTCATTTCCAGCAACAATCAAGTTTATTTCCGGATGTGCCTGAAGCATATCCATACCAGCCTGATTTCCGCCTTCAACGTTCCATTTTCCGTCTAATCTTGATACTACTTCGAAGTTATCAGCGCCTTCAATACCAGCTAAGAATCCATTTTCTCTTTCAGTTGCATGATAGCCTGGTTGTCCTTGTATAATACCTACTTTTACATCCTGACCAGCCATTAGCTCTACAGCATATTCACCAATTGCTTTTTGAGCATTAACTTGTGAGTACCCAACTACGCCGTGAATCGGTACTGGGAAGTCAGGAATGTCTGAGTTAACGATAATTACTAAGATGCCCTGCTCTACAGCCATTTTTACCAATGGTGCCGCAGCGTTTTCATCATGTGTTGAGAGAATAATCGCATTAACTCCCTGTCCAATAACATCTTGTAACATGCTCATTTGTCCATTAATATCAGCACCGCTTTGAGGAGCAAGCATGAATGTTTCCACTCCCAATGCCTCGCCGTGTGATGCGATACCTTCACCTATTGCCATGTAATAGTTAAACTCTGTTGCAGGAGGCATGTAAGCTATAACTATATCCCCTTCTGATTTTAATCCATCAAAACCAGCCTGTGCGTTGATAGCCACAGCCTCGGGATATTCTACTCTAACCATTGGCTCTGCCATTGGCTCTTCAGTTGCCTCCATTGCTTCTTTTGTTGCTTCAGGTGCTTTAGTTGCTTCAGCCTTTTTTTCTGTTGCTACAGCTTTGGTTTCCATTGGAGCTTCTTCTTTTTCACAGCCCGCAAATACGAACATCGAAGCTAAAATCAAAGCCAAAACACATACCATCAAAACTTTAGTTTTTCTCATTTTCTTTCCTCCAAACGTTTTAATATTTCCTTTTTTGCAAACCACTTTTTTAGCGATTCAGCAAATTGTAATTTCATTTTTTCGCGAATATCTTTTTAACAAGCCCGCCGGCATTTGTTTTCCAGACATCAATAAGTACTGCCACAATAATAATTGTTCCCAAAGTAATATTTTGCAGTGATGTGGGTACGGCGTTGAGATTTAGCCCGTTTTGCACAATAACGATTGTTATTGCTCCAAGAAAAGTATTCACAATCTTCCCACGTCCGCCTGCCAAGCTGGCGCCTCCGATTACGGCTGCCGCAATTGCTGACATTTCCATTCCTGCACCATAATTTGGAGAACCGGAATTCAGTCTTGAGGCCATTAAAATTGAGGCCAACCCGGCCATAATACCCGCAATTGTAAATGTTAACAGTTTTACTTTATTAACATTTATACCGGACAGTTTCGCAGCGGACTCGTTGCCTCCAACCGCGTAAATTTCTCTGCCAAGCTTTGAATATTTCATATAATAAATAAAAAGTACGTAAAGAACTAAAACATAAATTAGCGGAAGAGGTATAACTTTAAAAATCTTGCCATAGAAAATCGATTCCATACCTTCTGCAATAGAAAATATCGGTGAACCGTTATTGAATAAAAATGCCATCCCTTTAAATATGCTCAATGTGGCTATTGTGGCAATAAAAGGCGGGATTTTAAGATATGCTGTTAAGGCCCCGTTGATTGCACCCAAAATCGCCCCGGCCCCAACTACAATGAGTATCCCCAGCCATAGAGGTAATCCTTGGAACTTCACAACAGTAGCCAGCGTCATGGTCAGCAGTGCTACCATCGCTCCTGGAGAAATATCAATGCCTCCAACAAATATTACCAATGTTGAGCCTATCGCTATTAGTGCCGTTATCGAAACTGAAAGTATCAAGTTGTTCCAGTTATTAAAATCCCAAAATCTATCTGTAGTGAATCCGACAATCACGGCAACTAATATTACTGCAATTAGAGGCCCCACAAAATTCGTTTTTGACAGATTTATCTTTTTTTTCTTCATATTCATTTTCTCCAGCCAACCGCTTATTGTTTTTCTATAGAGTTTTCTAAAATCGAAACTTCGCTAATCGTGTCCGCCTTTGCAATTTTGACTATCTTTCCGTTCCTCAGTATTCCCACAGTGTCACTCATTGCCAACAGTTCCGGATAATCTGAGCTTATAAGCAAAATTGATTTGCCCGCTTTTGTCAGTTGATTAATAACCTTATAAACTTCCAGCTTGGCTCCAACATCAATCCCCTGAGTTGGCTCATCCAGTATAAGTAAATCAGCTTCTGTAAAGAGCCATCTGGCGATAATCACTTTTTGCTGATTTCCCCCCGAAAGAAATTCAACGCTTTTGTACCTCGCAAGTGGATGAATTCCAAGTAAATCGATATACTCACCGAAAGCCTCGTCCTCTTTTTTCAGGCTTAGAAAGCTAATCAAACCTTTGCCTAATAATTTCTTCAGCTTTGCGGAGGTTGCGTTTTGCGGTCCATTAAAGTTAAAATAGAGTCCGTCTGTTTTTCTGTTTTCTGTCAGATATGCTATTTTCTTAACTATTGCTTCTTGGGGGTTTTTTATATTTATCTTCTTTCCAAAAAGCTCGATTTCTCCATTTGTAATTTTATCTATTCCAAATAGGGCATTTGCTATTTCCGTTCTTCCAGAGCCAAGCAAACCTGCCAAGCCAAAAACTTCACCTTTTTTAATATCAAAGCTAACATCGTTAACGCCATTTTCAGTTTGCAAATTCTTCACAGATAAAAGTATTTCCTCTGTTGAATTGAATTGCTTTGGATAATGCTCTGTTATGCGTCTTCCGGACATCAATTGAATAATATTATCAATATCTATTTCCGATTTATCCAATATCCCAGTTAAAACACCATTACGGAGTGTAGCTATCCTATCTACAATTTGTACAACTTCATCCAGTCTGTGAGAAATATATATGATTGTATGTCCCTGCTCTGCCAGCCTTCTTAAAAGCTTATGCAAATGCTTTATGTCAGGTATAGTTAATGCAGTGGTAGGCTCATCCAATATCAGCAAGCTGCCGTTGGATCTGTAGCCTTTAGCTATTTCAACCTGTTGTTGTTCCGCCACTGTCAGGTCGCTAATAATTGAATTTGAGTCTATATTGATTTGAAGAATCTCAAGTATTTCTTCAGTTTTTTCAAGCATCGTTTCCCAGTCATTTAGACCGTTTTTTTTCTTTAGCAACTTGCCTAAAAAAATGTTTTCTGTAACTGTTAAAGTCGAAACTAGCGAAAACTCTTGATATACCGTTGATATTCCTTGTTGTTGCGCAACTATGGCGTTTGAAAGCTTTATTGGCTCTTCCATCTTATAAAAAGTGCCTCTATCAGGTGTGTACACACCTGATAGACACTTTATTAAGGTAGATTTACCGCTTCCATTTTCGCCAAGCAATCCTAGGATTTCACCTTTGAAAATATCTAAGGAAACATTGTCTAAGGCTTTAACTCCCGGAAAGCTTTTAGTTATATTCTCTAGCCGCCAAAATACTTCTGATCCCAAAACATTATCTCCTTAAATTATAATTCTTGATGTTCCCAGAGTACTATTCTTTTACGTAAGCTCCTGAAGAGTAAGTCAGTTCATAACTATGGCTATAAACTTCAAAGATTATGCCAAACGGATCTTCAACATAGCACATTTTATAAGGCTTCTCGCCTTTGTAATACTCTCTTATCGGCATTCTCTGTTTTCCGCCATGTTTAACAATGTTTGCTACCATACCTTCAATGTCGGGGTCTTGGATGCAAAAATGGAAAAGCCCTGTTCTCCAATATTTGAATTCTTTTTCCACAGGTTCATTGTTTGGAAATTCAAATATCTCTACTCCGATTTTGTCACTTGTTGACATATGAGCAATTTTGAACTTGGTCCAGCCGTCGCCAAATACATCGGTGCACATGATTCCGATGTCAGAATCGTCCTTTTCAATAGGTGTAGGTTCCATAATGCGGTACCATCCCATTACTTCTGTATAAAATTTTACTGCCGCTTCTAAATCCGGAACTGATAGTCCGATATGTGAGAAAGCTCTTGGGTGTGTCATAATATTTTCCTCCAATAATTTTTTTCGTTTTATAAAGTCAAGAATGTTGAAATCCCGCAAAACTTTTTGATCTGATTTCCAAAAACCAAAATCCACTTAAGGAAAATAAGTCTGAGAAACAATGGATCCTTTTTTTGCTTAATTTACAGCAATCTTTATAACTTTTTTCTTTACGGTTGAAATCTTTTTTATTGTCAAAAACATCTCTGCCGTACTTGCTAGTGTTATTTTATATTTGATGTTTGTATATCTGTAGTTATCAAATACCGAACACACCGTATTTTTGTGGGAAAAATTCTTTTTTTCGCACAATTTTTCAGTGTTTCTTAGTAGGTTGCAATATTTCTCTTGTCCAGTTGAACTTTGAGTTTGAGTGCTCTAAAAAAAGATGTAACTAACTCAAATAAAATATAAAATTGTTTTTATAGATAAGGTATAAAATGAATATAAATTTTGCTACATAAAACAGAGATTCTTATGAATTCAATTTTTCTTCCGTCTGAGTTTCAATGCTTTTAATTGTAGCTTCGATATGTCTTGTCATTAGCAAAGCAGCCATTTCGGTATCCTCTTGCATTATAGCCTTAAGGATATCATTATGATATTTCAAACCGATTTCAGGACCAATTTTCAAGTTTATCAATCCTTGTGATTCAAATAAAATACCTGTAAGCATTTCATTGATTGAAATAATGATTGGATTTTTTGTGCCTCTGGCAATAATCTTGTGGAACTCAAAGTCTGCAACATAGAAATCTTCATTGTCTTTTGCATGTTCCTTCATTGTGAGGTAGGCTTCTTTAAGTTCCTCCACATCGCTTTGTGTATGATGTTTCATAAACTCAATGATATTACCTCTCTCAAAATATTGCCTAAATTTCAAAACTTCCAAAATATCTCCTGGCTTTAATGTAACCAACGGCATTGTATTTCCCACAAAGCTACTAATATCTATCTCTGAAACAAATGTCCCTGCGCCTTGTTTTTTTTCTAAAATTCCAAGTGCAGAAAACTTTTCCAATGCTTCTCGGACTGCAATTCTGCTAACATCCAATTTTTTGCACAGCTCATTTTCTGAGTAGATTTTTTCCCCATGGGTCCACTTATTTGTTTTGATTTTATCCAAAACATATTCGTATACTTTATTGCTCTGTGTGTTTCCCGCCATTTGGTTACCTCTTTGCTATTTTCTTTTGGTTATACCCTACCATTCTATTATATTTCTATTTAAAGTCAATACCTCCTTAGTTGTCCATTTCATTCATTTCTCTCTTAAATCGGTTAACTTGTAGTACAACTTTTCGTCTTATTGTCTTACTTGTATTATTTTTTCCTGCTATATTATATAGATTATGCCCATTTTTTGAGTTTGTCAAGTCTTTTTCGCTGTTTTTCGGCGTATTTATGTAATTTTTGTATTATGTATTATTCTCACTTGTTATATCTTTAACAATCTCCGCCCGCTGTCAGATTTTTAGAATTAGTTATCCTTAGCTCGGACAAATGCATTTACGGCGGCAACAATTCGTTTGAAAGGACGTGTCCCGCTTATCTGGCACTTATCTTTAAAAGCCCTAATATTTAATGAGATTTTTGTTGTAAGAAAATATAGCTGCCAAAATTGCATTTTTAAATTGTAACCGAACTCCCACATCATATACATGGTTCCGTAATTCCTGCAAACACAAAGAACCTCTCGCCGCTATTTGCAGCAAGAGGTTCTTTTCATCTAATGCGCTTTCTCAATGTTCAGTAAACAAAGAGCAAGCTTTTTATCGAGTAATTATTTGTAGCTGTTAATTAAGTCCACAAGTTCTTGATTAGCCATTACTGACTTAAACAGATCTTCGCCTTGTTGATAAAAATCAGCCGCGTCTTTGCTTGTCTTGAGAGCGCCGTCTACAAGAGCTTGTTCAATCTGGAAATCAACCGCATTCTTCCAATACATATCATGTTCAGGATTGAAGAAAGAGTCGTTCGCCTCTTCAAGTGACATAAAGTCATCAAACTCAGTCTGGAATTCAATATATTCAGCAACTGTGAAAGTTGCGCCAACACTCTTGAATACTTCGACTGCATCAGTACTAAAAGCTATCATGTCTTTATCAAAGACGTTTACAAGTGCGCACATAAGGGCATACAATCTTTCAGCCGCATCTTTTTTCTCTGTAAAGAATTTTTCTGTTGTAAGCATGGTGTCATACCAAAGTCCTGCAGCGCCCATGATTTCCCAGCCGCCTGCGTTAATATATTCAGTACCGTCACCCTGTTTAATGATCGCTGTCTGTTGAGGTAAGCTGCCCATGTAGTAGTCGCCCTGTCCGGACAAGAAGGCAGTACCTGCTTTTTGGTCATCGGCAAAGTATAGGAATTCTACGTCGTCTTCAGTTAAGCCAGCCTGTGTAATTGTGCTCATTACAAAAGCTTTGCGTTGAGGAATGATACAGAAAGTTCTGCCCTTCATCTGCTCGATCTGCTGCATTTTGGCGCCTTCGGCTCCAAGTTGTTCAACTGCATCGTCCCAAGACATGGTATCTTCAGCTCTCGCCACATAGAAGAAACCTTGGAAAATTCCCACCGGCATATAACTGATTATCTCAGGTGTAGTTTCCATAACCACAACATGGTCAGCAATCGCGCCTGATGAAACATCGATATCTCCGCGCAGCAAATTTTCATACCCTACAGAGGTTGATGACATTTGCTTGATGGTTATATCAAGGCCAAAAACTTCGTCCATTCCTCGGTCCACCGCCATTTGGAACTGTTGATACATAGGATACGGAGCAACACCGACTGTAATCGGGATTAGCTCTTCAGCCACCGCAGTTGCTTCTTCTTTTTCAGGAGCTTTTGTAGCTTCATCTTTTACAGGAGCTTTTGTAGCTTCCACTTCTTTGTCAGCCGGAGTACAGCCTCCCAAAAGAGCTACCAAGCCCATAAGTAAAACTAAAGCAATTGCAATACCTGATTTCGTAGTTACCTTTTTCATAATTTTCTCCTCCAAGTGTTTATTAATAACGCCTACTCTGTAAGCGTTAAATTGTACAGACGGGCTGCGTTTTTAAACAGCATCCCATCAATTTCATCTTCAGTAAATAGCGTCCAGCCGCTGTTTTTACAAATTTCGTTAAGGTCGTTTCGAACATAATCTATCCATCTGCCTATATCAACAGCAGGGTCATCAGTGAACATGTCAAAGTTTCGAGCCACAAAATCGCTCGCGAACATAACTTTGTCAATAACTCCATACTCTTTTGCCAATATCAAGTTCCAAGCTGTGGAAATTTTACGGTCATAGCACATCGCCATATCCGTATATAAGTTTTCACTTGTAGCCATTAGAGTTATCATGTGCTCTGTCCATGGATACCCTAAATGTTCAATATTGATTTTTAAATCTGGAAAATCAATAATCACGTCATTCAAATCAAACATTGTTGTATATTTTGTAGGTGCCAATATCGGCTTTCCTATTTGTGCTGAATGGTGAAATTGAACTATAATATTTTTTTCATCAGCGTATTCGTAGAATGGATACGCCGCTTTGTCGTTTGAGTGATAGTGCCCGAAGGGCGGTGCGAACAGCACTCCTTTGCAATTGTTGTTTTCAACTGCGTCTTTTAAATATTCAAAAGCCTTCTTGTTGAATCTGCCTATCTTGTCAAGAGCCTCAACGCTGCAAAACGGAATAAAGAAATCCGGATGTTTCGCAAAGCCTTCCTGAACCCACTCTTCACCAAATGAAGTATCGAAGATTCTTTCCATAGACTGACCCATAGCAACAGCTTTATTAATTCCGATACTCTTCATCCTAGAAACCAAGAAATCTATATCCGTTGTTTCATCGGGATAAGTCATATCAAAATATCCATAGGTTTTTTCCGAAAAATTCTCACTTTTCGCCAAGTGCATATGTGCATCAATAATCATTATTTGTTCCTCACTTTCTTAACTGGTACAATCCCCTCAAAAGAAACAGAGGATCTTTCAGTCCAATGAGTTAACTTGCTTTGTGCCAATTGAATTAATTTATCAAGTACAATCGCCAGAATACTATAAATAATTACTATAGTTACAATACCCGGAACATTCAGATAAATTTGCTGTATAACCATTGTATATCCTAGGCCTACCTGAACACCCATAAATTCTGCAGCAACATCCAGTCCCCAAGCCGCCGCAGCAGCCACACGAACCGCTCCAATTAAATGTGGAACAATGTAAGGCATGACTATAGATGTGAAAACTTTTCTTTTTTTAGCTCCGAGGTTAAACGCTGCACGGATATACACCATAGGCATATTTCGAATAGCCTCATAAGTCTGAACCCCCATTATCGCCATCACACCCAAGGCAATCAGCAGAACCTGCGGTGTTTGTCCCAAACCAAACCAAAGCATGAATAGCGGAATTAACGCCAATACAGGAATTGGCCTTGTGAACTCCATCATGGGCCCCACAATATCCATAAACGCTTTGCTGTATGCCATAATCATTCCAACCATAATGCCGGTAATTAATCCCAAAACCAGTCCCGACATAGTTATTTTAAGACTTGCCAAGATTGCCGATCCTAATATCGAAGACAAATCCATAACCGAGTTAAAGATGTCAACCGGACTTGGCAAAAAGTGTGAAGCAATTAATCCGAAAACTTCAGTAATCAATGTCCAAATAACAAACATCACCAACAATATACCTGCTAAAATTATCTTATTTCTTTTCATCACAATCCCCTTCCATAGAAACATCGCTAAGTTCCTGTTTTTTTAGCTCCTGAAGTATTTCCATCCTCAAGTGTTGGAATTCGGGATCTTCCTTCAAATATGCATTGCGTGGTCTTTTGAAATTCACATCATAAAATGTGTATCCACCGCCATGTTTAATATGCTGCATCAGCATTACTCTATCGCTCAAAAAAAGTGCTTCTTCTATATCATGTGTTACAAATAAAACCGTTTTCTTTTTCTTTTCCCATATTTCAGTAACTTTGAGCTGAAGCATTTCTTTTGTAAAAGCATCCAGCGCTCCAAATGGTTCATCCATCAAAATAACTTTAGGATCATTAGCTAGGGCTCGCGCCAAATCAACTCTTTTGCGCATTCCGCCAGAAAGCTCCTTTGGATAAAGCTTCTCAAACCCTTTAAGCCCTACGATATCTATGTAGTAGGGAACATCTTCCTTAATCTTATCTGGGTCAACTTTTCTCACTTTGAGTCCATAAGCTATATTTTCATAAACCGTAAGCCAAGGAAAAACAGCATCTTCCTGAAAAACCATCGCGCGCTCAAACGAAATTCCATCGATGAGCTTACCATCATTATAAATTTCTCCTGAAGTAGGGGTTGTAAACCCTGCGACATTTCTCAATAACGTTGATTTCCCACACCCCGAAGGCCCCAATATACTTATAAACTCGTGTTCTTTAACTTCAAAGCTGATATTTTTGTATACTTCATAGTTCTTCTTTTTCATTTGATAGTAAAAACCAACATCTTTAAATTCCAGCATATTCCTCTCACTTTCCTTTTAAATTTTGAATTAATTAAAAATCGCTCAAATCATCAGTCGAGTTAATGACGTTAAACAATCTTGGTAAACTTGGTAAACATTTTAAAAAGCACTCATTATTTAATTTAAATCAAAAAGTCATATAGTAAAAGCTTTGACCAAGGATTATCGCCTATATTTGTGCAAATAGGCTACTTTATGAGCTTATACATTATCAAACAAGTAAAACTTCTACAATCATACGCTTTCAATGTTCGTTTTTAATATCTTGCTTATGTTTTAATTGTATAGTTGGTTCATCGTTTACCACAAACCGTTCATTCAGTCATATATGGCTTTATTTAGGATTTTTATATACTTCATTTGGGTTTTTTAATGCTTTTACTTAGTTTTACGTTTAATATATTCCGTTTTCTAGTTATTTACACCCTCTTTCTATATATTTATAATTCTATACTATAATTTTCGATAAATTTAGCTGAATTATTGATAAATTTTTACCATCATGCTTGATATTTCATATATCTCATGATATTATTAATATATTGATATAAAGTTTATCAATATATTATTGTTTTTAAGGGGAAAACTTTTATGGTAAAGCCTAAAGTAACACTACAAACTATCGCAGACAAGGCTCATGTTTCCAAATCACTTGTTTCCAAAGTTTTAAATAAAAAGGAAGTGCGAGTTTCAGAGCAGAAACGCGCACAAATTCTTAGAATAGCCAACAGTTTGGGTTATAAAACTGTAATTAAGCCATCAACAATATATTCTGAAAACAAAAAAGTCATAGCATTAATACAGCCTGGTCTTGATTTCAATTTTATTTTACGACTCACTAGCACCATTTCCGCAAAAGTGCGTGAAAACGGATATTCTTTGATTATACTTGACACCGCGGAAGACAGTTCTTTAGAACGTCAACATTTAGAGTTTTGTTTCAATATGAATTTTGCGGGAATACTCATT
Source organism: Christensenellaceae bacterium (assembly GCA_963675575.1). Classification (GTDB taxonomy): domain Bacteria; phylum Bacillota; class Clostridia; order Christensenellales; family UMGS416; genus JAGLOK01. The sequence goes on from OY776378.1 coordinate 2,267,686, forward strand.
AATCCGTGCAACAACGCTGATAACATTGATTTTTTTGAATTGTTGGTAAAAGAAAACTTTCCTCTTGTGTTTATAGACAGATACATAGACAATCGTTCATACTCATTTGTTACATCCAAAAACGCGGATGCAATGTACGACTTAACCGAGCTCCTCATAAAAAGAGGGCACGAGAGTTTACTAAGTATAGTACAAGACGAATCAACATTGACAAATGTTTCTATGGAAAGGTTGAGAGGATATTACAAAGCCATAGATGAGCATGGGCTTACCGGCTACAATGAAATTATATATGCTAACAGAAACGCAAAATGGCAGCCCCTATATTCTTTGCTTACCTCTGCCAGGAAGTTTTCTGCATTTCTAATAAATACTTCATGGGATATGCGATATTTTTCTGAACTTCTAAATTTAACCGATTATCCTGAAACTGGTAACTTCGAAGTAGGAATATTTGATGACTTTTCATTAACTTATACAAAGTTTATTAAATCACGCAATAATGCCCTTATAAACAATATCAAATACATAGTTAAGCAAGACCCCGAAAACATGGGAGAACGTGCTGTTGATATTCTTCTTGAGCAAATAAAAAAGGGGGTTGATATTGCCCCTGTACATGTATTTCAGGACTGCGAGATTTTAAAAATGTAAGTAAACTTATTTATTATATAGTAATAAATAATAGCTTGAAAAGCATGGACGGCAAATATGCTATATAAATCGGCAGCATCTAATCTCGAAAGATGTAAGTCCTTTTTACAAACTAGCTTTTGAAAGTGGTAAAATGCCTAAAAATCGGTAATAAATTTTATTGGCGAACTCTTTTCCGGACGCTGTTGCTTTGGAGGAATAATCACATAATTAAGTCTTTTTTCTGCAATATGAATGCCCAAAGCAGCAGTTGCCGCCAAAAGATACATAATGGTATAAATAAGAATTTGCGTGATATCTTCGCTAGGGTGGGAAAATAAATATATGGCCGAGCACAGAGTAGTAATAAAAAGACAAATTGAGGAATTTCGACTTACGTGTATCAATTCCCTCGAGGACTCGCGATATGAACGTATTTCCATCTCACGCTTTGCCGTCACATAAAAAAAGATAGGTAAAGCAAGCCATAGCAACGCCAAAAAAGAAATGGCCATTGAACAGAAAATGTATCGAGTTGAATTGCTGCCGATACTTCTTGTCCCAGCTATAATGAACAATGCAAACATAATCACATAAATTGCCGCATACAAGGTCTTCCTCAAAATGCGTGCCCTATCGGATATATCCTGTCGATAATATTTTCCTACATATACTCTCAACATTTTTACTTCGCCGTCGTCGGTTTCTATCTTTTTTTCAGCGTAATCTTCAAAATAGCGATGATACGCTCGGCTGTGGACTTCTTTGGCCATGAAAATACCTCAATTATTGTTTTGCTTTTCCGATGATAATATTTATCACTTTATCATTTAATTTAAGAAATGGCAACACCAATAAGTTGTTGCCATTTCTTGATTCAAAACTAATTTTGCAACGCATTTTCCTTTAAATAATATGTTTCAATAAAGGCGGATATAGGCGTTATTTTATACCCGATAGACAATAAGTATGAAGTCTCATAAAAGAGCTGGATTAGGTCAATGTTTATTTAATAATCAACAATATGCTCTCCTATGATTATTATTCGCCGTAAAGTTTGCGTATATCGTAAATAACAGTGCATCCTTTGTATCTTAGCGTCCGCTTATATTCAGCATCAGGGTCTACTCCCGACGGAAGATCACAAGGATGTGGTTCGCGGCGTGTGTATATGATTTTTTCATTAGGATCTCCAGTCGGAGGCGGAACGGGCTTCCGTGCAGAAGGCTCATATACTCCCTCGTTTTCATGTCCGTCTAATATGTATTTAAGTGCCTCATAATATCGATCTATCCATGAAGCATCAAAAATCCCTGGACCAGTGCAAATGCGATCATACTCTCCTCTAAAAGACAATAGCTTCTCCATGTTTTTCAGATAGTGCTCAACAGGATAGCGACAGGGCATACGCTCTGTCAAAATTTCGTCTCCGGAAAAAAGCAGTCGTTCTTTACGGTCAAGAAACATTAGCGAGCCTAAGGAATGTCCACAGAATTTAAATGTTTTCAAATCCCGTCCACCAAGGTTAAATACATACCCTTCGCCTATAATGGCAACCGGATAGTCTCTTGGAAAATCTATTCCTGAAAAACTCGGGAACGGTATAGTTCTGTGTTCGTATGTCTCCTGAGACATATATGCGCAATCAAACAAATAATTGTTTGCGGTATGGTCAAAGTGATTGTGCGTGTTCGCTATCCTCAACACAGGTTTTGACGTTAATGTCTGGCAGAATGCTCGGATATCTCCGCATCCATATCCCGAGTCAATGGCCAATGCCTCATCATTACCTTCCACAAGATAAGTATGGTCACCATCACTTAGAACCTGCCATGTTCCAGGGGCAATTTGAGTAGCCCTGAAATATGGTTCGTCCATCGGCGTCAAAGTTCCGTCCGTGTTTTCAAGCATTATATTATGTTTGCTGAAAAAGTCAACCGGTTTCATATTCTCGACCCATTTCATGTGTTTGGTACCCTCCTCGTCAATATTTATCTCTTCGTTTGTTCACTATTTATCATCATCTTTTGACAGATCATTAACTTCCCTTACGCGGCAACAAGCAACAAAATGGTTTGGAAGTATTTCTTCCAGAAGCTGTGGCTCATCACATTTTTTAGCAGAATACGGACATCTAGCTGAAAAACGGCAACCCGGTTTGGGATTAATGGGTGATGTAAGTTCTCCCGTAAGAAGCATACGCTTACTCGGATTATGAATGTCCACAGATGGGATAGCCGAGATCAAAGCTTTGGTGTATGGATGCAGTTGCATCTGGAAAAGTTCCTCAGAAGGACTTGTTTCTACCATCTGTCCAAGATACATAACCCCGACGTTGTCCGAAATATGCCTCACAACAGAAAGGTCATGTGTAACAAACATTAGTGTTAAACCATATTCATCTTGAAGATCCATCAAAAGATTTAGTATCTGCGCTTGAATGGATACATCAAGTGCTGAAACAGGCTCATCGCAAACTATGAATTCGGGATTTAGCGCAAGAGCCCTGGCAATTCCGGCACGCTGGCGTCTGCCTCCATCCAATTCATGCGGATATGCCTGCTGCAAGCGTTCTTCGATGCCAGTGCGTTTCATTAGCGCCAATACTTCTTCATCAAGCTGTGTTCTTGAAAAGCGCCGCGAGAGTAGAAGCGGTTCACGTATTGTTTCATCTATAGTCATTCTAGGGTTGAGCGAAGAATATGGATCCTGAAAAACGATTTGCATCTTCTCGCGAATCCTATGCAGCTCTTTCCCATTAACTTTTGTGATATCTTTACCATTTAGCAAAATTTGTCCATCGGTGCTATCCAAAAGATGAATGATTGTCCTTCCCAATGTAGATTTTCCGCAACCTGATTCGCCCACGATTCCCATCGTCTTGCCTTTTTCTATCTTGAACGAAACATCGTCTACTGCATGAAGTTCTCCACTTGACACTTCAAAATATTTTTTTAAGTTTTTTACTTCAATTACACTCGACATTTTACGCCTCCTTTTCCGGGTGAATGCAAAGGCAAAAATGTCCCGGAGTTAGTTCAATATTTTCAATTTCACCAGTTCTGCAAGCTTCTGTAGCACGGGGGCAGCGGGGATTGAAGCTACACCCTTTAGGCAGATTGGAAGGATCAGGTGTAAGACCTTCAATCGGATGGAGTCTTTTTTCACCTATTGCCCAGCTGGGAAGAGATTGGAAAAGTCCCAGAGTGTATGGATGTGCCGGGTGATCGAAAATATCCACAATGCTGCCGTACTCTATGATCTTACCGGCATAGATAACCGCAACTTCGTCACATGTTTCAGCAACAACACCTAAATCATGCGTAATCAGAATCATCGACGTATTAAGTCTCTGCTTAAGGTCTTTTATCATTTCAAGCACCTGAGCCTGAATGGTAACATCAAGAGCCGTTGTAGGTTCGTCCGCCAAAAGCAACTCAGGTTTGCACGCCAAAGCCATAGCTATTACAACGCGCTGCTTCATTCCACCCGAAAATTGGAATGGATACTCATGGTAGCGTTCTTCAGTAATACCTACCAACCGCAGCATCTCGATGCTGCGCTCTTGCGCCTCATTTATGCTTATATCATTATGTAATTTGATTACTTCGGTAATTTGATTTCCGATTGTCATAACCGGATTTAGTGCCGTCATAGGATCCTGAAATATCATTGAAACTTTGCTTCCCCGAATATTAAGCATTTCTTCTTCAGGTTTTGTCAAAATATTTTCGCCATCAAGAATAATTTCACCATTTTTAATTTTAGCAGGCGGATCAGGTAAAACACGCAGAATTGATTTTGCTATTGAAGTTTTGCCAGCCCCGGTTTCGCCCACCAAACCAAGAGTAGTACCTCGATTCAATTCAAACGAAACACCGTTAACTGCATGAATAACTTCTCCTCCGGAAGTATATTCAACAACCAAATCCTTTATTGATAAAAAACTTTTGTTTGTATCTTTCATGTATAGAATCTCCTTTATTTCTTCAACTTTGGATCAATAGCATCACGTAATCCATCACCAAACAGATTAAAGCTCAGAACAGTGATGAATATTATGAGGCCGGGAAATAAAATGAGATGAGGATATTTTCGTATAACATTTCTTCCCGCAGAAAGCATTGCGCCCCATTCCGGTGTAGGCGGCTGAACTCCTAAGCCGATAAAACTCAGCGAGGCCGCAAGCATGATGCAGTTGCCAATACCCATTGTAGTAGAAACAATTATTGGCGAAATTACATTTGGAAGTATATGTTTAAACATTATACGTCCTGAGCTGCAATTTACAGATTGCGCCGCCTCGAGGTATTCCTCTTTGCGAACGCTGAGAATCTGGCCTCTTATCAGGCGAATGCCTCCGGGTACGCCGCCTATAGCAAGCGCGATTATAGTATTAATATATCCAGTACCGAGGGTCGCAGAAATAATGATTGCTAGAAGAATTCCCGGAATAGATTGAATTACGTCACACATACGCATAATTATATTGTCAACTTTCCCCCCAAAATATCCGGCAAACGAGCCGATAAACATGCCTGCACTTGCAGACAAAAGAGAAGCGCTGATACCTAATCCAAGAGAAAACCGACCTCCATAAAGAAGACGGCTAAATTGATCGCGTCCCAACGAATCAGTTCCAAACAAATGATTCAGGGACGGCGAAGCATTAAGGTGTGCCAAATCCATTTCTTCAAACGTATATCGAGTTATAAGCGGAGATATTATCGAAAGAACAATAAGGCCAAACAAAACAAGTACTCCAAATCTCGCTGTGGGATTCCTCAAGAGACGTTTAAATGCTTGTTTCCACATGCTTTCTTTTTTTCTTTTCTTTACAGGCTTTGAACCTGAAAGTGTTCCTTTTTTAGCCATTTTCTTTCACCTTCCTCCTCTTCGTCTGCCCTCTGTATTGCGCCTTTATGCGTGGGTCGACATATGCGTAAACTAAATCTACAAACAACATCAAAATAGCCATAAAGCCCGCCAAGAGAATAACACATCCTCTTATAATAGGATAATCACGGCTCATAACAGCTCCGGTAAGATAAGTTCCAACACCGGGAAGTGAAAACACTTGCTCTATGATTACCGTGCCTGCCACACTCATTCCAATGCTTTGGCCAAGAATGGTGATTATTGGTATAAGCGCATTTGGAAGCATATGCTGCCAAATTACTTTATTTTCTTTCAATCCTTTTGCCCGCGCAGTGGTGACAAAATCCGAGCGGATTACTTCGAGCATGCTTGAACGTGTTTGCCTTGTAAGCCCGCCAATGCCACGCAAGGCTCCCGCGATAATTGGCATGACGTAATACTCAGGCCCACCTATCCCAAAGGATGGCAGCCACCCAAGCTTAAGCGAGAATAGAAGAATCATCATCATCGCAAGCCAGAAATTCGGAATGGATATACATATCATCGCGATTACTGTACTAACACGATCTTGCCATTTATTTTGATGAACCGCAGCTGTCACGCCAAGCGGGATAGCAATAGATGAGCTCAGTATTACAAAGGAAAGGCCCAAAAAAATTGTTCTAGGAAGCCTTTCTGAAAGCCCATCAACAACAGGAACCCCTCTTACCCAAGAATCGCCTAAATCAAATTTAATAAATGCGTTGTACATAAATTTGCCAAGCTGAACCAGGTAGGAATCCTCCAACCCCAGCTGAGTCCTTTGAGCCAAAATTTCTTCCGGTGTTGCTTCAGCTCCCAGCAGTATTTTCACAGGATCACCTGGGACAAAACTAATTATTGTAAAAATTACAACAGCTGCGGCCAGCACAACAAAAACCGTCATGAATAGCCTTCTTAAAATATATCTTCCCATAGAATTACCCTTTCATAACTTAAATAAAATGCGACACCGTTCATGGTAAAAGCCACGAACGATGCCACACCATTACTTTGAACTCATAAAGTTATTTGTGTTTCAGTGAATTACTCCATATCGTTATAGACGCATCCGCCGGGGATAATCGTCTTTTTGTATGATAATGTAATACTATCCATATATTTCGGAACAACAAACGATGTCCTATAGTTAACCAAGTTCATTCCATAAGCATTCTCAATGGTATAGTTGTGAACCGCATTGAGACTTTCTTCATTGCTTGTGCTAAGTGTAAGAGAAGTCACAAGCATTTCTTGAAGTTTGTCATCCATAGCGAATCCCATTGTTCCTCCCCATTTTTGTCTTCCTGCGGAAAGAGCAAAGTCCCAACCTGCTGCAGTGTATGTATTGCATGCATTATTATTCAGGAACAAATCCCAATAAGTAGGGTCTTCACGATAAGTATTAACAAGGCTTCCTTCTACTGCCAAAATCTCAGAATCAATGCCAATCTGAAGCAAGAAAGACTGTACCAATGTAGCGGTATTAGTCATATTCGGTGTATTCTCACAGAGTATCTTCAACTTTTCACCGTTATAGCTGGATTTTGCAAGGTATTCTTTTGCTGTCTCAGGATTATAATTGTAATAGTTATCCTCTGTGTCCCAAGCTGGATTATACCCTGCAGACCATGAAGGTGAAATATCGTGGCATGTAGTTCCGTTGCCAGCGAAAACACTCTCAAGTATTGATTCAGCGCTTACAGCATAGAAAACTGCTTTTCTAAGGTTAACATCACTGCAAACGTTTCCTTCGCTGCTATTGCCATAGAATTGAACGGAAAGGTTATCCGGCACACCATAAACCCAATATTTGTCAGATTGTGCTCCGCCTTCTTTAAACATGTCTATGTCGTCGTTGCTGACATTTGAACTCATATCTATTGAACCATTTTCAAGAGCAATGGTCATCTGTGAAGACTCAGCAATAATGTAATAATTAATCTTTTTCACATTCGCCATGTCACGAGCATGTATTAATGCCTCATCAGTCTGCCAATAATCATCTCTTGCTTCATATGTGAACATATATCCACTTGTATAGTCTGTCAATTCATAATGGCCTGTTCCTATTGGATCTGTGGACATTCCATCTGCACTTGCTTCATAGGCATCTTGTGAGAAAATATACCATTTGAAAAGAGTGTCAAGGTTACCTATCTTAAGCTGTGTGTTAAAAGTCCATTTGAAAGTATAGTCTCCGGTTGCTTCCATGCTGTCTACAAACTGTATTCCGCGCATCTGTCCGGCATCAATTGTTGTATTCCAAGAATAAATTGCATCACTTGCTGTGATGTTGTTTCCCGCGCTGTCATATATATAATCATAAAGTTCAACATCCATTGAAAGACCGTCTTCAGCAATTGTGTATTCTTTCATGAGTACGCCGTAAACTTTGCCATCTATAATATGGGCAAGTTCCTGAAATATGCTCCAGAAAGCAAATGTGCGGCCCGCGCTTGGATTAGAAAAAGGAGCAAAGTCTGCAGGGTCTGCCACTATGCCAACATTAACTTCGTCCAAAACTACGCTGGAAAGTGTTGCCGCGCTATCTTCTTTGCTTGTGGTTCCTTCGCCTTCTCCAGAAGCAACATTTACTTCAGTGGTGGGGGCCTCCGTTGCAACAACAGTGGCATCTTTAGTATCGTCTGTGCTAGCTGTGTCTTCAGTTTTGCCGCATGCGGCTAAAACAGTGGACATCATCAAAACTGCGAAAATTAGTGCTAGAATCTTTTTAATTTTCATTTTTCTATTCCCCTTCAAATTTTTATTATTTTCAAAGTCCCAATGACTTTAAAAAACACCTTTAAAAGCTGAAAAGCTTAAATGCGCTTTTTAAGCACTCATTTTCAGCTTTCTCAATAAGTACACACTCAGATTCCAATTAATAAGAATATAGTTGAAAGAAATGCGTAAAAACTCCTCTTCAGTTAGATTTATGATATATTAATTTTGATTGACATACAATTCGATATAAGGTAACATTTATTTAGTAATGGAATAAATGGAATTTTGGCTTAAATATAATTCTTAAGACATACAGAAAGCGTAAAAAAGTTATGGATATAGCTCATTTAAAAGAGTTTTTGGTTTTAGCGGAATGCAACAACTATTTAGAAGCCGCTGAAAGGCTATTCATTTCACAACCTTCCCTTTCAAAACATATAAAAGGCATTGAAGCGGAGGTTAAGTGCCAGCTTTTTGACCGCACTACAAGGCGAGTCAGCCTCAATAAAAACGGACAGATATTCCTTCCCTATGCAAAAAAAATTGTCGAAACCCAGAAAGAATACACAGCGGAGCTTATGGAACGCAATAAAGACTTGGATTCCGAGCTAATAATCGGCGCGCCTCCCGCTCTGGGCGCATACCATATATTAGAGATTATCTCAAAATTCAGACTTGAAAATCCAAGCTGTGGCATTAAAACTCTAGAAGCGGGAAGCGATGAACTTAAAGAATCCCTTCGTTCGCATGAATGTAATTTAGCTTTCATTCGTCATAACTTGAATGAAAAATTCCCGAATTTTGTAATGCGTGCCTACACCACGGATACAATAGTAGCTATAGTACCAACGAATCACCCGCTTTCATCGCGGGGGGTTATAAGCCTTGCGGAATTGAAAAATGAGAATTTCTTATTCCCAAGAGGCAATTTTATGGAACAACTTAACACCCACGCGTGTGTTTCCGCTGGATTTACTCCAAATGTAATTTTCACATCCAATAGAGCGACAAATATAATCGAAATGATAAGAAACGGATTAGGTGTTGGACTGCTTTTGAAGGGTCCCACATTTTATGAAGCGCATGACAATGTCGTTGTCCTAGATATAGAGCCTCCAGTACAAAGTTGCATTTCCATTTGCTACGAAAAAAAACATCCTATGAACAAACCAACTCAATGTTTTCTGGAATATGCTTTTTCCAATATGGATTCAATTAATAAAATATAGTACGTAAAAAGCAGCCGTAGGAATTTTTCCCTTTTAGCTGCTTTTTAGCATTATGATTTCGAAACGTTTTACGCAAATTCAGCAAAGCTGCAATATGACGTCTTTGGGTATAGTGGCAATATTATAATAGGATTTCTTTCCCCTTTGATTGGTATACAGCCGTAATCATCTCGGTAAGCGTAACCGCCTCATCTATGTCATATTCTTCATTGGGTGTGTCATTTATAATACTGTTCACCCAATAGTTAAGAGGATACAAAACACCTTCCGGCAACTCCTCCTCGGGCACAGTGACCCAATCTCCGTCATCCAAACGATAACTAACTTCTTTTCCCGTAACACAGACACACCCCTTTGTTCCGTATACGTCAAGAGCATTGTGGTATTTGGGATGAATCCATCCAGTTTCAACGCTGCCTATTTCACCATTTTTAAATTTATATATTGAAATCGTATTTTCGTCAATATCGTTCTTTTTCGCTATGTCAGTAAAGCTGCTGAATAATGCGCATGCCGAAATTGGCTTTCCAAAAAACCAGTTTAATATTTTTACGCCATGGCATCCCATGTTAATCATGGCTCCGCCGCCGCTTTCATCTATGTTGTAAAACCAGGGAGGCTGTGTCCCCCTTAGAACATTATCGTGAAGTGTTCGAATCCGCAAATTTGTTAAAACCCCAAGCTTTCCCTCATCTGCAAGTTGCTTGGCGAAAACCATAGGTGCTCTCTTGATTGGATTCGCCATCGCGAAATGAATGCCATATTTCTTCTCCGCTTGATGCACGGCTTCTTGCATCGCATATGCGTCTTCATTGGTTGTGGACAGAGCTTGTTCAACGTAAATATTCTTTCCTGCGTTGGCGACGGGAATAATATATTTCGCATGGTCTGCCGTTGAAGCGCTTATAATTACGGAGTTAATGTTTTTATCCTCTAGAATTTCTTCATACTCAGAAAACAAACGGCAATCCATAGCTTCAGCCCACGCTTTTCCTCGCTTCAAGTCATCGTCCCAAACTCCCGCGAGAGTGCATCCCGAAATCTTAATGAGCTTCTCTGAAAAATGCTGGTAATGATCGTGCCATCCTCCTACACATGCTGCATTTATTTTTTTCATATTCAACTTCCTTTTTTTAGTTTATTCATTCCACGGATAAAGCTTCCAAGCGCCTTATACCTGCTTTTTCGGTTTTTAAACTGGCATTTCTTTTCCCTTCGCCCTATAAGCCGCTGTGATCATTTCTGTCAAAACAACCGCCTCATCGATGCCATATTCTTCATTTGGAGTATCATTGAAAATGCTGTTCACCCAATAATTAAGAGGATACAGCACTCCCTCTGGAAGTTCATCTTGCGGCACCGTTGCCCAATCACCCTCATCCAAATGATAGCGCACTTCATTATGGTTTATGTGGACACACCCCTTTGTCCCGTAAACATCAACCGCATACTGATACCCCGGATGAATCCATCCTGTTTCAACAGCACCTATCGCACCACTTTCAAACTTATAGATGGCGATTGTATTTTCATCTATGCCATTTTCTTTAGCTTCAGGTGTGTATTCATCAAATAATGCGTATGCGGAAATCGCCTTACCTAAAAACCAGTGCAAAACGTGTATGCAATGACACCCCATATCAATCAATGCCCCTCCGCCAGCCTGCTTTTTATCATAGAACCTCGGCAATGCCGTTCCTTCAAGCGCACCTGAATGTAAATTGCGCATTCTAACATTGGTCAGCGTTCCGAGCTTTCCCTCATCTGCCATCTGCTTTGCAAAAACCAGTGAATTCCTTTTAACCGGGTCGGCCATAGTAAAATGAATGCCGTATTTTTCCTCAGCTGCGTGTACAGCTTCCTGAATCGCGTATGCGTCCTCATTTGTAGAAGCCAGCGCCTTTTCAACATAAATATGTTTCCCCACTTTTGCGGCCGGTACAATCATCTTGGCGTGCTGAACTGTGCCGACACTGATTATTACCGCGTCGATGCCCGTATCCTCCAAAATCTTGTCATAATCCGGTTCAAACTTGCATCCCATGTCGTCGGCCCACGCTTTGCCGCGCTCAAGATCATCATCCCACACCGCCACCAAATGACATCCCGGAATCTTTACAATCTTTTCTGAAAAATGCTTATAGTGAACGTGCCAACCTCCGACACATGCTACATTCAATGTCTTCATACTCAATTCCCTTTCTTGTTCATCAGATTTTCAAACATTGCCTTGGTATATTTCTCAAAAGAGTCCGTCAGGTATCCCGCTATTATGCGGCTTCTATTTGCATAACGACCTGGGCGGCTTAACAGATTATCATCCAATACATATCCGGCTTTAGGATTAAGGAAGCTGCAGTTATGGTTAATGATTATCGTATTCTCCAAGGGTGATACCGATTTGATTTGAATTCCAAAAGAAGACAGCAATTCTCCCCCGATTCCCATCATCGCGACATCTCCCACTTTAAGCAGCTGCATACGAACTTCGTAAGGATCTACACCCTCGCCTGTTGAAACTTCAACAGTTCCGTCTGGCTTCCTCTCCACTTTTCTTCCCGGTGTCCTCGACCACTCAATGACTCCTCCAATTTCCGCTTGCTCAGTTGAACAGTCGATTTTCTTTATAACTTTTACTACATCGGCATAATGGCGCGCTGCAAAAACCGTTAAAAGCTCGGGATCGCCCTTTTCCATAATATAAGTTTTAGTGGCTCCCGTAATCGGATCAGGATAATGAAGCTCATGCATCATAATCGGGTTTTGGTCTCCGGCAGCTCCGCTGGACCATAGCGCGACACAGCCAGGAAATCTTTCTTCGGTATAGCGACTCACCGCACCGCCCAAGTCACCGCTTATTAATCCTATTCCGTTTGAAGATCTATTCAGCCATGTAACAACATTGTGCATGGGATAGTTTATGAGAAACGCGATAGGATTTCCGGACATATCATCAAAACGCAGCACAAAGACGGTATGGTCTACGGATCCTTCAAAATTAGCGCCAAAGTCACATTCTATATGCTCGTTTCCGTTCTCATCATTTATAACGTAGTCCTGATTGCGGTTTACATTGAAATAGCTATTTCCTTTTGCTGCTCCCATTTTTGCGGGTTTCATCCCGGCAGTTGCTTCGTCAATAGCTTTATACATCGCGTCAGCAACCAACTTCGCGTATTGCACAGATGTTTCAGTAACTTCCGGTCCATTTCCTTCAACTGTGTTCATCGGCGGTTCACCGGGGCGATGTCCGATAATTGGCGCGGAATGTGTGTGGATACCAAAGTATAGTATATTTTCTACAGGTACTCCGTAGCGCTTGGATATAATCTCTATGTGATCTTCAGGGTCAAGAGCTTTATCCAGGTCAAATCCTACAATAAGCGCCTTGTTATCGCCATCGCTCAATGCAATGACTCGAACATTAAGATTATCTCGGATATCTCCGTATTGAGTGTTTATCAACCCTCTAAGATTAGAAAGCATTTCCTTTTTCGGTGTGATATCAACCGATGAAGCACCGCAGTATAAACTTTTTTTCATTTTGAATCCTCGCTTTTTTATATTTTAAAATTGTTTATTAATTTCAAAAAAGAATATTTCACTTTTAAAAAACGCCTCGAATATAATATTCGGATTTAACGTCTATTAAGAAAAAATATATTTTATGTTCAATATAATACAACCAAAATAATTATTTTGGCAAATTTTATTTTATTACAATATATACCTTTTGACATGAAATCGCAAATGGTTATTTTCACAGCATGCCTTTAGTACATTTAAATATATCACATAAGAAATAAAAATTATTTAATAGATTAGCCTCTGAACTGTTCGGTAAATTTGTGGTCTTTGAATTTAATTCTAACGATTATTAATGTGATTTATGCTAGACTTTTTTCATAAATTTTCCTGTTTTGAGCATATAGTCTCGGTTTCTACTGTTTACAACACTTCCTATTCGCTATAGAATATTAGCATAAAAAAATCCGGAAAAACGCAAGTGTCTCTCCGGATTATAATTGCTATTTAATAATGCAGTACTTAAAGAATTTGCAGTAAATCTCAAAGATATTTAAGCAAATCGGACAGTTTGTTTAAATCATAAGTAGCAATGCCATATCCAGCCGCTTTGCCTACTGCTGCGCAAGCCATGCCGGCGTTAATCGCTGCTTCCAAACCTGATTTAGCGTCTTCAACTACGATACACTTATCCGGACCGACGCCAAGAAATTCACTTGCTTTCAAAAAAACTTCCGGATCCGGCTTTGGCGCGCTGATATTTGTACCGTCTGAAACAGCGTCAAAATAATCTTCCATACCCGTTTTCTCGAGAATTGTTTTCGCATTTCTGCTGGATGAACCAATAGCCATTTTGACACCACAGCTTCGAATTGCATTCAGTGTTTTCCACACGTCTTCTTCAATATCATTTGGCGACATGTCTTTCAGCATTTCAAGATATAAACCATTTTTCTTTTTCGCGTAATGCTTTTTTTCCTCTTCGGTTAACTCTATATTGAAAGTATTCAAAATAATCTCTAAGCTCTCCATTCTCCCTACACCTCGGAGCAGGTTATTGGTTTGCATATCAAAGTCTACCCCAAAATCGGACGCTATTTCGCGCCAAGATTTGTAATGGAATTCATCCGTATGGCACAGTACGCCGTCCAAATCGAAAATAACTGCTTTATAAATCAATTTTCTCTCTTCTTTCAAGGTTAATTGTCAAAGCGTCTTCCAGTAAATATTCTTTTCCGTATACTTTGATTTTTTTTGGTTTTCCGTATTCCAAAAAGAATGTACAATTTTCTCGGCTGACGCCAATAATTAGCCTACTATCTTCATAGCTGACACGGAAACGATATCCTGTCCAATTTTCCGGAAGCATTGGTGAAAAAGATATTCCGCTTTCCTTTAAGCGAAATCCTCCAAAGCCATAAACTATAGCCATGTAGTTACCGCCCATGTTTGCGGTATGTATGCCGTACTTTGTGTTTTTTTGTAAATCCATCAAATCTAATTTTGTGGACTCCCCAAAGTAACTAAACGCTTTTTCTTCCTTACCCAATTTCGCAGCGACGATGCTGAAAATGCAGGCCGACAACGATGAGTCATGAGTTGTAATCTTCTCATAATATTCAAAAGAGTTTTGTATCGTTTCCAGTGACTGCTCATCTTCCAATACAAAGTGCGCAAGCACAGTATCGGCTTGTTTGCACACTTGATAACGGTACAAATATAATGGGTGATAGTGCAATAAAAGAGGAAATTTTTTCTTTGGAATTGTGTCGATGTCCCACCTTTTTTTCTGCAAAAACGAATCGTCCTGAGGGTTTATTTTCAGCTTTTCATCATAAGGAAGTACCATGTCTTCCGCGGCTTTTTGAAACTCTATTACTTCATTTTCCTTTAAACCGATTTTTTTGAGCATTTTTTTAAATACTGAATTTTCAGCAAACTGACTATAAAACTTAACTGCCCACTTCAAATGATACCTAGCCAGAACATTGGTGTAATAATTATTGTTGACTATACACGTATATTCATCAGGCCCAGTTACATCATTTATATGAAAATCTCCGTCATGAAAGTTGCCCACGTCCATCCATAATCGGGCAGTTTCAAATAGTATCTCCGCTCCTTTGTTAATAATAAAATCTATATCCTTTGTCGCAAAATAGTAAGCAATAATTGAATAGGCAATATCTCCGTTTATGTGATACTGCGCGGAACCCGAAGGGAAATATCCCGAGCACTCTTTCCCCATAATGGTTCTCCATGGATAGAGTGCGCCGTTGCCATGTCCCATAATTTTTGCATTCTCTTTGGCCATCTCAAGTGTTTCATATCGGTGCGATATTAATTGTTTGGTAATCTGTGGGTTGGTTATCGTGAAAAATGGCTGAATATACATCTCTGAATCCCAAAAATAGTGGCCCTCATACCCTTCGCCGCTAAGTCCTTTAGGTGCGATGTTTCCATGCTCGTCTTTGCTGACTGACTGTATCAATTGAAATAGATTATATTTTAACGCTAGATTCAGCTCATCATCACCTAAAATCTCCACATAACAATTTTCCCAGTAGTCAGTCAGATAATCTTCCTGATGCTGATATAACTCCTGCAAAGAGACAGATAATGCTTTTTTCATCTCAGCGACCGCATGTGCTTTGCAGTCCTCCACACGCAAAGAATCTGCAAACACGCAATATTTAATAAGTTTGGCCACGCCTCCCTGTTGGATGGACGTAACCATTTGGCACTGTGCGTTATTATCTTCCATAATAAATTGACGTTCATTTTCCCCAAGCAGAAAGTTTTTAACCCCGCTGCACACCTGAAGATTTGATTTGGATGTTATAGAAGTTATATATGATGCGCCATATTGAATATTACATGATTGAGGAGCTAAATATTGGCATCCTTCGCCTGCCGTTCTCGGGTCACTGGAATCAAAGAAATTGGTTACATGTCCAGTGTGATGCGACTCTATCATCACATCTCCCGAAAAATTTATAGATTTTATCTGATACTCAATTGTAAATAGGGAAAGCTGGTAAAAAGACGCCATTCTTATAATGGTAATTTCAATTTCTTTGCCCTTTGGCGAGCGCCACGAAACGCATCTTCCTGTGACTCCTTTATCAATATCCACCCAACGGCTGCTGCCCAGCACTGTCCCTTCAAACATACTGAAAACTTCATCGTCAAAATGAACTTTAATCGACTGAGTATCTGCCACGTTGAGCATTGTTTGCTTCTCATAAACAAGCCCATAGAGATTTTCAGCTTGTTTCAAATCCGCGTAATCGTAGAATCCGTTTATATACTGCCCGCGTATAGTTTTGAAGTCTGGCGGATATCCTTCTTCAAACGAAGAGCGGATACCTATATAACCGTTAGCATTGTGAAAGATTGATTCATCCAACAACAAGCTGTCGTTATCAAGTTTAATATCATTTATTTTATAAATGGATCTATCATTCATTGGCTTATTTTCACCTTGTTATTCTTGTTGGTTTAAGAGTTTTTTGAGCAGAACGCGCATAGATCTCCATGACTTTAGGCGATATTTCGCGTTTGTATTGTCCATTCCGATTTTGATCGTAATAGCCTCTTGGGGCATTGCCGCAAAAAGATCTTCATCCGTATGGTCATCTCCCGCGCCAAGAATAAAATCATAATCCTGATTATAGATAAACGTCGATGCGCTCTGTCCCTTATCTACGCGGCTGTCTTTAATTTCGAGAACTTTATTTCCTTCTTGTATGCTTAAGCTCATTGACTGAATAACGGATGATAAAACGGCTCTGACTTCCCCCAGTTTTACCGCAACCATATCTGGTTCGCATAAGCGATAGTGGAAGGCCAATGAATAATCTTTCTCTTCTATAAGCGCGCCCGGCATACGGTCAACATACATTTGCATGATACTTATAACTTTGTCTTTCCAACTGTTATCCAATGCTGCCGTCATGCTCCACTGTCCGTCTTGCTCTCGGCGCCAAAGCCCATGTGCGGCAAGCATATGAATTCGAAGATCTCCCAGCCAATCTTCCAAAGTATGTCTGTCTCGCCCCGATACGATAATGACCGTGTTTAAAGGATCCTCAATAAGTTTATAAAGCAGGGTTTTAAGTTCCTGATCGGGTTTGGCTTGTAGCGGTATGGATTTGAACCCAACAAGCGTACCGTCATAATCCAAGAAAATAATTCGCTTTTTCGCCTTGTTATATGCATCAACCACTACAGTGCAGTCCTTTTCAATGCTGGATGTTACTGCTTGATGAGATACATCGGCGCATTGCTCGATTCCATCCAAAAATTCTTCCGCCCAAAAGTTCACATTATATCGTTTTAGGCGTTTGTGTAAAATGCTGTTAATTACTTTTTTCTCCTCGATAGGAATCGTCAACGCTCTTTTTATACCCCTCGCAATCGCGCTTCTGTCGTGGGGGTTGACAACAACTGCTTCACCTATTTCACTTGCGGCGCCCGCAGTTTCGCTTATCACCACCATACCTTCCCGGTCGGTTCTTGCCGCGATATATTCTTTGGCAACAAGATTCATTCCATCGCGAAGCGGCGTAACCAGCAAAACGTCTGCGTATTTATATAGTGCGATTAAACTCTCTTGGGAAAAAGATTGGAAATAATACCATATTGGCATCCAGTCAACAGTTCCGTAATTTCCGTTTATTTCACTTACCAGCTCCGCAATCTCACTGCGCAAGTTTTCATATGAATCCACTTTGATACGCGAAGGCGCTACAATGATATGAAATCTTACTTTTCCCATATATTCGGGGTTAGTGACTAGAAATTCTTCAAAGGCCTTTATTCTTTCCGGAATTCCTTTGGTGTAATCAAGACGGTCAATCGAGAGAATAATTTTTTCTCCCTTTGTGCTGTTGACGATTCGCTCTACCTCTTCGCGGAACTGCGGTGTGTTATATTCCTTTGAAAATCTGTCATAATCGATACCCATAGGATAGGCGTCCACTTGCACATATCGGTCTTCATAGCTAATTTGATTAAGATTATGCTCATATCCCAGCAGGCGGCGCACACTGCTTAAGAAATGCCGCACATAATCATATGTGTGGAATCCAATGAGATCCGCTCCCAGCAAGCCATGCAATATTTGATCGCGCCATACCAAAAGACGATATAGCTCAAAAGAAGGAAAAGGTATATGAAGGAAAAATCCTATCTTAGTGTCAGGGTACTTATCTCTTATCATTTCAGGCAACAGCATCAATTGATAGTCATGAATCCAAATGGTGTCGTCTTCTTCAATAATTGATTCTACACGTTTGAAAAACAGTTTGTTAACTTTTTGATATGATTCCCACGAATCTTCATCATACTCTGTCTTGTTGGTAAAATAGTGAAAAAGCGGCCATATTGTCTTATTACAGAACCCATAGTAAAACTGATGCACATCGTCTTCACTCATAAAAACAGGAAGGCAGTTATAGCTTCCATGCAATTCTTCTGTTATCTTTTTCAATTGATTGGCTGTATAGTTATCCTTTGCTAGCCCGGGCCAACCTATCCATATGCTTTCTTTTTGTTTATGATAGTTTTTAAGCCCGGTGGCAAGACCTCCGATGCTTTCCTCATATTCAAATCCATTTTCGCTTTTTTTCACCGTTACCGGCAATCGATTAGAAATAATAATTAATTTACCCATGTTTCCTCCAGTATTAAAATTATTCGCGTATTCAATAGATATTCATCAAGCACATACGCAGCACTATATTTTAATTGCAGACAATCCTCTGATGAGTTATTTTCAAATTAATCTTTAATAGTTCCTAATTTAAGAATACTAATCCATTTATCCAATATCTTCTTTTGGGCACTGAAATTTTCTGTGATTATCAGACTACGGACGTTTGCTCTGTACAAAAAAGGCACTCTAACCCTTTAGAGTTAGAGCGCCTCAACTTTGCCAAATATAGCTCACTTGTATGCCATATAATATAGTATAGCATAATCCGTTGCCCTCCATTGCGCAAACCCGGATAGACCATAGCTCTAATAATATATTTTATCCAGATTTCGGCTGTTATTGAGAAAACTTAAGTCTAATCCAGCGCAATATCTTATTAAATCTCGCATTCTCAGTTACTCATTTAAGTATACTTCAATAATATAAAAACCTACTTAAATAGTATAAGAATAGCATGGTTTTGTCAAGCTGCGCTTTAGCGGATTGCATAATGGCTAGCATGAACAGAGCCTTGCAAAATTGCATTTTTCCATTTCTGTCTGGTGGCTTTGGTTTTAGTAATTCTACAAAACTTTGATTCCTTTTCCCCAGTCAAAATAAGCCTGAATATATGCTTTTGTTATAATTTACATAGTCTAGAAGCCGGTCAAATTTAAAAGCCAAGATATGGTTTTTTTATATATGAACTCGCAAAAATTCTTATTATTAGGTGTAAATATAAAATAAAAACGATTTAATTAAAATTATAGTTGCATTTAACAACTATTGTGTGATATTTTATATAGGAAGTTCAATTTAATTTTTGTTTCAGTATAATTTTGCTTATGGATAAAAATTTATTCCTAAAACAAAATTATACCTTCCAAAGGATAATTTAATGTCAAAATCGCTTATTAAACAGAAGGTGGGTATTAATTTAGTAGAAGGCCCACTTTTTAAAACATTATTGGTGTTTGCAATTCCAATAGTGTTAACAAACCTGGTGCAACAGTTATACACACTGGTTGACTTAATCATTATAGGCCAGTTTGTTGGCAGCACAGGAACTGTAGGAGTATCTACAGGCGGTGAACTTACCGATTTGATGACGCCTATCGCAAATGCTTTTTCCGCTGCTGGACAAATCTACATTGCACAGTTAGTAGGAGCAAAAAACTCCGAGAAATTAAGAGACACAATGGGCACCTTAATTGGTTTCATGATGCTAGTTTCAATAATAGTGGCTATTGGCGCCGTAGTTTTTAATAAACAAATGTTAAACTTATTAAACTGCCCTGAAGAAGCTTTTTCCCAAGCCTCATCTTACATGGTTATCACTGCTTTGGGAATGCCTTTTATATTCGGATACAATTGCATTATCGGCATTCTCCGTGGTATGGGAGAGTCTAAAAAGCCTTTGCTTTTTGTTGTTGTAGCCGCCACTGTAAATATTGCTTTTGACGTTGTTTTAGTCGCGGTGTTCCATTTAGGCGCCGCAGGAACTGCCGTTGCAACCATCGTTTCACAATTGGGCGCATTCATAGCGGCGTTTATATATATGTATAAAAGACGTGATCATTTCGGATTTGAACTTAAATGGTCGGTTTTCAAAATAAAGAAAGAACCCTTGCTTATTATTTTGAAGCTGGGGATTCCAATGCTTATAAAAACAATATTGGTTCATTTTGGCATGATTTGGATGCGCGCAGGCGTAAACTCCTATGGTTTGGTGGCTTCGGCAACAAACAGCATAGGAAATAAAATCTCAAAATTTTTGAATGTATTCACGTCGGGTATCCAAGCCGCAGCTTCTGCGATGGTCGCGCAAAACTTGGGCGCGAGGAAGCCTGAGCGTGCAAAAAAAGTCGTGTTATACACATGGGCATGTGCCCTAGGCGTTGCAACCTTCGCTTCATTGGTCTCCATATTTGCCCCGCGTTTCGTCTTTGGAATCTTCACACCTGACCCAGATGTTATAGAATTTGGCGTAACATACCTGAGAATTATGATTTTATCTTTCTACCTTTCTTCTACCGTAGGCCCCTTGCAGTCCATGGTAACTGGTTCAGGATTTGCGATGTTGGCCCTTGTTATTGGTATATTGGACGGCTTGGTTTGTAGAGTCGGGTTTACGTTAATTTTCGTAAATTGTTTAGATTTGCAGGCCGTGGGATATTTCTGGGGAAATGCCTTTGCGCGTTCACTTCCGGCAATTATATGCTTCATATACTTCTTCGGAGGCAAATGGAGAACAAGGAAACTTCTTTATGAGTGAGATATGCAGAAATAATTTATATAAACAATAAACCTTCTCCTTTTTACCAAAAGACCTGCCTCCGTACGGATTGCAGGTCTTTTCATTTTGCTTAATATTTTATGATTTTTATCCGAATGAATTGACAAATTATAGCCTGTTTTATTGGCAAAACCCTATTCCTTCGCCAGCACCTTAACGACCTCGCCATAATAGATCCGGTGCAAGTCGGGCTCTGGCCCATAGAACTTATTGAAAACTTCCTGGTCATCTATGTTTTCAAGCACAACGTCCGTATGGTAAAGCTTCCTGCAAACAATGATAAGGTCAGCTTCTTCAAATGCAGCCGTGTCATCTAAATACATAGGCGTCAGCCCCGATTCTTTGATCTTGTCACATTCATCGCCATGCAGTGTGCCACAAATTTTCAGCGTATCCTGATAAGCCTCCCCATAGTAAGATACAGTGAAGGTATCGTTGGCTTCAGTGAATTTGCGGGTATGACGTTTTGTTCGGACACAAATAGACAGCGCTTGCTTGCCCCAAAAACGGCCAAAGCTCAAAGAACCCATTGTCATCATGTTGAACCCATTTTCCTTTGTGCCCGCAGCCATCAGTGCCCATTTTTCCATGAACATAGTAAAATCGCCGACATCAACATCTTTTATCTGTATCTCTTTAAACGCCATCACCGTTCCTCATAATCCCATATATTTTCTAATAGTTATACTTATTCTTTGGCAAGAACTTTCACAATCTCTCCGTAATAGATGCGGTGCATACTGGTCTCGCGGGTGTAGTAGTGATCGAACGCTTGCTGATCATCAATGTTTTCTCGCACAACGTCCGCATGGTAAAGCTTCTTGCAAATGAAGATAATATTTGCTTCTTCAAATGCCACAGTTTTGTATAAAAACATTGGAGTCAATCCCGACTCCTTTACCTTGTCACACTCATTGCCATGAAGCTTGCCACAAATTTCAAGAGCTTTATGGTTAGCCTCTCCGTAGTATGATAGTGTGAAAATTTCGTTATCATCGGTAAACTTGCGAGTGTAGCGGCTCTCCCGAACACAGATTGTCATCGCCTGCTTGCCCCAAAATCGACCGTAGCTGACAGCCCTCATCGTCATCATGTTAAATCCGGTTTCTTCTGTGCCTGCCGACAGAAGTGTCCATTCCCTTGTGAATATCGTAAACTGACTGATATCCACCTCATTTATTGGTATTTCTTTAAAACTCATATAGAATCACCTCAAAGCATTGTCTTAAACAATCTTTCCTTTTCATTGCTTGGTATGCACTTGAACTACTTCACCGAAGTAGATACTGTGCAAGTCTCCGTTGCGGTAGCAACCTTCGAATGCTTCCCTACTGTCCACATTCTCTTCTGCCATATCCGCATGATAAAGCTTCTTACATACAAAAACCAGACTGGCCTCCTCAAACGCCACTGCTCCGTCAAAAAACGCTGGCGTAAGTCCCGCTTCTTTGACTTTGTCACAATCCTTACCGGATAGCTTTCCACAAATCTCCAGAGCCTCGTGCCTGTTCTGTGGATAAAACGACACAGTGAATGTATCACTCTCCGTCATAAACTTATGAGTATAGCGGCTCTTTCGGACATAAACAGAAATAGCATCCTTACGCCAAAAACAGCCAAACCCACCCCAGCTCACCGTCATCGTATTGTAACCGCCATCTTGTGTGCCTGCAGTAAGCAGCGCCCATTCCTGCTGAATCTTTGTGAATGGGTTGATATCTAAATCCCCAACTTCAATCTCTTTGAATGACATTTCATTTCTCCTCAACAATAATTATGTTAGCTATTATACAGGAATAAAGTTGATGTTAAAAGGTGCAATTGATAGCTAAGTTGCATTTGTCTGCGTTTTCATTGAAAGCAAACAGTTTTTATTATGCATATATCCATAGTTTATGGGGTTTTCTAGCAATCCCGTTTCAGGTCATGGGTAGCTTGACCGCTTTTACAGATCTATCGCTTTAGCTCTCCCGATTTATGCATATTTTGCCCTTGCAATTGATATATTGTCTAAATTTTTTGCTATATAGCGAATCTCTTAACATCCGACAATAATCAAAATAGTTTCGATTGATTTTTATGGACAAGCAATTTTTAAAATGATACCATAATAGAAGAATATTGAATAACTTGATACAATTATTTCAAATTGTTTATCCTTAAAATTTCAAATTCATTTTGGATATAAGGATGCTTGATTATGCTTGCATTTGCAATAATTACAATAGTTTTGAAATAAAATCCGTACCCGAATTGAAAAACTAAATTATGATGAAAAAATTAATTAATGAAAACAGAAAATATCTTATTATTATCTTCTACGCAACAGTTTCGCTTCTGCTGTGTTCAAAGTCTTCCCCTCTTTACCATTTTAATGATTGGGTAGACGCGAACTCTTTTTTCACCGTTGGTAAGTCCATGTTCCATGGGATGACGCCGTATAAAGATATATTTGAGCAAAAAGGCCCGATGCTGTATCTGATACACGGCTTGGGATATCTGATTTCCAATACTACCTTCTACGGAGTATTTGTATTTGAAGCCGGCGCGTTTGCCATTACTTTAGTGTTCGCATACAAGCTGCTAAAGCTCTTTTTCAATGAGAATATAGCCTTGCTCGGCGTTTTTGCATTGCCTATATTAATTTTAGGAGCCAAATATTTTGCTCAAGGGGACAGTGCGGAGGAATACTTGCTGTGCGCTCAAATGGTGAGCTTGTATTATATCTTAAAGTATTTTAAAGAAGATTATCCGGAGAAAAAATGCAACAATAAATATATGCTGATTCACGGAGCGCTCTTTCTTCTGCCTCGCTCCTCATCAAATATAATATCGCTGTTTTTTGGACACTTCCGATATTCGTAATATTTATATCTCTTTTGGTCAATAAGCAGTATAAAGACATTTTGAAAAATCTATTGATGTTTTTTGCTGGCTGCGCGCTAGTGTTGGTGCCATGGATAATATACTTTGCAATAAGCGGAGCATTGAGCGATTTTATCGAAGTTTATTTCCTGTTCAACGCAAAGTACTATACTAATTCTAATAATAATATAACCGGAATAGTCTCTCTTGTTTTAGTTTTGCTTAAAAACGGTATATTTCTGTTTAATAAATTTAAGCTTGAATATAGTGTCTTGATAATCGGACTGCTGTATTTCATCTTCTTTTCAAAAAAAATCAAATGGTGGCAAAGGCTACTTATCACTGCAAACTTTGGCGTGGTCTTTGGCGCCATATTTTTTAACGGCACAGGACACGTGTACTATTCAATGGGAATATCGGTTTTTTTGATATTTGGAATAATGGCGCTATGCAAGCTATTAGAACTTTCAAAGCTCCCTATTAAAAGCTATGTTATAGTATTAGTTGCCGTCATGGCTCTGTTTTCAACAGTGTACAGAAATCCAAATTATAAAGAATCAAAACTTTGGGCAAAAGAAAACAAAAGCAGTGCGGTTCAAATTGAATTCGCACGGCTTATGAATGAAACCAAGAATCCCACTTTGCTTAACTACGGATTTCTTGATGGCGGGTTCTTTACTGTAGCTGATATAGTGCCAAATATACGATATTTCCAAAGGCAAAATAAAATCTATGAGACCTACCCGGAAAACAGGTTGGAACATGAAAGATATATACGAGAAAAGGTAGTAGACTACATTGTGCGTAGGATTAAAAAGGACTACTATACGGGCGAACTCGAAGATGTCCCCTATCTTTCTGAAAACTATAAGCTAATAGCCCAGCAAGAGCAATTCTTTGAAGGATATGATTTCATCTATTTCTTATACAGGGTGAAAGATTAGTTTAGATATCCCTCATCATAAAGGCGCTCAATAAAAATTGCTGTGAACAAGTCCATTCCCTTGCCTTTATTTAGATGATTGTTGTCAAAAAAAAGTGTTAAGTCATCTTTAAACCGTTCATCATGCGAATAGTCCCAATAATCAAGTTCGAATTCGTTGACTACTTCATTTGTTAAAGCATAATATTCATCATAAAACCCATGTTGAAAATCATCAGCATCATTATAATATGAAGTAAACGGAGTGGTTATAAGGAGCGGCCGACAGCTGCGCTCAATACAAAACTCTATTATTTCCTTTAATTTATCTACGCCATAATCGTTTACGCCTTTATCAAAATCTTTCGAATGCCCGTAGACATTTATATCATTCTCACTTAGAAATCCTTCTAGGTTTACCAAACCGTCAGAACTAGTATATTTATTTTGATTATACTGTTCCTCATAGTTTTTTATAGCAAAGGTATCATCTTTTATAATATACTTTAGTTGCTCATTTTTGATAGTTAATATGGGCAGCCATTTGTATTTTATAGCATCAATTATATCAAATTCTTCAATAAGGCTTAGCCTCAATATCGGATAATAAAATCGTCTCTCACGAATTTTTATGGATTCCTTTTCGTAGTCCTCATAATAGTCAAAATACGATATCGGTATAATTACTATACATCCCGGGGCTAAATTAGCGCTATATTGCTTAAGCATATTAAGCCCATACATGAATGATTGCGCGGGCACTGCAAAGTTAAAACCCGTAATTCCCTCAAATTCATCATAGTTTATTGCAAACTGTGTATGAGATGACCCGATATTGCATATCTGAATATCACTGGGCACGTCTTTCATGCGATAGCTTTCACCTGCTACTTGGTATACTTGAGTGGATACCCATCGATGATTTGCATATAGCAATACAGAAAATATTATCAGCATGTATATTGCGAATTTTACAAGAAATTTTTTCATATCTAAAACTGGAAGTAGATAAATTGAGCGGTGTTGTCACTCGTTGCAAACTTAAAGATAATAATCAGAGAAATTATTATATAAAAGCTCCATCTAAAGAGAACACTGCGTTTATTAAAACTTTCAAAGTGCCCCTCGCCCTTTTCGCGCTTGGACCAGATAATAAGCATTAAAAATACTCCTAGAGCAATAGGCAAAAATACACTGATAAAGTTTAAGCCTACATCATTTCTAACCATATTTAGATAGGCTGGGCTCAGCCAATTACCTATATCATTAAACAAATGTCCTACTATATAGAACGCATCATTTATAGAGTTTGCACGGAAGAATATCCACGCAAAGCAAACAATAATAAATGTCGCAATTATGCTTAGCACTTTCTTTAGACGGGGTGACTTTGGCATAATTACAATATTTCTTTTTTTAAACAGAGATGCTATAGCTTCTTCAAGCATGCGTATAAAGCCATGAATCGAGCCCCAAAGCACAAACGTCCAGTTAGCGCCATGCCACAGCCCGCTAAGCAAAAATGTCACAAATACGTTGAAATAGTGGCGCGCTTTTTTAACTCTGTTTCCGCCAAGAGGAATATAAACATAGTCCCTAAACCAAGTGGAAAGTGATATGTGCCATCTTGCCCAAAAGTCACTTATCGAAACAGCGAAATAAGGCTGTCTGAAGTTTTCCATCAAGTCTATTCCCATTATTTGAGCGCACCCTATAGCTATGTTTGTATAACCCGCAAAGTCGCAATATATTTGGAGCGCAAAGCCCAGAGTAGCTATTATAAATGCGAGTCCTCCAAAATTGTGAGGAGAATTATAAACATTGTTCACCACTACGGCTATTGTATCTGCAATGACTATCTTCTGCAAAAAGCCCCACAACATTCTCTGCATGCCACTCTTTGCCTTATCGTAGTTAAAGATATGCTCTTTTCTAAACTGAGGCAGTAATCTGTCAGAACGCTCTATCGGGCCTGCCACAAGCTGTGGAAAGTATGAAACATACAGTGCGAAATACCCCAAATGCCGCTCAGCCTTGCGTTTTCTTTTGTAAACGTCAATCGTATAGCTCATTGTTTGAAATGTGTAAAACGAAATGCCCATCGGCAAAAGCAATGAAAAATTCTTTATAGGATATTCAATGCCATTACCAATCAGCGTTGCGATTGATTCATTTACAAAATTAAAATATTTGAAAACAAACAGCAACCCGAGATTTACTACGATGCTAACCATTAGACAAGCTTTTCGCTTTTTATCGCTATCCGTTTTATCCATTTGTATTGACATGGTATAATCTATTAAGGTAGATACGATAATCAATATAATATATTCCGCGCGCCATGCCATATAAAATATATAGCTGGAAATAAGTAACATAATCCATCGGTATCTATGCGGAATAAGAAAATACAGAATTATCACTATTGGAAAAAATATTATAAATTCATATGAATTAAAAAGCATTCGTCCTTCTCCCCCAAACTTAATCTCTTTTTAAATAGCCTTCATTTATCGCTCTGTTTATAACTATATCCGAAAACAATTTTGTTCCTACCTTATTTAAATGATCATCATCATAAAATAAAAACAAATCCTCGGAGAACTCATCTGAATGCGAATAGTCCCAATAAGGAATGTCATATTCTTCAGATATTTCATCAGTAATAGAGTAAAAACTTTCGAAAAACGAATCATCAAAAACTTCTGCTTCATTATAAATGTCTGAAAAAGGAGTTGTTATAAGTACGCACTTATAGCCGGTTTTTTGGCAGTACTCTATCATTTCCTTTAGCTTGTCTATTGATATTTGGCTTATACCTCTGGAGAAATTTACTGCATGTTGATTTACTGTTTTATCCCTCTCTTTTATAAGCCTTTCCATATCAATCTCGCCGGTATTTTCGTCAATAAATCTGCTTTTTTCAAATACTTTATCGTAGTCTTCAATTGACTGTTTATCTTCTTTAAATAAATATTTAATTTGGTCTTGTCTTATATAAAATATTGACAGCCATTTATATTCCAGCGCCAGTTCAAATGACTTATTTTTAATATAGCGATAGTCTAAGAAATTATAATATATGTATTCCTTATCTAAAAACATTTGTTCATCAAAATATTGATAATAGCTAAAATAAGATATTGGGATGAATACAACACAATCTTTTTCAAGATTCTTTCTATTTTGCTTTATCATTTGCAAATCATAATAAAACATCTGTATTGGTCTGCCAAAATTAAATCCAGTATATCCTTCAGGAAGATTATCATAATTGAAATCAATCATTCCATGAGATGACCCAACATTACAAATATCAATTGATTTTGGAGGATTAATAGTCTTAAACTTTTCATCCTCAAGCAAATAGGCTTGTGTGCCTTGCCATCTTGCATTCAATAGTGCAATTATCGCAAATACAATAAAAATATATAATAATAATTTCAAAACAAACTTTTTCATAGATAGCATTTATTTTATTATAATATTCTAAAACATACAAGTTATTCTCGCTTATTATACGCTTGTTTTCTGATTCAAAATATAATAAAACAAATATTTTGGATAAAAATTGCGCAACATTGCTTATAGTGTTAATAGTCCAAAGATTGGCGATACTCTTCAACCAGATACTCGTATTTACCTATGTTCATTTCAAATGCGATTCTTAATCTTTCCAAATCCCACAAGTCACCGGAAACAACTATATGAAGTTTATCATAATATTCTTTTAACGATACATTTTCTATTACATTTATCCCTGTGCGGACTGTTTCTTCATAGCCTGCCGGTATTTCTCGCTCATAGTGGCCAGCAAACAGGTCCGGGGGCGATGGTATTCTGGCAAGCAAAGGATCTGTCAAAGCATAAATATCAATTATCTTTGTCTTATCAGGCGCAAAATAGCCCATAAAGCCAATTCCTCCCGAAATATATACCTCGTTTTCGATATATTGAGAACCCATCACGCCCCATTCGTGAATAATTCTATCAGGCTGATATCCATTTGCCTGCGCATATTTCAAGTAATGGGCAAGCCCAGTGGATTTATAATAATAGCTTCGCACATCCCTCGGGCGATCAACAGGATTTGTGGTTTTTAAATAATCATAGTACTTTTCATATTCAAGGGGCGATGTTAACGTAGATGTCTCTGGAATAACTCCTAAAAATAATATTGATGCGCTAACTGCAAATGCTATCTTCACTTTAAACGAATTAATTCCTTCATTTCCAATTTCCAAAGTACATAAAAACTTATATACTATTATTATAGCCAAAAATAAAGGTGCGCTTAAAAATCTCCCGACCATGAAATCCCCGCCGAAATAAATTATGTATAAAATGTAAAGCAACACGCTTGACGCGGCTATTGCATATTTCCCTTGTTTCTTTTTAATTAGAAAGAGCCCTAGTATCAAAACTCCTAAAATAGCTATCAAAGTAATATTATCACCGTAAATATTAGAGGAGATGATATATTTTATCCCATTTCCCAATAAATGAATTTTACTGGTTGTAATGTTCAGCTTCGCATATGCGGTATTTGGGAATAAGAATCCGTAGTAAAAAAATGAAAATATTTCCCAAGCGATAAATGGTGAAAAGCCTAAGAAACCCATTGCGATCTTTTTAGCTTTAAACTGTTTAAAAAAGCTTACACAAAGAGGTGGTATGAAAAGAAGTATTGCGTCAATTCTATTTATGGTAATTATTGAAGCTATTAAGCAAAGCTTTAAAAAGGTATTGCTTTCATACGGTTTTTCGCTAGAAAAATATACTTTGTAAAAAAGTGCGATAGTTAAGAAAGTGATCGGATTTTCAAGCCCGGAAGTTGAATAATCAATGAAGGCTTTAGAGGTCGCCAGAGCTAAAATACAAATTATAAAAGGAATCAAACTTTTCTTGTCTTTAGGATAGAAAAAAATTATCACAGCGCTCATTGTTAAGCCCACAGATAAGAAAATCGATGACAAATACATATCTTTGGATATAGCATATATTGGAGTCATCAGAAACACGTACAGTGGATTCGTATAAGCTTGGACTCTTTCAAATACATTCCACGTTAGACCATATCCGTTGAGTATGTTTTTCACGTACCTAAAAGAAATGTATGCGTCATCCACTATCCATGCGCTCTTTAATATCACTCCAAGCAGAAACAATATTAAAGTTATCGCGACTAAATTTATTATGTTTATCTTTTTTCGAATCATTATTCTATCTCAAAACTTGTTTATTAGCTTTTGCACAATCATTAGCATTAATTTATGCAGCCTTATTAAAATAACTCGGATAATTACTTGAATATCTTACCATTGAGCGCACTTCCGTGCAATCACTTTCAAAAAATATTTTATTAGAACTTTAATAAGAATATATCATGTTTATATTTTATATTTATTTTACATGATTCTTTATGCTTATCAAGAAAAAACCGCTCTTTGTTTAAAGAGCGGGCTGTTAAAACTATTAAAAATCGATCTTCGTAATAATTCAATAAAACTTGAAACACTGCTTAACTTCAGTGAATTTTTGGCGGCAACTTCTTTCTGCTTTATACAGTTTCTAAAATGCCCTTCTCTGCGGTAGTAAATATTTTATCTACATCAAGTAACATAACAACTTCATCTTTAACCTTGCCCATCCCGGATAAAAATTCTTGATCTATATCGGCTCCGTATTTTGGGGGCGCTTCGATACTATCCAATGGTATATCTAAAACTTCTTGTACAGAATCCACAACTATACCATTGATTTTAGTTCCCGTTTCGGTTCGAAGCTCTGTTACAATTACTGACGTTCTCTCATCATATTGGCGTTCCTCAAGCCCGAACTTAAGCCTTAAATCTATAACTGGTATTATCTTTCCCCTGAGATTTATTACTCCTTTGATAAAATTCGGAAGTCTTGGTACATGAGTTATATCCATCATACCTATAATTTCTTTTATCTTCAAAATTGGCATCCCATAATATTCTTCGCCCAATTTGAACGTTAAAAACTTGTTATCTTGCGCCATAGTAATCTCCTCTCTTTTTTTAAATCTCATTGTTTAAACGAATGAATACGGGAATTCTCTCCCATATTCATTCAATGTTAAAACACAATAAATCTTGGTTTTTTCAACAATTAAAAATCGTCCGAATCATCAAGCGGTATAACTTCATCAGGCGAAACTATCTGCTTTCTGAAATTATGTTTACCTTCTGCCAGTTTCTTTGTCTTAGGCAAATTATTATCTACCAATGATTCTTTGGGGGTTTCTTTGCTAGATTTGCCTTTTACCAACACTGTAAGTTCCAGCACAACATCTCTAAGCGATTGCGCTTGATTCTGAAGCTCTTCAGCCGAAGCCGCGCTTTCTTCCGCCGTGGCAGCATTGCTTTGCACCACTTTTTCCATTTGACCTATCGCCTCTGTCACTTGAGCTGTACCTCTTGCTTGCTCTTCGCTGGCGGCTGTAATTTCCCCCATGAGCTGATTTACGTTTTTAGCTTTTTCCATGATTTCGTTAAGTGAAATGTTCACCTCACCGCTTATGGATGCTCCACGCTCAGAAAGTTCAATGTTCTTGTCAATTATTTCAGCTGTATCCTTTGCCGCTTTAGCGCTTTTTTGTGCTAAGTTACGTACTTCTTCAGCTACAACCGCGAATCCTTGACCGGCTTC
Source organism: Christensenellaceae bacterium (assembly GCA_963675575.1). Classification (GTDB taxonomy): domain Bacteria; phylum Bacillota; class Clostridia; order Christensenellales; family UMGS416; genus JAGLOK01. The sequence continues at coordinate 2,299,152 of OY776378.1, forward strand.
GCCTGCTCTTGCCGCTTCAACTGCCGCATTAAGTGCAAGCATGTTAGTTTGAAATGCTATTTCATCAATAACTTTGATAATTTTTGAAATTTCACTACTGGATTTCTTAAGCTCTTCCATAGACTGAGTCATCTCCTGCATTTTGGATGACCCCTCTAAAGCCGCTTGGCTGGTTTCCTTTGATAGAGCGTTAGCCTGCCTTGTGTTTTCTGCGTTTTGGCGAACCATTGAAGAAGTTTCCTCCATAGTCGCGGAAGTTTCTTCAATTGAAGCCGCCTGCTCATTTGATCCTTCAGACAATTGCTGACTGGTTTCCGATAGTTGATAAGAAGCTCCCATTAAATTTTCTGCAAGCCCACTCTCCTGGACAGCAATTCTGCTTATTTGTCCAACAAGTCGCTTTGTAAGAACAAATGAAATAGCATTTGTAACAAGTACTACTGCACCAGCTATAATATACATAATCAATTTCATTTGTTTGGCAAAGTCAAGACTTTGATTGGCTAAAACCGAAGGGTATTGTTCCAATGCTTCCCCTATAGTATTAAGCTCTTCTCTGGCATTGTTAAACAAATCTGCTGTGAGACTAATGTCGTCAATCAGCTCCTCCTCAGTGGCGCCATTTTCGATTTTTTCCACTACACTAGCGGATGCATTCTTCCACTTTTCAAATTCAGCAAAGAAGATATCAATTTTATTAGCAACCGAACCTTCCGCATCTGTCATTGTCAGTACGGCTATGTCCAGATTCTCCGAAGCTATTTGCCCAATCTGCCCCATTCGGTTTTCCACATCCCCAATATTGCTAAGATATGAATCCATACCATCCTCATATTCTTGGCTACCCATGGAATGAATAAGCATATTGTTGTAACCATCCAGTGCTTGATAGAAATCTCTGTCTGCGTTCAGCACCAAAGCTATACTTGTGAAGCTTTCAGTTTCAAATGTCACCGCTAAATTGTTTAATATGCCCGAAAACAAAATTACGGTAGCAATCAGTACCAATACCAATAAAATAACTGGTATCATAATTTGCATAATCTGCCTTTTTAATAAGTCCATCTTCTTCATTTTCCCCCCCTGTACCCATTTCATTTTTTGTTTAAAGCCCTATTGAACTTTTACAGATTCCAATTTTGCTGTTTCGCTGTGCGAAAATATTTTGTCAATATCAAGCAGCATAATAACTTCATCTTTTATTTTCCCCATTCCATTTAAAAATTCTAATCCAATATTTACACCGTACTTTGGTGGTGGCTCAATATTGTCAGGTGAAATATCTTGAACATCGTTTACCGAGTCAACGATGAACCCGCTGGTTAAAATTTCACTTTGGGTTTTTAGTTCTGTTATTATTATGGATGTTCTCTCATTGTAATCTATTTTTTCAAGTTCAAACTTCAATCTCAAATCAATGACAGGAATAATCTTGCCCCTTAGATTAATTACCCCCCTTATAAAATCGGGAAGCTTTGGTACACGGGTTATATCCATCATCCCAATTATCTCTTTTACTTTTGTTATCGGGATACCATATTTTTCTTCCTTTAGTCCGAAAGTTAAAAATTTATTATCTTGCTTGCCCATATCATTGTCTCCCCTTGCTGCTTCTTTGGTAAATCAGATAAGTATTCGCATACGCTTTAGGCTTCGTGTATAGTTTCAAACGTTGAAATCTTTTATTGCGCCAATGTATCCCTCTAATATATATATCGAAATAATATTTGCTTTGTTTATTTTCTCAAGGTAAAGTTTATGTGAATACATGAAATATACTAATCCGCAAATTGCATTATTATAAAGAAGATTGTTTAAATTACGATATTTGAAATCTTCTTTATAATATGCTCTCTGCTTTAACTGTAGCGTTTAATTGGAATCGCTCCCAAAATATCTATTCCCTAAACTGAAATGAGAACAAATATTTATTTCTTCCTATACTTTATCCGAATCATCAAGTATTATATCTTCATCTGGCCCAATAATAAGTTTTGAATCTTCATTTTCATTGACATCGGCTACATCAGCTACATCTCCAGTGGTCTCTTCAATGGCTTTTCCTTCGCTTTTTTTAAAAACTTTGCCGATAAAGCTAAATAGCTTCTTAAGGTTCTTTGACACGCTTTTTACTTTATCTGTTTTTTTGCTGCTATCCGTTTTGTTGCTTCTATCTGTTTTCTTGCTTTCGCCTGTTTTTACCTTCGCTTTGTGCTTACCACTAACAAGGTCATTTAACTCAATAACGATTTTCTCCAGCGCCAGGGCTTGGTTTTGAAGCGCCTCAGCGGAAGCTGCGCTTTCTTCTGCAGTAGCCGCGTTAGCTTGAACCACATTTTCCATCTGGGCAATTGCTATTGTTACCTGCGCAGTCCCCTTGGCTTGTTCTTCGCTAGCAACCTCAACTTCATCCATAAGTTTATTCACATCGTTTGTCTTTAGCATTATAGTATTAAGGGACTTATTGACTTCTTGGCTTAAGGTAACACCTTGATCTGATAATTTCATATTTTTATCAATAATTTCCTCAGTATCTTTTGCTGCCTGTGCGCTCTTTTGTGCCAAGCTTCGTACTTCTTCGGCAACCACTGCAAAACCCAAACCGGCTTCTCCTGCTCGTGCTGCTTCAACCGCCGCGTTTAGCGCCAGCATATTTGTTTGGAAAGCTATATCATCAATAATTTTTATTATTTTAGAAATTTCCTTGCTGGATTTTTTTAATTCTTCCATAGATTGTGTCATGCCCTTCATCTTTGCAGAACCGTCTGCCGCCGCGTCACTCGCTTCTTGCGCAAGATCATTCGCTTGATGAGTATTTTCCGCATTTTGTTGAACCATGGATGATGTCTCATCCATCGTTGCTGACGTTTCCTCAATAGATGCCGCCTGCTGATTAGAGCCTTCAGAAAGTTGTTGCCCGGCGCTCGTAAGCTGTTTGGATGCATTGGAAACAAGATTGGCAGAGCTTGACAACTCATTCATGTTGGAAGTCAATTGTCTTACAAGACTTCTGGTAATAAATGACGCAAGCAAAATTGCTACAAGAATTATAATTGCACCAGACATCATGGTTGTAACCACTGCCTGACTCATATAACTATCGATTGATGCTTCCTGAGCATTTGCGAGGCTTGCTGCTGCGTTTACTATTTTTTCCGAATACGTACTCAAGTTTAACTTTTCTACTTCCTGCAAATTTTTCAATGTTTTGCATTTCTGATAGGAAACCATATAATCATCCATTAGCCCGATTATACTATTCACAGTCTCAATATCTTTTTCGCTCTCTAAAACCTCAATTAAACTGTTACATACCGTTTTGGCTTTTTCCATTGATGAATTTATCTCAGTATTATACTCTATATTTAAATCTTCAAAATATTTCAATTGAGCTATATGCGTGCTTAGCAAACTATAAACCGCAGAATTGGCAAAAGAGACAGAATTATATTCAACTTCTACCTGTTGGATTAATTCCTCCACATCAACTTCACCCATAGCACTAAAAAGTGAGGTTAATTTTTGGTCATATAAGAAGTTTCTAAATCCTATTTGACGAACATTCATCATTTGATCCATATCTTTTTTGATTGCCTTCATATTATTTTCCATATTTTCAGAAAGCAATTCATTTTCACCAACATAATCAACATATAATAAAAACGAATTATAATAATTGTCCAGATCTGCTGCCATCTGTTTTATAATCATTTTATCTTCATTCCCAAACAATGTGAGGGCCGAGTCCATATGTGCTTTTGTTGCGTTATATTCCGCTTCAACGTTGAGTGCATCCTCTTCAGAACTGGTTATAAAATATTCCTGTGCAAATCGACTCGTGTCCGTTGTTCCCTTATCGATTTTCATAGCAGTTACAAGTAAATCTTTTTTTGAAACCAAGCTGCTAATCGTGAAATATTCCATGCCAATAACAACTAACAATAGGATAATCAATAGACCAAAACTTAAATACAAACGTAATGACAATTTCATAATAATCTCCCCTTTAATATCTTTTATAACACTTTCCTTTTGGGAAAATGCTTATAATTCTATGTTTCTTTTTATAGTTGCCGCGATATTTTTTAATGCGACAACTTTATTTGCGGCACCAATATTGATAGCCTCCTTGGGCATTCCAAAAACAATTGAACTTTCTTCATCCTGTGCAATCGTAAACGCTCCCGCGTTTTTCATATTAAGCAAACCTTGAGCGCCATCTTTGCCCATACCTGTCATAATGACTCCCACAGCATTTTTGCCCGCATACTTAGCTACGGAATCAAACAATATCTCAACAGAAGGCCGTTGGTGAAAAACTCTTGGTTTGTCTGAAAGCTTTGCATAATATAATGCTCCGCTCCTTTTCAACTCCATATGTATGTTTCCCGGGGCTATTAAAGCTTTGCCGGGAGCCAAGAGCTCCATGTCTTCTGCTTCTTTTACTTTTATCGAACAAATTTGATCCAATCTATCCGCAAATGATTTTGTAAAATATGGCGGCATATGCTGGACTATCATTATAGGAGGAATATTGGTTGGCAGCTGCTCAAGCACTGTCCTAATTGCTTCGGTCCCCCCCGTTGAAGCACCGATTGCAATAATTTTATTTGTTGTTTTTATCATGGCTTGATTATCGGTAATTTGGTTTTTCTTTTCTTGCTTAGGTAAATTCAGCTTTATTAGCTTATGTTCAGGCACTGCTGCCACATTTTTTATCTTTTCTATCAATTCCTCTGCCATGTTTTGCACGCTGTAGGCGACATCTGGCTTGGCCACCACGTCAAGAGCCCCATATTCAAAGGCTTTTAGCGCTACCTCGCTATTTTTTTTACTCAAAGAGCTGACTATTATTACCCTGCAAGGATAGTAAGTCATTAGTTTTTTCAGAAAAGTCAATCCGTCCATTTTGGGCATTTCAATATCCAGAAGAATGACATCCGGCTTAAGCTCCAATATTTTATCCCGCGCAAAATAAGGATCCTGAGCAGTGCCCACAACCTCAATGGATTTGTCTTTTCCTAATTCAACCGTTATCATTTTTCTTACAAATGCGGAATCATCCACAACAAGAACTCTAATTTTATTTATACCAATCACCTTCCCTTATTCTTGCTCCTTTATTAATAAGGATCTCTCCGGTTTCAGTATTAAATACGAGTTTTCGTCCTACCTGTCCGCCAACATCCCTTATTGAGACTTTTATTTTATATTTATTTAATATTTCCTCTGCAATTTCTATGTTTTTTTCTCCGATGTTAGATTTTAATATGGGATTATTAGCTCCTCCAACAATATGAGCTATCAAATTTTCCTTCTTCGCTCCCAATTGAAACATCAATTTAATTAGATATTGGCAGGAAACATCCCCATATCTGCCATTGTTTCCATTTTTTTTGCTTTTTGGATAAATAAAATGATTCATCCCACCAAAAAAATTTTGGCTATCCCACAGACATATTGAAATGCAAGAGCCAAGTACTGTGCTAATCATTGATTTTTCCGCGTTTGCGTATATGTATCCAGGCTGCAAATAATATCTTTCAGCATTTTCGATATTATTATATTCTTCTCTTATCATTTTTAACCTTAATAACCGGAAAGTTTATAAAGAGCTTCAACATCAAGTATCAAAGAAACTTTTCCGTCGCCCAGTATTGATGCTCCCGCCAAAACTCTGGCTCCTGAAAGTTCAGAATCCAAAGGTTTTGAAACTATTTCTTGTCTTCCCACTATATTATCAACCGGCAAGCCAAGTAAATTCTTTTCCATATCAAGAATTATAATCTGTTTTCTCTCCTCCGTTGATTGTTTTTTTCTATTAAAAATAGTTTCTTCAGAAATAAGAGGTATTATATTCTCCCGAATTTTTATGGCTCTTTTTTTACCCTGCATGCTAATCCATTCTTTTTCTTCTTTGATACAAAATTCTTTTATAAATAATGTAGGAATGATGTAGTTCTCACCGCTGATGTCTACTATCGTTCCGTTTACTAAAGCAAGGTTCATTGGAATACGCATAATGAACGCGCAGCCCTTGCCAAGATTGTTTTCAATTTCAATTTTGCCACCCATTTTCATAAGCTCTGATTCAACCACATTCATACCAACTCCGCGTCCTGAAATATTGTTGACTTCAACCTGTGTTGAAAATCCGGGTTGCATAATGAATCTAACTATTTCCGCTTCGCTGTAATCCGTATTTTTGTCAGCCATACCTACACTTATAGCTTTTTCTAAAACTTTGTCCGGATCTATTCCTTTTCCGTCATCTTTTACTTCAATATAGACATTTCCTCTTTTGCTGTAGGCATTTATCTCCACTTTACCTTCAGGGTCTTTGCCCGCTTTTATACGTTCATCAGGTGTCTCGATGCCGTGGGAAACAGCATTTCTTACCAAGTGCATAAGAGGATCAAATATTTTCTCCGCTGCACTTCTGTCTATCTCAATTTCATCTCCTGTTATGGATATGTTTACTTTCTTGCCAAGTTCCGAGGCGGTGTCGCGAATAATCCTTGTTAGCCTGAACAAAGTATTCTTAATTTGAATCAGTCTTAACGACATTGACAAATCCTGAACACTGCGTATGATTTTTGAAGTCCTTGTTATAGTATTTGATATTTCCTGATTGAAACTTTTGTCTTCCTCTATTTGTTGTTGTAGTTGGGAATTCAATATTGTAAGCTCTCCCAGCATATCAAGAAGGTTGTCAACTTTGGTTACGGATATTCTTATTTGCCTTGAAGCATCAGAGAGCATATTAGATGATTCTTTTGCCGAAACATTCTGTTCTTTAAGCACCTCGCTCATTTCAACAGCAGAAACTTTTTTCTCTTTTACTGCTACTTGCCCAAATTTCAGCTTACCCGTGCTTTCGTTTTGCTTGCTGATGATATCTTCAATATCTTTATCATTCAGCAACCCTCTAGCCTTTAGTATATCGCCTGTCTTCGTAGATTTTTTTGAAATATTTTCTTCTAGTAGCAATAGATTGTTTTCTATTTGCCTCATTAATAGCCTATCATTGGCCAAGCTATCTTGGTTAGCGATATTTGTCATATCCTGCAAAAGCAATGCTACAATTTGAATATCATCAGGCAAAAAATTCTTTTTCCCCAGCGAAGTGGTTTGCAATACATTCAACAATCTTGAAGCTATATCTCCCAATACGCTGTTGCCTATACTATTGGCGTTTTCACTTATAACGCTAAGCTTACTTAATATAATATCTACTGTACTGCTGTTAATTTCACTTTTTTGCACATCCAAAACATCAATTTCAATAGATTTAATCGTTTCAATGATTTCATCTTTTGCTTCTGCCGTTTCAAATTTCGCCTGTATTTCTTTAGTTGATATCTGCGTGACTTCTACGTTTTCTATGCTGAAATCTTCTTTGAGCTCTTCAACCAAATATTGCATATCCGAATCGGCAATAAGCATAATTTTAAGGGTGTCTCCATCACATGTGAATTTGCCTGTTCTAAAATCTTCTTCTGTGGGAGCGGTTGGCTGCGAATAAACGATTAATGCACTTGATTCAATTTTTTGGAAAATAAGAAATGCCCTAATTGACTTCATTTCTACATTTTCTTTAAATTTAACAATCAACTGATACATCGACATGCCCATACTTATGTTTTTTTCAATAACTTCAAAAAGCTCGGCGTCAATTTTCGAAAATGCTGCATCTGAAAAACTGTATTCTTTCTCTTGTTTTTCCTCTTGCTCTTGCGTTTTATTTGTTTTCTGCTCGCTTCCATCTTTAATAGTTAAAAGCTCATTAAGTAATTCACCGCATTCTAAGTTTTTATCGTTTTCATCTCGTAAAACAACATCCAAAAAATCTTCTAAAAAATCATGGCATTTATATTGAACGCCAATTATATCCGGCGTCAATTCTCTTCTGTTTTCTCTTACTTCATGGAGAATATCTTCCATGGTATGCATAACTTTTTCAACTTTAAAAAACTCCATAGCAGCGGAATTTCCTTTAATAGTGTGAGCCACCCTGAAAACCCTGTTGATTGTCTCATCATCAGTGGTGCCCTGGTCCAACATCATTAATGCTTCATTGAAAAGCATTAAACTGTCTCTAAGATCCTCAATATAGCTTCTAAGCATTTCATTCATTTTGGTACTTCCTTATATTTCTTTGCGTCCTATTGCCCAAGCTTCTTATAAATTGATGGCCCGATAAATTTAAATGAGTGCTTTTTATTTACTAAGCTCTCGGAATGTCCTATAAAAAGCGTTCCTCCATCTATCAGATTATCGTAAATCTTGTTTATCAAAGTTTCCTGAACTTTATTATCAAAATATATCATTACATTCCGGCAAAATACGATATCAAATGAATTGCGGAAATTAAACTCGTCCATTAGATTGAAAAATCTATAACTTATGCAATTTAAAATGCTGTTTTTTAATTGGTATCCGTTTTCCTCATGGGTAAAGTACTTAGTTAAGTAATATTTAGGTATCCCATCACATTCAGACAGCGAGTATTGACCTTTCATTGCTTTTTTCAAAACTTTACTGCTAATGTCAGTCGCCAGTACTTTTATATTTATTCTTTCATCAAGGCATTCTTTGAGAACCATAGCCAAAGTCGCCGGTTCTTGTCCTGATGAGCTGGCAGCGCACCAAACCCTTATTTCTCCTTTATTTTTAACTCTAGGTATTTCCAAAAGTATCTTATCAATATTTTGGGATAAATAATCAAAATGAGCTTCTTCCCTAAAAAACTCAGTTGTGTTTGTAGTAATAGTGTTTATAAATTCTTGTATAGCGGTTTTATTGTTGTTATTTGAGATGATTTGAAAATATTCGTCATAGCAGCTAATATCGTTCTTACGCATGAGTTTTTGCAATTTCATGTGGAACATTTCTTTTTTTGAATCTGATATGCTAATTCCAGTTTTTTCATACAAAAAACTGCTATAAGAACGCAATTGACTGTCTTTTATCATTATCCACCCCAACTGGGGCTTTTATAAAATACCCCTTATTATAATTATCGTAATTTTTCGTTCAAATGTTTAGTTATTTTTTAAAAAGTTTTGTAAAATATCCTTATTATTAAATAATATAAACCCAAAATCTTGATAATCGTTTTTAGTCAGCTGGATTATTTACAATTTCTGTAATCCTCACTCCGTAACTGTCATCAATTACAACAACTTCACCAACAGCAAACAAAACACCATTTACCATAATGTCCACCATTTCTCCCGCCATACGATTAAGAACTAAAACCGAACCTGTAGTAAATGACAATATCTCCTTAATGCTTTTTCTGCAGTTACCAAGTTCGACTGTAACATTTAATGGAACTTCCATTATTAATCCCATATTTTCATTATCTTTTTTATTCTTCGCTTTCCCGGGCATGCCGTCAAAAGACTGATATTGAACGGCTTTCACTCCTATCACGCCTTGGTCCCTTATTGGAGCATTGCTTTGCATTTCAGGCACAGCCATGGAAACATAAGGATCATTTTCTATAGGCTGCTCCGGTAATTCCGCCTGTTCATCTTCTTCGCTTCCTAATATCTTGGCTAAAATTTCTTTACCTGATTCAAAAGGGATTATCTGCATTATTTTACTGACTAAAAGTCCTTCAATTTCCATAGTGAAACTTATTTTTATCGTAGTTTCATCATCAGAGATATATTCCGTTAAATCCGGATGATCTAACTCTATCTTCTTTACAGTTGGAATAGAGATATTAATAGTTCTCCCTAATACATCGGAAAGCGCCGTAGACGAAGAACCTACCATCTGATTCATAACCTCGCTGATTGCGCTAAAAGCTAGTTCGCTCAGCTCGGTATCAGGTTCTACTTTTCCCTCGCCCCCCATCAAAAGATCTGTCATAAGCAAAACATCATTTTGCTTCAATATGAAAATGTTAGACCCGCTGATTCCTTGAGTATATTCTACACCTACCGAAATAAATGGTGTGTCAAATTCTCCGATATGATCTTTTATTTTCCCTACAGTAACTTTGGGAGTAGTAATGCTTACCCTTTTATTCAGCAATGTGTTTAGAGTGGTAGCACAAGTACCCATGCATATATTGCTAACCTCTCCTATTGCATCCATTTCGGTAGTATCCAATTCAAAGCGGTTGCCTTCTTCTTTTGCAGACTCCTCTGAGCCGCTACCGCCTTGCATCATTTTATTGATTTCTTCTTGTGTCATCATGTCAGTCATCTTCCCTTCTAAGAATCTCTGTAATTTTCACTGCATATCTTGAACCATGCGTTCCGATAATTCCTTTGATTTTCGGAATATGTTCTATTTTCACCGTAATAGGCTCATCAACTCTATGATCAATCCGTATAACATCCCCGACCTGCAAGCTCAATATTTCTCGCACATTAGCTTTTGTTTCCGCAAACACAGAGTGCAAGGTAAGGTAAGTATTTGCCAATTGCCTATTTATCTTATCCGTATTAGGGACTAGATTTTCACCGTCAGAGCCCTCCGCATACCATTTTCTCATTGCCAGTTTTTTCGAAATAGGCTGTACTGCAATATGCGGAATACATAAATTTATTGTATCTGATACATCTCCTATTTTTACATTCATAGTGACAATTGCAATCGGCTCATTGCCTTCAACAATCTGAGCAAATTGTGAGCTGGTCTCAATTCTTTCCAAATGTGTGGTTAATTTTATAACTTTTTCCCATGCTTCATCCATTATTTTCAGCATATTTCTAACCATTCGCTCAAGTATGGAAAGCTCGATTTCTGTGAATTGCTTATAGCTGTCACTATCTTGACCTGTGCCGCCAAACAATCTGCTTATAATTTCATATGAAATTATTGGTGAGACTTCATATAAAATATTGCCATGCAGTGGAGGCATACTAGCAATTGCCAACACTGCTGGAGAAGGCACAGAATTGTTAAACTCAGAAAACGACTGTTCTTCAATTGACGCGACTTCAACTTCGCATAAAACCCTGAGTTTGCCTGAAAGAAATGTACCCAAACGTCTCGAATAATTTTCAAAAATCAAAAGTAGCATGCGCATTTGATCTTTTGGAAATTTGTTCGCAGTTTTAAAATTATATTCGCGAACATTAGATTCGCCGTCTTCAGCAGAATCTTTTTGGGAATCGGCATCAAAACCATCATCTCCACTGGAAATTGCAAGCAATAACTCATCTATTTCTTTTTGCGACAGTACTCCGCTCAATTTATATCTCCAATATTAATAGTGTCTTTACTGTATAACATAGTCATTAAAATACATATCTACAATATAGTCTATACCCATTTCTTGATTTATCTTTGCCACAATCTCTGTCTTTAGCTCATCTTGAATACCTGTGCTTCTCAACTCTTCTTCCGTTTTCTCGCGCAATGTAAATACAATTAAATCTCGTATGACATGATTATACTCCGTAAGATATACTTCCATACCTTCTTGATTAAGCTCTAAAACTATTGTTGTCTTTAAAAGATACTTGCTATCTTTAATATTTGTCACAAAAAAATCGCCGGGCACATAAAATACTTCTATAACTTCTGGCTCTTTGTTACTAAAAAACAAAAAGTATGATGCAACCGCCGCTGCAACTAAAACAACCGCTACTATTATAATTATTATTTTCTTCATGTATAAAGCTCCTTAATTATCCGTATAAATGCTTTCTATTAAAAAATCAACGCGCCTATTTTGGGCACGACCTTCTCTTGTATCATTTGTGGCTATCGGATGGTATTCGCTATATCCGACGGCTGAGAATTTACTGTTTTCAAGATCTGTAACAGCAAGAAAATATCTTAGAACATTTACAGCCCTAGTGATTGACAACTCCCAATTGCTTTCAAACTGAGCAGTATGGATGTTTCTATTGTCCGTGTGCCCTTCAATTCGAATAATCTTTATTATATCATTATATTCAGTAAACAAATCCGAAACGCTTCCCAGCATTTCTTTCGACTCTGGTTTTATATCTGCCTGACCCGAAGCGAAAAGTGTTGAATCAGTGATATGCAAAATTATAAAATTATCCAACATTTCCACATTTAGCTTTGTGTTTAGATTATTCGCCTGTATATGCTCAGAAATCTTTTGATAAAGCTCATCAAATTTTTCTTTTGTCCCGTTCCCATCTTCTTCACCAGGCACTGCCTCAACTAACGAAAGATCTGAAGTCGACTCAGCATCCTCGGCGTCTTTATCTTCGTTTATTTCCACATCCTCTTTTTCATCTCTTGCAATTGGCCCTACAATGCTTGGGTCAAGAGCTTGAATTGCAACAAAAGGTGTGCCTGACATAGAGCTTACCAATCGATCCCACTTTACTGCGTCAATGGATGAAAAAGAATATAACAAAACAAAAAGCGTTAGTACAAGCGTAATCATGTCCCCATAGGTTGCAAGCCAAGGAGCCACGCCTTCTTCTTCAGGTCTTTTCTTTTGTTGTCTTTTCGCCATATTTTACACTCTTACGCTTCCTCTTCTAACTGATCTCTAGCAACCCCGTCCTCGCTTTTTGCAGGCATCTTCAAGTCTTTTTTTGATACGAAAGAATTGAGCTTATCCTTTATTATTCTGGTGTTTTCTCCGTCCTGTATAGACAGCAAGCCTTCCAGCAAAAGTTCCATCTCCATGCTTTCCATAGCTGTATTGTTCTCAAGCTTTTTAGCTATGGGCGTGAAAATTAAGTTAGCCAACAGTGCACCATAAAATGTTGTTACCAAAGCCACCGACATGGCAGGTCCCAACGCGTCGGGATCATTTAAGTTCAGCAGCATATTTATAAGACCAATCAACGTACCTATCAATCCAAAAGCCGGGGCATATGATGCCATGCTTTTCATGACCTGCTGCCCTATCTCATGCCGCTGTTGAAGAAAATGTATCTCTGTTTCCATTATGTCTTTCAGCAATTCCGTATCAACGCCGTCAACAATCAGCATAATACCTTTTTGTAAAAAAACATTATCAATATTCTGTACCGCGTCATCCAAAGCAAGGAGGCCCTCCCTTCTTGCAATGTTGGCGATTTCGATAATCATGTTAATGTCTTTTCTTAAATCAATAGAGCTTTTTTTTGTGATGTTTTTCATTATTTCTGGAATTGATTTCAGAGTTTTAGCATCATAAGAAACTATAGTCGCGGCAAAAGTTCCGCCAAGAACTATAAATATTGCTCCTAAATTAATAAAAGCGGAAAGCGGACCGCCTATCACTATTGATACTACTATACATATCATACCTACAGCTATTCCTATAATTGACGTTAATTCCAAAACCAATCACCTCTACAAATCTTTTTTTTCGCCCTAAATTTTAACTCCGTGTATTCTTTTTTTATACTCAATTGTAAGCTTAAGTATTTCCTCTGCGGACTCTGCCACAAGCAGCTTTCTCCCCGACAACATAGTTAAAACAGTATCCGGCGTTTCTTCCATGTGCTCAATAAGTTCGCAGTTTATGTAAAAAGGATCTTCATTCAAATGCGTAACTTTTATCATAGTTTACTCCATATTCTTTGTTAAGGGGGAGCTCTATGGCTCCCCATATAGTTTGTTGGCCTTTAATAACTACCTTTTAAGGTTAACCAATTCCTCAAGCATTTGGTCGGTAGTTGTAATTACACGAGAGTTTGCTTGAAATCCTCTTTGCGTGACTATCATATCGGTAAACTCGTTCGCCAAATCAACATTTGTCATCTCCAGAGTTCCTGGGTTAAGTTGTCCTGTTCCGCCGCTGCCCGGAGTATCCAAGTTCGCAGCGCCTGAGTTAACTGTGCTTCTATACATATTTTGTCCCACTTTTTCCAAGCCATTATCATTTGAGAAGCTGCCCAGAATAATCTGACCTATAACATGTGTGTCATTAGTCGCTTCGTCCAATCCAACGATTTGTCCATTGCTGCTTATTGTCACATCATAATAATTTGGGTCGATGACAACATTGCATCTTATAGGATCACCAAATCCATCCAATACTAAATCTCCGCTTCCATCAGCTGCCACTTCATAGCCTTGGACAAAGTATCCGTTAGAGTTTACCAGATTATTATCAGCATCGGTATAAAAATTTCCTGCTCGAGTATAGTTTAATGCTCCGCTATTGGAAATAACAAAGAACCCTTCTCCTTCAATGGAAAGATCCAAAGGATTTCCCGTATATTGAGACGAGCTTCTTGTCTGCATAACGTCTATTGTCGCAAGCGTCATGCCCAGTCCTATCTGTTTAGGGTTTGTTCCGCCGCTGTCAGCATCGGCTCCTGATGCCGGCGCCAAAGTCTGTGAATATATATCTTGGAATATAACCCTGCTGGATTTAAATCCAACTGTGTTTACGTTTGCTATATTATTTCCTATAACATCCATTCTTGTTTGATGATTGCGTAGTCCGGTAACTCCGGAATACAATGATCGCATCATAGTATGTTACCTCCGTTTTAAATTATGTAATTGTCTTGTTCAGATATTTCGTGAATATCTGACACCTCTATTTCTCGTTCATCAACACAAGCGTAAATAACTTGGTCGCGTATAGTAATTTTCTCGACTGTGCCGGTCACTGTAACCAATTCACCGTCTTCGTTTGAGTAAGCGGCAGTAACCACCTTACCTATAAGATTTGCGCTTTGAAGTATATTTTCGTCTGTTGAGCTATCATCGGACAATGAATTCATAACTCCCACTACATCAGAAGCATTATATTTTTCATCCCCAACGAGAAGATAATCAATACCGTCTCGTTTGACAACGCCATCCACTTTCCCAAATATCATTTCCGTATCAGCGCTGCCTTCCGATTCATTTTCAACATATACATATTTTCCTACTAAGTCGAAAGACTGGCTTGTGGAAAATGTTGCGCTAAGATTTTGTAACTGCTCCAGCATAGTAAATTGTGCCAGCTGCGCAATGAACTCCGTATCGCTTGTAGGTTCAAGCGGATTTTGATTTGAAAGCTGCGTAACAAGTATGTTTAAAAACGCATCTTTGTCCATTTCATTGCTTCTTGATTCACTTTGCAACTGAGCAAGCGTTCTAAGTCCGCTTGTCTGTGCTGAAGAAGTTGTTGAACTTATCTCCATTTAATTTATTCCTTTCATGCTATGAATTCTACGGAACTATTTCTTAACGAAAGATCCGCGTGATCCATTATGGCATTGTAAGATATATCCTCAATTGAACTATCCTTTGCCATAAAGGCTCCCAAGCCTTTTTCAGCATAACTCATAAACTGATTTTGCCCTTGGAACTGTTGCTCTGTACTGCTAAACATAGGGCTTTCATACACAACCTCAATATTGGACATATTTATGCCTTTTTCCTTCAGCGCCTGACTAAGTTCAGGAAGCTGCTCGGAAATCAGCCCTCTCACATATTGATCTGCAGCTTTAATCTGCGCCTTCATCCCATCGCCATCCATAGTAATCTTTATGCTCAGCTTGCCTAAATACCCGGGTTTTAGCGTCACATCAAACTCTTTTTTTCCTTCTGTTTGGCTTGCGGTTATTTTTTGTGCAATCTTGGCTACATTCTCTTCCATGTCCTTTTGCAAAGGCTGTTTTAGCTCTATGTTTTCTTTAGTTCCAATTTCAGCTGTTTTCAAAGTTTCAGACGTGTTTTTATCCATAAAATACGCACTGTCGCTCTTCTCAGAGATTTTCTCTTTGTCTGTAACTTCTTGTTTATAAAAACCGATTTGTTTTGTTTTTTGGTCGATTGATTTATCCAGAGCAACTTTTATCATCAACTTAATTTTATCCGCACCTTGCGTTAAATCAGCTTTTTTTACTCCTGTATTGTTAGTATTATCGAAGGAGCATTGATACTCACCAATCAATTCTTCAATCATTTGCACCGCTTCCTGCGGTATCTCCTGATTTTGATTGGCATTGGGCATCCTTGCAATTTCTTCAGAAGGCATTTTAAGATTTCCTATCATTTTGCTTATATCAGTTTTTTCTGTATCTTGATTTGTTATTGATACTATTTGTTCTGATACTTTGTCTATTATGCTTTCATCCGTGTCGCAGTCCAGCAATCCGAATCCTTCGATAATGCCAACAATCCCATCCACAAGGTTTTGTAGATTAGAATCACAGCATCTGCTGTCCTCTTTCTCATTTTCACTGCCTGTTTGTTTTGATTCCGTCTCAATATCGGATATTTCTTCCAAAGTGTTCTTTCCCAAAAAACTAAGCATAAATAAATTCTTCAGGTCAGGCTCCAGTTTCATTTCCTTAGCATTTTGCATCTCTTGAGACTGCATAAAAATCTTGAACGTTCCTGGGGATTCGCTTTTTACTTCAACTTCAGCAGTGACATTTGAAAACTCACAATTTGGTACAATATTTATAGCATCTATTTTTTTCACCTCCCTTCTTGCTATTTTTTAAAATATGCCGAAAGAAAATCTTTCAACATATGATAATCTATTCTACAGGTACAATCTCTTCCATGATTATGTTTAATACATCGGCTGTCACCTTGGAATCCAAATAATTTAATATTTCCGCAGCTTTTTCGCTCGACATACTCTTCAGTAATCTGATAATGGCTGTAACATCACTCATCTTTGCTATAGCGGTTGCCGCTTTTTCAGACTCCATCAGCTCAAACATTTTTACCTCGGCAGTTAAGTCTTTTTCTATTACATCCCATTCAGCTTGGCGGGCGGCAAGCTCCTCTTCATCCTTTGCTATTTTGGCTTCCCTTAAATCCAAATCGCTTTGCATATCTTCAATTTCGGATGCGAGCTTATTATTGTTGAATATTTCATTATTTAGCTCTTCTTCTTGAGTCGCAATCTCAAGTTTTTTTGCCGCCAGCTCATCCAGTTGCTCTTGTGTCGGTTTTTCAAGTTCCAAGAAGTCAGCCAATATCTGATTGCTTCCAAGTAAATCAAAATATAAAACTGCGATAACTCCCATTATCGCTAATATCAATATAATGCTGACAACAGAGGAAAAAGAGATACCTTTTTTCTTTGCCTTCTTTTTCTTCTTCACTGTCTTTTTAGGCGTACTCACATTTTTTGGCTTGGGAGCCTTAGTTTTTTGCTGCATCCATCCTCCTACGAAGCGGCCACTTTAAAGGACATAATATCTTCGATTATTTTTTCTTGTTCTCTTTTTTCTTCCTTTAAATACTCCTCATATTTCTTCTGCTTGAGATTATCTAAAGATTTAAGCTCTTTATGTATCTCTAAAAGCTTTAGCATGCATTCGGTTTTCTTTTTATTCTCAGCTTCAATTTTGTTTTTCTGGTTTGCCGTCTGAACAAAAATCTTTTTTAAGTAATTATTATAATGATTAAGGTTGTGAGCCTTGATAGAGTTTCCGATTTCTTTTGTCAAAGAGGAGTTTGTGTTTTCCAACTCAAAATACAGCATTTCAAGTTTTGCGCTCAATTCATGAAGTTTTTCTTCAATCTTGCGCATTTGTTTCTTTTCAAAATTCTCTTCTCTTTTTTTTATTTCATATAAAGTTTGTAATTCAAAAATAAATTTTTTCATACTTTTATTGCCTATCATATATATTTGTTAGTAATTCCATTGTTTCCTCCAATGAAAAATGTTCGGAAATTTTTTGTTTTAGCATTTCGTTAATTGGTTTGATTAATGCTATTGCTTGGTCTATCTCCTTGTTTGAGCCAGTTTTATAGGCACCTATGGAAATTAGGTCTTGAGCTTCCCGATATGTAGCCATAACTTTTTTTATAAAACCCGCTTTTTCCAAATGATCCTCGCCTACAATATCAGGCATCAGCCTGCTGACGCTTGCCAATATATCAATTGACGGATAATGATTATTGTTTGCAAGCTGTCTTGACAAAACAATATGACCATCTAAAATACCCCGGACCGTATCTGATATCGGTTCATTCATGTCATCGCCTTCCACCAGAACTGTATACATCCCTGTTATAGAACCTTTATTTGAAGCTCCAGAGCGTTCCAGAAGCTTTGGCATAATGGAATAAACAGAAGGGGTGAATCCTCTTGATATAGGAGGCTCGCCTATTGCCATACCAATTTCTCTTTGCGCCATAGCAAATCTGGTCAAAGAATCCATCAATAATAAAACGTTTAGCCCTTTGTCTCTGAAATATTCTGCTATTGATGTGCCTACCATTGCAGATTTTAAACGCATAATAGCCGGCTGGTCGGATGTGGCCACCACAAGAATGGATTTTTTAAGTCCTTCTTCTTTTAAATCCTTCTCTATAAATTCGCGCACTTCCCGGCCGCGCTCACCCACCAAAGTTATTACATTAATATCCGCTTCGGTGTTTCGAGCTATCATTCCCATCAACGTGCTTTTGCCAACACCGCTTCCCGCGAAGATGCCCACTCTCTGCCCCCGTCCTATGGTAAGCAATGAGTCAATGGCTTTAACGCCTAAGGGAAGCAATTTGCTTATTCTGCTTCTTTCTAAGGGGTTTGGCGGCACATTATTTATAGGATAATATTCCGTTGCCTTGATATCGCCCAAGCCGTCCATAGGGTTTCCCAATGCGTCAAGCACTCGACCACATAAATCCAATCCAACTTTAACTTTCAAAGTGCTTTCAGTAACTACTACATGGTTGTTTGGTCCTATCCCCTCAAGATCTCCAAATGGCATAAGAAGAATATTTTTTTCTTTAAAACCAACCACTTCCGCCAGCACATATCCCGTATGGCAATTGGTATATATTTTGCATATGTCCCCAATATTAGCACTAAGACCCACCGCTTCAACGGTAAGTCCTACAATTTGGCTGACTTTCCCCCCACATTCTACGGATTTAGTATCTTCAATTATTTTTTTGTATTTCTCAATTTCAAAGTGCTTCATGATATTGTGTATCACGTTGGATTAAAGAATTGGCAACTCTTTTCAGCTGTGTATCCACGCTTGCGTCGATAAAACTTTTTCCCGATTCTAAGATGCAGCCTCCTGCTCTAACAGATACATCTTTGACAATTGTTATGGGAACTTCACATTGCAATTCTTTTTGCAGGTCTTCACACATATTTTTGAAATGTTTCTCATATTCTCTATTATTGAGCCTAATGATAAACTTATCATCCTCATCCATCATGGAAAGAGTGTTTTTAACCATCCCTACAAATACTTTATCGTCATTTTCTAGTTTAGTATTAAGTATTTTTTCGGCAATGTTAATTGACAGCTTTAATGTTTTGTCCTCAAGTTCCTCATTTAAACGCATTTCATTGTCTTTTATTTCATTTAAAACAGTTTCTAAATGTGAGCTTAGCTTCTCACGAGTTTCTGCGAATTTCTTTTGCGACTTTTCTATTCCGACATTATAGCCCTCTTCAAAAGCCTTTTTTTTGATTTCAACAGCTTCTTTTAATGCGCACTCAATAATTTCATCTCTATTTTTTAAACCAATTGGATTTTGTTGATTCAATCTTTCAGTTTTTGCAACACTATCTAGAGATTCCGATTTAAAGGTATCTTCATTTATTTCATGGGGAGCTGGTACCCATTGTTTTATTATCTTTGCTTTATTTGGGCTCATTTGGTCCCATGTAGACTTATCAATTTTAAACAATCAATGCATCCTCCGATTTCCTCAAAATGATTATTTCTCCAGCTTCGTCCAGCTTTCTGATTACATTGACGATGGTATGCTGTGCTTCTTCCACATCTCGGATTCGCACCGGACCCAGGAATTCCATATCTTCCTTGATTGTTTCCTGAAGGCGCTTTGAAATATTATCAAAGATAACCTTTGTAACTTCTTGTGTTGCTCCTTTTAGAGCTATAGCGAGATCGTTATTATCAATCTCCTTAAGAACTGTTTGAATCGCCCTGCTGTCCAATTTAATAAGATCTTCAAATACAAACATTCGGGCTTTGATTTCTTCGGTCAATTCGGGATCGATTTGCTCCATATGCTCCAAGAGATATTTTTCTGTTCCTCTGTCTACAGAGTTCAGTATTTGAACAAGGCTATCTATTCCCCCGACATAAGCCTGTGAACCTTGACTTACCGCTGAAAGATTTTTCTTTAAAACCCTTTCCACTTCTTTAATAAATTCAGGTGCGGAAACACTCATATTTGCTATTCTTGATATTACGCTGATCTGTTTATCAAGGGGCAAAGATGCAAGCATGTGAGCTGCCTGGTCAGGATCAAGATATGTTAAAACCAAAGCAATGGTCTGTGGATGCTCATTTTGAATAAAGTTAAAGACTTGTGTTGGATCAGCTCTTCTTACAAAGTCGAAGGGTCTTACTCTTAAAGAAGAAGATAGTTTATCAATAAGATCGTTTGCTTTATCTTCGCCAAAAGCCTCTTGCAAGACCTCGCTGGCATAGTTTATTCCGCCCTCGGAAATAAACTTTTGGGCCATGCATATCTCTAAAAATTCGTTAAGAACAGATTCTTTTTCAGAAGGCTCGACATGCCCTACGCTAGTAATGCCAAGGGTAAGCTGCTCAACTTCCTCCTCATTGAGATGTTTATATATTTTTGCGGCATGATCTTTTCCTAGCATAATCATTAAAATCGCCGCTTTGTCTCTTGATCTGATTTCTCTCATTAATCCCCTCTACTTACCAAAATCTTCATATAACCATTTTCTTAACAGCTGAGCCACCGACTCGGGACTCTTGTTTATATATTTGCCAAGCTGATCCAAGGTCGTATCTTTTTTCTCAAAATCAATTTCTATTTCTTCCTCTTGTATATCATCGGATTTATTTAAAGTCGCATTAGCTGCTTTGACACTAGCTTCAGATCGAATCTCATATTCTTCATATTCTTCAACTTGTTCATAATCCTCATAATTAACAGAATTATCGGTGATGGATCTTATGATAGCCGAAAGCAATACAAGAATTAAGAGCGCCGCTAACGCAATTATTATATATTTGACAACTTCTGTCTTTTGAACACTTTCAAGTATTTCTTTTTGGCCAGAGAAAGCGTCTTGAATCTCAGTGTTTTCCATTTTCTTAAAAGGAAGCATCTCCACTGTTATCTGACCATCGCTGACTCCAATGGCATTTGAAACCAACTGTTTTACATTTTCCGTATAATCATACGTACTGTTTGAACTATCCAAAATAACCGAAACCGAAAGTTCTTTTATCGTACCTTTAGCATTTTCGATTAATGTTTTTGTTTCATTAATCTCCATATTAGCTTCTTTGGTAACTTTTTCATATACATCATTGCTTTGGTCATCTGTAGTATATGTTGAGCCGCTTCCGTTTGATTCTATTCCCACAACTCCACTGTCTTCGTAATTTTTAATTGTCTCTGACAGCTCCTGCATACTGATTACTATGCCAGTATTTCCTTCAACCGGAGGAGTGAACACAACAGATTCTGTGACCTGCTTGTCAAAATCCAATATTACATTCACTTCTGCAATTACGTTTCCTGATCCAAATACAGGCGTCAATAAATTAATTATCTGATCTTTCAGTCTTGTCTGAACGCTGTTTTGAAGATCCATCTGCGAATTTACGCTTTGAATTTCTGTTTCATCGTCAATAGAATAGAGATTCATTTGAGAATCAATTATTCTTACGTTTTCCAATGTAAGCCCTGCGATGCTTTTAGAAACAAGTTCCGCTATTGCTCGGACTTCGCTATTGCTAATTGTTTGTCCGCCTTTTAGCATCAACATCACGGCCGCCGTTGCGGATTCGTCATCATCTGAGAGTACAAACGAGCTCTCCTCGGAGAGATTGAGGTTTACTACCGCATCCTCAACCTTGTCCATCTTAATGATGGTTCGCCTTATATTTTCCTGCAGTTGGAACTGATAATAAACATTCTTGTCCATATCAGTCGCGCCAAGTCCTGACGCGTTTTGGAATATATCAAAATTAACTCCGCTGTTTGGATATCCCTGTGCGGAAAGCTGCATTCTAATCGTATCTGCTTGGCTTGCTTCTACTAAAATGGTGTCACTGCCGCGCGGTTTAGCGTCTATGCCCATGTCGGTAAGCACCTGTAGCACTTCCCCGGCATCCTCGGCCTCCATCCCACTGTATAAAACTGAATATGTTTTTTGGTTTAAAAAAGTAGCTGTAACCACAGCCAAAATGATAATTAGAACACTGAACACTACAATGCGTGTCAGCTTACCTTTTCCAATGCCCTTAATAAATGAAGATACCTTACTTAAAAGTTCCAATTTCTAACCTCTTAACAGCATAACAAAATCTATAATTAATATTCAGTATTATCTATATATTGTACAAACTGAACATATAAATCATCTATATATTGATTTAATATTTAGAATTATATTGTATAACCTTCTATTTTTCAAGAAATATTATGTATAAATCATCATTATAAATGTAAACTTTTTTTAATTTTATTTAAAATATTACTAAAGTTTATCTTAAGTATTACCGATAACTTAAACGTGGGAAAAGAATGTTGTTTTTTGTAATGGCGCCGTTATGATTAATGACTTTTTGAATCCCGCAAATAGGCAAGGATGCCGAATAAATAAAATTCATGGAGGAATAACATGAGAATTAACACTAACTTAATGGCACTGAACACACATCGTCAACTTTCCGTCAACACTAGCAGTGTTGCCAAATCAACAGAAAAGCTTTCATCTGGCCTTCGCATCAACCGTGCAGGCGACGACGCCGCTGGTCTTGCAATTTCAGAAAAAATGCGTGCACAGATTAAAGGCTTGAACATGGCTTCAAAAAACAGCCAAGATGCTATATCTTTGGTACAAACCGCTGAAGGTGCATTGACAGAAACACACTCCATTTTGCAGCGTATGCGTGAATTGGCAGTGCAATCGTCTTCAGACACAAACGAATCATCCGTTGACCGTGCAGCTTTGCAGGAAGAATTCTCAGCGCTTAGATCAGAAATCAATGACATTGCTTCCGAAACTTCTTTCAATAACCAGAAGCTTCTCGATGGTTCATTTGGTTTAGACATTTTAGCAACCTCCACTGTTTATAGTGTGGGTGTTTCGAGTGTCTCAGTTGACGGGGGACGCACAGATGAAGTATTTACAATAACAGATGCTACAGGTGCAGGTGGATTTGAAATAGCCTCTAGTGATGGCACACGTTCCTTCACATCAACTCTTACTGGTTCAGTAGACGGTGCACAAACTCTTACATGGCAAGAAGACGGCGTATCTATTTCAATTGAAACAAATGCCGCATTTAGTGCACAGGAATTAGATGGACTGACAATAGTCATGGGAGACACCGCTGAAGCAAAAATCCAGACAGGTGCAAATGCAAATGAAACTCTCGCTCTTTCAATAAGCGCTATGAGTTCTTCTGCACTCAGCATAAATACTGCTACTATAGCAAATGGTACTGCTGCAGAATCAGCAATCACTTCTGTAAATAGTGCTATCGATCAAGTTTCAACCCAAAGAGCAAAACTTGGTGCTGTTCAGAACAGACTTGAGCATAAGATCAAAAACCTTGATGCATCTTCAGAAAATCTCGCAGCCGCCGAAAGCCGCATCCGCGACCTAGACATGGCATCGGAGATGACAAAATTCACAAGCAGCAACATCTTAGTCCAGGCTGCTACAGCTATGTTGGCTCAGGCCAATGCAGCTCCTCAGAATGTTCTTCAGCTTCTACAGTAACCGTTGAGGGTAAGCTAAATAAGCTGAAATACTGAATTTGGAATAAACAAAAAACAAACACTGCGTATGCGGTGTTTGTTTTTAATATAAACCTAATTAAAGATAATTTACCTAACACTCATATCCCCTGAAGCTTTTTTCTTCGCTTTTCAATAAAGGGTTTCCCATATTGCTCGTATCACTAATTTGAAATAAAATAAAAGAGCTGAAAATTGGTAACCAACCAGCTCTGCGGAAAATCAAATATTAGTTACCCTAATCCGGAAATCTAAGCGATGTCATTTTGGTATTAGCGGCAGATTTGTTCGACAAAATAGTATCATCTAAAAGTTCTTTTCGATAAATTTCAATTTCTCTCGGGGCTTGGATGCCGATACTTACTCGATCTTTTTCTATAGAGATGATTTCAACGGTTATATCTTTGCCAAGATAGATGCCTTCACCCTTTTTTCTTGTCAGAACCAGCATCTTGATCACCTCCGCTTATTACTTTCATAATATCTTCAAATACAGGTTGTTTAACAGAAAGGTCTCTGGCATCAATAAGTACTTGCTTGCCAATGCCCCTCTTAGCGTTAATTATTATCGGTGCCGCCATATTCGCCGTCATTTTTTTTATATCTTCAGGTATAACTACAACGTTCATAATAAGGATATCATTTTGGCTTTTAATATTTAAATCATTCATCTCTTCATCATCGATTTCTATACAATAATCTTCAAAAATCTCAAAAGGTATTATCACCGGCAATGATATATATTTATCCTCAATAGACTGTAGCCAATATATCGGCTTAGTCTCCATAATCTTCAAAACTATAAATTCACGCAAATCTTCAAAACCCGGCAAACCTGACGGAAAAATTATTTTATTTTTTTCTTCTAATTCAAAGTCTCCAAACCTATCTGTTTCAACTCTCATAAATGCTTTCTCCTCACCCTACTAGTATATATAAAAAATGCTCAAAAAAGAAGAATTTTATATTTTTTTGTCGAGATTTACACCTTTGTATGTGTAATTCTTTACGTTAAATTTATGTTTTGTACTCTCTTGGAAATATATTTTCACTTCATGCGGTTCAACATATATATCCGGTGATACATCAATATCCCAATCGATTTCGGTGTAATTTTCCGTCCAGTCTATCTCTAAGTACCCTCTGTTCCATTCCAATGAAATAGTTTCCAAATGAACCGACTCATTCTGATTATTGGCAACCTCAATATCATATGGTTCTTTAAGAGACTTTTGCACCTGGATTGCCTCTTCTTCCAAGATATTCATGGCCGCGGTGTCATCCATTAAATCTTCCGTAAAATTTGATTCGTATCCGGACGGCAGAGCTATAAATCGGTGAGAAATCTGAATAGCCGGAGCCGAATATTTTCTTACATCAACAACAGACCTATTGATTTTAAACTCAGGCGCTCTTTTCCTTATCTGCATTCTCGGCCTATTATGTTTAATTTTTAATCTAGGTCTATTTTGTCTTATATTTACTTTTGCCGCCCTGGTAGAAATATGCATCACAGGGGGGCTTGTACTAGAAGTATTCATAATTCTTTACACTAATTAATTTTAACGAAGGTAGGTTAGTCGAGGAAATCGACGAGAGTGAGCTGAAGAATCTTAGAAGAAATCTGTAATGATGCTTGATATATATTTTCCGTCATTTTAAATTTCATTATAGCTTCAGCCTGATCAACATCTTCGAGAATGGATTTTGAGCTAGTATAGTTTAGATGGTCTTCCTCATGCCTGGTCATTATAAGTTCCAGCCTGTTTGTCAATCCGCCAATTTTGTTTTCTATGTTCAGTAAATTCCCTTGTGCATCTTTTAGTTTGTCTATATATCCTCCCAAATCATCGACAGAAGCGTCATTTTGGAGCGCATCATAAAAATCATCCAAAATTTTATAAATGTTATCTTCTCCTGTCCCCATAACCTCAGTGCCAGATATCGATATATCCAACTTGACATTGAAGGCTACCTCATATTGAATAACCTGAGAACCTTCAGCGATTAGCGCAGGATCCGAAGCGTTTGACATATCGATTCCGTTATACAGCAAAGCCCCTGTAGCGCCGTCTAACTTAAACGGCTGGTTTATTGTATTAAAGCCGCCAAATAAATATTTGTCGCCTGATTGGCTGTTTGCTATCGAAAGGGCGTGATCCCTAAGCTGACCGATTAACGCGGCAGTTGCTTCTTTGTCTGGTCCTGTCAAATAATCATTAGCGCTTGAAACAGCCGACTCATAGGCTGATGTTATTACTGTATTAAGCTCAAGTATAGCATTTTCTGTGCGTTCAACCCATGTCTGCGCGCTGGTAACATTTTTCTCATATTGCTCTAAGCGCTCAAGCTTAACATTGGCATTCATGATATTTATTGCTCCGATAGGGTCATCTGAGAGTTTTGTTATCCGTTTACCAGTCGCTATCTGAGTTTGTTGCTTCAGCATTTTTTCCAAATTTGTATTTAAATTACTCAAATAATTATCATTTAACATAGAATTTGATATACGCATATTAACTCTCCCTATACTTCTATCTTCCGACCAAGCCTGTTCTATTAATTAAAATATCCAACGCTTCATCTATAACATTTATCATTCGTGAAGCGGCCGCATATGCATGCTGATACTTCACAAGCTCCATCATCTCTTCATCTACGGACACCCCTGATATTGACTGACGTCTGTTTTCAATGTTTGCAATGATGGTTTCCTGACCATCGCTCATTTTATCGGCGTGAGCGCTGTCAATAGCAATCTGAACTACCAAACTTTCCAGATAGCTGTCAAAATTAGACACCGCCGAAATGTCCGTTTTTGTTGTTAGCGCCACCATTTTCAATGCGTTAACATTATTGCCTTGCTGGGTGCTGGCCGCACCAAGATCAACCAATTGGTCTGAGGCCGCAATGTTAAAAACATTATCTTTAAGTGCCGCAGAAATACTAAAGTTTTTGGCCGTTACAAGGCCTATGCCGCCCGCGGGAACTTCAAAAAAATCAACTCCGGTTTGAGACGGCGTAGCCCCATATGGTATTGTATATCCGGCATTGTTTAAATTGTTAAATTCTTCAGTTAAGCTTCTTGCCAGTATATTAAGGCCGTCCAACATCTTGGGCACTCCAATATTATCTACCGAATTCCCGTCTCTTAAATCTTTATAGGCTTGAAGTTTTCCGCTACTGTATGAAAATACAGTGTTTGTGCCTTCAAAATATATTTCGTAATAATCCGGTTCCCCCGATACTGCACCGGTCAATTCCGCTCGTGCATCCAGCAGCGTAGCGTTTGTATGGTTTATAAGCTCCGTACCTTCAACTGATACAACAAGATTTCCATCAGTATTCTCGTAATATTCGATGTTCACAAGCTCAGAAAGCTCATCCAGCATAACATTTCTTTTATCTCTCAAATCGTTTGCTTTTTCACCGGAAAGTTCATATGCATATATCTGTTTGTTATATTCAGTTATATTTACAAGAAAATCATTAACTCTATCGGTCACGACTTTCATAGAATCGTTATATATGTTTTGCTGTTCAACTAATTTATTATTATAATGGTTAAAAGTTTCAGTCAGTTTCGATGCATTTTGCTGAACATTGGTACGTATTTCTTCACTTACCGGGTCGATTGACAGCTCATTTAAGCTATCAAAAAAATCAGCTAATGACTGAGATATACTGTTTTGAGTGCCCTCGTTAATTATAGTCTCTATATATTCCATTTCTTCCGCGCGTGTGCTCCAAAGGCCGAGGTCGGAATTTTCGCTGCGGTATTGCCGATCTAAATAATCGCTGCGGATTTGTTCCACGGCAACAGTGTCCACACCCCTTCCGACTGAAGATGTGCTTAACCCAAGAAATCTTCCAGTGGGCGAGTATGGATCTATAGCTTCAGTTATAAGTCGCTGCCTTGTATAACCAACTGTATTTGCGTTGGTAATGTTCTGACCTGTTACATCTATCGCTTTGCGGCTAACAAATAAGCCTGTTTTGGCTATTTCTAAACCGCTAAAAGAACCACCCATTAATATCCCTAGACTTTCTGGTCAACCAGACCAACGCGCGCTTTGTTATCTTCTTTCACATATCCGCTGTTGTCGTATGTATCTGCCGTTATTCCGCTTTGTGTCATTATATTAAGCGAAAAATAAGTATATTTAAGATGAGTTTTTATTAATTCCTTATTTAAATCATTATAGTCGGCAAGTTTCTTGACCACAGTACTTAATTCGTTTTTTATTTCAAGCAATTTTTGCTTCAAATCACCATTAACTCCCTTGGCAATTTTATCAAGTGTGATTTTACCTTGCGTTATGTTTAGCTCTTTAGCAATTTCATTCGAGAAAGCTTCCCGTTTTTCTTCAAGCTCTTTTACATTATTTACTAATATGATTTCTTTTGAAACAATATCATTCAAGACGTCAACCTTATTTTTAATAAGCGTTTCTTTTTTCTTTGCAGCCAATTTAAGCAATTCCTCATGGACTGCCTTTTCCGCGCTAAGTATATCTATAAAATTTTCAATCAGTAAATCCACGATTATATAGTCCTCAAATCTAATGTTATATTTATTCGTCCATGTCTAACATTTTAGCTGCTACATCTTCTCCACTTACGCTATATTCGCTTTCCTGAATCATTTTTGCAACTTCATTAATTTTTTTAAGCTCTTCAGGAGTTCTTGTCCTAATTGCCTCTCTCGCCGATTTCAGAGCCGCCGAGAAAGTTTTGGAATCTTTTGTGAGCTCAACCTTGTCCGTTGACTGTTCGGCCTTATTTTCTGTTGGCATATTTTCACGCAAATGAATATACTGGTTTATTATTTTGCTTGGAGGTATTCTATTTATTTTCATTTATATCACCTTAACTTTAATCATCATGTCTTATATGCATTCTAACTTTCTTTTTTTTCTCAATTTCTTCTTGTTTATGCGATGAAGCCGCGTTTTCAAAAATGCTACTAAGTTCCTCTTTGCATTCGCTGCAATATCTCCCGGAAGAGATAGGTTTGTTGCATCTGTCACAGTTTATGGCATAACTGCCTTCGTTTAAAGCAAGGCTTCCATCTTTAATAAAATCTAAAATGATTTTACCGTCAATGTTAAGAGCTTCTGATATCTCTACTACCCCCGCTGTATCATGATCATACAAATAATCTTGTATTTTTGTAAAAAGTTCGTCTAATTCTTCAGCGCATTTTGCACAACAGTCCGCTCCGTAGGAACCAAATATTGCTCCGCATCTTTTACATCTTTTAATCGTAGCCCCCATAAATCTCTCTCTCTCTTTTAAATTAAATTATCAACGCATATTGTTTGTCATCGCTGACATTTCGTCCGAAGTCTTGAGGGCTTTACTAACCAGAGAAAGGGCTCTCTGAGCTCTAATCAGCTTTGTCATTTCAATGCTTAAATCAACATTTGAGCTTTCAAGCGACCCTTGATGAACAATCGCTGTTTCACTAGAAAAAGGTCCACCGGAAGCCGCAGTTTCAACGTAGCCGCCTTTTCCGACGGAGGACAATCCGTTTTTGTTGGCAAAACTAACTATATTAAGCTGAGCAATCAAGGTATCATTGCCGAAAACTCCACCTTCACTATTAACAGCAACATCGCTGACGCTATCAGGAAGCTCAATCCTGTTCATCCCAGTATCAAGTACATAATCTCCCCGAGAATTCACTAAATAATGAACATTATTTTCATTTGATACCGCAAATGCACCGCTTCGAGTATAATATTGTTCGCCTTCTCCTGAATCTATTGTAAAAAAGCCATCGCCTTCTATTCGCATATCCAATGGTACACCTGTTTCAACCGGGGTACCTTGCACAAATGATTTATTTATGGCCGAAACCATAACACCGTTTCCTTGCTGCAGATTAGGTTCTTCATTTGATTTTACAGGTCGTATCATTGTCGTATTCAATGCGTCCTTAAAAGATACTCTGCTGCTTTTAAATCCAGTCGTGTTAATATTCGCAATATTGTTAGCTATTGTATCTGCCCTTAATTGCTGAGCTTTAATACCCATTTTAGCTGAAAATAAAGATTGCATCATTATAAGCTACCTAAACCCTTCCGACTTCGTTAACAGCTTTCGCGAGAGACTCATCAATCATTTTTACCATCTTCTGATTTAACTCATATGACCTCGAGATTTCCATCATGTTAACAATCTGCTCTGTAATGTCCACATTGGATGACTCCAATGATCCCTGTATAATAGTGCTTGTATTGTCCGTGTACACACGCTGATTGGTATAGTTAATATAGAGATTTTCCCCTTCTTTTCTGAGCCCGTCCAGATTATTAAAAGATACAATTTTAAGTTGCCCCACCACAGTTCCTGCAACAGCAACATTGCCTTGCTCATCAACTGAAAATTCCTCTGTTCCAACATTTATTGGGCCGTTTATGCCCTGCACTTTATATCCGTCGCAGTTTACCAAAAAACCTTCGTTGTTTATTCCAAAGCCGCCATCCCTTGTGTATCTCGCTCCGTTTGGCGTTGATACAACGAAGAATCCTGACCCTTCAATCGCCATATCAGTAAGCATACCTGTTTCTTCCAGGTTCCCCTGTTCAAAGCTTACAACAACTTCGTCTATATGAGTCCCGTAATTTTGCCTTCCCACTACATTCGACATATTAAGCACGGAAGGATCATTAGTCCTATCCAATAATACATCTGCAAACGATCTGGACAGTAACTGGTCCTGTTTATACCCGCTTGTTTCAACATTCGCGATATTATTTGTTAAAACATCCATTTTTTTTCTTTGTACCAGCATACCAGTGCCAGCAATATACAAACTTCGGAGCATTATGCCCTCCTGAAAACCTTTTTTAGACTCATTATATATATCGTCACATTGGGGCTGCTGCTTTAGCCCAAGATTTCCTCTATCGGTCAAGACCAATTATAAGTGCTACTTCTCCTTGGGACATGCTCAATTCTTTTGAAATTTGTTCGATGTTTTGTCCTTCCTTTGCAAGTAATCTAACTTGCACACTTTTGCTTAAATTGTTTTTGTTCTTTACTGGCTCGGTTTTTTTCTTATCCCCCTGGGTAGTTTTTTTTTCTTCTTTATTTTCTTGAATTATGTAATTATCAATTTCATTTTGCGCTTGACGATATAAATCTTCCGCCTTCTCCAGCATGGAATGAATATTGCTTTTATCCGCAGCTATTTCTTTATGAGCTTCCTCGATAAATTCTTCAGCAACCAATATCATCTCTTCAAGATTTTGATATAGTTTAAATAATTTTTTTTCTTTTTCATAGATTACTTTATTGTCTTTAGAATCCGCCCCTTTGATTTTTTTTGTCAAAATGACAATTATAGCCGCCAATACAAAAATAAAGAAAGCAAAAACATAATATGAAAAGTCCATTTCCCACCTCGTAGAATTCCTTAGTATTAACTTATTCATTTAATAAACAATAACTTTGCTACTCAGCCGTTAACCTCTTTTATCTTTGAGCGAAGTTTCAACAACACCTTTGAGTGAATCTGAGATATTCTTGACTCGGAAACTCCGATGATCTCCGCAATTTCTTTCAATGTCATCTCTTCGTAATAGTATAGTGTTATTACAAGCTTTTCTTTCTCAGGCAACCCATCAATCATCTTACCAAGAATTGTTTTCATCTCTTTTTTTTCTATTTGCTGTTCAACAGTTTCCCCTTTATCTGATATGCTGCTTACAGAAAAAGAATTCTTGCTCATCATTTCCTCAAAATGAACAATGTTAAACATATGTGCTTTTTGAACTGTCTTTTTAAAATCTTCATGTGATATTTCAAGATATTGCGCCACTTCAAGTTCCGTTGGTTCCCTAAAAAAACGGTTTTCCAATTCACTATAGGCATTACTAATTGTTTTGATTTTCCTTCTCAGACTTGATGGCGCCCAATCCTGCCGACGTATTTGGTCAATAATCTCACCCTTTATTCTCATGGAAGCATAGTGTTCGAATTTCACATTTCTCTTCAAATCGTACTTTTCAACAGCATCCATGAGCCCAAGTATACCATTACTGAGCATGTCATCAAAATTACTGTGACCTTCATATTTCGGCAACATTCTTAATACGATTCTTTTGACAAGATTAGTATAAGAAAGTACAAGTTCATTTTTCAACTCAATGGTTTTATTATTAAAATATTCTTGCCAAAGCTTGTCAAGCTCGCTATTTTTATTAACCATTTTAGTTTCTTTCATATTGCCTTTCATATCTATACATCAAAAGATTTTTACTTCTACCTAAGCCTATTTCTGTTTTTTATTTGTGTTTTTAATATAAAGCGGCTGAGCTTAGCCTGATCCCCGCTTGAAAGATTGACAAACTTCACACTTACATTATATTTAACAGTTTTCTTAGATGGCAAAAAACACCTAATTACTTTTGCATTTAGCGAAAGCTCATTTTCCCCTCCCAAATCCAAAACGATATTTATCAAAGTACCGCCAATGAAATATTCATAGCATGTAAACTGCATGCCGGCATCGGACAAATCACTGGTTTTAGCTTCATAAACGGCATGTGTGCCGGGTATATCAACTTCCGGCTGAATAAGGCTTACTATCGCATCCAACACAACGGGAAGCCTAAATGAGGAACGCCTTTGTGTTTTTTCCACCTCAGATATTGCTTTGAACTGGCATACTCTTAAATTGTCTCGTACAAAAGATTTTTCCATTACTGCATCAAAAACATACATCCCGTTGTTCCGGCAAAATGAAAATCTTAAAGGCGTAGTTTTATTTGCCCTAAGCGGGATTCCGTGCACAGTTGGCTGAAAAACAATAAAACTCTGTTCATCAACAATGTCTTGAAGCTTTGTTTTGGTAACCAACTCTTCCGATTCTATCTTAAACATTTCGCCCAAATTAGCCACTTGACTCAATATCATTGATTGCCCCCAAGTATTCTATTTTTTCCTCGTCATCTTCATCATATCTACTTACAAGCCTATCAAAAAAGTTTCTAATGCCAAAAGAGGTATGATCCTCCTTAGGCATATTCAAATAACCATCCACTATATCCTTAATATTTAGTGCAGCGTTGCTTTTTGGGAAGCTTACCATTAGGGGTTGCTGTATTTTTACTGCGTTAGCCATGTTTTCATCACGAAGTATATATCCCAGCTTTTTTACTTTTAAATCCATATAGCTATCAACTACTTTTACAAACCCATTCATAGCAGCGTCTGCTTCTTTTTTATTCTTGGCTTTGTTCATTAAAAGCTGTATGTTTGGTTTGTTTTTTTGTCTGCACGCTATTTTGAGTAGCGCGTAAGCATCGGTAATGGACGTCGGCTCCGGGGTTGTAACCAATATGGTTTCATGGCTTGCATAAATCATGCGGAGTATATTTTCAGACAGTCCGGATCCGGTATCAAAGATAATGATATCAGCTATACTGTCCAGCCTCCTAAAGCTGTTTAACAGCCTGCTGATTTGAAAGCCGTCCATACTGATTAAATCATACAGCCCTGAACCCCCGGATATAAATTGAACACCTTCAATCCCGCATTCGATAATATCCGTTACCTCTTTTTTTCTGTTTAAGACATGCGATAAATTATACTTTGTTGATACTCCAAGCATAATATCAATGTTGGAAAAACCAAAGTCTGAGTCAATAAGCAATACTTTTTCCCCTCTTCGGCTTAGCTCAATTGCAAGATTGAGCGAAATGCTGGATTTTCCCACTCCGCCCTTACCACTTGTAACAGTTATAACTTTAGCGTTTCCTTTATTGCCCATCATATCACGTAAATTTTGCGCTTGATCCATCATATAGTTTCACCTTGTCTTAAAATATTTACGGCAATCTTGGAAGCTTCAGCCTGTTCGATGTCATCGGGAATATTCTGTCCGTTTGTAATATATGATAGTGGTTTTTGGGCATAGGCGGCAAAGTTTAATATATTGCCCCATGTATTCACTTCATCTTGCTTTGTTAGTATTATTTTATAGTTTCCGACAAATGAAACATCGTCTATTATTTGCTTACAGATTTTATAGCCGGAAGTCAAAGACAGTACCATGAAAATTTCATCCGGTTCGCAAGTTTTTATAATATTTTCAAAATCCTCTTTATATTTATCATCACGCAGGCTTCTTCCCGCGGTATCTATAAGAATCAAATCTCTGTCTTCTTGGTGAGCAAGAGCTTCTTTTAGCTCTTCGGAAGTATATGCAGTATTTAGTGGTATCTGCATTATTTCCGAATAAATTTTGAGTTGTTCTTTAGCCGCAACTCGGAAAGTATCAGTGTTTATAATACCGACTTTCAAGCCTTGTTCGCAAACAAAATATCCTGCGAGTTTAACTAGCGTTGTGGTTTTTCCAACTCCTGTCGGACCTAAAAAAACAAGGATGTTTCTCTTATATTTCTTGATTTTAATAGGTGCAGACTCCCCAAGTTTTTTGACTATTAACTGCTCCATCACCTGGCTGGGCTCAACTTCCATCTTGGAAGTAACTTTTTCAACACTTTTAGCAAATTCATTTGCGAGCTCTAAATTAACATCCTGAGCAACCATTTTTTTATATAAATTGTTTACTTCATAAGAATACTTCTTCTCTTCCTTCTTTTGTTCCACGGAAAATTTGTCCGCAAGCCCGGCAATAGTTTTTTGCAGCTCATCAATTTTATCAGTGAGCTCCTCTATTTTTTCATCATCGCGGGCTTCAGCAATAGGGATCTGGGCGAGATTGCCAATTTCTTCAGAAAATGATTTCTTTTTCTTTATTTTAGAATCATATGCCGCCATGACTTCAAGTTTCTTCTTTTTAAATAGATTTATAACACCTTTTTGTCTGACAAACCTACTATTTAAGATTACAGCGTCATTCCCAAGCTCTTTTCGGATCTTGGTCATAGCTTCCTGCATATCATTTACCAAATATCTTTTTACAAACATAATTTAAATGTTTACCACCTTGTCTGAATAAATTTCCACATTTTGTTCAATCTCGTTATAAGATAAAACTGTAATATCAGGATCCAGCTGAATAGTCAGGCGCTTAAAATCCTTACGTATCTGAGGAGACGTAAGCACAATCGGTGTTATCCCCAGGCTCAAAAAATGCTCAATTGCTTTTTTTAAGCTGGCAAGGACTTTTTGGATTACATTTGGCTCCAATACCAGATATGATCCTTGCTCGCTTTTATGTATGTTCTCGGCTATTTTCTGTTCTAAGAAAGGATCCAAAGTTATAACTCTTGCCTTGCCTTCAGGTATAAATCGATGAGTTATAGCTCTTTTTAAGCTTTGTCTTACATATTCGGTTAATGTATCCGGATCACGAACTATTGTTCCGTAATCGCCCAGTATCTCAAGGATTGTACCGATATCCCTTATTGAAATGCCTTCCCTTAAAAGATTGGCGAGAACTTTTTGTATCTCCCCTATGCTAAAAAGCTTCGGCGTAACTTCGTCAACAAGCGCTGGCTGCTGGGTTTTCAAGTTATCTAAAAGGATTTTTACCTGCTGTCTTCCTAAAAGTTCGTGCGCATGGCTTTTTATTACTTCTATAAGATGCGTGGATATCACCGACGGCGCGTCAATTGTCGTATAACCTTTAAGCTCGGCATTTTCTCTCTCACTTTCGGTTATCCACACTGCCGGAAGACCAAACGTTGGATCAACTGTTTCTATACCTTTGATGCTTGAATTCACATCAGCAGGCTTAAGCGCTAAAAAGTGGTCAATCATAATTTCGCCGTTTGCCACTTCCAGTCCTTTTATTTTTATTGAATATTGATTGTTTTTAAGCTGAATATTATCTCTTAACCGCACAACAGGCACGATAATACCAAGGTCTAATGCACACTGTCGCCTTATCATAACAACCCTGTCAAGCAAATCTCCTCCTTGGGATGTATCCACCATCGATATTATACCATATCCAAATTCCATTTCAATTGTATCTACATGCAAAAGAGAAGTTACGCTCTCGGGCTTTCTTTTTTCCTTTGCCGCAATCTCTGCGGAATCCTGCTGCACGGAAAGCTCTTTTTTCTTGCGGGCACTCAAAGTAAAATAAGCGGACAGAGGCAATAAGATAGCCAAAAATAATAGCGGAATTGTTGGCAATCCGGGAATAAGGCTTATCAAGAAAAGCATTGCCCCCAAAACAAACAGAACAGAAGGCCTTGCCATCAATTGTTTGGACAGATCCTGTCCAAAGCTGTTTTCGCTCGCTGAACGTGTAACTATTACGCCGGTTGCAGTTGAAACCAATAGAGCTGGTATCTGGCTCACCAATCCGTCGCCCACAACTGCAAGCAAATAAACCTGCACTGCCTTGTCAACTGCCATCCCCGCGCCGCCCCCGATTCCGAGAACGCCTATAAGCAACCCGCCTACAGTATTAATAATAACAATAATAATGCCTATTATAGCATCACCCTTTACAAACTTTGATGCTCCGTCCATCGCCCCGTAAAAGTTTGCTTCACGCTGAATCTCTTCTCTTCGCTGCTGCGCCTGATTTTCGTCAATCACACCGGAATTCAAGTCCGCATCTATCGCCATCTGCTTACCCGGCATTGCATCCAGTGTAAACCTCGCCGCGACTTCAGCTACCCTTTCGGATCCTTTTGTGATAATAATGAACTGCACCAAAATAATAATTATAAATATTACAAATCCTACTACTAAATTATTGCCCACAACAAAATTTCCGAATGTCTCTATCACTTTCCCAGCTTGTCCATTGTTGCCGAGTATCAGCTTTGTCGAAGCAATATTTAAAGATATTCTGAAAAGAGTAAGGAATAAGAGCATTGTTGGAAACGTCGAAAACTCAAGCGCTTTTTTTACATAAAGATTGGTAAGCAAAATAAAAAGCGACAGAGTGATATTAATAATCAAAAGCATATCAAGAAGAAAGGCCCCTATTGGCAATATGATGGCAAAAACAATGCCAAGTATCATTACAGATATAACAACATCATTTATCTTCAAATTATCTGCCCCTCCTCATGTTCTTTTTTAGATTATATACATATGCCAGTATTTCGGCAACCGCTTGATACAAATCTTCGGGAACTTCCTCCCCAACATCACAATGAAAATACAAAGACTGAGCAAGCGGCTTGTTTTCTACCATTTCAATTTCCAGCTCTTTTGCTTTTTCTTTTAACTTTTGGGCTAAAAAATCTTTGCCTTTGGCAACAACAAGCGGCGCATCATGTTTTTCCCCATCATAGCTTAAGCCAATGGCGTAGTGAGTCGGGTTGGTGATGATTACATCCGCCTCTTCAACGGCCTGCATCATCCTCATTTGACTCATTTCCCTCTGTTTCTGACGTATTTTCCCTTTAATTTGAGGGTCCCCTTCAGAAAGTTTATACTCATCTTTCACTTCCTGTTTTGTCATCTTTAAGTCTTTATTATACTTCCACCATTGATAAAAATAATCAATGGGAGCAAAGATGGCCAAAGCAATCGCAATTTTGAAAGCCACTGAAAGTGTTATCTTAACAAATTGCTGCGCGGATAACAAAACATTTTGTGGCATTAGCTGAGGCATTTTGCCAAACTCATTTTTATAAGCATTATATGCCACTACTGCGATAATTGTAATCTTAATTATCGATTTAAAAAGCTCAGCTATTGTTGTCACTGAAAATAGGCGTTTAAATCCTGCAACCATGCTGATCTTTTCCAACTTCGGCGATATGGCTTTTGTTGAAAACAAAAATCCGACTTGTACAACGTTAAACAAAAAAGCACTAAAAAACGCAGCGATAAGCACGGGCGCCATTACCAAAAAGAAATATTTTAACGCATTTGTCAGAGCAGCGCTTACCGAAGCCATTGTAAGAGTATCAGGTATCGCTCTATAAGTAAACGTGCTTGTAATCAGCTTGCTCAGATTACCGATGATAGATGTGCCAAATATAGAAAAAACGGCTAACATAACTATCAGCGAAAGCGATGAAACCATTTCTGTGCTTTTAAACACCTGCCCTTTTTCTCTGGAGTCCCGTTTTCGCTTCGGGGTAGCTTTTTCAGTTTTTTCGCCTGTTTGCTGCGAGCTCACTACGCCACCCCCAATCCTTTAAACATTGCGTCAATTGAGCTGAACATTTCTCTAAAAATAATATCTGTATAAGAAATGTATGCAGGAAGAACTAAAAATAGCATCAGTATTCCCAATATCACTTTGAGGGGAAGCCCCACAACAAAAATATTCATTTGTGGCACCATTTTAACTATAATCCCCATTACAACTTCGCCCAAGAGTCCTGAGGCGATAATAGGCATAGCCACATTCAAAGCCATTACAAATGCAAGGATGAATACTTCAATAGCCACATAAGCAATCTTGGGATTGAGCGTAACCGAGCCTATAGGAACCTGTGCAAAAGTAGCCTGAAGAATGTATATCAGCTGAAGATGCGCATTTGCAGCAAAAAAAGTGATAATTAAAATAATATAAAGCAGATTTCCGGTGAGAGGCACTTTAATTCTGTTTTGTACATCAAAAACATTTACCATGCCAAAGCCCATCATCATATCCGTAACATGACCTGCCGTCTGCGTCAAAGAGAAAAAAAGTGTTGTCACATATCCCAACACAACTCCATATAATAATTCCTTAATACAAAGCAGCGAATATTCGAGAATGTTGCTATATCTTATTACAACAGGAGTAGCCACGGATGCGAAAATAACATAGGTCAAAAGCGTGCAAAAACACACTTTTACGATATTGGGAACATTTTTTCTGCCAAAAATGGGCGAAGAAATAATCAGAGCAGATGTTCGAAGGAACATAAGAATGAAATTATCTAAATTTGCACTGACATCTTGTATTACTTGTTCCATTTTAGCCCTAGTTAATCATCGTCCCTATCATTGAGTACATTCTATGCGTAAAATCAGTTAAATTAGTAATCATCCATCCCCCAAAAATTACTATTGCCAAAAGAATGGATACTATTTTGGGAACGAAAGCTAATGTCTGCTCATTAATCTGTGTGGTTGCCTGAAAAATAGAAACAATAACTCCAACTACCATCCCTGTTAAAAGCATTGGTGCCGCGACAATCAAAATCGTATAAACAGCATCCTGCATTATTTGAATTATTTCAGTCTGCTCCAAAAGAACGTCTCCCCCCTATCTAAAATTCTTTGCACTTTTTAAATTAAGCTATGTAAAGCTGGTAATGAGCGTCTGAACGGTAAGCATCCAGCCATCGACCAACACAAACAAAAGAAGTTTGAATGGCAGAGAAATAACTATCGGGGGCAGCATCATCATGCCCATTGCCATCAAAGTGCTGGCTACAATCATATCCATCACGATAAAAGGTATATACAAAAAGAATCCAATTTGAAATCCTCTTTTTATTTCGCTTGTGATAAACGCTGGAAAAAGCGCTGTGTTTGAAACTTCTTCAACAGATTCTATCTGAGAATCTTGAGAGGAAACGGATATAAAATATTCCAAGTCCTTTTTATATGTTTGCCTGAGCATAAAATTTCGCACAGGCACTAATGCAAGCTCTGATGCTTCATCCAAAGTAATCTGCTCTTCAATATACGGCTCGTACGCATTAACTTTTACATCTTCTATAACAGGCGACATCACAAAAAAAGTTAAAAACAACGCAAGGCCAATCAGCACCTGGTTCGGAGGCATTTGCTGAAGCCCCAAACCGTTTCGTATTAAAGAAAGCACGATTACAATCCTCGTAAAGCCCGTCATCATAATGAGTATGGACGGCACAAGTGTCAGCACTGTCAGCAGCAGAATTATATCTATTGTTTCAGATCTATCCCCCAGCAGCCCTCCCAGTGGCGCCGATTCCGATGATGTGTTATCCATTTCGCCAATAACACTGCACCCAGAAAAGAGTGCTAAAATTAATGCTATTAGAATAATTAATAATAGTTTTTTTCTAAACCTCATTTTGACTTACCTTCCGAGGATTGATTGTCTGTCAAATCTTTATCTTTGCCCATCAATTCCATTATTGAAGCAAAATCTTTTTTCTCATCCTCAGAAATCTCTTCTTCATTTTTATACTTTTGCTTTGATGCTTTCCGAGTTTTTTTTAGTTCTTCCTGTGAGCCTCTTGCTTTGTTTATAAAATCAATAATAGTTGAAGAAAAGCTTTTTTGCTGAATCGCGCTTTCTTTTGCTTCACGTTCAATCAAGGCAGTATCTTCTTCATCCATTTCAGCTATCAAATTTA
The DNA here is from genome assembly GCA_963675575.1 of Christensenellaceae bacterium. Classification (GTDB taxonomy): domain Bacteria; phylum Bacillota; class Clostridia; order Christensenellales; family UMGS416; genus JAGLOK01. Next base: position 2,339,021 of record OY776378.1, read on the forward strand.
TTGATTGATTGGTGATGCCCACCAAAATATTTTTGCCGCCAAATTTTATTAACGCAATCTGCTTGTCGGTTGAAAGAAAAATTTGATCGACAACTTTGATATATTTTGACTGCGTCAGGCGTTTTCCCCTTTTAGCTAAAAACTTGGTGACATAATATGCACCAAGCAAAACGGCTACCATAACGCCTATTATTAATATTGTTTGTTCTAATCCACCCTCCATTGGGCACTCCTCGACTTAGTTATTTATATATGCAAAAAATGCCATAATAGTTTCCGTACTATCTGGCATTTTCTATTTATAGCTGCATTTGCATGATTTCTTTATATGCGTCAATTACCTTATTTCGCACCTGCAACGCAAGCTCCAAAGCAAGTTCGGCTTTTTCGGTTTGTATCACAGTTTCATGAATGCTGGCGTCTTCTCCGGATAATAGATTAATTGTTCCTTGGTCACTCTCGCTTTCGGTCTCGGCCACGTTTCTAAGCGTATCGCTTAAGATATCAGAAAAGTTCTCCGTGCTTTTTTTGTCCGTTTTTTCTACCGAAGAAATCGCGTCTATCACTGACCCTATGCTCATATTCGAATTTACTTGCATTTCAATCTCCAAAAAGATTATTTTTTTATATTATTATCTCCCAATTTCCAGTGCTTTCATAGCCATGCTCTTTGTCGCATTTAATGCTGTCACATTGGCTTCGTATGACCTCGTTGCCGACATCATATCTATCATCTCAGTCACCTCGTTGACATTTGGCAAACTGACATAGCCGTTGGCATCAGCATCTGGATGAGTCGGGTTATATTCCAGTATAAAATCGGATTGATCCTCAACAATGCTGGAAACACATACCCCTCTTCCGGCAATGCTGCTTTGAGCATTCTTTAAGTAGGACGAAAATGACGCTCCTTGCTTTTGGCTGAAAACCACAGTCCTTCTGCGATATGGTTGCCCATTTTCAGTGCGTGTTGTATCGGCGTTTGCGATATTTTCGCTTATAACATCCATTCTTAGCCTTTGTGCCGTAAGGGCAGAGGTGCTGATATCCATTGAGCCTAAAAAACTCATATGTTTTACTTCCCTTCTCTAATTGCCATTTTAAGTCTTGTAAATTCGCTTGAGATTTTCTTTATTAGCGTATTGTAATATATCGTATTTTTTGCCAGCTCCGCACTTTCATAGTCGATATCCACATTGTTTCCATCCAAGCGCATTGATGTGGAGCCATCCTTATTAACAACCGATGAAATATAATCCAAATCTGAAGACCCTTTTAACAAGTGTCCCGCGCGTGTTTGTTTCGCATTAAATGCCGCATCTTCCATCGCGGATTTAAAGATGGACTCAAATTCTACTTCAGACCTTTTAAACCCAGGCGTATCCACATTTGCTATATTATCTGAAATAACTTCATTTCTCTGCCATGCGGCATCCAAGCCCTTTTCCAAAAATGCGGTTGAATTAAAAATTTTATCAAACATCTACTTTCCTCTAAAAATCAGATTGGTTGCAGTATTGAATATAATTTCCCAAAACAATGTCAACGTAACCGCGAACTCTTTCTGATATCCTGTTATATTCCTCTTCATTATCCGGGTTTTGTATCCCATATGATGCAACCCTGTTTGGCCCGGTGTTATACCCTGCCAATGCAAGCCTGACATCTCCAAATCTGTTTATCTGTTTTCTTAAATAACGCGCACCTGCCTCAATGTTCTGTGCAGGATCATATGCGTCATCTACACCTAAGCTTGCCGCAGTTCCCGGCATAAGCTGCATCAATCCCATAGCACCTGCGCCTGAAAGCGCATACCTCTTGAATTGCGATTCATAACGCATAACAGCTTTTATCAAATTGGGATCCAAATCATATTTTCTTGCAGCTTCTGCAATTAAACTATCATATCTGTCTTCATTTGGAAGCTCTTTAAGCGTCTTAGTATTTTTTTCAATCTTTATAATTCTGGAATCCGAACTGGTGTCTTCCAGCGTTTTATTGAAAATATCGGAAAATTTAGTTGAAGAAATACCGGCGCTGGATAATTTGCTTTCAAGTATTTCGTTTACTTGGGAAAGTTTTGATAAATATATATTTTCAACCGCTCCCATTGAATTCTCCTCTTGAAACTTAAAACAATCTTTTTTAATATATTCTTTATATTTAGAGTTTTGCTTCCATTATTAATATCGGAATAAAAACCTAGTTTCATTAATTCTTAGTACTTTTTTGCATATTTCTTGTTATGTTAGCATAAATATATTAATTTTCAATTAAAAAACGAATAATTTTGCATTAAAATGTTGTAACTTGAAACAACTTATAAAAACAGGTCAACTAACATGCCCCTTATATCATCTACCAGATTTACGATTTTAATATTTTCGCTTTCATCCTTTAGAACTTCGGCGGTAAGTTCATCGAGCTTTTTATTAACTGCGCGAATTTTCGAAAAAACTTTGTGCCTGCCTCTTGAGTCAAACATGTCCCGTTTTTCAAATGCGAACGAATTACCAGCATTTTCTTTCATCAGCTTCATTATTAATTCCCTGTATTTTTGCAGCTCTGCGATATCAGCTTTCGCAGAAACTTTTTCTCCCTGAGCCTTGATTTCATCTATTAGAGAAGTAATGTATTTTTGATGGCCTTCATTGCTTAAAAGGGTAAGCTCACGCTTAAAAACTTTATATGTATCTTCGCCAATTTTTTGTTCGTCGCCAATAATTTTATTTTTTATTGAAGATGATGTTTGATTAATGTCATTTATTCTCATAATTTTATAACCGCAAATTTACTATTTCTTTTTGTCAATATATATTCCATCTGAGCTTCCGTTAAGGTTTTTATAAAAATCAATTCTGCTTTTATCCTTTTTCAGCTCTCTTATCTGCTTTTTATATTGCTCTACTCTTTCTTCGGCAACTTTGCAGTTTTCCTTATCCAATGCAGCGATTTCCTTCAAAATATTTTTTATTTCATTGATTAGCTTTTTAGATCCATCTGCCTGATATGAAGGATCCTGTGATAACTCTTTTTCTAAAGCCGTAATTTCATCAATTAGGCCTTGGCGGACTTGGAGTTCCTTTAGCAGTGTTTCAATTTCATCATCTTTTAAATATTGCACTTGCTTTTGAGAAATATCCAATATAGCCAAAAGTAACTCTTTTTTTCTCTTAAGAATATCTATAGCTTGCGTATTTGCTTTTGCTGTTTTCATCAAACTATATCATCCTATGCTTTCTATAAGCTTGCTTTCTTTCAATACATGTACCCATGACGTTCTTAATTCGAGCAGAATATTGATTAAAGGTTCGATTCCGCCTCTGTTTTTAGACACATTTATTTCCGCCATTTGATTTAGTAAAAATTCATATATCTTCATCAGCTCATTTGACATTGGATAATGAAAATCAAGGCTCATTATAAGCTCTGTAACTATATCCTGCGCTTTTTGCAGGCTTGTGTTAGCATCTTGAACATTCTCTTCACTAATCGCTATTTCCGTCAGTTTCAATTGCTTTACGCATCCGTCATAGAGCATAATTATCAGTTCTACTGGGTTTGCTACCATTATGCCTTGCTGTTTGTATTGTTTATAAGGATTCGCTAAAGGTTTCATCAATAAATTCTCCTAAGTTTCTATCTAATGTATTATTTATTCTGCGGATGCGGAATAGCCCATTGCTGATAACAATGAGCTTATTTGGCTGTTCATTGTCGCTAAAGCTGTCTCCATTGCCGTATATTTCGCCCAGTATCTTTCTTCATTGCTCGCATATGAGGCTTCCAAGTCTTCCAATCTGGCTTCAGCGCGTGCGAGGGCGGAATCGTTATTGGAAATTGTGTTAAATGTTGCGTTTTTAATATAATTATTAAACAAATCCGACATCCTGTTTATTAAACCCGATTCGCTGAACTTGGTCGAACTATCCTCTGCCTGGGATGCGTTGACAAAAATACTTTCGACTTTTTCGGGATTATTTTGTACAGCCTGGGTTAGAATATCTTTATTAACATAGATTTTACCTTTGTTATCATAAGTGCCGGTAGTGAGCCCGATTTCGGAAGGACTTAACCCCGCGCTTTCAACAGCAGTATAAAAACTTTCTCTTAGTTTAGCCAATAATCCTGAAATGTTTGAATCATTTCTTAGCAAACCACTTTTGGCTAAATCTTCCCACTTTTCAGCTTGTGATTCCGTCAAGTTCTCTCTTTCAGAGTCCGTTAGCGGGTCATAAGCATAATGCAACTCCTCGTCAATAGTATCCTGAAGACTACCTGCAAGTTCATTATATGCGTCGACAAAGCTAGTAATCCTATCAACCGTACTCTGTACATTGCGCTCAACATTGAATGAAATCGACTGTGCAGAAGTGTCTCTAAGGGTATAAGCTATTCCGTCAATAGAGAAGGAGTTGGTGCTTTTTGTTACCGAAATATTTTCGATTTCAAGTATAGCGTCTTGGCCCGTATAAGTTCCTTCGGCAATTCCAAACGAACTTGCAGTCGCATCAAAAGCGTTTCCTTTAATATTGACTATTTCCACAGTGCTGTCTGCGCCTGTTTCATCTGCGGCCACAGTTAATCCCTTTTTCAAACTACTGTATCTCATTGTAACGCCTGCATCAGAAGCATTCACAGTGCTTATAACTTCTGAAAGCAAAGCGTCTTCTGAAAAAGTGAACTCTTCACCGTTTACTGAAAATGATATTTCATTATCTACGAATGTCATAGCCGTTGTAAGGTCCAAATCAATTAAGGCGGTATTCAGCGATACTTCATCTGTGCTAAAGATCCCGATACTTTCAGCTTCAGCCGCTTGCGCTAGCTGAGTTATGCTGTTTATTGTCATCATTCCTGCCATGCTTGTAGCGCCCGCTTCCACGGACACCGCACTTGAAGCATCAAGCATTGTGACATCAAAGCTGTTATATGCACTGCTTGTAAGCATATTGCTGTCAGGGCTCAATACGCTCATATATGTTTCGCGAAAATTTCTAATAGACAAATTAATATCGCGAAATGCTTCGCTTTTCCATTCAAGCTTAGTTATTTCTTGATTTTGTTTATCTATTTTTGTTTGGTTATATTGCAGCATGCTTTCTACGATCGCTTCGGTATCAAGACCTGAGGACAGACCTGAAACTCTTAAGCTGCCGCTTAAACCGCTAATTGAATCACTAGACATTTAATTACCTCCATAAAGTTGCGAAGCCATCACCTACATACGTAATATCGGTATCAACATGGAAAAGCTTGACTTTATTTATTGTTTAACTTAAAAATATTTCATATGTGCGCGTAATATTTGAATTGAGGCGAACTTGTGCCATACAATGAAGCCATTGTTGCATAATTAGTTAGTTTGCTTCCCGCCTGCGCTATTGTCACACCTCTTTGCGGGTCGTATTTTCCATCCGCTGAAGGACACACCACTTGAACATGACCTTTCCCTGAATTATTCTTTTTCGCTGTCACGACAGGTTTGCCCTGGTTTGCCAGTAGCTGTGCCTGCTCAGCCGTAACTTCTTTCCAACCGTATTTTTCACCTTTTGTCGCCAACCAATCATAAGTCGCGTTAGCCGTAAGCTCGCGGGCTCCCTTCGTGCTAGGATAATACATCGGTTCTCTGGTTACGGGATCCACATAGTGAGGAATCTCAGCTCCCATCGCACTCGTCACATCCCAAATGAAAATATTGCAATAGGTGTCATTACGTCCTTTTTTATTAACAGCGTAACGCGGATTCGTTTCAACGTTAAACTGATTTATAACTTTCCTATAGAGACCCGCGTTTCGGGTTGCTGTATTGCTTCTTATAAACGGGTTTACTGCCTTGGACGCTGCGGATGGTATTGCCTCCGAATAATTCGGAGCCGAATACCCGGGAGTTGCCCCGCTTCCTATTTTCTGAATAGCGGCAGAACTATAACCGCTAAATGAAGTATTGCCCATGCCACTAAAAGCGTTGCTTGCATCTAAACCAAGAATTGAATATAACAATTGAGTTATGCTCTCAGTGCCAGCATTGTCTCCCAATAAATTTAGAAATATATCACTGCTTAAAACATTATCTGAAAGCATTCCATCGCCTTGGCCGCCCGTCATTGGCTCAGCGTTCACATCGCCTATGCTTTTTGCGCTGTCCATGCATGATGATAGCATGCTTGAAAATGAGCCGGGCAAAACAGCCGCTCCCTTTGAAGTGGTGCCTTGCGTGGACATATTATATGTTTGATTTAAATCTATTCCGTTTATCATTATTCTCCCAGCAGGCTTAATTATTCCTGCTCCCTATCGCTTTCCGGGTGCATATTCGTTGTCTAAATCGCTTATGAAAACCAGTATTTGAGCAACTGCATGATACAGTTCTTCGGGTATTTCATCCCCTAGGCTCAGATTTTTAAGTATATTAGCCAACGGCTTATCTTCGACTACCTTAACACCTTGTGCCAGACCTTTTTCAATTATCTTATCTGCGACATACCCTTCTCCCAAGGCAACGATATACGGAGCGTTGTCTTTTTCAATATCGTACTTGAGAGCCGAGGCAATTTTTATCGGTTTTTTTTTCATATCGTATAATCAACTTGGGAGTGCGATTTGATTCCCGCCACCAAAACCTGCTCCGCATTCGCCAATGTTGTTTTTTCCAGAAGTTTTTCCAATTTAAAGCTTGTAAGCTTGTATCCCATATCATTGAATAATTTCTTTAATTTTTTGCTTCTCAGTTCAATTACTTCATTGGCAATTTCATTCTCACGGCTCATTCTTATTGATAAATTCTTTGCGTTTGCCTTGACCAAAACTTCAAATCTGCCAAGATTCTGAGTATCAAGCCCTATTAGTATTCTTGTTTCCTGTGGATTTTTTTTACTCTTGTTTTTCTTTCTCTTATATACATAAATTTCAGCTGTTTCCTGGTGCTTGCCAAAATTTATAGGAATATTGAAGAACGAAAACCTTTTGATTTCAGAAAGAACTTTGTTTTGTGATATTAGCTCTTCGGTTTTGGCCGTTAATATGTCCCTATTTTTAATATCGGAGCTTTTGATTGTCTCCTTTAGTTCAAAAAGTTTTTGCATTTGTTCTTTATCAGCATTTTTTATACTCGTTTTGCCACTTTTTATTTCTTCAATCTTTGTAAAAAGCAATATAATTTTCGGCAAAAGAGATTGAAAAGCTTTATCCTCAAAAAAGTTTTCCGGATTGGAACTGTGATTCAAATTTCCATGAGAAACGGGTTGGTTTTGTTGTTGTTCCAGTTTCTGCAGTATATTCGATTTGTTAGAAAACAGTCCATTGATGATTGTTTTTATTTGAGCATTCTCTTGCGAATCGACCGTTTTTTCGGCACTAATAAATTGATTGTTTTGAAGCTCGGCGACAACCTCGGAATCTTCTTGCTGCGCAGCTTGAGGTGTTTCTATTTGCGAAAAAACGAAATCGCCCACTTTATCTTCAGATATACTATCAACTAGCTGATTATTGTTCCCTTCCCCGCCGCCTTCTTTTAAAATATCCGAGGTATTTATTGTATTCTCGGAGCTGCCCTCGTTTATTGGCTTATAGAAAGCACTTGAATATTCTTTTCCAGGAAAAGCCGCGTCTGAAACCATTTTATTTAGCATCGCTAAGAGTTTTTCTGAAAATAAATTATCATTTGATTCAAACTGTCTTATTATCTCAATATTTTCTTCTTCTAAAGCTATATCATTAGTCAACATAAAAACCGCAGTTTTCATGTCTAACTGTGGATTTTCATCCAAAGCCGCAAGTATTTCATCAATTGCACCTTGATCTGCTTCAATATTAATATTGCTTAATAGATTTGATATTATAATACTCGCCTTGCTGCTTCCGGTCTGCTCCGATGAATCATATGAAATTTCCACAGTATCAAAAGCCGACGGCAAAGTCTGTAATACGTATTTATTTCCGGTTTTTCCTTTTACCTCAAATTCAATATGTTCGCCCACTGAAAGCTGTAACTCAGACATCAATTTTCCAGTCAAAAGAAGCTCATCGCTAGTTTTCAACGCAATTGTATCGCCATTTGCCGCGACTATCTCAGCAACAATAACATCTCCCTTTTTAAAGTTTAAAGCATAATTGTTTTCTGATATATGTTGAGAAACATCAGCTTTGTTTATTATTGAATTAATTTCCATTGAAATGTCCTTAAAATTTTATATTAATAAGTATTTAAGCTTTACATATTATATATCGATATATTTATTGGAATATTTATTTTTGTGCTTTTTTTTGCAAAACTTTACAATATGTGCTTTTAAGTAACATTTTTTAGTGTATATTGTAAACAAATTGTGAAAGAAACATACAAAATGGCGTTTCGTTGTAAGATTTTCATCAAAAATTTCGATATATAATATATAGAAATCATAACTTGCAATTTTGACTGTGTACTGATAATATTCTTGATATGTGCATAATGTTTTGGCATATTATATAGTTTTAGTATAAATTTACTAATTATATTTATAATTGGGAGGAATTATGAAGAAAGTGCTTATTGTGGATGATGCCTCATTTATGAGAGTCTCTATCAAAAACATACTGACAAAAAACGGTTACGAAGTGGTCGGCGAAGCCAACAATGGACAAATTGGTTTCCAAAAATTCCAGGAACTAAGCCCTGATATAGTAACCATGGATATTACAATGCCCGAAATGGACGGTCTTACAAGCCTAAAAAAAATATTATCTGTTAATGCATCAGCGAATGTGGTGATGGTTTCTGCAATGGGACAAGAAAGCATGGTAAGAGAAGCTATAATTGCCGGCGCAAAAGGATTCATTGTTAAACCATTTAAAGAGGAAAGTATACTTTCAGCATTAAACGGTCTAGGATAGACGATTGATTCGTGCTTTCTTTCGGTTTTAGTTTGAATTTAATTACCGCATGAAAAATGGTCTCAAAACCATAATTCAATTTAAAATAATATTAAAGATTTAATATGTTAATTTTTTTAAATCTTATTGGAGAAACGGATGAGATATATACCGTCAAAATGTTTGCAGCCAGGCCAAATACTGGCTAAAAATATTGATTTCGGTAAAAACAGAATATTGCTCCGAAGGGGTGTAACTTTAACCGGTTCTGTCATACAGAGAATTGAAAAATTAGGACTTCAGGGTGTATATATTGATGATGATATTTCAAGAGACATTAATATTTCAAGCGTTATAAGCGACGAGCTGAAGTATAAGGCAATTAAAGGAGTTAAGTCTTTTTTTCTTAAAGCTGATCAAGATCCCATGAACAGCGGTGATAAGCAATTAAACGCCATAAAAGATATTATAATGGGCATAGTCAATGAGGTTCAATATAACTCTCACATAAAAATAAATATTGTTGATTTACGCACATATGATGATTACACTTTCAGCCACAGCATAAATGTTGCAGTATTATCTGTCGTTGTAGGCACCGTTTTAAATTTAAGCAAATCTGAACTTAACGAGCTGGCTCTGGGCGCACTAATACACGATATAGGAAAAGTTTTTTGTGACAAAAACATTTTAAATAAACCCGGCAAATTAACTCCTGAAGAATACGAGGAAATAAAAAGGCATACCGAACGCGGGTACAACTATTTATATTCAAGCAACTCAATCCCTGAAAGTTCCAAACTATCGGTACTAACCCATCATGAACAATATAACGGTTTTGGTTATCCTGACAAAAGAGAATCAGACCAAATTCCTTTATTCGGGAGGATTATCTCGGTTGTCGATGTTTATGACGCCCTAACTTCAGACAGAGCATATCGAAAAGCGATGCTTCCATCGCAAGCTTTCGAGTATATTTTATCAGGTTATAATACAATGTTTGACCCTCAAATAGTCGAAGCATTTATTAAAAAAGTAGCTTTTTATCCCGTCGGGACTTGTGTCGGGCTAAGTTCTGGCCAAGTAGGCATTGTAGTTGAAAATTTTGATTCGTCATACCTTCGGCCTCTAATTCGAGTAATTATTGATAAAAAGCTGACCAATGACTACATTGATCTCGCCCATGACAATTCAAAATTAAATGTGATAATTGAAGAAATAGTTGAAATATAAACCTACATTTAGAACTTCTTCGCCAATAAGAAATAATTTTATGTTTAGTTTTAGCTTCTGCACCTATAGTATTTATTACCGCTTTTATGATAAAAGGTATCAATGGTCAAAACAAGTACATAGATTTCTTAATTGATTTGGTTAAAAGTATAGCGCTCTGATTGGACAGAGATTCTTTTCGTGCTGAAATTCATGAAACATCACACGGTTAATCCCAAAAAACGCGGATTATATTTATGACATGATACTCAACGCTGTTATTATTACAATGAAGATATTTTAATACCCGATAAGAAGCTGTACCTAAATTTTGGGACTGGTGATGAATTGTGGATTTATCCGGAAAAAGATGTTTCTGATTACACCTCCTTAACAATTAAATAATATATCAAATATGATGAAAATGAATTCACTTATTTAACAAAATATCCTATCTGCTTTGCTCAGATAAAACGATTAGTCAGCATCGAATACGGAAATACTTTATGTTTGGATTAATCATTCCCAATAAATCAAAGCAGTAATTGCTTTGTATTATTAATACTCTTCTCCCTATATTTTTCAAAATTCCACAATAATTATTTAGCCATTTTTTGATTATCTTCTCCCCTCAAACGTTTGTAATTATATCCATTTAAGAGTATCATTATATTATAAATATTCTTAGGAGGCTTTTAAGTGTATAACATTTTAATCGGCGGCGCGGCAGGCCAAGGCATAGATACAATGGTCAGCATTTTAGAAAAGCTGCTAAAGAAATCAGGATATCATATTTTCACCTCCCGCGACTTTATGTCACGTGTCCGCGGAGGTCATAATTTCTCTCTTTTGAGGTTTGGAAGCAAGCCTTCAATGTCACACAGCCATCTTTTAAACGGCATAATCGCATTAAACCAAGAAACAGTTGAATTACATAAAGACAAGCTTGTTTCTGACGGGTTTATTCTATGCGATGAAGATATTGAGCTTGATGATTCAAGCATAATAAAAATACCAATGAAATCTATGGCTAAAGAAATAGGAAACCCACGTGTTGCGGGAACAATCGCTGTCGGAGCCATTCTTAAGCTGTTTGGAGAAACACTTGACAATTCTTCAGAAATTTTAAAGAACGCGCTTAGCGAAAAATACTTTGACATAAACATGACAGCAATCAAAAAAGGCTACGATAGCACAGAAAAGAAGTTCGAAGCTGCTGCGGACGATTTTTCAGACTGGATGATTCTTTCCGGAAGTCAGGCCGTAGGGCTTGGCGCAATAGCCGCAGGACTAAAATTTTACTGTGCATATCCCATGTCTCCTTCTACTTCGGTTATGGTATATCTCGCCTCCAAAGGCGAAGAATCGGGAATAGTGGTCGAACAAGCCGAGGATGAAATTGCCGCCATCAACATGGCGATAGGCGCATCATACGCCGGAGCAAGAGCCATGACAGGTACTTCCGGCGGCGGATTTTCTCTGATGGTGGAAGCCTTAGGGCTTTCGGGAATTGCCGAAATACCCATTGTAATCGTAGACGTCCAGCGACCCGGGCCAGCGACGGGGCTTCCCACCCGCACTGAGCAAAGTGATTTAAAATTTGTTGTCTCAGCTTCACAAGGTGAATTCCCACGGATGGTAATCGCGCTGCGCCACCATGAGGATTCGTTTTATCAAACCATCCGTGCTTTTGACATCGCAGAAAGATATCAGATACCAGTCATCCTTTTGAGCGACCAATTCCTTGGGGACGCGACCTCCACTGTGAAACCTTTCAATGTGGATAATATATCAGTGGCTAGTCCGATTACAAAATTCAATGGTGAATATTTGCGATATAAACTAACCGAAGATGGAATATCACCAAGGCTTATCCCGGGGAAATCAAAAAATCTTGTGCATATAGACAGCGATGAGCATGACGAACACGGAATGATAACTGAATCAGCAGAAGTTAGAAACTCAATGGTCGAAAAACGGATGAAAAAGATTGAAAAGCTTAAAGAAGAGCTTATTGAGCCTGACTTCATAGGCAGTGACGGTTTTGAAACGCTTCTGGTAGGCTGGGGCTCAACATATGGTTCCATTTTAGAAGCAGTGGAAACCCTTAATGAACGCGGCGGCAAATTTGCGGCGCTTGTGTTTGGCGATGTATATCCTCTTCCAGAAAAGCTGCTAAAAGAAAAAGCCGTCAAGGGGAAAAAACTTATTAATGTGGAGCAAAATGCCACCGGTCAGCTTGCCGGAATAATCCGCGAACAAACGGGCATTGTATTTGATAAAAGCATATTGAAATATGACGGACGCCAAATTACATCTGATGAAATAATTGCAAAACTTGTTAAGGAGGCTTCAAAATGAGCGTATTTGAAACATATGAAACAGCATGGTGCCCGGGATGCGGAAACTTCAGCCTTCTTAAATGTTTAAAAGCTGCATTGGAGGAGCTAGGTAAATCTCCCGAGGAAGTTTTGATGGTAGCAGGAATAGGTCAGGCCGCAAAGATACCGCAATATATTGAGGCGAACAGCTTTTGCGGTCTGCACGGCAGAGCTCTTCCCCCAGCAACCGCCGCGAAAATCGCAAACGAAAAACTTACTGTTATAGTAAGCTCGGGTGACGGCGATTCGTACGGTGAGGGGGGAAATCATTTCATACATAATGTCCGCCGCAATGTCGATATTACACACTTCGTGCACGACAACCAAATATATGGACTTACAAAGGGTCAAGCTTCGCCTACCACGGCGCAGGGACAAGTGACTCCCGTTCAGCCATTTGGGCACATTGTAGAGCCTATCAACCCTGTGCTTCTTGCTCTTTCGGTAGGTGCGGGTTTTGTCGCGCGTGGATTCGTCGGAAATCAGGAGCATCTGGTGTCGTTGATGAAGCAGGCAATAGAATATAAGGGCTATGCGTTGCTTGACATACTGCAACCCTGCGTAAGCTTTAACAAAGTGAATACCTATAAATATTACAGTGAGCGCGTTTATGAGCTTGATGAATCATACGACAGCTCCAATAAAATTTCGGCTATGGGAAAATCCATGGAGTTCGGGGATAAAATTCCCATCGGAATATTGTACTTAGAGGAAAAATCAACCTATCACCAAAAGCATCCTGTATTAAACAAAAATATTCCTTTAATAGACCAAGCAAGTAAAAAGAATATTGTTAAAAAATTCATAGGAGAGTTTGTATAAAGCATATTTTGTGTAAATAATACATCGTTAAAGGCCTTATAGATTATTTTCTACAAGGTCTTTTTATTTTAATCAATAATAATGAACTTGGCTGTCGGTGTAATATGTTTTTTTAGATGAAATAGTTTCGATGTGTATTTTCTCTCTATCCTTAGTAAATTTTAATCGTGGATTATGAACGCGCATGAATTTGCGTTCCTCTCCATTTATCGTCTCGGGGTTTATCTGCTTTATTTGAGATATAGCCCACAGCATTACACTTTTGATGCTGATAAATAATATTTCCAAGCTGCTTTGCGGGATTTTGCCTGTAATTGATTTTGGAGATATTTTCGCCTTCCAAAGTATCTCATCGGCATAAGCGTTGCCTATACCTCTTAATATTTTTTGATCCAAAAGAAATGCCTTTATCTTCTTTCTTTTAAATTTATCCGCTTGATTCAAAAAATATTCCAATGTAAACTCCGATGACAACACATCGGGAACAGTATTTTTTTCGGGATTGAAACTTATTTTGCAATAGCTTTGAAAATCCGATACAACAAAGCAAAAGTCACCATCAAAGAACAAAGCAATAATTTTGTCTTGAATCTTTGAAGAATCGGCTTTATTTTCGTAAAAACATTTACCGTTTAGCATTAAGTGAATGGCGATAACATTTTTATTATCAAACTTAATAAAAAGCTCTTTGCCTTCGGGATATATATCAGTCACATATGCAGTTTTAATCCCCGCCACAAACTCGTGCACCTCTGCATTAATTCTTGACTCATTAAAAACCTGTGCATCGTATACATGTTTCCCAAACATAAGCTTTTTTAGGTTTTCCGAATAAACTTTCAAATCAGGCAATTCAGGCATTTTTTACACCCTTTTCAATTATATTTTCTTAAACCAGTATCAATTAATAAATTATATCATTTAAGCAATTTATCATCAATAAATAGTCCAATTTGCAACAATGAGCAATAACTCATCTAAATAATTCGCGACATAAAACAAAATAATTTGTTTTAATTCTGCCTTTTTAGCGTTAAGTGAAAAATTCTTTTCCCCAATCGTAAAATAATCCTATGAGTCAATTTATTTCCTTTTTTTATATATAAATTACATTTATGTTTTTATGTCCTTGCAATTAATTGTATTTTTTTCCATTACTTACTATATTTTTCTCTTTTTCTAATATTTATGCAACCTTGAGCGATTATATCACACTCATATTTATAAATACATTTATAGGAGAAAAATTATGAAAAAAGTTTTATCCCTCACATTGGTAACAATCCTTCTACTCGCCTTTGCATCTACAGCATACGCAGCAGGGCTTTATATCTCATCAGCTTCCAATGGAATTTCAAAATCAGGAACAACAGTTTACATGTCCCAATATACTCACACTAACACTACCGCCACAAAAATCACACACGTAAAATACCTTCAAAGACTTGTTGGGGGTTCTTGGTCTACATACACTACAAGAACAAGTTATAGTTATAGCACCAGCACTTTTAGTGACAGCAAGTCCGCATCAGTAGCAAGCGGTTACTCTTATCGAATTGTAACATACCATTACGCTTATGAAGGAACAACTCTTGTTGATACTGAAGTAAGAACTTCTGGCTCAGTATACGTAGGCTAATCCTACCCCATATTCTCAATTATTTTAATCAGGGTTTCTTTATCTATAGTTCCTCCTATAGATACTGCAAAGCCCTGATTATTCATATATTGTGCACTGTAATATATATCATCATATTCTGTAACAAATACATTATTATCATTTACTAATATTTCTTGAAATTCTACGCAAAAATCTCTTTTTTTAATAATCACAGAAGATGAGATATGAAATTCCATATATTTAGTCTTATCGTTTTCATTATTAAATTTGTATGTAATATTATAATTATCACCTTCATAATAAACATATTCTGTATATTCTAATACATATCCCTCAGGTAGCCATTGCGGTCTCTCAACTTTAAATGGTATATTTTTGTCTATTAGGACAAAATCTTTACTTTCCACTATTCTGCCATCCTCATTATCATATCGTTCGCTTGTACTAAATATATGGTTAACAGTCTTTTTCATAAAAAGCCTATAGCTTGAGACAAAAAAAGTATCCCTCAGCAGAAAAACCGTAATAAACAATACAACTGTGCTTCCTACAGCTATAAATAATTTATTCTGTATAGATAGACTCTTTTTATTCTCCATACTCTCCTCATCAAACCATCTTTAAAATTAATTTAGGAACGTCAACACTTTTTCGGACAGTTTACTAAGCAACACATTCTAATTGCTTCTGTTCCCATTGCTTCAGCCACTGCATAGGGCTAAGATAACCTAGTCGTTTTTGTACTCTCTTTGTATTATAGAATCCTTCTATGTGTTCAAAAATTCTTTGCCTGGCTTCTTCTCTGGTTCGAAAGTGTATCCAGTGTACTGTCTCTTTTTTGAGATTCGCAAAGAAGCTTTCACTCCATGCATTATCCCCCGGCATCCCTACTCGTGAAAAGCTCTGGCGTATGCCGTTTGATGCAAGAAGGTTCTTCACTTTTTCCGATGTATACTGGCTGCCTCTATCACTGTGGAAAATACAATCTTTCGGCAGCCGCCATCTTTTGATTGCTTTTCTTATTGTTTTTGTTACCAGTTCCGCTTTCATGCGCTCGCTCATGCTTTCGGCCAATACAACTCCGCTTTTTATGTCAAGTATTTGGCATATGTAATCAAAGCCCGCTCCTGTCCGTATGTAGCTGATATCGCTTGTCAATACTTGCAGTGGTTCCGTTATCTCCATTCCCCGTACCAGATTAGGATATCCTTCTCCGCGCGATTTCCGGCTGTTAGTTAACGATCTCTGACGCCTTTTGCAGTGCACACAGCGCAAGCCCTGCCGTTCCATAATATCTCTTACCTTATAGAAGCTTGCCTTATGGCCACTTTTTCGCATTAGTCCGCATATTCGGTTCGCTCCGTATGTCCCTTTGCCTTCTTTAAATATCTTTCTTACCAGCTCGATATATTCTTCCTCAAGCTTTGCTCTTTCTTCTCTACTTCTTTTCCAAGCATAATATCCGCTTCGGGATACCCCTAATATATCGGCCCACTTTCTTTCGGGGTGTTCTTCCTGTTCAAAAATGAATTGATATTTCACTTTTGTTGTCTTGCAAAGTCGAGTAGACCGAGGGAGTCTCACCCTCAGCCTCTCACAGAACCGTACGTGACACTCTCGTGTCATACGGCTCCTATTATCCAGCCATAGGTAATATCCCTACTTTCCAATGCGCAAAAAGGTCTCGTTTTTCCAGAGCTATTCTTCTTAACAAGCTTCTTGATTGGTAAGGTTTGTGTTTGTACCTTTTGTATTTTCTCCTTATCCAATAACAAAGATGAAAATTTACATTTTCAATTACTTTAGATAATTCCATCTTTCCATACTTGCCATAATAGTTAAGCCAGCCTCTTATTATCGGATTGTACTTTTCAGCTATTTCTTCTATGCTTTTGTTTGTCATCCATAGCAATCGCCAACCTCTGATTTCCTGCCTAATATGATTCTTCGCTTTACTGCTTATCGCAGGAAGAAAACTGGTAAACTCTTTTCCGTTTCGTCCTTTTGCTTTCCTCGGTCTGTAGGTATAACCTAAAAAACTAAACTCTGTATTTTCATAATCGCCTTTTCTGTTGCTGTCTTTACAATATACAATCTTGGTTTTGCTTTTGTTGAGTTCTAGTCCAACCTGCTTAAACCGTTCGTCTAATTGTTTTAACAGCTCCTTTGCTTCCCACTCCGTTTTACAATGCAATAACCCGTCGTCCGCATATCTTGCCCATGGATTTTGTGGTCTATTCCTTCTTACCCATTCATCAAAAGCATAATGCATAAATAAATTAGCCAATAGCGGGGAAATAACTCCGCCCTGCGGTGTGCCAGAATTTCTGCTTGTTTTCACACCTTGATTATTCTGAAACGGTACCTTGAGCCATCGGTTTATATATAACAGTTCCCATTTGCATTGAGTATGTTTCATAAGCGCTTTTATTAGCAACTCATGGTCTATATTGTCAAATAATCCCTTAATATCAAACTCAAGTACCCACTCGTACTTCCAGCACCGCCGTCTCGTTACAGCTATAGCATCATGCGCTGACTTGTTTGGTCTATACCCATAGGAATCTTCTAAGAAGTATCTTTCAACTTTTGGCTCAAGGTGTAATTTAACAACCATTTGGGCTATTCTGTCCGCAACAGTTGGTATTCCCAGAACCCTGATACCTCCGCTTTTCTTCGGGATTTCTACAGCTTTTACAGGTGGTGGAAAGTATGTGCCAGATGACATTCTGTTCCATATTTTATACAGGTTACTCTTTAGGTCCTTTTCGAAATCCTTTATCGAGACTTCGTCTATACCGGCGCTTCCTTGGTTCGCTTTTACTTCCTTATACGCTTGATAGACTAATCTCTTTGGTATTTCGAACGACTTTGTTTTGGTCATTCGGTTCCTCCCATATTTTATGGTTGACTCATTTTCTCAAAACAGGATAATACAGTCCCTTCACTCCACCATCATTACAATAGCTTCATCGCTACTACAAACTGTTCCGCCCCTATATTCCGCATTGGTATTTTGCCCTCGTAATTTCTGTTACTTGCGGCGTTTCCCTTACCATCAGAATTATAGGTTCTCCAGTTCCATATTAAAGCCTAAGCTATGTTCACGCCACCTTTACTCCGGTTACCGTCTGGCCAGTAAACAGGTTTCTTCCAAACTTATCCCGAGGCAGCCTTACCATCCTCGGTTTTGATAACATCTGAGCTTTTCGAAGCGTCTTCAATGGTTCGCTTGCGCTCGTCTCCATAGCTCACATCTGACAGTTAAAACTGCCTTTTCCTTAACGCTCAATACCATCGCTTTTGACAACAGCACCTTAAGGTGATTTAAAACCAATGCCTGTACATCGATTTTGAGAGACCTCCTCTCATCTTTAATACAGCTTGAAACAATTTCTTGCTTCTTCTGGACACACGTAGGCCGCGGCTTTTTTTAACATGTCACGCTCAATTTTGAGTTCTGCATTCTCTAGTCGCAACTTCTTTACTTCCTCTTCCAATGTCGCCGCTTCCGTTTTCTCGCCTTCTGACGTGTACTTCTTCCGCCAGTTGTAAAGCAAGTTAACTCCTACTCCCAAATCGTCGGCTATTTCCCTTACGCTCTTTGGGCTTGCATACGATAATTTAACCGCATTTCTCTTGAATTCTTCGTCATATTTGTTTCGGTGTTTTTGCATGGTTTTTCCCTCCTGCTTTATATTATAATTCTTTTACCATGCTGTCCGAAATTTTAACACACTCCCTTTAGTTAATAAAAGATATTTCGCAAAATTAACCACGTCATCATAAAATATACCATGCCAAAACATTTATAGTCAACTAAGTTAGAAAATATTAAATATAAAAACTGATATAACAAAAAAGAGACACTTTCATGTCTCTTAGGTCAGTTTTAATTAAATATGATTAATTCATACTTTCAGCTATTTTCATCAAAGTATCTTCATCAATTGTAGCTGCAATTTGAACTTGTACGCCCTTACTGTCTGCAAAATTGCAATATAACGTAATTGGATTACTGTAAACAGTTTTAACTATAAATGGCATTCCATTCATCTCAAGATGTGTTTCCTTACTCTCATAATCATCGGGAACTCTAATTGAATCACCATAAACCCTAATTAAGATAAATAAATTCTCATCAGATTCATTGATATATTTCATCTCTATTGTGGTAAATCCATTATAACCGACAGCTGATGTCATATACTCCAGATTGTAACCTTCAGGTATAAATTTAGGCATATTTATATGGAGGGGTATAGCTGTGGCTGAAGCACTCTCTTCATATTTCTGACTTATATCATCTGCAGCTCGAGTGTTTTGTATATCCATGAAATAAAGGGTAGCTGAAAATGCAGCAAATAGACCTACAAATCCTGCTGCTACTTTAAGAAATATGTAATTTTTCTTCTTTATATTTCTTTCAGGTGCACTGCTGGATATCTTGGAAAGCGCATTGGCTTCTATCCTATCAAAAACAGAGTCATCGATTTCATCGATTTTATCCATTTCGTCCGGATTTTCTTTAGCCAGCTTTTCTAATATCCTTTCAATATCATCATAATTATTCTTCATTTAAATGCTCCTTTATGTAAATCTCCTTTAGCTTTTTAAACGCCCTGTGGTAGATTGATTTCAGTGTACCCTCTTTTATTCCAGTCAACTCCGATATTTCGCGAATCTTCATTTCCTTAACAAATCTAAGATGTATCAAATGCCTATCCCTTTGCGGAAGAGATTTAATTATACTTAAGTATGAATCGTTGTCCTCTACTTGTAAGAGGGCTTTATCCATTATTTGGTTGCCTTTTTTATTAAATTCCTCATTATCGAAGATTTCTTCAACAGGAACTGCTATTTTCCTTTTTTTTATTAAGTTAAAAGCTATTCGAGTAGCTATTCTATAAAACCACTTATCGAACTTTTCAATATCATTCAATGTGTGCAGCTTCTTTGCGGCTACAATCAACGCTTCCTGAAGAACATCCTCAGTTAGATAAGGATCTCTCGTTATGCTATTAACGATTCTGAATGCGTTTTTCTTTATCGGCTGCCATAACTTTATTACTTTAGCTGCCTGAAAATTTAAGTAGTCCATATATATCCCAATGTTTTATTTTTTTGTATATTATATCATATCATAAACTCTTCTCTACTAATAATAAAGCAGAATAACAATATATAATCTGTTTTTTTCAGCTTTTTTTTGCAATAACTCCATAAACCAAATATTCTTTTTCTTGATTGAACGGCCATAGAGCATATATTGCATTTAATTTGTCTGTTTTTGAAAGTAAATCGTTCCTTCCGATTTGTGCCAGTTCAATTCCGTTATTTTTAATATAACTTTCCATTATGTCTTCCACTAATTCACCCTTACTCATGTGTTTTTTTATTTTCCTAAGCAATCCGCTTTTTTTGCTCATTTCGATAATATCTGTCAGCATGACAATACTTCCGCCACTTTTGCATGCTGAAATCAGCAAATCATTATAATTATCAATCAACGAAGGCATGTTATTATATGCAGAGGAAAGTATCTTGTTTAAGCCACTGTATTCGTACAATCCGTATTCGTGCAATATCTTTAAAAACACTTCAATCTGAGTATAAACAAGCTGTGTATATATAGGCAAAGAAATCACCATGTCAAAACCGTCTGCAAATATGCCCGATGGGCTGCAATTAATCATCTTGCTAAAAGAATCCTCTATATATAATGTGATTTCGCCGACAGGAGCCGCTTTTTTTGCTAATCTCTCCAAGCCTTCAAAAAAACCTACTTTTTGCGAACCGGTATAATCTGATTGTATTATCTGTATTTTTGAGAATTCTTTACCGATAATCATTTGTCTCACTATGCCCGCATTAATGCTTTCAGTGTCTGCATCCGTTAGAACAATACTATTAAATATTGAGCAAAGATGTCGTAAATCTAAGTCATTAACATTTCCTGCTCCCAATACAACTACGCTTTTCATATGCGGATTTGTCTTTGTAGCCTCACCAATAAATGCGCTTATAGTTTTTCTGTAAGCCGACCAATTTTCATATTTAACGTCAAGATTACCGCTGTCGTTTACATCGCGGTTAAATTTATCTATTGTAAAATTTTTAAAATTGAAAGGCATTTTTTCTCCCTCTTTTTATATTGAAAATTATAACATTCATTATGTATGCGTAAAAGAACAAACGACTAAATACTTTCAAGTAAAAAAGAAGGCTCTCGCCTTCTTTTAAATACTATAAAATTAATTAATCTTTCTTAGCCATCAGGTATTTATCTATGCCAATTGCTGCATTATGTCCATCTGCTACGCCGTTTATTATATCCATACCTCGGGTTATGTCGCCGCCCGCAAACATCCAAGGAACGCCGACTACCTGATTTTCATCCGTTACTTTGATTTTTCCACGCTCGATTGTGACTTTGTCATTAAGCTCTTCAGGAATGTAAGTAAGATCCGCCATCTGCCCTATTGCTAGATATACTTGCTTGGCTTTCAGCTCCTTTGTGTCGTCATAGTCATATTGTGGGTTAAATCTCTTGTTTTCATCAAAAAGTTGTACACATTTAACAGCTTCAATTCCTATTAGATTACCTTGTTTATCCGTCAAAATTTTCTGAGGCCCGTATCCGAGGTTGAAGGCTATGCCTTCCTCGCCGCCTTCTTCAACTTCTTCTATGTCGGCAGGAATCTGAGATTCGTTTTCGAGCGCAAGCATTTTCACTGAGCTTTTGCCATACTTTTCATTTTGGAAGCGGACGAGAGTTCTCGCCACGTCAAATGCCACGTTACCCGAGCCTACCACAACTATATCATCTTCTATATCGGGCATTTCGCCTCGCCCTGTTTCATAGTCTGTTGAAGCCGCCAAAAATTCCATCGCCAGCTTGACGTTTTCATGCTCAATCCCGGGAATTTTGAGCCCTCTCGTTGACGGATATCCTGTTGCAACAAACACAGCGTCAAATTTCTTTTCAAGATCGCTAAGCTTAATATCTTTGCCAATTTCCGTATTAGTGTGAATTTTTACACCCAGCTTTTCAATGAAAGAAATATCGTGCGTGGTCACATCATCCGGAAGTCTGTATTTTGGGGCACCGTATCTCATCGGGCCACCGGCAAGAGGCATTCTCTCAAACACATCAACTTCATATCCAAGTGTTCCAAGGTAATACGCAGCAGAAAGCCCTGCGGAACCCGCGCCGACTATCGCAACCTTACCATCGCCTTTTTTTGACACCTGCGACATAACAACTTTTTCATATTCCTCGTCAGGCATATTGTCTACAATATAGCGTTTGAGCCAACGTATGGCAATCGCTTCGCCGCGGTTTGAAAGCGCGCACGCACTTTCGCATTTATGTGTGCATATTCGGCCGCAAACTGAAGGAAGCGGATTTGTTTTATACAGCCAATCCAATCCTTCTTCAAGATTGCCCTCCCATACGCTTCTTATGTACTCGGGTATATTCATGTGAGCGGGGCAAGTCTTGGTACAGATCCCACACTCAACGCATCTGGCCGCCTCGGCCTTAGCCTGCTCTTTTGAAAATCCCCGTACAATTTCAATAAATGACTTCTTGCGCTCGTCTGCTCCCACATGCTCCATATGCTTACGCTCAAGATCCAAAATATCGCTTGTCTCGTCTTTTACATAGCCCAGTTTATATTCACGGCCTGTAATATCTTTGTCATCAGGCATATATATGAAATCTTCCGGGTCAGCTGAATTATAAAGGTATTCTTTGGTAAGGTTCAGAGAACCTGATGTGCATATATCCACGCATAATCCGCAAAAGCAGCACCTTCCGTAGTCGATTACAGGGCGCTCAGGCTTTGAGCCGTCCACATCGGGAAGCTCTCCGCGCTCGGCCATTGTGATGGCGTTTGTAGGGCACACATCAGCGCATGTTCCACAGCCGATGCACTTCTCCCAATCATTCACATGGAAACCTCTATAGTTGTTTTGCGATTCTCTCGGGTTCTTGAATATATCATCCATCGGCACCGTAATGGGCTTTTTGAAAATATATTTCCATCCTTTAAAGGGAGCGAATATACTGTTTTTCTTCATATCGTTCTCCTATCTGTCTATTTCAGGTGAGCAAATGCCCATCGTGTCAAACCACAGTGCCGCGTCATCTATCCTGTGTCCCGGAAGGTATTTTTCAATACCCAATAATCCCTGTGGGAAAGACGCCCCCCGCACCGCCACTCTGTATGGCTTAGTTTTTCCGTCAGATACGGTATAATATCCGTATTCGCCTCGACTGGCTTCCACTGCCGAATACACCTGTCCTTTGGGCACTTCCCAACGCAGAGCGCTTCCGTCCAATCCCTTTTCGCGTACACGGCCCCCCGGCATTTTGTCGATTATCTGGCGGATGATGCGTATTATCTGGTACATCTCAAGATATTTAAACCTTATTCTTGTATATGCGTCCGAATATGTGGCTATCGGTACGTCAAAGTCCACTTGATCATATCTTGCATAAGGTGTTACTTTTCTTAAATCATACGCTTTGCCTGTAGATGAGCGCATTCCTATGCCTGTTACGCCCAGCTCCCAAACGACTTCCTCCGGAAGTATTATCTGATCTTTTATTCTAGCCAAAACCGAAGGATTGTTAAGTATCAAATCCTCATAATCGGGAAGGCGGCGTTCAAGGTCATCCACATACGCCAAGATTTTTTTCTCAATCCCTTTGGGCAAATCTTTTCTTACGCCTCCGGCTACAATATACATATGGTATATTCTGTGGCCCGTTATCTCTTCAAAAAGCTGCAATATTCCATCGCGATCGGCCTGAGCCCAGTACATCGCCGTGTAGAGCCCTGTAGGTCCTCCACAACCACCAAAAGCCATAAGGTGAGCTGCAAGCCGTGCAAGCTCCAAATCGAGCATGCGTATCCAGTGTGCCCTCTCCGGCACTTCAATTCCAGCCAAAGCTTCAATGTTTTGCGCGAACACCATTTCATTTGTGTCAGGTTCCGGAACGCATATTCTGGGAATTAAAGCGATATTGTTCATCCATGTTCTGTTCTCCATGGATTTTTCAAATCCACGGTGAAGCATTCCCGGAAGCAGATATGATCTTTTAATGATATCGCCTTCAACATACATGTGTACGCTGGCGTTTCCATGCATACCAGGATGCTGAGGGCCTAAAAACAATTTTACCTGTTTCATTTGGTCTCACCTGCCTTCGTGTTAAAGTCCTTTTTATATTCGCGTACAGGGTATTTTCTGTCGGAATACGCCTGAGGGTCAAAGTCCTTCTTTAATGGAGGCATGTCGTCCCAATTTTCAAGGAAAAGCTGCTTGTATGAATCGGGATTGCCCTCAAACTCCACTCCGAAAAATTCATGCACATCGCGCTCGTAGTACTGCGCGCCCGGATAAATACTCGTAATGGTTGTAAACTTCGGATTTTCTCGGTCAAGGCGAGTGCGAACTTGAAGACGCACACCCTCGTCCCAGTTAAACAGCAAAAATACCAGTTGGAATTCATTATCATCAATCCAATCAACGCAGGAAAGCATCGAAAGCTGTCTGAATCCTTCGCTTTTAACATATGCCAATACTGAATGGATATCGCGGCTATGAAAGTCCAATGAGGCTTGATTTTCCTTTGGCACATCCACATTTAAAACTTCGAACTTCGCTTTCACGATATCAACTATTTTTTCAATTTTCTTATTCATGGAACTCATCCTTAATGCGCAATTCCCCAAGAGAGTCGATTTGGTTTTGCTTAAACCAATCGTAATTGTCGCGGTATCTTTTCCATCCGTCTGATGTCTTGTTTTTTATCCCGTCTATCAAGTCCTGAAAGCCGTTCATAACGGCTTCGGGTTTGGGCATACAGCCCGCAATGTACACGTCAATGGGCAGGTATTGGTCCAATCTGTTTATAACAGCGTGCGAATCATAATATATTCCGCCATTTATCGGGCACGGCCCGAACGCCACTAAATATTTTGGCGTTGACATCTGTTCATACGCATAAATTACGCGGCGCAGCGTTTTTACGCTCAAATAGCCCGTAACAAGCAACACGTCCGCCTGCCTGGGTGTCGCCATAGGCCCCATTCCCAAGCGCTCCATATCATATCTTGAAGTCATGGCTTGCGGAAGCTCAATTGCACAGCACCCTGTGCAGTACATGAGCATCCAAAGGGAATTCGCCCGGAAATACCGAGATATCCCCTCCCAGCCTTCTTTTAGTTTTTTGTCTTTTTCAATTATGCTGCTCATATTTATACCCCCCAGCCTAAAAATACTACGAATATTGCCTGAATAACGGCCAGAGCAATAGGCCACTTGTAGAAAAATTTAATCACTTGGTCGATTTTCAGCCTGCCCATCGCCTGTGACACAAGCGACGCCAGAATATAAACCGATACGTACTTAACCACAAATCCAATAACAGTAGTAGCTCCGCCCAAGAAAAGGTTTACGAACAAGCTTACTTCAATGAATGTTGAAAACTCATGGAGAAGCATCAGCATGCCCAACTGTTTTCCACCGTATTCAACCATAGGCCCTGACGCTATTTCCGCAGGCGCGATAAAGGTTTCAAACGGCTTTTTGCCAAGCATACCAAGCAGGCATATAAACCCTACCACCGTACCTATCGGCATCTTAACCAAATTCCAAGTTAAAATCCCCGCCGTCTGCTGCACTGCCGCAAGCTCCGAAACTGAAGCTGTGCCGTGACCGTAAATCATCGCTAAAACAATCACCATGAAAGGCACTTCATATCCCACCATCTGTGTTAAGGCACGCATAACTCCAATTCCGGCAAGCGGATTTCCGCTTCCCACGGCGCTCATCGCCATGCCCAGCATTCCGACTGCGAAAAGATAAACATATATAAAGAAGTTGTCCAGCCCCGGGAACGCCACAAAGTTCATAACCGGCATAAACATCGCAGTCGCCATGATTCCGCCTAACGCCATCATAACGCCGAAGCTAAACACCCAACCGTGAGTTACACCTGTTTTTGTCATCAATTTGAATATGTCCCTGAAATTCTGGTAGAATTTCGGACCGTATCTTTTATGAAATCTGCCGACTATCTTGCGGGTTACGCCAGAAAGGGTTGTCTGCCAGAAAAACGCGAACACCAATATGAGAAATCCAGTAAGAGCTCCCATCAATAATTCGTTTAAATTCATAATGCACCTCCCCACAACATTGCAACCGTTACAGCCGCTATCCAAAACAAAACTGTTCCGGGCTTGAAGCTAAAGAACGCAAAGCTTACAAACTTTCCAAGCTCAGCAATCTTTTTGACAAGCGCCCCATAGAATGTTTCCGTCCTCGGAGCTTTTTCATACAGCCTTTCAAATGGGGCGTAAAAGTCAGTTGCATAGTGCAATAGCTCAGGCGTCCAGATAAATTC
Organism: Christensenellaceae bacterium; assembly: GCA_963675575.1. Classification (GTDB taxonomy): domain Bacteria; phylum Bacillota; class Clostridia; order Christensenellales; family UMGS416; genus JAGLOK01. Next base: position 2,365,329 of record OY776378.1, read on the forward strand.
TGACGCGGTATATTGATCCATCAGCGGAACTTTTCGTGACTTCGGGTGGATTAAGAAAAGTACCATCGCGATAACGAAACCCAGCCCGAATATAGCCACTATAATCGTCGGGTCGATAGTTCCGTTTGAAGCGATTATCTTGGTTCCTTCAAGTGTTAATCCTGGAAGACCCACTGATATCTGTATCTTGCTTATTATCTTTAAAACAATGTTCGGGAATATTCCGAAAGCCAATGTCACAAGCGATAATATAGCCATAGGAATTATCATAAGTACAGGCGCTTCTTTTACATCCTTATGCTTTGTTGAAAGCTGTCCCAAAAACACTGCCGACAAAGGCCTGAACACATATAGGAATGAGCCAATCGAGCCAAAGAACGCAGCCGCGGCAATGAATATCATCCCTTTTCCAATCATTGACTGAAATATCATCCACTTGGAAACAAACCCTGCCATAGGCGGTATTCCCGCCATAGAAATAATGGCTATAAGATATACAAGATAGGTTATCGGCATCTTGTGAATCAGTCCGCCCAGCTCGTTCATTTTTGTCGTACCCGTCCTGTGCGTTACAGCGGCAACCGATAAGAACGCTGCCGCCGAGGCTATAGCGTGTGCGAATATATGCATGAAAGCGCCGCCTGTACTTAACGCGTCAGTCATTGCAAGTCCGATTAATATGTAACCTCCGTTTGCCACCGAAGAATACGCAATCAGCTTTTTAAAGTCGTTTTGCCTTATCGCCATCAGCGTTCCCACAACTATGCTTATCGCGCCTAGTGCTGCGAACACATAGTTTGGAATGGGCATGGCGAGAGATTTTCCCAAAAACTCGACATTGCTTGCGAACGCCTTGTATGAAGGCATTACAGCCACTATTAAGAATGTAGCAAAGCCACCGGCTTTCACCAATCCACCCGAAAGAATGGGCGAGAATGTGTCAGGCGCGTTTCCATGCGCCTGTGGCAGCCAAGTGTGGAACGGAAATACGCCGATTTTTACAAGCCCCGCAATTCCTATTGTAATGAAAGCAACGAGAGCCGTAGTCGGGTTGTTCGCCGCTTCTTTTAACACATACTGTATTTCAAAAGAGCCAAACTTGCTGTATAAATAGAGTATTCCGTACAGCATGGAAAGCGAACCGAACGAGGAAAAAGCGTAGTATACAACCGAGGCTTTTCTGGATTTTCCAAACGGTATGATGAACATTGAAGCCCATACTATCGTTTCCCAGAAGATGAAAAGCACGATGAAATCTTTTGCGCTAAACGCGCCGATTGTTCCCATAAGCGCCAGCATATAAAGCAAATTGTACGCCGCGGGATGAATTATCTTTTTCATCCAGTATATGTTGAAAAACGATACACACGCGAACACCGCAAGCATAATAACCGAGAAGAACCATCCATACTGCGTCAGTTTAAATTCCATGAAAAACAGCTTTGATGTTGCACCTATTTCGCTTTGCAGAAGGTACATCATGACAAGCGCCGCAAACGAGCCTATCACCGTTACCCAAGCGCCAAGTCTTTTATTTATTTTGGTAAATAGATATGCAAGAACCGAAGAGGCAAAAAGCCCTATTATAATAAGGCTAACGCCGTAATTAATACTCATTTACATACCTCCCATCAGTTGTTTCACAAACGTCATAAAGTCCACCGAGAAAAATTCCTTAATATTTGCTATCGGAAGGACTCCGACTGCTATTATAATCACCGCTATTAAAAGGCTTACTATCCCAACCTTTGCGCATCCGTTAAGCTTGAATTCTTTGAGTTTGTCTTTGGAGGCCAATTCGCCTTCCTCACCTGCATTCCAAAGGCTGGTAAGTATCCTTATAACGTACGCACCTTCAACAACAGACATAACAAGTATTACTATTGGAAGCCAAAGGTTGCCTGAATTAAACAATGCTACAAGAGCGTTTATCTTAGCTACAAAACCAAAAAACAATGGCAAACCGATAAGCGACATTGCCGCCACTGTAAAGCCTATACCAAGTCCTATGTATTTTGAAAACACGCCTTTAAGTTCATATACATCGTCCGTCTTTAAATCTTTAGCCAGCTTGCCTGCTATTGTAAACAGCACAAGTTTACTTAGTACATTACTTATCAGCACCATAAAGGCGGGAGTTATTAATCCATTCACAAATAGAAGAATTACCAAACCTGACTGTGCTATCGAAGAAAAGAGCAATATCTCGCGAAGATTCTTCTTGGAGAAAGCTGATGCTTCCGCAAAAATGAGTGTCGCAACCGCTATCACAGTAAATGCTATATGCACAGCTTTGCTCATCACAAAGAATGTTATAATCAACCTACCAAATACAGATAGAATGGCAAATGCGAATGCTGAAACAATCAGTGCGCCTACAAGAGAATTCGCTTTTTTAAGCACTCCTTTTACCCATCCGCCAAAAGGTATAAGCTTCGCTTCCACTGCAAGACCGGTAAAAATCAAAATAAGCGGCAATGCCATAGGCTTAGCTAATGATTGCGATGAGTTAATCATCTGCATACGAATGTCAAACATATTAAGCGATCCGAAGATATTGTATAAAAGCATTATCCCAAGCAAGTAAAGTCCCGAGCCTAGGGTACCTAATACAAGATAATTGAACGTATGCTTATATCCCTTATTCATTGTGGTTAAGATGTATGCGGAAATAGCCGCAATTTCCATAAACACGAAAAGGTTGAATAAATCTCCCGTGAGTATCATCCCGTTTAAAGCGGCAAGTGAAACTGTAATCACAGAAGCGTATTTTCCCACGTCTTTAAATGACATCAAGACTATCAGCGCAAATATTACATTAAGGATGATAATACTAGCCGCCGAATATCCATCTATCACAAGACTTATACCAAACGGCGGATCAAACCCTCCGATTGAGTATACTCTAGGAAATTCAGCGAGAAATACTACAGCCAATGATATAATCGTCGTAAGTGACACCGAGGCAATAAGCATTGCTTTACCAAGTTTCTTTGATATCACAGCTATAAAGGCTAAGAGCAAAGGTACTGCCACCAAGAGAGCAGGATTAGTAATTATATTCATAATCATATTATTCGCCCTCCATTTCTTCTAGTTCGTATGTTCCATACTTTTCGTGCATCTTTCGTGCCAAAACCAAAGCTAAAGCTGTAATCCCCACTCCAATAACGATGGAGGTAAGCACCAATGCCTGGGGCAGAGGATCCACATATAAAAGCGCGGAAGTATTGTTTTGTGATGTCAAGATGGGCGCGACTCCTCCCAGCACATACCCAATCGAAATTATAAATACATTGATTCCGATTTCCAAAATATTTAAAGCTACAATAATCTTTATAACATTTTTCTGGGTAAGCAGTCCGTATATCCCAATCAATATAAGTGCCAGTGAAAAATATTGAATCATCCTTCCACCTCCTGAGATGCAAAGTCTGCGATAATTCCCGAGATCTCGCTTCCGACTTTAAGTCCGATTAAGATATAAACTATCGGCACGACTCCGGCACTAATCAAGTTTCCGACAACGCCGGTAGGCAGGAAGTTATAAAGGAAATATTCGCCCACGGCCAGTCCCAAAAGACCAACAATGACATAAAATGAGCCGGCAACGCCTTCTGTAGCTTTAAACGCTTTGACTTTTGCTTTAAATTCATTGTCTGAAATATAAAGCAATAAAACTGCGGCGGCTATAATGCTTCCTCCCGGAAAACCTCCGCCGGGAGTCAGGTGTCCATGTGTGAACATATACACACCGAATATAACCATTATTCCGAACACGATTCTTGCTCCGTGTTTTAATATAAAGCTGGGCTCAAATGCGAATTGCTGCCTTTTTCTCTTTCCTGAAAGCAATAAACTTACTCCAAGAGCCGAAACAAAAAGAACAGTTACTTCGCCGAGTGTGTCAAAAGAACGGTAGTTTACAACTATAGAAGTAACCATGTTTGCTGAGCCTGTTTCGGCATCTCGTGTTTTTCCGTATACTATTATTTCGCTATCGCCTGTTACATTCTTATCTACAAAGCTTTGAGAAACTCGCTCTTCAAGATTCACATTTCCGTATTCTGAAAACTTAAGAGGTGATTCTTCCGCTAAATATAAAGCTGTAAATATGAAAGCGCCAAGAGCTAAAACCAATAATATAGATACTATTTGCTTCATGCGTCTTCACCCTCTTTCTTTTTCGAAAAAAGCGTAAATACGAAAAGCGCGGTTACAAGGCCGGAGCCTATAACAGCTTCGGTAATCGCCACATCGGGCGCGCGCATTATAACAAACGCTACTACCGCCAGCATGCTTACCGCGGAAAGGAGTATCACTGAAGTAATTTTCTTTTTAAAATTGATTGCAAGTACAGCCAAAATAACCATTATTGCGCCAACTGCGATTTCAATAATATCAAACATCTCCACTTTCTTCACCCGCCTTTCCTTCTTCTTTTTTATATTGTTTCACGTTTTTCTTATAAGCCGCGCGGGCAAGAGACGAACTTCCCACGGGATTTGTAATGGCTATGAACACTATTATAAGAAGAGATTTTATAAGCCAATCGGGATTAGCTATTCCAACACCCAATATAAGCGCGAACGCGCCGAGTGTGGTGGCCTTTGTTCCCGCCTGAATTCGGTTAAAAACATCAGGCATACGAAATACGCCAAAGCCACCCAAAGCCAAGAACACACCGCCAATTATCATTAATATATATGATGCTGTATTCATTTTGAGCCCTCCAAAAATCTCGCAAAGACTACCGTTTCAAGGAAAGAAAGAATTCCGTATGCCAGCGCGATGTCCAAATAGAGAGAACTGTGAAATATAAAAGCCAAAAAAACTATTGTAGCTGTTACTATAATGTTTAAAGTATCAAGCCCAACAGCTCGATCAAATGCCGTAGGTCCCACTATCAGCCTTATTAGGGCAAAAAGAACTCCGATGCCTATCAGCGAAAAAACAACGATATTTGCTATCATTTTTCCATCCCCCTCAATAATTTTTCAAAATTTTGAGAGATTTCTTTTTTATAATCTTCTCCGCTTTCGCCTTTGGCATTTACCCAATGCACCAAAATTCCGTCTTCTTCCACATCCAGCGAAAGTGTTCCGGGAGTCAGTGTTATAGAATTTGCCAAGACAAGTTTTGAAAAATCGCTTTTTAAGTCTGTTGGCACTTTAACGATTTTAGGATTGATTGGCAGTTTAGGGCTTAGCACCCTGTATGCCATATCAAAATTTGCGATTACTAGTTTATATAAAAATACCGGAATATAAACAAACACAAATTTGAATAATTGAATTATGATTGAAAACCCGAATGAATAATTAACATGCTTTGATATGATAAATGAAAGTATCAGTGCGGCTATGCCTCCTAGCAACACTTCCATCAGCTCAAATCCTGCAACGAGTACCCATACGAGCCACAAAACAATAAATGTTGAAATCCATTTTTTCATAGCTGGCCTTCCTTCTTTTTAATACTGTTTGTTATTAGTCGATTATACATTTGACAATTTTTATGGCATCTTCATTTATGACATAATAATTTACTTCAAGCCCGTTTCTTACGCCTTCCACAATCCCAGCGCTTTTTAGCTTTGCCAAATGCTGTGAAATGGTGGACTGAGGCATATCAAGGCAGCCTCTAATCTTATTAACATTGCATCCGGGTTCATTCAAAAGCCCTCTTATGATGCATAATCTTACCGGATGGGAAATTGCTTTTAGCACTTCCGCCTTCTTACCTATTTGTTGAAGTTTTTCCTTCGAATCTTTAATTTTTCATCACCTCTTCATCAAAAGATTGTTAAAATTTTATTAAACTCATGTGTAAGAACACATTTCATATAACGTATTATCTATATATTACGGTATTACGATTTAGTTGTCAATGATAAAAAGAGGTAAATATCAGTCCTCCCTATTCCTTTAATCAAAAAAATATTTTCCCAACGGTAAATCTAAATAGAATTTTGTATATTGATCTGGTTTTGTGTCAAAAGTCAAACTTCCTTCATGCTCTTTTACTATGTTATAACTTATAGCTAGACCCAGTCCGGTTCCTTTGTCTCTGCTTTTAGTTGTGAAAAATGGGTCGAAAATTCTGTTTTGGACTTTTGTAGGTATTCCCATTCCAAAATCCTCAATTTCTATTCTTATATATTCCTTATCAGTTTTATAGATTTTTTTTGCCCTGATTATTAATATCTTATTTTTATCAGCCCCGGAATATTTTGAATTTAGCGAGTCTCTCGCATTTGTTACCAAATTCATTATCACCTGCTGTATCTGTCCACTCCGGCAATTGATGCTGGGAAGATTTTCCGCAATCTCCAACTGCATATCTATACTGTCGTGCTTAATTGTAGCTCTCATCAATGACAATGTCTGTCGCAAAATCTCTTTTACATCCGCATCTTCAAAGCTTTGCTTTTGAGGGCGAGAATATCCTAGTAAGTTTTTCACTATATCCGACACTCTTCCGGTCTCATGGATTATTTCTTCGGCACACTTTTTCACTTGCGCGTCATCATTCAAGCTGTCCAAAATAACTTGGCTGTAATTCATTATCCCATTTATCGGATTATTAATCTCGTGGGCCACTCCGCTGGCCAATGTCCCAATCGACTCAAGCTTTTGCTGATTTCTCACATACAAATCCATCTCTGATTTTTCTTTTTCCAAAGTTACTCTTTCGGTAATATCATGGAAATTTAGAAGCACGCCATTTATATTTTTATCATCGAATAGATTTCTCGCGTCAAGATGTATATACTTAAATCCACCGCCTTCGCAAAGCACTTTAAACTCCAAGACCATAGAAGAATTCTTTTTTCGAGCCAATTCGCCGAATGAAGCGCCAACATATTCGGCATCTTCAGGGTGCACCAAAGAAACACCGAGTTTTCCCATGAGATCCTGGCTGTTCCAGCCAAACAGTTTTTCGACATTGGGACTTGCATATATTATTTCTGCAGTATCTCCCAAAACCATAATTACGTCGGATATGCTCTCTATCAAAGAACTGTATCTCTTTTCGCTTTCAACAAGTTTGTGTTCAGCAAGAAGCTGCGCAGTAATATCTTGAAGTATACAATGCGTCTGTTTAAATGACCCATCCTTGTTTCTTGAAATGAATCCATCAATCCTAACGTTGATTTTCTCACCGGTTTTTTTGACCATCTCAAAGTTTACACGAGTAGCTCCATCAACTTTGAATTTCGGGAAATTTTCCTTAAACCGCGAGACATCTTCCTCAGCGATAAATTCAGAGAAAGATTTACCCAAAACTTCTTCCTTTTTATAACCCAGCATTTTCAGCCACGAATTGTTGACAGAGATGAACCGTCCTTCCTCATCAAGCAACTGGCATCCGAGAGGGGCATCTTCAAACAGCATCTTGAAACGGGTTTCACTTTCCTGCAAAGCTATTTGAGAAAGTCTCAGTTCCGTTATATCATTTACAAATCCTATAAATTTCACTTTGTCCAACTTGACTGTGCAAACGTTCCATTTTTTTATTTCCCTGTCTTTATTTACGCACCTATATTCAGCTTCAAATCTTTCTTTATCCTTCCTTTGTTTGAACAAATCCCTTTTAGCCATTTCCCAGTCTTTTTTATCCACAAAATCCATTAAGCTTTTTCCAATAATTTCACCTTTCCGCCATCCTGAAATAGCTAACATTTGCTTATTCGCATCAATTATTCTACCAAATTTATCCGAAATAAATATGCCGTAAGGAGCGTTTTCAATATAAGAAAGAAGTTCGTTCTTGGATTGCTCAATTTTATTTCTGGCTAAAACCGTTTCGGTAACATCATTGTACATAGCCACTATTCTGTTTTCACCTATTTTGAATACCACGTTTTCATAATAATTGTTATAATCCTCACTGTTATATAAAAAGGGTGGATATTTCTTTATGCCTCCATTTTCAAAAACCTTATGAAAATCTTGTATCAAAGGTGTTTTGTCAATATTTGGCCTTATTTTATCTAAAGATTTCCCCACAATTTCATGTTTTGGTTTCTTTTCAAGCGCTATCCCTACGCTGTTAATATCATCAATTATATAATCTTTCGAGCTTAAACCTTTGTTTTTTACTGAGTATATAATACAGCCACCTAACATATTGTTAAATAAAAGCTCATACATCTTCTCTTTTTCTATTTGGCTTTTTATAGAAGAAAAGATTTCGTCTTTTCCATTATTTAAGTCGGTTTCTTTATTGGGTTTCAGCGATTCAATGCTTCTTATGTATACATATAAATATTTTTCTTCATCTAAATATGACTTTATTTCACAGACTTCATTTGATGTTCCCATAGACATTGAAACGGCCTCTTTGCCTGCGCTATCAAAAATCTTATCAAAAAAAGACAGCCAATTTTGGCCGTCCGGTAGTCCTATGTTTTCAGCTTTGCTTGCGTTTTTGCCGATAAACTCTTTTTTTTTCAATCCGAATATGTTCAAAAAAAGGCTGTTGGCTTTCAGTATCTCATAGTCATAAGTCTTACCGCCAGGCTCACTAACTATACGGCATTTTACCAAACCAATGCCATTGCTGTCTATTATCCGCCAATAAACATCAGAGATCATAATGCCTCCCAAACTCAATTTAGAAATACATTTGATTATATCTCAAAATTAATTGTTTCAGCCGTGCTTTCAAAAGTGTATTTATCCTTTATAAATAATTCAAAAACAGCATCTACTACCTCACTGTCGAATTTCGTTCCTTTTTGGGCATTGATTTCCTCAAGCGCGGATTCAATACCCAATCCAGGCCGATATGGTCTATGAGATGTCATGGCCTCCACAACATCAGCCACGCCCAAGATACGAGCGTCTTTCAATATTTCGTCACCCTTAAGCCCTTTTGGATAGCCGCTTCCATCCATTCTTTCATGATGTTGCTCTACAATTTTAGCAATAGGCCAAGGCAAATCAAGCTTTCTTAAAACATTGCAGCCATATTCGACATGGCTTTTAATTATTTCAAATTCCACCTGAGTTAATTGTGACGGCTTTGTCAATATCTCAGAAGGAACCGATATCTTTCCTATATCATGCAAATATCCGCTCACAAACAATCCCATAACTTGTTTGCCGGGGAGGCCTATTTTTTCTCCGATTTTTACAGCTAAATTACCCACGCGTATTTGATGGCCTGCAGTATACGGATCTCTCAGTTCCAAGATTGAAGAAACAACTTCAATGGTCGATTGCATTGTTCTTTGGAGTGAATCGGTTCGCTCTTGAACTAAATCTTCCAAATGAAATCGATAATTATCATTTTCATTCTCCAACTGCTTTTTTGAATCCAAAAGGTTTTTATAAGCCACAGCCCTTTTAACGCTGCTCAATAAAGTGGATTTATCAATGGGTTTTGTTATATATTCAAATGCATTATGTTTTACCGAAACTGAGGCGGTATCCACCGTGGGTTCTCCGGTCATTATAATAAGCGGGATGTCAGGGTTAATTTCTTTTAACTTTTGAAGCAGTTCAATTCCTGTTCCTTTGGGCATGATAATGTCGGAAATGACTACGTCAAAAGAATCCTTTTTAATTAATTCGATGGCTTTCCCCACATTTTCTGCTGTTTGAACGTCAAATCCCTCTTGTGACAAGAAAACCTCGAAAGTATATCTAATGCTTTTTTCATCGTCCACTACTAAAATTGAGCTCATACTAGTCCCCTTTATCCTTTTAATGAAAAAATAATTTTTGCCTCCATATTGTTCCTATTTTTTAATTGTAATACTTTTTAACAGGCTTATCAAATAATATTAAATATCTATACTTAAAAACTGGTTTTCCAAAATAAATGTGATAGCATAGTAAACAGCTTCAATAGAATTTCCAGGGAAAATATGCTATAATAAAAACCTGTTTATGCATCAAATATATCCTAAAGGAGATATTATGCAAACATCAGAGAGTTCTGAAAAAAGACGGATTTTGCTGCTGATTTTTTCAATCATATTGACGATTGCAATAGTTTCAAGCGGGATTATTTATTTCATCTATAGCAGAAATAAAATCATCAATATTGAGTACAGTACTCTCGAATCCATCGGCAGATGGAAACTGCAACAGATTATTGATTGGCGTCAAGAGAGAAAAACTAGCCTTGATATGTTGATTAGCGACAATTTATTAATACAAGCAGATAATTATATTAATAACCAAAGCAAAACTTCACAAGAATACATAATGAATAGATTTGAAGATATACAAGGGGGAGAAAAAGTCCATTTTTGCTCTTTGCTGGATGAAAATTTCAAAGCTGTCTTGGCTACATATGATTTATCCGAGCCCTTGAGCCAAGCTACAAAAAACGCGTTGTTAAAATCTCAAAATTCAGATACTCCCATTATTTCAGATTTTTTTATATGCAGTAATCATGATGTACATATTGACATTGTAAGTCCGCTGAGAAATTCTCAGCAAAACATCATCGCCTATTTAATCCTTAGAGTAAATGCAGAAGACTACCTTTTCCCTCTGGTCCAGACATGGCCGTTAAAAAGCGAAACTTCTGAATCTCTGCTGTTTAAAGTAGATGAAAATGATATTTTGTTTTTAAATAAACTAAGACACACGCCAAATACAGCATTGGAATATAGGATACCTCTTACCAATACCGCTTTACCCGCGGTTCAGGTCGCAGAAGGAAAAAAGGGAATAATAGTCGGAAACGACTACCGGAACGTAAAGACCATCGCATATGGAAGTGCGATTCCTGAAACTGATTGGTATCTGCTCGCAAAAATAGACTATTCTGAAGCTTTCAGGTCTCTTAATTTGCAATTACTTTATATTGGGTTAATTATAGTTTTGCTTACAATAATTTCACCAATTATAATAATGTTCATTATAAAAACCCATGATTTCAATATTTCACACAGACTCTATCAGGTTGAAAAAGAAAAAAACGCAACCAATTCCTTTTTTAGATTCGTTATAAACAATATCCCCCAAAGAATTTTTTGGAAAGACACTGACTCAAAATATTTGGGTGGCAACATCCAATTTGCAAAAGATATGGGCTATGAAAAAGAAGAAGACATTGTTGGGCTTAGTGACTACGATTTTTTCGAGAAATCCGTGGCCGATGATTTTAAAAAAGTAGATGCGGAAGTAATGACTAGCCTTCAGCCAAAAGTCGGCTATGAAAACGAAGATGTTCATTTTGGAAAAAAGGTGTGGATGAGAAAAAGTAAAGCACCTATTATTGATGAATCTCAAAATGTGTTAGGGGTTTTGTGCACATATGAAAATATTGAAGAGGAGAAAAAAAACCGTGACGAGCTTAAAAAGCACTCAAGCTTTCTGCAGACAGTTTATGAAAATATAAATGCAATTCTCTTTTCCATTGATTCTGATGGAATAATAACATTTATGGAAGGTAAAATCCTCAAAGAGCTTAACATTACCTCCGAGGTTTGGATCGGGCGTCCTTTTAGTGAAATTTTCAAAGGGAAAGAAATTGAGCTCGCGTGCCGAAAAAGCCTCTCAGGCGAGCCCTCAACGGTAGACGAAGCAGCGTTTGGAAACACCGTGCTAAACTTCTTTTTTCAGCCCGCGTTTGAAAGCGAAAAAGGAGTTTCAGCAGTTTACGGAGTCGCGGTAGATATCACAGACCTCCATAAAGCGATAAAAAATCTTCAAAGATCAAATCAAGAGCTTGAGCAGTTTGCATATGTGGCTTCCCATGACCTTCAAGAACCTTTGCGCCTGATATCCAACTTTACACAATTATTGGAAAAGAAATATGCCGAAAAACTGGACGAAAGAGCTAAAAAATATATATTCTATGCCGTAGACGGCGCTAAAAGGATGCAAATCCTTATAAACGATTTGCTTAATTACTCTAGAATAAACACATCAGAAAAAATACACGAGAAAGTTGATATGAACAAAATAGTTGAACAGGTAAAACAAAATATGTCCACAACTATTAATGAAAATAACGCAAAAATAGAATATGCCGACCTTCCTTTAATAAATGCCGAGCCTACGCAAATGTATCAAATAATGCAAAACCTTTTAAGCAACGCGTTGAAATTTAGAGGAAAAGATTCTCCTGTTATTCGGATTTCATGTGAAATTCTTACGACTTACTGGCAATTCAAAGTTCAAGATAACGGCATCGGGATAGAAGAAAAATACAAAGATAAGATATTTGAAATATTCCAGCGGCTTCATTCCAGATCCGAATATGAAGGAACCGGTATTGGGCTGGCTCTGTGCAAAAGAATAGCAATAAAGCACGGCGGTGATATTTGGTTTGAATCAACACCAGGAGAAGGTACAAGTTTTTATTTTACCGTAAAAAAGGAGAAGGGGGATAACAATGACGCAACCGATTAAGCCTATAGACATTTTATTGGTGGAAGATAACGAAGGTGACGCCGATTTGGCAAAAGAGGCTCTTTCTAGCAATAAACTCAGAAACAGCCTTTTTTGGGTGGACAACGGAGAAAAAGCAGTAGCTTTTATCAACAAAGAGGGGGAATATAAGAATGCGCCCAGACCGGATCTTATAATACTTGACCTCAATTTGCCTAGAATGGATGGGCGAGAAGTTCTTAAATATCTTAAAAACAACGATAAATTCAAAATGATACCTGTGGTTATTCTTACTACCTCCAACAGCGAAATTGACATCCTGAAAAGCTACAGCTTACATGCAAATTGCTACATTACTAAACCTTTGGACTTAAATCGGTTCATTGAGGTTGTCGAATCTATCAAAGGCTTTTGGCTATCAATTGTAAAACTCCCGAATGGACATTAAAAAAGAATGGATTATTATGAAAATATTAATAGTTGAAGATAATCAGGGCGATTATGAATACATTTGTGCGCTTCTTGAAGAAGACATAAAGTTCTCTTATGAAATTATTAGGGGAGAAACTTTAAGAGATGCAAAAACAATTGCTTCCGCTGAAACCCCCGATTTAATTTTGCTAGACCTGCATCTTCCTGACAGCTTTGGAATTGAAACCGCGGAAAAAATGATTCAATCCGTCCCTCACATACCAATAATAGTCTTAACCGGCTTAAAAAACGAAGAAACCGGGCTTGAGGCAATAAAAAAAGGCGCTCAGGATTTTATTAGCAAAAATGATCTTGACACTAAATATTTGGTAAAATCTATTGAATATTCTTTAGAACGAAAGAAATATATCGAAGATTTCAAAAAAACTCAACAGGAAATTTTTTATCTTTTAGACTATTCGTCAGACGGTGTTTGCGTTGTTGACAATGACTTAAATATCAAAGATCTCAACAGTGCTTTTGCAAAGCTTTTCAGATTAGATGAAGCAAAATCTCTTAGTTCAAAAATAGCAGAGGCGCTTTCAGATTTCTCCGAATCTGGATTAAAAGAAAAAATTAACAGCGTTTTAGCAAATAGGAAGCACCAGCTTTTCAATTATCAAGTTAATGTTCTCACAGAAACATGGTATGAAATAAGACTGGATCCTTATCCAAGCGGAATTATAATATCTGTACGTGACATATCCGATATGATGGCAGAGCATAAAGAGCTGAATTTATTAAATGCATCACTTCAAAAATCCACAGATTCTACAATAAGCCTTTTAGCCCAGTTGGTGGAGTTAAAAGAGCCCTATACAGCAGGGCACCAGGAAAGGGTTGCTCTTCTTAGCGACCAAATAGCAGGCAAGCTTAAGCTTACCTCATTGCAAAAAAAAGCTTTGAATCTCGCCGCTAAAATCCACGACATAGGAAAGACCGCAATACCTTCCGAGATTTTGGTAAAACCTTCTACACTTTCGGAAAACGAAATGAAATTGGTTAGATATCACGTGGAGTCAGGATATAACCTTATCAATAAAATTGATACTGAAATAAATCTTTCTGATATTGTATTGCAGCATCATGAAAGAATAGATGGTTCTGGATATCCTAATGGCATCACCGGAAAAGAAATGCTCCTGGAAGCAAAAATCTTAGCTGTCGCCGATGTTGTGGATGCTATGATGTCCCACAGACCATATCGTTCTGCTTTCACTTCGACTCAAGTAATACAAGAATTGGATAAAAATAAATCCATTTTATATGACAAGGAAGTCGTTATGGCATGCATAGATATTTTGAAAAAAAAGAGTATGGAAGAGGGAAATTAGCTTTACAAAGCATTGATTTTAAAAAACGTTTTGGAGGAGTTCAACATGGAGGATAGATTATATCAATCTATAATCGAAAAAGCTTCTATAGGCTATGCATATCATGAACTTGTATTTGATGACAATAATAACCCTTGCGATTATATTTTTCTAGAGGTTAATAAAGCTTTTGAAACATTAACCGGCTTAAAAGCCGTAGATATTATCGGCAAAAGAATAACTCAAATATTTCCCAACATCCGTAAAGGTGAATTTGATTGGATCACTTTTTATGGCAATATCGTACAAAACAATTTGCAAAAAGAATTCAAGCAATTTTCCCAGCCTTTAAAAAAAGATTATTGGGTAAATGCCTTTTCTCCTGAAAAAAATCATTTTGTTACACTTTTCAGCTTTCCACAAGAAAACACCGCGGATTTTAAAAAACTTTTTGAAAACATGCCGATAGGTGGTGTCATTTACAAAGTCATAAATGATGGAATGTTGGGAACGGACTATATTGGGTTGGACTTTAATAACCAGTCCTGCTTACTTGAGAGCAAAACCCGTGAGGAAATGATTGGAAAAACAAGTTATGATCTGAGGCCAAGCCTTGATAGCTATGGTTTAATAGATGTATTCAGAGAAGTGTGGAAGACCGGAGTTTCGCAAAAGTTTCCTACAAAAATGTATATAGACGAAAAGTTCAGCAACTATTACGACATCGATGTTTTTCGTTTATCGGAAGATGAAATAGTAGCTATGGTTAAAGATGTAACTGAAATCATGCAGAACCAGGAAGAACTCAAGGAAAAAACTCATAAACTCGCGACATATATAGACAAAGCTCCTTATGGTATTTTTATTGCCGACCAAAACGGATATTATCTTGAGGCAAACGCAGAAGCGTGCACAATAACGGGATACAGTAGTGAAGAACTTATCGGGAAAAACCTGCTTGATTTAACCATCAAAGAGCATAGGGAAATTGCAAAAGAAAGCTTTGGAGAGATGAAAAAATCCGGATTTACCGAAGACAATCTGAAATTTTTAACAAAAAATGGCCAAATAAGATGGTGGAATACACGTGCAGTAAAACTCAACGAAAATAGTTATTTGGGCTTTGCAATTGATATCACTGATAAAAAACTGCTTGAAGAAAAAAACATTAATATGCAGATGATGCTTCAAAATCAGCAAAAACTTGAGGCCATAGGGACCTTGGCAAGCGGGGTAGCCCACGAAATTAATAATCCAATAAATGGTATTATGAATTACAGTCAATTGATTGCTGACTCAGCCGAAGAAGACAGCGAAGCCAAAATGTATGCAAACGAAATCATAGCCGAAGCAAAGAGAATAGCCGGAATAGTGCAAAGCCTGCTTCAATTTTCAAGACAAGAAAACGCATCGTTTTCCTTGGCGGATATTCAAGACATTGTCAATTCCACATTGACGCTCGTTAACTCTATTATTAAGGAAGGACTGATTAAAGCCATATATTTAATCATCAACTTTAGTATATGCCATATTGTTCCATATATAGCCCAATATCACCCCATTACTGATAGACTATTAGGTGATAGTGCCCTGTTTTCCCACAAAAGGGCATGGTTATCCTGTGACTAGTCCAGGATCTCTATCTGCACGTACACATAGTAGCAAATTAGCACAACCGAATAAGATATAAAACCTATTGAGATTTTTTTGTATGCCACGATACACTATCTTGTTATATCCGAAGTATCTTTTTACAATCTGGAATGGATGCTCTACTTTACAACGTACTGCTGACTTTTGGTGCTCTATGTGTCGCTCCCATTGCTTACCTACGCCTTTTTGCTTCTTTACACTATTTTTAGGTCTACGATTAATCCTGTAATCAATATGCGATTTATCTTCGTCTTGTAAGATTTCTTCGCGTTTTTGAATACCAATATATCCAGAATCGCCATATACTACTTTGTCGTCATCACGGATTAGTTTAGATGCTACTGTGATATCGTGTTGGTTTGCAGGTGTTGCCTCAATCGAGTGAACATAGCCACTACCTGCATCTACACCAATATGTATTTTCATTCCAAAGTGCCAGTCACTACCTTTTTTAACAGATTTCATCTCTGGATCTCTAGCTTTTTCTTGGTTTTTTGTGGAACTAGGTGCATCGACTATTGTTGCATCTACTATAGTCCCTCCTCGCATGATATGACCACTTTTCTCTAGTCCTGTGCTTATTGCATTAAATAGCACTTCACCTACATTGTTTTGTTCTATTATTCGTCTGAATTTAAGTAAAGTTGTTGCGTCGGGTACTTGTTCTTCAAAAAAATCAATTCCCATAAATTTACGCATTGCATAGCTATCATATATTGCTTCCTCGACTCCTTCATCAGATAGGCTGAACCAATTCTGTAATAGATACATTTTTAGCATCTTCTTGATACCTTTGGGCGGTCTACCTCTTTTACCTTTATAGTAGTAGGGCTTTATATATGATATCCATTCTTCCCACGGAATAACTCCCTCCATTATATCTAAAAAATCTTCTCTTTTAGTTCTTCTTTTTCTTGCGCTATATTCTAAATCACTGATTGTTTGTTGCTTCATAATTTGCTCCATTTGTTTTCTTCTATTATACCATTTTTGAGATTTGTATTATTTGATTTAATCAGTGCTTCCTTAAGCATGACTCTATAAGCTTTACTGTCGATATAGAAGAAAATCTTCCGAAAATCAGATGCCGCAGCCAGCAAATTCAGCAAGTAATATTAAACCTAATAACAAACTCCCGCTACTCTTTGAACGAAAAATACGAAAACGATTATAATAGAAAAAAACTGGATTTATCTGCAAAACTTATCACTAAAGAAAAAAAAGAATATATGCAACTTTCTATAAAAGACAATGGCACCGGCATCCCAACCAAAATAAAAGATCAGATATTCGATCCGTTTTTTACCACCAAACCCCGAGAAAAAGGTACAGGACTTGGGCTTTCGATAAGCTATGGAATCATTAAAGAGCATAAAGGCGACTTATATTTCAAATCAAAAAAAGATCAATATACTATCTTTTATATTGATCTTCCTGTTGACGATAATATTTAAAATCAGACGAGCCTGTGAAAAATTTTCTGTAAAAGCCAACTGTGATAAAATAAAACACAGGAGGCTTTTTAATTATGGGAAGACCGAGAAAGAAACTGGTAAGCGAGGGAAAGTCAAACATCATAAAACAACTTTTGCAGGAGTACGATATCGAAACGCCGCAGGATATCGAAGCAGCATTGCGGGAGTTACTTGGTGGCACAATTCAAAACATGCTGGAAAGTGAAATAGTAGAGCAGATGGAGCAAGCAGAGCTTGAAGATCCAACATATTCTGATTCTAGAAACGGGTACAAACCAAAGACACTTAAAAGCAATTATGGTGAAGTTCCGATACAGGTACCTCAAGATAGAAACAGCGATTTTGAACCGAAGGTAGTACCAAAACATCAAAGGGATATTTCGGAAATCGAAGGCAAGATAATCAGCATGTATGCCAAAGGAATGAGCACACGGCAGATATCCGACCAGATACAGGATATCTATGGGTTTGATGTAAGCGAAAGCCTGGTCACGGGTATCACAAACAAGATAATGCCGGAAATAGAAGCGTGGCAGAAAAGACCGTTGTCAGCTATATATCCAATAGTATTTATCGATGCGATAGTATTCAATGTGCGTGATAACGGCGTAATCAAAAAGCAGGCGGCATATATAATTCTGGGAGTAAGCGAAGAAGGTCATAAAGAGGTTCTTACCATCACAATCGGCGAGACAGAAAGCTCGAAGTACTGGTTATCAGTGCTTAACGAGCTTAAAAACCGCGGAGTGCAAGATATTTTGTTGTTGTGTGCTGATGGCTTGTCTGGGATTAAAGAAGCCATAGAAGCAGCATATCCGCTTACAGAATACCAGCGCTGCATCGTCCATGTTGTGAGGAACACGCTTAAATATGTATCACACAAAGACAAGAAAGCTTTTGCTGCTGATTTGAAAACAATCTATCACGCAAGCGACGAACAGTCTGGGCACGAACGTATGCTTCACGTTGCAGAAAAATGGGAAAGCAAATATCCAAATTCAATGAAACGCTGGGAAGATAATTGGGATGTCATAAGTCCCATGTTCAAGTTTTCATCCGAAGTCAGGAAGGTAATTTATACGACCAATGCTATCGAAAGCCTTAATAGTGGATACCGACGCCTGAACCGCCAAAGAAGCGTTTTCCCAAGCAGTACGGCTTTGCTCAAGGCTCTTTATCTTGCTACTTTTGAGCTGACAAAAAGATGGACCGGGACTTTAAGAAATTGGGGGCCTGTCCACGGTGAATTGGCTATCATGTATCCTGATCGGTTAAGCTGAAACGGTTAAATCCTTGACAAACAAAAATGAAAATGCTACTTTTTAAACATCGGTATGGGAAATTGCAGTCTAATGCTATCAATTTTCAGTACTGATGCACCACTAAAGACTTGCTCTGTTTTCAATTCTGATATTGCTAAATATAAGGCAATAAAAAACTGATTAACGAGTAAAAACATTATCAAATCAATGTCACAGATAGGCATTTACAGAAAAAAATTCACGCGCCCAATCAGACTATCTTCTGCCTAACCATCTCTTAATAAACGACTGTATTCCGAGATTCCTTTTAACGAGTATAACAGTCTTTTCGCATTGGCTTGCAATTTTTTCGGGTATCTGTCCAAAAAGCATCTGTTTTAGCAATCCTTCATTGCTGGCTCCTAAGATTAATAAATCATGATTTTGGCTTTCACTTAATATTGCTTGCGCAATATCGGTGTCATAGGTAATTTTAACATTCCAATTTATTTTGCCCAAATGTTTGAAAATAGGCTGCATCGAGTCCATAATTTTTTCTTCGGGCTCTTGTCTTATGTTAATATTTAAAATCGTTACTTCCGCTTCTTCTTCATCAACCATCAGCGAGTGAGCGATTTCTATAGCTAAAAGAGAATTGCTATATCCGCTTAACGGGAGAAGTATTTTCTTTATATCCTTGCCAGTATGAAGGCCTTCTTTGCCGGGCTTGACTATTATTATGTCACAAGGCGCTCTTTCAATAACTCGGTCTATTGTATTGCCCATCTGATACTGTTTTTTATCCGTGAAGCCTTTCCATCCCAACACAACCATATTTGTGTTTTTTTCGCGAACATAACGCACGATTCCACTAGCAGCGGTTTCCGCTCTTCCAATAACGGAATTAACAGGAACATTGACATCCACCGAACTTTTCGCGGATGTGATTATTCCTTTTTTTCTATTAGCTGCATTCATCGCTTCCTCTTCGCTAATATGATGAGGAACAGAAACAATCCTGGTAAGCAGAACTTCCCCGTCAAAATATTTGGCAAACCTTCCAGCATATTGCGCAAGTATATCCGATATCCCACCGCTTCTTACAGGAAGCATAACCTGATATGCTTTTCTTTCACCCTCAATTTTCTCTTCAAGCGTGAATTTCTGAGCTACTTTCTGTCCGTTTTTACGCGAATAGACAAAATACATTGCCACGCCTGTTAATATCCATAGTCCAGCCGAAACCCAAGCCAGCATACTTAACTCAAACAATAGAACTGCAAGCACAAGCTGCAAAACAAGCGCCGCAATGGGTATAAACGGGAAGAACGGCATCAAAAACCCATATGTAAGTTCGTCTCCCATATCTTTTCTTATTTTTATTACTGAAATGTTTATAAGCATAAAAAGCAGGAGAAACATTATGTCCGCCGCAGCTGCCACCGCCTCCACATCCAGCAATAGCACCACAATAATAACAATGCACGAAGAACAGGCCAGTGCTATATCGGGCACTTGATTTTTCGATATTCTCATAAGTTTTGGCGGAAGAAATCCATCTCTGCTCATAGCAAACGAAACTCTTGTGGATGAAAACAGCGTGGCGTTGAGTGCCGACGTACTGGAAAAAATTGCGGCCAGCGTCACAAGCACTCCTCCAAAAGGCGCAAGCGCTTGCACGGCATCCGCAAACCCAGTAGCTCCTCTTGCGCTAAACCACTCGGCAGCTGTTGCGCCTTCTTTGACATTAGCGCCAATCACAGCGGCAAAAGCTACAAAAATATATGTTGTCACAACAATGATTACCGCATATAAAATAGCTCTTGGAATGTTTTTTCTTGGGTTTATAGCTTCCTCGCCAGCATGCCCGATGACTTCAAACCCTTCGAAGCCAACATAAGTGAACCCCATTGCAAGCAAAACACCTAGCCACCCGGTCTCTGAAAAAGGCGAAAAATTTGTAAGCCTCGAGGGATCTTTTAATGCAACTGCTATTCCCAAAACACCTATGATTCCTAAAGTCAGCGTTTGTCCCAAAGCAATTATAGTGCTTGATTTACCAGTGTCTTCAACACCTTTATAATTTATGAAAATGAATATTAATGCTATTATTACAGCTAAAATCTTTTCCCAAAACCCAATATTCAAATCCAAACGAGTGAAAAACTCGAAAGTCCCCATCAAATGCAAAGTATATTTTGAGAAAGTAATTGCATATAGGCTTCCGGCCACAGAAAGTGCAAACCAATTCATCCATCCTGAAATAAACCCGGTAAAGCCCCCAAAAGCTTTTTTAACCTGTGCATATGCGCCACCCGCTTCCGGCATTGCCGAACAAAGCTCCGCAAACGACATAGCAGTAAATATTGCAATAAGTCCGTTCAAAGCAAAAGCCAAAAGTATCCCACCGGGACCGGATTTTCCAATAGCGATACCGGTTGCGACAAATACTCCCGCGCCAATCATCATCCCCGCCCCCATCATGGTAAGCTGGAATACACCCAGATTTCTGCTTAGGGAATTTTTATCATTGGATTTTTCGTAGGATTCTTTGTTGTTATTTTCTTGCATAAAAAGACCTATAGCCTTTGTTTTTTAATAATATCTCTGCTGCTTTGACCCTCATCGCTGGTCTTTTTTATAATCCTATTGCACTTTACAACAATATACCACAATGTGCAGTAAGCTAAAATTGTTACAATAATCATAAAATATGTCATGGTTGCCCCTTGAGAAGGCTGTATAATCTACAGCGTATTTCATTTTCATCAAATAAACTTTTCAAATTTAGCCTATAATCAAAAAAACACACCTTAAAACGGCGTTTTTATATTATAACACCGCTTTTAAAAAGATTCCATTATAATTTTTAATATTGTTTTTCTATAAATATTATTGCCCGGCAAAAGATTTTTTTGTTTACTCACAGGCAAAGTGGCTGTGAAGGCTGTGCCCCTATCCAAGCAGCTTAAAATAACCATCCCAGAAAACTTGGAATATTCCTCGCTGTTTCAGGATTTGTTTGAAGAATACAGAAACCAATGTCAGCTGAAAAGAGTAAAGACACCAAATTTGGGAAGCTTATTTCAGCTTCACTATGATATAATTTTAAAAGACGAGAAAAAAGAAAAAGAATTCATCTATAAAATAAGATGCCGAAATGGCAATTTGGAGATTATATGTGGGTATATATCAGATGCCAGCGAAGTCCTCTAGGAGGGATTAAATGAAAAAAAACATAATTTTAATAATGGTTTTGTTATTGGCAGTGTTTTTCACACTTGGCGGATGCACACAATCAGGCTCTGTAAAAGAGCCTGCTAATGCACCCATAAGTGAAAGCACAACAGCCATTAGCAATATAGATAAATTAATCGACAACCAAGCTGCAGACATCAATTCTGAGACAAACGCAGACCAAGACTTAGGTGGCATCAAAGTCAACTACTCAGAGAAAGACAAAGACTCAAGCTATGATGAAAGCTCTGCAACTAAAATCACGCTCTCAGGCAGCAGCGCATCAATTTCCGGGGATGGGGCCTCGGTGAGCGGAAGCATTGTCACCGTGTCAAGCGCCGGCACATATATTTTAAGCGGAACTTTATCCGACGGACAGATTTTAGTGGATACAACCAAAGTTGATACTGTTCAATTGGTTTTGGACGGAGTCCATATAGCCAACCAAACTGGCTGCGCAATATACGTAAAGCAAGCAGAAAAAGTAATAATAACTTTGGCTGAAAAAAGCAAAAATATTATAAGTGACACTACTAATTATTCAGACACAGGAGATAAGGACCCTGATTCCGCAATATACGCGGGTGACGATCTTACCATAAACGGCAGCGGAAGCCTTGCAGTCTATGGGAACTACAAGCATGCGGTAAAAACAGTGGATGATCTGGTGATAGTAAGCGGAAGTCTTGATATTACATCTGTAGAAGAAGGGCTTAGAGGTAAAGATTCTGTTGCCATCATGGGTGGTAATATAACAATAGACTCAGGCGGCGACGCAATTAAGGCAACCAACAGCGATGATGAAGATTCGGGTTGGATATCAATAGACGGTGGCACCTTTGAAATCAAAGCTGAAAACAACGGTTTAGAAGCACAGATTGGGCTGATTATCACCAGCGGACAATTATCCATATCTTCCGGTCAAGACACTCTTCACAGCAACGGCAGCATCCGCATTTCAGGTGGAAACATGAACCTTGCAGCCGATGACGACGGTGTGCACGCAGACAACTCTCTGGATATAACAGGAGGCGTCATCACAGTTTCAAAGAGCTACGAAGGGCTTGAAGCTTCAGATATAACAATAAGAGGTGGCGTGATTTCCGTTTCCGCCAGAGATGACGGCATCAATGCGGCAGGCGGTAGCGACGGGGATATGTTGCCGGGAGACAAGTTCAGGGTAGCAGCCTCCGGCAACTATTTCATCGCTTTTAGCGGCGGATACACATATGTAAACGCGGGTGGAGACGGTGTTGATTCCAACGGAAGCATTGATGTCTCCGGAGGTACCCTTATCGTTGACGGTCCTGAGTCAGGAGCCAATTCTGCAATGGACATAGAAAACAGCGGCTATATTGTATCAGGCGGTACGCTTATTGCCGCTGGGTCTGTTCAAATGCTGATAACTCCCACCCAAGCAACACAGCCTGTTGTAACCATCATATTTGATAACGTTCAAAGCGGCGACAGCACTGTGGCTGTGGCGGACTCTGACGGAAACATTCTTATTGCTGTAAGTCCGGACAAAGCCTACCAAAGCCTACAGATAAGCTCACCGGATTTTACTATTGGCAATACATATACTTTGCTATATGGAGGAGATATTAGTGGGGAAAGCTATGATGGCACCTACTACTTAGCCGATGAATTCGCCAATTCTCTCAATAGCGCAGAATTTGAAATAAGCAACTCGGTAATGCTGATTAGCCCCGATGGCCAAGCTACTCAATTGACAAGTATTCCCGGCGGCGGCAGAGGTGGTCCGCGAGGTCGCTAATTATCCAATCAAATAAATTCAAATAATTTAACAAAAACTTTTAGCAACTCTATAGTCAAAAACCGCCAATAACAAAGGCGGTTTTTTTCTCAATTGAATTATTTATATTAGAAAATTTTAAAATTACAAAAAAATAAAAGAGTGTCAAAAAGCGCCGATTTTAATTATACGGCGCTTATATAAAATAAAACGGGGTATTAATCCCGCCGCTTTTGAAATAATCTGTTTTTCGAATCGGCTCAGTACATAAAAGACATTGCTTCAGGAAAATCGCCCCAAAAATCCATTGTTGTTAAAAATGTTTTTTCATCTCTTTTAAATGTTTTCATATTGTTTCTCCTTTCATGTTTTATAACTGAATGATACTAATAATTTCTTGTAGTAACAACACTAACTTTGTTAACAAAATATGAACTCCGTGCAACATGGAAATATTACCATAGCACAAAGCATCTGTATGTGCATTTTGTACAAAATATATTTCATTAGTATACATGTTGCATAAATTAATCTGGAAATTGCACATAATTCCTTTTTTATGGCTAAATAACTTGAAAATTTATTATATATATTCCATCTTCTTTGCGGTAAAATACATATTCAAAAAGCGCCGAATAAAGATATTCGACGCTTTTATAAAATAAACGGGTCATAAAACCCCGGCTTGGATGAAATATTGGTTTGCTAATCAGAGCGGTAAGACATTGTAATTAACATTAAAAGTCATATACAATTAAAAACCAAATGTGTTATTCCAATACTCCATAGTTGTCAAAAACTTTTTTTGTTTCGAATTATTGAATTTCATAATTGTTCTCCTTTAACCTTTTATAACTGAATGATACTAAGAATATATTAGAGAAACAATACAAAATTTATGAACAAAAAATTAATTCATAGTAAACAGGTAAAGTTTCCATATAACGATTTAATTAAGTGTGCATTTTGCACAAACTATATTTTACGATATCAATGACAAAGCGAACACGTACTATAAATATTCAACAAACCACAAATCCGTCGCTTTGCTCCTCTTTTTGGAATATTGACCGCCACTTTGGTTTTGTAGTTGTATAATTTGCGATATGAATTGCCAAAGCAATTAACTATACTTAGGCTACGAAAAGCCCAAACATTTCTTGCCAAAACAAAAAAGCCTCTCGGCTTTTTATGGTTGCGTAATAGTTTATATTTCTCTTCGCTTTCATAGTTTCTATCGAAACCATTGTCGCGCTACGTGTTTTTTTTTAAACACTAGGGCTTCGAAATACTTTGTATTTCTTGCCAAAACAAAAAAGCCTCTCGGCTTTATTATTTTGGTGCGAGAAATGGGAATCGCCTTCGCATCAATGATGCTCAGCCCCGTGTTTCTTCTAAACACTCGGACAAGTCCGATTCCTTTACCAAAAAAAAGCCCCATCTATCGATGGAACTCTTTTTTGGTGCGAGAGATGGGAATCGAACCCACACGGTGTTAACCACACGACCCTTAATCGTGCGCGTCTGCCAGTTCCGCCACTCTCGCAAATATTTTTTTACCTTCGCAAAAGGTACTTAATGATTATAGTCACCACAGGGTAAATTGTCAATCCAAATACAATAAAAAAATATGCTTTTTGTTATCAATTTCATTTATGCCCAAAAAGTAATTGACAATGAAAATACAGTATAATATAATGTACTTCGCCGCACTTGCGGTATGGGGGCATAGCTCAGCTGGTAGAGCACTTGCCTTACAAGCAAGGGGTCACTGGTTCGAGCCCAGTTGTCCCCACCATGGCCCGGTAGTTCAGTTGGTTAGAACGCCAGCCTGTCACGCTGGAGGTCGAGGGTTCGAGTCCCTTCCGGGTCGCCATATTTTTAATGATAATGTTCCTGTAAGTTACTTTTTTCAGTTGTTTATGATATAATTATAAACCGTTCAGAATAAGTAACAAGCAGGAAAATTGTTATTAAAGAGAAAATTGCTTGAAAATAAAACTTATGCGAGAGTAGCTCATTTGGTAGAGCGTCGCCTTGCCAAGGCGAAGGTAGCGGGTTCGAGCCCCGTCTCCCGCTCCAAAATATGGCGCCATAGCCAAGCGGTAAGGCAGAGGTCTGCAAAATCTCCATCACCAGTTCGATTCTGGTTGGCGCCTCCATTAACGGTGCATTAACAGTGTCTAATATAATGGCACTTTTGCCGAAGTGGCGGAATCGGCAGACGCAAGGGACTTAAAATCCCTCGTTCCAAAAGAACGTACCGGTTCAAGTCCGGTCTTCGGCACCAATAAGAAAAGTCAAGCTGTAAAGCTTGGCTTTTTTGTTGGCAAGAAACATACAATGTTTCGCAGCCCAAGAGTTTGCTTGCAAACTCGTAGCGCGACAATAGTTTCGATAGAAACTATGAAAGCGGCAGAGCTTAATATTTGCATATATTATTAAAAGTCAAGCTGTAAGGTTTGGCTTTTTTAATTGTGAATAGGGCTTGAACTTGTCGAGTGTTTTCATTGAAAATGCGAAATCTGCATGTTCCTTTTATGGTTGCCAATTTTTTCTGGAAAATTTTAATTTTATAAACCCCTACGCCCTTATTATGTCTGGGTTTAAAATCAACATTTAAAGCATTACTCTATATCATATTCAGCGACTTGACAATTTGATAAAAGAAAATCATTATTTTCTTCTTCGGAAATTCCTAGAAACAGGCCGTGGAGCATCCTTGAAACATACCCATGAGTAATTATCAAAATAGTTTGACCTTCGTACTCTAAAAGCGCTTCTTCAAGAGCTTTTTTCACCCTTTTTATTACTTCACCGACAGATTCTCCGCCGTGCTCTGCATTATTTTTTTCATGTAGTACATTCCTCGCCCATAAATCGGGATATTTTTCTCGGGCCTCGTTTCTCGTAAGCCCCTCATATATTCCCAAATTTCTTTCAACAAAGGCATCTTTTTTAACGAGTGGTTTCCCTAAGTATTTTTCTATAATTTCGGCTGTTTCAATCGCCCTTTTTTTAGATGAAGAAACAATGATATCTATAGGATATTTAGTCAGTGTTTTAGCAAGCTTTTTTGATTGCTCAATTCCCTTTTGGTTAAGAGGAACATCAATCGTCCCCGCGTATCTGTTTTGAACATTGTAATCGGTTTCACCGTGTCTTGCTATGTAAAGTTTTCTCATTATCTTCCCTATTCTTATGCTTTAAAATTATAATATTTATAATGTTATTTAATTGTCCAGTATTGGATGCTTGAATAGGCATCTTCTTCCGTTACCTGCATAACGTTTGATATTTTGTTTTTAGTCAAAAGAGTGTGAGTTCTAAAATACAAACTTATTATAGGAAGTTCTTCTATTATCTTCTGTTGGAGTACTTCGTAAGCGCTTGACATGCCTTCCCTAGTCTTTCTCTGCATAACATTTACAAGCATTTCGTCCATTTCAGTATTCTTGTATCCTGAAATGTTCTGCGAGCCATCACTTTTCAAAGCAAATCTGAAGTCGGGTATATCGTTTAGATACCACCCTCCCAGCACCAAATCAAACCGCCCTTCTTGAACCATGTTTTGATATTCTATCCACTCTTCTGATTTAACTTCCACTTTTATGCCAACCTCTTCAAGCTGCTTCGCAATATATTGTGCTGCCTCAGTACGATGAGGATTTTCCCCATCGTTATTTGCAAGAAGTGTCAGCGAAAAGTCCATTTCCACTCCATCAGGAGATACATCCAGCCAAGGGTCTCCATCTTCTAAGTATTTCCACCCCGCCAGTCTCAAAAGACTTTTGGCTTCCTCGACGTCATTATTATATGTAAGCAATTGACCCGAATACAAGAACGACGTGGGAGGAATTGGAGTGTCTACGGGTATAGCATGATTTATATATACATTCGAAACAATCTCGTCCCTATCCAAAGCGTAGGCTATTGCCTGACGTACTCTTTTATCGTTTAAAAGCAGAGAATTAGTGTTTGGCGCGAGAAATTCATAATATCTCGTGGTATATTCGTATGAAAAAATATCCGAAACCTGATCGGTCGCCAAAATTGCCAATTCGTCGGTTTGAACTACATCAAGCTGACTGAGCTGTAATGCTGAAACAGCCAACGAATTATCATCATAAGGCAGTGCAGTTATTTTCCCAATCATAGGAGACTTTTGCCACCAATTCGGATTAAGCTCCAAAACCACCTTCTCTCCAGGCGCCCATGAAGTAACCATATACGGACCTGTTCCAACCGGAAAAAGTGGTTCTGTATCTAAAGTATAACCTAAATCGCGAGGCAAAATGGGAAAATCCAACGCTTTTATCGTTCCATAAAAAGGTTCATAAGAATATATTTTTATTGTATAGTCATTTTCAACAGACCAATATTTTATGTATCCCAATTCCTCGCAATAATCGTTATTTTTTTCTCGCCTTAACTGGTTCATTAGGTCGAGTGTATATTCCACATCGTAAGCGTCAATTTTTCTTCCTGTTTGCTGCCAATAAACATCGTCCCGCAAAGTAATTGTCCATTTTTTTCCCGTTTCGTCAAGCTCCCACGTCTGTGCTAAAACTGGTATAGGCTCACCTATTTCATCGAAAGTCATAAGAGGCTCAAAAATAAGGCCGTAAAGGCTCAGCAAATCTCTTGATGTAACAAGATATGGATTTGATGATTCCACTTTGCTGGGCATGGGCACCTTTATTTCCACCGAACCATCGGGCATCGGTGTAACAATGGGTGCAATGGTAGGCTCGGGAGTAAAATCGTATGTGAAAAAATCCGAATTGTTTTGGCATGAAGCCAAAGTCAATGTAAATATTATAAGCGATAAAACCGCCACTATTTTCTTAATTAAATTCATCCTTAAGTTCCTCATATAATGTTTTTACTAATTTGTTTGTGGCTATAATTGAACCGGAAGTGTCAATCACCCGAGACGCACGCATACGCTTTTCGGAGTCCGGCATCTGAACCTCTATCCGTTTTTTCGCATCCTCGTATGATATTTCATCTCGCGCCAAAACGCGCTTTATCTGCTCATCCACCCCGCAGGATGCCGCCCACACTTCATCACAGTATTTCTCAATTCCCGCCTCAAAAAGCAAAGGGGCGTCAATGAAGCAAAATTTAACTCCTTCTTTGTGCCAAACTTTCAGCTGCGATATCATATCATCAATTATTATCGGATGCAATATGGCGTTCAGCTTGTCTAATCGTTGTTTATCGGCAAAAAAGTATTTCGCCGCCCGTTCACGGTTTAACGTTCCGTCAGAATTGAAAATGAGTTCACCGAAGCTTGCCCTCATTGCCTTTAGCCCTTCTCGCCCGGGCTCTACAACCCTTCGGCTGGCTTCGTCAGCATCCCACACATGTGCGCCCTGCGACTTCAGCACGTTTGATATATTAGTTTTTCCGGTTGCTATGCCTCCGGTCAGGCCTATAATGTGCATATTACTGAATAGCTCCTTTGTTCACTTGTGGTTTTGAAATATTCATTCCCGCCAATTCCACCCAAAATTTTTGTATTAATATATAATCTTTTTATTACGTAACTTACTTCGCCTCGTACCAGTTTTCGCCAGTATCTACGTCAGCAATGAGTTTGCAATCCAATTTTGCCACATTCTGCATTTGTTTTTTCACAAGATTTTTAACCCTATCAACTTCGCTCTTTAAAGTGTCGATTATAAGTTCATCATGTACCTGCAATATAAGCTTGGATTTAAGTTCGTTTTCCTCAAGCGCTGTATACACCGCAATCATGGCAAGCTTCATTATATCAGCCGCGCTACCCTGAATGGGAGCGTTCATTGCCACTCGTTCAGCCCCTGTTCTCTGATTAAAATTAGAAGATCTGAGCTGCGGAAGATATATTCTTCTGCCATAAAGTGTTTTTACATATCCGTTTTCTCGGCCGAATTCCACACTATGATTCATAAAGTCTTTAACTTTCGGAAAAGTCTCAAAATATTTTGCGATAAATTCCCCTGCCTGCTTGCGCGGAATGTCAAGTTGGCGGGAAAGCCCAAAATCGGATATGCCGTATACAATGCCGAAATTTACGGCTTTCGCCGAAGAACGCATCTGCTTGGTTACCCCATCTTCTGAAACGCCGAATACCTGCGCCGCTGTGCGCCTGTGAATGTCATCCCCTGTGTTGAAAGCTTCAAGCATATTCTCATCGCCTGAGATATGCGCGAGTATCCTAAGCTCAATCTGAGAATAGTCCGCGTCAACCAGTGTATGGTCTTCATCTGATGCCACAAAGGCTTTGCGAAGTTTAACTCCTTCGCTTGTACGTATAGGTATGTTTTGAAGATTTGGCGCAGTTGAAGAAAATCTTCCGGTAATCGCTCCGATTTGGTTTATCGTTGTGTGCAGCCGGCCTTCTTTTGTGACAAGAGGAATAATTCCGTCAATATATGTGCTTTTAAGCTTTGCGAGTGTACGATATTCTATTATAGGGTCGATTATATCGTGCTTCTCTCTCAATCCTTCAAGCACACTTATATCTGTGGAATAACCTGTTTTAGTTTTCTTGGCGGACGGAAGACCTATCTTTTCAAAAAGCAGCTCACCAAGCTGTTTTGGCGAATTGATGTTAATGCGTTCACCGCCAATCTCGTATATGCGCTCGGTAAGTCCCGCCAGCTTTTCGGAATATTCTGCATCAAGTGAGCTTAAAACATCGCTGTCGATTTTAAAACCCGTAACTTCCAAATCGTATATTATCGGAATAAGCGGCATTTCTATTTCATCAAACACCTTGTTTTGTTCTCTGGAAGCAATTATATTTTTTTGCTCGCGCATTAAGCGTATCATTACTGCCGCTGGCGTTTTGCCAATGGTGTGCCCTAGTGAGTTTTCAACAAGTGTTTTATATCCTCCGCGCTCCGGTCGGCCCAACACTAGCCCTGCGATATATACATCAAACTCCAAATTCTTCAGCTCAATTCCTTGCTTTTTAAGTTCGTGCATCATTGTTTTGGCATCGTATACAACTTTGTAAATTGAGCTTTCAAACAACTCTTTCAAGTGGTGCATAATGTCATATAGGTCAAGCCCCTCATCCAAAAGAGTGTGAACTACAGGCATTATATATTCTGTTTCCCCATCGGACACATGGACGTCTTTGCCTATATAAAGCGATATATGCTGTGAGTCCTTTAGTATATGTTTAAGCTCTATTATGGATTTTTCATCTCGAAGCTCTATTATTTCGGATTCTTTATGAACTTTGGGCGCCTCGCCTGTCATCATCATGACCTTTTTTAGTATGGTATTAAGCTTTAGTTTCTTAAGTTTGGGTATAATATTAGCGCCCGAGATTCCGTTAAACGCCAAATCTCCCAGAGATTCTTTTACAGGTGTTTCCGTGTTAATCTTCGCGAGTTCTTTCGACATCCGCGCTTGCTCGAAATTGGCTCTCACCTTTTCACCCAATTTCCCCTTTATCTCGTCAGCATGCTCCAACACGCCCTCCAAGGTTCCATATTGGGCAAGTAACTTTATCGCAGTTTTCTCACCAACTGAAGGGATGCCCGGTATGTTGTCGGAGCTGTCTCCCATAAGACCTTTAAGGTCAACAATTTTATCCGCTCCGAATGTGTATTTTTCAATAAGCTTATCATTATTAACAGATTCAATGTCTGATATGCCTCGCTTGGTAAGAACAACCTCGACATCGTCATTTATAAGCTGAAAAACATCTCTGTCGCCTGTTATAATCTTCGTCCTCATGCCCTTATCATGCGCCATGCTAGAGAGTGTTCCGATTATATCATCGGCCTCATATCCTTCCATGCCGATAGTTTTAATATCCATTGACAATAGCAAGTTTTTAATAACGTCAAATTGAGGTATAAGTTCCTCTGGCATGGGCTTTCTGCCTGCCTTATATTCTGCATATATATCATTTCGGAAGGTTTTTCCCTTGACATCAAAGGCGACTGCCATATGCGATGGTTTCTCATCTTCTACGGTTTTAAGCAGCATTCCCAAAAAACCGTAGATTGCATTTGTATATGTTCCGTCATCCGTGCTTAATAATGGAAGAGCGTAAAAAGCCCTGTACATAAGCGAATTGCCGTCAATTAATATCAATAAATCATTCATTAATGCCTGTACCTTTTATCTTTCAAATTAACATAATCGTAACATACAAGCATGTGAATTACAATTAAACTATTTGTGACCGAAGGAGTATAACGAACGACTAATCGCTGAAATTCATAAACTTTTCAAGCAGCTTTTCATCAGATAAAATTCCATCAAAAGATATGGCTGGCGCGTATGCCCTAAATGCTGTTCTATACTCTGTCGCATATGCCATGAAGCTGTAATACGGCAGTCCATTCACATACTTAAGCTCCACTTCATTTACATTGTATTCATGTCCGCTAATGTCGTTCGGAAAATTGTTTATATAAAAAGCGTGTTCCATCGCCTCTTCAAAAGAAACTGAAGCCGCCATATAATCTAAAGTATTTTTACATAGATACATCTTGCACTCGCCGCATATACCTTCACTTTCAAGATTTATCCTAATATAACTGTTTGTTTTAATTCCGCCTACAACCAGATAATAAAATTGCGTATATTGCCCCTGTTCCCCCACTGTTTCATCGGATAATTCAATTAAGTTTTCTTCGAAATAGTCTATAAGCCCACTGACCTCCATAAAATCTTTAACTGCCTCTTTAAAGTCTGTTTCATTGGCAAAACCGCCTCCTAATCCTTCAGATATTATCATATATCCGCCTTTAGTACTGGTTACAATAAACTTGTGATTCTTCCAACCGTTTGCCGATAGGTTGTCTATAAACGCATTTCCTGTTTCCTCGTCGATTACAATCGGATCAAAACCAAATATTGCAAGCTCTTCGGGCACTTCTTCAATATCTACATCTTCGCAAACGGTGATATCCATAAATTTAACTTTTCCCTCAAAAGGATCAATAGGCTCTTCTGTTGGTGATTCTGTCTCTTCTTTAAGTGTTTGCCACTGTCGGCCCGCCGTAACTTTCGGCTGCGGTGTTGATGCATTGCCAACCTTATTAACCAGCATGCCTCTGTTCCCCATAGTCCGGGCAACACCAAAAACGACTATCGGGACACTTAATACAATTAAAACTATTGTTATTATCGCTTCTTTTCTCATATCTCTTTCCTTCTTTTTGATGGTTTAAAAGCATTCTTAATCGTTATTTGTTATTTACTAATATATTTTACATTATTTTATATTTATTCTACTATTCTCAACAATTAATTACAATATGTTTTTTATTTGTTTACAATTGTATTAATAATTTATGTTTTTCTATCTTTTTTACATCTTCCAAGTATCTTTATCTTGAAAATATTGAGGAAAATATCTTCAAATTGACACATTACTCATTTAAACAGATAATAATTCAAGAGGAGAAAATATGAATTATAAGAAAATAATAATTGCCCCTGACTCATTTAAAGGCTCACTGTCATCGGCAAAAGCCGCTCAGGCTATTAAAGCGGGCTTTGAAAAAGAGGGATTTATCGGCTGCGTTTGTGTACCGATGGCCGACGGCGGTGAAGGCACAGTCAAAGCTATGATTGCTTCAAGCGGAGGAAAAATAATTAATCTTCGGGTCCAAGGCCCTACAGATTACGAGGTTAACGCATTTTATGGAATAATGGGAGACGGAAATGCCGCAGTAATAGAAATGGCTGCGGCTTCAGGCCTCCATTTGATTAAAGACGAAAAAAATCCGCTGATTTCCACGACATACGGCACGGGTCAGCTTATGCGCGACGCATTGGAGCGCGGATGCGGCAAAATCATAGTCGGTATCGGAGGCTCTGCAACAAATGATGGTGGGTGCGGGATGGCGCGCGCGTTGGGAGCAAGATTTCTCGACTCGGAAGGAAACGATTTGCCAGAAGGCGGAGGCGCTCTAATAAACCTCGCTAAAATAGATATGAGTAATTTTGACACCCGTTTTAACAACTTAGAAATAGAGGTTGCAAGCGATGTTACAAATCCTCTTTGCGGAAAAAACGGAGCTTCTTTTATTTATTCGCCTCAAAAGGGCGCATCACCAGATATGGTAAAGTTGCTTGATAATGCTTTGTGTAATCTTGCGGACATTATAAAGCGAGATTTAAGCAAAGATATAGTGAATTTGCCCGGAAGTGGCGCAGCCGGTGGACTGGGAGGAGGTCTTGTAGCATTTACTGGCGCAAAGCTTAAAAGCGGAGTGGACATAGTAATGGAGGCAGTGGGTTTAGATGAACTTATTAAGGACGCCGACCTTGTGATCACAGGTGAAGGGCAAACCGACTATCAAACCACTTTCGGAAAAGTGCCTGCTGGCATTGCGGGAATCTGCAAAAAATATGGCAAGCCTTTGGTATGCCTGTCTGGTAGCATAGGTGACAATTATGACTCACTTTACGACATTGGCATAACGTCGATATTTAGCATACGCGACGTCTCTATGAGCCTTGAATACGCCATGCAAAACGCTAGTGAGCTTTTGACAAATCTTGCTGGCCGTGTAGCTTGCATGTATAAATAAGTCATATAATTAGAACGCCCTGATGGGCGTTCTTTTAGCTAAAAATATTTTATTAATTATTTCCCTGTCATTTCATCCTTAAGTTTTATATATTCCTGAAGGCATACGGGGTGATATTCAATATGCACACTGTTATCTATCGCAACTTGCTCGCCTTCAAAAATAGGTATGCCATCAACCTTGCGAAGTATCATCGTGGCTTTTTTTGGTTTATCAGATAAGTGACATATAGCACGCGTTGTAACTTCCTCAATGTCTTGGGCAAGCGCAAAAAGATATGAGCTTCCTTCCCAAGGTTCTCCGAACGAATCGGTTTTAAGCCCGAAGCAAATAACCGGTATATCGTGATATGTTACAGCACGCGCAAGCTCCCATACATTTGCTTTGCTTAAAAATTGGGCTTCATCTATAAGAATTATTGAAATCGGCGTTCCGGATTTTTTATTCTTTTTGATTTCCTCTTCAAGCTTTTCATATAGCCAGCCCTCTTTATGGTCTATCAGAAAATCGCACTTTCGGCTAATAAGCCCATCTTCTAAGCGAGACGATATTGAGTCTTCCTGCTTTGTGTCAACCCTAGGCTTGAGGCACAATATTTTTTTACCGTTATTATGTTCATAATCATACGCTATCTGTAAAAGCTGAGTTGATTTCCCCGCGTTCATCACAGCAAATCTGAAATATAATTTTGCCATATTTTTTCCTCCGGAAACTTTTGTCGCTGACAATCAGCCGGCACCGCGTCTTGTTTGTAATATATAATATAGCTTGTCTTATTAAACAAGCTCAAACATATTTATATTTTAATTCAGCGCTAGTCAAACACAATATTGTCTTTAGCTAAAATAACTGAAACAATCTCACCGACTTTATCCGCACCGCCTTTTACTTTTACTCTTATATATTCTCCCGAATATCCCTCAGAATCCGTTCCTTCAGCCTTTTCAAGCAAAACAGAGACACTTTTCCCTATCATGTTCTTTAAGTATTCCTTACGTGATTTATCCGCCTCTTTTTGCATTATTCCCGCACGCTTGATTTTTTCCTTTTTAATCACATGTCCTGTAAGCTTCTCAGCAGGTGTACCCGGTCTTATCGAAAAAGGAAAAACGTGCACTTTCGCAAACCCTATTTCTTTTACGAAAGCAAGACTCTCTTCAAAACGAGCATCGTTCTCCCCTGCAAAGCCCACTATTATATCTGTGGAAAGCGCCGCATTCGGCATTTTCCCACGTATAAGAGATATCTCGTGCCTGTACTGTGACGTTGTGTAGTTTCGACCCATTAGTTTAAGCGTGGCGTCACATCCGCTTTGAAGCGATATGTGGAAGTGCCTGCATATCCTTTTATTTTGCGCAAGAAACTCTATAAACTCATCTGTAAAAAGTCCCGGGTCAAGCGAACCCATTCTCACACGTAAAACGCCACTATCCAACACCGCCTGCACGGCATCTTGTATTTTATATCCTGTATCCTTGCCAAATGAAGCAAGGTTTGTTCCGGTTAAAACTATTTCCTTATATCCATTGCCAACCAAGCGCCGAGCTTCTTTTTTAATCTCGTCAATACTCCTTGAACGCGCATTACCGCGCAGTGGCGCTATAACGCAATATGTGCAGAAATTGTCGCAGCCCTCCTGTATTTTTATCAATGCCCGGGTAGTGTCAAACGAGCTAACAATCAGCTCTTCATAGTTTGTGTCGCTAACATCCCCAACGGCCGAAACCCTCTCACTTAAATGCTCTTGCACAAGACTTAAAGCTTCGCCGCGCCTGCTTGTTCCGATTGCGATATCTGCCCCCAAATCAAGCACCGCCGCCGAGTCTCTCTGCGACAAGCAACCACATACAAGCACCACTGAGTTGCCACTCATTCTGGCTCGGCGTATGAATTGACGCGATTTTTTATCAGCCATAGCCGTTACAGAGCATGTGTTTATTAGATAAACATCTGCATGCTCGTCAAAGCTCACCTGTTCATACCCCGCAGCTAGAAATTGTTCCAGCATCGCCTGTGTGTCATATTGATTTGTCTTGCACCCAAGTGTATGAGCAGCAATCTTTTTAGCCATTTTTTACCGCCGCGAACGCATGCCACTCGCCCATCTTTTTATTGTCTAAAATTTGAAAACCTGCACGTTCAATGGCTTTACGAGTTTCGTCCGAACGCTCTTTTATAATTCCAGATGAAATAAATACGCCACCATTCTCCAACATATCGTATGCGTCTTTTGAAAAAGGAACTATAATGTCGGCTATAATGTTTGCGATTATCATCTTGGCTTTTTTTGTTTCGCCAATAAGCAAATCGCCTGTTTTCGTTTCTATTTTATGTTCAAGCTTGTTTAACTCGATATTATGGCGCGCAACATCCGCCGCCACCGAATCACGGTCAATAGCCACGGCAGAATCTCCCCCAAGCTTAATAGCCGCCACAGCCAATATTCCCGTGCCGCATCCAACGTCATATATGAACGAGTCCTGCTCAATGTAGCTTTCTATAAGCTCCATACACATATATGTCGTTTCGTGTGTTCCGTTGCCAAAAGCCATTCCGGGATCAAGTATTATCTCCTGACGACTTGTTTTCTTTGGTTTCTCCCAATATGGCCGCACATACAGCTTTTCTCCCACGTCAAATGGCTTATAATATTTTTCCCACTCATATTTCCAGTCGTTATCATCAACAATATGCCACTCAAACGAAAGTGTCCCCAGGTCAAAGTCAGCAAAGTCTGTAAGGGCCGCGATTTTTCCCTCTAACTTTTTCATCATGTCTTTTTCGTCTTCACCAAAATATGCCTTAACCGTAACATAATCAGGCAGCTGGGCAATCTTTTCTTCATCAACATAATCCCACTGGCCTTTGACGTTGTCATCTGCGAAATCAGCTTTATCTTCTATAACACAACCCTGCGCGCCAAACGCGTCATAAACCGCAGACACCATTTCCGCGCCTGCTGTAGTTGTCTTTGTTATTACTTCAATGAATTTCATATATCCTCTTCCAATATTTTATAGATAGCTTATCTTAGGTGCTTTATTTTCAGCTATGCCGTTTAAGATGAATTCATCCAAAAAATTAATCGTTATGCCAAAAATAAGTGTGAGCGTATCTATATCCTTAATAACGCCCGTCATATAATAATGTATTTCGTACTCACCTTCAATATTTTTTGTTTCTTTCTTTCCTTTTGCTTTTTTTACAAAGAAATTCACACGCTTTAAAGCATTAAGCATTTCTTTGAGCTTTTCATTTTGAAATATTTTTTTTACCAAATCTTCGGTACTGCATCTTACAGTAAATTCTTCATCAAAATTATTGTCCCCCGTTTTCGCGCTTTTTTTTCCAAAAAAATTAGCAATTTTCGTTAAAAAACTCGTTCTAAATACTCTGAAAATTATTTCCCTGTTGCCAGAATAAACCGAACGAACTCTTGTATATGTTGCAGAGCCATTGCCTGTCGACACTGTGTAGGTATCCAATATTACTTCCCAATTTTTATAAGAGAGTCTCACCTTGGGTCCACCTTTAAATGCACCGTTATCAATAACCTCCGCTCCTATGCTTTCGGCGAATTTTCCCCAAGTTTCTTTTTTGCTAGGCCCTAAAATACCCATATTCGTCTCCCCTTTTTTCATTTGATTTAATTTTACTACATTCAAAGATTTGGTTCAACAAATGATAAAACAGCCACCAATTTATAAGCAGCTGTTTTTTTTCAAATATAAGAATTTATCCATACTAAAACCAAAGGTATTTTTACTTAAATACTGACTTTCTTGTAGCCATATTCATCAATATATGATATTTCACTAAATTTATGTTCAGCCGCATTTTTAAATATCATTTTTGACAAAATATCATCCTTGCAATATACTTCAAAAAAAGTGCCCGCGGAAACCAGCAAAACAAGATCACAATCGCTATTTATAAATTCATCAAAGTTCGCAATTTCCACTATACGCGAGCCTTGGGGAAAGGCTTTTATCTCCGCAAACATTGCGTAATATTTATTAAGCTTGATTTTCCTAACAAATTCAATTCCATTGTATACTCTATTGTTAAATAATGGCACGGCTATACCCTGTTGATTTTCAGTGTATACTTCCTCACTGTCAACACGCCAAAAATATTTGTTGAAATTTATCATTTGAACAGCATCATATAAGAGGCTGCCAACTTCATCAGGAACTCTAAAAGAAACTCCTCGAACCATATATCCTACCCATTATCCCTTTTATTACTAATTAATTATTATAAATACTGATATTGATATTGCCCCTTTAGCAAACAAATCTCCGCCGATTGTTAACAAGCGGCGGTAATATTTCACCATTTTTAATATATAAACATAAATTGAGCTCTTCAAACATTATTAGTATACGATTGCATATATTGGTAATTCCACGTTTAATCTGAAAGTATTTAGAATTAAATTTTTTGTCTAACTAACAATTTGCTATTAACTTTATATTTTATTGTTTGCAGCGTTCAATACTGCCTATGCGCTGTCCAACAGGGCATAGCAATATACTTATTCATAATGGACAGCATCACCATAAAATTCAAGTAATTATTGAAATAAATCGCTGTGATTTTGTTCATATCCACATTAAAATGCTATCATAGAAAAAAGCGCCCCTGTTAAATACCTGTAGGACGCCGTAAAATTGATTATTTACTTGAGAGATAAGATATTTGACCATAGCTCAAATTATATTTTGGTAAAATCTCACCATATTAAGTTCTAAATTAAGCCGTAAGGTCCTTATAACTCTTAACTTCCTTATAGTTTTTACCATCTGAAAGTTTTTCAAGATCCTCAAGCAATTGTTTTTGCTTTTTCGAAAGCTTCTTTGGCACTTCCACATTAAGTTTTATGTAAAGATCACCATGGCGACTGGAATTTAAGTGCTGAATTCCCTTTCCTTTAAGCCTTAAAACAGTGCCCGGCTGTGTTCCTTCCGGAACAGAATACTTTGCTTTGCCCTTTAATAACGGCGCTTCAAGCTCAACACCCAAAGCCGCCTGTGAAAGCGTAATGGGTACCTCGAGTATCAAATCATATCCGTCGCGTTTAAAGAATTTATGAGCCTCTACTGTTACACGAATGTAAAGATCTCCCGATGGTCCGCCATTGATACCGGCTTCACCTTCACCTCGAAGGGGTATTTGCTGCCCCGTAGAAATACCTGCCGGAATATTGACAGAAAGATTCCTTCTCTTTTGCTCTTTTCCTGTTCCGCCGCAATAGCCACAGCGTACTTTAATTTTCTTTCCCGTTCCCTGACAAACGGAACACGGCCTTGTCGTTTGAACGCGGCCCAACAACGTTTGCTGAACAACATTCACCTGACCTGCTCCTTTGCACTCAGAGCACGTTTCCATCTCGGTGCCGTCTTTTGCCCCCGTTCCGTGGCAATGATTACAATTTTCAGTTCGAGAGATATTTATTTCTTTTTTCACGCCGAATGCAGCTTCGTCAAATGTAATCTTAATATCATATCGAAGGTTTGCGCCCTGCTGGGGAGCATTTCTTCTGCGTGATGAACTTCCGCCAAACCCACCGCCGCCAAAAAAACTTTCAAATATATCTTCAAATCCGCCAAACCCTGTGCCGCCAAACCCTGCACCGCCGCCGAATCCTTGTTGACTTGCAGCGTGTCCAAATCTGTCATACTGGGATCGCTTCGTGCTGTCGGAAAGCACTTCATATGCTTCACTCGCCTCTTTGAACTTTGTTTCAGCCTCGTTGTCGTGCTTATTTACATCAGGATGATATTTTTTAGCAAGCTTTCGATACGCTGACTTTATCTCATCATCACCCGCGTCCCGACTTACTCCCAGCACTTCATAATAATCTCTTTTATCTGCCACTTTAAAGACTCCGTTTTTTATTTGATTTTTTGATTTTTACTCGTAATATTTGCGAGAGTGCTCTCGGCAAACAGCATAGAGCGTAGGTTGATATAATATCAACCTACGCAATGTGTTTTTATATTGCTATGTTACTCGTCATCAACGACTTCATAATCCGCATCGACAACATCATCATCAGCTGCGCCGCCATTCTGCTGGCCCGCTCCCGGATCCGCACTCTGAGCCCCCTGAGCCTGCTGGGCTTGAGCTGCCTGCTCCTGATACACTCTGCCGAAGACCTCCTGTGATACGGTTGAAAGCTTCTCGGTAGCAGCTTTTATAGCATCCAAATCGTCTCCGTCTTTAATGGCTCTAAGTGCATCAATTTCCGGCTGAATTTTTGCTTTGTCGTCATCTGTTATATTAGCTTCCATATCATTCATAGCTTTTTCAGTGGTATATACCATCTGATCGGCAGTGTTTTTAATTTCAACGGATTCTTTTAGCTTCTTATCAGCTTCCGCATACTCCTCGGCCTCACGCATTGCTTTATCAATATCGTCATCAGACAGATTGGATGAAGCTGTGATTACAACTTTTTGCTCATTTCCCGTTCCTAAATCTTTTGCCGAAACATGAACTATGCCGTTTGCATCAATGTCGAATGTAACTTCGATTTGCGGCACTCCGCGAGGTGCGGGTGCGATTCCTGAAAGTTGGAATCTTCCCAAAGTTTTATTGCCCGATGCCATTTCGCGCTCGCCTTGAAGCACATGAACATCAACTGATGGCTGGCTGTCTGCAGCGGTCGAGAATATCTGGCTTTTTCTAGTCGGAATTGTAGTGTTGCGCTCAATAAGCTTTGTAAATACGCCGCCCAAAGTTTCAATACCCAATGAAAGCGGTGTTACATCAAGCAGCAAAACATCTTTGACATCGCCGCCCAATACGCCGCCCTGTATAGCCGCGCCTACAGCTACGCATTCGTCTGGATTTATTCCTTTATAAGGATCTTTGCCCGTGATTCGTTTAACAGCGTCTTGTACAGCAGGTATACGTGTTGAGCCTCCGACAAGGATAATTCTGTCAACCTGCGAAGCGTTAAGCCCGGCGTCTTCGAGCGCCTTTTTGGTAGGTCCTACTGTCTTTTCTACTAATTCAGATGTAAGTTCGTTAAACTTCGCACGCGTTAGAGTCAAGTCCAAGTGTTTTGGGCCGGATGCGTCCGCCGTAATAAACGGAAGATTTACGCTTGTCTGCATTACTCCTGAAAGCTCAACTTTCGCCTTTTCAGCCGCTTCCTTTAAGCGCTGAAGCGCCATGCGGTCGGCTGTAAGGTCAATACCGTTGCTCTTTTTAAATTCGGCAGCCATCCAGTCAATTATCTTTTGGTCGAAGTCGTCTCCGCCAAGCCTGTTGTTTCCGTTGGTTGCGAGCACTTCAAAAACGCCATCACCGATTTCAAGGAGAGATACGTCGAATGTTCCGCCGCCCAAGTCATAAACCAAGATCTTTTGGTTGTGTTCTTTGTCAAGTCCATAGGCCAAAGCTGCCGCCGTCGGCTCATTTATTATTCGCAAAACTTCAAGTCCTGCAATTTTGCCCGCGTCCTTTGTTGCCTGACGCTGAGAGTCGGAGAAATATGCAGGAACAGTAATAACCGCCTGGGTGACTGTTTCTCCAAGATATGCTTCTGCGTCGGTTTTAAGTTTTTGCAAAATGAACGCGGAAATTTCCTGCGGGCTGTATTCCTGTCCGTTCGCATGCGCTTTGAAGTTTGTTCCCATTTCACGCTTGATTGAAGCTATTGTATTATCAGGGTTGGTTATAGCCTGGCGTTTTGCAACCTGGCCCACTAAACGCTCTCCTTCTTTTGTAAATCCTACAATAGACGGTGTGGTTCTGCCACCTTCTGCATTTGGTATAACCGTGGGTTCACCGCCTTCAAGCACTGCAACACACGAGTTGGTTGTTCCTAAATCGATTCCTATTATTTTAGCCATTTATTTTGCCTCCAAATATATTTATGAATTTTCATTTGTTAACTTAATCATTACTTATTAATTTAAATAATGTTTTTTACTCTACTTCGCAACTTTAACCATAGAATGGCGGATAATCTTTCCCCGGAGAGAATATCCTTTTTGGAAAACCTCCATCACAATGTCTTGGGGGTAATCTTCATCAGCTTCACCCTGCATCACTGCGTGGTGAAGATTCGGATCAAAAACTTCGCCTTCAGCTTTGATTTCTTCCAAGCCCAGACCTTCCAACACTCCGAGCATCTGTGAAAATATCATCTCCACGCCCTCTTTAATGGACGCTGTATGTTCATGATCATCTGCAGCGGCAATAGCGCGCTCCAAGTTATCAATCACCGGAAGCATTGCGTTTACCGCTTCCCTTATGCCCTCGTCAATGCTGTCCGTTCTAAGGGTTGCGTTTCTTTTTTTATAGTTATCAAACTCCGCGCGTGTTCTTTGGCAGAGCTCAACATAAGAGTTTTTTTCCGACTCGAGTTTTTTCATCATATCTTCCACAGTTTCTGCTTCGGTTTGCTGTTCGCTCTCCTGGCTATCCTGTGGCGCATCATTTTTCTCATCATCTATATTTAGGATGTTTTCTTCCTCATTTTTTTTGTTTTTCTTTTTATCTGCCATGTTTCACCTTTCTTAACTACAATCTTTTATGTTAATAATTTTTACTCATTTATGTATAAGCTCATCACTTTGCTTAAGTTTTGGCTTACAATTCTTAGTGAAGAAATCACTCTGGCGTAGTCCATCCTTACCGGGCCCATCACGCCCACCGAACCCACCGAGCGGCCATGCACCTTGTAGGGAACCGTTATTACGCTTAAGTTTTGCAGCCATTCTTCGCCGTTTTCCTCACCAATTTTAACATTTAGTTCGTGCCTTAAAGCCTCTGTCATAAGTCTTTGCAACCGTACGCGGTCTTGGAATATCGACCAAAAGCCCTTCAAGTCCTCAATAGATTCGTTTTCCGGATAGCTAAAAGCGTGTGTTGCGCCTTCAATCACCACGTCGGAGCCATCGGGAAGCAAAAGCGCGTCTGTTATGCACTCTTCTATCGCCTTGTAAACATCGGTATCCATAAGAAAACTATCCTGCGGAGTACCTATTCGCGAAACGTCAATGTCTGCTATCGACTGACCACGGAAACGCTCTGTCATCATATGCGATATCGCACTCAAGTCATGTTCACCCACATTGTCTGGAACACGGATTACTTTTTGTTTCACCCTTGCGGTGGAAGTAACTATTACAACAAGCGCCGCTCCTTTTATAACGGGGATTATCTGCAGTCGCTTCAAAGTCGTTCGCCTAAGCTGAGGCACCAAGGCCATCGCCGGCTGCTTTGTCATTGCGCTGATGAGGGACGCGCTTGATTTCATCAGGTTTTCCATGTCACCAATATGACACATGTAAAAGCTGTTTACTGCCGATATCTCGTCATCTGAAACCGCTTCGTCTTCCTGCATCAGCTCATTGACATATATTCTAAAGGCGGCCTTTGAAGGCACCCTGCCTGCCGAAGTATGGGGCTGCACGAGCAATCCCATTTCTTCAAGATCGCTCATCTCATTTCGTATGGTGGCACTGGAGAGACCATCTTCAAATTTTTTGGAGACAGTTCTGGAGCCAACCGGTGTGGCTGTTTCAATATAGTCTTCTATAACGACCTTGAGTATAGCCAGTTTTCTGTCGGTTGTTTCCATACTTTCCTTTCCTGTTAGCACTCCTTGCCATCGAGTGCTAATCACAGTTATAAAGATATCACTTGGGGTATTGTTTGTCAATAGAATAACGTCAACTTTTTGGCAAATTCATAATAATTTCATAAAAGGCCCTTCCTCTAAACCTTCTGTATCCAACATAAAAAATTTTCAGGCTACGATGGCAAGAGAGCTCGTTCACGCGATATCTCACTCTATGCCAAAAGCTAGTTGTACCTTCCC
The DNA here is from genome assembly GCA_963675575.1 of Christensenellaceae bacterium. GTDB lineage: Bacteria > Bacillota > Clostridia > Christensenellales > UMGS416 > JAGLOK01. The sequence continues at coordinate 2,409,231 of OY776378.1, forward strand.
ACATTCCCAATAATCGCATATCGTTAATAGCTGGGATAAGTACTCAAATACAATTTATAACAAACATAAAAAAAATTTTAGTTTGATAAAAGCATAAAAATCAAGTATATTATATAAGTAAAAAAGCTGCGCTTTTGTAGTTGAAATATGTTAAAAGCCGGGCTTTTCCGGTTAATATATTATAGTTTTCAAAGAGAGGAATTAAAATGTCAAAAATACAAATGAAAACTCCGCTTGTGGAACTAGACGGAGACGAAATGACCCGTGTCCTATGGCAAATGATTAAGGACAAACTTCTTACACCATTTATAGATCTTAAAACAGAGTATTATGATTTGGGGCTCAAACACAGGGATGAAACAAATGACAAGGTAACATCTGACTCAGCATATGCCATCAAAAAATATGGTGTTGGCGTGAAATGCGCCACAATCACCCCAAACGCGCAGCGAGTTGAGGAATATGCTCTTAAAGAAATGTGGAAAAGCCCGAATGGAACAATCAGGGGAATACTCAACGGGACTGTCTTCCGCGCACCTATTCTGATCAAAAACTTAAAAGCATACATACCCGACTGGACCAAGCCCATATACATGGGGCGTCACGCATATGGTGATATCTATAACGCAGTGGAAGCAAAAGCCGATAAAGGCACTGTCGCGAGAATAGTGTTGGAAAAGGACGGAAAAGAGGTAAGCAGTCATGTCATAGCCGAATTCAAAGAGTCCGGCGGCGTTGTCCGCGGAATGCACAATACAGACGCATCAATCGCCTATTTCGCTCACGCTTGTTTCAAGTTCGCACTTGATAAAAAAATCGATATGTGGTTCGGAACAAAAGATACGATTTCAAAAGTATATCATCACGAATTTAAAGACGTATTCCAAGAAATCTATGACGCTCACTACAAGGAAGCCTTCGAAGCTGCCGGAATAGAATATTTCTATACTCTAATAGACGACATCGTTGCGCGCGTCATCCGCTCGGAAGGCGGAATGCTTTGGGCATGCATGAACTACGACGGTGATGTAATGAGCGATATGGTTGGAGCGGCGTATGGCTCAATGCCAATGATGACTTCCGTTCTTGTATCTCCTAACGGCGAGTATGAATATGAAGCAGCGCACGGCACAGTTACCCGCCATTATTACAGGTATCTAGAGGGCGAAAAAACCTCCACAAACCCCGTGGCAACCATTTTTGCTTGGAGCGGGGCTCTCAATAAACGTGGAGAGCTGGACAATACTCCTGAACTTTGCGAATTTGCCAAGAAGCTCGAAAAAGCTACTCTCGACACTATTGAAGAGGGCATCATGACAGGCGATCTTGCAATAATTGCCGAAGGCAAAGCGAAGAAAGTACTGTCAAGCGAGTTTATGGATGTGATAGCTCTGAAACTTAAATAATATATGAAATTTTAATAAATCAAACCATTATAATGCCGGATACATATGTATCCGGCATTTCTTTTACTATCAATTTGTTTTTTATTAATAAATATGATAATATCATACTGTATTAGTATGATATTAGGATTCTCCGTTGTACTAGTGCAGAAACGGAGGAATCAATCATGAGAAAAAAAGCACTACCTATACTGATTGCTATACTCATCCTTGTTTTTATGGTGGGATGCACTCCGGCAGTTAATACTCAAACTCAAGAAACCAGCACAAAAGATATGCAAAATGATAATATGACTGGCATAGATGAGGATACCGAGGGCATTCACGAAGACAGCATTGAAGCCATGTCGGATTATAAAGACATTTCGCCTCAAGAAGCCAAGGATTTAATTGACAGCACTCCGGATCTTGTCATTATAGATGTTTCTCCAAAATATGACGAAGGACATCTGCCAGGGTCTATAAATTACTACGTGGGAGACGGTTCATTGGACAATGCCATCCCTACCCTGGACAAGAGAGTACCATATTTGGTTTACTGCCATGTGGACAGCGCTTCCATTTCTGGCTCGCAAAAGCTTATTGATGCTGGATTCCCTACAGTATACAGACTGGAAGGCAACTACTCCGCATGGGTGGATGCTGGATATCCGGTTGAAAAATAACATTTTCACTTATAAAAACCGATATTTTTTATCGGTTTTTTTATTATTTATAATCACCGGGTTGGTTTTTAAAGATTATATTCTGCCATGTCGCGAAGATTAAATACCACAACCTACAATTAGGTATTCCTAATTATCAATTCCCCCAACTCCCCAATTGCTAAAATCGCGACTTTATGGTACATTATTTACGCGTAAAAACACTAAAATAAAATCAATCAAAGGTGAAAATGAAGTTTGAAAAAGAAAAAATCAGAAATTTCTGTATAATAGCCCACATAGACCACGGCAAGTCAACACTCGCCGACCGCTTGATGGAAAGTACCGAGGCTGTAAGCTCACGCGAAATGCATGATCAGCTGCTGGATTCAATGGATCTTGAGCGCGAACGCGGAATAACAATAAAATCCCGTGCCGTTCGAATGGTGTATAAGGCAGACGATGGCAAAGAGTATCTGCTAAACCTAATCGATACGCCCGGTCATGTAGATTTTACATACGAGGTGTCACGTTCACTCGCCGCATGTGAAGGTGCGGTTCTCGTGGTTGATGCCACTCAGGGAATCGAGGCGCAGACTCTCGCCAATGTATATTTGGCGATTGATGGCAACCTTGAGGTTGTGCCGGTTATAAATAAAATTGACCTACCCAGTGCGGATGTTGAAAACACGCGACGAGAAATAGAAGACATTATAGGTCTTCCAGCAGACGATGCCCCCGCAATTTCGGCAAAAGAAGGACTTAACATTCACGCAGTTTTGGAAAACGTGGTAAAATACGTGCCAGCCCCCAAGGCCGACGACTCTCTGCCGCTTCGCGCACTTATTTTTGATTCGTTTTACGACAACTATAAAGGCGCCATCTGCTATGTGCGTATGATTGATGGCACAATAAAGCCCGGAATGCAAATTAAGATGATGGCATCCGGAGCCAAATTCGAAGTAACTGAAGTAGGCGTGTTTACTCCGGAAAACCTTCCCGTGGATGAGCTTTCCGCTGGTGAAGTGGGTTACATCGCAGCCTCCATAAAAGATATTTCACAAACACGTGTAGGCGACACCATAACAAATGCAGCTCGCCCAGCAGAAAAGGCTTTGCCAGGATATAAAGACGTAAAACCAATGGTTTTTTGCGGCATATACCCGGCCGACGGCGCGAACTATACCGATCTTCGCGACGCGCTCGAAAAGCTTAAGCTCAACGACGCGTCTCTGATATACGAACCTGAAACATCCGTCGCCTTGGGTTTCGGATTCCGTTGCGGTTTTTTGGGACTGCTACACATGGAGATAATCTCCGAACGCTTGGAACGTGAGTACGACTTAGACCTCGTGACAACCGCCCCCAGTGTTATATATAAATTATTGCTTACAACCGGAGAAGAAGTTGTAATCGATAATCCATCAAACTTGCCGGAGCTATCGCTTATCGACCATATGCTAGAGCCGATAACCAGCGCACATATTATTACCCCGCCTGAATACGTGGGTACAATTATGGAGCTTTGTCAGGAAAAGCGCGGAGTATTTTTGGATATGCAGTATTTGGACAAAACACGCGTCCAAATAAATTATTCTCTGCCTCTAAATGAAATAATATATGATTTCTTTGACTCTCTAAAGTCTCGTTCACGAGGATACGCCTCACTTGACTATGACATTAAAGATTATGAGAAATCCGATCTTGTAAAACTCGATATAATGCTAAACGGAGATGTCTGTGATGCTTTGTCGTGCATCGTCCACAAAGACAAGGCTTATTATCGGGGTCGCGGCATGGCTGAAAAGCTTCAAAAGGTAATTCCCCGCCAGCAGTTTGAGATTCCCATTCAAGCAGCTATCGGCGGCAAGATAATTGCCCGCGAAACTGTACGCGCGTTTCGCAAGGATGTTACGGCAAAATGTTACGGTGGTGACATTTCACGTAAGAAAAAACTTTTACAAAAGCAAAAAGAAGGCAAAAAGCGCATGAGACAGGTTGGGTCCGTTCAAGTGCCAAGCGAAGCGTTTATGTCAGTGCTCAAAATCGACTAGGCGATTTTTTCGGCAAAAATAGATTTCTACCGAGAGCCTTGAAACTTTCAAAAAATCCGTTTTTTACACAATTAAATCCTAAAACAGCAAAACATCCACGGCACATGTCCGTGGATGTTTATAAATTAACTATTAAAATATGATATAATTGATATATCCCAATCCATCAAGGAGCATTGTATGAACATTTTAAAACTAAAGCAAGCTCAGGACGTTTTTTACTCCATATATCCACAGGGTTTTGACAGCCCTCAGATGGTTCAGGTGGGCAAAAAGCACAAGATGGGAAAGCTTATTGATTTTTCTCATGAGGCTTTTTCAAAAAATGCTATTAAAAATATTGAAGAAACAACTGAAAATATGGTGAGGCTCGTTTCACGTTCCAGCATGGTGTCGCTTTTTGAAAAGCCCAAATTTAGTGATGCGGTAAGAGAGATGGATATAATGGAAAAAGCTCAGCTCGTACATTCGCTTAACCTGTTGTTGCATGGAAACGAAGAAAAGGGCTTTAATTTAATGCTTGAAGTTCTGCTCCGCCACCAGCTTGCGAAATGGACGCTTATCACAGTATTCAGATGCTATTACTATCCGACAAAAGATTTGCTTTTTAAACCTACCACAGTTAAAAACGTGATAAACACTTTCGAACTTGAGGGTTTAGTCTATAAACCCCGTCCGAGTTATGATTTTTTCGTGAAATATAGGGATGTGATAAATGAGATGAAACAGTATGTTGATGAAAATTTTAGTCGCAGCAATGCAGCCTTTTCTGGCTTTTTGATGATGGCCATCGATTTAATCTAAAAATCAAACCCTTCCATAAATTCCACCAGCACTGTGTTTTGTATGTCCATGCCGTGCTCGGTAAGATACAGCCTTCCTTCATAAACATCAGCCAAACCTCGTTCTTTAAGCGAGTCAATCTCTTTGCCAAATCTTTGTATCAAGTCTATTTTGTGGCGTTCTTTGTACCCTGCCACATCCACGCCTTGAACAAGTCTTAACCCCAACATCAGTGTTTCAAACGCGTATTCTTCTTCCCCGGACTTTGAGCTTTCATCATATGGCATCTGACCGCCGCATGCTTTGCGAATATATTCTCCGATGTCGCGTGTGTTGTTAGTTCGCAGCCCTGACATTGAAGAAGCCGCCGCAAGCCCTAATCCAAGATAATCGTCATTGTGCCAATAATGCAGATTGTGCCTGCACTCATGTTCAGGTTTTGCATAGTTTGATATCTCATATCGGTTATATCCAAGCTCAGAAAGGCGAACCCTCGCCGCTTTTGACATTTCATGTTCTTCATCTTTTGAAGGCAAGATAACTGACCCTTTCTGCACAGCGTCCCAAAGTGGTGTTCCTTCCTCAAGATTTAGAGTATACATGCTGACATGCAAAACTCCCATATCCGCCGTACGCTTAACCGATTCTAAAAGGTCGGCCACACTTTGCCCGGGAAGCCCTGACATCAAATCAACGTTTATGTTTGAAAAACCAGATCTTTGCGCAAGCGCAACGCTTTCTTTCGCTTCATTAAAGTCGTGTATCCTCCCCACCGCTTTTAACAAGTGATCCTGGGCAGCTTGCATGCCAAATGATATGCGGTTTAGTCCTGAGTAAAGATAAAATTGCAGCTTATGCATGTCCACCGTTCCGGGGTTGGCTTCAACTGTGGCTTCTTTGAGTTTCAGATTCAGACTGCGGTGTGACATATCCAAAATTTGCTCTATATGTTCATTTTTTACGCTGGTCGGTGTTCCTCCACCGATAAACAACGTGTCAAATACTCTCCCCTTCCATTTATCGGCGGCAAGTATTATCTCTTTTTTCAGCGCGTCAAAGTAGGCTTCCTGAAAGCTATAATCCTCATATGACGCAAAGTCGCAGTAAGCGCATTTTTTAACGCAAAATGGTATGTGAATATATAGTGCGCATTTTTTTTGTTTATCCATATTTAAATTATACTATAAATATGCTAAAGTAAAAATATAAGCTTTTTAAATCGCTTTTCAAATCCTTTTTATCTCTTTTTAATTAAAATATGTGATAATTATAATATGTTTTCATTCCTTGACATTGTTTGATTATTTATCTATATTTAATACTAATATTTTAATTTCAAAGTAAATGTGGAGGTAACGCTATGACCAATATTAGTTGGATTGATTTGGTATTAAGGTTCATTCCAGAAGCCCTGATTATTATCTTGGCGGGTTATGCTGTAGCCAGAAAAACTATTGTTGCAAATCAATATATTTTAGCCAGTCTATTATTAGCCACGATAATGTTTATTGTAAAATTACTTCCTATAAGTACTATTTTTCATATGATTTTATCTATTATCGCTTCCATTATTATTTTAGTCGCAATAAACAAAATCAAAATATTACTCTCGATACTTTCCACTTTCGTTAGTTTTATTCTTACCGTTCTCGCGGAAGGGCTTAACGTGTTTTTAATGAGCACTTTGTTTAATCTTGATATGGAAAAAATCTTCAATGAAGCTTCACCTCTGCAAAAAAATCTTTATGGACTTCCCTCTTTATTTATTTTCGCAATAATAGTGATAATATATTTCATAATAGCAAACAAAAAACGAGAAAATGTCACTAACAAGTAAACTCACTAAAAAATTGTCTGAAGAATTGGGCTTAGAAAAAGAAAAAGGCGAAATAATAGCCTATGGCATGTTTGCCTTTTTTCAAATTGGCGCTTCACTTATTCTGGTTGCAATTTTCGGTTTATTGTTAGACATTGTTTGGCAAGCACTTGCCTTTTCTTTCACTGCCAGCATTTTAAGGCAATATTCCGGCGGTGTGCATGCAAGCAATCCAACCATTTGTCTTATAGTCGGCACTCTTGCGACAGTCGCTCTCGCTTTCCTGTCTCACGTCTTAGCGCCAATTATGTTAATCGAAATAACATTAATATTAGAAGCAACTATTTTCATTTTTGCTTACTATATGATAGTAAAATATGCCCCAGTTGAAAGCAAAGCCAAGCCAATAAAAACAATTAAAAAAAGAAAGAAAATGAAAAAAATGTCTTTTGGCGTTTTATCTTTGCATTTAGTGTTTATTATTATATTTACAGCAATGTTTTTTTTGTCAAGCGAAACCATTTATGTTGAATATTCATTTTGCATCAGTTTTGCAATACTTTGGCAAGTTTTTAATTTAACTGTAATCGGGCATAAATCTCTTGCCACAATAGATTCATTTTTTAAAAAAATCTTACCATTCAAGAAAGGAGAACGTACATGAAAAAAATTAAGTTTAGTATCTTTGCCGCTATGGCAGCGCTTTTCACACTTGTAGCTTCGCTTGTTGCTTCATCAGCCTGTATATGGGGATGGTATCAACCCGAAGAGCCCAAATCATTGCGAGAATAAAAACTATAAAAATTTGCCCGATTATATTTATTCCTAGGAGACTTACTTATGGTGCACCCAACAAATAGAGATAAGAAAATTGAAGAAATAATTTTTATTATAAAATTAGGCAGTCTTTTTGCATTAAGTCTTATTGAACTTAAAAGATTATATGTTAGTGACATAATCTATTCCAACTATAATTTAATGATCAATTTTATAATCACTCTTTTTTGTTTTACAGCTGTTATGATATTTTATTATTTTTGGTCAACTGTAATAATAAATAAATTATATCCGAAATACAAAGCAGCTTTTTTGGCAATAGAATCGATTTTATTTTTGCTCTTGTTTATGAACGTGATATTGACTACCGGAAAATATGAAAGCCCTTATAAAATTCTTTTCTTATTCATTATAATTCCCGCATCATTACAATATGGATTTAAGCTCGGAATAGCCTCTTCCTTTGTTTCCGTTTTATTCATATTTGCTGTTGATATTATTTATGGTTCAAAGGACGCAATAAATGTTTATTTGGAAAATGATATAATTATATCTTCCGTCTATATTGTGATAGCTTGGTTTCTCTCTTACTATGTGAAGCTTGAAAAAGAGCATGCCACGATGCTGGAAAACAAAGCCACCATTGACAGCCTCACCGGGCTTTACAACCACAGATATTTCCATGATGCATTAAAGGATATATTTGAATCAGGGGAATTAGAATCAGATGACATTTCACTGATATTTTTAGACATAGATCATTTCAAAGAATACAACGATATGTTTGGGCATCTGAGAGGTGACAATGTACTTAGAGATATAGGATCTTCTCTTAAAGATATAGTAATAAATAGAGACGGAGTGGTTTGCAGATACGGCGGAGATGAATTTGCCATAATAATTAGGCAAAAAAAACAAAAGCAAGTTGTTGAGCTTGCTGAGAAAATAAGAAAGACTATCGAAGGAATGGATTTTGAAGGCCAAGAACATCTCCCTTCAAAAAACATTACAACATCCATAGGTATAGCTTTTCACAACAAAGACATGAAAGATTATCTTGAAATAATAAAGAGCGCAGATGATGCTTTATATAGAGCAAAATTCATCAATAAAAATAAAGTTGAAGTATACAGCTCCGTTTTCGACATGATTAGAAGTGATGTTGAGGAAGATCAATTCGCTCTTTTAACTTCAATAAAAACTCTTATTAGTGTTATAAACGCAAAAGATAAATATACATACGGGCATGTCGAAAGAGTTGTAACTTACACTAAAATGTTCGCAGACGAAATCATGCTTTCCGATCATGATAAAAAAACTCTCATTTACAGTGCTTATATGCATGATATCGGAAAGATAAACATTCCCGAAGTGGTGCTGAACAAGAAGATGCCTCTTAATAGAGAGGAATGGGACATAATAAAGCAGCACCCCCAAAACGGAGCAGAGATAGTGAAAAAAGTAGAATCCCTATCGGACACAGCCCCAATAATTGAGCATCATCATGAAAGATATGACGGAACCGGCTATCCAGAAGGCTTAAAAGAAGATGATATCCCCTATCTTTCAAGAATACTTTCTATCGTGGACAGCTTTGATGCAATGACTTTTTCCCGGCCTTACAGACCGGCAATGACTTTCTCTCAGGCTCTAAATGAACTCCAAGAATGCAGTGGTAAGCAATTTGACCCTCACCTTACTCGCCTTTTCGTAAAGACAATAAGGAACATAAACAAAGGCACCGACTCATACGTGCCGAATAATAAGGATAGATATATCAAATAGCATACAAGGAACAAACATGGCGCCTAATAAAAAAACGTTTTTTTGTCCAGCATTTTTCATAGCAGTTCAATATGCTTTAGCCTTTTTCACAATAGCTTTTTTCGACTTCCGCTTATACAAGAACGCTGAATTTATAAACAATCTGTTTTTCTATATAACTATTTTCATAGCTCCCATAATCTTATTTATAATACACTATTATAAGCAAAATCCACTTATCTTTCTTGAAATACATACCAAAAATATCCATTTTGGAATTATCGCTGCTGTATTTATGGCTGTCATTTTCTTAGCAAGCCATAAATTTCAATTTGACATTCAAGCAACCGGAATCAATCTTTTTGCCGCGATATGTGGAGCCTGTTTAGCAGGAATTTTCGAAGAAACCGTTTTTCGAGGATTTTATCTAAAAGTTTTCTGTAGAAAGTTTGGCTTTATAATAAGCAATGTTCTTGTTTCCATTTTGTTTGCCGCACTTCATTTCAAGAAAGCAATATCAGGCGGGCCTATGCAACTCGTGTTTCTTTTTATTTTTTCAATATTTATTGGCTATCTTTATAAAGAAACCAAATCTTTGCCCAATGCTATAATTATTCATGCAGCATATAACACTTTATTCGTTTTATTTTAACCTAAGCATTTGCAAAATTTAAAATGCTGTATTATAATCCTTTTTGACAACCAAATAAACTTATGGTTATAAACCATACCTTTGAGGCGGGGTGCAATTCCCCACCGGCGGTTACAGTCCGCAAGTTGGATGAAATTTTTTAACATCCGACAAGAAACGGTGAAATTCCGTTACCGACGGCTACAGTCCGGATGAGAAAAGGAGCATTTTTATGTCCAATCAGAAATTTAATGTACGCTATTTAACTAAAGTCGCCATGCTTGTCGCTATCGCTGTGGTTCTCATGTATCTCGAGCTTCCTCTGCCGATATTCCCTGCATTCCTTAAAATTGATCTGTCCGACATGCCCGCTCTACTTGGCGGCTTTGCTCTGGGCCCTTTAGCCGGTGTAATTATCCAGCTTCTGAAAAATATTATTCATTTTATCGTCAAAAACGATGGAACTGGCGGCATAGGCAACCTGGCAAATTTCTTGGTGGGAGTGGCTTTAGTCATTCCTGCAGCAATAATTTATATCCGCAAGAAAAATATTAAAAATGCCGTGATAGGCATGGCTGTTGGAATCGTTGCAATGGTATCTGTCGCTGCTCTTGCCAATTATTTCATTCTTTGGCCACTTTATGTTAAACTCGCAGGTTTGGAATACCTTATAGGCGCTTCTTCAGAAGCAAACAACAAAATTCAAAACCTCGGTACATATATTTTGTATGCCGTTCTTCCGTTCAACGCACTTAAAGGAGTCATCGTATGCCTTATCACAGGCTTTATTTATAAACCTCTTTCAAGTATACTACATAAATAGATGATGAAGTTTTTTACAAAAAGCGAAAATGAAACATTAAAGCTTGCCGAAAATATCGGCAGGCTTATTTTCCCCGGAGCAATATTATTACTTTCCGGTAATCTGGGAGCGGGGAAAACAGTTTTCGTAAAGGGCTTAGCCAAAGGCATGAATTGCAAAGACTTGGTAAAAAGCCCATCATATACTATAATGAATATATATGACGGCATATTGCCCCTTATACATTTTGATCTTTATCGATTCGATTGCGCGGATGATTTTTACGAAATCGGCGGAGAAGAATATTTGGGCGGAGAAAATGTGTGTGCGATAGAGTGGCACCAAAAAGCAAAAGAGGCTTTGGGCGCGAATTATTTGGAAATAATCATTAACGATTTGGGGGAAGATTTACGCGAGATGTTTTTCAAGCCCTCAGGTCAAAAACACGAAAGCTGGCTTAATGGTGTAAAAGATGATATTAACCGTTGACTCATCCACAAATATTGCGTCAGTATCATTAATACATAATGGAGATATTTTATATTCTTTTTTTATTGATGATGGCAAAACACACTCCCAAAAGCTAATGCCGATGATTGATGAGTGCTTCAAAGCATCCGGATATGGACCTCAAGACATGGATGTGTTCGCCGTCATTTCCGGCCCAGGTTCTTTTACGGGTCTTAGGATAGGCATCGCAACCGTGCAGGGATTAGCTTATTCATCAAGCAAGCCATGCATAGCAATAACCGCGCTGGACGCTATGGCTTACGGCGCGAAAAAATTCGAGGGACTTATAGCGCCGCTGATTGATGCCAGAAATACTCAGGCCTACTACGCCGTATATGACGGCACAAATTCACTGAAAAAGATTATTAACGATACTGCTGGCCCCATTGAGCAGATTGTCAATGAGCTATCCACCCTTAACCGAAATGTTTTTTTCATAGGTGATGGCGCGACAAAAAACAGCGATATTATAAACAGTGCTTTTAGTAAATCAACACAGTTTCTCGAAATTGGGAACGACTACACTACTTTAAAAGGAGCGGCTTTGCTAGCGCAAAAATATTTCGATGAAAATAATACTGTAAAACCGCGCGACCTTATTCCCTATTATTTCAGGGATACTTCAGCAAAGAAAAAATTCAAATGAGTGGCGACATATTATTCAGACCTATGCAAGAAGAAGATATAGATGCGGTTCATAAAATCGAATCGCTGTGTTTTTCTTCGCCTTGGTCCAAAGACTCTTTTCGAGACGAGATTAAGTCCAATATTTGCGCAAGATATATCGTCGCCGTACTTAACGGCAAAATTGTGGGCTACGGGGGCATGTGGCTAATTATAAACGAGGCGCATATCACAAATATAGCAGTGCATCCTCTTTTTAGACGCAAATCTATCGGTTCTGGACTTCTTAAAGCAATGATTCATCTGGCCCACGATGAGCTTGGGATCAAAAAGATGACACTTGAAGTGAGAAAAAGCAATCATTCCGCACAATCCATGTACCGTAAGTTTGGCTTTTTGGTGGCGGGTGAACGAAAAAAATATTACGAGAACAACGAAGACGCCACAATAATGTGGTGCAATGATATAACAGCCTTTCTATAAACAGCATTCAAAAGGCTTTTCCCAATCCGGGAAAAGCCTTTTTTACTAAATAAAATCATCAAATTACTTAGATGAGTGTTTACTCATTCATATCTGAGCGCCTCGATTGGATTAAGTTTCGACGCTTTCCATGCCGGGTACATTCCAAACAAAACTCCCACCCCAATGGAAAATACTACGGCGATAAGCACAATCTGCGGGCTTATTGTAATAGTCATATCCATTAGCGTGCCAATAATATTCGTACCCACCCTTGCAAGAATCACGCCAATAACGCCGCCAACTCCCGAAACCACTATCGCCTCAATTAAAAACTGGGTTAAAATATTCCCCCTTGTGGCGCCGATTGCTTTTCTTATCCCTATCTCGCGCGTGCGCTCGGTAACTGATACCAGCATAATATTCATTATACCTATTCCTCCGACAAGCAGAGAAATCCCAGCTATACCACCCAACATAACTGTCAGAGTAGCAGTTGCAGTTGAGAGCGTATCTAATATAGATGACTGTGAAAATATTTTATAACCTGTATCATCATTGTCTGGTGTTTGAGCAAGCATATAGTTTTCTAGAGAGGTCAAAGCTACGTCTACCGACTCGCTGTCTGCCGCGCTAACATATATGCTTGAGATACGCGTATCCCCGAGTATCCGCGTGCCGGTGGAAAAAGGTATCATAGCTATTTCATCTTGTGAACCAAACATAGAATCGCCCTGCTCCTCAAGCACTCCAATAATAGTAAAGTTGATACCGCTGATAGATATTTTTTCTCCGACAACATCAGTTGTACCATAAAGTTCATCTGCAACATCCACACCCACTACCACGACCCTTAATCGTTTCGAATCATCATTTGCATTAATGAATCTACCCGACATAACACTATAGTCTCGAATTTCATCATACTTGCTGTTTACGGCATTAACCGATACAGTCATTGTATCCGTTCCGTTTTTGAGGGTTAGCTGCCCGCTTGAATAAGGTGATGCTGCTCCTATTCCGGTTAGGGCCTCCATATCTTCTACATCGTCCAAATCAAGCTCAATTCGCCTGTTTCCCACAGACACTGTAATAAGGTTTGAGCCCATTCCCTCAATGCTTTCGGTAACGGAGGCGGTTGAGCTTGCTCCCACCGATATTAGCGCTACCACGGAAAAGATTCCGATAACGATGCCCAGCATTGTAAGTGCGGAGCGCATTTTATTCGCCCATATTGATTTAAGCGACGAAAGCATTCCTTCAAATAAATTCATGGCTAGTACCTCCCCTGTCAATATCGGAAGTTATTTTCCCGTCTTTAATTTCTATTATCCTAGGAGCGTGCTCAGCCACATCATGGTCATGAGTAATGAGTATTATTGTATTACCCTGCGCATGCAAATCTTTCATCATTTTCATTACTTCCGCACCCGAATGAGAGTCAAGATTTCCCGTCGGCTCGTCAGCTAGCAGCACAGGAGGGTCATTTACCAGTGCGCGCGCTATCGCCACCCTCTGCTGTTGTCCGCCGGAAAGTTCGTTGGGTCTATGCCTAATCCTATCTTCAAGACCGACTTTCCCCAGTGCGCTAATAGCTTTGTTCTTACGTTCTTTTGCGTTATCTCCATTATACATTGCGGGAAGTTCCACGTTTTCAAGTGCAGAGGATTTAGAAAGCAAATTAAATTGCTGAAATATAAATCCTATCTTTTGCCTGCGAATCATGGTAAGCTGCGAGTCATTCATCTTTGATATATCCTTGCCTTCAAGATAATACTCACCTGAAGTCGGAGTGTCTAAGCACCCAATCATATTCATTAGTGTGGATTTTCCGCTTCCGGAAGGTCCAACAATGGCCACGAATTCATGCTCATTGATAGTCAGGTCCACACCGTCCAGCGCATGAACTTTTTCACTGCCCATCTCGTATATCTTATACATATTTTCAATTTTAATTAATTCTGACATAAATCACCTTTTATCCGCGACTATTTAAAAGCTCTTCCCATTCCTGGGAAAGACTGGCTGAAATCCGTTGAAGTACTTGAGGAAGAAGTACCCGGCAATACTATTTGATCGCCCTCTTTAATCCCTGAAAGTATCTGAGCATATGTTTCATTTATAAGACCCACTTCCACTTCAACAAGCCGGCCATAAAGTCTATCGGCAACGGAAAGCTGTGTAGCTAGTGCGGCTGCCGCGTAATTATCGTTTCCTTGCGCCTTCATTCCAGCCGCATCTCCTGCAAACGCGCCATCCGGCTTTTGACCGGATTCTCTAAGTGCCTGCGCTTTTTCTTTCATTGCGGCAATTTCTTCATCGGACATATCATTTAAATCAGATACTGAAGTTTGAATGTTTTTCTCAGCTTCAATCATTTGCTTTTTAATTGCTTCAACCTCTTCTTCGGTGGGATTGGTATAAACAACCACAAATGATCTTCCGTTTATCTCGCGCACAGCTTCAACGGGAACAGTCAGCGCATTAGAGATAAAGTTAGCCTCGATTTCTGCGTTTGCCGTCATATTAAGCTTGAATACATCATTATTTTCCACTTCTACGTAAACTTCGTAGCTTGTCACTCCGTTAGAAGCGGTCCCGACGGAAGATATTGCAGAAACCGTACCATCGAAAGTAGTGGCATCATACGCGTCTACAGTAACTTCAGCCTTCATACCCAATTCAATCTGGGTTATATCAAGCTCGTCAACATTCACTTTGACAACCCAAACCGAAGTATCGGCTATTGTATAGGCTGCCTGCTCGCTTTGAGCATCCTGGCCTGTCTCAATACTTATTGCTGTGATTATCCCTTCCACTGGCGATGTTACTTCCAAGCTTTCAAGCATATCCTGCTTTTCAGCCAAATCCTCTTTAAGCTCATCCAATTCAGTATAAAGGTCTATCATATCTTGAGAGCGGGCAGTAATTTTGAAAAGCCGCTCACCTTGTTCCACAGTCCTGTTATTATAAACATATACTTGGGAAACTTCGCCTTCCTCAACAGGAACGCCAACTTCTACCCAATCATAAAGCTGTGCATTTCCTTTAATCTTTTCATTAGATTCTTCGGAGTATATGTTCACCCTTCCGCCAATAGTGATATTGTCGTTATGAATAAGTATATATGCTTTTCCATCTTCGATTTTCTCGACAACGCCGTCATACTCATAATCATATCTGGATACTTTAACATCTGCGCCTATTTTAAGAAAATCCGCACTTTCCTCTGTCACAATATACATTAAATCATCCGGTGAAATTAACGCGATATATCCATATTTTTCGATTATCTCAGCAATATCACTTGCTTCGTCGACATCTTCTGTATCCTTATCGTCTTCTTTTACCTTTATATCTTTTACTTCGCCGTCAATAGGTGCCTTTATATAATAAACGTCATCTTGAAAAACGCTTTTTTCAATCTCAAGCTCTTTATAAAAAATGTCGTCTTCTAGGGTTTTGATATCTTCACGCAGTGTTTCGCCGTCAATTTCAGCTAGAACTTCTCCAGCTTTAACTTTCTGCCCTACCAGAACATTTTGAGAGACTATCTCGCCATACGCGGTAGTATTTACTGTAATCTCTTCAGAAGATACTATATTTCCGCTTGCAGAAATGTAAAGTCCCATATCGTTAACTCCCGCTTGTGAAAGCGTCGGAACAACATCATATTTTGCTTGAAGTTCTTTGTTGTTCTTATATTCACCGTAAATCAGCGTTGCACCTATAACTACTACAGCGATTGCAACCAAAATCAGTACAGTCTTCAGCCATTTTTTCATAAAACCCTCCGAATATTCTAATATTTTAAAATTATACATCGAATATTTATTCACGTTATAGTTACTCTTTTAAAAACAACAAAAAAGACATTAAAGAGTCTGTATACAATATCCTAGTCATAAGAAACTTTCTTAATCTAAGATATCAATTTCATAAAGGTAACTAAGCAATAAAATTATATAATATGTATATAATCGAATTGTTGTTATATTATTAACAAAGTATGAATATGTATAGTGGAATTATTTGTTTACCTTTTAACCGGCTTCTGCCATCTTTTTGAAAGGTAAACAGCCAAGAACATCATATCCGTTAAAACATTGGATATAAGCATCGGCAGCCAGATTGCGTATTCATCCATGTGAAGCGCAAATTTAAAAAATATTATCATAGGTATTCTTAAAGCCCATAGCCTTACAATATCCCCCATCATTGCTGCAAGCGAATGCTTTGTGCCTATAAAAAAGCCCGCCATCACCTGAAAAACAGCCATCAATGGAAGGGTAAGTACCATTATATCTGTAAAATTCGAGCCCGATTCAATTACAATCACAGTATCAGTAAAAATTCTAAAAATACCCTCTTTGAAAGCA
Source organism: Christensenellaceae bacterium (assembly GCA_963675575.1). Classification (GTDB taxonomy): domain Bacteria; phylum Bacillota; class Clostridia; order Christensenellales; family UMGS416; genus JAGLOK01. The sequence continues at coordinate 2,425,883 of OY776378.1, forward strand.
TAGGTGAGCATCATACCTAAAAGCGAAAAACCCAAAGCTATAATTAGTGTTTTCTTTAGAGCCTGTTTTACTCTGTCAATTTGCCCAGCACCCATGTTTTGGCCTATTATTGTAGTCGTAGCTGAGCCTATTCCCATTGAGGGCATCATAACCAGTGAAATAATCCTGTTCCCTATAGAAAACGCTGTCATAACGTGATTGCCATATGAAATAATAAAGCCGTTCATCACCATAAATCCCAGGGCGGCGGTAACCCGGCCGATACCGGAAGGCATTCCGATTTTAAGTATTTCTAATATTGTTTCCTTTCGGGGTTTAAGGTGGCTCAAAGATTTGTATATATTACTTTTCTTATTTGCTAATATTAGCCCCGCAAGTACAAGCGCAGCCGCCAAACGAGACAATGTGGTAGCAAGCGCCGCTCCGTTTACCCCCCACCCTAGAACCATGATAAAGATTGGGTCAAGTATCATGTTTAAAACCACAGAGCCCACAAGCACCAGCATAGGGGTAACCATGTCGCCTTCGGCCTGCTTTATTGTCTGGTACGCAAAAAACACATACATCAAAGGCATTCCCGAAATAATAATTCTGGAATAGCTCAACCCTTCCGAATATATTGCGCCAGTTCCACCCATCAATTTTAAAATCCAAGGCACAGCTATAATTCCCGCCATGCTTAGCCCAAAAGATATAATAAACATAAAGCTCAACGTCTGTCCGGCGGCTTCAATCGCCCCCGCCTCATCTCCCTCGCCTATCCTTTGGGAAATAATTGCCCTCGCTCCCAGAGCGACACCTAATCCAAGCGCCATATACAAAAAAATCATCGGCCACACAAATCCGACGGCCGCGACCTGATCGTCTCCAATAGTACTCACGAAATACATATCTGTAAGTGAATAAACTGTCTGAATAAGGTTGCTAAGCATAATTGGCAAAGATAGCTTTACAATCAACTTATACAAGCTTCCTGTTAAAATCTCTGTTCTTCTTTGCTGCTCTTTTGTTTTAATTTCTTGCATTTTGCTCTAAAATTCACTTTTAAAAAAATTTGCCCGCTTTGCGGACAAATATATTTTACATTATTTTAAGAAAATTAGCTAATTTATATATCAAATAAAAAAACTCAAAAAATCATTCAGGCCTTTCCGCTTTCTTTGCGCCAAACGAAAATTCCACTCCGCCTTCAATGTTTTTGACATCGCAAGGCATACCATGTGCTATCTGAATGTTTTTAACTATGCTTAGCCCCAGCCCATGGCCGCCTTCTGCTCTGTTTCGGGCATCATCAACACGGTAGAAGCTGTTCCATATTTCGTCCAGCTTATCTTCCGGGATATGCTTGCCAGAGTTTGTCACAGTAACACTGTAATGTCCCTCTCGATCTTTTATTTCAACCTTAATTTCCTTTTTCTCATCCACATGCCGCACCGCATTTGAAAGATAGTTGCCCGCGACTCTTTCCATAAGCCGCACGTCCGCTCGGCACCAAGCTTCTTCTTTTGGCCTTAAAATACTTAGATTAATCTCCGGATTTGCCGCCTGGAATTTTTGTACGATTTCTTCCAAAAAATCGTAAAGCTCAAATTCAACCTCGTGAAGCGTTATATACCCGGCCTCAAGCTGTGTTAAATCCATAAGCTCATTTACAAGCACACCCAAGCGCTCGGACTCTTCGGCAATGACTTGCGCGTAATAATCACGACGTTCTTTTTCATCGCACACATCGCTGGAAAGCCCTATTGCGTAGCCCTGCATAAGAGAAATCGGCGTTTTAAGTTCATGGGATACAGTTGATATAAAACGTTTTCTTAATTCTTCGAGCCTTTTAGCATTTTCCAATTCTTTTTTAAGGTCGCCAATTGTAGTTTCAAGACTTCCTGAAAGAGCGTTTATATTCTCACCCAACTCCTGCAATTCATCTTTGGTCTTCACTTCGCAGTTTGTTGAAAAATCCAATTCCGCTATCTTTTTGGTCACATCATTCATATTTCTTATAGGCTTTACAAACCTTTTTGACATAAAGTATGTCATGAAAATTATTAATATCATGCTAACGCCTGCTGTGCCCAATAAAAACAAATTGAATATTCTAACCGTCTCGTTGAGCGACTGCATTTCAGACACTATAAGCATGCTCATTCCATCGTCAAGTGTGGTTTCAAGCATTAAATATTTTGCTCCATTTTCAGCCTGAATATTTATAATGCTTGTGTTATCGTTAATAAACTCTTGTTCGCTTTGATCTGCGGCTTTTGGAATAAATTGTCCCATTATCGCAATCAAATCCGACACTTGAAAATTTGGATCTTCGGGGATAGTAGGGACATCGGTTATTCTGCCTTGCCCTTGGAAACCTTTGTTTAACCATTTGCCCTGGAAAAATCTCGCCGCCGACACATATACGATTTCTTTATCATTGTATATTATAATTCTAGCCGAAAGTTCCTCTTCAATTTTCAGAATTTCAGGAAGGCTATTTTCATAATCCCCGTTAAGGGAATTGATGAAATGAACGCTCATAACCAATCCATTCTTTTTAATCGTGTTATATATTGGTTTAAGCAAAACGGTATTGGCAACTATAGCTATTGTTATAAACACCAACAACACCGCCATTATCTGTATAAAAAGCCTTTTGCCTATTGATCTTTTCAAAATCAGTTCTCCCTACACAACTTATATCCGCTGCCCCTTATAGTTTTAAGCATTTCTCTGTGATTTCCAAGCCTGGAGCGCAGCCTGTTTATGTGTGAATCAACAGTTCTGTCCCCGCCTGGAAAATCCCTTCCCCACACCGCATCCAAAATCTGCTCACGTGAAAGGACTATATCATGATTGTCCATCAAATATTCAAGCAAAGCAAATTCTTTTGGTAAAAGCTCAGAAACTTTTCCTGAAATTTTCACTTCATGTGAATCATGGCTAAGCTCTATTACTCCAAATTCTTTTGACCCTTCACCGCTTATCCTTTTCATTCGAGCGTTGATTCTGGCGACTAAAGTAATTGGGTTAAAAGGCTTTGTTACATAGTCATCCGCACCCATATCAAATCCTGAAAGCTCATCGATATCTTCCGAACGCGCTGTCAGCATCATTATCTGTGCATCTGAAAACTTGCGTATTTGCACACACGCTTCAAGCCCATCCATGTTAGGCATCATTACATCGAGAATAATTAGGTCAAAATCTTCTTCTTTTGCCATTTCTAGTGCTTCTTTGCCATCTTCAGCTTCATAAACCTTATATCCCTCACGGGTTAAAAAGTCGTTGAGCAACACCCTTATTCTCATTTCATCATCCGCAATCAATATTTTAATCGCTGACATAATATATTCTCCCTATTTTTACAACATATTCTCGCATACCATTATAACAGCGTTTTAGTCTTTTTATTAATAAATTATGAATAAAAAACATTTGAATCTATCAAAAAACTGCAACATGAACTTTATTTACAGTTTTTAGATGCTTAAAATTAACGAGTATCACAAATAGCTTCAGGGCTTAAATACAAAAAGAAGCCTTGCGGCTTCTTTGAGATAAATGTCTTTTACATCTTAATTATCGGTATCTTTACGATGAATTCACTTCCCGCACCTTTTTCACTATATGCAGTCACACTGCCACCATAAAGTTCAGCGATGTGCTTTACAATGGAAAGACCCAACCCTGTTCCGCCAAGTTCTTTAGAACGGCTTTTGTCTACCCTGTAAAAACGCTCAAACAATCTCTCCATGTCTTCTTGTGCTATGCCTTCGCCTGTATCCTTCACGGAAATTTTCAGCATCTCTTTTTGTGCATCAGCTTTTATAAAAAGATTTCCGCCTTCTTTATTGTATTTTATTCCGTTATCAACAAGGTTTAGAAGCAGTTGCTTTATCCTGTCCCGATTGGCATATATAACAAGGTTTTCTGCTGTATCTACAGATATATCAACCCTTTTTTTCTCTGCAGACAATGAAACCAACTTCAATGTCTCATCCAAAATATCTATAAAATTATGCGATGATATGTTTATATCCTCACTTTTATTTTCTATTTTGGAAAGCTCCATCAAATCATTTATAAGCACATTGAGTCTTTCCGCTTCAATTTCTATTATATCCACAAACCTTTTTGCGGTTTTTGAATCCGAAAAGCCTTCTTCTTTCAAGGTTTCCGCATATCCTTTTATTGATGTAAGCGGAGTGCGAAGCTCATGTGACACGTTTGCCACAAAATCAGTCCTCATTTGTTCAAGCTCCCTCGTTCGCGTTATATCACTTAGCACTATTATAACCCCGGATGGTTGTGTTTCATACAGTAATGGATGCACAGACACTCTGTATTGTGAATTTGTATCCACGCCTAATCTTGTATCCAACGCATGGGTCTCCCGACTGGCTAGGCATGCTTCCACCGCTGATAAAATATCTTCTTGATAGATAATAGAATCCAAACTTACTTTAGCTTCTAGATTATACTTCTCAAGTGAAAAGAGGTTTCTCGAAACGGGATTCATGTAGAGCACTCTTTTGTCTGGACCAACCGCTATAAGTCCTTCTTTCATGCTTGCCAGCACCGAGTTAAACTCTGTATTTTTTTGTTTAATCTCTGTCAAAGAACTTTCAAGATGCTCCGCCATCGTATTGAAGGCGTTTGACAAATCATCAAGCTCGGTCGATGTATTGAGCTTGACCCTTTTATTTAAGTTTCCGCCCGCAAATTCATATGAAGCTTCCGCCAGTTTATTTATTGGCTCAGACATCCTCTCTGCAAAAATCCAAGACGCTATCACAGAAATCACAACTCCCGCCGAAATGCTTATTGCAAAACCTATAAGCAAATTGTAAGTTATCCTTCTAAGCTCAACCAAAGGAAGCGCTATACGTACAGTAATGCCTGTTACATCATCATATACCGCTACATAAAGCATATTCATGTTAAGCGTTGTAGAATCCCTTCTGGAGCTTCCAACACCGAATTTTTTCGCATCCTGAATTTCGGGGCGATCTAAGTGGTTTTCCATCAGTAAAAGATTCGCCTCTGAATCCCCCAACACCGTGCCGTCGTCTGCGATGATTGTAATCCTGTAAGGCGTATAATCCTTATATGATATGGATTTTCCTAAAGCCTTTGCCTTATTATCATAATCTGGTGACTCGTCGCCTAAAATATCTTGCATTACCATCTTTGCCATAGCCTGAGCCGAAAGTTCAGACTCGTCTATCATGGACGAGCGCATAACTATAAATGAAATAATACCGGTTATAACAGAGGCAACTACAGCAACAGCAAACACATATGTAAAAAGCTTTTTTCTCATTGCTTCCCCTCTTTTTTTATGTCAATAAATTTATATCCAACCGACCTCAGTGTTTTTATGTATCCTGGGTTTTCCGCGTTGTCTTCTATCTTGAGCCTAAGCTGGCTTATGTGCACATCCACCGTACGAGTTTCTCCGTAATAATCATATCCCCAGATATCATCCAGCAGCTGCTTGCGACTTAGTACCCGTCCGGCATTGCGCATTAGATAATATAACAGGTCATATTCTTTTGTTTTAAGCTCAATTAATGAACCATCTTTAAAAACTTCGCGCTTATCGGGGATGATTTTAACATCTCCAATCTCTAAAACGCCTTCATCAGCCGCCTTGTTAATCCTGTTTATTCTCCGTAAAACAGCGCGGACTCTAGCCACTACCTCGCGTACTGAAAAAGGTTTTACAATGTAATCATCAGCGCCTATCTCAAGCCCCAATACTTTGTCGTTCTCTTCACCTCGTGCTGTGAGCATGATGATTATAACATTTTCGCTTTTTTCATTTGCGCGCACCTGCCTGCAGATTTCATAGCCATCTATTCCGGGAAGCATAATATCCAAAAGCACCACATCAGGAACGGTTTCAATAATAGCTTTAAGCCCACTTTCGCCATCATAAAACGCTTTCGCGTTAAAGCCCGCGCTTTCAAGCTTATATACCATAAGTTCGCTTATATGTTTATCATCTTCAATAACATAAACTTTGTTTTTGTCCATATGATTATCCGCCTTCAGCCTTTTATGTGTCTATGGTCACCTGTTACATTATAGACTACCCATTCGGCCACATTGGTGGCATGGTCGGCTATCCTCTCAAAATATTTGCTGATCGAAACCAAAGCCACCGCTTGTTCCACAACAGCTGGGTTGTTTTTCATCATTTCCACAAGCTCATTATATATTTTATAATACATTTCATCCACACCATTGTCGTCCTTGCACACCTGCCTTGCCAACTCCGCATCCTGTTGCATGAAGGCTCTAATCGCACGAGAAACCATAAAACTCGCCATGTCAGCCATAATAGGCAAATCGACCAACGGTTTTATCAGTCTCTGGTTATATATTTTTATTACTATTTCACTGATATCCTCAGCATGGTCGGCGATTCTTTCAAGATCGGTTATAAGTTTGAATATACTGGTAATCCTTCTTAAGTCTCCGGCTTTGGGGCTTTGCCTCACCATTATTTCAAGACATAGCTTTTCGATAGACCTTTCCTTTTCATCTATAAGATCATCGCCTTGAATAACAGATTTTGCAAGTTCTACATCTTGTGTTTTAAGCGCCGTCATAGCATTATCTAACGCTTTTTCTGTCATTGATAACATTTTTATGATTTCTATATGCAATGCTTTAAGTTCTTCATCAAAAGATATTCTTGTCACCATATTTTTCTCCTCGCTGTTTTTCCGAATATATTAAATCTTCTTTTATCACATTTTAACAAAGATTTATCAACCGAATCTTCCCGTTATATAGTCTTCTGTTCTCTTGTCGCTAGGATATTCAAACAGCTTTGTTGTCGGTCCAAACTCTATAACCTCACCCAACAGGAAAAACGCCGTTCGGTCAGATATACGAGCCGCTTGCTGCATATTATGGGTTACGATAACGATAGTATAGTTTTCTTTAAGCGAGTGTATAAGGTCTTCTATCTTTAGAGTCGCAATCGGATCCAACGCCGAGGTCGGCTCATCCATCAGTATAACCTCCGGCTCCACAGCTAAAACCCTGGCTATACACAATCGCTGCTGCTGGCCACCCGATAAGCTAAGGCCATTGTCTTGAAGTTTGTCCTTTACTTCCCCCCACAAGGCCGCCGACCTCAGCGAACGCTCAACTATTTCATCCAGCACCGCTTTTTTGCGTATTCCGTTTAGCCTAGGGCCATAAGCTATGTTGTCATATATGCTCATTGGAAACGGATTCGGTTTTTGAAATACCATTCCGACTTTTCTCCTAAGCTCGATAACATCATAATCTTTTGCATAAATATCATCGCCATCAAGAGTAATAAGCCCTTCCATGCGTGTGCCTGCTATTAGATCATTTATCCTGTTTAGTGACCTGAGCATGGTGGATTTTCCGCAGCCGGAAGGCCCTATAAAGGCCAAAACTTCTTTTTCTATTATATCATAGTTTAGGTTTTTCAAAGCTTGAAAATCATCATAGTAGAAATTGAAATCCCTAATCTGAATTCTTTCTTTCCTAATATATTCCTTGTTCATTTTTTCTCCTAAATTACATCCTTCATTCTATCAAATCTCTCAACCAGTTTTGCCGCCGCATTAACTATTATTATCAGAACGACAGCCACTATGCCTATAGCGCTGGCAAGCTTTACGTCCCCCGTTTCTTTTGCCACTGCATATGCTTTAACGGTTAGCGTTGACGCGCTTTTCATTAAAGACCCCGCCATAGCCGCGGCTGTCCCGGCAGTCAAAAGCAAGGCCGCAGACTCTGCGACTATTCGCCCGACCCCCAAAAGAACACCAACCAAAATACCTGAAATAGAGTTGGGTAATATAATGTTGAAAATAGTTTGCAGCTTTGTCGCGCCAAGTGCCAAAGACCCTTCTCTAAAAGCTAAAGGTATCCTTTTTATTGCCTCCTCTGTTTGTCCAATTACAGTCGGCAGCAAAACTATTGACAGTGTCAGTGAACCGGCAAGAAGCGAATATCCCAAATTCATAACTTTCACAAAGGCCAGCATCCCAAAGAGTCCGAATACTATTGAGGGAATGGCAGCAAGCGAGCTGGTGGCAAATCTTATAATCTCTAAGAATTTACCCTGCTTTGCGTATTCGGCCATAAAAATTGCGCTGAATATTGAAATAGGCAAAGCTATAAAGAGCGACAACGCTATCATGTAAAGCGTATTCACCGCCAGGGGCAATATGCCTTCGCCAGGCCGCGTCACCTTCAGCCTCACAACTGAGTTACTCGTAAGCCCACTTTCAATTTCATTAAACTCTGAAATACTCATGTCAACAGTGTTTTTGTCGCCTACTTTCCTTAGTATGTCCCCGGACTTTAAGGGATAGAGCATTCCATCATTTGACACTGCTGACCTTAGCGAAGAATCCTTATCAATTTTTGTTATTTTCACATATTCTTTAGTGTCATATTTTACAATGGCCACGTCAATCATAAGTCCGCTATCGTCTACTGCAACATCAACGTATTTTGTTTCCGCGTCAAAATTTCCGGTTAAAAACTGCCAATTTAAATGGCCTGCTCCTTCAACAATTATATAGCCTAAAACAAGCCCGAGAAAAATCAGTATTATTCCGGCGCAGAAATACATTAGAGTTTTAAACACAGCGTCTTGAATTTTCACTCTCTTTCTCATGTCAATATTTCCCCATTCTTTTTGTAATGCGGCTGAGCAATATGTTTATCCCTACTATGAATACCAAAAGCACACTTCCAGTCGCAAATAACATCTCTTCGTGCAAGCCCGCAGCATAGCTCATTTCAAGCACTACGTTGGTTGTAAGTGGGCGTATTGGATCAAATATGCTTGAAGGCAAGCCTCCTGCCACATTTCCAGCCACCAGCACAACGGCCATTGCTTCGCCTATCGCGCGGCCCACCCCCAGCACAACCCCCACTAATATTCCTCTTCGGGCAGCAGGAATTAGAACGTGTATTGTTGTGTAAACTTTCGATGCTCCAAGAGCATAAGAAGCCTGCCTATATTCTTGTGGCACGCTTGAAATCGCGTTTTCGGCTATTACTATCATTGTGGGCAGTATCATCATAGTCAAAACGACGATTACCGCCAGTAGCGATTCTCCGTAGGGATTCGACGAAATGATATTGATTCTGGGAACTATGAATCCCAATCCAAATATTCCGTATATGACAGAAGGTATCCCCGCCATAAGCATAATAGCGTTCCTTATCACTTTTTGAACTTTTGGTGGAGCAAGCTCCGAAAGATACGCCGCGGCAAATAAGCTTATAGGCACTCCTATGAGTATGGCTCCGCCTGTCGCAAGCACAGACCCTACAATCATGTATAGAATACCAAATTTTGAATTGCCGGCTACATCGCTTGGATCCCACTCCATTCCTGTAATAAAATCAATGAAAGAATAGGTGCCCTCTTTGTTAAACCATAAAAACGGCTGTATCCCTTTGCTTAGTATGAAAATTATAATAAATGCCACCGCTAAAATGGATACGTAAGAAGATATTCTAAATATCATTTCAATTATGGGTTCATGTAATTTCTTTCTTTTCATTATTACCTCGCTATTTATATGAGAAATATGTTGGCGGTTTGTCCACCAACATACTTCCCTAGATAACAAACTTAAACTTATATTCCTTAACTAAGAGGAATAGCTCCTTTTTCAGCGATGATTTCTTTGGCTTCATCTGTGTTTACCCATTCGAGGAAAGATTTCGCAGCTTCTGAAAGATTTTCTTCGTGGTAGATTATCATGAATGGTCTTGAAATTTTGTAGGATTCGTTTAGTACGTTTTCAACCGTAGCTTCCACTCCTTCTACAAGCACTGCATTAACGGTGTCGTCAACGTACGTGAATGACACATAGCCAATAGCAAGCGGTGTTTTCGCAACAGTCGCCTGAACATTTCCGTTTCCGTCTTTAATAAGTGCGCCCGCTGTAAGAGCATCTTCAAATCCTACGATTTCTTCAAACGCTCCACGTGTGCCTGATCCGTCTTCACGGGAAATTACCGCGATTTTCGCATCTTCGCCACCAACTTCCGACCAGTTTGTAATGTCGCCCAAGTAGATTTTCTGAATCTGCTCTACTGTAAGCTCTTTTACTGAGTTTGCAGGGTTTACGACGACCGCTATTCCGTCATATGCGAGAACCTGCTCTGTAAGAACGTAGTCTGCTTTTTCAGAATCTTTGATGTTTCTTGATGCTGTTCCGATCATTGTTGTTCCGTCAGCCGCGTTTTTCACACCACCGGATGAACCAATGCCTTCATAAGTGAATGTTACGTCCTGATAAAGTGCCATGAACTCATCCCCCAACGCAACGCCCACTTTTTCAACCGATGTTGAGCCTGATACAGTGATTTCGCCGGAAATGCCGGATGATGTTTCCGAGGTTGATTCAACCTTAGTATCTTTCGTCCCCTGATTTCCACAGGCAGCAAAAGACAGCATGGCGGCAGCCAATACTATTGCAACTATAATTTTAAAAATTGTTTTTTTCATTGTTTCCTCCATTTTTTTATATTCATAATAATAGAAGGATACTATTATCAGTGTATTTAGCTTTTGTAATTTCTGCGTAAATTAATTTCTGGGAAATTACGAAGTTATCAATTAATCAAAAGGCTTATTATCCAGATAAGAGCCAAATGAATCGGGTAAAACACATAAAAAAGCCACTTTGACACTTTCCCACCGGAACCTTTTTCTCCATTGTAAAAATACAAAAGAACAAGCGGCATCAAGTAAAACAATAATTGAAACGTGTATTTATCAAAAATTTGATTTTGTAGTACTATATACAGCTGCATGAATAATATAAGCAATGCTACATAAAAGATTTTTTTCTTAATTGGTTTCGCCATGTAAAATACGATAATCATTAGTACGCCAAATGCTCCATGATCGCTTCTTGTTAGTTCAGCCAAAACGGCAAGCGCAAAAGGCACAATTAATTTTGCCATGCCTTCTGTTTTATCCATAGCGTAAATGGCCATAAGCCCCAAAAACAATGTGAAAATCACATTCGGGTAATAAAATTTGTCTCCGAATGCCAAAAAATATGGTGCTTGGGCTACAAGTGCAAACAGAAAAAGTCTTATTGCATATTTCTTAACATCATGAGTGTGGATATATCCTTCCACTATAAAAAATGCGAATATAGGAAATGCGAGCCTTCCGATTGAACGCATAGCATATTGACCATCCAAAAAAACATATGCCACATGATCCGTAAGCATCGCCGCGGCGGCAATAAGCTTTAGCACCAATGAGTTTAGACCTTTTTCTCTATATTTTATCTCTTGCGCTTCACCCATCTTATCTGTGTTTCCTCTATGATTTTATTATTTTATCGGCGATATATAAACCATGTGCCGCGGCATGTGAAAGAGATCTCGTAAAGCCCGCGCCATCTCCAATTGCATATATCTCTTCACATCCGTCAAGCTCGAAATCCTGAGCAGCCGGACGCGCACTATAATATTTGCACTCAACACCGTAAAGCAGCGTGTCAAAGTTTGCTGTGCCCGGCGCCACTTTGTCCAATGCGTGCAACGTTTCTATAATGTTATCAAGTTGCCTCTTGGGCATGCAAAGGCTCAAATCTCCCGGTACGACATTGAGCGTAGGTGTGGTCGTGGACTGCTTAAGCCGCTTTTCCTGGGTTCGCCTTCCCAACTCCAAATCGCCTAATCTCTGTATTAAAATACTGCCTCCGCTAATAAGGTTTGCAAGCGAAGCCACATATCGGGCGTATTCTATCGGGTTTTTAAAAGGCTGTGTGAATCTTATGGTGGATAAAAGAGCAAAGTTTGAATTCTGCGTTTTTTTGTCCTTATCTCTATAGGAATGCCCATTAACCGTGAGCACGCCATCTGTATTTTCAAGCACCACATTACCGCGCTCATTGAAGCAAAACATCCGTGTTATGTCCCCATATTGCTTGGAACGATATAATATTTTGGGCTCGTATATTTTTTTGCTGAAATGATCCCATATAATCGCCGGAAGTTCCACCCGAACGCCTATATCAACTTGATTATTGGTCATTTCAACGTCATTTTTTCTACACCATTTTGCAAACTCGCGGCTGCCAGCGCGACCAACTGCGAAGATGATGCTGTCGGCTTTTACAGCGCCTTCGCTTGTTGTCAGCGTGTGCGCTTTTTTGTCCACATCAATAACTTCCGTATCGGTAAGTATTTCTATCTTTTCATCAATATGCGCGATAAGTTTAAGCATCGTTTCAAAATTGCTGTCTGTACCCAGATGCTTAAGCTGGGCTTGTTGCATATGAAGGTCATATTTTAAGCACTCGCGTTTTAATTCGTCGTTTGGAGCATAGCGTTCTTCCGTAGCTCCAAAGCCGACCAAGATTGAATCCGCCTGCTCTATATATTCCATAACCAGCTTTTCAGGAAGAAAATCAGGAAGCCACCCACCATATTCAGTAGATATTATATATTTTCCGTCGCTGAAAGCCCCCGCTCCCGCCATGCCCTCCATTATTGAACAGGTTTCGCAATGTATGCAGTTTGAAAGATGTTTTTGTATCATAGGGCAAAATCTGGTATCAAGGGATTTACCCTTTTCAAACAGCACAACATTAAGCGCGGGATTTTTTTCAATCAATCTATAGGCGCTCATGATCCCGCCGATACCCCCGCCTATTATAGCGACATCATATTTTTTCTTTGCGCTTTTCATAGTGATTCCTCGCTTCACGTACTGACTCAGGGATATATTATATCATAAATCAAAAAACCAATTCCTGTTTTAGCTTAGTTTTATATTTATTTATTAACAACCATCTCATAATTTTCAAGCCAAATTTTATATTGTCACAAACACAATGTCGCCCATATATTTACTATTCTAATTTCTTGTGATATATTTATTAGGGATGAACTTACCCATAGAGAGGTAATTATGAAAAAATATCTAATACCTGCAATAGTGTTGTTAAGCCTTCTAGTTGGAATTATTGTATTTTTCGTAATAATGGGATATGAGAAAGTGCAGTATTCAAACACGATTTCCGCAAATATGACACACGTAAGTGAGGAAAGCGGAGAATTAATTGCTGTATATATGGGGCAAAAAACGCAGGTTGTAGGGCAAAATCTAAGAACTATAAAAAACGCATTAACGGTATATCAAAGAAATATAATTTTCAGAAAGCCAAAATATGACGCGGAATCCGCTATATACTTATCTTTTTCTGACGGTGCTGAAATTATAATTGTACCGGATGAATCTGTTGATGATGGAGTTTTTATATTTTATACTTATCAAAATAAAAACTTGCGAATAAGCATTAAAAATTATAGAACTATTGAACTATTAACAAATGCTATATCCCCTGAAGGTATTTACAATAAAAATATAATAGTTGGATAAAATTTTATCCAACTATTAAAATCTCATCATTTTTAAAAGTTTTATTTTAACCAAATATTTAAAGTAAAAAGAATAAAAATTAATGCACCAACTATAAATACCGTACCAATTAAAAGCCCGGCTAATAGCGCGTTAAACATAAGCTTTCTTGATTCTCTTTTTGTTAATGGATCTTGATACTGCTGTGCCTTTTTATCAGAAATTTCCTTTTTTGATTTCTCATTACCTTTTCTTAAGCTCGAAAAACTGCCATATCCGGATCTATACGTATCACTCATGTCCGCAACTTGCCTGCCATCGTCTTCAAATCCCTTGTCCTTTTTCATTAATTTCCGTCCTTTTTACGCCTTACAACCCATAGGAAATCCATATGACTATTTATCGTTGTAAAGATGGCAAACCACATAATGTCCCGGGTCTATCTCTTTCTGTTCGGGAACCACTGTTTTACATGTCTCCATACATTGCGGACATCTTGTGTGAAATTTACATCCTTTTGGTGGGTTTGACGGAGAAGGGATACTTCCTTCTACTATGATTCGATTTATTTTAGCCGTAGGGTCCGGAACAGGTATCGCCGAAAACAGAGCTTGTGTATAAGGGTGAAGTGGTTTATCAAAGATAGCTTCTTTATCGGCAAATTCAACCAAACTTCCCAAATACATCACGCCTATTGTATCTGAAATATGCTCCACCACTGACAAATCATGCGAAATGAAAAGATAAGTAAGGTTGAATTTCTTCTGCAAATCCATAAGTAGATTTATTATCTGTGCCTGAATAGAGACGTCAAGGGCAGAAACGGGTTCATCACAGACAACAAACTCAGGTTTTAGAGCCAATGCTCTGGCGATACAAATCCTTTGCCTTTGTCCACCTGAAAATTCGTGAGGATATCTATCCTTATGAAAAGGCTGAAGACCACAATCCTCCATAATTTCATCAATATAATCATAATATTTTTCTTTGGGCACAATGTTGTGTTCTTTAACCGCCTCTCCGATAATTTCCCTAATCGGAAGTCTGGGGGAAAGGCTTGAATACGGGTCTTGGAAAATTATCTGCATCTTTGGCCTTATTTTCTGAAGTTCAGCTTTTGAATAATCGTAAATCTCCTTGCCGTTAAAAAGAACCTGTCCGCCGCTTTTTTCGCTAAGACGCAAGATGGCTCTTCCCGCTGTGGTTTTACCGCACCCTGATTCACCGACTAACCCCATAGTTGTGCCACGCTTTATGTTGAAAGTGATTCCATCAACTGCCTTAACATAGCCCACCGTATTTTGAAAGAATCCATCCTTAATGGGGAAATATTTCTTAAGCTGATTGACCTCAAGAAGGTTTTCCTCATTATGAACTATTGGCACATAATTATTTTCAATTTCATGGCTTTTAAAAAGTTTAAGTTCAGTTTTTGTTTTGCTTTTATTCGATTCTATCATTTTTTATTTTCCTCTGCATAAAGATAACATGCCACTGTGTGCGTTGGTGAAAGGCTATAATATCCGGGATATTCCCCCTCACAAGGCTTAATGCTTTTCTCGCACCTGTCTTTAAAGAAACAATAGTTTGGCATATCTATAGGATTAGGTACTTTCCCGGGAATGCTGTAAAGCCTTTCGATACCCTTGTGGACACCCGGCCTTGAGGCCATTAGTCCCTGAGTATACGGGTGAGATGGGTTTTTGAATACTTCATAAACTGTGCCTTTTTCAACTACTCTTCCTGCATACATTACAACAACAAAATCCGCCATACCTGCTATAACACCAAGATCGTGTGTAATTAGCATAATGCTTGAGTTGATTTTATCTTTCAAATCTCGCAGCAAATCAAGAATCTGCGCCTGAATTGTAACATCCAACGCTGTTGTCGGTTCGTCTGCTATTATAAGCCTAGGATTACAGGCAAGTGCCATAGCTATCATAACCCTTTGCCGCATTCCGCCTGATAGCTCGTGCGGATACATTTTGTATACACCTTCAGGGTTGGCTATTCCAACCAAATCCAGCATCTCAATAGTTCTTTGTTTGATTTTTTTCTTACGCGCATCTTCAAAGCTCTTTTTGCTGTTGGCGCTATATTTTTCACGTTCTTCATCTTCAAATAAATTTTCGCTGTGCAAATCCAACACTTCATCAATCTGAAGACCAATCCTAAAAACAGGATTTAAGCTGGTCATAGGTTCTTGAAAAACCATAGATATTTCATTGCCTCTTATTTTATACATTTCCTCAAGCGGAGTCTTTACAATATCATATGCTTTTTCACCCGCATTAAAGCGTATGGTCCCTTCCACCATCTGACCTTGAGGTCTCTGAACGAGTTTCATAAGAGAAAGGCTGGTAACAGATTTTCCGCAACCCGACTCTCCGACTATTCCAACGGTTTTACCTTTTGGAACATCAAAAGTAACACCATTTACAGCTTTTACAACACCGACATCAGTATAGAAAAAAGTATGTATATTATCAAATTCGACAACGTTTTCAGGATCTTTCATCTGAGTTAAATACTCGGATTCAGGGACATTTTTCCTTTTATTTGCTTTTTCAAATTCATTTGTTATCCTACGGTTCTCTCTAGAAATATGTCTTGCTTCCTTGGAAGTAAGATAATTTGCGGTTTTTGCATTCTTTTTTTCCTGTGTCATTATTTTTACCTCTTATCTTTTCATTTTCGGGTCGAATGCGTCGCGCAAACCGTCGCCGATAAAGTTGAATCCTAGAACTGTAATCAAAATGCAAAATCCTGCAGGTATCCAAACAAAAAGATAGGTTTTCATTACATGTACATTCGATACTGCGTTAATAATATTGCCCCAAGAAGCAAAAGGGAATTTTACTCCCAATCCCAAGAAGCTTAGCACAGACTCCGTCAGTATAACTCCGCCCAAGCTAAGTGTGGCTATAACAATTAATTGCGGTATAACATTAGGCACCAAGTGCTTAAATATTCTTTTTTCAACAGAAAGCCCCGTAGCCTCGGTAGCTATCATAAACTCCCGCTCGCGCAAAGAAAGAATCTGCCCACGAACCAGCCTCGCAATCCCTGGCCATCCAAAAATAGCAAGCATTATCATTAAAAACAGCATCCTTAAATTAGGATCGATCCTATATTGATCCATTATCGCACCGATTATTATTATTACCGGAAGCGATGGTATCGAGTTGAAAATATCTACTATCCTCATTATGAGGTTATCAACCCACTTACCAAAATAGCCCGCTATGCCCCCCAATATCACCCCGATAAAAGTTTCAATAATTACTACTATAAATCCAATTATCAATGAAACACGCCCGCCGTACATAAGACGGGTTAAAAGATCCATACCGTTTCCATCGGTTCCCATAGCATGTCCTTTTGATGGAAATGAATAGGAGTCCACGACATAAGTGTCTTCAAGCCACTCAATTGTCCACTGGTCATTGTCACGGTAAAGCGTATAATGCTGCTTTTCACCCTCATTATTCACATATGTAAACTCTTTAACGTCCTGCGTTATAATCCCTCTTATATATTCTTTAAACTCAAGAGTTATAAAAACATCTTCATATATAGGCTGAACACTAAACCTTGAAACGTTTGAATACATAGTTTTTTCGCTGTCAATATTTTCATATATTGTTGCTGCACCATTTTCGTACTTCAGTTCAAACTCTTTGCCGTAAGCGGTAAATATTACTGGCTGTGCTGCACCCTCTTTGATTGACGTTATAGACGTTTCTGTCCCGTAACAAAATTCGAAAGTGGTCGCTATTTCCGAATTAATATAGTCATATATATTTTTGGTTGCAATGGCATACGGCAAGGATACACTGACTGATGCGCTTTTTTTCCCTGTGCTTAACACATATTTCTGCTCATCAAACACAAATGCTTCCTGGTTTTCTTCAATAGCTTTTGTAAAGGCCGCTCTGAAATCGTCTCCTAAAGTATCATCTTCAAGATTGATGCTGATATTACCTGCCACTATTAAAGATGAGGCAACCTCCTTTAATGAGTAAACCAAATATACTTCTTCATCCAGCTTTTCTAAACCATAATCTTGCTTCTGTCCAGAAAAAGTCTTCTCTTCCTTATTCACTGCAAGCACAAACTGTGAACGAGCAATCATTGGAAAATCACTTCCGTCAATTGTCACAAGCTTATATTCGTCGTTTTCTGAAACACCTGCAAATATTTTTGACATATCCATATATTTAGTGAATATTTGGCTTTCGCCATATGGCATTATCCAACCACCAAAAAAGGCAAACAGAAACATAGCAAATATAAATATTGCTCCGGTTATGGCAAGCTTGTTTCTGATAAAGCGTTTAAAAACGAGCATTCCCGGAGACAAAATTTTGATTCTCAGATCATCGTCCAAAGAAACATTTTCGGTTGTTTCATTATCATTTATATTTTTATAATCTTTATTCATAATATACCCGACTTTCTTAATGGACTCTTACTCGTGGATCTACAACCGCATATAAAATATCTGCAGTAAGCGTCCCGAGGAGCGTCAAAGTCGCCAAAAATAACAGATAGAACATTGAAAACGGAATGTCACCGTTTCTCATGGCATCGAAAGCGGTCTTTCCAATACCCGTAATGCCGAACAGAGTTTCAGTAATCAACGCACCCGCAAACAGTCCGGGTATACTACCTCCGATAATGGTAACTATTGGAATCAGCGTATTTCTGAACGCATGATAATTAATAACTCGATTTTCCGATAAGCCTTTGGCTCTGGCTGTGCGGATATAGTCTGCATTTAAAACTTCAAGCATATTCGTTCGTGTATATCTCATAAGCCCGCCTACATTAACGAGCACAATAGTTATAACAGGCAAAACAAAATGCTTTGCAATGTCCCAAAGCTTACCCAGTGGGCTTAACTGCTCGTAGTATCTGCCTACTGTACCATAAAGTTCAAACCATCCTAAATTTATAGAAAATACCAATTTAAGTACAGTCGCAAAGAAAAACAACGGCAACGATATGCCAATCAACGCGAAAACCGTAACAGCATAGTCTGTTTTGCTATACTGTTTCTTTGCCGCTAACACTCCAAGCGGTATAGCAATTGCAATTTGGATTAAAAATGAAACGCTCCCCAAGGCAAATGAAAACCATACTGTCTCCCTGAATTTTTCAGTTACAGGAACATTATATGTCCAACTATCGCCAAATTCTCCTCGAAATATCTGGCCCAGCCAATTAAAATATCCTTTTATTATACCGCTGTCCAAACCATATATTCTGTTCAGCTGATCAAGCCATTCAGTATAACTCTTTGCTCCCGGCAGCGTAGCCCTTTGTCGAGCAATAGCTTCAACATAAGATGTTGGCATACTTCTCATAATAGCATATATAATAAACGCGACTATAAACAATATCCCTATGCTGAGCAATATTCTTTTTATAATATAATTTCGCAATGTTAACCCCATTCTTTCTCAAAAACCTTATAGTTTTCAAGATTAAAATATGAGCCCACCATAAAGGTGGGCTCACTTATTATGGTTTTATTAAAGTCATCTGAGTTTTTACCTTAAGATGTATATCAATCTTACGGTTTCATCACCAAGTTTTCTACTTCAGTAGCCCAGCCGTAGAAGGTTGTAATATCGGGAGTAACTGTCTCCATATCTACACGCTCTGTGCTGAATATGATGCAGTTTTGTCTTTGATAAATCGGAACTTCAACAGCCCAGTCAATTATTATATCCAAACATGCTTTATATGTTGCTTTTCTGAATGCCTGGTCAGGGCTTGTCCTTGCGTCCATAATGAGTTTGTCAAGGTCTGAATCCTGTATATGATAGTAGTTCGAGCCTGAAGAACCCGGTAGTCCTGGAAGATTATCAGAGTGATATATTTGGTACATATCCGGATCAATAGTTGCTCCCCAAGCCATGCAAAACATTTCCTGAACACCGGCCTCAAGAGCGTCCCAAAGAACGTTCGAATCAGACGGATCATTGACTATCAATGTAATACCTATCTTGGCAAAAGCTTCACTCGCTTTTGTTACAAGTGAGAATGAAGGATGATCTCCTATGCCGTCGGCAGGTATAATCACCTCATATTCAAGCTTTGCGCCTTCGGGTGCCGCTGTGAATTTGCCACTTGCTTCATCGTATGTAAAGCCCGCCGCCACCAAATAGTCTACGGCTGCCTCTAGTGAAGCGTCTTGCCTTGCTTCTGCGTTCATATCAGAAGTATATAGGGCATCACCGTCAACAGATTTTGAGAACGCAACTTCGTAACCATCATCTGAAGGCTGAGGAGCCGCCCATGAAGTGTTGGAAATAGGATAGTTAATAACTGAAGCTCTTTCTCCGTAAAAGGAGTCAATTGAAAGGCTTCTGTATGCCGCAAGCACTGTTGCAAATGCTTTACGAAGGTTTTTGCTCTCCTCAGAGGCAGGATCCGTTCCAACAAGCATAGTATTGGAATTAAGTCCAATAAACCCATAACCTAAATTATCAACAGTATTGGTTGTGATTACATCTCCGGTAACATCTTTGTTTGAATTGTAGCTCTTGATTTCTTCAACCTGCTCATTGCCAAATGAAGGATCAGCTATGTCAAGAGTTCCTGCACCAACACCGGGGATAAAGTCTGCCTGACTGCCTTCTTTAAACTGCATGTAATAGGTTTTAGGTTCACCTTTATAGTAGTATTCATTTGCTTCGTAATAAATGATCTTATTTTCGAATTTGATGAATCTGTAAGGACCTGCGCCCATTGGCATTGTTGTCTTTTCTTTTATGATGCTAAGATCACCAAAAGTGAATCCAAATTGATTGTTGTCATAATCATAAAGCGCTTCGTCTCCATAATAATGAAGAGGTGCTACTTCAACACCAAGCTTATAAATAGCGCTGGCGTCAAATCCTTCGGTTGTCACCTCAATCTGTGTCTGGCTAAGTTTTTTAATACCTGCTATATTAGGTACTCCGCCAGAACCCATTGAAGGATCTTTCGGACCTTCAGCTTTTATGAAATTTGATTTTGAATCGGTGTAAATATCAATATCTGTTGCGGATTCGCCTGCAGCGGTAAACGCTTTGCAATTCCCATACATGGCTTTTGCTTCTGTCAGATAATCTTCGATTGTCGGGAATTCGCCATTTGCGTATGTCCATGTAGTTCCAGATGCATTACCCGTTAAAACTCCTTCAGCGTAAGAAGCAAAATTCCAAAGGGCCATTCCTGCGGCTACTTTTTTGCCTTCGGCATTTGCTTGGCCTTCTTCAAGCTCTTCAGGTGTTACCCCTGCATAATCCAACATGTAGTCCCCGTAGTTAGCAACACAATAGTCAACTATTGCCTGCATTTCTCCAAGCCATATTATATCTATCGCTGCCCAAACAGCTTCTTGCTGTTCTACAGTCCAAGAGTCACCTTCAACCCAAACATGATCTTCTCCTGCAGCATATACGTTGTCGAATATTTCTCCATATTTTGCAAATACTTCATCTGATGTTTGTGTGCGATAATTATTTATGCCAATAATAGGCGCAGAATAAAGCGTAGAAGATCCATCATACGTCGGATCACAAAGTACGTAATATGAGAAAATTACGTCATCAGCGTCCAAAGGCTCGCCATCGCTAAACATTACATCATCGCGAAGCGTCCAAAGATATGTTGTTTTGCCAGCAGCTTCATCAAAGTCTACTTCAACGCTGGCTATCCCTGTATATGTATAATCCACACCATTATAGGCAATAGTTTCGCCGTCTTTAGCATTATATACTATGCCTCCCGCCCTGTCAGTCGTAAGCAATAGTTCTTGAGTCATCGCTTCAGCGTCGTTGTCATATCCTGAATCAGCAAAAAACGGACTGAACTTTTCACTGAAAGTCTGATATCCAACAACCAACGGAGTTGTCGATTTTGGTTTTTCCGTAACTGCCGGCGCTTCTGTCGCCTTTGGTCCTTCTGTTTTTTCCGCCGTTGCTTCTGGATCTGTCTCTTCAGTTTTTACACAAGAAGCAAAAACGCTCAAAGACAAAATCAAAGCTAGCATTAAAACAACTAATTTTAAAACTTTATTTCTTTTCATCTTTACTCTCCTTATATTTATTTCTATTAGTTCAATATTAATATTATTTGAAATACGAATATTTTCAAAATAATATCAATATTTTCCTAATTACTATATGAATCATTTTCACACAGAATCTTTTCGTTGTCAATATTTTAGGCTTGATTTTGGGTAACAAAAACATCTGTTTAAAGCATTTTAAACAAATATTTAGCATTTTGTTGATCTTATGAATTTTTATGCGCTTATAGGTATAAATATTACCTTCTCGACCGCAATATTTCACAAGTCAAAATATGCTTTTTAAATAGGTTTTAATAGAGTTGTCTGTATTTTTCACTTAAATATGCGGCGTATAGCGACGGGTCAAACTTTTTGCCTGTGGATTTTCGGATTATTTGTTCATCATCTTTGAGCTTTCCATATTTATGGACATTGTCATTGAGCCATTTCGTGATAGGCGTTAGGTCTCCCTCTTTAAGTGCGCCATCATAGTTTATTTTCTTTCGCATAGTATCTTCAAATTGAGCTGAATACGCCGTTCCCAGAGCATATGTCGGGAAATATCCAAACAGCCCGTTTGACCAATGTACATCCTGCAAAATTCCCAGTGCGTCATTTGGCGGCTTTATTCCCAAGAAATCTTCGTACTTTTTGTTCCATATGGACGGAAGTTCCATTAAGTCGACCCCATCGTTAAAAATCATACGTTCTATATGATAGCGTATCATTATGTGCAAACTGTAGGTAAGTTCATCTGCTTCAACCCTAATAAATGAAGGCGAAGAGAAATTGATATATCTATAAAAATCATCTTCCGACACATCGTTAAACTTATCGGGAAAAACTTCTTTTATCTCTTTATAGATGTGTTTTGAAAAATTTTTGGATCGCCCGATATTGTTTTCATATATCCTCGACTGCGATTCATGCATTGTCATAGAAGTACCATTATATATAGCCGTATAGTTATAGTCCGGGTTTATGTTAAGCTCATACATAGCGTGTCCACCCTCATGCAATGCCGCATATATGGAAGACGCTAAATTATTTTCAAGATAACGAACCGTGTAGCGGATATCATTGCTGTTCACCCCAGACGTGAAAGGATGCTCACTAACTGCGATTTTGCACCTATCCTCAGGAAGTCCCTGCAGCTTAAACAGACGCTCTACTAGCTCCGCCTGTCTTCCAGCATCAAAGCCTTTCGCGTTAATCGCGTCCTTTATCTTTTTAGACTCAGCAAGCTTTGAGCTCCCGGCCACATACGCGTTAAGCGGAACAACTGTTTTTTCAACTTCCGCGAAAAAATCTTCCAAAGTATCCATATTTAGTCCCTGTTGATAGTCATCAAGCAAGGTGTTGTATGGCAAAGCGTCAGGCTCAATGTATTTCGCAAATCTTTTTGTAAAATCTATCAGCTTTTCAAGGTTTGGCGCAAACATACTGTAGTCACTTCTCTTCCGAGCTTCCACCCAAATTGACTCAGACTCTGTGCGCAGTTTCATAAAAGCCATCATTTCTTTTATAGGAATACAGGTCGCCTTCTTATATTCACGATACATTTCTTTTACCTGCGCTTTTGTCGCCTCATCCAAACCGCTTGCTTCATCCAGCGCAATAAGCAAATCTCCCGTCTTTTTGCTAGTAATCAAAGAATGATGCTCTCCGGAAATTACAGAGATGGCAATAGCTCGCCCCTCAAATGATTTTGTCGGAGCAAATGTGGATCCATCCCAGTTAAGCAGCATCATCGCATGCCCGTAAGCATAAAGCTTGGTTTGTAATTCCTTAAATTCTTTTAACATCTTTTCCATTTTATACACCTTTCTTTTTTGTTTATATGAGTTTCTCCAGTCAAATGTCATAAGTGATTTTGCCTTCTTTTATATCTTTAAGTTTTTGCTTAAAATATTAAATTTTATTTTGGTAATTGGATAAAGATACATAAACACAACTGGAACTATCATGATTGTGGGGCATTTACCGTGTTTATTCTTTCTATTCCAACAGCTGTATGAAGCAATTGTACAGCAAGCGGCGCGTCATATGTATAGAAAGAGCGCCTAAAATAATCATGCCTATCGGAACGTAGCACAGCGCCTGTCCCGCTTATGTGAATTTGGTTTATCTGTTATATGTCCAATGAATGGATCGGTTTGTCCGTACCAGAGAATTGAGATAAATCCTATAATTTCTGCGAGGATGGGTCTAACCCTCGCCACATCGGTAAGTAACACCACAAAATATGTATAAAACATATTATACAGTACAGATTCGGGCACGATGCCCAATGCGTAACCAATAGCCATTTTACGTTTCAAGCTGGAATCTATTTTACTCACTTCCCTAAGCTATATTTTTTCTAATACCTCTACCGTTTCTTCAAAATGCATTCCGCGGGACGCTTTTACCAAAACAGTATCACAATCATTAATAATATTACTAATTTTTTCAATCATATCAGCCTGAGTTTCAAACCAATAAACTTTGGCTTTATTTTGTTTTGCGCCTTCAGCTATATTCTTTGAAAGATTTCCTGCACACACAAGTACATCCACGTCCTTTGATGCCGCATACTCGCCAACTTCCTCGTGCAGCTCTTTTGCGCTTTCACCCAACTCAAACATATCTCCTAAAATACAAACTTTACGCCCCTTTGCAATGCACAAGACATCTACCGCCGCTTTTACAGATTCAGGCGACGCATTATATACATCATTAAGTATCGTAAGACTATCAGTTTTTATAATCTCCATTCGATTGCCCACAGCCTTAAATTCTTTTATGCCTTTTTTAATTTCTAAATTTGTCAATCCCAAATATCTTCCCACCGCATATGCGGCGGCTGCCGCGTAAACCATATGACGTCCGGGAGATAATATCTCTATTTCCGTGGATTCATTCATAGTTTTTAAAACGCAATTTGAGCTTTCAAATCCCACCGCTTCAAAAGATTTGGCCAATATATCATTATGCTCTTTGAAGCCATAAAATGAAGTATCAAATTCCCCTGACTTCAATGTATACAGTAAATCATCATCACCGTTCAAAAAAGCTACACCATTCTCCTTCATAAAATCGAATATCTCGGTTTTAGCTCTGAATATACCCTCACGGCTTTCCAAATATCCAACGTGTGAATGCCCGATATTAGTTATCACACATATATCCGGACGTGCTGTTTTGCTCAGTCTGCTGATTTCTCCGAAATGGTTCATTCCCATTTCTATTACCGCGACTTCGTGGCTTTCTTCAAGCTCAAAAAGGGTGTGCGGCACGCCTATTTCGTTATTATAATTTTTTTGTGATTTCAGCACTTCATATTTTTGAGAAAGCACCGAATAAATCATTTCTTTCGTGGTGGTTTTTCCTACACTTCCCGTTACCGCTACTACTTTAACATCAAACAGGCTTCGGTAATATTCTGCGATATCTTTTAGCGCCTGAAAAGTGCTTTCAACTTTTAGATACGGTTTATCCAAAACCTGTTTTTCGGAAAGTGTACATATGGCACCATTTTCAAAGGCCTTCTCAATAAAATCATGCCCATCATATATGTCGCCAACTATTGGTATGAAAAGATTTCCTGCCTTTAAATTCCTGCTGTCGGTTTCTATCCCGGATACCGCGGAGTGTAAAATCTCTTGTTCTCCCACAAACTTTCCGCCGCAGGCATCTGCTATCTCTTTTATGGTTAATTTCTTCATAATATTCAACTAAAAACGCTTCAGCGAAAGCGCTATTATCTTTTCACATAAGTCGCCGTACTCTATTCCCGCTGCCGAGGCTTCCTGAGGCAAAAGACTTGTTGGCGTCATGCCTGGAAGTGTATTTGCCTCAAGACAATACATGTCCCCATATTCATCAAGCAAAAAATCGGTTCTTGAATAAACTTCAAGCGCAAGGGATCTGTGAGCTTTCAGCGCAAGAGCTTGCATTTTTTTTGTTTCTTTCTCATCAAGCTCGGCGGGAGTAATTTCTGTTGTCATTCCTTTTTGATATTTGTTTTCATAGTCATAAAAACCCTGCTTGGGTATAATCTCAATTATAGGCAGAGCCTCATCTCCAAGTACTCCCACTGAAAATTCTCGTCCGGCAATATATGGCTCAATTATTATGTCATCGTTATAAACCGACGCTTTTTTTATAGCATCAAGCACTTCTTTTTTTGAATTCACAATGGAAACGCCGATGCTGGAGCCTCCCGAAGAAGGCTTGACAACACACGGAAACGCGATAGCTTCTATCTTTTCTTCATAATCCTTTTCGGTTATCACTTTGAAACTTGGAGTCAAAACATCGTTGTCCATAAAAATCTTTTTTGACAAAACTTTGCTCATGGCAAGCGCGCTGCCTAAATATCCTGCGCCTGTATACTTTATCCCCATTAAATCAAATGCGGCCTGAACTTTTCCGTTTTCCCCATCTTCGCCGTGAAGCGCCATAAATACAACATCTGCGGCCTTACATATATCAAACACATTATCACCGATTCTTGACCCATCACTTTTTGACTTTTTTAGTTT
Organism: Christensenellaceae bacterium; assembly: GCA_963675575.1. GTDB lineage: Bacteria > Bacillota > Clostridia > Christensenellales > UMGS416 > JAGLOK01. The sequence goes on from OY776378.1 coordinate 2,451,873, forward strand.
ATCTAAATCGGGAGCGTCTTTTTTAATCAAATCCACTTTATCACTTGCGTTTTTGCTTTTTGCAAAGACTTCCTCAAAGCTTTCTTCCTTACCTGTATATCCAAAAAACAAATCCACCAAAACAGCAGCGTGTCCTTTTTTTCTCAGCGCATTGCATACCATTTCTCCGGTGCATATGGACACATCTCTTTCCGCGCTCAATCCGCCCGCCAATACCACTATATTCATCTGAAAGTCTCCTACAATGTATAAAAAATTTACTCAATTAATTATTATACTTTATTTTAAGACTGATTTGTACTGTGAATATCTATTTTAAGTCTCGGATACAAAGCATTTATTAAAAAATATGTTTATTTGTGATTGGATTTTAAAAATTAAAATATTTATTGCTGCAGGGTGTCTTGCAATTTTATAAGTATTTTAAAAAGGTTTGTATATTCATCTTCTTCCAAAACTCCTAACAGTCTATTCATGCAAGATTTTTCCACAGAAGAAATTTGAGGAAGAATATCTATTCCTTCCTGTGTAACGGAATAAATATTCTCCCTTTTATCATTTTGATTTTGTTGGCAAGAAATATAGTTATGTTCTATTAATTTTTCCAAAACGGCGGACAGCGTAGCCTTATCCATTGAACAAGCTTGTCCAATTTCTTTTGCTGAAAAATTATCGTTTTCAAGCGAACGCAATGCTATCGCCTGCCTGCAAGTCAAGTTGTGCGGCTTAAGCTCATTAGTTAGGCTGGTTTTCAGTGTCTTTGCCGTGTCCATCAAAAGACAAGTCAATGCATCCATTTGTTCTCCTACGCTATATTTTCTCGGTGCTTGTACGCGAACGTTCCAGTGCCGCCAACAACATTTACCACATCATATCCCTGCATTGAAAGCGCATTGCACACACTAGCGCTTCTGGCGCCGGACTGACAAACCATATAATATTTTTCATCTTTTTTAAGATAACTCTCCGGTTTTGTCATAATGCTGCCCATTGGGACATTTCTCGCACCTTTTATATGAAACATATTATATTCGCCGACTTCGCGCACGTCAATTAAGTTGATATTGTCTTTAAGCATACCATTAAGCAGTGTCACATCAATTTGTTCATAGTTCTTTTTAAAAAACATTGTTTTAACTCCTCTATATTTAAGCTTGTTTTCTTATTAGTTAGTATACTAACTAATTTTAATATTGTCAACGGCTTAACAAAAATTTAATAAAAATCACTACGCAAAACATAATAAATAAGCAAGGAAATTTCCCTATATTATTTTATTGCCTTGTAATAACTCCTGTTGATGATTACAATTAAAAGTATAGGAATTATTTATAGATTTATACACAGGTGGAAAAATGAATAAAAAGATTTGTATTGTAACGGGAGCTACAAGCGGTATAGGTTTTGAAGCTGCAAAATCACTTGCACAAAAAGGTTTTTTTGTGGTTCTGGCCTGCAGAAACAAACTAAAGGCTGAAGATTGCCGTATAGCCATTAAAGAGAAAACAAAAAACCAGAACGTATTCTGTATTGATTTAGATTTGTCCTCTTTTGCATCCATTGAGAGTTTCGCAAAGGAGTTCATGAAAAAATTCGATCGGCTGGATGTGTTAATCAACAACGCCGGTACAATATGCGACAGACACCACAAAACAGAACAAGGTTTTGAAATGACTATTGGCGTCAACTATATCGGTCACTATTATCTTACCGAGCTTTTACTGCCCATCATAAAGAAAACGCCTAAATCAAGAATCTTAAACGTATCTTCTATTGTGGGAATAAAGAGCAAGATGAATGATGAGATTCTCGATTTTTACGCTATCCGACACGGCATGTGCGCATATACTGCATCAAAACTCGCGCAAATATTTTATACGATAGATTTATCTGAACGGCTGGAAGATTGTGATGTTACGGTAAACGCTCTGCATCCAGGTGTAATCGGCACAAACATATGGTCAGGAGAAGGGTCGTTTATGAAAATTACAAATCCCATAATGAAATTTGTTTTCCCTTCACCTTCGAATGGGGCAAAAAACCTTGTCTATCTTGCCGTTTCTCCGGAAGTTGAAAATATTACAGGCGCAGTGTTTTCAAAGCGCAAAAAGATTGCGCTTGGCGGAAACTTATTAAACACAGACTTAAAGAAAAAACTTATATCCAAAACAAATAACGCCATACAAGAGGTGAAAACATGCAAAAAAAATATAGTGATTTAATAAAACAAAGACTTTCGGTAAGATCATACGAACACGAACCTTTGTCAGAAGATAATAAAAGTCTTTTGGCAGATATTATGAGCAACATATCCGATGCCCCTTTCGGCATAAAAACCCGCTTTACTTTGGTTGAAGCAGGTGGAATGGGGCAAAACGCAATTAAGCTTGGCACATATGGGTTTATAAAAGGCGCCTACACATTTATAGCCTCAGCTGTCACTCATGAAGAATACAGTCTGGAAACCCTCGGATACCAGCTGGAGAAGATTGTTTTATATGCCACAGAGCTCGGATTGGGCACTTGTTGGCTTGGAGGAACATTCAACCGTGGTTCTTTCGCAAAATCTATTGATCTTAAACCGGAAGAATTTTTACCAATTATAGTATCCGTCGGAACTTCATCCGATAAAAAAAGCTTTATGGATAAATTGCTTAGGCGCGGATCGCAGGGAGACAGACGCAAACCATACGAAAGCCTTTTTTATCTGAACAACTTTTCCACTATGTTAAGCAAAAGCAGTGCGGGTATTTACCACAACGCTTTTGAAATGGTAAGGCTTGCCCCTTCAGCCTCCAACAAGCAACCATGGCTGTTAGTTTTGGATAGCAAAAGTAACGTTATGCATTTTTATCTGAATAGGCTCAAAAATTATGCGGGAAACAAGATGGGCTTTGAAATGCAAAAAATAGATATTGGCATCGCCATGTGTCATCTTGAGCTTGCTTTGGCGGACGATGGCATTACAGGCGAGTTTTTTGTAGACAACCCAAGAATTAAGTTGCCTGAATCTGCAGACTCGGAAGTAATATATGAAATCAGTTTTAAGATTTCTTAATCAAAACATGTAATGGTTTTTAGCATAAACATTGTATTCCCTTGACATATTCATTTAAGCAATATATTATTTATTTAATCAAATACTTAAATAAAATGATTTAAAAGGGGATTTAAATGAAATATTTCATTTGGGGGAGTACGGGCATTGCCGTTATACTCTCTTTATTCTTCGATTCTCAAAAAACTTTAAAGGCACTTAAAACCGCCGGAAAACGTCTGTTAAAAATATCCCCATTATTTTTTTATGTAATGGGTTTAACTTCTATTATTATGGCTATCGTTCCCTCTCAAACTATCCAGGATATCTTGGGAAAGGACAGCGGTCTTTACGGAGTTCTTCTCGCGTTGGGATTGGGCTCAATCACCATGATGCCGGGGTTTGTCGCCTTCCCTTTAGCCGCCATATTAAAAGCACAGGGAATCACCTACATGGTTCTTTCCGCATTTACAATGACACTGATGAACGTTGGAGTTCTTACATTTCCTTTGGAAAAAAGCTACTTGGGAACAAAAGTGGCTTTGATACGCAATGGCATCGGTTTAATTATGGCAGTTTTAGTAACATTCATCATTGCTTTAGTTTTTAAGGAGATTGTTCTATGACGCAAAACAAGAATAAAAACGAAATTAAAGAAAAAAACAAGGCAAAACGGATTATATTCAGCGTGTATTTGATTTGTTTAATTGCGATGTTCACACTCAGCTTCATATTGGATATCAGCTGGGGAAAAGAGGCAGGAAAATACTTTGGCATGAATCTATGGGAGATGGTTCAAATAGTTCCTGCGGCCTTCATTCTCATAGCTCTTTTTGAACAATGGGTAAAAAGAGAGCACGTTATAAGCCAACTCGGGCACGCAAGTGGTTATAAAGGCTATTTATGGGCACTGCTGTTAGCGGGAGCCTCTGTAGGCGGTGTTTATGTCATGTTTCCATTAGCTGCGTCTCTCGATAAAAAGGGTGCTTCAAACAAAGTTATCTTCGCATATTTGGGCTTCGCAGGAGTATGCCGCATTCCTATGGTTATGTTCGAAATTACGTTTTTAGGTCCGCGATTTACCGCAATTCGTTTACTAACCGCTTTGCCTTTATTATTGGTTTCGGGAATATTGCTGGGTCGGCATCTTGATAAAAAGGACTATAAAATAATTCAGAACGAAGACTAATATTTAAATATAGCGAAAAATATTGGAGGAGAGTCACTATGGAACAAGTAACACAGATTTTGAAAGCTCTAGCCGATGAAAACAGGCTGATGATTCTCCGTCTTTCATTGCAACAAGATTTATGCGTAAGCGGCCTATCTAAAAGAATAGGAATCAGCAACGCTGCAGTTTCTCAACACCTTAAAATTCTTCGCGAAGCGAATCTTATCACCGGAGAAAAAAGAGGCTATTTCACACACTATCACACAAACTGCGATGTGCTGAAAAGCGCTGCAAATTACTTGAAGAAAATGGCGCAAGCCCAAACTGAAGAATTACCATGCGACCAAGCAAACGCCCCATGCAAATGCCCGGAACAAGATAAGTAAGCAAAATTATTCCTTAGGCTCTACATGTATGGTGACATCGCTTAAATCATCATGAGCATCGAGCAAATCCGCCTTTATTTTATCGGTTATATCATGAGCTTCTTTCACCGTGGTATCTCCGTCAGTGAGCATATGCAGCTCCGCAAAGTGCGCTCCGCCGACACTGCGTATACGTATCTCATGAAATTCATATACTTCCTGATATTTCTCTTCCAACTCTTTTAGCGTATCAACAATATCTTGATGTATCTGAGCTTCCATAAGTTCTGCAAGAGACGGCTTTACTATGTCCCAAGCGGCTTTTACCAACAAAATCGATACCAAAATAGCCGCTATATTGTCCAAAAAATAATACTGTGGGAAAAAGCGTATAGCGAGAGCTGCGATAAAAACCGGGATTGAGCTTACAGCATCGGTTCTATGATGCCATGCGTTTGCAATAACAGCGCTTGAATTATACTTTTCTCCAACTTTTTTAGTAACTCTGTACAGCATCTCTTTTAGGACGACGGACACTGCGGCAACAACCAGCACCAAAAATCCGGGCGTGCCCTTCGAAACATCTCCTATGGTTTTAATCGCCTCAATACCTATGCCAAACGCCGCTACACACAACACAACAGCAATACCCACCGTGATCATGGTCTCTATCCTGCCATGCCCGTACGGATGGTTCTTATCGGGCTCTTTGCTCCAAAATATCGACCCCAAAATTATTGCTGCGTCGGTGGCAAAATCGCTCAGCGAATGAACACCGTCAGCTACAAGGGCTTGCGAATTACCCAATATTCCAACCGTTATCTTTGCGCCGGTAAGCACAATGTTGATTGCTATACTCAGCCATGTTATGCTGCGCACTTTTTTTGCTTGCTCTTCCATACTGCTCCCCAAATATTTTTATTTCTTTTGAACCTTTATATTTATTCCGAGCTCTCTCATTGCTCTTTTGATTCTTTGTACTTTAGATTTTGAAAACTTCTGCTCCGGATTTGTCAGATAAGCGCTCAAAACATCTGAATCTTTGAGAACTTCTGAATATTCATCATGTTCTTCGCCCTTATTTGAATGGTTTTTTATAGCTTCTACTATTACAGCAATATCTCCGTCATCAAATGTTCGAAGCTCTTCCAAAATTAATTGTGCAAGCTTTGCGCCGTGGCTGGCATGGTTGTCTGATTTCCCTGATTTGAATAACCATAAATCATGCAGCATGCCGCTAACAATACATAAAGTCACATCCATGCTACGCCTATATGCCAAAAGAGCACACATGTCCGATACTCCGTAAAGATGCCTTATTGCCTCCGTTTTTTTCGCATCTTCCACAGACCAAAGATGAAAATCAATTTCATTTTTTAATTCAGCCAATCTATTCATATTCGCCGCCCCGCAATATTGTTTCAATTTAGAAATTATATCACCAGAGTCCCTAGGTTACAAAACATTATTGCCTATTTTTTAAAGTATCTTTCCAAAAGTGTCGTTCAAATATAATGCATAGTTTTCAACATATACTTTTTTATCTCTTTTAGCGAGCTCAAAGATAAAGAAAACCTTCTTCTTTCTACGCTTTTTTAATCCGTTAATATCCAGTTCTTTAATATTCACCATTTTTCTCCTTAATTTATTTCATGAAAGCCGAATGCTTTTAGTCGTTTTCATTTCCATAATCAAAGTGTAAATGCTGACAGGGCGTATAGGTCAAGCATACACAAAAAATGATAAACCAAATTTTATATACAAAAAAACCTCCGGCTTATCTCTCCGAAGGTATGTGATTAATTATCTTGTTCTACTCAAAGCAAACTTTTATAGCACGGCTCATATACTCTGCCAGTCCTTCTTTATACTTATCAATGTTCTTTGCAAACCTTGGATCATTCACATATACATCTGCAAGCCCCAGCATAATTTGGTCGCTGCAGTCATAATAATACTTTGTTATGTGCTGCTGCCATTTTTTTGCCACCAAGTTGTTTTCTTCTTTTTGAGCATTCTTTTCCATAAGCTCGGAAAATTGTCCATAGATATTATCAGCGTCTTTTTTTATTTCTTCCCAATCTTTGGCGCTATATTTAGAAGTCTTTTTAACACTTTGCTTATATGCATCAGTGTTTCCGTATTTTTCTATAGTTTCCTTCTCATACATTTTTTTATGATTTTTTATTTCGCTCATATCAAATTCTTTAAAGCTCATAGTATTTTCTCCTTTCAAGATTTTATCAATGAGTTTTATCAATGTGTCTATTCTTTTCTTTTTAAGTTTCAGCATATGCCCGTGTCTTTCAAGCGCTTCTCTTTTCTGAAAATCTGTTCTGTTTACTATGCCGGAAATATCTTTCAACGCAAAGCCGAGTTCCCTGAATAAAAGTATCTGTTGTAACATTTCCAAGTCTTCATCATTATAGAGTCTATAGCCTGCAGGCGAGATTTGGTCAGGTTTAAGCAACCCAATCTCATCATAATGATGTAGCGTCCTAACGGTTACTCCCGTAAGATTTGAAACGTCTTTAACTGTCATTGATTTCTCATTCATAACTTGAGTATAAACTATAACGTAACGTTAGTGTCAAGGAGAAATTAAAAAACTACTCTTTTATGCTCTCACAAACTAGACAATAATCACGATGAACACAACGAGCCCCACCACAAACATCACACGCCCAACGCTTCTTCTCATTTTCTACAAAAGCATCAATACCATGCCCTTTTATATAATGCAAATTCTCAAACATACTCATATTATAATTTGTGCGATATCTCTTATCCAGTGTTTTCATTCGAGTACACGGAAAACTATCGCAAACATAACAAAAATCTGCATCTTTTCCTCTTCTTTTATCACACAATATAATTGAGCATCCCGTACAGCTTTTTCTCTTATTAGGAGAATCTACGCGACAACCTAGACATTGTTTCTTTTCTCTTTGATGCGCCAAACACAAACCGCAATTCATGCCACAAGGTGCTATCATCTTTTCATCAATTATAATCTCCATAGTACTCTCAATTTATATTGTTAATTTTTTGATTTCACACATTACTATTCATTAATCATCATCTGAACTTCTGTTATATATCTTTTGGGGTTTCCTGCAAAAATCATACCCGGTCCTTTTATGTAGATTTCTCTAGTAGGCAATTTTGTAGTTAAGTTATGTATATATATATGTTCCAAAAGCAACTGGTAAGAATCGCCTACCTCTCCGTAAGCTCCTTTATGAATAGCTGAAAAAACTTTCCCACCTTTTATTACTCTTGTTCCTATATTCGATTTATTTGATTGTTGTTTTACAGGAAAACATATTTCCATATCTGCATTTTCTTCTTTATATTCACTATCATAGTACAAAGTGAATGGCTCTCCACAAATATATCTTGAATGTTTCTTGGCTATTTTACCTAAGTAAAATCCAATGCTGCTATATTTATCTTTAACCCTTATAGATGCAATCAGCATATCGGCTACATTTTTTATAGCAATGCTATCACCGTTATCAATACGAACATCTTTTTGATTTGTAAGTATATCTTCTAAAGCTTTCTGAATACATTTATACTCCTTAATCTTTGTTTTGGTTTCATTGAGTTTTTGCTCTATGAGAAAAGTCAAATCATCATCTTCCTCATATTTTTCAATAATCTCTTTTATTTCTTTCAAAGTAAAATTCAAACCCTTTAACAAATTAATTCGGCGAGCCTTTTCAAGGCAATCATTACTATAAATGCGATATCCATTTTCACTATCAATACTGCTCGGCCGAAGCAAATCAATTTCATGATAATACCTCAGTGTTTTTGCACTGATTCTAGCAATTTTAGAAAAATCTCCAATCAAATATTCCATATTTCGACCTTTCTGTCCGTATAGTGATTTTACTTATTCATTTTATCATATAAAGCTTGTATTGCTTTATAAACTTCATTTTCTGCTTTATATACTTCTATAGCAATTTCAGCAGCTTCTTTATACAATAAATATCTTGCTGTTTTATCCTTTTTTAGCGACATTGCCGTTTGCGAAATATCTTTAAATTTAAGTGCAAGTTCTCTCCACTTAATACATGATTTTTCGATTATCGCCGCAACGTCATACAAACCGAGATCATCGTATCTTTCGCTCATTATAATAACATATTGCTTCAAAAAATTCCTAAATCCACTTCCTCCGGTACCAAATTCCTCTATAAATCCATACATAGTAAAAAATAATGGTTCCATCATATAGATACTACGTCCATTTTCTATATTTTCAATATCATTTGAAAACATACTTATTTCTTCTAACGTATTATAGTTCTCATAGTTAGATATCATTTTGGCTACTGATTTTTTAAATGAAGTAAAATAATTAATATCCTCATTCATAGGGTTATCAAAATAATACGAGTAATTGTCCGACTTAAATATGCCTTCTTTTGCGTCTCTTGCTTTTGCTAAATCTGTTATTTTTATTTTCTGTAGCTGAGCAAACGATGTGTCCGTTACCCACGCATAGCCCAATGTTTCATCAATTTTTACTAATGTGACAAAATGCCATCCGAATGAAGTGTTTTTATTCCCATATTTACCCCCATGCAAGTATGGTAAGTACCTCATGTTTACCCGCAATACAACAGGTGTGCTTTTACTTAATATAATTTTAGCACTATTATATGCTTCCTGCGGTGTCGACGGCTCTTGTATTTTAATTTTTATACCAGTGCAATTTGAAAAGCTTTCTTTAAAATCACACACACGTAAAAGTAAACTGGGAAATTCTTTTTTTCTGGAAAAACCAAACGATGCAGATGATGCAAACCCATTAATTTCACTCTCAGCCATCGTTACGCCTTGATAATTTAATGCATTCATCATTGCCGAACTTTCACAGTGCTGTCCTGCCAATACTTCAAAATTATCTAACTCTAAAATGTCTTTTTGCACGTTTATTCTCAAATTTCCCATTTCAATTTTTCCTCCCCTTTTATGCTTATAGTAGTTGAGCTGTATAATGTTTAGTATAAAGCCTCCAGCTACTGGAAGGTCAAGGAGATAAAAAAACCGCCCCAAGAGGGGCGGCGGCTAAAAATATAAACTTATTGCTATTTGAAAATATTACTACTGCCTCAGTGTGAAGTCCGCATAAGCTTCTGAACCATGCTCGTGCATGTCGAGACCTTGGATTTCTTCAGTCTCATCAACACGCAAACCGTTTGTCTTTTTGATTATTGTAAATAATACGAATGCTGTCCCAAGTGTCCAAGCCATAACAGCTGCAACGCCGAGAGCTTGTACACCAAGCAGTGAGAACCCACCTCCATATAAGAGTCCGCCATCAGTTGCGAATATACCAACCATCAATGTTCCGAATGCCCCACAGACACCATGAACGGATACCGCACCAACAGGATCATCGACTTTGAGTACGCGTTCAACGAATTCAACAGCGAATACAACCAATACTCCAGCCATTGCGCCGATTGCTATAGCGCCTGGCATTGATACGTTTGCACAGCCGGCTGTGATTGCTACCAAACCCGCTAATGCGCCGTTTAATGTCATAGACACATCTGGTTTGCCGTATTTGAGCCACGTAACTATCATGGTAAGTACCGCACCTGCCGCCGCAGAAAGGTTAGTTGTCATTGCGATGTGTCCGATTGCACCGTCAGCTGCAGCTTCAGAACCGGGGTTAAATCCGAACCAACCGAACCAAAGTATGAATACACCGAGAGCGGCGAGAGTGATAGAGTGACCGGGTATTCCGTGAGGCTTTCCTTCTTTGCTGTATTTGCCGATACGTGGTCCAAGAATAGCCGCGCCTACAAGAGCCGCCCAACCACCAACAGAATGAACAACAGTTGAACCCGCAAAGTCTACAAAGCCTAGTCCTTCAAGCCAGCCTCCACTGCTGATGCCTGCCAATGATCCCCAAGCCCAGTGACCAACAACAGGATATATTATAAGCGAGATGAAAGCCGAGTATATTACGTATGAAGAAAACTTTGTTCTTTCAGCCATAGCACCTGAAACAATTGTTGCCGCGGTGGCCGCGAACACAGTCTGGAACAACACGAAAGCCGGTGTGTTACCAACAAAGCCCGCAATAGGAACTGCGTCTGCGCCGCTCAGGAAGAATGCCGAGCTGCCAAAGAGACCCATTACGTCCTGTCCGAACATGATACCATATCCAAAGCAGAAGAACATGAGGGAGCCGACCGCAAAGTCCATAAGGTTTTTCATTATGATGTTACCTGCGTTCTTCGCACGGGTCAATCCCGTTTCAACCATTGCAAATCCTGCTTGCATGAAGAAAACTAGGAACGCGGATACCAATAACCAAACTACGTCGATTGCTGCTTGCAAATCGCCCATATCATCGGCAAGAGCCGTAAAAGGTATTGAGCAAACTGCTATTGTTATAATAATAAATGCAATTATTGATTTTCTTTTCATTTTACTGTCTCCTTAAATTAGTAGAAATTCTTTTAAAGAATTTCTTCTCCACTTTCACCTGTACGTACGCGATAAACTTCGCTGCACTCATAAACAAATATTTTCCCGTCGCCTACTTCTCCGGTTCTTGCCGTTTCCATGATTTCTGGCAGAAGTTTTTCTGCTTTATCATCAGAAAGAACCATTTCCACCTTTACCTTCGGAAGCAAGTTTATAGATATTTCTGTTCCACGATACATTACTTTGCGACCTCTTTGCTGTCCGCATCCGTTTACCATGTATACAGTCATCCCATAAATGCCTTTTTCATTCATCAGGTCCTTTAAATCTTCGAGCTTATCCGGTCTTATTACGATTTCAAGTTTTTTCATGATTTGCTCCTCTCCTTTATGGATATAAATTAAACGCCCGACTATAAGCTATTTTAAGTGCTTAAATTCGGGCGTCATTGCCTTATTGATATTTAGTTGTCGTTTTTTCTGTCATCGCTTTTTTAAATGACTTTCATGTTGTTTTTAATATAATATGACAAAACACCGGAAACGGTTGCATTAGAGCATACAATGCAAGTCTCCGGCGTCATTGCCAAAGTCTAAGAGAATAAATCTCTTTTTATTAAGTTAAGTAGGTATTTATACCTTGAAAAGCAAGTCACCGTAGGTGGGCAAAGGCCAAATTTCTTCATCGCAGATGACTTCCATCTTGTCCGCTACTGCGCGAAGATCTCCCATCTTTGCAAATACATCATCCCTGTAGGCTGCAGCCATTTCTTCCGCGCCTTCCAATGAAGATGCTTTTTCCAAGGCCGAGTTCAATTCCTTGATTTTTGCTTTAAGAGCCGCATTCAGTGAAGAAATCTCTGTCAAGACATCAGCCTGCGCGGATATATCGGCTGAAACACCTGTTGCAGCGATTGAGTTTATACCTTTAGCAATCTGTGAAGCGAACTTCATTCCGGCAGGTAGTATCTCACGGTTTGCTATTTCAAGTGTTGCCATAGCTTCAATGTTTATAGTATTTATATAGTGCTCAAGCAAAACTTCCTGACGAGCATGCACTTCCTCAGCGCTTAAAACGCCTTGGCTTTCAAACAATTTAACGTACTTATCTTGAGTCATTACCTGAATCGCATCAACTGTGTTGTTGATGTTTGGAAGGCCGCGCTTAGCAGCTTCTTTAACCCAATCATCAGAATAGTTGTTTCCGTTAAATACAACTTTGCCATTATTTGTCCACACTTCTTTAACAAGTGCCTGGACAGCTTTGTCCAAATCATCCGCTTTTTCAAGCTTATCTGCAATTTCTTCTAAAGTCTTTGCGACCATAGCGTTTATAACAAAGTTCGGGCCTGCAATAGACTGTGAAGAACCAACCATGCGGAATTCAAACTTATTGCCTGTGAAAGCGAACGGTGAAGTACGGTTTCTGTCTGTTGAGTCCTTAGGCAGGTGAGGCAATGTTGAAGCGCCGATTTTTATAACGCCGTTTTCTGTGCCGGTAAGGCTAGTGCCATTTGCAACAGATTCCATAACTCTCGTAAGTAAGTCTCCCAAGAAAATAGAAATTATCGCCGGAGGTGCTTCATTTGCGCCCAAACGGTGATCATTTCCCGGGCTTGCCGCAGATGCCCTTAGAATTTCAGGATTTTCGTCAACCGCTTTAACAACCGCTGAAAGGAAAGTCAAAAACTGCGCGTTCTCCTGAGGTGTGTCGCCGGGATCAATAAGGTTAATGCCATCATCTGTTCCCATTGACCAGTTGTTGTGTTTTCCGGAACCGTTTACGCCTGCAAATGGTTTTTCATGAAGCAAACATACAAGTCCATGTTTCAAAGCGACCTTCTGAGCCATTTCCATAACCAGTTGATTATGGTCGGTAGCTATATTTGTTGTGGAATACACAGGCGCCATCTCATGCTGTGCCGGTGCCACTTCGTTGTGCTTTGTGGTTGAAATAACTCCCAGTTTCCAAAGTGTTTCATCAAAGTCCTTCATAAAGTCTGAAACACGTTGCTTGAGTGAACCAAAATATTGGTCATCCATTTCCTGGCCTTTTGGAGAGGGCGCTCCAAAGAGGGTGCGCCCTGTGAAAAGTAAATCTTTTCTCTTTTCATAGAGCTTCTTATCAATTAAGAAATATTCCTGTTCGGGACCAACATAAGATGTAACTTTGCTTGCTGTTGTGTTCCCGAATATTTTCAAAACTCTCATAGCCTGCTTTGAAAGAGCGTCCATCGAGCGTAAAAGCGGTGTCTTTTTGTCCAGCGCAAATCCTGTATATGAACAGAATGCGGTGGGTATATATAGCGAATCATCCTTTACAAACGCTGGGGATGTGCAATCCCATGCAGTATATCCTCTTGCCTCAGCTGTCTGGCGAAGTCCACCATTTGGGAAAGACGAAGCATCAGGTTCTCCCTGAATCAATTCTTTGCCTGAGAATGAAAGAATGACTTTGCCCACGCCCTGTGGATTTAAGAAAGAATCATGTTTTTCGGCAGTTATGCCTGTCATAGGCTGAAACCAGTGAGTGTAGTGGGTCGCGCCCTTTTCTACCGCCCAATCTTTCATGACGTTTGCAACAACGTCGGCTACTTCAAATGACATCTGCTCTCCGGTGTCCATAAAGCACTGCACTTGTTTGTATATCGCTTTAGGCAACCTTTCGCGCATCACTTCATCTGTAAATACATCACTACCGAAGATTTTTGTTACGTTTTTCATTTGTATGCTCCTTACGTTAATAATATTCTCAAAGAGGTTTCGCCCTCTTTTTTTTAAAAAAAAGACATTTCAATCGCCGTGTTTTTCGGCTGTTGAAACGTCGTTGCTTCTTTTCTATTCAATTTATTAGCTGTATATTACAACATGCAAATTAAAAATGCAAGCGTTTTTTTTAGAAAATCATATTTTTTTTAATATTTATACGGAATTTAAGATTTTTCATGCTTTTTTTGCAGGAAAAATTAATATTCTTGCATATTCTTTGAAAAACGGCCCTTTATTTATCTTTTTAAACCAATTCAGTGTTCGAAAACAGCTTTCTTCCAAGTAACATAATCAAAAAGCTTATAACTGCGCAATATATCGCAACACCAATCGGGGCAAGCCACACTATTATTTGCACATCTTTAAACACGCTGGTGACAATAATAAATCCTACTAACGCAGGCGCAGTTATCAGCGTAATAGCTAAAACTTTGAATAAACCCGAAAGAGTTCCGTTGTACATGGAGCCAAACATCCGCCTTCCCAATACTGTACCATATATAAACAAGGCGCCTATGGACATATACGCCAAGATATATCCCGCCAGCAAAATAGGATCAAGCCCCGTAATAATAAACAGCGGGATAAACACGGCTGCACCATCAACCAAATGCTTTATGTGATTGGCCGCCGTCGCATACCAAAGCTTGCTCAAAGAACTTCCCGGCAAGAGGTATATGAACGGAGTTGAAAGTTCGTTTACCCACTTCCCGCTAAAAGCAAAAATAAAGTTAAGGTATATTGATACATACAAAGCAATGGCTATTGGAACATTCGCGTTTTTGAAAATAAATCCGCCCGCAACTCCTACCACAAGCATTATAATAGTCACCTTGTCAACAAACATAAATCCTGCTTTTTTAAACTCAAGCATTTGTCTGTAAAATATCGCTTTAGCCCCTGTTCCTTTATAGTCAATAGATGCCTTGCGTGCTTTCTTGGGCCCAAGGTTCATGTTTGAGCCTCCGCTTCGCTTCATCTTAATCATACGCTCTTTTTGGTCAGTTTGCTTAAGCACTTCCTCATAAAATGGAATCTCTGAAGATAAAAGCCTCCACAGAATAAGCCCAAGTGTTGCGGCCAAAAGAGCAATTGCTCCCCAAGTCCAAGGTGTAAATCCCAATTTCGCGGCTTTGAGTACCACCACCAGCCAGCCTAAAATAGGCACAAATTCAAATGCTTGCCCCCCGATAAGTATCCTTGCCGCTTCCAGCGGATCTCCTTTATATATGGTCAATCCGATAAATGCGGCAGCCAGCGCTATTGCTATCCACAAAAATATTTTTCGCATCACTCTTTTCGCCCCATCTTTGCGAAGGGTTGTTGAATATAGCAGCATGCTGCTTACCGGCATATATAGCACTGTAAAGAACACCGGAATCAAAAAAACATAAAAGCCTCCGTATGTAAGCCCGAATAAATTTCTTATGTTAAACGACTGGAAAACAAACCACAAAACCACCAAAATACTTATGCCGAGCTGTTTAATAAAACCATATATCAATATAAGTTTAGGTGACACGGGAGATGGAAACACAAACTGAATATCAGCCTTGCGGTATGATGAACTTCCTTTTTCTATTCCGTTATTTATTGTAAACCCAGCCACAATCAGTATAAGCGCCGCAAATGCTGAATTTATATACTCAGTAGGAATCCATTGTTGAAAATCATCAACTTTTGTATTTCCGTAAAGCATAATACCAAATAATACAAACAAAAAAACTACAAGCACAAGCTGGCCCTTTTTCTTTTTGATATTGCGCACAAAGCCCTTGAAGTTCGCCCAAATAAGATATGCCATCGCTCTCATAATGCGCTTTCCTCCCCCGCCTGGCCCGTAACTTCAAAAAATACTGTTTCAAGGCTGTTCGGATCGACTTCTTTGCTGTCCAATTTTTTTTCAACTTTGCCAAGGTGCATGATATAGGCTTTATCCCAAATTTCTTTAATGCTGTCTATTATGTGTGTGCTGATAAACACAGCTTTACCCTGAGCTTTTAGCTCTGAAAAAACTTTTTTAAGCTCGCGGATAGCGGCTGGGTCAAGTCCAATCATAGGCTCGTCAAACAAAACTACTTCAGAATCGATAAGAAGCGCGCAGCATATGCTCACCTTTTGGCTCATTCCCTTTGAAAGCTCTTTACCCACCTTATCTCTGTGAACATCCAAATCAAAGCGTGCAAGAAGCTTTTCGGCCTTCGCTTCCCATTCTGACACATCATACGCTTTCGCCATAAACTCCATATGTTCCATAGGCGTCAGCAAGTCGTACAGTGAAGGAACTTCCGGAACATATGCCAAAAGCTTTCTTGCCTCGGGAGTTTTATTATTATGTCCACATATATATATTTCGCCTTCATAACGTAATACTCCGATTATGCACTTCATCATCGTGCTTTTTCCGGCTCCGTTTGGCCCAAGCAAAATAGATATCGTACCAGGGGCCGCCGCAAGGCTTGCATCATTTACCGCAGTGACCTTGTCATATTTTTTTGTTAATCCTTTTACTTCAAGCATAATTTTACCTCATATTTATTTTTTTTAAATTATAACACTTTATCTGATTTTTAAAAATTTTCAGCACTAAAAACATATGTTTTCATTTTGAAATATACAAAGCATCACTTAAACGCAAATAATTTGACTTCGCGGTTTAAATGATATATAATGCCATTTAATCAAATACCAAAGGCGATGACAAAAAGCTTTTAAAGCATCGCTATAAACAATTGATAGAGAAGGATGCCTTGGCTGGAAGCATCCGCACACTGTTTATAGCCGATAAACCTTTTGTAGCCTGCATATCGAAAGTAGTTACGAGTAGACTTGCACGCTGTGGCTATTATTCACAGCGTTAACAAAAGAGGGGTGTGCTTTGCACCTAAATAAAGGTGGTACCACGGAACTTCCGTCCTTTTGTAAGGATAGGAGGTTTTTATTTTTTATATAAAACTTTCAAAGAAAAAGGAGTCAATACAGTGCATAAGTATCGCAGCCATAACTGCAACCAATTAACAAAAGAAAATATCGGACAAGAGGTTAAACTTTCTGGATGGATACATCACGTACGCGACCACGGCGGTGTTTTATTCGTCGACCTTCGCGACCATTATGGAATAACTCAGGTTGTAAGCGAGATTGACAACATTGAGCTTAAAGAAAAAATAGAAAAGATTCACAAAGAATCCACGATATGCGTAACCGGAATCGTGGAAGCGCGTCCAGAGGACATGATTAACCCCAAGCTTGCAACTGGCGAAATAGAGGTCGTGGCAAAAGATGTGGAAGTCCTCGGTGAGTCCCGCCCAATGCTTCCGTTTGAAGTTGCAACTGATGAGCATGTTAGGGAAGATTTGAGGCTTCAATACAGATATCTGGATTTAAGGCGCAAGCGGTTGCACGATAACATCATTCTGCGCTCAAAAGTTATACAGCTTGTACGCGAAAAAATGCTGGAACAAGATTTCCTTGAAATGCAAACCCCGATACTTACCGCATCTTCGCCCGAAGGCGCGCGCGACTATCTGGTGCCCAGCAGAGTAAATCCCGGCAAGTGTTATGCGCTGCCTCAAGCTCCTCAGCAGTTCAAGCAACTTTATATGACGTCCGGTTTTGATAAATATTTTCAGATTGCGCCATGTTTCAGAGACGAAGATGCGCGAGCCGACCGCGCTCCGGGAGAATTTTATCAGTTGGACATGGAGATGGCTTTCGCAACTCAAGATGACGTGTTTGTAGTGATAGAAAAAGTGATGCATGATGTGTTTGTAGAATTCACAGACAAAAAAGTGTCTTCATATCCATTCAAAAGGATACCTTATGCCGAAGCTATGCTCAAATATGGCACGGATAAGCCCGACCTTCGCAACCCTCTTGAGATAAAAGATATTACGTATGTATTTGATAATCTTGATTTCAAAGCGTTTAAAAATTCAACTGTGCGAATAATCGCTGTTCCCGACTGCGCATCTCAAGCACGAAAGTGGTTTGACAAAATGGTTGACTTCGCCACAGAAAACGGTGCAAAAGGATTGGCATGGCTTAAAGTGGATGAGAGCATGAATTTCCAAGGCCCTATAGCTAAGTTTATTGACGATGCGGGAAAAAGTGAGATAATGAATGTAACCGGTGCAGAAGCAGGCTACGCTCTGTTCTTTATCGCAGACAAAAAGCCCGAGGCCGCACGCCTTGCGGGTATTGTGCGAACAGAGCTTGCAAATCGCCTTGACCTAATAAGCGATGATTTGTTTGAATTTTGCTGGATAGTGGACTTCCCGATGTATGAATATAACGAGGAAGAAAAGAAAATAGACTTTTCACACAATCCTTTTTCCATGCCCCAGGGCGGAATGGAAGCCTTGCAAACAAAAGATCCTCTGGATATACTCGCATATCAATACGATATCGTATGCAACGGCGTTGAGCTTTCTTCCGGCGCTGTCCGCAATCACAAACCTGATGTAATGCTCAAAGCGTTTGAAATCGCGGGCTATGACCAATCAGTGGTGGAAAGCAAGTTCCCGGCAATGTTTAACGCGTTCCACTATGGCGCGCCTCCTCACGCGGGAGTTGCCCCCGGAATCGATCGCATGGTTATGCTTATAGCAGGCGAACCAAATCTTCGTGAAGTTGTGGCATTCCCCATGAACTCCAAAGCGCAGGATGTTATGATGGGAGCGCCCGGCGAAGTATCCGCCAAACAGCTTCGCGAAATACATATAAAATTTGACCTTCCTGAAGAAGAATAGATTTTAAGGAGCTATTATGTCTGTTACAAAAGATGAAGTAAAATATATCGCCGAATTGGCACATCTTTATTTTAATGATGAAGAGCTTGAAAAAATGCGTTCCGACATGGATAACCTCGTAGCATTTGCTCACACGTTATCTTCGCTTGACACAAGCGAGCTTGAGCCTTTATCGCACGTGCAGGGCAACGAAAACGTGTTTGCCGAAGATAAACTGGGCGAGCCTCAAAACCTTGAGGAACTTCTTCAAAACGCTCCCGAAAGCATGGACGATTATTTCGTTGTGCCGAAGGTGGTGGACTGATGGATATATTAAAACTTTCAGCCACTGAAATCGCGTCAAAAATCGCGTCCGGAGAAATAACAGCCGTTGATGCCGCAAAAGCCTATATTGAGCAAATTAAAAAAGTCGAAAGCAAGGTTGACGCCTATCTTTACTTTGACGAGGAAGAGGTTTTAAAGCGCGCAGAAGATGTTCAAAACAAAATTGTCGCACTTAAAAAAGAAGGAAAAGCGCTTCCGCTGCTTGCCGGCGTGCCTGTGGGCATAAAAGACAACATCTGTACAAAAGGCACAAAAACAACGTGTGCATCCAAAATACTTTATAACTTTGTGCCATCTTATGACGCGACAGTAGTAAAAAAGCTTAATGATAATTTGCTTGTTCCTCTAGGCAAGCTTAATATGGATGAATTCGCAATGGGATCTTCCACTGAGCACTCGGCATTTAAGCCCACAAAAAATCCTTGGAATGAAAACTGTGTTCCCGGCGGTTCTTCCGGCGGAAGCGCGGCAAGCGTGGCGGCGCTGATGGCGCCAATCACACTAGGCTCCGACACAGGCGGATCCATCCGCCAGCCCGCGGCTTTTTGCGGAGTTACAGGGCTTAAGCCCACATACGGCAGAGTTTCAAGATATGGCCTCGTGGCTTTCGCGTCATCCCTTGACCAGATAGGTCCTTTCGCAAAGGACGCCAAAGGATGCGCGGCTTTATATGACACTATTTCAAGCGCTGACAAACACGATTCCACTTCGCTTAAAAACGGATATGAAAAAACATACGATAAATTAGATGATTTCAAGCATCCCACCATTGCCGTTCCCAAAGAATATATGGGAGAAGGCATTTCAAATGAAATGAAAGCAGCGGTTGAAAGCGCGATAGCGAATTTTAAAGAGATGGGTTGTGAGATAATAGAAGTCTCAATCCCCGCTTTGGATTACGCATTGCCCGCTTACTATATACTGTCTTCCGCGGAAGCTTCAAGCAATCTTTCGCGTTTTGACGGCATACGATACGGCTATAGAACAAGCGATGCGGAAAGCTTGGAAGAACTTTACACAAAAACACGTTCGGAGGGCTTTGGGCCGGAGGTTAAGCGCAGAATAATGCTTGGCGCTTACGCTCTTTGCTCAGGCTATTATGATGAATATTACACAAAGGCGCTCAAAACCCGCAGCTTGGTGAAAAAGGGGTTTGACGACACATTCAAAAAGGCCGACCTAATACTTTCGCCAACAACGCCATCGGCGGCTTTTAAGTTTGGTGAGAAAGACGATGATATCAGCATGTATCTGGCCGACATTTGCACAGTTTCCATAAACATCGCGGGAATACCGGCGATATCATTCCCAGGCGGTTTAAGCTCAGACAAGCTTCCTTTGGGATTGCAGTTTATTGGCCCCGCTGACAGCGAAGGGTTGCTGCTATCTAGCGTTCATGCGTTCCAACAGAAAACAGACTACCATACACTTGTACCCGAGGGTTTTTAATATGATTAAAGATTACGACATAACAATAGGCCTTGAGGTCCACTGCGAGCTTAACACCGAAACCAAAGTTTTTTGCAGGTGTAAAAACGAGTTTGGATCAGAGCCAAACCACAATACCTGCCCCGTGTGCCTTGCCATGCCGGGCACGCTTCCCGTGCTGAACGAGCTAGCTGTGGAAAAATGTGTTATGGCCGGCTTGGCGACAGGATGCTCAATCGCTGAAAAGGCTATAATGGACAGAAAAAATTACTTCTACCCAGACCTTCCCAAGGCATATCAGATATCACAGCTTTACAAGCCTTTTTGCCTTGAAGGCGCTCTGGAGTTTGACTACACCGATA
Source organism: Christensenellaceae bacterium (assembly GCA_963675575.1). Lineage (GTDB taxonomy): Bacteria > Bacillota > Clostridia > Christensenellales > UMGS416 > JAGLOK01. Next base: position 2,472,538 of record OY776378.1, read on the forward strand.
GCAAAGGCGAGATGCAGCACAGCAGGGTTAGGATTGAACGCATTCACCTAGAAGAAGATGCAGGCAAATCACTCCACGATGCACGAGGACAAAGCACATTACTTGACTTTAACCGCTGCGGAGTGCCTCTCATCGAGGTTGTGACATATCCGGATATAAAGTGCGCCGAAGAAGCTGGAGCTTTTGTTGAAACACTCGCTTCAATCTTACGGTTCGCCGGAGTGTCCGACTGCAAAATGCAGGAAGGCTCATTGCGCGCGGACGTAAACCTTTCTCTCAAAAAAAGTGGAAGCGAAACTCTTGGAACACGCACTGAAACCAAAAATCTAAACTCTTACCGCGCGATAGTACGCTCGGCACAGGTTGAAGCCAAGCGCCAGTACAATGTGTTGGAAGATGGGGGCAAGATAGTTCAGGAGACCCGCCGTTGGGAGGACGCTAGGGGTAAATCATATTCCATGCGCACAAAGGAAGAATCCAACGATTACAGATACTTCCCCGATCCAGACCTCATCCCCATTCACATAACAGATGAATGGAAAAGAGAAATCGCTTCACGACTGCCCGAGCTTCCCGCCATCAAACGCGAGCGGTATATTTCAAAATATGCACTTCCCGAGTATGACGCGGGAATATTAACTTCAGATCCCTCAATAGCATTCTTTTTCGAATCGGCTATTGCACACACAGATAACACAAAGCAGGTTTCAAACTTCATAATGGTGGATATGCTGCGCATCGCGAAAGAACGAGAAATGGATTTTGAGGAGATATCTTATAAACCTGAATATTTAGCCGAGCTAATCGAAGCTGTTGATAAAGGCGAAATAAATATCTCCACCGCAAAAACCGTTGTGCTTGAAGAGATGTTTGCAAGCGGCAAAAAACCTTCACAAATCATTGAGGAAAAAGGATTAAAGCAAGTAAGCGATGAAGGCGCGATACTTAAAGTTATCCAAGAAGTAATCGCTGAAAATCCCGGCCCAGTTGCACAATTTAAAGAAGGCAAAGAGCAGGTCGCAGGCTTCCTCATGGGTCAGATAATGAAAAAAACCCGTGGCAAAGCAAAGCCCGACTCCGCAATGAAAATGCTTCGAGATGAATTAGGCAAATAAACATTCAAATATCAATAAATTAAAAGCGTCGGTAAATCCGGCGCTTTAGTATTTACAAATAATACAAATTCTATATTAATTTTATATGATATAATATCCGTAAAACAAAAAAATAGGTTTATACTATGAAAAACAAAAGAATTATCTTTATAGGTTTTGCGCTAATTGTTTTAACAGCAATGACGTTTTCTTCATGCCTTCTGCAAGAAATTAATGATTCAGACAAAGACACCTCCAATCCAACATCTTATAATTCAAATGAGCCAACGGCTGCTTTAAGCGATTGGCAGCTTTATGCGGAAGAGACACTGCCCGAATATATACCTATCGAAGATTTGATGCAATCTTCCGAATACGGCTCACCGCAGATCTCCTCTGACGGAAAAAAAATCTATTACCGCCACATCACAGACACAAGCGACTATATAGAAGTTTTGGATATTGCCACAGGGAAAATAAAATATGTGCCTTGGCCATATGGTGTAAACGGAATACCTCACTTTTACGTTACACCAGACAGCAATAAAGTGCTTCTTTTCATTGATGATAGCGGAGATGAAAATTTCGGGATATACCTTGCGGACGTAAAAAAGCAGGAAACGACTGAAATTAAAAAAGCCGGAGACTTCGACTGCATGTTTTTAGGTTTTGATGAAAGCAATGCGGATGAATGCTTTATAGGCATATTTGATTACACGGTAAATGCGTTTCATATCTATCGCTTAAATATTGTAAACGAAACATTTAAACTCATTATAAGCAATCCCGGTAATATTGTAGGCTGGGATTTCGACTCACAGGGAAGGCTTGCGCTTGTCACCACGATTGATGAAAAAGCAAGCTACCACGTTTGGCTGAAAAATGATTTGTCAAATGAAAATACCGTATTCAGAAAAGAAGAATGGACCAATATAATTACTTGGGATTATGAAGATTCCGACTCTTCCGGCATAATATCCTTGGACGATGCGTCCGAAAATATATTAATGATAGATTCCAGCGCGGATAATCTTATATCTATTGTAAATTATAACATTGCGTCAGGAAAAAAAACTATCATCAGCCAAGATTCACAGAGAATCTACGACCCTTATGGCGTGTGGATGGATGCACAAACCCGTGAAGTTACAGGTGTGTCATACTTGCGCGACCGTTTGGAGTGGGAATCTCTCGACCCAAGCTTTGGCACTCATTTGGATGTATTAACAGAGGTTTCCGATGGTGAGCTTGAAATAGTTGATTCCAGCCAAAAAGATGAAGTATGGCTCGTTTCATACAGCTATGATACCAAATCCACGGATTACTACATTTATGACGCGGCCACAAAAAAAGCAAAGTTTTTATACGCGTCAAATCCGGTTCTTAACCAATTTGAATATGCGCCGATGGAAGCCATATCTTTTAAGTCATCCGACGGACTAACCATTCATGGCTATGTCACTTTCCCGCTTAATATGGAAAGGAAAAACCTTCCTTTAGTCATATATGTCCACGGCGGACCTTGGGCTCGCGACACATGGGGCTTTGACCGCGATGTGCAGTTTCTGGCAAACAGGGGATACATGGTGCTGCAGGTGAATTTTCGGGGCTCCACAGGATATGGTAAAGACTTTATGTTGGCCGGAGACATGGAGTGGGGCGGCAAAATGCACCAGGATATCTTAGACGCACTCAATTGGGTTGTTGGCAAGGAATGGGCGGATCCCGACCGTGTGGCTATAATGGGCGCCTCATACGGCGGTTATGAAGCATTGGTTGGCGCTGCGTTCACTCCTGAATATTTCGCGTGCGCTATAGATATGTTCGGTCCCAGCTCACTTATAACACTTGTAGATTCCCAACCTCCTCAGTGGAGTTCTTATTCGCAGAACCTCTACCGCTCTATAGGCAACCCTGATGTAGATGAAATATTGATGAAAGCACGCTCTCCTTACTACAAAGCTGATGAGATATCCACACCGCTTCTTGTGATTCAGGGAGGAAATGATATCAGAGTTACGCAAGAGCAGTCCGAACAGCTTGTTGACGCCATGACGGATGCGGGTATAGATGTAGAATACATACTTTTTCCCAACGCAGGGCACGGATTTTCGCACGAATCACAGTTAAAAACATTTTACGAAGCCGCCGAACGATTCTTAGCACAGCATATCGGAGGAAGGAACAGGATAAATGGGCAGTAGTATAAGTAATGTCATTTACGAGATGATAAAATATAACCACGGTGATACCCGCCGCATCAACCATGCTCTAAAAGTATATGCTCTTGCAAAATGCATAATAGAATCCGAAACCGACGATAAGCTCTTGCGCGAAATTACTGAAATTGCCGCTGTTCTCCACGATATAGGCATCCATGTTTGCGAAGAAAAGTACAATTCTTCAGCAGGCAAATATCAGGAGATTGAAGGCCCGCACATTGCCAAAAAGATTTTTTCCGAAATGAATATAGATACAATAATTATTGACCGCGTATTATATTTGATAGCTCATCATCATACCTATAAAAATATTTATGAGCTTGATTATCAAGCTTTGGTTGAAGCGGACTTCATAGTTAATTTGGACGAAGAAAAAAGCGGCAAAGAATCAATCCTTGCCGCTTTGAAAAACATATTTAAAACCGATACGGGTATAGGCATATTACAATCTATGCTTAATTAACCCTCGTTGCACTTTCTGTAATAATTTATTAAGCACCCTTCAAGAAGTATCTCACGCTCATCATCACTCATTGCCGGCAAAGTCAGTGTCACTTCCTTTTTTCCGTCTTGCGAAATGTGATAGGCCGTTATGCTCTCTTTTTTATCCAGCATAGCTTGTTTAATCCCGGGTACATACAAAGCATCATATCTCTCAAGCGAATCCAAAGTACCTGCTTTGGTAACAAAAGGTATTATACCCCAGTTAACGCAATTGCTTCGGTATCTTTTTGTGGCGTACTCTGTAGCCACATTCGCCCACACTCCCAGCACTTTCTGGCAGGAAGCCGCCTGCTCTCGTGCCGAACCATCGCCGGGCTTGTTGGCATATATGAATGGAGCTATTATTGTATCTGACATCGCATTTTCAACGCCAAATTCTTTCAGCGTCTTATTTATAGTTTCAATCCCTGCGTCTTCGCCGGATTTCACTTTGCCGTCTATTGAAACGATTTCTTTCGCGGTAGGCACAAACTTCGGATCTCTTCGCTCGAGAGTAAACTCTGCCAGCCTTAAAGGATTTGACCTATATGAAGAAGTCTCACCTGATGGAATAAGCTCGTCGGTTGTAGTAACTTCATCAAATATTACGCAAGACGCGACAAGCAAAAGGTTTTCGGGCATTTTTGCCATAACGGGCCAGAGTTTAATATTTGGGCCCACCTTTAGTTCGTAATCCGGCTGCGCTTTACCAATGTTATAATCCACGCGCTCATCATATAGTTTTGGGTTAAATTCGTATTTCACTCCGCTTGCAGGAATATAATATTCATCCCCGCGCGATAGCCTTCCTCCGTTTATCGCAGTGGCCGCGATAGACCTTGCATCCATAATGCACACGCCCGAAAGCTGTCCGTCTCCCGGCTTGCTTCCTTCTCTGTTGGGGAAATTGCGTGTTACATGGCGCGCGGAAAGAACTCCGTTTTGAGGCACATCTCCTGCTCCAAAGCAAGGCCCGCAAAATGCCGTTTTTACAACCACTCCACTTTCCATGAGAGTAGTTATCGCTCCAGACTTAAGAGCCGCATAGTTTACAGGCTGGCTTGAAGGATATACCGACAAAGAAAACTCGTCGGCGCTTGTGCTTTTCCCTTTTACCATACTTGCAACATCTTCTATGTTTTCATATGTGCCGCCGCTGCAGCCCGCAACAATTCCCTGACCAAACATAAGACTTCCATCTTTGATGATGCTGCCTTTATCAAACCCAACATTGTTTGAAGAAAATTGCTCTTTAGCTTCAGCCATTACATGTTGAATGTATTCTTCAGTATTTGCCATTACATCACTTATTTTAAACGCATTGCTGGGGTGGAACGGGAATGCGATCATTGGCTCAACCGTTGATAGGTCTATCGTTATAAATTTATCGTATTTTACAAGCCCTTTGCTTTCAAGTTTTTTATATTCTCCCACGCGCCCGTGTATCGCAAGATATTCTTTCACCTTTTCATCAGTTTCCCAGATGGATGAAAGACATGTTGTTTCCGTTGTCATTACATCTATTCCATTGCGGTAATCAATTGAAAGACCGCCTATTCCGTCGCCAATAAATTCAAGCACAGCGTTTTTAACAAATCCATTTTTAAATGTCGCTTCAACAAGAAGCAAAGCTACATCCTGAGGTCCCACACCGGGCTTGGGTCTTCCGGTCAGGTGCACTCCAATAACATTCGGTCTCGCGATATCCCAGGTACGGTTAAGCAGCTGTTTTACAAGCTCCGGTCCGCCTTCACCCACCCCCATACAGCCTAATGGGCCGTACCTTGTATGAGAGTCGCTTCCCAAAACCATCTTTCCACATCCCGCCATAACTTCGCGTATGTACTGATGCAAAACCGCCATGTGCGGTGGAACAAACACACCGCCGAATTTGCGAACAGCGGATAAGCCAAAAACATGGTCATCCTCGTTTATTGTGCCCCCCACTGCACAAAGTGAATTGTGACAGTTTGTAAGTACATATGGAAGCGGGAATTCCTTAAGGCCGCTTGCAAGCGCTGTTTGAATTATTCCTACATAAGTTATATCGTGCGAGCAAATCGAATCAAATTTAACATTAAAATAATCATCGCTCTTTGATGTATTATGCGATTTTAGAATGCTGTAAGCCATTGTGTTTGACGCCGCGTTTTCTATATCTTTTTTCGGCTGCGTCTGCAGAGCGCTTTCATCAAACAATGGATTTCCGTCCACAGTATATACTGGTTTATCAAAAAGTTTTATCATTTTTTCCTCCATGGAAACTGTTTTTAAAACAAAGGTTAAATTAAATTCACCTTTCGTTTTTCGTTCATCCTATTAAACCATAAAATATGTGTTTCTTCAATATTATATATCAATAATTGTTTATATTTACACTTTAAAAAGCTTAGTTAAATATTGCAAAAGATGACTTCCTTTTAACGTGGAAGTCATCTCAATTTAACTCTTCTTTATTCCCTTTTTTTACTTTTCAGAATTATTTAATAATCACTTCATCTTTTCTTGCCTGTCGGCGACAAGCAATGCTTCTATGATTTCATCCATATCTCCCTGCATAAATGAATCAAGCTTATACAGCGTAAGATTTATTCGGTGGTCGCTCACCCTACCCTGCGGAAAGTTATATGTGCGTATCCTAGCCGACCTATCTCCGCTTCCCACAAGCCCTTTTCGCTCCTCGGCACGTTCTTTGTTTTGCCGCTCCGTGAGCAAAGCGCTTATCCTGGTCTTTAGAACACGCATAGCTTTTTCCCGGTTTTTCATCTGAGATTTCTCATCCTGGCACGTGACCACAATACCTGTAGGCTCATGTACGATGCGCACTGCGGACTCAGTCTTGTTTACATGCTGACCGCCTGCGCCTGATGCTCTATAGGTATCAATGCGTAAATCCGAGGCGCTTATCTCAATGTCAACTTCCTCAGCTTCTGGCATAACCGCCACTGTCGCAGCCGATGTATGTATTCTGCCGCCGGACTCAGTTTCAGGAATTCTCTGCACACGATGCCCGCCTGACTCAAACTTAAGCCGTGAATAAACACCTTTTCCGGAAATAATTAAAGTGGCCTCTTTGCATCCGCCGATATCTGTTTGCGAAATATCTGTAAGCTCCACTTTCCAGCGCTTGCCTAAAGCATAGTTTGTATACATCTTAAGCAAATTCATAGCAAACAGCGCGGCCTCGTCTCCGCCGGTACCCGCACGTATTTCCATAACAACATTTTTGTCATCATTTGGGTCCTTGGGTATAAGCATAACACGTATTTCTTCAGCTAAATCTTCAATATTTTTTTTCGCTGTTTGAATCTCGTCTTTTGCGATTCCCCAAAGTTCTTCATCCGCGGATTCAATAATTTCCTCATACTCTTCAATTTCATCTTTTACAGCGAAATATCTGTCTATAGTCTCTGCGACTTCCACCATATCTGCATGCTGTTTTAAAAGCTTTGTATAATTATCCTGATCATTTGTTGCATCCGGTTGTGAAAGCGTAATGTTCAGTTCCTCATAACGCTTTTTTATTTCCATTATTTTTTGTTCAAACATATTTTACCTTTTTGCGATTACTACTCTGTATATATTCATGAAATCTTTCAATATAGTAATTTCATTGAAATAAGGTCTGAATATATCAGCAACATCATTATGCAGATTATATCCTGTTTCAACCACAATAGCGCCTTTTTCGCTCAGAGAGTTATTGGCAAACTCGCTTAACGCTTTATAAAAAATCAATCCATCTATGCCGCCGTCCAAGGCGGTATATGGCTCATAATCTTTAACGCTTGAATCCAAAGTCGGAATATCGCCCGTTCTTATATAAGGAGGGTTGCTGACAATCACATCACATGGCAGTGTTTCCAATGCAAGCATATCCGCCTTAGTCAGTGTGCATTCAAGCCCTAAGCTTTCCATGTTCTCTCTTGAAAGTTCCAACGCGTCATCGGATAAGTCCATCATTTCCACATCCGCATGAGGAAGCCTACTCTTTAAAAACAAACCTATACAACCTGTTCCACAGCCTATATCAAGTATTTTTGGAATTTCGAATTTCTCCGCACATTCTAAAGCTTTCATAGCCAGCAGCTCTGTTTCCTGGCGGGGAACTAGCGCTCTTTTATCAGTCTTAATGTTTATATCCACAAACTGCAAAGTTCCAATAATGTACTGAATCGGCTCGTTATCCTTCAAGCGCTCTTTTATTTCCCTTATTTTCTTCTCGTCCTCTAAAGATATTTCTTTGTCCTGCGATAGTATAAGTCGAGTAAAATCCAGTCCCAAAACGTGAGACACAGCCCATTGCGCATGTTCTTTCAAACATGCCTCTGCTAAATCATTAATCGATTGCCTTATTGTCATTCGCGCTTTCCCTTTCATTCATTATATTTTCAACATCTCCGTCCGAAGAACCATCATCTGTTTTCTCCGAGGCTTCAATATTTTCATCATCTGAATATTCATCCGGCAAAGCATATCCTTCAGGCACCGCTTCTTCATACCATTCCCCGTCTAATACGGCCAGCGCGGAAGCTATCGCAGCGCGAACCATGTCATCATCTGGTTCTTTTGTAGTAAGTTTTTGAAGCTGTTTACCCGGCCATATAATCACTTTTGTAATAGGATTTTCAAAACGAGCCAAAAGCATCAGCACTTCATATGAAATCCCTGCGACTAACGGCAAAAGAACAAGTCTTATAGCAATCCTAAGCAGAATCGATTGTCCATTCCATCCAGTAAGTGAAAATATGATTATTGCGATAATCATAACAAGCACCAAAAAACTGGTTCCGCATCGCGGGTGGAATGTGGTGTGCTTTTGCACATTTTCGACCGTCAGTTTCTCTCCGGCTTCAAAAGCGTTTATTGTCTTGTGTTCCGCGCCATGATACCCAAAAAATCTTTTAATATCATTCATCTGTGAAATCAAGATTATATATAGCAAGAAAATGAAAAGCCTAATCCCGCCTTCGATGAAATTAATAGCTATTGAAGAGTCAATATGATTGGTGACCAATGAGGTTATAAAGCTAGGCAAAATAAAGAATAGCCCAATAGCAAACGCAAGCCCAATCACCAATGAAAAACCAGTCAGCACATCCATTGCGCTTTTACCGGTTTTTTTAGTAATCCATTTTTCAAACTTTCCTGGTTCTTCCTCTTCAAACCCTCCCATTTTCACAGAGTCATTAAGGCAACCTATTCCCATTTTCATCATTTCAATAAAGTTTGTGACTCCTCGAATAAAAAGCCATTTTTTATACCATGGTCTTTCATCCGTCTTTGAGAAATTATATTTTTTTAAGGTAAAAGTGCCATCTTGTTTGCGCACTGTAACAGCCATTTTGCTAACGTTGCGCATTACAACGCCTTCCATAACGGCCTGTCCGCCTATTCTAGGTCTCTTTTCCATATCAATCTCCAATTATAATAGTCTATATGATACCATAAAATTACATAAAATAAAATACAGAACGATAAAGCCTTAGCTCATACGCTCTGTATTGTTAATTACTAAATTGAATTGCTATTTCCCGTAACGTTTTTTAAACTTATCAACGCGTCCGCCGCTATCCACCAGTTTTTGTTTCCCAGTAAAGAACGGGTGACATTTTGAGCATATTTCAACTTTCAATTCTTCTGTCAGAGAAGAGGTTTCAAATGTTTCGCCGCATGCGCATTTTACCACACACTTTTTATAATCCGGATGTATTTGTTGTTTCATCGAAGCGTTCCTTTCCAACCTATAGGTTTTAATACTATGAGCCTATGCAACACAACAAGTTTCCGTGCATAAACTGCGCAACGAATATTATAACACATATTGGTTAATCGTCAATGTTTTTTTGGATTGTTTCATTTTCTTTAATAATTGATTGTTTATTCGTTTCCTCAAACGAATTTTGTCCTAAAAATAGCTGATACATCATAATTGCATGATTTTCGGCAACAAATTCATCTGATATTATTTCACCTTAGTTATTTAATACTTTTCTTTTTATTATATTATGACTCATATATCCTCCCCAATATTCAGGGGGAAATCCAGTGTTTTTCTCACGTATACAATATTTTTTATTTATGGTCTTTTCGCTGAGCAAACTTCCGTAAAGATTTTTTTCATCCATATGTATCTTAATCTGGAACTTCTGTTTTGTTGGATTTTTTATCATTAAATCCCTGTAGTTGAATACATTTCTACATTTGTTTTCATGCTTATATCCCCGTACTTTTTCACTTTTCTTTGAATTTTCTTGTTTGCCTTATTAAAAAAGGCAAAGCTCAAAGCTGTGCGCTCTTTAACGTAATTAAGATATCTTCTTGAAAAGTACTTCTTATTTGCCGATATTGCTTCAAATATCATTAATGTACAATTATCGATTATCATTTCTTTTATTTTATCAAAATAAAGTGATTCGGCTGATTTTCTATAATCAATTTCTGTTCTTAAGAAAGATATGAGTTTGTTAGCATCTTCATCTGCTTTCTGCTTTCTGGAACTTTGAGAGAACAAAGTAAAATGATTGTTTGCGCGGTCTTTTTCCATATCTTGCAAATCATCAATTAGCTGAAGTAAAAAACCAAATCCGAAAGCGAATTCAAATAACTCTTCACCCAGATTGCCGCACACAAGAAATGCGTCCGCTAAAACGGATGTGCCTCCTTTTTCTGCGCTGATTTTTAGAACCTGGTCTTTATTTGTTAGTTTATCGGTTTGTTGTTGCAAGCTTTTTACCTGCCCTAGCTGTATGCTCAATATGCTTTCAAATACTTCTTTATAATCTTTTCTCGGATATTGTTTTTCAATCATCTCTACAAGATTAAACACTTTGCTTTCCTGAATATTAGAAGGCAAAACCACCTCACCTTTTAACCTTTGGGTTAAGCGGCTGTTAAATTCATTTTTGTCTTTCTTGGAAATCTCTGAATTGTCCAAATAATTATCCGTATACGGATAGAGCATGCTGTATGCGAAAATCGAAGGAGTATATTCTATCTTTATGCCTGCTACTAGTTGGAGAAGGTTCATAATCCACACGTTTCGCATGGCCTGCATTATATCGATATTGCTAATGTTGGAATCAAAATTTTTCGCCTGCGAAATAAATTGCTCAGTAACAGAAATAATCGAGTCCAACATATTTTTTTCAAACTCTGGATCTTCAATCTTAAGATGCTCTTTGGCCATCAGCTTAATCTCTGATTTAATTTCGCGAATCCATTGAGCCTTATCGTTTTGTTGAATCGGTATGTCATCCAGCAATTTAAATATCTTGTTTAGCCCTTGGTTTAAATTCTTCTCTTTAAGCTTTCTTTCAGACTTATTTATTTTTATTAAGCGCACTTGTTTTGATTGGGTATTTATCCATCTCATTGCATAATAATCAGTATACTTCTTCACATCTTCAAAAACATTACTCATCATTTTCCGCCAAATTCAAATTTTATAATTATGTATTATTATTCTTCCGTCAAATATGAATTGTTTTCAAGAGGATTCGTCATCGTACCAATCATAAGTATTCCGCCCGTCTGGTTGTCAATCGCGGCAAACAGAAATGGCCTGTTGGCGGAAAAGAAATATTCCCCTTGCCCTTGTGCCCGTGTCAAATCAATCGCAGTAATTGTGGATTCTTGCGTGCCGTTTTCTATAGCGCGAAATATCGTAGTCTGCCACATGTCACCCAAATAAAAATTATTGCCCAAATCTGAAAAATCGGCAAGTTCTGGGTCAAACATATCACTCACTCCCATGTTTGTAAGTGTGGATTTAAAAGAAATAATCTGCTGCCAGTCTATTTTAGGTATATTCACAAAATGCTCAGCTTCCACAGAGATATATCTCCAAAGCTCGATATCTTCCGCTGTAAGATTATCTATAAATTCACTAAGCAATTCATCTTCCGGCGGCATTATTATCGCCAAAGAAGTTTCCCTGCCAGCCATCGGCAAAAAAGCTGCCGTCACCCCTTCATCTTCATAAAAATTCATTGCGAGCTTCCCTCGCATCATAGGCACTGCGGCGCCTTTTCCATTGGTCATGTTGAATGGCAAAGGCCGTGTATTCGAGGAATCAAACTCCATTTCCCAAACGCAGTCCAAGGCGCTAATATTAATAAGAAGCGTTAGAAGATCTTCGGGAAGCTCTCCGGTTTTAACAAGCTTTCCCACTCTTCCTGATGTTATGATATCCGCCCAGTCGTTCATTTCGATTTCCGCGCTGTCACCATCAAAGTTCATGAATTCGATATCAACATTAAAATTCTCTTCAGTCATCACCGCGTAGCTTTCCTTTATTGAAGGTCCTTCGTCAATGTACAAACCTACTCCCGTTTCATACCATACCCCGCTTAAATCGTTTAGCCTTGAAACAATCTGTGCGCATTGTTGGGTAACAAGATTATAATCGGTTATAGTCATACCCAGAGCTTCATCTATCTGTTTTGCTGTATCGTTATCCGCTCCCATCCTAAGCATAGTCATAGTTATTCCCACTGATATTGGGGACAAGATTATATTTTCATCTACATTTCTTGTTCTCTTTAGCAACTCCAAAGCAAACTGGTTATACGTGGTAAATGTGATATCATTAACAATCGGCAATGTTTCTTCCGGAACCGGTTCTTCTTTTTTACCGCATCCCGGCATCAAAATTAGCACTGTTATGATTAACAGCGCCAAAAGATTGTTTATTGCTTTTTTTGTTTTTCTTGTCATAGTACCTCTTGCTTGCCTATCTTTATCAAAAGAGCTGATATATCATCGTCTTTTACGCCGCCTGATGAATCCATAGCGGCCGCGGTAAGATCTTTGGCACAATTTTTAAACATTCCTTCGTGTGAAGTTATAGTGCTGTGCATTTCGTCATCATCCAGTATATTATACAGCCCATCAGAACAATAAAACAAAATATCGCCTTCTTCCACCATAATGGGTATATCGTTCATATCAATGTAATTTATGCCTCCTACGCCGATATAGCTGATTAGCTCATTTTTACGTGGATGATTTTCCGCTTCCGCCTCATCCATCTCTCCGGATTTTACTTTTGCATTGAGCTCCAACATATACCTGTGTTCGCTGGTAAGCTGCTTCATGTTCTTCCCGTGGATATGATATAGTCTGGCACCGCCAACTCCTATTATATACATTTCTTTTCCCGTTAAAACACAAGCCAAGAAACTGGTTCCGGCCTTTCCGTTATTTGAAAACTTTACTATCTCCGCATCAAGTTTATCAATAATATTTTCAAAAAAGTCCTGAACGCTTTCACTCCCTCTTTCATCTCCATAGAATTCGTCCATCACTCTTTTGGAAATATATGAAGGTGTATCCTCATCAAAATTGACACCATCGCACAAAATAGCCAAAAAACCACGTTCTTTTAGCACCTGTTTGTCTATATCATGCGCTATGCGGACTGAGTCCCGCACTTTATAAGCATTTGTCTTTACGCTGTGACTTACCTCCACCTCAACTATCGGCTTATCCTCGGTTAGCGTTTCCATTATGGGGGGGTAATAATCGGAGTCATCTTCAAAAGGTTTTTCGTATACTTCATCCTCGTATACTGCTTCCGGCCGAGTATATCCGTCTTTTTTATTTCTTGATAGAGAATATACGCCAAAACCTATCATCCCTAAGCCAATAACTAAACATATAATCAATATAAAAACAGTTCCTGATCCCATTGGTTACCACCTCCGTCAAGGTTAAAATATATGTTTATAACCCTGATTTATCCTTATAATATTATCCTATTTTATCAAACTTTGATCAATAATACAAAACATTGAGTAAAACATTTTCAAAGATTCTTATGACTAATTTAATATTTGGCTTTTTAAAAATTGTAATGAACATCAAAGATTTACCCCATCGGAGGGGACAAAGCTTCAACGTTTTTAACATACCACAGCATATAAAAAAGATCTTCATCGGGAATTTTAAATCCTTCAGGAATTATTGTGTTACCGTATGTGTCAGTTATTGGCCCCGTAAACACATCCCAAGTTTTGTCAGCCATTTTATTCATTGCGGATTGTACCTCCATCAGTTCATCCGCTGAAAGAAGCGGATAATCGTCCGCATTAATTTGGTATTCTTGTATCCCCACCCAACCCTCATATATATCATTTGATTCATATAAACGGTTTGCTGTGCTATAAACTTTATTGATAATGTATTCAAAAAGCGTTGGCTCTATCATTTTCACCATACAATTAAACTCCGACTTGGTTTTTCCAATTATCATAATATCGTTTGCTTTCGCAAACTCCAAAATAGCATCATTGATTTCAAATTGCATTAAAACATCACAGTTTTTTTCCAACATTGACTGCAAAGTCTCATTTGAAGATTGATTGTCCGAATCTTCGCCCTGCCAAATAAAATGAATAATTGCATCAGGATTTGCGGTTTTTGCCCCAAGTGCAAAAGCGTTTACCCTTCTAATATCCTCATTATCAGCTTTTTCTCCCATATAAGCTATGTTTCCTGTGCCTGACACAAATCCTGCAATCATTCCGTTTAAATATTGCTGCTGATAAAGTCTAATGTAAAAAGCGCTTACATTTTCTAGTGAATTTGTTTCAAATCCGCCATAAATTTCAAAGTTCACATCCGGATGTTCTTTAGCCGCTTCAACAATAAAGCTTTCATCAATCCCAGACATGAAAATAATATTGCAACCCTCATCAATCAGCTCGTTTATAGAAAAAAGCGGATTATCAGCATCTGCTTGTAAAATAGTTGAATTAATTTGTATACTGCTTACCGCCATAAGCGTTTGAACATTCAGTTTTAAAAGCTCTGTTTCATAATTATCACCTATATAAACAAACCCTGCCGACACTTTGTCCATTGCTTCTGTGACAGGCACGGAAGTCGGCTGAGGAATCGCCACGGGCTTTTGATCTTCCTCTTTAATATCGGTGGTATATATAGGCGTTAAACTGCTTTGTGGCGATGTTTTATCCCCGCAACCTATAAAAAAAGCCGCTATTAATAAAACAACGGCTGAGAATGATATCATTCTTCTTTTCATCAAATCACCTTCTTATCTTGAAATAAGATGAATCGCACTTTTCGGGCAAGCTTCATAGCATGCTCTGCATCCCACACAATTTTCAGTTATTATCTTGTGCGTCTCTTTTCGTTCGCCTTCCACTGCGTCAAATTGGCAAGCTTTCTTACAAAGAGTGCACCCAATGCATTTTTCTTCTTCTATGAAAGCGATTTTACGTTTTCCATAGTCATATGATATACATCCTGTTGGGCATTTTTCCGCGCACATTCCGCAGTTTTGGCACTTATCATGATCTATTATCGGAAGATTTCCATTCATTTTAATCGCATCAAATTCACATGCCTTTACGCACATCGCGCACCCAATACATCCAACCTCACATACTTCGGTAACATCCTTGCCCTTGTCTTGTGTAGAGCAATTTATAATAGCCTTAGCGGATTTGGGGATAAGCGAAATCACATTGCGTGGACATTCTATCACGCATTTTCCGCAGGCAATACATTTTTCTTTATCAATTACAGCTACGCCATTTTCCATCACTATGGCACCTGTGGGACAAACTCTCGCGCAATTTCCCATTCCAAGGCAGGAATAGACACATTCTTTGTTACCGTTTCCAAGTGCGGCCAGAGCAGCACAATCTTGAATTCCGTCATATTCATATTTTATCTTAGCTCTGTCATTTGTGCCTAAACACCGGACAACCGCTGTCAAAGGCTCAACTTCTTCAGATTCAACACCCATAATCTGAGCAAGTTCCGCTTTTTGTTCCTTGCCGCTTACCGGGCAGCCATTAACTTTCGCTTCACCCGCCACAAGCTTTTCTGCGAACACGTCACATCCAGGGTATCCGCATCCTCCGCAATTAATCCCTGGAAGAGCGTTTCTGACTCTGGATACTCTGGGATCAATTTTCACATTAAAAAATTTAGCTGCGAACGCCAGTATGATGCCAAAAAGCAGACCAATTATTCCAATCGCTAAAGCAGCTGTCAATATTTCGTTAAACATATATTCCCTCTTTATCCTATAAGTCCGTTAAAGCCCAAGAAAGCCACCGACATAAGCCCCGCGGCAATCAAGGCTATCGGAAACCCTTTAAAAGGCTCCGGTATATCCGAATATTCAAGCCGTTCTCTTACTCCTGCAAATAATACTATAGCAAGCCCAAAACCAAGTGCGGCTCCAAAAGAATTCGCTATTGTTTCAACAAGATTGAATCCTTCTTTTATGTTTATCACGGCAACACCAAGCACCGCGCAGTTAGTTGTGATTAGTGGAAGATATACACCCAATGCCGAATAGAGCGTTGGATTAGTTTTTTGTATCATCATCTCTACAAACTGGACAAGCGCCGCTATAACAAGTATGAAAGCCAAAGTCTGCAAAAAGTTCAGATCCGGAATTTCTTGAACCCCAAGTTTCACAAGCCATGTTGGCTGTAAAATAACTTCCTGAACAATATATGTTATTACAGAAGCCATAACCATAACAAACATTACTGCGGCCGACATCCCTACTGCAGTCTCAACCTTCTTTGAAACCCCTAAGAACGGGCAAATTCCCAAATATCTTGAAAGCACATAGTTGTTTACAAGGGCTGCGCTTAATACTATCAAAACAATTTTAACAAAGCCTGTCATTTATGCGCCCTCCTTTTGCATTGAGTTTATGAACGCCAGTATAAAACCCAATATAATAAATCCGCCTGGAGCCATTATAAAAATAAGTGAGGGTTCAAATTTTGCACCCATCACAGTAAGTCCAAAAATTGTGCCATTTCCCAAAAGCTCTCTTAATGCCGCAAGTATAGTTAGCGCACCTGTAAAGCCAAGTCCCATCCCAAGACCATCAACTACTGATCTTAACGGCGTATTCTTGGATGCGAATACTTCAGCTCTTGAAAGTATTATGCAGTTTACAACAATTAGCGGGATGAATATGCCAAGCGCGTTGTAAAGAGATGGCAAAGCGGCTTCCATCAAAAGCTGTACTATCGTAACAAAAGTTGCAATGATTACAACAAATGCAGGTATCCTTATCTTGTCGGGAATAAATCCTTTTACAAGCGACACCACAAGGTTTGAACCAACCAATACAAATGTCGCGGCAAGTCCCATGCCAATGCCATTTATCGCCGCAGTTGTAACAGCCAAAGTCGGGCACATTCCAAGCATCATCCTAAATATCGGGTTCTCATCAAAAATTCCGTTTAAAAATATTTTTCTTAAGCTTTTCATCATTTACCCCCCATCAGCATCGAGGTTACTTCAATAGCCTGGTTAGCACCGTCAGTTACCGCGGTTGAGGTGATTGTTGCGGCGGTAATTGCGCTGACTTCATTTTCCGCTTTTGACTCACCTTTAACAAGAACGATTCCTTTTTTGCCGGAAAACTGGCCGGCGAACTTTGTTTCGCTTGCCTTAGCTCCCAGCCCGGGTGTTTCCGAGTTTGTGCCGACTATTACTCCAGTAAGCATTCCCTCAGACGTAACTCCGAAGTTTAATAGTATATCTCCGCCATACCCCTCTTTTGTAAGAGTAATTATATATCCCGCCACCGAACCTTCTTTTTTGGCTTCGTACACTTTCTGTACATTTTCATATTCCCCAAAAACCGGGCTGTCTTTGATTTCTGTGAATTCGCAGTTTTCAAACAGTTCTTCACGCGCGCTTTTAAGTGCGAATTCATGCTGTCTTTTAATCGGTTCCCTTGTCAGTGAGTTTGTTATTCCCAACAATGCCCCCGCAATTAAAGCGACCGCAAATAATATTAAGGGAAGCTTGATAAAATCACGCATTTTTGGCCACCTTCCCGAAAACTCTTGGTTTTGAATATCTCTCTATCAAAGGAGCCGCCACATTCATAAGTAAAATAGAGTATGAAACTCCTTCCGGATATCCGCCGTAAAGCCTTATCACCACAGTCAATATTCCGCAGCCAAGCGCGAAAATAAGCTGACCCTTCTTGGTAATAGGGGAAGTAGTGTAATCTGTAGCCATAAAAATCGCCCCTAGGAACAATCCTCCGGCCAGAATATGCGCAGTAGATGTTAATAAATTAAACCCATCCAGAAGAAATACACCTACGAAAACTGTTGCTATATATATCGCAGGAATTCTCCAATTGATGATTTTTTTCGCAAGCAGGTATATGCCGCCGATTAGCAGTGCGGCAGCTGAAACCTCGCCTATGCAGCCTCCCACATTCCCAATAAACATCGGGAGCAGGCTGTCAGGCAGAAATAAGCTTCCCGACTTCAGGTATACAAGAGGAGTGGCAAAGCTTGTGGCATCCACAGTTGCGCTCGAAACAGGCATCAGGCTTCCAATCTGCCTTGCGGAAACAAATGCGCTTCCAAGCATGCGCGCAGGCCAGCTAGCCACAAGAAAGGCGCGTCCCGCAAGCGCAGGATTCATGAAGTTGTGTCCCAGCCCTCCAAATGCGTGCTTAACAATTATTATCGCGAACATCGAGCCTAATATCGGCAGCCAAAGCGGTGCAGATGCAGGCAAATTCATTCCTAATAAAAGTCCTGTAACTGCGGCTGACAAATCTCCGATTTTTCCGGATCTCTTAAATATTTTTGTAATTGCATATTCCGTAACAATTGCCGATAATGTAGCTGCCGCAAGTATATAAAACGCCTGAAGACCAAACATATACACGCCAACTGCAGCCGCAGGAATCAAAGCAATCAGTACATCCCGCATGATTTTTGCCGTCGTGCGCTGTGTAACTATATGAGGCGACGACGATACTCTTAATTTACCTTCCATCCTGTCTCCTATCTTATTCTGCTCTTATTTCTCAATACGCTTTTAGCCAAACGAATTGACTGCACCAAACTTCTTCTTGCAGGGCATATATATGAACATGTGCCACACTCGATGCAATCCATAGCGCCCAATTTTTCCGACAAATCAAATTTCGCGTTATCTGCCGTTGCCGCTATCTTGAGTGGCATTAGTCCTATAGGACATACAACTACACAGCTTCCGCAGCGAATGCAGTTTTGTGGCTCTTCAATTTCAGCTTCTTTGCTGTCCAGCGCCAGAATCCCCGTAGTTCCTTCATTAATAGTCGCACCCAAAGAGTTTTGGGCGACGCCCATCATGGGTCCGCCTGAAATTACCTTAACAGCATCTTCTTCCAATCCCCCGCAATAATTAACACAATCCTCAAATGAAGTACCCAAGCGGACAATCAGGTTTTGAGGATTTTTTACACCGTTTCCGGTAACTGTCACTATGCGCTCTGTTACAGGCATACCAGTTTCAAATATTTTAGCTATTGAAGCCGCAGTGCCCACATTGGCCACCACAACGCCTATATCCATCGGCAATCCCCCGGAAGGTACCGCTCTTTTTGTGATAGAATAAATTAGCTGTTTTTCAGCTCCCTGCGGGTATTTTGTTTTAAGAGTTTCAACCATTATTTTTTTGGTATTTCCCAATTGCTTATTCAAAGCTTCAATGGCGTCAGGTTTATTATCTTCAACTCCTATTACAGCTTTTTTAACTCCTAAAGCCTTCATAAGAATCTTTACGCCATTTATCACGTCTTTCGGCGATTCAAGCATCAATCTGTGATCACAGGTAATATACGGCTCGCATTCAGCACCGTTAATAATTAATATGTCAATCTTTTTGTCCGGAGGCGGCGAAAGCTTAACGTGTGCGGGGAAGGTGGCTCCTCCCATTCCGACAACGCCCATTTGCTTTATAACATCAATAATTTCAGCCGATTCAAGCTTTTTATAATCAAAAGGTTTAGTATCAGGATCTATTTCATCGTTATGGTCATTTTTTATCGCAACCGCTTCGCGCATTTCACCGGTTCCATGCATTCTCTTTTCAACGGCAATGACCTCGCCGGATACGCTGGAATGGTATGTGGAGCTTATAAAAGCAGAAGCTTCCGCTATAAGCTGGCCTTTATATACCTTGTCCCCTGCTTTAACAATAGGCTTGCCCGGTGCGCCTACAACTCTTGACATCGATATTACAATTTCATTGGGTACCGGCATTTTTATCGTCTTTTTTTCTTGTGTGAAAGACTTGCCGCAGTTAATGTGTGAAAGAGGATGGGCTCCGCCTCTGAAAGATTTTTTCTTCATGTTTTCACCTAAAATGCTAAATTAATTTATTTGTCATAAATAACTCGAAATATTATATCATATATGATTGTATTTTTCATTATTGTTTTCAATAGAACGCAAATTCTTTTGCATTCCTTATTTTCTTAAATAATACAAAGATACTCCAGATATAACAAAAGGAAACCACGTATTTCCCTTTAAATATTAAGAAATAAAAACAGGGCGGTAAAATACCGCCCTGCAAACATCATCTAATAAATATGAATTTTTATTCAGCTCGATTTTGTCGGCATATAAGGTATTATTCTGCCGGCAAAATTCTGCGCCGTCATAGTTTGAAGATAAACATCCCCTGGTCCTGTAAGCGTCGCTAAAAATAATCCTTCGCCGCCGAGGAAAATATTTTTCATTCCCTTAACCCTTGTTATCTCTGTCTGAACAGTTGAATCCTGCACTGCCATGTGCCCTGGGTCAATTACAAGCTGCTGTCCCTGCTTTAATGTGTATTTAACAAAACTGCCGTCGATTTCAAGAAACACTTTTCCCGGGCCTGTCATGCGCTGCATGATAAATCCCTCGCCGCCAACCAAACCAACGCCGATTTTGGATCTTAGATGCATCTCCATATTTATATCGGGTGTGCTGCATAAGAACGCGTTCTTTTGAGCCACTATGCTTTGACCTGCCGCAAGTTCAAAAGCCATTATGCTCCCCGGAAAAGACGACGCGCAGGCCAATTGCCCCGGTCCGCCTTCGCATGTGTATGTGTTTAAAAACATGCTTTCTCCTGAAAGTTTGCGTCCAAGAGCTTTTCCCAGTCCGCCCTTCATGTTTGTGTCCATAGCCACATTCGGAGTTTTCCAACTCATAGCCCCAGCTTCAGTTACCACTTGTTCGCCTGGCTGCAATGTCATAATAAGCACAGGTAAATTTCCGCCTTGAATTACATATTCCATAATAATACCTCCATGCACCCATTATATAGTAATGATGTTATTTTTAAAAGACGGATTTTACAAACTTTATTAAATAAATTCAACTTTTCCGCCGTAAATCCATTTCACAAAATCTTTAAGTGAAATGTTTACTGATCTGGACGACCACCCAAGCTCTCTTTTTGCCCGTTTGTTTGAAAAGCGCGTCTTTGTCCAAAGCGTATGAAGAGAATATCTGGTAAGTACAGGTACGGATTTCCCCAATATAGCAAAAAACTCAGCAAACGGCGCTGCGAATTTCGCAAGTGTCCTCGGGCAATTATATGTTGGTGCTTTCTTCCCTACAATTTTGCTGATTTCAACAACAAGTCTTTTAACCGTTATAAAGTGCCCTGACAGGATATAGTTTCTTCCGCTTTTCCCCTTTACCGCTGCGAGGTATATCCCGTTTGCCACATCACGAACATCAACAAAATCATAACCGCCGTAAATAAGCGCTCGGTTCTTGCCGCTTGCGTATTTTGAAAGCACTTTTGTCAGCGGATTTTTGCCTGTATAGTCAAACGGTCCAAATACACCAGAGGGATGCACAACCACCGCATCCAGCCCTTCTTTTATTCCGTTAAACACCTGAAGTGTGGCTCTGGCCTTGCTAATTCCATAGTTTCCATATGCAAGATAAGGATCAATCGCAGTTTTTTCGTTTACAATCCCTTCAAACTCGGGAAAAGCATGAACTGAAGAAACATAAACCAACCTTGCGGCTTCATTTTCCAAACAAGCATCAACAACATTTTTGGTACCTTCAACATTTATTTTGTTTAACATTTTAGCTTTACCCGGCAGAATAGAAATCATTCCCGCCACATGCAAAACTATGTCTCCCTTTTTAATTGTTTCTTTTATAGCTTTATAATCCGTAACATCGGCATATGTGACTTCTACCCTTAGGCTCTTTAGCTTTTCGCCAGCTTCAAACGGCGCAACAACTACCCTAACATCTTCGCCTTTTGCAAGCAAAGTACGCACCAAAACTCCTCCGACATATCCTGTCGCACCAGTCACCACAAACATAATATTTCTCCTTTTTATGCAGTTTAAACATAAAAGTAAACAGCACATATGAAATAATGAATCGTTTGAAATAAATGAATATAATAATTGCAAAGTGAGCGGCCATACGTTGATGTTTTCCGCAAAATAATCATATCATAAATTAGCTAAAATAAAACACTTCAATATAAATAATTACAGATTATTCACACTTCATTAATTTATTCATAAAAAAACTAAAAAAATCAAGATATTTACTAATTAACTCCAATATGCTAAACTGTGTTGGATGATAAAACCTATTGTATATATTTACACATATTCCTCAAAAATAGACAAAACTGCAAAAGCCCTGCTTAACGCAGGCTTTTCTGTCGCGCTTCCTTATAGCTGCCCATGGGCATATGAGGAAATAATTAAAATACCCGAAAGAGAAATTGTCTCGCGCGGTGTAATAAGGGGCGGCTTAAAATATCTTTTTGACAATTATAATAAACCAGACGTTATTTTAGCAGAAGAATATGTTACAGCCGAAGATGTATTGGTTGTGCATAGGGCGATGCAGGAAAACCCAGAAGCTTTGGTTTTAGCTGAAAGAGAAAATCCTTCCGGAAGCGGGAGGTTTGAAAAAGTGGCATATTCCATTATTCGTGCCCTTTTTGCAGTAGTTCAAGGTCGCACGGTTCATGACATGCACTCAGGAGTGCGCGGCATACCCGGGCAATATCTTCAGGTTTTCTTTGACATGACAGGCTCTGACCGAGATTTCCTTTTAGGTCAAATAATGACATTAAGACGGCTTAATATCCAGCTGGTACAGTGTGATGCTATAACTCAGGGGCAAAGCTCAGCCGCCCATAGTGTTTCAGAGCTTATAAAAGATATCGCACGAGTTGCAATGCTGTTTGTGCATTTTGTTTCTTCATCTCTTTTGAGTGCTGTAATAGATTTGGGTGTCTATACTTTGATGCTTAAACTATTTACTGAGTCCTTATTTATATCTTCCGCAACCGCACGGGTGATAAGTTCCCTTTTTAATTTTATAATTAACCAATCTGTTGTCTTTAAGCAAAATAAACCTCAAAATAAATGGAAAACAATTATTAAATATTATTTTTTGGCAATAGCTTTATGGACACTTGACTTTTTGGTATTGCTGCTTTTTGTAAACGTGCTTGGAGTGGACCAAATTTTGGCGAAAGTAATTACCGGAATTATAGTTTATGCAATTAGTTTTACAATCCAAAGAGATTTTGTTTTTAAAAGCAAAAAATAATTATTATTATAAAAAACAAACTCCCCATTTTATATGAGGAGTTCATTAATATTGAAAGAATAAAATTTATTTAATGTTATTAATAACCCAACTTTTGTTTTCTGTACCTATTTGTCCATTTAAGGGCATCTTCAATGCCTTGCTTCACCGAAAGCTCCGCCTTCCAGCCAAGCAGCTTTTTCGCACGTTCGCAATTTGCATACGCTCCGGCTGTGTCTCCCGGACGAGGCGGCGCATTCTCTTTTTTAAGCGGTTCTCCCCAAACCTGTTCAAATGCCTCCACCAGTTCAAAAACGGTAACCCCATCGCCGCTTCCCAAATTTATTGATATAAACTCTTCGTCCAAGTCCTCAAATATGGCATCATACTTTTCAGCGGCGAGAACATGAGCACGTGCCAAATCGCATACATGAACGTAATCCCTTATACCTGAGCCGTCACGGGTCGCATAATCGGTTCCTGTGATTTTAAATACATCATCTTCGCCAAGAGCGACGTTTACCATCTTGCCAAGTACATGAGAAGGATTTGGGTCATAGGGACCGCTTCTCATCTTTATGTCTGCACCGATAGGATTGAAATACCTTAACGCGATACCTTTTATATCTGTGGCTTTGGCCATATCTTCAAGCACCATTTCCATCATATATTTTGACCGTGAATATGGGTTTATCGGACGCTTTGGCGCATCTTCATCCACTTTGAAGCCTTCCACCAAATCATATATTGACGCCGAGGATGAAAAAACAATTTTTTTGCATCCCAACTCGCTTAATATTTTAAACAGCTCAAGTGATTTAAGTACATTTTCTTTGTAGTACTTATATGGATTCGCCACCGATTCCGGTATTACAATGAGCGCCGCAAAATGCAAGCAGCATTCTATATCGGGATGATCTTTAAAAATAATGTCTATAATTTCTTTATCGGCAATGTCCCCTTGATAAAAGAAAAATCCCTTTGTGTATTCCTGTTTGCCATTAACCAAGCTATCCAATATGACCACTTCATGCCCGGCATCCGAGAGAGCGAAGCAAGTAGCTGAACCAATATATCCCGCACCGCCTGTTACCAATACTTTCATAAAAGCATCTCCTTTTTTTTATACAAATGATACTAAAGTATTATAATCTGTTTGACTGTATTTTACAAAAATTATTCTTTATTTTTTTCTATTAAATTTTATCGGAATCCACATAGGTACTTCTCTGCGATACTTTAAATACTCTTCGCCAAAACGCTTTACAAGCCCTGGTTCTTCTGAAAGCTTAAAATATATAGTGTTTACTATTACAACAGAAACCGCCCAAACTAATATCCAGAAATTCAGAAACACAAGCCAAATTCCAATCAACATAAAAAACACTCCGCTTATCATAGGGTTTCGCACATATTTATATGGGCCGGCAACTATCAACTTTCGAGGTGGTAACCAAGGCGCTAAAGTTCCTTTTCCCGCTGTTTCAAACATCCTGACTGTACAAACCAACAATGAAAGACCCAAGGCGAAAAAAATCGCTCCAATTATTATACTCGCTTGCTTAAAAACCACATCCTCTTTCGTAAAAAACATTATTGCAGATGGTATAATTGCCACAATCGTAATTGGGAGCAAATATGAGATAAGATTTTTTCTCACAATTATTCTCCGTATCCAGAATTAAAGTATATCCTTTTTTTTCACCAAGCCAAAAGATAGGAAAAAGAACGCTGCAATCAATATTGGCACAACTATAAATCCAACGGCCGACAATTCGTGGCCATGCATAACATCAATTGCGCTGAAATATTCAAATGGAGTAAAGTTTTCCAAAAAGGCGTATTTATCGCCCATTTTGGCTATAAACCCCATCATGAAAAAGGCGACTGTAATCCCCGACATCACGGCCCCGATTTTTTTGTGCCTTTGAGCTATAACCGATACAAAGAGCGTGGACAGCAAAAACAAAACTTCAATCGCAAACCAAAACAGCATGAGCAATAACAGCCTTTTAACAAAAACAGAGTCTAGCTCAAATTGTGAAAAAACAAGATATGAAGCCGCAAAAATCATCGCCGTTAAAATTGCGCAATTTATGAGTGCTGCAATTAATTTCATTGATATCATATGTTTTCGAGTAACAGGAAGTGTGAAAGTTGTCTCGGCTGTTTTTGTACTTATCTCCTTTGACAGTATCTTAGAGCCTGAAAGTGCGGCAAAAATCGCTGCCATAAGCACAAAGTACTGCGCCATATAGCTAAAATAACCTTCTGGCTTGTCAAATCTTACAGCATCAAAAGAAAAAGCCTTTTGGAACTCCTCAGGAAAAGAACTTAGTACTTCATCGACGTTGGCCATATCCTTGAATGCATCAAATTCCAGCGATGCCATAACAAGTATCATAATGAATATCGCGCACCAGATAATGAGGGATTTTAGGTTTGCTTTGAATTCTCTTTTTATTATATTCATATTCTCCCCCTCACATAGCTGTCTGTATGTTACGTTTATTATATTGCATATAGCTTCCCGTAGTTAAAGCCGCAATCATCACAAGGCTTATAATCAATCCATATGTTTTAAACGCAGAATTTTCGATAATATATTGAAATTCGAAATAATCATATGGAACAAAATATCGAATGATTGTATCGTTAAGTATAGTATCAAACGAGTTTAAAACGAAAAACCCGAAAGCTAATCCCATTGAAAATGCCGCAGGTGAATCCATTTTCTTAAGCGTAACAGAAATGAAAAGCCCCATAGCGAAAAACAGCAATTGCAAAATAAACACGCCCAGCATCATCAGCCAAAATATCTTAAGTGAATATTCATTGCCGCTTGCGAAGATTTCAATACCCGCATAGCACGAAAGTACGTTGAAAAGCGCAAATATCACCATGTGCGTCAATGCCGCAAGTATTTTCGCCGTCATTATTTTATTTCTGGAAACGGGCTTCGGCACTAAAAAATCCGCCGTCATGTCACGTTCTTCGATGTGAACCGCGTCCAGACCCAGTCCGCTTGAATAAATTGCTCCGAATAAGGCCAAATAAACTCCCACCATTGCCGTATAGCCAAGTACAGTTGACATATCCCCACTCATTCCGAACGCTTTAAGAAACGCTTCAGGAAACTGTTTTAAGATATCGTCCATCACGCCCGAGCTCATTGTTCCGTACACGGAGTAAAATATAAGCAAAAAAACCACGATGCTCGACACCCAGATAGCAGTGGAAACTAGTTTCTTTTTTGTTTCAAATAAATATATATTCATGTTTTAGCCCCGCTTATCTGTAATAATGCATGAAGATTTCTTCAAGCGTAGGCTCTTCTATGTGCATGTCGCTTATCGTATGCTTCGCCACAACTCTAATAATATCGTTTATATCGCCTTTGTATAAAAATGACACGTATGTGTCCTCTTTTACAAAGTCATTTATTTCGCCCTTTTTAAAATCTTCGCGGTCAAGGTGCTCGCCTACTATTTTAAATTTCTTATATGATTCTTTTTTGAGTGTGGCAACCTCGTCCGTTCTTATAATCGAACCTTCTTTTATGATGGATACCCTATCGCAAAGTTTTTGAACTTCACCCAATATATGAGATGAGAAAAGCACCGTAGCGCCCTTTTCATTTTCTTCTTCTATTATGTCAAAAAACTTCTGCTGCATCAGCGGGTCGAGTCCGCTTGTCGGCTCATCCAAGATAATAATTTTTGGCGAATGCAAAAGCCCCTGCACTATTCCCACTTTCTTTTTATTGCCGTAAGACAAATCATCGATTTTTCTTGATGTGTCAAGCTCCATTCTTTCACAAAGTTCGTTTATTTTTTTCGTACAGTCCTTCTTATAAAAGCTAGCCGAGTATTTAAGCAGGTCGGATACCTTCATCCCATCATAATAAAATACTTCCGACGGAAGATATCCAACGTCTTTCCTTATTTCATTTCCGTATTTAACTACATCGCGGCCCATAATCTTAGCTTCGCCGCTGGTCGGGAAAATCAGACCGACAAGTATTCTGAGCGTTGTGGATTTACCCGCTCCGTTCGGACCAATGAAGCCGTAAATTTCACCTTCTTTCACACTGAAAGAAACGTCTATTATCCCTCGGTCTTTGCCGTACATTTTTGTTAAATTATTTATTTGGATTGCATCTGACATGTGAAATCTCCTTTAATAGGAATATTCTTTAATTATAGGGCATCAAAAAGAGGAATACAAACTTAAATGCACTCCTCTTAAAACATTTTTTTTTCTTTATAAGACGGTTTTATGATCTATAACGGATAATACTGTCTATTCTCCGCTATTTTTCCAGGCGTCAAATTTCTCCATTGTCAAATCATATGTTCTTTGTGAGATTTCAGGAAGCTCTCCGCCCCAAGCACGCTCCGCTATCTCAAATCCTTTTTTTACCGCATCCAATAACAAATCCGCCTTTGAAACATCATTGCCGGAGATGCTTTTTGCAAACTGCACCAATGTGTCGGATAAATTTTCCGCGCTGTATATTCCGCCTTCTTCCACATTGGCAGGGTCAAGGTCTGCATCCAAGCCATACTTTTCAAGCAGCTTATCCTCCAGTTCGCTTACATCAATTTGACCTTGAGAGCCGTCAATAAAACCTTCAATGTACGCTTTCATGCTGCCTATTTGCTTTGCCACATGTTTATTTGTGAATTGAGAAAACTTCTCCCATAATTGAGTATTAGTCATATTTCTCGGATTGGAATAGGTAAATATTTTTTCGTTTTTTTCAGACTTGCTGGAATATGTGTCTGTAGCTGTATCAGATTGTGGTTTTTCTTCTTTTTCCCTTTTCTGAGCTGCGTTGTAATCTGTTATCTTAATAATGTTATTACCGGTTTTACTAATATCCATTTTAGCCTCCTTGCCATAAATAGAAATAATACATTTGTATAATTACCTGATATTGTTTATATCGGTATTATAATCTAAAACTTTATACGCAAAAAGAGGAATACAATCCTGTATTCCTCTTAAAAAATTTCTTCCCGTATTATAAATCGTCCAGAGTGTACCCCGGTTTTTTAAATAGTTTGTCGCCTTGCGGCTCTATTTCCTCCGAATAGATTTTCTTCCAATCCGACGGATCCACATCTTCTATCGCGACCGAAATCCAATAGTCCCCCGCGTCGAAAGCATCCTTTACAGCTTGAGTTATTTTATCCGACAGCTCCTGTTTTTGTTTGTCTGTTTTTCCCTTCCAGGTTTTAACTAGTACGTGCGGCATGGTGGTTCTCCTTTTTCGTTTTATGGTAGCATTGTTTCTATTTTAATTCAATACTCTCAAGTTCAATTGCCGTATTTATCCATCCATTCTTTTATTGTATAAAGCTTGTATTATTGTTTAAATTTGAAAACATTTTATCACTCTCATATTTCTTTTTAGTTTCTTTGTAAATTTTATAAGCTTCATCAATCTGTCCACTGGCAATAGCAAAAAAGAAATCATGGTTATCACAATAGTCCCTCGGACACCACACCTCGATTTTTCCTATACTTGTATTATACTTATAACTCTTTCTCATAGATTTTTTTACTTTTTCATTAGTCCAGTGACTTGGCATATGTGTATCTTGAATTTTAAAGTATTCAGAAAATAACATGGTAAACTTTCCTTCGGTAAACTCTATAAGAAACATTTTTCTAAAATCATTCATCATCGGTGTTTTCACAATACTTATTATCTCAAAAGTTACATCACCGATTTTTGTATAAATTTCATTTTCCTTATATTCAACTACCGTTTTATTCTCTAAGTTTTTGCATCTGCTTTTTAAATCCTCATAGCATTCATCAATATTTTTCACCATTATTTCAAACTCATTACCGTCATCTAAAATAATAAGTATCACATCAATATCAATCCCTAGTTTTCTTTTTTTGAACACTATTAACCGTCTAATCCTATCATAACTAATTTTCATTTTACTAGATCTGTATTTTAAATATTCGGAAAATAAAATAATGTCTAAATTTGAACCACACATAAACATACCTATAATAAGAGCATGAAATCCTAATACTAAAAGATTTCCATAAAAAAAGTTTATAAAAGTTGCATTTTCTATGAAAATTAGTATATTTGTGAAAGTAAAAAATAAAATAAATGAATAAATATAGAACTTTTTAAAAGTTGGTGGCCAGTAATGTTTTCTATCTTTCTTTCTCATATCTTCTCCAAAATAGTATATTTATTTATGGTAATAATAACTTATATGCTAAACATTTACAATTTTGTTTGTAAAATTCATAAAAACCGAAACTAATAAGACTTCCACCGACATGTGCGGGGAAGTCCATATATCATATTCTATATTGCATTTTAATCGCTCCGTAGAGCGACTCTCCAGTAATATATTTAAAATTTTGCGAGCCCTCCGACCCCCGTTTATTTTAAACCGCTTTGCTTAACTGATAGACTGTCGGGGCTCGCAGGGTTCGTCGGTGCCCCACACCGACCCTAGCGGAGCGTAATCAAAGTAAACATTTCGTCTCGATTTAGATTTATCCGTGTACTACTTCTTAATACCAATATCAAATAAAATAATTCCCAACTATCCTCGTAATCGCCCTACCACCAAACAATACTCGCTTTGCATTGTTATAATCACAAGTCGTAAGTTTAACTATATTGTAATTATCCGCTTCACCATTTTGCTCAATCGAAATGGTTTCTCCATCCCACTTGTTGTGCTTAAGCAGATAGTTCGCAAAAGCAGAATTTCCTGAGCCTGTTGCAGGATCTTCTAGATAACCAAATGTTGGGGCGAATACTCTTGTCCTATAGCTATTTGTTAGATTACTCGTTTTCTCACAAAATACTTCAATGATATCAATCGCATTTTTTATGCAGAAATCATTGAGCGAAGCAAGTTGTGGCTTCAATCCTAATATTGTTTCCAATGTGCCAATGTTAATAATTAGTGTTTCTAGCCCAGCGTTTATTATTTCAGGTTGAGCTACTATATTATTAGCATCGCACATGAGCGCTTTTGCAAGTTCAGCTTTTGATATAAGTGATTGAGTGTATTTTGGCGATGGCGCCATGATGAATACAGCATCTTCCTCTTTGATTTTATTTTGAACTATTAAAGTTTCGCCGTTTGCTATGATTTTAATTTCGCCAAGCTCCATTAGATCAGGATTGTTTTTTATCAAGTCATACATTATTGCAATAGTTGCATGTCCGCAAAAATCCACTTCGCGCTCCGCAGAGTAATACTTAAACTCGAAAACATTGCCTGTCATCCGCGCAACATATCCTACTTCATTAACATAGCCTTGCAGCTCTTTTGCAACCATCAGCATATCACTGGCGCTTATTTCATCAATAGAATTAAGTAGAATATAGCCTGCTGGATTTCCACTGGATTTCTCAGTTGCGAATGCATCAATTTTTTTAAATGGTAGTTTCATAACACATTCCTTTAGTTTTCATTTTATGAGATCATATCACAGTAAAAATGATAAGCATAAATCTAGTTTAACTTATTAAGAAATCTTTTAATCATGACTTTTGTGTAAATCTTCACAGCATTTCTATATGCTCTACCGTATCTGTACGTTTCCACATTAAGGATTATCGCCATATAAAGCCTGTATAAGTTCATCCGAATCCTGTCATTTTCAGAGACAGTAAACTTGCTACCAGTTATTTCTTCGTAGCCCTCTACAAACTCCGGCTCATTTTCTACATCAGAAAAAATCTGCATTGCGGAAGTGAAGTCCGCATACTGATCTCCGTAAAACGCTCTTTCAAAATCGATTATGCCCGATATACTGAGTTTATCTTTTTCCTCTTTCACAAAAACATTGCCAGCCCAAATATCGAAGCTTACAAGCTTAGGCTCTTTCACTTCATCCAAGACATCCCTATACTTTGATACAATATCTCGAATTTTTTGATACGGTAGGCTGTTTCCTCTCTTTTCCCCGTCCAGCAAAATGTCCTCCATCATGCATGAAAACGCACCCGACCAACTGTCAAACTTATAGTGCGCATCATCCTTTATATATCCGAAAAAGTCTCCTTTAACAGAATGTATTTCCGCATTAAATTTCCCAAGTTTATGCATAAGCTCGGGCTTTGATTTTTTAATGACTTTTTTTCCCATTTCCTTCCATGTGCTGCCTTCAAGGCGATTCATAAAAAAATAGTCAAATGGCATATCTTCTTTGGAAAAGTCCGCCGCCAAAACTTCGGGAACGGGGACATCCGCTCCAGATAGAAGCTTAAGCACATCGACTTCTGTTTTCATGATTTCTTTTTCATATATCAAAAGCTCAGCCTCCGGCAAAGGCCCCGCTTTAAGCACCACTCCGCCTTCAAGCTTTCCTGTTCCCTCAACTATATATGCAGAGTTAAACATCCCCTGTACAAGCTCTGTGATTTTTATTATCTTAGAGTCGGAAAAATGCTTTAACGCCATCTTTTTGATATCGTCCTCAGTTAATTTATTTTTGGTTACACTTTTCATGAATATCTCCAAAATATTATTGGTCTTGGTTATTAAGGAAGCACTGATTAAATCAAATAATACAAATCTCAAAAATGGTATAATAGAAGAAAACAAATGGAGCAAATTATGAAGCAACAAACAATCAGTGATTTAGAATATAGCGCAAGAAAAAGAAGAACTAAAAGAGAAGATTTTTTAGATATAATGGAGGGAGTTATTCCGTGGGAAGAATGGATATCATATATAAAGCCCTACTACTATAAAGGTAAAAGAGGTAGACCGCCCAAAGGTATCAAGAAGATGCTAAAAATGTATCTATTACAGAATTGGTTCAGCCTATCTGATGAAGGAGTCGAGGAAGCAATATATGATAGCTATGCAATGCGTAAATTTATGGGAATTGATTTTTTTGAAGAACAAGTACCCGACGCAACAACTTTACTTAAATTCAGACGAATAATAGAACAAAACAATGTAGGTGAAGTGCTATTTAATGCAATAAGCACAGGACTAGAGAAAAGTGGTCATATCATGCGAGGAGGGACTATAGTAGATGCAACAATAGTCGATGCACCTAGTTCCACAAAAAACCAAGAAAAAGCTAGAGATCCAGAGATGAAATCTGTTAAAAAAGGTAGTGACTGGCACTTTGGAATGAAAATACATATTGGTGTAGATGCAGGTAGTGGCTATGTTCACTCGATTGAGGCAACACCTGCAAACCAACACGATATCACAGTAGCATCTAAACTAATCCGTGATGACGACAAAGTAGTATATGGCGATTCTGGATATATTGGTATTCAAAAACGCGAAGAAATCTTACAAGACGAAGATAAATCGCATATTGATTACAGGATTAATCGTAGACCTAAAAATAGTGTAAAGAAGCAAAAAGGCGTAGGTAAGCAATGGGAGCGACACATAGAGCACCAAAAGTCAGCAGTACGTTGTAAAGTAGAGCATCCATTCCAGATTGTAAAAAGATACTTCGGATATAACAAGATAGTGTATCGTGGCATACAAAAAAATCTCAATAGGTTTTATATCTTATTCGGTTGTGCTAATTTGCTACTATGTGTACGTGCAGATAGAGATCCTGGACTAGTCACAGGATAACCATGCCCTTTTGTGGGAAAACAGGGCACTATCACCTAATAGTCTATCAGTAATGGGGTGATATTGGGCTATATATGGAACAATATGGCATATACTAAAGTTGATGATTAAATATATGGCTTTAATCAGTCCTTCCTTAAATATTATATCACATTAAAAAGCTTATTAATTGACAGCAAAAATCCGCAGTCATATACCGCGGATTTAAATATTTATGTAGCATTGAAACTAAGTTTGATCAGGATTACCGCTATTATTATTGTTTTTCGATAATTTCTAGCAAAAAAATTGGAACTAAGTTTGATCAAACTTAGTTCCAACGCTACAATTTAAAATAAATATTTTTTTCTACTCCACCGTCACGCTCTTCGCCAAATTCCTCGGCTTATCCACATCCAATCCTCGCTCAACAGAGCAATAATACGCAAATAGCTGAGTGGGGATAACGGTAAGTATCGGCATGAA
The DNA here is from genome assembly GCA_963675575.1 of Christensenellaceae bacterium. GTDB lineage: Bacteria > Bacillota > Clostridia > Christensenellales > UMGS416 > JAGLOK01. Next base: position 2,505,789 of record OY776378.1, read on the forward strand.
AATATCCATGGTTTCAGGCACGGTGATGCTTTCGTCGGAAAGTTCGATAATAGCATGGGCGTTTTCGGCGCAGATTGACATGACGTGCGCCCCGCGCGCTTTGACTTCCTTGATGTTGGAAGCCGTTTTATCGTAGAGCCTCTGCTGGGAGGCAACAATTATCACAAGAGTTTCATCCTCGATTAAAGCTATGGGTCCGTGTTTTAGTTCCCCCGCCGCAAAAGCTTCCGAGTGAATATATGATATTTCCTTGAGCTTGAGCGAGCCTTCCTGTGCCACAGCGTAGTCCATATTGCGTCCAAGGAAGTAAGCGTCCTCGATTGCGTAATGCCTGTGCGCTATCTTTTGAATCGCGTCCTTATTCTCCAAAATATTTTTCGCCTTCTCAGGGATTTTGGAGAGCGCGTCAACCATTTCCTTTTGCATGGCTTGGTCGATGTCTCCGCGCACAACACCCATTTTTATCATGATGAGATACAGCGCGAGCACCTGCGTGGTATATGCTTTGGTCGAGGCAACCGCGATCTCTGGCCCTGCCCAAGTGTACATCACACTGTCCGCCTCCCGGCTGACCGATGAACCCACGACGTTTGTTATAGCCATGATCTTAGCTCCCCTGCCCTTTGCCATACGAAGCGCCGCTAGTGTGTCGGCCGTCTCGCCCGACTGGGAAATTACGATAAATATATCATCTTGGTTAACTACCGGATCGCGGTATCTGTATTCGGATGCGATATCCACTTCAACTGGTACGTTAAGCATTTTTTCAATGGCGTATTTGCCTACAAGCCCGGCGTGGTACGCGGTGCCGCACGCCACAATTATTATACGGCGCATGTTTTTTATACGGTCTTCATCGATATGGATTTCGAGCTCCACTTTACCGTTTTTAAGCCTGGGCGAAAGTGTTTCCCGCAATGCTTTTGGCTCTTCAAATATTTCCTTCATCATGAAATGCTTGTATCCGCCCTTTTCTGCGCTTTCAACATCCCAATCGACTTTAAAGACTTCCCTGTCCACCCGTATTCCGAGTTCGTCGAAAATTTCAATTGTGTCTTTTTTAACTATAGCAATCTCTTTGTCCTCAAGTAGGTAAATATTGCGGGTTTTGGCTAGTATCGCAGGGATGTCTGATGCCACAAAGTTTTCACCTTCACCTATACCGAGAATAAGCGGCGAATCTTTTCTGGCGGCGATAATCAAATCAGGATGCTTAATGGATGTGATGCACAAAGCATAAGAGCCCTCAAGCAGTGGCAATGATTCCTCTACCGCTTCCTTAAGGTCGCCTTTATAATGATAGTCTATTAGGTGTCCTATTACCTCAGTATCAGTTTCAGACTTAAAAATATATCCCTTAAGCCCCAAAAATTCACGCAGATGTACGTAGTTTTCGATTATACCATTGTGAACTACAGCTATTTCACCTGACATCGAGGTGTGAGGATGTGAGTTCTCATCGCTGGGAGCACCGTGTGTCGCCCATCTAGTATGGCCTATACCGACATTTCCCAACACTGGTGTTTTTTCAAGAGTTTCTGCAAGAATACGCAGTCTGCCCTGCTTTTTTACAACCTCGAGTTTGTCTCCTGAAATTATCGCGACACCCGCGCTGTCGTATCCTCTGTATTCGAGTTTTTCAAGTCCTTCAATTATTATGTCGCTCGCATTTTTGTTGCCAATATATCCTACTATTCCACACATGATTTATGTGCCTCCGTTCATTTTTATTGTTATGTATGAATTTTAAGTAATGAAAAAGCATGCCAAATGCATGCTAATAAATAAATTCATTTAAGCTATACGTGTCCGTCCCATGTTGTCCCCATCGTTGCCAATGGTATTTGGTGAGACTTTTCGGCTGTCACGTCTGCCGCAGGGTACCCGCCGATATTTCGAATTTCCCTTTCCTCGTCTCCAGTAAAATAAATTACTGGACTGGCGCTTCTATTCAATTGTAAGTACTAATACTATCGCCTCCCTTTATCCCAGCAATTGCCCGATAAGTGCAGCTAACTTGTCCGCATCATCGTTTATTTCCTTCTGGTCCGGGCCTTCAATCATCACTCTGATAAGCGGCTCTGTTCCTGAGGCCCTTACCAATATTCTGCCTGTGTCTTCATATTTGGCTTCCATTTCTTTTATTGCGAAAGCTATCTCATCGGACTTTCCAAGCAATGCTTTTTTAGTGTTATCTATTCTAACATTTATAAGTACTTGTGGCAAGGGTTGCATTATCGAGATAAGCTCGCTCATTTTCAATCCTGATCTTTTATAGCTTTCAAGCAAGCGCAAGGCCGACAAAAGACCGTCGCCTGTTGTGTTGTCATCAAGAAAAATTATATGCCCGGACTGCTCTCCACCGAGATTATATCCTTTTAAAAGCATTTGTTCCAAAACATATTTGTCTCCAACCGAAGTGATTTCAAGATTGATTTTTTTCTTTTGAGCGGCAATCTTCAGTCCAAGATTACTCATTACAGTGGAAACCAAGGTGTTTTTATTTAGCTTTCCTTCGTTTTTCATGTAATTTGCGAAAATCATCATAAGCATATCGCCATCGACCAAGTCACCCTCCTCGTCTACAGCTAGCAGTCGGTCTGCGTCTCCGTCAAAAGCCAAACCCATGCAGGCGCCCGTATCTTTAACTATGCCCTGCAAAGCTTTCATGTGCGTCGAGCCGCACCCATCGTTTATATTGTGCCCATTGGGCTGATCATAGATTGACAGCACTTCCAAGCCAAGCTCGGCCATTAGACGCGGAGCCACATGGCTTGCCGCTCCGTTTGAGCAGTCAATTACAACTTTTAATCCTGTTAGGTCTTGTGTATTTAACGATTTTACATAATTGATATAATCATCTTCCGCATTATTAATATGACGGATTCTACCAACTTCGCGTCCGCACGCGTTTGGGATTTCAGAAAAATCTTTATTAATCAGCTTTTCGATTTTATCCTCTGTTTCATCGGGAAGCTTAAATCCTTCATAGTCAAAGAATTTTATTCCATTGTCCTGGAATTGGTTGTGAGAGGCGGAAATCACAACACCGGCATCAGCTTTATAAAGCCTCGTAAGATAGGCAACCGCAGGAGTAGGCATAACTCCAACCACTTCTGCCCGTGCGCCCACAGAGCAAATTCCGGCGCATAAGGCTGCTTCAAGCATTCCCCCTGAAATTCTGGTGTCGCGGCCAACAAGTATCTTAGGCTTATGCGCCCCTTTTGTTAAAACATACGCTCCTGCACGCCCTAGTTTAAAAGCTAGTTCGCAGGTAAGCTCTTTTCCAGCCACGCCTCTTACGCCATCTGTGCCAAATAATCTTGTCATTTCTAAACCCCGTAAAACTTATTCGTCTATAAATTCGTTTTCCACTAAATATTCCTGTACGCCGTATACAGCAAGAGCCCCATCAGCCGCGGCTGTTATCACTTGCCTCAATGGAGTGCTCCTTATATCACCAATCGCAAATACTCCCAGTATAGATGTGCGCATACATGCATCAGTTTCAATAGGATCTCCATCTCCTATGTCCAACTGCTCTTTGACAAGCTGGGTTTGAGGAACTATACCTACAGCTATAAATATTCCGCTTACCGGAATATGCCTTTTTTCGTTAGTTATTTTGTTTTTAACATTAATGCCTGTCACAACATTATCTACAGTTATTTCTTCAATGGTAGAATCCCATACCACTTCAATCTTAGGGTGGTTTTTTACCTTTTCAGCTATAATTCCCCTTGCGCGAAGCTTGTCACGCCTGTGAACAAGGTACACTTTCGAGCAAAGAGCAGACAAATACATTGCTTCATCGCACGCTGTGTCTCCTCCTCCAACCACGACCACATCACGATCCCTAAAAAAAGCTCCGTCGCAAGTTGCGCAATATGATACGCCTCTTCCTCGCAGTTCCACTTCACCCGGAACGCCAAGATGTCTCGGCTGTGCACCCATTGCCAATATAATTGTTCTAGCAAGATAAGTGTTTTCTGTGGTAATAACTTTTTTTAAAACACCCTTCAAGTTCATTTCAACCACTTCTTCAAATGTGATTCCTACACCTACACTTTGAAGATGCTCTTCAAGCTTTTCTCCAAATTCTATTCCTGAAATAGATTTAAATCCCAAATAGTTTTCCATTTTATCGGTAGAAGCTATCTGCCCTCCCGCATAGGTTTTTTCCAATATCAAAACATCCAAGTTAGCTCTTGCCGCGTAGATTGCCGCCGAGATTCCGCCAGGGCCTCCTCCAATTATTATTAAATCATATATGTGGTCTTTCATTTAGTGTCTCCTAGATTAATGCAAAATGTTATTATATACTATTTTACCATTTTATATTTCATTGTGCCATATCAATTATATGCGTTTATTATTGTTTATAATATCTAAAAAGCTTCTATCTGATTTATGGCAAAATAATTGTAAAAAACAAAAGACCATCTCCCGATAAAGAAGATGGTCCGAAAACTTTTTTTTAACGTTTTGAGAACTGAGGTGCGCGCCGAGCTGCTTTAAGACCGTATTTCTTACGTTCTTTCATTCTCGGGTCGCGTGTCAGATATCCCGCCTTTCTTAACACCGGACGCAATGTCTCATCCGAATTAAGCAAAGCTCTGGAAATGCCGTGGCGAATAGCTCCGGCTTGACCTGTAAAGCCGCCTCCTGATACGCTAACAAGCACATCAAATGAAGTTTCATTGCCTGTAGCCTTTAGGGGCTGACGGACGACAACCTTCAATGTCTCATATCCGAAATATTCGTCCATGTCACGTTTGTTTATTGTGATTTTCCCGCTACCGGGCACCAAACGCACTCGTGCGACAGAAGATTTTCTGCGACCTGTTCCTCTATATTGAACCTGTGCCATTATTCGTCCTCCTCCCTTACAGTTTTATCTCAAACTCAACGGGCTGTTGGGCTTGCTGATTATGTTGGTCATCTGCGAAAACACGCAGTTTTCTAATCATTTTTTTACCAAGACGATTCTTTGGAAGCATACGCCTAACCGCTTCATACATTGCGAATTCAGGGCGTTTTTCCATTATGCGTCTATAAGGTGTCTCTTTTAAGCCACCGGGATATCCGGAATGATGTCTGTACATTTTTTGATCAAGCTTTTTGCCTGTAAGTACAATATCTTTGCAGTTTATCACAATAACACCGTCGCCTGTATCGACATGCGGTGTGAATGTGGGTTTATGCTTTCCGCGGAGCAATATGGCAACTTGAGTAGCAACACGGCCCAAAGGCAGTCCTGCTGCGTCAATAATATACCATTTGCGCTCTACATTCCCGGCGTTTGCCATGAACGTGCTCATAAAATTCCTCCGTTAAATTTTCAAAATTTAAGTTGCTATAAGTTGGTAGTCAAATAGTCTTGGCATCCTTAAATTTGGGCTAGAAATCTCCAGACGCGAAGCATATTGTACTATAATCCTTATCTATTGTCAATATTTAAGTCACTTTTATGGGTTTTAAAAAGAAAAACACGATTATTAAAACAAATTATTGTTAATCTCTTTATTTTTTCGAATGATCGTATTTAACTCCAACAAGGTATAATCCATACCCAGGAGCAGTTATTCCAGCTTTTTTTCTATCTTTTGAGGCAATGATTTGTTCAATATCGTCGGGCGTGTTTTTTCCTGTCCCAACATTCACCAAAGTGCCTGCGATTATTCGAACCATGTTGCGCAAAAAGCCACTTCCTTCTATATCAATTATTATCTCTTCACCGCTTTTTGTGACATCAAGTCTATAAATTGTGCGAACAAAATCTTCAATATCGGAATGCGCCGCCATAAATCCGAAAAAATCGTGCTCACCCAAAAAACGCTTCGCACCTTCTTGCATTAAACTAACATCCAGCGGCATAGTAACGTGCCACGCTCTGTGCCTGTTAATCGCGATGGGTCTTATTCTGTTTATAATTTTATACTTGTAATGCTTGGTGTTTTTATCAAACCGGCTGTGGAAATCGTCATCAACAAGCTCTGAGGATATTGCTCTGATGTCCCAAGGAAGCTTTGTATTTAATGCCATCGCATAATTTTCAGCTGGAATTACTTCATTAGCATCAAAATGACATACCTGCGCTAGTGCATGAACGTCTGCATCAGTTCGCCCTGCGCCGTGAACAGTAATATCTTCACCAGTTAATTTTTTAAGTGCTTTTTCAATCTCGCCTTGTATAGAGTTTGAGTTTTCCTGACGCTGCCATCCCGAGTAGCCTTTGCCGTCATATTCCAATATAACTTTAACACGCATTTTATGCCACCCAAATATTTTCCGCCACTATCGCGCCCACCAGCAACAAGAAAACAAGCGCCCCATATATGTCATATCTGGATGTTTTCAGCACTTTCATCCTTGTACGGCCATTGCCGCCTTGATAGCACCTTGCTTCCATAGCTAAAGCCAAATCATCGGCGCGTCTGAACGCCGAAACAAATAGCGGGACCAGCAGCGGAACCAAGCTTTTAGCCTTTTGAATAATATTTCCTGTCTCAAAATCAGCACCTCGGCTTATCTGCGCTTTCATAATCCTGTCGGTTTCGGTTAAAAGTGTAGGAATAAACCTCAACGCTATAGTCATCATCATAGCCATCTCATGTGCCGGAAAACCGATTTTTTTAAGAGGAGAGGCCAGCATTTCTATTCCGTCGGTAAGCCCAAGCGGAGAAGTCGTTAGTGTCAGAAGCTGAGATCCTATCACAAGCAATATCAGCCTAATTGACAAAAATGACGCCGCTTTAAGACCGGCAGGTGTAATAGATATAAACTTCCATTTAAAATACGGATTATCTCCTGGTGTCATAAGTGTGTTTAGCACAAAAGTCAATATCACAATAAAAAATATTGGCTTCAGTCCTCTCAATATATATTTAACCGGAACTCCAGTAGAAATAATTAGCAATGATACAAAAGCCGCAATAACCAAATATCCGTAAAATGTTTTAACGAAGAAAATTAAAACAATAAATAGGAGGACAAATATTATCTTTGTTCTCGGATCCATTTTATGCAGCACGGAATTTCCAGGGAAAAACTGCCCCAAAGTGATATTTTTAAGCAACGATATCACCTCCGAGTTTCTTTATAAGATACTTATGCAATTCATCCAATGTCAAAATATCTCCGGGTACGCTAATTCCGCGTTCTTCAAGCGCTATCATCAACTTTTTTGCTACAGGCACATCCAGCCCCATTTCTTTCAAAAGCTGGGTTTGCATAAACACTTTTTTTGGCTCATCGTATTCAATGACTCTTCCGTTTTCCATAACAAGAACTTTTGTACACACTTCGGCTATCTCATCCATATAATGACTAATCATTATAATGGTCATTTTTTCTTTTTTATGCATCTTTTTAAGAAGAGCAAGCATATCCCTTCTTCCGCCCGGGTCAAGCCCCGCGGTTGGTTCATCCAATATAAGTATTTCAGGTTTCATCGCTAAAACTCCGGCTAGGGCTACGCGCCTGCGCTGACCTCCTGAGAGTTCAAAAGGTGAACGCTGTTTTAGACTAGCTTCAAGCCCTACAAGCTGCATCGCCTCTTCAACACACAGTGCGGCCTCATCTTTATCCATACCTAAATTTTTGGGGCCGTATGCAATATCTTTTTCTATTGTTTCCTCAAAAAGCTGATGCTCCGGATATTGGAAAACCAAGCCCACCTTTTTTCTCAGCGCTTTTAATGTTTTCTTATCATCGTTTACATTAATATCATTTATAAAAACCTTTCCAAGAGAAGGCTTCAAAAGAGCATTTATATGCTGAACAAGAGTGGTTTTGCCAGAACCGGTATGACCGATAAGCCCCACAAATTCTCCCTGAATAATTGTAAGGGAAATATCCTTTAACGCATTTGTTTCAAATGGCGAATCAGGCATATAGACATGGCTTAATTTTTCAAAAATAATTGACATAATCCCTCCGCCATTTCATCTATATCCGAAGTTGTATTAATCTTTATTCCATTTTCATTAAGCTTGTTTGAAAGCTTAATCATAGGAGGAACATCCAAGTCAAGTTCTGTTAAGCGCGCAGCTTGCGCAAAAATCTTCCCCGGAACATCATCCATCACTATCTTTCCATCATCCATTACGATTATGCGCTCAGTCAGCGAAGCTTCATCCATAAAGTGAGTGATAAATATGACTGTTACTCCCTCAGCGTTTAATCTCTTTGCTGCTTCCATTACTTCACGCCTGCCCATAGGATCAAGCATTGCAGTTGGTTCGTCCATTATTACAATATTAGGGTGCATCGCAATTACGCCCGCTATGGCTACCCTTTGTTTTTGGCCGCCAGAAAGCATATGTGGGGCTTTTCCAGCATATGCACTCATTTCCACATTGGCTAACGCCGTATCCACGCGTCTTCTTATTTCCGTGCGTTCTACTCCTAAGTTTTCTGGGCCGAAAGCTACATCTTCTTCAACAATCGTGGCCACTATCTGATTATCTGGATTTTGAAAAACCATTCCCGCTGTTTGCCGGACTTTCCACAAACTCTCTTCGTCAGATGTCAAAAAGCCGTCAACCATCACGCTTCCTTCATCAGGAATAAGCAAAGCGTTAATATGCTTTGCCAATGTTGATTTGCCTGATCCGTTATGTCCCACTACTGAAACAAACTCGCCCTTTTTTATTTCAACTGATACATTTTTAAGAGCTTCAGTTTTATCTTCTTCGGCTCCGGATGCATATGAATATGAAACATTGTCAAACTTTATGATTACTGACATTTTGTCTCCATCTTTCTAAATAAGCAAAAAGGGAACCATTATTACGGTTCCCCCAAAGATAATCTTCTTTAAACAAATTCGATTATCGCCATTTCTGCGCCATCGCCTTTGCGAGGTCCCAGTTTCAATATGCGGGTATATCCCCCGCCCTGACCAAGTTCGTCAGCTCTTTTTTTATACTTTGGCGCATACTCGTTGAAAATCTTTTCAACCAAAGGATGCTTAACATCGCCTGTGCGATCACGATATTCCGTTCTGCTTTCGCCTTCAAGCTTAACTTCTTTGAGGTCATATATCTTCGCCATGATCTGACGACGAACCGCAAGCTTTTGAGGAGTATCAATTTTTGCCTCAAACTCTTCAGGTTGCCCTTTTTCATTGGTGCGTGACTTCTTAACGGTTTCGCTTTGATCATACACCTTCGTGGCTTTTGTTATTAATTTTTCTGCTATTTTTCTTACTTCCTTGGCTCTATCCACAGTGGTGGTTATCCTGCCTTTGTCAAAAAGGCATGTGACCTGGTTGCGCAAAAGCGCCTTCCTCTGATCCGAGGGCCTGGAAAGTTTACGGTAGTTTGCCATCTTAAAAGTCCTCCAATTATTCTTCTTGGGTTCTCAGTGAAAGACCCAATCCTGCCAGCTTTTGCTGTACCTCTAGCAACGATTTGCGGCCGAGGTTTCTTACCTTCATCATATCTTCTTCAGAACGCTGCACCAGCTCTTCAACCGTGTTTATTCCCGCGCGCTTTAAGCAATTAAATGAACGAACAGTAAGATCCAGTTCTTCTATTGTCATCTCAAGAACTTTTTCTTTTTCATCCTCTTCTTTTTCAACCATTATTTCAACCTGGCTTACAGAGCCGGTAAGGTCGATGAAGAGCTTCATATGCTCGTTTATTATCTTTGCCGCGAGTGACTGTGCTTCGTCGGGCCGTATGGAGCCGTTTGTCCAAATCTCCATTGTCAGCTTATCAAAGTCGGTCTGGTTTCCGACACGAGTGTCTTCAACCTTATAATTAACCTTAACAACCGGAGTAAAAATCGAGTCAACCGGGATTACACCGATAGGCTGACTATCATTTTTATTTCTGTCGGCGCTAACATAGCCTCTTCCTTTTGTCAAAGTCAAATCCATATAAAAGAATCCGTCTTTGTTCAGCGTGGCAATATGCATGTCAGGATTTAATATTTCAATATCTGCATCAGGTGAAATATCTCCAGCCGTCACATTGCAAGGGCCCTGCATATTTATGGTTAAAGTTTTCGGTTCATCTGTATAGAGTTTTGCTGATAATCCTTTGAGATTTAATAAAATCTCCGTAACATCTTCCGTTACGCCTTCAATGGTTGAAAATTCGTGCAGCACTCCTTCGATTTTAACCGATGTCACAGCAACTCCCGGAAGCGAGGAAAGGAGAACTCTACGAAGAGAGTTGCCCAATGTTGTCCCAAAACCACGTTCCAGAGGTTCTATAGTAAACTTTCCGTAACGGTTGTCGGCACTCATCTCTACACATTCTATCTTTGGTTTTTCTATGACGATCATTTAACTTAACACTCTCCTTATGAAGGTGGAACGGGATACCCGCTCAAGTGCATGAAAATCATGCAAGTAATATAGTTATTTTTAAGCTTGCGCCTAAATTGGTTATGCACAAGCCTTGTGCTTATCATAACACAAATTACAGTTTTGAATAATACTCAACAACCAAGTGTTCTTCAAATGTAAGATCGATATCATCGCGCTCTGGTTTGGCGATAATTTTGCCTTGCAGCTTATCTTTATCAAAATCAAGCCATTTGGGAACATTTGGGTTTTCGCCTTCGCGAACAGCCTTAAATATTTCCATTGACATGCTTTTTTCTGATACTGCTATAACATCGCCTTCTTTTACTTGGTATGAAGGAATGTTAACCGATTTACCGTTTACGGTAATATGTTTATGCAAAGCTATCTGCCTTGATTGTGGGCGTGAAACTCCGATTCCCATACGGTAAACAACATTGTCTAAACGCTGTTCAAGCAACTGAAGCAATGCTTCACCTGTTGTGACTCCTTTAACTCTTGAAGCCAAATCAAAATAATGACGGAATTGTTTTTCCATAATTCCATAAGCTCTGCGAACTTTTTGTTTTTCGCGAAGCTGAAGACCATATTCTGATGATTTTCTTCTGCCTTTTCCGTGCTGTCCCGGAGGCACCGGTCGACGGGCAAATGCGCATTTCGCGCCAAAGCACCTGTCTCCTTTTAGGAATAGCTTTGCGCCTTCCCTTCTGCACAGACGGCATACTGATCCTGTATATCTTGCCATTTATGTATTCCTCCTAAACCCTTCTGCGTTTGGGTGGACGGCAACCATTATGAGGAATGGGCGTAACGTCCTTAATCATTGTTATCTCAAGCCCTGCTGATTGGAGCGCTCGAATCGCCGCTTCCCTTCCGGGGCCGGGTCCTTTAACAAACACTTCTACTGTCTTTAGGCCATGTTCCATAGCCGCTTTAGTAGCTGTTTCCGATGCCATTTGAGCTGCATATGGAGTGCTCTTTTTCGAGCCACGGAAGTTCAGCGAACCCGCTGAAGACCATGCTAGCGCATTTCCCTGCGGATCAGTCAGTGTTACTATTGTATTGTTGAAAGTTGAGCTTATATGCGCTGCTCCTCGTTCAACATGTTTTTTTTCGCGGCGTTTTTTGCCGACTTTTGCCTTGGGCATTTTATATGTCCTCCCTAAAGCTTATGCTTTTTTGCGACGTACCTGATTTTTGCCGGGGCCTTTTCTGGTACGAGCATTTTGCTTAGTGTTTTGTCCACGAACAGGCAAGCCACGGCGGTGTCTTATTCCACGGTAGCATCCTATTTCCATTAACCTTCTTATGTTCATTGATGTTTCACGACGCAAATCACCTTCAACGCGAACATTGTTATCAATATATTCACGTAGAGTGCTTACTTCGCTTTCAGTCAAATCGCGTACTCTAATATCGGGGTTAAGCCCCGTTTCAGCTAAAATTTTATCCGCAGTTGTTAACCCTACCCCAAAGATATAAGTTAATGCAACTTGTACGCGTTTGTCTCTTGGTAAATCAACGCCAGCTATTCGTGCCATACGTAGATTGCACCTCCGTTTATTATTTTTTAATCATATAAAGCTTCTGCCATTAACGCATGGAGCAAACACGCGAAATGCCGCGGCGAAAGCTATGATATCTTCTCTAGCCCTGCCTTTGTTTGTGGCGAGGGTTTTCGCAAATGACCATAACACGTCCATGACGCTTTATGATTTTGCATTTTTCACAAATTTGTTTGACTGACGGTCTAACTTTCATTTTTCAGTCCTCCTTAAGAGTTGTTGTTGTTTCTAGGCTTTCCGCGCCATGTAATTCTGCCTTTGGTCAAATCATAAGGCGACAATTCAAGAGTCACCTGATCCCCCGGTAAAATTCGTATATAATGCATTCGCAGCTTACCAGAGATGTGAGCTAAAACTGTATGTCCGTTTTCAAGCTCTACCTGAAACATTGCGTTGGGATAAGCCTCAACGACAGTGCCTTGAACCTCAATTACATCCTGTTTAGACAAGTTATCCCTCCTTGTTTAAGATAATCCTTCATTCTTTCCCGTCATACCCCAAAGAGTTGAGATGAGATTTTATATCATAATCGTATATTCTCTCGCCTTCCAAAATTCTCTGCTTAATCGTGGGTATAGTTACCGGCTTTAGCTTGAGGTGTTTAAGTTTCTTCTTTTTTGCATTATCCACCTTCCGCAGAGACCCGTCAGCTATTTTTACATAACCGTTATCCAAAACCTCTATTATCACGAAATATCTTCCTTTATCGCGCCCGGCCAATGAAATGGCTACAGTGCCTATATCAGCATTTTCGTCCAATTCCACTTCCAATCCCCCTTTTGAGCAATTGTGTTCCAAAAGCGTTAAACCAAAGTAAGTATCTCGGGACCTTCGTCAGTTATCAGCACAGTGTTTTCATAATGTGCCGAAAGTTTATTGTCAGCAGTTACAATAGTCCAACCGTCTTCAAGCACATTGACTTCCCACGTGCCAAGGTTTACCATTGGTTCAACTGCCAAAACCATTCCGTGCTGAAGTCTCACGCCTCTGGATTTTCGTCCAAAGTTCGGAACTTCAGGATCTTCGTGCATCTCCTGGCCAATTCCATGGCCGCATAATGCCCTTACTACAGAAAAACCTCGTCCTTCGATGACTTCCTGTATGGCATGGGATACATCTCCCAGCCTGTTTCCCACAGTCATTATATTTAAGCCTGCAAAAAAAGAATCTTTTGCTGCATCCATGAGTTGTTTTGCTTCTCGCGTTACATTTCCCACCGCGAATGTTCTTGCCATGTCACCATGGTATCCATCCGCATATGCCCCCAAGTCAATGCCAACTATATCTCCCTTGGCAAGTTTTCTGTCACTTGGTATACCATGAACAACCTGTTCATTTATAGAGGCACATATGCTGGCAGGATATCCGCTATATCCTTTAAACGAAGGAATCGCTCCGCTTGACCTGATAAAGCGTTCCGCTTCCTCGTCAAGCTTTTTTGTGCTTATTCCTTCTTCTATCATATCAGAAATAATTTGCATGCACTTGGCCGTAATTTTACCAGCCTTACGCATAGAATCTATTTCTTGTTTTGATTTAATGTTTATCATACTCCGTCAAGCACATCACATATTGCGTTAAAAACAGCTTCTATCTCGGCGTCACCGTCTATCTTACATAAGAGGCCATGATTTTGATAGTAATCAATCAATGGCGATGTCTTTTCATGATAGACTTTCAAGCGGGTTTTCACCGTCTCTTCGCTGTCATCGCTTCTTTGTATCATTTCTCCGCCGCAGAGAGGGCACTTGCCGTCAGGAACAACTTTTATATCATATGGTGCCGAACAATCTTTGCAAGCTCTGCGCCGCGAAAGTCTTTTAATCAAAACCTCATCAGCAACATCAACTAATATTACCATGTCAATGTTTGAGAACCCCGCCAAAGCTTCAGCTTGTGCAATAGTCCTCGGAAAGCCATCCAAAAGGTAACCTTTTTCGCAATCACTTTCTTCAAGTCTATCTCTTACTATTCCAATAACGATATCATCCGGAACCAAGTTTCCATCATCTATATGGCTTTTAGCTACCATTCCCATCTTTGTTCCCTGGGATATTGCCTTGCGAAACATGTCACCGGTTGATATGTGAGGAATGTTATATTTCTTACACACCTTCTTGGCCTGAGATCCTTTTCCTGCTCCAGGAGGGCCTAATAAAATCAAATTCATCCGCGCGCTCCTCCTAACCTTAGTTAAGGAATCCCTTGTAGTGCCTCATCATCATCTGGCTTTCCAACTGCTTAGCAGTTTCAAGTCCAACCGACACCATAATCAAAAGCGAGGTCGCCTGTATAGGGCTTGTACCGGTTTGCGCCGTCATAATAATGGGTATCATAGCAAGGAATGCTAAGAACAGGGCTGAAAAGAATGTTATCCTGTTTGATACTTTTGACAGAAATAGTGATGTTGGTTTACCCGGGCGTATTCCCGGAACAAAGCCACCGTACTGTTGTATGTTCTTTGAAACCTCTATTGGATTGAACTGAATCGTCGAATAGAAGAATGCAAACCCCATTATAAACAATGCAGTTATTATAGCATATGTCCATGTTCCTGTGGACATAGCTCTCATGAAACTTTGTGCCCATCCTTTATCCGCAAAGAAAAACCTTAAGATCATGTTCGGAAACTGAACTATAGTCACTGCGAAAATCAAAGGAAGAACACCCGCGTTATTAACCCGCATTGGGATGTATGTAGATTGACCCCCATACATTTTTCGACCAACAACTTTCTTTGCATATTGTACCGGAACTCTTCTCTCGCCCAAGTTTATTAATACTATAGCCGCTATCAAAGCCAAAACACCTATTGCAACTGCAGGAATTACCCAGCCACTTGTTCTGCCCTCGACAACCGCAGTAAGTCCATTTTTTATAAGATTCGGGAATCTTGAAATAATATTTATGAATATCAAAAGCGATATACCGTTCCCAATTCCTTTTTCAGTTATATGTTCACCAAGCCACATCGCAAAAGCAGTTCCTGCCGCGTGAATCAAGGCAACAAATATAAACATATACCATGCCGGATTAATCAGCGCATTTCTGCCTGCTGTGAGCATTATTCCCATTGATTGTGAGAAAGCAAGTCCGAGTCCAACATATCTGGTAATCTGAGATATTTTCTTTTTGCCTTCCGCACCCTGTTTTTGCAAACGTTCAAGTGCAGGTATCGCAACTGCTAAAAGTGTCATAACGATAGACGCAGTAATGTAAGGAGTGATACCTGTGGCGAATATTGTGAAGTTTGACAATGCGCCGCCATTAAATACATCAAACATCGACCAAACGGATGACTCTGATATATAGCTTTGAAACACTGCAGAGTCAACGCCGGGAACGGGTATAAAAGAACCAATTCTGTAAACGAACAACAATATCAGTGTATACAATATTTTGCGTCTTAAGTCTTTAACTTTCCAGGCATTTCTAAATATCTCAAGCATATTAAATCACCTCAGTTTTTCCGCCTGCCGCTTCAATCTTTTCAATTGCACCTTTTGTGAATTTATGAGCGGTCACGGTCAAACGTTTTGTCAGTTCTCCTGCTCCCATAATTTTAACGCCGTCTTGTACTTGTTTAATTATTCCAGCTTCAATCAACTTTTCGACTGTAACGTTTGTGCCAGCTCTGAAATCGTTGAGCTTGCTTACGTTTACTTCAGAATAGTGCTTTTTGAAACGGGCATTTGTAAATCCGCGCTTGGGTAAACGAAGGTATAAAGGCATCTGTCCGCCTTCGAAACCGGGACGAACTCCGCCACCGCTTCTGGCTTTCTGCCCTTTATGACCCTTGCCGGATGTTTTGCCCAATCCTGAACCGGTTCCGCGTCCGAGACGCTTCTTTGAGCTTACTGAGCCCTCGGCAGGAGATAAATCATGTATTTTCATCTCTGTCCTCCGCTTACTAAATTTCTTCTACGTTTACAAGATGCTTAACTTTAAAAATCATTCCTCTTGTTGCGTCATTGTCGGGTTTTGTAACCGACTGGTTTAATTTTCTTAAACCCAAAGCCACGACCGTAGCTTTTTGATCTTTCAAGCTTGAGATTGTGCTTTTTACCAATGTTACTTTTAGCTGTTTTTCTTTTTTCTTAGGCATTTTGAATCCTCCTAAAGAATTTCTTCAACAGACTTGCCGCGAAGTTTTGCAACCTGAGCTGCTGTACGTAGTAGCTTTAAACCCTCAATTGTTGCTTTAACGCAGTTTGCCGGGTTGTTTGAACCTTGAGATTTTGTTCTGATATCTTTGATTCCCACCATCTCGAGGACTGCACGAACCGGACCGCCCGCGATAACTCCAGAACCTTCTTCAGCCGGCATTAGCAATACTTGTCCGCTTCCGAATTTTCCTATCACTTTGTGTGGTATTGAAGTCCCTTCGATAGGAATAGTTATCATGTTGCGCTTTGCAGCTTCAATTCCCTTTCTTACAGCTTCTGGGATTTCAGCGGCTTTCCCGCTGCCAACACCCACTTTTCCTTTGCCGTCTCCGACAACCATAAGAGCTGTGAATCGAAAGTTACGTCCGCCTTTAACAACCTTTGCAACTCGGTTAATGAATACCAGTCTTTCCTGCATTTCATCTGCGGACCTATATTTTTGTTCCATCAAAGACCTCCCTAAAACTCAAGCCCTGCTTCACGAGCACCTTCTGCAAGTGAGGCAACGCGTCCTGTATACCTATATCCTCCGCGGTCAAAGACCACGGCCTTGATTTTCTTTTCTTTTGCGCGTGCGCCAATCGTTTTACCGATTATTGCCGCCGCTTCTACACCGTTTTTGCCCATAACCTCTTCTTTTAAGGCTTTTTCCATTGTGGAAGCAGAAACGAGCGTTACCCCGTTAACGTCATCAATAATCTGAGCATAGATGTTGCCAAGGCTTCTGTACACACACAAACGTGGACGATCCGGAGTTCCGCTCAAGTTGTTTCTGGAACGGTAATGACGCTTTTTGCGTAATTTGTTTTTATCCTTTTTTGTAATCATCTTTTACCTCCTATAAGCGCCCTTAAGTGGCTGCTTTGCCTTCCTTGCGGCGTACATGCTCATTAGCATATCGTATTCCTTTGCCTAGATAAGGCTCTGGCTTTCTTACTGCTCTTATATCCGCTGCAACCTGCCCAACCACCTGATTGTTTATACCACGAACAAATATTTGGGTGTTCGAAGGCGTCTCAAATGTAATGCCTTCAGGAGCCATTATTTCAACCGGATGAGAATATCCCACATTTATTGTGAGTTTTTTCCCTTGCGCTTGAGCTCTGTAGCCTGTGCCGACGATTTGCAGTTCTTTCGCAAAACCTTCGCTGATACCTTTAACCATGTTAGCTATAAGTGCGCGGTAAAGTCCGTGCATTGAACGGTTATCCCTGTGGTCATCGGGACGGGTAACCAAGATTTGTCCGTCTTTTTGTTCCACTTTAATATTCGGGTTAACCTTCTGGCTTAAAGTACCATTGGCACCTTTTACAATTACTTCGTTATCTTTCGATACTGTAACCGTAATACCGGCAGGTATGGCTATCGGTTGTTTTCCTATTCTTGACATATTATTCCTCCCGCCTTACCAAATGTAGGCTAGCACTTCACCGCCGATAGACAGTGAGCGAGCCTTTTTGTCAGTCATAACCCCTTGAGATGTAGAGATTATTGCGACGCCAAGCCCTCCAAGAACTTTGGGCAGCTGATCATGTTTAGCATATACCCTCAACCCCGGCTTGGAAATGCGCTTTAGCCCCTGTATAACTTTTTGTCCTTCTGGGCTATATTTAAGCGACAAACTGAGCATTCCCTGTTTATCGTCTTCAACCACCTTATGACCTTTAAGATAACCTTCTTCGGTCAAAATCACGGCGATTGCTTTTTTCATATTTGATGCTGGTAGCGACACTTCTTGCTTGCGTGCAACCAAACCGTTGCGAATGCGTGTGAGCATATCCGCGATAGGATCTGTTACGTTCATAATGTTCCTCCTATATTTATTACCAGCTCGCCTTGCGAACGCCGGGTATCTGTCCGCGGTAGGCTAACTCGCGAAAACATATTCTGCAAATGCCGTATTTTCTCAATACTGAATGGGGACGTCCGCAAATACTGCAACGTGTGTACCCTCTTGTTGAGAATTTAGGTTCTCTCTTCTGCTTTACAATTAAACTCTTTTTTGCCACTTGGAATCCTCCTTAAGCTTTTGCAAACGGCATACCCAGCGCTTCAAGCAGGGCATGTGCTTCTTCGTCGGTATTTGCGTTGGTCACAAAGATTATGTCCATTCCGCGAATAGTTTCCACTTTGTCGTAATTTATTTCAGGATATATCAACTGCTCTTTGATTCCCATCGCAAAATTTCCACGTCCGTCAAATGCAGTGTTTGAAATGCCTCTGAAGTCACGAACTCGGGGAAGGGCTATTGAGAAAAGCTTATCCACATATTCATACATTTTGTCGCCGCGAAGAGTTACTTTCGCCCCTACGTTCATGCCGGCTCTAAGCTTAAAGTTAGCTACTGATTTGCGAGCTTTTGTTATGACAGGCTTTTGTCCTGCGATAACTGTAAGCTCGGAAACTGCTAGTTCAAGCGCACGGGCATTGTCTTTGCAATCACCTAAACCCATGTTGAGTACCACTTTTTCAAGCCTTGGTACTTGCATTACGTTTTTGTAACTGAATTTTTCTTTAAGAGCGGGAATAACCGCGCTTTTATAATAATCCTTTAATCTAGGCATTTCGTGCTACCCCCCGTCAAGCGTCAAAGGTTTCGCCGCATTTTTTACATGCACGAACCTTGTCGCCGTTTTCCAGAAACTTATATCCGATTCTTGTAGCCTTTTTGCATTTTCCGCAATAAAGCATAACTTTGGAAGCATAGATTGTGCCTTCCTGCTCGATACGACCGCCCTGCTCCTTTGCGCTTTTGGGACGGACATGTCGGGTTAAGAGATTGACTCCCTCTACAAGAACTTTGCCTTCGTTAGGCATCGCTGACAAGACTTTACCCTTTTTGCCTTTGTCCTTACCGGATATAACCATTACGGTATCATTCTTTTTTACATGCATTCTTTTCATTATGATACCTCCTTATAGTACTTCTGGGGCAAGAGATACAATTCTCATGTATTCTTTTTCACGCAATTCGCGGGCTACCGGTCCGAATATACGTGTTCCCCTAGGTTGTTTTTCAGTGTCAATTATAACAGCTGCATTATCGTCAAACTTAATGTATGAGCCGTCAGGTCTCTTAATCTGCCTGTGCACACGCACTATGACCGCGCGAACAACGTCGCCCTTGCGTACAATGCCGCCCGGGTTTGATGTCTTTACGGAAGCAACGATTACATCTCCTATAGAGCCATAACGCCTTTTGGAGCCGCCCAATACTTTGATGCATTTAATTTCTTTGGCACCGCTGTTGTCGGCAACCTTTAACCGTGTTTCAGGTTGAATCATTTTCGTGCCTCCTTACTTAGCCTTAGTAATAATCTCTACAAGGCGCCAGCGCTTGCTTTTTGAAAGCGGTCTGGTTTCCATCACGCGTACGAAATCTCCGATATTGCAATCGTTGTTTTCATCATGCGCCTTGATTGATTTTGTTCTGCTTATAATTTTTCCGTACAGTGGATGTTTGGTTTTCGTACGAACTTCCACAACAATGGTTTTTTGCATTTTATTGCTTACAACCGTACCTGTACGAGTTTTTCTTAAACTTCTTGCTTCAGACATTTTAACTCTCCTAACCTGCCAACTCGCGTTCGCGGATAATGGTTTTTACCCTCGCGATGTTTTTTCTACATTCGCGAATAACCATGTGGTTTGACAACTGGCCTGTGGCCTGTTGGAAACGGAGGTTAAAAAGCTCTTGCTTAAGCTCCGCCAATCGTTCTTCAAGCTCTTGAGATGATAATTCTCTAAAATCAGCTGCTTTCATTAGTTTCACCATCCTGTTCCTGTTGCTCAGCCTCAGCTCCTTCAGCCGTTTCCTCGCCTTCAGCCGCTGCTATCTCAGGCTCAACAAATGCTTTCATCTTCCTTTCGCCCTGCTTAATTTTTCTTTCGTCAGCTACTATAACGTGACATTTAATGGGCAATTTATGCATAGCAAGTCTTAAAGCCTCTTTTGCGACTTCCTCAGTTACCCCTGCAACTTCAAACATGACTCTGCCGGGTTTTACAACTGCTACCCAATGTTCTGGAGAGCCTTTGCCTTTACCCATGCGTGTTTCCGCAGGTTTTTTTGTTACTGGTTTATCCGGGAATATTTTTATCCAAACAGCACCGCCGCGCTTCATATAACGGGTCATTGCGATACGTGCCGCTTCTATTTGATTACTTGTAATCCATGCAGGCTCTGATGCGACAAGGCCATACTCACCGTAGGCAACAAAGTTTCCACGAGTTGCTTTGCCTTTCATTCTTCCGCGCTGCTGTTTTCTATGTTTGACCCTCTTGGGCATTAACATAATGGTTTCCTCCTGTTAGGTTAATTATGAGGTGGGTGTTTCTTTTTTCTCGCTGCGATCTGCGGGTCTCGGCCTGCGACGCTGACTATTGTTATCTCTTGCAGGACGTTCCTGTCTGTCATTCGTCAGCTTTTTGCCCAAAATTTCGCCTTTATATATCCAAACCTTGCATCCAATGCGGCCGTAAGTTGTTTTTGCCTCCGCAAATCCATATTGGATATCTGCTCTTAATGTTTGGAGAGGTATAGATCCCTCATGGTATCCTTCTGTTCTGGCAATATCTGCTCCGCCCAAACGACCGGCCACTTGAGTTTTAATACCTTTTGCCCCAGCCTTCATTGCACGCTGCAATGTCTGCTTCATTGCTCTCCTGAAAGAAATCCTTCTTTCAAGCTGAGAAGCTATGTTTTCCGCAACTAATTGTGCGTCCACTTCCGGACGGCGTATTTCATAAATATTGAGGGTTACAGTTTTGCCCGTAAGCTTGTTAAGTTCTTTTTTAACAGCCTCAACACCTGCTCCGCCTTTTCCGATTACTATTCCGGGCTTTCCTGTGTGTAGCCCGACTGTTATTTTACTTGCTGCACGCTCTATCTCTATTCTTGAGACGCCTGCGGCATATAGTTTTTCTTTTAGAAAGGTACGAATATCGTGGTCCTCTTTAAGGTAGGCAGCGAAATCTTTTTTGTTTGCATACCATCTGGCATCCCAGTCCTTAATAACTCCCACTCTGGCTCCGTGTGGATGTACTTTTTGGCCCATTATTCATCTCCTCCTTCTTGGATAGCGGTATCATTTTGAAATTCATCAAGTTTGACCGAGATGTGAGATGTGTAATGAACATACATCTTCGCCATTCCTCTTGAACCTGCGCGGAATCTTTTCAGTTTCGGGCCTTGGTCAGCCGTAGCTTCTATAATATAAAGATTGCTTCTGTCAAGTCCTTGGTTGTTTTCAGCATTTGCGATTGCGGAATTTAAAACCTTTGCAAATAAAGGAGCTGCGGATTTGTTTGTGTTTTGCAGCATTGCAAGTGCTTCATTCACCCGCAAACCTCTTATAAGCTTTGCCACAGCCTGCGCTTTCATGGAGGAAATTCTCACATGACGTGCAATTGCAAATGGACGGTTATCGGCACTTTCTCTGCGAGCCGCCGCTTTTTCGCGTGATCTTTTTGCCATAGTTTTTCCTCCTTACTATTTAGCACCTGATGTTTTGCTTCCCGCATGTCCACGGAAAGTTCGTGTAGGTGCGAATTCGCCTAATTTATGTCCCACCATATCTTCTGTGACGTATACCGGTACATGTTTTCTGCCATCATGTACGGCTATTGTATGCCCTATAAACTGCGGAAAAATTGTGGAGGCTCTAGACCAAGTCTTTACCACTCTTTTTTCATTTGCGCTGTTCATGCCTTCAATGCGTTTGAACAGACGCTCTTCCACAAAGGGACCTTTTTTTACTGATCTACTCATTAATTCGTCCTCCTATTTTTTGCCGCGACGCTTAACAATGTACTTATCATTCGGGTTTTTCTTCTTGCGTGTTTTATACCCTAATGTTGGCTTGCCCCACGGAGTCACTGGTGAAGGCATTCCGATAGGTGACTTTCCTTCGCCGCCGCCATGTGGATGGTCAACTGGGTTCATAACAACGCCGCGAACGGTGGGTCTTATGCCCATGTGGCGTTTTCTGCCTGCCTTACCGATTGAGATGTTTCCATGATCAATATTACCAACTTGGCCAATTGTAGCACGACATCCAACAGGAACCATTCGTACCTCGCTGGAGGGCAAGCGAATCTGCGCATAAGCGCCTTCTTTTGCCATAAGCTGAGCTGATGTTCCCGCGCTTCTGCAAAGCTGTCCGCCTTTTTTGGGAATAAGTTCAATATTATGAATCATAGTTCCGACCGGAATGGCAGAAATCGGCATCGTATTACCGACTTTTATATCCAAGCCTTCGTTGGCGGAATATATTACATCCCCCACCTTCAAGCCAAGAGGCGCTAGTATATATTTTTTCTCTCCGTCGGCATAATGTAAAAGAGCAATATTCGCCGTACGGTTAGGATCATATTCAAGCGCTGCAACTTTTGCCGGGATGTTGTCCTTTGTCCGCTTGAAATCTATTATACGATATTTTCTGCGGGTTCTTCCGCCTCTATGGCGAACGGTAATACGACCGTTATTGTTTCTTCCCGCATTTTCTCTTACATCTTCAAGAAGAGACTTTTCAGGCTTCTTTTTTGTCAGATTGTCATAAGAGACAACTGACATCCCGCGGCGTCCCGGAGTTGTTGGTTTATAGGTTTTAATCGCCATCTGTTTTTCCCCCTTACGCCATGCCTTCAAAGAACTCAATTGTCTTTGAATTATCTGTTAGTTTAACGATGGCGCGCTTGGTTGAAGGTCTATACCCTTCATGCTTGCCCATACGTTTTTTCTTTCCTTTGCGGTTTAAAGTATTAACTCTTTGCACATCAACCGAAAAAATCTGCTCTACAGCCTTTTTTATTTCGGTTTTGTTTGCTGTTTTCGCAACGATGAAAGTATACTTTTTCATTTGTACATTGTCATAGCTTTGCTCTGTCAAAACAGGGCGCAGAATGATATCATAAGGACTCTTCATTATGCGTATACCTCCTCTATGTGGGATATGGCATCTTTTGTAGCCAATAGCTTGCCATGCGAAAGAATGTCATATGTGTTTAGAGAAGCCGAAATGACCGTGTCCACTCCAGGTATATTGCCTGTTGCGCGCACAACGTTATCATTCACTCCGTTAGTTACAACAAGAGCTTTCCCTTCAACTCCCAATGATTTAAGTATTTCTATCATGTTTTTTGTTTTAAGCGAATCCAAATCGAGATTTTCAATTACGATTATTTCGCCGTCATTAACTTTACATGTCAAGGCACTCTTTAAAGCAAGCCTGCGTGTTTTTTTATTCATCTTCTTAGTATAATCACGAGGTTTGGGCGCAAAAGCCAC
Organism: Christensenellaceae bacterium; assembly: GCA_963675575.1. Classification (GTDB taxonomy): domain Bacteria; phylum Bacillota; class Clostridia; order Christensenellales; family UMGS416; genus JAGLOK01. Next base: position 2,529,126 of record OY776378.1, read on the forward strand.
ACCACCGTGTTTCCACACGGGATTACGGCTGGAACCAACGCGTGCGCGTCCTGTTCCTTTTTGACGCCACGGCTTTTTTCCTCCGCCGGAAACTTCTGCACGAGTAAGCGCGGATTGTGTTCCTTGACGCTGATTAGCATTATAGGTTACAACAGCCTGGTGCATCGCGGCCGTGCTTATTTCCACTCCGAAAATAGCATCGGACAACTCGCAGACACCTGCTTTTTCACCTTTTATATTATATAAATCAACCTTTGGCATTATATCCTCCCTTACTTCTTAACAGCCTGGCGCACTGTTACTAGTGAACCGCGTCTGCCTGGTATAGAGCCTTTTATAAGTATCATATTGCGCTCAACATCAACTCTTACCACTTGAAGATTTTGAACTGTAACATTTTCACTGCCCCAATGTCCGCCTAAGTTTTTGCCCTTCATTACTCTTGACGGTGAGCTTGCAGCACCCATTGAACCGGGGGCTCTGTGGAATTTCGAGCCGTGAGTCATAGGTCCTCTTGCTTGGTTCCATCTACGGATAGGTCCAGTGAAACCATGACCGATTGAAGTGCCCGCGACATCAACAAAGTCGCCTTCTGCAAAAATATCGGCTTTGATATCTTGTCCCACTTCATAATCTGCAATATTTTCAAACTTAAACTCGCGAATGAAACGCTTCGGAGCAACTTCGGCTTTTTTGAATTCACCCGTCCTTGGCTTATTTGCTAAGCTTTCACGAATGTCGTCAAAACCAACGCACACCGCTTCATAACCGTCACGTTCGTTTGTCTTTTTTCTAATAACTGTGCATGGACCCGCTTCGACAACTGTTACCGGCACCGCTGTACCGTCTTCAGCAAAAACTTGTGTCATGCCAACTTTTTTACCCAATATGGCTTTTTTCATGTTTCTACCTCCAATCACAGTTTAATCTCGATATCAACACCAGCGGGAAGTTCAAGCCTCATCAGCTGATCCACAGTCCTTGATGTTGGTGCGAGAATATCAATTAGTCGTTTGTGTGTGCGCATTTCAAATTGCTCACGTGAATCCTTATACTTATGGGGAGCCCTAAGTATTGTTATGATTTCCTTCCGAGTCGGCAGGGGAATCGGACCCGATACCACAGCTCCCGATCTCGTGGCTGTTTCTACTATACGCGCCGCAGACTGATCGATAAGGTTATGATCATATGCCTTCAATTTTATGCGTATTTTTTGTGTAGCCATTGTTACCTCCTTGTTTTATCAAACCATGTACACAGAGCCGCGTGTGTCGCTATTATTATTTAAAATTTTGGCTCTCGGTTTGCCGCCCGAATCATGTCCGGACTATTGTCAGCGATAAAACCTTCGCTTTATGTCTTGCCTGCAAAGCAACCTATCGCATCATCCCGTTTACAGTCAGGAAATACTATCCCGTCTTAAACGACAGCTTTTATATAATACTACACGGGTGCATATATTGCAAGAACTTTTTTATATGTTTTTCACTTAAATTCGCATATATTTTTTTCGATTGCAATTTAGTCTAAAAAAAGAAAAAAGAGGAGCAAAAGCTCCTCTTTTTATGATTTTAAAATCAATTAATTACTTACTGCTGAAACAACGCCTGAACCAACTGTTCTTCCGCCTTCACGGATAGCGAAGTTTAGGCCTTCTTCTATCGCGATAGGTGTTATAAGTTCAATTGACATTGTTATATGGTCTCCGGGCATAACCATCTCTGTTCCTTCAGGAAGAGTGAGTGTGCCTGTAACATCTGTAGTTCTGAAGAAGAACTGTGGTCTGTAGCCGCTGAAGAATGGAGTGTGGCGTCCGCCTTCTTCGTGAGTCAATACATACACCTGTCCATCAAATTTTGTATGGGGATTAATTGATCCCGGAGCTGCAAGAACTTGTCCACGCTCGATTTCATCACGCTGTACGCCACGAAGAAGAAGTCCTACGTTGTCGCCTGTGATGGCTTGATCAAGAAGCTTCCTGAACATTTCAACGCCGGTTACAACAACTTTGCGTCTTTCTTCGGTCATGCCGATGATTTCAACATTGTCTTGAACCTTAACTGTTCCACGGTCAATACGTCCGGTTGCAACAGTTCCGCGGCCTGTGATTGAGAATACATCTTCAACAGGCATAATGAAAGGTTTGTCTGTATCGCGCTCAGGTGTAGGAATAAAGCTGTCAACAGCATCCATAAGTTCGAAGATGCATTTGCAGTCAGGATTATCTGCGACTTCATCGCTGGCCATAGCTGCTTCAAGTGCTTTAAGAGCTGAACCTTTTATGATTGGTGTATCGTCGCCAGGGAACTCATATTCATCAAGGAGTTCGCGAATTTCCATTTCAACAAGCTCAATAAGCTCATCGTCATCAACCTGATCAGTTTTATTCATGAATACGATTATGTAAGGTACGCCAACCTGACGCGCAAGAAGGATGTGCTCTCTTGTCTGTGGCATAGGGCCGTCTGCAGCCGAAACTACAAGTATTGCACCGTCCATCTGAGCAGCACCGGTTATCATGTTCTTAACATAGTCAGCATGTCCGGGGCAGTCAACGTGTGCATAGTGACGGTTTTCTGTTTCATACTCGACGTGAGCTGTGTTGATAGTGATTCCGCGGGCCTTTTCTTCAGGAGCCTTATCAATATCTTCATAGTTCATTACTTCTGCATTTCCTGTTTTGGAAAGCACCAAAGTAATCGCGGCGGTAAGAGTCGTTTTTCCATGGTCAACGTGACCGATTGTGCCCACATTTACATGAGGTTTGGTTCTTTCAAATTTTTTCTTTGCCATTGTGGTCCTCCCTTTTAAATTAAAAGTCAATTTATAGTTATTTTTATTGTTGCCCCAATAGTTTCTCGGATACACTCTTGGGAACAGCCGCAAAGTGCGAAAACTGCATCGTGAATGTTCCTCGGCCTTGAGTTTGGCTTCTTATGTTGGTCGCATATCCAAACATCTCCGAAAGCGGGACGCTTGCCTTAACAACCTGAGCTGTTCCTAGCATATCCATTCCGTCTATATGTCCGCGCCGTGAGTTAAGTGAACCCATTACATCCCCCAAATACTCATCAGGGATGACACATTCCACTTTCATAACTGGCTCCATTAATACAGGTGCCGCTTTTTTCGCAGCGTTTCTGAACGCCATTGATCCGGCCACTTTAAATGCAACTTCTGACGAGTCAACGTCATGATAGCTTCCGTCAAATAATGTCGCCTGAAAGTCTACCACTTCATATCCACCCAGAGGTCCATTTGCCGAAGCTTCCATTATTCCCTGCTGCACGGCAGAAATATACTCGCGTGGAATTACTCCCCCTACGACCTTATCCACAAATACCGCTCCGGAGCCCGATTCTAATGGTTCGATCTCGATAACAGCGTGTCCGTATTGTCCGTGTCCGCCAGTTTGGCGAACAAATCTACCTTCTGCTGTCGCTTTCTTAGTAAACGCCTCTTTGTAGCTAACCTGTGGTTTTCCTACATCAGCTTCCACTTTGAATTCGCGAAGCAAACGGTCCACTATTATTTCAAGGTGCAATTCACCCATTCCGGCAATAATCGTTTGTCCTGTTTCAGAATCGGTATAAGTCTTAAACGTAGGATCTTCTTCGGCCAGTTTTATGAGCGCCATTGTCATCTTGTCCTGACCTGCTTTGGTCTTGGGTTCGATAGCCACTCTTATAACGGGATCAGGAAATTCCATTCTTTCAAGTATAATGGGACGCTGTGGATTGCAGATAGTATCGCCTGTCTGTGTATTCTTTAGACCGACCGCCGCGACAATGTCGCCTGCGTATACTTCTGTCATATCTTCCCTGTGGTTCGCGTGCATCTGCAGTATACGTCCGATTCTTTCCTTTTTGCCATTGGTTGCATTTATAATAGTGCCGCCTGCGGGCAATTTACCCGAGTATACCCTGATAAATACTAACTTTCCTACATAAGGATCTGTCATCACCTTAAAAGCCAGAGCCGCAAATGGCTCGCTTTCACTGCATTTTCTGTCCTCATCATTTTCAGTGTCAGGATTTATTCCCTTTATCGCAGGCACGTCAAGCGGGGACGGAAGATAGTCCACCATGGCATCAAGCAAAAGCTGTACGCCTTTATTCTTGTATGATGTTCCGCATAGAACGGGTACCATATCACCTGCTATAGTAGCGTCTCGGATTCCAGTTTTGAGCTCATCCTCAGACAAATCGCCTTCTTCAAGGTATTTTTCTAAAAGCTCTTCATGAGAAAGAGCAATCGCTTCAACCATATGAAAGCGATATTCTTTCGCTTGTTCAATATACTCTTCAGGGATGTCATTCATGTTTATCTGCGTTCCCAAATCATCACCGTAAGTAAACGCTTTCATTTTCACAAGGTCAATAATACCCGTAAAATTTTCTTCTGCGCCTATGGGCAGCTGTATAGGAACTGCATTAGCCCTTAGGCGGTCTTTCATCATGTTAACAACTCTGAAAAAGTCCGCTCCCAAAATATCCATTTTATTTACATAGGCAATTCTGGGAACTACATATTTATCTGCTTGGCGCCACACGGTTTCGCTTTGCGGTTCAACACCGCCTTTTGCGCAAAAAACCGCGACTGCGCCGTCCAATACTCTAAGAGAACGTTCCACCTCAACCGTGAAATCAACGTGCCCGGGTGTGTCTATAATGTTTATCTGGCAATCTTTCCACATTGCTGTGGTAGCCGCAGATGTTATTGTAATCCCGCGCTCTTGCTCTTGCTCCATCCAGTCCATGGTTGCTCCGCCTTCATGAACTTCGCCCATGCGGTGGACACGCCCTGTATAAAACAAAATACGTTCAGTTGTGGTCGTCTTTCCGGCATCAATATGTGCCATTATTCCGACATTTCGTGTATTTTCAAGTGCTGTCTTTCTAGGCATCAGTGCGCCCTCCTTTCGTAATATTTAATCATATTATATATTTACCACCTATAATGCGCAAACGCTTTGTTTGCTTCGGCCATGCGATGTACGTCTTCGCGGCGCTTAACAGCTCCGCCTTCGCCTTTTGCTGCTGCCATTAATTCATTGGCCAAGCGATCTTTCATAGTGCGCTCGCCGCGCTTTCTTGAAAAGTCCACCAACCAACGTATTCCTAAAGCTTGACGTCTTTCCGGCCTAACTTCTATGGGTACCTGATATGTTGATCCGCCTACTCTGCGGGCTTTAACTTCCAACACAGGCATAATATTATTCATAGCTTCTTCAAAAATCTCTACCGCGTCTTTTCCGGTTTTTTCAGCTATCATTGAAAAAGCATCATACACTATTCGCTGAGAAGTGCCGCGCTTTCCCCCAAGCATAATCAGGTTGATGAGTTTAGTCACCACTACGCTGTTATACATTGGGTCAGGCAGAACTTCCCGCTTGGTTACTCCTCCACGCCTTGGCATGTGGTTCCTCCTTTATGTCGGGTTACAGCACATAAATGCTGTAATGCTCTTATTTTATTTTAATATACAATACAGTATATTATTTTGGACGCTTAGCGCCATAACGAGAACGGGCTTGTCTGCGGCCATCTACGCCTGCAGTATCCAGCGTTCCGCGAATTATATGATAACGAACACCGGGCAAGTCACGTACACGTCCTCCGCGGATAAGCACTACTGAGTGCTCTTGAAGATTATGTCCCACGCCAGGGATAATCGCATTACCTTCAATGCCGTTTGTCAAGCGAACCCTTGCTATTTTTCTCAAAGCAGAGTTCGGTTTTTTTGGTGTCAGCGTACTAACCGATAAGCATACTCCGCGTCTTTGCGGGTTTGACTGCAAAATGGGAGCCTTGCTTTTTTTCGTTTTAAGCTTTCTACCTTGCTTTATGATTTGATTAATCGTCGGCATACTTTAACTACGCACCTCCTTTTTTTATTAATCACTATATAAATTCTCACAACCCTTGAGAACTATTTTAAAACTCCCGCCGTAGCGGCGCCCACATCTATTTCGCAGGCGTTTCCCAGCTCTACCATTGAAAACACTTCTTCATAACATGTTTCTTTTTGGTTGCATGCTGTTATTATTCTTTGCCTAATTACCTCATCAACATCAGATGCTATATAAATTTTAGAGAAAATATTCTCACTTATACCTTTGAGTACCTGTTTCAATCCAACTATCCGTTTATCTGGGTCAGCCAGGTCCTGCATTTACTAATCATCTCCTTATGATTTCAAGCTTTTTTAACATGCTTGTGTATTCTATCATTTTGACTTTTGTGTGTCAACCGTTTTTAGGCTAAAGAGCCATGTTTATGTCATTAGCCTTCCAAAACTATAGAGCCATCGTCAATAATATCACTTTCAAAGCTCATATTCTCTTCTGGCATAACATATTCGGTATTTATCGAAATATTGTTATATTTTTTTATCCCAGTTCCTGCAGGTATCAGTTTTCCTATTATTATATTCTCTTTTAATCCGAGAAGAGGATCCACTTTGCCTTTAATTGCGGCATCGGTTAATACTCTGGTGGTTTCCTGGAAAGAAGCTGCAGACAGGAACGAATTGGTTGCGAGTGATGCTTTGGTTATTCCCAACAATATGCGCTGGGCGCTTGCCGGCTCGCCTCCGTCTAACATAACCTGCTCGTTTTTGCTTTCAAATTCAAAAATATCAACCAGAGAACCGGGCAGCATATCCGTATCGCCGATTTCATCGATTTTAACCTTGCGCATCATCTGGCGAAGTATAACTTCGATATGTTTGTCGGCTGTTTCAACTCCCTGGAGCCTGTATACAGTCTGAACTTCATTCAGCAAGTATTCCTGAACGCCTTTGACACCATTGATTTTCAAGATATCATGCGGATTAATAGATCCGCTGTTAAGCGAAGCTCCCGCTTCAATTTTCTGTCCTTGCTCAACTTTAGGTCTTGCATCAAATGGTATTGTATATACTTTTGCCTCTCCATCCTCATTTGAAACCGTAATTTCCCTTGTGTTTTCTTCAGAGATGGAAACCGTTCCTGCTATTTCTGAAATAACGGCAACATCTTTGGGTTTTCTTGCTTCAAACAATTCTTCCACACGCGGAAGACCCTGAGTGATATCTTCTGTTTGCGCAACACCGCCTGTATGGAATGTTCTCATGGTAAGCTGGGTTCCCGGTTCGCCTATAGCTTGCGCAGCAATTGTGCCGGCAGCCTCGCCCACCCTTACCGAGTGGCCTGTTGCTAGGTTCATTCCGTAGCATTTCACACACACGCCTTGTTCAGCGCGGCATGTTAATACTGAACGGATTTCAACACTTTCAATACCGGATGCCTCGACTTCCTCGGCTATGTTGCGTTCAATGATTTCTCCGGCAGCAACGATAACTTTATTAGTTTCAGGGTGAATAATGTCTTTAACCGGTACACGTCCCCAAATTCTTTCAGAAAGTTTTTCGACCATACGGTGGCCATCTTGCAGTGCGGCGACTATAATTCCTCTTGGAGTTTCTTTTCGATCGGTAAAGCAATCTTCGCTTCTTATGATAACATCTTGAGAAACATCAACCAATCTTCTTGTAAGATATCCCGATTCTGCAGTTCTTAGTGCTGTATCCGCCAATCCTTTTCTTGCACCATGGGCAGAGATAAAGAATTCCAAAACAGACAATCCTTCACGGAAGTTTGATCGTATCGGAACCTCGATAATTTTTCCTGACGGGCCTGCGATTAGTCCACGCATACCGGCCAACTGTCTTATCTGAGAAGTATTACCGCGGGCTCCTGAGTTTGCCATCATATAAATATTGTTAAACTCGTCCAGATGCTCCAACAACGCCTTAGTGACAAGGTCTGTTGTGTCTTTCCAAGTGCTTACCACGTGCTCGTATCTTTCTTGTTCTGAAATGAGCCCATCGGCAAAAGCGTTTTCAACCTGTTGGACTTTTTCTTCAGCCTTATTAACAAGCTCTGTTTTTTCTTTAGGTATTTCAATATCAGATACGGAAATAGTTATGGCTCCGCGGGTTGAATATTTGAACCCGAGGTCTTTTATTTTATCAAGAACTTCGGCGGTATGAGTATTGCCGTGTGTTCTGTAAGTTCTGTCCACTATTTCAGTGAGAAGACTTTTGTCCACAAGTTTGTCAATTTCCAAATTAAGTATATTGTCAGGATTGCTCCTGTCCACAAATCCCAAATCTTGCGGAATTGCTTCATTAAATATTAACTTTCCTGTGGTTGTTTTTATTCTTTTTGTTACTATTTTACCGTCAATTTCTTTTTTAACCCTTACATTAATTAAGGCCCGAACTTCAATATCACCGAGTTCGTATGCCATCATTGCTTCTTCAGGGTTTGCAAACGTTCTGCCCTCTCCCTTTGCACCTTCTTTTGTCATAGTAAGATAATAAGCGCCTATTACCATGTCCTGAGAAGGAGCCACCACTGGGTGTCCGTCAGCGGGTTTGAGCAGGTTGTTAGTAGAAAGCATTAAGAAGCGAGCTTCCGCCTGCGCTTCAACAGAAAGCGGCACGTGAACCGCCATCTGATCTCCGTCAAAGTCAGCATTGTACGCTGCACACACCAAAGGATGTATTTTCAAAGCACGCCCTTCAACCAATATCGGTTCAAAAGCCTGTATTCCAAGCCTATGCAATGTAGGAGCACGGTTTAAAAGAACCGGATGCTCTTTTATAACTTCCTCTAAAATATCCCAAACTTCTTCGCGCACTCGTTCAACCATGCGTTTCGCGCTTTTTATATTGTGGGCTAATCCGCGTCCAACAAGTTCTTTCATAACAAAAGGTTTAAACAGCTCAAGAGCCATTTCTTTTGGAAGTCCACATTGGTATAACTTAAGTTCAGGTCCTACAACTATTACTGAACGGCCTGAATAGTCAACACGTTTGCCCAAAAGGTTTTGGCGGAAACGTCCCTGTTTTCCTCTAAGCATATCTGAAAGAGATTTGAGCGGACGGTTTCCCGGACCGGTTACAGCTCTTCCGCGCCTGCCGTTGTCGATTAACGCATCAACAGCTTCTTGCAGCATACGCTTTTCATTGCGTACTATAATATCGGGCGCATTAAGCTCCAACAATCTTTTAAGACGATTATTGCGGTTAATTACGCGTCTGTATAAATCATTAAGATCGCTTGTGGCAAATCTTCCGCCGTCCAACTGGACCATCGGGCGTATTTCCGGCGGTATTACAGGAATAACCTCCAATACCATCCATTCGGGCATGTTTCCGCTTTTTCTGAAAGCTTCCACCACTTCGAGGCGCTTTATCGCGCGCATGCGCTTTTGTCCTGAAGAATTTACCGTCAAATCATGAAGCTCTACTGCCAGTGCTTCAAGGTCTATGCTGCCTAACAATGCTTTTACAGCTTCTGCACCCATGCCAGCTTTGAAAGTGTCGCCATACATATCAACGCTTTCTCTGTATTCGCGGTCAGACAATATCTGCTTAAGTTCAAGCGGGGTGTCTCCCGGATCTGTCACTATAAAAGAAGCGAAGTAGAGAACCCTTTCTAAAAGCTTAGGAGACATGTCAAGCAAAAGCCCCATGCGGCTGGGTATTCCCTTGAAATACCATATATGGCTGACAGGTGCTGCAAGCTCAATGTGACCCATGCGCTCACGGCGCACTTTAGAGCGTGTTACTTCAACGCCGCATTTGTCGCATATAATACCTTTATACCTGATGCGCTTGTATTTTCCGCAGTGACATTCCCAGTCCTTCGTCGGTCCGAAAATCCTTTCGCAAAAAAGACCATCACGCTCTGGTTTAAGCGTTCTGTAGTTAATTGTTTCCGGTTTTTTAACCTCGCCGTGTGACCATTCTAAAATCTTTTGCGGCGATGCAAGTCCTATTCTCATAGAATCAAACTGATTGAGTTCAAACAAGGACCTTGCCTCCTTTCAAATATCGAAAAAGTAAAAATCTTTTATTATCTATTTATTAAGTATCTTCATCTTCGGAAAAGTCATCATCCAATGACTCATCCATGTCAAGGTCATCAAGGCTTGTTAGGTCTTCCAAATCATCAAGCTCAAACTCTTCAAATGAATCTTCTATTGTGCCTTCTGTTCCATCTGCTTGTTCGTCGCCTTCAATGTTGACATCCAGCAATTCAGGCGCAAAATCTTCAAAGTCAGAATCCCGAAGCTGAATCTCGCCTTTTTCATCGCTCAATATTGAAACGTCCAAGGAAAGCGAACGCATTTCCATAATCAACACTTTGAAGCTTTCAGGTATTCCCGGTTCGGGAATGTTTTCACCTTTTACTATCGCTTCATATGTTTTGACACGCCCCACAACATCATCGGATTTAACCGTTAGAATTTCCTGTAATGTATGGGCTGCTCCATATGCTTCAAGAGCCCAAACTTCCATTTCTCCGAAACGCTGTCCACCGAACTGGGCTTTTCCGCCCAAAGGTTGCTGTGTTACAAGTGAATATGGGCCTGTCGAGCGGGCATGAATCTTGTCATCAACCAAATGGATAAGCTTAAGCATATACATATATCCTACAGTTACGGGATTATCGAATTCTCGCCCAGTACGTCCGTCGTACAGAATTGTTTTACCATCTTCACGTAAGCCGGACTCGCCGAACAGTTTGATTATGTCATTTTCGTGTGCTCCATCGAAAACAGGAGTCGCAATGTGCCAGCCGTTTTTCTTTGCGATAAGCCCTAGATGCACCTCGAGTACCTGTCCTATATTCATACGAGAGGGAACTCCCAAAGGATTTAAGCATATCTCAAGCGGTGTGCCATCCGGTAGGAAAGGCATGTCTTCTTCAGGCAATATGCGTGAAACAACACCTTTGTTTCCATGGCGTCCGGCCATTTTGTCTCCCACAGATATTTTTCTTCTCTGCGCGATATATACACGAACCATCTCATTTACGCCGGTAGACATCTCATCATGGTTTTCTCTTGTAAATGTCTTAACATCAACTACGATTCCCGCGGCTCCGTGAGGAACTCGCAGTGAAGTATCGCGAACTTCGCGAACCTTTTCTCCGAAAATTGCTCTAAGCAGTCTTTCTTCTGGATTAAGCTCGGTTTCTCCTTTCGGAGTAACCTTTCCAACAAGAATGTCTCCGGGTTCAACTTCTGCGCCAATGCGTACAACGCCGCGTTCGTCAAGCTCGGAAAGAACATCTTCGCCTACGTTAGGAATTTCTCTTGTAATCTCTTCTGCGCCAAGTTTTGTGTCCCTGGCTTCACATTCATATTCTTCTATATGGATTGAGGTAAATACATCTTCTTTAAGAAGCTTCTCAGAAATGAGAATCGCATCCTCGAAGTTGTACCCTTCCCAAGTCATAAATCCAATAAGAATATTTCGTCCCAGCGCTAGCTCTCCCTGATCGGTTGAAGGGCCGTCGGCAATAATTTCATTTGCTTTAACTTTGTCGCCCGCTTTTACCAATGGGTGCTGATTAATACATGTCCCCTGGTTGCTTCGGGCAAATTTATGCAGCTTATATGAATTAAGCTTTCCGCCTTTTTCTTTTACGATTATTTCAGAGGCAGATACTTTTTCCACTACGCCTTCATTTTTTGCAATTATAAGCACTCCGCTGTCGAAAGCGGCTTTGGCTTCCATCCCGGTTCCGATTAGAGGAGCTTCCGGTTTAATAAGAGGAACAGACTGCCTCTGCATGTTGGAACCCATCAGCGCACGGTTCGCATCATCATTTTCCAGGAAAGGAATCATAGCGGTTGCAACCGATACCACCTGCTTTGGAGATACATCCATATAATCAACAGCCGATGAACGAACTTCCATGATTTCGCCGTATACACGAGCGGCGATATATTCTCTTTCGAAAATGTTCCCCTCTGCCAGAGGTTCATTTGCCTGAGCGATAATATATCTGTCTTCCTCATCTGCGGTCATATATTCTATTTCGCCTGTGACAACACCCGTGTCTTTATCAACACGTCTGTAAGGGGTTTCTATAAACCCGTATTCATTGGTTCTGGAATATATCGCAAGAGAACCGATAAGCCCAATGTTTGGTCCTTCAGGCGTTTCTATCGGGCACATGCGCCCATAGTGTGAGTGATGAACATCTCGAACATCAAACGATGCCCTGTCTCGGTTTAATCCGCCCGGTCCCAAAGCCGAAAGCCTTCTTTTGTTTGTAAGCTCGGCAAGGGGATTTGTCTGATCCATGAAATGGGACAGCTGGGAAGATCCAAAGAACTCTTTAATCGCAGCAGTAACAGGCCTTATATTAATTAAAGCCTGAGGCGTCACATTTTCCATATCCTGAATTGCCATTCTTTCTTTGACGACTCTTTCGAGACGCGAAAGACCTATTCGGAATTGGTTTTGTAAAAGCTCGCCAACCGAGCGCAGCCTTCTGTTTCCAAGATGGTCAATATCATCGGAATTTCCAATGCCCGAAAATAACCCCAGAAAATATGAAAATGCAGCAGCAATATCATCCGGATGAACATGGCGGGGAATCAAAACATTTTTGCTGTTTTTGATTTCCTCTATAAGTTTTTCTTTATCATCCTCAAATTCGTTTAATATCTCTTTTAGGCTTGGGTAATGCACTTTTTCATTAAGACCAAGTTCGTGTGCGTCAATATCAAGGGGCTTAAGATAATATTCAGGATCAACAAATCTGTTGCCCAATATTTTAATCTTTTTGCTCTCCAATGCGATGGTTACACTTTGCTTGCCTGTGTTTTCAATTTTTCTCGCAGTCTTGCGGTCAATCTTTTCGCCTTTTTTTATAAGAACTTCACCGGTGTTTTCATCAATTACATCCTCATCGGCGATTTTGTTTTCAATGCGGATGGCAAGTGAAAGTTTTTTATTAAACTTATATCTGCCGACACGCGCCAAATCATAGCGTCTTGCATCAAAGAAAAGCGACGAAATAAGCGATTGTGCGCTTTCAACCGTCGGTGGTTCACCCGGACGCAGGCGTTTATATATTTCAAGAAGCCCGCCTTCGTTTGTCTTGGACGCATCCTTTTCCATGGTAAGAGCCAAACGCTCATCTTCACCGAAAGTATCAATTATCTGCGCGTCTGTTCCGTATCCCAAAGCACGCAGCAAAACAGTGGCAGGTTGCTTTCTTGTCCTGTCCACTCTAACCCATAATATATTATTATAGTCGCTTTCAAGCTCCAGCCAAGCGCCTCTGTTGGGTATCAGCGTTGATGTGTGTGTAGGATTTCCATTTTTGTCCAGACCACTGCCGAATATAACACCGGGAGACCGGACAAGCTGTGATACTATTACGCGCTCTGCGCCGTTTATGATAAATGTTCCCGTCTCGGTCATAAGAGGGAAATCCCCCATAAAGACTTCTTGCTCTTTAACTTCGCCTGTTTCGCGATTTATAAGACGAACCTTGACTTTCATCGGAGCAGAATAAGTAACATCACGCTCTTTGCATTCGTCAACCGAATACTTAATTTTGTCTTCAATCCTATAATCCACTAATTCAAGCGAAAGAGTATCGGAATAGTCATTAATCGGAGAAATGTCGTCAAGAACTTCGCGAAGTCCTGTATCCAAAAAACGATTATAGCTATTTTTTTGAATCGCTATAAGATCAGGCATCTCCAATACTTCTTCTATTCGGGAAAAAGACATTCTTGTGCGTCTGCCGGTTTGGACCTCGTTTACCTTAACTTCATGGGCCATATATTTTTTCACACCCCTATATAAAAATTGTTTAATACTAGTTAAAAAATAGCCTTTACATGCATTTTACAAAGTGGTAAAATCACCTCGTTAGAACACTTTCCCCAACCCTTTTAAGGGAATAAAAAAGGCCAAAATCCCGTCCCTTTTTCCAAAGAGCGATACTACGGCATCTTAATAATCAATGCAATTTATTATTATATCAAAGCACCTAATGCAAGTCAAGATTTTTTTATAGTGCATATGAAGCAGCACCCATTGTACAATCTTGCAAATCCGCCCATCTAATACCGCTTAAAACTATAATAAATCAATTATCGCTAATGCAGCAAGTCCTGCCAGCATATATTAAAAGCTGTTTCTTTCTAAACATATTCAAGATAAAATATCCTGATACTTATCCGCAATGTTAGATATCGCTTCCAAGTATCGGGACATTCTATCATCATGGCACATCATATTCAATGTTTTTTTAATAATATTTGTAAATTCTTTATCAAATGATAAAATGGACTTATGGGAAAGCGAACACACTCTTCTTGCTCTGGGATCAATTCGCAAAAAAAGCTCACCTTCTATAAACTTCGGAGCCAACGGAAAAATCCTGCAGCTCAGCGGTCTCATCTCCCTATCGCATGCACCATTGCAGGTTAAGGCTTGCACCGCCCCGTATACCGCAAGCTCTTTTTGGAAAATTTTAAAGCCTCTTTCTGAAAGGAGTTCTTCCTCATAGGGGAAAAGAAGCATATACCCTTCGCTATGACAGCACGCAGAACCGCAAAGTCTCCCACAGTCGTTTTTAAGCGGTGTTAAGCCACCAATCATTTTGTAGGCCGACTCAATTATCTTTTTCGACATCTTGCTCCAATCATAAGAGGTGGTATTTTGAAAGAAATCTATATGCAAAGCCCCAAAAGCTTTATACATTCCGGAGATTGCCTGCAAACGATGAACTCTTGGCTTGAGACCAACCAAAACCAAATTGACTTGATTTACATTGACCCGCCCGGCTCTTCCGGACTCAGCTATAAGCTTATACAAAAAGTGGGAATAAATCAAGGCAGGATAACACATTCAAAGCCTATAAATAAAATATTTATAGAAACCAATTATCCAAGCATGATTAAAGAGGTTTTTCTAAAAAGCAAAAAGCTGCTCAAAGACTCCGGCAACATCTTCATCCATTGCACACCCAAAACATCCTCCTTTTTCAAAAATATTTTAGACGACATATTCGGGCAAAGCAATTTTGTCAACGAGATTATATACAAACACGGTCAGGGTGGAAACTCCAATCACCATTTCAGCTACAGCCACGATAATATATTGTTTTATAGAAATTCGGCTAACGGATATTTTAATCCCGAGCCAACGGCAAAAACAAGAGGTCCCATAAGACGCAACCACATGAAAAAAAATACCACCGAAGACGGAAGAGTATATTACTCTATAGTTATTTCCGGAAAAGAATACCGATATTACGAAGATGATCTTATTCACAAAGGAGATGTCTGGGATGATATTGATGAAAACATCGAAAATGACAGATATATATATGAAGGTGAAAAACCGTTAAATCTGCTTGAAAAAATAATCATTTCAGCCTGTCCTGAAAAAGGATTGGTATGCGACCCCTTTTGCGGTACTGGCGTAACCGCAATCGCTGCCGCAAAGCTTGGCCGAAAGTTTTTAATGTGCGACATCTCGCATTTAGCTATAAACATCGCAAAATCCAACATTGCTCTACTCAACCAACCTTTTTGCACAGTTTGGGAAAATATCGAAATATTTAGCCAAAAACCTGAAGTTAAATTTTCTTTCAAGAACAATAAAGTGCATCTTGACGACTACAGAGTTCCGGGCGGTGAAAAATACTACAGCAATAATCTTCTGCCCACCGAAGACACATTGGTTGAAAATTGGTCGGTGGGACGATTAATTGGCGACAGCTATTATGTGGACGATTTCGATGTCCGAACCCACGACAATCCCGCGATTGGGAGGCATCTGCAGCTAAAAAAAGGCGAAGGCGAGCCTTACTCTTTAACTTTCGACGTATTCGGAAATCAAATAATGCATAAATTGAACATTGAATAATTCTAAGAATTAACTAGGAGAATTCTTTTTTACAATAAATATATCTATTTCAAACTTATCAAAGTCGACTTTTTCGATAAAATCATCGGCCAAAAACTTAACAATCAAGAAATTTTTTATATCCCTTAAATGTTTATTAAGCATAATTGGCCTCGGTATATCAAATTTTAGGCAAATGGTGTAAATCCCATCCAAAACGGCTTGCTCGCTGAAATCTTCATATATTTCAACCGTGTGGTTTAAAACAATTTTATTTTTCTTTAAGGTCTTACCCCATATTTTTATCATTTATCGCATCCCATTATTCATTTTTTACAATTAGTGGTTAGACGTATTTCCCTTGTTTTGTTTGCTGTCTCCCACTATCCAGTCCACATTGAAGTTACCCTGAATATCATATCTGCGCACGGTATCCCTTTTCATATAGTTAAGCTGTGATTGTATCAGGTTTGACGGCAAAACATTTGCCCGCATACAGTCATAATAACTAAGTGCTGACATAAAAGAAGGCGCGGGCACCGAATGCTTTGCCGAAAGCATAACAATTTCTCTGATTCCTTTTTGCGCGGATTTCAGCTGACCCGTGAAATAATCGTCGTGCATAAGATTTAGCAAATTATCATTTTTATTGTACGCAGTATTCGCCCGGCTTAAATAGTTTGACCTTATCGTTGAAGCCCCACTCCAAACTCGGGCGATCTCATCTTCGCCATAGTTCCACTGGCCATTTTTAAGTTCCGCGCTCAGCAGGTCAAATCCCTGTGCATAGGCAATTATTATCGCGGCCTTCATAGCGTCTTTAATAGAATCTAAAAGTTTTATGCTTCCTGAATCGTATCTGATTTGCGGAGCATAAAGTTTTTTTACAGACATTCTCCTTTGCTCGCGCTGCCCGGAAAGATATCGCAAAAAAACAGCTTGAGAAGAAAGCAGGTTGGGAATGTTGTTTTTAAAAGCTTCGCCAAAAGCCGCAACCTCTGTATCCGCCACGGACGCGCTGTCTAAAATATAATCAATTATTGGGGTTCCGCTTTCCACATCTATCTGTTCTAAAATCTTTGCGGTTATCCCTAAAAGGTATAAATCGAGTTCCTCGTTTATAAAAGTGAATGCTGAAGAAACTTCCTCGCACTTCATGCCGCCCAAGTTTCTGAGCATAAAATACCCATCCGCAATTATCTGCATCAATGAAGTTTCTATAGAGTCGTGGATTATTTTCGTATAATTCGCCGTTCCCCAAGATCCAGAGTGAATACAGCTGCTAAATCCCTTGTGCTCTTTTGAAATCTGCCGCAATATTCTCGAACAGGCGCTGAAAGCGTCTTCACGCCCGCCAACAATAAGCCCTACGCCCGATGAAAGCTCTTCCTGCGGGCCGGTAACAGCCGCCTCAAGATATCTGATTGATTTCAGAGTTAAGTCTTCCGCACGATTGTTTATATCTGAATAATTGCCGGCGCTCAAATCTATTAAAGCATCCGATTTGTTAAGATTCGGAAGTATCTCCGCTATGACATCATCGATTTTAGAACCATCTAAGCTTAGAAAAATCTTTCTTGGCGCCGAAAGCGAAGCCACCAATCCTTTAAGATCCCTATATGCCTTTACCTTTGAAACACATTCTCCGGAAAAACCGAAAGCTTTTTCAACATCCTCATCAAAAATCGCAACACTATACTTCCTGCTTTTCATGTTTATAACCAGGCTTTGACCTATATTGTCCAATCCTATAACAGCAAAATCATTAACCGCCATATATTCCCCTTAAAAAAATTTTACTACAAAAACATTAAGTATAATCAATGATATTAAACCCCGTTTTCACACATCCAGCCTTATTCTAACTCGAAGCAATCGAAGCCATAAAAACAAAGAATTTTAATACCTACTCAAAACTCATTACAATATACAGCAGAGAGCCTATATGTGCAAGAAGTTATAAAGCTATTCAACAAATAAAATAATCTGTATTTATATATCATAATGAGAGAAAACTGTCCCAAACCGCGGGAATAAAAAAGCAAAAAAGTATATAAACATTTATCTTCTCATCATTTTAATTATACATTAATAAATAAAAAATGCGAAGAATATTATTAAAGCTCGCAGTCTATGCGAGCTTTATGTATTAATCATTTCCATCAACGTATTTTACCTCTCCGGGCTTTACATATCCCAGAAGTTCACGTGCTTTTTGAACAATAAAATCGTCGGTCTTTGTGTACTCAACTTCCTGCTCCAGCTGTTCATTTTCCTGTTGAACCTCATAAAGCTCTTCGTTGGCATTTTCCAGCTGCCCTTTTAGCGAATTATATGTCTTTAAGTTTCTTGCGAAAACAAAGCCTGCATATAAAACAATAGGCAACACGACACAAATAACAAGCACAAATCGCCTGCGCTTATAGCTCTTATTCGAAGAAATCACCCAAATTTCCCCTTTCGTACACATACCCTCGGCTATATATTACCATATAATCTTATATTATGTAAAGAAATAACGAAATTTGGTCAACGGGCTTCAGAGCATTCGTTCACTATGTCTTCTTCCAGTCTGAACCAAAAAGCTCTAACTTTAGCTTCTCGCCCAATTCAGCACGATTACGTTCTTTCCCCTGCTAAGCTCCTCTTTGCTAAACTTCACCGAGCTTTCCTGCATTTGCACTCCGCCGGTAAGCTTCAAAAAATCTTCCTGGGTGTCAATCGGAAATTTGCAAGCTTCATTCGCAAAGTGCATGGCAATCGTCAACTGAGGATCAATGGCTTCCATCACTTTCAGCGCTTCTCTGGAATCTATTGTATAGTTTCCGCCGACGGGAACAAACAAAACGTCCACTCTTCCCAAAGCCCGCCAAGTCTCTTCATCAATAAGGTGTCCGAGATCCCCCAAATGTCCAAATACCATCCCATCGATTTCAATTCTAAAAATCGTATTTTCTCCTCTAATTCTGCCTTCAAGTCTGTCATGATATGACGGTATCCCTTTAAATTTGACACCTGGAAACTCTTGCACTCCGATGCCTTCAACAACATCACAGCCTATTATCCATGAAGTATCGCAATGGTCTCGGTGAGAATGGCTTATTGTAACATAATCGGCTCCGGTCGATAAAATCGGGTAGCCCACCGACTCGTCATAAGGGTCCGTTATCACACTCATTGTTTCACCAACGATTTCAAAACAAGAATGCCCCAGCCATCTAACTATCATGATGTAATCCTAAAACTTTCCCGATATTTGGCAGAGCGCGTTTTTGTACCCTTTTATAAGATCTCCCGGTATCCGCCCCTGCCTTTGCATCTTATTATATTCGCATGCGCATCGTTTTACAATATTTAGGCGTATACTTTCTGATTTCGTATGAAGCGCATATAATATATCTTTTGCAAACTTGTATGAATTCTCATTCCATTGCTCTCCCCCAAGGCCAATTTCAATCTGCTTGTTTAGGCGAACAATTTGCGAATATACCATCAAATCAGTGTCTTTGCAGTCCGTTTCTTGAATGTTTGAAATAGAATCTTTAAGCCAATTATCATCCGGTGTAAAAAACATTTTGTTTCCACTCAGTTTATACATCGAAACAGACTTTAAGTTGAATTTAAGTTCTGTCTCAGGAATGTTCCCGTTAGCGTTTGCAATAAAAAACTCACCGTTAAATTTAACGGCGAATTTCAAATTACTATAATTTTCCCCCAAGAAAGAGCAGATTTCCTTCTTCGCAATTTCAATAAAATCCACTGACATGTTAATTCTTCGGCTGACTGTATGACACCTTAAGCTGATTTAAGCTGGCGTAAATCCCTGCAATGTCAAGCTGATATGTCAAATCCACTTCTCCGCTGTTTTGGTTCATCTCGCAGCTTACGCGTAGTGGATACACCCCCATTTGTATATCGCCGTTTTCAGAGTGGAAATAGTTCAGGCACTTTTCTCCTGCGCGTAAAACCATATGTGAAAAAGAGCTTCCTGTGCGCATAAGCGAGACCGTATCGCCGTCAAACTCAATGGACGTGACCGAACCTTCCTGGCCAAGCATCATACTTTCGTCATACTCAAGTCTTTTCTTGCCGTTTTCTTCGCTGTATCTTCCTTCGGTTACAAATTCGGTGCGGTTCATTTCGTCCCCCACCAGCTGTTCGCCGACTATATTTAATATTATTTTATTATTCATAATACTCCTTTTCCAGTAAGAGCATCAATAATTCGAAACATCTATATCTGTATATAAATTTTTATACTAAATTTTAAAAAAAAGAAAGCTTATGTTTTGTTTTGGAATATATTAAATTGACACCGCCAATTGAAATACTACTTTAATTTTCTTTATTCCAATATTTGCAGTGCATAATCTTGAGTCTTAGCCACATACGCCCTGCCTTCTTCGGTATATTGGCTTGCAGTTTTTTTTGCCATATCTTCGTCTTTAAATATGCCGAAAACGCACGACCCGCTTCCGGTCATAAGCGCGCCTAAAGCCCCTCTTTCTTTAAGAAAATCAATTGCGTTTTGCACTTCCGGGCAAAGCTTGACAGCCGCTTTCTGAAGGTCGTTTTTCAAGAATTTAGAAATATCCTTTAATCCCTTTTTTTCAAGCGTAAACGAAAGCTCTTCACAGCTTCCCGAGTGTTCACCGTAAGTCTCGTCATATTTTTTGTATACTTCTTTTGTTGAAAGCGATTGCTTTGGCTTAATTAATATCAAGTCCAGTGGGTTTGATATTTTTATCGGAGTTATAATCTCCCCTATCCCTTGCACTCTCGCGGCTCCTTCGCTCAAAAAGAACGGCACATCCGCTCCGATTTGAAGACCTAGCTCTTTAAGCATTTCATCTTTAATATTTATATCAAACAGCGAGTTCATTCCGTAAAGCACCGCCGCGGCATCCGCACTGCCGCCGCCCAACCCCGCCATCACGGGGATATTCTTGTTAATCTCTATTGCAACCCCGCCTATGTTCGCCTTTTCCATTATTAATGAGGCGGCTTTAAAGGCTGTGTTTCTTTGGTCAGTCGGAATATCTTGGTCGCACTTAACGCTTATTCCAGACCCTTCTTTTTTTATAGTAATTTCATCATATAAGCTTATGGGAACAAACACGCTGTCTAGCAGATGATAGCCGTCATCGCGAATTCCCGTGATATACAAGCTTAAATTTATTTTTGCATATGCCTTTATTTTTATTTCATCCATTTTTGAATTCATAGGTACATTATATCCGTGTTTTACCATGCGCGCAAATTTAAACTTTTAATAGAAAACTGGTCAAAAGTCCAAATATATAAATTTTTTTATCTATGAATAAAATATAAACATTCTAAACAAAGTTATAAATAAAACAATTATTGAATGCCAACGTCTTGCACAAACTTCATTCAATATAGTATCATATACCCATGGATAGAATTGGTGTAGTAGGATCTTTAAATATTGATTTAGTTGCAAGGGTGGACAAATTCGCCGTACCCGGACAGACTGTGCACGGAGATTCCCTTGATTTCATTTGCGGTGGAAAAGGCGGAAACCAAGCCATTGCCGCATCTAGACTGGGAATTCGCACTTATATGTTTGGCATGATGGGAAACGATGTCCATGCTTCAATGTATGAACGCAATTTCACAAGAGCCGGAACACATTATTCAAATGTTGGAACAAGCTTTGAAACTTCCACCGGGATGGCTCTTATTGAAGTTGAAAAAGGCGGAGAAAACAGAATTACAATAATTGACGGAGCCAACGCCCACGTCACGCCCGAATATATTCAGCGCCACGCCGTTGAAATAACTGCATGCAAATATCTTTTGCTTCAGCTGGAAATACCCATGGAAAGCGTAGTTTTGGCGGCAAATCTTATGAAGGAATCCGGAGGAACGGTAATATTGGACCCCGCTCCGGCAAAACCTCTTCCAAGAGAGCTTTTAGCCAATGTTGACTATATGACGCCCAATGAAAGCGAAATCGAGTATATAGCAAAAGGTGCCGACATTGAAAGCTCATGCAACTCGCTTTTGAAGCTGGGTGTGGGTGCGGTCATCTGCACAATGGGAGCCAAAGGGCTTTACTATTCGGACAAAACAAAAACTATCACCAGACCTTCATATGAAGTAAACGCGTTGGATGCAACCGGTGCAGGAGACAGCTTTAATGCAGGCTTGGCCTGCGCGCTAAACCGCGGATACAGCATAGAGCAAGCGTTGGATTATGCCAGCGCGGCGGCGGCGCTTACGGTGCAGACAGTTGGCGCTCAAACCGACGCATTATCCCACCACGCGGTAGTTGAGTTTATGACCAAAAATAAAATGCGCTGATTTTTTAAGTTTTACTTAAAGCAACAAAAGCTGGCAACCTTTAAATGGTCGTCAGCTTTTTTAGTTCATTTTTTACTTCTGAAATAGTTAGGCGCCCGCCTACAACAATTTCCTGTCTTCAAGCCGCATTTTTTCCCAATCTCCGAAACTTTCAGGGGGGGTCACCCGCTCTTCTTCGGGACGCGCTTTAAGCTCAATTGCGCTCGTTGGGCAGGTTGAAACACATAATCCGCACCCCAAACATTTGTCACGGTTTATTGACGCTTTTCCATCCACCATCGCTATTGCATTCACTTGGCATCTCGGCAAGCACGCTTCACACCCTATACAATTTTCATCATCAATTAGCGCTTCATAATTTGCTCGCGCCATAGAGTTTTCTATTCCCCAATCATTTATCCCACGCAACACTCCGCAGCAGCAACCACAGCAATTGCAAATATAATGCAAGCCGTTTACAACATTGCTCACCGAATGCACAAGCCCCGCGTCTTCGGCCTCCTTAATGAGATTTATCGCTTCCTCTTTTGAAATATCATACTTCTGTGGTTTTCTATCCACCATTGAAAAAGAAAGGCAGTTGTGCTTGGGTGCGTCGCACCCTTTTCCCAGCGCGTCCTGCTGCTTTCTGCATATACAGTCGTATGCCGTAAATGTTTTTGCCGAGTCTAGTATTTTAATAACATTGTCGTATGGCAAAATCCACTCAAGTTCAGAAAAGTCCATTGTCGGGACGACCCGGTGCACTGCAGGCTGAGGCTTCATGATGCCCGCTACGCCACCGTCGGCCATATATTTTTCGGTAAGCAGCGCCATTTCTTCGTCCATCTTTTCAAAATGCGCCTCGTAGCTTCCAACAATAAACGGCGCCAGACGAAACATCGGCTTGCCATTTTCTTTTTCCATCCACACCTTGCCCTGACGCACCATGTTCAAAAGCCCGGTGATTACCTCATTGGTTATTTTATTTAAGCGTTCCGCAATGTCCTTTGCTGTCTCGGGCTTAAGGCTTAATTCGCATAATAATTCGGCTTCCTTTTGGGTATACATATATTGTAGCAATTCAACGTCGGAACCTGTCTCGGTTCTCGGAAACCCATTAGGCAAAGCATTGAGAGCGTCTGCGAGCTTTTCAAAAACATTTTTCATCGTATATCTCCATATATTTAGTTGCGTGTTACTTAGTCGCCATAGAATTTTTATATAAAAAAATCGTTACTGCCATTATAGCAATAACGATTGTTTATTGTCACGGCTTATATCTGGTTTCAATCGGCTTTGTATTGTCATCCGTTTGCCGTTTCACCAAATATAACTTTTCTGCTTACGCTTTTTTGGGGATACTTTGCTTCATTTTTTCGATTATCCGCCTGAACTGCGGAACAAAAGATATCGCTAGACAGACTATCATTTCAATCAGCATATATGAGCCGTTGTAAAAAAGCGAATAAATCCACACAGGTTGTCCTTGCGGCGCATACATTCCCCAAAAAATAAGACCTGATACATAGTGAGATAAAAATCTTGCAACGCACGCTATGACAATTCCCACTTGCAAATTCTTTTTACTGAATGCCGCAAACCCCAAAAAGGCAAATGGCAGCAGATAATCAAGTGCCACTTGAGCAGGATGCAAAATCCACATTCCCTGCATCAATTGAAGGCCACCATAAATAAATCCCGCAGTTATTCCCGCCACTGGGCCAAATGCCCATGCATACGCCAAAATTGGCAACATAGACGCGGCAGTTACAGATCCTCCTTGCGGGAGTGATATCTTTATGTACGAAAGCACAAATGCCATTGCAATGCTGAGTGCTCCTATTGACAGCTCGCGAGCAGTAAATTTCTTGCTCCTAAACATTACAAATAATCCAACCAATGCGATTACAGATATTATTATAATCTGTAACCAAATTGGTATTGCTTCGACCTCTTTCATCGACTCTGCCAGTTTTTCTAACCAAGTATTCATACAAAACTCCTTAAAGTATATTATTTAATATGACACTTTAGGCAAATAAAAAACCACACGTGAAATACGTGCGGGTGAAAGTTCATGATTTTGCTTCCCTGCGCAAGTATTAACTTACAGGTTCTAAGGGTCATCATGCACAAATATCACTGTTTGTGATATAATATTTGTGCGCGATATCTCAGCTAAAAGCCCCCCCAGCGCATATTAAATTGTAATGCTATTATATCACGCCAAGTGATATAGTCAAGGAGATAACATGTCAAAAAACTTCTTTGCTTATATATCCAGGATGAAATACATCTACCGCTGGAACCTTATGCGAAACGCGGACCGCGAAAACATTCAGGAGCACTCTATGCAGGTGGTCTGGATTGCTCACGCATTAGGTCTTATCGGAAACAAACTTTGTGACAAAAACTATGACATTGAAAAAGTCATCGCGACCGCCGCCTACCACGAAGCGGGCGAAGTCATAACAGGCGATCTTCCCACACCAATCAAATATTATAATCCCGACATAAAAAACGCGTATAAAAAAATTGAAGATATGGCGAACCAAAAACTTTTGGCTATGCTTCCCAATGAGCTTAAACCGGAATACGAAAAATACCTTCTTCCAGAAAAATCCGAAGAATACCTCATAGTAAAGGCCGCCGACAGAATCTGCGCCTATCTTAAGTGTATTGAAGAGATGAAAGTTGGAAACAAAGAATTCGAAAAGGCGAAAGCTTCAATATATAAATCAATTATAGAATTAAATATGCCCGAAGCAAACTATTTCATGGATAATTTCACAGAAAGCTTTGAGCTTACTTTGGACGAGCTTAACTAGGCCTTTTTGCGCGGCTCACGTAATTGTAATTGTCCCAATCAAAACTATCATTCGCCGCATGCCAGTGTTCATTCGGAATAAGTCCGTCTTTTCCGTCCCATCCTTTTGAAAACGCGTACTCTTTGGCATAGGTTAAAAAAGCGAGTGTCGCGACCTTTCCATCCTCAATGCTGTGCATCAGCATATTTTCCCAAGGGCTGTAAAATTCAATATTTGATAAATCAAAAGCTTTTTTATTGTCTGTTGTATTATATGAAGCCTGTTTTTCTTCCACACTCCAAGATCCGTCAATAAAAGATAAAACAGAATACGGAGCCATGCCGCTAATCCTGAACGAAAGCCCGGCGGAACCAGGATTTACAATAAGGGTATCGTCAATTTTTCTATGCCACTGCTGATGGCTGTGTCCGCAAATCAAAACATCTTCGCAAACACTCGCCAACGCTTCAGTTATTTTATCTTCTTCATGCTTGTAAACAAGCTCACTGACATTGCGGGGAGAACCGTGAACCACCCTAAAAAATGTCCCCATGACCTGAAATTCAATTTGTGATGGAAGAGTAAAAAGATAATCCATGTTTGCATCGGTAAGCTCGCGGTCAGTCCACAAAATAGGCTTCATCTGATGGAATTTATCCCAATGTTCATGCTTCCCGTCCAGATAATTCCGCAAGTAATCTTCCCTATTGCCATGAATGGCTTTCGCGTTATGCTGCTTGATAATATCTATCGTTTGATTGGGCTGGGTAAACCCGCCAATTATATCGCCGGCTATTATCACATCATCCAAATCAATCTTTGACAGCTCGTCAAAAACAGCCTTTAAAGCCACAAAGTTAGAATGTATATCGGATATTACGCCAATCTTATATTCTTTTCTCATCAACGTCTGTATCTCGAATTTCTGTGCTTTCTTTGCGCCACAGCTCTCATTATTATAAGCAATGTAACTAAAACAAATATTACAGCCAATATAATTATTATGATGCGTATAATTTTGGCCGCGCTGTTTGTGCTTTGCGGCGCCTGGCTGGGCAAAGCGGTTACAATCGGTGTCTGTGTATCTGCTTGAATGGTAGGAGTCGGCGTTTCCGGCATCGGCGTCGGAGTTTCCGGAGCAGGCGTTACAGTGGGAGTTTCGGTGGGCGAAAGTTCCATTGTGGGAGTGTTTTGCGGCACAGCTTTAAGCGTGATTTCTTTATAAAATTTTGTATAAATACTGCTATATTTTGTGCCTTTAACATAGTAATCGGCGCTAACGTGAAATGTATATTCAGTAGTTGTGTCCAATCCGCTGATGCTATACGATTTTTCATACGCGGCCGATTCCCCGATATATTTATATCCTGAATCAAGAACCACAAAACGGTCTATCTCGCCTATTGCTCCGCTATCAAACTTAATGCTTTCCATCGCGTCCCAATAAATTACTATGGTTCCGTTTTGCGGAGAATAAGCGGATAGTTTTTGAACTGCGATTAACTGGTCTTCAAAATATTTATTTTGTGCGCTAATCAAATTAATTGTGCTTCGGGCAGACGAACCATCACTTACATCGAGAAAATTATAGTCGCATTTAAACGTGGTCAGCGAAAGCTTCGTCAGCGCAGACGGAATTTCATCCAGTCTGTTGGCGCTTATATCCAGATTTTTCAACCCCGACATCACTCCGATATTGGAAGGAATCCTCGATAGCCTGTTACCGGACAAATCCAAGGATTCAAGCGCGGTCAAGTTTTCTATCTCGCGCGGCACTGACGTAATCGAGTTAAGCGAAATGTCTATTGAAGAAGCTCCGGTCAAATATTGAACTCCGTCAATATTTGATATTCCTTTATTTGAAAGATTTACGGCCCCTGTTATCGCCGCAAGCTTCTCAGTTGTAAGCGAATCGCCTGCGGGAACTCCGGCAAGCTGATGAAGAGCCGAGTTCAAATTTGAGTCCGGAATGCTGACGGCAACCGCAAAGGCAGTCTGCCCCAAAGAAAAAATTAAAGCGAATATTAAAAACAAAGATAATAATTTATATCTCATAACACATCTCCTTTAGCTTAGTATTTTAATATATAAACATTTATAGCGCAACTTATCGGATTTTATACGGGCAGAACAAAGCAAGTTTTGGGTATTTGAAAACATTTCTTATCCGTACACTTCAGGGTCATACACCCACCCGCCGTCACTGGGGAAATTGTCCCAATTTGGCACCACAGCGGGAACTTTCTTTTCTGATTCGAAAGGCTCGTGCACAGGCACAGTATCCCCATCTATCAGCGGAGGCGGCATATAAGATTGCGTAAGGTCTGGATCCGCTTTCCCATCCACCACTTCAACATACGTTCCCTCGATGCAGTTATCGTAAATCCACTTTGCGTCTTGCGGCATCAGCCTCATGCAACCGTGGGAATCCGGAAAAGAAAGCTCCGCGTATGTTTCTGTCATCAAAGTATCTTCGTCTTTTGTTTCAAACATGACCGAGTGGAAAAGAAAAGGCTTGTATATCCGCGTCACATACTCGCAATAGCCGCCGCCGAATGTGGAAAAGAATTTCCACCTGTATCTATCATCATCATTTAGCACCTGAAACACCTTTTTTGTATAATTGTCGCGTTTTCCGGCAGAGCACATAAATTGATTTATCAGCCGTGTGTATTCTCCGCTTTCATCCAAAGCGTATACGGAAATCAATTGATTATAGGTGTCCACACGTACGTACCACGGCCTTCCGTCACCCGCAGCTTCCACATGGGGAGCTGGGGTGGGTGTCGGCGCAGGTGTAGGTGTGGGAGGCGCTGTGGGTTCAGGTGTTTGCAAATCAGCAGAAGACGCACTGCTTCGTGTCTGAACACTTTCCGTCTCTTGCTGCGCGTTTGTCGCAATGGGACTGCACGAGCTAAGCATTAATATCGAAACCACAAAAACTATATTTATAATTTTTATTTTGTTCTTAAACATAGCCAATATTATAACATTATTTAATCTTCATTGACAAACAAACATTAAACAAATATATTGTTAATTGGAGGTAATCTATGGAATTTCGCAAAATCAAAGAAACTGAGCAGGAGCAGGCTATATACATAATATCACAATCCTTTTATTATGACTGCAAAGGAGAATATAAGCTTCTCGAAAAAGGAAAATTCAGATATCAGGAGTTTTTCGGCGCCTTTGACGAGCACGGAAAAATGATTGCCATAACGCAATGTGAGCCCCACTATATGTGGTTGGATGGAGTGGGCGTTAAAAGCGGAGGCATCGCCAACGTGGCCTGTCTTCCAGAAAACAGAAGAAGCGGATTGATTCGCGAGACAATTAAACTTGCTCTGGGCACCATCTACGAAGAAGGATATGTAATGAGTTATCTATATCCCTTCTCATATCCATATTACAGAAAATTCGGTTATGAGCTTTGCAACGAAATGTATAGGCTTGAAGCGTCTCCAAAAGATTTGGTGAATATTCCTTTTGAAGGAACTGCAAAGCAGTTTGAACCGGGCGACAGTGGAAGCGATCCCTGCGATATCATTGAAATCTATAATATTTTCTCTGAAAAATATAATATAATGCTGGACAGAGACGCTTGGCAGTGGGAAAAAAAGCTTGAGCATAATCCGGTAACATCAAAAACACGCACTTATGTAATATATGATAAAGATACAAAGGCTCGGGCATATTTCACATATGATTATGATAGAGATGGTGTCACGGCCGAGCTTTCAATAAAGGATTTGGCTTGGACGGATTACGAGGCCATGAATATGCTTTTTGCCTTCATCGGCCGATTTGCGGGCAATGTTATTAAAATAAGCTTTCATCTTCCTCCAGATATGGTTCCTTCATATTTATGGCAGGAGCCCAGAGACTGCGAAATATTTTATGAGCCAAGCGGAATGGCGCGCATAGTAAACGCAAAAAAAGCGCTTGAAACATTCAAAAAACCCGGAGACGAGGGCAATTTCACAATAAAAATCAATGATGATTTTATGGAGCAAAATAATAAATCATATAAAGTTTCATGGAAGAATGGGAAATCAAAAGCTAAAGAATATGATGGAGAGTGTGATATCGAGTGCTCCATCATGGCGCTTACACAAATACTCACGGGATTTGTAGGCTTGGAGCAAGCCGAAACGCGAAGTGATTTAACAATTATAAACAATAGTGACTTGCTTACCCAAACTTTCCCCAAAAAAATGGTTTATATAGCGGATTTCTTTTAACCAAGCTTCATAAAAAATCGTTCTAACTTTATCTTGGAATATAGTAATTAACCCATGGAGACAGATATGTTTGATAAAATTTTAAATTTTTATAACCCAAAAAAACTTTCATATAAAATTTTATTGGCGCTGTTCTCAATTTTTCTAACAAAGAGCATTTTTCTTTTTCCGTTTACTCTGGTTTCTGGCATACTCGGTGTTTTGATAGGGATTTGTATAGTCGCGCTCGTAAACGCGGCGTTAATTTTCGCGCTGTTTTTCACCGAAAAAATCACATGGGAATATAACAGTACACCTGTTAAGCCTTATATGATTTTATTATACATGCTTCCTACATTAGCTTTATACGGATTTTTGCTTGCAGTGGTTTTTCCAGGGATTATCCCTTATGACAGCCTATACATTTGGGAGATGACAAAAACAGGCGCGTACACCAGCCTGCATCCCATTATATACACTCTGTATGTTAATGTGCTCAACTCAATAATTGACAGCCCATGGATAGTAGTGGCGGTTCAGATATTATATACTTCATTCGCTTTTTCGATGATTGCCGTAACTTTTCAGGGTATGGGACTGAAACGCCGGTGGTGCTGGGCGACCGTTTTGATTTTAGCTTTGTATCCCGTTAACGCAATGAACACCGCAACCATGCTTAAAGATGTTAATTACATGGTTTCGCTCATGTTAATCAGCGTTATCATTGTGCGTGCCATTGTGGCGGGCAAGGTTACTCCGTTAAATATCGCCGCACTTTTTGTTGCCGCTTTAATCGCTTTGTTTTCACGGCACAACGCTCTTATTACCATAGTTGTCAGCTTCCTGATTTTAGCTTTCTATTTATTAAAAGCCCACAAAAAAACAAATAGAATCGTTTTCCTTTTGCTCGCGGTGCTTATTGTCTTTTTCGGAACAAATAAAATAGCTGAGATTTCACTCGGGGAAAACTATTGGAAACGCTCAGGTTTTTTGGATATCGCCATGATCCCATCTGCGCAGCTTGCTTTTACAGTTGATCAAAATTGGTATGAGCTTACAGACAGCGAATATGCTCTAGCGTATAAATATCTTAACTTAGGGTA
Organism: Christensenellaceae bacterium; assembly: GCA_963675575.1. Taxonomy (GTDB): domain Bacteria; phylum Bacillota; class Clostridia; order Christensenellales; family UMGS416; genus JAGLOK01. The sequence continues at coordinate 2,559,288 of OY776378.1, forward strand.
CGTCACCGAAACTGTAAAGCAAAGGCCTGACTGGAAATTTAACCATATTTACATATTTACATTGGACTACGGCGAAATAGAAAAAGACCCTTTGGGTTTCGCTAAATTCTATTTTGATTTTTGGCGCGCCTATCCTTCTGATATGATGCTGGAGTACCAGCAAATCACGGGAATCGCCTGGGCCATTCCAAACTACGGCTATACTCTGCCTTGGAACACAGGCATTGCGCAATATTCTAGTTATGATTTGGGTATTTACGAAAAAAGTGCGTTTCCGGCAATCCGGGCTTTCATTTACCAAAAGCCTTCTATGCTATTTGTTCTCCGCCCCGCTCTTTGGCTGATGTTGTCCATTTTCGCTTTCTTTGCTTTTTATACCCGCCATAAATTCGCGCTAATCGCGATAGCGTCGCCAATGCTTGCAAACGCGTTCGGCTATTTCCTGGGAAGCCCGGCTCAAAATGTCAGATATTTATACTGCAACTTCAGCATTTTTATCATATTGGTGCTGTTTTCAACAATGAGCAAGAAAACACACGCTAATTAAAAAAATTATATCCACCTCACGATATATTTTTTCACATCTTATACTTTTTTATATTTTGACACGGCAATGACAGCTCGATATATAAGAAGAACAATTATCAAAACAAAGCTTATCCCGATAAAAAGCCACTTGAGCATAGAGGCATAAGGAGCAATATGCGCCGCGACGGTCACTTTTTGTGGATAACTGCCTATTACTATGGCAGCCATTATGTTTTCAATAAAGTCAAAAAATACACCGAAAAACGGCAGTACATTTAAACAGCGCAGCCGTGAATCTTTGGGAACATAAGATAAAAGTTTTGTTAATGTCATGACCAAAAAGAAAAGATACACAATGGGAAAAGCCAAGTCAAAAGTAAATCGCAATATAATATACGCACGTCTTCCTTCAGCCCCGTAATCCTGCGCCATTTGGAAAAGGTCATCGGCTTCATAGTCAAAAGACATATCAGGGGACGACGCTCCGTTTGTCACTTCATCCATGTAGTTTGCCGCCAATGGCGCAACAGTGGCAATAAATACCACAAAAATTATTATTGATATTATAAGTCGTTTATTTGTGGTCATCTTATATAATCTGTCCGATAGCTTTTTCATAGCTTTTGCTCCTTATTCACACTTTAATCTATATATTCAGCGATGTCTCCCAGTCTGTTAAAAACAAGATGCGGCTTAATTTCGGATTTTTCAATATCCTCCAAACTGGTTTCGCCGGTTAATACGCAAACTGACAATATATCAAAATTAACTCCGGTGGCTATATCCGTATACAGTCTGTCCCCGCATATAGCTATTTTATCCTTGGGCAGGTTTACCATCTGCATCAGCCCGCGCATTATCTCCGCATAGGGTTTGCCCACTATTATATCCGGCTCGCGCTCGGTAGAAGCTTTTATAAATGCTATTATCGCGCCAATATCGGGAATAAATCCCGTTTCCGTTGGACAGTTATAGTCCGGATGAGTCGCCACATACGGCAAGCCGCTTCTGACAAAATCGCAAACTTTGGTCATTTTATTGTAATTGAGTGTTGTATCGAATCCGATTACAACAATGTCAGGATTTTCATCCGTCAGCTCAATATTATATTTTAGAAATTCCACTTTCAGGTTTTTGTTTCCCAATAGATACACCTTTTTGCCCTTATATTCACGCAAGAGATACTGACAAGTCGCCATTCCCGATGTATAAACGTCTTCTTTTTTCGCAGGGCAGCCCATTACACTCAGCTTCTTAACATAATGCTCGCCGTTTTGAGAAGAGTTGTTTGTCAAAAATACGACCCGTTTGCCTTTAGACATTGCTTTGTTATAAAAATCCATTGCTCCGGGAATTATCTTCATTCCAAGATTAAATGTCCCATCCATATCAAGCACAAAGCACTCCACTTTTTTTAGCGCGCGTATGTACTCTTCCTTGTTAAAAAAGCTCATCTATTATCTCCAATGCGTATTTTTCAAGATATCCCCAATTTGCCAGCACTCCCAAAATAGTTACACGCTTTCTTAACATCCGAGCATACATAATAGCGTCGAATATATCTTGCTTAGTATATCCTAGGTCTTTTGGATGCGTAGGCGCGCCGCAGTCATTCAAAATTTCAGAAAACTGCCTCCTTAGCGCCGGAAAACCATCTACATTTGCCTTAAACAAATCCCATTGTTCAATGATTTTACCTTTTGCGACCCTCCATTCGGCACGATTAATGTATACTTCCCCTTTGTAAGACAAAACAATATCTCCTACCTCTTTATACGCTTTTTTCGTTTTCGCTTTTGTTTCAATAGATTCGGGTATCACGCCTTGAGGCGGAGGGCCTGCTTCAAAAAACTTTTCATAAAGCCTCATGCTTATAAGCGACATCATCCCCACCTTCGCGCCGTGATATGCACCCGGCCGGGTGTAGTTCCCATCACGCATTTCAAGAAAGTGCGACATATGGTGTTCGGCTCCCGAAGCCGGTCGAGAGTTTCCGTTCATCTGCATCGCGATGCCCGAAAGCACCAGCGCATCCATTACTCCTTTTGTCGCGTCATATGTTCTAAGTTTAAGTTCACTTGCCGATTCAATACATTGTTCAACCGCCGAATTCATAAGTTTGCCTATTTCAGGGCATTTTTCTTCATCGAATATATGCATGCCAAACAGCCAGTCCAGCCGTGCGGGTACTTTGCCTATGATATCCCCAAACCCGGCCACCATAAGATCTAGTGGAGCCGCGGACAGCACATCCAAATCGCCGATTACCATCTCGGCAGTTACGCCAAGATATGACACCTTCATTCCTGAACGTGTTATTGGTATCACGTTTGATGCAAACCCATCCATGGAAGGAGCCGTGGCAACTACGATATAGGAAATTTTTAGCCTTGTGGCGCAAAATCTTGACAAGTCATTAATTGTTCCTGAGCCTACCGCGACAATAAGCTTCGGCATTGGCTCCATCGCCATCATAAGCGTGCCGATTGCTTGTTCGTCCGGGTGAAGAATATCTTTATTTTTAAACATATAAGAATCCGCTCTTATTCCCGCCTCTTTAAGCACAGCCAAAACTTCCTTTCCCGCGGCATCAAAGGTATTTTCATCAAACACCACGAAAACGTTTACGGGAAGGTTCAATTCTTTAATAAGCTCAGGTATTCTTTTAATCGCATTGCGCTCTATCACGATTTTCTTTGTTGTCACTTCGTGTTTTGCGCCGCAAGAACAACTATATTCTCTCATTAAGTATTTATCATAATCAATCATAAAGCACCTCGCTGCATTATTTCCCATTATATTAAAATATACGAGCATAGTCCATATTATAAAACAAAAGATGATATTTCACCCAAAGTATTGTATAATTTAGATATGCTATTGCATGTTTAAACCATTACTTATAACTATTTTGGAATATGTATGTAAAATTAAAAATTCATAAAAAAGAAATATGGAGGTGTAAATATTTTGAGCAACAAAAAAGTAACAAGATATGCGTTGCTTGCTTTGGTGGGGATAGTGCTGATAATAGCGCTCTTTTCATTCTATAGGATTCAACAAGGAGAAAATGCTATTGTTCTAACCTTTGGAGAAGTTACTGACACCAAAACGCAAGCAGGACTTTACTGGCATTTACCAATAGTCCAAACTGTACAAATACAATCGACTACGGAGATTCACACATTCGAATACGGGTATAGAACTACTCAATCGGGCACAACCACAACAGCTGCACAATATTATGATGTGGAAGCGGAAGCAATTATGCTTACAGGAGATTCAAGCATAGTAAGTGTTGAGGCCATTTATCAAGTAAAAATTAACGACGTTGAAAAATTCTTTTACGAAGTAGACGACCCATTTGGCACTTTGCGTTATGCTTTTGAGACTGTAATACGCAGAAATGTGCAAAACAGAACACTTGATGTAGCGCTACTTGACAAAAGCGCGATAGAACGTGAAGTATTCCCAGACTTCAAATCACTTGTGGAAGACACATATAACATAGGAATTGCGGTAGTACAGGTTAAGATCCAAAACATCGCTGTACCTACAGAAGTAAAATCAGCCTATCAAGATGTTATAAACGCAAGAAACGAACAGACCACAAAACTTGATGAAGGTGAAAAATATAGCAATGAAGTCGTGCCAGCATCAGAGGCGAAGGCTTACAAAATGATTCAGGATGCTGAGGCATATAAAGCTGAAACCATAGCAAACGCAAATGGTGAAGTAGCAGTGTTTAACGCGGTATATGAAAAATACATACTAAGTCCTGAAATAACTAGAAAAAGGCTGTTTATCGAGACCATAGAAAGCATTATGGCTAATGCTGATCAGAAATACATCGTAAGCTCAGGCTCAGATGTGTTGGAATTCTTACCTCTTGAAACAACAACACAAGGAGGTGACGCAGGTGAGTAATCAAGATAATACCATTAATATAAATGCGCGCATGAAATCACAACAAGTAGGCAAGGCAACAAAAACGATTATTGCTATAATGGCTATATTATTTGTTTTGGCAATAGCTTTTTCAGCATCTACTTTCACTGTAAACGAACGCCAACAAACCGTAATTACTCGTTTTGGTGAAATAATTAAAATAGTGGTAGATCCTGAAATTTACACAGGTGAAACAGACTTGCCTAATATAAAAGTGGTACAAGGAAAAGGCCTATTCTTTAGAGTACCTTTCATTGATAAGGTAGAGCAATATGATTCTTGGCTTTACACCTATGTATCCGATAGTGAAGATGTAAATACATCAGATAAAAAGCAATATTATATCACTATGTTTGCACAATGGCGGATATCAAATCCCGCAGATTTTAAAATAACACACGGTAATACAGTAAAAGCAAGCAACTATCTTGACAACCTAATTTTCCCCACCATCATCCAAAGAATCAATGATATGGACTCAGTAGACTTCGTATCGGATAAAGACGTACTTAATGAAGCTCTCATTGTTGCAAAGCAAAGCATAAATGATATCATTGCAGTAGGTGGGATTGAAATCAAAGATATACAAGTACATCGGACTATACTACCCGACGGTAACCTTGCATCCACATACGATAGGATGATAGCTAACCGTGCAAAAGAAGCACAACGACTACGTGCAGACGGCAATAAAACTTATCAGCAGATGGTATCGGCTGCCGACCGTAAAGCACGTGAAATTGAAGCTGCGGCAGTTGAAGAAAGTCAGCAGATAAAAGGCTCCGGAGACGCTGAAGCTATTGCGATATATTCTGAAAGTTATAGCGTAGATCCGAATTTCTATTCATTTTGGAGATCGCTTGAAGCACTTCAATATTCCTTAAAAGACGGATCGACCCTAGTGCTTGATGAAAATCATCCTCTTTGGGCAGACCTTTTAGGCTGGATTTCAACTGACGAATAAACAAACTTAATATTTTTTAAAAAGGTCCAATATAATTGGGCCTTTTTTTATTTGACATTATAAAAATTAGATTGTAACATGTTACCATAAGTGTTTATGTTTGGTTTGCATCACCAGGGAGAAACAATGTCTGAAAAGAAAATTATATTTAAAGAAAATTCCTTATCCCTTGACGATTACATCCGTCTAAAAAAAGAAGCGTTCGGGGACGTTTTTTCCAAAAGCAGCTACGTCTCCTCTTTAAAAGGCAGCAAGTATGTTCTTCACGCGGAAATCGGTGGAGAAGTAGTTGGTATGGCTATAATAATAGATGACGGTGGATACACAATTTTTATTACTGACGTAATCGTTGCACCAAAATATCAGGGTAAAGGAATAGGCCGCCAAATTATGGAGCACATTCTTCAATACTTAAAAAGCAGCGCTCAACAAAGAGAAAAAATCGAAATCAGCCTATTTGCCGCTGAAAGTGAAAAAGGATTCTACGAAAAATTCGGATTCGCATCAAGTCCGGATGAAGAATTTGGAGTTGGAGTACAGCTTTGGCTGAAAGAATAAGTGAATTAAAAATCTTCAATTTTTAAATTGTGCTATAATGTATTTAGTTACACAGCTCCTTTCTTAACACCTTCTCCGATATCAATTCTAAGTATTTCATCTCCGTCCGGCGACGAATACGCTAAGACAAAACCTTCCCTTCTGCAACAAAAACATTGAACTTTCTGGGCCGAAAATTTATGTAGTATATTGCATGAAAATTTATGTTGTCAATTGAATTAATTTGATTTATAATTCATTAATTTAAAAAATAAATTTAACCGCAGAATGGAGAATTTTATGACAAATAACAGCAATAAAATCAACTTGCCAAAACACGTGAAAGATATATTGAGCAGTGATATAAAAGTATTTATTCCCGAAACCAGAGACGAGCTTCTCGCATTATCCTTGGGCTCTTCTGACAATATAAATTTTGAAGTAGGCTATGATGTGCCCGGCCACGGATTTATCGTTGAAGCAAATGTGATTAAATGCAAAAACGGAATCGCTGTCAACTACACTGACGAATATATGAGAAGACGCGATCCCGACTCGCTGGTTGTAGCCGATGGAAATCCTTCCGATAAAATAAAATATAAAGATATATATAACGAGGATTTTGAAGATTTGAGAGAAAAAACATTTGACTGGCTAAAGTCCCAAGACCTTATTCTTGTGCCTTTTATGTCAGGCGACAAATATGAAGGATATCCTTCTTTGCTAATCGCGCCTCTTAACGCGGCATTTTTCGCAACAGCAGTGGCCGACTTGCAGGGGTTCATACCGGAAAGCAAACTTCCCGATGGTTTCACTCCCCAAGCCGTAATTTATCTCGCGCCTCCGTTCCGACATACGCATTTTGCAGGAAAACAGATTGTCGTGCATAATCGTTTAGAAGAATTGCACGAATTGTTTTCATACAATTTGTACCCGGGTCCGAGCGCGAAAAAAGGAGTTTACGGTGTATTGCTTAATATCGGGGAAAAAGAGGGATGGGTCACAGCTCACGCTTCTACCGTTCAGGTCATCACACCGTATGATAATTCTATTACCATAATGCACGAAGGCGCGAGCGGCGGCGGAAAAAGCGAGATGATTGAACCTCTCCACAAAGAACCAAACGGACAGGTTCTACTAGGCGAAAACATTGTCACCAATACCAAGAACTATTTAATTATAAAAGAAACTTGTACACTGCGTCCTGTAACTGATGATATGGCTTTGTGCCATCCTTCTTTTCAAGCCAACAGCACCAAGCTTACAGTAAAAGACGCGGAAAACGGCTGGTTTTTGAGGATTAATCATATCGATGAATATGGTAAATCCCCGATGTATGAAAAATTGACCATACATCCGAAAGAGCCGCTGGTTTTTCTTAATATTCAGGGAGTCGCGAACGCAACTTGCCTTATTTGGGAGCACACAATGGACGCGCCCGGCAAACCCTGCCCCAACCCCAGAGTAATTATGCCCCGAAGCTTTGTCCCCGATGTGATTGACGACGCCGTGGAAGTCGATGTCAGGAGTTTCGGTGTAAGAACTCCCCCATGTACCGCAAAAAATCCTTCTTACGGCATTTTGGGTTTGTTTCATATTTTGCCTCCGGCTTTGGCATGGCTGTGGCGTCTTGTGTCCCCAAGAGGCCATGACAACCCAAGCATCACGAGCGACACCGACGGCTTGTCCAGTGAGGGCGTTGGTTCATACTGGCCTTTTGCTACAGGAAGTATGGTAGAGCAAGCCAATCTGCTGCTAAAGCAATTTGTGGAAGCTACAAGCACCCGCTATATACTGATTCCCAATCAGCACATAGGCGCCTACAAAGTGGGCTTTATGCCTCAATGGATTACCAGAGAATACTTGGCAAGACGCGGCAGTGCAAAATTCAACATAGACCAGCTTAAAGAATCGCAATGCAACCTTTTAGGATATGCAATGGAATCCGTTAAAGTTGACGGAACATACATCCCAAAAGGAATGCTGCAAACAAACTTGCAGCACGAAGTCGGTGAAGAAGGATTTGAAGCGGGCTCTCAAATGCTGGGCAAATTCTTCAAAGAGGAATTAGCAAAGTTTAACACGCCAAAGCTTATGCCTATAGGAAGAGAGATAATTGAATGCTGCTTAGATAACGGAGACGTTAATGATTATTCCAAATTATTGGGACTGCGTCTGTAAAGCTATTTTCAATCACATAAATATTTAAATTTATTTAACTTAAACAAAGTCCGCGGCGATAAACCGCGGACTCTTAAATATTTTACGTCGGTAAATATAAACTGTGATACTACTCAACACTAAATTCCCTCACTTGAAAACACTTAGGATTTTTAGTTTAGCAATAAAATCAAAAATTTGATAAATTCCTTACTATTTCAAAGCCTCTTTATACAATTCCTGTGCCACTTCGGCTATCAATTCATCTGAGCCACCTGGAATTACACGGCTAAACGCCTGAAAAACTTTATGGTTTACCGAAGATTTATCCATTATATAGCCGGTCGATTTTGCTTGAGAGTATGTCGCAACCACAGTTTTGCTGTATGGAGATTCGGCTTTAATCCTGCTTCCGAGTTCCGCGTAAAGTTCGCCATTTGTAAGTATTAAAGCGACATCACCCAGCAGCAATAAATCCATCCTCATTTCAAGAGGACTCTCCGGAGCGGGCTCCACAACATTGCTCAAATCAGGAACCGCTGGAGATTTGCCATATGGTATCGCATCCCAATCGCGCAAACCTTCATTGTCCATTCGCACGGCTGCCCTTTGGCCACTTGGATTAGGAACACGTTTCTGAGCGGGAAGCAAAACAGTTTTCTTTACTAGTTTTATCGGAAAACTTTCCTTGTAGCTTTTTATTGACTCGATACATTTTACAGCGTCCCCGCCGTGGATGCGTCCCACACTTTCCATCTGCATATATCCAACCCCATCAGGATAGGGCACTGAAGCCGTATAGCCATCCGGATACTCATAGCGCAAGCCGTGGCTCATGATAGGGTTCTGATTGCCGGCAGCTCCTGCCGACCATGCGATTACAGCCTCGTCATTATAATATTGCTCAGCAAATTTACAGGCGATTCCCGAAAAATTACTGCTTGTTTTAATCTTATGATCAGCATCTTTTTGCAAGAAAGCGCAAGTCGAATGAGTACCATGATTCATAAACGCGGCTATAAGCTTTCCATCTGCATCAACAAATTTCAAAACAGACAATGTTTTGTCGCTGAAGCCTGATTGATTTTGGCTTTCCACCCAAAATCCACCAAAAGTATTAAAATCCCGATTTACGTTTACATAGCTGTCTATGGTTCCGAATCCGCATTTTGCGGGGCGCATGGTTTCAACTGCTTTCTTTGCAGCATCAATTGTCGCGGCCAATTCGATTTCCATGAATTTCTTCCGCTTTGCGTCAAGCTCTTGCGATTCATCTCCTCCAAAAGAGTGATTTGCCTCATCGCATGGGGATGTGTGATTATGCGTAAATGTTAAGATTATATTCTCCTCGGCAAAACCTGTCGCCTCTGCGACTTTTGCCAATAGATTTGGCACCATCGGATAATCACTCACCTCATAAATAAGCATAAGCACTTTTATATCTCCGTTGTCTATCGCGATCACTCGGCAATAGCAAGAGTCATAAAGAGCGTCGGCCACGTTAAAACGTGTCGGCATAGGATACATATCTTTAGTAGGGTCAATCGTGGCCTTCCCGGCCCCAACAAGTAATTTGGACATAATAATTCTCCTTCTAATAATTTAAAAACTAAGTCTGTGAAATGAAATAGTTCTGTTCGTAGTTTTTATCAAAATGCAAATAAGAAAAATGAGTTTTATTACAAAACAACTCAATATATCAATATTAAAATTATAACAGTTCATTGTCAATAAAAATAGTTGCATTTTACCACTATTTTTTGTTTTTGAAATGTTTTTAAAATAAAATCTTGAAATATCGGAAGATTCCACCACATAATTTTCACTTTCTCACTAAGCCTCAAATACTAATTTATATAAGCAGGAACCCACAAATAACTGCGGGTTCCTGCCGACATTTCAATCCTTTTTTTAAATAACGTATATTTTCACACTAAGCCACGCCTTCGCTCTCATCAATTCCCAACAGCTTGTTTTCTGCCTCGTGGCGGAATTGTTCTGTGTAAAGATCGCGATAGTGCCCATCCTGATTCATCAGCTCTTTGTGAGTTCCTTCTTGGATAATGGTTCCTTTATCTATAACCAGAATCCTGTCCGCATGGCGGATAGTGGAGAGTCTGTGTGCGATAATAAAGCTCGTTCTCCCTGAAAGCAATTTTTCAATCGCTGACTGTATTTTAACTTCGGTTTCAGTGTCTATCGAGCTTGTGGCTTCGTCCAGCACGAATAGCGCGGGGTTGGCAAGTATCGCCCGGGCGAAAGATATAAGCTGCTTTTCACCGGTGGAAAGCAGGCCTCCCCCTTCACCCACCTGAGCATCATATCCGTCCTTTAGTTTCAAGATAAAGTCGTGTGCATCCACAAGCTTTGAAGCTTCTATCACTTCCTCGTCTGTGGCCTCAAGTCTTCCGTAACGAATGTTTTCCCTTATGGTTCCGGAAAAAAGATGCGGCGTCTGCAGCACATAGCCCAAGTTTGAGTGCAACCAAAGCTGTGAGCGTTCTCTATAGTCCACACCGTCAATCAGTATGCTTCCATCAACCGGCTCATAAAATCTGCAAATAAGATTTACTATAGTGGATTTTCCGCTCCCGGTTTCACCCACCAAAGCAATTGTTTCACCGTGCTTTACTTTTAGATTAAACTCATCAAGCACTTTGTCGCCTTTGTTATATTTAAACATTACATCTTTAAATTCGACGTCTCCGTGTATGATCGGCCAGTTTTCTTTTTTGGGCTCAAACGCGTCCCCGTAAACTTCCGTGATTTCTTCGGAGTCTTGAATCTCAGGCTGTGTATTTAAGAGCTTTACCACTCTTTCGGCGGAAGCCTGAGCGCTTTGAAGCTCGGCAAATATGCGCGCCGCGTTATAAACGGGTTCAAAGAAAAATCCCGACATCGTCCAAAAGAACACAAGCTCACCCAAGGTCATCCCAACTCCCATTACTATCTGAGAGCCTCCTCGCCACAAAATAAGCGCGGATCCTATGCCGCCCAGAGTCATTACAACCGGCATATAAAGCGCGGAAAATATCGCGGCTTTAATGGAGAAATTCCTCATTCTTCCGGTAATCCCGGAAAAATCATTAAAATTTTGCTCTTCGCGAACCAAGGTTTTAGTGGTTCTGGCTCCCATTATGCCTTCGTTAAAAGCGCCTGTTATACGCGAGTTGGTTTTGCGCACTTCCCTTTGGTGTTTTAAAATCTTTTGCTGGAAATAAAACGATATCACAGCAAGGAACGGAAGTATAAACACCACTATCAAAGCCAGCTTATAATTTATTATCAGCATCCAAACAAGGGAAGCAATCATGAAAAAACCTCCCCAGGCCAAGTCCACCAACGACCACGCTATTGTATCTCCCAGCTTTTGCGCGTCGGATGTAAGTCTCGCCATAATGTATCCCACTGGGGTTACATCGTAAAACGAATGCGACAGTGTCTGAAGCCTGTCAAAACCTTTTTCTCTTATATCGTGCGTCACAGCCACTTCCATTTTCCCTGCGAAATATATGAAGGTAAATACTGTAGCGCCGGTTATCAAGATGCCGGACGAGTAAATTACTATGAACTTCCAAAGCTCTTCCATCTTTTTGGGGACGATATAGTTATCTATCGCAAAGCTTGTAAGATAAGGCATCAAAACTTCAATCACTCCAAGCACCGACATTGAAGCAATCATTACAATCAAAGCTTTTTTGTATTTTAAAGTGAACTTTAAAAGAGTCTTCCACGTTTTCCATTCCACTTTTTTATGCTGAAACTCGTCTTCATGAAAAGCACTCATTAGCATCCCCCTCCTGTTTCTTCATATTCCATGGCTGCTTGTATATCCCAAATCCTTTTGTACAATCCGTCTTGGCTCAGCAGCTCGTCATGGTTTCCCTGCTGTGCGATTCGTCCGTCTTCAAGCACTAAAATTTTGTCCGCTTCCATCAGCGTGGATATCCTGTGGGATATAATAAACGTTGTTACGCCCTGCCTGCGTTCTTTTAATGCCTTTCGGATTTTCGCGTCGGTGTGGGTGTCCACAGCCGAAAGCGAGTCGTCAAATATCAAAATATCGCAGTCACGCAGTATTGTGCGGGCTATCGCAACTCGCTGCTTTTGTCCTCCGGAAAGAGTTACTCCTCTTTCTCCTACAATAGTATCATAGCCTTGCTCAAATTCATTTATTACATCATGTACCGAAGCTATCTGCGCCGACTGAAAGATTTTATCATCATTTTCTTCCTTCAAAGTTATTCCAATGTTCTCTTTGATAGTCTTTGAATACAGAAACGGCTCCTGCAAAACTATTCCAATCCTGCGTCTTAGGTGGGTTTTATCAATATCTTTGATGTCGTGTCCACCTATTTCTATGCGCCCGCTCTGATGGTCATACAAGCGCTGAAGCAGCTGCACCAATGTTGATTTCCCGCTGCCGGTTGAGCCCAATATTGCGACAGTTTCGCCTGCCTTAACTTCAAAATCGAGGTTTTCAAGCACATGATGCTCTTTATCCGAATAAGAAAAATACACATTTTCAAACTTTATATCGCCATCAAGCTTCGGCTTAATTGGATTTTCACCTGAGGTTTCCTCTTTTACGGTCAAAATCTCTTTTATACGGCCAACCGCTATTAGCATCTTACCCATATCGGCCAGAACGCGGCCGAAGTGACGTACAGGCCACATCATCATCTGCACATAAGCATTAAATATTATAAACTGCCCAAGCGTAATTTCACCATTTACCGCAAAATATATCCCGCCTAGAACAGCAATCAGCGTTTGGCTCATAACAAGCAGATCAGTTAGACCATAAAAAGAGGCAAAATATTTCATAAGATGCATGCCTTTGTCTCTGAAATCATCATTTGCTACGGAATATTTTTCACGCTCATGTTTTTGCCGGCCGAAAGCGCGCACCACTCTTATCCCTGTCAGGTTTTCCTGAAGTATGGTAGACAAACTTCCTTCCGCTTCTTCCACTTTAGTGAAAAGCTCCTGAACTTTTCTAAAAAAACAAATGGATGCCACTAAAATAATCGGCACCAACGAAAGCGAGATAAGCGTAAGCCCTGCATGGATTTTAAGCAAAATAACAAGTGCGATTGCCAGCATCGCCAACATTCGGATAGTTTCGATAAGCTGTGTTGCAATAAAGCGCCGAGTCGTCTCCACATCGCTTGTGCAGCGCTGGATTATATCCCCTGTTTCAGCTTTCACATGGTACTCATAAGGCAGTTTTTGAAGATGATCATACAGCCTGTTGCGGATATTCATAGCCATGTTTTCGCTCGCGACAGCAATCCATTTGCCTCTGGTAAAAAGAAACACAGAGCGCAGAGCCATGGCAATTATCAAAGCCATAGCGCAAATCCATATATTTCGCGCGAGCATCGGAGTCCCGCCGGCACGGTTTATAATATCTTCTAAAAAAGCAGGCAGATTAAGCGGTTGGCTTCCCAAAACGGAATCAAGCGTTAGCGCGATTATGACAGGCGAAACAAACCTGAACGCGACAGCCATAATAACACTGACAACAGACCCCGTGATTTTTCCCCAGTTGCCCTTTAAAAAAGACAACAATAATTTTAATCTTCCTTTATTCAATTTATGTGTTTCCTTTCTTCCCCAAGCAAATTATCTAACTATTTTTAAGCAAAATAAAACCACAGGCAATGCGTGCCTGCGGCTCATTAAATGGCAATAAAAAAACCGCAGGCGATCCGGCCTGCGGTTTGTAAGCGATTGTTAAATAAATCCCAAACTCACCAGACGACCGGCAATATTGTAGCATTGACTGTTTTAGGTGTCATTTTGATCATTTCCGGCCCTCCTTTCGTTTATGATTTACCATTTCTGAAACCATATTATCAAACATTTATTGTAAATGCAAGATAAATTTCATTTTTGATTTCTTTTGCATGAATTTCAAAAGAAAATTATATATTTAGATATTTATTTCTTCCCATACAACGCAGTTTCTGTTTTTATTTTTGGCGTTGTACAAATTATCATCCACCTTTTTCAATATAGCTTGCATGTCGGTATCTTTAGAAATTTTCGTGGAAACCCCTCCTATGCTAACTGTAAGTGTATCGGAGTTTTTTGAATATTTATGTTCAATGCCCATGTTTTGTATAGCTAACCTTAATTCGTTTGCTTCTTTAATGGCTCCAGATATATCCTTATCCTGCAATATAAAACAAAATTCCTCCCCGCCAATCCTCGCTATATAGCCATCATTTTCATCCAAAGTTTTAAAAGCGCTGTAAGCCACCATCCTCAGGGCCTCATCTCCTTTGGCGTGCCCGTAATTATCATTGTATTGTTTGAAATAATCTATATCAATATACCCAATAAGCAATTTTGTTCCGTCTGCCAATGCTGATTTCGACACTTTTATTAATTTCTTATCAAAATTCCTTCTATTTGGAATTTGCGTTAACGCATCGTATTGAGCTATGTCTTCAACCAATTTCTTTTGTCTGCCAAATAAAATCTGATTATCAACTCTTGCGATAACAATATCTGAAATGAAAGGCTTTTTAATGTAATCTACCGCGCCCAGCCTTAACCCTTTTATCTCATCTTGCTCATATGACAATCCTGTAATGCATATTATTGGTATATTTCTTAATTCATCATTGTTTTTAAATATTTTTATTACTTCAAATCCATCAATATCAGGAAGAATAATATCTAATAATACTAAATCCGGCAGTATTTTTCTTGCGGTTTCTATTGCTGTCGCACCATCTTGGGCTGTGAAAATATCGTATTTATCCCCCAAAATCGATGACAATATTGTTAGGTTTAGCTTTGCATCATCAACAATCAATATTTTTTCATTTTTTTCTCGCACCTTAGCCCCCCAATCTTTTAAAAGAATAAATGACTTCAGCAATTTATATCGCTGAAGTCATTATAATTAATATAAGGTCAAATTACAAACAATGTCAGAAAGAATATTGCTAAAGCTGCTTTTTGATAACATCACCCAAATATAGTTCTCCCGAGTTGGAAATGGGATGAGCTGTTCAGTCATATCAGCAATTATCCCTAAACTATTCTTATTCGCTCTTGCACTCCAATAGGCTTAACTTCCGTGGGTGCTTTGGTAAACAATGAACTTACCGGCAAGTCTTCATATACGCGCTCGATAGCTTCCGCAAACATAGTAGCCACTGAGAGTACTCGTATTTTATCTACGCGTTTTTCAGGTGGTAGCTGAATTGTGTTTGTCACAACAAGTTCTTTAAGCTGCGAATTTTGAATACGCTCTATTGCAGGTCCGGAAAGTACGGCATGTGTGCAGCAAGCACTTACTTCCACCGCACCCCTTTCTATCAGGGCTTGTGCTCCGTTTGCAATTGTCCCGGCAGTGTCAATCATATCATCAACTAATATACACCTTTTGCCACGCACCTCACCTATTACATTCATGACTTCCGAGCAATTTGCCATTTGCCTTCTTTTATCAATAATCGCCAAAGGAGCGTCAACAGATTCGGCAAACGCGCGGACCCTTGTGACAGATCCCAAATCAGGAGACACTATTACCAAATCCTCACCAAGAAAATTGCGCTGCTTATAATGAGCGGTCATAATCGGTCCGCCCAACAGATGATCCAGCGGAATGTCGAAAAATCCTTGAATCTGAGGCGCGTGCAAATCCATTGTAAGCACGCGGTCGGCTCCGGCGGCAGTGATAAGGTTTGAAACAAGCTTTGCTGTTATAGGATCGCGTGCCTTGTTTTTTCTGTCCTGCCTGGCATAGCCGAAATATGGTATAACCGCAGTTATTCGAGCTGCCGAGGCGCGGCGCATGGCGTCTATCATTATTAAAAGCTGCATAAGATGCTCGTTTGTCGGCGCGCTTGTGGGCTGTATTATAAAAACATCGCAACCGCGAACAGTTTCATAAATTGAAATAGCTGTCTCGCCATCGCTGAAGTTCACCACTTTGCATTCACCTAGAGGCAGTTTTAAAATACCCGCTATCTCGTGTGCGAGCTCGTCATTTGCCGATGCTGCAAAAATTTTAATCTGTCCGTTCATACCCATAGTTTACAGTTCTCCCCTGTCTCTGCGTTCTTTTGCCCAATTTTCTTTGTTTTCCTGCCGCGCCCTGGCGATAGCAAGCGCGTCTTTGGGAACATCTTTGGTTACTGTTGCCCCCGCAGCGATATAGCTTCCCTCGCCGACGCTCACAGGTGAAATAAGGTTTGTATTGCATCCGATAAAAGCATTGTCTTCAATTTTTGTTCTATATTTTGCTTTACCGTCATAATTTACAAACACAACTCCGCATCCGACATTTATATTCTTTCCAAGATCCGCGTCTCCCACATATGTTAAATGCGATATCTTTGTTCCATCGCCTATATTTGAATTTTTAACTTCCACAAAATCGCCTATTCTGCATCCGTTGCCCACTACTGTTTTGGGTCTAAGGAACGCATTTGGGCCAACTGTTGTATTATTTCCCACTTTTGCTTCAAGCAAAGTAGACGCGCGCACTTCACTGTCGCTGCCGATATCAGAATCCGTTATATGATTGTTGGGATAAAGCACAGTGTTTTCGCCGATTGTGCACTTGCCTTCCAGCACATTGCCGGGATAAATCGTTGCGTTATGACCGATTGCACAATTGCCTGAAATGTATGTAGTGTCGGGGTCAATCATAGTTACGCCAGATTTCATTATCTCGGTGTTAATCCTGCCCCGCATTATTTTTCCGGCTTGCGCAAGCTGCGCCCTGTCGTTTACTCCAAGCGATTCCTCAAAGGCGCATTGCACCGCACCAATTTTTTGCCCCTCGCGCACCATTATTTTAATGGTGTCCGTTAAATAATATTCGCCTTGAGAATTATTGTTTTGAATATTCTTTAACGCGGTTTTCAATGTGTCAGCCTCAAAGCACATTACACCTGTATTGATTTCATTTATTTTAAGTTGCTCATCGCTGGCATCCCTTTGCTCAACTATCGCAACAACATTATCATTATCATCTCTTACGATTCTTCCATAGCCAAAAGGATTATCTGTAAGAGCTGTAAGAACTGCGCCCGTCCATCCTTTTTGCTGTGTAGTCTCCACAAGGGTTCTGACACTTTCACCTTTTAGGAGCGCCATATCTCCCAAAATTACGACTACATATCCCTTTTCAGGGAAATAGTCCTCAGCCATCATTACAGCGTGCCCTGTTCCCAGCTGCTCATACTGAATTACATACTCAACGCCCTCTCCCAATATGCTCTTCATCTGGGCATTGTCGCTGTTTGTAATAACAATTGGCTTTTTATCAACAGCCTTTGCCGCCAGCGTCACCCATTCCACCATTGTTCTTCCAGCCACATCAAACAGGTGCTTTGGGATGTCGCTTTTCATCCTCGTGCCCTTTCCCGCAGCAAGAATTATTGCTTTTGCCTTCATATATCCTCCTTTGGATAATATCAATAAAATAGCAAGAGTTTTGAACTCTTGCCTAAAGTACCCATTTTGAGGGAACAATCTCTATGTTCCCCATTATTTCATCTACATTGTTCAGCACCATAAGCGATTTGTAGTCGCTGACCAACTTTCTATCGGGTTGGCTTGTGGCCATAACGACTCCTACTCCTGCGACGGCTACAGAAAACTCCTTCATCATATCGATAAGCCCCTTAAGGGTACCCCCACCCTTCATGAAATCATCGATAATTAGCGCTCGCCTTCCCTGCTTTACCGCGCGCCGAGAGAGAGACATCGTCTGTATCCTGTGCTGTGAACCTGTCATATAGTTTATTGTAACCAACGAACCGTCGGTTATATTCATGTCGCGTCTGGCAATCAGCAAAGGCACATTAAGAGCCCTCGCCGCCATCATGGCAACAGGTATACCCTTTGTTTCCACCGTCACAACAAAATCCACTTTTTTATTGTAAAACCACATGGCGAGTATTTCACCCATGCGTGCCACCATCTGCGGATTACACAAAATATCGAGCATATACAAAAACCCGCCGGTAAGAATGCGCTCCTGAGAGGAGAGCTGCACACACATATCATCTACAAATTCTTTTATTGATTCTTTTGAATACTGAGGAATATATTTAACCCCGCCTGCTGCCCCCGTTACGGTTTCCAACGTGCCCTGTCCAAAATGCTCAAGCGTTTTTTTAACTATCTCAACATCTTCGCTTATTGTGGACTTTGCCGCATCAAACTTTTCGGAAAATGAGCTTAATGTATAAATTTTATTAGGCGTGTCAGAAAGAGTCTTTATCATAGACCCTATCCGTTCGTTTCTTTTAAGCTTTTGCATTAGCCTTCCTATGTGTTGGGTTGGATTTTTTTCTTTTATCAAAATACGAATATTATCTTTATATGCCCTATTATAATTCGTTTTTATGTTTTTGGCTAGGGGGAAAGTGAAGGTTTTTATATTAAAAAGCCGAGCTAAAAAATTGGTTCGGCATTGCTTAGCTGAATATCATATTATATTTTACGGCAATTCTGCATTCGGATCTACCCTATCCCGCCAGGTCTTCGATTCTTCTGTCTCCAATATCTCTGAAAACACTTCAGAAAAATGCGTTTCATGGCCGCCGTTTCTATTTATCCGTTGCCCCAAATAATTAGAAGCTAAATTTTTGATGGCTTCTTCATTAATTGTTAAATATAAAGCTTCATCTTTTTCATATTGTTGTGAAAACACTATATAGTAGAAATGATTCACTTCAGGAAAAAATCTCGTTATTTGGTAAGCATGAGCGGCTACATTTTCATATAAATCTTCTTTAATTACGATTGAACCCACTTCGGGAACAAACGTCACCGTAACAACTGTCTTGCCGTTTTCATTATCTACTTGTACATCCTCTGTGAATCTAAAATATTCCGTTGTATAATTTACGATTCTTTGGCTAATAAATTCTTCTTCTGCATAAGATTCTTCAAATTCATCCTGTGAAGGCGCTTCTGATGTTACCTCCGTTTTGTACTCCATTTGTTGAGCCAACAATTTAGTAATATACTTATCCAATTCTCCATTAACATAATTATATTGCCTGTCATTATAATCAATAGTTATAATATTTCCGACACCGCAAAAAATTGCGACTTCCTTACCGTTATGATATTTGATTTTCACACAAGTAGGATGAGTGGTCCCCATATGTTGGTTTGGATGTTTTGTGGACTGATTAAACAAAGTTGCTATTTCTTCTACTTTCTTAGAATCTTCTTCAACGGTTAGCACCAGCGTTGCCTTTGATTCTCTGCCCCAATAATCAGATAATATTTCAACCTCCTCGATTTTATCCACATTTAGCTTTATAGGAAGTATTTTGTCTTCTAATCTATCGTAAATGAAGATGGCTATTGCGACGAGCAGGAGTATTAGTAAAATTATTAGTCTTTTGTTTTTCATAGATAGCCCTCAAGCTATTTATTGCATTTTAAATGCATTTGTATTATTTTGTAATATAACTTAACAGTATATCAAACAATCACTAACTCGCATTATGGAGATTACATCAATTCCAACTCTCCTACTGTTGCATAATAATAACCATTTTGATCTTGAGTTATATATATATTCTGCTTTCCTATGACTGTACTGTCGCTAATCGCTTCAACGGTTATCTGTATGTTTCGTGTATTTGAAGCTTCTGCATCAAAACCCGGTGACCAATAGATTGTTTCTCCAGTGCCAATGATATCAATAGTAATTGATTGTCCCTCAGATGTCACAACGCCAGTATCGCGATTCCAATTATTCAGCTCTCCGCTGTCTACGCATACTTTAATAGTATCTATATTAAAATTATCAATATCATCCTTGGATATATCAATAGTGAATGGAAGTCCCGGTACACTGCTCATACTCAGTGAAAACTTATTTAGCGATATTTCAATATCAGGCGTAAGTACTATCTTTGTGGAATCTTCCATATAATTTGTGCTTAAATACGAGGTTTCATTGCCTGCTGCATATACCGTAAAAATAAAGCCGTTAAATATAGAACTTTGTTCTTTATTACTCGGCGAATTGCTATTTTCAACAATTTCATTTTCTGAAAAGAGTTTAGAATTTTTCATTTCATCTGCATTGGTTTTTTTGACAGTTTTATTACTGCATCCGCTTATTAATAGAACAAGTAAAAGTAATAATATAATTGTTTTTTCCTTCGTCATTATAATCTCCAAATATCCGCTCATACACATTTATTCTACTTTTAAGTAATAAAGCGGAGCACCAAGCCGGCGCTCCGCTTTGCTAATAATTATTTGTTAATGTATTGCATGTATTCTTCGTATTTTTTCATATTATTCAATTATCTTCTTTTCCATCTGACACAGTTCTTCTATCATTTTGACTTGCTCTTCATCATCGAGGGATATTTCGAATGGGAAAAGTACATAACAAACTTGATTATCAACTTCAAAATATGCACGCAAATATCTTTGTATAGTATCTCTATACTCAAAATATAGTTTGCTACTATACTCTGATTGAACTAATTTCGAGCCCTTTATTGTGTTCTCCATAGTCCATCCAGAAGAAATCTTCCAGTTTCCAAAAGTTAAGGTATCATATGGATGATCATAATCTTCTCCTTTTTTTACATAAATACTACGAAAATTATCTGGAGTTACTGATATTTGATATAGTTCGTAATCTTCAGGTACAACTACTGGCATATAATAATAATCGATTTTATCTAGTTCATCCTTATTACTTATTTCACCGCCAAACTCGGTTTTAGCCATTTCTTTAGGATCTCGCTTTAACGCATTGACAGTTTTGACCATTTCATCTTCTGATACAAATTGGGATGGCACCAAACTTACAGAGACGTCATCTTTATTGGAACTGTTATTTTCGACTGATTCATTACTACAGCCACTCAATAAGAGTAAAAGCAATAATAGCACTATAATTGTATTTTTCATATTCTTATTTCCTTTCATATTCAGTTCAAACTGTTTAAAAAGCTATTTATATCAGATGTACACTGTGTACACCATACATCTGTATCATCTGTACCATAAGTCATAACACACGGTTCTCCTGATGTGCAGACTAAATCATGCGCCCCAATTAAATGTGATAGTTCGTGTGTAGTAATTTTATCTTCATCACCGTACCTAAGTGACACTAATGCATCCATAAAAATCGTCAGGCATTGAACACCCACTTAGTATATTGAGCGAATCATAAGACGTGCTTGAAATTCTATTGAATATAACATTAAAAGTAGAATCCAATGCGCTGTTTGCAGTACTTAAATATCCTTGAAGTGCCACTAGCGTTTGTGTTGACAAATCAGAATTATATGATAGTTCTGTATCAAATTCATAAGTAGGCTCAGGCGTCGCCGTCGGAGCCTGAGTCGGGGTCGCAGTGGGTGTAGCTGTTGGCGTGGGGACATACATATTAATAATTAGCCTTGGTCTCCTTGTTGTATCCCAATTATCAGAAGAACGGAATGTCGCCCATACGCTTGTGCTTGACTCGTTTGAATCTCTAATGACCACTCCATTATTTGTTCTCGATCCGCTTTCCCAACCTTGTACGAAGTATGTAAGCGGTATTCTATACCAACCACTTCCATAATAATAGCCATAATACGGACTTCCCTGATAGCCGGGATTATCATCGCTCCATGTAATCTCGCTTGAATTCCATTCACCAGCTGTTTCATAAGCCTTTAAACTTATCGTACCGGCTGAACTATATTCGCAAAGTTCAATTGCCGCATAAATAATTGTGTCTCCCGAGGCAACGGCGTTATCAATATCCGAATCCCTTAATTCAAGAAAAAAATAAAGCGGAGCACCAAGCCGGCGCTCCGCTTTGCTACTAATTATTTGCCAATGTATTGCATATATTCTTCGTATTTTTCCTTGTCTGAAATGGGGATGCAGCTGTTTTTTGACGATAAGAAGTATGAACCTGTCTGATCAGAAAGCAGCAATAGATATTTTTGGCTTATTTCAAACCCTTCTGCTAAAAATATTATTGTTTTAGTTTTATCGAATTCACCTTTAAATGAATTTATTAGCTCGCACTTTACAAATAGTGTATTGCCTCCATTAACAATAACCTCTTTAGGTTGCACTTCAACAATCAAATCTGAAAACTCACTTATCTCACTAATATCTTTTGAATTAGTATATTCTACACCCCAATTCGCAATATTAGTTTGCTTTACTTTATTCTTCTCAATTATTTCATTAACTGAGTTTTTAAACGTGTCTTCGTTAAATTCTTCTTTAGCTTTTTCACCATTTGTTGAATATGCTTCAATTTTACCTTTTGAATTTTTTAATAAAAGGTATTCGTAAGGTATATACTTATCTTCATTCCAGTATACAGAATACTTTCGGCATAATACTAAATAGTACTTCTCACCTACATTATCTAACTCTAAATTTTTCTCTTTATAATTATCAATAACATCATTGTTAATGGTAACTTTTATATCATTGTCTAAATACTGCCCTTTTATTAATGCTATATCTTTATAATAGTATGCCATACCAGTCTGAGCTTTTTTGCTTTCAGGAAAATCGGATATGATTGGTTCTACGCTCTCTAATGTTGCTTCAATAATTAAATAACTATCGGATATGGCTTCTTCAAAGCTAATCTTTTTTCTCAGCTCTCCATCTGACCTTACATTTACTATTTCACTTTTATTTTGCTTTGTTTCCAAAGTTTTATCATCCTCCGAATCGCTCTTAATATTATTTGATTTTAATACACCGCAAGAACTAATTATAAAGCAAATCATTATTATTATAAATATTCTAATTTGTTTCATGTTTTCTCCTTAATTTATTTTTAGTATGGATAAATTTGTGTTAGTTGATTTTTATCTCTATCAGTTAGTGTAGTAGGTAAGTTTGAACCATTACTCATCACATCATCCCCATCATTGCTGTGGCCATACCACCCAAGAGCATGTCCAATTTCATGAGTGCCTACACTATTAAATATAGAAGGATAATCATCATCATAGTCTTCCTCAACAATTAGTATATATGAATATGATTTGATTGTTGTTCCAAGCAAACGTAAGCCAACTTTCACTTCTATAGTTCCTTCATTGTCAAAATACCAATTCCCCTCCGTTAAATGAGTTGGCATAGTCGTCCTTCCATAGTCATTCACAGTTATAATATTTTCAAACTGACTCATAACACTTAGTTGATCGTAGGTACCGCCATAACTCAAGATTTCAGCATCAGTTCCACTAGCTACCATACTACAGGCAATTCCTGCATTATTCCATTGAGATACAGCATTATTATAGCAGCTATACACAGGTTGTCCTGATACCATATCATTATGATATACTTCAGCATTTCTATTCCACCTACCAACTATATTGTTTGGATTATCAATTTCAGCATACCAATAATTCAATGTACCCAAAGTCGGTAATGGTGTCACAGTAGGAACAGGCGTCGCCGTAGGTACCTGTGTAGCTGTCGCCGTCGGAGCCTGAGTCGGGGTCGCAGTGGGTGTAGCTGTTGGCGTGGGGACATACATATTAATAATTAGCCTTGGTCTCCTTGTTGTATCCCAATTATCAGAAGAACGGAATGTCGCCCATACGCTTGTGCTTGACTCGTTTGAATCTCTAATGACCACTCCATTATTTGTTCTCGATCCGCTTTCCCAACCTTGTACGAAGTATGTAAGCGGTATTCTATACCAACCACTTCCATAATAATAGCCATAATACGGACTTCCCTGATAGCCGGGATTATCATCGCTCCATGTAATCTCGCTTGAATTCCATTCACCAGCTGTTTCATAAGCCTTTAAACTTATCGTACCGGCTGAACTATATTCGCAAAGTTCAATTGCCGCATAAATAATTGTGGCTCCCGAGGCAACGGCGTTATCAATATCCGAATCCCTGAACTCAATATACGAGCGCCTAATACCGTAAGACGTATCTTTTCCCGTCCTCAAATACGGCATTCTTGTAGATCCTGAATTCATATTTGTTGTCGGCATATAGCTTGCTACAAATACATCTTTTGTGTACTCGTTTTGAATAGTCGGGTCAATAACCACAGGATATACAGTATCGGAAGCATTTAAAAAAGATTCATCCACAATAATTGTTAAGCTATACTTCCCGTCTCCAAGGTTGTTGAGTTTCATAGACACATCGGTTGACACTTTCCCTTTGCTGTCTTCCATAAATAAATTCTCGGTAAAGAAAACTATTTCTCCTGTTTTGGCATCATTGTATTCAAGTTTATTGTCTTTCAATACAATAGTTAAATTCTCCACTGTTATTGTGAAAGCGAACTCATTGCTTTCTGGCGCAGCGTTTAGGATGATATCTTCTTTAAGATAGTGTTCCCTTATTGTATAGGCCAAGTCTACATTGTTCATAACGTCAGAGTATATTACCGCCGTAGGGTCTTTTATGTAATAATCATGCATTTCGGATTTGCCTTTTTGCATCTGGGTAGTTTTGCCTGCCGATACTGCGGATTTCGTGTTATCCATTGAGAAAGAAATGCTGTAGTCGTCTTGAGCAACTTCTACAAAATCTTTCGCTTTTCCTTTGTCCGCAAAGTAAACATCCCAGCTGTTTTCGCCGTTTTTGAATTTATAGCCATTGTTTTTTGCGCTGTCTATATCCTTCACTTTTATATCGATTTCTTTTAGATTTCCGTTGTCGTCTTTATAGTTAATATCCGTTGCAAATAGTTCATGCCTTACTGTTCCGTCCGACATTGCGTACGCTCTGCTGGACAATGTTCGCAGTTCTTCCATTTCGTGAAGCTTTGTTGCGTCATTTTCTTGTGTTATTTGTTCATTATCTGCTGCAAATGCGGAAAATCCGGCAAACACAACAGCGACAATAACCAAAATACTGATAATTATTTTAGATTTTTTCATTGTAACTCCTTATTATTAAATATAGAGCCATTTTATGATATAATTATCTCAAGTCCTTACTCAGCCACACATCGCCGGCTCAAGGCGATAGGTTCGCGCCTAGGTTTTGTAAGGACTATTTATTCTTTCATTAAGCACCACCCCTTTTTTTTTATATTCTAAAAACAACTTAAAGCCAAAACAAAAAGCTGCTTATAGCTAAACCATGAAACCTGTATTCGATTTTCTTCCCCAGCCTATCTCCATAAATTGATTAAATATGTGTTGAATGTATTTATGATTTTCTTAACACGATTGTAACATGTGTATCATCAGATGTCACTATTTGCTTTTTTATATAATAAATGTAATATGCCTTTTGTAGACAAATTACATTTCATAAATAAGACACCTTTTAAAAGAAAATAGTTGCAAAAAGTTTCAAAAAAACGAGCGTATGCAAAAGTATGCTTGTCTTGTAATACCTCAATCAATATACTATAATAAGTGAAATATTCAAACTAAACGGAGAAAAATAATGGCAAGAGAATATAATCCGAAAGAAATAGAGCCCAAGTGGCAAAAAATATGGGACGATGCCGCGATATTTAACGCCAAGGACGATACAAGCCTTGAAAAGTTTTACGCGCTAATCGAATTTCCCTATCCATCGGGGAAAGGCCTTCACGTCGGCCACCCGAGGTCATATACAGCGTTTGACTGCATCGCTAGAAAAAAGCGCATGCAGGGTTATAATGTGCTTTTTCCGATAGGCTGGGACGCTTTCGGGCTTCCAACTGAAAACTTTGCGATACAAAACAATATCCATCCTGCGATTGTCACAAAAAATAACGTGGACAATTTCAGAAAGCAACTCCAACAACTGGGTTTCTCCTTTGACTACTCACGAGAGGTCAACACTACCGACCCCGCATATTACAAATGGACTCAGTGGATATTCATTAAGCTTTTTGAAAACGGACTGGCTTATAAAGACGAAATCCCAATTAATTACTGCACCTCCTGCCAAGTTGGCCTTGCCAATGAAGAAGTTGTAAACGGCGTTTGCGAGCGATGCGGTAACGAAGTTGTCCGCAAAACAAAAAGCCAGTGGATGCTCAAAATCACCGACTATGCTCAAAAACTCATCGACGGACTTGACACAATCGACTTTATTGAGCGCGTAAAAATTCAACAGCGCAATTGGATAGGCAGAAGCGAAGGCGCTGAAGTAGATTTTGATGTGAAAGACCATGACTATAAACTTCGCGTATTCACAACACGCCCTGATACACTATATGGCGCGACCTACATGGTGGTTTCCCCCGAACACCCGATTCTGGAAAAGTTCGCAAATAGCATCTCCAACTTGGACGACGTACAAGCCTATCAAAAGGAAGCCGCGTTTAAATCCGATATGGAGCGTACTGAGCTTGCAACGGATAAAACGGGCGTCGAGATTAAAGGCATAAAGGCGATAAATCCGGTAAACCAAGAAGAGATTCCGATATTTATTTCAGACTATGTACTTATGAGCTACGGAACCGGCGCCATCATGGCTGTTCCGGGACATGATTCCCGCGATTGGGAATTCGCGACTAAATTCAACCTTCCTATTGTCGAAGTGGTGTCCGGCGGAGATGTCACAAAAGAAGCATTCACGGACAACCAAAGCGGAATCCTTGTAAACTCCGGCATGATAAACGGCCTAAAAGTTCCCGAAGCCAAAGAAAAGATAATAAAATATCTTGAGAAAAAAGGCTTGGGCGAAAAAACGGTTAACTATAAGCTACGCGACTGGGTGTTCTCACGCCAGCGTTATTGGGGAGAGCCTATTCCGCTTGTACACTGCAAAAAATGCGGATGGGTGGCGTTGCCCGAAGAAGAGCTTCCGCTTGAGTTACCTGAAGTTCCGGAGTTTAAGCCCGGCACAGAAGGTGAAAGCCCGCTTGCGGCTCTTACTGACTGGGTAAACACCACATGCCCAAAATGCGGAGGTCCTGCGCATCGCGAAACAGACACTATGCCTCAGTGGGCAGGGTCGTCTTGGTATTTCCTGCGCTATATCGACCCTCACAACGACAAAGCTTTCGCTTCAAAGGAGGCATTGGATTACTGGATGCCGGTCGACTGGTATAACGGGGGCATGGAACACACCACTCTTCACTTGCTGTATTCAAGATTTTGGCATAAGTTCTTATATGATATCGGTGTCGTTCCCCACCCTGAACCGTATTTAAAGCGCACCAGCCACGGAATGATACTGGGAGAAAATGGCGAAAAAATGAGCAAGTCACGCGGCAATGTGGTTAATCCTGAAGATATTATAGACGAATTCGGTGCTGATGCTTTCAGAGCATACGAGCTTTTTATGGGAGCATTTGACCAACCTATTCCGTGGTCGACAAACGGCGTTTCCGGGTGCAAGCGTTTCCTGAGCAGAGTCTGGCGCTTAACAGATATGATGAGCTATGGGAAAGGCTACTCCGAAGACATGGAGATGGCAACACATCGCATGATACAAAAGGTTACAGAAGACTACGAAACACTTAAATTTAACACTGCAATAGCAACCATGATGAGCTATGTTAACGATATATATCAAAAAGGTTCAATAACTGCGGATGAATTTAAAACTCTTTTGATATTGCTTTCACCCGTCTCCCCGCACATGACAGAAGAACTGTGGCAGGAACAAGGCATGAACGGCTTCTGCTCTCTTGCGCCTTGGCCTTCATACGATGAAGACAAGTGTAAATCTGACACAGTTGAGCTCGCAGTTCAAGTAAACGGAAAAGTCCGCGGACACATAACTGTTGATACCGGCACAGGCGAAGAATCCATTAAGGTAACTGCATTGGCCGATGAAGGAGTTAAAAGGAACATCGAGGGCAAGACAATCCGTAAGATAATTGTAATAAAGGGTCGCATTGTAAATATTGTGATATGAAATTCACAAATGTAAAGTTAATAAATATTAAAGGCATTCATGCTAATGTGAATGCCTTTTTTGCTATTTAGGTTAGTATTTGCGTATTATTATAATTCAATTACTGCACATAGAAATCAAAAGACTGGTCAGGATATGGTTCATCTTCCATAAAAAAGCTCCACCAATATGTATCATTAGGAGTCAATCCCACCTGAATCATTATATCCCTTAAAATCTCCCTGTTGTTAAGTTGAGCATCTGTTAAATCCTCATATTCAAAGGCGGAACTTTCATCTATGTACTGGTATGAAGTACCCATATCAAGCTCTTTGCCTTTGTAGTCAACTATAGAAACATCTACTGCCGCACCCCGAGGATACGGAGAATTTGCCTCGAAAAACATATCTATCATTTCACTTTTTTCCATGTTGGGATAAAAAATATTTTTCATGTCATCATCTTTTTCGTCGTTAATCCAATCAACAATATTATTAACCGTTGTTTGCGGGCGGTATGAATCATAAACAAGAAGTTTAAGTCCCTGATCTTTGAGCAACACGGAAGCTTCGTCCAGCTTTCTGGCCATTTCTATGCTCGCTACCCCAACCGGAGTGTAATATTCGATTGCAGGCCTTCCCATAAAATTATTTCTACCTGCAAATCTTATATCATAAACCACTTCAGGCGTATAGTCTTTTATATAGCAAAAGCCTTCTGGAAGCTGGTTTATATATTTGGTTTGAAAGAGCAAAGGCCTAGCTTCCGGCCTTAACCATTTTAAAAGAGTTACCATCGTGCTTTCAGCCATTGCCGTGCATCCACCGGTGGTCACATTTTCCCCACCCCAAACATGCAGAAAAATTCCGCTACCCAAAGCTTTTGTATTTTCGGGATTATATTTAACTTCAAGAGCCAGCCTGTATTTTCCAACAAAAAGTTTTTCAGCACTTCTCCAATCCTTTTCAACGCTGTCCAAATCAACATATTGATTGTAGTGCTCGGATTTCGAATCATCCACCCAAAAGTCGTTTTCGCCTGTTTCCCTCCACGGCCAATTGCTTCCTTCCGGCGCACCCCCCTGCCCAAACGCGCTTCCCAGCTCAAATATACCTGTAGGGGATTTGCCATCGCCCTCTTTTTGTTTGCCAAGCCCATTTCTACCGATATTGCAGTCATACGGGCCCAACACAACCTTCCATCCCTTGTCCATTGATTCTAAGCAATAAATCTTTTCACCGTCCTCCGTTACCGTAACTAAAATCACTTGGCTCGTGGCATCCGGGATATTTTCATCAATCAAAGCATTCAAAGAATTAACCGGGATATCTATGGATAATCGCGGTAAATAGCCTTCCTGCACAGCCTGCTTGCTTTCATTTGCAACTATTTCAGGCGTTGGGGTAGGTGTGTAGTATGTCAAAATGTTCGTATCCTCGCCAAAAAGATGGCAGCCTGACGTTAAAATCAGTAAAAATACAATTAATATCGCGGATATTGAAAATGTTTTTTTATTCATAAATTACCTCATTAAATCAATTGCTATTCTAACAGATGTTTGATTGCTCTTCAAACATTTTGACGGAAAAAAAATACATTAGTTCCAATAATATTTATACGAAAAAAAATCCACCTATGATATAATCGCTTATAATATGATTTTATTGATTAAATAACCTACAGGAGAGTAGTTACTCATGATTGATTATCATCTGCATTCATCCTTTTCAAAAGACAGCAAAGAGGAAATGCAAAACATTTGCCTTGCCGCTCGAGAAAAAGGCTTAAAATATATTGCTATTACCGACCATTTGGACTATGACGATGCGTTCAAAGACAGTTGGGAAATTAAAAATATTGACGGTGAAAACGGATATTTGGAAACAGTTGATAAACTGCGCGGCAATTTCCCAGATATCAATATCGCTTTGGGCGTAGAAGCAGGATACACTCTCTCAGGTCAAAAAAAAATTATAGAAAAAATAAACCTTATTAAGCCGGATTTTGTTATAGGTTCTTTGCACTTTATTGGCGGCCTTGATTTATATGACAGCATATTCTTTGAGGGCAAAACAAAAAAACAAGCTTACGATTTTTATTTTGAAAAGCTATATGAATCCATCGAGCCTTTGTCTCAGTATTCAAACGTAATCGGACATTTTACTTATATATCAAAAAGCCCGAACTTACCTTATGAAAATCCCCAAGTTGAGTATAAAGAACATAAAAAACAAATTGACGATATATTAAAACGCATAATTGATTTGGGTATGGGCATAGAAATCAACACTTCCGGCCTGTTCAAAAAGGTTAGCCAACTCTTGCCTAATTTTGAAATAGTAAAAGCATACAAGGATTTAGGTGGCGAAATTCTGACTATAGGTTCGGATGCCCATTTTGCAAAGGATGTCGGCTCGGGAATAGAAACCGCTTTTGCCGCTGCCATGGAGGCGGGCTTTAAATATGTAACAGTTTTCCCGTTCGGTAAAGAAACCCGAATAAAAATACTATAACTTATAATGAGTGTAAACAATCAAAAAAGCGGCCTAAGCCGCTTTTTTTAAAAATCCGCGTTATGCACAGTTCTTGGAAATGATATAACATCTCGTATATTGCTTATTCCAGTCAGATACATCACCGCGCGCTCAAAGCCAAGTCCGTATCCAGCATGGCGCACACTTCCATATCGGCGCAAATCAAGATACCACCAATAAGTCTCCTCGTCCAAACCAGCTTCAGCCATACGGCTTTTAAGAACATCCAGGCGCTCTTCTCTTTGCGAGCCGCCTATTATTTCGCCAACACCAGGTACGAGTAAATCCATTGCCGCCACTGTTTTATTGTCGTCATTTAGCCGCATATAAAAAGCTTTTATTTCTTTCGGATAGTCAACCACAAACACAGGCTTTTTATACACTTGTTCAGTCAGATACCTCTCGTGCTCAGTCTGAAGGTCGCTTCCCCATTCAATTGGGTATTCGAATTTCTTTTCACTCTTTTGGAGTATCTCAACAGCCTTGGTATATGTTATTCTTTCAAAATCATTTTCCACAATTCCTTTTAGCCTATCGATTAAACCTTTATCTACAAAACTGTTGAAAAACTCCATCTCATCTGGTGCTTGCTCCATGACGTAATTTATCATATATTTCATCATCTCTTCCGCCAAATCCATGTCATCGTCAATGTCGGCAAAAGCTATCTCCGGCTCTATCATCCAAAACTCCGCCGCATGACGCTGAGTGTTTGAGTTTTCCGCGCGGAATGTCGGCCCGAAAGTATATACATCAGAAAAAGCCAGGCAATGTGTTTCAACATTTAGCTGACCGCTTACCGTTAGATTTGCTTGCTTTCCGAAAAAATCTTCAGTGTAGTCAGTTTCGCCATCCGAGTTTTTCTTGAATTCATCTAATGTTGTAACCTTAAACATCTCACCCGCACCTTCGCAGTCGCTGGCTGTGATTATCGGCGTATGCACATAGACAAAACCTTTTTCATTAAAAAATTTGTGTATCGCAAAAGCAGCAAGCGAACGCACTCTGAATGCCGCTGAGAATAGATTCGTGCGTGGCCGCAAATGGGCTATTGTCCTTAAAAACTCAACTCCGTGTCGCTTTTTCTGCAATGGGTAATCCGCGTCGCTAAGCCCTTCAAGCGTAACTTCCGACGCCTTTATCTCAAACGGCTGCTTATTTTCCGGAGTCAGCACAACTGCGCCTTCGACAATAATCGCGCTTCCGATTGTATATTTAACCACTTCATCATATTTCTCGAAATCGTCTCGATCCAGCACTATCTGCAAAGTGCCAAAGCAAGAGCCGTCGGCAATCTCAATGAATGCGAAGTTCTTAGAATCTCTTATCGTCCTTATCCATCCGCCTAATTTTACCGTGCCGCCGCCAAGGTTTTGCGCGTCTTTTCTCAAGCTTGCAATCTTAATAAGTTTTTCCATTATTTCCTCCGCTTTATAACTCATCTTTATATCTACGGATTAAATTATAGCACAAGGAACGTGTTTTATAAATGCAGCTTTATTAAATTAACGACAGGTTTATAATGTCAAATTTAAGGAAATTATTTATTTTTTGTTGATTTATAACGATATTATGTATATAAGAATATTTTTCAGGAGATTACGGTATGAAAATTGTAAACAGTGATATTATGATGAAAAGCGACCACGCTTTTTCTCAAAGCTTGGAAAAAAGCGAATCCATGAATTTTTGGGTTACCGAAGATAATAATTCGAATATCACTATCGTTGATATAGTTGATATTTCCGAAGAATCTCAGATTGCCTACAAAGAAAATTTCTGCGTTCAAAAAGCACAGGATGATGATATTCTTTTTGAAATTAGCGAGCAGGATAAAAACAAGCTCAAGCTGATAGCGTCTTTTATGGAGCATCTTACCGGCAAAAAAATGGCGTTTAAATTCTTTGAAAAAATATCTTTTAAAAAAGAAAAATCAGGAAATAAGAAATCACCTCAAGCTGCCGCTCCCGATGACGGGCGCGTTGGTTGGGGCTTTGAATACAACCGTCATGAGCGCTATGAAGAAAGTGAAAAACTATCCTTCACCGCAAAAGGCATAATAAAAACTCAGGATGGGCAGCAAATAAAAATTGACTTAGAGCTAAATATGAGCCGTCAGTTTATTGAAGAAAACAATCTGCAAATAAAAGCGGGCGACGCTCTTATTGACCCATTGGTAATAAATTTTGACGACGCAGCTCCTTCGCTAACTCAAGAAAAATATATTTTTGATATTGATTCCGACGGGTTGGGCGATCAGGTTTCGTTTGTTTCTCCCGGAAGCGGGCTTTTAGCTTTGGATTTAAACAATGACGGCGTAATAAACAACGGCAAAGAACTGTTCGGACCAAGCACGCAAGACGGATTTGGCGAGCTTGGAGAATACGATTTGGACGGCAACGGCTGGATTGATGAAAACGACCCGATTTTTGACAAGCTTAGAATCTGGGTAAAAGACGAGAATGGCAATGACCAGCTTTTTGCTATAGGCCAAAAAGGTGTTGGAGCTATTTACCTTGGCAATATAGATACCCAATTTGATATAAAGGATACCGATAACACTATGCTGGGTCAATTGAGGTCTTCAAGCATTTATATTTCCAAAGATGGCGATGTTGGCACAATCCATCAAATTGATTTGGCAAAATAAAAACGAGTTCCCCAATGCTCAAGAAAACCCGTAAATATTTATAACCTTTTATTCAGCTTATTTTCGCTTGCTGTTTAATATATCCACCGCGCCATTTAAAGCATCTATCACCCTATCACACCATTCATCGAATTCTTTATCTTCTTTTTGATACTCGGGATGCTCCAAAACATATTGAACCGTTTCTTTTATTCCTTGGTCAAACCTTATCTCAGCATTAAATCCCGGCACCAGTCTTTTAAGCTTTGAATTGTCAAAAACAACGCTGTTTGCCTTGTCCCCAATAAGCTCGCCCTGAAAATCCAAATCGCTTACTTTATCCAAAAAAGACGACGGAGCATAAAAAGCGTTAAGTTTTACTCTCAAAGCATCTGCCAACGCCTTATATATTTGGTTCCACGTAACTGATTCATCGGAAGTTATTCCAACCGCTTGGCCTATGGCGTGTATGTTGCCCATGAGACCTATAAATCCTTTAGCGAAATCCTTTGAATTTGTCATAGTCCAAAGAGATGTACCGTCGCCTTGGATTATCACCGGCTTTCCCTCAATCATTCTTTTTGCCACCTGCCACGATCCGTTTTTGCCGTGGATACCCAGAGGTATAGAGCGTTCGCAGTATGTATGGCTGGGTCTTATAATGGTTACAGGAAACCCTTCTTCGCGGTAAAGCTTCATAAGATAGTCTTCACACGCGATTTTGTTGCGTGAATATTCCCAATATGGGTTTGATAGAGGGGTTCCCTCGTTTATCTTGTAGTCTGAAGGCGGCTTTTGATATGCCGACGCTGAGCTTATAAATATAAACTGCTTGGTTTTATCTTTAAACAGCATATAATCCCGCTCCAGCTGTTCGGGCACATATGCGATGAAGTCCGCCACCACATCAAAATGGTGCTTTGCGATTAGTTCATCCACCTTTTTTTCGTCGTTTATATCACAAGTAATATAATTTACGTTATAATCTTTAAGAAGTGAATTGCTATTGCCTCGGTTGATAAGATAAAGCTCATGCCCGCCTTGTGAGAGCTGCTTTGAAATTTCCGTGCTTATAGTGCCTGTTCCGCCAATAAATAATGCTTTCATATTAATCCTCCTACATCATTCTATGTTAGAACTCAAATCTTCCTTCTGTCAAGCGAATAAAAAGAAATAAATCCTAAGGTAAATATTTTACCATAAAATTATTATTTGTTTTAAACTTTTTTTGGATTGTCATAGATATTCACTTGTGATATAATTTTCGTACTGTTTGTGGGGATATAGCGCAGTTGGTAGCGCGCGACGTTCGCAATGTCGAGGCCAGGGGTTCGATTCCCCTTATCTCCACCAAGATAGAAATATTACCGTCATAGATGGTGATATTTCTATCTTATTTTGAGTTAAGGAGCTAAAAGAATACCTTAAAAAAGGCATGACTTACATAACAATATTTTTTATGCATATAAATGCTAAATATGATAAACTTTCAAATAAGCCTAATGGCGGACTGGCCCAGTCTTCGATTCCCGTTATCACCATCGGTAACACCACCTGACACCGGCAGAATATGCCATCAGAACAGTCTGAAAAGGGTCAAAATCTAACTTTTGACCCTGACCGATTTTTGAGGAATCCTCACTATGATTAACGTGTAATTTGAAAATTATAACGGAGACTATAAAGCTTTTTGTATAAATGTAAATTGTGCTTTTGCGGAGTATGTAAAAATACAAAAATCTGATATAATAAAAAGAAAAGTTATGATATCGTTGAAAGGCATATCTCCCGAGAAGGCAGCGCTAAATGAATGCAAAAAGTTTGTGCCAAACATAATTACTTACGGAGGTGATAACTTAAAGGAATTAATATTAGAACAAACTAATAATATACGATTAGATATCGCAATTGTAGTATGCCCTGCACCCCAAGTACACTCGCAATGCTGCTACTTATGAACTATAGTTGAAGAGTTAATTTATTTGGAGAAATACCAAAAGATAAACAACCATTTCCTTTCGATATAAACATAGTTCACTATAAAGAATTGTATTTAACTGGTTCTACAAGAGCAAAAATTGATCGCTTTAGAACAACAATAAACTTTGTGCAAAGTGGATTTACAAATTTAAAGATTATGATTAGTAAAAAGCTTGATATAAAAGATGCAATTAAAGCATTTGAGTCAGCAAACAATGCAGAAGGTTTTAAAAATATAATAACATTTAAATAACTTACACAACAGAAAATTTTAGTTAAAATTGAAAGGATTAATTATGAAGGCAAAAGTTGTACCAGTAATTTTTAAGACAGCAAATGAAAGAGAAGTAAAAGAGTTTGCAGAACAATTAGTGACTCTTGAAGGTTTTTATGGCGAAGTAGCAGAGTTTTTAAAGCCTGTAACTGTGGGAGATAAGATCCCAGACGAGGCCCAGGCTGTTGTATTTCCACAGCTTATAAATGCGGCTTTTCAAGAGGTGGAAACTCTGCTGAAAATAAACTTACCTTTTATTGTGCTAACTTCAAGCTACGGAACAGTTGAGATGTGGGATTGGGAAATAATCAGCTACCTAAGAGACAAAGGATTAAATGTATTATCGCCTTATAACGTTGAACTTGGAAAAGTAATCTTAAGAGCGATTGCTGCAAAAAGCACATTGGCAGCAGGTGGAAAGTTTTTGATGCTGCAAGACAGCCCAGGCGAAGGAATGCAAGCTAATATATTCAAACGTTTCTACTGGTTAGAAGACGAGTGCACACGAGATATGGAAAAAGCTTTTGGTATGAAGCTTATCTATAGAAGTTGGAAAGCTGTTGGAGACAGAGCAAAAGAGATCAGCGATGAAGTTGCATGGAAAACCTGCGAAGATTGGGACGTATGCAAAGAAGGACTATCAGATGAAAGCTATCTTAAGGCTGTAAAGATATATGTTGCAATTAAAGAAGTGATAGAAGAGGTCGGAGGAGTTGAAGGTGTAGGTTCAAATTGTTTGAACGAATCATTCAATTCAGACACAACCCCTTGCTTGGCTTGGAATATGATATTTGAAAAAGATAATATCATATGGGCCTGTGAAGGCGATACATTGACCCTTTTATCTACATTTATAATTTACAGAGCTTTAAAATCACCTGTAATGATGACGAACATTTATCCCTTCTTAGTGGGAATGGCCGCCTTGGCTCATGAAAAGATTGATAAATTCCCAGATATCGAGGATCCAGATGACCATGCATTGGGCGTTCATTGCGGATATTTTGGCCTTGCACCAAGAAGTTTTTGCACAAAGTGGACATTGAAACCTAAGGTTTTGGAGATGGTAGAGCCTTCATCTGTAGTTATAGATTGCGAACTTCCGGTAGGTGATATAACTTTGGCAAAAATTGATTCTACCTTTAAAAAACTTACTATTATCAAAGGTGAAATTGAAGAATATGTACAATATCCCGGCTCAGACTGCAGAAATGGCGCTTTGATAAGGTATGGAGATGGACATAAGGTTATGGAATCTCTTTCATCTCATCATGCACTAATATTAGTTGGAAAGAAAGTTCCGGAACTTACACAATTGGCAAAAATATTCAATTGGGAAACTGTTATATTATAATTGGATGAATTGAATACCTTAACAAATTTTATGTAAAAGAATAAAATCTTCCGCAGAAGTAATTAATGAAATATTATTAATTATGAAAGTGGAAGATTTTTTTTGGGGAGAAATTCACAAATCAACGAGCTGACAAAAAAACTGATGGAAAAAGGCGCTCAAGACATTTTGGGTCTTTAGAACATATTGAAGGATAAACTGATTCAAGGCAAAAAATCACTGACGTCGAGTTTTTAAGATGAACTTTTGCATTAATAGCATTGGCCTTCATGCAAGGCTAAAGCTATGCCCCACAGGTTGCTCCCCATCGGCGTTGATCCAATCTAAAAATACAAAACACTGGATAATTTTATTTTACTATTTTCAAAGTCCGGCGATTGCTATATACTATTATTATACACTTTTAGTAAGAATATCACTGAAACCTACTTAGACAAATATGATCTGATACGGGGGAATTATGATTAAGCTCAAGGACTCTTTCTTAAAACAGAAGATGATGACACGGGTATTGATTAGTCTGCTACCCGTTTTCCTATTATCTGTTTACTTCTTTGGTTTGCGTACGCTTGTACTGCTGTCTGTTGTAATCATAACCGGAATTTTATGCGAATACGGCATCATGCGATTGATTAATGGGGACAAGGCCAAGGTTTCAGAAGCGCTCTTTGTGACCTGCCTTTTATTCACCCTGACACTGCCGCCATCCGTGCCATTTTGGATTGCAGCTGTTGGCATAGCTTTTGGTGTTGTCTTCGGGAAATGTGTTTTTGGTGGATTCGGCAAGAATGTTTTTAATCCAGCGTTGGTTGGCAGATGTTTTATTTATGTTTCATTTCCGGCTCATATGACGATAGCCTGGGCTGAGCCCTATAGTAACTTACTAGGAGGGTTTACAAGGTGGAGCAGCGGCATCGATGCGATGACATCAGCTACACCGATGATTTTATTGAATAAAGAAGGTATCATTACCGATTATCTACGCCTGTTCCTTGGCAATATCGCTGGGTCACTTGGCGAGACGAGCGCCCTTCTCATTTTAGTGGCTGCTGTTTATCTGATCATAACGAAAACAGCTTCCTGGAAAATAATCATTTCATGCTTGGCATCTTTTGGCATATTGGGGACCATACTCTATCTGACGGGAGTAATTGAAGCAGATCCTCTGTTTTCAATCCTGTCCGGTGGTTTCCTCTTTGCGGCGGTCTTTATGGCGACCGATCCAATCTCAGCACCGAAACAAGAAACCTCAAAATATATTTATGGCGCACTGATTGGAATAGTTGCGATGGCAATCAGAGCATTTTCACTCTTTACTGAAGGCGTCATGTTCGCGATTCTGATTGTAAACGCATTCGTACCACTGATTGATCGAAATATCAAGCTCCTCAAGGCTAGGAGAAAAGCCGGGAAGAAGGCTACAACATGAAGAAAGGACGTATTTATACCATTGTTTTCATGCTGATAATCAGTGCGGTTTTCACATTACTGCTGGCTGGAGCGAACAAGCTCTTCCTTCCAAAAATTCAAGAGAATGAACTACTGGCAGAAAGAATAGCGATTCTTTATGTTTTTGATATTGATCAAGGCGGCAGTGCCGAAGAGGTACTTGCGCGCTTCGAAAAGAACGTAAAACAGACGACGATTTCCGATGTTTATCTGTATGAATATGCATCTAAAGATGGAGAGCCAATAGCCTATGCGGTTCCATTTACCGGTGCAGGATTGTGGGGTAGCATTTCAGGATATATGGGAGTTTCGACCGATCTTAATCACATCACCGGTCTTGTTTTCACCGAACACAGTGAAACTCCGGGTCTTGGTGGACGCATAGATGAATTGACTTATCGTGAGCAATTCAGAGATATTATGATTACATCTGATACAACATTGGCTTACGACAATGACGGGGGCGATGGAATCGATGCTATTACAGGTGCGACATCAACATCAAATGCGGTAATGCGCATTTTGAATCAACTGCTTGATGATACCATCAGCAAACTGGAGGTGGCAAACAATGGCTGAGAAAATCAAAGAAGTCATATCGAGAAATGTTTGGAAAGAAAATCAAGTTTTACGCATGATTCTCGGTATATGCTCGATTCTCGCCGTCACCAACCTGATGACAAATTCACTGGTTATGGGACTTGGGCTTACGTTTGTTACGGCTTTTTCCAGTCTTACTATATCGCTGCTTCGGAACTTAATCCCGCATAGAGTAAGAATGGTTGTGCAAACCTTAATCATCGCGGCTTATGTTATTTTGGTAGATATTTTTCTTAAGGCGAATCTTCCTGAAATCAGCAAAGCACTGGGTCCATATGTAGGGCTAATCATCACAAATTGCATTATCATGGGGCGCGCGGAAGCTTATGCTCAGAAAAACCCGCCGATGATTTCTATGCTGGACGGTTTCTTCGCAGGTATCGGCTATACTGTTGTGTTGCTGATCGTATCACTGTTTCGAGAGTTTCTTGGCTTCGGCACCATCTTCGGCTTCGATGTGAAATTCCTTAGTTTTGAGACATGGACTATTATGGTAATGCCTCCTGCGGCATTCTTCCTGATAGGCACACTGATTTGGGTCACATCGAACATCTTCGCCCCCGGCAAGGGCAAAAAATCTTAAATAGACTTAGAAAGGAGCTGGCGCCTTTATGACATTCAACATCAACCCATTGATAATATTTTTTGCATCGATACTGACCAGCAATATGATTCTGTCGAATTTTCTTGGCATGTGTTCATATATCTCCATTTCGGGGGAGTACAAGACAGCTTCAAGTCTTGGTAAATCAGTTACTTTGGTAATGGTTTTCACAACCATACTTAATTACTGGATATATAAACTGATAATCGTACCGCTGGGCCTTGAATATCTGCAGTATGTTATTTTCATCATGATAATTGCGGCTTCCGTACAGATAATTGAAATGGCTATGGACAGGCTACTGCCGGATTTACATGCCAAGCTCGGCATCTTCCTGCCACTGATTACAGTTAACTGTGCGATTCTTGGTACCACTTTGTTCATGGTAATCAGAGATTATAACTTTGTTCAGTCTTTGCTTTTCGGTCTAGGCAGTGGACTGGGCTGGTGGCTGGCGATTAGCGCGCTGGCGGCTATCCGCGAGAAAATGGGGAATGCAAAACTGCCTAAAGGTCTTGAAGGTCCGGGCATCGCATTCATCATCACGGGCATTATGGCTCTGGCTTTTATCGGTTTTTCCGGTATCTTCTCAATAACCTGATCATAAGGGAGTAGCAACTATGGAAATACTGACAACGGTATTGAGCGTAACTGCGATATCAGTCACGCTGGCACTTGTTATAATTGTAGCAGAGTACTTTTTTAACAATTATGGTGAATGCGAGATTGATATCAATAACGGTGATAAAGTGCTCAAGATTGAAGGCGGATCTTCTCTGCTTTCAACTCTCTCAGGACAGAAAATATTTATCCCCTCCGCCTGTGGCGGCAAAGCGACCTGCGGACTATGTAAGGTGCAAATTCTTGAAGGCGCAGGTCCGCTGCTTCCAACCGAAGAGCCATATCTCAGCGAGGATGAACGCAAGGATAATTATCGACTGTCCTGTCAAGTCAAGGTCAAGAATAATATCCGCATCCTGATACCGGAAGAGCTATTCAACATCAAGGAATATATCACAACCATTCAGTCAATTGAGCAGTTGACACATGATATCAAAGGCTTTAGGCTCAAGCTGCCTGATGGGGAATCAGTACATTTCAAAGCCGGGCAGTACATGCAGTTTTATACCAAGCCTTATGCCAAAATCAAAGAGAGCGTCTACCGCGCTTATTCGATCGCCAATGTCCCATCGGATGATGAAGCGATTGACCTTATTATACGACAAGTACCGGACGGCATCTGCACAACATACGCGCATACACAGCTGTCGGAAGGTGATCAGGTAAAGATCAGCGGACCCTACGGTGAATTCTATCTTCGAGGTGATTGCAGTGAAATCATCATGATTGCCGGCGGCTCCGGCTTGGCACCGATGAAATCAATTATTCTCGATGTGCTTGAGAAGGAAGTTAATATAAAAATGAACTTCTTCTTCGGCGCCGTAACAAAGAAGGATCTATATTATCTGGATTATTTCCACGACCTGGCTGCGCGCCA
Source organism: Christensenellaceae bacterium (assembly GCA_963675575.1). GTDB lineage: Bacteria > Bacillota > Clostridia > Christensenellales > UMGS416 > JAGLOK01. Next base: position 2,600,164 of record OY776378.1, read on the forward strand.
TGATAATTTCCGATTCATACCCGCGTTATCCAAACCTGCCCCCGATGACAACTGGGACGGTGAGGTTGGTCTGATTACTGAAGTTGTAGACCGTTATATTGATGACAGCTCAGCTATGGAAGGATACCTTTGCGGAAGCCCCGGCATGATTAATGCTTGCATCAATGTCCTGACTAAAAAAGGCATGCCCGAAGAAAAAGTATATTACGACAAATTCTAAACAGGAGGCCTGAAAATGAAACAGAGTCCTGAACTTGAGATTATTCAAGTAAATATGATGCCCGGAACGATTTCAGCACATGGCTTCATTGGCGAAGACAGCCGTAAGCTTACGGATATTCTCCGCGCTGACGCCAAGTCTCTTACTCAAACAGGAATCACACGAGAATCGCTGGCCCAAAAAATGCAGGAGCTGACTGATTTTGGTATGCAGGGTCTGGGTAGACCAATGTCTATGGACGGATTCTTTGAAATTGAGGTCGAAGACTATAAGGGCAAAATACCATGCCCCTTTAAAGACAACGCAAAGCTGTACAAACGTCAGACTCGGGTCAGGCGGCTTGATACCGGCGTCATTATGCGCTGGACGGATCTTAATATCCACATGATTGGAGAACACGGCTTCTTTGAGGGTCATGGAAGCACCTATCGTCTTGACCCTGTAGAGCTTGCCAGATTTCTCGGAATAATCTAGAAGTCTCAGTAGCATATGAATGATTGCACCCCAATTTGCAGAAAGTATAATATGCTTAAAAAAGTATGAGTATTTCAAAACGCTGATTCGGAAAAGCTAAAAAATATGATGAAATATCAAATGTTTAGCTAAGCAAATATAGTATGATGAGTAATATTAGACGAGTATAATAAGGTACAGTTGAGATGTGTAATATGGGTCGATTACAGACAATTATGAAGTTATTAAGCTCGTTGTTGTACATTTTGGCAGTACTTTTGTTGCTACCACTTATTATTGCTGTAATTTATAAAGAAGGGAGCTTGGTTTATCAAGGCTTTATAGCATCGGCATTAATTACTGCTATTGTTGCATCAATTTTTAGGTTACTAACAAATAGACATGAAGTGAATATGACACTGGCAACATCTATGATTTTTTGCTATGCGTCTTGGTTGATTATTTCTATACTTAGCAGTATACCTTTTCTAATAATTCTGAAAGCGAGCATAATCGATGGTCTTTTTGAGGCTGTTAGTGGGTTCACAACAACAGGGATTACGGTCTTCCAAGGGTTGGATAGTATGTCTCATGCGGTGCTTTTTTGGCGAAGTTTAATTCAATGGTTAGGTGGACTTGGAATACTTACATTTTTTCTTTTTATTACAGCCAGTGGTAAAGGTGATATGTGGCAACTTTTTTCAGCCGAAGGACACAAAATTGCGTCTTCTCGTCCCGTGCCTAATGTGTATCGAACCATTAGATGGTTTTGGATTATCTATGCTGGGTATACACTGGCTGAGATGACTATACTTAAACTGCTTGGCCTTTCTTTTTTTGAAGCAATGATTCATAGTTTCACTACTTTATCTACGGGTGGATTTTCAAATCATGATGCATCCATTGCCTACTATAAAATGGCTGGATATACAAATTATATTTGGATAGAATACACCTTCATCTTTTTTATGTTTCTCGGAGGTATGAACTTCCTAGTTCATTACCGAATGCTAAAAGAGTCACCTAAAATCTTTTTAAAAGACATTGAAACAAAAGTTTTTCTACGGATAATCGTACTTTTTTCCTTAGTAACAATTTTAGGCATTGCTATGCTTCGAGGGCTTCGATTTAATGAATTGGAAGTTAGTATAAGAAAAACTCTTTTTCAAATTGTATCAATTATAACCACTACTGGGTTTGGCACAGAAGAAATCGGAAGCGCTTTTTTCCCTGCAATTGCAAAACAGCTTTTTATTATCTTGATGTTGGTAGGCGGATGCGTAGGTTCAACTTCTGGAGGACTTAAAGTACTAAGGATTATTGTTCTTCAGCGGCTGTTGCACCGAGAAGTAAATAAGTTGAATTTACCGGGAAAAGCCGTTCTGCCAGTTACAGTCAATGGAATTGTGATTAATCATGATGAGATTATGAGGATATCTGCTCTTGTTTTTGGGTGGCTTCTATTGATTTGTGTAGGAGCTGCAATAACTGCCTTGTTTTCTGATTTAGGGCCTTTTGAGGCCTTTTCCGGTATGGCTTCGGCTGTTGGTAATATTGGACCGTTTTATTTTTCGGTGGCAAAGATGGCGTCATTATCTTGGGTAATCAAATTAACTTACGTTATCGGAATGCTGGCTGGCAGACTTGAATTGTTGCCAGTTTACATATTGATGATTAAGAGGACTTGGAAATAAGGAGGAGATGTTTTGTACATTTTAATTGCAGGTGGCGGAATAGTAGGAAAAAGTATAGCTAAAGCATTAGTTAAGCAGCATGATGTTGTGGTAATAGATATAGAATATGAAAACTGCGAAAAGATTGCCTCAAGCTATGGTGCTGTTGCAGTACAAGGGGATGCTACAAACATAAATACATTAAGAGAGGCAGGCATTGAAAAATGTGATTATGCACTTGGCGTTATGGGAAAAGATTCACAGAACTTACTTTTTTCTCTTCTATGTAGCAACTTTGGTGTAGAAAACATATTTGTCCGCATGATAGACCCAGAGTATAGAACAGCATATACACTCGCGGGTGCCACCAATATTGGTCATTCAGTTCAAATGATGGTCGACAAATTTACCTTAGATATTGAAAATCCTGATATACGAATGGTAGTATCTCTAAGTAACGGTAAAGCAGAAGTTTCTATCATTACCCTAAAAGAGGACTCTAAAGTGGTAGGACAAAAAATTGTAGATTTGGTAAAGGGCAAAAATTGTCCACCTGATGTTGTTATTGCAGGGATGTTCGATGCTGAGAAAGATTCCTTTGTAATACCTAGAGGGAATACGGTCATAGAACCCAACAATCAGCTGTTTGTTGTAGGCCCAAGAGAGTCTATCAAGTCCCTTTACAAGTATCTGACAAAGTAACCACATGTACTAGAGTAAAAATTATGTCAAATAAGCAAAGATAAAGAAAATCACCAATGTTGTGATTCTATGAGTTTTCAAGGCAACGCAATGGCGAACAAAGGTCAGACTCGGGTCAGGCGGCTTGATATCGGCGTCATTATGCGCTGGGCGGATCTTAATATCCACATGATTGGAGAACACGGCTTCTTTGAGGGTCATGGAAGCACCTACCGTCTTGACCCTGTAGAGCTTGCCAGATTTCTCAATTTGATCTAGAAGTTTAAGTAATCCCACCCTGAAATGAAAACTCTGAATTGCCTGCTGAACTATGCATAAAAGACAGTATGTTTTGATTTCATGCATAGCGATTCTCATTTTCTCCGGTTTTAAAAAAACACTATTTGCAGTATTATAAGTTACAGGTAGACAGATTTATTTAATCATTTTTTCTATGATAAATATATTGCTAATTAAAATCATAGAAATAAATATATTTTTATCTTATAATTTATATATAACAATTTATTGGGAGACAAAACTCAAAAAAACAAAGTCCCGGTTATTATATTAATATTAGGCAAAGAATGTTTAATGACTACAGCTACTACATACTGTCAAAACGATAATATGTAAATAGCTCTAATCACAGCTATTTCAACTGCAAAACCAAAATTATTATATAATATGAAAGGATATAAAAATGCGTAAACCAGAGCAGAATAATGCAAGCAATGCGACCACCGAATCCCAGCAACTAAAAAAGAATAGATGGACAATACTTCTGGGTGGATTTCTTCTTTCGCTAATGGGAGGAATGAGCTATGCGTGGGGTTCTTTCGTAGTTCCCTTAAAAGAAGAATTTGGTTGGACCGCCGCCCAAGCCAGTTTACCTTTTACATTTATGATTATCACATTTGCCATTATTATGATTCCTGCTGGGTGGGTGCAAGATAAAATCGGCCCAAGAAAAGTTGCGACAACCGGAGCGGTGACAATGTTTGTCGGCTACGGACTTTCAAGCCTTATCAAATATATCTCTACTCCGGGCTGGTTGATTTTCACATATGGAATAATAGTAGGAATATCCTGCGGACTTACATATTCATGTATTGCTCCAACCGCACGCAAATGGTACCCCGACAGACCTGGATTTGCCGTGTCTACATCAGTAATGGGTTTTGGTCTTGCCGCAGTAGTAATCGCGCCTCTTAAAAAAGCAATAATCCATTCCGTGGGAGTTGAAGGAACATTTCTGGTATTGGCTGTCCTTGCGGCCGTTTTAACATTGATAGGTGCACGGTTAATTAAAAATCCTCCTGAAAATTATTCAGCAAAAAAACATACACCTAACTCTGACAAAAAATCCGAGAAACAAATATTTACAAAGGACGACATCCCACCCAAAGTTTTTATTAAAACGCCATATTTCTATATCTTGTGGCTGGCACTGGCTATGGTTATTGGCGGAGGGCTGACAGCAATAGGACTCATCACGGCATACGGGGAAGTAAATCTAAATCTGGCGCCGGCAGTCGCGGCAATCGCAATTTCATGCTATTCATTAGTAAACGGTTTGGGTAGGCCTTTAGCCGGATATCTGGCGGATCGTGTGGGAACGCTAAAAGTGATGATAGTCATATATGCGATGCAAGCTGCAGTTTTTTTAGCTCTGCCATGGATTGCGGTAAACTTCGCTTTGCTAATCCTCTGTTCTCTTTTACTGGGGCTGGGGTATGCCACTACTTTCGCACTGTTTCCTGTACTTGTCGCCGACAGATGTGGAACAAAGTATTTGGGTGTAAACTACGGACTGGTCTTTAGCGCTTTTGCTATAGGCGCCATCACCGGATTGGTGGGATCATGGCTTTGGGATATAACTAATTCTTTTGTACCTGCATTTATGCTCGCGGGAGTTACAACTGTCATTGGACTAATCTTTTTGTTGATTTTGAATAAAAAACATAGTTAAAAACATTTTGGAAGGATACGATATAAAAAGACGGCTAAACTTAGCCGTCTCAGACTGTCGAAGAAAGCACCTATCTGTCGCAAGGCAAACGGTGCTTTCTCGCTTTACCGATATAATTATAGAGAAATTGCGTAAATTACAGAAGAAAACAGGGCCAACCTAAGCCCACAAAGCCATCTTTTTAAGGTTCATACATGCAAACTTGAGAGTTATCCAACCGGACACTCTCTTTATACCTCGATATGGTGTATATCTCATCGCATGTTTCTCCTTAGCATCTGCGAAGACCCTTTCAATAGTTTGACTCCTTAACGCATAAGTTGCTTTGCCTAAATACGAATGTCTGAAGTCTTCTGCTCGTTCTATGTAATTTTGCCAAATATGTTTTATTGCTACTTTTTGATGATTAAGGCTGTGAGTGCATTTTTTAAGATGTGGACAACTACTGCATATTATAGGATTACTCTTGTATTGTCTGTACCCGTTTCTGTCTGTCGTTGCATATTTTAAAACTTCATTGTTTGGGCAGATTACGCAATCATAATATTCGTCATATACATACTCGTATGGTTTGAAAAACTCCTTTTTACTCATGGGTCTTTTATAAGGCAATGATGGATTTCGATTATCGTCAAATATCTTTTTGCATATCCACGGTGTTTTGTACGCTGCATCTGCTGCAACAGTTTGAACTTCTTTAAATTTACTGGTCACCTTATCATAAATTGCATCTAAAACTTTACTGTCGTGGATATTTCCCGCTGTAGTTACATTGCCTAGAACAAAGCCATTTCTATCACATGCGGTGTGTGTTGTGTACGCAAATTCTACTTTATGGTCACCTTTTCTAAATATTCCGCTGTCAGGGTCTGTATTTGATACTGTGATTTCTCTTGTTGCTCCTGATGATGGAATATTATCATTATCATCGTTGTCTTTGAATGGTTTTTTTCCTTTTGACTTTCTATCTGCATCTATTTCTTTGCGAAGTTGTTCGTCATATACCCTTGCTCCGATTTTTGCTGTTTCCTTATGCTTTTTGTTCTTATTGGCATTTGCTTTAATATGTGTTGCATCGATAAATATCGTTTCAACTTTTATGAAATCTCGTCTTATTGCTTCCTCTAAAATATGACTAAATATTTCTTCGAATATTTCAGGTGTGAACTTATGCAAAAAGTTATAGCTCAATGTTGAAAAGTGCGGTATCTTGTCTGTGAAATCATATCCTAAAAACCATCTGTAGGCTATATTTACTTCCACTTCTTTTGTTGTTTGTCTTAGCGATCTTATTCCAAACAAATGTTGTATCAGTACCATTTTTACCAGTACTTTTGGGTCAATTGCTGGTCTACCGATATCTTTGCTATATTTATCTTCTACTAATTCATATATGAACTCAAAGTCCATCACTTTATTGACTTTCCTTAATAGATGATTCTTCGGAACTAGGCTTTCTACACTTACCAGCTGTATTTGTTCGCTTTTGTTTTTTTGTTTTTCTATCATTTTGTGCCCACTTCTATTATACCAAAAAAAGCCATTCCTTAGAATGACTTTTTCGACAGTCTGAGACGGCTAAACTTAGCCGTCTTTCGTTGCATATTAAATTTAAAAATTTTTAGCCGCGATTAAGCCATAAACAACGCAACATCTTCATCCGCTGTCTTAATCCCTGCGATTCCGAATTTTTCCACCAAAACTTTAGTGACATTCGGCGATAAGAATCCTGGAAGCGTGGGTCCTAAATGAATATTCTTTACGCCTAAGTATAGCAGCGCCAAAAGCACAATGACAGCTTTTTGCTCATACCAAGCAATGTTATATACAATGGGCAAATCATTGATGTCGTCAAGCCCGAAAATTTCTTTGAGCTTCATTGCGATAACAACAAGTGAATATGAGTCATTGCACTGACCAGCATCCAACACGCGAGGTATGCCACCGATGTCTCCAAGATCCAATTTGTTGTATCTGTATTTCGCGCAGCCCGCAGTTAAAATTACCGTATCTTCGGGAAGCTTTTGCGCAAACTCGCTGTAATAATCACGGGATTTCATCCTGCCGTCACATCCCGCCATCACAAAAAACTTTTTAATAGCGCCGGTTTTTACTGCATCAACAACTTTGTCCGCTAGCGCAAATACCTGATTGTGCGCAAATCCGCCGACAATGCTTCCGGTTTCAATTTCTGTTGGCGCAGGCAGTTCTTTTGCCATTTTGATTATCTCCGAAAAATCTTTTTTACCGCTTTCTTCCGCTAAAATGTGAGTGCATCCTGGGTATCCTGATGAATTCGTTGTGAATATTCGCTGCCTAATTTCTTCTTTCCTAGGCGGCACAATGCAGTTTGTAGTAAACAAAATCGGCCCGTTGAAAAACTCAAACTCCTCAAGTTGTTTCCACCACGAGTTTCCATAATTGCCTACGAAATTGTCATACTTTTTAAAAGCCGGATAATAATGAGCGGGTAGCATTTCGCCATGGGTATAAACATCCACTCCCGTATTTTTTGTTTGCTCAAGCAGCTGTTCCAAATCCGTTAAATCATGCCCGGATATAAGTATGGCGGGCTTATTGCGCACACCAATATTTACTTTGGTAATCTCGGGATTGCCAAACTTAGATGTGTTGGCATCATCCAAAAGCGCCATAGCTTTAACTCCATGCTCACCCGTTTTAAGCGTTAGTGCAACAAGCTCATCCGCAGAAATGGTATCATCCAGCGTAGCCGCCAAAGCTTGGTAAATAAAATCATATATCTCGAGGTTTTCTTTGCCTATATTGAGCGCGTGCTCAACATAAGCCGCTATGCCTTTGAGTCCGTAGATTATCATTTCACGAAGTGAGCGAACGTCTTCATTTTCAGTTGACAGCACTCCGATACCAGCCGCTTTCTCCAACATTTCTTCTTTGCTTTTTACTGTAAACACTGCGGCATCATGTAATTTGTCTGCTGAAACACTAGTTTTAATGCCGTCGCGCAATTCAATCATTTTAATTATCTTTTCTTCAAAAGCCGCGTCATCAAAGTTTGCATTTGTTATCGTCATAAACAAACTGTTTGCGACCAAGTGATTAATTTCAGCGTCAGGAGCAGCTTTCCCCGCTTGCACCAAATATGATATCCCTTTTAATGTGTACACAAGCAAGTCCTGAAGCTTTGCAACTTCTTCGTTTTTGCCGCAAACTCCTCGGATGGTACAGCCCGTTCCTTTAGCTGTTTCCTGACATTGGTAACAAAACATACCCATAATTAATTCCTCCTGTTATTTCTTAAAATTTTCTGGTGCCGGAGACTTCACGACGATTAGCTCTAATACATCTTTGTTAAGGTTTTCAACATTCATCTTTGTATCGATAGGAATTTTTAATACGCTTCCTTTATCATACGTTTGTATATCTTGGTCGTTAAGGCCGATTGACAATCTGCCCCGTACAACTGTCATATACACATTTGAATTTGAAAAATGCTCGGGTAATCCTTCATCTTTGTTGAATACCATGTGAATATAGTTGATGTTTTCATCAAAAATTACTTTCTCTACCGCTTTTTTATCACCCGTTGATATTTTAAAAATTTGTTCTATCATATCGTTACCCTCCGCACATAAATTTGATTGTGTTAATTATATGTCAAAGTCGATTTGATTTATGTTGCATTTGCAACGTTATAGTTATTAATTTGTTTTTAAATAAATAATAATAAACTTGTATAATCTAAACAAAGGTGAGTCTATTTCTCCGCCCAGCTCTCAGCAATGCAGGCTTCAGCCACTATCGGCAAAGCTTTAACATATTTTCCGCCCGCTTCTTCCATTGTTTCTTTTAGCAGCAAGGCCATATCTGTCGCTTTGCCCGCATCGCACTCGATTACTATTTCATCGTGTATTGCGGCAATTATATATGTGTCAGTTCCTATGAGGCGCTTGTGCAGCATACCCAACGCGTTTTTCAAAATATCAGCGGCCGAGCCCTGAACCGGAGTATTAAACCTGCCAGACATTCCGGAAGATTCGTTATATGTATGCTTTCTTCCCGCCAAAGTTCTTGAGATTGAAGGCAAAGTTTTCTTTAAATATTTGTGCCATGTTTCCACGCCTTTATATCCCCTGAAAAAGCGCATTCTGAAAAGATTCGCCTCATCCAGTGTCATATTCACTCCGTAAATATCGGCCGAGTACGCCTGAAGGCCGGCGGCTCCCATACCAAAAACCAGTCCGAAATTAACCGCCTTTGCCGCCTGACGCTCCTCTTTTGTGATATTGTCCATTTTATTTCCCGATATAAGAGAGGCTGTAAGTCTGTGCAAGTCCTCGCCCGCGCGATAAGCTTCAATCATTCTTTCGTCTTTTGATATCTCGGCTATCACTCTAAGTTCAATCTGCGAATAATCCGCTATCACCATGCTGCGTCCACTAGGCGCCACAAAACAACTGCGAAATTCCTTTTCTCTTGGGATCTGCTGAATATTGGGTTCACTGCAACTCATCCTTCCGCTCCAAGCACCGTTTTGCATATAGTGAGGATGAAGTCTACCTGTTTTTACATTTATTTGCTTTGGTAAAGAATAGAGAAAGCTGGAAAGCGCCTTTGCCGAATGTCTATATTTGAATATCGACTTGACGATAGGATGATCGGAAAATTGCATGAGTTCGTGTTTCGATGTGTTTTCAACGTCTATCTTATTCCTGCGCAAAAGCTCCAACACCTGCTTATTGCTGTCGAGATTTAGTTCCTGTCTCACTTCTTCACCGAAAAAGCCCATTTGCACTGTGGGATAGCCCGTGTATGGATAAAGTTCTTCGATTGCTTCCTTTTGCTGAATTTCAACTTTTCTCTGCAGGCTTGCCCATTTTTCCGTATCAAGGTATATGCCGTTATATTCAAGGTCGGCCACAGCATACACACAAGCAAACTCAAGCCGTGCGGTTTCAATAAGATCATTGTCTTTTATGTGAGCAATCATTTTCTGCCTTAGCGGTAGAAGTATTGCCGAATCGCTTGCGGCATACTGAAGCTGACTTTGGGAAAGTTCTGCCGAAAAATCACTTTTTTGCTCTTCTTTAGGCAAATCAATCCCAAGATAGTGTTCCACCAATGCACCTAGGCCTGCTCGTTTTGGTCCTGCTGATGTTCTGAGAATCTGTGCGGCGAGCATCGTGTCAAAAAGCGGACCTTCCACATATATTCCGTTCGCTTTTAAAAACTGCAAATCAAACTTCGCATTCTGAAAAACTTTTACTGCGCTTCCGCACAGCAAAGTATTCAAAGTGTCCACACATTCAGGCAATATCTCAAAACAATCCAGCACAAGTGTCGTGTATCCCTCGGCTGAAATTTGAAGCAAGCGAAGGCGATCTGTATGTGGGTCAAGCCCGGTTGTTTCCGTATCCACCGCTAAAATTTCCGCACTGAGAAATCCCTTTATTGCTGTAATAGCCTCTTCGGGATTGTTTATATAAGTCCAGCTTTTATTGTGAAGTTCCTGCGTCATTTGCTATCCGCCCTTTATTCTATTATATCATGTTAAGATTTGTTTGATAATAATTGTTTTAATGGTATAATTTTATAAAAGAGGTGATTTTATGCTTAATCATAAAGGTTCTTCGGTTCTTGAAACAAAACGGCTTGTGTTGCGTAAATTTACGTTGGAAGACGCTGATGACATGTATAACAACTGGGCAAATGATGACGAAGTTACAGTAAATCTCACATGGCCTACTCATACAGATAAAACTGTTAGCAAAAATGTCATCTCATCGTGGCTTGAAGAATATTCAAACAACGAATTCTATCAATGGGCTATAGTAATAAAAGAAAGCGGAAATGTTATAGGCAGTATTTCTTTAATGGATATAAATAATAGTCTGGAAATGTGTGAAGTCGGATATTGCATAGGAAGATTATTTTGGAATAAAGGGCTAGTAACTGAGGCTTTCAGCCGAATAATTAAATTCGCATTATTAGATGTGGATTTTAACAGAATTACTGGTCGCCATCGTGTAGGAAATCCCGCTTCCGGAAGAGTTATGGAAAATGCAACATGAAGTATGAAGGACTTTTAAGGCAAATAATGAAAAACAGCAAAGGAGAATTTGCCGATTGCAAATATTATTCCATATTAAAAGGAGACTATAACGCATAGTCCCCAAAGTATCAAAAAAATCCCGAATTTATTTGGGGATTTTTTTCTTTATTTTTATAACCGCTCAAAAAACGCAAGAGACAAAAAAGCATGAACGCAGTGAATTTTTTGTCTTTTGTAAGACTCTCGGCTTGAATCATTAAAGCCGAATTATACGTCAGCGCGGAAGCACATATAAGTATATCATAAAGAAATGACACGCCGTCCCGCCCAACACACACAAATGCCACACCATGTGGTGAAACTTGAACATCCTGATTGCATAAAACAAGACGCCTATTGTGTAAAATATTCCGCCGAGCATCAGTAAAAACATCCCGGTGGATGAAACCAGCGGATAAATGGTGGGTATCAGCAATGCGACTGTCCAGCCCATTGCAAGATAAATGACCACATGTACAGGGATAAATCTGTTATAAAATAAGGAACGGAACAAAATACCAACAGCCGCCAAGGACCACTGAATGACCAAAATGGTCGTTCCCAGAGTCCCTCCAATCATCGTCAGGCAAAACGGTGTATACGTTCCCGCGATGAGCACATAAATAGCGCTGTGGTCTAAGATGCGAAACACCTTTCGCAGCGTGCCTCCCTTTTTCGCAAAAGCATGGCAAAACGTGGACATTAAATATAGCAGCAGCATGCTGACACCAAATACTATAGCCCCTGTTACATCGGCTGCATTGCCATGTTTAACGGATGTTATAATCAGCAGAGTTAGCGCCGCAATGCTCAGGCTCGCACCGATACCATGGGTAATGGAGTTTGCGACTTCCTCTCCTGCTGTCAATGATTGTCTTTTTATCTTTTTCATATCGCACCTCGAATTTTATGCAGAATTACTCTGCGTGATTACTATATCTAGCATAGTAATCTTAATACGAATTACTCTGTCTGTCAAGGTAATTTTGGTGCCTGATTGTAAACTATTTTTTTATAAATATGATATACTTAATTGTAAAAACAAAAAGGGGCGGAAGTATGAATGAGCGTTTTTTAAGTCAAATGCAGTTTATATATGAAATAGATAAACTAAAATCCATCTTTAGAAAGACAAAGCTTTTTGATGGGTCGAGATATGAAAATGACGCGGAGCATTCCTGGCATCTAGCTATGCTAGCTCTTGTTCTTGTGGAACATTCCAACGAGCCTATTGATGTTGGCCACGTTATAAAAATGGTGCTGATGCACGATTTGGTAGAAATCGACGGCGGTGATTTCATCGTATATGACGAAAGCGCCGCAAAAGAAAAGGCGCAGCGCGAAGAAGAATGCGCGCAAAGAATTTATGGTCTGCTTCCAAATGATATGAGAGATGATTTTATTGCGGCCTGGAGAGAATTTGAAGAACGTAAAACGCCTGAAGCCAAGTTCGCTGCAGCCATAGACCGCGCCGAGCCCACGATTCAAAACTATTTCACTCAAGGTCACTCTTGGGTAACTCACAACGTGCCATATGAGAAAGTTGTTGAAGTAAACAGCCAAAAAATCGATGACGGCTGCCATGTTTTGTGGCAGTATGTAAGCTCTCTGCTCGATGAGTGCGTCGAAAACGGCTATCTAAAAAAAGAGCAATAGCAGTCAAAGCACAAATTATTATTAAACTCTTTTGACAAAAAATATTTTGCTGTGATAAACTTGATTTCGATTAAATTTTAGGAGTTTTCAATGCTGACAAGCCTAGCTCTCATCTTCCTTTGTGCGATGTCTTTAAACTATATATTTCAAAAAATAAAAATGCCAGGCCTAATCGGTATGCTTCTAACTGGCATAGTTTTGGGTCCTTATGTGTTAAATATCATTGATGGACAGATACTCGCCATCTCCTCGGAGCTTAGAAACCTTGCTCTGATTGTAATACTGACGCGAGCGGGATTGGCTCTCGATCTTGAGGATTTGAAAAAAGTTGGCAGGCCGGCGATACTTCTAAGCTTCATCCCGGCTACGTTTGAGCTTGTCGCAGTGATGATTTTTGCACCTCTGTTTTTTGATATTCCTTTTATTGAAGCTGCGATTATGGGCTGCGTGCTTGCCGCGGTGTCACCTGCGGTTATTGTTCCTCGCATGCTTAAGCTTATGAAAGAAGGCTATGGCAAAAAAAAATCAATTCCCCAGCTGATAATGGCCGCAGCTTCGGTTGATGATATTTATGTAATAGTCCTCTTTGCTTCTTTTTTAGGCGCGTTCTCAGGAGAAAGTTTTTCTTTTGCAAGCTTAATCAAGGTTCCGATTTCAATAGTTCTCGGAATTATACTTGGCGCATCTGTGGGCTTTTTATTAGTCCAATTCTTTAAAAAATTCCACATGAAAGACACGGTAAAAGTCCTGGTTCTTTTCTGTGTGTCATTTTTGTTTATTACTCTTGAAGACATACTTGCGGGAATTGTCCCGATATCCGGTTTGATCGCGGTTATGTCGGCAGGCGTAGCCATACTTAAGACATATCCCGTTTTAGCGCATAGACTTCAAAGCAAGTTTTCTAAAATATGGGTCGCAGCCGAGCTTATGCTTTTCGTTTTGGTTGGCGCGGCTGTTGATTTATCCTATGCCAAGGGTGTTGGCGGATTGGTATTTTTATTATTAGCCATTGCCCTCGCGGCAAGATTAATCGGAGTATACCTCACGCTCATTGGCACTCATCTTAATCCGAAAGAAAAATTGTTTTGCTTATTTTCCTATATACCAAAAGCTACGGTACAGGCGGCCATAGGCGCAATACCTCTTGCGGCGGGCGTGCCTTCCGGAAATCTGATTTTAACAATCGCTGTACTTGCAATATTCATCACAGCTCCTCTTGGTGCACTCGGAATAGATTTAATGTACAAAAAAGCTTTGTCATCCCCTGATGCTATGCGTACCGACTGAAAAAATCATTTTAGGGCAAAGCGAATCGCAGGCAAAATAGCCTGCGATTATTTGTTTCTCTATTAAACTTACTTCGAATTCAGCTTATTTTACAAAAGCTAGCGCCACTTCGGCTGCCGATGCCGCATCCGGCGAATAGCTGTCCGCGCCAATTTCTTTTGCGAAATTAGCGGTTACGGGGGCTCCGCCCACCATAATCTTAACATGGTCGAGCCCTGCTTCTTTTGCCGCATCCACAACCGCTTTCATATTCACCATAGTAGTTGTAAGCAGTGCGGAAATTGCGATAATATCAGCATTGTTTGCTTTCGCAGCCTCTACAAATTCTTCAGGTTTTACATTGGTTCCAAGGTCTATGACCTCCAAACCTGCTCCGACCATCATCATTTTGACAAGGTTTTTGCCTATATCATGCATATCGCCCATTACAGTGCCTATAACAACTTTGCCCACAGGCTCAACACCTTTTTCTTCAAGCAAAGGTCTTAATACATCCAGCCCCATATTCATTGCACGCGCGGCAACGAGCACCTCAGGAACGTAAACTTCATTGTTTTTGAATTTCTTTCCAATAACGTTCATTCCGGAAACAAGAGCGGCTAAAAGCTCTTCCGTATCAATATTTTCTTCAACGCCTTTTGTGACAAGCTCTTGTGTCCTCGGGGCGTTGCCTGTTTGCATAACTTGTGAGATTTCCTGCAACAATGACATATACGCATATCCTCCTAAAGAATAATTAATCTTAATATAATACTAAACCATTATATATAATTAACATGTTTTTGCAATAATAACTGTGTTTTTCTCGCGCTAAACTCCAAATCCTATGCTCTCAATGTAGTGATTTTGGAATATTATGCTCGTTGAAAGATCCACATGCTGAGCACTTTTGACATATTCCGACACCTTTTCGAGAAATTTTTTGTCATGGCAGGCAACAGCCCCTTTTGCGGCAGTGTTGCCCACAGCTAAAGTTTTCCCCGAAAGCTGCTTTGGTATAAGCTCAATTTCAAGGGCGCTTTTAATATTCATGTAATTTCCAAAGCCCCCGGCTATATACACTTTTTCTATATCTTCATAGTTTATATTCGCAGTTTCAATAAGAGTTTTTACGCCGGCTGATATCGCGGCTTTGGCAAGCTGAATCTCCCTCACATCCTTCGAGGTGAAAATGATTTCATCGTCTTCTCCCTCGGCCACCACAAAATACTCTTTTAGCTTTACATCATATTTTACATCCGGACTATCCCCGAGCATGCGGCCTGTGGAATCCACCACGCCACTTCCCACAAGAACGGCAGTAATATCCAAAACACCGGAACCGCATATTCCCTTGGGGTTTTTACCGCCGATTGTTTTATATTTATATCCATCGTCATAGCAAAACTCAGATATAGCCCCCGCAACTCCGCTCATCCCACTATAAATATTTGCCGCTTCAAACGCCGGGCCTGCAGCAGTCGCACAGCAAAAAAGTTTTTCCTTGTTGCCCAGTGCTAATTCACCATTTGTCCCAAGGTCAATCAGAAGAGAAAATCTTTTATTATCCATTAACCCACAAAAAGCCGCACCCACAGATATATCTGAGCCGACATAGGCATCCACACCTTCCATCACAGTTATTTCGCAATCAAGTGCAATGCCCAGACTTTCGCAACCCACTCTTTTTCTTTCAAGGGATATGGGAGTAAACGGAACCTGCCCCAGCCCCAAAATATCATATCCTAAAAGAATGTGAGTCATTACTGTGTTTCCGACTGCTATCACTTCAAATATCTTTTCCACATTGTTTTTTCGCACAAGCTCAATTATCATCTCGTTAAGTTGGCTGACAATCGCTTGGTTCAAATCTTTCTTTCCTCTGAGATTCTCCATTTCGTGTGATATCCTCGAGGCAACATCCGCTCCAAACTTTCTTTGTCTGTTCGCGGAAGCCTGTGTGTCTATAATTTCTCCGTTGTCGGCGTTTATTAAATGGCACACAACGGTAGTTGTTCCAATATCAATCGCTATCGAATATCTGTCAGCATGTTTAGCATCATTTTGACGCTCCGATAAAATCTGCATCTGCTCATTTTCAATATAAAATTCAAGAGGGTGCTCCACCTCGACTTTGCACGCAAGTCTCCAACCATTTTTAAGCTTATTTTTTGACAGATTTTCAACGTCTGCTTGAGTTTCTTTGGGAATGGTTTTTATAAATTTGACCGCGCATGCTCCGCAAGTTCCTTTCCCATTACAGGGAAATTCAATAGGGACATCGCTACTTTTTAAAACTTCCATTAAACTTGAGCCAACAGATGCTTTTAATATTTTTTCTATATTATTAACGTGGATTTTTATCTCCACTTGCCTGTCATCGCGCATCATACAATCCTCTATCGGACAATCCTTGCAGCTGTGTGCCGCGCTTCCGCTTTTTATTGACTTTCCAACTCCATATATAACAGATATGCTTTTTGTCGGAGACATAAGCATGCTTTCATTAAGTGTAACATTGATTGACGCCGCATCCAATATATTAAAAACTACGCTCTGCTGATCCAAGGTAAAGTCATTTGAACCGGGAGCAAATCCCTCTGTGATACCCATTCCAACATCTTGCGAATCGACAAATTCTTTCCACATTAGGTTAGCATAGCACGACACAAGCCGCGAACCCGCGGCATCCAGCATCATGCCCATCAAAGAATCTTCCTCTTTAAATGCCGCGCTTACAGCTTCATCAATGCCTTTTCCTATGGTAGCAATAGCGACAATAATATGCGAACACGCCTTTAGCCCGCGAGCCATGCTTTCACACTCAAAAGCGTCCCCCGTTTCAAAAATGATTTGATTGCCATCCATTTTTTCTATTTTAACGGTTTTATAGGTGCTTTGTGGCTTTGACATATTGTTTGCTTTTTTTGCCGCCAGCTTTGCTTGCTCAATAATAAACTCACTGGCTGATGTATCTTTGTAACCCAAAGCCATCAATATATCGTTAGCGTTTATTTTAATTTCCATATTATAAACTAAGTTCGCGCATAAATTTTTCTTATTGCGAAACACTTTCGTTCCTTTCACGCTATGTGCTAGACAGCGATATAATCCATGTTAGATATGCTTGCTTTTTGCAGCCATTTTTTTGTAAATATTATACCACAAAAACGGCTGTGTCAAAAAGACGGAAGATATTCACATTATTTTTGGTGCCAAAGCAATAAATGCCATGACCTTGTACAAGAAAAAGTCAATGGCAATGGCATCAATTTCTTTTGCATTGCATGAGATTAATGGTAACACTTGACAATAATGGGCTGTTGGTATATCATTCATGTGTACTATGTTGCATAGTACGCTCCACACACAGACAAACATAACGGAAGGGAGATATTAGCTTTGATTATAGACAAGCGCTCAAGAGTCCCATTATATGAGCAAATTATAAATCAATATAAAGCGCTTATCGCCTGTGGTGTAATAAAAACAGGAGATCAATTAGAGTCTGTAAGAAGTCTATCTGCAAGATTGGGAATAAACCCAAACACAATACAGAAAGCATATATGGAACTTGAAAACCTATACATATGTTCTTCCGCTCCCGGCAAAGGGAGGTTTGTTACTGCTGATGCAAAAAATATAATCCTATCAAGCGCAAAAGAAAATACGGCAAGCCTCGATAAAGAAATATTAAATCTGGTACTAAGTGGTTTAACCCATGATGAAATAGAAAATATAGTTGAAAAAGCATACAGCAAGGCGAACACAAAAATAAAATCGATAAAATTTAGCGAGAAAGGATAAATTTAAATGATTGAAATTACAAATGTGACAAAGTCATTTGGAAAAACTAAAGCTTTAGATGACGCGAGCTGCCAAATAGAGACCGGCAGCATATTCGGATTGGTGGGCTCAAACGGAGCGGGAAAATCCACCTTACTAAGATTGATTTCCGGAGTATATAAACAGGATTTAGGACAAATATCTTTAAACGGGCAAGAGGTATTTGACAATGTCGAGGCAAAAAAACAATGCGTTTATATAAGCGATTTGCCTTATATTCCAAGCGGCGCAAGTCTGGACTCTATGGCTAAAACTTATAGAGCCTTTTATAATACCTTCTCGCAAGAAGAATATAACAGATTAGTCAATCTTTTTAACATTGACTCCATCTCTCAGCTATCTGACTTTTCAAAAGGCATGCGGCGGCAAGCGATAATTATTTTGGCGCTTTCGTGCAAAAGTAAATACATTATTATGGATGAAACACTAGACGGTCTCGACCCTATAATGCGTGGGCTTGTAAAGCGATTGTTATATGAAGCGGTTGTAGATAACAATACTACTGTCATCATTTCTTCCCACTCGCTTCGAGAGCTTGAAGACACATGCGATAATCTTGCAATGATTCACAATGGAAAAGTTATTTTTCAACGAGACATTCAAAATATAAGTTCCTCTGTGAGTAAAGTGCAGGTGGTGCTAAACGATGACTTGAAAAAACAAGATTTTAAAGGAATAGATATTTTGAACTACTCGAGAAAAGGGTCTGTATCAACTTTAATTGTCCGCGATGGTGAAAAAGAAGTAATACAGCTTTTACAAGAAAAAGAACCTTTGTTACTCGAAGTTCTCCCCTTATCCCTTGAAGAAGTATTTACATACGAGCTTAAGCAAAAGGGATATTCATTTGATGAAATCTTAGAAGATGTGGGTGACAATTATGAAAAATAAAATTAATCTAAATCTATACAAGCTGGCATTAAAACAACTAATCATACCCGCCGCGATTGCAGGTACAATATGCCTTGTAATATCGGCTACCAACATGTTTAGCAGCTCTAATTCTCTTCAATATTTATATAGGTATAACTGGTTTTTTAACATCAGCGGAAGTAAACTCTACAATAACCAGCCGATAGCCGCGGCTATCGCTCCGGCACTAATATTGCTCATGTATCTTGGCTCTGCAGTTTTTACATTTGTAAGCTTTAAACATTTAAACAGCCGCTCAGCTTCAGACTTTTATGACTCACTGGCCTGTTCAAGGATTAGCGGTTACATTTCTCGTATACTTGCTGTCTTTACATGGCAATATGGAATAATTGTTTTAACCATGCTTGTAAGGATAATAACCATGGCGGCAAATGGTGTTTCATTTGATTGGTCGTTCATACCAAAACTCCTATTATCATTTATGGCAGGCTCTGCACTAATCATCGGGTGTGTATCGCTTGCAATGAGCATTACAGGAACTTTGCTTTCAAACGTTGTAGTGTCGCTTGCAATACTCGGCCTTCCAAGATTTCTGCTATTTGTCGCAGATAGATTTATTGTCGGCGCATCCACAAAGATCTTTGTGGATATAAGCAAATTCGGGATCTTTCTAAACCCGTTATACAATATACCGACATCTATTATTTTGGACGTTACAAGAAAGTGGGAATTCTACGGAGTATCAGAGATTTTAATCAATCCCGGAGCGATACTATATACATTTATATTAGGCTTCATCTATATTGGCGCTGGTTTGTTATTAATGAAAAAAAGAAAATCCGAGCTTGCCGGAAAAAGTGCACCAAACAAAGCGATAGGCCATATCATAAGTGCAGCCATCGCACTGCCTTTTCTAGCATATGGGTTTTATTCACTTATAAACTATGGAGTTGTTAGCTTCACAAACTATGCCGATATACAAAAATGCATCTTATTTATTGTAATCGGGTTTTTGATTTTTATCACTTTCGAGTTTATTATGCTTCGAAATATAAAAAGCTTATTAAAGTCTATTCCCATATTTATTATAACCATAGTTTTTTCATTGGGACTTATTTACACGCAAAATAAAATTGGCCTGAAGATAAACAGCATCGTCCCCGAAGCCGATGAAATCGAATATATTAAAATCGACGAAAATTACGCTGTCATTCACAAATATAAGCCGCTGTATACCTATAGTAATTTGCTGACTAAAGATATTGAGTTTACAGACCCTGAGCTTATCTACCTAATGCAAGATAACTTTAATAAAACTATTGATAATAACAATGAGAGGCGAATGAATGGTAATTTGCCTTACAACCGCGCAACTGAGATATATTGTGAATTTAAGCTTAAAAACGGAAAAAGTATATACCGAAACGTATCTATGTTTGACGAAAACAAAGAAGCAATTAAAGATTTGGTAACAAATAATTCTGAGTATTTAGACCTTTCGTATCGTATGCCACCTTTATCTAAAGTTAATAGCATAAAACTATTTACCAATGCAATAGCTGACGAAAACTTCTCAACCCTTATATACGAAAGCTTTATAACTGAATATCAAAATTCGGACTTAGAAACAAAAAATGATATTTTATTCCATCGTAATAGTAACTATTATTTCAGACTTATTTCGTTACCCGATTCTGATGTATATTATCAGGAAGCCCAATTTGCACATTTCTTTGTTGCAGGAAAAATAAACGATTACAATTTCGGAAATTACTATTATTTAAATAGATTTGTTCCCAAAACAGCGGGCATGTACATTGATGAAATAAATAGACTTTACTCCGCAAGCTTTTTTGAAGACATTGAGAATGTTAAAGAAAACGCCGATGACAATCTTCGCTATTGGCTTGATATAGAGAGTATCTATTCAGGGAATCCTCCGCCAAACCTTCCTCATGAATTTTATATGATTTACAATAATAACGAAGACAACACTGAAGGTGGTTATATGACAGATGAGGAACTGTTCATCTTTTTGGGCATGATAGGACAAGAAGATTTTGAAAATATTTCTGTTGAATTGCCAATAATTAAACTGACCATCAACCAACAAGGCTCTGACTACTCATTATACAACCGCTACGAAGTATACGCACAGTTAAGCGAAGCAGAGTTTCAAGCTTTTTATGAAATGTTTCTTACTAAAATAAACTAACCCTGTTTCTTTAATGAATGCATTTACAAAAAAAGAGCTTAAATGCTCTTTTTTGTATTAAAAACTATTTATATGATAAAATAATGTTGTTATAAAAGGTATTGTTATAAAACGTTCCAAAACTAAATTAACTTCAAAGGAAATTGTTATGAAATATATCATCGCGCTTGATCAGGGAACCACCAGCAGCAGGACAATCATTTTTGATGAAAACGGAGAAGCTATAGCTTCAGAAAATCAGGAATTCGAGCAAATCTATCCCAAATCCGGCTGGGTTGAGCATAATCCAATGGATATATTGCGTTCCCAAACCGAAACACTTCGCAATGCGATAATAAAAAGTGGAATAAATCAAAAAGATATCGCCGCGGCAGGCATTACAAATCAACGAGAAACCACAATTGTTTGGGACAAAAAAACAGGCAAGCCCGTGTATAACGCAATCGTATGGCAATGCAGAAGAACAGCTCACATATGCGAGCGCCTCGAAAAGGAAGGCTATGCAAATTATATTAAAAAAACGACCGGACTGGTGCTTGACGCATATTTTTCCGGCACTAAAATCAGTTGGATATTGGACAATGTCCAAGGGGCGAGAGAAAAAGCGGAAAACGGCGATTTGCTTTTTGGCACGGTGGACACATGGCTTATCTGGAATTTAACAAGCGGACAAGTCCACGCCACAGATTACTCCAACGCCTCAAGAACGATGCTATATGATATTCATAATCTTTGCTGGGATAAAAAGCTTTTAAACGCGTTAAATATTCCTATTTCCATGATGCCGCAAGTCAAAAACAGCTCCGACGATTACGGAATAATCAAAGAAGATTTCATTTCCGGAAATATTCCGATATTCGGAGTGGCGGGAGACCAGCACGCAGCGCTTTTTGGTCAAGCATGTTTTGAAGCCGGCATGGTTAAAAACACCTATGGCACAGGCTGCTTTATGCTTATGAACACTGGAGACAAAGCCGTCTCATCCAAAAACAATCTCCTTACTACTATCGCATGGGGCTTAGACGAAAAGATAACCTACGCCCTTGAAGGCTCTGTTTTCGTAGCGGGCGCGGCGATACAGTGGCTGAGAGATGAGCTAAAGATGATAAGCAGCGCATCGGAGTCTGAAGAGATAGCTCTGAGTGTCAAAGATACAGACGGTGTCTATCTTGTTCCCGCCTTCGCGGGATTGGGTGCTCCTTGGTGGGATATGTATGCCCGAGGTACTTTGGTTGGCATGACCCGCGGCACAAAGAGGGCGCATATCGTCCGCGCCGCACTCGAATCCATCGCACTTCAAAGCCTGGATGTAATAAACGCCATGAAGGAAGATTCGAAAACAGAAATCCCGATGCTCAAAGTGGATGGAGGCGCAAGTGCAAATAACTTTTTGATGCAATTTCAAGCCGACATTATGAATGTAACGGTACAAAGACCCAATAGTGTGGAAACAACAGCTCTTGGCGCAGCCTACTTTGCCGCCATTAAGGCCGGCATTTATCATAGCCTGTCAGACATAGAAAAGCATTGGCGGTGCGATGCCGAGTTTGTTCCAAAAATGCAAGATGAAATGAGAACCCGCAAAATAAAAGGATGGCACAAAGCTTTAAGCCGCGCCCAAAAGTGGGAAGAGGAGGAATAAAATGTTTATTGATATTTTTGGCGCGCCCACAGCCTTGGGAATAGGGCAAAACGGAACTGATATGGGACCAGATGCAATTCGATATGCAGAGCTTCACCGAGAGCTGGATTTGCTTAAGCGAAAGTATAAGGACTATGGAAACATACAAGTTCCTAAAATAGACATCCACTCCCAAGACTGCGATGAAATAGTCGCGGCCATCAATGAAGTGAATTCCACACTTTACACTCTCGTTAGTAACTCCGTAGAAAACGGCAACCTCCCGCTGACTTTGGGCGGAGACCACTCTATAGCCATAGGAACGGCTTTAGGCGCGCAAAAAGCGCTAGGCAAAATAGGCGTCTTATGGATAGATGCCCACTGCGATTGCAACACACTTAACACAACCGTATCCGGGAACATTCACGGAATGTCACTCGCAGCCATTGCCGGATGCGCCGGGGAAAAGCTTACAACCTTCAAGGAAGCCTCCCTTGCATATATTGACCCCAAAAAATGTGTTGTGGTTGGCAACCGAGAAGTTGACGAACTTGAGCTTGAAGTGGTAAAACGATGTGGAATAAATGTGTTTACAATGGCCGATGTTGATATGATAGGAATAAAGGGCGTAATGGACAAGGCTTTAAGCATTGTAACAGACGGCACAAAAGGATTCCATTTAAGCTTTGACATGGACGCAATAACTCCAGAAGAAGCCCCGGGCGTGGGGACGCCTATAAGAGGAGGCTTCACCTTTAGAGAATCTCATTTGATTGTGGAGATGATAGCGGAAACAAAAGAATTATGCTCTTTTGACTTTGCAGAAACTAATCCGCTTTTAGATATAAAAAATCAGACAGGAAAGCTTGCTGTGTCCCTTATCGCCGCTGTTTTAGGCAAAAGATTTACAGCTCCTTTTCAAAGAACGTAAAATTATACTAAATCTTTCTTCATTACTCTTAAACCAAGAACAAAATATATAAGCGCCATTCCTAAAAGAACCAGTATCGATGCCAGTGCATCAGACGGAGGATTTCCTCTCATCGCGATGCTTTCCATCGCAGACAAGGCCCACCTTTGAGGCGTTATATTGCTTAGAAGCAAAAGCGCTTTGTTTGATATTATTTCCATAGGCCACATACACCCTCCAAGCATAGCTGTGCTAACCAATATAATAGGTGTCAACGCCCCCATCTGATCATATGACTTTACAACACTTGAAAGAAACAGGCCAAGGCATGTGAAAGTTAAGATATAGCATGCCGAGATAGCTAGCAAAATACCCAGATTATCCCCCCATTGAATATTAAAGAGATATTTCCCGGCCAAAAGAACTATAGCGATTTGAGCGAAACCCAAAAGAAATGTTACAAACATTTTGGCGAACAGCTGTGACGCTCGGCTTATAGGCGTCACAAGGTTTCTTTGGAATATGTGAAGCTTTTTTTCCTTTAATATATCCGCCATCACAAACACCATTGAAAAAGTTGAAAAGAAAAGCATAAAGCCAAGCACATAGTGCATTAAGTTATTATATCCCGACCACTCACTTTCACCCTGAGTGGCTATATTCGTTTGATAAGATTTATTTGCATATTTTTCGTCAAAAACATCGGCGATCTCTGCACTTATGTCATCTTCCAGCTTAAGCGTCTGCTCAATGGCAACCGCCACATTTGCTTTGTTCACCATTAGAGAGAGCGCATTGGACAAAGTATTTTTAAGCTGAATAACTTCCACCGCGCTTTTACCTGATACTATTTTGATTTTTGAATAGTCCGATTCAAAACCATCCTCGATTACTATACCCGCCATAATAGAGCTATCTTTCAATAATTCTTGCATATCTTCCAATGACGCGCTTTGAAACTCAAATCCATCGGCGGTATCTATCAATGTCTCTTGAAGATTGTTTGACACTTCCGAGTTATCTAGATCGACTATCCGAACGGACAAGAAATAGTCCCCGCCGAAAGCCTGACTGAAAATCATGGTAAGCACTATAGCCATAGCCATCATTACAACGACTAAAACGATATCGTCTTTAAGGAGTTTTATTCTAAGCTTTATATGCTCAAGCATTTTCTTTTTTCCCCTCCGAACTAATAAGCAGCCAGGCAGCAACGAAAAATATCGCGCCGAAAAGCAATATTATCAAAATCTCAGATATGATATTGCTTATTTCCATCCCCTGGGCAGTTTTTATATAGGCCGAAAGCGCCTGCCCATTTACTGTAAATTTTGAAATTTTGGTGAAAAATTTTGGAAGAACCGAAAGTGGAATATAGCTTCCTCCCAGCAGGGCCAGCACTTGTACAATTGCTCCTTCAAAAGCATTTGCCAGCTTATAGTTGCCACTTCTCAAGGAAATCGCGCCAATAAAGCTGCCCAAGCCGCCGATTGCGAAAGAACCGCATAAGGCTATGAGGGCGACAGTCAGATAATTTCCCCAATCAACATTGAAAAAAACCGAAGAAAGACCTATCATTACAACACTTTGCAAAAGACAGATTATCAAAACAACCACCATTTTTGACATCATCATCTGAAAGTACGTGACTCCCAAAACTTTCATTCTGTAGTATGTTAGGTTTTCTTTTTCTTCAAGCATGCTCCGTCCTCCTATCCCCGCCGAAAAAAGCATGAACATGCAAAGCATCGCTGCCGTATAATATGTGAAGCTGTCAATAAGCTCATACTGCTCTACCGTCTCCGTTTTTATTTCAATCCGCGCATTTAAAGTAAGCTTACTTAGATTTTCATGGAACAGCCCCGCTTTTTGCATTATCTCTTGCTGGGTTAAATACTTTTGACTTATTTCATTAAACACTTCTCCGTTTGCAAGATGCATCGACAAACTATCGGAAAAAGCGGAAATAACCTGCCTGACTATTTCCCCTCTATAGCTAGACGACGCGTCAGCTACTATTTCCAATTCCACTTTTTCTTTATACCCGAACATATTTGAATATGTAGCGATAATGAAATTTTCAGGAATATAAATTATCGCCGAAACGCTTAATTCGTCAAGCGCTTCCTGTGCCGCTTCTTCGCTCATTATTTCATATTGTAATATTCCCCGAATATCGTCGGAGTCCAAAAACTCATCAAAAAATATTGATTCCGGATCAATTGATGCCATTGAATTCTTATAAGCTTCAACAGCCGAAGCAGGTAAATTCTTAATTTCATCAATTCCGTTCAAAACATCATCATAGCTTAACAAAGTTTCATATTGTTTCACAATCGCAACCTTCACTGGCTCATCCAACCCGGCCGGCGAAAAACTTCCGCCTAGTGCAAAGCTTAGAATAACTGTCAAAACAACAGGCATGGCGATGATAATGAGCATTTGTTTGCCATCGAATATATTAACTTTGAGATCTTTCATTATACTATTTAGCATGCCTCTACCTTAATCCCTCAATGCTCTTCCGGTAAGATGAATAAACACAGCCTCCAGATTTGGCACCACGCTTTCAAACGATTTTATCTTGCAATCGTTGCTTATCACATTAAAAAGCTCGGCATATCTGCCGCTAATGCTGCTGCCAGTCACGACCAAAGTGTCTTCGGAATATTGTGCGTCATCGACAAAATCCAGCTCCTTTATTTTCTCGGGTAAGCCATCAACTTTTTTATCCAAAACAATATTAAGCTGTTCATTGGCATCCAGCATTTCCACAAGCTCCTGCTTTGTTCCTTGCGCAATTATACGGCCTTTGTCCATAATGCATATTCTGTTGCAGAGATATTCAACCTCTTCCATATAGTGGCTGGTATATATAACTGTTGCACCCTTTTTATTAAGATCAGCCACAGTATCCAAAATGTATTTCCTGGACTGCGGATCAATGCCCACAGTAGGCTCATCCATAATTATAAACTTTGGGTTTCCCATAAGAGCCGCGCCAATGTTGAGCCTTCTTTTCATACCGCCGGAATAGTTTTTCACGCGGTCTTTTAATCGTTCATCTATGCCTACAATATCGGAAACTTCCGTTAGCCTTTTTTTGAGCTCGCCACCCCTTAAGCCGTATGCCCTGCCCCAAAAAAGGAGATTATCTTTCCCTGAGAGCGTGGGATAAAGAGCGATTTCCTGAGGCACATAGCCCAATTCCCTTTGCAGTGTTTTTGGGTTCTTATGCACATTTTCACCTTTGTATAAAACTTCGCCTTCGGTGGGATTAATAAGCGTGGCTATCATAGATATGGTCGTGGATTTGCCCGCACCATTGGGTCCTAAAAACCCAAGACATTCGCCTTCTTGCACATTCAAGCTGACTCCATCGACAGCTTTTACTTTTTTAAAGTGCTTTTTCAGATTTTTTGTTTCAAGCAACATATTGCTACCTCTTAAGATTTATGTTTTAATATTATCTCATAATAAATTAAATTTGTCATTAAGGGCAATCTCGTATATTATAAGCATAATGCAAAAAGATCTTTAGAAAACACACTAGTATGATATATAATAAAAATATATATTAATGCAAAGAGGATAATAATGTCGAGAATAAGAGTTGTATTTTGGTACACCATAGCATATTTGATTTTGCTTTTTACTTACCCTATAATATGGTACCCAAAATATCTAAACTACAGAAATATAATAAAATCAAGAGATACTTTTTCTTATCACTATATGCAGAAATTTGCCAAGATTTTATTTTATGCCACAGGCTCAAGAATAACCGTTCAAGGTCTAGAAAATATTCCAAAGGAAGGCCCTGTGCTTTTTGTAAGCAACCATCAAGGTCATATGGACAGCTTCATAATACAAGGGTTTATTAAAAAACCAAAAGGTTTTATCACAATAACAGAATATCAAAGAGCGCTCATTTTGCGTACGTGGATGAAATATATTGGTTGTGTTTTTATAGACAGAAGCGATATAAAACAGCAGCTCGAATGTATCAATCAAGCAACAGATAAACTCAAAAGCGGATATTCAATGGTCGTATTCCCCGAAGGAAAACTGAATGATGGGAAAGAAACATTAAAATTTCAAAAGGGATGGCTGCGTATGGCCACCAAAAGCGGTGCGCCCATAGTTCCTATTACAATAAAAGACTCTTATAAGGTTCTCTCATACAACGGCAGACGAGTGCGCCCAACAAAAGTGGAGTGTATTGTTTCAAAGCCTATTGATACCTCACAAATAAAAAGAGCGGACGAAAGTGAATTTATACTGCAAATAAGAGAAGTCATTTTAAATAATTTAAGCAGCTGATTTTCTATTTAAGTTTAAAAGCCTAATTCTCCACATGATTTAATCATGCTTTATCCAGCTGCCCAAACACATCAAATCATTTTATAAGATATTGCTGAATTGCTTTAATCCCCAATATATAGCTGTCAAATCCAAATCCGCAAATTTGACCTATGCATGCGGAAGTCGTAACGGTTTTCTTGCGGAATTCCTCTCGGGCATGAATGTTTGATATATGTACCTCAACAACGGGAGTTGAAATAGCGCTTATCACATCCAGCAAAGCGATTGAGTAGTGGGTGTAGGCCGCAGGGTTAATCACAACACCGTCATATTTACCATCCGCTGCCTGCAAAATATCCACCATTTCGCCTTCAATATTGCTTTGCATAACATCAACCTCGATATTGGCGTTTTTTGCTTCCGCTTTTATTATATCGCACAAATCATTATAATCATTTTTCCCGTATATTTCGGGCTCCCTTTTCCCCAACAGATTAATGTTAGGACCGTTAAGCACTAATATTTTCATATCATTTCTCCTTGATTTTATTTAATATATCGCTGATTACTTCATCAATTTCTTTATTGGAGTCAATTTCAACATCCGCGTATTCCAAGTACAGTTTTATTCTTTTATTATATAATTCATAAAGCTTTTCTTGCCCACCGGCCAAGAGAGGGCGTGTTTCGCTCACAATGTCTTTCAAAATATTTTCAACCGATCTGTTCAGAAAAAATATCATTCCTGTTTCAGATATAGCTTCCATGTTTTCTTTTCTTGTAATTATCCCTCCGCCTGTTGCTATTACAGAGTTTTGGAGCTTTGATGCCTCCATAGCACACATTGTCTCGCATTTGCGAAAATAATCTTCCCCTTGTTCAAAGAGCTTTGCTATTGCTCCAAAACGTTTTTCTATCATATTATCAATATCAACAAAATGATATCCCAGCTTTGATTCAAGTATTTTCCCGATTGTGGTTTTCCCGCTGCCGGGCATGCCAATCAGCACAATATTGCTCTTATTTGCCATTTTGCAGCTCTTTCTTAATATCTTCATATATTTTATCGATTATTTCGTCGGCTATCTCTATCCCGTTCCAGATTTCCTGAGCTTTTACAGCTTGAGAAACAAGCATATACAGACCGTTAGTATATTTGGCGCCATTTTCTTTCGCCATTTGTAAAAGCTTTGTTTCGGCGGGATTGTATATCAAATCCGCCACAGAGCTAAAGCCTTCTATGATTTTCGCATTTACAGCGTATCCCTCCGTGTTTGGATACATTCCGACGGGCGTAGTATTAATAAGCACTTCGTACCCATGATTATTATTTAGGCTTTCATAGTCAGTTGTTTTTATACCGACAAACTTTTCTGCCGCCGCCTTTTTATCTCTGCTTACCACCATTATATCATCGCAAGACTTGTCTTTTAAAAAGGCAACCACTGTTCTTGCCGATCCTCCCGAACCCAACACCATCACTTTCTTTCCTTCAACCTCAATATCCGCAAATTCCAACATCTTTTCTACTCCGAAGTAATCGGTGTTGTATCCTTTTAGCCCCAATTCCTGTGGCATTATTGTATTAACAGAATCTATCTTTTCCGCCTCCGCTGAAACTGACGATAAAAATGGAATCACATCTCTTTTATATGGAATTGTAACATTGATTCCCGCTAACCCATTTGAGCCAAGCCCCAAAACAAAATCCTTAACCTTCTCAGGCTCCATAGGATACAGTGCATATTCACCTTCAATCTCAGTATATTTAAATATCAGCTCATGTATTTGCGGAGAAAGACTGTGTCCCAGCGTTCTTCCCAAGAGGCCATACTTTTTATAGGTTGTCACTTTTGCATCTCCTGTAGTTTCCCAACATTTTAACTTCCGTACAATAGCTATCAATCTCACTTAGTGCCGCTATCACGCTTTCGTCTTTCAAATTGCCTGAAAAATCAAGATGGAATCTATATTGCCAAGGCATGTTTGGTATTGGTCTCGAGAAAAGCTGCAAAAGGTTTAACCCATGTTTCGAGAAGATGTCAAGCAACCCGTAAAGTGTTCCAGGCTTATGCTCAATGGAGCATATAATAGATACTTTGTCCGCGCCGTCATCTTCCTTTGTCTCTTTTGCTATAGCCACAAATCTTGTGTAGTTACTATTATTGCTTTGTATATCCTCTGCAATAATGTTGAGTCCATACAAATTGCCTGCTCGTCTTGAGGCTATCGCAGCAACGGTTTTATCATTTTCAGACTTCACATCTTTTGCAGCATCGGCAGTGCTTTTAGCGGGAACTGACAAAACATTATGCCTGCGCAAGAATTCTTCACATTGCTCCAATGCTTGTGGGTGTGACCACACCTTTTTAATGCATCCGAGAGAGCTTCCAGCGGTTCCCAAAAGGAAATGCCTCACCTTTACGATATGTTCACCGATTATTCTTACATCGTGGTTTACTAGGAAGTCAACGGTTTGGTTTACGCTTCCGGTGGAAGAGTTTTCGACTGGAATCATTGCCATATCATATGTGCCATCTTCCACTTTTTTTATTATTTCTCCAAAAGTCTGAACACTTATGGCTGTTGCGTCCTCTTTGAAATATTCCACCACAGCCTGCTCGGAAAACGAACCGGGAACTCCCAGATATGCAACGGTGGGCAAGGATTGAGTGCTTAGCGTGCCATTTTCATTTGATTTACCCATCATGTCATATTGCATTCTTCTGCTAACAGAAAGCAAATCTTCAACAAACTGCTGAGTATATTCTTTATACTCGGGGTCGGATTTTTTTAAAATATCATCGATAAGCTGCTTTTCACGATTTCTGTCTAGAACCTGAATACCGTTATTTATTTTATATTCGGCGACCTTTTTAACCAAATCCATCCGCTTAATGAACTGATTAATCATTTCATCATTTACAGCGTCTATTTCATTTCTTATCTGATTTAAATCCATCTTATATTCTCCTGGTTGAGCGTTCCATCATACAATCCAAAAGCGCAATAGCCATTGCAGATTCTATAACCGGAACAGCGCGCGGAACAATGCAAGGGTCGTGCCGCCCATCAACTTTCAGCTTTTGTTCTTCGCCGGTTTTAAGATTAACCGTATCTTGAACCTTGCCTATTGAAGCCGTGGGCTTTATTGCTACGCTTACAATAATGGGCATCGAATTTGTTATCCCTCCGATAATTCCGCCGTTGTTATTTGTTTTTGTGCTTAGCCCGTTATATGTCATAATGTATTCATCGTTGGCCTCGCTGCCACGCATATCGCTTATTGAAAATCCACTTCCAAATTCCACACCTTTAACTGCGGGAACAGAAAACAGCATTGACGATAGCACACTTTCCAGACTTTCAAATATCGGAGAACCCACGCCTGCGGGAACGCCCGATGCCGCGCATTCGACTATTCCTCCCACAGAATCTTCATCATCTTTAGCTTCCGCTATAGCTTCTTTCATCCTTTCGCCAGCTTCGTCGTCTATGACCGCAAATTCTTTGCTGGTGAGTTCATCAAAAAGAAGGTCGTTTATATTAACTTTGTCAAACATTATGTCATCAATTTTCACTATACGCTTTATATGCGCCGCGATTTTTATTCCCTTTTGCGCTAGAATCTGTCGTGCTACAGACCCCGCCAACACAAAAGTTGATGTCAGCCTTCCCGAAAAATGCCCGCTACCTCGTCTGTCTTCAAAGCCGCCATACCTTACATGACCGGAATAGTCCGCGTGCCCCGGCCTTGGAAGAAACTCAAGATTGTCATAGTCTTCCGATCTGCGGTCTTTGCCGGGTATTATTATGCAAAGCGGCGTCCCAGTGGTGTGGCCTTTGTGCCAGCCGCTGAGTATTTCAAATTCGTCATCTTCTTTTCTGGGTGTGGACCATTCGTTTTGCCCCGGCGCACGGCGCTTCATATGGTGACGCACCTTGTTTAAATCAATTGCCAGGCCGGACGGCAAGTTGTCAATTACAATTCCCACCGCTTTTCCGTGAGATTCTCCAAAAACTGATATTTTGAAATTTCTGCCCCACATGCTGCTCATAATATTTTACCTCCCAAAAACACAAAATCCTCCCAAAATGAAGGATATGATTTGTTTACGCTGTCTTTTCCTATTAGGTTCGTTTCGTTTTCGCACAAGGCGGACGCCACTGCGCTCATCATAGCTATTCTGTGGTCTCCCGCCGCGTTGGCCGTTCCCCCGCCAAGTTTTTTCACACCTTCTATTATCATTCCATCTTCGGTGGGCGAAACTTTCGCCCCCAAAGCGTTAAGCGCGTTCGCCACAGACATTATCCTGTCGGACTCTTTTATTTTAAGACGCTGTCCGCCTGTGATTTGGCTTTCACCTTCCGCAACTGACATCGCAAGCGCTATCGCCGGAGCCAAGTCCGGACACTGTGAAACGTCGGCTTTAGCGGCTGTAAGTTTTGATGGGTTGGCTTGCAGCACATCACCATCCCACGACAAATCCGCACCCATATCAGTCAAAATGTTTAAAATCGCAATATCTCCTTGAGATGAGTTTTTGTTCAGTCCACAAATTTTAGTCCCTTTGCCAAGCACTCCTGCCAAAATCAAAAACGCGGCCTGCGACCAATCTCCTTCAACTTTATATTCCCTCGCCTTATTGCTTTGGTTTCCTTGAATCAAAAAGATATTATCTTTTTTTATGACCTTAACACCGAATGCTTCCATCACCTCGATTGTCATATCTACATATTTTTCTGATTCCAAGACTCCAATAACTTTGATTATCGAATCTCCTTCAATAAGCGGCAATGCCAAAAGCAGTCCAGTAATATATTGCGAGCTTATGTTCCCGGGAATATCGTATGTACCGTTTTTAATCTTACCCTTAATCTCTAGTGGCAAACTTTTCACTCCCTGAATCCATTCGATCCCTTTTTGCTCGAAAAGTTTTCTATAAGTGTCCACCGGCCTGTCCGGCAGTCTGCCCCGTCCTTCAAACCGCCCCATTCCCGCTGCTGCAAGCGACACGGGTATCATAAAGCGCAATGTCGAGCCTGATTCGTTGCAATCTATAAGCGGCGTATTATTTGTCGTCTTTTTTATCAAACCTTTTATTTGTAGTGATTTTATTTTTTCGTTTCCTATAATATCGACTATTGCGCCAAGCCCGCGAACAGCGCCGAATGTGGCAACAATGTCTTCTGAAAGCTCTATGTTCGAAAGCGTGCTTTCCCCATCTGCAAGAGCCGCGCAGATTATCGCCCTGTGAGCCATGCTTTTTGATGGCGGGGCGTCAATTGTTCCGCTGAGTTTCGCAGGGTATATTATCATATAAGCTCCCCAATTTTCTTAATCGGAGTTTTATAAACTACAGCTTCTCCAATTTTTTTGAGCAAAATCACGTTAAGCATGCCTTCGCGTATCTTCTTGTCGCGTTTCATTATCTTAACCAGATTTTCTTTATCTTCTTCGGTATTGCTTGGCAGTCCAAATTGATGCACAAGCTTTTCAATCTTTTCGGAAGCACCTTTTTGAGTCACACCAAGACTTTCACCGAGCTGTGCAAACTTTACCATGCCGATAGACACCGCCTGTCCGTGAGTATAGTTGTTGTTTGGCATTTTTTCTATCGCGTGGGCTAGCGTGTGCCCATAGTTTAATATCATCCGCAAGCCGTTGTCCAACTCGTCTTGGCGAACAACGTCGGCTTTTATCGCGCAGCATCCTGCTACCACTTCGCCAATTACATCCATGATTTTTATGCGGCCGCCGTTTTTTTCTATCAATTCAAACAAATCGGCATCCATTATCGCCCCTGTCTTAATAGCTTCCGCCATTCCTCCTGCAAAGTCCTCATCGGACAATGTTTTCAGCACATCATTGTCTATTATAACAAGCGCGGGGTGATAAAACGCGCCAACCAAGTTTTTGCCTGTATCGAGATTTACCGCAACTTTTCCGCCAACGGAACTGTCCACCTGTGCGAGAAGCGTTGTCGGAATCTGAACCAACCCCACACCTCTAAGATATGATGATGCTGCAAATCCCGCTAAGTCTCCTATTACACCGCCGCCAAGCGCGACTATCACATCGCTTTTCTGAATTCCCATATTAACAAGCTTATAATAAACTTTTTCTAATACCTCCAAAGATTTGGTTTTCTCCCCCGCGGGCAATACAATAACTTCATATTGAATCGCGCTGCGTTCTAAGCTTTGCTCTACTTTTTGCCCATATAGCGGATATACATTTTCATCAGAAATGATAACAGCTTTGGATTTTGAAAAAGCTTTTTTAATGTATTTCCCGCAATTCTCAATGCTTCCCTTTTCAATATACAAAGGATATTTTGTATGGCCTACATCAACTGTTATTTGAGGCATCGTAATTCTCCTTTATCTTGGCTCCAGCTCTCATATACTCTTCCAAAGCGTCCAAATCGTTTTGCTCTATAAGCTTTGTCATTTTTTCTAAATTCTCTTCAAGGGATTTTAATTCCTCGACAAGCTTTTTTCTATTCTGACTGAAAAGTTCCGTCCACATCACTTCATTTATAAGCGCAACACGGGATACGTCCCTGAAGCTTCCTCCCGCGAAAGGCAAAATATCCCGTTCTTTTGATGAATGCATATATGCCACAGCCAATGCATGCGGAATCTGGCTGGTATAAGAAATCAGTTCATCATGTTCTTCAGGAGTCGATTCCACAATTTTTTTAGCCCCTAAGATTTTTGCAAATTCTGATACCAAATTAAGAGACTCTTTTGAATTTCCATCAAGAGGAGTGATAATGTAGTTACACCCTTCAAAAAGCGAGACAAACGAACATTCATATCCTTTGCTTTCGCTGCCCGCCATGGGATGCCCCGGCACAAAATCTATATCATCGCGTGTGATGTTTACTTTGTCCACCACAGGCTTTTTAACACCGCATATATCGGTTATAACCGCACCACTTTTGAAGCTTTCCATATTTTCGTTGATAAACTCAACAGCAAGTTCTGGATATAAGCATACAATAATAAAATCCGCCTTGCCGGTTGATTCATTCGCAGTAGTATATCCCTCGTCAATTACTCCCTCTTTTTTTGCTTTTCCAATAATGTCAGTGTTATTATCTACTGCCCAAACCACTGCCGCAGTCTTGCTTTTAAGCGCCTTTGCTATAGAGCCTCCCATAAGCCCCAGACCGACAATAAGTATTTTCTTTTTGCTAAAGTCGCTTACCATACCTTTGCTGCCTTTGTCTTGGGCTTAATTGTTTTACTCTCCGTTCTTGCCAAAACTTCAATTTCACGCATAATTCTTTCAAATTTCTTGGGTTTGAGTGACTGTCCGCCGTCAGACCATGCTTTTTCTGGGTCAGGGTGCACTTCTATTGTAACACCATCAGCTCCCGCAACGATAGCCGCCTTTGCCAGTGGTTCCACCAACCACCAGATGCCCCCGGCGTGAGAAGGATCCACGATTACCGGCAAATGGCTCAGCCTTTTTGCGACCGGAACAGCGCTTATATCCAATGTGTTTCGTGTGTAGTTTTCAAATGTGCGAATTCCGCGCTCGCAAAGTATGACATTGGGATTGCCCTCAGACATTATATATTCAGCCGACATCAGCCATTCTTCTATGGTAGCCACCATTCCGCGCTTTAAAAGGATAGGTCTATCCACCTTGCCAAGCTCTTTTAGCAGTTGGAAGTTTTGCATATTTCGCGCGCCAACCTGAATAATATCAACATTTTCCATGAATAAATCTATTTTATCGGCGGAAAGTATCTCTGTCACGATAGGAAGACCTGTTTCCTTCTTTGCCGCAACCAAAAGCTTTATGCCTTCTTCTTCAAGCCCCTGAAAGCTGTACGGAGAAGTCCTCGGCTTAAAAGCACCTCCACGCAAATATGTGGCTCCTGCTGCTTTTACCTGCTTGGCTACGGTTATAATCTGCTCTTCGCTCTCTACGGCGCATGGGCCTGCGATAATCATTAATTCGCTACCGCCTATAGTGTGCTTTCCCACATTGATAATCGTATCTTCCGGGTGAAACAGTCTGTTGGATCTTTTATAGGGCTCTTGCACTCTTATAATCTTGTGCACTATCTCGCTTGCTTCAATACGGGATTTTTCAAGACCCGCGGTGTCTCCGATGAGGGCAAGCACAGTGTAGTCAACTCCGTTATTTCTTTGTATTGAAACACCCATGCTTTCAATCATTTCTGCAAGATGTTGGATTTTTTCCTCCGGAGAGTTTGGTTTTAACATCACTATCATAATTCTATTTCCTTTCAGTTGGTTATATTATAACAAAAAAGGGAACCCTTTCCGAGTTCCCGTTTATTATTTCTGGTTAAAAATAAGTTAAGTTGCCCGGTAAGGCGCTTTTTCATTCAATTTTGAGTTCATAAAGGCGAAGGTTGCAAAAAAGTAACCTTTGCTAAAATAACTGTATTCAAAATTGACGTTTGCTCTGTTAAGCATTGTATATCCTTAATTTATTATTCATCTAATTATATGAAGCGATGCATCAGATGTCAACGTTTATTTTGAGGTTCAAACAGTTTTCTAGCAAATGATCTTCTTGTTTTTAACTTCGGCCAGAATTTTTATCTCTTCCATCATTTCACTAAACTTTTCAGGTTTTAGCGATTGGCCTCCGTCAGACATTGCCTCTTCCGGATTGGTATGGACTTCGACGGTAATGCCGTCTGCTCCGGCAACAACCGCGCATTCTGAAAGCGGCTTCACCAGCCACCAAACCCCTCCTGCATGTGAAGGGTCAACTATTACAGGCAAGTGGCTAAGCCTTTTAACCACAGGCACAGAGCTTATATCCAATGTGTTTCTCGTGTAGTTTTCAAATGTGCGGATTCCACGCTCGCATAGGATGACATTAGGATTGCCTTCAGACATTATATATTCAGCCGACATCAGCCATTCTTCAATAGTTGCAACCATTCCGCGTTTCAAAAGTATGGGTCTATCAACCTTACCTAGCTCTTTTAATAGCTGAAAGTTTTGCATGTTTCTCGCACCCACCTGAATGATATCTACACTGTCCATAAACAAGTCTATTTTATCAGCCGAAAGTATCTCAGTTACAATAGCCAACCCTGTTTCCTGTTTTGCGGTTTGAAGGTATTTTAGACCTTCATCTTCTAATCCTTGGAAACTATAAGGAGAAGTTCTTGGCTTAAATGCTCCTCCACGCAAAAATCCTGCTCCTGCAGCCTTTACTTTCTTTGCAATAGAAACGATTTGTTCTTCGCTTTCCACTGCGCATGGGCCTGCGATAACAGTAAATTCATCGCCGCCTATTGTTCTATCGCCAACTTTAATTATAGTGTCCTCATTGTGAAATAATCTGTTTGCGCGCTTATAAGGCTCCTGTACACGAACTATTCTGTGTACGATGTCGCTAGCTTCAATAATTGATTTGTTAATTTTGGATGTGTCTCCGATAAGGTGAAGAACTGTGTGTTCAGTACCGTCGCTGCGCATCACTTCCACTCCCATACTGCCTATTAACTCCGATAGGTGCACAACTTTGTCTTCAGCCGAATTTGGCTTAAGCATAATAATCATATTAATTCCTTCCGTTCTACAGTCGATACAGTTCACAAGTTACAATAAAAAAGAAACCCGGTTATTCCGGGCTTCATTTTTAAAATGCTTTTTATGTTTGCCCGGATAAGGCCATTATCTTAAATTTTCACATTGGCATATAAGCCGCTAAATTGATAGCGCGCATATGCGTAAAAATAAAAGTTAAAGTTCAATGCCTTATTCATGGGTTTTTCCTAAAGTTTTTTTTAATTATATGAATAAATCTTCATTATGTCAA
The DNA here is from genome assembly GCA_963675575.1 of Christensenellaceae bacterium. GTDB lineage: Bacteria > Bacillota > Clostridia > Christensenellales > UMGS416 > JAGLOK01. The sequence continues at coordinate 2,637,751 of OY776378.1, forward strand.
ATGATTTCTTAAATGTTTTATGCGAAATGCTCTTTTATTCCGCCGGAAGTATCTCTACAAGCCCTGCAGAATTTTTCCCGGAATGATTCCAAACCTTATCAAAGTCAAGGTCGAAAATCTTTCCCCAAGTTGTCATAATAATCTGCATGTTTTCTTTATAGCCTATTATCACCATCCAGTGCCAAGTGAACTCTTCAATCTCCTTCACCGGGTTTTTTAATATTAAGAGCGCAACGGGAAAGCCTTTGTCCACAGAATTTTTAATCCTTTGAAATGCTTCTTTGGCGTTGAAATTTTTGTTTATAAGATTTGTGTTCAGCTCTACTGCCCGACTTCGGGCAAACCTTTTTATCTCACACGCGAAATATGTTTTTGATGTAAGCCCTTTTATGCCGGGTTTGACATATTCACGAACTTCGCCCATATGCTTTACAAAATCCGCCTTTTGAAGCGGGAAATCATATTTATACAGCGCACGGCATGCAGGGGCGTTTTCCGCCAAATGCGCCAAAATAGTGGCGGCAACTGTAGGTCCGCAGCCTGACACACTGTGCCATTTTGCTTTATACCAATGTTGGTCTCCGCCAAAATGCTTTTGATCTTCATCCAATATGCATGATAATTCAAGCTGCTTTTCGCTCATTTCAACCACCTAAAATTGTTATTTTATATTAATTATTATATAATTTATAAAAGCTTCAAACAAGTTAATCTTATTTTAAGAAAAAATGGCGGAATTTGAATGAATAAACTATTCCCGAAAAACGCAAACAACGAAATAAATTTCAACAAAACATGAATATAGGTTTTTCCCACTTTCAAACCGCTCTCTCTTTGGTGATGAGCTTGGCACGGCCCCAGGTGGCATTGGCAATTATTTAATGATGCCCTTTTGTTTGGGGCTATTTATATGGTCGCTTGCTTCCAAAAACAAACAATGAGTTGAGATATAATTTGTTTTATGTTAGCATCTATAAATAAAGGTGGGATTATGATGAAATTTCCTGATATTTTTAAAAAAGAAGTTTTGCTTTTTGACGGCGCAATGGGCACTCAGCTTCAAGCCAAAGGCTTAAAGTTTGATTTTCCCGAAGAGCTGAATCTTTCGCATCCTGAAGATGTATATGATATCTATAAATCATATGTTGATGCGGGCGCAAAAGCTATAGAAACAAATACATTGGGCGCAAATCCAATCAAGCTTGAAAGATTCGGTATGGCAGACAAAACCGCTCAAATAAACAGCACAAGCGTCGCACTTGCAAAAAAAGCCGCTGAAGATAAAGCGCTGGTTGCACTGTCAATCGGTTCTTCGGGTGAGCTTTTAAAGCCATTTGGACCGCTTGATTTTGATATCATTGCAGATTCATATAAAGCGCAGATTATAGGTGGACAAGACGCCGATTTGTTATATTTTGAAACGCTCACAGACTTATCGGAAGCCAGAATCGGCTTGTTGGTCGCGCGGGAAGTTTCCACTCTGCCTGTTGTTTTGTCATTCACTTTTGAATCCAACATGAAAACCGTGATGGGCAATCCTCCCGAAAGTTGCGCTATCTTTGCCGACAGGATGAAGCTTGACGCATTGGCTATAAATTGCTCTGGCGGCCCGGAAGAGCTTTTACCGGTTCTAAAAATATTGAAAGAATATTGCTCGCTGCCCATTATCGTTCAGCCGAACGCGGGCCTTCCGGAGCTTGTAAACGGAGAGACACAATTTCCTTTCGATGCTAAAACCATGTGTGAAAAAATGAAACCGATTGTAGCCGCCGGCGCATCATCTATTGGAGGCTGCTGCGGAACAACACCACAGCATATAAGCCTTTTAAAAGAAATGCTTGAAGACAAAGTACCGCCCGAAATCAATCAAATTGATGAAAAATATATTTGCTCAAGGCGCTGCTTTGAAAAGCTAAGTGACGCTATTGAAAAAAGCTACGTATTTAAGCCCGCCGAAACTGCTTCTCCCTATGATTTGATGGATATCGTTTTTTCATTGGGTGATGCCAAATCTGTAACTTTAGATATTTCGGACTTATCTGAAGAGAAAATCAAAGACCTTATGGAAGAAGGTCAGGATATGCCCGGGAAACCCTTGATTTTCAAAGTAAATACCGCCGAACAGACAGAAAGCGCTCTGAGGTATTATCACGGCATAGCCGCTGTTATTTCGCAAAATGGTTCAGGCATAAAGGAAATAGCAAAAAAATATGGCGCATATATAATCTAGCTAAAAAAAAAGAAAAGTCCGTAAATTCACGGACTTTTTTATTTTTAACAATTAATTTTTATTCCCCTCTTACAAATGCGGATACAGCCTCTACGTCTTTTACTTCATCATATATCAATGAACGGAAATATCCTTCTTCTTCAACATTGATAACTTTTGGCACATGAAGATATTCCTGGTCGTTTTGTGCGCAGGCTAGGGCCATCTTTGCCAACTTGTTCCAGTCTTTTTCCTTGATATCGGTCAAAAAGTTTTCTTCAACCATATTCGCTATTTCTACAGCTTTTTTTTCGTCAATCTTCAAAGCGTTAACAGCCATTATCAATGCGTCTATAATAGACTCATGCTTAGCTCTAAATTTTATTTCTTCGTCTTTTGTCGGATTTTCCTTGTCCAAATCATGATACGTATCCATGAAATGTCCCGATATTTGTATTCCATTTAGAGTTTGTTTGCCCTTTTCTTTTATCTCCTGCCAGACGTATCCCAGAATCATTTCGACGGTTTCAGCCATTTCGTTTACCGATAAATCCGAAATCTTTATTTCCAGTCCCCCGAGAGCATCCACAATATCTTTTACACCGTGCATATTCATAACTACCCAGCCGTCTATTTCAATATCAAATCTTTGGCTTAAGGTGTCTACCACTACATCTGCGCCGTAATCTGAATATAAAAACTGAAGTTGTGTCGCCTCAACATCTTCATCCAAAACAGGCTTTACTTTCATGTTGTATGGAAAAGTTGTAAAGCGCATTGATCGAGTGGCGGGATCTATTGTAATAAGTATATGAGTTAAGGCGTAATTTTGATTATTTTCATTCGAAAAATCGCCGTTCATCGAACCCATAATCAATATACTGGTCAGCTTTCCGGGATAAGTCTCTTCAGTTTTCATTTCATCACATCCGGCAAAAGCTATCGAAAGCAATACAGCTGCCAATAAAATGCAAGCCGCCTTCTTAAACATAATGTATCTCCAAAACAATTTTTAATATATTATAACATATTAAAAGAAATGCGCCATGCGGCGCAAAAAAATAAAGAATATAAAGAGTGTAAGCCTCCAAGAAATTATTTTCTCAATGCTGCATCAGGCGATACAAACTCTTTGTCCATAGCCTTAGCCACGGCTTCATAGGTGATGTGCCCTTTATATGTGTTAAGCCCAAGCATTAACGGCTTTGAAGACAACAGTGCCTCCCTAAGCCCGCCGTCCGCAATCTGCATTAGATAGGGCAGTGTAACTCCCGTTAGTGCCCATGTGGATGTGTGAGGCACTGCCCCCGGCATATTTGCTACACTGTAGTGAATGACGCCGTGTTTTTTATATGCCGGATTATCATGTGTTGTTATCCTGTCAATAGTTTCTACCGTACCGCCCTGGTCTATCGCGACATCTACTATGACAGAACCTTTTTTCATTTTTCGAACCATGTCTTCGCTGACTGTTTTTGGAGCTTTCGCGCCAGGAACCAATACTGCTCCGATCAAAACATCCGCCTGTTGCGTAAGATTGCCTAGCGTATAATCGCTTGACATTACCGTATTAATTCTGCCGTTAAAGTGCCTGTCCAATACCGCAAGTTTTCTTTGATTTATATCAAGAACTGTGACATTCGCACCCATTCCAACAGCAATCTGCGCCGCGTTTGAGCCAACTATGCCGCCTCCCACGATAACAACGTGCGCCGGAGCTACTCCGGGAACGCCGCCAAGAAGCATCCCACTTCCGCCATAGTAGGACTGCTGAAGCATGGCCGCCACCTGTATGAACATTCGCCCTGCAACTTCGCTCATTGGAATAAGCAAAGGAAGCGTTCCGTCATTCAGCTGAACTGTTTCATACGCGATTCCGGTTATTTTTTTGTGAAGCAAGGCTTCCGTAAGAATTTTATTTGGAGCCAGGTGCAAATATGTAAAAAGAGTTTGCCCTTCCTTCAACAAATCATATTCCTCGGCTATAGGCTCCTTAACTTTCACAATTATATCCGACCTATTAAAAAGCATATAAACATCATTAATTATGTTTGCGCCGGCGGCTATATATTCTTCATTGTTTATTCCGCTGCCAAGTCCCGCATTTTCCAACACAAGAACTTCATGACCGTGATCCGCAAGGGCGTGCGCCCCCGCCGGAGTCAGCGCGACCCTGTTTTCATTGTTCTTAATCTCTTTCGGAACTCCAATAATCATCTTGTCCTCCCAAAAACAATATTGCATCCAGCAACTAAATGTTTTGTAATTTAAGGCTTTACAGAGTGCATTTCCTTAATGGTTTTGAGAACTATAATCGTTCGCGTTCTTGCAAATTCATGAAGATTTCTAAGTTTTGTAAGAAGTTTTTCTAAAGACGCTGTATTTTTTGTGGATATACGTATCATATAATCATAGTCTCCGGTCAGATAAAAGCACGAAAGTATATCATTTTCTTCTTCCACAAGCTTCATAAACTTATTGGCTGTGGTTGTGCTTCTTAAAGTTACAAATAACAAAGCTTCCAGCTCCCTGCCATTTAAGTTAGGTTCAAGAATGGTGGTGAATTTCCTAACGATTCCACCTTCAACCATTTTTTTGATTCTATCCGCTACTGCAGGCGCAGATAGATTCACTCTTTTACTAATCTCGCTAATCGCAGTTCTTGAATTTTCCTGCAATATATTTATTATCATTACATCAATAACGTCCATCTATACTTCCTTAAGTTTATTTTGTTATACGCTAATTATTATACAGTAAAATAGTTTATATTCCTAGCATAATTAATTGTTTTCATTGTTTTACCTATTATTATTATTTTTTACCAAATTAGTCTTTTGCCACAAATCTTTCATTGTTTAAATATTTTTACAAAAAACCGCTCTGGCATCCAAAACGGTTCTTTATATTATGTATGGCTTCTACAGTTATATTACCAAACTTTTTTTATTAAACAAAGTGATTGCCGCCCCGTAAATCAAAACAGTTGCTCCAATCAAAACCAAAGAAATTACAATCACAAATGAAGTGTCTCCGTTTATTATCCTTTCGATATCCACTAACGTATAAATTGTAAAATTCCTTAACACTTGCAAATCCTCGCTGATTTCGCTTATCATTTTTAGCACGAACATAGCAACAGGTATTCCTACGCCAAGAGAGAGGGACAGCTTTGTTCCGCCGAACGCACAAGCCGCCAAAAAGGATATCGCGCTTACAACAAATGCGACAAGCACCGTTACCAAATTTAGCTGCATGAAAAGCCCGATGTCCAGCATGCCCACCCACTGACCTGCTCTATATAGTATTGTAACTCCTACATTCACAGCAAAGATTACAACCAATGCACACAGCATATAAATAGCCTGAGTTATCATAACTTTCACGCGTGTGTTGGGAGTGGCAAGAAGATACGCCATTGAACCTGTGTCCACATGTTTTGCAACAAGCGAATTGGCGAGAACAGAGCTTCCTATCATGGGGAATATAAGCATTATAAAGCCGTAAAGGTAATTGGAAAGATATGGCGTAAGCTCCGCGACCAAGTTATCAAATCCCAAGGCCTTCAAAAAGCCTTCAGGAAGCATTTCAAACATTTGCTGCATCTTCTCAGCACTTGTTGGGTCATACATCGCGATAGACGCCGCTACGTAAATCATCACAAACAAAGTAACGCCCACAACTATTGCCCATGTTGATTTTAAGTCCGCTTTAAATAAAGTCCAACTCATTTCGTCTCACCTTCCTTGCCATAGTATTTCATAAACACATTTTCTATAGACTGCTGCTGTGACTCAAAAGCGGTCACATTATATTTGGATAGCTCCTTAAACATATCTTTATAGTTGCCGTCAATAAAAATTCGCGCTTTATTTTTTTTCATCTTTTCCGTTTCAAGCTTTGAAGACATCAATTTTTCTATGTCCTCTTTGGTTTCAAACGTCACAACATACACTTTTTGCTTCATCACATCCAAAGATTTTATCTCTTCTGTCGCGACTATGCGTCCATCCCTTATTATACTTGCCCTGTCACAGCTCTTTTGCACTTCCTCGAATATTTGAGAAGACATAAGGATGGTTTTTCCTCTTTTTTTCTCCTCATCGATAAGCTCCATAAAAATATTTTGCATCAGAGGATCAAGCCCGCTTGTGGGTTCATCAAGAATATATATTTCAGGGTCATGCATGAATGCTGTGACAATGCCAAGTTTTTGCTTCATTCCTTTAGACATTTTTTTTATTGAACCGCTGGTGTCCAGCTCAAATCTATCGATCAAGTTGTCCCTCAGAGTAATGTCTTTTGTTTTTCGCATGTCCCCGATAAATTTCAGAAACTGCATACCGGTCATATTGTTGAAAAGCGCCATTTCACCAGGCAGAAAGCCTACAATGTGTTGTAGCTTCGAAGCGTCTTTTCTGCAATCCATTCCCTTAATCGTGCAACAACCTTTGTCCGAGTTTGTAAATCCCATAAGGTTTCTAATGGTAGTCGTCTTGCCGGCGCCGTTAGGTCCAAGATATCCGAACACCTCACCTTCTTTTACTGCAAAGTTTAAATCAAATACTCCTTTGCCGCTTTTGTAAGTCTACGTTAGGTTTGCAACTTCAATCATTCAATCACCTCATTTTTTATAATTTTGTTTTACGTATTCCAGGTATTTTAGTGTTTCTTCTTTTGCTAAAACCATATGCTCTTTTAAGTTCAAAGCTCCATTTAATATAATCTGTGTAAATTCAAGACTTTCAGCGAATTGATTATACACATTTTGATCATCTGACATAATGCCATTTGTGATGTCACTGTAAACCTGAATCATCTCGCGCGCAAAAAGCCGTGCTGCTTGTTTGGGAAACTCAGTATAAAAGAGCTTTTGCTCTATTCCTTGTTCAATTAACGCTAAATAAGCATTTGCGGTTGTCATTTCAAAATTCTTTGCCATTGCCTGAATTATTCTTGTATTGCCCTCAAAATAAAGCATCTTTGATATTCCACGGCTGTTTGAAATCTGATTTTTATTATACTCTAAGCCTTGTCTATAAATACTATTGATACGATCAAAAATAGATTTAGATGAGTCCTGTAGTATTAACTTTTGCTTTTCTTCAAGCTCCACTACAAAACCATGAGCAATGACTTCAACAACATCCTCCTTTGATGAAAAATGATGATAGAAACCACCCTTAGATGTACCTGATAAATCTACAATTTTCTGCACACTTGCTTTTTCGTACCCATACTCACAGAAAAGTTCATAAGCAGCAGCAACAATTTTTTCTTTTACGTTCAAAGATATTTCCCCCTGACAAACCGACGGTCGGTCTGTTTATAATATAATAATAAAATTTAATTGTAGACTTAATTTTTACAAAATTCCATAATTGTGCTTGACAGCTTATTCTATGTATAGTATTCTATACATGTTGAATAGTTTGCTATACGGGGTATGGAGGTTAAAAATGCCATTACTAAACAATTTAAGACGAATACGATTTGAATCGAATGAAATGTCCCAGCAGACATTAGCAAAAAAAGTAGGAGTCACAAGAATGACTATATACTCCATAGAAAAAGGTAAGTATGTTCCTTCTGCATTGCTTGCGATTAAAATTGCATTTGTTTTTAATAAAACAATGGAAGAAATATTTTATCTTGACGAATCTGAAATAAAGGAGCTTAAAGAAAATGAATAAAACAATATCTTTTCAAAAAAAATATAACCTTCTAACCAAATCAGTAAAAATTACTATAATCCCAGTTCTTGTTATTTTTATTGCTTTAGTTTCATCGCTTATTTGGTTTTATAATAACCTTACACCTCAAAACTTGGGTCCTATGTGGCTTTCAGCTTTTGTAGCACTCAGTATCATTATATTAGGAGTTTTTCACATCATTATACTGTCAACTCTTTGGATTAGTTCTAGGATCGCAAAAACCCCCAGTATATTTCGATCCGTAGCCATTGCCTTAGGTTGCATTTCCATTGTATCATTGGCTATAAATGCTGTTGCACTAAGTGATATAGGTAATCAAATTACATCTGGTCTTGATTCAAGTAACGAATGGACCATATTACTAATTAATAATATTATACAGTTTCTTTTTCTTCTATTTTCATATTTTAGTTTACCTCTTTTTAAAGAAAAAAATGTATCTCCTTTTATTTTAAACGATGATATATTATTTATTACAATAAATGAAGTGGGAGTGTTTAGCAGTATTGCTGCTATATGTGCTATAGTATTTGGGTTATTATATTCTGCTTTTCAGGTATACAGAGAAGTAATTATTGTAACATATACAATTATAGCTCTTGCACCGTGGGGGCTTATGATAATAGGATGGTTCCTGTCTAGAAAAAAAACAATATCAAGTTGGTGGGATGAAAAGCAAGTAAAGGATATGGGTCATTCTGCTCTCTTTAGTCTAATAATAATCATATTTGTAGTAATGATCTTATATATTGCAAATCAATTGATACCTTCATTTAATGCTGATATTATTTGGTTTCCCTCTATTGTAGTAACAGCTATACTTAGCTTTTCTGCATTTAATACTGCATTTTCAAGATGTGGATAATGCAACTATAATAGTATAATAAATAAAAAGGAGTGAAACTTGCTGATTCTCACTCCTTTTTATTATTGTCTTTTCTCCTGTAAATCGTTATATATTTATTAAGCTATTATATCCCATAATATTTTTATAAAAATCAGTACCACCACTCCAATGAGCATTGGACGTATAACTTTTTCACCTTTTTTAATTGCAAGACCCGAGCCTACCCAGCTACCCATTATGCCAAATACTCCAGCAGGTATGGCAAGTAAAAATAGTACTTTACCACCTATCCAAAATGATAATAGCGCTGCAACATTTGACGATAGATTCACTACCTTTGCATTACCAGATGCTGTAGTCATATCCACACCAAAAAGCATTGTATATCCTATTATCAAAAAAGTACCTGTTCCTGGACCAACAAGTCCATCATACATCCCTATTACAAATCCCATTACCATACAAAGTAAGATAACTAGCCATCTTTTAAAATGCCTGTCTATCTTTTCCCTTTTTGTAAATACTGCAATTCCCGCTAAAGGTAGCGCGCATAATATAATAATTTTAAGTGCATTCGATGAAATATTTTGCGCAATACTCGCTCCTATATACGATCCTGGTAAAGCAAATAGGGCTGATGCCAATGCTTGTAATAATATTATCTTATTACCCTTAAAATATCTAAATGTGGCAACTATTGCCCCCATTGAAGCTGACATTTTATTAGATCCTGCCGCAAGCTGTGCAGGCAAGCCTAAAGCCAAATATGCAGGTAAAGAAATAAGCCCACCACCGCCGGCTATCGAATCAATAAAACTTGCAAAAAACATAAGTGGGCAGATGACTAAATACATCCACCATGAGATTACCATAATTCCCCCAGAACAAACCTTAACCCGTCAATATTTCCTTCCCCGGATTTTCGTTTATATACCAGTTAATCTTTATGCCCGCCGCCGCAAAAGCGTTAGTTGCCATCTGCTGCAATTCTTGCGTTTGTGTTTGAATCACTGTGCGGTCGCCTTGCTCTATGGCTCTTTGCAATGTAGCCATCTTTTTTTGCAGCCACATTCTACTGGTTGAAGAAATTCTTCCATACGAACCTCTTACAATATCCATGCTACCTTCAGCCTGAATTATCGCCCATGTCAGATTGACGTATTTTTGCGAAGCCTCTGTCATAGGCTCTGCTGTAAAACCATAAACATCTTCTATTAACTCGATTCTTAGCTTATCATCCAACACATACATGCTCCAATTAAATACTTGAAGAAAATGCCCCACCAAAGTGTGCATTCTGATGTTTTCGCTCTCTAAATTATTGCCAAAAACAGCAAGCGCACAAAATTGTTCAAAGGACAGATTTGTATAAACATCATCTTTTAATGCGCTTATAATGCCCGGCACTTCAAACAACATGTTCGAGTCTTTCAGTTTTTCAAAAATAGCAAGCATAATTCGTTTTTGCCGATCAACACGGCCTATATCGTTGTCAACCCCTTTTCGGACTCTGCAATAGTCCAAAACTTCCTGACCGGACAGGTGTTGATATCCTTTATTAATGGTGCGCCCCTGCATTTTGACTGTTACGTCCACCTTATAATCAACCCCGCCTATTGCGTCCACCAATTTTTTCACAGCCGTCATATTTACGCCCATATAGTAATCAATATGGATATCGCCCATCACGTTTTCAACGCTTTTTGCTACATACTCAAACCCTTCGCCATCCACTCCTCCACCATGATATAGCGCAGAGTTCAGCTTATATATCCCCGGAGTATTGTAAATCGGCGCGAATGTATCTCTGGGAACAGAAATCATATTAACTTCATTTTCATCAAAATTTATCGCTAATATAAGCATCACATCGGCGTAATAATTTTTATCCCACGTCTCCCTTTCAGGTGAATAATCCGCTCCAACAATCAGTATATTTACGATTCCGCTATTAATTGACACATTTTCACTTGCAGGTGAATTTGTTTTAGAAATTGGCTTATCCGTTAGATTTGGAACACTTACCATTGAGGACGGTACAGCCGTAGGTGTTGCAGTAGCTGTGGGTTTTGGAGTTTGAAAAAGCTTTATGGGGTTTACCGCCACCTTGTATGTAACGAATACTCCCAAAGAAAATGCCGCCAGCAAACAAAAGACGGCCAGAATTATTCTAACGCCTCTATTTCTGAAAAAAGCCCTGACAAGCGAGAAAAAAGTTTTCACGTTTTCGTCCTCATAAACATCTGCAAAATACCTTGAATTATATTTTACTTTATATGTTATGCCTTTACAAGTAAGCCGTTTACGATTATACTTTTATATTGATTCGGAAAGGATTTTATCATGAATATAACTGTTATTGGCTGTGGTCGCTGGGGATGTTTTCTGGCATGGTATCTTGACAGACTTCATCATAGTGTAACCCTTTACGGAAGAGAATCTTCCATGAGATTTCAGGAACTGAAAAATACTCGAAAAAATCAATATATGAGTATCGGGGAAAAAATAAAGTTAAGCTCCGATTTAAAATCATCGACCGAAAATGCAGATTATATATTAGTATCAATCAGCGCTCAAAACTTAAGATCATTCTCAAAGGAAATATCTGAGTTTGATATAAAAAACAAACCAATAGTTTTGTGCATGAAGGGTCTTGAAGAAAATTCCGGAAAAACTTTGAGCAGCGTTGTTGAAGAACACCTCAGCAGCAAAATCGCAGTATGGGCGGGTCCCGGTCATGTTGAAGACTTCATGAACAACATATCCAATTGTATGGTTATAGATTCCAAAGATGAAAGTTTAAAAGTAGAGCTTGTAGATGTGTTTTCCAGCGACCTTATCCGTTTTTATTATGGCTCCGACCTTATAGGTACCGAGATAGGTGCCGCCAGCAAAAATGTGATTGGGATCGCCGCGGGGATGTTGGACGGGTTAAATCAATCTTCTCTTAAAGGCGCATTAATGTCGAGAGGCACAAGAGAAATATCTCAATTAATTAAAGCTATGGGCGGAAATGAGCTTTCCGCATATGGGCTGGCTCATCTTGGAGACTACAGCGCGACAGTCTTTTCGAAATACTCTCACAACAGAAAATTCGGGGAAATGTTTGTGCGCCACAATGAATACAGCGATTTGGCGGAAGGCGTTCCCACTGCAGCGGCTTTAATGATATTGAGCAAAAAACACAACGTGGAGCTTCCTATATGTAATGCAGTATATCAAATTATCCACGAAGGAAAAGACGCGGAAGAAATGCTCAACGGCCTATTCCTTCGCTCGATAAAGAACGAATTTTGATTATAAAATCTTTTTTATGATTTTAAGTTTGTTTTTATACGGCGGATATCTCAAAGGATTGTCAAGCAGTCTGTTTCGATATACCACAGATTTCTTATGGGAAAATGTTTCAAAGCTCTGGCGACCGTGATAGGCACCTATTCCCGAGCTACCCTTTCCCCCGAACGGGAGATGATGATTTGCAAAATGTAACAATGTATCGTTTACAACCGCGTCGCCGGAAGGAATTTTCCTCAAATATTCATCAATAAGATTTTTGTCGGACGAAAACACATAAAACGCGAGTGGAGTATCAATTCCTTTTATTTTTTTAATCATTTCATTCTTGTCATCATAGGAAATAACAGGCAGAAGCGGCCCGAAAATTTCTTCCTGCATAATAGCGTCTTCCCAATTAATATCTCCTAAAATTGTCGGGGCAATATATCTTCCTTCAGCACTATACTCTCCTCCAAAAACAACTTTACCCTCATCAATAAAAGACGATACTTTGTTAAAATGCTTATCTGTTATAATTCTTGCATAGTCTGGACTTTCTTTAGGATTTTTGCCATAAAACTCATTAATAGCCCTTTTCATTTCTTCAATCAATTCATTCTTAATTGAACTGTGGGCCACAACATAGTCGGGCGCAATGCATGTTTGCCCTGCATTTGTAAACTTGCCCCAGCAAATAGACTTAGCCGCCATCTTCACATCCGCAGTCGCATCAACTATGGCAGGACTTTTCCCTCCGAGTTCAAGCACAACGGGAGTTAGTCTTTCCGCCGCGGCGCGCATCACGATTTTACCAACCGTTGTTCCGCCTGTAAAGAATATGAAATCATACTGCTCTCCCAAAAGAGCTTCATTTACCTCTCTTCCGCCTTCAAAAAGCGCGACATAGTTTTCTTCATATATGCTTTCAATTATTTCTTTCATAACTTTAACCGTGTTTGGCACATATCGCGAAGGCTTCAGCACTGCGGTGTTTCCTGCCGCAAGCGCTCCGATCAGCGGACCTAACGTAAGCTGAACGGGGTAGTTCCACGGTGACATAATTAGCACTTGACCGAACGGTTCACGCCGAATCTTACTTTTAGCATGAAAAGTTGCGAGAGTTCCGGAAACACTTTTGTCTTTTGACCACTTTTTTAGATTTCGTTCAAATTGTGTGATTCCGCTCTTTATAAGCGCTATTTCACTGGTATAGCTTTCAAACTCGCTTTTAGAAAAATCAGCTTTCAATGCCACAAAAAGGTCAGCTTCCCTTCTTGTCAGCTCCTCTTTCAACTTCCTAAGCTGGCTTATCCTAAAAGCCGCATCTAATGTTTTTCCGGTATCGTAAAATTCCTTTTGCTTTTTTAAAATTTCTTTTATGTCTTTCATGCCTTGTCCTTATTAAAATATTAATATTCATATGATACATCAACTAATTTGCACACACAAGGTATTAAACAGTATAATAGCTATGAGGTGAATTTATGATTAAAATATCAGATAAATTTGAATTCGCAAAAAAGATGACTAAAGCACATTTAGCTGCTATGGATTCGGGAACAATATATAAAACAATTCAAAAAGGAACCATAATATCCGGTGACAGCAGAAGATGCAACGGAATACCTTTTGTGCTAAACGGCTCTTTACGGCTCTTTCGGATATCGGAATCCGGAAGAGAAATGACGCTATATAATATAAAATCCGGTGAAGTATGCATTATGGCCGCCATATGTGTAATGGGTCATTTAGACTATGATTTTACTGTTGAGTCCCAAAACAAATGTGATTTGGCCGTTGTGTCGCCTGATGTTTTCAGGAAACTTATAATTGAATCCGACCCTTTTAAAGCATATATATTTCAAATGATGGCGGGCAGGCTTTTGGATTCAATAAACAAAATTGAATCCGTTAACTTCATCAGTATCGAGCAAAGGATTAAATCCTATCTCCAGCAACATGCCGACGATGACGGTCTGCTCAACGTTACACACGAACAGATAGCCGTTGATTTGGGAAGTTCGCGTGAAGTAATCAGCCGACATCTAAAAAAACTCGCTGCCGAAGGAGAAATTCAGCAAAAAAGAGGCAGCATACAAATTTTCAAATAAATTTTTCGCCTTTTGTAACTTTGTCACTGAACAATAGTCATTTTTTTGATAACCTACACATGAACAATAAATAACTTACGATAATTGTGGATAGAAAGGATTTATATTATGTCAAAAGAAATTACACTCCAAAATTTCGAGAAGGAAGTAATAAACTCAGATAAACCCGTGCTTTTAGATTTTTGGGCGGAATGGTGCGGTCCATGCCGTATGCTTACTCCCATACTTGAAAAACTTGAGGGCGAACTTGGCGACGCTGTAGAGGTCGGTAAAATAAATGTTGACGAACAGCGCGAGCTAGCGCAAAAATTCGGCGTTATGAGCATTCCCTCTGTATTTGTAATAAAAGGCGGCAAGGTTGTAGACTCCGCTGTCGGAGTGAGGCAGCAGGCTTTTTACAAATCAATGGTTGAAAAGGCTAGTGGTGCAAAATGAAAAGGCTTACAGCTATAGCGGTAATTATTGCCGCATTGGTTTTAACCTCATGTTCTCCACAGGCGCAAGCCCCGGTGGATACTGCACAGCCCACGCAAACCCAACAGGCGCAAAAAGCAGATGTTATTAATAATACGCCAGCGGAATTTGAAAGCAATATGAAAGACGAATATTTGCTTTTGGACGTAAGAACTCAGGCGGAATATGACGAAGGTCACATAGAAGGCTCAACATTGATACCCGTGGATGAACTCGAAGGCAGGATTAGTGAAATCGAACAATATGAGAACAAAACCGTTCTTGTTTACTGCAGGAGCGGAAATAGAAGCTTAACCGCCTCCAATATATTAATTGAAAACGGATTTACTAAGGTTCACAATCTTTTAGGCGGAATAGGGGCATGGAACTCTTATAAGGGCAATTAGCCTATGAGCTTAAAAGTGGTTGAATACAAATGCCCTCAAAACCATAGCTGCCCCGCCGTCAGGATTTGTCCGGTGGGAGCTTTATCCCAAGAGGGTGTTGGTGCTCCGATAATAGATAATGAAAAATGCATAGACTGCGGCAAATGCACATATTTTTGTCCGACTGGCGCACTTATTCTCGAATGAGGATAAGCAGCCTTCGTTAAATTTAAAACCCGATTCAATTGAATCGGGTTTTTTGATTTTCCGGTTAAACATTTTATATCCCTTTTACAACTCCGCTGTAAACCATTCCATGAGTTGAGTCAACAGTTACGGTTGTTCCGGATTTCAATATATCCGTAGCTCCCTGCGCACCACATATAACAGGAATCTCCAGAGTAAGCCCGACTATTGCTGCATGAGTTGTAGACCCGGATTCTTCAATTATTATTGCGGTTGCCTTTTTCATTATATTTAAAAGTGCATTATCCGTTTTTGGCACCACCAGTATATCGCCTTCATTGAAACACTTTATCACGTCCTCATTATTTTTGCCCACACATAAACGTCCGCTTACGCTTAATCCGTTTACGCCCTCGCCGCTCACCAAAACACGCCCCACAATATGAACTTTCAATATATTTGTAGTCCCGGATATTCCGAGAGGAATCCCCGCGGTAATAGCCACCAGATCGCCGTGGCGCACTATCCCTGTGTCCAACGCCAAATCCACAGCATGTTCAAATAATTCATCCGTGCTGCCCTTAACTTCGCTCATGATTGGTATCACTCCCCACGACAAAGAGAGTTTATAGCATGTTTGCATGTCTAGTGCGCACGATATTATCGGACATGCCGGCCGAAAACTTGAAATCATTCGCGCTGTGTATCCGCTTTTTGTAACTGTAATTATTGCAGCGGCGCCCAAATCATGAGCAGTCATGCATGTTGCATGCGATATCGCGTTTGTAACATTGTTTATAATATCCGGTTTTAGCTGATTGAATTTTTCCAAATAATCGATATCATCTTCCGACGTTTCTGCAATCCTTGACATAGTTTTTAAACTTTCAATCGGATATTTTCCTATCGCGGTTTCCCCCGAAAGCATGATAGCGCTGGTTCCGTCATATACAGCATTTGCAACGTCGGTGGCTTCAGCACGTGTTGGCCGTGGGTTATTTGCCATGGATTCAAGCATTTGCGTCGCTGTGATGACTTTTTTGCCAGCACGGTAGCATTTTTGAATCAGCTCTTTTTGAATGCGCGGCAATTCTTCAAAAGGTATTTCAACTCCCATGTCCCCGCGCGCAACCATGATGCCATCACTTACTTTTAGGATTTCATCAATATTGTTTACGCCTTCTTGATTTTCAATTTTTGCTATAATCTGAATGTGCTTCCCGCCGTTTTTTTCCAAAACGCTTTTAATCTCCAAAATATCCATAGCGTTTCTGGCAAAAGATGCTGCTATAAAATCCACATCATGCTCTATACCGAAAAGCAAATCATTTTTATCTTTTTCGCTGACATATGTCATACTCAAGCGAACGCCAGGCAAATTTATCGATTTTCGGTCAGAAACCGTTCCGCCATTTACCACTTTACATAAAATTTCGTTTTTTTCGACAGCCAAAGCAACCAGCTCAATAAGTCCGTCATTTATCATGATCCGGTCTCGGACATTAACGTCTTTGGCGATATCTTTATAGGATACTGACGCTCTTTCCAACGTGCCTTGCACATCTTCTGTGGTCAAAGTGAAGTTAGCGCCTTTTTTTAGTTCTATCGGCCCTTCGGCAAAAGTCCCAAGACGAATCTCAGGTCCTTTTGTGTCAAGCATTATACCAACGGGAAGATTAAGTTCTTTCCTTAACTTTTTAAGTTTTTCAACAGTTTCAGCGTGAGATTTATGGTCTCCATGAGAAAAATTCATTCGGGCAACGTTCATCCCGTTTTCCATCAATAAGCGTATCATTTTCTCATCTTCGGTCGCAGGTCCTATAGTACATATAATTTTTGTTTTGCGCATAACATCACCTCATGATTATTATATGCCCTAATTAATCAGCTTACAAGAAAAGGCTATTTAAATAAAAAATCTTTGTGAAATAAAAAGCAGGATTGGAAAAATGATTATTAAAAAGAATGCGCTTGTTGTTAAAAAAGCGCTTATTGTAACAGTTTCATTTAAATTGTTCATTTTAGAAACAATAACAGCGTTGATTGCCACTGGTGATATTCCAAGAATGATAACTGTCGCAATAGCCACACTGTCTTTTAAAAGCAAAAAAGCCAATGCTGCAGAAAATATAGGTAATATCAAAAATTTTATAAAAAATATTGCCGGAGTATCTTTTAAATATTTCATAGCATTTCGAAATTCTATTGAAGCGCCAACCGCAGTAAGCGACATCCAGGCCACGATTTTTATGACTTTATCTACAACTCCGGTCATAATTTCAGGCCTGACAATCCCAGAGAAATTTAAAATCAATCCTAAACTCATCCCCAAAATGCTTATGTTAGTTATTCTGAATATCAAAGCTTTAAATGTGGGTCCGTTTTTGATTTTGTGCTTATTTCCAAAATAATTTCCTATCGTATGTCCAAAAACGTAATTCGTTACAGCGTTAAAAAGCAAAATAAGGCTTACGTAGGCATAGGCAATCTCACCTAAGACAATATACGCGCTCAGGCCTCCGATGTTAAGCCGGTTGCTAAGCATAGCTGAAACCACAAAACTGCCTCTTTCATTGTCGCTGTCATATCTTTTTTTGCTAAATAGATAACCAAAAAAGGCTCCAATTAAAGGTACGACGAAGCCTATTATCGGCAAAAATATGATATCTTTGGTTATACTGAGTTTCCAAAAAGTTAAAGTAAATGCTGTCGGCAGAAAAACCGCTAAGTTTATTTTTATCAGAATATCAAACTTCTTTTTGGGAAGCTTTGTTATCTTCTTTAATAAATACCCCACCATTATAGGCAGCACTATGCTGTAAATAAAAACAATTAATTTCGCGATAAAGCCGCCATTCATATCAACTGCCTAAAACCGAGTGGGTTTCCTCAAGAAGCACGGGTATATCAAGCTTGTATTCGCACCATTGTATGCACTCTCCGCAGGCTATGCATTCATCGGCTTTTTGTTTTAAAAGAGAATAAGCATTCTTAATCTCTTCTATATCCCCATTAAATTCTTCGGAAATCTTATATCTTGTATGAAGTGCGAGTATGCCGGGGAAATCCAATCCTTGAGGACATTCGAATTTTTCAAGACAGTGCGTGCATTCTCTGCATGCATTGTTCATTACGTCCGTTACTCTCTTGGCTTCCTGTTCCAGTTGCTCACATTTTCCCTTTGAAAGGTGAGCCATATGTGATACCTCCACATCAAGCTCAAGTTCCTCAATAAATCTGCAGCCCGCGTCAACTGTTGAAATGTATTCATTGGTAAGACAGTATAAGAGCCTGTCTTTTGTGGAAATATCACAATATTTTTTGAATATCTCTGTTTTGCCCACCATTCCGTTTCCGCCGAATGCTTTCATATTTATAACAGCGACACCTTTGTCATGCGCATGCTTAATTATATTTCCGTAGTTTTCTTGCTCATGACCAAACTTTGGTGCAAAAACACTGCAGGGAAGTTCAACAACATCAAAATACCCCGAATCCAAAGCCTCCATAATAACATTTTCATGCCCGTTGTGGCTTGAAAAGCCAAGATAATCAAAATAGCCTTCCTCTTTGAGCTTCAGTGCCTGCTCTATTGCACCCGTCGACTTAATTTCTTCAAAGCGCTCTTTTGACAATCCATGATAAAAAACCACAAGCTTAACCGAAGTTTGCCCAATTTTTAGATCATGAAAGCCTTGAACGTCAAGCTTGCTTCTGGATAAATTCAGTTCCTCTTCAAATGCTTTGGGATTGTAGCCATGTCCTTTAGTCACAATAACTATCGGTTCTTTTAAATCATCGCGCTCGCTTAAAACTTCTTTTATAAACGTCTCGCTTTCAAAAACTCTGCCATCATCTTTTGTTCCGCTATATGCTCTTGCGGTATCTATAAGATTTATTCCCAAATCCAAGGCTTTGCGCACTATGGTCCTGGCCTCATCTTCAGTATCCAGCATTCGAAGATTCATAGCACCTAAGCTTACTTCAGTCACTTCCAAGCCGGTATTTCCGAATTTTCTTCTTTTTATGGCTTTCATTCAAATCTCCCCAAAATTATTTATCTGATTTCATGTATCAAAAATGCAATATAGACATATTTTATAGACACATTACATTTTATTCAAGTATTTTAATAATCTGCTTAACATTTAACAGCTGACCTGATGCTTTTACCACATCATCAACAACAAGCGCAGGTGTGCTCATCACTCCGTATCCCATTATGTCTTTCATTTCTGTGACTTTTTCTATCTTCGCCTGGATACCCAGTTTGTCGACAGCTTCTTGGGCGTTTTCTTCAAGCTTTTTGCACTTTTTGCACCCTGATCCTAATATTTTAATGACCATATTATTCTCCTTTTTCAGCAGCAGCCACAGCCGCAGCCATTGTCAGCTTCATCTTCACAGCAATCTTTTTCAGTTTTTTCATCCTCGCAGCAACAGCCCTCGGATTCTTCTTTGTGCCCGCCGCCACAGCAATCTTTTTCAGACTTTTCATCATCGCAACAGCACGAATCATCACTTTGACCAGCTTTTTCTTTATGCCTGCCTCCGCAACAGCACTCTTCGGCGCTCTCTTCTGTGTCGCCAAGATAAGTTATGGCGTCTTCCGGACATAGCAAACCACAGCTCTTGCAACCTTGTACGCAATCGGCAGGGGAAACAACTTTGGGAAGTCCTTTGGAATTCAGTTCAAAAACTCCGTGTGTGCATTTGTCATAGCACGCTAAACAGCCCGTGCATTTATCATAGTCGATTATTGGATACCAAGTTTGTGACATATTTTTATCCTCCGAATTAAATTAGATTTTGTTTATATAATTAAATGTCCTATTAAATTGAACAAATAACCTGTCAAAATTATTCCTATTCCAACTATTACGACGAAAGTCGCTATAAGTTTTGGTTTAATAACCTTTCGAAGCAATATCATTTCAGGAAAAGAGAGCGCGGTTACCGCCATCATGAAAGACAGCGCAGTGCCGATTCCCACTCCTTTGCCGATAAGCGCCTCTGCTATGGGTATGGTTCCCAAGGCGTTTGAGTAAAGCGGTATTCCAGCGATTACGCCAACCAATACGGCGAAAGGATTTTGCGGGCCTGCGTATTTAGCCAAGAACTCTCCGGGGGCCCATCCATGAATGGCAGCGCCTACGCCTATGCCAATAAGCAAGAAAATCCATATGCGCTTAATTATATCCGTCATATTAGTCAATGCAAATATCGCTCTGTCTTTTTGAGTCATCTTTTTTATATCAATATCTGCGGTTTGTATTTCATAAACATAACTTTCCACATAACTCTCCATCTTTAGTTTCCCGATAAGAGCTCCTCCGAAAGTTCCGATTATAACTCCGGTTATAACATATAAAAGCGCAATTTTCCAGCCAAACGTTCCCAGTAAAATCGCAAATGCCGCTTCATTAACTATTGGAGAGGTGATAAGAAATGAGAACGTAAGCCCCAGCGGAACTCCTCCTTCAACAAAACCTATAAAAAGCGGAACGGACGAACACGAGCAAAAGGGAGTAACTATCCCCAAAAGCGATGCCATGAAGTTTCCGCCCAATCCCGAAAACTTTGAAAGTACCTTCTTGGTTCTTTCAGGCGGAAAATAGCTTCTGATATAGGATATAACAAATATCATTATACCTAAAAGTATGATTATTTTTATAACATCATATATGAAAAAGTGAATGCTGGATCCAAGCCTTGTTTCAATGCTTAAAGAAAAAACTTTTTCAACCAGCAAAGTCACTAAATTTTCTAACCAAATGAACATATATTTAATTTCCCTTCAATATTTTTTCAATCTGTTGAGGACAATCGCATATTTCCCGGCATGTCAGCCCTGAAGCCTCATATCTTGCCATTTTTTGATCATCCTTAATCAACGTTTCGTCTTTTTTCGCAATATCTCGAATATAGTCAAACAGCAGTTTGTTTTGCTCGTAGAATTCCTCGCTTATAACATTATGCACCCACTGCGCATCGTGCTGCGTCGCCGTCATGCCTACAAGCCGAAGTTTTGAAAGATGTCTGGACACACTTGTTACCGAAAGCTCGAGGATTGTGCTCATCTCAGTTACACACCACTTCTTCTTTAGCAGCATGTTAAGTATTCTTACTCTTGAAAAATCCGACAGCACTTTGAATATCTGTTCCATGGCACGTCTCCGTTTGCTTATTTGCGCATATGCGCAAATACATAGTATAATAAAAAAATTGCCTTGTCAACAGCAATCTTTATTTTGAACATTTCATAAAAAAGAAAGTTTATTTAATTAAGCAGTTCCATCGCATTCATCTTATCCAAATAAACAAGCTCATAATTTCTCAGCGGCTCACGTTTTGTCTCCTCATATCCGCGCTCTTTATAAAACTCTATAGTATCCTCGCTTTTAGACCCGGTAAAAAGCTCATACTTATCCAAATAAACAAAAGCGTCTTCGACCGCAAACATAAGTGCGTGTCCGATACCCTTTTTCTGATATTCAGGAAGCACCCACAGCCTTGATATATAGCATGCGCCGTCTTTTTCTTCCCCTCTTACAGAGCCCACTATTTCTTTTTTTGTCTTGGCAATGAATACAGTTGCGTTCATCAAGGCTTTTTCCGCAGCCTCTTTCGTTTCAGTCATTGGAGGCATGTCCATATGCTCATGCTGCTTTGCTACTTCTTCAAAAGCTTTTTTCTGTCCGCGCAATATCTCTACCGCTTCTTTTTTTTGCGCCTTTTCTATTTGCCAATCTGGAGACACTAGATTTTTCACCATTGTGCAATAGGGAAGATATTGTCCGTCTTTCATCCTCGCGGCCGCCATGTTTATCTTTTTAAATCCCATGGATTCATAATATCTCCAAGTGGCAGGGTTCGCATATAGCATAATGTGCTCTTCATTTTTTTTGCGAGCCCTCTCTTCGAGAGTTTTCATGAAAAGCTTGCCCAATCCCATCTTTTGATATTCGGGATGGATAAACACACGCTTTATTTCGTGATTGAAATAAGTCGCTGTTCCTATAAGTTTTTTTTCATCGTAAATTACCGCGACAATCGCCCCACCGCCAAACTCTTCTTCCAAATGCTTTAAGCTGTGGTAATTATACAACCACTCAACCGCCGAAGGAGCATAAATTTTAGTTAAAGAAAAGTCCGTAACATGGTGAACCAAAGAAATAATTGCCGCTGCATCCTGCTTTTTTGCATAAGATATTTCAAATTGCTTTATATTTTTATCTTTATTTATCATATAAATTGAAAAATTGAGCGGCGACGCCTATTTTCCCAAATGGAAGCATCAAATAAATTCCGTCTGCAAATTCAAGGGCGCGTTTTGCTATATCCACCGAGAATTTTACTCCAACCGTCTGCTGCTGGTTTATTTCGGCGTTTTTAAAGTCTTCCAAAAGCACATCAGGCAGACGGATTCCCGGAACTTCATTGTTCAAAAACTGTGCATTCCTATAGGAAACCGGCGGAAGTATGCCCGCATAGACTTTTGTATCCAGTTCCTCTTTCAGGCGCTTAATATTTAATATCGCGCGTTCTGAATATATCGGCTGAGAAAAAAATGTTCCGGCGCCCACATGAGCTTTCTCTTTTGCGCGCCTTAGCTCCACATCAAAATTGGGAGCTGAAAAATCAACAGCGGCAAAAAGTTCTATTGGATCACTTTCAAAAAATTCACTGTTCATGTGGCTTATAAGCTCAATCAGCCTTGTTCCGGTTAAGTTAAAAACACTCTTTATATTGTCACGACTGCCGGCGGCGACAGGGTCTCCTGTGACGCACAGCAGTTTTCTAAGGCCAAGCGCCCATGCGGCCAGAACATCGCTTCTTAACGCAGTTATGTTCCTATCACGGCAGCATAAATGCACCAATGTATTAACATCCAGCTTTTCCCTCACAAGCTCGGACACAATTATAGGATTCATGCGCGCTTTGCCCAAAGGCGAATCCGGCAAAGTGATGTTTTCAACACCCATCTCTTTTAATTTTTCAATTTTGTTTACAAAGCCTTTGGTGCTGGATTTTAACGGAGGCGAAATTTCCACATACAAATCAATGTTGGGAACCGCCGCTATCAAGCTCTCTTCTTTTACATCTGGCTTCTTGTCCGATTTTAATTTTATGCCTTTTTCAATAGCATCCGCTATAAGCTTAATATGCCCCGGCGTTGTTCCGCAGCAGCCGCCTATTATTTTAACTCCCTCGGAAAGTATCTCCGAAGCAATGTCCGCGAAATACTTCTCATTTCGGGAGTAACGTGTTCGATCTTCAATTCTTTCCGGATAGCTTGCATTAGGAAGTGCGGAAAGAGGCTTATCGGTAAGCTTTCTCACTCTTCTGATATGTTTTAAAACATGAATGGGGCCGCTCGCACAGTTTAAGCCAAGAACATCAGCCTCCATATTATCCGCATCTTTGATAAGCTCTAAAAGAGAGATTCCGCTTCCTGTGTGCGAATCGGGCAACAATGCGAATTGGCAGATGACGAATGCTTCTTTTTTTCTGCTTTTTAAGTAGCTTACAGCCGCAGATAAAGGAACGGTCGAATCCATCGTTTCAAATATAAATATTCCAGCTCCGCACTCCAAAAACACATCAATAATCTTCTTATATTCTTCGAGCTTTTCCTCGTTTGATATTTCGCCTTCACTTTCAGATATAGAGCTTATCGGCCCAATATCCGCTGCTACAAATACTTTTTTTCCGTCGGCGCTTCGTTCTGCCAGCTCATAGCCTTTTCTTATTATCTCACTTCTTTTTTCATCATCGCTATCCAGCGTAAATTTGTTTGCCGCAAAAGTGTTTGTACGCAAAAGCTTGGCTCCCGCGCGAATATAATCATCATGTATGCTCAATACTCTGTCCGGATTTTCAATATTTGCGCGTTCGCAAACAGAATCATGCCCATATTTCAAAGCATAATACGTTCCGAACGCTCCATCCGTCAGAAGAATATTGTTTTTTAGATAATCTTTAATCAACATAATTAATTATATAATATACATTATAAAACATTTAAACACAACTTTTCAAAAATTATTATACTCCGGAAAGCACATTCAGATTTCCGGGAACAATCTGATATTCCACCATGTTTATTTGCTGCAAAACCTCGCCGTCCGCATTTATCGACAACGGTTTTTCGGATACGATTTTTATATTTTTCGCTCGGGAAAAGTGTGTCATCTTTAAATCAGAATGAGCGCCTATCTTATATTTGGGTAGTAGCGAAAGTATTTTGAAAGTGGAAACATTATCAATAAGGCATAAGTCCAGTAGGCCATCGTATGGATTCGCCCCAGGTAAAGGATTCATTCCACCACCATAATATGCCCCGCATCCAGCTGCGAAAAGCAAAAACTCTTTTTTTTCTTTTACGCCGTCTATTTCAAATTCCGCAACGTTTGGCTTTGCGAAAAACGCGCGGTCAATAGCCGCAAGTGTATATGAAGCTGAACCAAACATTTTATATTTGGGTGCCCGCTTAACAACTTCAACATCAAACCCTACTGTAATTATGTTTAAAAATGTTCTGCCGTTTATCTTGACAGTGTCCGCTCGTCTTTGCTTGTTTGCAAGAATTGTATCAATCGCGTTTATTGTATCGTAGGGGATCTCCAAACTACGCCTGTAATCGTTTCCGGTGCCTGACGGAATTATTCCGAGAGGACAATTGGTGTCTAAAAGACCAGCTGCGACTTCCGCTACGGTGCCATCCCCGCCAACAGCAATAACGGCTTTCACATCACTGTTTTGCGAAAGCTCGGCAGCTAAATCTGTGGCATGCCTCGGTGCTTTTGTATACACAACCTCAAAAGGTATTTGCTTGTGGTTTAAATACTCATCCACCTTGTCCATGCATTTAATTGGTTTGCCGTTTCCCGCTACAGGATTAACTATAAACGTATACATCATTTCTCCTCAAAATATCGGTGTCAGTTCATATCTGTCCATAAATATAGATTCAGTTTTTATAATTTCCACATTGCCGTCAAGCATATTATTTTGAATAAGATAATCACCTACTTCATAATGAACTTTTAGAGCAAATGATTTAGCCTCCAAATTGATATTATGCCTTCTAAGCTCACGAATTATCTTAAGAGATACAGTTTCTGGCGTGAATACCCTCCCTGAACCCGCGCAGCTGGGGCAAGGCATATGCAGTAGTGTGGCAACGCGCTGACGAATTTTCTTACGAGTCATCTCAACCAAGCCAAGGCCTGTCATGCCAACAACATTAGTTCTTGTTCTGTCAGTCAGAAGCGATTCTTTCAGCACTTCTATTACTTCGGTCTTGTCCTCTTGTTCTATCATATCGATAAAATCGATTACTATGATTCCGCCAATGTCACGAAGGCGCACTTGTCGCGCGATTTCCTTCGCCGCATCGATATTGGTTTTCCTTATTGTTTTTCTGAAATCATTGCTTCCTACAAATTTCCCTGTGTTAACGTCGACAACTGTTAATGCCTCTGTATGGTCAAATATTAGATATGCACCGTTTTTAAGCCAAACTTTTCGCGCAAAAGTTTTATCAATCTTTCCTTCCAAGTTTAGATCGTTAAAAAGATCCCCCTCTTGAAATATAACTTTTCCTTCCCAGTTCGGAGCAAGATATTTCTTTACTTTTTCAAGTCTCTCAACTTCATCAAAATTGTTTATAATAAACTCGTGTGTCTGTTCGGAGCACAAATCACGTACTGTTCTAAGAAGCAAATCGCTGTCCCTGTGCACAATGCTGGGTGCGGTTTTTATTTTCTCGGTTTCTTTAATCGTATTCCAAAGAGCCATGAGAGTATCTATTTCATCTTTAAAAGTCGCCCCGTCATCTCCTTGTGCGACTGTCCTTATTATTATTCCCATTCCCTCCGGGCGCAGCTCTTCGGCAATGTTTTTCAGTCTTTCCCGCTCATCATCATCTTCAATTCTGTGTGAAACTCCAACATAGTTCATTGTCGGCATTAAAACCAGCATCCTGCCCGGAAGTGTTATGTGGGTTGTAACCCTTGCGCCTTTGCTGCCCAAAGGATCTTTTACAACCTGTACCAGAATCTCCTGTCCAACTTTTAAAACGTCTCTTATGTCAGGCAATCCGCCGCCATTATCTTTGAACTTGAAATCCACTTCATCAAGCGCGACGTCGCCTACGTACAAAAAAGCGTTTTTGCTAAGCCCGATGTCCACAAACGCCGCATCCAGGCCAGGCAATACATTTACAACTTTGCCTTTATATATATTGCCTGCGGGGTTTTCAGTGCCCGCGCGCTCCACATAATATTCCACCAAAGTGTCATTTTCCAAAACAGCTACTCTGGTCTGCCCCTGCATCACGTCTGATAAAATCAATCGTTCCATAATTATACCGCCCTTGTAGAATGATTAAGCGGAAGATAACTGCCATTATATTCATAGTACATATCTATCCTATGATATAGAGCATATCTATTATCCAAACCCATCGCCTTTATAAAATCGCGAGGTGAAACATTTCCGGTGCTTCCTGTGGCAAGATTAACAAAATATTTGGTTCCTTTTTCTTTTTCTTTGCACTTTGCTTCAAAAATTCCTTGGCGTATATCAACCTGTCTGCTCCCCTTTTTTGTTTTTTTGGTTATTTCCACAATGTCTTTTGATAAAAGTTCATCCAGCGCCTTTTTACCTTTTTCAAAAGGCACGTCATCCAAAAAAATCTCCCAATCTGACCTTCTAACCATAGCCATCAAAGATGAAAACTCTTCCCTTATATATCCGCAATCCAGACATATAAATCCCTTAGGCATATGGGCCGCAATGAGTGACCTAAGCTTAAGAGGCTCAATGTATTCCAGCAAAGAAAACTCGAAATATTCTCCTTGTGAAGAAACTCCCACCGAAAGTGGCTGAGCAAAAGTCAAAACAGGATGAGGATGAAACCCCATAGTATATTTTATCGGCAGGTTTGCACGCCTAAGCACTCTTTGTATGGCTTGCTGCGTGTCAAGGTGCGAAACATATACAGCCGCCTTGGTTTTCTCGTATTTTACTAGCGTACGCATAATTTGCTGTCCCCCGTAAGTTTTGTAATGCCACAATTAATGCAGTTTTCCCTGCAGTCGGCTGTAGTCTTCCCGTGTATCGCGTTTTCCCATTCTTTTTCAAGAAAAGTCACGCTCACCCCGCTATCCAAATGCCCCCAGGGAACCGGTTCATTAAATTCCATGCTGCGCTGCGAGTATGCACTCGGGTCTATTCCGCATTCCTCAAAGGCTTCCATCCATTTCTTATAATTGAAGTGTTCGCTCCAACCATCAAAAACACAGCCTTTATCAACAGCTTTTTGAATCACCTTTGCAAGCCGCCTGTCGCCCCTTGCGAAAGCCGCCTCCACCTCGGAAAGATAAGCGTCATGGTAGTTAAACGCAACGCCTTTTAACGCTTTAATCTTATCTCTCAAATAAAATTGCTTTTCCCTAAGCTCTTGTATGGAATTTTGTCCAAATCTTTCAAACGGAGTATTGCTTTTTGGCACAAAAGACGAAACGCTCACGGTTATCCTAACCCCGCGTTTGCGTTTTTCCTTTGGTAACTTATAATATTCTTCCCGAACCGCATTTGTAAGCTCATATATTCCATCCAAATCCTCAGAAGTTTCGGTGGGAAGGCCGATCATAAAATATAGCTTTACCGTATCATATCCATTATTAAATGCATCACTTACGCTGTTTATAAGGTCGTCTTGCGTAACGCATTTGTTTATTACATCCCGCAGCCTTTGAGTGCCCGCCTCAGGCGCAAGAGTCAACCCGTGTTTCCTTCCGTTGTCCAGCTCCATAAACTCTTTTGCGTATGCATCTATCCTCAATGAAGGCAGGGAAATCGAAACAGGATTGTCCTTGGTTTCATCCACGAGCTTTTTAATCAACTCTATAAGGTTTGGGTAATCCCCACTTGAAAGAGATGTAAGGGATATTTCATCGCAGCCTGTGGCTTTAAGATTTTCCAGCGCCTGCTCCACTATTGTGTCTACGCTTTTTTCACGAACGGGTCTATATATTATACCCGCTTGGCAAAACCTACATCCTCTGGTGCACCCTCTGAATATCTCCATAGTAACGCGATCAAACACAATATTTAAAAAAGGTAATATTGGCTGTTTGGGCCATGGCGCACTATCCAAATCCAGCAAAATGTTTTTTTTGACTTTATCCGGTGCGCCTTTTTTTGCATCGATTCCTGAAAACCATCCGTTTTCATATCTTGGCTCATAAAAGCTAGGCACATAAACACCCTGTATTTTTACCGCTTCAAAGAAAAATTCTTCGGATTTTTTGTTACCATGTCTTTTATATAGTTCCACAAGCTGAGGCAGCATTTCTTCCCCATCGCCTATCATAACAACATCAAAAAAATCAGCCATAGGCTCAACATTGAAAGCGCATGGTCCGCCTGCGATGATTAATGGATCGTCTTCATTTCTGTCTTTGGAATATTCATTTATTCCTCCGAGCCGAAGCATATGCAAAATATTAGTATAAGACATTTCATATTGGAGAGTGAACCCCAATATATCAAAGTCTTTTGCATCTGTTTGCGATTCCAGAGAAAACAGCTTTACATCCCGCTTTTTCATTTCTTCCGCCATGTCAACCCATGGCATAAAAAACCGCTCACACCAGGTATCTTGGCGGCGGTTGAGCACTTCGTAAAGTATCCTTAATCCAAGGTGGGACATTCCCACTTCATAAACATCGGGAAAGCATATTCCTACATGCACGTCTATGTTCTGGATATCTTTTTCTATTGATCCGAGTTCGCCGCCTGCATATCTCGCGGGTTTTTCAACATCAGTTAATATCTTATGTAATTCGCTTTTTTCCATAGTGCTAATTATCTCATTTATTAATGTTTTGGTCAACATACAAGATTATCAAAGATTCCTTTGTTGATTATCTGTTTCATAAAAACAAGACCCCTAATCAGAGGTCTCATTTTTAACTTAGTTTCATTCATTATACCATTTCAAATTTCTAATCAAAACATGATACAGAATCGGGATTAAAACAATCTGAATAGCTATTCCGGGAATCCCGCTGACAATTCCTCCGGCAATAAAAGCCCAAGGAGTAATCGGAACTGCCAGATATATTTTCTGCAACAAAAAAAACACAAGCCCGGACACTGCCCTTCCCAAAACCATCGCCGGTATTAATGCCAAAAGCGGCGAGTACCATTTGTCTTTTTTAACAACTCTTTTTCTGAGTAAAGAAATTACAATCGCGTAAGTTGCCAATTCAAAAGGCATCATTATCGCGGATGGAACCGGGGCAATGGGCGGCATTCCAGTAAGCAGCGTTGACAATATGGGTGTCAGCAAGCCGACGGCACCCGCCCAAGTCCACGGAAGAAAAAACGCTCCAATTAAAACAGGTATGTGCATGGGCAAAAGTATTTTGCCTGCATTGGGTATTGAGTGAAAAACAATGGGTAATATTACGCCTATCGCTATTAATACACCTGATATTATCAAATGTCTTGTTGATCTTTTCTTAATCATCTTTACTCCTTTTTATGTGCCTTAACTCGGCCAAAATTATAAAAAACCACAAAAGAAACATCACTCCTTCATGGAATGAAATAACCTTCGTGGTTTGATTTCAAATATTTGTTTTTTGGTTTACTCTTTTAAAAGTTCGGAAATTTTCTCCGGAATCATTTCAATCATTTGTGCCATCGTCATTTCACCAACCCCCACAACCGATAAACCGCACTTCTGTGTGGGAAGCAGCAGTTTCAGAGCTTTCGAGCCCGCAACCGCCTGTGCCATTTTGGGTGTTATTTCTCCCATCATGGAATTTGCGACCACAATCGCCATAGGTCCGACAATAATGTCTGCGCTCTGCGTCATATAGCATATCGCGTTTTCGCCTGTCGCACCGTCGTGCGCCCCGCTTTTTAGCATATTGTACGTCGCGTGGCTATTGGTTCCAAGCGCGATAATATTCACATCCTTCATGGATGAAATTTTCTTTGCTATAGCGCTTCCAAGTCCTCCGCCTTTGCCATCAATTATCGCAACGTTTATCATTATAGCACACCTATACCGATAAGAAAATCCTTTATCGGCTCAACCGCATCCTCCGGGTTTTCAATATCTTTGGTCAGCATTTCCACAGGGCATCTTCCATCGCCTGCTCGGTTTTTAATGGACTCAACCATATTGTCATATGTGAAAGCTATTCCGGCGGATTCCAGTACTTTTACCGCCGAATGAGATATTATTATCGTATGAAGCTCTTTTATTTTGCCATATGCGCACAAAAGAGCAGCGCCCTTGCCTGTTATCTTGTCAGAAACAGATGCGCCTTCAATGTCGTGCTCAGGGTTTGTCACTGCGTCGTAAATAGGCAAAACCCCACGCTCTTTTGATCTGTAAATAATTTGTCCGTTTTTAACAACCGACAAAGTCAAATCATTTTGTTTAAGTGTTTTAACCGCTATTTCAATGTCTTTCATTAAAATGCTTTCTCCGCTTCTTCAGGTGGATTAATTATTTTGCGCCAATCAAGCAAGCCCAATTCACTTCCTTTTAGCAAAGCCTCAGCTGATGCCAAGTTTGTGGCCAACGGTATATTATGAACGTCACATAACCTTAAAAGAGCGGAGATATCCGGCTCATGAGGCTGAGATGTCAGAGGATCACGCAAAAATATAATAAGATCAATTTTATTGTAAGCTACACGAGATCCGATTTGTTGGTCGCCTCCAAGCGGCCCTGACAAAAATCTGTGTATATCAAGCCCCGTCACTTCCGCGACAAGCTTCCCGGTGGTTCCAGTGGCGCAAAGATGGTGCTTTGCCAAGATGTCCCTATATGCTATGCAAAAATTAATTATGTCTTCTTTCTTTTTATCATGAGCGATTAAAGCTATGTTCATATGTTCCCCTATACCTCTTTACATTGTATGTTATTTGGTTCTATATCCTTCGCCGCTTATGCCTTAAGTATACTCCCTGAACCAATCCAATTCCAATCATATTTGCCATCATCGAGCTTCCTCCGTAGGAAAAGAAAGGCAGCGGTATTCCTGTGACAGGCATTAATCCTATTGACATTCCGACGTTTTCGAATATATGGAAAAACATCATCGCCGCAACACCGATTATAAGATATGAACCGAATTTGTCCTGTGTTCTGTTTGCCAAAACCATCATCCTGATAATCAAAGCGGCAAAAACCAATATAATAACTGCAGACCACCAAAAACCTACAGTTTCTCCCGTAACCGCGAAAATAAAATCGCTTTCCTGAACGGGGATATAGTTCAGCTGGCTTAATGCGCTTGTATTGAAAAATCCTTTTCCTAAAAGCTGTCCGGATCCAATCGCGGTTTTTGAGTGGATAACATTATATCCACTTCCCAAAGGGTCTAGCGATGGGTCAAGGAAAGTCAGTATTCTGGTTTTTTGCGTATCTTCAAAAATGAAAAGCCACATAGGCACAACAGCTGCAATACCGACTCCGCTTAAAATTCCAAGCAATATTTTGTTGGTGCCGGATGCGACAAGCATGATGGCGGTAATAAAGATATAAACCAATGCGGTTCCCAGATCAGGTTGCATGAGTATAAGAACAAGCGGTATCATAACTTTTACAAGTATGATAATAAGCTCTCCGATTTTTTGTATTCCCCGCTCTTTTTTCGACAAATCCCACGCCAGCGTTACAATCAGCGCGATTTTCGCAACCTCGGAAGGTTGAACCTCAATAGGCCCCAATTGAAGGCGCTTTTGTCCGTATACCTTTTCTCCGAAAACAACTACAGCTATCAGCATCACAAGCGCCACTGCATATATCAATATAGCCAGCTCACCATATATCTTATAGTCAAACCAAGCCACTATTACAGCTAATACACAACCTAAACCGAACCATAGAGCGTGTCTTCCTATGAAAAATTTGTTCATATCAGCAAAGTATTGAAGCCAGGTAGACCCCTCTACCGTTTCGGGAAATCCCGTTGCATTAGCCAACATTAACAGACCGAATACCATTAGTACCAATACTATTCCGATAAGCCAAAAATCTATTGTTATTTTTTTTCGCTTTTCAAATTCCATTTCTTTTCCTTACTTGATACATGACTTTTTTGTAACATATATCCTTCAACGTCATGGTGTCAGATCGTTTGAACCCGGCACAGTGTCCGGTGCGACTTCCACCAGCTTTCTGTCAAGATAAAATTCAATCATTTCCTTTGCAGTATATGCAGCCTGCCCACCAGAATACCCGTTTTTAATGTAAACGGCTATTGCGATTTCCGGCTGATCGAAAGGAGTAAATGCAACAAACCACGCATTGTTTTCAAGGTCTATCTGTGAAACCTGCGCTGTTCCTGTTTTAGCGCCAATTTGTCCGTCATATCTAAAATCCGCAAAGTATTGTGCCGCTGTTCCGCCATGTTCGTCGGATACAACGTCCGCCATTCCTTCTTTAATAGCTTTAGTATATTCCTCCGGTATATCCAGAGTCCTTATCAGCTGAGGTCTTTTTTCTTCTATTATCCGACCGTCTGGGGATACAATTGATTTTACTAGAGTCGCGTCATAGACGTTTCCGCCGTTGGATATAGCCGCCACATATCTGCAAACCGCAACCGGTGTAAGCAAAGTAACCGACTGCCCAATCCCTGTAAGTATTGTTTCAATCGAACTCCATTTAAGTTCCAACAAATACTGGGCAATAGCCAAATCTAACCTTTGCATGGGAACATTCATGATATCATATGTTGAAAGTTTTATTTCGTTTTTTAAAATTCCTCGAATATCCGGACCCCAGTCGGTTGTGCTTTTGTGCAGTGCCATAATCTCCAAAGTAGCATTGTCAAAAACCTCATCTTCCAATACAATCCCAAGCTCTTCGCACTTTTCTGTCATTGTTTTTCGAATAGCATTATATACCACAAGACTGGTTCCCGTTGGTGACTTTGTTGGATCATATAATGTATCAGGGCTTGCTACCTGGCCCGCCATTTCACCCAAAAGTTCCGCATTTGTCTTCGAAGAGAGTCCAAGGAGATTCGCCCACTTGTTTAGCTCTTCTATGCCAAGCCTATTTGCTACCGTAAAGAAATAATAGTTACACGAGTTTTTAAGTGCTTCACCGACTCCCATATTGGTGTGTAAGTGAAAGTTTGGGCGTATCCAACAAGATGGAGTAGATCCCGTATAGTCCTCTTCGACACCTATAGTCCAGGGTCCTTCGTCAATAATCTGCTCGTCAACTTCCAGTTTTCCTTCCATTAGCCCCGCAGTCGCAGTAACCATCTTGAAAATTGAACCGGGAGCGGCACGGGATGCAATCGCTTTGTTAAAAAGCGGATTTCTTATATCATCTTTTATCACTGCATATTCGGTTTCAGTCAAACCGCCCGTGAATATATTCGGGTCAAATGACGGGTATGAAGCCATGGCGAGTATCGCTCCGGACTGAACATTCATTATTACAGCAGCCCCAACTTCAGCATACTGAATAGGACTTGTTCTGCCCATAGACAGCATTTGGTTTTCATACTTTTCCTTTTCGCGCAAGTATTTTTCCTGCTGCACCGAATATGCCAATTTTATATTTTGCTCCAATATCTCTTCAAGCTTTTTTTGCATATTCAGATCAATGGTTAATATAACATCATTTCCGTCAGTGGGTGCGGTAACCGACTTTTGAGCAATAATCTTTCCTCTTGAATTAACTTCAACAGTCCTTTTCCCTGTTCTTGAGGCAAGAGCCGCCGTAAGTTCATATTCCATTGTGGCTTCAATGCCTGAAATACCAATTAAATCTTCCCGAGTATATCCAAGGTTAAGATTTCCCATTACAGTATCTTCATCCAGCATCTTACCCATATATCCCACTATATGAGCTGCGACTTCATTTTTAGGATATATCCGAACATTATCTTCTTGTATTTCCATTCCGATAAGATTCATTTTATGCATCTCTATTGATGCTACAGTATCCATGTTAACATCCTCAGCGATAATTACAGGCGTATAACTTCTGTATGAAGAAAGCTGTACCTCCTGCCATACTGATAATATTTTAAACGCTTCATCATATGAAACGTCTTCGGGAATTTTATATCTTTTCCTCAAAAAGTCATAAATTTCCTCAGCAAGCATGTTTTGAAGTTCTTGGTTCGTTATATCTGATGATATCTCAATTCCTTCGGTATCTTGATATCTTTCTTTGAGATCAGCATAGAAAGTGTCTCCTTTAACATAATATGTCGAAGGTATTAACATATTTGAAAGCCATCTTTCAAGACGGACTTGTTTAATCTCTTCACTGCTTGTGGAAAAATCAAATTCAGCTTCCCCCGCGGCATTATGACGTATTGTAAAAGCCGAAAGCGCCTCGCCGCCGTTTTCCTCCACTATTGCTATGGTTTGGCGTATAACCTCGGTATATACGTCTCCGTTAGTTCGGTCTATATCATCCGTTTCATCTTCAGTTTTCCCATTAAGCGATAAAGAAGAATCTTTATAAAATACTACTTGATAGCTGTTTTGATCATAAGCCAGAGGAATTCCTGTTGTATCCATAATGGTTCCGCGGTTTCCGGTAATCCTAAGATCGCGCTCCAAGTCAGAAGTTGAATCCGAGGCGTATGCCTCTCCTTCTCTGTACTGAAGATTAAACAGCCCTCCAATCAATATCACAAAAAGAAGGGCGTATGCAATCCCTATAATAAAATATCTGTTAGAAAACATTTTTCTCATAATGCTAATACCTCTGAAGATACGGAAGCCCTGAGCGCTTCTCACCGATAAAGAGAAGTTTGGATACTATTATGAACAACAGACCTGCAATCAATCCAGTTTCGGCAGCTGAAGCCAAACTTCTTAAAAGAGTTCCGAAATTAATATACAGCTCTATTCTTCCAAAATACAATGCAATAATCATCCAAAAATCGTTTATAATATGAGCGGTCGCCGCAAAAATTAATGCCCATATAAAATGTTTACTATTTATCTCCCGCTTAAATACTCCCAGCAAGAATCCGATAATTAAAGGAATAAGCGAAGATATTCCTATTGCCCCACCCGCCATAAAGTCCACTAAAATTCCGCCGAAAAATCCCATTGCAAGTGCGGGCCACGGTCCGTAAATCATTGCGAATACTATCGACAAAGCAATTATCATATTTGGACCTATTGCAACCGCTCCAATTGCCGGGAAAAAAGCTATTTGCGCTATATACCCTAATATGGCCATTAGGACAGAGCCTATTACCGCCGCAACCATTAGCCTTCATCCCCTTGGGTTGTTGCGTCTTCCTGCGGTGTTTCGTTTGAATCCTGCGCAGGCTCGTCAGTTTTTTGAGCGTCTTCTTGTTCCTGCTGTATTTGAGCAAGTTCTTCCGCCGGTGTCTCATGTGTTATTATTAAAACTTCCTCTATACGCCTAAAGTCCACAGCGGGCGCTACAGTGGCATAAGCAACAGTTCCCGATTCATATATGACTTCCTGGACTTCTCCAATAACTACACCTTTCGGATAAATCCCGCCCAAGCTTGATGACAATACAATATCACCCGGTATCAAATCGGCGTCATTTGGCAGAAATTCAAGCCGACACAATGGATTTAGACTCTCGGCATCGTTTGCTCCCTGTACAATTCCCTGATCCCGCGAACGTTCAATAACCCCAGCGGCTGCGCTGCGGGAATCGATGATCGTAATTACCTGCGCTGTCGTATCGGTTGTCTCTATTACCCTACCAATCAAACCTTTTTCATTGGCAACCGCCATATCAACTTCCACTCCGTCATTTGTCCCTCGGTTAATGGTAAATTCCATAAACCAACTCCCCGGATCCTTAGCTATCACTCTCGCGCTTATATATTTATATTGCGGGTTTTGTTCCACGAATCCCAAAAGATCAATAAGTCTTTCGTTTTCAAGCTGAAGGTCTCTCATAAATTGGTTTTCAAGCTCCAGCTCCATTGCTTTGCTTTTTAGTTCCTCATAGTCCTTGTCTACCTGCCTTAAGGCAAACAAACGTTGGAAAAAATCCTTAATTACACTTGAAGCTTTATATGTTCCTTCAACAGCTGGTTCTGTTACTGTATTGGCGGCGTTTTGCAAAGTTGACACCACAGTTTTCTTCGAATTGAAAGTGCTAACAACCAATGCTATAACAACAACAATCAAGCATAAAAATACAATCCATAATATGAGCCTGCCTCTGTTTTTCATATGTTCTCCTTCGTTTGACTGTTTTGTCAGCGCCTGCTTCTTGATTTTTTTAGCTCTTCAAGCTGTTCAGCGACAACCCCTGCACCCAGAGCCACGCAGTCCAGTGGCGCTTGAGCAATTTTAACCGGTATATTAATGTCCGTATATATCCTCCGAGCCATTCCGTCGAGCAAGGCTCCGCCGCCGGTAAGCATTATTCCGTTTTCCAAAATATCCGTAGCAATTTCTGGAGAGATGTTTTCCAGCGTCGCCCTTATTTCAAGTACTATTCTATCAACAGTATTGCTTATCGCCGCCGAGATCTCTCTCGAAGTAAGCTCAACGCTTTCCGGAACTCCCGAAAAAGCATTTTTACCCCTGACATTTATAGATGACATATCTTTTGTTTCCAAAGCCGAACCGAATTCTATTTTTATTTGTTCGGCTATTTTGGGGCTTATTGCAACATTATACTTTTTCTTTACATAATATGCGATTTCCCTGTCCATTAAATTGCCGCCAACCCTTATAGACCTACTTTCCACTATTTCGCTTAAAGATACAATTGCAATCTCTGTTGTGCCCCCGCCAATGTCAACAATCATTGACCCAACCGCGGAATTAATCGGAAGACCAGCGCCGATTGCGGCAAGCATCGGCTGGTCGGCTATAATAACCTCTTTCGCTCCAGCATTTTTAACGGCCTTTTCAACGGATTCCTTTTCTTTTTTTGTCATAGAACACGGAATCCCTATCACTACGCTTGTAGAAGCTCCAATTATTGACCTTCTTTTTAATGCTTTCGCCAAAAATATTGAAAGCATTTCTTCCGCAGTCATAAAATCGTTTATTACACCATCCCTAACAGGATACACTTCTTTTATTCCAGCCGGGGTTTTCAAAAGCAATTCTCTCGCCTTAATCCCCACTGCATAAACTTCGCTGTATTTATCATCGCTTACAGCGGCAACTGAAGGCTCCCTTAGCGTAATGCCTTGACCCGCCACATATATAACAACGTTTACCGTCCCCAAGTCAACGGCAACATTTTTTTTAAACAACGCCATCATTCTCTCCCAATATCATATATATCTAATTTTTTTAATTCACCCATTATTTTAGAAATGGGAAAACCCATAACGTTGTAAAAATCACCATCAATCCTGTCTACAAGCACCGCACCAAATCCCTGTATGCCATATGCTCCTGCTTTGTCCATTGGCTCGTTTGTTTTTATATACCAATTTATAAAATCATCATCAAGCTCTTTAAAATGCACTCGAGTTCGCTCGCTGAACAAAGTTTGTTTATTTTGATACAAAATACAAATCCCAGTTATAACTTCGTGCCAACTTCCGGAGAGTTTTCGAAGCATAATATATGCATCTTTTTTATCTTCGGGCTTCCCTAATATTTCATCTCTTATCACAACAATGGTATCAGCCGCAATCACTGCGCTGTTTTGATATTTACCGACAATTTCGTTCGCTTTGTTTTTTGAAACATGTTTAGCAATCTCTTCAGGTGAAAGCTCGCCGTCGTATGTTTCATCAGTGTTTGGGACCACAGATTCAAATTCTACTCCCAAACTCTTTAAAAGCATTTTCCTTCGAGGAGAACCGGATGCTAATATTATTTTAGTTTTCTGCGCCAATAAAGAGTTCTCCTTTTTGCTTTCCATATAATTAAATTTTATATAAAGTAACAATATCTTAACAGTATTATAATAGGCTCGTAATTCTTTAGCAAGCCCAATATGTTTTATTCACATTCTTTTAACAAGAGCAACGTTCCGTATTTTTCATATAAAACAATTACTATTTAAATTTTGTGGTATTGTTTAAACCAATTTACAAACTCTTCGATTCCTTTTTCTATGTCTGTATTTGGTTTAAACCCTGTAACTTCAGTAAGATCGGAAACATCCGCATAATTAACTTTTACATCTCCTTTTTGCATAGGCATCATTTTCTTATTTGCCTTTTTGCCGAGCTTTTCTTCTATTAGCTCCACAAATCTCATAAGCTCCACCGGAGCTGAATTTCCAATATTATAAACCCTGTATGGGCAGTAGCTGGTCCCCGTATCCGGATTTTTGCCGCTCCAGTTTTCATTAGGCTTAGCCGGCGGCCGCTCTATAAGCCTGAAAACATTTTCTACAATATCGTCAATGTATGTAAAGTCGCGCTGCATATCTCCGTTGTTAAATATTTCTATAGTCTCTCCGTTTACGATATTCTTCGCAAAGAGGTATAGCGCCATATCCGGCCTGCCCCAAGGTCCGTAAACCGAAAAAAATCTAAGCCCTGTTGTAGGAAGATTATATAGGCTGGAGTAAGTATGGGCCATGAGCTCGTTTGATTTCTTTGAAGCGGCGTACAAGCTCAAAGGATGATCCACATTGTGATGCACAGAAAACGGTATAGTTTTATTTGCACCATATACGGAAGATGATGAAGCATAAATAAGGTGGCTTACGTTATTATGCCTGCACCCTTCAAGAATATTCAAAAACCCCACTACATTGGAATTAATATATGCATGAGGATTCTCTATTGAATATCTAACGCCCGCCTGTGCGGCAAGATTTATTACTTTTGAAAATTCATATTTAGAAAAAACACTTTCAATTTCCTTTCGATCTTCAAGCCCAGCTTTTTCAAAAATAAATTTATCATACTGCAAAAGAATATTAAGCCTTGCCTCTTTTAAGTTCACATCGTAATAATCATTTAGGTTGTCAAGCCCAACAACTTCATAGCCTTCATCAAGAAGCCTTTTAGAAAGGTGAAAACCTATAAATCCAGCTGCGCCGGTAACCAACATTTTCATTGTGTATCCTCTTTCTTTTCTTTAATATCTTTTTTATTTTTATTGTCAACGTTTTTTTCCGTTTTAATGCGTATGACGTATTTTGTTATCAGCAATTTTATTACAGCCGCGATAGGCACAGCCAGAAGAATTCCCCAGACTCCGAAAAGCCCTCCCCCGACAATAACTGAAACAATTACCCAAAAAGGCGAAAGCCCCATCTTATCACCAATAAAAAACGGTTGAAATATATATGCGTCTATTGTTTGTATCACAAGTATTGACCCCAAAACCCAAAGAGCTAAAATGGGGCTTTCAAGCAGTGTAATCAGCACAGCGGGAATAGCGCCGATTATCGGGCCTATAAATGGAACAACATTTGTTATGGCTATTATAAGCGCCAAGAATGTGGAATACGGCGCACCTATTATCAGAAAAGCTATTTGGCACAATACAAATATTAAAATAATCTGCACAAGCTTTGCGCTTATATACCTTCCGAATACCCAGTCAACGGAATTCAAAAATTCTCTAATCTTTTCCGTCCTTTTTGCTCCGAAATATGCTAATGAAGTTATTTTAAGTTCGCCCGCGATTTTTCTTCTGCCCGATACCACATAAAATGATATCACAAGCGCCAAAAGTGCAGTTATAACTCCGGAAACCACCGAGAAAGTAAAGGTTGCTATGCTGGTAACCGCCAAAGTCAGATATTCATTTAACCTCTCGTTAAACGATGTAATTCCCCTTTGAATCGCCTGCTGAGTATACTCATTGTTTATAAGCTCCGATGGAGCCACCTCTTTGAAATACCAATCATTTACTGTTTCGTAATAGTCAGGGACATTGTTTATGAATTCTCCAATATTTTCCACGATTGAGGGTATAATAAAATATATACTTGTTACAACTATCCCAATTACCAACACATATACTATTATGAGTGAAATTGCCCTCACTAACTTTGAAAACTTCCGTTTTTTGAATATTTTCTTTAATCCTTTTTCAATAATATTTGAAGCCGGAAGCAAGATATATGCGATTACCATTCCCGCGATAATCGGCTTTATAACTTTAAAAAGAAATAAGAAAAAATCAGTTATTGACGCCCAAAGATTTTCGGATGCGCCTATAAGTTTGGATATGATCATTATAACCGTTGCGCTTATGATGACATATCCTGCTATTTTTGTGTATTTGGGGTCACCTTTTGGCCACTTCATAATGTCTCCTATCTGTTAAGACTTCCGATTTTAACTGCTTGTTCACTAACAGCATAAATCCGAACTTCTCCGTTGTCAAAAACTATTGGATATATATCAAATAAATTTCCGAAAGTTTTAAAAGCATATCTTTCATATGATGATAGATATACATAATCAATTTCCTCTTCTTTAATTAATTGCGGCGAAGACTGCTCATCCGTATACATTTTTTCCATGATATTATATTTTTCAGTCAAATCAAACCCATGGAAGTAAAGATACGAATTGCTTCCGGCAAAAACATTTCTTCCTGCAATCGACGCAGGCGCGTTAAGATGCTGGGCTCCGGTTAAAAACAGAGCGTCAATAGGGGCGTTTTCATCAATGGCCTCAGCCGCTTCTATGTGCTCGGATGAAAAAAGCATATATTCCCCATTGCTGTATATTTCACGTATAATCGTCAAAGCGGCTGAAGTGAAAAAGATGAAGCTTATTGCAATAATTGCAATAAGCTTAGCCGTCTTAATTTTTATTTTATCTAGCAAAAAACATACAAAATCACCAACAATGATACACATTATCATATACCACACCAAAAGAAGCTTATTGTTATCATAAAAATTCGGCTGAAAGGCGATTATTTCCGCAATCACATAAATCAGAGTGGCTCCAACAAACACGAGAAGATATTTTTTTCTGCCCCATATGAATGCAGGTATAATCAAAACAAACGGCAGACCAACATTTATCACCCAGAATTTAAGCCACGGCCATCCCTCGTTAACCCAATCCAGATGCTTTTTTAAGAATCCCTGAGATTGATTGAATATCCAGAAGAAAAGCTGAGGCACGGCTAGTAGGCCAACTGGAATAAGAAAAGCCAAAAAACCGCCGCCAAATCTATTTGGATCTATTTTTTTTATAAACAAGCCTGTGATAAGAACGCCCGCGCACAATATTCCGAGAGCCAAAAAAGAGTGAGTGTGCACCATCGGCAAAAGGCCTGCTATTACCCCCGCAAATATCATTTCTTTATTTACAGTCAAAAAGTTTCCAGGCAGGAATTCTTTTTCAAGCTTATTTTTTATTCCTGTGTAAAGCACAAACATACACGGTATAAGAACGCTCCACCCCATAAGTGTGGTGCGCTGTGGCACCATCATGTCGCAAATGACATTTACCCAGCGGAGATTCATCTCGGGCAAATTCGTGGGAGTCCTATAAAACCCAGTAAATATTTCTTTAAACAATTTCGCGTCGCCTAAGAAATATACAAAGCCCAATCCTCCGGTTATAAAAAACAAAAGCGTGGCAATCGTTGCCGATTTATTTTTACCCGAAAACTTTTTTGCCAATATGAAAAACCCCGAAAAGCATACAAATGACATGACAAGCGATGGAAATATCACAGACCATCTTAGAGACGTACCGAAAAGATAGAGAGATGCGGACAATGAATTTACAAGAAACGGATAACTTAGCCTTGCTCCCGGCAAAATCGAATATTCGGGAGGGAAAATGCCCTGTCTGGCTATTGACGTTATCATACCCAAATGCATGGATAAGTCGCCGTATGTTGTTTGCCCGCCGTAATAGGCTGAGTTTTTTTCAATCAATACATGCCCAAAAAACAAAACCGATATTAGAACGAAAAGCGGAAGGGAGACAATCAGCATTGACGCTTCCTCTTGCTTGTCAATAGCGTGCCAAGATTTGTTTATGAATCCATCTTTCTTGTTTTTAACAATAGCGGCGATTGCGCATGATACGGCCGTAATAATTAAAGCTGTAAGATTTGTGAATTTATTAAATGCGCCAAAAGCAATTGAAACAGCAGCGGGAAACCATGCACCAATAAGCGAGCCTATGCTTAACCCGATTATTAATATACAGTGTCTTTTATAGCCATCTAAAAAGATAGCAGCGATTACTATCCCACAAAAAAGATATACTAAATAATACAGTATTCCTATCATTTGATTTCATCTATCTCCCGAAGCCAAATATTGCTTGATGCATCCGAAGGCATCCTCAAATCACCTCTGGGAGACAAGGACACAGTTCCCACTTTGGGGCCATCAGGCATGCAGCTACGCTTAAACTGCTGGGAGAAAAATCTGGTTATAAAAACTCGTAAGGCTTTCAATATCTCATCATCTGAAGAAATATCCTCAAACGCTTGTTTCGCCATGAAATACAGCTTCTTGGGCGAAGCTCCGCCTTCAAGCATATGGTACAAGAAGAAGTCATGCAAATCGTATTTGCCCAATACATCTTCAGTTTTTTGAGTAATTGTTTCGCCATCCGCCGGCAAAAGCTCAGGAGATATCGGCGTATCCAATATATCTTTTGCCACTTCATACGCCCTGCCGCCGATTTCCTTGGCCATATATTGCGCCAATGATTTTATCAGCGTCTTAGGAATGGAGCAGTTAACATTATACATGCTCATATGGTCGGCATTGTATGTGCACCAGCCAAGAGCAAGCTCGGATAAGTCTCCCGTTCCCAAAGCAATGCCGCCTTCCATATTGGCGACATCCATTATTATCTGCGTGCGTTCTCTTGCCTGCGCATTTTCATATGTGATGTCCAGCGTTTTGCCGTTATGCCCAATATCGCTAAAATGGTCATTTGTGGCTTTTGTAATATCTATTTGTCTCAAAGTGCAATTCAGCTCGTTAACTAAATCCACCGCGTTATTTTTCGTCCTGCCCGTGGTTCCAAAACCGGGCATTGTGATAGCTGTTATTCCCTTCGTGTCCCAACCTTTTTCTACAAAGGCACGATAGGCTACAAGCAAACACAGCGCGCTGTCCACTCCTCCGGAAATTCCAACCACCGCTTTTTTTATGCCTATATGCTCGAGCCTTTTAATCAAGCCCGAAGTTTGAATGGATGTAATCTCTTTAAGCCTTTCTATTTTCTCAGCACCCGCCGGAACGAAAGGATGGTGGGGAATTCGGCGCATCAGTTTTGTTATCTGCTTTGGCTTTAAAGCGTGCTCAATAATAAGCTGTGGCTCATAATAGTCTTTGAAAAAAGTTGTGTTTCGCTGTCGCAAAAAGCTTATACGTCCGATATCGGTGTCAGCCAAAATAAGCTGTTCATCTTTAAAGCGCTCTCCTTCATTTAATGCCTGTCCGTTTTCAAATATCCCTGTATACCCTGAAAACACCACATCGGTTGTAGACTCGCTTCTGCCTGCTCCCGCATAAACATATGTGCACATAAGCCTGCCTGACTGTTGGGATATAAGCGCACGTCTGTAGGCGTGTTTTGTGACAAGCTCTGTGCTTGCCGACGGATTAAATATTATCTCACAGCCCATCTTGGCAAGTGCTGACGACGGTGGCTCGGGAGCCCACAGATCTTCACATATCTCAATTCCGTAGTTTATTGGACCACTTGGAGTTTTCGCCTCAAACACCGCACCCAAAGAAGATGGTACTTTTGCTCCGCATACTTCAACACTTTCCGGCATGTCATAGCCTGATGTAAACCATCTTTTTTCGTAATATTCATTATAGTTTGGGATATACACTTTTGGGACTATCCCTAAAATTTCTTTGTTTGACAAAACTGCGGCGCAATTAAAAAGCCGTCCTTTAGCCTTAATCGGCATGCCGACTATCGCGATAATATTTTCCGTCGCCTTTAAAATATCGAGAAGTGCT
Source organism: Christensenellaceae bacterium (assembly GCA_963675575.1). Taxonomy (GTDB): domain Bacteria; phylum Bacillota; class Clostridia; order Christensenellales; family UMGS416; genus JAGLOK01. Next base: position 2,681,851 of record OY776378.1, read on the forward strand.
GCTTGCGCGCCTGCGATTAGCGCTTCCTGCAAAAAAAGATCCGCGCACGTATATCCCGTAACACAAAGCTCCGGAAAGCAAACGATGCTCGCACCCTGATTTTTGGCGGAGTTGATATTCTTTATTATTTCTTTGGCATTGTACTCAGGATTCGCCACCTGAATCTTGGGCGAAGCAGCCGCAACCCTTAAAAACCCGAAGTTATCCATAATTTCACCTAAAATCATTTACTTATTACGCAATAAAAAAGCCGTAACAATCTTTGGTAATTATATCACAGCTTAAGCCATTATTACAATTTTTAAACCATTGAAAACTGTTTATTAATCTTCCAAAAAAGCATGCACCAAAAGCCTTGTGCCCTTAGCACTTTCCACATCGGTTGAAAAAGTCAGTATAACGCTGTCTTCTTGCGGAAAATTGTCAGGCACAAACATGGTTTTTTCCAGCAGCTCGTCTATAAATTCTTTTTTTTCGCTGTCTTCTATGGGTTTCACATATGGGGCGTCATCTTCTTCTATATGCACCGAAAACAGCCTAAAGTTAAACTTTCCGTATATTGTTTCAAGCACAATCAGGGTATTGAAACCAAAATATTCCTCATTCACGTATTTTACAATGCTTTTAAGCTGCCTTCCGCCTAAATTATTATAGCCGTATATGACAATATTGCCAGAATCCATAATATAGTTTATGTCGCTTCTATAGTCGAAATACACCGCGCCGTAAGAATTTGTATTAAGCGTCGCATCCACATCTCTAAAATAATAATTGTCTTTCCACTGCACAATAACGGTATCCAAGCCCAGTCCCGGGATATTTACCCACGCTTTTATATGGTCTCCGTTTTGAGTTACGCTCATGAGTTCATATGACATATCCGGATTAATAGTGGGCTTTGGTCGGACTGTCGGCGTAGCCGATATAGTAACTCTTGGTGTGGATGTGTGAATTTTAATTGGAGTGGCTTCCGCAATCAGTATATCCTCCGGTGTAGGAGTTAAAACCCATACCACAAAACTGTAAAGCGAGTATATCCCCACAGCAATTAATCCGATTACAAGAAGCATTTTAAGCCAAGAAGGAAATCTTCTTGGCTCTTTCATCTGCACTCCGTATTTAACTGTGATTGTTTTTCTGGCCATTACTTGTTTTTTAGCCTGTCTATTGCCTCTTTGGTTTTTTCATGAGTTCCAAATCCCGTAAGACGGAAATATCCTTCTCCACATTTGCCAAAACCAGAGCCCGGTGTGCCGACTATCTGGAAATCATTCAAAAGATGGTCAAAAAACTGCCAAGAGTTCATAATTCCTGGGGTTTTAAGCCATACATATGGGCTGTCAACTCCTCCATAAACGTCATATCCCATCGATTTAAAGCAATCAGAGATATCGTGAGCATTTTTTCTGTAATACTCAATATTTTCGTCTATTTGTTTTTTTCCCTCATCTGAATAACAGGCTAGCGCGGCTTTTTGTATGATATATGAAACGCCGTTAAACTTTGTGGCATGTCGCCTATTCCACATTTTATTCAATGACATAGTGCCGCCCTCTTTAAGGTGGCCTTTAAGAGCTTTGGGAACAATGGTGTATGCGCATCGCACACCTGTAAATCCCGCTGTCTTGGAAAAACTTCTGAACTCTACCGCGCATTCCTTTGCGCCATCGATTTCATATATGCTTCTTGGTATTCCTTCTGTTGTTACATAGCGCTCGTACGCGCCGTCAAATAGAATAATCGAGCCATGCTTCAACGCATATTTTACCCACATTTCAAGCTCATCTTTGGTCATAGCAATTCCGGTAGGATTATTTGGTGAGCAAAGATAGATTATATCTACTTTTCTGAAAGGAAGCTGTGGGGCAAAATTGTTATCTGCCGTACACTGCAAAAACCTAAGTTTTGAAAACTGACCATCAGGACTTACCTTACCTGCGTTCCCGGCAAAGATATTGCTGTCGCGGTAAACCGGATATACCGGATCAGTCAGAGCGATTATATTTCCGCTTCCGAAAAGATCTGTGAAATTCGCGGTGTCGGATTTTGCTCCGTCGGAAACAAATATCTCATCTTGCTGAACATCCACACCCAAAGGCTTATAATCGCTTTCTATTATCGCTTGCTTTAAAAACGAAAACCCAGTATTGGGGGGATAGCCCTCAAATGTTTCAGCTCTTCCCATTTCGTCAACAGCTTCATGCATAGCATCAGTTATCGCTTTTGGAAGCGGTCGCGTCACATCACCGATGCCGAGCTTTATAATATCTTCATTTGGATTGTTTTGGCTATACTCTGCAACTTTTTCAGCTATTGTTTGGAAAAGATAGTTGTTTTTTAGAAGATCAAAATTGCCGTTGGCGTTAAACATAATTCATGCTCCTTCTACGTTTTCTTATATATTTTTATTTTCTATATCTGTGTTGCTTAAAATTTTATTTCCATTTCCCCTGAAAAAACTTCTTTGGCAGGGCCGGTCATGAAAACATCCCCTCCATCATATTCAATGGTGAGTGTGCCGCCGGGCGAGTGCATATTTACTCTTTTTTTGGTAAGATCTTTCTTTATGCAGGTGACTGCCGCGGCGCAAATTCCGGTGCCGCACGAAAGAGTCTCCCCACTTCCGCGTTCAAAAATCCTGATGTTGCAGTTTTCGCGGTCCACAAGCTCGACAAACTCTATATTGCATCTTTCAGGGAAAATCGCATCGCTTTCAAACATCGGTCCTATTGTGTTGACAGGATAATTTTTAACTTCATCCACAAACATTACGGCATGTGGATTCCCCATTGACAGGCAATATAGTTCATATTCGATTCCCTGTCTGTCCACTTTTGCCCCGAAACACGGGTCAAGCGTGGTGGGTATTTTATCTGGTTCAAATATTGGCGCTCCCATATTTACACGGGCAGATTTTATCTTATCGTTCTCATCCGGAAACATATCAATATATTTAACTCCCGAAAGGGTCTCAATGGACATCTCCAACCCCTTAACCATGTTTCTGTCATAAACATATTTGGCAATGCAGCGGACAGCGTTTCCGCACATCTTGCCCTCTGAGCCGTCGATGTTAAACATACGCATCTTGTAGTCTGCGACATCTGACGGATATATGACAACGATACCATCGCCACCCACACCGAAATGCCTATCAGACATAAGAATCGCAGCTTTTGCAAGGTCGGGTATTTCTACTTCCGAACCATTAATATAAACATAATCATTTCCCGCACCATGCATTTTAACGAATGGTATTTTCATAAGCTTCTCCCTGCCCGTCATTTCATAAAAATATATTATTTTTTCACAAGATACTCGTCCGCCTGTTCAGCGGCTTTTCTCCCTTCCAATATACCCCATATCACCAGTGATTGTCCACGCCTATAATCACCGGCAGTAAAAATATTATAATATTCTGTAGAGTAACCCTCGCCGGGTTTAACTTTGAATGCGTCCATTAGATAGTTTTCTGGTCCTGTAAATCCCATACTTAAAAGAACCAAGTCTGCGGGGTAATTTTTTTCGGTGCCCTTTATCGGCACAGGCGATGGCCTTCCGCCGTCTTTAGGAAATTCCCAATTAATAAGCACTGTATCAGCGGATGTTAAGTGGCCGTCTTTCCCGTTGAACTTAAGCGTATTTATTTCATATGTACGTGGGTCTTTGCCCTGTGTATATATAGCTTCCTGCTGGCCGTAATCCGTCTTTTTAACGCCAGGCCAACGAGGCCAAGGATTATTTTCGGTTCTCTCTTCGGAAGGCTCCGGCATAATTTCAAACTGCTCCACGTGTGCTGCTCCGCAGCGGATTGACGTTCCCACACAGTCATTACCGGTATCGCCGCCGCCGATTACTATGACGTTTTTGCCTTTAAGATAATCTTTAAGCGAATCATATCCGGTTTTGATAAGCATTTGAGTGGTTCTCTTTAAAAAATCCACCGCAAATTCGATTCCATCCAGCTCACGACCTTCTATTTTAAGATCTCTGGGAGACGTTGCTCCTCCACAAAGTATAACAGCATCATACTTTGAATTCATCTCTTGGGCGGAAATATCTTTGCCTACATCACAGCTTGTTATAAACTCTATTCCGAGCTTTTCCATAACCGCGATGCGCCTGTCTATTATTTTTTTGTCAAGTTTCATGTTTGGTATTCCGTACATTAAAAGCCCGCCAAGCCTGTCAGCCCTCTCATACACTGTAACGCTGTGTCCAAGCTGATTTAATCTCCATGCTGCGGAAAGTCCCGCAGGCCCCGAGCCCACAACCGCGACTTTTTTACCTGTTCGTGCGAACGGCTTTCCGCTCTCTTCAACCCAGCCTTCTTCAAAAGCTTTTTCAGTTATTGTGTACTCATTGTATTTAATTGTTACCGAATCGCCGTTTAAGCCATTTGTGCATGCACCCTCACATGGCGCAGGACACACTCTCGCTGTCATTTCAGGCAACACATTTGTGGCTGCAAGCCTCTGCCACGCTGCCTTAAAATTACCCAAATACAAAAGCTCGTTCCATTCAGGAATAAGGTTGTGGTTTGGGCATCCGGAAACAGCGCGGTCAAAAATAACTCCGCTATGGCAAAAAGGTATCCCGCAGTTCATGCATCTCGCGGCTTGGTTACGCTGGATGTCTTCATCCAACGGTATCACAAATTCGTCAAAGTTTTTAAGCCTGTCTTTAGGCTCAACCCACTTTGATCCTTCTCTATTATATTCAAGAAATCCTGTCGGCTTTCCCATTATGACCTCCCTAAACTTTATCCAATTATATTATTTCGCGGCTACTTTACGTTCAAACGCCACGGTCATCATTTCTGTTCCTTCAAAGCCTTCGGCCTTTGCTTTTTCAATTTCATTCAACATCTGTTCGTAATCCAGAGGAAGAATTTTAACAAATTTCTTTATCGCCTTGTTCCAATCACCTATAATTCTGCTGGCGACATCAGAGCCAGTATAAAGTTGGTGGTTTTTAATAAGCTCATGTAACTTTATTTGCTCTTCATTATCTGAAACTTCAAGCAGAGATACCATTTCCAGATTGCAGTGTTCTTCAAAGTCGCCCTTTTCATCATAAACATACGCGACTCCTCCGGACATTCCTGCCGCGAAGTTATAGCCAACCCGTCCGAGTATAACAGCTATTCCGCCTGTCATATATTCGCATCCATGGTCGCCTACGCCTTCAACAACGGCTCTTACACCTGAGTTTCTAACACAGAATCTCTCGCCTGCAAGGCCTCGGATATAAACCTCACCATCAGTTGCTCCATAGCATGCGACGTTTCCGATGATTGTATTTTCATGTGCCACATAGCTAGCGTCAGCAGGAGGATATATCACAACTTTGCCACCGCATATTCCTTTGGCCACATAGTCGTTGGCATCTCCAATAAGCTCAAGCGACACTCCCTGCGGAATGAAGGCTCCAAAACTTTGCCCTGCTGTTCCTGTAAGTTTATATACTATCTGGTCTTTTTCAAGCCCGTAGTTACCGTATCTTTTAGCAAGCCAAGCGCCCAACCTTGTGCCGGTTGTCCGCTCTTCATTGCTTGTCTCCATTTCTATTACAACCTTCTGGCCTGTTTGAATCAACGCTTCTATTGCGGCGAAATAATGCTCCCATTCGTCATCCTCGGCCAGATGCGCCATGTTCTTTTTGCCTAAAGGTTTTGGATTTTCGAGTATAGCCGAAAGATTAACTGATGCGGCTTTGCCTTTGAGGTTTTCTTTTTGTCCGAGCATTTCCGAATGCCCTATCATTTCATCAAGCGATCTGAACCCAAGCTCCGCCATGATTTCACGCAGATGCCGTGCTATAAACTTCATGCAATTTTCAACATATTCCGGCTTTCCGGTGAAAAACTTTCTAAGCTCCGGATTTTGAGTGGCAACACCCACCGGGCAGGTGTTAAGGTTGCACACACGCATCATGATGCATCCAAGAGACACAAGAGGCAGTGTTGCAAACCCATATTCCTCTGCACCTAAAAGCGCGGCAATTGCAACATCGCGCCCCGACATCATTTTGCCGTCTGTTTCAAGCAGAACTCTGTCTCGTAAGCCGTTCATCTCAAGAGTCTGATGCGTTTCTGCCACTCCAAGCTCCCAAGGAAGCCCTGCGTGGTGTATGGACGTTCTAGGTGAAGCTCCCGTACCTCCGTCATATCCCGAAACAAGTATAACGTCCGCTTTTCCCTTTGCAACACCGGCGGCTATAGTACCTACACCGATTTCCGAAACCAGCTTAACGTTAATTCTTGCCGACGGATTTGCTGTTTTAAGGTCATAAATAAGCTGTGCCAAATCCTCTATTGAATAAATATCATGATGCGGAGGCGGTGAAATGAGTCCCACACCGGGTGTTGAGTTTCTCACCTTGGCTATCCAAGGATACACCTTATGCCCTGGAAGATGTCCGCCTTCCCCTGGTTTCGCTCCCTGCGCCATTTTTATCTGTATTTCTTTCGCGCTTGCAAGATATTGCGCGGTAACTCCGAATCTCCCAGAAGCCACCTGCTTTATCGCAGAACACGCCATGTCGCCGTTTTCATCCTCCACAAAACGCTTCGGATCTTCGCCTCCTTCGCCGGAGTTGGACTTTCCCTTGAGCCTGTTCATGGCGATAGCCATACATGTGTGAGCTTCTTCGCCGATTGAACCGTAACTCATTGCACCGGTTTTAAATCGGGTTACTATTCGTTCCACAGTCTCCACTTCATCAATTGGAACCGAAGGACGCTTATCGAATTTAAAATCAAACAACGAGCGCAAAGTTGTGTTTTGCGCGTTTTCGCCCTGAAGTTTTTCACAATATTTTTTGTACAGTTCATAATCCCCACGGCGAACAGCCTGTTGAAAAAAATGGATTGTTTCAGGATTATACATATGTACTTCGCCTTCGGCATTGTATTGAAAGATTCCGCCCGAATTCAACGGGTCATTCCGCTTTGCGCCGAAAGCTACATTGTGGCGCTTTGCCGTTTCATCGGCAATATGAGTTAATTCCAACCCACCGATTCGGCTTACTGTTCCCACAAAATACTTATCTATCACTTTTTGAGATATACCAAGCGCCTCAAACACCTGAGCTCCCTGATATCCCGCTACTGCGGATATGCCCATCTTGGACATAATCTTAACAATTCCATTTATAATCGCCTTTTTATAATTTTGTACTGCTTTTTCTTCTTTTGCACCTGTTATAAAGCCTTTTTTCACACAATCGCGTACAGTGGAATATGCAAGATATGGATGAACCGCAGCTACACCATAGCCAACCAACGTGGCAAAATGATGAACTTCATATGGCTCGGCCGAATCCAAAACTATGTCCACACTTCCCCTAAGACCCTGCCTTATAAGAAAGTGATGAAGCCCCGCAACTGCAAGCAGTGCCGGAATCCCCGCTTTTTTCTCGCTAAAATTCCTGTCTGATATTACTAGTATGGTCGCTCCGTTTTCTGCGGCCGTCTGCGCATCCATAAACATAGTAGCAAGTGCGGCTTCCAATCCTTCGCCGCCACGTCCGACATCATAAAGCATGGTAAGTTTTTCGACTTTAAATCCCTCACTGTTTAAAGAGAGAATTTTCGCATATTCCTCATCATTAATAATGGGAGAATCAAGCCTGAGTTTTCTGCAGTTAGTTGCAACATCGTAAGTAAACTGGCCTGATGCTCCGAGAAATACTTCCGTCCCCGTAACAATTTCTTCACGCAGCGCATCAATCGGAGGGTTTGTAACCTGCGCAAAAAGCTGCTTGAAGTAATTATAGAGCGGCTGATACTGTTCGGATATCACCGCAACTGGAGTATCCATTCCCATTGCGGAAATTGGCTCTTTTCCAGCGTCCCCCATCGGAACCAGAATTGAATTAATAGTTTCATATGTATAGCCGAACGCGTGCATAGCTCTGTCAAGCTGTTCTCCTTCAATGGAGGTCTCCGTTATATCAACATCAGCTATATCATCCATAAGTTTGCGATATTCTTTTAACCAATCCTGGTAGGGATAACGCATTGCATAGTCCTGCTTCACCTCATGGTCAAGCATTATTTTGCCGTTTTTGGTATCAACCAAAATCATTTCACCAGGGCCCAAGCGGCCCTTTGAAACAACTTGGCTCGCAGGAATATCCACAACTCCCGCTTCGCTGGCCAACACAACGCGTCGGTCTTTTGTTTGCATAAATCTAGCCGGCCTTAAGCCGTTTCTGTCCAAAATAGCGCCTGCAAAATCTCCGTCGGAAAAACATATCGCGGCAGGCCCGTCCCAAGGCTCCATTATGTTGGCGTTATATTCGTAAAAAGCCTTCATTTCAGGTGAAATATCGATGGCTTTCGACCACGCTTCGGGTATCATCATCAAAAGAACTTGCGCCATCGGGCGTCCCTGCAGGCTTAAAAATTCCATGCAGTTGTCAAAAACGGTCGAGTCGGAACCTTCTTCGTCCAAAACGGGAATAACCGCATCGCGCATGTTTTTAAACACACCTCCGTCATCAACCTGTTCTCTTGATTTAAACCAGTTTTTGTTCCCCCTCAAGGTGTTTATCTCACCATTATGTGCAATAAAGCGGCAGGGCTGCGCCCTGTCCCAAGAAGGAAATGTGTTTGTTGAAAAACGAGAATGCACAACACATATTGATGTTTGCATATCCTCATCGTCCAAATCCGGGAAAAACTTTCTTAATTGCCAGGCGTGAAGCATTCCTTTATAAACAAGAGTTCTAGACGAAAGAGATGAAAAATAGTAATCATCATTTCCGGCGAAACGTATTTTCTGCTCAAGCATGCGGCGAAGCACATATAGCTTATGTTCAAATCCGCCTTCAACCTTGAATTTACCTTCTCCGGTAATAAAAAGCTGGTAAAATTGCGGCATACAGTCGCGCGCGGCCGGACCTGCGTCAAAATAACTGTAGGGTATTTTCCTTATATGCAAAAGCTCAAAACCCATATTGGAAATGATAAACTTTGTTTGCTCCAAAAGCTCTTGCCGGCGGACTTCATCTCGCGGAACAAAAAGCATGCCCACCGCATATTTGCCAAGTTCCGGCAGCTCTATTTTTTCCTCTTTTAAAACCTTGCGCAAAAATTTATCCGGCATCGCCATGAGTATACCGGCTCCGTCCCCTGTGTCCTCTTCAGCACCGGTGCCTCCTCGGTGAACCAAGCGCTCCAGTATTGTAAGACCATCGTCTACGATTGAACGCGAAGAGATACCGTCGATATGGGCAATAAAGCCCATTCCACATGCATCATGTTCATATTCAGGTCTGTACAATCCCTGTGATTGCGGCCTTTTAGTCATTTTCATTGTTCCCTCCAGTGGTATTCTTACCAATATCTATAAAATTCTTTTCCATTTGAATCAATTACGGTTTTTGCAACTTCGCTTATCGGAACGCCTGAATCCATAGAAGTTTTTTGCAGCGCCCTATATGCTTCAGGCTCACTCATTTCGTATTTCTCCATGAGTATCGCCTTGGCTTTTGCAACAGTCGCTCGCCTGTCCAAAGTTTTTTGGAGTCGGTTGCGCTCTCGAGTTACTCCAGAAAGTTTTTGTCTAAACCTCATCGCTATTTCAAGCGAGTTTTGAAGAACTATCTTCGAAACAGGTTTAACCAAGCACGTAATGTCGTAATTGTCAAAATGTTTTTCAATGTTAATTTTTTCTTCCACAGACGTAATAAGTAGTACGCTTGCGTCGCTTTTGTCCAATATATCAACAGCTAAATCCAGCCCGCTCATATCGGGAAGGCTGGAGCTGCAAAGCACTATGTCAAATTTTCGCATAGACGCCATTTGGATGGCGTTACCCGCACTGTGGCACACTCCGGTTATCCTATGTCCCAGAGAGTTGATTAATCTTTCCGCTTGTGAGCAGACATTCCCCTGCCGCATGACCAGCAGTATTTCTCCGGAAACCAAGCTGTACCACCTCCTTCTTGTTAAAAAATGAGAAAAAAAATATTCTTATTTATTTTGCTCGGGAGCTTAAATGCTCCCGAGCAAACATAACTTTAATACTCGTTTAAATATTTATCAATTTCCCAATCATAAACCTGAGTACGATATTCATCCCATTCTTTTATTTTTGCGGTCACATAGCTTTCCATTACATGATTTCCCAATGTGCTTTTAACAAGTTCATCTTCCTGCATGAATTTAATAGCTTCGAACAAATCCGCGGGAAGATTGTCTATTCCGGCCTGATCCCTGTCTTCTCCAGACATTTTGTAAATGTTGCTTTCCACTGATGGCGGAGGAGTAAGATTATTTTCTATTCCTTCAAGGCCGGCGGCAAGCATACAAGCCAGCGAAAGATATGGATTGCATGCAGGATCCGGATTTCGAAGCTCAACTCTTGTGCCTTCTTTGCGCGAAGCCGGTATGCGGATAAGCGGTGAGCGGTTTCTTGTAGCCCATGCAAGATACACTGGTGCTTCATATCCGGGAACAAGCCTTTTATAAGAATTTATTATCGGATTCGTAATCGCGGTAAATCCCTTTACATGCTTTAAAATTCCTGCAATATAATTGTAGCATACCTTTGAGAGACCAAGCTTATCAGACTCATCATAAAAAGCATTTTTGCCATTTTTGCTAAGCGACTGGTTGGTGTGCATTCCTGAGCCGTTGATGCCAAATATCGGTTTGGGCAGGAATGTCGCATAAAGTCCATGGCGTTTTGCAATAGTTTTTACAACCATCTTAAATGTCATTATGTTATCGGCCGTTGTAAGCGCTGAATCATATTTAAAGTCTATCTCATGCTGACCATGGGCAACTTCGTGGTGTGAAGCCTCGATTTCAAATCCCATTTCCTCGAGAGCCAAGCACATGTCGCGGCGTGCATCTTCACCTAGATCTATCGGAGCTAAATCAAAGTATCCTGCGTTGTCATGGGTGATAGTCGTCGGTCTGCCGTTTTCATCCACTTGGAAAAGGAAAAATTCACATTCTGGGCCAACGTTCAAAGAATACCCCATATCTTGGGCTTTTTTGATAGTTTTTTTCAATATGAATCTTGGGTCGCCTTCAAAAGGAACACCATCCGAGGTATAGATATCACATATAAGACGTGCTACCCTCCCGGCCTGTGGACGCCATGGAAATATAGCGAATGTGTCGGGATCAGGCCTTAAATACATATCGCTTTCTTCTATCCTCACAAACCCCTCGATAGAAGAGCCGTCAAACATGCATTCGCCGTCAAGCGCTTTTTCCAGCTGTTCCACTGTTATGGCTACATTTTTCATTTTCCCGAATACATCGGTGAACTGTAATCTTATGAATTTAACATCATTGTCTTCCGCCAAGCGGAGTACGTCTTTTTTAGTGTATTTTGACATGTTTTCCTCCTATATAATAAGTATATATTGCAAAGAGCTAAAGCCATTTTGTTTTAATAGTATGTATCTATTTCGTGCAAGTTAGAGTTTTTTTTCCTGCACTTTTGTTCTATTATATACTTTATACATCTTTTTGCAACCTAATTTTGAAAAAATATTTCAAAATTATTGCAAATTTCAAAGTATTACATTGATTTTAAAGCTCTTTGTTATTTCATTACAAACCCAGCATGCCGTTATAAGCGGAAATGCCGTGTTCAACTGTGTCCAGTCCTTCAACTTCCTCACGCCTGTGTACTCGGATTTTGATTGTATGCTTAGCAATTTTAAAGTAAGCAGACGATAGCACTAGCGAAAGCCCTCCGCACACTAAAACACCTAGCGCCTGAATGCCTATCATTTGCCAGCCTCCTCCATAAACAAGTCCGCCGTCTAACGAGAAAACTCCAACCAGTATAGTCCCCATCATTCCGCAAAAGCCATGAACCGATATAGCACCAACAGGGTCATCAATATAAAGCTTACCGTCGATTGCTTCAACCACCATTATCATTAGTATACCGCAAATTACACCAATGGCAATAGCACCAGGCGCCGATATCACATCGCATCCGGCGGTTACTCCCACGAGACCCGCCAGACATCCATTAAGAGTCATTCCCACATCAGCTTTCTTATCTCTAAAATAAGTGAAAAGCATAGTGGCAAGGGCTGCCGCGGCTCCGCCTAAAATTGTGTTTACCGCCACAGTTCCCATAAGCTCAGGCGCAGCCGAAAGCGTAGAACCGCAGTTGAAACCAAACCAACCAAACCATAAAAGCAAAACACCCAAAGCTCCAAGGGGTATAGAATGCGCTGGAATCGTATTGATTTTCCTTTTAGTAGTGTATTTCCCCGCACGCGCGCCAACGATTTTCGCACCAGCAAGTGCCGCAAATCCGCCTACCGCATGAACCGCCGTTGATCCCGCAAAATCGTGGAAGCCTAAATTTGCAAGCCACCCTCCACCCCAAATCCAATGCCCTGTAATCGGGTAGATAAACGAGCACATGAAAAGGCAAAAGATAAGGTATACATTAAACTTGGTTCTTTCAGCCACAGCTCCGGAAACTATTGTAGCGCACGTTGCTGCAAATACTGCCTGGAAAAACCAAAAAACATTTAATGGCAATACAAATTCTCCTGCCGCGTTTTTTATGAGACTTCCCACCACAGCAGAATCATTGATTCCTATTCCGCTCCAGCCCAAAAGCCCCTTTCCAAAAACATCTTCGCCAAACATCAATGAGAAGCCTATAAAATAATAACACAATGTACCAATTGCTATCGTCATAAAGTTTTTCATGATTATATTTGCAGTGTTTTTTGATTGGGTAAAGCCCGCCTCGACGCAAGCAAACCCTGCATGCATTAAAAACACAAGGGCCGCTGCGACAATTACCCATACGGTATTGATTGCCAATACCAATTCGGTTTCCATTTTTTTATCCTCCTTTTATTGCTTTTTGAAATACAAAATAGACGCCTTCAATAAAAAAGGCGGCCCAAGCCGCCAAATTATCAAAAACGTCTTTGTTTCAAAATATTAGATTACAGCAATTATATCAGCACAAAATAGTTTATGCAAGAAAAAATACTAATCCTGCATTTAAATTTTTAAAAACGTTTTTTTGCATAATAAATATATCCAAATAAGAATCTTTTTATTTTATTGATGCAAAAATGTTTTTTGCATTTGTGTTTTTTTTCACTCGCAAAAATGATATAATTTATTGTATAACATTCCTTTAAAGGTATTTATGAAATTAAAAGATACTATTATATTTATTGCGGGAGCTTTCATTATCGCTTTCGTATATATGACACTCAGCGAGTCATTTGGCCCAAAGTCTTTTTTTACCGGAACACTCTTGGGAGCAATCTCAATGTTTGTGTGCGTTTTATTTTTCCCGAAGAATTTTCTGTCAAGATACCATGTTAAATGGCTTCCCCTTTTATGGTATTTCGCCTGTCTTGTTATTATAGTAATTTTTTCCGGAATCAAATCATTAATTCTGGGGTTTTCCAAAGATGCTCAGCCTCTTTTGGTAACTTACAAATCTTCGCTTGAAAGCGACATGCTTATAACTTTGCTTGCAAACTCCATTACACTTACTCCCGGGACAACCACCATTGACAAAAACGGGTCTACACTTCGTGTAATGAAACTGTGCAGGGCAGGCAGTGAAAAAGATTTAAGAGATATCGAACATTTGGAAGCTATGATAAAAAAAGCTCAAAGGAGCAATTCATGACATTTTCCACCATAACTTATGCCTTGCTTGCAGCTTTCATTTGCGTGTCTCTTGTTCGCCTTTTCATTGGTCCCACCATTTGGGACAGATTATTAATGTTCAACGTCATAAGCTCGAAAGTCGTGATGATTATCGTGGCGTTCGCGCTTTTTAGCGAAAAGACTTATATCCTTGATATTGCGCTAGCTTTTACCCTGTTCTCTTTTATCGCCACGGTTCTCATCGCAAGATTTGTAAGGGAGCGTGGCACATTATGAGCGTAATCTCGGCTGTGCTTTTTATCATTTCATTTTTAATAATTTTTGTTGCGATAATATTGTTTTTCAAGCTCGACACATTTTATGGCAGAGTGCTTATTTCCGCCAATATTGACACTGTCAGCTTACTTTTTTTCATGGCTGCAACTTTTGTTTGCGCGCCAAGTATAGAGTTTTTGCTTAAAGCTCTTTTGGTTCTGATTATGGCTTTGATAACAAACCCGCTGTCAGCTCACGCCACCGCCCGCTCAGCTTTTATAAGCGGATATCGACCTCAAAATCATAAAAGGAGCGACTCATGAGCGTACTTAGATACATATTATACGCTATTCTCATTGTCTCGGCCTTAATGACTGTTCAAACTAAAAGGCTGCGACGTTCTGTTATATATCTCGGCATTTTTTCTTTAATATCTTCGCTTGTGTATTTGCTTTTATATGCGCCCGACGTTGCAATCGCCGAAGCTATAATAGGCTGCACCATTTCGGTGATTCTATTTTTAACAGCGCTCAAAAGATATAAAACATTTACAATATATTACGTTCCGGAAAACAACGATGAGCATTCGCAGATTTTTATGGAAAAATTCGAGCAATATCTTTATTCCAATGAATTTGACACACAGATAATCCACACTTCACTTGATGACGAAAATCTGCACGAAAACGATAGATTTGATGTTCTTATTGTGCACCACAGTGACACTATGACGCTTTATTCAAGCGCCACAAGCTATCATTCACCGCTTATACAGGCTTTCTTGGACAAAGATGATTTCGGTTCGGAAAAGGTCAACTACTTCTCTCTATCTGCACAGGATGTGGAATATGATGCGTGACAGTTTTAGAAGGACATTAATTTTATTAATATGCGCACTTATCGCAGCAGGCATATTAGTTTTGTTTTTTACAACCGCAGACTCCGGGCTTAACGCTGACGCGGCAAGGCAGGAGGTTTTGGATACGCATCTTCTTTATACAGGCGCGGACAACTCTGTTTCGGCAATATATCTTAATTTTAGGCTATGGGATACACTTTTCGAAGCGCTTGTTCTTTTGGTAAGCGCTGTTGCGGTAATTTCATTTTCAAGGAGCGATGACGATGAAAGATGATTCACAGATAATCGCATCATCAGTAAAAATACTGATGCCGCTTTCCATAATATTTGGTATATACATAATAATCAATGGTGCGACCGGCATAGGCGGCGGCTTCCAAGGTGGAGCAGTTTTATCGGCAGTTTTGATATTGAGGTGGCTTGCAGGTCATAGCGAGGGAGGCTCTCTTAAGTTTCTAAGAAACATTGAAAAAATATTTATGCTTTTGATTTTACTGTTTTCCTCCTTGCTTTTGGGTCAAAACATGATGGACTTGACTTTACATGGACTTGAGAGTCTTTGGCTTTTGCTGATGAATGTACTTATTGGACTGAAGGTGTGCTGCGGACTTTCGATTATATTTTTTAGATTTGTTTTTTACGAGGCGAGATAATGAATTATTCAATTGGAGAAATAACTGCTGTCATTCTTTTTTTCATAGGGGTTTACGGAGTTGTCGCACGACGCAACATCATTAAAACAGTGATGTCAATCGGGATAATGGAAGCCGCCGTAATACTCTTCTTTTTGGCAGGCGGCGCTATAGGCGCCGAGCGAGCGCCGATAACAGGAGCGGGAATCGCGGCCGATCCCTATCCTCAAGCGCTGATGATAACAGCAATTGTTATTGGCGTTGGCGTTACAGCCGTAGCACTCACAATGTTCATAAGCCTATATCACAGATACGGCACCACTAACTGGGAAAAGGCCCAAAAAGCAAGGAAAGATAATTGATGCAAGAATATCTATCACAATATCTATATCTTCTTATTGTAATTCCTGTATTTGTGGGCATTTTAACTTACTTCCTTCCCAAAAAGGCGGCAGTTATAGTTTGCATATTATCGCAACTAGTACATTTAGCATATAGCACATTAGTGTTTTTCTTCTCAAAGAAAGGCTCTCTTGAACTATCAATTGGAGGCTGGTCTCCTCCTATCGGTATAGCACTTTTTGCTGATAATCTGTCTTCAGTTATGATTTTATTGGTTTCTTTTTTATTTTTCATGTTGCTTCTTTTTAATATAGAAAGACATTATGTTAACAATGTTTTTTTAATGCTGTTTTTAATATTTGAAGGACTTATGGCAGCAATCTTTTTATGTGATGATTTGTTTACCATATTTATCATGGTAGAAGTTTCTACAATCGTTGTTTCTCTTCTAATAATGTCAAAGCGTGACTCACGGTCGATGTATGACGGCATTATATACCTTTTGGTAAATATATTTGCGATGACATTTTACCTTTTTGGACTCGCAATACTTTATAAACAAACAGGAACATTCTCGCTGAACCTTCTAAAAGAACTTATGCGTGACGTCACAAACGTTAAAGCATTATACCTTCCCTTTGCGTTCATGCTAACCGCCGTGTGCCTAAAAGCGGCTCTAATGCCCCTATTTTCATGGTTACCCAAAGCGCATAGCACACCAGGTGCCCCTTCAGTAGTATCAGCAGCACTCTCAGGTCTATATGTAAAAGGTGGATTATATCTATTTTTGAGGATAACTCAAGCAATATACATTATAGATGTCTCACAATTTTTCTTAGTCACTGGAATAATAACAGCTTTTGTAGGGTTTATATTTGCGATATGTCAAAATGATATAAAACTTATCTTAGCCTATCATACTGTTTCTCAAATCGGTCTAATAATGATAGCCATTAATATGGGAAGCGAAGAAGCATATTGGGGCGGTGTTTACCACATTTTAAGCCATGCACTATTTAAAACCGTGTTATTCCTCGCAGCTGGAATGATGGTAGAAGAATATAAAACAAAAAACATCTACGAAATGAAGGGCGCATTTAAACGAATGCCATGGGTTTCAATGGCAGCAATTTTTGCGATTTTAGGAATTACAGGGGCTCCATTTTTCAATGGCAGTATGTCGAAATATATGATATCTCACGCTTCACAAAACATTGCTATGGACATAATACTTATATTAATTTCTTTAGGAACACTAATATCATTTATAAAGTTTGTCAGTGTGTTTAGGGGTGAAGGAAAAAGATCGAAATCATCTAAACTAAGGCAAGTCATAATACTTGTTCTAGGTGTTCTATGTCTAATAGGTGGGCTTTTCGGTGAAAGTGTCATAAAATTCCTATACAACTATTCTGAACATATCAACACTTGGGATTACACAGTAAAAGCCTTTATTTTTATAGCTTCAGTAGTGGCATCCTACTTTATATATTATAAGCTTCTATATGGTAAGAAGTTTCTTGCAAAAATCGGTGGTTTTGACTTGGGAATAAATGGTATAGCTGCATTTATTGTAGTGTTCTTTGTAGCACTATCGGGATACTTATATCTTATCTAGGAAATAAAACATAGATATCACCTAGCGAGCTCTGGCATCGTTAATAAAGAAAACGCACGAAAGGTACAAATAACAAATAGGGTAATTTGATGAAAGATTTTATTACACAATACTTATATATACTAATAATCCTCCCAGTATTTATAGGAATACTAACCTATTTCTTATCAAAAAAAGTTGCCGTAATAGTTTGCATCCTAGCGCAAGTTATTCACCTAGCATATAGCGTATTAGTATTTTTCTATTCAAGGCAAGCGTCTCTCGAACTATCTATAGGTGGTTGGGTTCCTCCTGTCGGTATTTCGCTTTTTGTAGACAATCTTTCAGCCGTAATGGTTTTATTGGTTTCATTCCTCTTTTTAATGCTTCTGCTTTTTAACATTGAAAGGCACTATGTAAATAATGTTTTTCTAATGCTGTTTTTAATCTTTGAAGGACTTATGACCGCAATTTTTTTATGTGACGATTTGTTCACCATATTCATCATGGTGGAAGTCTCAACCATAGTGGTGTCGCTTCTTATAATGTCAAAGCGCGACTCGCGCTCCATGTACGACGGAATGATTTACCTTTTGGTCAACATATTCGCGATGACTTTTTATCTTTTCGGACTTTCGCTTTTATACAAACAAGCAGGAACTTTCTCTCTAAGGCTACTAAAAGAGCTTATGAGCGATGTGACAAATGTGAGGGCGCTTTATCTTCCCTATGCTTTTATGTTGACTGCGGTATGCCTTAAAGCCGCTTTGATGCCTCTATTTTCATGGCTTCCCAAAGCCCACGGAACTCCGGGTGCTCCATCTGTTGTCTCAGCTGCGCTGTCCGGTCTTTACGTCAAGGGCGGAATATACCTTTATTTGAGGATAACCGGTGCGTTTTATATTATAGATACTTCCCAATTCTTTTTAATTGCCGGAATTATCACGGCATTTGCTGGATTTGTTTTAGCTATCGCTCAAACCGATATTAAACTTATTTTAGCCTACTCCACCGTTTCTCAGCTTGGTTTAATTATGATTACGGTCAACATGGGAAGTGAAGTGGCATACTGGGGCGGAGTGTATCATATATTAAGCCACGCGATATTTAAAACCGTTCTATTCCTTTCAGCAGGAATGTTGATAGAAGAATACAAGACGCGAAACATCAATGAAATGCACGGAGCTTTTAAACGCATGCCATGGGTTTCTTCTGCCGCAATATTTGCAATACTGGGTATCATTGGCGCGCCGTTTTTTAACGGCTCTATATCAAAATATTTAATCTCTCATGGGTCTGATAACATCCTGATGGATATAATTCTTATAATAATAAACTTAGGCACACTTACTATCTTCACAAAGTTTATAAAAATATTTTCAGGTGATGGGAAAAAGGCAAAAACTTCAATATTGCGCAGAGTAATAATATTTATTCTGGGTTTCATGTGTCTTTTAGGGGGTCTTTTTGGATCACCCGCAATAGAATTTTTGTTTGGGTTTTCCGCAAAAATCAATGCAGGTGAATACTTTGGAAAAACATTTATTTTCGTAACTTCGCTAATAGTATCGTATCTAATATATTTCAAATTCCTATACGGCAAAAAAATCCTTCTCAAGATACGCGACTTTGACATAGGTTTTAACGCCATTGCGATGTCGATAGTTATTTTCTTTGCGGTACTTACAGGATATTTGTATATTTTTTAATAAATCTGATCTTCCAATATGTCCAAAAACTCGCGGCAGGCGGTAATACGTTTTCTTGCCATTGTACGCGAAATATCAAAGTAGAACCAATCCGCTCTGAAAAGAGCACTTCTTTTTTCAAAAAGTATGGGCGCAAAATCTTTTATACTTAAGCTGCCGGATTTAAATTTCGGGTTTTCGGAAAGCTCGGACAAAAAATCTTCCGCCAGATGACACATAACATAGCTTATAAGATTCATCGGGCCTAGCCTTGAAAGCCTGTCTGCATCCCACAATATCTGCGCTTCCAAAAAGTCTTTGGGTATATCCATAGAACGGCGAGTATGCATCTCCACAGCCTTTGCAACGTTTTCCACTTTATGCGGGGGAAACCCAAGAGTCTCAAGGTGCTCTCGCGTCCATCTGCCGGCTTTGTCCGCATGCTGCGCGCCGTCAAACTGAGGCTGAAATCTATCATGTATCCAAACTGCGGCCATTACAACTTCTTCATCGCCGCGTTCGCAGTTTAATATTTGTATTGCATCTCTTTCAACCTGCCTTATATGCTCAAGCCTAAAATTGAAAAATGGTGAACCCAATTCATTTGGGGAGGGCCAATAAGCCCTAGCGGCCTCGGTAGTGCTGCGAATAATATGGCCTTTCAGTTCTAACAGCCACTGCTGTGAACGCATTTGTCCCCCTTAAACAACTATATATAGACAACAATTAATTATAACACACAAAATGTGCTCTAAACAAGACATTCGGAAGGTATTTATCTAAAAATATGGAAATATATTATTTAGGGTTCTGTTATCCCTTTATCATCTCAACAATCACAGGCAAAACAGCGATAATTACCATTAAAAATCCGCCTATAATATAAGGAACATAGGATATAAGACTTGCTTTTTTTTGTCTTTCTACATAAGGTTCGCGTTTTTTTGAAACCTTCATTAGTCCCCAAAAAAGCAAAGCACACACTCCAAAGCAAAAGACCGCCGCCACAAACAGAATCGTAATACTAAAAATCATGTTTGCGGACTCGGCAAGAATGTCGGCGCTTCCTTGCAAAAGCTCATCATATCCCAAAAGTGAATATATATAGCTTATGGCGACTCCGATAAAATTATTAACCGAATGATATATTATAGTAGCCCACAGAGATCCTGTATAATAATATATTACGCCTAAAATTATTCCTGCCGCAAACGTATAAGTCCATGAATAGACATCTCCGTGCATCAGCATGAAAAAAACAGAAGTAAGTATTATCGCTTTTGCGGGCTTGTGTTTTTCTTGAAAAGTACCCTGTATGATTCCCCGGAAAACAATTTCTTCGGAAAATCCTGGTATCAAAGACACCGCAATTGTTGCGACTATAAATATTACAACCCCGTCCATAACAGGAAGAGGCTGAGCCAAAATAGGAATTTTGAGTGCTTCCAGCGCAACCGACCATAAAATCTTTGTTAATCCCAAAATCGGGTATGCGAAAATTGCCAAAAAGACACAAAGCACCGCCTGCTCCTTGTTTATGCGATTTTTGAAAATGTTTTTAAACGAAACTTTTTTCGCCAAAAGGTATATTATTGACGGAATACCTACAGCCAAAAGCTCGGCAGCACCTACTAAATAAAAATAGCTACTTGAATAAAAAGCGTCTAGCGGCAAGAAAAAAGCAAATACAAGATTTGTGGCAAGAAGCAGAGTAACAGAAATCAAAAAGACTACACCGCCATCCAAAATACTCAATCTTCTTTTATTAATTTCATTCACGATTTATTCCATCCTATATTTTATAGCTGATTTTATTTTTTACACTGTTAAATAAAATTACAGAAAATACTATGTATGAAACCGCCGTGCCAATAGCTGCACCATACATTCCCCAAAAAGGTATCAGCGCAAGATTCAAAACAATATTGGTCAAGAGTGTCGCTATATTTAACCGAGCTTCATTCGACGGAAATCCGCTTTGGTTTAGCGTATTCCCGAAAACTATATACTTTGACGTGAAAACTATTGCCGCCATAACAAAAATTAATGGTACAAGCGCAGACAGGCTTTCCGCCTCGCCCAATATGTAACAAATGGCGATAAATCCTCCGACAATCAAAACCGCGCTTACAGGGACCAGATACCTTATATATTTCATAAGTCCTTTTTTGAGCTCGTCTAATGCGGTTAGATCTTTCTTAGACACATACCTTGCAACTAGTGGGTTAATATTTCGCCTCACTACCACAAGAAGCTGATAGAAGCCTTCAGCGAATCTTAGAGCAAAAGAATATACTCCAACAACTGCGTCACTTACAAACCAGCCGAGTATCATTACATCCATTCTGGCGTTCAGCTCAAGCACAAGGTTTCCCGGCATTATTTTTATTCCATACCGCATATGCTCTTTCACCCAGTCTTTATCAAGACTAAGCTTTATATGCTGAGATTTATATGTATATAACGCCAAGGTAACGAAAAGCAAAAACTCTGACGCCAAAAAGCATAAAGCCAATGTTTCACCCGGCATCTTTAGCAATACAAATACTACTATCGAAGCAATAATAAATATATTTCTCAATGATTGAAATACAGCATATTCTTTCATTCTCGATAGTCCGTTCAGATAATTGAGAACGACTTTATTTATTGAAAAGAAAAACAGAGCGGGCACTACATAAAACAAATAGGACACAAGCTTGTCCGTCGTAAGCTTTGATACAACAGCCAGTATGGCGTATGATAGAAGCACTGTCACAACTCCTATAATCGCAGTGGCCACCAGCGAGCTTCCGAATATCTTGGCCACTTTTTTTTCATCGTCATGAAATTCGCTTACGTATTTTAGCACAGAAAAGTGTATCCCGCATACTGCAAGCTGCGCCATTGCGGCATAGTAGGCTAACGCTTGATTAAAAAGCCCGAGTGTTGCTTTGCCGTATGTGCCAAGTATTATAGCATTGTAAAGCAATCCGCTTACCGCCATAAATCCGACCGAGACCATATTCCATGATATTCCCCCGCCAAGATTGGAAGCGTACATTTTTTTAATCTTATTAAGTATTTTGTCCATTGCATCCTTTTCGTTTCAAAGAATATGATTGATAAATTGAAATATTTCCCCTTTTTTAAAGCATGAGTAAATTATAAGTGTGCAAGGTATTTTAAGTCAAGCAAAGTAAGTCGAAAAAACCTTTCAGGTTAATATAATTAATGATATTTTACATGCAGAAGGACAAAATTTTATAAAGAGCTTTTTAATAATTTTAATATTGGCCTTTGCATAGCTTAAAGGCTGCATGAACGTCGATAGTATTTCCGATTCCGCAAGCACTTTGGTCTCAGTCGTCTTGCCTGCTTTGTCTGCGCTATTAGCACCACCGCCCACACCGCAACCCATTCTAAACCTGAAATGTGTGGTGACTCTCCATAATAATGCATTAATTAATTTGCTTATCCTCCCATAAATTGTTATAATTGAGACAGAGATTAAGCTCATCCGTGGATACGAATATAATTAAGTTTTCGATGTCTTCTAGGTTTACCCCATTTTTATGAGGTTCATTTTCTAATAATTTCACTTCAGCATTCTTGTCAAATAGCCTAAGTGCTTAAAGAGGCAATATGAAGTATATTATAAAAAATAAGTACAAGCTTAAAATAATATTAAAAAGATTGATTATCTATGCATTACCTATATTATTTATGTTTAATTTTATTAATCTAATTAGATATAACAGCCAGTATAGTACTTTAAAATCCGAATATGAAGCAAGGCAGCACGAAGTAATCAGCATAGTAAGCTATGTTTTAAGTACAATTTTTATCGAAACCTATAATGATTTGCTTGTAATAAAAAATGCCAATGAGTTTTCCGATTATATGCAAAATCCTTCGAATCAAACCCTAGCCGAAGTAGAACAGATGTTTTTTAGGATATCTAGCAGCAAACCAAATTATAATCAAATAAGATACTTGAACAAAGAAGGGCTTGAAATTGTAAGGCTTAATAACTACAACAATATTGTGCAAATTGTTCCCAGAGATGAATTGCAGGATAAATCCAAAAGGTACTACTATAAGGGGGCGATAGACTTACCCAGTGATACATTATATATATCCTATTTAGACTTAAATATTGAAAACCCCGAAACTATATTACCGAATGAACCCTTAATACGATTCGCTATGTCAATTTATAAGGACGGAAAAAACAATGGTATGATTATTTTAAATTATGATGGATACAAAATACTTTCTATTCTAAACAAATATATAGATATCAAAGATGAGCTCATTAATGTGGGAGTATTTGATTCAAATAGCTATTGGCAATTTGAAAAAGGAAATTCACTTGGTAGTAATATTTTAATTAAATCTAACGTTAATGAAATAATCCCACAGGAAATTCTGGACAATAGTCTGTCTAAAAAAGGCGACATATATATTTTCGATAAAACAGAGTATCAACTTCAATATATCGAAGAACTTAATGATATTAAAGTCCATTTTGAGAGCAAAGACAACATAGGCGTATTCAGCACCTTTAATCTTGAGGATATGGTTTCAAAAAGTGATTATATCATTCTCAAATACCCTTTTATTCCATACGCAGCAAGTTTGTTTATTATAGCTGTCACATTGATTATAGTCCTACTGAGCTATCATAGTAAAACCGATATGCTTATGCTGAGTGCATCTAAATATATTTCCGAATATACTCATGATGCCATTATTATTACGGATAATCAAAAAAAAGTCATTTACTGCAATAATGTCTTGAAAGATACTTTCGGGTATTGCCTGGAAATGCTGCAAGACAAATACGTAAGTGAATTATTAAAAGGTAGCGCTAAAATAGATTTATATTCAAAAAGCGATGATGAGTTTTCTTGGGCGGGTAATATATGGGACGTTACAATAAATGGCGCATATATTTTAAAATTTCTTAAAATTAAGCTTATTCAAGAGAGAAAAAATGACTTGGCATATTATATCGGTATTTATTCGGAACCAAAAGTGAACCAGAAAGTATTAGACAAAGCAATATGGGAAAAGCAATCAGTAGTAAATATCGAAAATGATTTAATATCTAGGTTGCCCCCAGTTTTTAATGAAGATTTTAAAGATAACAAAGAAAACATTGTGATAATCATAAAAATACTTGACTTTATTGATATTAAATATCGAATCAATTCAAGTGAAGAAAACACCTTTGTTCTTGATATTACCAGCAAATTGAAAAGTATACTAAATGCAGAAAGCGTTGTATTGTCACCAGCTTCGGATTTATTTTTAATTAAGGAAGCACTGATTAAATCAAATAATACAAATCTCAAAAATGGTATAATAGAAGAAAACAAATGGAGCAAATTATGAAGCAACAAACAATCAGTGATTTAGAATATAGCGCAAGAAAAAGAAGAACTAAAAGAGAAGATTTTTTAGATATAATGGAGGGAGTTATTCCGTGGGAAGAATGGATATCATATATAAAGCCCTACTACTATAAAGGTAAAAGAGGTAGACCGCCCAAAGGTATCAAGAAGATGCTAAAAATGTATCTATTACAGAATTGGTTCAGCCTATCTGATGAAGGAGTCGAGGAAGCAATATATGATAGCTATGCAATGCGTAAATTTATGGGAATTGATTTTTTTGAAGAACAAGTACCCGACGCAACAACTTTACTTAAATTCAGACGAATAATAGAACAAAACAATGTAGGTGAAGTGCTATTTAATGCAATAAGCACAGGACTAGAGAAAAGTGGTCATATCATGCGAGGAGGGACTATAGTAGATGCAACAATAGTCGATGCACCTAGTTCCACAAAAAACCAAGAAAAAGCTAGAGATCCAGAGATGAAATCTGTTAAAAAAGGTAGTGACTGGCACTTTGGAATGAAAATACATATTGGTGTAGATGCAGGTAGTGGCTATGTTCACTCGATTGAGGCAACACCTGCAAACCAACACGATATCACAGTAGCATCTAAACTAATCCGTGATGACGACAAAGTAGTATATGGCGATTCTGGATATATTGGTATTCAAAAACGCGAAGAAATCTTACAAGACGAAGATAAATCGCATATTGATTACAGGATTAATCGTAGACCTAAAAATAGTGTAAAGAAGCAAAAAGGCGTAGGTAAGCAATGGGAGCGACACATAGAGCACCAAAAGTCAGCAGTACGTTGTAAAGTAGAGCATCCATTCCAGATTGTAAAAAGATACTTCGGATATAACAAGATAGTGTATCGTGGCATACAAAAAAATCTCAATAGGTTTTATATCTTATTCGGTTGTGCTAATTTGCTACTATGTGTACGTGCAGATAGAGATCCTGGACTAGTCACAGGATAACCATGCCCTTTTGTGGGAAAACAGGGCACTATCACCTAATAGTCTATCAGTAATGGGGTGATATTGGGCTATATATGGAACAATATGGCATATACTAAAGTTGATGATTAAATATATGGCTTTAATCAGTCCTTCCTTAAAACTCCGTTTTATGGTGTTGACCAAGAAATCACCGATATAATGGAAGCCATTGATAATGTTTTTATGGGAATATATTTTTCTAATTACCCTACTTTTAAAGT
Source organism: Christensenellaceae bacterium (assembly GCA_963675575.1). Taxonomy (GTDB): domain Bacteria; phylum Bacillota; class Clostridia; order Christensenellales; family UMGS416; genus JAGLOK01. The sequence continues at coordinate 2,707,470 of OY776378.1, forward strand.
TAACTATTTATCAGGTATTGCTATTTCGCGGATTCATGGGAAAAATAGTGTTGAGCAATTAATAAATGCATTCATTGTACTTGAGTTTCTAATTAACGCACATAAATCCAAATATCTAATTTATAACGAGAAAATTTATGATGTCGTCAGTAAGGATAAAACAATCAGAAATGAACTTAAATACGCTTTCGAAAAAAATGAATTCAGTGTAGTATATCAGGTGCAAAAAACCACCAATGGCCGTAATATAGGCGTCGAGGCGCTAGTGAGGTGGAAAAACAAGAAACTCGGCAATCTTTCTCCGGATTTTTTCATTCCCATAATGGAAGAAAGCGAATACATCAAGAAATTAGGTCTGCATGTTTTAAATACGGTAATTAAAGATTTTGAAACCATTAAAGATATAATTCCAGATGATTTTAAGATTTCGATTAATTTGTCGAGCAATGAGTTTACCGACAAAACAATAGTTTCATCATTAATAGATGTTATCGCTTCTTCAAAATTAAGATTGGAAAATTTTTGTTTTGAAATTACCGAGACAACATTGGTAAACAATTTGGAGCACACGAATGAGATTATAAAGTATCTTCATGAGAAAAAAATAGTTGTTTCTATTGATGATTTCGGCACAGGTTTTTCATCACTTGGATATCTGAAAACGCTTTATGCGGACAAGCTAAAGATTGACCGAACATTTATAAAGGACTATCCAGAAAAGGATGACGGTGCAATGATTAAAGCAATAATAAGCATGGCCAAACAGCTGAAAATCGGAGTAATTGCTGAAGGGATAGAAACCGAAGCGCAACTGGACCTTATAAAATCTCTTAAATGCAAAGAATATCAGGGATACTACGGTTCAAAACCGATTGAGTTTAAGGAATTCGTAGATCTTTTTATGAAATCTAAATAAAAATAAAATAATATATTTACCAGAATAATCCACATATCTCATTTAATTTTTGTTTATTGGACATTAGGCAATTTAAAAACAGCAATTCATAAGCATCTTTTTATCATATTAGTTTGTGAATTCTCGCTTTTTGCCTAATGTGTAACAGATCATTTGACAATGTATAAAACACTTCATAAGAATATACTTGTACAGTTATTTATGTGTGGTATAATATACTCCTTTAAAAAAAGATGCTATAATAGATTTAGGGAGTTTTAATGGCAAAAGGCGAAAAAACGCTTTCACAAAACAGACGAGCGCGGCATGAATATTTTATTGAGGAGACTTTTGAGGCAGGAATCGAACTCAAAGGAACCGAAGTAAAGTCCATGCGGCTTGGTCGTACCACTTTTAAAGACAGTTACGTGTCAATAAAAAACGGCGAAGCGTATATCGTGTCCATGCATGTGGCTCCTTATGAGCAGGGAAATATCTTCAATGTTGAAGCCGAGCGTGAAAGACGCCTGCTTTTGCACAAAAAGCAAATTCGTTATCTCGAAGCTCAGGTAAAACAACAGGGAGTAGCTCTGGTTCCACTGAGGCTGTATCTTAAAAACGGCCGTGTAAAACTGGAATTTGCCATAGCTCAGGGTAAAAAATTCTACGACAAACGGGCAACCAAAGCAAAGCAAACCGCCCAGCGTCAGATAGACCGCGCATTCGCGGATAGGAACAAACAATCCTGATTAAGCCTATATTGTTTACCGGTGCAAAAAGTCAGGGCGAAATTTGTATAGAAAAGTAGGTTTGGGTTACACAATGACCGTGTTCTATATAAATTTGGCACTGAACAATAGTGCTTATTAGCAATCTGGGGGCGTACCGGCTTTCGACGTAGCCGGGGGACCTTTGTAAGCGGGCCGTGGTACTCCTGTTCCCACGTTAATCCACGGGTAAAAAATTAGCTAACAACAATAAATTAGCTTTAGCTGCTGCTTAACGCAGTCAGCCGTCCATCTTTTGTGAGGCTCGCATAACTTAAGAGGGCGTCAAACTATGTGAGGAACTTAGGTTAAGCATGCTTCGGGCTTTTCCTAAGACTTAACGGAGCTGCAGGTTAAAGGTTTTGTGATTTTGTCTCTTTAACCTAAAGATTTTACAACTTCACTGCGCCCGGAGAAAGCTTTGGAGTACCGGTTGCGGACAGGGGTTCGACTCCCCTCGCCTCCACCACACATCGTCTGATAACTCAGACGTAAAATTTAAAAACAGCCTGTTTTCAGACAAACTTTCTGATTGTTGGCTGTTTTTACTCTATTGCTATATATTTAAAAGAAGAATCAAGAGTTTTACTCCCTCATTACCTCTATCAATCTCTTTGTTCCCACCATATTTATCGCTCTTACTATATTGTAAGCAAGGAAACTAAACCCAAGCTCAGCAGTTGCTTTTTCTTTACCTTTGCATAGTAGATAATGTGCTCCGTGATGCCACTTAACCGTCCCAAATGGATGCTCTGACAAACACATTCGCTCTTTTAATTTCTCCTTATCATTCTTTATTGTTAAGACTACCTTCTTATGAATTTCGTCTTTTCGATTGAAACTGTTATACGGTGTTCTTTGGACGATATCTTTTGGGATCTTTAGCAGCTTGTGCTTGTAATTACCATACATTTTGACAGGTACATATTTAGTGTCGGGTCCAAAGCTTACTTCTTTATGGTTTTTACCACTTGTGCATCTGTTTGGGCATTGTCTGCATGCGTCTTTATTGGTATATATATCACCGTGTTTTTTGCTTTTGGTCTTTTTTAATATGTGTCCCATCGGACATGTTACTGTACCATCTTCATTCCGCATAAAACAGCTTTTTTCGCTTTGCTTTTGTACTTCTATTGAGACCGCTGTATTTTCAAAGCATTCAGGCAGTATTCCTGCTTTGATACATTTTTCTATGTCCTCGGATTTTGTGGATTTTCTCTCCTCTTCGCTGATTTTAGCTTCCTCATACTCCAGATTATATATTCTTTCTTTTTTATCGTATTTAAGTGCTACATTTGGAATTGTTCCATTTAATATGCAATTTAAAATATCTTTTCTGCTGTCATAACCTTTATCCGCTGTTATTTCAATTGAGTCCTTTTCAAGTGTTTCTTTAGTCTCTTTCGACACTTGATTAAGCAAGCCCTGGTCAGTACAAGCGTTTGTTACTTCATATCCTGCGATAAGATGGCTGCCACCGTCCACTGCGCTCTGCACGTTGAATGCGCATTTATATCCGTCTTTTGAATGCATGACACGTGCTTCGGGGTCTGTTGTTAATTTCTGTGTTTCTCCCGTTTCATTGAGCTCTTTCAGATAATCCTGATATTTCTCTTTTCTTGTCTTTAGCTCTTCTATGAAGCCCTTTATTTCCTCCGAAGTGTATTCTTTGTCTTCATTTTTGCGACTATCCTCTTCATCCATTTGACGGAGATACTTTGCAATATTTTCATCTATTCTCGCTAGTTTTTCGTTCAGTGTTTTCTTGTTATATGCTTTGCTTTTTGAATTTACCGCTCGAATTTTTGTGCCGTCTATTGCCAGTAGTTTGCTTTCGTACAATTTAAGTTTCATGCATATCTTTACAAAACTTTTAAATACATTCTTTATTGCTTTTTTATTATCTTTTCTGAAATCTGATATTGTTCTAAAGTCCGGTCTTAGTTTATTGATAAGATAGAATAACTCTATATTGCGATGGCTTTCTTTCATAAGCTTTCTTGAGCTTCTAATTCCGTTTATATATCCGTATACATAAAGCTTTAAGAGGTCTCTCGGATCATAGCTTGGATGACCTGTCGCGTTTGGTTTGGCCCTTTTTATCCCTAACTCTTTTAAATTCATACCATCTACAAACGCATCTATCACTCTTACCGGATTATCCTCTTTTATCATATCTTCTATGCAGTCCGGCAGAAAGGTTTTTTGTCCTCTTTTTTTGCCTTTTATGTAATCCATAATATAATACCTTTTTTCTTCCTATTATATCATATTTTACTATTTGTTTGGGCTGGTTATCGGTTTTCGGACAGTCTGACCAAATCTAAACACTCAGTTGATACAATAAATCCTACTTCTATACGAGGTGGGATTTGTTGTTTGTATACTTGTAAATGCACTATTTAGTTAGTTTTCTGAATGTATTGTTTATTATATTAATAAATTGTTCTATTTAGCAAATCAACTTTTCTATACTCATTCGTGTAAGTTCGACTCTAACCACTGCATAAAGCAACCCCCTAATACCTTTTATGTAATAGTATAATTACTTTGATCACTTCTCTGATACTGTTGCTTGATTAGCAAAACAAATTATATCAGCATAGAATGAGTAGATTTTTTATAGTATAATAAACTTCAAATCTTTATCTTGAGGTTATAACATGCAAAATACAAAAGAATTTAAAACATACAAGCAACAAATAGAAATTCTAAGAGCCCGGAACCTCAAATTCAAAAACAAAAGAAAAGCCTATGAAATACTTGAACATTATAATTACTTTGATATTATTAATGGTTTTGAAAGTATACTTTTAAAACCTAACACAAAAAAGAAAGAATATGATAATGTATATTTTGAAGATTTTTATGATTTGTTTAAATTCGATTTGGAGTTAAAGAAGCATACGTTGTTTACAGTGTTTAAAATAGAAGCCAAATTAAAAACTTCTATTGCATATAATTTTGCAAAAACTCATTGTAATAAAAAATCAACAACAATGAATTATACTAATAAAAATTGTTATAAAAAACCCAATGTTTCAGATTCCCATCTAACAAATATTTTTAATAAATTTATTTTTTTTAGAAAAACAACTTATAAAAATGATAAAGTCGATAAATTGTCTTTTATTAATGATCTAAAGAAGAAAAAAAATTATGTAAAGCATTATGACCATCCTCCATTTTGGGTCATAATTAAAGCAATACCGCTTGGAACTTTATATTATACTTTTTTATTCCTAGATCAAATTGTAAAGCCTGATGTTTTGAAAGACTTTAACTTTTCACTTGAAGAAGAAAAAGTATTTGAACAATCTATTTATTTGCTTAAGGAAATAAGAAATCAATGTGCCCACCTAGAGTTAATTACGCGTTTTAAATTCAAAAAACCACTAAAATTAAATTCTTTTAAAGATCTATCGATATATTCCGATTTTTCAAAAGGTCAATTTCTAAATTTTATGGACGTTACAAAGAATTTTAAGTGATCTGCCCCCAGTTTTTGGTCCAAATTCAATGTTAGTATTGACCAAATATTAGGGTATAAGAGCCTGTGAAAAATTTTCTGTAAAAGCCAACTGTGATAAAATAAAACACAGGAGGCTTTTTAATTATGGGAAGACCGAGAAAGAAACTGGTAAGCGAGGGAAAGTCAAACATCATAAAACAACTTTTGCAGGAGTACGATATCGAAACGCCGCAGGATATCGAAGCAGCATTGCGGGAGTTACTTGGTGGCACAATTCAAAACATGCTGGAAAGTGAAATAGTAGAGCAGATGGAGCAAGCAGAGCTTGAAGATCCAACATATTCTGATTCTAGAAACGGGTACAAACCAAAGACACTTAAAAGCAATTATGGTGAAGTTCCGATACAGGTACCTCAAGATAGAAACAGCGATTTTGAACCGAAGGTAGTACCAAAACATCAAAGGGATATTTCGGAAATCGAAGGCAAGATAATCAGCATGTATGCCAAAGGAATGAGCACACGGCAGATATCCGACCAGATACAGGATATCTATGGGTTTGATGTAAGCGAAAGCCTGGTCACGGGTATCACAAACAAGATAATGCCGGAAATAGAAGCGTGGCAGAAAAGACCGTTGTCAGCTATATATCCAATAGTATTTATCGATGCGATAGTATTCAATGTGCGTGATAACGGCGTAATCAAAAAGCAGGCGGCATATATAATTCTGGGAGTAAGCGAAGAAGGTCATAAAGAGGTTCTTACCATCACAATCGGCGAGACAGAAAGCTCGAAGTACTGGTTATCAGTGCTTAACGAGCTTAAAAACCGCGGAGTGCAAGATATTTTGTTGTTGTGTGCTGATGGCTTGTCTGGGATTAAAGAAGCCATAGAAGCAGCATATCCGCTTACAGAATACCAGCGCTGCATCGTCCATGTTGTGAGGAACACGCTTAAATATGTATCACACAAAGACAAGAAAGCTTTTGCTGCTGATTTGAAAACAATCTATCACGCAAGCGACGAACAGTCTGGGCACGAACGTATGCTTCACGTTGCAGAAAAATGGGAAAGCAAATATCCAAATTCAATGAAACGCTGGGAAGATAATTGGGATGTCATAAGTCCCATGTTCAAGTTTTCATCCGAAGTCAGGAAGGTAATTTATACGACCAATGCTATCGAAAGCCTTAATAGTGGATACCGACGCCTGAACCGCCAAAGAAGCGTTTTCCCAAGCAGTACGGCTTTGCTCAAGGCTCTTTATCTTGCTACTTTTGAGCTGACAAAAAGATGGACCGGGACTTTAAGAAATTGGGGGCCTGTCCACGGTGAATTGGCTATCATGTATCCTGATCGGTTAAGCTGAAACGGTTAAATCCTTGACAAACAAAAATGAAAATGCTACTTTTTAAACATCGGTATGGGAAATTGCAGTCTAATGCTATCAATTTTCAGTACTGATGCACCACTAAAGACTTGCTCTGTTTTCAATTCTGATATTGCTAAATATAAGGCAATAAAAAACTGATTAACGAGTAAAAACATTATCAAATCAATGTCACAGATAGGCATTTACAGAAAAAAATTCACGCGCCCGGGTATAAATCTGCTACCTCATGCAGTCATTGGAATCAACATTTGCGGTGCAGGTGGTCTTCCACCTAAACTGCTGTGCGGTCTTATCGTATTGTAATACTCTACCCAACGTTTTGTCAAAACCTGTGCTTCATACATGTTACCAAACAGCTCTCCATTTAAGAACTCATCTCTCATGCGTGCATTAAAACTTTCTATGTATCCATTCTCCCAAGGACTGCCCGGTTCTATGTATGCAGTTATTACACCTACATTCGAAAGCCACTTTCTTAACTTGTTTGCTGTAAATTCACTACCATTATCACTGCGAAGATATTCGGGACATCCATTTGAAATCATTAGTTTTGATAATTCTTCTATAACGTCATTGTTTCTCCAACTGCGTCTTGGAATAGATGCAATACATTCTCTGCTGTACTCATCTATTATATTAAGAAATCTTATCTTTTTCTTGTTATATGTCTTGTCTTCTACAAAATCATAACTCCATACATGATTTTTATATTCGGGTCTTAGTCTTATGCAGCTACCGTCATTTAGCCATAATCTCCTCTTTTTAGTCTGCTTCTTAGGGAGTTTTAAGCCTTCTTCGCGCCATATTCGCTCTACTCGCTTATGATTAATTTTTGTGCCGCTGTTCCTCATTATGTTAGTTACCATTCGATATCCAACACGGCCATAATTGCATGCTTTGTCTATTACTTCTGTTCGTATATCATCTTCATCAGGTAATTTTACTGCTATATATCGATAAGTATTCCGATTTACACTCAATACCCGGCAAGCTCTTCTTTCTGTAACTTCATGTTCTTCAATAACATAATCTACAGCTATCTTACACTTTACCGGGCTTAGAAGTTTTTTGAGTTCACGTCCTTTAGTATCGCATTATCCAGACTTAGATCGGCTACAAGTCTCTTTAATCTCATATTTTCTTTTTCAAGTATTCTGAGCCGTTTAGCTTCATCTGTGTTCATACCGCCATACTCTTTGCGCCATCTGTAATATGTTTGCTCTGTAATCTCTGCTTGTCTTGATGCTTCTGCTATTGTCTTCCCCTGGCTGCTCAGCACCTCGATTTCTCTTAATTTGATTATGATTTGCTCCATTGTGTAATTCTTTCTTGCCATTTCCCTTGCTCCTTTTTTTGTTAGTTTATCATCTTTTTCCTAACATTAAAACTGGTGCAATTCATGGGGGCAAGACCACTTGCAAATTTAAATGACCATTGACACATAAAAAAATATGACTACATATATAATGGACACATAAGTATCACTGTTAATGATTCGAAGAGCTTCCGTGATAGCAAATCTCATATTGTTGAGGACAAACTTGGGGACATCATAATAGAATTATTTTTAGCTTCAGATATTATCAGAAAGAAACGCGAAGAACGAGAGAGAATTGAACTTCAAGAAGAAGTAGAGAAGAAGCGTAAAGAAGAACTTCGCATTCGTTACAACCAAGAAGTTGACCAAACGCTTTCTTTAGTTAATTTAGTAAATGATTATGATATCGCTTGTAAAATTCGCCGCTATATATCCGCCGTAGAAGCTTCCAATAACAAAGACGAAGATATTATAGCATGGATAAAATGGGCAAAGGATAAAGCGGACTGGTATGATCCTAATGTAGCAAAAGAAGATGAGTTGTTCGGAACACGAGAGCATCAAAAGGATTCCTCTGAGAAGATACTTCAACAAGAAAGTTATAGATTATAGTAAATATAAGCATGACCGCTAACCATCAATAAATATTCGAAATTTATAATAATCTCGTTCTTTCTTAATAGAGAGACTAAATGTACTCTATAACCATAAATTTTTTAAGTAAAAAAATTGTCTTTAGAAATTTAGGAATTAAATAATGCACTTTTTTGTCTTTTTCATATAAATTTGTCTTATAATTGAAGTAAATATATGATATCATATATTTACTTTTAAAAAAAATATTTACCATAAGTGGTTTGAGGTATGTATGAATAATAATCCCGAAGTAAGATACCATATGTTAAGACCTACTCAGATTGTAGAACGTAGAACAAAGAAAGCAGTAGCTTATATACCTATTGGCACAATTGAATGGCATGGAATGCATAATCCTTTAGGAGTAGATGGGTTGCAAGCTGAAGGTCTAGCAATAATGTGTGCACAGAAAGGGGGCGGGCTTGTATTTCCAACTTTATATTATGGTGAAAGCAGAGTAGAGGGACTAGTAGATTCTACTTCAAGTGAAAAAGAATTAATGGCAAAAAAAATGTTATTAGACGTTCACAACTTTTCTGATAAAAGACAGCCTTTTTGCGCAATGGAACAAACACTTAACTATCACAAACTATTGATTCATATTTTAGCCGAAGTAGAAACTTTAGGTTTTGACTTGGGGGTTTTTGTAATTGGTCATTACCCATTAATAGATAGTGCAAAAGCAGCAGTAATTCATTTTAACAAAAGAGAGTTTAGCAGAAAAGAAGGCATGCTTGCTTGGGCTGCAGTAGATTTTTTACTTCTAGAAAATATATACAAGCAACCAGGAGACCATGCTGCCGGATGGGAAACCTCTCATTTATTATATTTACATCCTGAAACTGTAGATCTTAATGAATTAAATCATTCCAAAATTGGTGTAAGAGGAAAACTTAGACCTCCAGAAGATGCTACAGGTTCTTTTGGAGAAAAAACACTTAAAGATACTTCAGAAATAATTATTCAAGAAGTAAATCATAGGTTGTTGAATCCAAAACATTACAAGAGGCACGGAAGATCTTTTGAAACCTTCTTGTGGGAGGAAGACAAAATATGAAAATTGCTATAGTTGGGATAGGCTATGTTGGTTTATCTACCGCAATTTTATTAGCACAAAATAATGAAGTTGTACTATTGGATATTTCAGAAATAAAAGTTCGCTTAATTAATGAAAAAAAATCTCCTATACAAGATACCCTTATTGAAGAGTACTTATGTAATAAAAAGCTTACTATCAAAGCTACTTTAGACAAAGATAAAGCATATAAGAATGCTGATTATATTATAGTCGCCGTTTCAACAGACTATAATCCAGATTCAAAATCGCTTGATGTTAGCCAAATAGATTTAATCATAAAAGATATTACCATGCACTATAAAAATAGTTGGATAGTAATAAAATCTACTGTACCTATAGGATACACTAAAACAATCAAAGCTATGTCCGGAAATGAAAAAATTCTTTACTGTCCTGAATTCTCTAAAGAAGGAAATGCTTTATACGATAATTTATTTCCATCAAGAATTATTATAAGCAATAAAAATGATTTTTCTCAGAAGTTTATTAATGCACTAATAGAAGGAGCTGTAAAGAAGCATATCGAGGTTATTTATACTACATCTACGGAAGCTGAGGCAATAAAAGTTTTTTCAAACGCTTTTCTAGCAATGCGAATATCTTTCTTTAACGAAGTAGATACTTATGCAGAAATAAATAATTTAGATGCTTCAAATATTATTAAAGGTATGGGGTATGATAACCGAATAGGTCTATTTTATAATAACCCATCATTTGGATTTGGGGGGTACTGCCTACCAAAAGATACTTCCCAATTATTAAAGAATTTTGAAAATATACCTCAAGCTATAATTTCGGCTATTATTGAATCAAATAATTTGAGAAAGAAACATATTTCAAAAATGATTATTGAAAGAAACCCTAATTCCATAGGAATATATAGAATAAATACAAAAAAAGACTCTGATAATTATAGAAACTCATCAACTATAGATATCATTAACTATCTTAATAATGGAAACTATAACCTTTTTATATATGAGCCCCTCATATCTACAAATACATTTAATGGAATTAAGGTTGTAAACGATTATGTTGAATTTATTAAACTTTCTGATATCATTGTGGCAAATAGAATAAGCAAAGAACTTTCAATGGTAAAGCACAAAGTTTACTCTAGAGATTTATTTGGTCTAAATTAATTTATCTCAAGGATAATCGAATTCGAATTAGTAAAAGGATAACAATCGTGGATGATTTAATAATATTTAATAATAAATTTTACCCCGCTTTTGGAGGAATGGAAAGCCATTTTTATAATGCTTTAAAATATTTTATTAAGGATAGTGAATGGAATTGTAAATATATTATTTCAAAAGAAAAGAGCAAACATATAATATTAAATAATAAATTAGAGAAATTGTATTACTTTGATGATATATATACTTTATCCAAAGTACTATATAATAAAATAGAAAAAAGCAATTCAGTTTTCATGTTCAATAATGGAATGTGGATAGAGGATCTAAAAGTACTTAGAGAAAATTTCAAGAATGTACTCTTCACTCAAAGGACAGGTGGAAACGAATTCGTAAAGGCACCACTAAGCACTGAGTTGCCTTTAAGTGAGTCTCAAATGATATGGGCTAATAATATAAATCAGTATTTAGACATAATGATATCAAATAGTGAATTCACAAATGAAAGATTACGTAATATTGGTGTATTGGAAAAAAAGATAATAAAAATAAGAGGGGGAATTAGTGAGGAACAATGCAAAAAAAACCTTTTAAATAAAAAATCAAATAGAGAAAAATTTGATTTAAGACACTACACAAGCAATAAAATAATAATAACTACTGCTTCTAGGTTAATACCATTCAAAAACATTGAATTACTAATTGAATCTATTGGAAAAAGTAAGTATAAAAATAAAATATTTTTCTTATGTATAGGAGATGGCTCGGAAAAAAACAAATTATATAATTTAAGCAAAAAAATACTTAAAAATAATTTTTGTTTTTTTGGTTCAACCGACTATACTACTACATTAAAACTCATTTCTATAAGTGATATTTATTGCAGTTCTAGCAAAAATTTCTACAAAAAAAGAGAAAATGAAACATATTTACATACAGAAACAATGGGGCGAAGTATTTTAGAAGCAAAATGCCAAAATGTTTATTTGATCGCTACAAATGTTGGTGGTGTTAGCGAATGGTTCTTCGAGAATCAAGAAATAGGTAGCTTAATTGAATCAGAAAATTTAAGTGAACTAGTCAATACTATAGATACTGTTATTGATAATTCACACTATTTAAAAATAAATAATTGTTTTTGTTATTCTTATGATTGGAATAATTTGTTTGCTGAATACAAAAGAATATGGAGAAAATCAATAGATGAAAGAGATATTGCTAATAACATCAAAAAAAAATAAAACCGGTTTAGATTTTGACGGAGGAAGTATATTAGTAAAGCAACTGACGGAACATTTACCAAATATATGCTCCGCACTTGATGTTGTTTATTTAAGAGATGATAATGATAATTGTGAAATAGTTCCTGGAATCCGCAAAACAGAGATATTCAAGCCTCCTTATAAGAGTAATAATAAGTTTAATGATAGAGTAAATAATTCTGAGTCAACAGTTAGAATAATCAGAGAAAAACAAAATAAATATGATTTAATTATAATTACTCATATTTCTAATTGTTTTGGTATCGAAAAACTTAGTGATAATATAAAGAAGAAAATATTACTATTTCCCATGTTCACAAGTGAATCATATAAAAAATGCGGCGAACATGTTTCTTCCAAGTATGTTTTTATGGAAAAATTAGCATTGGATGCTTGCCAATATATAATAACTCCAAGCATTACTGAACAAAAACAACTTGTTGAGAAGTTCGGAGTTGAAGAGAAGAAAGTTGAAATAATACCACGAGGAATAGACACCCAAATATTTGACAGAATATCCAAAACAAAAAGCTATAAAACACTAGAGTTGTTGTATATAGCAGCAATAAGACCACAAAAAGCACACTATGAGTTAATTGATTTATGCAAATTTTTATTAGAAAAAAGAATACCAATACATTTTAACTTGGTTGGTGGTGGAGAAAGTAAAGTTATTTCTGAATTTAAAACAAATATTAAAAAAAATAATTTGGAAAAATACTTTCTTTTTCAAGGCACATTATCACCTTCTGAATTATCTTCTTTAATGAATGTCTGCCACATTAATATTTCAGTCTCTTTGTTTGAAACTTTTAGCAGAAATATATATGAAGGATTAGCTAAAGGTTTGCCTACAATTGTGTATGAAAGAATATCATGCTTATGGGGGAACTTAGAAAAAGGTAAAGGGATTATATCTGTTGATAATTCGCCAAAAGAGATGTCAGAAGTAATAAGCAGATTATATAAGGATGAATCGTATTATAATAAATTAAGTAACGATACTATATCTTATAAAGAAAAATTTAGTGAAAAAATCATGGTTCAGAAATTAATGGAAAGTATAAAAAGTAAATTTTAAAATCTTATGATAATACCTTTTATCAAGAACATTCAGAGGTAATAATGACTGCTTTAATAAATATCCGCGATAAATTTTTGAATTATATTAAATTATTCATATATAACATTTCCCCTAGTAAAGGATTACAACAACAAAAAAATGGCTCTAGTAATATTAAGGTTATTGTCTCATTAACAAGCTTCCCTGATAGAATTGATAAAGTATGGATATGTATAGAAAGCATATTAAGGCAACAAGTGAAACCTGATAGAATAATATTATGGCTTGCAGAATCTGAGTTTAAAGATATGAAAATTCCTATATCATTATTGAATCAGACAAAAAAAGGATTGGAAATTAGATATTGTGATAATTTATTGTCATATAAAAAAATATTCTATACATATAAGCATCATAGTGACTCTATAATAGTAACTGTTGACGATGACACAATATATCCAAAATATTTCCTTAAAAAATTATTGAAACGCAATGCAAAATATCCAAAAGAAATATGTTGTTTCCGAGCTCACGAGATGATGTTTGATAGTAATAATAAACTAATGCCATATTTGAAATGGAATAGGCTTTCAACTACTGGCTATCAGGAGGCATCGTATAAAATCGTCGCAACAGGTGTGGGAGGTATTCTTTACCCTCCACATGTCTTTTCTGAATCACTTTGGAAAAAAGATGTTTTTACTCGTTACGCTCCATATAGTGATGATTTATGGCTCAAAATAATAAGTATGATATGTAATATAAAAATAATAAGAGCAACAAAACATAGTAAAACTTGGCCACTAATAACAGATACACAATCAAATAAATTATGTAAATACAATGTAGCTGACGGAGGAAACGACAAACAGTTTGCTGCATTAATAGACTATTATAATGTAGATGTATTCGAATTAGCTCATAAATAAAGGAGGAATTTATATTGATTATAATGCGGCATGGAGAGTGCTACTTAGATTACCCTAACGACCCATCTCTAACTAAATATGGAATAAAGGTTGTAAAGAATATAGCAGAACACATAAGTTATAATTACACAATAGATAAAGTGCTTTGTAGTCCTAAAAAGAGGGCTATAGAAACCGCTAAATTAATACTTGAAACAAATAAAGCTGATTTGCTTATTTGCAAAATATTAAAAGAGGTGAGCAAAGAAATAAGTCTCAGCGAACAAGATAGAATAATCAAATCGGCAAACGAATTTATCCTACCAAATATAAACAATAACAGTACAATACTTGTAGGTCATATGAATTTTTTAAACAAATTATTTTCTTTATATTTTAATACAAAAACGAACTATTTTGAGGATTATAGCAATATTGTTATAGTAACTCATTACAATGAAGAATATCAAATTAAAAAATTATTTTGATACGGAGAAATATGATGAACAAAAATATATTATATGATAGCATAAAGTCAATTTGTTATGAAACTATTATAAACGATGAAAAAACATTCATAAAACAATATAAGCATTTAAATATTGCAAAGATAAACTATGAGTTTACAATATCAAGCCATTTATACAATAACGGGTTTTCATGCCCAAAGCCAAGATGGGTTAATAATGATTGTATAGCTTTTGATTATATTAATCTGAAAAAATTTGAGTTTGGAGACTTTATTAATTACTCTCCAAAATTTATGAATTTATTAAGTTTTTTCGGTAATATAATTCCACCCCAAAACATAAGAAGTTGGGATGATTATATTAAGATGGAATGTATAGATGAAATTGAAGCTTCCATCTTTCATCTAAAAGAAGAAGGTAGTATTGATTATCGTTTACTAGAAAACATATATGGAATTTTCAAATTACTTAAAGGAGAAATAATTGTACATAATGATATGGGGCTATATAATATTGGTATAAACATAGATAATCAAAGTATTTTATTTTTTGATTTTGAGCACGTTTCTTTGGGGCCAACAAATTGGGATTTAGCATATTTCTTATGTTTGCTTGATTGTAATAAAGTGCAAAATCTTTTCAAAAATATTGAGTTAAATCAAAAATTGCTTCAAATGATAATTTGTGCTTGCTTAATAAAATTAGGCCGTGCAATAAGAAAAAAAAATGATTTATCTACTTTTATTAGACTACTTAAAAACTGGACTAATGAATATAATACTAGGTTAGATTTATGTTAGTAATTCAAAGAAGATGTGGTGAACGAACCGAAGAAGTTTATTTGAGTTCTTATGGAGACTCCTCCAAAATATTTACAGTTACAGGTACCGATCTTTTTAATGTAATGATTAACGGTCTTCAATTAGCAAAAGACATAAATAAAGAAGATTGGACTTTATTTGTTGATGCCGATATGCGCCTTTATGATAACGCTTTAATTGAAATTCAGAAAATACTAAATGGATTAAATGAAAGGTATTATAACGTAGGATTTGCACTTGATGATAAATTCTTAAAAGCTCCAATATATGGTGTGCATGCCCAAAGTAATTTACACATTGATAAAGCTTTGAATTGGATTAATCAGTTTGGAAAGAATAGTGTTAAAGCAGAATCAAAAAATATTAAAACTTTTTGTACAGAATCAAACCTATTAACAAAAAAAATTAACTTAGTGGTAGGAAGTCATGACTTTGGTCAATATTATAAGGACATATATTGGAAATTCTTAATTAGAGGTATTAGAAGAATAGATAAATTATCTCAAACAATAAATGAATATAAAAGTAGAAAAATAGATATTGAAGACGAAATAGCATTAGAAGGTCTAAAAAATTCAATAAACTTTCCAAACCAAAATCAATGTAAAAGAAATTTATGTGACATTGGACCAATTATGGATAAATACCATGTTGAAGAAAAGGATGATATGCATATCTCAAAAGAGCTTGAAGATGATAAAATCATGAGATATGAAAACGTGTTTGAACTCCATCATAAATAAGCTAAATGTCTATAAATAACTTTTCACCCATAATCTTGCTTCTATTAATCTATCTTCAAAATTAACAATTATATATTACTAATATCGCAACACCTTGTTCATAGAGCCTGTGAAAAATTTTCTGTAAAAGCCAACTGTGATAAAATAAAACACAGGAGGCTTTTTAATTATGGGAAGACCGAGAAAGAAACTGGTAAGCGAGGGAAAGTCAAACATCATAAAACAACTTTTGCAGGAGTACGATATCGAAACGCCGCAGGATATCGAAGCAGCATTGCGGGAGTTACTTGGTGGCACAATTCAAAACATGCTGGAAAGTGAAATAGTAGAGCAGATGGAGCAAGCAGAGCTTGAAGATCCAACATATTCTGATTCTAGAAACGGGTACAAACCAAAGACACTTAAAAGCAATTATGGTGAAGTTCCGATACAGGTACCTCAAGATAGAAACAGCGATTTTGAACCGAAGGTAGTACCAAAACATCAAAGGGATATTTCGGAAATCGAAGGCAAGATAATCAGCATGTATGCCAAAGGAATGAGCACACGGCAGATATCCGACCAGATACAGGATATCTATGGGTTTGATGTAAGCGAAAGCCTGGTCACGGGTATCACAAACAAGATAATGCCGGAAATAGAAGCGTGGCAGAAAAGACCGTTGTCAGCTATATATCCAATAGTATTTATCGATGCGATAGTATTCAATGTGCGTGATAACGGCGTAATCAAAAAGCAGGCGGCATATATAATTCTGGGAGTAAGCGAAGAAGGTCATAAAGAGGTTCTTACCATCACAATCGGCGAGACAGAAAGCTCGAAGTACTGGTTATCAGTGCTTAACGAGCTTAAAAACCGCGGAGTGCAAGATATTTTGTTGTTGTGTGCTGATGGCTTGTCTGGGATTAAAGAAGCCATAGAAGCAGCATATCCGCTTACAGAATACCAGCGCTGCATCGTCCATGTTGTGAGGAACACGCTTAAATATGTATCACACAAAGACAAGAAAGCTTTTGCTGCTGATTTGAAAACAATCTATCACGCAAGCGACGAACAGTCTGGGCACGAACGTATGCTTCACGTTGCAGAAAAATGGGAAAGCAAATATCCAAATTCAATGAAACGCTGGGAAGATAATTGGGATGTCATAAGTCCCATGTTCAAGTTTTCATCCGAAGTCAGGAAGGTAATTTATACGACCAATGCTATCGAAAGCCTTAATAGTGGATACCGACGCCTGAACCGCCAAAGAAGCGTTTTCCCAAGCAGTACGGCTTTGCTCAAGGCTCTTTATCTTGCTACTTTTGAGCTGACAAAAAGATGGACCGGGACTTTAAGAAATTGGGGGCCTGTCCACGGTGAATTGGCTATCATGTATCCTGATCGGTTAAGCTGAAACGGTTAAATCCTTGACAAACAAAAATGAAAATGCTACTTTTTAAACATCGGTATGGGAAATTGCAGTCTAATGCTATCAATTTTCAGTACTGATGCACCACTAAAGACTTGCTCTGTTTTCAATTCTGATATTGCTAAATATAAGGCAATAAAAAACTGATTAACGAGTAAAAACATTATCAAATCAATGTCACAGATAGGCATTTACAGAAAAAAATTCACGCGCCCTGTTCATATAATGCAACTACCTTATATAAAACGTGCAATTGTATCTACTAGAGAGTCTTTAGACACACATCGTCTGATAACTCAGACGTAAAATTTAAAAACAGCCTGTTTTCAGACAAACTTTCTGATTGTTGGCTGTTTTTACTCTATTGCTATATATTTAAAATAAGAATCAAGAGTTTTACTCCCTCATTACCTCTATCAATCTCTTTGTTCCCACCATATTTATCGCTCTTACTATATTGTAAGCAAGGAAACTAAACCCAAGCTCAGCAGTTGCTTTTTCTTTACCTTTGCATAGTAGATAATGTGCTCCGTGATGCCACTTAACCGTCCCAAATGGATGCTCTGACAAACACATTCGCTCTTTTAATTTCTCCTTATCATGCTTTATTGTTAAGACTACCTTCTTATGAATTTCGTCTTTTCGATTGAAACTGTTATACGGTGTTCTTTGGATGATATCTTTTGGGATCTTTAGCAGCTTGTGCTTGTAATTACCATACATTTTGACAGGTACATATTTAGTGTCGGGTCCAAAGCTTACTTCTTTATGGTTTTTACCACTTGTGCATCTGTTTGGGCATTGTCTGCATGCGTCTTTATTGGTATATATATCACCGTGTTTTTTGCTTTTGGTCTTTTTTAATATGTGTCCCATCGGACATGTTACTGTACCATCTTCATTCCGCATAAAACAGCTTTTTTCGCTTTGCTTTTGTACTTCTATTGAGACCGCTGTATTTTCAAAGCATTCAGGCAGTATTCCTGCTTTGATACATTTTTCTATGTCCTCGGATTTTGTGGATTTTCTCTCCTCTTCGCTGATTTTAGCTTCCTCATACTCCAGATTATATATTCTTTCTTTTTTATCGTATTTAAGTGCTACATTTGGAATTGTTCCACTTAATATGCAATTTAAAATATCTTTTCTGCTGTCATAACCTTTATCCGCTGTTATTTCAATTGAGTCCTTTTCAAGTGTTTCTTTAGTCTCTTTCGACACTTGATTAAGCAAGCCCTGGTCAGTACAAGCGTTTGTTACTTCATATCCTGCGATAAGATGGCTGCCACCGTCCACTGCGCTCTGCACGTTGAATGCGCATTTATATCCGTCTTTTGAATGCATGACACGTGCTTCGGGTTCTGTTGTTAATTTCTGTGTTTCTCCCGTTTCATTGAGCTCTTTCAGATAATCCTGATATTTCTCTTTTCTTGTCTTTAGCTCTTCTATGAAGCCCTTTATTTCCTCCGAAGTGTATTCTTTGTCTTCATTTTTGCGACTATCCTCTTCATCCATTTGACGGAGATACTTTGCAATATTTTCATCTATTCTCGCTAGTTTTTCGTTCAGTGTTTTCTTGTTATATGCTTTGCTTTTTGAATTTACCGCTCGAATTTTTGTGCCGTCTATTGCCAGTAGTTTGCTTTCGTACAATTTAAGTTTCATGCATATCTTTACAAAACTTTTAAATACATTCTTTATTGCTTTTTTATTATCTTTTCTGAAATCTGATATTGTTCTAAAGTCCGGTCTTAGTTTATTGATAAGATAGAATAACTCTATATTGCGATGGCTTTCTTTCATAAGCTTTCTTGAGCTTCTAATTCCGTTTATATATCCGTATACATAAAGCTTTAAGAGGTCTCTCGGATCATAGCTTGGATGACCTGTCGCGTTTGGTTTGGCCCTTTTTATCCCTAATTCTTTTAAATTTAAACCATCTGCAAACGCATCTATCACTCTTACCGGATTATCCTCTTTTATCATATCTTCTATGCAGTCCGGCAGAAAGGTTTTTTGTCCTCTTTTTTTGCCTTTTATGTAATCCATAATATAATACCTTTTTTCTTCCTATTATATCATATTTTACTATTTGTTTGGGCTGGTTATCGGTTTTCGGACAGTCTGGCCAATAACAAAAATTGGACAAAAAATAAACTCCTATTTGATAAATAAATGCACGCTATGTAATATGGCGTGCATTTATTTTATTATTTTGTAGTATTAGCCTCAATTTTAAGAAATCTTTTTATTTCATTACCAAATCCAAAGGAAATCTTGAAAAAAACACATTATCCCCTAAGGCGCAAAATACTTTTCTTTAAAAATCGAATGATACACGAAAACGGATTTTATCCAATGAATAAAGCTCGTTGCTAGTTTAATAATCGTTTGTATTGCTTGTCGGATATGGCGGAATATTCCTACATTGTCACTTCAACCATTACTTCAGCTTTATCTAATATAGGTATAATGTTTCCTACGACTATTTCTCCGTCAATTTTTATTTCCTTAACCCCTTTTTGAGCGTTGTTCGGGTTTGATACGTGAATTGCGTATTGAGTTCCGCGGAACTTACGCTTAATTGTATATTCCTTCAGGTGTTCGGGCAAACATGGATCAATTTTCAACCCGTCAAACTCGGGATATATGCCAAGTATCCATTGAGATGCTGCCACAAAGCACCATGAAGCGGTGCCGGTCAGCCACGAATTTTTCGCCTCACCGAAGGTTGCCGCATCGCGTCCCGCTATCATCTGTGAATATACATATGGCTCGGTTTTATGTAGCTTTTGGTCTTTTATGTACGCTGGCGCTATCTTGGAATATGTCCTGAACGCAGCGTCTCCCATACCAAGCTTTGCCTGAGCGCAGGTTATCCATGAATTGTTGTGGCAGAAGATTCCCGCGTTTTCCTTGTAACCGGGAGGATATGAAGATATCTCCCCCAGGTTTTCGTGATAAGTTAAGTATGGCGGCTGTTGCAAAACTATACCCTGTTCGGTTTCAAGAATTTTCTCCACGGAATCAATAGCCTTTTTAGCTCGGCCGTCGTCCAACCCTATCCCCGCCATCACACACCATCCCTGAGATTCAATGAATATCTTGCCTTCATCGCACTCTTTTGAACCAATTGGCGCTCCGTATGCGTCATATGCGCGCACAAACCATTCCCCGTCCCAGCCATGCAGGTTTACAGCTTCCACCACCTTTTGCGATTCTTTTCTTACATACTTTTCTCCTTTTGAATCACCTGTTTTCTTCAAAAGTTCTTCCATCATCTCGGCAACGTATATAAAAAGCCCGGCAATCATAACAGATTCCGCAACCCTTCCATCGGCTGTGCCGTGTGTTTGAAAGGATTCTCCGGGCTTTGTTGAATGGGCGTTTAGGTTTAGGCAATCATTCCAGTCGGCGCGGCCTATAAGCGGAAGTCCGTGCGGACCTTTGTTGTTGACCACATGTTTAAAGGAAGCAAAAAGATGGTCCTTCATCGTTCCGTCAGGTTTATCCTCATACTTTACCTTCTCTGAAAGTATGGCGAAGTCACCGCTTTCTTTAATGTATGTGATAACCGAGAGAATCAGCCAAAGAGGGTCATCATTGAATCCCCCACCAATGTCGGCATTGCCTTTTTTGGTCAATGGTTGATATTGGTGATACACACTGCCGTCTTTGAACTGTGTTGCCGCGATGTCGATTAAGCGCTCGCGCGCCTTTTTGGGAATCTGGTGCACAAAGCCTAAGATGTCTTGATTGGAGTCGCGAAAGCCCATTCCCCTGCCCACTCCGCTTTCAAAAAAAGAAGCGCTTCGAGACATATGAAATGTCACCATACACTGATATTGATTCCAAATGTTTATCATGGTGTTAAGCTTGTCATCCGAACTTTCAAGATTGTAGTTTGAAAGCACATCGTCCCAATATCGCTTAAGCTCAATAAGCTGTATTTTCACAATATCTTCACGCTTGAATGTCAAAGCGCTTTTATATGCTTTTTCAAAGTTCGGCTCGCCTTCCTTAAACTTATCCTCTTCAGCATTTTTCTCATAGCCCAAAACGAAGATTATCTCTTTTTCAGTGCCGGGAGCAATGCTTACCTCCACGCTTTGTGAAGCTATGGGAGCCCAACCGTGTGCTATGGAGTTTGCGGATGCACCCTCACAAACAGCCTTTGGCGATTCCAGACCGTTATACAGACCTAGAAAACTTTCGCGGTCGGTGTCAAAGCCCGCAATGTCGCAGTTTGACCACATATATGCATAGTGATTTCTGCGTTCTCGGTATTCCGTAACGTGGAAAATGAAGTTGTCCTCCACTTCAACCTGACCTATGGAGTAGTTACGTTGAAAGTTTGTCTGGTCATCTAATGCGTCCCACAGACAAAATTCAAAATACGAAAAAAGCTTTAAGTTTTTCAAAGAATCAGTTGTATTTTTAAAGTTGATTACGTGAACCTCGGCGTTAATGCCAAGCGGAACATAAGCCAACTGTGAAGTCTCCACACCATTTTTTGAAGATGAGATTTTAGAATATCCTAATCCATGTCGGCATTCATATGAGTCAAGCGGAGTTTTTGCCGGGTACTTTGCTATGTTATATATTTCGCCGCCATCTTTTATGTAAAAATATCTGCCTGTTGAAGTTGCAGGGACATCGTTATAGCGATAGCGCAGCAAACGCCTAAGGCGGGCATCCTTGTAGAAACAATAGCCGCTGCCCGTGTTTGAAAACAGAGAAAAGAAGTTCTCAAGTCCAAAATAATTAATCCATGGATATGGCGTTTCGGGCACGTCTATAACATACTCTCTTTTTTCATTGTCAAAGTATCCGTAATTCATAAGCTCTCCTTAGTCATATGGTTAAGAGCTGATTTTTAAATCAGCTCTTAATTTTATTAGTTTTTTAGAGGTGGCTGCTCTTATTTTCCCGCAAGCCAAGCGTCAAACTGTGCCTGCATATCAGCAAGCAAGTCATTCATACCTGCGTCAACCATCTTCTGGTTCATTTCAGCCACAAGTGCGTCAACGTCATCCACTGCACCCGAGTAAAGTCTGGGTGTATACTGGGCTGTGATTGCTTTGAGTGCTGAAATAGTGTTTTCCATGTCAGAGCCATTGTATACGAATCCCAGATTGTTAAGAGGAGTTGCGCTCTGATTGTAAGCTACGAAGTTTACAAATTTATCAGGATCTTCACTGCTCATTGTGTAGTTCATGAACTGGTTCGGGAAAACCCATGTGATGTTTGGCCTCCATCCTGTATTTTCTTCAGAAAGCTCAATGATATTATCTGAAACTTTTGTGAAGTGATAATCTTCAATACCAAAGTTTAAAAGGTTATTGAAGTACTTATCAGTGTTTGCAAGATTCATAAACTCTGCCGCTTTTTCAGGGTTTTTTGAAGCGATTGGAATCGCCATCATAGATCCGTCTGCTTCGCGGTTGCTCATCACTGGTTCTGTGCAGTCAACTTGAATAAAATCGTATCCTTCAATTCCCTGTGAGAATTCTACACCTTTGCCGGGTTTCATTGAAGCTGATACGCAAAATGCGTTGCCCGATTGAAGGTCGCTCATCCATGATTCGTATGTGTCTGCATCCGAACGGATATATCCTGCGTCATAAAACTTCTTCATTGTCTTAAAGTGCGCTATCGATTCCGGCATTGCGAATTGGTTTATGATAGTTGTGTCGCGATTGTCAGGATAGAGTGCACCGGGAACGTCGTCTCCGGATATGATGTTCCAGTCAAGCAGTCTGAATGAAGCTTCGCCAGTAGCTGTAACAAGCCCTATCATTTCAGGATATGCTTCTTTAACTGCGGCCAAGATTGGCTCTAAGTCTTCTGTTGTTTTTACTGATTCTACGTCAAGAGAAAGTTCGTCTACTATATCTTGACGGAAAAGGAAGCCCCAGTTGTGTGCCTGCTCTTTGTTACAGGGAACAGCATAGCTTACTCCGTCAATCTGTGTTGCATACATGAAATCTTCGCCGATTATTTGAAGTGTGTCATAAAGCGCGCCACCTTCTTCAAAGTAAGGGTTAAGCGCTGTGAAGTTGCCTACAGCAGCGTTCTGCCTGTAGCCTGCTGTGCCTGCCCAGCCCGAAGTGAAGCAAAGATCAATCTCTTCACCTGCCGCAAGCTTTGTTCCCATTGTTTCCATGTAAGGATCGTAGTCCATGAAGATGATATCAACTGTGGCGTTGATTTTTTCAAGCGCATATTCGTTGATGGCGTCTTCGACCATGTCCTGATCAGTTTGTTCCATAGCACCTATAACGTACCATTTAAGAACCACTGCGTCTTCTTTCGGTTTTTCAGTCGCCTCTTCTTTTGTTGCTGCCGTCTTGTCTTGTGCAGGTGCTTTAGTCGCAGCTGCCGGTTCTTCTGCCTTGTTGCAGCCAGCAAACACAGCGGCCAAAACCATAAGCAAGCACAAAATAGTCAATAATGCTCTTCTCTTCATTTTTATACCTCCGTTTTTTTATCCCGCTCGATTAAGTTCGGCGGGTAAACTTAATTCAACCTTTTACCGAGCCCATTGTGAGCCCTTTAATAAAGAATTTCTGAAAAAACGGGTATGCGACCAGTAGAGGTCCCGCACCCAACACACACATCGCCATTCGGGCCGATTCCACAGGAAGAGGCCCGGAAAGGTTCACAGAATGCGTGTCCTGTGCTATAAACTCCATATTCGTCATGATACGATACAGCATATACTGCACGTTATACTTATCGCTTTGTTCAATAAAGTACAAAGGCAGCTGGAAATCGTTCCAATACTTAAGCACGGTAAAAAGCAAAACTGTTGCAATCGCGGGCTTGGCCAGAGGCAGTATTATTTCTATGAATATTCTTAGCTCTCCGGCTCCGTCCAAAGTAGCGCTTTCAAATATTTCAGTTGGTATTGAGTTTGCGAAATATGTTTTTAGGATCACTATGTACCAAACATCCACAAGATATGGAATAATCATGACCCAATATGTGTTTGAAAGACCCAGAACTCTCGAATATACAAAGTAGAAAGGAACAAGCCCGCCGTTAAACACAAATGTGATGTAGGCAAACAGCGAGAAAAAACCCGCGTATTTTAAGTCCTTGCGAGATATGGCATAAGCGTACATACTCATCATGGCGACGCCCACTGAGGTACCGATGGCTGTTGTCATAATAGTTACCAGGTAGCTGCGCCCCAACTGACCACTTTTCATCAACACAAAGCTATAGGCTTCAAAAGTCGCCTTCTTGGGAATAGGTGAATATCCTTCGCGAAGCAGTGTAAAGTTGTCAGTGAATGACGAAGATAAAATTATTATCAACGGATATATGCAAGTAACAAACACAACTACCGCGAATATCACTTTTAGTGTCACATCAGCAGCCAGGGAAATCTGATTTTTATAATATTTTGACTTCTTTTTTCTTTTTGCGATTGCAGTCATTTAAGGTCCTCTCTAGAACAGTGATTTTTCAGGATCGGCACGTTTTACAGCTTTGTTCGCCACCACGACTATTACCATTCCAACAACAGCCTGATAGAAGCCGGCGGCCGAAGCCATGGATATGTTGCCCATCTGCCTTAGCGCCCTATACACATAGGTGTCTAGCACATCTGTCACACCAAATAGCGCCCCCGAGTTATTTGGCACCTGAAAATGAAGTCCGAAGTCAGCATAGAAGATTCTTCCGATTAGCATCAAAAATATTGAAATAATTACTGGGGCAAGCTGAGGGATTGTAATTGAAAATATTTGGCGCATTTTGCTTGCGCCGTCCATTATTGCCGCTTCATATAGGCTCTCATCTATAGCCATAAGCCCAGAATGTATGAGTATTGTGTTGTATCCCGTATATCTCCAAAGCTGCGCGAATATCATTATAAATGGCCAGAACTTCGTTTCCCTGTACCAAGAAATAGGTTCTTTACCTAAGATAGTGAAAAGCGTATTGTTAATGAACCCTTTGTCCACACTTAGAAATGAAAAGAAAATATAATTTACCACTACCCACGAAAGGAAAAATGGCATCAACATAAATGTCTGAAACGATTTCTTAAGATATTTTTTGCGCATCTCGTTCAAAGCTATGGCACAGAAAGTAGCGACTGAAATATCAAGCACTATATATGCAATATTGTATAACACAGTGTTTTTTGTGATGTTTATAAAATCCGGTGTGGAAAAGAAAAACTTGAAATTGTCAAAACCCACAAATTCGCTGCCAAAAATGCCTAGCGCCGGTCTGAACTTCACAAAGGCTATTGACAACCCTAACATGGGCAGATAATTGTTTATAAGCAAAAAAGCGATGGTGGGCAGCATCATGAAGTAAAGCACCTTGTGCTTGCGCAACTCGCTGAAGAAACCTTTTTTCTTTTTTGGTTTTCGATTTGTCGACTGCATGATAATCTCTCTTCTTCTTAATCTATGAGACTATCTTACAGATACTTTATATGATTTTTAATAAACGCAATTGCTAATTCGTTAAATATATTGCATAGTTTCTCACTGGGCAATATTGTGCAACATATTTGTGCAAACTAATGTGCATATTTGTTTCGATACTCCGTAGGAGTCATTCCAATATGTTTTTTAAATATTCGCGAGAAATAGTGCGCGTCGGGAATCCCCACCATCTCGCCTATCTGATAAACTTTATACTCCACGTCTTTTAACAACTCACAGGCGTTTTTTATTCGGATTCCGTTTAAGTACTCAGTCATTGTTTTCCCAAGCTGGCGTGAAAACAGCCTGCTTATATAAAACGGACTCACATATACCGAATCCGCAACTTGCCGCAAAGTAATTGGATTGCAATAGTTTTCTTCCAGAAAGTCCACAGCTTTTTTAAGCACGAGCTTCATATTGCTGCGCCCGGTCTCGATTGAAGCGTTTGCTGCACTTTCATATATATTTCGAATTTGCCCGATGAGTGACACGATATCTTCCTCACGGTCGTGCTTCAGCTCCATCTCCGGCATTTCGCGCAACATATTGCTTACTATGTTAAGAACAATTTTTCGCTCTTCTTCGCCCACTTTGTCGCGACGCATAATCTCAGCTTCGAGATTGTTTATACATGAAGTGTCCGCGTCCTGTGCGCCGGATGTCAAAGATTCCACTATTAGCCTACCCATTCCAACTAGCCTTGCATCTGTGTGTTTTATATCATTTCCCTTTATATCACTGTACAAAACAAAAGCCTCCTCACCCAATATCCCGCCAAGGTTCTTGGCTCTTTTGCACTGGCTGTAGCACATGAGTATTTTTTCAAGCCCTGCCGCAGGTTCACTTACAGAGATGCTTATGTGCATATTCAAGCTCTTGCTCATCATCTTTTGCAGCTGCAAACATTTTCCGTAGAGCAACTCTGTATCTTCGGGAAGCTCCACGATAAATACACTCTCTTTGCTGCTTACACCCACAGGAATCACATTATATTCTTCGCCCAGCATTTCGCTGAGTGTTTGCATCGCTCCGTAGTTTAGAGCCTGCTTTCCGTTATAATCAGTTGTTACCAGGAGCATGATAAAATCCTTAATATCTACTCCAAGCTCGCCTTTGACCCGCTTTATTTCATCGGAGTTTGCCACTATGCCCATCATGATGTCATACAAAAACTTTTCTCTTAACAGAGGCAAGTTTTGTTCGTAACGGGTCTTAAGCGTCTCCTCCACATCGCTTTTGTGCTTTTGCATATCAAGTTCTTTTACCGCACGGCCAACGACTTTATTTATGTCCGCAAGTTTTGTGGGTTTTAAGATAAAGTCAAATGCGCCGAGTATCAAAGCCTCTTTAACATATTCAAAGTCGCGAAACCCGGTGAGCATAATATATTTTACCATGCTCTGTGCAGGTGAAAGCTCCGCCAGCATTTCAAGCCCCGTCATCTCGGGCATTTTAATATCGGTAAACACAATGTCCGGCTCAAGCTCTTCTATCATTTTAAGCCCTTCGAATCCATCGCGAGCCTCGCCGCACACTTCGCAGTCGAACTGCTCCCAATCTATAATATTTTTGAGACCTTTTCGGATTATAGGCTCGTCATCTATCAGTAATACTTTGTGTTTCATCCATTCCCTCCAGGTGCAGCCTAGCTGTCACAACAGTGTGTCCCTCATCATTTTTGGCCATTTCCAACCCGTACTCCTCGCCAAAGTAAAGCTTTATTCTTCGGTTTACGTTTTCTATTCCCACGTTTTTTCGTTGGTGCTTTCTCAGGTTAAAAAAATATTCATCGCTGTGCATGGAAAGCCCTTTATTGATTGCCTCTATCTCCCCGTTGCTTATCGACTTACCCGAATTGGTGACAGTGATTATTAGACAACAACCTTCCTTTTTGGCACGAAGCTCAACAAATCCACCCTTTGTTGACTTTTCTATGCCATGGTAAATAGCATTTTCGACAAGTGGCTGAATTAATAGTTTGGGCACTTTATATTCCATGATCTCCGGGTCGATTTCTATTTTCGTCTTTAGCCTGTCTTCAAATCTGCGCTTCATGATGCGTAGATATGTTTCGATATATTCTACTTCTTTAGCGAGCGGTATAAATTCCTCGCTCTTGCCCACTCCGGCTTCCATGATTTTGCCCAGATCTTCGACCATCTCGCTTATCCCATTGACTCCCGCAAGCCGCGCACTCCACGATATAGACTCCAGTGTATTGTACAAAAAATGCGGGTTGATCTGCGATTGCAAAGCCTGAAGCTCCGCGTCTTTTTTCGTTATTTCAGCTCTATATATACTGCGCACCAACATCTCGTTTTCGCGTATCATGTCATTGAATGTTTTAGACATATACCCCAGCTCATCCTGCCTATCCACCTTCACATTGACACCTGTTTCTCCGTTTTTCACGCGCTTCATAGACTTGATAAGCCTTTCTACGGGCTTTAGGATGTCTTTTGCCATCGCGAATGACAAAAGAGCAAAGAGCATTACAGTCACCACTGTCAGCACAAGTAATGTGTTTCGCAGTGCCAGTGTGTCAGAAAACAGCACGCTAAGATCTTGAACTGCGACAAGCGTCCAATCCGTTCCTTCCACTTCGCCTCTGTTGTATAGCACTCCGCCTTTTTTGTCCACTTCCCACAAGACATTCTTACCAAGATAAACCATAACTCCATCAAGCCCGACCGCAGTCTGATATAGCAGCGTATCATTTTCGGCAATTAAGATTAAGCTATATCCTTGCTGCTGCTCCGAACTTGCAAGAAGCGAGTTGAAATAAGTAAAATCCGCCATCATAACGAAGTATCCTAGCGGCTCATAGGTGTCTGGGGAAGAAAGCCTGCGTACCAAAAAAAGGCGCAGCGCCTTTCCTTCTTCCTCTTGTATATAAAGATGGGTAGTGTTTTCTCCATCTGCGCTTTCACGTATATTAAAAAATAAATCTTCATCTAAAAAACTCGCCAAATTGAAATCCTTTGAGCTGTCGTCCTGGCTCGCCCAAAGTTTACCTTCATTGTCGTAAATCGCAAGCGACTGAATCTCCACTCTTGACACTATTGTTTTAGAAAAGAGATTTATTACCGGAGCACCACTTTCCTCCCATATCGCCATCTTATTTTTTTCAGAATATAAATCTTCATAATCAAACCCCACGGCCTTTTCGAGCAGAGTGTATATGCTGTCCTCATACAATATGTCTTGCGAATACTGTTCAAGGCGGTGGAGATATTCCGACACCTGATATGTTTTGGCCGATAGCAACTCAGTTGAAAAATTTATCGAGTGCTTTTGCATAGATAAAGACGCGTTATAATATGAAAAAATGGTGACCAACACTGAAATGGTGACAGACTGCAGGAGCATGAAGCCTATTAGCTTTTTTCTTAGGCTTGGGCTCTTGATGATTTTATTAAACCATTTTGGTTTATCTGCCTTCATTCATCTTGCTCCAAATAACTTCTATCTGATCATGCCCATATCTATACAGGTCGGCAAATCCAGGAACCAATATGTTTTCCCAGTCATTTCGATCTATAAGCGAATCCATCGGAGGAACAAGACTATGAGCGTTCGCGACAAGTTCCATTCCCTTTGTATATAACAATGGATATGTATTTTTTGTGCCGGATAAATCAATATTGCTTATAAATCCTGATTCTTTAGTCAATATCGCGGAGGCTTCTTTTGAAGTAAGCTCTTTTAGTAGTAATATAGCAGCTTCCCTTTTAGCCTCATCTTGATAAGCCTTTTGGCTAATGAAGAAAGTACCGCATCCGAGTCCATAAATCAGTGAATATTCGTCAGGATTTTCCTTGTCAAACACCGGGAAAGGCACCATATCTACCTTGTCCACCATTCCGGCTTCGTATATGTTTCTTGTAAACCATGAGCCCTGCACTATCATCGCGGCCTCACCTTTGAGAAAGAGATTGTTTCGCTGGGAATTACTTAATAAATAGGCGTCTTCCGGGAACGCCCGTCTGTCATAAAGCTCCTTCATCTCATCCATGCCATCTTTAAAAACATCTATATTCCCGCCGTCTGCCAGCCCGCCCATCTGCGCTACAATATTTTGATATAAGTATGTTCCTTCAGACTGATAATTATATGCGACGGGTACTATTCCTTTACTGGCGAAAAGCCGAACCAACACCATAAAATCCTCGTATGTCTGAGGCGCTTTTACATCATGTTTTTTAAATATTTCGGTATTAATAAAAAGAGCTTCATAAATTATTTCCACTGGTAAACCGTATATTCTTTCGTCAAATGTGCAATAATCCCAGGCGTTTAAAAACGAGTTTTTCCATTCTTGGTCCGTGTTTATTATATCGGTCAAATCAGCCGCCTTGCCCGCCGTTATAAGCGCCTCCATATCAGAACCAGGCCATATCCCGAACACGTCAGGGTCGTTGCCCGTGGCAAAGTCCGTTTTGAGCTTGGGCAGAAAGTCGTCCCCGAAAGTAGCTTCGTTTTGGATTTTTATATAAGTGTACTTTTCTTCAAAGTCATCAAATATCTGCTGAAGCGCTCCGGCGTTTGAATCCGCTCCTCCCCAAGAATTCACGAATCTGAGCGTCACAGTTTCATTCTGCTCTATTTCATGCATTTTAGGACCCTGAACAGATTGTCCGGAGCATCCTGTAAGAAAAATCACCGTAATTAGTGCGGCTGTTAATATTTTTTTCATTCTCTTACTCCTTAAAATGATTATATCACCTATTTATGGTAAGTTAAACCTGCGACCAAAAGCAACGCTGAAGAGTTCCAGTAAGTTGCAACTTCATTTAATGAATAAGCGTCCGTATCGTCTATAAAACACATAGCGGGAGGAGTAAATTCGTCAAAACTTTCCTGTGCAACCGCATCTTGCCGATTGGAGTTCGGGCCGCCCGACACCATGCCCGGAATGGGTTCTTGCGCCTCATTCGCGGCCGAGGGCCTGTGGTGCGGATGTTTGATTGTCTTTTCCCCAAAGCCCGTTACAAAGCACTGTGAAAGGGCATTTGTACCCAAAAGATAATCCATATGCGACTGCGCTGTTTCAATGTATTTCATTTTAGGCTCAATCTCATAAGCCATAAGCAAAACATTCGCACGGTTTGTGAGCACCATATTGCTGCCCCATATGTAGTCTTCTTCATTCATCGCCACCGAGTATGCCTTTTTGCCCGCAAACGCTACAAGCTTATCAGCGGTTTCAATCGTGTCCTTTTTAAGCTTCTTATAAAACACGCTTTCCTTTTCCACATTTTCAAACAGCAAATATGAAAAAGTCCCCAAGTAGCCCACATCGTACCACTCAAGTGTGTCCGTCCAAAAAAGTGCGATGTGCTTTGAATATAAAGATTCTGCCTTCGCCAAGTATATCGATTCCCCAGAAAGAATATAAAGCTCCACAGCCGCCCAATAGAGTTCATCTTGGTTGCTTGTATCCTTATATTCCCCAGTTACAACGCCCTGAGGATTTTCATACTGCGGCATATCAGGGTGAGCTTTCATATATTCCCACGCTAAAATCGCAGCTTTTTTGCATCTTCTTGCAAATTGTTTATCTATATTACCAAATATACGGGCAGCTTTTGCCATAACGGCGGAAAGTCCCGCCGTTGCTGTAGGCGATACCTGTATGGCGTATTGTGGTAGTAGGTCATCTTCTGGCATTATCATTCCGCAAAATTCAGCTGAAGTGAATTTATGATACACTCCCCCATCCTTTCTTTGCATTTTAAGCAGCCACAATAGCCCCACTTTTGCCTCATCCAAAATATCAGGCACACCGTTTCCGCTCTCAGGGATGTTAATATCATCACCAAATGTATCAGGATAAAGCTCATATGCAAACAGCAAATCTGCTATCGTTCGCACGCAAGGCACGCTATATTTCCCATAATCCCCCGCATCATGCCATCCGCCCGTGCCATTCCACTCGCCATCCTCCCCCCATATCTTTCCCATTTCAAGATGGCAAGGTTTATGTGTATATTCTTCCCCCGCGTGCTTTGCGTCAAGCTCTACTCCGCATCTTTGATAATAAATCATCTTAATCAGACTTTTCCTAAGTGACGCGAAAACATCTTCTCCTATTTCAAATGAATAAGATTTTTCATGGTCAATTTCTATATAATACCGCCCTTTTTCTTTCAATGGGCTGAAGTCCCCCCAACCTGCGGTGGTGCCTATAGAAGCATCCACTCCAACGTTTGAAACATCTCCTGAAAACACTATGCCTCCGGTTTCTTCGCAAACAACATTGAATTTAGCCGCTTTTACCGTTACCCAAAAACTTTTCCCGCCCAAAATGTCGTAACCTATCTGGTTTACCGCAATGTTTTTACTGAGTTCGTGCATAATGTTCTCCTTAATCAAAATTGGGGTTTGCCGCTCCAATCTATTTACTATTATCAAAGCTCTACTGTTTGAGCAGAACAAAAAAGTCCCTTCATTTTTTTATATAACCATTTTAGAGGAGTAAATAGAATAGTTAAAGGCAGTATATTGTTGCAATATTTTGCGCAATGCAAAAGCACACCTTCAGCTGAAGTGATATAAAGATTATAAACACAAAAAAGTCTGCTATCCAACTATTATCAATTTTTTAGCTGTATCTGTAATAATGCTAAACACTACGGGCCTAAATAATAATTTTGAAAATGTCCTATGGATTCCAACTCATTGTCTTTTTTTACTGCTCATTTCGAATTCATATTGTGCATATGTATACATCTTCGGCGTCCAACTTTTCGCCGCAGTATAAACTTATGTGCTTATTATAGATTTTATCTTAATTGGTTTGTGTAAATTCAAAGAAATAGTATGCTCCTTTATTGCATACTATACTAAATCCTGCATCTTTGAATAATTTGAAATTAAAATCATTATTAGCTTTATACAATAGGTGCGTTGCACCAAATGCTTTACAATAAGAGGATAATTGTTGTGGGCTGGCTTGAGAAAATATATTGTTTGAATAAAAATAGCCATTTTCACCAGCAACAACACAATCAAGTCTCTGAAGTCTGTTTATCCACTCAATCATACCTTTGTCTGTAAAAGGCATGTTTTTAACAGTAACTACTGTACTCCTCTTAGAGTATACTCTGAAATATGATGTGTTCATATCAAAAGGGTCGCCTAAATACAAAATGTTCTTTTCTGTATTATCATTTACATATTGTGCTAATTCCATTATATCCTCACTTACTAGAGGATTAACCCTTTGATGTAAACTAACAATTGGTACATTACGTAAATTTAGTGAAGATATTGCGCCAAAATCAATAAATGAGCCTAAAAAGCATGCAACTAAATACCCACAGATAAACGTGTACTTTGCAACTCGTCCAATTTTGTTTACAATCTTAACATTGTATAAAATAAATATTAATACAATAGTAACCATGACAGAATACATTTTCTCATTTAACAGTCGCTCACTATTAAATATAAGTAAATACCAAAGTACTAGAATTATTAAATAAGAGACATATGACAATTTAACAATTTTCGTGAACTCACGTTTCTTTAAAATACTGATTATTAATACTGAGACACTAGATATAAAAACATACAATCCCGCATTAGGTATGCTACCGAAGTACGGAGTACATGCAACTAACGCAAGTATATAGGCTGCCAGACTCTGTTTATTTGTAATCATTAGATATAATAGGTAGGCAAATATTACCTCGATTATAAACCTATATATGAATACACATCTCCCGGGTTGTATTTTGGCTATAAATGTTATAGGTATTACTTCAACAAATACGTATCCTATGAGTAGCATTATGGCAGTAAACAATGTTGAAGCAAAAAATATTGTAATAATCTTTTTGAAGTGTTTCGTGTAATCTTTGCATGCAATTAACAAAATGAAAATGCCTGCTATTAGCAGCCCAAAATCTATCCAATGCACACTACCCCAGGTAGAAAGCTTATGACTGTGCGGATGTCTGAAATGAACATGGATTTTAAGAAAAAGGTCACTGGTCATTTCATTCGTAGATGTAGAGCCATCTATATACATTAACAAGAAAATAGCTAGGCAGGTAATAACCCATGGTATCACACACCAAAGTTTCTTATAGCATTTATTTTTGATAACATATATAGCCAAAAATACAGCGCAAAAAGCCGCACAATATACTCCAACTAATAGATGCATCAACGTTGCTAATGCTAATAATATAAATGATATATTAAATTTCTCTTTTAGTGCGTAATAGAATGCTAAAACACCTATCCCGAAAGAGATCTGTGAGTGATATGCGCCAGTCACCCAAACTGGGTGTCCACCAATATATTTGCCGGAAACCAAAGAAATAGCAAAAAGCATAATCAATGTGCTAAGTATGTATGATTTGTCTTTTGCAAAATGTTTGGAGATAGCAATTATTCCCACGCCAAATAAAATAGATGTGCCCATAATATAGATAAAAGCAACCTCAGTAAAACTAAGCCCTAGTTTTAGAAAAAAAGCATATAATAAATCTGGAAACAACTGAGAATTGAAACTTTCAGCAAATGCCATCGCGGCAAAGTCATTTGTAAAGAGTCCATTATCTACAATATGCATTGGTGATACTACATACGTAGTTAAATCCCCATGTACCAAGACTATATTTGAGACTAATATCACAAACGTAATGCCTATGATATCTAAACCATAATTTAAACAAAATTTTTTTAATTTATCCACTAATCTATCCTTAAATTAAATAACTCTCATAAGTATTACATATATTGTTTAATTAAACAATATAGAAATAATTGTGATAATCATAAGGAGCGCTTATCATTCTTTAAAGGAATTGCATTACTTGTTAATGTTCTTTAATTCTACACATACTAGCCCTGGTATGTGTGGCCTCCCTGAAAAGACACCAGAATTTAAAGCTAAAAAAGAGGCCGATATAATAATCCAGCTTTTTAAAGAGCAATTAAAAGTGCCCCGATAATTATCCCAATTATTCCTGAAATTTTGCGGACTCCGATTTTTTCTTTTAATATAAAATATGAAAGCATAATTGTCCAAATATAAGTTATAGAAGTAAGCGGAAGGACGATAGAAAAGTCCAAATATTTAAGCACATATATATTCAGCAACGCGCAAATAAAATATACTCCTCCACCTAAGTAAAAATTAATATTAAATAAAAGCTGTTTAATGTTTTCAAATCCCGAAGCGCGCTTTAAAAAGAGCGAAGCTATCGCACCTAGTATGGTCATAAGAATAATTAAGCTGTAATATAAAACGTTAATCCTTCGCACCACCAATCAATATTACGCTCGCAGTCACGATAGCTATTCCAATAAGTTTGGTTAATGAAATCGCCTCACCAAGCACTAAAACTGCAAGAAGCAATGCAAACACGTAGTTCATACTAAGCATTGGCTGCAGCACAGAAAGAGAACCATATCGATATGCTATAAGCATTACAAGCGCCCCTATTATATATAGAAAAAATCCTAGAAAAAAATATGATGAAAAGCTGCCGCCGGAAAGTTTCCAAAACAATTGCCCGGTACATACACATACCGAGGAAAATATCATCAAAGTAATCCCTTTGCTGTTCTTTCTAAATACTCCGTCCGCTTTATCCATCTGCTTACCTAGCTTTTTGGTGGCATTAAGTCGGTAGCTTTTTTCTTTTTAAATAACTTAGAAAACAAAGCCTTTATCCGGTCAAAGTCCACTGCGCTGGCAAGAAATGCAAAGCCTATAAACACAGATAGCATCTGTGAGCGATATGTGAAAAAGGAATGGAACTGCGAATGATTGGCGAAAACATAGTACCAAACATATGGCGCTATGGCCATGAGAAAGACAGGTAATGCTTTCAAGAGATTCTTAAACGGCTTACGGCTTAAAATAATAAGAATAATCAAAGTACTTACAAGAACCGCTGCAATCGCTAAGTTTTCAGGCGTTAGAAATTTAAATACATTTACCCAGTACATAAGCTTTCTATCAAGAGGAAAAGCCTCATTTCCAAACATTCTATAAGCTGCTTCTCCGGACGCATTGCCAAAAATATTTACTCCTGTCATAGCAGTAGCCAGTGCCCATTTTGTGACCCATGTTAATGCATATCCGATGCCCCACATGACAGAGCATAATATTAAATCAACAAACTTCTTTACTATTGATATCTTCATAACTTTTTCGCGAGCAAAGAAGATTACGCCAAAAGGCAAGCCGAGCGTAAGAAGCGGGAATGTCAAAAAGTCTAAAAAGTTTATGACGCTTCCTACCACGAAAAACAATAAATATATTGTTTTAAAGTTTTCTTTGTATTTAAGCATGACCATAATACTTATAAAAGTTACCATATATACCGACATGTACTGCAAACACATAGGAACTAAGAACGAGAAAGTCATCATCAAGGTTACAATATATAAAATAGCCGTCAATGTCGAAATATGCTTTTTAATCGCCACGAAGGACAGGCACAGTAAAATATAAAAGAAAAATGTATTGATATATCTAAGCTGAATGTAGCTCATAAATGTGAGAGCCGGCCGCAGAAATATCTGATAGCCATGCCAAAAGCGCGAATAAGTATTTATGTACATAGCTGCCTGTGGCGGACTCATTTCAAGCCCTACTCTTCTATAACATTCAAGCATCATCATGATGTCTGTGGTGCCATCCAACCGTGCTGAAACGTTGTTAAAAAAGGGTTCGTTATACTCGCCCTCTTCATAGATTAATTTAGCACCTTCTTCAAAATTCTGCTTTACACTTTCGTTTGGAATGAAATACACCGCACTCATAGCGACAAAATAAAATATAATAAGACACACAAATATAATCGCTGTACGTA
Source organism: Christensenellaceae bacterium (assembly GCA_963675575.1). Classification (GTDB taxonomy): domain Bacteria; phylum Bacillota; class Clostridia; order Christensenellales; family UMGS416; genus JAGLOK01. The sequence goes on from OY776378.1 coordinate 2,744,136, forward strand.
AAACAGTTTGCTTTATGGATTTTTTCATTTATTATTCCCTTCACTTTGGATATTCAACGCAATTTCATAAAACTGCCGCGAGTATTTTTTAATTGTGTCCAGTATCAATCCACACATAAAAGATAGTGCGGAAAATATACCAACACCAATCGTGACAATCAATGTCGGAAACTTCGCAACCTCTCCGGTTTTAAAATATTCAATCAAAATAGGAATAAAAAATCCCAAAAATACAATAGTTAGAATTAGAGAAATGATTGAAAAAAAGAAAAGCGGCCGATAATCTTTCAGCATGGTTATAATAGTTTTTATTACTTTAGAACCGTCTTTTACTGTATTAAGTTTAGAATAACTGCCTTCCATCCTATCGGAATACTTAACAGGTACTTCATGAATTCTAAAATTCTTATCAAGCGCGTGGAGCGTCATTTCTGTTTCAATCTCAAAGCCTTTAGAAAGAATAGGAAAGCCTTTTACAAACTGCCTATTGAAAACTCTCAGTCCACTCATAGCATCGTGAATATCGCAAGAAAACAGCATATTAATCCAGTTTCTCACAAGCTTGTTACCAAAGTTATGGAACTTTCTTTTATTAACATCGAAATATGTTGAAGTTAATCTATCTCCAACAATCATATCGAATTTGTTTTGTCTGACAAGATCGATTAGGGTATCAATTCTGCTCAAATCATAGGTGTCGTCACCATCGACCATAATGTAAATATCAGCGTCAAGTTCCCGAAACGCAGTGCGAATGACATTTCCTTTGCCCGCCCTACTTTCGCATCTAACTATTGCTCCGCTATCTTCGGCGACTTTTGATGTGTTATCGGTTGAATTATTGTCATAGACATAAACCATTGCTTCCGGAATATATTTATTTATATCTGCTATGACTTTTGCTATAGTCAATTCCTCATTAAAGCAAGGGATTATAGTTGCGATTTTTATATCTTTTTTCATAGCGACAGTATACATTATTTAGAAATTTATATCAATAACTTTAATCATGCTACGCCCCTCATTGGAGAGTCCCTTTATGCGCTTAAATCAATAATCTATTCAACAACGTTTACTGATTTTTTATCGTCGCCCGTTTCACTGCTTTATATTAGTAATATCCGCTACCGCATTCATAGTACTCATTTGTTTTGCAAAACAAATGAGCATATATCTTCTTTGTCGTTGCAGGTGAAGATTACCCTACTGTTTTGCCGATATGATTTGGAAGCTAAGCGATTGTGTGTCTTAATTCATGTTCACGTAAAACTATCTTTGCCAAATTTTTTCTTTCAATAAACAATGTAAATAATTCCGGTATATATTTTAGTCTGCTTTCCTTATTCTCAAGGTACAGATTGTCTTAAACCCCTCAGGAGCTCCTTGGAATCATATGGACTTATGAGATTATTCTTTTCATGCCAGACATTATTATTATGTCGACACATTCCAATAATTGGTGTAAAATATCAGTAATCACTTTTAAAGGAGAATTTAATGGCATTAATCGGAGCTCTATTTTTAGTAGTAGCTTTATCGGCTTTTTTCTTGGTTAATTTCAGGTTTAAAATTGAAGAAGCTATGTTTGTTTCCATGAGTATTATAATTGTAATTCTTACCTTATTCGGTCTGTTCGGAGCAATGCAAATAGGTCAGTATTTATTATATTCCCTATCATTTTTTTCTCTTGCTGCATCAGTATATTTATTAATTGCCAAGAAAGCCAAAATATCTTTTGAAACTGTTGTTTCTCCCGGGCTGGTTGTCACAATAATTTCATTTATTATTTATACGATAATAACGAAAAACAATGTATTATACCTTTGGGATGAAGCTTCTCTTTACGGAACTGCGGCACATTATATGGACGCAACAAATACATTGAGCTTCGGAGGAAGCGTCACAGTTTTCACCTACTTCTTCACGCGATTTGCAGGTTACACCGAACACGCTCTATTTGTAAGCCGTTGGCTGTTTATGTGGATATGCGTCGTTTTACCTCTGTCTACTGTAAAATGGGACAAATGGTACATGGCCGCAATATATGCCGTTTTTGCTTTTGGCATAATAACACTTATTGATCCGGAAACACAATATCTGATGGACGCACCAATCGGGATTGTCGCTGGCAGCAGCATTGCGTATTTATCAGTACACAGAAATAAATCACGGACTTCAATTTTAACCTTCGCTTGCACTATAACCATTACTCTTAAAGATAATATTGGATTGCTAATGTTCGCTTTTATGGGATTATTCTTTTTGAGCTATTATTTAATAGAGTCGTTAAAGGCCGATTGGAAACTATCCAAGAAAAACTATCTAAATATCAGTATTTTTCTAGCGTCAATAATAGCTACGTTATTGGTTAGAGAAAAAATACTGCCTTTTAGGCTGAAAAAACTAGTTGAATTGGGAAATAGTTATTTGCTTATACTTATTATTATTTCAGTAGTTATCATATCATTAATTATATTGTGGTTCACATTGCTACACAAGATTTTCAAAAAGTATATAATCCCAAAAGTACGACAAAATACAAAGCTACTAAAAACAATCAAAATATCGTTGCTGTCTATCATACCATTTGCACTGTTTTCTGTTATCTATAAAGTTATATGGGAAATCATGTATTCTCTGACAATTGAATTACAGAAAACCTTCATATATGTGTTAAACAATTATTTCGCGAAGAAATATTTCGGATTACCTTTATATGCCTTTGCATTACTAATACTAATTCTGTCCATCTTTTGTGCTTTAACTACTATAAAGAAAAAGTACAGATCTTCGCTCATAGCACAATCAATCAGCCTTGTAAGCATAATTTATGTTTACGGATTAATAATGGCTATTCTGTTTATAACAGATTACAGCGCTTTTTTCGAAAAATCTGCAACAGCGGGTATCGAGCGCTTTATCGGTAGTGTTGTTATTATGGTTTGTATTTATCTGATTGCGGTAGCTTTTTCTTCCGAATATTGGATAGACAACATAAAGCAATATATAGCCGCCACGGTTGTCAGCCTTTTGCTTATTACCAGCGTTCCCCCACCCGGAGAGACCATGTTCGCTCTGCAGACAAATGCCAATATGATAGCAAATAAATATTACGTTCGCCCCACCATACGCGAGCATGCGGAGTTAATTAAGGCAAACACCCCCGAGTATGCTAGTATTTTGATTATTGCGCTGAATGACGATGGAGTGGAGATTAATAGTCACGCATGGCAGTATTGGATGTATTATGAGTGTGTACCTAGACCGAAGCCAGGAGTGCTATCAAGTATATATTCTGAAAAAAATGAAGATGGGTGGATGTCAACCCATCGTCTAGAAGAATTAATAAAATTTTATGATTATGTTTATATTGCCAATGTCAATGATGAGTTTTATTTAAAATATGTAAGCTTGTTTGAATATGCTGCTAAACGAAAACAATCAGGTGTTCTATTTAAGCATGAAGCAGATACATTAACTACTTTGAAGTTTATTTGCGAATACATATCATAAACCCGCCTCTTGGTTTTGATCTGCCCCCAGTTTTTGGTCCAAATTCAATGTTAGTATTGACCAAATATTAGGGTATAAATCTGCTACCTCATGCAGTCATTGGAATCAACATTTGCGGTGCAGGTGGTCTTCCACCTAAACTGCTGTGCGGTCTTATCGTATTGTAATACTCTACCCAACGTTTTGTCAAAACCTGTGCTTCATACATGTTACCAAACAGCTCTCCATTTAAGAACTCATCTCTCATGCGTGCATTAAAACTTTCTATGTATCCATTCTCCCAAGGACTGCCCGGTTCTATGTATGCAGTTATTACACCTACATTCGAAAGCCACTTTCTTAACTTGTTTGCTGTAAATTCACTACCATTATCACTGCGAAGATATTCGGGACATCCATTTGAAATCATTAGTTTTGATAATTCTTCTATAACGTCATTGTTTCTCCAACTGCGTCTTGGAATAGATGCAATACATTCTCTGCTGTACTCATCTATTATATTAAGAAATCTTATCTTTTTCTTGTTATATGTCTTGTCTTCTACAAAATCATAACTCCATACATGATTTTTATATTCGGGTCTTAGTCTTATGCAGCTACCGTCATTTAGCCATAATCTCCTCTTTTTAGTCTGCTTCTTAGGGAGTTTTAAGCCTTCTTCGCGCCATATTCGCTCTACTCGCTTATGATTAATTTTTGTGCCGCTGTTCCTCATTATGTTAGTTACCATTCGATATCCAACACGGCCATAATTGCATGCTTTGTCTATTACTTCTGTTCGTATATCATCTTCATCAGGTAATTTTACTGCTATATATCGATAAGTATTCCGATTTACACTCAATACCCGGCAAGCTCTTCTTTCTGTAACTTCATGTTCTTCAATAACATAATCTACAGCTATCTTACACTTTACCGGGCTTAGAAGTTTTTTGAGTTCACGTCCTTTAGTATCGCATTATCCAGACTTAGATCGGCTACAAGTCTCTTTAATCTCATATTTTCTTTTTCAAGTATTCTGAGCCGTTTAGCTTCATCTGTGTTCATACCGCCATACTCTTTGCGCCATCTGTAATATGTTTGCTCTGTAATCTCTGCTTGTCTTGATGCTTCTGCTATTGTCTTCCCCTGGCTGCTCAGCACCTCGATTTCTCTTAATTTGATTATGATTTGCTCCATTGTGTAATTCTTTCTTGCCATTTCCCTTGCTCCTTTTTTTGTTAGTTTATCATCTTTTTCCTAACATTAAAACTGGTGCAATTCATGGGGGCAAGACCAGTTTAATCATTTTCTATTACTCCGTTTTGGAGAATACATGGAGTTTGTGTGCGTATTCCGGCGGACTTGAACAGTTTGTCTGGAAACATTTGAACGGAAGGACGGAAGTATTTGAACAGTCTGCAGTAATATAATGTTAGTATAAAGCTGCTCGCTGATTTCTGCAAATATTTTAGTAAAATAACGAGCAGCAGATGCGCCGAAGGCGCTGTCTAAATCCTTTATTCATCACCATCAAATTGCTTTTCAGCAAGAGTTTTTCTCATCGATTCTCCTGTCAGATTAAATTTGGTAGTGTCAATAATTTTTCGCACATTTGAGCTCGCTTGGCATTAAACTCACCCTATAGCTGATTCCATCTCAGTAATTTCATCGAGATGCGTCATACTCATATATTTTCGTTTACCCCACATAGAACTTTCCATATACCTCAGCCTGGCGCATACTAACATCAGAGCGGACTGGCCGTCAGGGAATGCACCGACAACACGGGTTCTGCGTCGAATTTCACGGTTCAATCTTTCGATTACATTGTTACTGCGTAGCCGCGTCCAGTGTTCCCGGGGAAAATGCATGTAGGAAAGTGTTTCAGCAATCGAATTCTCTACCTTTTTTGCAGCTTCCGTAAGTTTCATTTCCCTCAGCTTGTCAGCCACAGCATTAGCTTTTTCCTTAGCGCTTGCCATATCTTCCGAAGCATGGATCGCTCTTAGCATTGCAGCAACCAATTTAACTTTGCCACGGGGGACAACGCTAAAAACATTTCGGTAGAAATGTACTGTACAGCGCTGGAATTTTGCATAAGGGAATACGCTGTTTATGCTTTCAAGAAGCCCAAGATTCCTGTCGCCAACGAAAAGCTTTGTTCCGGTAAGCCCTCTTTCCTTCAGACTCTTGAGAAACTCAAGCCAGCTTGTCGTATCTTCTTTCATCCCCTCAGCTGCGCCAATTACCTCCCTGTCACCGTCCTCATTTACCGCCATAGCTACTAAAACAGCTACATTCTCGTATGTTCCGCCCCAGTTCCGCTTAAGATATATACCATCCAAGTAAACATAGGGATACGATTTCTTCAAAGGCCTCTGCCTCCACTCATCTATATGGACATAGACTTTCTTATTAAGATTACTGATTGTGCCGGCGCTTACTCTCGAGCCCCACAGCGCTTCAGTAATGTCCTCAACTTTACGAACAGAGACACCTGCCAGATACATTTCTACCAGCGCCTCTTCCACACTGATTTCCCGGCGTTGATATCTCTTTATTATTGCTGTTTCAAAAGGCAATGTGCGAAGCTTCGGAACTTTTAATGTTACTTCACCTGCCTTGGTCCCTAGTTTTCTGGTATAATGTCCGGCTCTGGTGTCTATACGGTCTTCTGAGCGCTCATACCTCTTCGCGTTCGTCAGCCGGTCTGCCTCTTCATCCAGAAGTGTATTCAGGGTATCCTCTACGCTCTGCCGAACCAGGTCGCCTAATTCCTTCTTCACGGCGTCTTCGTTAAAATGTATAATGTTATTGGACATGGTTTTAGTTCTCCTTTGCTTGATAATTTTGTTTGTTACTTGTATTTTACCAAGCGAGACCTAAACTGTGTCCTTTTTTCAATTGTGCGAAAAATATTTTACCTTATCTTAAATTTGTAAGAGTTATGGACAATACGGTCTAAAATGGCGTCAGCCAGTGTGGGGTCAGGAAATAATTCATGCCAGCCACTAGGCGGCAGCTGACCTGAGAAAATCGTTGAACCGTATTGGTACCGCATTTCGGTAAGCTCCATAATTTCATGGCTTTCTTCAACAGTAAACGGCTTCATTCCCCAATCATCTAAAATTAGCAGAGGAATTCTGATAAGCTTCTTTCTGAACGAGGCATACTGGTTTTCAATATGAGCATCAGAAAGCATCATGAAAAAATCAGATACCCTTAAATATTTAACTGCTACATATTGATAGCAGGCCTGCCTTCCCAGAGCGCATGCCAAATAAGTTTTACCTATGCCTGTAGGGCCTGAGAAGATAATATTCTGTTTTTTTGAAATATAGCTTCCTTCGGATAGTCTCAAAATATCTTCTTTAGTGATACCGTGTTTGTCGTGATAATTAATATCTTCAATAACAGCTTCAAAACGGAAATCAGCCTGACGTATATAAGGCTCAATTCTCCTAGTGCGCTTAGATGTTGTAACTGTCAAGCAGAATTCCCCAGGTTGTCCATTATAGTTTACCAGTTACAGATGTCCATCGAGCGTCTACCATCATCGGGGTTCTTTGCTTTGTATTCTTCCCACAGCAATGTCAATGTTACACTCTTGCGCTGCATCTCCCGGTGAATGTATAGGAGATCCGGCTCAGTACGCTGTTTATCGTCTGTTTCTTTCACCGGTGGATAAAGCAACGATACAAGTTCTTTGTTGGTTATTTGTATTGGATATTTGATGTCTGCGTTTTCTGCCTTATGCAATACATTTGACACAGTCCCTACTGAGCATCCGGTCGCTTCCGCTATCGCACGCTGGCTTAATCCCAGCGCATGATGCAATCTTAAAATTTCCTTCGCTTTCGTCATTTCTATTCTCCTCATGCTGCTACTCTCCATTCTTGTTCTTGCTTGAAGAATAGCTGTATTATTTTATTACGGCAAGAGGTGTTCAAATGCTTCCGTTTTGGTGTTCAAGTATTTCCGTTTTAGTGTTCAAATGTTTCCGGCGGAGTGTTCAAATGCCGCCGAAATATGCAGTTTGTGAAACATGCTCAAATTTACATTAAGTTTAGTTTAATTGTTACCATTTATTTCAGTTATATATTCAGTGTAGTGTTGATATGCACCGTGCATCCATAATACTTCAAGAGAAGGATGAGAATCAACAACAGACATAGGTCGAACATTATCTAAATAAGAGTTTTTTGTTATTGGCCTGGACATCCAGTTTATTCCATTGTCAGGTGTTCTCCATTCTTCTATTTCCCATTTTCCATTAATTTCTCGTGAAATATATATTATGTTCCAGTTATCCTTTTCCTTTATAAAACTCATTCCACCAGAAAAAGATATTTCTCTTTCATCTGAAATTGTACCTCCTGCTGATGTAATATAACTCACATCAAACTTATTCTTGTCTGGATTATATATAGCATAGTAGTATGAATGTTCTTCCTGTGAATCTATTTTGCTAAAAGCTAAAGCTGGTTTATTTTTCAATGAATAGACATCCCATATTCTCACTTTAGCTTCGTTTTCTCTCCATTCGTATGCTTTCATGAGTTGATTCTGCGTAAGCGGTTTTTTCAAAGTGTTAATATTATCAATATATCCCTCCGGTATTCTAATTTCACCATTGTCTAACCATAAATAGGCATAATATATATTGTTGTCACTATCATTATCTGGATGCCCAGAAATGATAATATCTACTGCATAATGGACATCAGGATTCATTCTTTGGGAAATCTTAATATACGCTTTTTGTCCTTCGCCAAGATCCAGGAATTTTTTTTCATCTCCCCATATTTTCCCACTATTTTCCGAAATTCTAATAGCCCAATATCTGTCTGATACTCGATAAAAAACAACTATACGCTCTTGATATACTACCGCTTGAGCATAAGTAACCTTACCTGTTGGTGACTCTAAAATCTGTTCTGGACCCAATGTCGAAATATCCTCTGCTATTGTTGTAATACGATAACGTAAATTATTATCTTTATTATGTCTAGAATAGAATACAATGATGTTTCCATCATCCAAAACTTGAACTGCAGGATTATTGTGATCATCAACTTCGAATTTACCTAATTCAAAAGTCGATACATTTACTTTCTGTTTGTGATCATAAGATGATACTCTAATACCTCCATCGACACCAACAAATCCATAGTAAGTTCTATCATATTTTCCTTTATAGTGGATTGCTACGGGGTAATTAAACCATGTCCAAGCACCACTTTTAACCATAGGCACTGCTTGACAGCACATGTTAAATGATATAATGAAAATAAGTGCAAGCAAAGCTAAATATAAGATATTTTTTTTCATATTGAACCTCCATCTAGAAGAAGAATATTTATCTAATTTACTTATTTTATTCGTAATAGTATTGTGACAAAGAGTTTACTGTTTTTCTACCAGTATCTTTTATAATCATTATGAATTAATAAATAACATATTAATTTATAATTCCATCTACTGCTTTAGTTCTCAATGCTTTCCCTCTATCAATATTCACACTTCAGATGTTTATTTAAGCCTATACAATAATCATAAAATTTAGCTTAATGCTTTATTGCATATCTCATTACAATAAAATAGTATATTATGTAAATTGATGAAAAGGCAACAGAAATAATAAGTAAATATTCTTCTACCGATAAGCTCAATTTTTTTGTTAATATATAACTTATAATAGATGCAATAATAAACAGAATCTGTAAAAGCAACTCAAGATTTTGCTTTCCTACAACTTGAAGTCCGTAGGCAATAGTATTTACAATAAATCTAAAAACAAACATAGGAGCAAGAATCTTAACATATAAGCCCGCTACTTCCCATCCTTTACCAAAAACTATTTCAAAAAGACCAGGAATTATAAAATACATTCCTAAAAACAAAGGAACAGAGAAAATAATTAAAAAAATGCTTGTTCGCTTAAAACTTTTCTTAAAATTACCTTCTTTTTCATATTCTAATGAAGCATCTTTAAAAAATATTTTTGCGATATTACTGCTCATTACACTTAATGGTAATCCTAATACTTTATAAGATATTGAGTAGAATCCTAAAATATCCAATCCAAACAACGTTTGAATAAATAAATTTATTGATGAATATGAATATCTGTTAGCAAAAACAGCAGGAACAGAAAATATCGGTTGTCTATAATGCTTTTTCATTACTCTAATTAAATCTGCACTCTTCACAGATTTAATCTCATCCAGTGATGCCTTCAATGTCTTTGCTTGCTTATTAACCCCAACAATCATACCAAATGTATGAGATATCAATAATCCCAGAACACTAAACTTCAGTAATCCTAGGATTACTGATCCTAGGTTTTTTATAAAAGTCCTAATGATATAGACAGAAGTCATTACTTTATATTCTCTATTTCTATTATTATATGATTCTAAGATCCTCAGTACCCCATTCAAGACTAGCATAAGAAATATAAATATAATAGCGTATTTGTAGTTCTGTTGAGTCTTATCGCTAATAAAATATATGTAACCATATATACTAGACGCTATAGCACTTAATAATATACAAATAATTATAGATAATTTTATAAGCGTAAATACGTCTTTATCATCTGATTCAGACACTATTGCAACTTCATATCTACCACAAATTATTCCTCCGAATAAACTTTCAGCGGTTAAGAATAATGCATATATTCCCAATTCTTCAGGAGAAAATATCCTAGTAAGTATAGGGGCGACAAGGATTGTTATCGTTTGCGCTATTAATGAACCTGAAGCCAATGTAACTATAGATTTACTAAAATTACCTTTTCTAAACCTATTTATTATCTCTTTGACTCTATTTATAATACTTCACCTCCCTGCTTTTGTATCAAATTGAAGTGTTTAACCATTAACTTATATTTTTTATGATTTTGCCTGGATTCCCTACAATCACGCAGTACCCATCCGGAAAACTTTTTGTTACAACAGTTCCTGCTCCAACGATTGTATTATTACCTAAAACTACTCCGGGCAAAATAATCGCATTCATTCCAATCCAGCAATTTTCTCCAAGGACAATATCTTTGCTTTCTACATGTTTGTCAAGGTTTTTAATATTATGATTCTGAGTTATTAATCCTACATTTGGAGCTATATATGTACCTTTTCCGATAGATATTTTCCCTGAATAGTTTTGAAAATAGCAGCCAAAATTTTGAAAATTATTCATATCGTCAGGTGAGAAAATTAGATTCTTATAAGTACCAATGATATTTCTATGCGAAACAGGGAAAGGAATTTTTCTATTATATCCAACTACTTTTTGCATAAATAAAGACTTCCAGCACCATCTCCACCCTTTTGTATTATTATCAAACCACCTGCCAACTAGATATTTTTTATCATACATAATCCGCATAATAAACTTTGAAACGAAAATATAAAATTTCTTAATTATTTTTTTCATAATATCACCCTATTATTCACATTTTATTTTTTTCTGAGCATTATATATATATATAATAAATATAGCGATTACTACAATATCAAGACGATTTCGAATTATCGCTGAAAGATCATTGTTATTTAAAATATTGATCATTGAAAAACTGAGTCTATATAACACTACTCTAATTACAAATTCATCTCTAAAAAAATCAAAGATTCTGTCAAAATACTTAATTAGCTTTCCAACAATTATGCTTGCAATTAGAAGAGAGACATATCCAAACTGATAAAAATGAAACGTTAAGAAGTCAACCGGAATCCCTCCATTTGGTATTAAGTTCAACAACTCACTATATGCATTGGTATTCATAGTTAATATAAAAGCAATAGTGTCTTTGTCAAAACCAATTATCTTTAAAAGTGAATTTGGAATTATGCTTGTTGGCCATATTAAGTAGTCATATCCAAGTCTATAATCAACATATTTAACTAGGTTATGCCTTAAAGTAAAATTAGCGAATGGATAACTGAACTCACCTAAAAAAGTGTTTATGTACTTTGAAGAATTACCGGTAGGAAAATATCCGTAAGCTAAATACTTGAAAAATGCATTAATGTAGTCAAGTGATAGAAGTACAAAAATCATAAGTAGTACTAAACTGAATATATTTTTTGTTCTCATATTTTTAAATGTGAATAAGAATGGTAATAAAAAAATAATTAGTGGAGCTCTACCCTGATTATATAGTAAAAATATTATTGCAAATATTAATGAAATCACGAGTTTAATTAATAATGATTTGCTTTTTTTTAGTCTATATAAAAATAAATACATGTAGGGAGTAAATAATACAATCACAGATGCCGTTACTAGCTTAAGATAACTAGATCTAATATAAACTGATGTGTCCTTATTTAGTCCTCTTGTTAATGCCCCTAATGAAAGATAATTGCGTAAAGAACCTGCTTCTCTTATTAATAAAAGTATACTGAGTACTGAAACTATAAAAAGCAAATCTGTCCCTTTTATTACTTTTTTAATATATTGAGCATTTGCTTCGATTTTACTTATTAAGATGTTTTTATGCTCTTCTTTTGTGATACTTGTTGTTCTTACAGAGTACGAAAATATTATAATAGCTAGAAATATAACAGCTAAAAGGAAGTTTAAAAATATTTCTTCTATACTTACGCTATTTAGTAAAATCGCAAATAGAGATTCTTCATTTCTATATATTACGAAATACGTCTGAATAAATGGAACTAATAAATAAAACAATGCATATGTTAAAATAAACATACACATGACATTAAACCCTTCTTTTTTTAGTATCTTTTTCACATAAAAAAATAATGCTATATAAACAATTATGTAGACAAAGAAAAATATATATGATAAAAAGCCTTCAAAAATCAACAATTTCCTCCTTTAAAGTTACTTCTCCTTTCAATTATAGCTCATTTAAATAAGCCATTGATACTGCGGATTCTTTATATTTTTGTGCTTGAATACTAGATTCTTTTAAAATCATTGCATTTTCTTGCGAATCTAGTTCGAAATAATATATTAATGCTTCTTTTAAAGCAGTTACATTATTAGGTTGAACTAACAGACCAGATTTCCCATCGATAATTATCCCATCAATACCTTCGTTCTTGCTGCCAATTACAAAACAACCGCTTGCCATTGCTTCTATATAAACTATTCCAAGCGTCTCTGGTTGACTTACCATTATAAAACAATCACTTTTGCCCATATATTCAAGTACTTCACTTCTGTGCATACGAGGGAAAAATGATACTCTTTCATCTAGGTTAAGATTTCTAACTAATTCTTTAAGATACTCCTCACTTTTCCCTGATCCTATAATAGTAAATTCAAAATCATATATATCCTTGAGTTCAGCTAAGGCCTTGATTGTAATATCTGTTTTTTTTAGTGGTATTAAATTTCCTACATAAATAAACTGTTTCTTGTTTGCTTTTTCTTTATTAGTTTTCTGCCTGCTTTGATTTTTTTCATAAATATAATCTGGAGCACCTGAAAACACCTGAAATGTTTCGATTTTTTTCTCCACAACGGATAATATTCTGTTTTCTATTTTTTTTGATCTGCATCCTACTTTGTTAATATTTGTAATAATTTCATTAATTCTTCTGTCAGATTTTACGTCATAATTATGAAAAATGGGAATTGGTGTACAGCTAAATGAATCCTTAATAGCTTTTACAATCCGCCATTGTTCAGAACAAAAATGAACAATAAATTTATCTGGTGTAAATTTCTTTACTTCCATAAAATTCAAAATAGCTTCTTTTGCTTTTCTAATATCACCACTAAAAATATGGTCTGACTTTGGAAAATATCTATTCACAGGGCAATACAGTACTTCTACTCCATCAAGAATATATGAATCAATTTCTCTATTGTTTATATTTTTATTTAAATAAGATAAAGTAACATGATTATGGACGACCACAACTCGGTGTCCTTGCTTTATCCATTCTTTTGTGAAATAGTGAACTGCTTTTGTTGTTGTACTGTCTACATCCTTAAATGGATAATGAATCGTAAAAACCAGAATATTCATTTTTCAACACCTTTCATTCTATAATCTATAACAACTCATCACCAATTTCAAGCTACATTTATTACATATTAAAACCATAAGCTCTTTTTGTTAATTTTCTAATCATCAAATGAATCATGTATCTAAGTACTAGATAAAAACTTAATTTACCATTTTTGATTAACGAACATGCTTTTTTTCGTTTTCCACTTGTGGTTAAATAATATCTGAAAAGTTGCAAGTTAATCATCTTATATATCATATATTTATCACTATCATCTAATTTATTAATAAAATCGCTAAATTTATTTAGATAATCTTCGGTAATATCTTCGAATTTTTCTTTACCAATTTTATTCTCATGAACGTGAATAACCAAACCAATTTCATCTACATATGCCAATTTGTAATTCATGAGTATTCTAGTTAAAAACTCAACATCTTGATTTCTTTGAAATGATTCATCAAAGCCATTGATATCTTGAACAACATTCCTTCTAACCATCAAATTGGAACCAGCATGAATAAATAAATTACGCATTAGCCCTTCTTTGAGCAATGTGCCTTCTTTTTTTTCAGCTCCATAAACAATAATCTTATTATCTTTCTTTCTTACATAATTAGTATAGCATGCTCCATAGTTGCTATCTATCGATTCAAGTCTAGCAACTTGGCTGGCTATTTTATCATTAATAAATTCATCATCGTCATCAAGAAACATAATATACTCACCTTTAGAATAACTAAATCCAGTGTTTCTTGCAGCTGAACCGTTTTTGTTGACCTCATGCCTTATATATATAACTTTTTTGTTTCTTGAAAATTGTTTCATAGATGTTTCTGTTAATTTTCTATCTTTAGTATCAGGAAAATTATCATCAACCACTATTACTTCAATATTATTATATTTCTGATTTAAAACAGACTTTACTGCCCTTGGTAAAGTGTCGGCGCGCTTGTAAGTAGGAATAATTACACTTACTAATTTATCATATTTCATGAAATGACCTTTCTGTTTGCAAACTCTATTACAAATGCTCCCTATACCATTAAACTGCTGTAGTAACTTCGCTCTCTAATACCTACTTGGTAGTTATGACCTGCACTGCATAACACTACAGACCTGAAGGTGATTTGATAACGGTCTTTTCTGCCATGATTCTATTAACTAGGCCTCATGCTTGTAGCGACAAATAGTAATTTCTTTTTCTTTGTAATACTTAAGCAATGTAATATCAGTACAAGTTTTAATATTATTTTAAAGAATATTTTATAATTACTAGTCTTTTTCATACATCAACAGCTACCCGTAGAGCCTTATTTTTAGGTCTCTATTGTCCAAAGTTATATTTATGAACTAAAGCATAGTATTAATCAGCCTTCAATGTCCCCAAAAAATGGAATCAATACCAGTTGCACTAGACTGTATCTTTTAGAAGCTATAAACAAATCTTCTAAAGAAATACTATAACATAGATGCATTAATGCTTAGTAATTTGTTATATCTTTATTTTGGCACATATTCAATATTGCTTTGTTAGAACTATAATCTAAAGTAATGGTACCCGTCATCTTCAAACTCATTCCTATCAAAAATCCCCTTTATATCAATAAGAATTTTATTCTCATTCGGTACATTTTTATACAGATTATTTAGTTCTTTCTTAGTTAGTTTTTTAAATTGGTCGTGACTCACAGCAAAGATAATCGCATCCATATCTTTTATATCATCGATTATGCTTAAAGTTACACCATATTCGATACAAGCTTCTTCTTGATCTGCTAGTGTGTCTGACATTAATGGTACAATACCATAATCTTTTAGTTCATTTACAATATCTATTACTCTTGTATTCCGTGTATCTGGGCAATTTTCTTTAAAGGTAAACCCTAAGATTGCTACTTTAGCATGCTTTACAGAAACATCTGCCTTAATTAGGAGTTTGATTAAGTTTTCTACAATATATTTTCCCATATCATCATTAATTCTTCTTCCAGAGAGGATAATTTGAGAACGGTAACCTAATTGTTCAGCTTTATATGTTAAATAATAAGGATCAACACCTATACAATGACCACCAACAAGACCAGGGAAAAAATTGAGAAAGTTCCATTTTGTCCGAGCCGCTTCTAAAACTTTCATTGTATCAATCCCCATTTTATTAAAAATAATAGAAAGTTCATTCATAAATGCGATATTAATATCTCTTTGAGAATTTTCTATGACTTTTGCAGCTTCTGCTACTTTTATTGAATCTGCTTTATATACACCAGCATCTACAATAAGCTCATATACTTTGGCAATAATATCCAGTGACTCAATATCTATTCCAGAAACTACTTTTACAATAGATTCTAGTCTATGCACTTTATCGCCTGGATTTATTCTTTCCGGCGAATACCCTACTTTAAAGTCAACACCACATTTCAAGCCTGATTCTTTTTCTAATATAGGTATACAAATATCCTCAGTAACACCTGGATAAACTGTAGATTCAAAGACCACGATGGAACCAGCAACAAGGTTTCTTCCAACTGTTCTTGTGGCAGACTTAATTGGTTCTAAATCAGGCGTATGTTCTACATTAACCGGAGTTGGTACAGCGATTATATGAAATTTTGCTTCTCTTAGTTTTGTTTCATCTGAAGTAAAATCAACAGTAGTTTGGCTGATAATATCATCACCAACTTCTTTAGTTGGGTCAATCCCTTTTTTATAAAGATCTGTTTTCTCTTTGCTAATATCAAAACCAATTACATCTGCTTTTCTTGCAAAAGCGACAGATATTGGCATACCTACATAACCAAGACCTATCAAAGCAATTTTTTCTTGTCTATTCTTAATTTTTTTATATAAGTTCATTTTTATTACCTTCAAAAATATTATTAATTTCATCTATATAAGTTTGAATAACTATTTTTCTATTAAAATCTTTTTCCATTTTAACTCTACCAGCAATACCCATATCTCTTTTTCTTTCAATGGGTAATTCAATAAATTTGACAATGGTTTCAAACATGTCTTTAGTATTTTTAACTTCAAACCCCATACCACTAGTGTTTTCATCAAAAGTTTCTACGCATCCCGAAATTTTAGAAGCAAGTACCGGTCGCCCTATAGCTGCTGCTTCTAACAAACTGTTTGCTAACCCTTCATGATATGATGGAAGAATAACAGCGGATGATTTCTTAATAAATGGCTTCACATCATATTGCATACCATAGTACTTAATTATACCTTTATCTTGATATTGCTGCAATTTTTTTTTCATATTCCTCTTCAATTGGGCCAATAATATCAAATTGAATATTATGATATCTTTGTTTTATAATTTTTGCCGCTTCAAATAGTTCATCTATACCTTTTTCCTTCATAATTCTTCCGAGAAAAAGAAATTTTATGACCTCATCATCTGGATATTCTTCATATGCGAACTCTTCAATATTAACTCCCGATCCGGGCAAAAGATTTGTCTTTGATTCTTGGACTAAATTTCTATCAATGAAAAACGCCTTATTCTCACTATTTTGAAAGAAAACACTATTGGCTCTTTTAAAAATAACCTTATACAAACATAAAATTACCTTTTGCATAAAATTATTGTTTTTCAACGCAGTTCCTAATCCTGTAACATTGGATAAATAAGGGGTGTGCAACAACCTACACGCAAGCCCCCCATATATATTCGGCTTGATAGTGTAAGTCAAAACAACATCGGGTTTGATTTGTTTAATAATTTTAAGATACTTGAGAAAGCACATTAAGTCTTTAAATGGATTTGTCCCGCGTCGATCAATATTTGTCTCAATATGATGACAACCCATGTTTTTCAATTCTTCTATACGTTTCCCATTAGGCGAAGATATATATACTTCATAGTCTTTATCTAAAAAACTTTCTATTATTTCTTTTCTAAAATTATAAATAACTATTTCATGATTAACCAACATAAGAATTCTTTTATTTTTTTTAGGGTACATCACTGCTCCGATAAAATTAGAGATTCTGCAAAATCTCTAACCTGATAGTTATCTTTATAATCACTCATAGAATGCTCGTACATGAGATTCCCAAATACTTTATTTAGGATATTAACCCTTGGTATTAGTAATTTAATTATAGGGTTAAATATTTTAGTAAAATAGATTTTTTTATTGTGCATTTCCGATATTTTCTTAACCATTTCGCAAGTGCAAACATATTGCTTATTCTGCGGAAAGAAAATTCCTTGTTCTTTATTATCAATCATTAATCGTATAAATTCACATAAGTTATCAATATGAATCATACTCCTTTGATTCTCATAATACGGAAATATGGGTATTGTCCTAGCTAATCTGGAGAGCCTTTTATAGTTCCCTTTAGAGTTTTTGCCATAAACCATAGGAGCCCTAATAATGACTGTTTTAAAGGTATTATCATTAAGCTCATTTATTATATTCTCTGCTTGGAGTTTGCTATTTCCATATGGGCAGTTGCTCAAGGGTATTGTTCTTTCAGTAATTATCCCTTGTTTTTTTACTGATCCCCCATAAACAATAATGCTACTCATGAATATGAATTGTTTAACTCCGTCTCTTTTTGCTTTTTTAGCAGTTTCAACAGCTAAGTCCCTATTAACTTGGTCATACAAGTGTCTGATTTTCCTATTATTTGATATATGTGCAATTCCTGCTACGTGAAAAATAACATCATAACGGGAGAAGCTTTTGTCTTTCCACACATCATTTGTCATATCCATTGTTTCTATATAATACTTTTCTGGACTTTTTTTTAGCCAGGTTTCAAAGCTTGTCCCTATATAGCTATTCGCTCCAGTAATTAAAATTCTTTTCATTTTTTCGTATCAAAATCATTAATTTAAGAAATGATATTTGAGAAAATCTCCAATCTATTTACTATCAACTAGTTAAGGATAGCATTATTTTAAGTATTTCTATTGTTTCGGAAAAGAATTGAAGTAAATGTATGATTTACATAAATCATCTCACAGCTTCATGGATAACTATATTACTCGTCCTTCCCTGTCTTCCTCCAATAATCCCTCAATAGCACTAACACAACACCCATCATTAACCCTAAAAGCAATCCCATCGCCAAATTCTGCACAGTATTCGGACTAACCCTTTTTTCGTTCAAATAGCTTTCTGAATATATATTGACAGTTTTATTTCCTTCATCGGAAACGCTTGCAATTAATGCCTCTTTATACATCCGTTGGCTATCATTGTATGCTCCATTTGCCAAAGCCAAATTGGTTTCAATAGAATTACATTCATGTTCTGCATTAACTCGTTCTATCTGAAGTTGTATCAATTCAGCTTCGAGAGAGCTAATTCTATCTTCATAAACCGTAATTAAATTAGAGTTTGTTATATATCTGGTTTGGATATTGACTATTTCCAACACAGTCATATTATCGTATATCTCCGTACCCGAGAGTTCCCCAATCGGAATTTGAAAATCATAATTCAGGTTTTCATCAACTTCAAGAAATGGTGCGAGCTGATTTTCCTGTTCTAAATTATCTAAATCTACGCTTTGCAGCAAAACAGTTAGTGACAAATAATCAGCCGCCGCATTCGTTTCAGCCGTATTGTATTGTTCCTTATATTTTATAATCTGACTAATCAGAGAGTTCACTTCTTCGTTCAATTGATCAATACTTTTGTTGTTTTTCAGAAACTCTTCTTTGTTTTGTAGTTGCTCGATAACATCTTGCTCCTCAATCTTTAATTGCTCTTCCATCACGGAAACAAGTATATTAGCTTGCGCCTGATAGCTTTCCGTTATGTGTGTAATAAAATTATTACATAAAGTATTTGCAATATTTGATGCGATTTCCGCATCACTATAGCTGACAACTACTGACACTAAGTTTGTGTCTTCAATATTGGTTACAAGTATCATGTCTTTTAAAGAATTAGATGACAACAATTCGTTTCTTTTATTCACCAAATTTAAATCTTCGATCGTCTTTTTTAATAATTGGGTTGATTTTATTTGAGCAATATATTTATCAACAAGAAACTGTTGTTCTTCCGGATTATTCCTATCATTGACTTCCAAAACGACACGGCCTTTATAAACGTCCGGCAATATAAAAAAGCTTATAGTTCCCGCAATCAGAACACCTACAACAGCAAACACAATAATTACTTTTATCCCGCCTAGCAGAACTTCAATTATTTCTCTTAGAGATATTTCATTGCTTTCTATTATTTTTGGTTCCATTAACTTCTCCATTAAAGCTTGCATTTCAATTTAACTATTTAAATCACTCACTCAACACATTATACATAACTTTTAATATACTTTCAATCTTTCAAGCTTTGTTACAATTTTGCTATTTTACGATTTGAACTCTTAAAAATCTTAGCTTAATGTTTTATTTTAAAACCATAATGTTCTATATGCTTAAGTTCATATTTGATTTACATTATATTAATATAAATGATTGTCAGAGTTATAGCAAGTAAACATTTGAATTTATGTATAATTATCAGCATTTATTCGTTTTTTACCTTCAAAATTTATTATAACTTTAGAATTATCCCAACCCCAATTAAAAAAACATCTGATTTGGATATTTTTTGTTGTGTTAGGGCTTCTCGTTGGAAATGCCATTTTATTTCTACATTTTTGAGATAGTATTTGGAGAGCTTCAGGCATTTTGCATCAATCTTCTATCGATAATATCAGCAACCATGGTCCCCACTTTCTTCCCTATTATCCCTGCAGTACACTATCGTAAAAAATCAATATTGCTTCAATACCAAAAACAACCACATTAAAATACGTAAGCTACAGTATTTTTTTACAATTATTATTATTTTTTTAATTTACATTGCGAAAAGCATTGACGAAATATAAAAATGGTGGAATAATTAGTTGCAACACAAAACTAAATTTTTAACATCATATTGTCCAATTATCAAATAAAAGGTCACAATGATGCTGCCTGCTAAGCAAAATGCCACTTTTATTGCTCTCGCAGCGCAAATAAAAAAGCAAAAGACGCAAAGGCACTCCCCGCTTTGCTCATATTCAACGGAGGAAATTTTATGGATCTATCACTTTTCACCTCATATCGCGACCGTGTGCTGTCTAACGTTGGAAAAGTCATTGTCGGCAAAGACGATGCCATCTTGCGTGTGTTGGCCGCCTACCTTTGCTCGGGCAATATTTTGCTTGAGGATGTACCTGGCACAGGCAAGACCATGCTGCTTAGAGCCTTTTCCAAATCCGTGGGCGGAGATTTTCGCCGCATTCAGTTTACTCCGGATCTAATGCCAGGGGATCTTACTGGTGTGAGCTTCTATAATCAAAAAACAAATGAGTTTGAATTCCGCAAGGGTCCCTTGTTTTCACAGATTGTTTTAGCCGACGAGATTAACAGAGCAACTCCCAGAACGCAATCCGCACTTCTTGAGGCAATGGAAGAACGTCAGATTACTGTGGATGGCGAAACCTATCCCATGGCGTCCAACTTCATGGTTATGGCAACTGAAAACCCACTTGAAAGCTTCGGAACATTCCCATTGCCGGAGGCTCAGACAGACCGTTTTTTCATGCGTATCCGACTGGGCTACATGCAAAGAGATCAGGAAATTGGCGTTATATCCAGACCGCCCTCTTCGGAGCTTATAGCAGAACTTGAGCAAGTGGTCACACAGGAAGAGACAACCCAACTCAAAAGCTTATGGCCTCAGATTGAAGTCATCCCTGACATAGCCGGCTACATAATGGACATTATAGAAGCGACCCGAAAAGGCGGCTTTAAATGCGGAGCCTCAACTAGGGGTGCGATAGCTTTGTATAACGCCTCTCAAATAACGGCGGCTCTCTCAGGAAGAGATTATGTCATTCCTGAGGACGTAAAAGCTATGGCTCCAAATATCCTTGCCCATCGGATAGTTTCAGGAGGCGGTCTGGATACTGACAAATATATCATTCAACTTTTATCCGAGCTGCCCGCACCGGTTGAAAAGCTGTAAAAGTATGACCATCTTTTTTCTTATAATTTTATTGATTTTAATCTTATTGTTACGCAAACCGCTAATGCAATATACTTTGAAGTCTATAAATTGCGAACCGCGACCTCTCTCATTAATAGCGGAACCCGAAGAAATGTTTGAAGTCTCGGTTCTGGCAAGCAATACAGGCTGGCTTCCGGCAATGTATATGTGGATATCAGAATCTGTCCCAACTGAAATTTTAATATCCGAAACAAATCAAAACACTCGAAAAACTCAATTATATGAAAGCACCTTATCCAAAGATATGTCTCTTGAACACACACTTTGGCTATCGCCTCGGCACGCTTCTGTTATAACACTAAAAGCGTCACTTCCACGCCGCGGCTGCTACCAATTCGGTAATTTGCGAGTGGAGGTTGGTGATATGTTCGGACTTAATTCAGCTGTAAAAGTGATGCCCGGAAAACAGGAAGTTGTGATATTACCTAAGCTGCTTGAAGCTCCCGAAGAATTGGGAACACTGGGTACATTTCTTGGAGAAATTTCAACTCATCGCTGGATATTGGAAGATCCCGTTTTGGCCATAAGTTACTCGGAATACACTGGTCGGGAATCCATCCGCCACATCGACTGGCCACGTTCGCTGCGAAACGGCCAGCTGACCGTTAGACAGTTTGATCACACGACAGAGCTTGCGGTAACCGTGATACTTAACACTCAAAGATCTGAAGGTATAGACACAGAAGCCGTGGAGAGGTGTTTTTCCCTTACCCGCGGTGTTTGCGAAATGCTTGAAAGCCGCCGTATACGCTATAGTTTCATCACCAATGCGGTTGGTATAGGCGCTTTTTCCTCCAGAAGAACTATTGCGGAAGGCCAGGGAAAGCAGCACCTTATGACCATTCTCGAAGGACTGGGCAGATCCTCTAACACAGTTGCCACATCTTTTGAAAAACTTCTAAACGGAATAGAAGATTGGTCCGAAAGGGATCGCACGCATATTCTGATTACACCCGGGTTCCCCTCCGAATGGGAAATCATGCTTAGCCGATCTATTCATGGCGGGCGCGGACTTCTCGTCATAGACGGATCAAAGGAGGACTGAGAATGCGTATACTATATATAGAAAAAGCTTTCTCTGACCTTTGCCTGTTTGGTGCTTTTTTGACAGCGTTGGGTACGGCATTTCAGTTGCCATGGTGGGCTACCTCTTCCACCGCCGTCGCAATATCTGCAGCTTATCTGATTTTTTGCGCTGTAAAAAAACGATGGGTTCCGGAGTATGATAAAATGCGTCAGTTCTTGATTCCATCTATATCCATTTACGCTATCATAATTATTTTCATAACATTGGGAGGAAAGTCAGCAGAACTAAGTAAATTGTCAATGCCATTATTTTTAATGTGGCTGATGCTGACCATCTTACTTATGCAAGCCTTTCGCCACGAAAAGCCCGCCGAGCTTGGATCAAGGTATCATTTTATTAATCTATTATTCCTTTTAGCCATCGGCGTGCTTGGCTGGGCTGTAAGCACGAAAGCTTTCTGGCTTGGAGTTAAATGGGTGCTAAATATTATTTGGACTTATATTTTCAAAGGCATAGTATATCTTTTGGTTCAACTTGTTTATTGGATTATATTTGGAATTTCATGGCTGATTCAGCTGATTGTTAACGGAAAGCCTCCAAGAGAATTGACCGAGCCAGGTTTCCAGATGGATTTAAGAGGAAGCAGCGAGAATGTCTTTGGAAAAATTGAAACCACATCTATTCCCGCATGGCTTAATTATATTCTTATCGTCCTGGGAGTTATTGCGTTTCTTTTTATCGCATTTATGATTATTCGCCGCTTTGCCGGAGGACGGTCAATGGGTGTAGACCAATCGACTTCTTCACAGGTATCCATTCTTCCCAATGATAAAAGAAAAAAATGGACCGACCTTAATGTTCCGCTTAACAATAGGGATAAAGTGCGCTATTGCTGGCGTCAACTTCAGCGTTTATGTGAAAAAACGAATGTCGATGTGGGCGAAAATGCCCTTAGCGCTGAGATTACACAGGCGTTCATAGCCAAATGCCCTGACACCCCAATCCGTGAACTGCGTGCAATATGGCTTCCGGCTCGTTACAGCTCCGCTCCAGTATCAAGCTTGCATGTCCGCGCAGCAAGAAAAGCATTGCGTGAAATTCGGTCCGCTGTGCGAAACAACAATTCTTAACGTAAAACTCAGTTAGAAAATCGTTTTGCTTTTTATTAACAAAGAACCCTCTCTTAAGACGGTTCTTTGTTTTGTACCAATAACAAAAAGATTATATCAATTCTCAAAATTCAAATATATTTCATCCAATGTTTTTTCACCGGATAACAGTTTGTCATAAACAGCGTTCATAACTTCACCGTCAAGCGTCGCCTTAAAGCCTTTGACCCCGAAAAAATCGCGCACAAACTTTGTTTTAGGATGATAAATCAAATCTTCTTTTGTTCCGATTTGTTCAATTTTACCGTTATTAATCAGAACAATTTTTGTGCCCAATTTTATAGCCTCTTGGATGTCGTGAGTTACAAATAAAATGGTTTTCTTTAGTTTTTCTTGGATACATATCATTTCATCCTGCAAAAGAGTGCGCGCAATCTCATCAACTGCGCCAAAAGGCTCATCCATCAAAACAATCGCAGGCTCCGCAGCTAAAGCACGGGCCACACCGACACGTTGATTTTGTCCCCCGGATAGTTGGCGCGGATACCGCGAAAGATATGATGTATCCATGCCAACCAAATCTATTAAATATTCTGCCCTCTCATGCTTAACCTTTTTGTCCTCCTTTTGCAGCGTCAAAACAAATACGATATTTTCCTCAACGGTTAAGTGTGGTAACAACCCAATTTGCTGGATGACATAGCCTATCGAGCGGCGCAAGTCTATGGCATCCCACTCTTTGGTGGGCTTGCCATCAACCATTATTGTGCCTGAATCGGGTTCATGGAGCTTGTTAACCATTTTCAGCAAAGTTGTCTTGCCACATCCGGACGGACCCAGTATGGTGACAAACTCTCCTTCATCAATCTCCAAGCTCAAATCATCGATTATCTTTTCATTGGCATTATAAGATTTTGTTATATTTTTAAACTCGATTAGAGCCATTAATTAAGTCCTTTTTCAGTTAAGAAATCGATTGCAACTTGCTTAGCATCCTTATTTTCAACTTCTACAAGATAGTTCATGTATGTCATTTCTTCATCGCTAATTTTGCCATCTAGCATTGCGAACACATCCTCAAGCTCGGGATATTCTCTTAGCGTCTCAGCACGAACCAGCGTTGCCGCATAATATGATGGGAAGAAGTTCTTATCGTCTTTAAGCACAACAAGACCTGCCTGTTTAAGCCTGCCATCAGTTGAAAAAACATTTATAACATCGACTTGGTCAGAGATTATTGCTTCATATTTAAGCCCTATATCAAGCTCTGTCTTCTCGCTAAACTCGAATCCATAGAGCGCTTCAAGCCCTTGGTAACCATCTTCGCGCTCATAAAAGTCATATTCCGCGCCAAGGTTTAAGCCTGCGCTAACTGCAGCCAGGTCTGAGTAAGTCGTAACGTTAAGCCTTTCTGCAAGTTCTTTTTTAAGTGCGATACCATATGTGTCATTGAATCCATATAATCCGCTCCAAACGATGTCATACTCTTTTAAGTATGCTGCTTTCACTGCTTCATAAAGCTCAGTCGGATCGGCTATAAGCTCTTTTTTCAAAACCTCGTTCCAGCCTGTTCCGGTATACTCAGGATATATATCTATTTCTCCCTTCAGCATGGCAGGATGGATATTAGCATGTCCTCCGCCTATGCCGAGTTTGAGTTCCACTACGATGTCCGTGTTGTTTTCTATGAGATATGTAAGCATCTCAGCTAATATATATGACTCCGCGAAAGGTTTACTCGCAACCACTACTTTCTTTTCTTTAGGTGAGCACCCGAAAAGTACGAATGCAAAAACGAATATAAATGCCAGAATTGTGGCTATTATTATCTTTTTCATGAGTATACTCCTTTAAATTGTAGTATTTATAGTATATTGATTTTTCAGTTTATTTATGTTCTAAACTCCCAATATTCTTTTTTTCATTTTCTTTTCTGCAAGTTCAAGCAGTAAGTCAGAAACGATGGCAAGTAATGCCACCAACAAACTGCCCGCAATAGTCATTTCAGGAAAATTAGTCGTAATTCCACGCCAAATAGCAACACCTAAGCCGCCTGCGCCTATGAACGAAGCTATGCCACACAATGCAATAGTCATAATAACCATAGTTCTAAACCCAGCAAGTATCACCGGGAGCGCAAGTGGCAATTGCACCTTAAACAGCAGTTGTCCTTTTGTGCTGCCCATGCCTTTTGCAGATTCCATTATCTGCGCATCTACTTCACGAATGCCCACGTACGTGTTTCGTACTATTGGAAGCAGTCCATATAATACCAAAGCCGTTATTGCGCTCTTGTTTCCTATGCCTGTTATTATTACCAAGAAGCCAAACAAAGCTATTGAAGGAATAGTGTACAAAAAATTCGTAAGAGCAAGCATGACTTTTGCAAATATCTCATTCCTAGTCATATATACGCCAATAGACAGTCCCAGTACAGTGATTATCGCTACTGATATTAGAGTTAGTGTCAAATGCTCAAGCAAGAGATTTATAAAGAAATCCGATCTATCTATATAGAGATTAAAGACATCGATAATTATTTTCATTTTCACCTCAAATCTTAAAAGGAACTTATGTTTATATAATGTGCCGTATAAAAACTATTTGTACTAATATCATTTTTCTTTGACTATCAAATTGTTATATATTTATTCTATTACCGATGCATATAATATACAAGTTATATTTGGATTGTAAGTTGCTTCCATAAAAACAGTTGAGTTTTATATATTAATGTTTATTCCCCTGTATACTTAAATTGCTTAGCAAATAATGTTTATTAGATTACATGACCTTTTTATATATTAAAATAGTATAATAAAATAATAGCGATGCAGCGCGACATCGAAAAACTGCAAAATCGGAGCCAAAAAAATGATAAGCAAAAAAGCTAAATTAATTGAAAAAGCCCTGAGAAGTATTGACGTAAGGCGCTCAATATCTAAAATGATGCTAAATCCAGCGCGCAAAAATAAGTACGAATCTCCGCCTGGAAGTTTTTATAAGAAATATAATGTTAAAAGTTTTATTGTAAATAATAAAAAATGTTTTTCTATAAAATCGGTAGACCATCCTCAAAAGCATGTCTTTTACTTCCACGGCGGCGCATATACTCTTCAGGCGCTAAAAACGCATTGGAGCATGTTAGGGTGTATACTGGAAAAAACCCAATGTGAAATCACGTTTGTAAACTATCCACTCACTCCCGAGAACAATTATATTGAAACAACGGCTATGGTAAGCGAAGCGTACTCATATGCAAGCAAAGACAGCCGACAAGAAATCATCCTAATGGGGGACTCCGCAGGCGGCGGATTGGCACTGGCGTTAGCCCAACATATTGCCGCCGAAAAAATACAGCCAATACCCGCTAAAATTATAATGCTTTCACCATGGTTGGATATATCCATGTCAAGCGAAATATCCAAAGAGCTTGCAGGCAATGATTTAACCTTAAACAAAGAAACTTTGAAGGCTGTAGGAAAAAAGTACGCTCAAAATCTAGATAGTAAAAATTATCTCTGCTCGCCCTTATATGGCAGCCTAAATGACTTGGGAAATATAGCGCTGTTTACGGGAACAAGTGAAATTCTAAATGTTCAGGCAAGGCAGCTTAGAGATAAATTGGTGGAGCAAGATAAACAATTATCGTATTATGAATATGAAGGCATGCAGCATGTGTGGTTGGTCTTGCCGATACCAGAAGCAAAAGACGCGATGGAAAAAGTGATTGCTTTTATAGAAAAATAAAACTGAACTTTCAATTTAACAGATGGAAATTAGGTGAGAAAAATGAGCAAGAAAAAGAAAATAATAATATCATTAATAGCCTTAGTCGGCACACTCGCAATATTATTCGGAGGATTTTACATCTATACCTTGGATTATTACAGGGCGGATGATTTTGCTTTGCAGATGTTTTCGTCCAACACGGCGACTATTGAAACCCTTGGGGATATGATAGTTTTTCATCCAATAAACCCACCGGAAACTAAAACCGGTTTGATTTTTTACCCCGGAGGCAAGGTCGAAGCCGCCGCCTATGTTCCTTTACTTAAAAAGATTTCGCAAGAGGGCATTACGTGTGTTCTGATTACAATGCCATTCAATCTTGCAGTGTTTGATGTGAATGCCGCAGACAAAGTGTTTGACAAGTTTCCCGATATCCAAGAATGGTATTTAGGCGGACATTCACTCGGAGGAGCTATGGCAAGCAGTTATGTTAAAAACAAAAGCGATAAGCTTGAAGGGCTTATTTTGCTTGGAGCTTATCCCATTAATGATTCTGACATTCCTACGATTGCAATATACGGAAGCGAAGATTTAGGTCTGGATAAATCCAAACTTGAAGAAACAGAAAATAAGCTTGAAATCGCGGGCGGAAACCATGCGTATTTTGGAAATTACGGAGAGCAAAAAGGCGACGGCACGGCCTCCATCACCAGAGAGTATCAGCAAACACTTACAGTAGAAGCTTTGGTTGATTTCATGAATTAAGTAATACTTTCGCAATTAGCCAAATGTTTTTTCACACTCACTCAGCCAGAATTCACTTTACTTTATTATGCTATACCGCCCTGGTTTCCTCGGAATAGTTTCAGGAAATCCATCGGCCGGATAGCCAATGATACACGCGCCAACGCCTTTGTATTCACCCTCAAATCCTACTTCAGCCAAAATTTCTTTACCCAAATCTGTTTCAAATGTTTCTTTGATGCGGTTTATCCATCTTGCGCCAAGGCCAAGAGCATATGCCGCGTTTAGCATATTTCCCATCGCCAGACTACCGTCCGCGGTCGCATTGGCGCACTCTTCCGCAACCACCAATATAACGGTCGGCGCTCCATAGAAAGGATCATATCCCTCAGGGGAAACTCGGTTGCCAATCTTAACATTCATAGAAGCGATTTTTTCGCGCCATGCCTTATCTTGAATAACTATAAACCTTTGCGTTTGTCGATTTCCACCGGAAGGTGCGTTAAGTCCCGCCTCCAATACCGCCATGAGCTCCTCATCGGCAATCTGATCCGATTTAAACAATTTCACACTTCGGCGATTAATGATATCTTGGACTGTTTTATTCATAATGTTCTCCCTCGTGTATCTTTTTCCCTGTATCTCATTAGTTGTGCTGTGGTTTAAAAAGGAATTTCGCCTCTATCTGATACTGTTATTCTTTTCTGTATTTAATAAGAATTCTAACTTTAATAATATTATCAAACATCCCGCCATTTAACAACTCATAACATATTTCCGCCAGAAAAGACGTAATAAAAATAAACAGATTATGATATAATAAAAAAATAAGGAGTGGGTTAATGTCAATCATCACAATATCGCGGCAAATGTGCAGTTACGGAGACGAAATAGCGCTCTCTTTGTCAAATAAATTGGGCTGGCCGCTTATCGTTCGTAAAAAAATTGTGGAAGATTTTTTGAAGGAAATTACAAACTCTTATGAGTTGCGTATGCTCAGCGAAAGCTCCAAATATTTTCTGAAAGAAAGCAATCAGAAATGTACCTATCTGGAATATGTACGCCAAAAGCTTTATCAGCTAGCGGAAGAGCAATCAATTATAATTGTCGGCTTTGGTTCTCAGATAATGTTTGCGAACGACCCGGACGCGCTTCATTTCAGGGTGGTAGCTTCAGATATATCACGCGTTAAGAGGGTAAAAAAACTCTATAATGTAAGCAATGAGGAAGCTGCTCTGATTCTTAAAAAATCAGACAAAAAGCGAAAAAAATTTGTGCATACACTTTATGACTCAGATGTCACCGACCCGAACTTATATCATGTTTTATTAAATACCTCGGCTTTTTCCTCCGACGAATGCGTTTCAAGCATAATATCTATATATAAAGAGCACAGTACCCGTCTTGAAACACAAAAGCAGACTGCCAACACAAATATAGTAAACAACGTTTCAGACTTGCCCCTGCTTAAGAACCAATCCGAAATAGAGTTTGCAAAGATATTGGATATGTATCACATCGATTGGCAATATGAGCCTAAGACTTTCCCCATCGAGTGGGATGATGAAGGCAACGTGAAATCCGCATTCAGCCCTGATTTTTATCTAACCAAGTTTGACACCTACATAGAGCTGACAACGATGAACCAGAAATATGTAACCGAAAAAAACAGGAAAGTAAAAAAACTGCAAAAACTATATCCGGGTATTCATATAAGAATAGTATACAAGAAAGATTTCCATTCGATAGTAGAACGTTTTAAAATGGATAAAGGCGAATAATTGCTATGGATAATATTAAAAATATGAAAATCGAATTCAGTACCGAAGCGCTTATGGAACGCATCAACGCCATGGGCGCAAAGATAAGCCAAGACTACGAAGATTTGGATCTTGTTGTAGTAGGCGTACTTAAAGGCTCTTTGTATTTCTTAGCAGACCTCACGCGGCAGCTAAGCATACCGATTCAGCTTGACTTCATGTCAATTGGGGTATATCCACACGCCACAAGCGAAACGGGTGTTGTTCGCATTGTTAAAGATTTGGATGTCGATATCACAGGCAAGCACGTTCTGGTTATCGAAGACATCATTCGAACGGGACTTACAATAGGCTATCTGGTTCAAAATCTCGAGTCGCGCAAGCCCGCCAGCGTCAAAGTATGCTCGCTGCTTGTTAACCCCGACCAACAGCTTATAAACGTGCCTATAGCATATAGCGGTTTTACAATATCGGACACTTGGCTTATGGGCTATGGCATGGATATAAATGAAAAGTGGCGCAATCTTCCGTATATAGTAAAAACGGACAAGAATGTCCGCTAATAATTTTATATATAGAATTGCTCCAACGAACCCTTGTTAAGTGACATATCCTTCCCGACAAAACACTTCGCACAGAACTTTAAACCTTGCAGATGAAGTAAAATTTCTTTAATCAATCTTTTGAAAGGTATTCTTTCTTAAATCTTTCTCTGAAACTTCTACCCACAAACTCGGTTTGCAACTTGTTTCCGGTTTCCCTTAAACGAACCGCGTTCCATGTCCGCATTCTCATACGGCTGTTTGCGTTCAGGTACATACCTTATCGGTATTCCTTGGAGCACCTTTAATTATATTCCAAAGAAAATATAAAATCAAGTGTTATTTTTCACTTTTTTAACGAATTTTTAAAAAAATTGAATAAAAAAAAATCTTTTTTTCTATTGTCTTGCATTAATGTTATTGTCTTGAATACTTTGTGAATTTTCTCTCATTTCTAAAGATAAATTGTGCCTCTTATTAATTGTTCTTTAGCTAATTTTTTGAGGTTTATATAACCAGCATCAATGTCCCAACCACCAAAAGCAATAAGCCGATAAAAGCTTTTTTCTGTAGTTTTTCTTTAAATATGAAATACGACATAATTATTGTGACTACAATGCTTAGTTTGTCAATCGGAACCACTATGCTTGCAAGCCCGGTTTGCAGTGCTTTGAAATAACATAGCCAGGATGCCCCCGTTGAAATGCCGGATAAAAAAATAAAAATCAAATCTTTGGAATGAGTTTTTCTAACTAAACTTTGTTTTTTTGTAATAAATACAACACTCCAAGCCATTATAAGAACAACTATCGTTCGGATAGCCGTGCCTAAATTGGATTCTATATTGCTAATTCCGAGCTTCCCAAGTATTGCGGTCAAACTTGCGAATACAGCAGATAATATCGCGTATATAAACCATTTATTGCTTACGGTTGATGTTTTTTCGCTGGATTTTTTTTGAATCATTAAGTAAGTGCCGATTCCCATAAGAATTATGCTTATAACCATTATGAATGAAACCGGCTCACCTAAAACTATGAAGGCAAAAATCATTGTTAGAATCGTGCTGGATTTATCTATCGGCACGACCTTGTTTATATTCCCCAACTGAAGCGCTTTAAAATAGCAAAGCCAAGATGCCCCTGTGGCCAGTCCCGATAATAAAAGATATAATATTGTGTGGCTGTCAATATCGCCTATTTTGTTTTGTGATCCCACAATAAAAACCATAATCCATGCAAAGACCAGAACGACTATTGTTCTTATAGCTGTCGCTATAGTTGAATCAGTATTTTTGATGCCGCATTTTGCTAATATAGCTGTTATTCCCGCAAAAACTGCTGATCCAATCGCAAATAATATCCACATACTTCCCCCAGTAATCTAATTTATATATCTGTTCGTTCATATTAATCAATGTCGATAAATTTATGCTTTATACCCTCATATCTAGTCAAAAATATCTATTTCCTATTGGGTTTATACCTTAACTTATTTTTTAACGATATATCATTATAGCTTATTAATATTCAATAAGCAATCGCAAACTCCTTTGTTTATCCCTGTTTAGCCGGGTATAATTTTATTGGTGCAATTAGATAAATTAGTGCAGAATTTGTGTAAAAAACATACAGAAAAAAAGCATTAAAAAATGATTCTCATATAATAATAACAATTAAATGAAGTGTTTCTTAAATGAAAAAAGTCATCATGCTCGCTTAGGCCAACAACAACGCTTTGCTTTAAGTCCGCTGCCGCATGGGCATGGATCATTGCGCCCAACACCTTCCCACATGACGAGCGACTCGGCTCGCATTTCATCCATAATTGCATTCGGAGACATCCCACCCTTCTTGAGCTGCATTACTTTTCTAAGCGGTTTGTCTGCGTGTGCAAAAAACTTTTGAAATCCTGCGCAAAGATAGCTAAGTCCGGATTCACCGTCTTCCGCCAAGGCAAACCGGTCTTTGATACAGCCTCCGTTGCATAATTTAAGCCATGAACAAGCAAGACATTGCTGTGTAAGGAGTTCTTTCTTATCATTACCAAATTTGCGCTGCGCCGGAGTTTCAACCAGTGCGCCCAGATTAGAAGTTTCAACGTCGCCTATAAGGTGCTCTGGATTTACAAAGTGATCGCATGAATACACACTGCCATCGTGCTCAACAATGAGCGCACGCCCGCATGTTGGTGCCATCATGCATAGGTTTGTTTGCCCGCCCGAAAGCACAAGTGACATTTCAGCAAAAATCTGTACATCCAGCCGCCCGATATCGTGCTTAATCCATTCATCAAAAACCGCGCACAAAAAATCCCCGTATCCTTCGCCTGTGACGGAATCCTCTGTCACCTGCCCATCTTTTGTGTGACGCACAATTGGTATGAATTGAATCCATCCTGTATTCAAATTTTTAAGTGCCTGATAAACGGCTAAGGGTTCTTTAGCTATTGATGACGTTACCGTGCACAGCAAATCAGGCTGTATGCCGTGGGCTTGCAGGCGGCGCACCGCATCGACTGCGCGCGCGTAAGTTCCGCGGCCGCCGTGGTCTTTTCGATATTCATCATGCAGCCATTGCGTGCCGTCCAAACTCAGCCCCACATCAAACTTGGCATCTGCCAAAAAAGCACACCAATCGTCATCCAGAAGAATCCCATTTGTCTGAAGATTGTTCCAGCACGTCCACCCTTCAGGCAGGTATCGATTTTGCAGTTCCACTGCTTTGCGGTAGAAATCAAGCCCCGCCAGTGTCGGCTCGCCGCCGTGCCATGTGAACTGTATTACGGGTCCCGGGCTTGCATCTATATATTGTCGTATAAACTTTTCAAGCAGTTCATCCGACATTTGAAACTTATGTCTGTTTTCATAAAAGCTTTCAGTCTCCAAATAATAGCAGTAGCCACATTTAAGATTGCAGTGCGGACCTACCGGTTTTGCCATCACAACAAATGGTTCAGAAATTTTGGCCGACACATCAAGGCTATCGCTAAGCATTTCTCCGTTTTCTTGGGACATGAATATCTCCGGTATCACAAATTGACAAATTTGTATAGTTTATTATCTTTGTTTCTTGTTTCTAATTTGAATTCAGATGTTTTTGTAAAAATTCGAAGTTTTTTTCCATGTTTTCTTTCGTTTCAAACATAGCGTCCGCATGGTCAGCCCCTTCAAGTATTTCAAACTTCACCCGGCCCGGCCCTAACTTATGTTCAACTGCGAAAGCAAAAATCTTCGACTGCTCCACAGGAACAATTCGGTCGACACTTCCATGCTGAAGATACATGGGCGGGATATCTTTGTGAATATGAGTAATGGGATTTGCCATCTGTACCCACTCGTAATCAAGTTTGGTAATAGTCCCTCCCATATAGCAGGACTCTGGAGAGTTTGGATCGTTGTGGGTACGCTCTCCAGTACCAGAAACCGTAAACTGCTCATCCATTTTCAGAAAATCTGTCGGCCCGAACCAGGAGACTCCCGCCTGCACACCGCATGATTCTCCAGCGTGGCCAAGCGAGGCATCAGAAAGTTCGGCAACGTTTCCAGTGACGCAAACCATCTCAGTTAAGTTTCCGCCCGCGGATCCTCCCACTGCTGCAAATCTTGATTTATCAAGCTTATATTTTTCCGCTTTGCCTCGCAAATATCGTATTGCCGCTTTGCAATCAATAACCGCGGCAGGGAAAATAGCTTCGCCGCTCATTCGATAATTTATGCTCGCGAGCGCAAAGCCGCGGTTTATCGCATCAAGCCAAGGTATTACCTGAACATCTCTTTTGTCACAAACCGCGAATGCTCCGCCATGAATGTGGACAATCAGTGGGAAAGGGCCTTCGCCATCATCTGGCAAGTATAAATCCAGCTTTTGAGATTCTGAAATATTCGCGTATGAAATATCTAAATATTTGTTTTTTATACCAGAAATATCAGCTTGCGGAGCATACTTCGCGTCCTTTGGATGGCTGCCTTTTGGGAAACTGAGAACTCCCGCTTTCATTACTTCATTTTTATTAAAATCTTTTTTCATGTAGCTCCTCTATATCTTTATAAAACTAAGTTCTTTTGAACAAATCAATATAAATATAATATTGTTTTTCAAGCTTTCTTGCATATGTTAAGTTAATTTTTTGATAATATTATCATTCCAACAACTGATGATTAATCTCTTTTTCAAGAGAGGTTTTTAGCATGATTGTATTGTATTATGAGCATTAGGACTTTGTCAAACACCGCATCTTATATCGCTAAAAATCAAACCATCAAAACAATCTTCTCTCAATTTTATGCTGACAATTTCTAATCAATCTTTGCTTCTCAGATATACACTTATAATTCTTTGTGATATTTGACTATTATGATTATTTAATATATCATTAAATATATATTACAAAATATGGAGGTGAACATATGGTTTACTACTGTGCGTCCTGCGGGGATCCGATGCCCGAAGGAGAAAGCATTTGTAAAGGTTGTAGCTCATTGTCGGCAAATATGCGCGAAGAAATACTTTCCTCTAAAGAAAAACACATTCATGGGGAAACTGGCGTTGTATGCCAAGAATGCGGCGAGAAGATAGGAAAACAGGATCACTATTGCTATTCATGCGGCAAGCAGACAAAAAATAAATAATTATGTTTAAAAACAAAGAAACCGCTGAATTCAGCGGTTTCTTATTGTTTAGCAAAAAATTTCAGACAGTTAAGGCTGCATCGCTCCAAAGAGAACAAGCCATGCCAAAATGGATTTAGCAGCCAAGCTTAAAACGATATACACTCTTTCCCCATATAGATAGTCTTTCCACTTTCCAACTTTTTTATACTGCAAAATCATATTGATCGGGAAGGTGTTAAAAGCCACAAAATAAGTGCCGACAATAGCCCAAACAAACCAAGGCACCATTTCAAAATTACCGTTTCCGAACATATAAATCAATATCGCAATCCAAGGAGCAAGTCCCGCTATTGACCCCCATACAAAAGGTCCCCACTTGACCTTTTCTTTATCCCTCCCGGAATTCAGCTGCTCCATAACCAACCCAAAGAAATTCATTGATGCATTAACTAAAAAAATCAGTATCAATGAGGCTATGTCGTAAATTCCAAAAAGAGTGGAGATCAGCACAATCATTATGGATGAACTCAATGCGTATTCAAACCACCTAAACTTGTTTATACCCTTTTCAAGATCTGAACTATAAATCGCGTTGAGCTTTTTTGGCAATGAAATAAGTGCGTGTGCAATTGCAGAAATAAAGAGAAATATCGCTACCATAATGCCGAAAGGCAGCTCAAACAGCTGCCTTGAAACTTGCTCGAGCGATTGAGTCTGTGTATTGTATGATAAGTAAAATTGAGTGATTTGCGGTTTGAATTGACCAATTGTTTGAATCAAACTTGTCGCGAGGATGGCCATGATAACGGCTTGCGCCAAATGGAAAAAACCCATTATCAAGTTGAACCTTCTCAGTTTCTTAAGTGAAACTGTTTCCATAATAACCTCCTTTTTAAAAGCAAAACACTTGCTTTAAGTCGTAGTCATATATCAGAAGTTCTGTCGTTTGCCAACTGTGTAAATGGAAAATGCTAGGGTCACAATTAAATGATATCAAATTACTTCCCAAAAATAAAGCGAAATGTATTTTAACGGATTGAATAATTTGTTTTTTTACATTTAGCGTTCCAATAAAAGTCTTTTTCGAATATTATACTATTCTGAACACGCGCTTTCCCTCCGCTAACAATTAATGTTAATCGATGTTGATATTAATAGGCTCGGCATCTATAATATTAATATAAATGGTTATACCCAATGATAAATTAAACAACATTTAACAAACGAAAGGAGCCGTAAAATGCAAAAGAAATTGGTTGATGAAATTAACAAACAGATAATGTATGAGTTTTATTCGGATTTTTTATATTTGTCGATGGCGGCATACGCTTCAGAGAATGATTTGCCGGGCTTTGAAAGCTGGTATCTGGTTCAGTCACAGGAAGAGAATTTTCACGCCATGAAATTTTATAACTATCTTCACTCACGTGACGAGAAGGCGGTTATAACTGGATTCGATAATCCCCCAACAGAGTTTAAATCACTGCTCGAAACTTTTGAAATCTCTCTCGAACACGAAAAGTTCGTTACCGAAAGAATAAATTTATTGATGAGCATCGCACACGAGGAAAAAGACTATGCCGCAGTAAGTTTTCTAAATTGGTACGTGGACGAGCAGGTTGAGGAAGAAGAATCTTTCACTAAAATGATAGGTCAGATAAAGCTGGTTCACAACGACGGCCCGGGATTATATCATCTTGACAAAGAGGCCGGAGCCAGAGTTTTCACTCCGCCAACAACGGCTGGTTAAAAAAATAATTCATGATTTATAAAAAGCACCTGAAACTATAAACTTCTTCAGGTGTTTTTTGTTTTTAAAATTCATATAATTAATTGAAAATCAATACTACTTATTTATTGTCTATAATTTCGTTGGCACATTTAACTCTGTTTGCCCTGGATATATTATATTCAATATAAGTATCGAGCAAAATTATTTTCTCTCCGTTGCTTCTATATTTTGTTACCTCATCTTCCAAAAAGTAGTTTTCAATTTTCTTTATATCCTCTGCTTTGAAATCATCATAGTGCTCAATATATAGATACTTAAGTTGTTTGCTCGTGTCATCCAGCCGGCTAAGATAGTGCACATCAATAGTTCCCCCTTTTTCAAAGCTCTTTATATTCAAATCAGCACTCAAGCCTTCAATGTTTATAAAACTGGCTATTGCCCAGAAAGCCACTGCGTAATATAGGGCGTATGTGAGATAAGGTGTTTTTCGTCTTACGATTTTTATGACTAGTAGTATAAATATGCTCGCTTCGAAAATGAGCAATATATCAACCATCAGCCTAAGCACTGTAAATCCATATTCTCTTTGATACAATCCCATTTTGTAGGCAGAAGAAATCATCAGGTAAAAATTTATCGCAATAAAATATAACAACAATATATTAACAGCTTTTTTTAGCTTTCCTTTAGAATTATTTGTAAAAATAATAGATGCCCCAATAATAATGAGGTTTATAACTGTCAAAAACACCTGCTCGAAATATCCACTTCTGGCATATTCGGTTAATGAAAATCCTTCAGGCAACGCTCTATCTAAGCCTCCAAATAGATGCGTGAACTGAACCACAGAAAAAGCAGAGTATACCACGCCCACTATTCCTAAAATCACCAACAAGGTAGATTCCACATGAAAGACTTGTTCCATAACTTTTTTACTCAGATGTGGAGTGTCTTTTTTTACAGTGATTATATATAGAAACCCAAAAAACAAGATAGCTATAACAGCTGAAAGCACTGCTTTCCATAAAAATTCAAACACTGACTCTAAATTAATAAAATCGATTATTACTTTTTCAAATACCGAATCCGCACTAAACATAAGCGGTACAATCATCAAAAGCAAAACTATAGAAATTGCTATACCAATAATTATCTTCATGGGCAAGGCTTTGTTATTCTCACCTTTTTTGAAAGCTAATGACCTTATCGCAATAAATATCTTGTCAACAAATGCAATACTTCCCCAAAACCTAATTAACCCGTTAACTACAATATTTTGCGGAAGCTTTTTCCCCGAGAAAATAGTTGATAATATAAATAAAGCGGGTAAAAACAATATTGCTAAAGCAGTATACATCACATTACTAAGTCTAAAAAATACTGATGCGTACATCAAAAAGGCTATCGCCCAGAAAGCATACTTGGCTATGCTTAAATTATCATCTTTGTACATAACAA
The DNA here is from genome assembly GCA_963675575.1 of Christensenellaceae bacterium. Classification (GTDB taxonomy): domain Bacteria; phylum Bacillota; class Clostridia; order Christensenellales; family UMGS416; genus JAGLOK01. The sequence continues at coordinate 2,782,381 of OY776378.1, forward strand.
ACCCAGCTGACACAATCATCACAAAGGCCAAGACAAAATAGTTTATGCCAATTCTATGCTCTACTATCATTAAGGTGAATACTACCCCCAGAGCGAGCGCCAATGCGATAGCTATAATCCTGTTTATTTTGTTTTTGTAATACCCCGTCATATTTTTTGCGATACTGCTTTGTACCATTTCCTGCTTTGTTGATTCAATTTTTTGAGACATAATACCGCTCCTTTCAAATTAACTTTCTTAAAAATGGGTAACTTAAATAAAGGTTGGAAGTTTCACTGAATTTTTAGTCGTCGGATTCTACATATTCCAATATGTCGCCTGGCTGACAGTCTAATGCTTTGCACAATGCCTCAAGCGTAGAAAAGCGAATCGCTTTAGCTTTTGATGTTTTAAGGATTGAAAGATTCGCGTTGGTTATGTCGATTTTCTGAGCGAGATCGCCGGATTTTATTTTTCGTTTGGCCATCATGACATCCAAATTTACCACTATACCCATGACAGCCTCCTATATCGTCAAGTCGTTTTCTTGTTTGTATATTACCGCCTGCTTAAATACATCCGCCAACACAAAGCATAAAATCGCAACTATTATTATGGCGAAAGTTGAAAGCATTGTCATTATCGTATTCAACATAATTATTTTAAAAACAAACATCGCAAAAACTATAATCATCAAACATCCCATCCTGTTAAGCGACTTTACATTGCGCTCCACAAACGGATTTTTGTTTTCAAGCGTTTTGAACATTCTTCTTAGTTCATTTTCAATCAATAATGTGCAAATGCCGCAAGGATATGAAAAAATAAGCAAAACAGTTCTCGCATGAGTGTCGTAAATTCCATAATCTATTTTTAAATACATCTCGACCACCCATGGCAAAAAAACAATTGTTAAAACAGTTACTGCCATAACTATCAAAAGTAAAATCTTAACAAAAAAAGACAAAGAATATTTTCCGACAAATCTCATATCGCACCTCAATCAATCATTTGGTTTCATCGATATTATAAATCGCAAATTATCCTATGTCAATATATTTTTATTGTTTTTCGATATATCTTTGCGGTTTTTATAGTTTTTTTATATGATTTTACCCTATTTCCCGCTTTTTATTTGATAAATTGCCAAATGCCGTCCAAATCTTCAGAGTAACTGGCATAATCTCTAGAATTTTCTTTCCTTACCATAATTGCTTTGAAGCCATAATTCATTGCCCCCAAGATATCCGCTTCATAGTTGTCGCCAATCATATAATAATCTTCATAGCTGCCAAATTTCTTGACCATGTCGTAAAAATTTTTGTTTGGCTTTTCGTAGCCGACATCCGCCGATGTAACGATATGTTTAAAATAACGAGATATATCTAGATATTCAGCTAGCATCCTAAGCTCAGGTGTATGATTTGATAATATCACGTTGTCGTATCCTAAGGCAATTGAACGCTCCAGATTTCTTTTAGTGTCTTCAAAAAGATACCAAGAATCTAGTTTTAAAAACTCTTGTCTAAACTGCTCGGCAAGTCTGGTGTTTTCTTTTGCCTGAGTGATTCCAATAGCTTTCAAAGCCTCTCCAACAACGCACTTTTCGATATATCCCCACCAATTAAGGCCGTTAAAATATTCGCTGTGTGCTTTTTCGTGGTTTTCCCAAGGATAACAAGGGTTCATTGCATTAGAAATCACTTTGCGGTCAAAACCGCTGTAGCCATTTCTTTCAAGAACATTGCTTAAAGACTGAGTCCACATACCATCTCGGTATGCGAGTGTGCCGTCAAAATCCCACAGTAAACACGTCTTTTTCATAGTCTGCTTAAAAACGGGTTATACTCAAGTTCATAAGAAAAAAACGACTCTTCACCGTGACCCGGCAATATTTTCATATCCGGTGTTAGGATTTTTTTTAGCTTAATCAGCGATTCTTTCATCGCCTTCGCATCGCTGCCCAATAAATCAGTACGCCCTATCGACATTCTAAAGAGCGCGTCTCCAGTGAATGCGCATCCACCCACCACAAACACCATGCAGCCTTTCGAATGACCGGGAGTGTGAATTGCTTTGATTTTAAAGCCGCAAATATCAATTTCCCGACCATCAGTCAGCACATTTTCCACAGGCTCGCATTTTATTTGCTCGCCGGAAGCCATATCCTTGTATGTGGATAAGTTAAGAAGAGGATCAAATATCGCTCTGCTGCATTCCGCATGGGCGTACACATCCACCTTGTAATATTCACGAATCTCATTAAGCGCTCCTATATGATCAAAGTGTCCATGCGTCAAAAGTATATGCTTTGGTATGATCTTATATTTTTCAAGCATATTCTTAATAAGGTCAAAGCTTCCGCCGGGATCTATTATAATACATTCCTTAGTTTCTTCATTTATCACAAAATAAGTATTTACTCCGTAAACACCTGTCGGAAAAGTCATTATGTTCATATCTATCCTCTTTTATCTGTTGAATTTTTAGACTATGTACTATAGTTTTTTACATTTATAAATAAACAAAAATGTTATTAGACAAACAAAAAAGATTGAAGTAAGTCAAAGTATAAAATGTATACCTTCTATATACACCCATATCCTGTTTCTCCAATCTATAAGCTAATCGATTTTGCATTATATATAATTCTATTTGCAGTGTCAAGGAATTAGTTTCCAGTAGTCAAAATGCAATACAAAAAGCCAAATCCGGCTATTTACAACTGAAACAAAGCCTCCCTTATAATCTCCCCGACTGTTGGATGAGGAAACACAAAAGTTTTTATCTCGTCTATGCTCATTTGTTTTTCTATCATTATACCTGCCGAAATTATTATCTCCGAAGAATAGTTGCCAATCATATGAACGCCGCATAGCGTGTTTTTGTCTTTATCCACAATTATTTTTATTATACCCTCGCCGCGCTCATTTTCAGCCATATATCTCCCAGCAAAGTTCATTGATATGATTTTTTCAAGCACATTTGGTCCAGCGTCTTTTGCGCTTTGACTTGTATATCCTATTCCCGCTACCTCCGGATTTGTGTAAATCACCCACGGAATGGCAGCATAGCTCATCGTGTCGCTTTTACCCAGCATGTTGTTTACCGCCACTTCCGCTTGCCTGTAGGCTGTGTGCGCCAGCATAGATCGTCCATTGACATCTCCCGCGCAGTACACACCGTCAATATTCGTTTGACATCTTTCATTTATCAGCACTTTGCCGCCTTCTGTCTGCACTCCAATGTTTTCAACCCCGATTCCCAGGGAATTCGGACGGCGCCCCACCGAAAGAAGAACTTTATCTACTTCAATCTCCACTTGCTCTCCGCCGCATTCATACACTACAGCGTTGTTATCAATCTTTGTAACCTTGCTTGACAAGAAAAACTTCACACCCTTTTTTTCATATTCCTTTTTAAGGAGGTTTGCGATATCCTCATCTATAAATCCGCCGATTTTAGGCATCATTTCAATTACCGTAACATTGCTTCCAGCCGAATTAAAATAGCTGGCCATTTCAAGGCCGATTACCCCGCCGCCGATTACAACAAGCTTCCCAGGAATTTCTTTTATTTCAAGCAGCTCTTTGCTGGTTAGCACAAAGCCGTCTTCAACAGCCATGCTCAGTCCGTCAATGGGAGGAACTATTGGCAAAGAACCTGTCGCTATAAGCAGTCTTTTCCCCGTATATAAATCGTCTCCGACTTTAATCTGAAATCCATCGGAATTTCGGCCGAGTATTACGCCTTCACCTTCGACTATTTCAGTCCCTATAGCCTTAACTTGATTTATTACGCCCGCGGTCAGTTTTTTGACTATCTTGTTTTTTCTTTTTATTACAGCCGCATGGTCTATTTGAACATCCCCAACCATCACTCCGTACTTTTGGCTGTTTACCGCCATGTCCTTAACCTTCGCCGAATAAAGAAGCGTTTTCGTGGGGATGCATCCTTCGTTGAGGCATACGCCGCCTATATTTTCTTTTTCAACAAGCAGCACTTTGAACCCCGCATGCCCCGCTCTTTCACAGGCGATGTATCCGGCGGGCCCTGCGCCCAAAACAATTAAATCATATATCATAATCTTCTCCATGAGCATTTCCCTATTAAAATAGCGTTCAATAACGAATACAAAAATCTTCGCTAAACCGTCCAACAAAGTTAAAATAATGTTGTCTTAATATAGGTTGTCCCCAAATTATTGCACGATTTCTTCTTTGTGATATTTTCTCATAACGCAAGCTATTTATCAACTTTGAACATGATATAATTTCTTCTATGATTTTTTTTGCTAGAAATATCTTCGTAAGGAAACTCTGATTATATGATCAATAACATTAATATGCGTTTGACAAATCCATTTATCAAAATTAATATAGATGTCTACTATATTCATTTGCCTTTCAAAAAGACAACATGTGGTATAATATATCTTAATAATGAAAGTTTGCCGCCGTATGGAGGTTATGCGAATGACTATACAAGAAAAAATATTAAAACTTAAAAAAGAAAAAAATGCTGTTATTTTGGCACACATATATCAAGATGGCGCAGTCCAAGACATCGCGGACTTTACTGGGGATTCACTTGAGCTTTCAAGAAAAGCCGCAAATGCCGATAACGATGTCATCGTGTTTTGCGGAGTAAGATTCATGGCCGAAAGTGCGAAGATATTAAATCCGGAAAAAACAGTTCTCCTTCCCGTAATAGACGCGGGATGCCCAATGGCTGACATGGTCACAGGGCAAGACGTTATAGAGCATAGAAAAAACCACCCCGACGCGGCTGTGGTATGCTATGTGAATTCATCGGCGGAAACAAAAGCCGAGTGCGATATATGCTGCACATCCAGCAATGCGGTTAATGTAGTTCAGTCCCTCAAAGAAAAAGAAGTTATTTTCGTGCCGGATGAAAACTTGGGGAGCTATGTGGCAAGCCAAGTGCCGGAAAAGGATATGATTTTGCACAAGGGATATTGCATCGTCCACAAAAGAGTGTTGGAAGATGAAGTGAAAAAGGCTAAAGAGTCTTTGCCAAACGCAAAGCTATTGGTGCATCCAGAGTGTACGCCGGATGTAGTAGCTCAAGCCGACTTTGTAGGCAGCACTGCGCAAATAATAAAATACGTGAAAGAATCTGAAGATAAAGAGTTTATAATTTCTACGGAAATGGGCATACTCCACGTCCTTGAAAATCAAAATCCGGAAAAGAAATTTTATATGGCTTCGCCGAAGCTTGTGTGTGTCAACATGAAAAAGACCCATATAGAAGATGTGCTTCGCAGCTTAGAAAATATGGAACATGAAATAATATTAGACGAGGATTTGATGATAAGAGCGAAAAAAAGTCTGGATCGCATGCTTGAAGTCAAATAGACAAGGGTAAACATGAAAAGATATCTAGCGGACATTTATATGTCCGATACAAATGTCATTGAAACCGATGTTGCGATTATTGGCAGCGGTATAGCCGGCCTTTACGCCGCCTATCATTTGGATAGCCATTTAAAGTGCACGCTTTTTACAAAACACAATATAGACGACTCGTCTTCAACTTTAGCCCAAGGCGGAATAGCGGCCGTCACCGAAAAAGATGACAAATTCGAATATCATTTTGAAGACACCATAAAAGCTGGCGCAGGGCTTTGCGATGAAAAAGCGGTGCAAGTTATAGTGGAAGAAGCCCCGCAGGACATAGATGAATTAGTAAAGCTAGGTGTAAATTTTGACACGGACTCTCAAGGCAATCTCCTTACCGCGCAAGAGGGTGGCCACAGCATGCGACGCATATTGCGCTGCGGCGGAGATGCCACCGGGGCGGAGATAGTAGAAAAACTCACCCAAAAAGTCAGAGGACTCAGTAATATAAGCTTGTGTAAGGATTCTTTCGTTGCCGATATCATAACAAAAGACGATGCGGCGATAGGTTTGCTCGTATTCAAAGATAATAATTATGTGATTTATAAAACCTGCCATATTATTATAGCGACAGGCGGGCTCGGGCAGATTTATAGATACACCACAAACCCTCTGGTTGCAACAGGCGATGGCATTGCGATGGCATTAAGAGCGGGAGCCAAACTTCGCCATATGGAGTTTGTGCAGTTTCACCCCACAGGTCTTTATACCCCTGAAAACCGCAATAAACGCTGCTTTTTAATTTCCGAAGCGGTAAGAGGCGAAGGAGCAAAGCTATATAACGACGCAAACGAACGATTTATGCTCGGACGCCATGAAATGAACGAACTCGCACCCCGTGACATCGTAGCCCGGGAAATATATAAAGAAATTCAGAATCAGAAGTCCCCATATGTTAAGCTTGATATAACGCACGAATCGGAAGAGTTTCTAAAAAAAAGATTCCCAACCATATACAATCATTGTTTAGATAAGGGAATAAATATTTCAAAGCAATTTATCCCCGTAGGGCCGGTGCAACACTATATGATGGGCGGTATCGCCTGCGATCTCAATGGACAGACAAATATAAAAGGTCTTTATGCTATTGGTGAAGCGTCAAACTCCGGCGTTCATGGCGCCAACCGCTTGGCCAGCAACTCCACGCTTGAGTGCGTAGTTTTCGGCAGGCGGAGCGCGAAGCATATCAATGCTAATTATATAAGGTGCGACCGCATCGTTGAATATAAGTGTCAGGAAGCCAAAAAATTGCAGATTGACATTGAAGAAAAGATGAATGAGCTTAAAGGAATAATGGTTAAACACTGCGGCATACTTCGAAATGAAGAAAGTTTGATGCTTGGGCTTGAATATGTTGAAGGTTTGTTGAATACTTTAAATGACTCAAAAATCACCTCCGTCAGAATGATGGAGTTATATAACATGGTTCTTGTCGCAAATGAAACATTAATAGCCGCGATTGACAGAAAAGAGTCTGTAGGCTCTCATTTTAGGGAGGATTAATAAAATGCTGAATGAAATAATGATTAAAGATATCGTAAAAAAAGCGTTGCTTGAAGACATCGGAACAGGTGATATTACAACAATAAGCACAATTCCCGAGAGCAAGCAGATTACAGGCAGTTTCATCGCCAAAGAAGATGGGATCCTTTGCGGGCTTGATGTTGTTAAAGCGGTATTTAAGGAAATTGATGATACTGTTTTGCTTATAACAGCAAACGACGATGGGATAGTTTTAAAAAAAGGCATGGTATTCGCAAAAGTCAAAGGAAACGCGCGCTCCATACTTTCCGGCGAACGTGTTGCTTTAAACTTCCTTCAAAGAATGAGCGGAATCGCTACATACGCCAATAAAATTCAAAATGAAGTTTCCGGATATAAAGTGAAAATACTGGATACAAGAAAAACAACTCCAGGGCTCAGAGTATTGGAAAAATACGCGGTTCGAATCGGCGGAGCATATAATCACCGATACAATTTGTCCGACGGCGTGCTTATAAAGGATAATCACATTACAGCATCGGGAAGCATCACAGCGGCGGTTAATAACGCACGAGAAATCATCCCTCACACGCTCAAAATAGAAGTTGAAGTCAAAAACTTTGACGAGGTAAAAGAAGCCCTCAAAGCTGGCGCTGATATACTTATGCTAGACAATATGAGTATTGATGAGATGGCTGAAGCGGTCAAAATAATTGACGGCAAGGCTTTGGTTGAAGCCTCAGGGAATATGGATCAAAAATCGCTTGCCGAAGTGGCCGCGACCGGAGTTGATTTTATCTCGCTCGGCGCACTCACCCATTCGGTAAAAGCTTTGGACATCAGCCTAAAATTCTAATTTAATAGGTATCTTTTAACGACTCCGGCTTTGTCGATACGGTTATAAAACAGCCCAAATACTGTGGCTGTTATTATCCCTGTCGCAACTCCCCCCGCCATAAGTATCGGAAGATATGAAAACACCGCGGTATCTTGCAATATTAATGCCGCCGATAGCACCTGCATAATATTAAATGCCGCAGAGCCCGAAAGGCTTATCCCATAAAAAGAAAAATGCTTTCCGTAGCCTCTTTTAAGCGCCAGCATCACAACGGCGGCCATAGTCGCGCCGCTTAATGAAAATACGAGCGATATTGGACCCCCCGCGAAAAGCGAACCTAAAAGGCATCTTGCCGCAACTATCGGAAAAGTATATTTATATCCCAAAGAAAAAATCACAAACATGGTGACAATATTGGCAAGCCCCAGCTTCAGGCCGGGGATAGGCACAACCGCCTGAATGGGGATAAACCCTTCAAGCACGGAAAGCGCCGCAGCCACTGCGGTCAGCATCGCGCTCAGCACCAGTTTTTTTGTTTTATTATTTGTCATTGCACCACCACATCAACTTCCTCTTGTGCGCCTACTATTTTAACAAGTATTCGGTTTGGCAAACACGCTGCGATTTGGTTTGCGCGGTATATCCAACCCGTATATACGCATATCTGATTCGGGCAGTCAGATTCCAAGAATCTTATTTTCCCCTGCTCGGCAACAATAACTACGTCACCTTCGTCCAGAATATATTCTTTTTGTTCGGTAATGTCATTTAATCTGACTTCGTATAAAAGTTCCCCATCTTTAATGATTTGCGCATTTAGAGATTCGCTTTCGTTTTTGGGCACGCTTTGATAAAACATCAAAGCAATAATCGATGCTATAACAAAAAATATCAAAAAATCGCCCCATTTAAGTTTCACGCCAATCTCCTTTATGCGATTATACCATGCTCTTATTATTTTTATACAGATTTACTTCAAAATCAAGCTCTGATATAATGAGCGCAGAATACAAAATTATGAAAGTCTAAATATATGAAAAAGATTACTAAAAAAATTATTACATATTCATTTGTGCTCGCTTTTATATTTTCTGCAAGCGCCTGTTCTGGTGCAAACAAAACATACAGCAAGTACAGCTATGAGTTTTTCGGAACTTTTGACACCATAATTCAGATAGCCGGATACGCCACAAGTCAAAAAGAGTTTGATGGATATTCAGAGCATGCCTACAATCGTTTCAATGAACTCAACAAGCTTTTTGACAACTACAACACATACGAAGGCATTAACAATATCAAAACAATTAACGACAATGCGGGCAAAACTCCCATCGAAGTTGATGAAACATTAATTAATCTTTTGGATTTCTGCATAAAATCAAATCAAAGTATTTCCTCAAAAACAGATGTATCTCTTGGCTCAGTGCTTAAAATTTGGCACGAATACCGCGAGGCTGGCTTAGCCGACCCCCAAAACGCCGCGATTCCTTCCATGGAAGAATTACAATCGGCAAACGCTTTTACAGGAATTGATAATGTTATAATAGATAAGCAAAACTCCACCGTGTATCTTAACGAAGGAAGCGCGCTTGATTTGGGCGCGGTCGCGAAAGGCTACGCCACCGAACTTGTTGCGCGAGAGCTTTTTGATATGGGTTTCGAGTCATTTTTCATACTTAGCGGAGGCAATGTGAAAGCGGTAGGAAAGCCGCATGAAGATGCAAAAAATCACTGGAGCATCGGTCTGCAAAATCCATTTTATTTTGATGACACTGTAAACAACGAAAATTTAATTGACATAGCGTATGTGAATGATATGTCTGTGGTAACAAGCGGCGACTATCAGCGCTTCTATGAAGTTGACGGCGCAAAATATCATCATCTTATCGACCCTCAAACGCTTTTTCCCGCGGACTATTTCAGAGCGGTCACTATTTTCACTGAAGATTCGGGTATCGCGGATTTTTTATCCACCGCAGTCTTTCTCTCCACATATGAAGAAGGATTCACGCTCGTTGAAAGCATGGACGGAGTGGAGGGTTATTGGATATTTGCCGACGGCACTGTCGAAGCGACCGATGGCGCAAAAGAATTGCTTAAAAATTTGGGCGGCGCTGTCAATTAAAATTGGCATATATTATAAAAAGGCATGCTATGCATGCCTTTTTATTGTGCTTTTTTCAGTCGACTAACTTATAGCCCGCTTCATCAACGGCCGCTTTCATCGCGGCCACATCCACCTTACTTTCGTCATATTCCACTACCGCCGAATTCGTCTCTAGCGAAACTTCAGCTTTGTTAACTCCGTCAAGGTCTGCTAATGCGTTTTTCACATGCATGACGCAATGCATACATGACATTCCTTCTACTTTAAGTGTTACTTTCATAATTTATCCTCCTAAAATATATAATTCAAATCATTTTTTTAGTTACCTTATTTCTTGGCTTTGCCTTTTAGCTTAAAAGCGTTAAGCCTGAGCGCGTTTGTAACAACCGACACCGAACTTAGTGACATCGCCGCCGCCGCAAACATCGGATTGAGCCTAGGCCCACCGAATATATACAAAAGCCCCGCGGCAATAGGTATGCCCAAAACATTGTATCCAAACGCCCAAAACAGATTCTGCTTGATGTTTCGTATAACAGCTTTGGAAAGCGCAATGGCATAGGATACATCCATCAAATCGCTTTGCATGAGAACTACGTCCGCCGATTCTATAGCCACATCCGTTCCCGAGCCGATGGCTATTCCCACATCCGCCTGCACCAGTGCCGGCGCGTCGTTGATGCCGTCGCCCACCATCGCTACAGCGCCATGTTTTTGCTGAAGTTTTTTGACTTCATTCGCCTTGTCCTCGGGCAACACTTCAGATAGCACCATGTCTATGCCGACTTGCTTGGCTATCGCGTTTGCGGTTCTTCTATTATCTCCGGTTATCATAGCGGTTTTGAGTCCATAACTGTGCAACGCCTCAATTGCGCTTTTGCTGGACTCTTTCACAACATCGGCCACAGCGATGATTCCGACAAGCTCACCTCCGGCTGCTATAAACATCGGGGTCTTGCCTTCATCGGCAAACTTGCCGGCCTGTGTGGCAGAGTCTTTTATGTCAATTTTCCTATCCGACATAAGTTTTTCATTGCCCAGCAAAATCTTCTCGCCATCGACATCAACTTCTATTCCATGACCAGGAATAGCTTTGAACTCCGAAACTTTGATAAGTTCGACTTTTTCAGCCTCGGCTTTTTGCACAATAGCTTCGCCAAGCGGATGCTCGCTTCCTTTTTCCGCGGATGCCGCGATTGCCAAAAGCTTTGCTTTGTCATATTTATTATACACCAAAATATCGGTTACCGTTGGCTTGCCTTGCGTGATTGTTCCTGTTTTGTCCAGCACCACCACTTTTACCTTGTGCGTTATTTCCAGCGCCTCGCCGTTTTTAAACAATATTCCATTTGAGGCTCCCTTGCCCGTTCCAACCATTATAGCCGTTGGCGTCGCAAGCCCAAGCGCGCAAGGGCAGGCGATTACAAGCACCGCCACAAATATCTTTAACGCAAATGATATGCTTTCGCCGCTGATTAGCCACGCAAGCGATGAAAGCAAGGCTATTCCCATTACTATCGGCACGAAATATCCGGCAACAATGTCTGCCAGCTTTGCAATCGGCGCTTTTGACCCTTGAGTTTCTTCAACCAGTTTGATTATCTGTGCCAGTGCGGTGTCTTTACCTACTTTTGTCGCTTTAAATTGTATGCTTCCGTTTTTGTTGATTGAAGCGCCTGTAACAGCATCTCCAGCTGTTTTCTCTATTGGCATGCTTTCGCCGGTAAGCATTGATTCATCCACTGAAGTTATTCCCTCTGTAACCTCGCCGTCCACCGGAAGCTTCTCTCCGGGGCGCACGATTATCAAATCGCCGACTATAACTTCTTCCACGGGAATCTCGATTTCTTTGCCGTCTCTTATTACGCTCGCCTTTTTTGGTGCAAGTTCCATAAGTTTCTTTATAGCTTCACTTGTTTTCCCCTTAGACCTTGCCTCAAGATATTTGCCCAGCATAACCAATGTAATGATTACCGCCGCGGATTCGAAATACATCTCGTGAATAAACTGTGCATTTCCCAAAGTAACCTGTATAAACGAATACACGCTGTATGTGAAGGCGGCCGTTGTGCCTATAGCGATAAGCGAATCCATGTTTGGACTGCCCTTAAAAAGCGTCCTATAGCCTACTGTATAAAACTTATATCCAACGCCGATGACCGGCAACGTTAAAAGTAGTTGAACTAAACCGTACAAAAATGGGTTCATCATCGGTGAAACAGCTCCCGGAACAGGCAATCCTATCATCGGACCCATGGCCAGATAAAAAAGCGGCACTGAAAATACAGCCGCTACTATGAGCTTGATTTTCTGAATCTTTAGTTCGCTCTGCTTTTTATCAAGCCTGTCTTCGTTATTAGAGCCATCTTTAATTCTTACTGGAGTGTATCCAGCTTTTTTTATAGCTTCCTCAATTTGCGTTATGTTGCCAAGTTCCGGATTGTAATTAATCCTTGACCTCTCAGTTGCAAGATTGACCTCCGCGCTTTTCACAAAATCAAGCTTTTTGAGCCCGCGCTCAACAGCGGCGGAACAAGCGGCGCATGTCATCCCCTGCACTTCAATTTCCAAATCCGAGATGTGTTCGTCTGGCGAAGCTTTATAGCCGCTTTTTTTGACAGCTTCAATAATCTGATCTTCAGATATCAGATTTTCATCGAAGAACACCCGCATCTTTTCAGTGGTCAGGTTAACGTTTGCAGAGCTTACACCCGCTTGTTTTCCCACAGCCTTTTCGACTGCGGCTGTGCATGCCGCGCATGTCATTCCGTCTATATTAAAGTCTTTTTGTTTTTCAGCCATGTTCTCCATCCTATCTTAAACAATGAAATTAATTTATTAATATTGTGTAAACCTCATCGCATACATCCGTCATTACTATTGACTTTCTTTTTGCCTGACTATATAATAACATAAAAACCAAGTGTTTTACTAGGCTTTTTGATTAATTCATAAAAAGTTGATAAAGGGGAAAGAAATGAATATAAATAAAAATCCAATCACATATTATCGTTTTTCCTTGTTGTTGTCGGCTTTTTTGCACTCTCTTAAAGCAAGCAAACACACCATAAAAGAAAAGATGCAATGGTTAACTTAACACTGTAAAACAACACAACAAAAAAGGAGTTAATCATGACAAAAAATAAATTGCATTTTGAAACTTTGCAGCTTCACGCGGGTCAATCGCCCGACACCGCAACCAGAGCGCGCGCAGTGCCGATATATCAAACCACTTCCTATAACTTTGACGACGCCCAGCACGCGGCCGATCTATTCGCGTTAAAGAAATCGGGTAACATCTATACTCGGATAATGAATCCTACAACCGATGTTTTGGAAAAGCGTCTGGCCGCCCTTGAAGGTGGCGTAGGCGCTCTTGTGACATCATCGGGCATGGCGGCGATAACATACGCTATTTTTAACATCGCAAAATGCGGAGATGAAATCATTGCCGCAAACACGCTCTATGGAGGAACATACACTCTTTTTTCAGAGCGCCTTCCAAAGCAATACGGGATTAAAACCCATCTTGTTGACATCGATGATTTTGCCGCGGTGGAAAGCAAAATAAACGACAACACAAAAGCTATCTATATCGAAACAATCGGAAACCCTAATATAAACGTTGCCGACTTAGAAAAGATATCTGAAATAGCCCATAAGCATAATCTTCCGCTTATCGCCGACAACACATTCGGAACCCCTTATCTTATTAATGTAAAATCATACGGCGTGGATGTCGTGGTCTATTCGCTAACAAAATATATCGGTGGACACGGAACAAGCATCGGAGGCGCCATCGTTGACAACGGCACTTTCGACTGGAAAAGCGGAAGGTTCAGCGACTTCACACAACCGGACGCAACATATCACGGAATAGTATATGCGGATACACCCGACAACATGGGCTATATCATAAAAGCCCGTGTGCAGCTTCTGCGCGACAGCGGAGCCTGCATAAGCCCGTTTAACTCTTTTCTTATACTTCAGGGGCTTGAAACACTTTCACTAAGAGTAGAACGCCACTGCGAGAACGCGCAAAAGATTGCCGAATTTCTTGCAATCCACGAACAAGTAACTTGGGTAAACTATCCCACTCTTAAAGATAATAAATATTATGAGCTTGCGCAAAAATATTTCCCCAACGGCGTTGGAGGCATACTTACATTTGGCATAAAGGGCGGGCTAGACGCAGGGCGAAAGTTTATAGACTCTCTAGAGATATTCTCGCTACTCGCCAATGTCGCAGATGCGAAGTCGCTTGTTATCCACCCCGCAAGCACCACGCATGCGCAGCTAAGCGAAAGCCAACTCGCCTCAAGCGGAATATCGCCTGAGATGGTTCGCCTTTCTGTGGGACTTGAGCATATCGACGATTTGTTGAGCGATCTATCACAAGCGCTCGCAAAATCTTAATTGAGGAGGGTAAAACATGCCTGTAAAAATACCGGATAAACTACCCGCGGCAAGAACGCTTGCGGATGAAAATATATTTGTGATGGATGAAAACCGCGCGGCAACACAGGATATTCGCCCGCTCAAAATCGCGATTTTAAATTTAATGCCTCAAAAAATAACGACGGAAACTCAGCTTTTGCGTCTGCTGGGAAACACTCCTTTGCAGATAGAAATCACTCTGCTTAAAACGGCAAGCTATCAATCCCAAAACACATCCAGCAAGCATTTAGCATCGTTTTATAAAACTTTTGATGATGTGAAAAGTGAAAATTTTGACGGGCTTGTGATAACGGGCGCTCCAGTGGAGCACATGGCCTTTGAAAATGTTGATTATTGGGATGAGCTTAAAGATATAATGGAATGGAGCAAGCACCATGTTTTTTCTACCATGCACATCTGTTGGGCAGCGCAAGCGGCGCTTTATTACCACCACGGAATTAGAAAACACGCGGCGGAAAAGAAAATTTTTGGGGTTTTCGAGCACGATATAATGGAAAAGCACTCACCACTACTAAGAGGATTCGACGAAGATTTCAAAGCCCCTCACAGCAGACATTCGCAGGTAATGAGCACAGACATCCTATCATGTCCTGATTTGGAGCTGTTAGCTCATTCAAAAGAGGCAGGTGTTTTGCTTGCCGCAAGCCGCGACAGGCGCCAAGTATATGTTTCAGGCCATCCGGAATACGACGCTTTGTCTCTGGACGGCGAATATAAACGCGATAAAAACAAAGGTTTGGAAATCGATTTACCCAAAAACTATTACCCAAATGATGATATTATACAAATACCTAAAATCACATGGCGCGCTCATGCAAACTTACTGTTTGCCAATTGGCTGAATTATTATGTATATCAAGAAACTCCATTCGACATAGAAAGCATCGACTAAAAAGGAGATATAATCATGACAAAAATAGCAAATAACATTACAGAACTTATCGGCAACACTCCGCTCGTTAAGTTAAATAAAATAACGCACGGCGCTAAAGGCACGGTGCTTGCAAAATTAGAAATGTTCAACCCACTCAGTAGCGTAAAAGACAGAATCGCCTACTACATGATAACCGAAGCCGAAAAAGCGGGAGAGCTTAAGCCCGGCAGTGTAATCGTGGAGCCTACAAGCGGAAATACGGGCATCGGTCTTGCCTACATCTCGGCTATAAAAGGCTACAGAATAATTCTTACAATGCCCGATTCCATGAGTATAGAGCGAAGAAAGCTTCTTTCAGCTCTCGGAGCGGAATTGGTGTTAACCGAAGGCTCAAAGGGAATGAAAGGCGCTATCGAAAAAGCGGATGAAATCGCCGCAGGTTTAGAAAATTCATTTGTGCCCCAGCAGTTTAAAAACCCGGCAAACCCAAAAGCCCATTACGAAAACACCGCAGAGGAAATCATTCGCGACACCGACGGCAAAGTGGATATTTTAGTTGCTGGCGTAGGCACTGGCGGCACAATTACGGGAACAGGTAAAAAGCTCAAAGAGTTCAATCCTAATATCAAGGTCGTGGCAGTAGAGCCAAAAGGCTCCGCAGTACTTTCCGGCAACTCCCCCGGTCCACACAAGATACAAGGCATAGGCGCAGGTTTTGTGCCGGATGTTTTGGACAAATCCCTAATTGATGAGATAATCCAAGTGGAAAACGATGACGCCTTTGAAACAGCGCGAAATCTTTCGAAAAAAGAAGGTATTCTTGTGGGAATGAGCGCGGGTGCTGCGGCGTTTGCTGCTGTTTTGCTTGCAAAGAGACCGGAAAACGATGGAAAAACAATCGTTGCCATTTTCCCCGATTCAGGCGAAAGATATCTGGCAGGAACTTTGTTTGAAGAAGAAAAGTCATAATGAGAATTTCAACGCGGGGAAAATACGCTCTTGAAGCTTTGGTTTTTTTGGGTTATGAGCAAAAAGCCGATAGTCCCGTAAGCCTTGGCTATATTAGCGAAAAAACTCAAATATCCGAAGGTTATTTGGAGCAGCTTTTCAGATTCATCAAAAAGAGCGGCATTGTAGTCAGCCAAAAAGGTAAATGCGGTGGATATCTGCTTGCAAAACCCGCAGATAAAATAACTATATACGATATTTTAATCAGTGCGGAAGGCCCGCTTTCTCTTGTCAGATGCGCCGATTCTGAATATTGCAAAAGACAGGATAAATGCCTCACCCACAAAGTTTGGGAAAGCGCATATGGGAAAATTACTAAAACTCTAAACAGTATCACACTTGATGATCTTATTTGTGATTACCAACTTAAATTAAAAAAGGCGAAGATATCATGAAGCTTTCAACGCGAGGAAGATATGGGCTGAGAATGCTTGTTGACTTAAGCCAGCAAGGAGCTCAGGTGGTGACGCTAAAAAGCATAGCCGTGCGTCAAGAGCTGTCAGTAAACTATCTTGA
Organism: Christensenellaceae bacterium; assembly: GCA_963675575.1. GTDB lineage: Bacteria > Bacillota > Clostridia > Christensenellales > UMGS416 > JAGLOK01. The sequence continues at coordinate 2,799,064 of OY776378.1, forward strand.
ACAGGTTGCAAAGGATTTAAAGAGATCAGGCTATATCCGTTCTCAAAAAGGACCTCAAGGAGGCTATTTATTGGCTTTAGAACCAAAGGATATCGTGATAGGCGACGTGTTGAGAATTCTCGAGGGAGATTTGCTGCTTACCGACAAAAACCATGGAAAAGAAACCCTACTTCAGCAATGCGTAAGGGAAAATGTTTATGATCCTCTAAACACTGCTGTAGCGCATTTTTTTGATTCATTAACATTAAGCGACATCATAGCGGGCAAAAGGCTGTCTTAAAAAAATATTGTGCATATCCTGCTTTATCGGTCTTGTTTTCGTAATATTTAAATGATAAACTTTTGTTTCAAAGAAATAATAAAAAAAAGAAAAGATATATAAATGGGAAAAGAAATCTGCCTTGGAATCGATGTGGGCTCTACAACAGTTAAAATAGCCGCACTTGATGAGAATAATAAACTAATATACCAAAAATATATGCGCCACTATTCGGATCTTTACACATCCGTGGAGGCCGTCCTTCTGGATGCGTTAGAATCTCTGGGCGATGCTAAAATAAAAGTCGCCTGCACAGGCTCGGGTGGCTTGGGGGTATCTCAAAAGCTTAGCATTCCTTTTGTTCAGGAAGTTATCGCCGCGGCTAAAACCGTGCGCACTTTCATTCCCCAAACCGATGTCGCAATAGAACTTGGCGGCGAAGACGCTAAAATCACATATTTTTCAGGAACAGTTGAGCAGCGCATGAACGGCACCTGCGCGGGTGGCACAGGCGCGTTTATCGACCAAATGGCGACTCTCATGGGCACTGACGCCGCGGGAATTAATACGCTTGCCGAAAAACATAAAGTTATCTATCCCATAGCCGCGCGCTGCGGAGTGTTCGCAAAAAGTGATATTCAGCCTCTTTTAAACGAAGGGGCTTCACGCGAAGATATCTCCGCATCTATTTTTCAGGCTGTAGTCAACCAGACAATCGGCGGGCTCGCCTGCGGGCGGCCCATTCGCGGCAACGTGGCATATCTCGGAGGCCCGCTATCATTTATGCCTGAGCTTCGCAAGCTTTTTTCAAAAACTTTGCATCTTGAACCAGAACAGATTTTCGAGCCGAAAAACGCGAAAATGTATGTGGCAATGGGCTGTGCGATGATGGCGAGCGGCGAAACCACAAGCCTTGAAATTCTTCATAAAAAATGGCAGCACGAAAAACAATTCGGAGAGCAAAGCTTTTCTCTTCAAAGCCTGGATGTTCTCTTTGAGGACGAAGAAGATTATGCAGAGTTTAAAGAGCGCCACGATAAAGCGACAGTTATAAGAGGCAATCTTTCCGAATATCAGGGAAATTGCTTTTTGGGCATAGATGCCGGAAGCACGACCACTAAGCTGGTCTTGCTGGGAGAGAGCGGAGAAATTTTAACCGATTATTATTCGCAAAACAAAGGCAATCCGCTAAAAGTTATGACAGGCTTTTTAAAAGATTTATATAAATCCCTGCCCAGCACAGCTACCATCGCCTATTCATGCGTCACAGGATATGGGGAAGCTCTCATACAGTCGGCTTTCGGCGTGGATGTGGGCGAAGTCGAAACGGTGGCGCATTTCACCGCGGCTTCATATTTTGACCCCGAGGTGGAGTTTTTATTGGACATTGGCGGCCAGGATATGAAGTGCATCACGATAAAAGACGGCATAATAAATCAGGTCATCTTAAACGAAGCCTGTTCGTCCGGCTGCGGCTCTTTTATAGAATCCCTTTCAAAATCAATGGAGCTTGAGGTTCATGAGTTTGCCCAAAAAGCTCTTTTTTCCAAAAACCCGATGGATTTGGGAACCCGATGCACCGTATTTATGAATTCACGAATAAAGCAGGTGCAAAAAGAAGGCGCGAATGTGAGCGACATTTCCGCCGGGCTGTCATATTCAGTTATCAAAAACGCTCTTTACAAAGTAATAAAGCTAAGAAATCCTGAAACCTTGGGCGGACATATTGTCGTTCAGGGCGGCACTTTCTTAAATGACGCTGTTCTTCGAGCCACAGAGAAAATAACGGGACGTGAAGTTGTGCGCCCACAAATAGCTGGGCTAATGGGAGCTTTTGGAGCTGCGCTTATAGCCCGGGAGAATTATGACATAAGCAAGACAACCACCCTGTGTGACACCAAATCTTTAGACGAATTCACCGTAAAGAAAACCAATACACGATGCAAAGGTTGCGAAAACTCGTGTTTGCTTACTATAAATACCTTTAACAATGGACATCGCCATCTATCGGGTAACAAATGTGAAAAAGGCGCGGGAGTGGCAAATATAAATAAATTTAACCTGCCCAATCTCTTCGGCTTCAAAAACAGTTTGCTTTTTAACTATACCTCTCTGGATGAAAATGACGCGCCAAGAGGAACTGTCGGTATACCCCGCGGTCTTAACATGTTTGAAAACTATCCACTATGGCACACTTTTTTCACAGAGTTGGGATACAGCGTGGTGTTATCGGCGCAATCCAGCAAAACAGTTTATGAAAAGGGATTAGAGTCCATACCATCAGAATCCGAATGCTATCCTGCAAAGCTTATGCACGGTCACATTATGGACCTAATAGAAAAGCAAGTGGATTTTATCTTTTATCCATGCATACCTTATGACGCAAAAGAATACGACACAGTCGACAATCATTATAACTGCCCTATCGTCGCGTCATATGCGGAAAACATAAAAAACAATATGGAGCCCATCCGAGACGGAACAATGCCTTTCATGCGTCCGTTTTTGACATTACACGACACAAAGGTTTTAAGCTCGCAACTTGCGGAGGCTTTTAATCCAAAAGGAATCTCTAAAAAAGAAATCCGGCACGCGGTGAAAAAAGCCGAGGCTGAGCTTATAAAATTTAGAAAAGCAATCAAAAACGAAGGCGAGCGGGTGCTGGCTGAAATCAAATCAGGCAAATATCCCGGCATAGTTCTCGCCGGCCGGCCCTATCACGTTGACCACGAGATACACCATGGCATTCCCTCCATCATAAATCAGCTGGGCTTTGCAGTCCTTACGGAGGATTCTATCTCACATCTCGACACGGACTATAAACGCTTGAGAATACTTGACCAATGGGTCTATCACTCAAGGCTGTATGCCGCAGCAAACGTAGTCGGGGAAACCGATAATCTTGAGCTTGTTCAGTTAAATTCTTTCGGATGCGGTCTTGACGCAATCACCACAGATCAGGTTGAGGAAATACTAAAAGCATATAATAAGACTTATACAGTTATAAAAATTGACGAGGTAAGCAACCTCGGCGCGGCAAAAATACGCCTGCGATCTCTAAAAGCGGCTCTTAGTGAAAGAAAGCAAAATAATAATGCAGCAGATTTACCCAAGTCCAGATACGAGGCGTATAAACCCGCGATGTTTAATCAAGAGATGAAAGAAAAGTATACTATCATCGCGCCTCAAATGTCTCCGATTCACTTTTCCCTCTTGGAGCATTCCTTTAAGGTGGGCGGATACAACCTCGAGATACTGCCCGAAGTTTCAAGAAACGCAAAAGAGCTTGGGCTTAAATACGTAAACAACGACGCATGTTATCCCGCCATAATAGTAATTGGTCAGCTGATGGAGGCAATAGATTCGGGTAAATATGATTTAAATAAATTAGCCGTTATGATGTCACAAACAGGCGGGGCATGCCGCGCGTCAAACTACCTCTCTCTTCTTCGCAAGGCGCTTGCCGACCGCGGCCTTTCTCATGTCCCGGCAATATCTTTGAGTGCGGGTTTAGAAAAACATCCGGGGTTTAAAATCCGCCCTAAAATGCTTATAAGCGCGGTGTTTTCACTTTTATACGGTGATCTTTTTAACCGCTTGGTTCTGAGAACCCGTCCATACGAAAAGGTTAAAGGCGCTGTAAACGCGCTTCATAAAAAATGGGAAAAAATCGCAATAAAGAATTTATATAACGTAAAATTCGGCGAATTCAGACGAAACGTCAAAAAAATAATCCATGACTTTGACCATATACCTTTAATAGGCGAAAGAAAACCTCGCGTCGGTGTTGTCGGAGAAATCCTCGTAAAATTCCATCCCGGCGGAAACAATGAGCTCGTAGCTCTGTTGGAAACTTTGGGAGCTGAAGCCGCTGTACCTGATTTATATGACTTTTTGCTTTATTCTACATGCTCAAAAGAATATCAATTCTCACGCATGATGCCATCGAAAATCAAAAGCGTTCAATTCAATATGCTTATTGATTTCATGGAATGGCTAAGAAGGCCTATTGCTAAGGAGCTTGAAAAAACCGATAAGTTTGACAGCATTACATCAATCCGCGAAATAGCCGAAGGCGCAAAGCCTTTCCTTTCCATGGGAAACCGTGCCGGCGAAGGCTGGTTTTTAACAGGAGAAATGGTGGAGCTTATTGAACATGGCGTTGAAAATATAGTTTGCACTCAGCCCTTTGCCTGCCTGCCCAACCACATCGTGGGCAAGGGCACAGTCAGAACGCTAAGGGACACTTATCCCCACTCAAACATCGTTCCCATTGACTATGACCCCGGTGACACTAACGTCAACCAAATAAATAGGATAGAGCTGATGTTGTCTGTAGCTCGTGAACGAGAGCTGTTTAAGCAGGGTTAATACTCTTTTACTTAGTTTACTAAAACAAATTACACAATAAAGTGAAATGACTAAGATTTCCGCAACAACGATGAAAAGTAAAAGGAGACTAAATGCTGATAGAAAACAGCAGCTTGTCGAGAACCACTCTATTTGGCAAAACTGTTCTTTTAACAGGCGCAGGCGGCGGTATTGGGTATGAAGCAGCACGTGCTTTGGCTTGGCTTGGCGCAAAGGTTATCATCGCTGATATAGATAGAACTAAAGGTGAAAATGCGGAGCATAAAATCAATCAAGAAACGGGTGCAATTCAGGCAATATATTATGAAATTGATTTATCCGATGATGAGCAGGTTGAAGAGCTTGTTCGCCATATAAATGATAAATATGGATTTATCGATGTTGTATTTAATAATGCGACAATGGCAGCTATGGGAGCGGTTGAGCAAGTTTCAATATCTACCTGGGATAAGAGTTATGCAATTAATTTTAGAGCCCCTCTATTATTGATACAAAAATTTCTACCTGAAATGAAGAAAAAAAACGAAGGGACAATTGTGTTTGTACCGTCATCAGGAGCTGCCCCATATATGGGCGCTTATGAAGTGTTTAAAACGGCTCAAGTCGAATTGTGCAACACTTTGGCCGGTGAATTGGAAAATACAAATATCAATGTATTTTCTATTGGCCCGGGCTTAGTAAAGACCGATACTGCAATAGAAGGCATTAAAACTATATCCTCACTTATGGGAATAACAACAACAGAGTTTTACAAAATGAACGAAGCTCATATGTTAGATGTTGAAGAAGCTGGTACTGGCTTTGCTTTATCGGTGGTGTTTGCAAAAAAGTATAACGGGCAAGAAATAGGCTCCATACAAGCATTGATAGATGCGGATATTATTAAGAAACCCGCGCCAGATAAAAAAAAAGAATTTTCGGGAAAAGATAAAGCGTATCTAACATCCCTTGTAACAGAATCAGTAATAGTTTATTTAGAGCAGTATAATGGTTGGCTGGGCAGAAATGTTTTTGAGCGTCAGTGGATACTTAGAGATTTCAAAAAAACCGTTGGTTATTCAGCTGAACAGTTTAAAGGTAAAATACAAAGGTTACAAAGAATTATAAACAAACAATCTTTGGAAGAATTATCTTATTATAAGGAAGATTTGGAAAAGTTAAAAGCATACTATCAACATCAGGGTAAGCTTTTGCATGGTTTCGAGAAGGATCCTCAAAAGCTTAAAATTAATTCAGATATTCTAAAAGGGTGGGTAGATGATATTCAATCCATTTGCGATTTGATATAACTAAAATCATGAGCATAATTGGCAGTAATTCAGACATGACTTAACCTTCACACTATCTATATAATTATCAGATAATGCTTAATTGTTTTTTTGTTGCTTATAATGCAATTGCTCGCTATATATTGTATGAAAATAGCAGTAAAACATTGTTCCTATAGACTACGCCCCGGTGACACAAACGTAAACCAAATTAACAGGATAGAACTGATTCTGTCTGTAGCTCGTGAACGAGAGCTGTTTAAGCAGGGGTAATACTCTTTCACAAATATTATGATGATCTAGTAAAAATGGCAATTAAATTATAGTCTAGTATAGGCATTAACTTATTATCCATCTTGCTTTTGCTATTTTCAAAGCGACTATAGATAACAGGCTTTATCTTATTAATCAAGATTCCAAGGCTTAGCGCGCTGATAATGGTACCAATACCCACATGAACAAAATTGTGCAGTACAAAGTATGATAAAATCGACGCTATCACAACAGAGGCTACGTCAAGTATCAATTTAGATTTTCCTACTGGTATTTTGTATCTTTTGTGCAATTCATTCATAAAATACAAATCCGGTATAGGCGGATACTCACTAAGCAGCAAAAAGCAAACACCGGTAGACATAAATACGCACGATACCAAAATTATTATTAAACGAACAATTAGCCCACTTGGTATAATTGATGATATTAAAATTTCAAACATATCAATCATTAACCCCAGTATAATAACCGTCGCAAATGATAAAATATGGGACACTTTTATTTTCTTGCTTACAATTATCGCTGCGATTATAAATAATATCTGCAGGATTGTTATCCATCTGCCTGCTGTAGAAAAGTTTACCACTTCATATAAAGTTACAGGAAGAGATGATGTAGGTGACATTCCCAGCTTCACAGTCAGCATTGTAGACATCCCGAAAGATATCATTGCGAGTCCTATGGCAAAGTTTAGTATGTTTGGCAATGCAATTTTCTTTTTATCAATATTCTGATTCATTTATATCTCCAAATTACAAGAGGAATTTTAGCAGTTACTCTTAAAGTACTAGTATTTTAACATCATTTTACTTTTTTGTTACTTATAACGCAATTGCTTGCTTTGTATTGTAGAAAAATAGCAGTAAAACATATTTGCATAGAGGTAAAGATATGGCACAAATAAAGGGTTATACTCAAGAAAAGCTTAAAATTCATACAACAATCCAGACAAAGTGATAGTTCATTTCAGAGCAAAGTCAAATTTAAGATGCTATTTTTTGCCGACCCTGTTAGGCCTTTGATACTCTGTTTAGTTCAAACTGCCTATTGCCATTTGATCACCATATCATAATACTCATATAATTTTTGTACACCATTTTCCAGAATATAATAATGACCAATGTAAGGGATTAACAGAACCATTAAAAATCCAGCTAATAAAAAAGTTAGAATACCCGGCCACACCAAACAGCTCAAAATAGAAAACAATGTAAATATAGCAATTGTTATCATTACAATTAAATGAACTAACCGTTCATGTTGAAAGAAACCTATTTGCACCAACATTTCTGTACGAAAGGTATTCTTTTCTTTTTCAGACATATCTTTAATATTTATATCTTTAATAAATATTAAATAATTTTTTAATCTTTTTTTCATAAGCTTGTTATTATTCGATGTATTTTTACAATATTGCTTTGAATAGAATTATATCATATTTGTTCTTTTTCCTTCAAATCAAATATTTATCCACCAAACCCTTCAGCTAAATTGTAGCGATTGCCATTGGTTTGGCTTGACGTGAGTTTTATGAAAATCTACAAGTGTCCAAACAATATTCCACAAAATATTCAATGCACTCTAGTTTCCCCGCAATATCTTAGTAGCAATGTTTCATGCGGGTCATAGATTTCTTCTATGGCCGCCTCGATTCTTTGCCGAAACTTTATTTTATCTTTTACTTCTAAATCAAGCATGACATCTTCCAACTCATTCGGTCCGAAGGTAAACCTGCCTGCAAGTATGCCGATAAATTCACCCCGTTTCATTATATAGTGCAGTGTTTTATAAGGAGCAGGATTAAATCGCGTTTTAAGCTCCAACTCATTTGAGCGCACCAGATAGTCGTTCAAATCAAGAATGAAAATATCATCCGGAATCTCTTTATCACTAGAGCGTATTTCCGCTAAATCTTCGGATAAAATATATCCCCGCTTATCCCCCGCGATAACCTCTGTTATTTTCTCTCTATCATTTAAATACTGCAAAGCCGCATTTATGTCCTTGTTTGCAAACTTGGTGAAAGATTTTACCATCTCTTCATCGAAGAATACGTTAAGGTACGCAAATCGCAAAATCACTTCTTTAATCGCTTGCTCTTTTGTATATTTGTTTAAATCCGCATCGTAAAACTCGTCCTCTAAAATATACCACGCCCTGTCCCATTCATTGTCCACCTGATCTTCAAAAACAATGAACGTCTTTTGAAGTTTCTGCAGGGATGCGGAGATGTACTTTGAAAGAAGCCCCGTTATCTCCTTCATCATCGCGATGTTCATCGCGCCTTCGTTACGCAGAGTTTCAAGCACGATAAAATCATTTTGTGTGAACTGCTTTATCTCTTTTTTGTACGCTGCCATGAAAAGCGCCAGTTCATCAGCATAAATATATCCCACGCTCCCTCCTCTGAATCGCCCCTTTATTATGGTTCGGTTGGCGCGGTTATAATCGTTTAGCATTTTGTCATCAATATCAAATCTATGCTGGATAAGCGGTGGCTCGCCAGGAGTAGTCCAAAAAAGCGTAGGAACGGGCGACATCAAGCGGAATAATTTTTCGTATTCCAAGTCAGAAGCACCTTCAATAAGATGCTGTCTTTTTAGCATTAAATATTTCGCTTTTGTTTTATTGATTTCAATCATTTGCTTTCCAATATTTTAGCATTTCAAGCCACGCGCCTTTTGGATAGCTTTTGCCAACCTGCCGCCTGTGTTTGATGTAAAGTAGCAGGAATATATACCATTTGCATTTCTCACCGACCGAGTTGCCGTGTGCGGATACCCATCCTTATCTATCACGGCGACATACCCCTCGGCACAGGAATCAACCAGGGCGTTTGCTTTTTTTATTATGCTTACGTTCATTATGCAGTCTCCTTAATATCATCAATAGCTAAGTCAATGTTCTCACCATTCATAAATATTCTTACGTTATTAACAGTAACTTTTATCAAACAATATAGTTCAAGAGTTGGGCTATCATAGTAATTTAACATCCATTCTTCCCACATATCCTCTTTTATCTGTGTATCAGTAATGACTTCTGCAGTTCCTGATGCAGTAAAATTAATCCTATCATTATAGTAACAAATTCCAGCTTTATTGTTATTATTGATACAGGCTACCTTTTTACTATCAAGACCTGTTGATATCCAAAATTCCTTTAATCCCGTATTCTTAAAAGCTAAAGTTGCAGAAACAAACGGATACCCATCCTCATCAACTAATCCGAGAGTAGACATTTTCATGTCTTGGTTAATTAGCTCGAGTGCTTTTTCTATCATTGCTTTCTTCATAGATAATCTCCTTTAATTTCTATCTAATCATACCGCATCAAACACGCCACCTGTATGTCATGTTTATTAAAATTAATTATATTTCTTCAAAATATTCTCCAACCTGCTTTTAATTTCGCTAGCCAAATCCTTTGGAGATGTTACTTGCGCTTTCTCCCCAAACCCCAATATCCATGAAATGATAAATTCTCGATTGGTGTAACTGCTTTTTAAATAAAGATTCCCATCTTCCAGCTCTTTATAGCAGTTGGGTCCATAGTTTTCCACCAGCAAATATTTCACGCTGCTATCAAAAACTGCTTCAAATTCATTTTCATCCGTCAAGTGTGCATCAAAATCTTGACGCTCCTCTTGTACTTTCCGCTTTTCAAATTTATTATTAGTTATTTGCAGATCCCACAGTCTATTTAGCTTAAACATGCGAAAATCATTCTTATATGTGCAATAACCAAAGACATACCAGTCCGACCATTTGAAAGTAATTATATACGGCTCTACTTCCTTTTCATATTGTCCCGCTTTGCCATAGTATGTGAATTTAATGGTGCGTTTTTCATTAATAGCCTGCTTTATCTTTTCAATCTTTTCAGTCAAGCTGCCTTTATAGTGTGACGCCAAATCAATTATAATGCTGTCATTAAGCCCTATCTGCGCCTTTTCATGTGGAGCAATCTTGCTAAGAAGCATATCAATATCTGTGCTTTTACTAACACTACCAAGCCCTTTTAGAGCCGCTATAATGTCTGATAATTCATTACTATTAAGAAGCTTCTTATCAAGCTTATAGCCTTCTTGAATAGATATCCCGCCATTTGCTCCTTGCTTTGTAACAATGGGTATTCCCGCCTTGCAAATATCTTCAATGTCTCGGTTTATCGTTCGCCGTGATACCTCAAACCTCTGCGCAAGCTGAGGTGCAGTAGCTTTTTCCTTTTGAGTTAATATATTAATAATGCCAAGCATTCTATCAATCTTCATTGCATGCCTTTCTTGTTATATTTAGCTTTTTAAAAATACAAAATCGCCTTATGTTTTGTTTTTTCACGGTAACTTTATAATACTCATTTTATCTCTATCATAGTCTATAAACCCTTCAGCTTTCATCTTTGCAAGTTCGCGCGACAGTGACGTCCTTTGCACTCCCATCTTTTCAGCAAGTTTATTTTTCGGGATATTCAGCTTTATATTGCTTGTTCCTTGAAGTTTTTGCTGTGTGCGCAAATAAATGGTTATTTTTTCTCTTATCGATTTATTTATATTTGTTTTTATTTTTCTGCTTAAAATTGACGTGTTATCCGATATTAGTTCCATAAAAGTCATCAGCAAACTTTTACTCGCATCAAATAGTTCTGTTAAAGTGTTTTTATTGAAGGAAACTATCGTGCTGTCTGATAGCGCGGTTATTGTCATCGGATAATATGGATGGGAAGAAAAAATAAGATTGCCGCCCAATATTCCATCTTTGTAGAAGTCTGTAATGTTAAGCAAGTTTCCCGCTTCATCTAGGCTGTCTATCACAACTTTGCCAGACAAAATCATCTCAATCTTATCGCATACTTCATCTTCAAAGTGGATAACGCTGCCCTTTTTATAGTTTTTCACTATAAATTTTCCATTCTCCAAGTAAGATTTTATTTCATCTTTTGGGAGTGACTTAAAAAGCTTGGACTCTTCCATTAATTTAAAATATTTGTCCGACATCTATAAAACCTTTCAAAAGTGTTACCTTGGTAACTCTTTTAATCTCATTATATGTATATAATGACACACTATCAAGTAAAAAAACAGAGAGGGTATTTTATGGATATTTTTGTGATTTGTTTTTGGGTAATAGCAGTCGTCTTGACAATTATATCAATTGTTAAAGATCGTAAAAAGACTTTTGGGTCTATGAAAAAATCAAAGAAAATGATGGGCAGTATGATTGGGGAAATTATCGCGATTATATTTTTAATCGGTTTGATTTTGACCATAATTCCACCAGAGTCCATCAAAAATGTTTTGGGCTCATCCAGCACTTTTATGTCAACCATTGTCGCGGCGGTCGTTGGCAGCATAACTTTAATCCCCGCTTTCGTAGCATTTCCGCTTGTCGGATCTTTTGTGGATGTGGGAGCGAGCATTGTGCCGGCGGTCGCCTTTTTGACAACTCTTACTATGGTCGGCATCGTCACCTTCCCATTGGAAAAAAAAGAATTCGGGCTTAAATTTGCGTTAACCAGAAATATATTAAGCTTTATCTTCGCAATAGCGATAGCGTTGACTATGGGGGTAATATTATGATGATTATCGATAAACTTAAAAAGAATAAGCTGCTGGTTTTAGTCTTTTTGATATATGTGGGAATGTTTATTTTTATCCCTGATAAAGCCATTAAATCTATAAGCAACAGTGCCTATTATCTGTTGGAAATGCTTCAGGTATTACCTGTGATATTTTTGCTGACAGTCCTTATCGACGCATGGATACCCAAGGAACTTATCATAAAAAGATTGGGCGATAAATCAGGGTTTTTGGGAAATATTTTTTCAATTCTATTGGGCAGTCTGTCGGCAGGGCCCATCTACGCAGCTTTTCCTTTAAGCAAAATGCTGCTCAAAAAAGGCGCAAGTGTAACCAATATCGTAATAATATTAAGCTCGTGGGCGGTAATCAAAGTGCCTATGCTGCTAAACGAAGCGAAATTTTTGGGCGTGGAGTTCATGGCACTCAGATGGGCGCTTACAGTTATCGCGATTCTTGTTATGAGCTATATAATCGCACTTATTGTTAAAAAGAAAGATTTGCCTAAGAGCGATACAAAAGCAGGCGCAAGTGTGGCATTAAAAGTTAACGAGGAATATTGCATCGGCTGCGGTATATGCACAAAACTTTCTCCAAAATATTTTGAAATGAATAATAATAAAGCAATAATTAAAGCAATAGATATTGTTAAAGATGACATCAAGATTATTGAATCATCCATAAATAAATGCCCCTCGAATGCGATAAGTTTTTCTTAAATTATAATACTATTGATAAAAGGCAATTAAATAAATGAATTGCCTTTTCTTATGCGCTAAATTAATTTACTAATTATTTCTTATATCCGTTAAACCATGCTCTTTCATCGAAGGGCTTTTTTTCTTTTTGCTCATTTGTTTCTTTGGGCGCTCCCAGCGGCAGCACTACGCTCACATCAAGTCCGTCAGTCACACCCAAAATCTTAGCTATCCGCTCGGCTTTCTGATCGCGGCGAAGTGCCCCGTCAATCCACACGCTGGCGTATCCCATAGCTGTTATTGCAAGAAGCATGTTTTCTACAGCCGCCGAGTAATCTTCTTTAGCAAAGCTCGTTCCGCTGCTGTTTGGCTCTGGGTTTGCAATGGCTACAATGACCGCCGCCGCTGTTTGCATTGCGCTGCTCGATACTATTTCCCTGAGCTTCTCCAGAATTTCTTCATTATCTACTATGACAAAAGAAGTTGTCTGTCCATTGCGCCCGGAAGGGGCCTGAATGCCCGCCTGCACGATTTTCTTTAGATCCTCCTGAGGTATTTTCTTGTCCTCGAATTCTCCTCTGTAGCTGTGCCTTTTATTTATTGCTTCAAATATATCCATAAATTATACCTTTCATGTTACTTGTTTTATATTATAAAATAAGCAGCATCTTTATTCAATGCCGCTTAAGTGGTTTATTATTCAATTGAATTTTCTTTTATTTAAAATAAAATTACTTTGCCCACCTTTTGAGGTTCGGAAACATTTTCATCATTTCGCTTCTTGCGGTTTCGGCATCGGGATACACGCCATTATCCAAGCAGGGTTTTACGCAAAATTCAATCATTTCCTCCATTGTGGAATCAGATGTGAACTTCCCGTTTTGATAGCAGTATGTACAGTATCCTTCGTTTTTATCTCCATCTTTGTTTGTTCCAAACATCTTATCAGTTGTCATTGGCATTGAGCAGCTTTGGCATATTTTCATTTCCATTTTTTCATCTCCTAAATAATTTGATAGATAAATGTTAACAAATATAATATGACAACTCTATGTCTTATTATTATAGGTTTCTAAAATGTTTTTTAGTCGTGCCGCTATCTCTCGCCTTATAAAATCAGGCTCCAGCACCTCCACATTGTCCCCGTACGATAAGATATGAGAATACACCCATTCGTCCATGGGGAATGTCGCGCTCACAAGATAGCTTCCATCTTCTTGCTGCTCAATGCTTTCTTGTCCATACCAGTCATACAAAAGATATGCGGCCTGTGGCTTGAATTTCATCTTAATATTAACGGTCTCAATTTTCGAGTTTTTTTCTTTTGGTTCGGTTTGCATTTCAATATATTTATCTCTTTGAAACCGTTCGTCTGAAAGTACGATTTCACGCATTCTGGTTATTTTGAATATGCGGACATCTTTTTTGTCCGAACAATAGGCGCTGACATACCAAGAACGCGCTTTAAAATGTAGTTTAAGCGGAGCGAGAGTACGTAGCGTGTGTTTTCCATAAGAGTTGAAATATGAAAGAGAAATCCATCTTCTGTCCAATATAGCCGTTTTTATTTTCTCGAAAGAATCATCCAGATTTTTATTTGTGTCCCACTCTGTAAAATCTATTTCCACCCAATCATCGGTTTTATGGTTGCTAAATATTGCTGAAAATTTATTCATCACATCTTCAACGCCTTTGTAGCCTGTGGCGTTTAGCGCACCAATTGACATCATGATGCTTTCGACATCCTTGTCGTTTAGCATTGTGTTTTCCAGCTTATAGCCTTCCACAAGAGATATTCCGCCACCGCGCCCTTTTTTCATATAGATTGGAACACCCGCTACAGACAATACGTCAATATCTCGGTATATCGTGCGCGTAGATACATCGAATCGCTCGGCCAGCGCTTTTGCGGATACCGTATCTTTGGCAAGCAGAGCGGCTACAATGTTAAATAATCTTTCTGTCCTCATAAAATAATTGTACCACACTAATATGACAAGCTATAGTCATATTAAAAAACATCCGGGTTAGCCGGATGTTTTATTTTAATCAAATATAATATTTCCTCTTTTATTCTCGGGTAAATTCCGAGTATGTATAAACGTCATAACGCTCAACCGTTACAGCTCCCTCTTCGTGGGTGGCGATTTCAAACTGCCATGACTGATCTTTATAGCCCGTGCCGCTTGACGTCTCGCCTAAATCGACATTCGCAAAAGTTAAATTGTCACTTTCAGCATCCAAGTAGATTAAGCAGTTAAATGTTCCGTCACTCTCCATCGCCATAAGCATATTGTACCATTTATCCGCCTCAAGCTTTAAATCCCCTTCAAATGAGAAAGGATTGTTTTCAGTGTAGGTAAACACCAGAGGCGCTCCTTCGTCTCCAAAATATACACCAAAATCATTATCCCCCAAAAAAGAAAAATAAATTCCTGTTGTGGTTGTTTTAAATCTTATAAATACCGCTTGTCCGCTTAATGAAGCTACGCCTTCAAATTCATCAAGATGAGTAACGAGTGGAAGATGCTCATTCGTATTTGGTTCAAATGTGAATTCATATCCGCCGTCTCCCATTTGCTTTTTGCCTATGTCTCCAAATTCGCCGCCTTTGTTTGCGTTCATGTCCTGGGTGTTTTCCATGAATATCAGCTCGCCGTCACCAAGAAGCGTTAAGATAAACTCAATATCCTTGTAAATCTTAATTTCTTCGGGTTCCGTTTCCGCGGTCGGTGTTGTCTCAATTGCCGCCGTCGCCGTCGGCTTTGCCTCTTGGGTGGATGCGCTTATTTCAGATTTTTCTGTTTCTTTCGCAGTAGACGTTTCGCTTTTTGAGCAACCAAAAAAGCCCGCTATCATAAGAAACATAATGGAAACTATCAATATTTTTTTATTCATAATCAATTCCCTTTTAAAATAATTTTTCAGGATATTTAATTAAATAAAAGCATAGATAAGAAGAAGTTCCAGTACTCTTTAATCCGCCAAAAGCTTTTCTATATCTTTTTTCAACTTTTGGGGTTTTGTATTTGGCGAATATCTTGAAATAACATTGCCTTTTTTATCAATTAGGAATTTTGTGAAATTCCACTTTATGTCTTTGCCCAGCAAAGAACCTTTTTGGCTTTTCAAATAGGTAAACAAAACCGCTTCATTGTCGCCGTTAACATCAATTTTCGCAAACTGCGGAAATTTGGTATTGTAATTGAGAGCACAAAAATTTTTAATTTCTTCATCGCTTTCCGGCGCTTGGTTTGCAAATTGGTTGCACGGAAAATCTAAAATCTCAAAACCGCTTTCATTATATTGTTCATATAAGCTCTGCAGCCCCTCATATTGAGGGGTAAATCCGCACTTGGTTGCGGTATTGACAATCAGCACTACCTTGCCTTCATATTCTCTTAGTGAAACTTCGCCTGAGTTTATAGCTTTTACTTTTATATCATATAAATTCATAATTTTCACTTCCATTATTGTAATATTTTTATTATATCATAAATTCACAAAAAAAAACGAGTCAAAAAATTTGACCCGCTTTCTATCAAGAAAACTTAAACTTCAATTATTCTCCTCATAAACGCCTGCCCGTATTTTTCAACATCATGCCTTTGATATGTAGGATATCTGTCGTCGAATTCAAATCCGTGTTCTTTAGGATCCCAGGATTCCTCAATTTCGCACAAAGCTTTAAACACCGAAGGATCCATTGTGTCAAAATCATATGGGGGGTGATGGAAAACCACATATTTTCCTTCAGGCACAACGAAATTTTCAAAGAATTCAGGAATTTCCCCTTTATAGTCCACAGGCAGTTCTACTCCGTAAATATATCCTCTTTTTCCATTTTCGTAAAACCAGCCGCCTACATGACCGTTGTAACCATCCTTTCCGGTTATACTGTTTATCAGCCCGCAAACGGTGTCACAATCCTGCCCGAGTATCTTTTCCTGTTCTTCCCAAAACTCGAAATAGCCATCGGCGTTTATGTTTTTGACTCCAATAAATCTATGCTCGGGTAGCACCTGAATGGCCACTGTTATGTCGCTTTTTACGTCTTTCATAATTTTCAATTCTCCTAATCCAAGATAGTAAGGGTTGTAGGTGTTGCGTTTGATGAGAAGTGGCAAAGGTTTTGGCATTTTTCTGTATGCTCGCGGTGTCATCCCAAATGCCTTTGCAAAAGAACGTGTAAACGCTTCCTGAGAGGAAAATCCATACTTTAGCGCGATGTCCAATATACGCATATCGGTGCTTCGCAAATCCAGTACAGACTGGCTTACCTTCCTCATTCGGATATATTCACGAAGCGTAAGCCCAGTAAGCTTGTGAAATTTCTTTGTAGCGTAATAAGGCGAGTAGTTGACCTTATGCGCGATGCGCTCAAGAGACGGCGTCTCGCATAAGTCTTCTTCCACCAAATCTATCATCTTCTGGACACTTTTTTCCCATTCATACATATAAACGCATTGCCTCCCTTCCACAATCATTCTAGCAAAATCACTGCTAAGTTATTTGACTTGGGTTGCACAAAAATTATAGCACAATATAATTTAGTGTATAATAAGAAAGTGTGATGTATAATATTTAGAGGAGGATATTAAATGTCAATTATCAGCATTCTTATAATATTGGTTGTATTATGGCTGTTGGTTGAGATACTTTCGGTTGTATTGAAAATGACCGGGCTTGACCTAAACAAAGCCAGATTTCAGGTGATATCAATTATCACCCATACGGGCTTTACCACGCGTGAGTCCGAGCTTATAGCCCAGCATTCCACACGCAGGAAGATAGCAAGCGTTTTGATGATTGTAAGCTATGTTGCACAAGCCACTCTAATTTCCTTGTTTGTAAATATGCTCGCACAAAATCAAAAACAGCTGCTTTCACTTGGAATACTTCTTCTTGCCGCGGTTGTTTTTATAGTCGTTCTCACAAGAACGAAATATGTATACTCAAAATTTAACCGAATGGTGGAAAAAACTCTCTCCCGAAGGCTCAAAAAACAAAAAAAATCTATAGATAGTATACTTAAAGTGTCTTCAGGCTACGGAGTTTATGAATTTGTTCTCGATGACGACAACCCCTATTGCAACCTTTCGCTTAACAACGCTCAGCTCAGCCATTTGCAAATTCATGTGCTTAAAGTGGAAAGAGGCGCGAGAGCTATAGATTTTCCCAATGCAGAGTTCGTCCTTCAGCAGGGTGATAAATTGGTTTTATACGGAAAAACCGACTCGGTTACCAAAATTGCACTGGGAAATTTAGATGAAGCAAAATAAAAAAAGGACTATCGTTTAAGACAGTCCTTTCATATATCTCCCCTGCTTTACAATAGAGTAAATAAAAATATTATTAGACGCGATGACGTTAATAAACGGATTAGGTCGCTTATCGCGTCATAAGCGACCTACATACGATTATGATTATCGCCTTGATATCACGCTTTTTTAGGCGCTCTGTCGGTTTACCGCGCACAGTATAGCCTTATAGGAAGCAGTAGTGGTGTTCTTGTCCTGACCCACTCCCCAAATTACTTCTTGTCCGCTTAAAAGCTCGATATAAGCCACAGCTTCGGCATCTTCACCGGAAGAAAGTGCGTGTTCCTCATAAGTTTTAAAATCAATGTTGTCAAATCCAATCGAAGTAAGAGCATGATAGAAAGCAGATATCGGTCCGTTTCCGTTTCCGCTTATCCTCTTTTCTATTCCATCCACAATGATATTCGCCTCCACGCTGACATTGCCATTGTCGCTTTTTATAGAATAGCCGTTAAGCTCCACTTTTTCTTTCACATCAAAGTATGTGTTTTTAAACTTCTCCATGATTTCCTTGGGCGCAAGTTCGCGGCCAAGGTCATCTGTTTCTTTTTGAACGATTTTGGCAAACTCGGGGTGCATTGGTTTTGGAAGCTGATATCCAAAGTCCTGCTCCATGATATATGCTATGCCACCTTTACCCGACTGGGAATTAATGCGGATTATAGGCTCATACTGGCGCCCTATATCAGCAGGATCAATTGGTAAATATGGTACTTCCCAGAACCCTGTTTCCTCTGCCTCATATGCTTTAAGCCCTTTTCGGATAGCATCCTGATGAGAGCCTGAAAAAGCAGTGTATACCAATTCACCTGCATACGGATGGCGCTCTGGTACACGCATCTCTGTGCACTCTTCAAATACTTTTTTGATATGATTTATATCAGTTATATTTAGCTCTGGATCGATTCCTCGTGAGTATAGGTTCATAGCCAATGTCAATATATCCGCATTTCCTGTGCGTTCGCCGCCACCAAACAATGTTCCCTCTACTCGGTCAGCTCCAGCAAGTACTGCAAGCTCTGTTGACGCCACTCCTGTTCCTCTATCATTGTGAGAATGGATGCTTATAAGCGTTTCTTCACGTGCACTCATGTGGCTTGCAAACCATTCTATCTGATCTGCAAATACATTTGGTGTAGACATTTCAACCGTGGCAGGAATATTTATGATAAGCTTCTTGTCCTTTGTAGGCTGAATAATGTTTGTAACTTCCTCGCAAACTTCCAGCGCATAGTCCATCTCTGTTCCTGTGAAACTTTCAGGTGAAAACTCAAATCGAATATCTGTATCCGCATCAGCTGAAAGATTTTTCACAAGCTTTGCAGCTTCCACTGCCATTGCAGTCATTTCCTGTTTGCTCTTTTTAAACACAACTCTACGCTGCTCAGTGGATGTTGAAAGATAAAAGTGAACAATCGCCTGCTTATATCCTTCCAAGGCTTCATAAGTTTTTCTTATAAGATGCTCGCGAGATTGAGTCAACACCTGCACTGTCATATCATCCAAAACCAAACCATTGTCAATAAGTGTGCGTGTAAAGTCATAATCTGTTTGTGATGCGGAAGGAAAAGCTATTTCGATTTCCTTGAATCCCATATCAGATAAAAGCTTAAAGTATTCCAATTTCTTTTTTGTGCCCATAGGCGTTGGAAGCGCTTGATTGCCATCTCGTAGGTCTACAGAACACCATATTGGAGCTTTTTCAATAATTTTGTCGGGCCATTGTCTGTTTTTCAAGTCGACCTGTGGATAGGGTTTGTATTTTTGATAACCCATCTTGTACCTCCTTATTTTGTGGTAATAAAAAGCCCCTTCACATTGCAGATTGCTCTGCAAGAGACGAAGGGGATTAATTGCTTCTCCGCGGTACCACTCTTGTTCGTTCATATTCGAACGCGACTTATGGATATCTAACAAAAAAACCTCCGTCATTAAGACAGAAGCTAATCTTTCACCACTTAATAACATAATACGGGCTTTCGCCGATATCCGTCCCATGTAACGTTGGGAATACGTCATTAACTACTTAATTTCGAAAATGCGACTCGCGGACGAGTTCAGCTTCTTATTCCACAATGTCTCGCACCATCCGACACTTCTCTTAGTGGACTCCGACGCCTACTGTTTCCGGTCAAAATCTTTGATATTGATAGATATCATAGTACAGTTTTATAGCTTTGTCAAGAAAAAATTGCCAACTTGCCTTTTCTTATTTGTTGTGATTAAATACATATATTGTTACATCCTCATTATGTCAAACCAATACTCCTTAGGTGTTAAAAGGAACTTTAATTAATGAAAAAATATAAGTCCAAAATAATTAGCGCAATTGCCATCCTCATTATCATCGTATCCGTTTTGCCGTTGATTTATTATTTTAGATTCGCTGTTTTGGGAGGGGATGATTTTTTATACGGACGCGAAACATTTCACACACTCCAAGATGGCGGTTCGTATTTTGATGCATTAAAAATCGCTTTCAAAGAAACTGCGGATACTTATATGCACTGGCAAGGCACTTTTTTCAGTGTTTTTCTCATGTACTTTCATCCGGGAATATTCTCGCTTTCTCTCTATAGGACTGTATTACTTATCCTGTTTCTTTTGAGCATAGCAAGCCCGTGTATTGCGGCGTTTACACTAAACAAATATTATCTTAAAGCGCCCAAGGAATATATTTGGGTAATCCTTGCCTCCTATATTTTTGTAGTAACTCAATATATGCCATCAATCTATCAGGCTTATTATTGGTATAACAGCACGATATATTATCAGTTTACATTTTCCATATCGCTTTTGTTTGTTGCCGCGTTTGTAAAATACAGAAACTGCAAAAAAAAGCCCGCGAGAATTTTTCTCATCGTTTCGCTTTTCATAATGGGTGTAATGATAGGCGGGTCAAACTTCCCTTTGGGGCTGGTAATGGCTCTCGCCGCCGTGATATATATTATCGCCTCATATATTAAAAAGCTTGAAAAGCGTACTATGGACACCATTATACTCGGCTTTTTTATATCAGTATTTTTGCTGAATGTGCTGGCTCCCGGCAACGGATCAAGGCAAGCGGCACACAGCCTCTCTCCTGGCCTGTTTTCGGCCGCCTTTGACAGCGTGAGGGATATGCTTATTGAAACCCCCATATGGCTTAAGTCAACCATTACAATGGGAATTGTCTGCGCCCTTTTGCCCTTGAGTAAAAAAATAACCGAAAACTCAAATCTTAAATTCATTCACCCGCTTATCGCGGGAGGTATAATATCAATATTGCTGCTTACTCAGTATTTCCCGGTAGAGTACGGATTGGGCAGTAAAGGCCCGGCAAGGGTTGAAAATCTGCGGTTTATGTTTCTAAACATCGGGATATGGCTGTTTTTCATAAATATGTTTGGTTATTACAAGGATAAAGAAATACCGATAGGCAAGACTTTAGCTGTTGTCTTGTCTGTAATAGTTCTGACTATATCTTTAAGCGAAATAGGGATAAACAAATTTTCCTCATATAAAATGGCGGATCAAATAACAAACGGCGAGCTTACTCAATTCAGTCAGATAATCAGTGCTGAAATTGCACAATTTGAAGACACACAATGCGATGAACCTATATACGCTGGTGAGCATATCACAAATGAGTTTCTGCATCCTGACATCACATTTTGGTTTCATTCGGGCATTTGGGACTATTATAGGAAAGTTCCTAAAAAGAATTAATCTCTTTTTATCCTATTTTTATATAATAAATAACAAATATATCAATTTTAAGGGAAAATAAGTCCTACAAGCTTTATTTTATCTAAAAATAATGTATAATTATGTTGCAATTGAATTATTTGTAGCACATGGGATAAATAGGCATTGAGGGTTTCCAGGCTCAATTCTTTCTATTGTTTACGAGAATCTAGATTTTTATATAAATTAGGTTCATATTGCTTTTTATGTATTTGAGAAAAATAATAACTATATCGGTTTTTTCGCCGGCAGACGACGCCTAATTCTTCAGGAGCTTTTCAATGAGTAATGTTTATATCGCGCGGCAGCCAATTTTTGAAGCAAACTTAAAGCTATACGGATATGAACTTTTGTACCGCAAAAGCCAGAATAATTATTATGAAGGCACAGATGACGACAGTGCGACAGCCACTTTGCTAGACGACCTTTTCTTTTTAGATTTTGACGAGTTGGTCGAAAGTAAACGTGGTTTTATTAATTTTTCTCGAAATTTGATTATGGATGATGTGCCTCTGATGCTACCCCAAAAAAACTTGATAGTTGAGATACTAGAAAGAGTTGATGTGGACGAAGATGTTATAGAAAAATGCAAAGCATATAAAAAGCAGGGTTATACATTGGCCATAGACGACTTCATTTTCGGACATAAAAATAAGCTTTATGATGAACTAATAGATATTGTTGACATAATAAAAGTGGAATATTCAATTGAAACACTTGCCCAACAAATGAAGTTGATAGGCCAATACCGCTCTAGCATAACTTTTCTTGCCGAAAGAATAGAAACCCAAGATGATTTTGCAATCGCTAAAAATATGGGATACACACTTTTCCAAGGCTATTTCTTTAGCAAGCCCATTATGCATAACGCAAAATCAATCGGAACACTGTCTGAAAATCTTATTTTGATTCTAAACGACTTAAATGTTAAGGAGCCCAATTTCGAAAGTATAGCAAAAAAGGTAGAAATAGATATTGAGCTCGCTTATAAACTTTTAAAATTAGTTAATTCGGTTTACTACGGAGTCAGATACAGCATAAAATCTATCCAGCACGCTCTTACCCAATTGGGACAGAAAGAGCTGATTAGATGGATAAATATTATGATAATCAAAGATATGCATACAGTTGAAAACAGCGAGCTGATCAAAGTCTCATTAATACGTGGAAAAATGCTTGGCCTTCTTTCTCAAAAAATGAAAAAGAGAGGAAATGAATCCGACTTTTTTTTGGTTGGGATATTTTCTTCCATTGATAGTTTGCTTAATCAGGATATGAGGAAAATATTATCAGGCCTTCCGCTCAATGACGAAGTAAAGCAAGCACTGCTTGGAGAGAAAAACATGTTACGAAACGCTCTTGACTCGGTTATTAATTTTGAATTTTTAAACTGGGATGATGTTGATTCCTTTTTATCCGGCATCAGCGTTGAAAAAAGCGATTTCATGCAAATATACGGTGAAGCTTTGAAGTGGGCAAGACAAATAATGCAAAATTGATTTGTAAAGCTATTTTTATACGCAACTTATGAAAGTTGCAATTATGTAAACTAGTCGGCTAGAATTCTTAAAGAAACCCAAGCAAACCCTCAATAATTTTACTTTCTCTTTTTTTTGGGCTTCTTATAATTTTGCAAATCCTTTTTTTGAGAATCTTTCTTCTTGTTTGAGCCTTTTTCGATTTCCTTTTTATCCGGAGGCACAAGGCATTTTCCGCCATAGCCAATAAGTTCTACTCTACCTGCTTTTTCCAATGCTTTGCGCACCAAATCATGATTCTTTTTCTGGCTATATTGCAAAAGGGCGCGCTGCATTCTTTTTTCTTCCCCTTTAGGCACATATACTCGCTTCATGTTCCTCGGATCAATTTCCGAAAAATACATGCAGGTTGAAAGCGTTCCGGGGGTGGGATAAAAGTCCTGCACTTGTTCTGGTGCCATCTTCATTTCGCGCATTACGCATGCAAGCTCTATGGCCGCGTTTAAATCGCTTCCGGGATGGGATGATATGAAATATGGTACTAGATATTGTTCTTTTCCAATATTTTTATTGATTTCTTCAAACATCTTTAAAAATTGTTTGAATACACTGTATGAGGGTTTCCCCATTATATTTAAAACCTTAGCGTTAACATGTTCCGGAGCCACCTTCAAGTGCCCGCTTATATGGTGCTTTGCAAGTTCATATAAAAATTCTTTGGCATTTCTGTCAAGCAGAAGATAGTCATATCTTAATCCCGAACGAACAAAAACTTTTTTCACTTTGGGTAAATTACGAATCTTTGTAAGAAGCGACAAATAATCTCTGTGATCCACTTCGAGTTCTCCACATGCGTTTGGCGACAAACACTGCTTTTGAACGCATGCTCCGCGATCCAGCTGCTTTTCACATGCAGGCTGCCTAAAATTGGCTGTAGGTCCTCCCACATCGTGTATATATCCTTTAAAATTCGGCTTTTCTGTCAATATCTCAACTTCACGAAGTATCGACTCATGGCTGCGCGCGCTGACTATTCTGCCCTGATGGGAATTAATCGAACAAAACGCGCATCCTCCGAAGCACCCCCTGGAGCTTGTTATCGAAAATTCCACCTCGCTCAAAGCCGGCACTCCGCCTTGCTTTTCATATTTGGGATGATATGTGCGAATGTACGGCAGTTCGTATATTTCATCGAGCTCATTAGCTGAAAGCGGCATCTGCGGAGGGTTTTGCTCCACATATTTTCTGTGCTGTTTTTGCACAACGCTTCGCCCGTATATAGGGTCTTGCTCCCTATAATATTTAATAAACGCTTCAGCGAATGGCTTACCGCCTTTTTTTACCTCTTCAAACGATGGCAATAAAACATCGCCTTTTTTCGGCGCGTCAACAAAATTGCAGGTACCCTTCACTCCCTTTATAGATGCAAGCGGCACTCCTCTGTCCAATAACGCCGCAACTTCGGCTATCGCTTTCTCTCCCATGCCGTAAACGAGCAAATCCGCTCCCGAATCTTCCAGCAATGAGTGGTGTGCTTTATCTGAAATATAATCATAATGCGCAAAACGCCTTAGTGACGCTTCCACTCCTCCCAAAATAATCGGCGCGTCATTATAAACCCGCTTTAACACATTGCAATATGCTATTGTCGCGTGATCCGGACGCAGTCCCACCTGTCCTCCTGGAGCATATGCGTCTGTCCTTCGCCGTTTTTTGTTCACTGTAAAGTGATTTACCATCGAGTCCATATTGCCCGCAGAAACCAAAAATCCCAGTCTGGGACTGCCGAATACTTTAAAGCTTTCCTCGTCGTTAATGTTTGGCAAAGCCAGCATCGCGACGCGATAGCCCGCTTTTTCCAATACCCGTGATATTATTGCGTGCCCGAAGCTTGGATGATCCACATATGCTTCGCCGAAGACGAAAACAAAATCGGGTCTATCCCATCCCAGGGCTTTCATTTCTTTTTTTGTTGTTGGTAAAAACATGAGGTCATTATACACTATAAAAGGTATTAATCAAAAAGAGTTTCTTCTTTTGTTTATTGCTCCCTTAAATTATGTTATACTTTTAAAAAATAAATGATTAATACGGTAAGAAAATGATAAGAAAAATTCAGGGTTTTTTTAACAGTCAAACGCCTCTTTACGAAACTTTGCTGGCTCTTTTCTCTTTACTTTTCACAAAAAGCATCTTCATTGCTCCATTTTCCCTTGTGAAAGGTTTTTGGGGAATTATCATCGGAATTTTTCTCTGGATTGCGGTTTTTTTGTTGTGTGCCGCCACTTTATATTTCATAAAAAAAATTAAATGGGAATTTAAAAAAACAAATGTGCAAAAAAGAAGAATCCTTTTGTACATGGTCCCCTCTTTGGCTCTCAGCACTTTTCTTTTGCTTGTGTATTTCCCGGGTATAATGTCTTGGGACAGCATGTACATATGGGAAACCGCCACTGCCGGGGAATATGCGAGCCTGCACCCGATAACATACGTTTTGTTTGTCAGACTGTTAAGCCTCACCATTGCCAGCCCATGGCTTGTCATAGCCATTCAATTTATATATTCGGCTTTCATCTTCGCGTATTCCGGATATGTATTTGAAACCATGGGGCTAAACAAAAAAATATGCTGGGCGACAGTTCTGGCAATGTCTTTATATCCGATAAACGCCATGTCGAATATAAGCATGCTCAAAGACGTGCCGTACATCATGTCTCTTTTGCTTTTGAGCATACTCGCTTTAAAAATAGTCACCGACAATAAGTTAACTATTGCAATGTGCGCCGCCGTTTCGGCAGTTTCGCTTGTTGCAATGTTTTCAAGGCATAACGGTCTTTTGTCTTTACCGCTTGCGCTTTTATTCATGCTTGTATATTTTCTTAAAAACAAAAAATTTAAGCAGGTTTTGAAGATGACCGTGGTTTTAGCGTTGGTGGTTGTGTGCTTTTTGGGAACAAATAAGGGTATAATCACTTCGCTTGGCAACAAATTTTGGCAGCGTTCAAACTCGTCAGATCTGATTATGATGCCTTCAGCTCAGCTTAGCTACACAGTAGACAAAAATTGGGGTGTGTTGACAGACACACAAAAACCGGCGGCCAAAAAATATCTGAATACAGGATATATAAACTATCAAAAAAGTGTCATTGGGAACTGGCAATTCAACAACAGATATCTGGAAACTCTGAATATGGATGAAATTTTGAAAGACAAGCAGGGCTTTATAAACTTTTATCTTGATATATTAAAAAGCTATCCATTGGATATGATAAAAGAATATGAGCAAATTACCGGCATTGTCTGGGCTACACCCAATTACGGATATACACTAGTTCGAAATTATGGAATTCCCGAGCAATACATAGATATCGGTCTTAAATCTCAATATGTTTTCCCCAAAATCGCCAAATTTATTGACAGCAGCCCTAAAATCTTCTTCTTGCTAAGACCCGCGCTTTGGCTCATGCTTTCATTATTGCTTTTATTTGCCTACCCTAAAAAGCTCGGCAAGAGCTTTTTAATAATATCTCCTATGATTGCAAACGCCGCAGGATATATTCTTGCAACTCCCGCTCAAAACGTGCGTTATTTATATTGTAATTTTTCATGTTTTATTATCCTTTTGATTTTTACTTTCATGACCGAGGGTAAAAAAGAAAGTATCAGCCTGCCGGATACAAAAACAATTCAAAGCAAATAAAAAGCCCGAAAAACGAGCTTTTCTAATAAAAAATTTAAAATGCAATCCTAATGATTATTCTTCGATTATTCTGGCGAAAATCATCCTTCCGGCAGATGTTTGCAGCGAGCTTGTCACTTCCACTTCAAACTCTTCTCCGATTCTGTTTCGAGCGTCCGATACCACAATCATTGTTCCGTCGGGCATGAAAGCAACTCCCTGCATTTGTTCTTTGCCTTCTTTAACTATTTTCACAAGCATTTTTTCGCCGGGAAGGGCAACGGGCTTCACCGCGTTTGCAAGTTCATTCACATTGAGCACGCTGACTCCCTGCACCTCGGCCACTTTGTTTAAGTTGTAATCATTTGTCACAACTGACGCATTTATCATTTGAGCCAATTTAATCAATTTCGCGTCGACTTCCGAAACTTCAGGAACATCCTGGTGCAAAACTTCCACATCCACCTCTTTAAGCGCTTGCATTTTTGTCAATACATCAAGCCCTCGTCGTCCGCGTCCGCGTTTCAAGTCATCCTCGGAGTCCGCTATATGCCTAAGCTCGGTAAGCACAAAGTCCGGAACACAAATCTTACCTTCTAAAAACCCTGTGAGAGCCACTTCGTAAATTCTTCCGTCTATTATCGCACTCGTATCCAACAATTTGATTTTTGATTCACCCTCAAAGTTCAAGCCGTCCTTTTTTCTTTTGATGGAAAAAAAACTTCTTATCTCATCGCGCTTATTTAATCCTATTGAGATACCCATATATGAAAGTACTACGTAAAGCCCTATTGACATAGGCAAAACAAACCACTGCACTCCCGTCGGCAAAATCTGAAGAAGTCGGGTTAAAAGATATGCAATAAATAGTCCGATTATAAGCCCCGCCACGGCGGAAATCATATCGATTGTAGGTACGCTTTTAAGCTCTTTTTCTTTTTTCACAAGCCATTGCGCAAAAGCGGGGGATAAAAAATAAAAAATAAGTCCGAAAATAATTGCAAGCGCAACCATTATTGCTAAAACTGCCCACGTCTCTAATATTTGCGAAAAGCTTTGAAAACCTATTTGCCGGGCTATAGTATCGGCTACGAAATATATACCAAGTCCAATACCAACCCCAACAAGTGTCATCATAACTCTTATAAGCACTCTGATTCTTTTCACATAACACCTCCTGTTTTCGGCGAATACAGCATCCGCCTTTTTTGTTTACTTCTTGCCTTATCAATTTTTTAAATAATTCCTGTTTTATTTATAAGGTTTTTGCACAAGCGCATCTTTAATTTTGTTTAAAAATTGGCTAAAAAACAGCTTTCATCGCTTCACTCAATGTTTCCACGCCAATTATATTTATGTCTTTTATATGCTTTATATCTTTAGCGTTTCTTTTTGGCAAAACAATGTTTTTAAACCCGCACCTTACAGCTTCGTTTACCCTTACATCAGCGCGGCTTACCGGCCGCACTTCACCGGTCAGACCCACTTCTCCAAACACTGCCGCATCTATACCCAAAGGCTTGTTTTTAAGTCCCGAAGCAATTGCTAAAACCAGCGCCAAATCAATTGCAGGTTCGGCTATTTTAAGCCCGCCCGCCACATTGACATATACATCCTGATCGTATAACTGCATGCCTATCTTTTTTTCAAGCACCGCAAGCAACAAAACCATTTTATTATAGTCAACACCGCTCGCCTGTCTTCTGGGTGCCGCGAAAGCCGTTTTCGACAAGAGCGACTGTATTTCAACAAGCATTGGCCGCGTTCCTTCCATGGATATCGCCACGCACGAGCCCGCCGTGTCAGTCTTTCTTGTTTCAAGCAGCATCATGCTAGGATTTTTTACTTCCTTCATGCCGCTTTCCAGCATTTCAAACATGCCAATTTCATTTGTGGAGCCAAACCTGTTTTTTTGTGTGCGCAGCATTCGATACGCATGGTTTGCGTCTCCTTCAAAGTATAACACTGTATCAACCATATGTTCAAGCACCATAGGTCCGGCAATAACCCCGGATTTCGTTACATGCCCCACCAAAAAAATTGGGCATCCGCCCGATTTCGCAATTCTCATAAGTTGAGCTGAACATTCCCGAACTTGGGACACACTTCCTGGCGCCGAAGACATTTCGCTTTGATACATTGTTTGAATAGAGTCTATAATAGCAACGGAAGGCGCCGTTTCTTTGATGCTTTGTATAACTAAATCAATATCCGTTTCGCAAAGCATCAGTATGTTTTCATTGTCAATTCCTATGCGTTCAGCCCTCATGGCCACCTGCCTAGAAGATTCCTCGCCGGAAATATACAAGGCTTTTTCACCCTCTGACGCCAACTTGTCAGCAACTTGCAGCAACAATGTGGACTTGCCTATTCCCGGATCTCCCCCGATAAGAACAAGACTTCCCTCCACCAGCCCTCCACCGAGCGCTCGGTCAAACTCGCCTATAGACGTTTTTTTGCGCGCAAAATTCTCTTTTGCGATTTCTTTTAGTTTATGCGGTTTTTGTAGCGTGGAATTTATTTTACGAGCTGTCTTTTTATCTTTTGCAGGTGCTTCAACCAACGTGTTCCAGCTTCCGCACGCGGAGCATTTCCCCATCCACTTGCGGGTTTCGTTTCCGCATTGAGTGCAGAAAAAAAGCGTTTTATCATTTGCCATCAGCTAAGACCTCCGGGGTAAAGCTCCTCATCGGTTAACACTATGAAACGGAGAACATCTTTGTCGGAATCCGCAGACAAATTATACCACACAACTGTTCTTTCTGTAACTGCCGGAAGCATTCCCATCTCTCCGGGTGAGGTTAATCTGCAAAGCTCTTCGGTTGCTATAACATATACCCACACAGCCTGATCCTTCCCATAAACTACAATACCTTCTCCGATTGAATATGTTGTGACACCGGTGGCAATTTTTTTCGGTGCCTCATCCGCACGTCCGATGTACAGATTTGACTGGGGTGATTTATTTGCGTCCAGCCACACAAATACATCTCCATTGTACAAAGGCTCATGCACATATGTATCGGGACGATAATATTTAGGATCGCTAAATGACCCGCTCTCGTCAGTTTCAAGACTGAGATAGAATATTGCGGATTTTTCTCCGTTTGCCGCCTTGTCTTCTTCCGTCTGCGTCGGGTCGCGATCCGACCATACTATTGTATTTTCATATACACAGGGAGATGAAACCCCATATGTAGCTTTGTCGGAAAATGTGTGTATCGGAAGAAACTCCTGCACTTCCAAGTCAATCATCGAAAGTCGATCTTCAGTATCTGACACCTGTTCCACCCAAACAAGCAAATCACCATATAGCTTAAGCTTGGGCTGACCTTCTTTAAACGATTGCATTTTGCTTACCTTGCCAGTTGACCTGTTCATAACCATTATATAGTTTTTGGTTCCGTGGTCAGTTTCAAGCCATACAAGCCAGCGGTGGTTTACAAGTGTTTCATAAAATTCGCCTGCGTATATTTCTTTTTCATCAATTTCAGCGATAAGTGTCTCATCATCTGCGTCCAAATTATATAGATAAAGCTTGGAAAGCACATTCCCTCCGACATAAAGACTGCCTGTTCCAGCGGAAAATAAAAGCTCATTATCGTATATTCCGGGTATATTGATTTGACGCTCTTTAAATTGTATATCGCGCGCGCCATAGCTTATGTCTCGAATAACCGCAGGGTTCGGAGTGATTTGGGTACCTTCAGCTTCGGTTGCTTCCTGCGCATTTCTTTCTCGCGGAATCTGTGTGACTATTGGGGTCAATACTTCGTCTTTTTCAACTGAAGCAAAACCGCTCTGCCGTTCCAAAATAAATTGTATTCCGTAATAAATGCCTATGATTATCCCTACCCCTATTGCAATCATTATCCCGAGTTTAATGAAATTATTGCGTATTTCGGCACTGACTTTATTTTTGCCCGCCTTTTCTTTGGCGCTTTTTTCTTCTTTGGGTTTTTGGGGTTTTTCTGCCGTGCTCTTTGCGTGAGAAGCTCTACTGTGAGTCTTTAATCCTGTATAAGAATTTCTTTCCTTTGCCTTTGGAGAACTTTCATCAGGCGCTTTGCTGTTATCCGTTAGCTCTATATTGGATTTCACTTTTGCTTTTAGTATATTCGTATCAGCTTTTTTTTGAGCGTGTTTTCCTTTGGTTGCTTTTCTGGGTACTGGTTTATTTAAATCTGTAGTTTGTTTGGATTTTGATATGGGCGCTTCTTTTTTCGCATCAGTATTAACGGCGCCTCTTCTGCTTCGAGGCGTTTGCGCAACAGATTTTCTTCGCCTATTTTCATTATTTGAGTTTTCTGTCAATCTTCTTGGCATGTTTTCCTCAATACATTCTTAATAATTTCGTATTATATCACAAAAAAAGCTAGACAATAAAAAAGCTTGTCCCAATTCACAGAATTTTTATGTTTGAGGTTTAGAAAATAGCCTTGATAAATTAGCATTAGCAAACCAATCACCAACAGTTGATATATCAAATAAATAGGAATATACTTAATTTCTAATAAAAATTTACAAGGAGAATTGTATGCTGGATCCGAGAATAAAAACCCTTTCATATAATTTGGTGAACCATTCGTGCAAAGTAAAACCCGGCGAAAACGTACTGATTGAGGTGTTTGGAGAACACTATGAAATCGCGACGCAGGTGATTGCCGAAGTTTACGCGGCGGGCGGATATCCGTTTGTCCACCTTCGCAACAACAATGTCATTCGTGCGATGCTACTCGGAGCTTCTAAGGAAAACATGGGCACTTGGGCGGAAATCGACGCGGCGCTAATGAAAAAGATGTCGGCGTACATTGGCATACGGGGTGGAGACAACTCATCTGAATTGTCAGATATTCCCAGTGAGAAGATGGAGCTATATTCCACGGTGTACGGCAAAGCGGTGCACAGTCAGATACGCGTTCCAGACACAAAGTGGGTGGTGCTGCGCTATCCGTCGCCGTCCATGGCGCAGATGGCGAATATGTCCACCGAAGCGTTTGAAAACTACTATTTTGACGTGTGTACTTTGGATTATTCCAAAATGGAGCGCGAGCTGGAAAGCTTGAAATCGCTGATGGAGCGAACCGACAGAGTGCGTATAGTCGGGCCGGGAACGGATTTATCCTTTTCGATTAAAGGCATTGCCGCTGTGCCGTGCGCGGGAGAGCTTAACATCCCCGACGGCGAGATTTTCACCGCGCCGATAAAGACTTCCGTCAACGGCCGCATCACTTACAACACGCCGTCCCTTTACCGAGGATATACTTATGAAAATATTTCTTTCGAGTTCAGCGACGGAAAGATTGTCGCCGCCATCGCCAACAACACGGAAAAAATCACCCAAGTTTTAAACACCGACGACGGCGCGCGATATATTGGCGAATTTGCCATTGGGGTGAACCCGTACATCACAAAGCCGATGAAAGATACGCTTTTTGATGAAAAGATAGCAGGCTCGATACACCTTACACCCGGCAAGTGCTATGACGAAGCTAATAACGGCAACACTTCCGCTATCCATTGGGATTTGGTGCTGATACAAACGGCGGAATATGGCGGCGGGGAAATTTACTTTGATGACGTCCTCATTCGGAAAGACGGCTTGTTTGTCCTTGACGAACTTATGGGATTGAATCCGGAGAATTTGAAGTAATTTTGACAAATTGCCCCCTGAAATAGGGGGCTTTTTTGATGGAAATGTATGCAGGTTTGGCATACATTTTGGGGTGGATGTATGCAGGGGTGTATACTAACCCCTCTGTCGGTTTTGCCGACATCTCCCCTTTATCATAAAAACCCCTCTGTCACTTCGTGACATCTCCCCTGATTAGGGGCGATAATTTGCGGTTCTCTCTGATGCATGCTTGTATATAGTATGCGGTTTTCCGTTGTGGCTAGGTTTTCTTAGGAGGAGATGCTATTTTGACCCCCCCAGTCTCCTATCGGAGCTAGCTCCCATCACCTAGAGGGGCTCATTCGAGGTTAATATGGTATTGGATTGGATACAACTCATGCCATATTTGGCGATGAATCCACAGCTGCTGGCTCAAGTGGTATATCTGACCTTACATGCTGGAAAGCAATGAGCTTGTGTGAGAATCTCCATAAAAGACTTGATGGGCTGTTGTTTGAATATGAACGATTAGATTTAGAAATCAGTCAAGCGAGGGATAGAATAAATAAATGCTTCGAGAATGGTGATATTACAGTTCAGGAATATGAGGTTATCTTTTATTATTACTTTGAAAGTATGAGTAATGAGGAAGTTGCAGAGGTGATGAATTATTCGGCATATTATATATCTGAATTAAACCGGAAAGCCAAGAAAAACTGGTATAAAAACATACAAATATGTCGCAATAATAGCATATATGTGTTAATATGTAAAAAATGTTAACACGTATTTAATTAAATGAAAAAAATACCAGTTATAATATTGATTATTGCAACTTTATTATTAGCTATGAGCGCTACTGCATTTGCAATTACAACAAGTCAGCATACTACAATAGTTGATTCGTATATTGGCTCATCAAGTTCTCAATCAACGGCAAGTGAACCAATGGATTATATATCGTGTTCTACTCATTTATACAACGATGGTGTACAAGTAGCAACAAATATGGTTCAGTATTGGGTAGCAATGACAGTTGGCCCTGTCAACGCAAGAAAGATAATAAGTGGAGATAAAATGGGAAAAGGCTATCATACGTATGCAAAGAGTTCGGCGGGTTTTTCTAGGGCTTTATGGACGGTTGACTATGAATAAGTAAAATATAAAGGAGGAAAAAAATGTTTAGAAATTTGAAATGGAAAAAAACAACATGGATATATATTGTAGCTCTTGTTTTAGTTCTTGCCTCAACCCTTTTTTTGACTGGTGCATTTGGTGAAATAAATGAGGATTTTACTGCAGCACCGCTCTTTACTGATACAAATGTAATCTCAATAGACATAAATCAGGAATACAAACAGGGAGATATAATATTTAAATTAAAAAGCCTAGAAGTTGGAGATAATTATTCTGTATTGCTTTTTGATAGTCCAATTGGTGTAGAAATGATAACGGGAGCAGATTTATTTCAAAATGGCGTTAAACTTAAATATATTAGTGCTGGTACAGCAACTAATAAATATGTAGATTCTGCAATAGCATTTGAGGCGGCAAAAGGATTAGAGAATATTGAATTATATATAAATGAAATAAAAGTTTCTGTAAATACCAAAGTATATCCATTAGAATATACAGATAATATCGCTAAAATTGAAACTGTAGAAGATGGAGTAACTGGATATATTGAAGTGGTATTAAGTGAAAAAGAGTGTTCTCTTACAATAAGTAATGATCTTCAAGATATAATTAAGTCAAGTGTTGACGGGTATCCTATAGTACCTGGAAATGTAATTTTGCTCAAAGATGGAATAGCAATTCATGAATCTAATTATGAGTATTCGATTCAAGATCCACCCGACGAAGTAAGGGTTACTGAAAAAGAAGTAATAATTATTGGTAAGCCTGTTGTAATTAAAATATCATAGAACAGGGTTTACTGAATAAATTAAGCCTATGAAGGAGCCTTTGAAAGGCTCCTTTCAGACTGTCGAAAAAAGCACCAATCTGTCGTAAGACAAATGGTTCTTTCTTGTTTTAATCATATTTTAAAGAGGAAATCAAGCAAGTCAAAGAAGAAAAAAGGGCTATCCTAAGCCCACAAAGCCATCTTTTTGAGATTCATACATGCAAACTTGAGAGTTATCCAACCGGACACTCTCTTTATCCCTCGATATGGGGGATATCTCATTGCATGCTTTTCCTTAGCATCCGCAAATACCCGTTCTATGGTTTGACTCCTTAACGCGTAGGTTGCTTTGCCCAAAGATGAATGTCTGAAATCTTCTGCTCGTTCTATGTAATTTTGCCAAATGTGTTTTATTACTACTTTTTGATGATTAAGGCTGTGAGTGCATTTTTTAAGATACGGACAATTGAAAATTGTGATTACTCATACTCAGATATGTATAATTCTAATTGGACTTATTCCACTATTAAAAGCGGTAATTTCACGGAATGCAATTTGACTTTCTCAAATTTTAATTATACCACATTTTATTTATGTGATTTTTATGAAAGCGATTTTTTCGAAGCTAAAACAAATAGTAAAACTTACTTTGATTCATGTAAAAACTTACATACAGTAAAATCCATACCATATGAATTAAACTGATTAAAAAAACATTTCAATTATTTATATAAAATAAAAAACTAAGCAAATAACTAATAAAATCTTATAAAAAACAGAGGTGCGGGGTCGAAGGTGCGCAGCCCCTGCTATTTGTTTAAAACCCCTCTGTCGGCAAAGCCGACATCTCCCCTGATTACGAATACTAGAGTACCGTCTAGGACGAATAAATAACTTTCATCATAATATTTTGGTAGTCGGAAGAGTTTTGACTTTGTCAAAGCCTCTTTGTGTTAGGGTAGATAATCTGCGATTCTCTCTGATGCATGCTTGTATATAGTATGCGGTTATCCGTAACGGCTAGCTTTTCTTAGAAGCAAATACTTCATCCCACTGCGCACAAGCGGGGGTTTGGGGGCGCACGCCTCCAATTGCCAAACCCCACCTATGCTCACTACATTCGCATTTTCCTCCCCTACGAAAAAGAGAATTTGGCAAAGCCAAAACTCTTCAAATGCGCAAAATTAAGAATTCAAAAAGTTAGAATACTGTATAGCTTATATAGAAGGCTCAAGATAGGGGAGGCGTATCATCTACGCAATTCTTTTAAACTTCGAGAAAATTAAAAAGGTTTTTTTGACTGCACACAAGCGGGGGTGTGGGGGCGCACGCCCCCACGGATACAATAAACCCAGCCGTTGCGCAACCATCAAAACCACAACCAATCATCGGCGAGGTCAAAGCGCAAATAAATAAAAAACAAAAACCTACTTGACAAAAAACTAAAAAAAGAGTACTCTGCTAATAATACTTAAACCTAAGAGTAAGAGAAGTAAATCAGTAAATCGCTTAAAAGAGAGCCGTATACGGTGGGATTACGGCAGGTGCATCCTGATTGAATGGGCTTATGAGGGCGGTAGCGAAAGTCGAAAGACGACTAGCTCCCGACGGGAAATTCACCCGTTATAAAGAAACCATATTATTGTATGGAATAAGTGAGCGATAATTTTTCGTTAATTTGGGTGGCACCGCAGGAGATAACTCTTGTCCCATGTAGGATCGGTGTTTTTTTATACACAAAACTCTTGTCCTATGTAGGGATAAGAGTTTTTTATTACAAAAAAATAATGGCTTTGGTCATTTGATATTAAAAACTAAGGAGAATTATAATGTTAAAACAAAACGTAGACTTTGCAGTATACAACAAGACAACTCCTACAAAAGAAGGCTATTTCGGCACATACGGCGGCGCGTACATTCCCCCGCAGCTAATTCCGGAATTTGAAAAAATCTCAGCCGGTTATCAGACAATATGCAAAAGCTCGAAATTCATCAACGAACTACGCCGAATCAGAAAAGAATTCCAAGGCAGACCAACTCCGACTTATCATTGCGAAAGATTGTCAAACTCCATTGGCAAAACTCAGATATACCTTAAAAGAGAAGACCTAAACCATACAGGCGCGCATAAGCTTAACCACTGCATGGGTGAAGGACTATTGGCAAAATATCTTGGCAAAAAGAAAATCATAGCAGAAACAGGCGCAGGACAGCACGGCGTGGCTCTCGCAACAGCCGCAGCTTTCTTCGGCCTCGAATGCGACATATACATGGGTGAAGTGGATATAGCAAAGCAAGCACCAAACGTAGCGCGCATGAAGCTGCTCGGCGCAAAAGTCGTTCCGGTAAGCCACGGACTAAAAACACTCAAAGAAGCAGTGGACTCAGCTTTTGAAGCATACATGGGAGAATTTGAAGAATCTATGTACTGCATAGGTTCCGTTGTTGGCCCGCATCCTTTTCCGATGATGGTGCGCGACTTCCAGACAGTTGTCGGCGTGGAAGCGCGTGAGCAATTCCTCGAAATGACAGGCAATCTGCCTGACGCTGTAGTCGCATGCGTGGGCGGAGGTTCAAACGCTGCCGGCATCATGACTCCGTTCTTAAACGATCCGGTAAAACTATACGGCGTAGAACCCATGGGCAGAGGCACTAAAGTCGGCGAACACGCAGCAAGCTTAACTTTCGGCACCGAAGGTATTTTACATGGTTTTAACTCAATAATGCTTCAAACTCTCAAAGAGGGCGAACCTGATCCCGTTTACTCCATCGCCAGCGGACTTGACTATCCTTCAGTCGGCCCCGAGCACGCATATCTTCGCGACTTGGGACGCGTAACATATAAGAGCGCATCCGACGATGAAACGCTTGACGCATTCTTCAAATTATCAAGATTAGAGGGCATTATCCCGGCACTCGAAAGCGCGCACGCAATAGCATATGCGATGAAGCTGGCCGCAGAAATGGAAACCGGCTCAATCCTCGTTAACTGCTCCGGCCGCGGCGACAAGGACTTGGACTACGTGCTGGAAAACTATGGCGACAGATTAGGCCAATAGATTTATATTTGAAGTGACTTAATATATAGCATATGCAGGATTTAGTATCCCGCATATGCTATTTTATTTTTTAACGCGCATATATTAACAAATGCAGATTTAAACTTAAGTTATATATGTAATAATCCGACTATATATATATAAGTCTAAATATAAATATTAATATAAATTGAGTTTATAACCAATGCTGTTAATACATACTGCAGAATTGTCTATGTGGTTGCTTTTTGAAAAAACTTTTAAAAAGGGCAAGGCGGAAAAAATAGTCAGTGGTTTATTTTGCTGTCAGCTAAGACCGAAATCAACACGATTTATTTGAAAAAAAGCTTTATTCAAGATATAACCTATGTTTAATTTATGATATAAAAATAACGGAGAAAATCTATGAAGCTTGGACTAGACGGCATTTATAAAAAATTGTGCAATACCACAGATCATGAATTGGCTTTAAAAAATGAAAACCAATTTTTTGCGGCTTTGATAACAATCACCTTGCTTACGGCAGCCCTTACAAGCACACTCGTAGGTTTATTTATATTAAAGGCAGAGCTATACCGAACCATTACTGATAGCATTCATTTGCTTTCGTTCACACTTGCCTTTTGGCTATCTTCAAAATTAATTAAAAATGAAAATATGAAAATGTATGTCTTTTCCGCATTGCTTTTTGGCGTGCTGATATTTTCGGTATCACGTTATTATTATTTAATCGGTCCCGCGGTTTGGATGGGAGTATTGATTCTAGGCGCCATATTGTTACTCTATTCAAAAAGCACAATGATAATTCTCTTTGCCGTATCAAGCGCAATAACAAATATATATATGTGGAGAAAAATGCAAAACTTCGATAAATGGGGAAATTACTATATTTCTCAGGCAATTATCTTTTTTATGCTGTTTTTTGTCTTTTTTTTCATAATGAAGATTGCAAAAGCCCGACAAGAAACCATCCACAAACAGTATGAAGACATATATATATCAGAAGAAAAAATGTACTCAACATTATTATCCGTGGGCGACGGGGTAATCACAATAGGGACGGATAACCGAGTTCAATTAATCAATCCGGTGACTGAGAAACTAACCGGATGGACACAGGCTGAAGCCGCAGGAAAAACTCTAGATGAAGTATTTAAAATTGTACATGAATATACCAAAGAGCCAATAAAAAGCCCGTCAAAAACGGTGTTTGAAACCGGAGAAATCGTTCAGTTGGAAAATCATACAGTACTCATATCAAAAGACGGCACGGAATGCGCCATCGAAGACACCGCGGCGCCGATAAAAGACAAATCCGGAAATATAATGGGCTGTGTACTTGTTTTCAGAGACTTCAGCGAAAAGAAGGAAAAACAAAAACGCATTGAATATCTAAGCTACCATGACCAGCTGACCGGCTTGTATAATCGCAGATTTTTAGAAGAAGAAATAAGCCGCATAGATGTTAAAAGAAACTATCCCCTCTCTTTTGTCTATGCGGATGTTAACGGCTTAAAAATAATAAACGACGCATTTGGGCACGAAGTCGGCGATCAGCTTATTATTATGGTCGCGGAGTCGATTAAAGCCGCGTGCCGCGCCGATGAAATTATTGCTAGAGTCGGCGGGGATGAATTCGTCATGTTGCTGCCTAAAACAGATGTGGATTCCGGAAGGGCGATTGTTAAACGAATAAACGGAATTATAAAAGATCAAACAATGATGGATATTCAGCTGTCTGTATCATTCGGAGGAGCCACAAAATGGGAGGAAGGCCGGCTCGCTTTGGATGTTTTGAACGAAGCCGAAGAGCGTATGTACCAAAGAAAAATCTTCAACAGCGGCAGCAAAAGAAACGGAATAATAAAAGCTATTCTTCAGGCCTTGTTGGTTAAGTGTCCCAGAGAAGAGGCGCATTCCAAAAGAGTGAGTGAACTATGCGAAAAAATCGGTGACGCCTATCTGATGAGTCCTGATTCTATTAAAGAGCTGGCTACCGCGGGAGAGCTGCACGACATAGGAAAAATAGCTGTGGATGAATCAATACTGAACAAGGCAGAAAAATTATCTGTATCCGAGTGGGCGCAAATAACAAGCCATGCCGAAATAGGTTATCGGCTGCTGGGAGCAACCAGTGAATTTTATAAGATTTCCGAATATGTTCTTGCCCATCATGAAAAATGGGATGGAACGGGCTATCCAAACGGTATAAGCGGAGAAAATATAAATTGGAGCGCGAGGGTTATCGCCATTGCGGATTCATATGACGCTATGGTCAGCGAAAGACCATATAAAAAAGCGCTGAGCAAAGAGCAGGCTATCGCGGAAATCAAAAAAAACGCCGGCACTCAGTTTGATCCCGATATAGCGAAAACATTTGTTGAAAAGGTTTTAAAATCTGAATGGTAACTATTTAAACGATTATTCGTCAATACCAATCCTACATTGCAAGATGGTCTATTATAATCTTTATACCAAGCGAGATAAGCACGATGCCACCTATCGCGTCAAACAGACGCGG
The DNA here is from genome assembly GCA_963675575.1 of Christensenellaceae bacterium. Lineage (GTDB taxonomy): Bacteria > Bacillota > Clostridia > Christensenellales > UMGS416 > JAGLOK01. The sequence goes on from OY776378.1 coordinate 2,838,797, forward strand.
ATACTTTTCGCTTTTCAAATTGCACGCAAGTAAAACGCCCGCACCCGAAAGCACGAATGTAATAATTCCGGTAAGCGCCGAAGGCAAAAAAAGCCCAACTCCCAAGGATTTAACGGAAACCCCTGCGGCAAGCGCGTCTATCGATGTGGCCAACGCAAGCACGACAAGCGTTTTTATATCGGTAAGCGGCTTGCCTCCTTCGCCTTTTATCGCCTCGAATATCATGTGTCCGCCTATTAAAAGCAAAAGGCCAAATGCTATAAAATGGTCAACAGCGGAAATATATGCCGCGAAAGAAGACGCCAAAAGCCAACCCAAGGCAAGCATGGCAAACTGGAATCCGCCAAAAAAAACAGCGCATAAAAGCGCGACTCTTCTCTGTATTTTCTTGTCCCTAAGGCATGCGCCCAAAGACAGCGACGCCGCGAAAGCGTCCATTGCAAGTGCTGTTGCCAAAAGTAGTATTGCCGGAAATGTCATTCGATTTTCCTCTTAAATTTATTTATGTTTTGCCGTCTTCAGTTATCGTGCCGTCGCCCGATATCGGAATCTTTTCCCCCAAAATCGGCACAGGTTTTAATATCTCCACTTCAAAAAAAGCTTTCACCCTCGCCGCCCATTCGCGCGCTCTGTAGTATGGCAGCCGGCGAGAAACATACACATCACAGGCAATAGCTTTCATATTAATACCCAATCTTTTGGCAATATAGGCCGCCCTGTAAAGATGATATTTCTGCGTGCACACAACTGCACTTTTAACCCCGAAAATTTCTTTTGCGCGATACATGGTTGAATATGTGTCAAAACCCGCGTGATCCATAAAAATGTCTGTGATATCTGCGCCTTTATCAGCCAAATACTGACGCATCGCATTAACTTCATCGTAATCGGTGTCGCCATGGTCACCCGAAACCAAAATTTTTGAAACGGATCCATTTTGATATAGCTCATAGGCGAAATCCAGCCGGTCACGCAACATATAGCTAACCGTACCATCAGAACCAACCTTTGCCCCCGGGACTATTACGCAATCATAATGACCTTCAATTTCATCAACGGTTGTAAAATTGCTCTTACCCACAAGCATGATATAAACATTGATGCCTACAACAATCACAGCCATCGAAATGCAGATAAGCAACAAGGCCTTAATTGTTTTCTTAAAAATCTTCATATAAAAACTACAGCCGCCAATATGAAATTGAGTTTTTCTCCGCTTCCTTTTGGCTGTATATTCCTTTTACATCGATAAGAACACCCGAATTATTAAACCAAGTCTTCATCTCTACCAACGAAATCGCCTTATATTCATCGTGTCCAACAGCGCAAATCACCACATCCACCGGAAGAGTGTCATTTCTATCGCAAAGCATAATGCCATACTCTCTGAAGCACTCCTGCTTGTCTGCATGAGGATCTGAAACTTTCACATCAACTCCGTATGACTCAAGCTCGCTTACAATGTCCACCACGCGGGTATTGCGCACATCGCCCACGTTTTCTTTAAACGTAAGACCCAAAACCAAAGCCTTTGCTCCACGCACCGAGTGCCCGGAAGCTATGAGCTGCTTTACCGCCTGCGACACAACATATTCTCCCATACCGTCGTTTATCCTTCTTCCGGCGAGTATTATCTGAGGATAATAGCCAACCTGCTGAGCTTTATATGAAAGATAATAAGGATCAACTCCAATACAGTGTCCACCCACCAAGCCGGGTGTGAAATTTAAAAAGTTCCACTTGGTGCCCGCGGCTTGCAAAACTTCGGAGGTATCTATTCCCAAGCGGTCAAATATCATCGAAATCTCGTTTGCGAAAGCGATGTTTATGTCACGCTGGCTGTTTTCTATTACCTTCGCGGCTTCCGCCACTTTTATTGACGAAGCTCTGTGTATGCCCGCTGTGATTATTGAAGAATAAAGAATATCCAACACGTCTAAAGTGTCCGCGTCGCTTCCCGACACTACTTTGACGATAGTTTCAAGCCGATGCACCTTGTCCGCGGGATTGATGCGCTCGGGGGAATATCCGACAGTGAAGTCTTCCCTAAATTTCATTTTCGAATGTTCTTCCAAGACAGGAATGCAAACTTCCTCGGTCGCGCCCGGATACACTGTTGATTCATAGACCACTATGCAGCCTTTTTTCATATTTTCGCCCGCAAAAGTGCTTGCGCCTATAAGTGGTAAAAAATCCGGAGTTCGAGCGCCATCGATAGGCGTGGGAACCGCTATTATGATGATGTCCGCGCGGGACAAATCCACAGGGTTGCTTGTGAGATGAATGTTTGAGCTTTTAAGCTTTGCATCTCCTATTTCACCTGTGACATCCGTGCCCGATTTATATTTTTCGACTTTTTCCTTATTGAAATCAAATCCTATAGTATCGTATTTGCCCGCGAACGCCGCGGCGAGAGGAAGACCGACATAGCCAAGGCCCACCACAGCCACCACAGCTGTTTTGTTTTCCACCATTTGTTTTAATTCTTTAATGTTTTGCATGCTTGCACCTTTTTATAAAATATTTTCTATAGTATATCGCTTATCTTAAATCGTTTCAACACAAGCGTTTGATATGTGCCAAATCTTGTTTTTTCTTTTCTTAAAAAATAAAAGCCACTCAAAAGAGCGGCTTTTATATAGTCTTTTATTCGTCTTCTTGAACTTTATACAGCTTGAAGTTTCCCATTACTATATTAAGCGTTCCGTTTGTTCCTTTGTATGCTTCAAATTTTATCTGTAATCTGGCGCAGTCATCACCTAGCTGCACTGTGATGTTTTCAAGATTATCTTGGTAGTCAAGCCTCTCGCTCTGCCAAACCACAGCGTCATCCGCCCAAATAGTGATTTTATATGATCCGAATTTTTCTCTTATATCATAGCCGAAAGATTGCTCGCACCCCAAGTCGAACGATATCCTGTCATAATCTCCGTTTAAATACCACGCGGCCGTCTTTGATCCTTTAATATCGGTAATTTCAGACGAGGGTACAAACATTCCAAGCCCTTTTGTATATACTTTTTGATTCATTGTGAAAGGGTCGGTGTTTCCCTTATAGTTCCAATGTCCGAAATACAAAGTCGAAAAAGGTGAAGTGATTCCTATATCATCAATATAATCAAACGGATCTTCTTCGGGAGTGGGTTCAATCGTAGGCGTTAATGGAACGATGTTTGTCGGTGCCTGAGTCACAGTTGGGGTATATTCAAAAGTTGTCACAGGTGGGTCTGTGTCCGCCTTGCAGCTTTTTAAGCCATATGAAATGCCAACCGCCAATCCGGCTATTACAACAATCACAACCACCAAACCAACTACCGAGCCGTATTTACGCAAAAACCTGCTGAATGAAAACTTCCTCGAGTAATCTCCGCCAACATCATAGCCGGCGACTTCCGCCGAGCCCTGTATGCCCGCCATAGGTATCGAGCCATATGATTGGGAATAGCCGTCAATATGAGGCCAGCCCTCTTTTTCGGCCTCTCTGAACAGCCATTGTCCTATGTCGAGGCAATCGCCTATTGAGCTGTGAACCAAAATGCTCGCGCTTTCTTGCTCGCGCAGTGATGTCCGCGTTCCCGCGCTTCTCACATTGTGAAATTTCTGCAGTATTTCCGCCGGTACCATCCCCGATGTCTGCAAAGCTTCCAGCTTTTCTATCTGCGAAGCACCGCCCGCAACTTGAAGCTCATAAAAATCAAGCGCGATATCTGTTGCCCACTCGCAATAAGTCCTTAGGGATGAGAGCGCAGACGATGGGCTAACATCGGCTAATCTGCTCGCATCTGCCGCCATCGCAGCAAGTTTAGGCCATTTAACCCTTAAAAAATCAAATTCTGACGCCATTTTATCAAACCTTTCGTGTTTATTATATAAACCTCTATCCCTAATTTTCCTATATATACCTATCGTATATATTAAGTTATTATCAATCTGCTGTCAATTATGTTTTAACTTTTTAGAAACACACCGAACATATCCTTTTGCGTTTTGGACAGTCCTCCCTTTTTTATGGAAAGAATGTTATAGCCCACATCCTTTAGCACTTTGGTCAATTCCGCCTTGCCGTAACGCTTGTCCCAAATCCTATAGTTTTTAATTCCTTTTTCAGACGCCACCAGTGCCGAATGTAACCTTACACCCGCCGTTTCATAATATCTTTTGCGTTCAAGCACGGCATAAAGCCCTTCTTGCCAAAAGCCGCCTTCTTCCACCCGCCAGCTGCTTGAGTCTTTTTCATATATCGCATCAACAGAATAAACATCAAAACAAAAGTACCCCCCCGGTTTCAATGCCCCTTTTATGCTCTTTAGCATTCCATCGCGTTTTTTTGGCGAAATCGCCCCAAAGTCGCACCAGATCATCACGGCGCAGTCATATTTTTTTTCGAATTGATATTGGGTATAGTCACCTTTGATATATGAAATTTGTGAGCTATATTCACCCTTGTGAGACATTGCGTATCCCAGTGACTGGTTTGATATGTCTATACCGGTATATTTAATTCCCCGTTTTGCGAATTCTTTTGCGTAAAGCCCCGGTCCGCACCCCAGGTCCAAAACCGAATCTCCTTCATTAAGATTGCATCTTTTTATTATATTCTCCGCAATCTTTCGCCTTAGTTTTTTTCTGTATGACGCTTTGTCGTGGGATTCGTCCAAATGCGCTTTAAGCATGTTTCTTGAAATATACTCGTCATCCCAAATGGAAGCGCCTTCTTCAAATGCCTCCGGCCAGATATCATATTCCTTAATTTTTTCTAAAATATCTATTATATTCATATATTCAGTATATCGCATAACGTCTGCATGCGCCATAATATACAAAATAAATTGTAATATGTATGTATTTTTTGAGGTCAAGTATGTATATACCACATTTAGTTATATTGCATTTGTGTGTATACAATATAGAACCGTTTGTGTTATTATTATATATTAGTTAGGAAGTATTTTTTATAGTATTTAGAACAAGTGTTTTGAAACTTTCGGATGCCGATTTTTTCAAAACCCGCTAAGCAGGAGAGGTTAAAATGAAAATTAAAAAAATTCAAAGCTTCTATCGCGATAACATTTGCATCGTCAAAATCATTTCCGAAGACGGCGCATACGGGTTTGGCCAGTGCGCACCGTTTAACGCCGACATCACACAGCTTGTGCTGCACAAACAGGTATGCAACCATGTGCTGGGGCAGGAAGACAGCGATTTTTCTATTGCAGATAAAGTGATATTGAACGAATATAAGTTTACAGGCTCCTACATATGCCGCGCGGTTTCGGGGATAGACACGGCGCTGTGGGACTTGAAGGGCAGACGGGAAAAACGCTCAGTATCAAGCATCATAGGCAAAAAGCGCGAGCGCATAATGCTTTACGGCTCGTCAATGCAAAGGGATATCCCTGTATCCCAAGAAGCCGACAGGATGCAAAAATTGAGGAGCGAAAAAGGCTACGGCTCATTTAAGATACGAATCGGCGTTCCCAACGGAAACGACGCGGACAATTGGCCGGGGCACAGCGAGGACTTGATCCGCCAGTGCCACAAAATTTTAGGACCGCATGTTGAGCTTTATATTGATTCCAACGGAGGCATGTCGGTAAAAAAGAGCATCGCCCTTAGGGAGCTTTTGATGGAAAGCAACGTCAAATTTTTGGAAGAGCCCTGCCCATACTGGGAAATGGACAAAACTGGAGAGATAAAAAAAGCCTACGAGGGAAGCGGAGTCCTTATCGCAGGCGGCGAGCAGGAATTTATGTTCAGTAATATAAAAAGGCTGCTTAAAGGGCATTCGGTGGACATCTATCAGCCCGATGTATGCAACATAGGCGGATTCTCCCGCGCGTACGCGGCATCAAAGATCGCCGCAAGCGAGGATATTTTCACCACTGCCCACTCTTCAAGCAACTCAATGGTTTTCCCATTTTCCATTCATCTTATGGCGGTTGTGGACAAGCCTTGGCGCACGCTTGAACATTCAATTGAAAAAGCGGCGTGGGCGGACAATGTGCTAAACCGCCAACCGGAAATAAAAGATGGCTACGTCAAAGTGCCCGATGAACCGGGTTGGGGCTTTGAGCCTTCCTCTTCATGGCTTTCCGGAGCAAGAGTTGTGGTAAGCGAGTAGCTTTGGGAGTAATGATTTAATGCCAATGTTTATATGCCCGTTATTTTCGGGCTCCAAGGGTAACAGCACCTTTATAGCAACAAAAGACAGTGCTATTCTTGTGGACGCAGGAATGTCGGCAAGAGCGCTGGGCCACGCGTTAAGCAATGTTAACGCGGGATACGAAACTATCGACGCTGTCATCTTAACTCATGAACACATTGACCACATACGTGCGATAAGCGTTATATCGCGCAGATATGATATACCCATCTATGCAAACGAAGACACATGGAAATCCATTTTGAACATGAAATCATTTAATGATATCCCAATTAAGAACAGGGTATTATTTGATGGTGATTTTTATGTCGGCTCAATCGCGGTAAGCCCGTTTAAAATATCGCACGACACCGCCGATCCTGTAGGATTCAGCCTTTACAGCGGAAACAAAAAAGCCGTGGTGGTAACAGACACCGGATGTTTCACAAAAAGCGCGTTAAACGCCGCCATGGGTGCAGACGCCTGCGTTTTAGAAAGCAATCACGATGTTCACATGTTGGAAAACGGCCCATATCCCATTCACCTAAAAAACAGAATATTAAGCAGAAAAGGACATCTTTCAAATGCCGACTCCGCGGCGGTGCTTACAAAAATAATTGAAAGCGGATGCAGAAACTTTGCACTCGCGCATCTTTCACAAGACAACAACACCCCTGAAGCCGCGCTGGACAGCGCATCTGCAGCCGCCGCAAGCCTGGGCGCTAAAGTTGGAAAAGACATTCACATTAACATCGCTCCTCAGTTTGGCCCGGGCGAAGCTTTTATCATATAAAAAATAATTTGCGGCTTTTGTTTAGAGTATGTTTTTTTTTCTTATATATTATTTGAAGGGGTTTTTGATTTATTGCTGAAATTAAAGCATAATTAATGATATAATATATACCTACATTATTGTTGGAGAATGTGTTGATGGATCAAATATATGATGTCGCAGTAATAGGTGCGGGTCCTTCGGGAATCGCCGCCGCAATTTACGCCGCAAAATACGGCGCTAAAACAGCGCTTATAGAAAAGGATTCAATTATCGGCGGAACCGCTTTTAAAGCATACGTCCATACATTGAACGGCCAATCGCTGTCCGCCATGGACGGTCTGCTTGACGGCATCACAAAAAAGGCTTGGGGAAGTATAATTTTTCAGCCCGAGGACCTATTGGACAAATACTATTCTTCGTTGGAAAAATATCCAGTTGACCTGCTTTGCGGATATGAAGTAATATCCGCCGAAACTAAAGACGGAAAAATCACATCACTCATCTGCCTTTCACACTCCGAAAAAATCGCAATCTCAGCGAAAACAATAATAGACGCCAGTGGCGCTTTGGCGATAGAAAACCTGACCGGAACAAAAGATTCAGGCATTCCTGCTTATTGCTACATGACGGGGCTTATCGGAAAAGTTGAAACCGTGGGCGGAAAATGCTACAGTGCCGAGGCTAAAAAACTGCTTGAAGAAACCATATCAAACTCGAAACAAAACGGAAAACTCAGCCCTAACCTGTTTATCCAAATCCAACCTACGGTCAGAGCCGACATCGCGCTTATAATAATAAAACATGAAAATTCCGGAGACGATACCGGGATTTTGATGCGCTCACTTATGACTGAAGCTATAGATTTTATGCAAACTTTCGGTTATGGGTTTGAAAACGCGTCTCTTATAAGCTCTTCAAAAGACATTTTCTACTCCGCGCTGGGGAGCTTTAACGCAAAGCATACACTGACCTTGGAAGAAGTCTCTCAAAACAAGTATTTTAATGATCAGATTGCAGCTTTGCCTGATGACGACGGCGATGATGAAAGAATATATTACATACCCTACTCCTCACTTTTATCGGCAAGGTTTGATAATCTGCTTTTATGCGGACGTAATATTGGCGCCGCCACAAACGCAATAATGCAAATCGACGCGATTCCCACGCATTTTGAAACGGGAAAAGCTGCCGGCATCGCGGCTGCCATAGCCGAAAAAAACGAGATTGCGCTGCAAAACGTTTCGCCCTATGAAATAGTGTCCAAAACCCAAGAGAGTGTTTCGGATAAAATTGAAATAATAAATGAAACTATAGGACTTGAAAAGGCAGAAAGTGAGTCTTTTGTTAATCTTAATATTATTTCCGAGCCCGAAAACGAACATGAAAGGCTGACTCAAAATTTTACATTGAGTCCGCCTTTGGAGTCAGAAAGCTTTGCAGAGCTTGACAAGGCGCTAAGCTTTATCGGGGAAGAAACATTGGCGGTTCCGAAACAGGAACAAGATGCCAATTCCTTTTTTGAAGATATTGATTCCGTCATGGACATAGACCACGAATCAATAGTTAAAAAACCCGTTCCAGAAGAAGACAGCGCTGAAGATGTGATTAGAAAAATGGCGGGCTTTACCAACGTTTCTCAAAATTATTCTTCTGAAAATGAAGCTTTTGTAGCTCCGAATGAAAACATTATTGATTTAACCGAAGAATACATTGAAGAAGACACGGCTGTCGAAACTGAGGATTTTGCCTCCACATCATATAAGTTTAAAGATATCGAATATTCTATGCCCCCATCAGAAATTTCTGACAAAAGCGCTGTAAGTCACGAACAGGAATCTGATGACGCAATTCAGTATGCGCTGCAAAAACAGCTGATAGACGAGATACAACATGCTTCCAGAAATGAAAAACCTGAGGAATTTGAAGACATCGAAGCTTTCATAGCTCCCTTGGAAACGCAACATGAAATCTTGGAAGTTCAAGAACCCGAGTCAGCTGACTCGATTCAAGACGCGCTTCAAAATCAGCCAATAGACGAGATGCAGAATGATCCGCAGGCTAAAACGCCAGAGGAATTTTCAGATATCGAAGCTTTTATACCCCCTTTGGAACCTCACCGCGAAACCGCTAAGCTTCAAGAACCCGAATCGCAGGATGTGCTTCTGAATACTCAGCAAAGTCAGCTAACAGTAGAGATACAACATGCTTCGCAAAATCAAGAGCCTGAAATCACTAAAGAAATCACATCCAGCGATGATGTGTTAAGCCTGCTTTATAATCAGTCAGACGAATTTGATTCTGCAAATGACAAGGCTAATAACACTCCGATTGAAAATATTGCACAAGATGAAATAAGCTTATTATACGATAACACGGAAAATAAAAATGAATCCGCGCCAAAAAAACATGGTAAAAAAGACAATGTTTCCTCTTTGCTTGATATGATATATGATATAACCGATTCAAAAGAAGAAGATATAAGTGTTCACGAGGTCATATCATCTAAAAACGATAAAAGTGCTGAAAGCCCGAACAAAGAAGAAAAAAACCCTCCTATCAGTAATGATAAGTTCAAAGCGATTAAAGACTTTTTGTACGATGATGATGAATAACCGTGCGATTAAAAAGCATTAAATACAGCAATTTCAGAAATCTCTCAAACATGACATTTGTTCCCGGAAGCCATGTGACTCTTTTGAGCGGGAAAAATGCGCAGGGCAAAACTAACATTCTTGAAACCATCTACATTTGTTCAACCGGACGCAGCCACAGAACCGCGCGGGATAAAGAGCTTATCAAGTTTGGAAACCTATCCGCATATATAGATGCCGCCTGCGAACAAAAAGACGGTATTCATAAAATTGAAATAAAGCTTTCCTCTACCAACAAAAAAGCTGTTCGGATAAATAACTCGCCCGCCCACAGGCTTGGACAGCTTATGGGGCACATGAACGCTGTGATGTTTTCCCCCGAAGATTTGCAGCTGATAAAAAGCGGCCCTTCATTCAGGCGTCGGTTTGTAGACATCGCTCTTTCCCAAATGAGCAGCACATATTTTTACAACCTGCAAAGATATCAAAAAACTTTGGAGCAAAGAAACGCGCTTTTAAAGAACCCTCAAAAAAACAATCCCTATGAAACTCTTGATGTTTGGGATGACCAACTTTCCAAATACGGTGCCTATCTTTCAGTGCGCCGGATGGGTTTTGTGCGCTCACTCGATGAAAAATGCTCCAAAATCCACAGCGAACTGACCGGAGGCAAAGAGCTATTAAAGGTCCGATATATGTCTCCTCTTAAAATTGAAGACGAGAAAAGCGCACAAGAAGAGCTTAAACAAGATTTTAAAAAACATAGGATTAAAGACATAAAAAGAGGCCTTACCTCCGTAGGTCCTCACAGAGATGATATCGAGATGACGGTTAACGATATAGACGTTCGGGCTTTCGGTTCTCAGGGACAGCAAAGAACGTGCGCGCTTTCAATGAAACTTGCGGAAGTTGAAATAATGAAAAACATCACCGGCGAATATCCTTTGCTTCTTTTGGATGACGTTTTCAGCGAGCTTGACAACTCAAGGAGAACTTGGCTGCTAAACTATATCGGAAACGTTCAGACTTTTATCACTTGCGTAGACATCGACATGCAGCTGCTAAAAACAAGAAGCGATGTTTCGATATTTACAATTGAAGACGGCAACGTGTATAATTCATAGATCTTCAGCTTTCGAACTTTCTTGATAGCCTGATGAAAATGAGTTAAAATGAATTATAATAAAAAAGTTCGTAATTTGAAAGGAGCAAAAATGTCTTCTTATAAAGATATATTAACAGCAATATATACTCTGCCGGTCATTGACACGCATGAGCATATTCCGATGGATAAAAGCGCCCTGGCAATCCCCAAAGACTGCATTCAAACATATTTTGGCAACCATATGTATATGGATCTTATGTCGGCGGGTTTGCAGGACCGTATGTATAAAGAGGCTATGGATGATAATTTTGAACTTGAAGAAAGATTCAAAATTATCGAACCTTATTTTGATATGTGCAAAATGATGGGGCAGGGACGCGCCGTCATGGCTGCGGCTTCCGGGATACACGGTGTTGACGAAATATCCGAGTATACTATAAAACAGCTTAACAATTCTTTTAATAGCCTAACTTCCCAAAATGATTACACATACAACATGCTTTCAAAAAGATGTAATATTGAGCATGTTTTAATAGACGTTAGGGACAATATAAACAGATTTGATTGCGATAAACGGATCTTTTCGCGCGTATGGCGGACAGGAAAATATGCAAATCCCGGCCCGATTGCCGGAACGTTCGTTCAATGGCTGGAAGCACACTATAATCCAATAAAAACTCTCGACGACTGGATGCAGGCTTTTCAAGAAGAGCTTAACGAGGTTCTTTTGCAGGGAATAAGCAATATTATGATTGATATTGCCTCCTTTAGAACTCTGCGAATAAAAAGAGTAAAATACAAACAAGCCCAACAGCTGTTTGATGAGGTTATGGCGGACTGGGCCAACAGAGGAAGAGCGGCTCGCGACCATTTTGTATTCCCCGTAGAATTGCAAGATTATATAATGGGGCAGATATTTAGCTCCTTCCGCGGTCGGGATATAACAGTGCAAATTCACACCGGTCTTCAGCAGGAAAAAAACAGCCTGTTAAAAAATGCCCGCCCAATGCTTTTGGACAACACAATACAGCGGTTTGAAAACGTGCATTTCGATTTGGTTCACGCAGGTTGGCCGTGGTGGAATGAAGCAATTGCTCTCGCGAAAAAATTCCCAAATGTAACTATTGATTTGGCTTGGCTGCAAAGCCTGAGTCCTATCAGCGCAATTCAGTGTCTTCTTGATGCTTTGGGATCTATTCCAGTAAATAAAATATTGGCATTCGGCGGAAACGCCGAGCATCCTGACATAATATACGGTCAGCTTGAAATCGCACGGCAAAACATTGCCCACGCTCTTTTTGCAGCGGTTGAAAAAAATATAATAACCCCTGTTTCGGCGGTAGACATTGCCAAACTTATACTGTATGACAACCCGAAACGTGTTTTCAACATACAATAAAGGGTTTTTGGAGGATATATGAAACAATTTGCAATAATAGGCATGGGGCGGTTCGGTTCATCCATTGCGCGCAGTCTTTACTCGCTGGGAAATGATGTGCTGGCAATTGACTTTATTGAAGAGTGCATTGAAGAGGTGAGCGACTACGTAACTCACGCAGTGGTAGCCGATGCGACAGACGAGCAAACCCTTATTGCCTTGGGACTAAGAAATTTTGACACCGCTGTTGTCACAATCGGCGGCGACATACAAGCCTCAATCCTCATTTGCCTGCTGTGCAAAGAGATGGGTATAAAAGAAGTCATCGCAAAGGCGGCAAATGAGCTGCACGCCAGAGTTTTAAGAAAAATCGGAGTGGATCGCATTGTCTTTCCAGAGAGGGACATGGGAATGCGTTTGGCGCATAACCTTGTTTCGTCCAATATCTTAGATTTCATCGAGCTTTCCAGCGACCATTCTTTGGTGGAAATAAACGTTCACGAAGACTGGGCGGAAAAATCCTTAAAGGATCTTGACATGCGCGTAAACTACGGCGTAAACGTAATGGCGATAAAACACGCCGGCGCGATTAACATTTCCCCCCGAGGTGAAGATGTGGTCCAACTCGGAGACACGCTGGTTGTTATCGGCGCAAACGAAGATATACGAAGGCTTGAAAAACAAGCGTAATTAAGATATTTCACCTGCAAGGCAGTCTATGTCAAGAAAATTTGAAAGAATAGATAACAATCCTCATGCAAAGCCTTTTTTCTTTGACGGAAATGAAATAGGCGTTTTGCTTGTGCACGGTTTTACCGGCTCGCCCGGAACAATGAAGGTCATAGGCGAAGCTTTGAGCGATGATGGCTATACCGTTTCCGGCATTCTTTTGCCCGGGCACGGCACGCATATCACCGACATGGAAAAATCCACATGGCAAGACTGGCTTAAAGCCGCTCGCGAAGGAGCAAGTAAGCTTAGCCAAAAATGCGAGAAAATGATAGTCTGCGGCTTGTCTATGGGCGGGCTTTTAACACTTATTCTCGCCTCCGAACTTTATGTGGAAGGCGCGATAACCATAGCCGCGGCTATGGAGCTTACAGATAAGCATGCGAAATTTTCCGGCTTTTTCAAACATTTTGTGCGATACAGGGGCAGCGGGAAAATGGCTGAAAACGAACATCCCTACAAAATCGGATATGCTGTGACGCCCATAAGAAAAGTGCCTGACTTATTGAAACTTCAAGCAATCGCAAAAAAAAGACTTCCGGAAATCACATGCCCCTTGCTTGTGGTGCGAGCCATGCTGGATACGACTGTAACAGCAAACGCTGCGGATATAATATATAACGGAGCGGCAGGCGCGAATCCAAAGGAAATATTTGAGCTTAAAAACTCGGTGCATCTTTGCACAGTGGACAATGAGGCCGATATTTTGATTGAGCGTATTCGTTCATTTATAAAAGATGCTTTGAAATAATTTAGTCGATTATCTGTTCGATTATTTTTACAATTATAAGAGTGAGTATCCCAATCCAGATTAATATTATGACTGCTGCCGCAAAATAATTTTTAGGCAGTTTCTCTTTTTGTGCTTTTCTCGTGCAATCTTCCCAAACGTCTTTGGGAATCAGTTTAACAACAAGGGCTATCCCCAGCGGAAGCAAAATCAAATCATCCAACAGGCCAAATATCGGAATAAAGTCGGGAATAAGGTCTATTGGGCTAAGCGCATATGCTATTACCAACAACGCCATTAGTTTTGCATACCAAGGAATTTTATGCTGCGTATAAGCAAGATATACGGCATAAATTTGAGTTTTTACCGCATCAGCCCACTTTTTAAGTTTTTTTATCAATATCCCTTCCCCCATTTAAGTTTTAGTATAGATTACCTTTTATAAAGTGTAAACAAGAAGAAATATATAATAATATTTTTAAGTCTTTTAACAAAAAGCCTTAAAAAATGTGAATCAATTATTAACATTTGATTAAATGCTTTTTTTCTTATTGACATTTTTATGGTTTAGCCGTAATGTAAGTAAGCACTAACTTAAAAGGATGGTTCAAGTTGGCTATAGATACGCGGCAAAAAATCATGGATTCGGCAAAAGCTCTTTTTTCTGAAAACGGCTATGCGGCTGTGACAACAAAAGAAATCGCAAAAGGCGCTGAAATCAGCGAAGTCACACTGTATAGATACTTTGACAAAAAGCGGAGCTTGTTTAACGCTATCGTCAAAGAGCAAATGCACAATCACGGCCTGGCTGATTTTATTGAAAACGAGGCAACTTATGATGTGCGGCGCGATTTAACCGAAATGTCTAATCTTCTAATTGACAGCCATAAAAATAACGCGGCGCTAATCAGAATGGTCATAAAGGATAAGTTTTTAAAATCCGAGGCCCGAACTCATTCCAATCATATCGAAAGTGCCGATATTAAAGCAATGATTTCATATTTTGAAAACCTAAAGAGCAAAGGATTGATAAACGACGATGCGCAAAATCTTATGGAATTTTTCATAAGCAATCTTAACGGCTATGCAATGCGAAACTACATCCTAAAAAACGAGCACCCAAACAATGAAGAAAACGAATATTTGGGTTGGCTAATAAACAAAATAATTGACACAATATTAATGTAGAAAGGTAACAATATGTTTAAACTTTTTCGGTATTTAAAACCGTACAAATGGCAAGTATTCTTTGTAATTATCCTAACATTCGCCCAAGTTATAAGTCAGTTATTTCTGCCAAACCTAATGAGTGACATCATTAACAAAGGCGTAGTTGGCGAAGACATCAATTTTATAATTAAAACTGGCCTTATTATGTTGGTGTTCACCATCATAGTATCTATCTGTACAATAGCAGCTCGCTATATATCTTCTCGTGCAGCCGTTGGCTTTGCACGCGATCTTCGTCGAGATATATTTGTGCATGTTGAAGACTTCGCACTCAATGAATTTGACCAAATCGGTACAGCGTCTCTTATAACACGCTCTACAAATGACGTTACCCAAGTGCAAAATGTAATGGTAATGATGCTGTCCATGCTCATCATGGCACCACTTACTGCAATTGGTGGAATCATAATGGCTGTTTTAAACGATGCAAGCCTATCTCTCATATTGCTAGTTGTGATAACAATAATGGCACTGCTTGTGATATTTGTAGTGAAGTTCGCAATGCCACTATTTAAATCAATGCAGACAAAACTTGATAGAGTAAACCTAGTTTTACGCGAAGGCTTAACGGGAATGCGAGTCATTCGAGCGTTTAACAAAACCGAATATGAAAAAGAACGCTTTGATAAAGCAAACCTAAGCTTAACTAAAACCTCGATTAAAATCTTCCGCATCATGAGCTTTTTGATGCCTGTTGTCATGCTACTATTTAACGTGACTGCTGTTGCGATTATTTGGTTTGGTGCACAGAGAATAGATTCAGGTGCAATGTTAATCGGAGATATGATGGCATTTCAACAATACGCAATGCAGATAATGTTTGGAATCATGATGTCTATGATGATGATGATAATGATTCCCAGAGCAAGCGCTTCAGCCACTCGTATCAATGAAGTATTAGACATGCCTCTATCTATTGCTCCAGCAAAAAATCCAATAACCGAAACAAATCTTAAGGGCTATGTAGAGTTTAAAGATGTTTCATTTGCATATCATGGTGCGCAAGAGCCCGTATTATGCAACATCTCATTTGAAGCAAAGCCGGGTGAAATCACCGCCATAATCGGCGGAACAGGCTCGGGCAAATCAACCATTGCTAAGCTAATCCCCCGCTTTTATGATATTCGTTCAGGAAGTGTACTGGTTGACGGCATTGATGTGCGCGAAACAGACTTTGAAACTCTTCGCAATAGAATCGGATGGATACCACAAAGTATAAATCTCTTCCACGGAACCATCGCCGACAATATTCGCTATGGCAAAGAAGAAGCGACAGACGACGAAGTTCTCGCTGCGCTTAACACAGCTCAGGCAAAAGAATTTGTGGATAGTCTTGAAGAAGGCATTAATTCAATGGTTGCCCAAGGTGGTACAAACTATTCCGGCGGACAAAAGCAAAGACTGTCTATCGCAAGGGCTATAATACGCCATCCTGAAATATATATATTCGACGATAGTTTTTCCGCGCTCGATTTCAAAACCGATGCGCGATTAAGAAAGGCATTAAAGGAAGAAACAAAGGAGGCTACCGTAATCATCGTGGCACAAAGGGTATCCACCGTAATGAATGCAAATGCAATTATCGTATTGGATAATGGCAAAATGGTGGGCAAGGGCACCCATAAAGAACTGCTGAAAAGCTGCGATATTTACCGCGAAATCGTTGCATCCCAGCTGTCTGAGGAGGAACTGGCATGAGCAAAGAAAACAGTAATAATTCAAATAGACCACCAATAAGCCCAAGAGGCGGACGTGGCCCAGGCATGCACGGCGGTGGACCTGTAGAAAAGGCAAAAGATTTCAAGCACTCCTTCCGGCGCCTTGTAGGATATTTAGCCAGAAAAAAAGGCGCATTAATTGCTGTCATATTAATGGCAGGAGGCAGCGCGGCATTCGCTATCGTAGGTCCAAAGCTTTTAGGTAATGCTACGACCGAAATCTTTAAAGGTTTAATGTCAAAACAGATGGGCGGCGGCATCAATTTTGATGAAGTAACAAGATTGCTTGCAATTGTTATTTCGCTGTACGTAATAAGCGCGCTGCTTGCATATGTTCAGCAATTCATCATGGCAGGAGTATCGCAAAGACTTGTATATGGCATGCGCAACGAAGTGAAAGCAAAGCTTTCTAAGTTACCACTTAAGTATTTTGACTCAAGAACTCATGGCGAGATCTTAAGCCGTGTAACTAATGACATAGATACAATATCTAACACCTTACAGCAAAGCGTAACGCAGGTTATAACGGCAGTAACTACTATAATCGGTGTAACCATAATGATGTATTCCATCTCGAAGCTTATGATGTTAATTACATTATTAGTTCTTCCTTTGGTTATGATTATCGCGCAGGCAATAATGAAACGCTCTCAAAAATACTTCAAAGGACAGCAAAAAGAAATTGGCCATATAAACGGACATGTAGAAGAAATGTTTGCTGGACATAATATTATAAAAGCTTTTTCAAAAGAGAAACAATCTATAGAAAAGTTTGATGAGATTAATGAACGTCTTTACACTGTGGGATGGAAAGCACAATTTATAAGTGGAATAATGATGCCACTAATGAATGTTGTAAATAACTTTAGCTTTGTCGTCATATGTGTTGTGGGCGGTATAATGGTTATAAACGGACGCCTGCAAATAGGTGACGTGCAGGCTTTCATTCAATACTCCAGAAGCTTTACTCAACCCATAGCACAAACGGCGCAAATCGCCAACGTGATGCAGTCGGCAGTGGCGGCGGCCGAGCGTGTGTTTGAAGTGCTGGATGAAACCGAGATGGTAAAAGAACCCGCAAATTCCGTGGCGTTTAAGGCCGCAGGCGCGGTGGAATTTGACCATGTGTCATTTGGATATGATGAAAACATAACCATAATAAAAGATATGAATCTAAAGGTTACCCCCGGTGAAGTCATCGCTATAGTTGGACCCACCGGCGCTGGCAAAACCACTCTGGTAAACCTTCTCATGCGTTTTTATGATGTAAACTCGGGAGAAATCCGAGTGGACGGAATTGAGACGCGCAACATCACCCGCAATAGCCTGCGTGAAGCCTTTGGCATGGTTCTTCAGGACACTTGGCTGTTTAACGGCACAATACGCGAAAACATCGCCTACGGAAAAAAAGACGCAACTGAAGATGAAATCATAAAAGCCGCCAAAATCGCGCACGCAGACCATTTCATAAGAACGCTGCCCGATGGATATGAAACCGTGCTCAACGAGGACGCAAGCAATATTTCTCAGGGACAAAGACAGCTGCTCACCATCGCGCGCGCTTTGCTTGCCGATCCCACGATTTTGATACTGGATGAAGCGACAAGCTCTGTTGACACACGAACCGAGCACTACATTCAAAATGGAATGATAGAGCTGATGCGCGGTCGAACAAATTTCGTTATCGCCCACAGGCTATCCACCATCCGCGATGCTTCAACCATACTGGTTATGAATGAAGGCGAAGTCATCGAGCAGGGAAATCACAAAGCGCTCATGGCGCAAAACGGCTTCTATGCCGATCTTTACAACTCGCAGTTCACAGGCGCCGACTTGACAGGAAGGCCTGCGTAGCCTTACGTTTTGAAGCAATTAGAATAGTATAATTTAAACGCATGGAGTAAATCCATGCGTTTTGCTTGTGTGGTGCTTTTGCTATAGGTGTTCTTCGGAATGGGAAGGATTACTTAATCTAAAACAAATTGATAAAGAAAAGGACGGAGCTATTTGACCTTTTTATAGTTCAATAAACAAGGGAGTATGATCACTAAAAGATATCCATTCTTTGTAATCCTCTATTGTAAGATTTTTTATTGAGTGTGAAAATTTTTGAGAGCCAAAAAAATAATCAATATGATAAGATTTTTCTTCATTTTTTCTGTGGAAAAAGGTAGGTTTCTTTTCTTCGCCTTGGTTTTCTTGGTAAAATTCGTGATAAAGACTTTTAATGTTTATTTCTTCTAGCTCTTTTACAACATCGCTGTGATTCCACCATCTATCCCATAAATCCCATTGCTCATTACTATTAAAATCTCCTCCAATTAAAATTTCCTTTCCTTTAAAGTTATCCTTATTTATTTTTAAATATTTCCAAAACTGACCTATATATTCAAAAGTCGGCGAATTTGCTTGATGACACCAAACACCAAGTAAATTGAAAGAATTGTTTACATCGCACGATATAAAATATTTTGTATTTTGATTGCTCCAATGATTATCTTCGAGTTTATATTTGCTAAAAATTCCAAGTCCTTTATTTTTGTTTTCACCTATCCAAAGGTAATACGGAAAATATTCAAAAAACTCTGTAGAATATTTAACTTGTTTAGGATTTTCGCATTCTTGAATTATTATTACATCAGGGTTAAATTTAAATATAAGATGATATTTTTTTCTAAATGCACCATTGCAATTCCAAGATAAAATAATCATTTATTATCCTTTTAAAATCTAATAATACTTTATTAGGTGAAAATATTTTTATGAGTTATACAATATTATTAGAATACCATAATTGAAGCATAGATGCTTTTTTTGTTAATACTTTTTTCAAATAAAATTTTTTATCCATTTATGCTATAATAATCACATGAAAAGCAAAGCTCCCCTAAAAATCACAATAACCGTTTTGGCTGTCGCCTTTATTCTCATTGGCATATTCCGAGAAGAGGCAATAACGGTACTTAATAAGGCAATTTATATCTGCCTAGAATGCATAGGTATTGGCTGATGAAGATAAAGCGCTGGATTGTACAAGCTTTTGCTTCACTTGCCTCAAATCCCATATTAGGCAACTTTTTTAAGGGCAGAATATATCAAGGCAAATTTAAATATGTTTGTGTTCCGGGACTCAACTGCTATTCATGCCCAGGAGCTATCGGCTCGTGTCCTATTGGCTCACTGCAAGCAGTTCTTGCCAGCTATAAATATAAGTTTTCTTTTTACGTCGTGGGCACAATCGCGCTGTTTGGAATGGTGGCGGGAAAGTGGATATGCGGATGGCTTTGCCCGTTCGGATGGCTGCAAGACCTGCTGCATAAAATCCCTTCCCCAAAATTTAAAATACCCAAAAAACTAAAATGGCTGGAACATTCCAAATATGTTTTCCTCGGCCTTTTTGTTGTCGCTCTTCCCCTTCTTGTTGTAAATGAATTCGGACTAGGCGACCCTTGGTACTGCAAATATATCTGCCCGTCAGGTACGGTGCTTGCGGCTTTTCCTCTGATGCTTACAAACCCGCAGCTGCGCGAGTCCATCGGAGTGCTTTTTTTATGGAAAGCATTTTTAGCTGTGGCGATACTTGCCGCCTCCGTGTTTATTTATCGATTCTTTTGCCGCTTTTTCTGCCCGCTTGGCGCAATCTATGGGCTGTTTAACAAAATTTCTTTTATAAAAATGTATGTGGATAAAGATAAGTGCATCAGCTGTGGCAAATGCGAACGCGTGTGCAAGCTGGATATATACACTTCCGAGTCGCCAAACAACACCGCCTGCATAAGATGCGGCGACTGCAGACACATATGTCCGACAGATGCTATTACGCAAAAGTTCACAGTTTCGTCATAATTACAGTAAATCAAGATTAAAAACCAAATATATGCTTAGCCTATCTTTTTAAAGGAGATGTAATATGAAAAACAAAACTAAATGGATACGCCATTCTTTGCAAATTTTCTTTTTCGTCCTAATTGGAATGTTTGCCATCAATCACATTATCGGAGAAACCGGAACTGCTCCGTTTTCTTTCTTGCCGAATGTGTCTTTGCATGCGATATGCCCTTTTGGCGGAATCGAAAGCGCTCTCAGCCTAATAACCGCAGGCGCACTTACACGCCAGCTACAACTATCAACATTAGTAATGACCGGAATTATAATAATTATGACGCTTATCTTCGGAGCTGTGTTTTGCTCGTTTGTTTGTCCTTTGGGCTCCATACAAGAATGGATAGGAAAGCTTGGCAAAAAAATATTCAAGAAAAAATACAATACTTTCATTCCAACGAAAGTGCACAACATTCTTAAATATTTCAGATATGTTTCCTTGATTGCTGTGGTTGTTCTGACTTATAAAGCCGCCACTCTGATATTTCTTGAGGTGGACCCTTATTTCGCGATGTATAACTTCTTCACCGATGAAGTGACGATCGGAAGCCTAATTGTGTTGGGCGTAACCCTTGTAGGTTCGCTATTTGTTGAACGCCCATGGTGCAAATACGCGTGTCCATACGGAGCTTTCCTCGGGCTTGTCGGAAAAATTTCCATTTTTAAAATAAAAAGAAACACCGAAACCTGCACAAGCTGCAATTTGTGCAACAAAAAATGCCCGATGAATATCGATATTCAAAACAAAAAAGTCGTATACGACGGACTATGCAACAAATGCTTAGAATGCACGGACAGCGGCGTATGCAAGCCAAACTCTTTATCCTATCAGGCAGGTAAAGTAAAGGAGGCAAAAGATGAAAATCAATAGACTAATCATCGCAATATGCATAATAGTTCTGATATTCGGCGGAATTTATCTAAGCCAAGCACTCGGCTGGTGGCAAACCACAAACAGCGGAGGTGGCGGTGGAAAAAACATTTTCACCAGCTCATCCCAAGAACACGGCGACGCCGAGGATCACGATGACACGCAAGAGAATGAAGTTTTACCGGACGGAGAAATCTTAGAAGAACATGAAAGCTCAGAGGCCGTCTCAGGATCAACTACTGTTGCACAAGTTCTTGAAATGGGAATAAGCCGTGAACAGTTAGTAGCGACCATAGGTGAATATGAAAGCGAAGATCAGCTTATAAAGGATGTCGCCACAGCAAACGGACTAAGCTTTGGAAAAGTTAAAGAATCGCTGGCAACTTTGATAAATCAATAAATATACTTGAAAACTCAAAATATACAAAAAAAGGCCACCCGATATCGGGTGGCCTTTTCAAAAATAAATATAAGAAAGGTGTAAAACCTATTTAACTTTTATTCCTTTAAAGCATTCATCTATATGTGCTTGCTCATATTTTGATTTTGTTGCAAGCCCTACAATCACAGTGACCAATATTGAAACCGTTAATGCGATTACAATAGGATCTACAAACTGAATCATTGTTCCTTCCGGTGCAATTGTAGGTTTGCCGAAGATTGCCTGGCAGACTTTGAGAACAACCGATTCTTTTGAATGAACAAACATCATCCAAAGCAAGCTGGTTCCAAACCCTGAGAACATTCCCGACAGCGCCGCTGTTTTTGAAAGCTTCGGGCAATAGAGCGCTCCGAAATACATGGGCAAAAATGATGCTCCGCACAGTCCGAAGAACAGACCTGTGCTGATGGCGATTGCGCCGTCCCAAACAGTTGGAAGCACATATGCCAATACTACTGTCAAAACTATTGCTACAAGTACGCCAAGCCTTGACAACAACATAGCCTTTTTCTCATCCATATTTTCTGTATTGAAAAGGTCGCGGCTGACCGCTGTTCCCACCGTATGAAGCTGTGAGGATATTGTTGACATTCCGGCCGCAAGCAATACGACAAGGAACACCGCAACATACCATCCCGGCATAAAGCCATCAAGGAAAGCCGGTATTATACCATCTGTTCCGCCGGCTGCTGCAACTGCGATTTTTCCTGTTGATTCAAAGAAAAACACATTGCTCATTGCGCCGACCAAGAATGCAACGCCTGTCATAAGAAGAATGAATACGCCCCCGATTGGAATAGCTCGGTTCAATTCTTTGTCGCTTTTTACTGTCATAAAACGAACTGCAAGCTGTGGCTGAGCAAGAACGCCAACACCAACGCCAAGTGTGATGGATGATACGACAATCCACCAGTATTGCGATAAAAACTGAGGCATGCTTGTCCATCCCTTAAATCCGCCTTTGGCAAGACCTGCCGTCTGTTCCATTACTGCCGCATTTTTCATGAGGTCAGTCAATTTTGTATGTGCTTCTGTGACTCCGCCAAGTTTTGAATATACTGTAACGAGCAATATAGTCATGCCCACCAGCATTATAGTACCTTGGAACGCGTCCGAGTACATAACGCCTTTGATTCCACCAAAGAAAACATATGCTGCAACTATCGCCGCAAATACAAGCAAGGCAACATTGTAATCCATGCCAAATCCTGTTTCAAGGAATTTGGATGCGCCAATCATAACAGCCGCGGTATACACGGGCATGAATAAGAAAATCATTCCGCCTGAAAATTTTTGCACTGTTTTTGATTGAAATCTTTTTGACATGAATTCAGGAAAAGTATGAGCCTGCATGTTGTGACCCATTTTGCGGGTTCGTTTTCCAAACACTGTAAAGGCGATAAACACGCCAAGAAAGATGTTTAGGAATGTCAGCCATAAAAGACTGAATCCAAATACGCCGGCATTGCCGCCGAATCCAACGATTGCTGATGTTGAGATAAATGTTGCTCCGTATGACAGAGCCATGATTGCGGGATGGATAGTACGTCCACCAAGTAAAAAGTCTTTTGTGTTTTTAGTATTCTTGTAACCTATGACACCAAGGTAAGCCACTACTGCAAGATATACTATTGTGATAATTATTTTAAGTAACATAATTGCAATTCTCCTCCCAATAATAGCTTATAGTTTGCTGTCGATTTCTTCTTCTTTGGCTTCCCATTTCACGTCCTGATCGCTTACTTCTTCCCCGCCTTTGTTCCAGTTAATAATTCCGTAGACAACACACAGGATTGCCGAAGCTATGCATAATATATATGCAAGCCAAATACCTACATCAGGTATTCCTAACATAAGCCTTCCCCCTTTCTTTTTTTTATAACAAAAAACCCCGAACGAAGCAATTCCGCCCGGGGAAAAAATTCATATCTTAACCCACGAGTAACATCTTTGCTACCATTCTACCGTATTAACCAATTTATCATTTAATTTTAGATATTTCAACTGCTTATGTCAAGCAACTAGTGCAAATAATTATCAAAAATTATGAATTATTATTCGTTTAAGCATAAAAATGTTGGATATTCGAAGTATTTTGTCAAAACAATGTAATTTGTTTTAATTTAATGTGAATATTCTTTGTTTTTCTTGTAATTCCGACTTATTTGGTCGATAATAATAAAGTAAGGTATTATATTGCAGAGGAGGAATAAAAATGGATAGTGGAATTTTCTTGCCGATAGTAGTTTTCGGAGCCGGGGTATTGTCATTCTTTGCTCCTTGCATAGTGCCCCTTTTGCCTGTATACGTAGGTTTTTTATCCAAAGGGGCAACCGAATCGATTTCTGCTGAACCGCAAGACGATGGAACTAAAACAAAAAAAAGAATAATTAATCCGCGTTTGATAGTTCAGACATTAATATTTGCTATAGGACTTTCAACCGCCTTCGTTATTTTAGGTTTTGGCGCAGGCGCTCTCGGGAAACTGATAAACAACAGAATTGTACTTTATGTAAGCGGAGCAATCGTAATTATTTTAGGTCTGCATCAAATAGGAGTTTTTAATCTTTCATTTCTTGAAAGACAAAAAACGGTGGAAATAAAAAGGAGCAAAAAAGGCGGGATTATAGGCGCGTATCTGTTAGGACTTACTTTCTCACTGGGATGGACTCCCTGCGTTGGCCCCGTGCTGGCAACTGTGCTGGGCGTGGCAAGCAGTCAGGGTCAAGCGGCGTATGGCGGCTTTTTGATGATGATATATTCAGCCGGATTGGCTTTGCCTTTCCTTTTGATTTCATTTTTCGCCGGATTTTTCCTTGAGCGCTTTAAAAAGCTCAACAAACATATGCGAAAGATTCAAATTGTCGGCGGCGTACTTATAATATTGATGGGAATACTGCTAATGACTGATAACATAGATATCATAATAGGCTGGTTCACCAGAGTGCCGGGCCTATCTTAAACGGAGGAAATTAAAATGAAAAAAACTAAAATATTATCAATAACTGCATTGTTACTTGTTGGAGTTCTGGCTTTTGCCTCATGTGCCCCGGCAAATACCGATGGGAAAACAGAGGATAACATGGAAACCACAAGCGGATTCACAGGCGATGCCTTCAACTTTGAGCTGGAAGATACGAAAGGCGACACATATACACTTTCAGACTTTGCGGGTAAAAAAGTATATATCAAGTTTTGGGCATCATGGTGCTCGATATGTCTGGCAGGTATCGAAAAGCTTGAAGAAATGGACGCGGAATACAAAAACAACGATGACATTATAATTTTAACCATGGTTTCCCCGGATGCGAACGGTGAAATGAGCGCGGATAAATTCAAACAATGGTTTTCCTCGCAAGGCTATGAGTTCACAGTACTTCTTGATGAAGGCGGCTCAACCATGGATGAATATGGCATCAGGGGCTTCCCTACATCCGTTTTCATTGATACAAACGGCAATGTTGCGGAAACCAAAATCGGACATTTTCAAAATCAGACACTTAATGAAATAATAGCGAATATGTCTTAAACACAGATTACCTAAGGAAGTGAGAACCATGAAAAAAGGTTTAACAATATTTGCTGTAGCTATAGCTGCAGCGATGATATTTACAGCTTGTCAAGGGGGTATTGAAATGACAGAGCCGACCAAACAGGCAGACGCTCAACAGACGGCGGAAGCCACAGCCAAAATAGACACCAATAATCTGAGCGAGATTTGGCTTGCCGGAGGATGTTTCTGGGGCACAGAAGAATATTTCAGCAGAATAGACGGCGTATTCGATGTTACATCCGGGTACGCAAACGGAAAAACCGAAAATCCGTCCTATGAAGATGTGATAAGAGGATCGGGGCATGCGGAAACTATACACGTTGTTTATGACGCAAAAATCATCGACCTGGACACTTTACTTGATTATTACTTTAGAATTATAAATCCGACAATACTGAACAAACAAGGAAACGACGTCGGCGTACAATACAGAACAGGGGTATACTATAAAAATGGAAATGAATTACCTGTTATTGAAGCAGTTGTAAGTCGTGAGCAAGAAAACTATGAAGACCCAATCGTGACAGAGGTTTTGCCGCTTGATAATTTCTATCTGGCGGAGGAATACCATCAGGATTATCTTAAGAAAAATCCAAACGGATACTGCCACGTAGACATGGGATTGCTTGACGAAGGCGCTGAAATCAGAGTGAATCCAGCCAACTATAGCAAACCCAGCGATGAAGTTCTTAAAAAAACTTTAACCGATGATCAATATCGAGTGACTCAGCTCAATGAAACCGACCAGGCTTTTTCAAATGAATATTTTGACAATCACGCACCCGGTCTATATGTGGATGTCGTAACCGGAGAGCCTCTTTTTACTTCCACAGATAAATATGACTCGGGATGTGGTTGGCCCAGCTTTGTAGCGCCAATTGAACCTGATGTCATTGTTGAAAAAGTTGACTCAAGCTTTGGAATGGTTCGCACAGAGGTCAGAAGCCGCGTGGGCGACTCACACTTGGGACACGTCTTTAACGATGGACCCGCGGACCGAGGAGGGCTGAGATATTGTATAAATTCCTCCTCCATAAAATTTATCCCTTTAGAAGAGATGGAAAATGCGGGATACGCAAAATTTATTCCTTTGATTGAATTCGGATAAACAACATATAAAATATAAAAAGTATTGCGGCGGAACATGTTCCGCCGCTATGTTTTACATTAACCTCCTTGTAATGAAATATAAGGGGTAGTATAATTTTAAATAAATAGCATTATAAAAGGAGTTTGATATCATTATGAAAAAAATGTTCAAATGCAGTGTATGCGGATATGTATATGAGGGCGAAGAAGCCCCGGATAAATGTCCTAAATGCGGCGCGCCAAAAGAGAAATTTGTAGAGCTTGATAAAGAAGCCGCTGATAAAATCTATATGTCAGACAGGACAAATGACATACACATGGAAATAATTGCTCTGGCAGGAAAAATAAAAGTGCTTGCCGAAGAAGGTATAAAGATTAATCTTGACCCTCCATGCGTCGGAGTTTTTGAAAAAGCCAAGACTGAATCTTGGACTATCAAACAGCGTTCCAAAGCGGAAATCGCAGGACACGTCAGCAAAGGAAAGTGGTAAAATCAAATAATTTATTTGCGGGCGAATATTATTTTGCCCGCAAAAACTTTATATAGGAGGGAACAATGGTAGATTTTTTTATGGGATTGACTCCCATTATGCAGGCTTTTTTTGCTACACTGTTCACTTGGCTTGTAACTGCCCTCGGAGCTGCTGTAGTTTTCTTTTTTAAAACTATTAACAGAAAAGTTTTGGATGGAATGCTTGGCTTTGCAAGCGGCGTAATGATAGCTGCGAGCTTTTTCTCTCTACTTGCTCCCGCAATAGATATGTCTGAAGCAAATGGACAAACAGCTTGGCTCGTAGTTGGAATCGGATTTGGCGCAGGATGCCTGTTCTTATTTTTAGCAGACAAGATTATGCCGCACATGCACTTGGGCCCAGAAGAAAACAAAACAGAGGGCATCCCCACTAATTGGAGAAAAAGTGTGCTGTTAGTTACAGCTATAACTTTGCACAATATCCCCGAAGGCTTAGCTGTAGGAGTTGCCTTCGGCGCGGTGGCGGCGGGCTTTCCAAGCGCTACGATAGCAGGTGCTATTGCACTTGCAATTGGTATAGGCATACAAAACTTTCCTGAAGGCACGGCCGTATCAGTTCCACTTAGACGTCAAGGCATGTCACGAAGAAAAAGCTTTTTTTGGGGACAGCTTTCAGGAATGGTCGAGCCAATTGCAGGTGTATTAGGCGCTTTGGCCGTTATCCTTTTTCAGCCCATACTTCCCTACGCGTTAGCTTTTGCCGCGGGTGCTATGATATATGTTGTAGCCGAGGAGCTTATACCAGAAGCACATTCGGGACACTCGGATATCGCTACAATGGGTGTTGTAATCGGCTTTATCGTGATGATGATGCTGGATGTGGGATTAGGATAAAATAGCATAATTTTTGGAGGAATAAATGAGTTTTGAGCAACTAAACCCTGCGGCTTGCCGCACATACCTTATAACAGACGCAGACAACAACGCAGTTTTGATAGACCCGGTAATAGACCATGTAAGCGACTATTTGAATCTTCTTAAAGAAAAAGGATTGAAGCTTACCCACGTTGTAGACACACATACCCACGCAGATCATATCTCCGCAGGCTCTTCCATGCGAGATGCGACAGGATGTGGATACATCATGCATGAAAAAGCACCTGCAAAATGTGTCACCATCCGAGTGAAAGACGGCGATGAGATAATTCTGGCAGGACAAAAAGCAAAAGTTTTAGAAACGCCCGGTCACACGCGAGACTCCATATCATTATTGTTTGAAGATAAATTTTTAACCGGTGACTTTCTTTTCTTGGACGATGCCGGCGCGGGGCGTGACGACCTTCCCGGCGGCAGTGCGGACTCTCACTGGGAAAGCCTGCAAAAGATTAAAGATATTTCGGGTGACGTTACAATATATCCCGCGCATGAATATCGCGACAGGCAGCCATCTTTGCTTTCAGTTCAAAGGAAAACAAATCCCCATCTGCAAAATATGAGCCGAGAAGCGTTCACCCAGTATATAAATGATTTAAAACTTGGTCCTGCGGACTGGATGAAAGATGTGCTTAAATCCAACTACCGATGCGCGACAGACCCAAACGCCGCTTGGATACCTACCGATGTTCCCGCCTGTGAAATCAAGGGGACAATGAATCCCAACGCGGATAATATCGAAGTACGTTATATTACATATCCTAATCTTAGCCACAGCGCTGTAATTTTTGATGTTCGGGAAAAGGAGGAGCTTAACGGTCCTCTGGGTCACCTTGAAGGTGCGATAAACATACCTGTGGGCGAGGTTACGCACAGATTGGACGAGTTTGAACCATATAGAAACAATGAAATAATACTGGTGTGCCGCTCTGGCGGCCGCGCCACAACCGCCGCGCAAATACTCGCCACAGCAGGCTTTGAAAATGTGAAAGTGCTGGACGGCGGAATGATAGCGGTTAAATCAATGAAATGAAAAAAGGCTATATACAAATTTATACCGGAAACGGAAAAGGAAAAACAACCGCAGCGATGGGGCTGGCTCTTCGAGCCTGCGGCCATGGCTTTACCGTTAAGATTGTTCAGTTTTTAAAAGGCGGTGTTTCCGGGGAACTAACTTCTATAAAGAAACTTGAAGGCATTGACATCTATCGCGTAACCGATGCAGACAAATACATTTGGGACCTAACCGCTGAGCAGAAAATGAACATGCAAGTTCGCTCCGCCGCTATGTTGGAAGAAGTTCGAATATGGTTTGAAGAAGAAATTGATATTATTATTTTAGATGAAATCATGGCGGCTATAGAGCATGACATAGTGTCATTGAATGATGTTATATCTCTGCTCAAGGCAAAACCCGATTGCACGGAAGTGGTGATGACAGGAAGAAACGCTCCGAATGAATTGATTGAAATGGCGCATCTTGTCAGCGAAATAAACGACGTTAAGCATTATTATAGTGATGACGTGCCCGCCCGGAAAGGGATAGAGTTTTAAATGAACATAAAAAAAGACCTGCAAACGCAGGTCTTTTTTTGAGCAAACATTTCTATAAATCTGTTCGTTTGGTAATAAGCGCGCCCGACACTGTAAACGAAGCTGTCAGCCAAATCGCATATGTTCCCAATCCAACCATAAAATATTTCATTATATTGGGCAATGTGTCGCCGTTCGTTTCTGTTAACCGAATTATGTCTCCGACAAATCCAAAAGCGGCAAGGGCTCCCGTATTTACTATTTGTACAAGGCTATAAAGGGCAAAATAGAAAACCAACGCCAACAGCCAATTGAAATCTTTATTTGAAAGCAATGTCTTAGCTATTGTGATTGCAAACAGAGCAATCATTGCGTTTGTGAGATACTGAACCAATCCCAAAGCCAAAAGTGGCGAAGCAGTCCAAAAAGTAATTTTATCGAGGTTTAACGCCAGCTTGAGCGAGTCTGCCATCTCCGCTATAATGGGATTAACCACATCGGGATAGCTTGTTTGCAATAGATGAAAATCAAACCTTAACGCGCAAGCGACTATAGCAAATACTGCAATCATTTCGGCAATTAAAAACAATACTTTCGAACCGATTATTTTGTAACCGTTGTTTGGCGTTAAAAACAGCATGTAACCGTTTTTATTTTTAAAATCGGAATAATAATTTACTACCGCATCTATAAAAGGAAAGGCAATCCCTCCCACAAAGAGCAACATTACAAACGCTACCGACATGATGTACCAATTGCCTTCAAGCTTCATTCCCAACCAAACTCCGGCTTCTAGAAAAGCAAATATAAGCAATATAGTTGTAAGCAGCCTTTTCCTTCTGAGAAATTCGTATTTCATAAGATTAAGCATTCTTAAACACCTCCTTATATAAGTCCACTATGGATTTGCCGTTTTCTTCACGTATCGTTTCAGCGTCTCCGCTTAAAACGATTTCTCCTTTTTTGATGAATATAACTTCATCCAATATGTTTTCAAGTACATCGATTAAGTGGCTGGACAAAAGCATAATGTTGTTCTCATCCGCTTTTTTTATGATTGCGCTCATTATAAGGTCGCGTGCCACAAGGTCAATTCCGTTTAGCGGCTCATCCAGCATGAAAAGCTTTGCGTCGCGCGCCATCGCCGCGGCAAGCTTGAGCTTTGCCGCCATGCCGGAAGACAGTGAGCTTACCTTCATGTCCATTTCAAGTCCCATATGATTTATTAGAGATTCATATTCCGACTTATCGAAGTCAGTGTAAAAATCCTGGTGGAACTTGCCCACCGTGCTTATTTTCATATAGTCATAAAAGTACGGCTCCGTCGGCATGTAGGCAATCTCGGCCTTGGCTGCGATATTTATGCTTTCACCGTTAATATAAATATCCCCGCTTGATTTGTGCAAAAGCCCCGCCGCAAGCTTCATGAATGTGGATTTACCGCTGCCGTTTGGCCCCAGCAAACCGTATATCTTGCCTTTTTCAAGCTTCACATCCGCAGCATTAACTGCTTTAACCCGGCCAAAATTTTTGCTTAATTTTTCTGTCTTTAAAAATTCCATCCTATTTTACCTCCTTTTTAACGGCGTCAATCATTTGATTTTTATCAAAGCCCAACTCGCTCATTTCTTCAACAAATGTGCCGATTATGTTTTTTGCCATTTCCTGTTTAATCATTATTATCTGTTTTTCATCTTCAGTCGCGAACGTCCCCAATCCGCGTTTTGTGTAACATAAAGACATTTGCTCCATCTCCTTGTATATTCTCGCCGCTGTGTTTGGATTGATATTATATTCCACAGCAAGTTCGCGGGTTGACGGCAACTTTTCGCCCGGCGTAATCTTGCCCATTACCAGCCGCTTTTTGATGTCGTCTATCACCTGCAGGTATATTGGTATACGGCTGTTAAACTCCATATCGCACCTCCTTACTAGTGTATTAGCTACATAGTACACTATGTTTTAAGTTTTGTCAATACCTTTGTTAAATATAAGTTAACAATTATTTTCCTTTATAAATTCGCTTTATGGTGTATAATGACGGGGGAAATTAAAGAATAGGAAAAAATATGATAAAAAGAAAAGATTTAAGAAATATAGCCATAATAGCTCACGTTGACCACGGAAAAACCACACTGGTGGATTCCATGTTCAAGCAAAGCGGGATGTTTAGGGAAAATCAAAAAGTTGAAGAGCTTATGATGGACTCAAACGACCTTGAGCGCGAGCGCGGAATAACAATACTGTCAAAAAATACATCCATCAAAATTGAGGATGTTAGAATCAATATTGTAGATACTCCTGGGCACGCAGACTTTTCAGGCGAGGTTGAGCGCATACTTTCAATGGTTTCAGGCGCACTTGTTTTGGTGGATGCGGCCGAAGGCCCTATGCCTCAGACACGATTTGTGCTGCAAAAAGCAATGGCTTTATCATTGCCTCTTATAATAGTTGTAAATAAGGCAGACAAGCCTGACGCAAACTGTGAGCTGGCACTTGAAAACACATTGCTTTTATTAATGGAACTTGGCGCGGAAGACGAACAGCTCGACAGCCCAGTGATATATGCTACCGGCAGAGAAGGCAAAGCTGGGCTTACCCCCGATACAATGCAAGACACCTTGGAAGATTTATTCCAAGCTATAATCTCACACATACCCTGCCCCGTTGGAAAACAGGATGATCCTTTCAGAATGCAAGTTTCAACAATTGACTACAATGAATATGTGGGTAAAATTGCATTGGGCAGGATAGAGCGTGGCTCAATAAAAATCGGAGACGCCGTTAACATATGCTCACCGGAAAAAGAAAAGAACGCAAAACCCACTCGTATCACTTCCATTTTGCAATATGAAGGGCTTATAAGAGTTCCAACGGAAAGTGCGGCGATTGGTGACATTATAGCTCTTTCGGGAATCGATAACATTGAGATAGGTGACACCGTCTGCCCTCCGGAGCATTTGGATCCTTTGCCTGTACACTCAGTGGCAGAGCCAACAGTATCCATGACATTTATGGTAAACAACTCTCCTTTTGCAGGTCAGGAAGGATCATATGTTACCTCCCGCCAAATACTAGGACGTCTGGAGCGCGAAATACAATCCGACGTGGCGCTTAGG
Source organism: Christensenellaceae bacterium (assembly GCA_963675575.1). Lineage (GTDB taxonomy): Bacteria > Bacillota > Clostridia > Christensenellales > UMGS416 > JAGLOK01. The sequence continues at coordinate 2,871,089 of OY776378.1, forward strand.
ATTCGTCAAACCGAGAAAGCTGACAGCTTTGAAGTAAGCGGCCGAGGAGAACTCCATCTATCGATTTTAGTTGAAACAATGCGCCGCGAGGGATATGAATTTATGGTGTCAAAGCCTAGCGTTATTTTGCATCAGGACGAGGAAGGCAAAAAAGAACCCATTGAGCGCTTGCACATTGATACACCAACAGAATACACCGGCACAGTTATGGACAAGCTTAATCGCCGTAAAGGTGAAATGATAGATATGACAACAGATGGCACAAGAACTAAGCTTGAATTTTATATTCCTTCCCGAGGTCTATTCGGTCTTCGCGATGAACTTTTGACCGACACACGCGGAGAAGGCATCATGAGCTCTGTGTTTGACCACTATGGTTTGTGGAAAGGCGATTTGCAAACGCACAGAAGCGGTGTGCTAGTCGCAACTGAAACTGGTCCCGCTACCGGTTATGCTTTAAATGCTGCGCAAAGCCGCGGAATACTGTTTGTGTCTCCAGGCGAAAAGATATACTTGGGCATGATAGTAGGGCAAGGTGGAAGACCTGAAGACATCGATATAAATGTTTGCCGGCAGAAAAAGCTTACAAACACAAGAGCTGCCGCAAAGGATGATAATGTTGTTTTATCTGCACCAAAGACTATGACTTTGGAAGAAAAACTATTGTTTTTGCAAGATGACGAGCTTTTGGAAGTGACACCCAAGGCTCTTCGTTTAAGAAAACGTATTTTAGACAAAGGCGAGCGTGCAAGAGCGCTTTCAAAAATGCAAAAAAACTAGGATATTGATATGAGAAAATGCGAGCTGCTAGCCCCCGCCGGCAACTATGAAAAATTTGAAATAGCTTTAGCATATGGTGCCGACAGCATATATATGGGAGGTCAAAAATTTGGCCTTCGCACAATGGCGGGCAACCTTGAAAACGAGGAGCTGAAGCTTGCTATAAATAAAGCGCACGAATTCGGAAAAAAAGTTTTTGTGACCGTTAATATTTTTGGCCGCGACAGTGATTTTGACGAGCTAGGCGAATATCTTGAATATCTCAAAGAAATCAAACCCGACGCGCTAATCATAGCAGATCCGGGAATTTTGTCTTTCGTAATAAAAAACGCACCTGAGTTAACAGTACACCTTAGCACACAAGCAAACACGATGAATTCATATACCGCCAATATGTGGCATGATATGGGTGTAAAGCGCGTTGTTTTGGCGCGTGAGCTTTCACTTGATGAAATAGCATTTATACGCTACAATACCCCCGACTCTTTGGAGCTTGAATCATTTGTGCACGGCTCAATGTGTATGGCCTATTCGGGCAGATGTGCAATAAGCAGCTATCTGACATCACGCGAAGCTAATCGAGGGCGCTGTACACAGCCTTGCAGATGGGAATACACAATCAAGGAAGGCAAGCGCGACGGCGAATATTTCACTGTGGAAGAAGATGAAAGCGGAATGTATTTTTTTAACTCCAAGGATTTAAACATGATGCCGCACATAAAAGCGCTTCTTGATACCGGAATAGACAGCATTAAAATCGAAGGGCGTATGAAAAGCGAGCTTTATATCTCAACCATCACCTCAGCATATCGAAAAGAGATTGACAGATATTATGACCTTGGCGAAAGCTACAAGCCTCTTCAAACCTCCATAGACCAATTATATAAGGCAACATACAGACCCTATACCACAGGTTTTTATTTTGGAAACCCAGAAGCTGAGGGTCAAAATGTTGATAAATCAAAATATGTAAGGCGTTGGGATTATGTCGCTAAGGTGTTGGATATTCAAAATAATTTAGCGCAGGTTAAAGAGTATAATCCGTTTAAAATAAACGAAGAGTATGAAATTCTCCATCCGGACGGAACATTTGAAAAAACATCTTTTACCTCTATTACAGACGGAAGCGGCGAAAATATAGATGAAGTGAAGAGTCCCAAGGAAGAAGTGAGCGTTACTTTGTCAAGCAAAGCATATAAACATTCTATAATTAGAAAAAAATTGTATTAAATCAGCTTTATTTAATTGCCTCGTTTATTTTTTGTTTTATAATAGATGTTGAAATACCTTTAGTATACGGAATATAAATAACGTCAACACCCTTTTCTTCCATTTCCTTTTCGTAGGTATTCCAATCATCGCTTCCCTTCCAATCATCACCTATAAAGATTGCGTCAAACTTAAATTTGCTCCAAGCATCAACCTTATCCCTATTTTCACACACAGAAACTTGATCCGCATATTGAAGGGCCTTTATTATCACTGCGCGCATCTCAGTGTTAAAAACCGTTTGTACTTTCTTATAATTTTTTACGCATTCATCGGAATATACGCCAACAATTAGAAAGTCGCATTGCTCTTTTGCTTTTTTCAATATATTTAGATGCCCGACGTGAAACAAGTCAAAAGTTCCTGAAGTATAACCGATTTTATATTTTTTACCCATGCCTTTTCCCTTCCAGTTCAAACTCTATTTTTTTAATTTTATTAGGGTATTCTATTTCATCTTCATTGGGGATTTTAATATAGTCACTATAAATTCTTGTTAAAATATAGTCCCAGTCGCATGGCGCGTCATACATTTTGCCTTCAAACTCAAGCTGCACGGCAGGCAGATATTTTTCTTTTTTAATTGTTTGCTTTACATATCCACGCCTGCTTGTAAGGTTGACAAAATAAGCGCTTTTTTCGTTTTTATTATAACTCATGATTTTTTGCAGTATTCCCACCGCAAAACCGTAAGGTATGGGAAGTGAAAGAATATAGCAGATTAAGTGCAAAGGCTTTTTGGGTTTATATGTTTTAACAACCCTTTTCACCCAAATAATATATCTAAAAAGCCAAAAGAAAAAACCCTGCAGATGTTGGAGGAGTCCTTTTTGCTTTTTCGCGTTATCCAATATAAATATATCTATGAATATACCTTTGTGTGTATCAATCTTTTCAGTATAAGATTCTTCATAAAGAGTGTTGTTTTTCCTTACTTTCGCAAAGCTTAAATAATATGACGGATCGGTTCGGCAATCTTGAAAAAAATATTTCGAATTAAGCTCAGTTTCAGATAACTGTCTTAATTTTTCAAAATCATTTCTGGGCATCGCGATATCAATATCTTTATCCCAGGGTATAAATCCTTTATGCCTAACCGCTCCAAGCAGTGTACCTGAAATTAAAAAATATGTCAGATTATGATTTTTGCATATTCTGACTATTTCGTCCAAAATTTCTATTTGTGTCTTTTTTAACTTTTCCAAAGTATAATCATTCATCTGATACCTGCAATTCTATCCCATGATTATACATTGAATGCGTACCCATGTCTAATAAAAAACGTTGTAAATTCCAAGTAAACTGATATAATTATTTTAGTTGCAACCATTTTAAATGCAAATATTTAAGGAAAGGAAAGCCTATGTTTAAAAAAGAGTATTTAACCGTACCAAACTTTCTTTCGCTGTCTCGTGTTCTATTTATACCGCTATTATTATTCTTTGCAAATAACCAAATGAGACTGGCGTTCCTAATAAGCTATCTTATAATAGCTTCAACTGATTTTTTCGACGGAAAAATCGCGCGCCGATTTAATCAATGCACAGAAATCGGGAAAATTCTTGATTCATACTGCGACTTGATTTTATATCTGTCGACCGCCTACTACATCTACAAACTTTATCCCAGCCAAATCATTCCTAATCTGCCCTTGCTTTATGTGCTTATCGGCGTGATAGTGCTTTCGATTGTAGTATCACTTATAAAAAACAAAAAAGTTATCATGATGCACACATGGTTGCTTAAACTGCCATCAGGCCTTTTGTTTTTCTATGTATTGTTTTCCTACTTTATCGACACGCCAATCGCACTTGCTTTCGTAATCTCGGTATATATGCTGGGCTTTATAGAATCAATAATAATTTTCATAAAGTATGGCGATGTGGATCCCGACTCAAAATCCATGTTCCATGTTATTATGAATGAAAATTCTTAATAATTAAAATTAAAGCTCTGCTTTATGCGGAGCTTTTTTTACATAAAATGTTCAAATTATTGTCGCATCTAAATGGTTGACTTAATAATGCAAACTTAACTCGTGGACTGAAAAGAGTGTTTTATGAAAATAAAAGATAATCTTACCATACCAAATTTTTTATCACTTAGCCGAATAGTATTTCTTCCCGTCCTTTATGTCTTTGCTATTAAAGGAATGCGGCTGGCATTTTTAATCGCATATATTATATTGGCATTGACAGACTGGTTTGACGGACAAATAGCGAGAAGGTTCAATCAAAAAAGTCCAATTGGCTCTCAAATGGACTCACTTGCGGATGTCCCTTTCTATATAAGCACAGCATACTTTATCTACAAGCTTTATCCCGAATACTTAAAACCAAATAAGGTATTACTGATTGTAGGTCTTTCAGTCGTAGCCTTTTCATTTATACTGTCTGTAATACTTTTTAAAAAGCCCATCATGATGCATACAACCGTTATGAGACTTCCCTCTTTATTGGTGTTTTTCTATATGATTCTATCATACTTTTTTGACACCACATATATTTTGAGCGGAATACTCGTTATTTATATAATCGGGTTTTTAGAAGAGATTATAATCTTCATCAAATATGGGTTGGTTGATCCCGACAGCAAATCATTATTCCATATAAAATATCTTGACGAAAAATAAAAAAATAATTAATAGAATTGCCCGACTTCATATTCGGGCTTTTTTTATGTCCTTTTATCGCATAAATGTCTCAAATTATATAAAAGCTCACAACATCAAATATATACAAGTCGTTAATTTATTATGAATAATATTGCATATCCCTATACATGTGTTTATATCTCACTATAATGGGGTAACATAACATTAAAGGTGAAACACTCTTGATACTACAAACACATTGGCTAATTGCCAATAAAATTCATGAATATATCACGCCCCGATATGGAGAAGTTCTCAATCGGCGCTATTTTGCATATGGCAGTATTCAGCCTGACATCTCGCGAAGAAACCATCCAACAAAGCATACAATTGACGATTCCTTGGACTTTGTTGTAAATCAAATTGAACAATATGAAGATCAGCCTCAAAATATAGAAAACCACTCAAAACACATTGGTATGATTAATCACTATCTGTCCGACTTTTTTTGCAGTCAACACTATTATCGGCTTCATGATGGATTTAAAGGTCTATTCCCTCATCTCAATTATGAGCGTAAGCTTCATAAAACTCTAAAGAGCTTGAACATAAAAGGATTGTTGGATATGTCTGTGATTAAAAACTGGTCATATTTTTCAGGTAATTTTCATGATTTGGTTCATGCTCTTGAGGATGAATATAAATCCCTTGAACCAAGCATTGAAAATGATATCATATTTGCCCTGCGGGCTCCGTTGATTGTGTCATGCTATTTACTGCGGCCCAGCCGTGTTGCAGGCCTTATCGCGTGTCCTGCGTAAATTTATGTTTCATTTAATTCCGGCAAGCAATTACAAAGAAGAGTAAATGCTTATAAACAATATTTGAACAATAAATTAACATATTTAATATACGTTGATTAAACAACTTCCTTAATATATAATTGCCGATAAGATTTCAGAGATGTTTGATAAAGAAATCATTTGGGTATTAATACTATTGAGGGATAACAATTGAAAATAAAAACACATATTCTGATTGCCCGAAAGATTCATGAATATATGGATTTCAACTACGGCAATCAGATTAAAAGAAGACATTTTATATTCGGAAACATTAAACCGGATTTATTAAGAAAATTCAAGACTCTGAACCATTCAATTCACGATTCGATGGACTTTGTTTTGGATGAAATCGAACGTCATGAAAACGAAAATCATTCGATAAAAAATCCTTCTGTCCATTTGGGTATGATTAATCATTATCTTTCGGACTTTTTTTGTAGCAAGCATTATTTTAAAGATGATGAAGGTTTGATTAAGCACATAAAATATGAGGGAAAAATCCACAAAGTCATTTCCACAATGGATGTGCGCGAAGGATTAGACTTAGTATACTATAACTTTGCCAATAATATTTCGGGCACTTTTCTAGAAGTTTTGCGCGAGTTGGAACGTGAATATAAAAAACAACCACCCAGCATAGAAAATGATATCTTCTTTGCTATTTGCGCACCGCTTATCGCATGTAAATTTCTACTTAGAGATTCAGCTATTGAGCCTGTTGCTCTCGAACAAGCAGCGTAGTTTAGCTCAATAGCTTATAGTTTCTCAGCTAACGATTTATTATAGTTCCATCAATAGCATTTATTGTTAGGAAACTTGTAAGACTCGAATTCCCAGCAACTACTTTATTTTTTCTCTCTATATCATTCGGATCATAGCTATATCCTCTAAAATCCCACACAGGAACTGTAATTATTTCATCACTACCTTCCACGATCACAGGAAGCATTGATAGTGATATTTTATTTATCACGATTTCTATATTATCAACTTGACTATATGCTTCTAAAATCTTTTCATCAAATATAGAAACAATATCTTCAAAATTCATTATATCTGAGTACTCATTTAAAATTTCAGTTTCATGCATAATGCCCCTCCAGCTAAACTTTAGGACACCACTTTCATCAACAATTATATTCATGCTCTCAATTTCTTGTCCAGAAGCTGAAATATTAGGAGTTTCGTTAGCTTCATTATTCCACCTTTGGTTTAACACAGCAACACCATTTGAAAGCTGAATAGTCGGCATACTATAAATATTCTTTTTAAACGTTAATACATAGCATGGGGCTAATTCTCCATCTATTACTATTGCATTAAAATGATAGCCTTCTAAATATGTGTCACCCACGCCTAAGTCTTGTATCGCTTTTTGCGCAATCTCCACTGCCTCATCCAAAGAAATAGTTATTGCTTTGCTTAATTCTTCCTCTTCTTCTCTACCTATATAATATCCATTTCCAGCAGCAGAGTTGGAGTTGTCATAGTATAAAGTTGCTGTTTTTCCCGCATCACCATGAAGATATAAATAAGCCATTTTATCTTCTATGTAGCTTTCCTCCACTTTTGCATAGCCAAGCAATTCCAACACTGAAGAATGCAAACTTCTAAGCCTTTCGTCCTCAGCCTTACTAGCAGCAATTTCTTCTTCGGTAGCATCTTCTGGTATATCTTTTCCACCGTTATCCCTTGGCAATGCAATCTGCCTTGACATGCTTTCATAACCATATACATCAGGAGCGTTTTCTAGCTGCTTTTCGATCCTTTCGATAACGTCGTCTATATATTCGATTGCTCCCTGCTGTCCACCGTTGTCTTGATAAGGGTCTTTGTTTTTTACTTCATCCCAATTATTTTCTGCATTATATTTTACTTGCTCCCAATTCGCTAATTCATTTTCCAAGGTGCTTGCTTTTTCTCCCTCACTTATTCTCATATACATTGGAGAATCACCGATAAAGTAATCCAAAAACATGTCTGCTAATTCTTGCGTCAATTCTTGTCTTTCAAGCTTTACAGAATAAATTTTATCCGCTTTAGGTACTTCCACCTGCGCATCCACAATTATACTGAGGTTTCCTTTTTCATAGGTTTTGACAAATGTTTCAGGGGCTTGGTATTGGGTAAAGTCCGCTTCGGGTTCCTGCGGCGACTCTGTTGACTCTTACACTGTTGTTTCACTGATTTCTGCGGCAGACTGAGCATCATTCGCGGGGGAATAATCAATTATTATGTCCGGCGCCGGTCGGCACGCTGTTGTAAAACAGCCTACTATCATAATTATTGCAAGCAGTAATGAAGTAAATCCTGCTAATTTTAACTTTTTTTGTGGTTGTATCATATTTTCGACTCGCTTTCTTATTTTTGATTTTTCTTCGCAAAACGCTAATGCGGCCGGTGCTTTTACTTTCTTTTTTGATAGTCTTATTACATCCAGCAAACTTTGCGAATACTCAAAGCTATCTCCATAGCTAATATTCTCTAGTACCATTTCATCACAGGCAAGTTCCAAGTCAGAAAGATAAAACTTATATGCAATCCATACAAGAGGATTAAACCAATGAATAGTCTTTGCTAAAAGCCATAGGCAGTTTTTAGCAATATCTCTTCGCTTTATATGACATAGTTCGTGTAATATAATCATTTTAAGCTTTGATTCGTTGATTTGGCTAATAAAGCCTACCGGCAGTAAAACAATCGGATTTTTGAATCCAAACGTTACCGGTGTGCTTACATATTTGCACTGCATAATAGATATTTCCTTTTTTATGCCGAGCGCGGCTTTACATTCAATCAAGGAACTATCTAGAAATTTACTGTTAACTCTTCTACCAATTCTCACACGCTTGCTAAAGTCAATATAGTCAGCAATGGTTTTAATCAGAAAAAAAGAAGCTCCGGCTATCCATAGAATTAAAACGTAAATCCATATATCGATGCCTTTAATATAGTGTAGTACCTTATCAAGCAGGGAAGTCTTAATCTCTTCGCTTTGTACATTCTGAGCCAGCACACTATCAGTTGTATTTTCATCCGTGAAATCCGAATCAACTTCTGTATAAACCGCACTATCTATTGAAATACTTGGAGATGGCGCAACAGTTTCTACAATCTCTTTCGGAAAAAAGCTATCGATATGAAATGAAGCTTCGATTGTTATCGGAAACAATAGACGAACCAGCACCAATATCCACAACAAGCTTAGAATACTGGACTTGATTTTGCCACGCCAAATTGCTTTCATCGAAAGTATCGCTACTATCATTACTGAAGAGTATATAGTTATTTCCAGCAAAGTTTTTATTATATTATTCATAATTATTACCTATACTTCTTTTCTTTCAGGTTTTTTATATATTGTTCTAAGCTGTCAATTTCCTCATCTGATATTTTTTCATTATCAACAAGCCCTGCAACCATATGTGTAAGTCCACCGAAATGATTATGAAGATAAGCACTAGCTTCTTCCGCCAGAAACTCTTCTTTAGTTATTGCGGGATAATAAACAAATTTTCTCGGGCTTATTTGCTTAAGTTCCAGCAACCCCTTTTCTACTAGCCTCATAAGATAGGTTTTAACTGTGTGTCTTGTCCAATTTGGCTGGTCTTCCAATGCTTTAAGTATAGAAGCGTTATTTACTTCTCCCAGCTTCCAAACTATTTCCATAATTATAGAATCATTTTTTGACAGGCCTGAATATTTTTCCATCTTTTTGCACCTCACAATTTTTCGAGTAAACGTTTTGCTCTTATTTAGAGTAACTTCATTGCTCTTAAATGTCAAGATTTATTTTATTAGCCTATTTTTTCTTTCAATAGTTTAAAAATAATAGGCTTCCTGTAATAGCCCCTTGTTGTTTAACAAAACTTTGAATTGCCCATTTATTACTATAAGCAAACCTCATGCTTCCCCTTTTCAAAAAGCATAGGTTGAATGGTCGGATGCGTGAGTTTGTCCGGCAGTTTGTCGCACAGCATAATTTCTTCTATCTCATAATCGCCAAGCTCGCCAAATTCATAAACTTCAGCGTAATAAAGCCTGGAGTAATTTAGCTTTCCATCCGTATCTTGCACAGAAAAGTCGCAAATCGGTTTAATGTCGAATTTCTTCGCGCCTGTCTCTTCGGCAAGCTCTCGACGCGCGGCATCATCTGCTGGTTCGTTTTGTTCGATATGCCCACCGGGAATCTCCCACGTGTCCTTCCCCTTTTGGCGCACAAATACCCATTTGTTCTTATAGCGAGTTACAATTACTACGTATAAAAGATTTCTCTCAGGTATAATTTCATGGAAATCTACTTTCATTATATCTCTCTTTCATTTTGTTTGATTTAAACCAAAATGGTCTTTTAACCAAAAATATTTTTAATAAATGATTTAATCAATTCAATAAATCCTGTTTTTTCTTCTTTGGGATAAATGAAATTTATTGCCTCGTTATATTTCTCGATGTCCTCTGCCGATATTACCGAGCCTTCCGGTGAAGCTAAGTAGTAGTATTCCGATTCACTTTGAGGTTCTGAAAGAAAAAGCAAAAACTCCTCCCCCTCGCCCAAATCGTTTTCCTCATCTGCATATATTCTGACAGTTTCTTTAAGCTCTCCTTTGTGGATCTTTAAAAGTTCCATTTCATATATATCCGTAACGGATGATGCTTCGGTATCGGCTTCGCCTTTCTTTCTCACCTCTATTATAATTGGAGCGAAGTTTGCGATTTCTTTTATGCTTTCCGATTCAATAAAACCACAGCCTTTTGCCTTTCCGTTTTCTTCTATATCGCCTACAATGTTTGCAACTTTTTCTTTAAATGAATCCATATCTTTTGGATAAGTACCTTCGTAAGGTCTTATCTGCTGCATAAGCTTTACGATATTATCTCCGTCCAGCAAAGAAAAGGCGTTCATGTATAAGTAGTATTCGATTTTTTCGCCTTTGGCATATACATACTGATATTTCCCGACACATAAAAAATATCTTGCTCCAATCTCGTAAGGTGCAACATATTCTTTTGCGTTATTATCGGTAAACGGTGATGGTTTTCCGAATGCGTAATCGAATATTTCAATCTGTACAGACGGTAAATTATCGGCATTGCCTTTTATACACTCTTCAATTTCAAAATTGTAGTATTTAAGATTATATGTTGATTCGTCCTGCTCTACGCTTACAAGCTTTGCTGTTATTATGCTATAAGCGTCAGAAATCAACACTTCTAATGATTTTGGAGCCATAAGCGAATAATACCCATTAATCATTTCTCCTTCAATCGGCAAAGCCGATATTAGATTTTCCTTTCTCACACAATATTTAATTTCATACCCTTCTATCTCACTCTGCTGTGTTTCGGTCGGCTCTTTAGGAAGGTCTTTCTCCTCGCACGCCGCCGCTGTTGCAAGAATCGCTATAATTGATAGTAAGGTTAATATTTTTTTCAAGTGCATCTCCGTTCGTTTTTATATTTTATTTTTGTATATACGATATTCCGCCATGTCCAGCTCAAAGCCCGCCGAATTTTTCCTCTTATATTCTTTAACTACTATTCCCCCAAGCGATTCGGGGATTTTGCGGCTTGCGATGTTGCGTTTATCCACAGGATAAAGAATATCATCAAATTTTATATTTTCACACGCCCAGTCGAAAAGAGCTGTAATGGCTTCCCTGCCGTATCCGTTGCCGTGGGATGATTTCTTTGTCCAAACGCCGAGCTCGGGTGTTTTGCCCTCCACATCGTGAAGTCCCGTGCAACCCATGAACTCGCCAGTGTCTTTTTTAAAGATAACAAGCTGAATATTTTTGCCTTTTTCCATTGCTTTAATTGAGCTTTTTATCCAGGCCAATGTTTCAGATATGTCATCTGCGGGCTTCGGATACATATATTTAGTGATTTCGATAGTGAAATGTGCAAATATATCTTCCCCATGCTCAAGTTTAATAGGTAGCTGCATTAGTCGATCTGATTCGATTTTTATGTCAAATAAATTCATAGTGCTTCCTTTTATAACTTTGCATTAAAACGTCTTCCTCACCAAATGTTCTACTCCCAGCATTGCATACATGTATGTATCATTCCACACAGGTTTTCTTTCTGTATTCCTTTCAAAATATATGTTTTTCACCAAATGACCTTCCCGCCTGAATCCCAACCGCTCTAAAAGAATCCATGCACGGGAATTTTTCGGATTACACATCGCAACAACTCTGTGCGCATTTAAAGTGTTGAAAGCATATTCCAATATCGCACTACACGCCTCGAGTGCATACCCATTACCCCAATAATCCGAGTTAAACACATAGCCCAGCTCCCATGTCATAACATTTTCCGGCTTGATCCTTTCAAAATACAGATTTCCAATAACTTTGTTTTCTTCTTTTAAACAAACAGCTAAAAATGCGCTGTTATCCGCCCTAGCCGCGGCTTCCTTTTCGCATTGTATTTTTGTATAGGTTTGATAAGGTTCAAACTTTACTACATCTTTTTTTGATAGATAGTCATACAAATCCTCTGCGTCTTCAATTGAAAATTTTCTTACAATCAATCTACCTGTGTCTATTTTATAGTTCTGTTTCAATTCTTCTCCTCATTGTAGAAGTTTAATACACGAAGTGCCCGAAGCGTATTCCATCTGCTGGGCGCGCCTGTTTGCTCCATATCAAAATGCACCTTCCCCGGATGCTTTGCCTGAACATTCCAAGTGCCGTCTTTGTTGCGCTTTTTTACAAGCAAGTCGAGTGCATCGCGCATTCGTGCATCATAAGGGACATTTTCATAGCGGAAATAATCCAGCGCGCGTAAAATATCATAGTACCATCTGGGTGGATACGAAAGCATGGTAAATGATTTTCTGATAATCGCGCCTGTTTTATCCGATTTATATAGCCTGTGCTGAAAAATAAATTCTATTGCTTTTGGCTTGATTGCGCAAAGTTCTTCTGCTCGGTAATCATATCCTTGGTTCAGATACTCCGTTATACCTTCAAGCACCGAAATGGTGGAATGCAATGAAGAATGGACAGCGCCGTTCATATTATATTGGCAATTAAATCCTCCGTCTGGCATATGCTGCAAAATAATATAGTCAATGATGGATTTCAGTTTTTCTTCTTTAGCTCCGAAATAACTTGCGTAATTTAAAAACATACCATTCACGCAAACGTCGCTTTGCATTATAGTCCGAGCGAGATTTATTCCCCCATCTATGCTTTTGTTTTCTTTTAAAATAACAGCAATAATATTTTTTATTGATTCCGCGGGTTCTATCTCTATATTTCTCAAGTCGAGCAATGTGTAGTGCGTGCTTATCCATTTGGGTTGATAAAATCGCATTCCCCAGTGGCCGTTCGGGCTTCGCTTTTCCATAAATCTTTTACCAAAACCTTCTTTTGCTATGCGGCTTTTAAGACTTGCCAAGCTTTTTTCATCTTCTTTCAGCAAGTCTCTTCGGGTTTGATATTGTATTGATACGTCGCCTGAAAGCAGCCAAGATATTATTTGCTTCTCGTTCATAAGATGCTCCTCAATCAAAATATAATTAAATTTTATACTTAATTTAAATTTATTACAAATAAATACAAAAAAGAATAGGCATAGGCTTTTAAAAGTTATATAATAAAAATAAAATATATTAATTTTTATAAAAAAGGAGCATATTTTGATACTTTTGGGCGGACCTGTATACATTGAATCCAATAAGAAAAGAATATCGTCGACTGAAATCAATATCCTAGATTATGATACAAATCAAATTGCAAAAATTCATTCTTCTTTGGGATATAAATCAGCATATGCGCCATACATACCCACATGTGAAATAAATTTGATAAAAAAAGTAGAAAAAGCGTTTGCCAAGCAAAATGTCGTATTGGCGGAGATGGGTTTTTGGAAAAACCTGCAATGCCAAAACGAATATAAACGCATGCAAAACATTGAGTATATGTGTGAAGTTTTGGCATCAGCGGATGAAATGGGAGTGAAATGCGTGGTAAACACCATCGGCTCTTATTCTTTCGATGGCATCTACGATGACTATAGTGAAAACAATTTTACCGATGAATTCTTTGATGCCGCGGCAGAAACCGCTCGATATATTATAAAGCATGTTAAACCCAAACGCACAAAGTTTACCTACAATAACTTCGCATTCACTGCGCTTGATTCAGTTGACCAAATTGAAAAAATGGTAAAGGCCGTTGACAATGACAGTTTTGGCGTACATTTGGACGCAACAAACCTCGTAACCTCCGTTCGTGAGTTCTTTTCTTTCAAAGATATATTAAATGACGCGTTTAAGCGCCTGGGAGACAAAATTGTTTCCTGCCATATTAAAGATTTAAGGCTCGCCTGGCCCGCTACACACATCGAGATGCAAGAAACCACCCCCGGCCTTGGAATGCTGGACATAGCAAGCTATCTAAAAAAAATCTCCGCGCTGAACCGCGATATCCCTTGTATGCTGGAACATTTGGATTCTGAAGAAAAATATGCGCAAGCGAGGGAGAATATTTTCGAGATTGCGAAGGAAAATGGATTAGATATTTAAATATTTTTTAATGACATAACAATCAGTTTTTTGACCACATCGAATAAAAACTTTTTAGTTTCCGTATCTAAGCTTGATGCTATTTCCGGAAGATATTTCATGTCTTTTAGCTTTAATTTTTTAAGTTCATATACTGTAGTCACTTTAGCCGCGTGAATCATTTGAAACAATGCATTAACAACTCTTTTACGTTCATCATCAGGAATCTCTGAAAGCCAATCGCTTAAAGTTTTATTCATTGACTTTGAACTGTCGGTAACTTTATCAAGCGTTACAAAATAACTACCCTCAATCTCCCAAGAGAAAGGGTCATGCTGCATAATTCCTTGATTGTTGCTTTTTATCACTTTGTAATCTTCCTGATTTTCCAAAAGCATTCCTATTATTGCAGATTGCGGAACTGTTTTGTAGATGCGATCTTTAATGCCCTCATATTCCCCGCTTTTCAGCAATGATTTAAAACCAGGTCCATCATGACTATAGACTTTTTCTATTCTTTTTTGGATTGATGGCTTACACATAACTGTTGAATATACAGCAAGGTTTCCGCCCTTTGAGTGTCCTCCCACTATAAGATTTCGGGTCAGCCTTTTTGCAACGCTGTTTACATATTCCACAGCTCGCTTTTGAGCGGGAACCTCATCCATAAAGGCCATATTAAAATCTTCTTTCCAGCCGACAACCGTTGCATCCGTTCCTCTGAAGGATATGTATGATGTTTTTTTATCTAGAATATATGATACCGCAGAAAACTGCTTTTCCATTTCTCTATCAATTTCATTTACATAATAATTCATTTTAACATTACGAAAACGCGGGCTAGCGGCTAGAGCCGCGAAAAGCTGTCGGTTTTCTTCAGGATTCCTGACCATTTTAAATATTTTCTCAAAGTGCTCTGCGCAATAAATATCACATAACCTAACACTTCTTTTGAATTTATTTATTCCTGGTATAAATCCGTCAAAAAAAGTATAGGAAAACTGGGACAATACAAGGCTGTCAATCTCACAAAAACTTTTTTCATCAAAAGTCTTCATTTCCATTTGTGTATAAGCCGTTATGTTCATTTCTTCACCTTTTAATCATTTCTATTATAATGATATCTTAACATAATGTGCAAAAAAACATAATTTATTCTTTTTCAGTATCTGTTCTTTTTCCTTAACCTAAATAGAATAATTCTTTATATTCAACTAATATTGCCTATTTTTCAAAAATAGGCTCATATGCTCCATATTTGCAATTATTTCAAAATATACATTGACTTTTCCCCTTTTTCCTATATACTTTGGAAGGTTGCACTTTTAAAAAGGCAACAAATAGAATCAACAAATGTCCTTTTATTTAATTAGTTTATTAATTACTTGTCCTGGTAATGTCGTATATTATTTTATTTAGAAAAAGACTAAATTTGATTTTATACTATATTATTTTAGGAGTATTAATGAAAGTATTAAATTTTAAAAGTCTGGGTTTGTCCCAGGAGTCACTTAACGCGGTTGCAGACATGGGATATGAAACACCAACCGAAATCCAACAAGAATCAATTCCACATATATTAAACGGCCGAGACGTAATTGGCCATTCAAAAACAGGCACAGGAAAAACGATGGCCTTTGGCTTGCCCGCGATTGAAATGGTGGATGCTACTCAAAAAAACACTCAAGTGCTTGTTCTTTGTCCCACACGCGAGCTTGCAGAGCAGGCTGCGGGAGAAATAAGAAAAGCCGCAGTATATAAAAAACAATTGTATGTGACCGCTATATACGGCGGAGCATCCATGCCCGATCAAATAAGAAGCCTAAGAAGAGGCTCTCAGATAGTTGTGGGTACTCCGGGACGCATAATGGACCATATGAGAAGGCGTACTTTGGTTCTTTCCGAGTTAAAGCTTTTAGTGCTGGACGAAGCGGACGAAATGCTCAAAATGGGCTTTCGCGAAGATATTGAAACAGTGCTTGAAGACGTTCCAAAATCCGTTTCAACTGTTTTGTTTTCCGCAACAATGTCAAAAGGCATTATGCAGATCACAAAGAACTATCAGAAAAACGCAAAAGTAATTAGCTCTCAGGACAACAGCAAAACAGTCTCAACCGTTGACCAATGGCATGTCCATGTTAAAAAAGCGGACAAAACATTTGCTGTAAACTCGCTGCTTAAATATCATAACCCGAAATTGACCTTAATATTTTGCAACACAAAAAGAATGGTAGACGAACTGGTTAAAAACATGCAGCAAAAAGGCCTGTCGGCTGTTGCTTTGCACGGAGATTTAAATCAGAACGCCCGTAACCGTGTCATGAACGGCTTCAGAAGCGGAACCATGCCTGTGCTTGTCGCAACAGACGTCGCGGCTCGTGGCATTGATGTTGACGATGTTGAGATGGTAATAAATTTTGACATCCCTCAGGATGATGAATATTATGTCCACAGAATAGGCCGAACCGGCAGAGCCGGCCGCGATGGTCTTGCGGTGACGCTGGTGTCCGGCAACACTCAAAAGCAAAGACTCTCTACAATAGAGCGCTATACAAAAGTTCGCATACCAAAAAGACAGCTGCCATCATCATCTGAGATTTCACAAAAGAAAAACGATGCTTTCACCGATAAGTTTGCTTTGGAGATTGAAAAGCCAATAGACGACAAATATTTTAACCTTTTGGACAGTCTGAGCGCAAAAGGGCATAGCGCCCGCAAAATCAGCGCCACCCTGCTTCAAATGCTGCTGTCTCAGGAAATGAAAACTGAAACTAAAAAGTTTGACAACGAAGTAATTTCTTCGGGAGCGCGTGAAGCTAATATGGTAAGATTCTTTATCAACGTTGGCAAAAAGGATAATATCGCATCATCCGATATCGTTGGCTGTGTTGCCGGCGAAGCAGGAATTTCCGGAAGTTGCGTGGGGAAAGTTGATATATTCGAAAATTTTTCTTTCGTTGAAGTCCAGCAGCAATACAAGCAGCGTGTGCTTGATGGAATCAATAACAAAAAAGTAAGAATCAGAAACCGCGATATCTCAATAGATGTGGCTAAGGCTAGAAAATAAAACCTAACTACTAATCATAAAAAACCCCTTTTCAATCAAAGAAAAGGGGTTTTTAAATATAGAAAACTCAATTTTATGCTTTTATACAAAAGTCATTCTATATTTGTTTTGCTATCATTTCTGCCGCTTTTATTAGTGGATATCCTGCGGGGGATGCTGTCAGCATAGGTTGAGTTCCTATCTGAGCAACCAAAAGATTATTAATGGTCATATCATTTTGTATAGCAAATCCGATTACATTAATCAGTTCGCCAACACTTCTGCCGCCCATTGCTTCGCCGCCTAAAATACAGCCGTTATTTTTTGATACAATAAGCTTAACCGTTTGCTTGTGTGAATGCGCCATGCATCCGGGATGTGTGTCTATACCGGTAAAGCTTGCGGTAACAACATCAAAGCCCTCCATTTTAGCAATATCTTCCGTCAATCCCGCCACACCATAAGCTGTTTCTCCTATACTTGTGGAATATATACCTATAGTCCCTCTAAAAGTACTGACGGTAGACAATGAAAACAAATTCAATCCTGCCACTCTTGCTTCTGCACAAGCGGTTGAAGCAAGCATTATTTTGCTTAGCTTTCCGGTTGCAAAATCTCTTTTCTCAGAACAGTCCCCTGCGGCGAAAACGTCAGGATTGGAAGTTCTTTTATATCGATCAGTTTTGATAAATCCCAATTCATTGATTTCAATTCCCATTTTTTTAGCAAGACTTACATTTGGCGCGTAGCCTAATGATAGAATAACAGCATCCGCATCAATTTCTTCTCCGTTGCTTAGCAATGCGCCTTTTACAGCTTTATCACCGATTATTTCTTTTATTCCAACTCCTGACCTTACTTTGACTCCTCTTTGTGTAAGGTTTTCCTCTGCCGCTTGGGCAAATTCCTTGTCAAAAGCTGTTCCCAAAATGTTGGGCAATATTTCAACAAGTGTTACGTAAAAGCCTTTTTTGTTAAGTTCATCAGCCACTTCAACTCCAATAAAACCAGCGCCAACAACTATGATTTTTTTAAGATTTTTTAGCTTATTTTGAAGCACGTCAAGATATGCTTTGTTCTTCGGAATAGTAAAAACATTTTCCTTTTCAGTCCCAATCAGCCACTTTGGCATTATCGGTTCAGACCCAGTTCCCAGAATTAGTTTTTCATATGAAATCTCTTCTCCGCTGGCGGTTGACGCAACTTTCTTTTCGCTGTTTATTTCAATGACTTCGTCAACCTTGATGTCTACCCCTAATTTTTCCAATCCACCGTCAGGAAGTATATTTTTGTCACTTGTTCCTATGGTACCAAAAATATACGGTATACCGCATGGTATCATTACTTTTTCTTCTTTTCTAATCACGGTTACACTTTTTTCTTTGTTGTTGGATTTAACAGTCATCGCAGAAACAAGACCTGCTGCGCTGCCGCCGATAATGAGTACGTCAGTTTTAATCATTTTTTCCCTCGCTTATATTATTTTTTACATAGTATTAATTTTTTAAAAAGGAATTTGCTTAAATTATTACAAATTGTAAAGGTTTTATTGTTTTTAAAAAATTATTGACATATGTTCTTTTCAACTGAAATTATAACTCTTTTATAACATATGTCAATAAATATGTGAAAATTAAGGTATTTATACGAAAGGCTTCGCCGAATTTAATTTTTATATACAAACCAAAAAATTGGTGTCCGGATAGCGACGCAGCAAAACCTTATCTTAGTAAAATTATGGAGCGGTAACCAAGTACAAACAAAAAAACATCTGCATAAGCAAATGAGTTTTCAGAAGTAATCTGATTTTCCCATATGCATCGTACCTTCTCACATAATATTTCATATTATTCCGCCAGCCTTACGCGTTTGTTATTAAGCGCTTTTGCACTGAAAGGATTCATAGGTCACTGTTCTATCGTGTTATATATATTGTTATAAACCGATTAAAGCTCGGACTATAACAAAAATATCGGACATATTCCGATATTTTTATTTTGTTCTTCTTAATATTGCGCAAATATCAAAAAGGCTCGGCAAATGCCGAGCCTTTCATGGCGTACCCGATAGGATTCGAACCTACGACCTTCTGGTCCGTAGCCAGACGCTCTATCCAGCTGAGCTACGGGTACACTCAGATTGTGCTAATCAATTTTATAATAAGTCCTTTTGTTTGTCAACAAATTAAGCACAATCATAAACTTAATAACAAAAATCCGAAGATTAGACTTATAAAACGATGGCTAGCACGTCTTGTAAATATTAGAAAATGGGAGTACAATTTATATAAATTCTTTTGAGGGTATAAGAATGATTGATATGGTGCGCGGTTTAATAAATGAACATGCGCTGATTGAGAAAAATGATAAGGTTTTAATTGCGCTTTCTGGCGGAATAGATTCGATGGTGCTTTTTGACCTTCTTTTTAAATTAAAAGATGAGATCGGCTTCAAGCTTTCCGCCGCCCATTTTGACCACATGTTAAGAGATGATTCGTCGGAAGATTCTCTTTTCGTTAATAATTTCTGTCAAAAATACAATGTTGATATTTACACTTGCAAAGGTGATGCGAGAAAATGTGCGAATGATGAAAAGCTTTCGCTTGAAGCCGCCGCACGAAAACTTCGCCATTCATACTTAAGGCATGTCGCCGCGGAGATTAATGCCGACAGAATAGCTTTTGCCCATCATAAAAATGACAGAGCTGAAACATATTTGATGAGAATGCTGCGCGGCACGGGCGGAGACGGCTTAGGCTGTATGCCCGAGCGCGACGGAATGATTATCCGCCCGCTGCTTTGCGTTCAAAAAGAACAAATCCAACACTATGCAAAAACTAATAATTTGATATGGCGCGAAGACGAAACAAATCTCGACACCGCGTTTACAAGGAATAATCTAAGGCACAACACAATTCCGCACCTGAAGGAAAACTATAATGAATCCATTGTAAATACTCTGTCCAACAACGCACGGCTTATGTCGGTTGACCGAGATTATTTCAGCCAAACAGTTTCAAAGGCCATAAGCATGGCCCAGCAAACGGAAAACGGATATTATCTTGACGATGACAGCTTTATATATCTCCATAAAGCTATACTAACAAGATGTATAAGGCAGGTGCTTGCTATTCTGGGATTTGAAAGCGACATCTATGAAGCCAACATATCTCAGGTGATGGACCTTTTTTATCAGCAAAAAACAGGCGCCATGATAAACCTTCCTGCCGGCGCAATCGCTCGCAGAGACGCATTCGGAGTGGAAATAATCAGAGGGAAAAACGCGCCGCCGATTTTTTGTGAAACTCCACTTAATTTAAACGGAACGACATTTGCTCCCGATTGCGGTGTTTTTACAAGTGAAGACAGCAACATAAGCTTAAAAATTATAAAAAACCACAGCAAAAATGTCGCTTTTTTTGATACAATGTCTGTGGGAAATAATTTAGCTGTGCGCTCAAGAAGAACAGGTGATGTTTTTCACCCTCTTGGAGCACCCGGCAAGAAGTCTTTAAAGAAATACTTTATTGACAAAAAAATCTCTCGGTTTGAGCGTGACTATATTCCCCTTGTCGCCGAAGGCAATGATATTTTATGGATTGTCGGCCACGAGATAAGCGAAAAAGTAAAAGTAACCCAAGAAAGCTTAATGGTAAAAAAAATAACATTCAGCAAAGAAGATAAAAATTAAAAAGGGAGAAGAGGCTATGCAGGAAAGAAAAGATATTGAGAGAATATTGCTAACCGAACGGGAGATACATAATAAGGTTGCACAGATGGGCCACGAAATTTCACAAAAATACAAGGATAAAGATCTTCTGTTGGTTGGCATATTAAAAGGCGCATTTGTTTTCTTTTCAGATTTGGCACGGTCTATTGATGTCCCAATGGCTGTAGATTTTATGGCCGTATCCAGCTATGGAAACGACACCCAAAGCTCCGGCGTTGTGCGTATAATGAAGGATTTGGACGAACCGATAGAGGGAAAGGACGTTTTAATAGTTGAGGATATACTTGACACCGGACATACGTTAAACTATTTGCTTAAGGTTTTAAACGCAAGAAAACCCGCTTCAATCAGCCTTTGCGTGCTGCTTGACAAATATGAAAGACGCGAGGTAAAAGAAATCGTTCCCGACTTTACAGGATTCAAAATTGAAAATGAATTTGTCGTGGGTTATGGGCTTGATTATGCGGAAAAATATCGAAATCTGCCTTTTGTCGGCATACTCAAACCCAGCGTTTATCTGGATTGATAAAAAATATGTTTGATGATATAATCTTAAAGTTATATTTGTTTAAATGAACAGTCTTTGAATTATTGCGATTAAAGGTTGAATTATACGTTTTTATGAAATAATATATATACTCATTCAAACTAGGAGGATAAAATATTGAAGAACAAGATGTTTAGGGGTTCGTTAATATTTATTATAATATTTGCATTGGCTCTTGTGCTGGTCATGACCATGGGCGGCGGAACAACAGGAGATATGGACGAGCTTTCATACAATGGATTCATAGGAGCCATTGAAAGTAACAATGTATCTCATATTATAGTATATGACACATATTTAGTGGGTCTTTATAATGGTACAGCGGTATCGGAAGCAAACTTTCCGGCTGACTATGATTTTAAAGTAAGCATTACTGATAAAGTCGATATTCAGAAGGATTTGATTTCCGCTGTCGCAAAACGTGAAAGTATTTCCCCGGAAAACGTATCCCAGTCGGATTTTGGTTTTACAATTGATTATAAACAAGAGCAGGTTAATTCACTTTTCGCTTTAATCGTGCCATATTTGGTTATCGCATTGATTTTAGGAGTTCTTTTCTTCCTTTTCATGCGTCAGGTACAGGGCACAAACAACCGGGCGATGAACTTTGGAAAAGCACGCGCAAAGCAAGTGGATCCAACCGCTAAAAAAGTGACATTTGAAAACGTGGCAGGCGCTGTTGAAGAAAAAGAAGAGCTTGCCGAAATAGTTGAATTTTTGAAAAACCCTGATAAATTCGTTAAAATGGGCGCCAGAATTCCCAAAGGCGTTTTGCTTATAGGCCCTCCGGGAACAGGTAAAACACTTCTCGCAAGAGCAGTGGCCGGAGAAGCCGGCGTGCCCTTCCTTACTATCTCAGGTTCAGACTTTGTTGAGATGTATGTTGGTGTTGGTGCGTCAAGGGTTCGCGACCTGTTTGAGCAGGCAAAGAAAAGTTCGCCGTCGATAATCTTCATTGATGAAATAGACGCTGTCGGACGCCACAGAGGAAGCGGCTTGGGCGGAGGCCACGACGAACGTGAGCAGACGCTTAACCAACTGCTTGTTGAAATGGACGGTTTCGCAGTAAATGAAGGTATTATAATGATTGCGGCCACTAACAGACCCGACATTTTAGACCCAGCATTATTAAGACCCGGCCGTTTTGACAGACAGATTACCGTGGGATATCCTGATGTAAAGGGTCGTGAAGAGATTCTTTTGGTGCACTCCAAAGGCAAACCATTGGGTAAATCCGTTGATTTAAAAGAGCTGGCTCGGCTAACACCCATGTTTACAGGTGCCGATCTTGAAAATATACTTAACGAGGCCGCGATTTTAGCCGCTAGGAAAAATGCCGCGGAAATCGACTATGAAGTTATAAAAGAAGCTATTAACCGCGTGCAGATGGGCCCCGAGAAAAAGAGCAGACTGATTACTCCCGAAGACAGAAAACTCGTAGCGTACCACGAAGCAGGTCATGCTGTAGCTGCAAACTTCTTGAAAGAATGCGATCCTATACACATAGTTACGATAATTCCCAGAGGACAGGCGGGCGGATATACACAAACTTTAAGTGGCGACGACTCGCGCTACATAACAAAGACTAAAATACAAGATCACATAGCAATGTCAATGGGCGGATATGTGGCTGAAAAACTGGTATTTGATGATATTACAACAGGTTCGACCAGCGACCTAAAGTATGCAACGCAAAGTGCTCGAAAGATGATAACAGAATACGGAATGAGCGATGATCTCGGCCCCATTTATTTGGCAAACGCTCCCGAAGTTATGATTGGGCGCGACATAGGCCACACAAGAGATTACTCGGAAAAACTTTCGGCTCAGATAGATAACGAAATTTCTTCAATACTTGAAACTGCCAAAAAACGCACGGAAGATATATTGACAAAATACCGTAGTGTTTTGGATGCAGTCGCAAAAACACTTCTTAAAAAAGAAAAAATTGACGGGAAAGAGTTTGAAAAAATAGTAAAGCGGAACATGCCCACCGACTCAGCACAGGAACTGGTAGAAGCATAAATTTAACAAATTCGAGGCCGATTTTTATCGGCCTTTTTTGTTAATTAAGACTTTTTTAGTCTTATATGTTTACAAACTATGAATTTTTGCATAAAACTATTGTCTCACAATTGTAATAAATTAATTTGTTTGTTATAATTAAAAACCGATTTATGATTATTGCTAAAAAAATCTAAGTCGAATAAAAAGTGTATCCTACGGAGGACTGAGTGAATTTAGGCGTTGGCATGAGCCGAAAAGAACGTTGGGAAGTAACCGACGATATGACTGCCTTGGCGGTGAGAAGCGGCGGTGAAAAAGTATTGTCCACTCCCTTTTTATTGGCCTTGATGGAATGCAGTGCCTATGAACTCGCACAGCAGGGAATGGACCGCGGGATGACAACGGTCGGAACAAAAGTGGTGCTGAGCCACATTGCTCCCACTCCAGTGGGTCTTGTTGTTTGGGCGGAAGCAAGAATAACAAGAATACGCGATAACGCGATAGAGTTTGAAATCTCGGCTTTTGATAAAGAAGGCGTAATCGCGGAAGCAAAACATACACGAGCAATCATAAACGCAAAAAGGTTCATGACCGGCGCAATAAGGAAACTAAACAAATGAAAACTATTGAAACTGTATATGACTATTTGGGTTAAGGGGAAATAGCATGACGCAAAGAAAAACATACTCAAGGTCTTCAAGTACCAGAAATAGGAAAACACAGTATAAGAAACCTTCCGGATCAAAATACCAACCTACTAGAAGCCCAAACAGACCACCGGCACGCAGAAGCGGCGGCGGGGCTAAAATCTTGTTGGTTGCTTTGCTGTTTGTAATTATAGCAGGCGGAGCAATAATTATTATAAAAAATATTCCAACAGCAGTAGCTGTCAGCAGCGATACAATAATTGAAGGAATAACAATAGACGGAATAAACGTGGCGGGCATGTCCAAAGAAATAGCCTACACGACAGTTGAACAAGCTGCTCAAAATAAGCTGAACAATATTTCCGTTACATTTAGATATAACGATAAATCTTGGACATTCACTTCATCCGAGCTTCAGGCAACCATTAACACTCAAGCTGTAGTTGACCAAGCCTATGAAGTAGGCAAAACCGGTTCGATTCTTGAAAAAAGAAACATTCAGGAAGAAACAAAAACCGCGGGATTGCCGCTAAAGACTTCCATTTCAGTTGATAAAGATGTATTAATTGAGGCCCTCAAAGACGTAAAAGGTGAAATCGACCAGCCTATGGTTGAAGCTTCTATTACATTTGATCCGAGCGGTTATGATTATTTTGCAGATGTAAGTGACCCCGAATCTTATGATTCAAACGATATGTTCACAATAACACCGGGAAGCGTTGGATATGCAATGGACTATGAAAAGGCCTTGCAGGAATTAAACGACGCTTTGAATAACGGCTGGACTGCCGATATCACTCTTTCGGTAAAAGAAGAACATCCTAAATATACCGTTGAAGAGCTCGAAGAGTGCAGAACTTTGGTTTTCCACTCATCCAGCCAAATATCTACTCACAACAAAAGCAACACAAACAGAAACAGCAATATAGCAAAAGCCATTGGATTATATAAAGGAATGGTTGTAATGCCAGGTGATGTCGTGGATTATAATCAAATTTTAGGCGAACGTACCATTAGAAACGGCTGGCTCGAAGCCCCGACAATAACTCAGGAAAAAACGCTTGAAAACGCTTTGGGCGGAGGAATATGCCAAGCGTCAACAACAATCTTTAATGCCGCATTCATGGCCGGAACCAAAATAATTGACAGGGGCCCACATTCTTGGCCTGCTTACTATAAAGACTTCGGTTATGGAATGGACGCGATGGTCAACTGGGGTACGGATGAATTTATCTTCCAAAACACATCCGACTATCCGATATTTATTAACACATATTTCTGGTATGATTCTTATAAACAACCGGGATACATTGACGTGGATGTTTATACAATGCCCCAGAAAGATGAAAACGGGACTGTTCTTCACATTCGAGCTGAAAGTAATATTGTAAAGCAGGAAGCCTCCCCGCCACCCATATACAGAGAAGCCGCCGAAGGCGAATACGCTGGAGAGAGCTGGACTGTCGACTCAACCTTAAATAAGCTGATTTATGTTCATCGCAATTCAAAAGGGCTTTTGGAAGTAAGCGTGGACAGAGTGTGGTATAAAGACTGTGTAGAAACTGCTCCCGGCGTTTGGGCCGGCGGCGTGGAAGTGAAAAGAGAACATTCTCACATAGATTATTATGCGAGTGTGGCTGCGATAATATATACTAAGCCTATTCCCGCTGCTACAGCGGCGCCAACATTTACCCCGGATCCCGGCTGATTAGGCGGTATGCAAAAAATATTTTTAACAAAAAAGCAAAGGAAGCTTAACATTTCTTGCTTTTTTTGTTATAGTATTAGAATAATTGAAAAAAAATTAACGAAGATATATTTTTCGGAGAAAGCTATATGGCAACAAGAAAAACAAAAAGAAAACCAACAAACGGAAAGACGCCGGTCGCATCAAAAAAAAATTCTTCCAGAAGAACACACAAAAAGAGCCGAGGCGGTGGAATCCTCTGGCTACTTTTAATTCTTATATTGGTTGCAGGAGGTATAGTTGCTGCAATTAATATAAAAGAACTGTATCAGGAAGAAATTATGGAAGGCATATCCATCGATGGTTTAGACGTGTCCGGAATGACAAAAGAAGCTGCCTACCAAGTTGTTGAAACTGCCGCTGACGAAAAACTTAAAAACATCTCCATTACTTTTAGATATAATGATAAAGAGTGGAAATTTACAGCTGAAGACTTGCAGGCAAAAATCGTTGTGGAAGGAGCTGTTGAAACAGCTTACGAAACAGGAAAAAGCGATTCTGTAATCGACCGATTTAAAACTTATCAGGAAATAAGCTCTGATGGGCTGACTCTTAAAACCGAATTTTTAGTTGACAGACAGGTTTTGGTTAACGCTTTGGCGGATGTGAAAGCTGAAATAGACCAGCCGATGATAGAGCCCTCAATAAACTTTGATCCGACCGATTATGATTTTTTTGAAGACAAGGCTAATCCCGACGTTGACATGTCAAAAGATATGTTTACAATTACCGAAGGCAAAGTTGGCTACGCAATGGATTATGACAAAGCCCTCCAAGCTTTGAACGATCAACTTGAGGATGGGTGGACTGCAGATATCGACTTGACCGTAAAAGAATCGTATCCTACATTATCTAAGGAAGTGCTTGAGGAATGCACAACGCTGGTGTACCACGCCTCAAGTCCTATTTCCAGCAGCAATAGAAAAATAACCGAACGCAATCATAATATAGAAAAAGCAATAAGCTTTTATAAAGGCATGGTTGTTATGCCGGGTGAGATAGTATCATACAACGATGTTTTGGGTGAGCGAACAGAAGAAGCCGGATGGCTTCCCGCGCCAACTATTGCCCGTGATAAATCAGTAAGGGACGAACTTGGCGGCGGAATCTGTCAGGCTGCGTCAACAATATTTAACGCGGCTTTCAGAGCCGGTGCGAAAATAATAGAAAGCCAGCCCCACTCCTGGCGCGCATATTTCGATCCTTTCGGCTATGCTATGGACGCCATGATAAACTACGGAACAAGTGACATGATATTTCAAAACAACTCGGAATATCCAATGTTTTTCAACACTTATTTTTGGTTTTTCCCCGGAAGCACAACTCCGGGATATGTTGATGTGGACGTATACACGATGCCACAAAAGGATGAGAACGGAAATATACTTCACATATTCCCGGAAGCTACGGAAATTAGAAAAGAAGATCCACCTCCAATGGTATATGAAGAAATTGATGAAGCTACTGCGTTGTTAAAATTTCCTACTGCTACATGGACGCCCGACCCAACATTAAATAAGTTGGTATACTTGCATATATCGCCCAGGTATTTGTATGAATATTCTGTGGATAGAGTATGGTACAAGGACTGTGATGAAATAGAGCCGGGAATTTGGGACGGCGGCACTGAAGTCAAGCGCGAATATTCTCATACTTATCTTTATAAGAATGTAGCTGGTTTGACCTATACAAAGCCAATGCCTGTAGTGCCCACTCCAGCACCTGCAACTCCCTCGCCGGAGCCCACTCCTGATGGAGGAGCCACCGGCTGATAGTTTGCTGCAATTAAATAAACCCACACTAAGCTGTGTGGGTTTATTTGTTATATAATGTATTTATTGTAATTTATAGTTTTTGAGCTTATAATATTATAATTAACACAAAGGATAAAAATTAATTTATGCATTTTAAAAAAACAAATCGAAAATTCATCATTGTTTCAATTTTAATTATGTCCGCTATTTTAACCGCGAGTGCATTAATCTTTTCGTCTTTTTTTATATCAACCAAGCTCACAAGCGGAGTATTCATTGACGGCATAGATGTCTCGGGATTAACAAAAAATCAAGCGGAAAATCTTTTGAAAGAAAACGATTCTAAAATAATAGAGAATCTGTATATTATACTGAAGCACGGAAATTATTCTTGGGAAATACCTATTGAAAATTTGAATGTTTGTTATGATTACAAAGAAGCTCTTGAAACGGCATCTTCTGCGAGAAACGAAGGAACCCTATTTGAGAAAATAAGTCAAAAAAAGCAAATTAATAAAGAAGGTCTTTATCTCTATAGTAAGACAATATTTAATGAGCGAAATCTAAATACAACGCTTGAAGAAATTGAGGCGGTTATCAATTTTGAAATGGTGAAAGCATCTATTGCGTTTGATCCCTCAGAATATAACTATTTTGATGAGTCACAAAATTCTCAGAGTATGTTTCAGATAAATCCCGGCAGCTCCGGATATAAAGCAGACACTGAAAAAAAAACTTGTTATCGAAGCTTTGGCAAGAAAAGATAGCGCAGAAATCGAGATTGTTGTAAAAGAGATTCAGCCTGCATATACTGCACAGGAGCTTGAATCCTGTACAGCTCTTGTTTGTCATTCGTCAATCAATATCTCTAGTTATCTTAAAAAAATTCCGGAGCGAAATCTAAACATACAAAAAGCGCTCAATCGATTCAAAGGCTTGGTCGTGCTGCCGGGCGAAACCGTTTCCTTTTATGATGTTATCGGTGAGCCTTCCACTGAAAATGGTTGGCTTCCACCTATGGGTGATTTTTTAAGCGCTGAAGAACAAAAAAAGTTTCCGGGCATTGACCACGCCGCCACGGCAGTTTACAGCGCCGCTGTCATGGCAGGAGCAGAAATAATAGAACGACACGCTCATGACTACCCTTGTTACTACAATGATTACGGTTATGGCATGGACGCATATGTCGAGTATGGCGAAATAGATTTAGTATTTAAAAACACCACTGACTATCCCATGTTTTTTGATGCATACTTATATTTTTATAAAAGGGACTATCCAGGATATATCGATGTTGATGTATATACTATGCCACTTGAAGATGATATGCACATAAAAATCGAAAGTATTATCGTAAAACAAATTCCGCCTCCTGATACAGAATATATCGAAGCGGACAAAGATAAGTTTTCATATGAATATTGGCAGTTAGATGAAGCCCTCAATAAAATGGTTTATATTCACCAAAGACCCAGAGACGAAATCCATGTGAAGGTTTATAGGGTGTGGTACAAAGATTGTATCGAAGCAAGACCCGGCGTTTGGGAAAACGGCACAGAGGTCTGCCGAGAAGAGTTTGATTTTATAGTTTACCCCGGTGTGCAAGGAGTAATATACACAAAAGCTATATCCGGCGAATAATCCACCATTAACTCATATCTTTATTTAATATGGTATAATGAATGAAAGCTGTATTTTGCTACCCCACTCTTTGACTTAAGGTTACATCCGTTTTACTAGATAATTTTGATAAATTAAATAATAAACATCTGCATCGGCAAAAATCACAAAATGACTAGGATAATGCACGCTCATAATCTATACAAAACTATAAGACTATTTTTGTTGAATTCAATTAAATTAATAGAAAAAATACCGATTGGTTCATTCCTTATATAGTTTTACTTAACAACTTAAAATTTTTTTGGTATATTATTAGTGCCCACTCGGGTATTAATAGGAAAACGAGGGTTTTTACATGGCATGGAGAAAAGATATTAAAATTTTTGCGGGAAGCACCGGTAAAGCTTTTGCGCAAAGAATGTGCGATTATTTGCATATAGAACTGGGCAAGTCCGAAACAATCACTTTTTCAGAAGGCAACACTTTTGTGCGCGTGCTGGAGACCGTGAGAGATAAAGACGTGTATCTAGTTCAGCCCATAGGGCTTAAATCAAATGATGAATTTACGGAAATTCTTTTTTGGATGGACGCATTTAAAAGAGCAAGTGCAAACTCTGTTACTGCCGTAATCCCTTACTATGGATACGCAAAAGGCGACAAAAAAGACGAACCGAGAGTTTCTATTCGCGGCAGAGTGTGCGCGGAATGCATTGAGCTTGCGGGAGCCGACCGTGTCGTCACTATGGACCTTCATTCACCACAGGTTCAGGGATTTTTCAAAATACCAGTTGACCACCTTCTTGGCGCTCCGATTTTAGCACAATTTATTAGAGTGCTTGATTTGGGTGATTTCACTGTGGTTGCGCCGGACGCCGGATTTGTAAAACAAGCCCGTTCATTTGCAGGCAGGCTGGGAGTTCCCACCGCAATATGCGACAAGCAAAGAAACGCGCACGACGAAACCGCGCAAATACTTGAAATAATCGGAGATGTAACCGACAGAAACTGCCTTATTGTAGATGACTTTACAATATCCGGCGGAACTCTTATAGAGGTTGCACACCAGCTCAAGAAAAGAGGCGCGAAAAGAATATGCGCCTGTACTTCCCATTCCTTGCTTAACGAGGCGAATATGAAAAGAATGGAAGATTCGCCAATTGACATGTACATAACAACAGACACAGTGGAAAACAAATGTGTTCTGCAATCGAAAATGACACATATCGTTTCGGTTTCAGCCCTTTTCGCAGAAACCGTAAGGCGTATACATGTTCGAGAGTCGGTAAGTGTGCTTTTTGATGAAGCTCCAACGTATGTTCTTGATAAAACAACCATGGAATAAAATCATAAGTAACCGTAGCTTTGCTTAATAAAACACTTTCAAGGAATGTTATGATTGAAAAAAAAGAATTTCCTCATTTATTTACAATTGAACAGACAATTGAAAAATACGATACAAACGAAATGGGTCTAAGCTCCGACGAAGCCCAAAAGCGTTTAGCAGAAAATGGCCTGAATGTCTTGCCTGAAGGCAAGAAAAAAGGCTTTTTTCTTATACTTTTGGATCAGCTAAAAAACGTGATGCTTATAGTCCTGCTCATTGCCGCCGGCATTTCCCTAGCGTTAGGTGAAATAACAGACGGTATAATTATTTTGCTGGTTGTGGTTCTAAACGTGATTCTTGGAACAATACAGGAATCCAAAGCATCCGAAGCCCTTGATTCATTAAAAGAAATGTCGGCACCCAGCGCGAATGTAATCCGCGACGGCAGCGTTATAAAAATAGCCGCGCGCAATTTGGTTGTTGGCGACATCGTTCTTTTGGAGGCGGGCAGCTCAGTTCCCGCGGATTTGAGAATTGTTGAAGCGGCTTCGATTTATTCACTAGAATCGCCGCTTACAGGAGAATCAACGCCAGTTGAAAAACAAACGGATGCCTTGGAAGATGAAAAAGCCGTAGTCGGAGACATGACCAATATGGTTTTTATGGGCTGCGACATAACTCAGGGCAGAGGAAGCGGTGTTGTTGTTAAATGCGGCGCGGACACTGAAATGGGCAAAATAGCCCACAGTCTTGCAACCACTGTAGATGAAGCGACTCCGCTTCAAAAAAACTTAAATAGCATAAGCAAAACACTGTCTATCGCCGTGATTATAATAGCAGCTGTAATTTTCGGCATTGGGCTGCTTTCAGGCCGCGATCTTTTTGACATGTTTTTGCTTTCCATCTCTCTCGCCGTAGCCGCCATTCCGGAGGGTCTTGCAACAGTTGTCACCATTCTTCTTGCAATGGGCATGAAGCGTATGGCGCAGCGCGGAGCTATTATCCGCAAGCTTACAGCTGTTGAAGCACTGGGCTCAACTCAGGTAATATGCACGGACAAAACAGGAACCCTTACCAAAAACCAGATGACGATTGAAAAAGTTTACCACGATTTCAACCTTTTTGACGCAGGCAGCACAACTCAAAAATTAAGCGAATGTATGGCATATTGCAACGACGCCAATTTGCGGGCCGACCGCACAGTGATTGGAGACCCTACAGAGGCCGCTTTAGTCGATTACCTGATTAAGTATAATCTTTTTGATGAAACCGAACTACGCTCAAGACAGAGAGAGGATGAAATTCCTTTTGACTCCAAGCGCAAATTGATGAGCGTCATAGTAAAAAACGACGATGCTCTTATGTGTTATACAAAAGGCGCACCAGATATATTGATTGCCAAATGCACCAAAGCTTTAGCAAATGATAAAATAATTAACTTTACAAAAGAACTTAAAGACAAAGCTTTAAAAACAAATCATGACATGGCGCAAGACGCTTTACGGATTTTAGCTTTTGCCTATAAGCCTGTTAAAACAGATGATGTATCCGACATTGATGCCGTGGAAAGCGACTTGATTTTCATTGGTCTTTGCGGACAAATGGATCCGCCGAGAGATGAGGCGCCCGCCGCCGTGGCGGCTTGCTTAAAAGCGGGCATTAAGCCTGTAATGATTACAGGCGACCATATCGAAACCGCAAAAGCCATAGCTTCTCGTATAGGAATATTAGACGAAACACGAATAGCTGTGCAAGGCCGTGATGTGGAAGAAATGACTGATGAGCAGCTTAGAGAAAATGTCGCCAACATCGCCGTTTTTGCGAGAGTGTCTCCTGAACACAAAGTCCGTATAGTGGACGCTTGGCAGGCAAATGGCATGGTCGTGGCTATGACCGGAGACGGAGTAAACGACGCTCCTGCTTTAAAAAGCGCTGATATCGGAGTTGGCATGGGGATAACTGGCACTGATGTTTCAAAGAACGCCTCCGACATGGTTTTAACCGATGATAATTTCGCAACTATTGTAAAGGCCGTGGAGCAGGGGCGCACCATCTTTATAAACATATCAAAGGCGATAAAATTCCTGCTAAGCTCAAATTTGGGTGAAGTGATAGCAATATTCATAGCAACGCTTTTGGGTTGGCGAATATTCCTACCCGTGCATATACTTTGGATAAATCTTGTAACCGATACTTTCCCTGCGCTTGCCTTGGGAATGGAACCTGCGGAAAAAGATATTATGAGCCGCCCTCCCCGGGATTCCAAGCAGTCGTTTTTCTCAAAGAAAATAACATTCAGCCTAATCATCAATGGAGCTTTCGAAGGGCTTATAGCTTTGGGTGTATATATAGTTGGATATAAACTGTTTGAAAATCCGCAAGCCGCCACCACAATGGCGTTTATAACTTTGGGTATAACCCAATTGTTCCACGCATTGGGAGAAAGGTTTGAACGTGCGTCATTTTTCTCTTCCCCATTTTCAAACAAGTTTATGATAATAGCTTTCTTTGGATCTGCAGCTTTGCAAATTTCCGTTGCTGTGATACCTTTTTTGGCAAAAGCTTTTTCGCTGGCACCCCTTACAACCACACAATGGATAATAGCACTCTGTTCACCCATATTAATGCTTTTGTTTTCAGAGACAGAAAAAGTAATAAAACATCTTGCAAAAAAGTAATTTTAAAAAAAACACTCTTATGGTATAATATCTGAAACATTTTAGAGGTGCATAATGAAAAAATATAAAGCAGGAATAATCGGCGCAACAGGCATGGTCGGACAAAGATTTATAAAGCTTCTTGAAAACCATCCCTATTTTGAAGTGACTGCGCTTTCAGCCAGCGCCAGATCCGCCGGCAAAACATATGAAGAAGCTGTCAGCGGCAGATGGCTGCTTAAAGGCGGCATGCCTGACTATGTAAAAAATATCCCCGTATATAGAGCGGACGATATAGATGCCGTAAAAGGAAAAGTCGATTTTGTATTTTGCGCGGTAAACCTTGACAAGTCTGCCACGCGTGAACTTGAAACAAAATATGCTAAGGCTGAAATCCCCGTCGTTTCAAACAACTCGGCCCACCGAAAAACCGAGGATGTACCAATGCTAATCCCGGAGGTTAACCACTCTCATCTTGAAGTGATTGAGTCTCAAAGAAAACGTCTTGGCACAAAGAGAGGTTTTATTGCGGTTAAACCAAACTGCTCTATTCAAACTTATGTGCCGGCTTTGGAGCCTTTAAAAGATTTTGGTATCACCAAAATCTTAGCCTGCACATATCAGGCAATTTCCGGTGCGGGAAAAACTTTTGAAATGTGGCCCGACATGGTGGATAACGTTATTCCCTATATTGGCGGCGAAGAAGAAAAAAGCGAGCAGGAACCTCTCAAGATTTGGGGAGTGCTTGAAAATGGAAAGATAAAAGACGCCGTAGTTCCAAGCATCACCACCCAATGCATAAGAGTGCCTGTTACAGATGGACATTTGGCCGCGGTCTTCGTTTCTTTTGATAAAAAGCCTTCAATTGACGAAATAAAGAAACGCTGGGCGGAGTTTAATCCCCTTCCGCAGCAGCTTGGTCTGCCAAGCGCGCCAAAGCCGTTCCTGACATATTTTGAAGAAGACGACAGACCTCAAACAAAGCTTGACCGTGACCTCGGAAACGGAATGGGAGTTTCAATCGGACGCTTAAGGCCAGACACACAATATGATTATAAATTTGTCTGCCTTTCCCATAATACCGTTCGCGGAGCAGCAGGCGGCGGATTATTGATGGCGGAACTGCTCGCTAAAAAAGGCTATTTCGATTAAAACATATATTTTAAACCTGCGGAAAAACCCGCAGGTTTTTTTGTTATTCTAGCCAATAAATTACAATTATATTAACTTCAATAAATTTACAATTTTGCTTTACTTTTTACTTGCATGCTGGTATAATCTCTTTATCTTAGCCTACTTGCTAAGCTGTCGCAGACGCGGCAATTACAACCATGTTCCAAGGATTTGGGACTAAAGGAGATATTTATGTACGAGGATAAAACCCTAATCTGTGCCGAATGCAATGAAGAATTTGTATTCAGCGCTTCCGAACAAGAATTTTACGCTGAAAAAGGATTCGAGAACGAACCCAAACGCTGCTTAACATGCCGTCAGTCGCGTAAAAAAGAAAGACGTTCTCAGAGGCAAATGCATGAAATAGTATGCGACGGATGTGGAAAAACTGCCACAGTTCCTTTCTTACCGAGAGGCGACCGACCTGTATATTGCGACGAATGCTTTAAAGCAAATCAGGACAAATAACCCCCGATAAAAGCTATTAACGCCCGTAAAGGGCGTTTTTATTTATTATGAATGAATTATTTATTTCAAAAGCCTATCATTCAGTAATAGGCGACATAGCCGTGCTAAGCTCAGTCAGCGGAATTAGACGCATTATAATAGCTGAAAAATCCCTGCCTATATTTAAAACAGGCGATCCCTTTAATGCGATTAATCAAATAGCCTCCTATTTTGAAAGCCACCTCAAAACATTTAATTTGCCTATCGACATTGAAGTAACCGATTTTACCCGCAAAGTATTACAAGAGACTTCAAAGATACCATACGGCTTCACGTCTTCTTACGGTGAAATAGCTCATTCAATAAACAATCCGAGGGCGTTTCGCGCTGTCGGAGGTGCGCTGAACCGCAATCCTGTTCCGATTATTATTCCATGCCACAGAGTTCTGGCGAAAAATTCATTGGGCGGATTTGCGCTGGGCTTCGATATTAAAATAAATCTTCTTGAGTTGGAAGGCGCAGATTTAAATTCAATTTAATATTTTAGAACATTCTTTTTATGTGATACAATATTAATATATTTTTCAAAGGACTTAATTTGTTATGAAATTAGTATCATGGAATGTAAACGGACTGCGCGCCTGTATAAAAAAAGGATTTACCGAATATTTTGAAAATACTGACGCGGATTTTTTCTGCTTGCAGGAAATCAAGCTTCAAGAAGGGCAGGTTGATTTTCCGACGCAGGGCTATACCCAGGCTTGGAATTACGCCGAGAAAAAGGGTTACTCAGGAACAGCGATTTTTTCTAAAACCGCTCCCCTTTCCCAAACACTGGGCATAGACATACCCGAGCACGACACCGAAGGGCGTGTTATCACGCAGGAATATGATCGCTTTTATCTTGTCACCTGCTACACTCCAAATTCCCAGCGCGAGCTGGCGCGTCTTGACTACCGCATGGTATGGGAAGATGCTTTTAGGGACTACCTTAAATCACTTGACGCTAAAAAGCCTGTTATCCTCTGCGGCGACCTGAATGTGGCGCATAAGGAGATCGATCTTAAAAACGACAAAACAAACCACCAAAACGCCGGCTTTACCGATGAGGAGCGCGAAAAGTTTTCAAATCTTCTCGAAGTGGGGTTTACTGACACATTCCGACTTCTTTACCCTGACGCTGAAGACAAGTATACTTGGTGGTCATACATGTTTAACGCGCGGGCAAACAACGCAGGATGGCGCATAGACTATTTTGTTGTATCCGATAGGATAAAAGGCAAAGTGCAAGACAGCATTATTCACAGCGATGTTATGGGCTCCGACCACTGCCCGGTGGAACTTTTGATTGATATTTGATTTAGTATAACAAAAAAGCCGCGGCATATACCGCGGCTTTTACTAAGTAATTCTACTTCAACTCGATTATCTGCGCTGTGGGCTGATTTTCTTTCATCGTGTCCACGATGAGATCATGACAGGTAAATATCAATATCTGGCGTTTGTGGGCGATTTGGGCGAGAAGATCAAGGCCCGCGGTAAGGCGGTCTTTGTCCCAAGTAATTAGCGCCTCATCCAAAGTAACAGGCATCACTTCTCTTTCGTCATCAAATGATTCTATGACAGAAAGCCTTATGCTCAAATATATTTGCTCTCTGGTGGCCTGTGATAGTCTTGCGGCCTGAGGCGTCATAAATTTGCCGGTCTGAGTTAAAACCGTAATCTCGGACGTCTCGCTGTCCAAATCCAATTCGCTGTACTTGCCTTCAGTAAGTATAGACAAATAATAGCTCGCCCTCTGCAAAACTTCCGGCTGATGGAGCTTGGAAAAAGTGTCGTGCCCTTCTTTTATAATATGCTCACTTAAGCGAAGCTTATCATACTCCATTTTATAATTGATAATTTTATCGTCCAGCTTTAAAATTTGGGACGCTATATCTGCAGGGTCGTGACCCAAAATAGCTTTTTTCACGCTGTTTTCCATAACGCCGATTTTATTTTGTTCCTTGCCAATTTGATCCCTAAGCTCATCTATGCGCTCGTTTGCTTTTGAAACAGCATCTTCAGTGTATGGCCATCCCGCTTTGCTCAGCTGATTGAGCCTTTCGGATATTTCTTTGAAATTCGGATATTTTTCAAGTATCTCATCCCTAAGCACAACGGCCCGGTTTAGCTTATTGTATCTTTCTTGGATGTTTTCAATTTCGCTTTCCGGATTTTGTCCCAAAAGGGATTCAAATTCAGCTAAATCTTTTTTTGCCTTTAGATATTTTTTCTCAATCTCTGAAACGTCAACTGCCGCTGCTTCAAATGCAGGCGTCACGGGGGCATCTTCAGTCTCCGGAACATATTCTTTGGCTTTATATTGCAGCGCTTCATCCAGCAGATCGTTTAACGCGTTAAGGTTCTCTGAACTGCTTGCGCGCGAAAAACCCAGCAGCAATTGTGTAAGTTTCGCTATTTCTCCGTCCTGCTCTTCGGACTGAGTGTTTTTAATTGTTTGATCCTCTGTATTGCTTTGATGCTCTTCATAATATTTTTTTGCCTCAAAAAGCTTTTGCCTTGCTTCCTTAAGCCTGATTATATCCTCTGCAATGGTGGCCTCGGCTCTTTTTATCCTAATCCTGGCTATCGGCAGTCCAAACAGCTGTTTTTCAAACTCTATCCTGTTAAGTTCGGATTCTTCTCTTGCTTTTTTTACCTTTTCTTCCGTGTTTCTAATTTGAGATATAGGGGATTTTGTTTTTATAAAAGCAAAGGCAACGACCAAAAGTATTAAACCTATCCCGCAAAGAAGGTCTGCGGTGATTAAATCGGACAATGGAATAATCTTAAAGAAATCTAAAAAGTCATAAAACCCTTGTTGTATTGATGCAATTTTGGATAATAATTCCCCTATTTGAGTACTGAAGAAATGTTCAGCAATCAGTGCGGCCCCTGATAGAACCATTAAAATCGATAAAATTAAAGTTATGACAAAAAAGAAGTTTCGCGAACCGCTTCTTTTAGGCTGAGAGTTGTCTTTAATAAAATCATTTAAGTCCTCTTTGCTTTTGATATAAATTTCAAGCTTTTCAGCCAAACTCATTGAATTTATTTGATCAATGGACTTGAAGATTTCATCTTGCGAAATCTCTTCATTTACAACCCTATCGCTCAGGAGGCTCCATTCTTCGTTTGCCTTTATATATTCATCTTCTCCGTCGCTTTCTTGTTTTTCGCCGATAACAGGCTCTGTATCTTCCACAATTCTTAATGCCCTGATTTCATTTTCGTACTCCAAGGCTTTTTGATGTTTTTCGGGCATTTCAGGTTCAGCTATTGCCTCTTCTTGCGGAATATTGTTTTCGACCTGCTCAAGCTCGATTTTCGCATCTTCCGTCAATTGCTTAAGCGCCGCGTATTCTTCTTTTATGTTGGGCAGCCACTGTTTATATGGAGAAAGGTCTCCCGCTTCGCCTGCCAAAGTTTTTATTCTTGACACGTCGTTTTTTAAGCCGTTCATTTTATTTGCTTCGGCGATAAACGCTCCTTCAAACTCGATTTTGTTTTGCTTATCGGTTATTTCGCGCTTTGTCTTATCCAGATTTAAATAATCCTCTCCGGCAAGTTTATGACTTTGGTTAATATCAGCCAGCTTTTCTTTAAGCGAGTCACGCTCTTTTAAAAGTTCGCCAATTGCCGAAGGCGCGTTTGCGCTTTTATATAGACTGTCTGCACGGGTTTTGGAGATTTCAATAGCGTCGTTTGCGCTGACCAATTCCTTGGCCATGTCCGCATCCATGAATTCTTCCCTTATCCCCTGCCATATATCATCTTTTATGGCCGACATCGCGTGGAAATCCAGTGCGTAAATGTTTTCATAAACTTCTTTTGAAATATCTGATACTATCTGAGCTTTCACATTGCCCAAGTTTTGAAAAACAAAATTCTCGTTTACGTTCAGGTCGCAGGAGTGTTGTGATATTATCCTTGACAGCGTTAACGGAGAGCCGTCAGCGCGCTCAAATTCACCGGAAATATGCGCCTCGTTTGCGCCATAGCGTACATAACCCATTCGCTCTTCAGGGGACGCATCTTCATCCAACCCAAAAAGGAGTACTTTTATCATATCGAATATTGTTGATTTTCCGGCCTCGTTTTGTCCGTTAATCACGGCTAAGTTTCCGTTAAAATCAACAGCGTAGTTTTCGAATTTGCCAAAATTCTTAACCGTAAGCCGCCTAATTCTCATAACCTGCCTCCTTTATCATAACTTTGCATATTATATCCAATAATCCTGTTTTTAAATCATTTTGATATTTTTCTTTGTGCTCTTCGGATATAGTCGAATAGAAAAGTTCGTGCTTCTTTTGAACGCTTTCCACCGTTTTTTGATATTTCTCATCATCATTTTTTAAAGCATCAATAATTTTCACGCTTTCAACAAAAGGAGACGTAGTATCAAAAAGTGTTTTTGGAAGCATGGGAAGTAAATTTTTCTTTTCAATATATAAAATTATATCCAACGTGTTTGAAAGCTCTTCTTTAATGCTTTCTATCATTTCATCATTCAATAAGTCCGCCAAAAAACAGCGACCTGTAAGCACAACACGCACAAAAGCGTTTTTCGTGTTTTCCACTGCTGATTGTATCTCTATTTCTATTCGTCTCTTCAATGTGCCAATGTCGGTTTCAGTAATGTTTTGCACCTCAACATCATACCATGTCACATCTGATAATGAAATTTTGTCCAGTTTTATCTGCCCGTAATCATTTACTTCGGCGTAGAGAGCTCCTCCGGATTTGTCCCCAAACCATGTACCGGTGGGAGACCCGATATATATTATATTGCTATCGGCGCGCGCCACAATATAATGGTGATATCCTCCTAAAATAAATAAATCGTAATTCAAATTTGATACCCTGTCTAACACAACTGAGCCTTGGTTTGTAAACCCGTCTTTTATGTAAACCATTCCTACCGTCGGGTAATTTGAGTTGTTTGGCTCCAGCTGCTGCGCCAAAAGCCCCGCATTGCTTGAAAACCCTGAGGCATATATTACAGCTTCTGGAACGGCCTCCGCGGAGGTTAGTTCATATCTTTCAACTTCATGTGAAAAATCCACAAAATTATTCGTTCTGATTAATTCAAACGCCGGACCGGGATCACTCATTCCGTGCGCGTAAAGCACCTTTATGTTACATGAAGAAAGCCTCAAAAAACATTTCCTCAAAAAAATCAAGGTTTCAAAGCTCACTGAGTTTTCATCATACAAATCGCCGCATATAAAAAACGCGGTCACGTTGCGCGATACTGCTTCATCAACAGCCTTTTTGAATGCTTCTTTTTTTAGCTCCTCTAGCTTTTTTCTTTCTTCCCCACCCAAAAGCGACGGTGCGTCAAAATGGACATCACCTATTGCTATAAGATTCAATGACATCAAACCACCTTTCCATCACCCTTTAATATGTTTAAAAATCTATTTTTGCCGATAGTTCCAATTCATCGCTGTAAAGATGCATTTTTGCTCGTTTCAGTCTCCTTACAAGCAGCACCACAACAAGCACCAGCGCAATAAACAAAAGAGCCAATGTGGCAATAACTGTATAAAACAAAATTGGATTGTCGATAGACACTATCTTCTCCTATTAATCAATATATGCGCTATGATTGCAGATATAATTATTATAACTCCCAAAAGCAATATATACAAAAGGTATTTTGTATTAATTCCCTTTTGTGAAACGGGTGTATTGGTCGGGGAAATCTCGGGAATTTGCGTAGTTTCCAAAGCTGTTTCAAGCTGAGTTGGAGTTATTGCCTGCACCACTTGTATGTCCTCTAAAACATTGCTGTATTTTATGTATTTGGGTGGCCACGCTTGATCTTTTAGCACAAGGCAAACAAGATAATCGATGCTTCCAATAGGCGGATTCTCATATGTTACGACAAGCGTTGGGTTTTCGCCCCCGGAAAAGGCTGTTTCCCCTACAATTTGAAGTTCCCCGTTTTGAATAGCGAACAGCTTTATCGCGTGGTAGCTGAGGTCTGTGCCCAAGCGCTCAAGTTCGACTTGGTCAATCGAGCAATTTATA
This sequence comes from Christensenellaceae bacterium, assembly GCA_963675575.1. Classification (GTDB taxonomy): domain Bacteria; phylum Bacillota; class Clostridia; order Christensenellales; family UMGS416; genus JAGLOK01. The sequence continues at coordinate 2,911,873 of OY776378.1, forward strand.
ATAACGCTTTGTGTGTCGGCTGAAATGACTTCCGCCTGAAGCATCGCTTTTTTTTGAGTGCCTCCATCGTTACGATAATCGTCCAACACCTCAATATTAGTAGCATCATTCAAATCAAGATAGTTTAAATCAAAGCTTATCTGATATGAATATGGTATTTCAAAGTTTGTAAACATATGCAGGTCCGCTAAATTATTTGACGCGAAGGAAGCTCTTTTAATATTCTTCAAGTCTGATAAATTTATCGGCACAACCTCTATGATGTTTTGTCCACACATCAGAACTTCAAGGTTTCTCATCTGCGTTACAGCGGCGGGTAAAACAGTGAAATAGTTGTCGGTAAAAACCAGCTGTTCAAGCTTTGTCAAATTCGCAAAACTTTGCGGCATGGATGATACGAAGTTTCCTGAAAAATCCAAACGTATAAGCGGAAGGCTGCCCAAATATTCGGGAAGCACGGATATATTATTATTTGCAAAATAAAGATAAGCAAGATTATTCATCTGAGATAACTCCGGTAAATTCTTCATCCCGCATCCGTTCATAATCAATAGCTCAATATTAGTTAAGCTCTCCACAAAGCTAAAATCAATAATCTTTGCTCCTGATATATCAAGCCTGTTCAGAGTATTTTTCACTGATGAAAAATCGGGAACCTCTTCCAACGCCAAATCGCCCATATACAGCCGCTTGAGCTCAGGCATATCAATGAACCCTGTAGGAATTTTTTTTATTTCGTTATTGCTGATGTCAAGATGCTCAAGGGAAACAAGTTTTGTTTTTTCATCGGGCAGTTCTTTAAGCCAATTATAATCAATGTACAAAGATTTAAGATTTTCAAGCTGTAAAATGGGAGAGATATCGACTATGTTGTTAAAAGACAAAATCAACTCTTCTACATTGACTGCATATTCCAAACCAACAAGGCTTGTGATTTCTTGATATGATAAATCGAGTTTTCCCTCAAACTTTTGCATATCTTCTATAGTTATAGTTTCTTTTCCCGTGATTTTCGTAATCGCATTTTTAAAATTGGCGCATTCAAAAAAAACCTCTGAATCCGCAAACACAGATTGCACAAAGATTAGATTTGCACTCAATAAAACAAGAGTTATTAATGAAAAGATTTTTATTATTTTCAACACTTCGCCTACCCAACCATAATTTTCCCTTCCGGATATTTATATTTAACTTTTGAGCGGTTATATCTTCGAGAAAAAGCCAAAGCCAAAGTCAACGGTCCCACTCGCCCTGCAAACATGGTAATTATCATAAATATTTTTGACGTTTCAGAAAGAGACGGCGTTATCCCAGAGGATAGACCCACCGTTGCAAACGCGGATACCGATTCAAACATTAGGTTGTCAAATGTCGCAAGCCCGGTTTCGTTTCCCAGCTCCGCCACCGAAAGAATCATTCCAAAAGCAAAAACGATAACAAGGCCAATAACCGTAATGGTTACTGCCCGGTAAGCCGTTCCCATTATTAGTTGCCTGTCAAAAATAGTTATTTCATGCCGGCCTTTTAAAACAGTGATTACAATCAAAAGCACAACGGCGAAAGTGGTTGTCTTTATTCCCCCGCCTGTTCCCGCGGGAGATGCTCCGATAAACATCAAAATGGATGTCATAAATTTGCTTGGCAAAGTAAGGCTGTTTTGATCAATTGTATTGAACCCCGCGGTTCTCGCTGTAACCGATTGAAACATTGATGCCGTCATTTTTTCAAAGAAATTCAAATCGCCCGATCCCAATGTCTTTTCGTTTGAAAATTCTAATATTAAGAAGAATACAAATCCTATAAGGAGCAATATCGCAGTCATTGCAAGTACCACTTTTGAATGCAGCGAAAGATTTTTAAAATTCTTCTTTGCGCCAATATCTAAAAGAACGGTAAACCCTAGACCTCCTACCACAATCAACATCATAAGCGTGATATTAATCAGAAAATCACCGCTGTATGCCGTAAAGGATGTGTAGTTGCCCATCACATCAAAACCAGCGTTACAAAAAGCCGACACTGAGTGAAATATGCTTTTATATAATCCTTCTGCGAAACCAAACTCGGGAATAAATTTTATTGAAAAAAGCATTACTCCGATAAGCTCAAAAGAAAAGGTCAGAAACAAAATTTTGCGGATAAGAGATACAAGCCCCTGAAGTGAAAATTCATTGAGCGCTTCTTGTAAAACAAGACGCTCACGCAACCCTACCCGCCTGCCCATAAGCATTAAAATAAGTGTTGCCATCGTCATGAAGCCAAGGCCTCCGAACTGTATAAGAACAAGTATTACTACCTGTCCGAACGTGGACCATCCCGTCGCGGTATCTCGAACTATAAGCCCCGTCACGCATACAGCGGACGTCGCCGTAAAGAGCGAATCCGTTATTGTAGCGCGCTCCGCTCCGGGAGCCGCCGACATAGGAAGCGACAAAAGTATGGCTCCAACTATTATAATCGCCGCAAAGCCGATAACCAAGATTTGCGGCGGATCCAATTTTATTCTGGTATTCATAAATTATATTCTATCATAATTTATCTATTTGTGCATATCATTCTTGCGCCAATTCAAAATCAATATTTCGCATAGCAATATCCGCTTTTATGCACCTGACTTTTATATGCTGTCCCAACTTATATACATTGCCGCGCCTTTGTCCGCGAAGCAAATATCCCTGCTCTTCAAACACGTAATAATCATCGTCCAGCGAGGTCATTCTTATAAGGCCTTCAACGGTATTTGGCAGCTCAGCGAAAATCCCAAAATCCGTAACTCCGGAAATCACAGCGTCAAATTCCTCACCAATGTGGTGCGACATATATTCAGTCATCTTAAGGTCGTCAACCTCGCGTTCGGCAAGCATGGCCTGGCGTTCCTTATCAGAGCAATGCTTTGCAATCTCGGCGGATTTTTGGCTATATAGTTTTATATATCCCTCTGTAATCTTCCCATCTATGATACCTTTTAAGATACGATGGACTATCAAATCCGGATAACGGCGTATGGGAGAGGTGAAATGTGTGTAGCAATCCGAAGCCAATCCAAAGTGTCCGATATTGTTGCTGGAATACACTGCTTTTTGCATTGTTCTGAGCATTATCATGTTCAAGACATTTTCCTCTGGCGTGTCGTTTGCGGCGTCCAATATCTCCTGCAGCTGCTTTGTTTGTATTTCATCGCTGGAACCTTTGATATGATATCCCAAGTTGTGCGAAAAACGCAAAAACTCTTTTAATTTTTCAGGCGTAGGCTGGGCATGCACGCGGTATATAAAAGGCAGCTCCATATAAGATACATGGCTTGCGACCGTTTCATTTGCGCACAGCATAAACTCTTCTATCATTTTATGTGAAATGCCCCTTTTGCGCGAAGATATGTTCACCGGTATGCCGTTTTTATCCACCTCTATATGGGCTTCATCAATGTCCAGCTCCAGAGAGCCGCGCCTATAACGCTTGGCTGTTAATATCTCCGACAAATTTTTCATGTCAAACAATTCATCGTATATGTTTTTTCTCTTTTGAATAAAATTTTTATCGCCGTCAAATATCTCGTTTACCTCATCGTAGGTAAGACGGGCCACACTTTTGATATATGACTTTTGAATATCGTATGAAACCACTTTGCCGCGGGGAGTAATCTCCGCAAAGCAGCTCATAGTGAGACGCAAAACCCCTTCGCTTAACGAGCATATTCCGTTTGATATATTTTCGGGAAGCATGGGTATAACTCTGTCTACAAAATACACGGAGGTTGCTCTTTCGTATGCTTCGCTGTCCAAATCCGTTCCCGGCTTTACGTAGTTTGAAACATCAGCGATGTGTACACCCAAAATGTAGTTTCCATCGTCAGTTCTTGAAATTGATACCGCGTCGTCCAAATCTTTTGCGTCCGCGCCGTCAATGGTAAAAACATTCCTGTCCGTTAAGTCCAGCCTGTCCTTTAAATCGGCATTACTGATTGCTCCAACCTGCTCGGCTTGTTTAAGTGTTTTTTCGTCAAACTCTGTTTTAATTCCTTTTTCTTTTATTATGCAAAGGATGTCCACTCCGATATCATCGGAGCTGCCCAAAACTTCTGTTATCTCCCCTAAAGGGTTTCTGCCCCTTGCGGCTTCCCATTTTACTATTTTAACGATTACTTTGTCGCCTGCAACCGCTCCTTTTTTGCTCTCCTTTGGTACAAAAACATCGCTTCCCCAGCTTTTATCCTCAGGCACAACAAACCCGCCCGAAGCAATCTGTTCAAAAGTACCCACCAGCTCTTGCCGTCCACGCTCCAATACTTTTAAAATGATTCCTTCCTTGCGCTTATCCTTTGGGGATTTGTGGGAAAAAGAAGCGAGCACCCGATCTCCGCCAAACGCTCCCCCCATGTTGGGTGCGGCGATAAAAACATCTTCATCGCCTTCTTCGGGAATCAAAAATCCAAATCCACGCTCTTTTCTTTGTAGCTTGCCTATCACATAGCCCAGATGCTCAGGCAGGGCATATGTCCCCTTTTTGGTACGCAGCAATATGTGTTCATCCGTCATAGCATCCAGCATACTGCTTAATTCGTTTTTATCGATAGCTAATTTCTCCGATATCTCACTAAATTTCATCGGATGGCCTTCCGCCTTCAGCATATCTTTAATTGTTTCAATATTCATTTCTATCATTATAGAGAGCCAATATTCCGGAAACGGTTTTGGCGTCTTCTATTTCTCCTTTTTTTATCATTTCATAAAGTTTTTTAAGTGGGATTTTTTCGGTTTCAATAAATTCATCTTCATCAAAATCGGTTTCTCCCAATGTAAGTCCTGTGGCTTTGTAAATATATATTATTTCTGTGCTAAAGCCCGGAGAGACTCTAACGCCAAAAAGCTTTTCTATTTTTTGGGCCTCATATCCTGTTTCTTCTTTGAGTTCGCGCTCGGCGCATATATCCGGGTTTTCGCCTTTGTCGATCTTTCCGGCGGGGATTTCCAAAAGTACCTTCCCGGCGCTTTGCCTAAACTGCCTCACCATTATCACATTATCATCCTCGTCCAAAGCGACAACCGCGCAGGCGTTTGGATTTTTAACTATATCATAAAGTGTTTGCCTTCCATCGGGAAGCTCCACTGTTCTTTGTTCTACATCGAATATTTTTCCGCTGTAAACCGTTTTTTTGTCTAAAATCTTTTCTTTCAGTTCCATTTATTTCATCCTTTTATTAATATTATATACTTATTTTCAACAAAACAAAAATGCAGAAGGCTTATACCCTCTGCATTATAAAGTCTATTTGTTAAGGCAACTATTAATTAAAACAATTTTTCAAGTAATGCGATTGTAAAGCTCAGAGCAAAAAGCATTCCCGCGCCTATTTTCGTCCATTTCGCCAACTTTTGCTCAAATGATTTGGTGCTGTTTTTGGCGAAAGAAGCCTCTGTTTCCCCAACAAGCGCGCCCATACCACCAGCTTGGCCCGGCTGCAAAACGATGACGACGATAAGTCCTATTGCTGAAATCGTCATAACTACATACAAAATTGTTATTAATACCTGCATTTTTGAATTCCTTTCAATGCTTTATACTATAAGCTAGGAAATTATAGCATATGAAAAAGATTTATGCAACTTCATAATTTCTTTTACAAAAAAATTGCTTGCTAATAAATAAAACATAAAATTATATGCTGTTTATCTCTTCAAGCACATATTCCCTGTCTTTCCTACTTTCAATTTTATTGGCGGCTTCCAAAGCGTGGTCTTTATATATATCGCTTTCTCTTCTCCCCAACACTTTATATGCCCTAGCAACAGCTTCATAGCCGAATGCGAGATCAAATCCTTTGATATGGTTTTCTTCACAAAGCCTCAAGCTCTCCCTTCCGTGAAACAAGGCGCTGTCTCCTTTGCCAAGCAATGCATATACTCTTGATACCAGCCACTCTCCTCGTGCGATTTTCAGCGCGGAGCCAATTTGCCCCCAATGATATCGGGAAGCGTGAGCCGCGTGTATCATATTAATTTCATCTTGTTTGCTTTTTTCTTTTTTATCAATCAAATCCCAGGCAGCGTTATATAGTTTGACCGCTTGATTTTTATGCCATTCTGTTTCATTTGATTTCTTATCAGTCATATATTATCGCTCCTTTCTTCTGTTTTTATATTATATCACAGTATCTTGTAATATTGCCCATATAAGAGTGCAATATCCCGGTTGTATCAAAACGAAAAAACTGGTATAGTTTAATTGTTGTTTGGTTTTTCTCTTTTGAGTTATTTGGAGGTATAATCATGAAATTATCCGCACCAAAACAAATCGTATTCTGGATTGCAGTAATAATTGCAATCGTCGCCGCGCTTATGGCCCTAGACATATTAAGCATTAAGTTTATCGACGCTGTATGGGTAGCCCTTATAGCATTCGTAATTCTGGCACTAGGCAACATACTAAAAGATTTTTAGTTTTAGTTTTTATTAAAGCCAAATAACAAAAAAACCCGAAGCATTTGCTTCGGGTTTTACTGTATATATCTTCTCTATTTCTTCCCGATATCCGTCCTGAAATGCGCGCCTTCATATGATATTTTTCCAACATTGTCGTACGCGTTTTTAAGCGCATCTTTAAGTGTATCTCCCAAGGCGGTCACACCAAGCACCCTCCCGCCGTTTGTTAAGTATCTTCCATCTTTAAGCTTTGTACCGGCATGATACACATATGCGTTTTCAACATCAACGAGCCCAGAAATCTCATATCCCTTTTTGTATTTCATAGGATATCCTCCGGACGCCATGACTATTATAGCTGCATGCTGATTGCTAAATTTAACTTCCGCTTCAGACAAGCTTTCCTCTATAATTGCTTCCATTATTTCATATAAATCGCTTTCCATAAGCGGGAGCACCACCTGTGCCTCCGGGTCTCCAAAGCGTGAGTTATATTCTATTACCTTGGGTCCATTCGTTGTCAGCATCAACCCGAAATACAGAACTCCTTTAAATGGACAGCCTTCCGAATTCATCGCCTCCATTGTGGGGACAATTATAGTGTCATACACTTTTTTTGCCACATCGTCCGTATATTTGGGAGATGGAGAAAACGCTCCCATGCCGCCTGTGTTTGGTCCTTCGTCGTTGTTATATGCTCTTTTATGGTCTTGAGACGACACCATAGGAACAATAGTTTTAGAATCCGTGAAGCAAAGAAGCGATACTTCCGGTCCTTCAAGATATTCTTCTATTACTATTTTTGCGCCGGCCGCTCCGAATTTCTTATCCACCATTATCTCGTCAATGGCTAGGAGTGCGGCTTCATCATCCAAAGCGACATACACTCCCTTGCCCAAAGCCAGTCCGTCAGCTTTAATCACCTGAGGCGCGCCATGTTTGTTTATATATTCTTTTGCTTTTTGGGCATCGTCAAAAACTTCGTATTTTGCGGTTGGAATGTCATATTTTTTCATCAAATCTTTTGAAAAGACTTTGCTGGCTTCTATTTGAGCCGCAGCCTTGTTTGGACCAAACGCTTTAATGCCTTCTTTCTCCATCGCGTCCACCATGCCAAGCGCCAGCGGATCATCCGGGGCTACGAACACCATGTCAACAGCCTCGTCTTTGGCGAGTTTTATCATGCCATCGATGTCTGTCGCTGATATGTCAAAACATTTTGCGAGATGCTCCATGCCCCCATTTCCGGGCGCGCAAATAACATCGCTCACGTGCATGCTTTCAAGCAGTTTTATAAGTATGGCGTGTTCACGTCCGCCGGAGCCTACAAGTAATACTTTCATAGTAAATCCCTTAAGTAGATATTTTCTAAAATTTCTAAAGCCAAAAATTGTCCGGAGTTCTTTAGCTATGCTTGAAGTGGCGCATACCAGTCAACACCATAGCAATTCCCGCCTCATCAGCCGCTTTGATTGAGTCCGCATCGTTCTTTGAACCGCCCGGATGTATGATGGCTGTTATTCCCGCCTTGGCCGCCGCCTGAACGCAGTCGTCAAAAGGAAAGAAAGCATCAGAGGCCAATGCCGCCCCTTGAGTTTTTCCTTCGCCGTGCTCTATTGCCTGCTCGGTCGCCCAAATGCGATTTACCTGTCCGGGTCCCACGCCTACCGACTGCTTGTCTTTTGCGATCGCTATGCCGTTACTTTTTGCGTGCTTGACAAGCTTCCACGCGAAAATCATGTCTTCCATTTCACGATCCGTGGGCTTGCGCTTAGAAACGACTTTGAGCTCTTCTCCCAAAAGCTTCAAATCCATGTCTTGAACGAGTATTCCGCCAAGTACTTTTTTCATATCCATTGTTCCCTCTTTTACTTTGATGTTGATTGAGGGCAACTCTAGCAAGCGAATATTCTTTTTCTTTTTTAATATGTCGAGAGCTTCTTCACTGTAGCTGGGTGCCACAACAATCTCAATAAAAATCTTATTGATACCCTCTGCCATTTTCGAGTCCACTTCAGTATTTGTAACCACTATTCCGCCAAATATTGAAACGGGATCAGCCTCATAAGCTTTTTGCCACGCTTGTGCCACTGTGTCCGCACTGCCAACTCCGCACGGATTTGCGTGCTTTACGCCCACAACCGTTATGTCTTCAAATTCGCGCAATATATCCAGCGCTCCGTTTGTATCTGAAATGTTGTTATAGGAAAGTTCTTTTCCATGAAGCTGTGTGGCAGCCGCAAGTGAGCCATCAAGTCCAGCCATTTCTTTGTAAAAGCATGCCTGCTGATGCGGGTTTTCGCCATAGCGCAATTCCTGCTGTTTTTCAAATGTTACCGTCAAAGTTTCGGGAAACTTTATATCCTGCTTTTGGCGGAGATAGTTAAATATCATCGCGTCATAGCTGGCGGTATGCTCAAACACCTTATAACACAGATTAAATTTCGTTTCCTTTGATACCTCTCCGTTTTCTTTAAGCTCAGAGAGAACCTTGCCATAGTCCGCTGGGTCTACCACAACCGCCACATCCTGATAGTTTTTAGCCGCGGAGCGAAGCATTGTGGGTCCTCCAATATCGATGTTTTCTATCGCGTCTTCCAATAACACGTCCGGATTCGCAATTGTCTGCCTGAAAGGATAGAGATTGATAAATACAAAGTCGATTGTGTCAACGCCCAAATCCTTAATTTGTTTCATGTGCTCGGCATTTGAGCGCATGGCGAGTATTCCCGCATGAACTTTCGGGTGCAATGTTTTTACCCTGCCGTCCAAACACTCCGGAAAACCCGTGATGTCGCTTACGTCCTTTACTGTAACCCCCGCTTGGCGAATCTTGGCCGCGGTTCCTCCCGTTGATATTATTTCCACACCGAGTTCGTCAAGCCCCTTAGCAAGTTCCACTATACCTGTTTTGTCCGATACGCTGATTAATGCTCTCATGCTATGTCCCTCCAAAAAATATTTAACTTAAGCTGTGCCTAAGTTCGTTTTCTAATCTAAAATTTTCGTCCGCCTGCCATAAACTTCTATTTTATCATCGCATAGAAGTTTAACCGCTTTTACCAGCAACTTGTGTTCCAGCGGCAATATCTTCGCCGCCAAACTTTCAGCGGTGTCATCATCTTTAACATCGACAACTCCCTGAAGTATCACGGGACCTGCGTCGGTTTCCTCTGTGGCAAAATGTATTGTGCATCCGGACACCTTTACTCCGTAGTCCAAGGCGGCCTGGTGCACTTTTTTCCCGTAGTAGCCCATTCCGCAAAACGACGGAACAAGCGCGGGGTGTGTATTTATGATTTTGTTTTTATACTCTTTTATTACATCCGGCTGCAATATGTCTAGATATCCTGCAAGAACTATTGCATCAATATTCATTTCGCGCAACACGGACAAAACTTTTCCGCCTTGCGCGTCCGGGCTTTCAAACTGAAGTTTATTAATATATACGGCTTTAATTCCGGCGTTTTCGGCGCGCTCTTTCGCGTATGCGTTTTTGCGGTTGTAAATCACCAGCGTTATCTTTCCGTTTATCTCTCCGCTGTTGCATGCATCCAACACTGCCTGAAAGTTGGTGCCTCCTCCAGAGGCGAACACCGCGATGTTTTTCACAGCACGACTCCTTCACCAGCTATAACTTCACCGATAATATACGCATCCCCTGTGGTGTCAACCACTTTTTTCGCATCATCTGCTGATAAAGCCAAAACCATTCCTATGCCCATATTAAATGTATTGTACATTTTTTCTTTGCTAAGGCCGCTTATTTCGCGCATGGTTTTAAACACCTGAGGTAATTCATAGGAATTCACGTTAATTTTCGCGCAAAGCCCTTGCGGAAGCATTCGGGGAATATTTTCGATGAAGCCGCCTCCCGTTATGTGAGACGCTCCCTTTATTTTAACTAATTTTGAAAGCTCCGCCATCTCTTTTACATATATCTTTGTCGGCGTAAGCAGTGTTTCACCGATAGGTTTTTCCAAGCCGTCATATTTTTTGGAAAGAGCTTGTTTATCATCGCCAAAAAGTTTGCGCACAAGAGAAAACCCATTGCTGTGTACTCCTGAAGAACTTAGCCCTACTAGTACATCGCCCTCTTTTATGGTTTTTCCATCTATTATCTCGGACTTATCCACAATACCCACACAAAAGCCGGCAAGATCATATTCGCCTTCAGAATAAAATCCCGGCATTTCCGCAGTCTCTCCGCCAATCAAAGCGCAACCTGACTGTCTGCAGCCATCTGCTATACCAGAAACAATGTCCGCGGCTTTTTGCGGTTTAAGTTTTCCAGTAGCCATGTAGTCCAAAAAGAATAATGGCTTTGCGCCCTGACATATGATGTCGTTTGCGCACATTGCCACAAGGTCTATTCCCACCGTGTCATGTATATCCAGCGAGAAAGCAAGTTTTAGCTTTGTGCCTACGCCATCTGTTCCGGACACTAAAACAGGCTCTTTCATATCAAAGCCTGCAATTGAGTATAGCCCCCCGAATGAACCGACATCGCCTATTACATTTTCATCGAAAGTTGTTTTTATATGACGCTTCATGAGGCGCACGGCTTCGTAGCCGGCCTCAACATCCACGCCTGCTGATTTATAATCTATTGGCATTTTTAAATCCTTTATAAAGAATAGTCAGGACAGTGTCTGGGAGCCACATCCATGTCAAGCGGATAGTCCCCGTCAAAGCATCCTGTGCAAAACTCACACTTTGTTCCGCCCACTGATTCAAGCAATTCTTCAATTGTAAGATATGCAAGCGAATCAACGCCGATAAGCTCGGCTATCTGGTCAATTGAATTTGATGATCCTATTAGCTGGTTTGCGGTTGGAGTATCTATTCCAAAATAGCACGGATATTTAACCGGTGGAGACGATATCCTCATGTGCACTTCTTTTACTCCTGATTCTCGCAGCATCTCAACAATTTTACGTGATGTAGTTCCTCGAACAATCGAGTCGTCCACCAAAACTATCTTTTTTCCATTTACATTTCTTTTTAACGCGTTCAGCTTTACTTTAACGCCCTGCTCTCGAAGACTTTGCTGAGGTTTTATAAAGGTTCGTCCCACATATCGGTTTTTGGCAAGCCCTTCGCCGTATGGGATATTCGCCTCCTTTGAGTATCCTATTGCTGCCGTTATTGCGCTGTCGGGCACTCCCGACACCAAATCAACTTCAACATTATCGCGTTTTGCCAAAATCTTGCCTGCGTTTTCACGTGCCTGATAAACGCTTATACCGTCTATATGACTGTCGGTTCTGGCGAAATAAACAAATTCAAATATACAAAGCTTTCTGTGATCTTTTTGCTCAAGCATCACAGATTCCACTCCATCTTTATTTATAATAACCATTTCTCCGGGAAGTATGTCGCGTATAAATTCCGCTCCTATAGCGTCAAACGAGCAGGACTCTGATGAAAGCACATATGTATCTTCAGCTTTTCCCAAACACAGTGGACGAATTCCGTGAGGATCACGAATTCCAATCAAGCTTTCATGCGTGGCAATAACCAGAGCATATGAACCTCGTATCCATTTCACTGTGTTTGAAATGGCAGACTTAAGTCCGTCTGCCGCAAACCGTGCTATAAGATGGGCTATTACTTCCGTATCAAGAGTGGTTTGGTTTATATGCCCCCACTCCTGTAAAGTATCTCGCAAAGTATCTGCGTTAATCAAATTGCCGTTATGTGCAAGCGCCATTTCCCCGCGCCGTGAAGATACCACCAGTGGCTGAGCGTTTATCACTTCGCTCGCGCCGGACGTTGAATACCTGACATGCCCGATGCCTATACTTCCCTCGTTTAACCTTGCAAAAGTTTCCTCGTCGTTAAAAACTTCGGTAACAAGACCCATTGCTTTGTGGTTTTTTATTTTTTTCCCGTCGGATATAGCTATGCCCGCCGACTCCTGCCCTCTGTGCTGTATGGCATAAAGACCATAATATACAGCATCCATAACAGAACCGCCTGCGGTGTTAAATGCCCCGAACACACCGCATTCTTCAGGCATGCGGTCTGTCCAGGGTTTTAAAAGCTCGAACTCAAGCATTAATTATTCTCCCTTGGTGAGGCGTCGGAAAATTTCTTCATATGCTTCTTCCACGTTACCAAGATTTCTCCTGAATCGGTCTTTATCAAGCTTTTCATTTGTCTCCATGTCCCAAAATCTGCATGTGTCCGGAGACATCTCGTCCGCCAAAATTATTTCTCCGTTAAATCTGCCAAATTCGATTTTAAAGTCGATAAGCTTTATGCCCATTTTCTTAAAGAATTCAATCATTATTTCATTTACTTTGAAAGCATATTCCGCAATCTTGGCCATTTCCTCTTTTGTGGCCAGTTCCATCGCCGCGATATGATAGTCGTTAATCATTGGATCGCCTAACTCATCGTTTTTATATGAGTATTCAAGAACAGTTTTCTTGAGCGGTGTGCCTTCAGGAAGGCCAAGTCTCTTGGATATGGATCCCGCTGCGACGTTTCGTACAATAACTTCGACTTTGACTATTTCAACTTTTTTAACAACCGTTTCTCTGTCATTAAGTTCTTCCACATAGTGTGTAGGGACCCCTTTTACCTCGAGCATTTTAAAAATCATATTACTCATCTGATTGTTAATGGCACCTTTGCCGACTATAGTGCCTTTTTTTACTCCGTTAAATGCTGTCGCGTCGTCTTTATATGACACGATAACTAAGTCTTTGTCTTCTGTATCATATACTCTTTTCGCCTTGCCTTCATATATCATTTCTTTTTTGGTTACACTCATTGCTATCTCCTTTTTTTACTTTTTTGTCGCTGTCCATGACTTTTTGGGCCATTTTTATTTTCATATCGTCAAGTTTTTCTTCCAAATCCTTATATTTTAGTGACATCATCTGCACCGCAAGTATCGCCGCGTTTTCAGCCGCATTCACCCCGACAGTGGCCACGGGCACACCGGATGGCATCTGCACTATTGACAGCAGTGAATCCAACCCATCCATAAAAGAAGATTTTATTGGAAGTCCGATAACAGGTAGCGTGGTAAAAGCTGCAAGAACTCCCGGCAAATGAGCCGCTTTTCCCGCCGCCGCGATAATTACATCCACACCTTCTGCTCTTGCATTCTTTGCAAAGTCCGCCGCACGCTCCGGAGTACGGTGCGCCGAACACACCATTGGGCAGACTTCCACTCCAAATTCTTTAAGCGTATCAATTGTCTTTGATACGACAGGCATATCGGACTGAGACCCCATCACAACTTGTACTTTTGGCATTAAATCCCTCCTGAAATTATAAAATAATAATTTTAAAAGCATAAGACTGGTTTTGTATGCTCTCAATGCTCTTCAATGTGTGTATGATAACAAAGGAAATTCTGTATTTCAATACGAAAAGTAAACGTTTTGTATCACTTTTTCAAAAACGTTCGTGTTTATCAGGGTTCTTTTCAAAAAGCAATGCTTTATTTACATATTAAAGCACCCGCGGTATTTGCCGCGGGTGAACAAATGCTATTTAATTATCATCCTTAAATCAAGCAGCGAAGAACATTCCACATCCGGCTTCACGTTTGATTTTTTAGGCTTCTTTTGCCGGTTTATCCAACAGGTTTTCATTCCCAGCTTTTTGGCGGGCGCAATATCATATTTGATTGAGCTGCCGGCATGGAGTATCTCGCTTGGTGAAAAGCCCAGTTTGTCTGCTGCGTCAATAAATATTTTTTCCGAGGGCTTGTAGGCCTTTGCTTCATCGGAGGCTATAATGTTTTCAACGTCCATCTGGCAATAACATATTGCGTCTTCCAAAATATCCTTGTCCATGTTTTCGATTACAGCGAAGTCAATCGGAAGCCTTTCAAGAAATGTCTGCGTATCTTGATAGATAAGAGGTTTTTTAAGAGATTCCATCACTTCTTCAAAAAGCTCATCCGGATCTTCCACGGAGTTGAACTCTTTAATAATAGTTTCAATCGCGGTTTTTTCCAATGTTTTTGTGTCATAAAAAGTGCCCGAAGACATCATTTCTTCCACGACCCTCCACCATGCAAGTCCCACATCAGCAGGGGACACAATCCTTTTGACCGCCGATTGGCTTATCCTGCGGCATATGTCGCGCACCACCCCATTGTTGTCGCGCACCAGAGTTCCGTAAAAATCTATTGTTATTGCTTTGATTGCCATAAATTCACCTTCTTTTTGTAGTTTTAAAATACAACATGAAAGATATACTGATCAAGCACAATCAAAATCCCCAACAGGCCCACGTAAATCGAAAAGACCCAAAGCTTCCCTCTATTTATTATACTAAACATCCACTTAAGTGCAACTATGCCAGCCACAGCGGCGGCAATCATGCCCAGTGCCGCGGTTCCAAACGAAAACCCAGCTACCGCAGAATCCAACTCAATAATGTCTTTTATATTAAAGACCAACGAACCCAATATCGCTGGAATGGACATCAGGAACGAAAAGCGCGCAGCTTTTTGTCTTGTTACTCCTGAAAAAATTCCTCCGCTTATAGTTAACCCCGCTCGAGATATGCCGGGCAGAATAGCTATTGCCTGAAATATACCCATAATTCCTGCCTGTTTTGCGGTAACAGAATTTAAAGTATCATTTTCTTCGGGCTTGCTTTTTACAAAGCTTAATGAGGCAAGCACAGCGGCTGTGACCAAAAATCCCCATCCCAAATATGCGCCTCCAAAAGCTTCGGTAATAAGATCTTCCAAAAAGAGAGCGACAATCACCGCGGGAATGGTCGCTATTATAAGCATTAATGTTACTTTTTGTATTGGCCTTTTTATTATTTCCACAATGTCTTTCCAAAGAACAACGAAAACTGCGGCCAAAGTGCCTACGTGCAAAAGCGTATCAAAAATCAGCTCTCCGCCGCTTATCCCAAATATGTTTTGAAAAAGAACCAAATGTCCTGATGATGAAATGGGCAAAAATTCCGCAAGCCCTTGCAATATCCCCAATATTATAGATTGCCAAACCGGCATAAACACCTCCGTAAATATAGTTTAATTATAATATTATACCTTAATCGATTTGTAAACGGTTTACGCTCTTTTATCGTTTAATATAGCACTGTACGTTTCTTTGTCTGGACCTTTGTAAAGCGGTTTTTTTACGCTTTTGAATACTGTAACAGCGCCTTGAGGGCAAAAGTTTGTGCACCGTAAACACAAAGTGCATTCTTTAACATTTGCTCGGTATGCTTTTCCAGAATCAAGTTTAAAAACGTTTTTCGGACACATTTGCACGCACATCCCGCATCCGTTGCAGTCATCATTTACGCCAATCTTTTTTTTAGCCGCGTCATGCATCAGATATTTGAAAGCGGGACGCTGGCTCATTGCCGCGATTGTATTAAATATTGTCGCACCGTTGATGTCTTCAACATTGTTTAAAACTTTAAAAGCGAAATTGTCTGCTTTTTCCCGAGCTGTTTTTAAATACTTTTCCTCATGCATTGCGTAGTCATCGCATACAGAAAGCGGTATACCCTTTACCGAAACATTGTTGGGCATATTAAATTGCATAGCCCATTTTTGCACATATCCTTTTGACTCAAGCTGCCGTCGCATTACCACTGCACCGTCTCCAGAAAAGGCCATTTGCGTACAAAAAGTCAGGAGAGGCTTTCCGTCTGCTATGGGCATCGACTTTATGAAGCTTTGCATAATCGCCGGTATGTCCGAGCCGTATATCGGCCACCCCAAACCTACCACCGATGAATTGTCAATTTGTATCCGTGCCTCCATAGAGTTAAGGTTTTCAATGGAAATGGCGGTTGCTTCGTATCCGTGCTCGTTCAAAGTGTCGCAAATTCTTCTCGCTATGTAGCGTGTATTTCCTGTTCCCGAAAAATAAAAAAGCACAAGTGACATAAGAAGCGTTCCTTTCATGAGTCAAATTTATTATATCAGTTTTGCACATGAGTGTATATTAATATATGTTTAGAATCTTACCCCAATCCGCTATCTTCTTATCATATGTTATCGCATTAGCGGGGCTTGTAGATAATAGCCGAACGTAAGTAATGTTTAAGTCAAAACCAACTTTTCGCCTATAAATATCATAAGCTTTTTGTCCGTTAAAAAACACATGCTTTATATTAGGATAATCTATAAATAACTTCTCAAAATCATTTGGCTCATCTGCCTTTATTGCCGAATCAAGGCTTCCTTCTCGCTCGCAACTGGCTATCACATCCCATAGCGCGATTTTATTTTCAAGCAACATCCTTTTCTTTTCGCTAAAATTGTCCGTTGGAGTGTAATAAAGTAAGTCGAACATTATCTTCCAAAAAGCATTTCTGGTATGACCATAGTATTCATTTTTGCGTAAAGAGTCCACGCCCGGCATAGAGCCAAGTATCAGTATCTTGCTTGTACTGTCAATTATCGGCGGAAAGGAGTATATTTTCATTTTTTTATTTTAACATATTTTTTATCATTTTTTTAATGCCGCTCTTTCTTATACCACATATTGTGCTATCTGTTAATGCTAAACCACAAGGTGATTTTTCTTGATAAAAATAGATTTTAATACCGTTTATATTGGCAATAAATTGTGTTATTATAACGTTCTAAAGACAAGGAGAGAAGATGGCCGCTGTATCATTTTCTGAGGGTAATGCGCTCTATGACATAACCCCGGTAGAAAACATTTTCATATTGGAATACATGGCAAACGTTCCCGGAGATTACATCAAGGTATATTTGTTGGGCCTTACTATGTGCTGCCATGCAGATGAAGATTACACTATTTCTACAATGGCAAAAGCCTTATCTCTGCCCGAAGATGAAATTAAAGCAGCCTATACCTATTGGGCTCAAATGGGTCTGGTGAAAATATTAAAACGCAGACCTTTCGAAGTTTCTTACAATAATATAAAAAAAGAAAAAATGCAAAAAGCGGACGGCGAAAAGATAAGCCTATATACTCACCAACCGCTTGTTTTGGAGCTTCAACGCATATTTGGAGGAAGAAGGCTTTTAGGCACTAGCGAAGTGAATTATATAGTAATTTGGCTGGACGAATGGAAAATGCCCTCTGAAACCATTTCTTTGGTTGCCGCCTGGTGTGTTGAAATGAAGGGCGAAAAGGTCCGCTTCAGCTACATTAATAAAGTTTTAGGCGATATTTACGACCAGGGGTTGACCTCCTACGCGGATGTTGAGCGTTATATAAATGATGTTTCCAATAAAATGTCCGGAGCCTCCGATGTTCTTAAAGCGTGGAGCTTAAACCGTCCGCCAACTGCGGATGAAATCGAACTATATAAAAAATGGAATTCAAAATACGGTATGCAAAAAGAAGCTATAAGAGAAGCTCAAAAGCATATGACCGGCACAAATAACCCTAACTTTAAGTATCTTGACTTCATAATTGAAAGTCTCGCTGAAAACAAAGTAAAAACTGCTACGGATGCGAAAAATTATTTTGAAAAAAAAGACACGTTAAGAGCCGAAGCCAAGGAAATTTATTCAATACTCGGCGGCTTGCGCGTAACCGAAGGGCGAATAAAGCTATACGAAGAATGGCTGGAGATGGGCTTTTCTCAGCGCTCTGTGCAAAAAGCGGCGCAAGCGCTTTCAAAAGCGGGAGACAGGCAGCCTGATGATTTGGATTCTGTATTAAAGCGATGGCATAAAAACGGCATTGTAACCGACAAGGATGTTGCCGAATATATGACCCAAATTAAAATGACTTCCAATAAAGTTTCTGTACTGCTTGAAAAATGGGGAGACAACAGAGCACCCAAAAATCATGAGATAGCCATTTACAACACTTGGCTGCAAAAAAAATATCCGCATGAACTAATCGGTCTCGCCTGCCAAAAGAGCGCAAGCGCCAAAGACAAAATGTCATATGCGAGTAAAATACTTTCCGTATGGCAAGAAAACGGTGTAAAAACCACAGCACAGGCAGAGAAAGAAAGCTATTCAATCAATAAGTCCGGCAGCGGCAAAACATTTACAGATGACATATATGAAGGTGTTTATGACAACTGGGAGGATATTTAATGCCCAGAAATGACAGCATAGAAAAAGTTTTGTCCGAATATAAAGCCAGGATAGACAGATTTGAAATAAAAAGAGATTCTATTTTCAGTTCCTTATATGAAAAATACCCGGATTTAAAGAAACTGAGACAAAGATATGCTTCGCTCAGAATTAATGAGAGATCCCACAAAAATGATGCCGCCTATTGCGAAAAATTCAAAAAGATAGACCTTGAATATGAAACTCTTTTAAGCGAATGCTTAAACAAAGAAAATATTTCTCCTGAAGATTTAAAGTATCATCCTCAGTGCGAAAAATGCAAAGATACAGGTTATGTAGGCGAAACCATAAAAAAGTATTGCAATTGTATAATCTCAAAAGCCGCGGAAAATTCAATAAAGTCTTCCAATATAAACAACAGGGAAACGCTTGATAGTTTCGATTTGAATTTATTTGACGACAATATAGATGTACTCAATGGACACACCCAAAAGCAGCTGATGAAAAGGCTGTATGATTATATTAAAACTTGGACGCAAGAATTTCCAAACAACAATAAAAAACAAATTCTGATAATGGGCAATGTAGGTTTGGGAAAAAGCTATTGTTTAAATTCAATAGCATATGAGCTTATAAAAAAAGGTTACACCGCAATGCTTGTAAGTTCATTCGCTATAAACGAAGCCGCTTTTGACGAAATTAAAAAGTCTGATTCGACCGCGCTCAACATGATGCGAAGCGTAGACTTGCTTTTGATAGATGACCTGGGCGGCGAACAGGTTCTAAACAATATAACCTGCCCGACTCTTCTCAATATTTTAAACGAGAGAACCCGCAAGGATTTACATACCATCATATCCACCAATCTGAATCCGGATATGCTTGAAGAGAAATATGGATCAAGGGTTTTGTCAAGGCTGCTTGACAAAGCAAGAACGGTCATACCACCCATTAAGGGAGAAGATATAAGAAAAAAACACCCGCAATAATGCGGATGTTTTTTTATGAACTAGATTAGCTGCAGCCGGTAGTTGTTCCACAGTCCTGGCACACCTTGCATGTTCCGTTTCGCACCAAATTATTGCTTCCGCAATTTGCGCATGTTTCACCATAAATTCTTTCGGTTTCTTCTTCCACATCCTTTTTTTGCGGAAAGTTTCCAACCTCCATCTTCACCGGATACACCTTTGAAAACTGTTCTGGCTTAACCTGACATCTTGTAAAGTCTCCAAGCTCTATGTCTATCACTTTGCTGATTAAATCAGAGATTGATGCGGCCGATTTTATATATGGATGGCGGCTGACAAATCCTGACGGCTCAAATTTTTGGTTTTTGAGAGTTCTGGATATTTCCGAAGCCGGTATATTGTATTGAAGCATGTTGCTTATAGCTTTTGACAAGGATGCCAAAATTCCTTTAACCACAGTGCCTTCTTTGTCTGTTGAAACGAATAATTCAGATATGTTTCCATTGTCGTAAAAACCGAGTGTTATGTAAAGCTCGATATCGCCTATTTTAGCCGCATGCGTTCTGCTCATATGCATTCCCTGCGGTTTCTTGCGTACGGGCTTTGACTGATAGTTTTTGGCGTAATCTAAAAGCTCCTGATAGGTGTAGTCTTCAAACGGCTTGTTTTCTTCCTTCTTTTCGCCCATTGTCAGAGGCTGCGCAGCTTTGCATCCATCCCGATACAGCGCAATGGCTTTCACTCCGCTTTTATAGGCCAACATATGTATATTTTCAATATCCTCGAATGTTGATTGATTGGGAAGGTTTACTGTTTTTGAAACTGCGCCGCTAATGAGCGGTGTGATTGCAGCCACCATAAGAACATGCCCTTCCGGGCTTATTTCGTTCGCCGTTTTAAATATTTCTATATGCTTTTTCTTAATCTGAGGCGCTTCGCATACTGAAGTATTTACAAGCGCTCCATTTTCATCTTTGGCTAAAACGAAATTAAATATTTCACTTATTTCTTTCTTGGAATAATGAAGTTTTTTAAGCACGCTCTCAAGTACAGGATTGACCATTGTCATGCTTCCGCCGCCAATAAGCTGTTTAAAAACAACGTGGCTGTAATACGGTTCGACAGAAGTCGCTCCGCAATCCATTGCAAAAGATATCGTCCCTGTGGGCGCGATTACCGATACTTGCGCATTGCGGTATCCGTGCTTTTTGCCAGCATCAATTGCCAGCTTCCAGGCTTCCTTCAGCCCTTTCCCAATATCTTTGGATATAAAAGAAGCGTCCACCTTTATTGGCTGATATCCCAAATCTTCAAACTCATCACTTAAACTGCCAGCAACACGTGCATGATTGCGGATTACTTTTTGCATATGTTCTGCATTTATATCATAGCTTTCAAACGCTCCCAGTTTTTGAGCCATAAGCGCAGAAGTATAATAAGAATATCCTGTCATTATCCCCGCAAGAGCTCCCGCCAGTGCGCGGCTTTCTTTTGAATCGTACGGATAGCCGTACATCAAAAGCAAAGAAGCCAAGTTTGCAAGACCAATACCCGTTGTTCTGAAAAGATGGCTTTTTAGCGCCACATCTTCGGTGGGAAACTGCCCCCAGTGAATTGAGGCCTCTAGCGCAAGCTGAATGATGCAAACCAGATGCGTAAATCCGTCCAAGTCAAAGCTTCCCTTATTTTCATCATAAAAATTGTATACATTGACAGACGCTAAATTGCACGCCGTGTTATCCAAAAAAGCATATTCCGAGCATGGATTTGTTGCGTTAATCCTATTGTGCTTTGCGCCATACTGCCCATCCATGCCCGCGGGGCAAGTATGCCAGGCGTTGAATGTGTCATCAAACTGCAAACCGGGATCCGCACATTTCCATGACGATTTATTTATTTTCTGCCAAAGATCTTTAACCAAAACTTCCCTATCCGCGGAAGGATCCCTTCTTCCCTTAAGCATAAACTTCGCATCCGGGTTTTCTTCAAGCGAAACCACTTTATCCATGAATTCTTTGGTTATCCGCACAGAGTTATTCGCGTTTTGCCCGGAAACTGTCTGATACGCTTCACCTTCCATTGATGTGTCATACCCCATCTTACCTAAGTCGCGCACTTTTTGCTCTTCTTTGGCTTTCCATGTTATAAATGCTTCAATTTCAGGATGGTCTATGTCTACTATAACCATTTTAGCCGCGCGCCGTGTCGTCCCTCCGGATTTTATTGCTCCCGCATTTCTGTCAAACCCCAAAAGGAAGCTCATCATCCCAGATGATCTGCCTCCGCTTGAAAGCAATTCGTCAGTGGCCCTCAATACAGAAAAATTGGTGCCCACTCCAGAGCCGCCCCGGAAAAGGTTTGTTTCACTTACATAGTGATCGGATATCGAATTTTTTCCCATAAGTTTGTCTTCAATTGCAATAATAAAGCATGCTGAAGCCTGTGTCCTTGAATATCTGTCCTCCGATTCAACAACTTCGCCTTTATTTATGTCAAAATGAAATAATCCGCTTTTTTCTCCGGCAATTCCATAGTTTCGTTTTATCCCCGTATTAAACCATTGGGGGGAATTTGGCGCCCATTTTTGAGACAGCAATCCATATACCAATTCATCGTATAAAATCTGCTTTTGCTCTCCGTCATCAATAAGCCCTTCATCCACCAAGGCATCCGTCCAAAAGCCCACCATGCGGTCAGCCAACTGTTTGATGCTGTGTTCATAGCCAAATTTATCATTTAGTCCGGCTTTTCTTAAATATTTACTGGCGATAATGTTACAGGCATTTTGTGTATAATCAACAGGAAATTCCAAACCTTTCATGTCGAGTATGGTCTGTCCTGTTTTCCAATTTTTCATATAAACATCAACCAGTTTATATTCAAATAAATCGTATACTGATTTATTACTTGTCTCCAGCTCTTTGGTAAATCTTCTTTTTATTATGTTTTCTAACCCGCTCATACTATTCTCCCTTACACCACTACATCTTGTATTGTAAAAGTAATTGTATCATATATATTGTGGTTTCGGAACGGAAATATTAAAAAATTTTCGGTATTTATAAGTAAATATACAAAAAAATCTGAATATCCTACCAAAATCATCAATTATTGGGGGGTCACATATGTTATACTGTATGAATATTGAAAATATAAAATAAGGAGCAGCAAAATGAACGTATTGGTTATTTTCGCCCATCCCTACAATAAAAGCTTAAACTTCGCTATATATCAGAGAGCGCTGACTTCGCTTAAGGAAAACGGACACAGTACAATTACCCATGACCTTTATGCGGAAAATTTTGATCCGATACTCAAAGGTTTTGAAGCCGCCTCCGACGGTCCGCCAACTGATAAAGTTATAATTGAGCATGCCAAACACCTTGTTTGGGCGGATGGAATAGTCATAATTCATCCCATCTGGTGGGGGCAAATGTCCGCGATACTAAAAGGATGGGTGGACAGAGTGATAAAAAACGGCATCGCTTTTAAATTTGTTGAAGATGAAGAAGGAAACGAAAAAAGAGTGCAGCTGGTAAAATTAAAAAAGGCGCTTGTTATTAATACCGCTAATTCTTCGAAAAAAAAAGAAAAAGAGATTTTAGCAAACGCATTAGAAAATCTTTGGCAAAAAAGCGTGTTCAGCTTTTTAAAAGTGAAAGATTTTAATAGAAAAGTTTTTAGAGTAGTGTCTGAAAGCACTTACGAAGAGCGTGTTTCATGGTTGGATGAAACTCAAATCTTTATCAACACACATTTTCTCAAAGATTAGTTGCCGCCTTTTTTACTTTCGGAAACTTCCGCATCGTTTCCAAAGCCGACTCTTTCCCAATAACCTTGATATTCCTCATTGTCGGACAATTCTATCTCATTAACCCATCGCGCCCATTTGTATCCTAACTTATCTTCCGCGACCACAATAAACGGATACCCCATTTCGTCAGGTAGCGTCAGAGTGTTGGCTTCAAACGCCAGCAGCATGTCTCTTTCCAAAACTGTGGATATCGGCATTGAGGTTGTGTATCCATCAACTGACTTGAAAATTACAGTATTTGCAGCGTCTTGTGCTTGCGCTTCTTTCAATAAATCCGATAGTTTAACGCCTTTCCACAAAACAGTAACTTTCCAGCCTTCAACGCAATTTAATGTTGTAACTCTTTCAAAAGCAGGAAACTCAAGAACTTGTTCATAGGATAACTCAATCGGGTTATCGGCCAATCCGGTAATGTTTAACGTATATCCTTCAATATCCACATGTTGGACGCCGTTAATAGAATTATCTCGCGGACCTACAGAAGGGTCAAGCCTCATTCCCTGATACTCTTGAATTTCATTCACCTGATATCTGGCAAGAGTGGCGGCGGAAACAGCGTCCAAAATTTCAGTTACTGTCTCTTCCGGCGGAGCTTCGGTTTGTGCCCCGCACCCTGAAAGCAGAAAAATCAGAGCGACTGTTATAATAATTGCATGCTTTTTCATAAATTTCTCCTTTGCTGCTTGGTTAAACAAACGTTCCTTCGCGCAAATCTTTCAGCGCCTGCTGTATCTCCGCATTTGTGTTCATAACCATAGGTCCGTACCAAACAATCGGCTCATTAATGGCTTTTCCCTCAGCAAATATGAATTCCAATTTTTCGTCTGCCGCTTTAAATATTGTTTCGCCTTCATCAATAGTATATGCCATTTGTTTTATAATTTTCTTTTCGCCTACAAATCCTGCGCCTTCGAAAACAAAAATGAATCCTTTTTTGCCGATCTGGCGTGTAATGGGAACCTCTTTTCCCGAATCTATTTTTATATGCATCATGCGAACGCCAAGTTCTGTTTTATCAATGGGTCCCATTTTGTCTTCATATTCGCCGCTTATAAGCACAATCTCGCCTGCGTCAATTTTAATTTTTTTAAGTTCCCCGCTTTTGAGTTCCTGATATTTTGGCAAATCAAGTTTGTTTTTTTGCGGCATATTCAGCCAGAACTGAAAGCCTCTGTAGCCGCCTTCTTTAGGCAGTGGCATCTCTTGGTGGTAAATTCCTTTTCCGGCGCTCATCCATTGCACATCTCCGGCGTTGATTATCCCTGAATGCGCTAAACTGTCTTCATGCTTTATGCTGCCCCGAAGCATGTAAGTGATGGTCTCTATACCTTTGTGCGGATGCCACGGAAAACCCGGCGAATGATTGGAATTATCGCTTTCAAAATAATCAAGCATCAAAAACGGATCAAAATCCGGCACCTGATAATATCCGAACACGCGCTCAACTTCCACCCCTGCGCCTTCCATTTTCTTTTGCGGCATATACGCTTTTAAGATTTTTGACATATTATCATCTCTTTTCTTATCCTTAATTATACTCCCATTCTTCATACTTTCCAAAAAAGCAAATTAAAATATAAAAAAACAAGGCACAGTTTTATGCCTTGTTTAATAGTAGTTTTACTATTCCTAGCTTTTCCACAATCCATGAATATTACAATATTCTCTGGCAAAAACATTTTCTGATTTTTCAACGCAGAAACTTGCTTCCGGAGAATCTCCCGAATGAAGCATTTGCCTAAACACTTTATCCCCAACTACAAGTTCTATCCACTGGATGTAGTGTTCGTCCATCATAGGATGAGCGACCTCTTTGCCTACTTTTACTTTATACCCATCTGCTGTTTCGGTAATATACGGAACATGTTTTTCGACTGTCTTATCAGCTGTTTTTTCCTCCATAAGCGTCATATCCTGCCCGCAGCAAACCAAATCCCCGTCATGTCCTTCAAAGACCTCCACGATGTTGCCGCATATTTCGCATTTATAAACTTCAAGATACTTTGTCATATACTCTCTCCTTTTCTTTTTTCAGTAAAATTTCTACATTTACTATTATAATACCGTATTAAGCAATAGTCAAATGCTGATTAAAAAGGTCTGCTTTTGCGTTCTACAGAAAAATTTTTTACAGCTGAGCATATTTATAGTAAGAAATGCTTTTGCGTTTCTACCAATAATGAAAATATTTTATTTTTTTAACGTGTTCACAATAAAAAATATATAACTTGTTTTTCCATCTTGCAATAATGCTTGTTTTTATTTAGAATTACATAAATAGTTTTTGATTACTTTGTTTGGTTTGTTATGTTTACTTTGATTTGAATTTATCGTATCATTGATTATTGTTAAGGTTCTGTATATTAATACAATTTTAGGGGTATGGGAGAGTTAATATGAGCGGTATGTATATTTCAAGACATCCTATTTTTTATAACGACATGTCCATTTATGGATATAAGCTTATATATCAAGAGAATTTAGACTTTTTCTCTGATAATACAGCTAATGATAAATCTACCGCATCTTTGATTGATAATATTTTGTTGGTTGAGTTTGATAGCTTAACTGACAGAACTCGGGGATTCGTGAAATTCACTAAAAATCTTCTGTTAAAGGAAGCCCCTCTTCTTTTTTCACATAACAATACTGTTATTGAACTTCCCGGAGATATAGGAATTGACGAAAGCGTCTTAAGCATCTGCAAAAAGATTAAAGATCAGGGATATCTTTTGGCTTTAGATGATTTTGATACTGATAACCCTGATAGATATGCAAATCTTATCGATTATTTGGATATTATAAAAATTGATTACACTTCCGCTTCACAAGAAAAACAATCAAGCATTATAAAAAATCAAAATAAAAAAGTTGTTTCTTTGGCCAAGAAAATTGAAACCAGACAAGAATTCAAATCCGCGAAAGAACTTGGCTATAAACTGTTTCAAGGTGCTTTTTACAGCAAACCTGTAACGGTTAGCACCAAAAGCATCGGGTCATTTTCAAGCAATCTTATTCTTATTCTAAATGAACTTCATAAAGAGGAACCGGATTTTAATTTAATTACTGCGGCTTTTGAAAGAGATGTTGAACTGTCGTATAAACTTCTCAGAATGGTAAACTCTGCTTATTACGGAGTGAAATATCACACTGATTCACTTCGAATGGCTCTTGTGCAGGTTGGTATCAAAGAATTATCAAGATGGATAAATGTAATGATTTTGAGAGGTGTTCAAAATCCTGAAAATGCCGAATTGATTAAAACTTCAATTATTAGAGGAAAAATGCTTGCGCTTTTAGCAATTATTTCAAACAATAGAATTCAGGAGAGCAATTACTTTATAAGCGGTATGTTTTCTTCAATAGATGTTTTGCTAAATAGAAGCATGGATAAAATAGTGAAAGAACTTCCATTAGGCATTGATGTATGCAGAACTTTGCTTGGAGAAGAGACTCAAATAAGAAAATCCTTGGATGTGGTTATCGAGTACGAAAAAGGCAATTGGAACAATATGGATGGGTATTTGGGTGAAAACAATATTAGTCAGGAAGAGTTTATTTCTCTTTATATCGATGCAATAAAATGGCAAAAAACCTTATAGCTTTTATTTTTTAACTGCTTTTTATCAAATAACTCTCTTGATCCTTAAGTGCTAAGTTTTGGCTCTGTTATTTGCCTAAGGGTTTGAATTGTTTCGTTTTCCGTTTCGAAATGCTTTTTCCCGTTATTTTTAGCCGTATAGAGTTTATTATCTGTGATACGTATAAAATCATTGATGGCTTCACCGTTAAACTGACTAATACCTCCACTTAGTGTTATAGAAATATCATTGTATAGGTTCGCATTTTTAATTTGCGTACAGATTCTTTCTGATAATGCGTGCGCCGCTTCCAAATCAGTATCCGGCATAATAATTATAAACTCTTCTCCGCCATATCTTCCAACTAAATCTGTTTTCCGGGCAGTGTTGGAAATTATTTTCGCGATATCTTTAATTACATAATCTCCGGCAAGGTGTCCATAGCTATCATTTACATTCTTAAAATCATCTATATCTGCGATAATCAGTGAAATTGGGCTATTTAATTGAATTGCTCTTTTTATTTCTCTTTTTAAAAGCTTTAATGATGTTTCATGATTGTATAAAGCTGTCATTGCATCTTTTTTGTTCATTTCCTGCAAAATATTGTTTTGTTTATATAACAATTTTTTATTTGAAAATACTGAAATTTTTGCCCTCCATAAAACATTGCTCATAATCCATGCAGCGGCAATCGCGCCGGCGGTGTTAATTCTAAGAACATGTATTATGGTTAAATCCGACACGTAATAAGGAAGCATTAAGAAAAAATACAGATATGTAAGCGAATACAAAAGAAAGCTGCCCAACGGCGGCATCGAAAAAAACGCGGCAGAAAAGAATACCATTACAAGATAAACATGCACTATATCGGCTTCGCGGACATATAAGGCGACTGACGCCCCAAATATCACACACGTCGCGACAAATGCGTACTGCATAATAAGTGCGAATATTAAATTGACTGTTTTTATTTTGATTTGCACATACCAAACAAATGGCAACAATGCTGCGCACAATATCAAAAATTTCAATATCACTGGACCGACATAGAAAATGCTATCTTCTATTGCATAAAGATAGCTTTCAAAAGCAAACATAAATCCTGACATAATGGTTAAACGCAAAAAATTATCTTTTGCCACTTCTCTTTTAAATTCTTCCTCGTTCTCATTATCTATTTTCAAATTATCTTTAATAAAAAAATCTGTTATTGTCTTTTTCAATCTTTCCATTTAAATGCTCCATATTGTCCCAAAATACTGCAATCAGTTAAAACGGCTTAATAATAATAGCTGTTTTATTATTTGCGAATTCAATAATCTCTATATTGATATATCGGTATATTTATATGTTTTCTTTATTTTTTGAATTTTTCCTTAAAGGTTACCGTTAGCAATTTTGAATCAAATTCTTAAGCTCCAAAAATAAATTGCCTAATTTATTTAAACATTGTTCGCCTAACCTTTTCCTATTAAAAAAAAATTTATTAAAGCTATCTGCTACATTTTTGCATTAATGGCATAATAAGCTTTTTATTTGTAGTGTTGCTTTGGTTAATTCAATGCCTTTTTAATAGAATCTTCGGTTATCAGCCATAACTTCTCTGCCAATTGAGCATCATAGCTCTTTTTTGAAGACTGAACTTGCTTGCATTTATAATAATATTTTCCACTGACACCTTCAACTTCATCGGACGTGGCTAAATACAACGTGGTTTCAGCTCCTTGTTCCGAGGTTAAAAAGAATAAGCTAAGAAAAGATAGCAACCCTTTCCCAAAACCCGTTTCTCTATCTACCCCCATAGAGGTTCCTACAGCGCCAGGATGGCAGCAATTTACCGTTACCCCTGTGCCTGTCAACCGTTTTGATAGTGCATATGTAAATAAAATATTTGCCAATTTTGAACGGCTGTAAGCTTTAAATGTATGATATCCTTTTTTCATTGAAATATTATTTAAATCAATTTTTCCGAGTTTATGAGCGCCTGAAGAAACATTTACTATTCTGCTTGGCGAAGAATTTTTCATCATGCTTAATAATCCATTTGTCAGATAAGAATGCCCAATATGATTTACTCCGAATTGCATTTCAAACCCATCTTTTGTTTCCGCTCTCTTGGGAAGAATTACGCCCGCGTTGTTTATTAACAGATGCAATTGTTCATATTTGCTGCTAAATATATCAATAAATTGTTTTATTGATTCTAAGGAAGACAAGTCACATAAAATTAGTTCAACATTTTCTTGGCCGGTTTTTGCTTTAATATCTTCAAGAGCCTTTTGCCCCCGCGCTTGGCTTCGGCACGCCATAATAACCTGGTAATTCTGTAAGATAAGTTCTGTGGTTATTGCTTTTCCCATACCTGAATTAGCTCCAGTTACAATAGCTATTCTTTCCATGGTGGAACCTCCCTTTGTATTAGGTGATTATTATAACAGAAATCTTTAAATATAGTATAGACTTATAGGAGGATTATTTTTAATCTGCTTTTACTGTGCGGTTTTTTCCTGTTAATAGTTGTTTATAGCAAAATACTTCTGCACCCACACACAACTAAAAAGATAGCAAACTTTTTTGTGTATACTATCTTTATATCAATTAATATCAGAGGACTTACTAGTTAACGAAATATTGTATTAATATATATGTCTAATCAAGCAGTTTACTGATGGTACAAACAATACTACAACCAAGTATTTGTACTCTGGAACAGAAGTGTTGATGACTGCAGATAGTGCTGGGTTAAAGCTAACAGAAAATATCTTAACACCATCAGGTTCGATTGTAGCTTCTCAACGCTTTGATAATAACGGTAACGGAACCGGCTGGTATAGCTATAACTATGATATAAGACAATCTACCACAGCGATAGTAAACAGTGCTGGTGTACTGCAGAATAATTATCAATATGAAGCATTTGGTCAAACAACCGAATCAGGAAGCTTACTTAACGAAGTAGAGTTTACTGGGGCTATATCGGATAATAATACTGGTCTTTACTATATGAATGCTAGGTATTATAATCCTAATACAGGACGCTTTATTAGTCAGGACAGTTATAAAGGTAGTGCTTATGAGCCTTGGACACAGAATCTGTACACCTACACAGGCAATAATCCTGTAAACTACACTGATCCTACGGAACATTTTTTCGGTCCGCTTTTTTCAAGATTGATGGGAGGAGATACAGCAGGGGAAAAATGGGGAGCAGCCATAGGAGCGGTTGTAACTCTTGCGTTAGTGACCACTGTAATTATTGCTACTGGAGGTATAGCAATGGCACCTCTTTTAGCGATAGGAATTGGTGCAGGAACAGGTCTTGTTGCAGGAGTTGCTGGCGAAATTGTTGGTGAGGTTGCTGAGGCAGTAATTGATAATGATGAAATGGAGTGGAATAAAGATGAGATGTTTATCGCTGGTGGATTTGGTTTAGTTGGTGGAGCTTTTGGAGGTGGAGTGGCTGCTGCTGGTGCTAGTAGGCTGGCGCAAGTATTTGTGAATGCTTTAGTTGTTGATACTGTAACAGATTTATCAGTTAGTACTACACAATTGGTTGTAGAACAAGTAAAAACAAATTCGAACAATTTACCAGAATCCAATGATACAACCTCTACTTCAACAGCTACAATAGTTGCTTCATCAACAACTAAGATTACGACTACTCAAAGCACAACTACAACCTCAAGTAGTAGTTCGGTTAAGTATGGTGGAACATATAGGCTTGAAAGAATATATAAAGGATATAATAAACCTATAATGCTTGCACAATAAAAGGACATACTCTCGGTTGTATTATCTTCAACCGAGAATATAATAATATATACTTATGAGTTAAGGAAAAAATGTTATAAATTTTATATTCATAAGTGCAATATTAACAGTGGGAGGCTTGTTTTGATTAAAAAAAAATTCCTGTTTATTTATAGTTTAATAGTTGTTAACTTTATACTTCTATTGATATATAATTTTTAGAGTAGTTTTACACGATAACTATAGTAGAGTGCGAAGGGTTATTATTGTTTTATTGTACTTTTTTTGTTAAACATAATAACTCCTAATAGAGATTTTAAACAGTAAAGAGAATAATTTTGGAGAAGAATATATGAAGTATTATCAATGCAAGAATCACAGAAAAGTAATATACCCAGTTTCCGCCGCTTATTTTATGACTACAGGATTTTTATCCATAACGTCATATTTTGGGATAATGGGTGAAAAATCGATATTTGCTGGAGTAGGTTTTACGGTATTGATGTTAATTGGTATTATTTTTTTTGTAAGTTATTCTAAAAAAATTTGTGGTAATTATAAAAGCACAATAGAATTTAATGAAGAATCAATAATTTATAATTCAAGAAACAATCATATTGAAATTAAATGGAGAGATATAGCTAAAGTTTACATAGATCCTCGTGAATTTGTAAGGTCATATAATAGAATTATATATTTTATGACGATAAATACATCTATTTATAAACTAGAATCAAAGGTATCAGAAAGAATGATTTGGTCAGAGTACAATGATGAAATGTTGGAAGAGATAAAAAAGTATTGGCATGGAGATATTGTTAACGAAGACAAATATATGAAGTGGAGAAACAAAAATAGATTGAGAATAAACAGTCGCAAACTATAAGATGTGGATAAGTAAGCTATTAAATATCAATGATAGCTTACTTTTTTGTTAACCTAATTTATGGATTAATCTTCAACGACAATAATTGTGTCAATACCAGATGGCACAGATAGCTATACTTATCAATATGACGAGCTGTATCTGATGCTTGAAATCTAGAAGAATAGCAATATCGAGTTCGATTACACCTATGATGAACTGGGCAGAAAGATACTACAAGCTTTATGTATACGGATATATAAACGGAATTAGAAGCTCAAGAAAGCTTATGAAAGAAAGCCATCGCAATATAGAGTTATTCTATCTTATCAATAAACTAAGACCGGACTTTAGAACAATATCAGATTTCAGAAAAGATAATAAAAAAGCAATAAAGAATGTATTTAAAAGTTTTGTAAAGATATGCATGAAACTTGACTTGTACGAAAGCAAACTACTGGCAATAGACGGCACAAAAATTCGAGCGGTAAATTCAAAAAGCAAAGCATATAACAAGAAAACACTGAACGAAAAACTAGCGAGAATAGATGAAAATATTGCAAAGTATCTCCGTCAAATGGATGAAGAGGATAGTCGCAAAAATGAAGACAAAGAATACACTTCGGAGGAAATAAAGGGCTTCATAGAAGAGCTAAAGACAAGAAAAGAGAAATATCAGGATTATCTGAAAGAGCTCAATGAAACGGGAGAAACACAGAAATTAACAACAGACCCCGAAGCACGTGTCATGCATTCAAAAGACGGATATAAATGCGCATTCAACGTGCAGAGCGCAGTGGACGGTGGCAGCCATCTTATCGCAGGATATGAAGTAACAAACGCTTGTACTGACCAGGGCTTGCTTAATCAAGTGTCGAAAGAGACTAAAGAAACACTTGAAAAGGACTCAATTGAAATAACAGCGGATAAAGGTTATGACAGCAGAAAAGATATTTTAAATTGCATATTAAATGGAACAATTCCAAATGTAGCACTTAAATACGATAAAAAAGAAAGAATATATAATCTGGAGTATGAGGAAGCTAAAATCAGCGAAGAGGAGAGAAAATCCACAAAATCCGAGGACATAGAAAAATGTATCAAAGCAGGAATACTGCCTGAATGCTTTGAAAATACAGCGGTCTCAATAGAAGTACAAAAGCAAAGCGAAAAAAGCTGTTTTATGCGGAATGAAGATGGTACAGTAACATGTCCGATGGGACACATATTAAAAAAGACCAAAAGCAAAAAACACGGTGATATATATACCAATAAAGACGCATGCAGACAATGCCCAAACAGATGCACAAGTGGTAAAAACCATAAAGAAGTAAGCTTTGGACCCGACACTAAATATGTACCTGTCAAAATGTATGGTAATTACAAGCACAAGCTGCTAAAGATCCCAAAAGATATCATCCAAAGAACACCGTATAACAGTTTCAATCGAAAAGACGAAATTCATAAGAAGGTAGTCTTAACAATAAAGCATGATAAGGAGAAATTAAAAGAGCGAATGTGTTTGTCAGAGCATCCATTTGGGACGGTTAAGTGGCATCACGGAGCACATTATCTACTATGCAAAGGTAAAGAAAAAGCAACTGCTGAGCTTGGGTTTAGTTTCCTTGCTTACAATATAGTAAGAGCGATAAATATGGTGGGAACAAAGAGATTGATAGAGGTAATGAGGGAGTAAAACTCTTGATTCTTATTTTAAATATATAGCAATAGAGTAAAAACAGCCAACAATCAGAAAGTTTGTCTGAAAACAGGCTGTTTTTAAATTTTACGTCTGAGTTATCAGACGATGTGTGGCGGGGAGACGGTATTAACTGCGAAACTTTTGAATAGCATAAAAACAATGTTTTTCTCCTTAAAAGGGGACTTTTTTATTATCAAATAAGAAAATCCACTAAAATATGGAGGAAAACAGATGAATAATAATCAAGTAGTAATAAGTAAAGACGTTAAAATAGATAGACTACTGATATCAAAATTGAAACCATTTGATAAACAGCCATTTAAAAGCTATAGTTCTGAGAAATTACAGAGCTTAGCGGATAGCATTAATGAGCATGGTGTTATTGTTCCGATTTTAGTCCGTCCTATTAAGGATTCCAAATATGATTATGAAATTATTTCAGGGCACAATAGAGTTCAAGCGTCCATGCTTTCAGGAATAAATGAAATATCATGTTATATACGTGAACTTGATGATAATACAGCGACAATTTTAATGATAGACTCAAACCTTCAGCAAAGAGAAACTATATTTCCATCAGAGAAAGCATTTGCATATAAATTAAAATTAGAAGCTATAAAGGCTCAAGGAAAACGCAATGATTTAACTTTAGCCCAATTTGGGCCAAAGTTAAATAAATATCATGCTATTGAAGTAATAGCAGATGTTTCTGATGATAGTAGAAATCAAATTAAAAGATATATTCGGTTAACAAATCTTATTCCACAATTGCTTGAAAAAGTTGATGAACGCAAACTATCGTTTATTCCTGCCGTTGAGTTATCTTACTTGAAAGAAAAAGAGCAGAAAGATTTATATAATATTCTTGTTCGTGAAGAGAAGTTTGGAGTACCACTTAAGCAGGCTGCACTACTTAAAGGTATTAGTCAAAACGGTAAACTATCTTATGATAAAATTGATAAAATCATATTACAACAAATAAAGGAAAATCCTAAAAGCTTCAAGATTTCATATAAGAAGGTTGATGATTATTTCGCACCCAAAACCACACCAAAAGAATTTGAGGATACAATAGTTAAAGCTTTAAATTTATGGTTTCAAAAGAATCCTAATAAAAGCAATAAGACAATCGATATAGATGTTTCAAGTAGATTAGAGCATAGTAACATTAGAACAACAATGGATTTATAAACTCATATATTACATTATGTTGAAGAAAAAGCTGTTTTTGAAATTGAAAATTACTTGATATATATAATTAGTACGTATGTGTAATAACTATATATTGTATATACCCCCTTGACGAAACACAATATTTATGGTATATTTTAATATGCAAATAGTCTATAGCGAGAAGATTCTATAGACCGTTTAGATTATATTGGGTTTTGAGGTATCCGATTCGTCGTCTTTTTATATACATGTATATTAATAACACCGTTATATTACCATAGCGGGTACACGATTGTAAAGAGGTCAGTAAAATCTTCAAACTTTATTCACAACTTATTAGGATTAAATATGACAAAAGAAAATAATAACCATTCCAATAATGGAAACCATAATGGACAGAACAACGGGCAAAATGGCAATCATGGTGAAGGAAACAATGGAAACCATAATGGCTGGCCAACGACTGGTGGGAAAACAGGTTCAATATCATTTGATAGTTGAAAAACCCACTAACATAGAAGAAATATTAAAAGGAGTGCCTAATTTTAAAAGGCACTCCAATAAATTTCTGCAAACTATATATGGAGGGAACTGGTATACTTTTTCTATAAAGCCTCTACCGCCAAGAGGGGAGAGATTAAAGCTAATTTCCGATTTCTATAATCAGTCAATAGAGGATAAATGTATTGTATTTGAGAATGGTATTGTAGGACATTGTAAAAACTGTATGGAAGAAGCTCATAATCTGCTACCTGAAATTCGAAATATTACAATGAAATTCGAAAGTATATCATATGATATTGCTATGTGGGATAATCCAGATGGGTACTTAGAAAATCAACCGATTTTCATTCCATTGAATCCAGAAATAAATAAATTTAAATATCCAAAGCATCCACATCTAAATGATATGAGAGTTGTTGTAAGAGATAAGAAAAGAATTTTCATACCGAATACAATATGTTATTTGCATGATATATCGAATTTGAGCAGAAATAGGAATACACGACTGTTTGAAGCTTTTAGTCAAATTCCGATATGGTTAATTAAACATCAAATTTGGGAGAAACTAAGAAAAAAAAGTGATTATAAGTATGATACTTACAAAGCATGGATTGGACAAGAACAATTCATACCGATAGAAAAAAATGCTAATGGCGAACCAAGCAAACAACATAATGAGAAACATGAAAGAGAACACTTTATAACAATGAAAAGTATTAAGCAAGCATTGCTAAGATAATTAATTGTTTAGGAAATAATTCTATCATCTCCTTTATGTTAGAAAACCAAGAATAAATTGAACATATAAAAATAAGAGAAAATAAAAAACCCCACTAATCAGAGGGCAATGAAAAACTACTTATTTTTAAAAATAAAGTGGTTTTTCATTATATTTCCAATAAAAAATGATAATTGAAGTACATATAAAAAATAACGAAAGATCTATATGTCATCAGCTATATTCTAGTTCCTCTATAGGTCTATTTGATAAGATTGTAAATACGGATCTATTAGTTCGCAGGATTAATATTGTTGCAAATCATATTGCAGAAGAAAAGACAATAAAAGATTATGAAGACATCATTTTTTTACCGCATCATGTTTCAAAAAAACGCGCTAAAATGGCAATTAAAGACAGAGCTGCACAGTTCGCACAATTTGCCACAGTGGTAGGTCATAAAGTGGCAATCAAAGAAACTGCAAGATATATTGATAAAAGAAAAGAACTGTATGAGATGGAAAAAGCCATAATTGACGAGAAATTGAGGGAAATAAACTCATGGCTTCCTGAGGAAAATGAAGTTGAGATAGTGTATTTTAAACCGGATACTTCAAAAATTGGTTGAAAATATGTATCGAAGATAGGATTTGTAAAGAAAATTGATTTATATAGCCTAGAGGTATTGTTCATGGATGGAGCAAAGAATGCAATTGAAGAGATTTATAGTATTGAGTTTTAATACTTTTACTAGAGAATCACTGATTAAAGCCACATAAACTTGCAGAATTGAAAGAATAATTTTGCAAGAATTACGAATACCTATATGTTATAAAAGAAAAAGTGTTTAATTAATAAAAAACCTTAAACCGGCAATTTGCCGGTTTTTTTAATATCAAAAAACGGAGGGAAAGATGATAAGACAATACAAAACTATCAAAAAAACAGATAAGAGAAGAAAGGTAATCATTATAATCTTGGCAATTATAGCGTTGCTTATAGCAGTATTTTTTATCTTGAAAGGCTGTACGGGATTAATGGACATAAACAATAATGAAGAAGAACCTATTTATCTTGAAGATGAGAGCAGATCTCGAGATGGTGAAGCTGAAGTCACCAGTCGTAATGAGATACTTAAAGAGCTTGAAAAACAGCAGCTTATAGTAACAGATAAACTGAGCTCCAATATATCATTCCCATCAGGGGAAATAGGAACTGTTGGTGAATGGATAGTAGAAAATCCCGAAGAGAACACCATTATCCAACAAGCAGAAGTTTATCTTAATAACGTACTGATCGCCGAATCAACACCGATATATCCAAATCAACATATTACAGCAATAGAGTTATTGCAGGAAGTAGAAACCGGTGAATATGAAGTTATAGCATATCTTAACTACTACGATGTTGAAACCAAAGAATTTATAAGCAAGGCAGGATACAAGATACACCTTACAGTTAGCTAGTCATCCGGTGCAAAAAACCGGTTAAAAATATTATACAAATATATTGGAGGAAATTTAATGAAATTTAAAACAAAAAGAATAATCACTATCCTAATGGCCGTTATGGCCATTTTTGCTTTTGCAGCAGTACCTGCTTTTGCAGATGATGCAACTGCAAGTGGTGAAGGCGATGTGACAGCTACTGTGCCTGTTGAAGGCTCGATTACTGCACTTACAATATCAGTAACGCATCCTGCGACATTGGCATACACAATTGATCCAAATACCGGAGCATTGGGTGATTTCATATCACCTGATATCCCAATAACGAACAATACAAAAGTTCCGGTTAATATTGCAGTTCAAAGTCTTGCTGCATCAACAGGAGGCACACTGCAGTTTACAGATGTAGCTAATGATGCAAAGGATTGGGCGAATCTTAATCTTGCGGATTCTAAATCATACTTAGCGCTAGGAGTTAAGGTTAAGGATGCTCTAGGTTGGAATGTGGGCTATGATACTAGCGCTCATTATGCAGTTAAAGTTGATCCGACTCTATTCGGTTCACTGCCTGCAAACACTACAGGAACTATGACGCTTGAAGCAAGCTTTGGTCTCGCTTTCGATCAGGCATACACAGCAATGCACAGCTTAATCTTTATGTTTAATTTGGTTTAATCATTTAGATAAGTAAACAATAGCATGGTCGGACCCTTACCGGATGACTACCGACCATGCTTATTTTTTTAAGAAGGAGGAAGAAATGAAAAAAAAAATATCAATCACAATACTTTTCTTAGTGATGATTTTTACTAGCATAAACTTGGATGCATTTGCATCAGGCACAGCAGAAATTATATCTAATGGCGATACTACGTTCTTAATTGATACATATGGAAATGTTCAAGGTTGGGGAAAGAATTATAAAGGAGAAGTTGGCAATGGAACTACAATAGATCAATATACTCCAGTTTCAATAGATGGCTTATCGAATATAACAGAGATTATTCCGAACCAAGAAGGATACGGGTATTTCTTTGCTTTGGACTATGACGGAAAGGTATATAGTTGGGGCTATAATGGATATGGACAGTTAGGATTGGAGACTACAACTAATCAATTAACGCCTGTGTTGATACCTAATCTTCCTGAAGTATCCAAAATAATACTTAATGGTTATACAACATATGCGATAACCACAGATGGTGATGTGTATGCTTGGGGAATGAATGATTATGGACAAGTAGGCAATAATACCAAAACAACGCAAAAAGTTCCTGTAAAGATACAGATAGATAATGTGAAAAGCTTAACGTGTAAAGAGAAAGTTGTATTTGCAATCACAGATAGCAAGGATGTGTATGCATGGGGTCGTGGTGATGATTATCAGACGGGTACAGGCGTTTATACATCAGCACAATTAAAGCCAGTTCAAATAACAGACCTGTCTAATGTAGATGAAGTGATAACCAATGGCGTAACTTCGTTTGCAATATGCAACAACAGACAAGATGTATATTCATGGGGAGAAGGATGGGTTAGTGAGCTTGGAACATATTCGGAAAGGAATAGAAGTCCAAAGAGAGTATGGGTATTATCTGATCTTAATGAAACAATAGAGGAATTGGTAATTGAGATGCGTACTGGTTTTGCGATTACGAGTGATAATACATTATATGGCTGGGGATATAATAGTTATTGTCAGCTTGGAAATGGTGGAACATATAATCAGGGAGTACCGATAAAGATAACAAACATCCCGAAAGTAAATCAATTCATATTCAACGGAAATTCAGGAATCGTGTTAGGAGCAGATAATTGTGTTTATACATGGGGCAAGAATCCATCTGGTGAAATTGGGAGTGGCGATCAATTAAGACAAGCATATGCTGAAAAGCTAATAGTACTGGGTAATAACATTGAACAGATCTATAGTGGAAACACCTCAATGTATGCAAGAGATACAAATGATGTTTTGTATGGTTGGGGTACAAACAATCTTGGACAATTAGGTATTGGTAATAATGTGAGTATTGTAGCACCTACAGCTATACAAGAACTAACTGATATAACTAAGCTCGAGAAAATTGGCAATTCTATTTTTGCAAGCGATTCTCAAGATACCGTATTTGGTTGGGGCAATAATGAATATGGACAATTAGGTGATGGAACTATTGCAGCAGTATTATCTCCAATAGTAGTTACACAAAATAATGTTACAACCATAACTGGTATTGGTAGCGTGAACAGTACTGTTCCTATTGTAGGTTCTATCAGCGCACTTGAAATATCAATAACACATCCTGCAAACATTTCATATTTGATTGATCCAAATAGTGAAGAAAGCTTTATATGTTCAGATATACAAATTCAAAACAATTCAAAAGTACCTGTGAAAGTAGCTATTGAATCATTTGAAGCTAGTTTGGAAAGTGACATCATTTTTGAAGATGTGCTTCCTGATAGTTTGGATTGGGAATCTCTTAGTGCTCAGGATTCACAACGGTATATTGCTTTGGGAATAATGTATTCTGATGAAACTGATTGGCTAGAATCGCAGCAAAACATGATAAATCCTATTTACGCTATAGAGATTAATAATAACTATATCGGGGCGTTATCAAGTGGTGAGATTGGTACACTCAACTTATGCTGTAGTCATGGAACAGCTTTTAACGGAAGCTTTTCAGCTAAGCATGAACTGATTTTCATAATATCACTTCTTTGATTATATATGAATGCTAACAAACCTAATTACTATGCAATAATTCCTGCAAATATTAGATACGATGAAAAACTTAGCCCGAATGAAAAATTGTTTTATGGAGAAATCACCGCTTTGACAAACAAGGAAGGATATTGCTGGGCTAATAATGCATATTTTGCGCGATTATATGCTGTTGAAAAACGTACAATACGGCGATGGCTCAATAAACTCAAAGAACTCAATTATATTAAAATTGAGATAGAATATGTTCCCAGAAAAAGACAAATTGATAAACGAAAAATTTGGATAATTAATCAATGTATAAGTCTGCCTACCCCCGGACAATTTTGTCCTCACCCCTAAGGACATAAATGTCCGCATGTGGGGACACAAATGTCCTCCATAATAATACAACGAATACTACAAGGTTTTAATAAACCTTACATGCTGAGAAGGAAAAAATAAAGATTAACTACGCAATTATATATAAAGGAGTGATTTAAGATGATAATAGCCATAGATCATGGTTATGGGATGCTAAAGACAGTTAACTTTTCGTTTAAGACAGGTTTAACTGTTTATGATAATGAACCATACACATCAAACAATGTAATTAAATATATGGGCAAGTACTATGTATGTGCAAGCGGCAGACAAATGCTGATAAGAGATAAAACCAAGGATGACAGTTATTTTATATTAACATTGATGGCAATCGCCAAAGAGCTGGATTATATGAAAGCAGGAAATAAAGCAGATATTACAATTGCAGCAGGATTGCCTTTAACCAGTTACGGAAGAGAGAAACAGAGATTCATTCAATACTTGAAACGCACGCCACTTCAGCCAGTGAGGTTCTCTTTTGAAAATAAGGAATATGTAATTACGATAAATGATGTTCTGATATATCCGCAAGGCTATTCGGCAATCATTGATTATGTATCCGATTTGAAAAACGAGCCATCACTTATCGTATGTGATATTGGGAGCTGGACGGTTGATGTAATGAGACTGGATAACGGTATTCCTAATGCTGACACTTGCAGGTCATTGGAACTTGGTATAATCAGGATGACAGATGAAATACTTGAACAGGTAAGACGCATAACCGGACTTTCAATTACATCATCACAAGTTGAACAAGTACTGAGTAATAAACCATGCAGCATGAATGATGATGCAAGCAAGATAATTAAAGAACAAGGCAAACTGTATGTGGATAAACTTATTAGAACACTGCTTGAAGCCGGATTTGATACAAGCGCTGTTCCGGTTATATTCATGGGCGGCGGTGCCGGTATTATAAAACAATATGTTGATGCTAAGATGGTCTGCAGTATGAGCTTCATTTATGATATCTGTGCTAATGCCAAAGGATATGAGAGGATAGCCAAAGCACAGCTGAAAGCGACAAAACATGAGTAATCAGAAACGCTTGAGTGTAAGGCTTAACCTTGAGAGATTGGATCACCAAAAGGCATGGCAGATATTGCAGGAATTACCCCAAGGAAGAAGGAACGAATATATAACAGGAGCTGTTATAGACGCCGCTGATAAACGGGCACTTAAAAAGCTCATTGCTGAAACCTTAAGAGAGGTATTAGCAGGAAACACTATTACTCAAAACCAACCAAATAAACGAAATGCAGAACCGGATAAGGATGCATTGCACTTTATAAAAAACCTATAGTCTTTGCCGTAATATGAGGCAATAAAAAATATTAAATCATCATCATAAGACTCACTTTACGGGTCTTTTTATTTTATTAAAAAAGGAGGACAAAATGAATTTAAAAAAAATCATATCGGCGATATTGATGGCACTTTTTATGGTTGCAGTCTCTATCGTTCCAGCATATGCAACACCGCCAAGCACACCGCATATTGAAAGTGGAAGTGCAGCTGATGGAGGAAATTATTTTGAATTTGATGCATCATACCTTGGTGAAAACGTATGGCGTGATTTGAAAACACCACCGCATTGGGTTGTAGAAACCGGAGAAATTGCATATTGCTTGGATCATATGGCTGAAAGTCCGCATGGGGAAGATTATTCAAAGTTTGATCCTGAGGCAGTATATTCAAGTAGAACATATCAAGGGCTTCTGGCTATTATAGAAAATAGCTTTCCATATAGAAATGCGGGA
Source organism: Christensenellaceae bacterium (assembly GCA_963675575.1). Lineage (GTDB taxonomy): Bacteria > Bacillota > Clostridia > Christensenellales > UMGS416 > JAGLOK01. Next base: position 2,953,679 of record OY776378.1, read on the forward strand.
CTTACTGATAGTCAAATAAGGTATTCCACGGCCAATGCTATCAGAGCATGGATTAAAGAAAGTGCAAATATCGGTTATGACTTTATGTTGCCGTCAAACAATGCAGTAAGACCAAAGACCGCCCAATATCAAGGTGCATTTAATTTCTATAATCAATTACTGGATAAAGCTCGTAATGGCTCTGTTATCAATCACACGTTGACTTCTAGCCCGGATATAGTAGAACTTACTGTACAAGGGAATAGGTTAGTCGGTCAAACAACCATAAATTACAGTGCTTTAAATGGTAAGTATGAGGTGAACCTTACGAGCTTCCCGACAGGAACGGAGATATTTGGATTTACAGGTAACAGCGGAGATGTATTAACATTTGAATTACCACTATCTAATAATGGAGAAACAATTGACATAACAAACGCATTTACAGGATTTGATAATAGATCTTCCGTTAACGTTTTTTGGCTTGATAATAGTGCAGGACACCAAGCGATTGTTGTCCCTATTGTAGACCAAATGAATCCTGTAACTACAGTAGATATTACAATTAAATCATCTCCTTCAACGGTAACAATCACTAAGCATGGTAAAACAAATGATACGTTTATCCAAGGTGCAGTATTTGGCATATACAGTGCAGAAGATGATACATTGATTGAAGAACTAGTTACTGATGAAAGTGGTAAGTTGGTTTGTAGTAAAGTCACATTTGGAGACTACTATGCAAAAGAGATAGCCGCACCTACCGGATATGCATTAGATGATACAAAACAGCCATTTTCTATCACAACAGATAATATGGAAGTTGAATTGGATTTATATAACTATCCGATAACAGGACAAGTTGGTGTAGTAAAAGGATGTGGCTGGAAACCACTTAAAGATGCAGTTATAGGTGTGTATAGTATTGATGGCACCTTGATTGAAGAACTCATAACAGACACTCAAGGCTTTGCTACAAGCGGATCACTTGAATATGGTGGGTATTATATTAAGGAAATTACAGCGCCGCCCGGGTATGTAAAAAGTGATGAAGAAATACCTTTTACAATTGAAATCAACGATAGAATTATATGGTTGCCTTTAGAGAATGAATTAATTACAGGCAGAGTGCAAATTAATAAAGTGGGAGAAAATAATGAACCACTACAAGGCGCAGTTTTCAGGATTTATAATGTTCTTGGACATTCTATTGATGAAATTATATCAGATGAAAATGGAATAGCAGTGAGCAAAACTTTGGACTATGGTGAATATGAAATTGTAGAGATTAAAGCTCCTGACGGACATAACATGAACATGATATCAACGTTTTTTAATATAGAAAATGAAGATGAAATAGTTGAGGTTACAATTAGAAATAGTCCTGTAAAGGGAAAAGTTAAGATATCAAAGACAAATGGAAATGATATTCCATTGCAAGATGCGATATTTGGTGTATATACTTCTGATGACTCTTTGATATGTGAATTAACCACCGATGAAAATGGTGAGGCAATAAGTCCGTTTCTACTATGTGACAGCTACTACTTAAAAGAAATTACGCCACCTATAGGATATAATTTGAATGAAGATATAATTCCGTTTAGCATATCCAGACAAGGGCAAATGGTAAGTTTGGAAGTCAGCAATACTATTATCTGCGGTAAAGTACAGATTTTAAAGATAGGAGAAGAAAACAATCCATTACAAGGCGCAATCTTTGGGATATATGATATTAATGATGTTCTCATTGAAGAATTAACAACAAATGAAAATGGAATAGCACTAAGCCAAGATATTATTTATGGTGATTATTATATAAAGGAATTAGGAGCTCCACATGGATATTGGATAAATGAAACTCCAATACAATTTTCAATTGATGATAGCGAAACTAAAATAGTTGAATTTGTAAATGAACTAATACAAAAACAAATTAGAGTAATAAAATGTGATATGAGAGATAACGAAAGAAGACTAGCGGGTGCTGTTTTTGAAGTATATAAAGACAGCGTACTAGTTGATACCATTACTACAAATGAAAATGGATATGCCGAGACTAAATTGCTGACTGTTGGAGAGTATACTTTGAGCGAAGTAAAGGCACCTGTTGGATTCATTTTAGAAGATATTATATTGCATCATACCATTAGTAATGATGAAGCGATGATGTACAACATAATGGTTGAAAACAGTCCTACGGATGTTGTACTTACAAAGACTGATAGTATAACCGATACGCCATTATCCGGTGCATATATTCAAATAAGCAATTCACAAAATGAAGTTGTAGTAGAAGGGGCTACCGATGAAAACGGTGAGCTTTTTATTTATGAATTACCTATAGACACGTACACATTTATTGAAACAATAGCGCCAGTTGAATACACATTAAGCACTGAAGTATTTGAATTCACTTTTCATGAAGATGGAAGCATTGATGGAGATACAAAAATTAGTAACATGCCAACTGAAGTAACATTGCATAAATCGGATATAATAACAGGATTACCTGTAGCAGATGCTGAACTTGAAGTATTCGATGCGGAAAATATAAGTGTTTATAAAGGCAAGACAGACGAAAGCGGTATGCTTGTTATCACACATTTACCAATTGGTGATTATACATTTATCGAAACAAAATCACCGGATGGATATACGATCTCCAATGAAGTTAAGGCCTTTTCAATTGATGAATACGGTGTAGTAACCGGGGACACAGAAATTACAAATTGTCCGACGATACTGCAAATCTTTAAAGTTAAATACGAGGATAGCACACCACTTGCCGGTGCCGGATTTAAAGTTAAAACATGGCTTGGATTAAAAATATTAAGCTTTACCTTAAATGAAGATGGCACATTTCAATTTGATTCTGAAGGTATCATAGATGAAATTATGGTTGACGCTACTGGTGAAGCTATTATTCATGGACTCCCACACGGTAGCTATTGGCTGGAAGAAAACACTGTGCCCTCTGGATATTATCCTGCGGCGCCGATGAAGATCACTATAACAGACCAGAATGATTTTGAATTGCCTTGCATGGCAGTAATACCTAACTCGGTGTTTGTGAAACTCGGGCTGGACCGAGAACGATATATTATACCGATTGCGTGCTTGTTATTAGTTTCAACTTCTGCAGGCATATTTTTATATAAACGAAAAAGGAGAAAGAAAACAACATGAATACGATAAGATTTTATACACATAAAGGTAAAGAAGTATTAGAAATTACAAATGATCATAATCAAATCATAAAGAAGAGTAGCCATATTAGCGGCAATTGTTTAGTTGATATATTATTCGATGATAAAAGTACAAGCATTGATTTAGACACCAGGGATAAAATAAATGAACTTATATTAAGGTGCACGGACCACAGAACAAATGATATACAGTTGCTGATTAAAAGGAAATTTGCAGACATATTTAATACCCATTATCCAATCAAGCATGAACTTATTGATAACGAGATATGCAGCGTTTTACATACCAGTGATATCTTTGTGCTAATAAATTATCTGATACTTAATATTTATTCAGAGAAGGTAATATTTAAACAATGTGTAAGTTGTGGTGGATATTTTGCGACAAAATATATAAACGCTAAATACTGCGACCGAATAACCACAAAAAGCGGTCGGACTTGTAAACAAATAGGCAGAAGAAAGAATTGTACCAAGTGTAAAAAGGGAGCATAAATCATGGAACTAAAAACAATAATATCGCTTGGATTACTGCTGTTTATAATTTGCGGAATAGCATTTCTGAAACTGAGAAAAAGGAGAAAATAATATGGAGAAAAGGGTTAAAACTGAACCTTATAAAATTATTACATACATTGAAACGACTATACAAGGGCTTCCTGCACTTTATTCCGGAGAAAACATTAATAGAGAAAATATACCTAAGGATATGTACTGCTATGCAGTATCATATTTTGACGAGTCATTTATAGACTTTGACAGGGTTGCTGAAAACTTTAAAAAAAGAAGAGCAGGTATATTGATAATGCTAAAGCCATTAGTATTAAATGAATACAATATATACAAACTAGATAAAGAGCTAGATCTGCAGATTGAACCTACACAGAGCTTTTGTACGCTTAATCAATTCATAGAAAAGAACCGGGAGGCAAGCGATGAATATTAATCCAAATGAAGAGGTATTTGAGCAGGCATTTGTTTTTGACAAGCCTGCTCTTTTTACATCACTAAGAATTGATAAATCAAAATTACCGGAAGGTGTATTTGCCTATGATGTAAGACACTCTGATTATAATGGTTTTGAAGCAGCTGAGATAAAAGAATATATCCTAGTCAATCATATGGGAACTATTATTACAAAAGAGCCATTAGATTTAGGGAAAGATGGTTCTGTCATCATCAATGATGAAGATGATTTTGGATTCACTGATGGATATAGCATAACACTTGCTCAGTTTATGAATAACGAGATACCCATTAAAGAAGAAAGTATAAATGTCTTAATAATTGAACCGTTAAGACAGCCTTTCATATGCAATATTGATAACAAACTTACGGCTTTCCAGCAAAAAGTGGGCGGATATATCGAAGTAATATCTCCATTTAATGATGACGCTTGTCTCATCTGCAATGAAGAAGGAAAAATCAAAGGATTACCACTAAATAGAAAAGTAGGAAGTGATATCATTGCTGGAACATTTATAATTGCGGGCTCTAACATTGAAGGTGATTTTATATCACTTACTGATAAGCAAATTGATAAATATAAGTTGAAATTCAACGATATTGAGTTCTTAAACTTAAAAGCCGGGAATGAAAAACGTAAACAAAACAATTTTGAAAGATAGGAGATTAAATTATTATGGCACAAAGGCTTTCATATATAGAAGAACTGTCAGAAGGAATGCTGAAAGGTTTATCTCAAAAGGATAACTGGAAGGATTATTTAATAACAGCATCACACATGTATAAATACCCATTCTTTGATAGTATGCTCATATTCGCTCAAAGACCGAATGCTACTGCGGTTGCAAGCTATGAACTTTGGAATACAAAACTTAATAGAAGTGTGAATCGCGGCGCCGAAGGTATTGCGCTTATGCAGACCAATAGCCGCACTTCAAGATTAAAATATGTTTTTGATATTTCTGATACCAACGGAAAAAGAGTGCCATATGTATGGCGGTATAATCCTGTTCATGAGGATGTAATCGTTAATGACATTGCCGCGCAGTTTAACATTAATACTGAAGCAAATTTTGAAACCACTGTATCTATAGCAGTCGATTCGGTTATTGAAGATAATATATCCGAATATTTAAAAGAGCTGAGATATATAACTGAAAATAGCTTTTTAGAAGACATTGACGAACAGAATTCAAAAATATGGTACTCAAATTTGCTTAAGGAAAGTGTGGAGTATACAGTATTATTACGATGCGGATATGATATTGAAGAAATCTCACATGAAGATGAATTTTCTAACCTATATAATTTCAATACACCAGAAACAATGATACAGCTTGGTGAAACGGTAAGTGACTTTTCAGAGATAATACTTCGTGAAATTGAGAAATCAGTCAATAAAATCGAAAAAGAACAACGAATTAAAAGGAGTACAGCTAATGAGCGAAAAACAAATATCATACAAACAGGAAAACGAGTACAAACTGCCGCTTTTGCAGACAATGGAACAGAACCTACCGGCACTGGGCAAATTGGGAATGATGAGGAAAGAGTATTTAATGAAGAACCACAAAACGACATTTTCAACAATGCTGTTAACGGGCAAACTGTACAGCCATTGCAGAGATTTGGAGAAACAAGTCCAAGAACAGATAAGCAAACAGATATTACAAATGAAACAATCCACAGACCGGAGTTTTTGGACAGCACGCTCGCAGGAAATCGAGAGCATGTTAATATCAGTGATGATTCTGGCTCGATAAACCAAGAAAACGATATTGATCATTTACTGCTTAGCGGCAGCGGCTTTGAAGGTGGCAAACAGCGAATTATAGAGTTTTATGCAAAAGAGCATACCAGCTTAGAAAAAGCTAATTTTTTAAAAGATGAATATGGTATTGGCGGCGGAACAGTAATATTTAATGAAAGCAGGCGTGGTTATCAAGACCATGATTCAAAAGGCATTGAGATTCACAATCTGGGTTTTAATAATCCATCTATCCATGTTTCTTGGATAAAAGCCGCCAAGCGAATCGGTGAATTAATAGCAATCGGAAGATACTATGAACCACGATATCCAAATGAAATTCCGCTTATAAAACCAACAATTTCAACCGGACAATTGTCATTGTTTGATAGTGGAGCAGAAGTACAAGAGAAGGATTCTCAAACAATACTCAAGGAATATGGGTATGCTTGGGAAGGTATGGAGCTCTTAGATAATGATGAAGCAATTAGGCTCTATGATGATGGCGAAGAAGTATACTTGCTTCATGATGATAACACTGAAAGTCTTGTACTCGATGATGAACGTGAACGATTAATTGAACATATTGATAACAATGGCCTCGTGGGATTTGAAAAAGAGCAGGAGCCCATACACGAAAAAGTTGAAAACCATGAAAAAGGAGCTGATGAAGCTCCTTTTTTAGTGGAAGAAAACGCAGAAGTAATCAAACCTGAAAAAATCAATTTTAAGATTACAAACGATAATCTTGGTATCGGCGGCGCAAAAGAAAAGTATAAGCGAAACATTGAAGTAATAAAGCTTCTAAAAGACATTGAAGGCGAAAATCGACTTGCAACAGCACAGGAGCAGGATATACTTGCTCAGTATGTTGGCTGGGGGGGGCTTGCAAATGCCTTTGATGAAACCAAAGATGATTGGAATAATGAATATTCTGAGCTTATAAACCTATTAGATGAAACTGAATATGCACAGGCAAGAGCTAGCGTGCTAAGTGCGCATTATACTTCCCCGATTATTATTCGTGCAATGTACAATGCTATTGAAAACATGGGCTTTAAAGGTGGTAATATTCTTGAACCTGCAATGGGCATCGGTAATTTTATTGGAATGGTTCCGGATAGTATAAACAATTCAAAGCTTTATGGAGTTGAATTGGACAGCATTACAGGACGTATTGCACAGCAACTTTATCAAACTGCTGATATAAGGGTTCAGGGTTTTGAAACCACAGATTTTCCGGATAATTTCTTTGATTTAGTAATCGGAAATGTACCATTCGGTTCATTCGGGGTAGCTGATATAAGATATGATAAGCATAAGTTTCTAATCCATGATTATTTCTTTGCAAAATCATTAGATAAGGTACGGGCAGGTGGTATTACCGCTTTCATAACCTCAAAGGGCACACTGGATAAAGCAAACCCTGGTGTAAGGAAGTATCTTGCACAACGTGCAGAGTTGATTGGTTCAATCCGTTTACCTAATGATGCATTTAAAGTAAATGCCGGGACACAGGTTACAAGCGATATTATCTTTTTAAAAAAGCGGGGTAAAATTATTGATATTGAACCTGATTGGGTGCACTTGGGACTAACTTGGGATAAAGTGCCCGTAAATCAATATTTTACTGATAAACCACAAATGCTTCTTGGAACAATGGTACAAGGCGTAGGCATGTATGGCAATGAAAATGAGACTGCCTGCATACCATTTGAAAATAGAGATTTAAACGAACAGTTATCGGAAGCTATACAACACATTTCGGCTGAATATGAAATGGATTATCAAACGGTTGATGAGCCTGAGCTGGAGGAACAGTCAATCCCTGCCACGCCAGATGTAAAAAACTTTAGTTTTACAATCGTTGATGATAATGTATACTACCGTGAAAATTCACGTATGAGTTTAGTAGATATCAATGTAACATCAAATAAACGTATTCGTGGCATGATAGAGATTCGCGATACTGTACATGAAGTGATTAATTTGCAACTTGAAGGGTATGGCTTGGAGGAGATAAAAGCGGCACAATCAAAACTGGGTAATGCATATGATGAGTTTGTAAGTAACTTTGACAGGATAAATAGTAGAGCTAATAATAAAGCATTTTCTGATGATAGTTCATACTATTTGCAGTGTTCACTTGAGATATTGGACGATAAAGGTGAATTTATTCGGAAAGCCGATTTATTTAATAAGCTGACCATACGCCCAAATAGAGAAATCACTCATGTAGATACTGCAAGTGAAGCAATAGCTATAAGCTTAGCCAGAAAAGGCAATGTGGATATCGGATACATTTGCAGTTTGACTAGTAAGGATTTAAGTACCGTTATAAATAATCTTGAAGGAATCATATTTAAAAATCCATTGTCTGATCCCAATAACCAATATGAAGGTTGGGAAACTGCGGATGAGTATTTAAGTGGTAATATCCGTAATAAATTGAGTGTTGCAAAAGACAGACTCAATGAAAACCCTATGTATCAAGTTAATGTTGCAGCATTGGAACAGGTACAGCCAAAGGACCTTGAAGCAAGTGAAATTGATGTGCGTATTGGCACAGTATGGATACCGCCCAAGGATATCAAGGATTTTATGTTTGAAATACTTGAAACACCAAGATATTTAACATGGGATATTGATGTAAATTTTTCTGCGCATAGTGCATCTTGGAACATTGGAGCTAAAAGTTTGGACAGAGATAATATCAATGCTAACGAGACATTTGGTACATCAAGGGTTAATGCATATAAAATTATTGAAGACACATTAAATCAAAAAAGTGTAAAAGTATATGACAGGGTTACTGATGCTGATGGTAAAGTACGGTCAGTACTAAATAAGGAAGAAACATTGTTTGCTACACAACGGCAGACTTTATTACAGGAAGCATTTAAAGATTGGATATTTAGAGATGAAGAACGACGTAATCGCTTAGTATCATACTATAATGAGCATTTTAATAACACCAGACCCAGAGAGTATGACGGTTCGCATCTTGAATTTATCGGAATGACACCGGAGATAAAACTTCGTGAGCATCAAGTAAACGCTGTTGCAAGACAGTTATATGGCAATAACGCACTACTCGCTCATGTTGTAGGTGCTGGGAAAAGTTTCGCTATGATTGCTGCCGGAATGGAAAGTAAACGCTTAGGTCTATCAAATAAAAACCTTTATGTTGTTCCCAATCATCTGACAGAACAGCTTGCTGCTGAAACTTTGCGGTTATATCCCGCAGCCAATGTAATGGTAGCTACAAAGAAAGACTTTCAAACAAACAATAGAAAAAAGTTCTGCTCAAAGATTGCAACCGGTGATTATGATATTGTTATTATTGGCCACTCACAGTTTGAACGCATCCCACTATCACCCGAAAGACAGACCCGAATGCTGCAAATGGAGATTGATTCGCTGGTCACCGGAATAAAAGACTTAAAAGGTGAAAGGGGCCAGCATTTTAACGTCAAACAGATGGAGGCGACACGCAAAAGACTTGAAACCAAACTTGAAAAACTCAATAAACAGGATAAAAAAGATGACGTTGTGACTTTTGAAGCGTTAGGTGTTGACCGGCTGTTTGTAGATGAAAGTCATATGTTCAAAAATCTTTATCTTTATACAAAAATGAATAATGTGGCTGGTATATCAAAAACCGAAGCACAGAAATCTACGGATATGTATATGAAGTGCCAGTATATTGATGAAATAACAGGCGGTAGAGGGATTACTTTTGCGACTGGTACCCCAATATCCAATAGTATTACAGAAATGTACACAGTTCAACGATATTTACAGATGGATGAACTTAGACAAAGAGGTTTGCATCATTTTGACAGTTGGGCTTCAGTATTTGGCGAAACTCAAACTGCGTATGAATTATCACCTGAAGGAACAAGGTTTAGAAGCAAGACACGCTTCTCTAAATTTTATAACCTTCCGGAGCTTATGGCGATGTTTAAAAATATAGCGGATATACAGACCAGTGATATGCTTAAACTACCTGTGCCGGAACTCAAAACAGGGCAGGTTCAGAACATAACTATTAAACCAACAAAAATACAGGAACAACTTATTGAAGGGTTGGGAGATAGAGCTGATAAAGTACATAACAGAATGGTGGATCCAACTTTTGATAACATGCTGAAAATCACAAATGATGGGCGTATGATTGCATTGGACCAGCGGCATGAAAATCCATTATTGCCTGATGATGATAATAGCAAAGTGAACGTATTAATGCAGAATGTATTTGATATCTGGAAATATACAGAGAAACAAAGAAGTTCACAGTTAGTATTTTCGGATATATCTACGCCAAAAGGTAACGGACAGTTTAATATCTATGAAGATTTAAAAAAGAAATGGATTGAAAAAGGCGTTCCGGAAAGTGAAATTGCGTTTATTCAGGATACAAATAATGAAAAGCAAAAAGAAGCGTTATTTGCGAAGGTCAGGAACGGTGAAGTTAGGATTTTGATGGGTTCCACTTTTATGATGGGAAGCGGAATGAATGTACAACAAAAATTGATTGCGGTCCATCATGCTGATGTTCCGTGGAGGCCTTCTGATCTGGAACAACGTAATGGAAGGATACTAAGACAAGGTAATGAAAATCCTGAAGTTGAGATATTTAGGTATGTTACCGAAGGAACATTTGATAGTTACAGTTATCAATTAATTGAGCAAAAACAGCGTTATATCTCACAGATAATGACCAGTAAATCAGCGGCGCGAAGTGCAGATGATTTGGATGAAGCAACTCTTACTTATGCTGAAGTAAAAGCACTCGCAACCGGTAATCCAGCTATAAAAGAAAAGATGACGCTGGATGTTGATGTAAATAAGCTAAAGGTACTTAAAACACAGTTTAGAAACCAACAATATAGACTTGAATCAAAGATATCTACAACATTCCCAAGGCAGATTAAGGCATATGAAGAACGAATCTCGGGCCTTGAACAGGACATAGCGACAATCGGCAAATATGCTGACCCTGACTTCAATATGATTCTAAAGGAGAAAGCTTTTACGGATAAAGCAAAAGCCGGGCAGCTTATTATTGATATTTGCAAGACAATAGATGTTGCGGATGTAAAAATGAGTGTAGGGAGTTATAAAGGAATGAATTTATCTATTTCGTTTGATAAGTTCAATCGTAAATATAATCTGCACTTGGTTGGGGCACTTACTCACTCTATGGAGATTGGAAACGATGCTCACGGTAATATTCAACGTATTGAAAATAGATTAAAAAGCCTGCCAGAAAACTTGCAGTTATCAAATGAGAAGTTGGATAATATAAAGATGCAGCTTCAAAATGCTAAAGCACAGATAATAAAGCCATTTGAGCAGGAAGAAGAGTTGAAAGGAAAGCTCATACGGCTTGATGAACTAAATCATGATCTTTCGATGGATGAAAAAGACGACACGCCTGATATTGGTGATGATGAGATAGATTTTGATGAACCAAAAGTTGTCGGGTATAACAGATGAGAGCATTGGCATAAGCTTATGCTCTTATTTATTATGGAGGTATTTGATGCCACAAGTAACAAAAGAACAAATAAAAAATGCGAAGGAAATTGATTTATTATCGTATCTGCAGATGTATGAGCCAAATAATATCATACATATTGGCCGTGATAATTACTGTACTAAGGAACATGATAGTTTGAAGATATCCAACAATAAATGGCATTGGTTTTCAAGGAATATTGGTGGAAAAACAGCACTACAATACTTGATCAATGTAAAAGGGATGGGATTTGTTGATTCTGTGATGCATTTATGTAATTCTCCGGTTAATATTTATGAATCACTGCTAATAACAGAAAAGGAATTCGCACTACCGGAGGCCTATATTAATAATAACCGAGTCATTAGTTATCTGAAAAGCCGTGGAATAAACGGAAACCTCATCCTACATTGTATAAAAGAGAATCTAATCTTTGAGAGTAAAGATTATCACAATGCGGTTTTTATTGGATATGATTCTGAGAACATTCCAAGATATGCTGCAGTACGTAGTACTTTTAAAGCAGGAAAAGCGTTCAAGAGTGAGATAGCCGGCAGTGACAAAAGATATAGTTTCTGTATAAAGCCTTTGATGGAAAACAATACAGTAATTGTGACAGAGAGTGCGATTGATGCACTCTCTGTTGCTACATTAAGAAATAATCTTGATTGCTATTATTTATCCATTGCTGGAGTTTATGCTCCGAAAATTGAAAGAGAATATACTAAATTGCCACGGGCTCTTGTCACGCTCTTGGGGGATAATCCCCAGATAAAAAACATTGTATTATGTCTTGACAACGATGAGGCTGGTAGACAAGCTTCTAAATTTATTAGGCAGAAATTATTTGAGCAGGGATATTTTATAGAAGACAGATCGCCTAAAATGGCTAAAGATTGGAATGAGTGTATACAAATTAGAGTTTTGAATAGCAAAAACCATAATGGCAGGATTTAAATAGCAACTATAGCATAATTGTAAAATTATACAGTTTCTTGTTACACATTTGATGTATATAAAATACAGTAACAGCAGAAGATTGTATCAGATTTTATGTGGGCTTGTTGAAAAATCGGTTACAGAAGGAGTGGTACTGATATTTAAAGCGGTATAGAAGGAACTACATGGTTGGATTCATATCTTCCATTGATAAAATAAAATCATCAATTAAAGGCAGATTGAGTAGCTTAACTAATTTTATATCAATCTTCTCGCATAGATCAGCGATAATTCCAGCCATCTTCTCATCACGAACAAAGATTGTTTTTGGGCGTCCATTTTTCATAATATACTCAATCAAAATATCCAGGACAATCTGTATTTTATTATCTTCAGGTTGAACTGCTTCATGATAAATTATCATTTCAGTATTCACATCAGCAACAACGAACATTTCTGGGAAATAAGGCCGCTGTACTTTGCTCTCCTGAATTGGGAAAAAGGGGAAAAATAGCTCACATTCAATTTCGGTAGCAGTTTTTTTCTTGGATTTCATCTTTTTTATTAATAGTTCGTCTTTTATTTCAATCTCATCATATACATATGGTATTTCCGGAATTGAAGCAGCGTAATTTATCCATTCATTGCGTTTTTTAGAGAATTCTCTCAGCAATGTTTCGCCACTATCAAAGTCTACAATTAAACCTTTATCCATAGCAAGAATTGACATGAAAAGGTTCTGAAATACATCTATTAATAACTCGCACTCTTCATCATCGATAAACCATGCGCAATAGCCTGCTTTGTGATTACGGAAGTATATCCAATTATTCTTTCCTCTGAATTTTAAACCTAAGTCTCTAATAACCTGCATATCCTCATTTTCAATTTCATTACGGTTACCAAAATAACAAGTTAAGCAATTTTGGTAGCTCATTATAATAGAAGGAGGTAGACTATTTGAATTACTCAGCTTTATGAGTCCTGCCCGCTCTGAATAATCTCTATAAACACTTATTGCAAAACATTCGCCTAATGACCCCATAATTGAGCAAAATAGAGGTTCTTCGCGTCCTACCAGCTTGATAGTTATGATGTCCATATCATATAAGAAATTCCAAGGCTCGAGTTTTTTAATTTCATTAGAGATTGCGTATAATTTTTCCCATTGTTCTTTTGATGGAGCCTTTGACATATTGTACCTCTTTGCTAAGTGATTTAATTAATATGCTCATTTTACTAGAAGCGCCATAAATATTCAACATACGGTTCTGTTGCAAGAAATCTATTAGTTTTTAGCAGTGTAAACTTTTGATTTTGCAAGATTACTAATTATGCAACATCAAATATCACATTTATAACACGATGATAATTGGACTTAATTATGGATATGGATTGTTACTAGTAGTTTAGTATATTTTTGATATACAATTATCCGTTTTTAATGACTATATAAGATTAAATTTTGATAGTGGACTTATCAAATAAAATCGAATATCGAGAACAAATGAATGTTAAGGTTCGAGGAAATATAGTCAGCAAAAAAAGCGGACAAAAGTATTGTATTATATATATCTGAAGTCTTATTTTATCATAGCGGTTTGTTTCCGTATCGATTAAGATTGTCACTGGTAGTCTTTGAATTGCCAATGGCAGGTGTCTTAATATCGCTATCAAAAGGAGAATTGAGAACTGCGCCATTTTTGTTTTTGCCCAACAGTAATTCTCTTTTCATTGTGGCGTAATCTTTTGAACGATTAAAATCTTTGCCGGTCGGGTTTTTGATTCGTGATAAATCACCACCATATGTTAAATCAGCTATTTTTACAGCAAGTGCTAGTTTATTTGATTTTACACGATTTATATAGTCATCGTAGGTTTCATCGTCTCGTGGGGTAATAGCATCTAATGCTAAGACTATTTTTTTTGGAAAACCTTTCTCTTCTAATTGTTCAAGTGTAAAGCTCTTATCTTCACATACATCATGGAGTAGGGCAACAAGCTTTTCGTTTTTATGCTTGACCATTTCTGAGATAGCAATATTATGCTCAACGCTAGAATCGTCGTCGTTTTTATTATCGTTTGCTTTTATTTTTTTAGTAATTTCAAGTGCAATGTTCATCAAATCTTTTCCCATTTTTATTACCTCCTATTAGTATATTACTTAACTATTTTATCACATAAAGATCTACACTGCATAAATAAAATATGAGCTTTGTGCTTAAACGGCTGAATGGGAATGTGAAGTGGCAGACTTTTCAACATTTCTTGAAATACAAGCAATTATCAGCTCCTAAATAGGTAGAACAAAACACATGTTATGCGGTTAATAATGATCATGAATATAGAAAAACTATATATAAATATGGCACTTTAAGTAGTCATTGGAATTAGTATTTGTCGCACAAGCGATAAAAAGAGAATTTGGTAAATGAATTTGTAATTAGATATTAAACATAATATAATTTTCTTATAAATAGTATTTATTAGTAGTACTAGTAGTGTAACAAGGACAAAGGGCTCATGGATAGAACAATATTACATTGTGATTTAAATAACTTCTTTGCTTCTGTGGAGTGTTTATACCAACCCGAACTAAAGAATGTGCCAATGGCTGTATGTGGAAGTGTTGAAGATCGCCGTGGTATTGTACTAGCGAAAAACGAAATTGCTAAGGGCTTTGGTATTGTAACTGCTGAAACAGTTTGGCAAGCGCTAAAGAAATGTCCTGATTTAGTGCAGGTACCACCTAATCATGATAGATATGACAAATACTCTAAAACTGTCCGTCAGATTTATAATCGTTTTACCGACATGGTCGAGCCTTTTGGCATTGACGAGGCATGGCTTGATGTAACAGGAAGTTTAAACCTTTTCGGAAATGGAAGAGAAATTGCAGATAGCATAAGAGAAACAGTCAAGGAAGAGACTGGACTCACTGTATCTGTTGGAGTTTCATTCAACAAGATCTTTGCTAAACTAGGAAGCGATTATAAGAAACCTGATGCTACTACTATTATTAGCAGGGAAAATTATAAAAAGATAATTTATCCCCTAGCTGTTTCAGAACTTCTATATGTAGGTAAGTCTGCAACAGCTTCGCTAAAGAAGATGGGAATAACGACAATTGGTCAGCTGGCCAATTGCGATAAAGTGGTTATTTCAAATAAACTTGGCAAGATGGGATTAATGATTCATGATTATGCGAACGGTCTTGATGATAGTCCTGTTCAATTTACTCTTGAACAAAGTGAAGCAAAATCGGTGGGAAAAGGCTTAACATTTAAATATAATCTTGTAGGTATTGATGATATTAAAAAAGGATTATTGCCACTGGCGGATAATGTTGCAACTCGATTGAGACATGATGGACTCAAATGCAGTACGGTGCAGGTAACCATTAGAGATCCGCAATTCAAAACAATAACACGTCAGAAGAAACTTGAAGTACCGACACATCTATTAGCTGAAATAGTCAGTGTAGCCATTGAAATAATAGAATCAAATTGGCATATGAGGAACCCTATACGAATGCTTACCATCACGGGGACGAATCTTGTCTCTGAAAACGTTTCTGAACAGCTTAGTTTTGCTAACCCTGAAAAAGATACAAAAAGAGAAAAGTGGGAGAAGGTTGAAAATACTGTGGATAATATCCGTAGCAGATATGGGTATGAAGTTATCTCGTTAGGTACAATCGCAAATAATGAAATTATAACTGATGATAAAATTATGGATGATGATTGAGTTATAACCAAATGCACATAAATCATATGATCAAATATAAATAATAAATCTTGCTAAGTAAGTCCATAATATAATTATTATACCCTGTTTCAATATTGAAAACAGGGTATTTTTTATGATTAATTAAAAGCCGATAATCCTCTCGTAATCTTTGTAGAGAGCAGGTGATTTTCCATAAGCAAAGCGAGACAAGTGTTGGCTTAAATATAATAAAAAGCAAAGGAGTAATGATTTATGAAAGTAAAAGAAATCGGAAATTTAACAACAGAACCAACCTATGGTGAGAAAGGTGACATTAAGTATTGTAACTTTAACCTTGCCATAAACAACTCATTCAACAGAGATAAACCCGAGTTTGTGAGAGTATCAGTATATGGCAAACAGGCCGAAGATTGCAGCCAATATCTGCAGCTTGGCTCACAAGTTTGTGTGGAGGGCAATATAAAAGCCAATGCTTTTATTGATAAAGATGGCAACGCACAAGCTAGCCTTAATATCAGTGCTACACAGGTTCAATTCTTGAACCGAATCAAGGGAAAAGACAAGGGTACGTCCAATATTGATAAGGCAATGGAGAATCATGGAGCGAAATCTTATCAATCAAAAACAAATCAGGGGAATCAGTACTCAAGATGAGCAGTTGACATGCACATATGGAGCCATAATGACATTCTGGTATGATGTCAGCGTAAAACAAATTCACAAAATAAATTAGCCAATAGCGCACACATATGATGTCACTATGACACATACTTATACTGCCACATTTGAATACTAAGCAGAACTAATGATAAAAACACAGTAAACAGCAATAACGCCCGGGTCATAGGGTGTGTTTTGTATGCACAAATGTTTTCCTTCTCAGCATGTAAATATATTTGAGAAGTCTTGATACAAATTGGAGAAGTCTATTTGGTGTCTTAGCAAGCATGAGGTTTGTCCTGACAAACCTCTCTTGTTAAGGATTTCATCCCTAAGACCTAATTGGATTGCGGTTTTACCGCTTAGAAAGGAGGCTGCACTTGAGAACAAGGAAAAACAAGGTCGAATGTTACTTAAATGATACTGAACTCAGGCACTTAAAGAAACAAGTGCGGATAGTTGGCATAAATCAATCAGCAGTTATTAGAAAACTAATTATGGGGTTGAATGTTAATCCGAGACCACCTGATGAGCTTCATGAAGTATATTGCCTTGTTGCTAATATCGCAAATAACATTAACCAAATTGCACATGTAGCCAATGCTACAGGATATCTTCACCATGAACAAATTGATACTGTGGTATTTCTTGCTAAAAAGTGTTGGGAACATATTAAGGAAATCAGGTAATGGCATATACAAAGATTAAACCAATAAGAGCAAGGCTAGATAATTGTCTTAATTATGCTCTTAATGAGAATAAAACAGAACTTTCAAATGCATTAAACTATATAGACAATCCCGAAAAGACTACTTCGAATCATATTATTTTTAGAAGTGCTTTGAACTGTTGCCTAGATACTGCCTTTGAAGATATGAAAGATACAAAGAAAAGGTATTCAAAAGAAAAAGGAGTATTAGGCTATCATATCATTCAAAGTTTTAAACCGGATGAAGTAACTCCGCAAATAGCACATAAAATTGGGAAAGATTTTGCACAAAGATTCTTTGGTGATAGATTTGAATCAGTTATTGCTACTCATGTAGACAGACAGCATATCCACAATCATATTGTTTTCAATTCAGTGTCTGTGAAAGACGGTTATAAATACGTCGGTGATTTTAAAAACTATTATGTAAATATAAGAGGGATTTCAGATAAAATTTGCAGAGAGCATAAGTTATCAATCATTGAACCTGATGTAAATAAAAACACAATTAAATATGCAGAGTGGCTGGCTAGAAAAAAAGGCATAATGACGTGGCAATCTATCATCCGTATGGATATTGATGATGCAGTAAAACAATCCTTCAATTATGGCAATTTCATAATGCTCATGCAAAACAAAGGTTATGAGATTAAGCAAGAGAAGTATCTTTCATTAAGACCTTATAGAAAAGACCGGTTTTCACGTACTTATAAACTTGGCGAAGGATATGATGTTTCAACAATTAAAGCGAAAATCCTAGGAAAAGACCTAAAAAAGGAAATTACAGAATACAAGCAGAACTACCATGAAAAAAGGTCATATTTCATTAAAAGTAAAGCAAAAGGCTTTACTGCCTTATGCTTACACTACATGTATCTACTGGGGACAGTACAAAACAATCAGGCACCTGAAAAGGTGTCTTTATTATTAAAGGAGGATTTATTAAAATTTGACGATATGACAAAAACATTTGAATTTTTACATGATAGGAATTTGCACTCATATGAAGATGTTATCAATTATAAAACAAAGTGCGAGGAAACTGTCCGATTACTCAAGAAAGATAAAATAAATCACAAAAAAGAACTGGCAGATAAAAGCAAAATATATTCAGCATTGACGGATCATAATATTTACAAAGAAGCACATGCTTTGTTCAAAGATGGATATTTAAACATGCAAGAGGAGAATAATAAATATTTAGAAGCGAAAAAGGAATTAAAAAAGAATGGAATCAATACGCCAACACAATTAAATGCTTTACAAAATGAATATAGCCAGCATTTGGAGCGTTCATCGAAATATGATGGAGATACCCGGCATTTTATATATGAAAGCAGAATGTGTGATAAAGCAATTTCTACTGAAGAACATGTTAAAAAGCAAATGCAGAAAATAAAAAAGCTAGAGGAACATAAAGAAATGAAAAATAGTAAGAACATAAATAGGTGATTAAATAAGTATCAATATTTTATGAAAACTTAGAATGGCAGACTATTGTCATCTATATCACCTAAAATTTACAATTGTTGATAATTTAAAGCAGTAGACGTATAATGTGCTTATAATATATAAATAATATCTTTTAGCAGATAACAAAACATAGCAGTTTGTCAATAATGCAGAGCTCATTATATTCAATAGAATAAAGGTAATATCGATAATTGAAGGTTGAGAAAATTTCAAGAGATCTATGAAGGGTTATAGTTATGCAAGATGAAAGCACACAAAAAGAGAGTGAACAAGTTTATGACAAAATGTTTCAAGAGCAAAAAGCAGAGATAGAAAAACTTATAGAAAAACATAAAAATGAGGTTTTAGAGAACCCGAAATATAAAGAACAGGTGAAATATTCTGAAAGTATGATTTTTGATTTTATTAATACAATCAGATTATTATCCTTATACTCTGGTAGATATTTAAACTTTTACAAAGATTCTATGTCAATAGAAATTACTGATGAGATTATTGAATCATTAGTTGGTATCCTCAACCTAATAAGAGAAGGCATTTATAATAATCCAAAGAGAGAAATCCGATATATGATTGAACTTGTTGCAAAAATTGTTATGGTGGATGAACTTGCAAAGGGTAAAAAACTTAAAAGTAAAATCACATATCTAAAGAAAAATATAGATAATTCGAGTGTAGATATTATAAAAGACATCCAATTCCCCTTTGAGGATAAACTGAATAGTGATCTAAAGTCGGAAATAAAAAGTAATTTTAAAAAAATGTGTGCATATGTGCATCCTTCTGAGAAGCAACTATTGGAGAGATTGAGCAATAAAGATAATAGGAATACTATAGGTTTTGATTCTATAAAGATGTTGAGTGATTTTAACAGAACAATGTTTAGAAACCTTGATATAATTTTGTTTATGCTATTATATAGTTTCGATAGTTCTCTTTGTAAAGATTTATTAAAAGCTGTTTTAGAAAGCAATGCAAAATGGAAATATAAGCATGGAAAATATACAAAAGCTTATATAAAGCTTCTCAAATTGCTATAAAACATAATATAAGGATATAATTGAAGTAGGACTATTATTAGAATATTACTAAGCTTTATTTAAAAGCAAGTTTAATTTATTAGTAAAATAGAGAGACTGAGCTATGTATTGTCCGTATAGAATTGAGCTACATAGTTGAATTGTTGACTAAGTATAGAAACGGATAACGCAAAAGTGTATTGACGGAGGTTGTTATGCAATGTGAACGAGGATCAGAATGGAGAAGATGGGATTTACACATACACACACCAGATACTACAAAAAATGATCAATATGAGGGTACTACTAGTGACGAAAAATGGAATAAGTTCTATGAGGACATTAATTCATATATCGGTGATGGAGCTAATGAAAACAAAAATATAGTTACTATCGGTATTACGGATTATCTATCAATTGATAATTATAGGAAAGTGTTGGCGGATAGGAAATTATCAGATATAATTGAGTTAATATTACCAAATATTGAAATGAGAATGCAACCAATTGCTGCAGATTCTCCAATAAATATACACTTCATTTTTGATCCCACAGTTGCTGATGAACTGAATAACAGATTTTTCTCACAACTTGACTTCCGGTATGGAGAGACTGTTTTTCATGCCACGAAAGATGACCTTATAAGGCTGGGGAAAACAATCAACAGCGAACTTGATGAAGTAAGGGCATACAAAAAAGGTGTCAATTCTTTTGTGCCTACGTTTGATGCATTAAAGCAAGTCTTTGAAAAAGATATGCAGCTTAGGAAGCATGTTATTATTGGTGTATCAAATAGCACTGGTGATGGAGTTAGTGGGGCTGTAAATCATTGTGATTACATTTGTCCAGAAACAGGAGAGCCCCAACTTGTTGCTGCAAGGCAAGCTATTTATCAATTTTGTGATTGCATATTCTCTGCAACACCGAGTGATATTGATTACTTTTTAGGCAAAGGTACAGATAATCTAGACATTGTAACTAAGAAATGTGGTTCTCTTAAGCCGTGTATTAAAGGCTGTGACGCCCATAAGAACGATAAAATTTTTGAGCCTAACCTCAATAGATATTGTTGGATTAAAGCTGATCCAACATTTAATGGTCTTCAGCAATTGGTTTATGAACCATATGAAAGAGTCCGTATTCAGCAGATAAAGCCTGAAGAAAAACCTGATTATTATGTAATCAATAGTGTTTATATAGACGATAAAAATTTTCAGCCAGAGCCTATTGTCTTCAACGATAAGCTTACATGTATAATTGGGGGAAAGTCTACTGGGAAATCATTACTATTGCATAATTTAGCCTTGACAATCGACAGTGAGCAAGCTATTAAAAAATGTGAGAAAGCTCATACTAATATAAAAGCGATTCCGAGTATAAAAGTGAAGTGGAAAGATGGATTTGAAAACACTATCTCTGATAGTCCAGAAAAGAAAAGAAAGATTATATATATCCCACAAACTTATTTGAATAGACTAAGTGACGAGAACGAGGAAACATCAGAGATTGATAAAATCATAGAGGACATAGTTTTACTAAATGAAGATGCTAATAAGGCGTTCTCTGAAAGGTTAACGTGGTTTTCAAGTTATAAGCCATCCCTAGATAAAAAAATATACGATATTATAGCCATTCACAAACAAGTTATTGAAGTCGAAGATGAAAGAAAGGAACTTGGGACTGATGTAGGCATTAAACGTGAAATAAAAAAAATACGGGATAAAAAAGACAAACTTTCAAAGGAAGCATCTTTGTCAGATACTGATGTCTCTAGCTATGATGATGCATCAACTTCAATCCGAAAATTGAATTATAAAATTGAAAAACTTAGCCAAGATTATCAATATATCGAGAGTATTGATTCTGTTTTGACAGGAAATGATTTTTTATTTGACCTTTCTGAAAAAATTAATAAGGAATTTGCTGCAAAAATAGAGATGATCCACAAGGTAGCAGACGAAAGCTGGCTTCGTGAAAGAATGACCTTGCTGAGTATGATTCAGGTAGATATTGACTCATTTAAGGAAAGAAGAAAGGGACACGAGGCAATTGTGAATTCGCTAAAAGATAAAATTGAAAGTAATGATGCTATCAAGGAGCTGACTGAAAGTATTCAATCTGAGCAAGAGAAGCTAGATACACATGTTAGCTTAACTGCTCAATTAACTGGATTGAATGGGAAACTCAACAATGCATTAGATGAAGTAGTGCAGTCGTGTGGCTTTTACAAAGAAAAACACGAGATGTTTGCATGCTCGATTAACGATAATGAAAATTTAAAAAAAGATGATTTAGAATTCACGGTAACTATTCCATTTAGAAGAGATGCGTTCTGTGAGAAAATCAAAATAATGACAGATCAGAGATCTTTAAAGAGAATAATTGATTTAGATGTTTTGTCCGAAGATTTCTATACCTCAGAAAATATTAAGATGTTTATAAAGTCTATCTTAAAAAATACGGTCATCTTAAAAAAGGGATTCGATATTGAATCTGCACTGAGAGAAGTTTTAGCCGATTGGTATAATACAGTTTATACAGTAAAAATGGATGGAGATACAATTCAAGAAATGTCTCCTGGCAAGAAAGCTTTGGTTTTATTAAAATTATTAATTAATCTAGCGGAAAGTAAATGCCCCATACTAGTGGATCAACCTGAAGATGATTTGGACAATCGTTCTATTTATAATGATCTAATATCCTTCTTGAAAGAAAAAAAGAAGGAGCGTCAGATAATCGTTGTGACTCATAATGCAAATATAGTACTAGGAGGAGACGCAGAAGAAATTATTGTGGCTAATCAATTCGGTAAGAGTTCGCCGAATAAGCAGTACAAATTCGAGTACCGATCAGGTTCTATTGAAAATAATAATCCGAAATATAACAACGATGGTGTTATTGATAGAGGTATTTTAAATTCACGAGGAATTCAGCATCATATTTGCGAAATACTTGAAGGTGGTGAAAAAGCCTTTTACTTAAGAAAAAACAAATATCATTTTGAAACAGGAAAGAGATAGATAATATTTTAACCAATCGGAAATATTTATTCAGAGGAATACAACAGTTTATTTGTATCAGATAAAAAGAAGATTGCTTTTTTATTTGAAGTAGGATTTGTAATGAATAACCTGTAAAAGAGTTAATGAAATAACAAACGACCGAAGCTGATTAAACTGCAATTTTTAACACGCTATTTCCATATTACAAGGAGGATTCATGTTATGCATGAAATAAAATGCCCAAACTGTGGTGAAGTTTTCACTGTTGATGAGTCTGGCTATGCTGCCATTGTTGGACAAGTTCGCGACTCTGAATTTAATAAGGAGTTGCATGAGCGCGAGAAATATATTCATGCTGAAAAAGAAAATGAACTAAAACTGGCTGAAGCAAACGCAAAAATAGAAAAAGAAAAGTCTATGGCTGATTTAAAACAACAAATAGAACGCCTAAATGCTTTAATCGCCTCTGGTGAAAAAGATATGAAAATCGCTGTAAATGAAGTTGAAATCGTGAAAAAAGACGAAATTGTCGAAAAAGACAAAAAGATTGTAGAGCTTCAAAGCAAACTGAATGAATCTGAAAAAGACAGTCAATTAAAAGTGCAGTCACTAAAAGAAAATTATGAGGTGCAGCTTAAAGCAAAGGATGAAACTGTCGAGTTTTATAAAGACTTAAAAACAAGAATGTCCACAAAGATGGTGGGAGAAACTCTTGAACAGCATTGTGAAATTGAATTTAACAAGCTTCGCCCGACAGGATTTAAAAATGCATATTTTGAAAAGGACAATGATTCACGAACAGGTAGTAAGGGCGACTATATCTTCAGAGAGTCAACAAGTGAGGGAATAGAATTTATTTCGATAATGTTTGAAATGAAAAATGAAATGGACACTACTGCTACAAAGAAAAAGAACGAGGATTTTCTTAAGGAGCTTGATAAAGATCGTAATGAAAAAAATTGTGAGTATGCAGTACTTGTATCTCTTCTAGAAACGGATAATGAACTATATAACGTCGGTATTGCAGATGTTTCATATAAGTATCCAAAAATGTATGTGATTCGTCCTCAATTCTTTATTTCAATGATTACCGTTTTAAGAAATGCCGCCATGAACTCCGTAGATTATAGACAGCAACTTGCTGAATACAGAAAGCAGAATATTGACGTTTCTCATTTTGAGGAAGAAATGAACGATTTTAAAGATAAGTTCGGTAGAAACTTTCGATTGGCAAGTGATAAATTTGGAAAAGCGATTGAAGAAATTGACAAAACAATTGACCATCTCCAAAAGACAAAAGAAGCATTATTATCGTCTGAAAACAATCTTCGCTTAGCAAATAATAAGGCTGAAGATCTAACCATCAAACGTCTAACGAAGGACAATCCTACAATGGCTGAGAAATTTTCAGAGACAAATAGTAAAGGTGAAGAATAAGGGTGGCTCATTATCTTCAGAAATCCAAGATGATAATTAAATGTTATAATTAAATGTTGGTAAAATTATGAATAATAGAGAAGAAGCCAAAGAAAAAATAATTGACTTTTTAAATGATACTAGTAGAAGGACAGCTTTAATAACTGGTACACATCAACATGAGAAGCATAAGCTGGTCATGAGGATTATAGACAATCATTATAAAAGCAATAAGATACTTTTTAGGACAAATGTTATGTATAATTTACAGAATGAAGATTTTGTGGGTTTTGCAGGTATAAGCCAAGCACCAACATCAGGAAAAATGTATTTAATCGGAAACAATTATTATTATTTTGATTCAGTCATAAGCTCTACTTGGAGAAGACATCCCAAAGAAATTAGTTTTGCTATTCTATATCCATTTGGAGTTTTTACAGATAATAGATCTATTAACGCTATCAAAGATGTTTTGCGTAGTGATGTTGAGAAAGTTTTTATAATTTCTTGTATGGACTACTCTGATTCATCACAAATTAGTGAGTACTATGATTATAATATAATATTTGATGCGGAGGAAGAGGACAAAGAATATCACAAGAATATCTTATTTCAAATAGAGCAATTTAGGAAAAAGTGTAGATAGTATATTTCAATATTCTGCACATTCCTACAGTTTAAAGGAGATCATACAACGGTGTCGAGTATGCACATCGTGTAGCGGTTCAGTACTATGAGCACAATAGGTAATTGCGATTATAGCAATACTGTTCAGAACAACAGGGTATTCAGGAACATACTATGATTTATAAAACACGAAGATAACAGGAATTAGAAATATGGTTAGTGGTGCCTACAAAAGTAAAAATTAAAATCAATGATATACCTGAACATCGTGCCGCACTCGATGCAATTTATGAGAGAAAAACGTAGCTTCAACTGGCACAATAGGCGTTGAAACTTGCAGAGCACATCCTAACGCTTGTTGGATACAACTATGAAGCTGACTCGGTTATTCAAAATCATAAGACAATTGGAATGTGATTAGCTTTGTTGCCATAATATAGTTGCGAGTATATAATATAAATATAATAAATAACAAATCTAAAGAACAAGAATCAGGAGAAAATTATGAAATCAACTGGAATAGTAAGAAAAGTGGATGAACTAGGACGTGTTGTAATTCCAATAGAATTACGCAGGACATTGGGAATAGATATAAAAGATGCTTTGGAAATATATGTTGATGGAGAACACATTATTTTTAAAAAGTATCAGCCAGCATGTATTTTTTGTGACAGCGCCACTGACGTTACAAATTATAGAGGTAAATTAATATGCCGTGAATGCTTGGAGACAATGAAAAAAGATGTCTAAGTTAAAATAAAAAAATAAATAATAATTAAAACTGCCTAAATAATATTAGGTGGTTTTTTTATGTTTAAAATTAAAAGAAAGTGAGGTATAAACATGAACCACGGTGGTGACGCATCTGAACAGGTAGTTCGAATCATGCTAGAAGGAACAGAAGTTGCGCTAAAATTGACTGGTAGTGCAACAAAGAATGTAGCAGCTGCCTTGTATGCAGTATATAAGGATAATAAAAAAGTCAGAAAAGGTAAAGGTAGCTTAACAGAGATTCTAAAAGATGGCAAAGATACACGAATATTCAGAATGGAAACCAAAGATCTAACAAAGTTTAAAAGGTACGCCCAGAAATATGGCATAAGGTATGCTGCAATCAAAGAAACTAATTCTAAAGACAGTTTGTGCGATGTAATAATCAAAGCACAGGATGTTTCAAGAGTTAATCATGTATTAGGTAAGATGGAATATATAAAAATGAGTCCACCTGAGCCAGTCACTGAAAATGAACAATCTGATCCAAAAAAAGAAAATCGACAGCGGCACAACTCCAACATGCAAAATCCCAAATCGATGGGAAAAGAAAAGGTTGATGTGCAGGAAA
The DNA here is from genome assembly GCA_963675575.1 of Christensenellaceae bacterium. Lineage (GTDB taxonomy): Bacteria > Bacillota > Clostridia > Christensenellales > UMGS416 > JAGLOK01. The sequence continues at coordinate 2,980,020 of OY776378.1, forward strand.
TACTAAAAGATATTAGGGAGAACAACAAAGAAAACATTACTCCAGATAAATATAAAGCATATCTTACCTTGAATGGACAAATGTATAATTATTCTTCAAAGAATAAAGAGCGTATATTGGAGCAAATGCCGAGTGCGTCTGTCGTAATGAGTAAAACCAAATGGCGTGAGATTGGCAGATTCCCCAAGCAAGGCGCAAAGGGCATTACTATAACAATGCCTGAATACAAGAATGGTAATCGCACAGGAAACTTTATCGATGTAAAAATATTTGATGTTTCAGAGACTTATGGTAAGGACATCAAGAAATCATCATTTAATCTTGAATTGAAGGACAATACACCGGAAATAAAATTAGAGATTGATCGAATTAATTCATCATCGGTTGTTCCAATTGAAGTAAAATCTGATCTTGAAACTGATTCCTTTTATGACGATAAATCCAAAACTATATATATCAGAGATGATTTATCTGATACCGATACATATAAAGCACTCATACTTGAACAGTCATACGCTAAGGCGCACACAGAGCACGGCGATCAGTATACCCGTGGTAATAATCGTCTTATGGCTGAAAGCACAGCCTTTATGGTTGCGACAAAATACGGTATTGATACAAATGAATATACTTTTGATTATATCCCCGACGAAGTGAATGGAAATGACGGAAAAGATTTAGCTGAATTATTTAATCCGATAACAGCTAATGGCAGCAAGGAAATAAGTAAAGCTGATAAAAATCTTGAATCATTCAATTTAAAAGAAAAAGCTTCTGTGAAAACTGAACTTAATACTCATAAACAGGCTATCGAAAAAGGAACATTTACTAATAAAACAATACCGTTTAAAAAACCAACTAACAAAGGAAAGGGGAAGTAATCAAAATGAGTGATAGAAATATTATTCTAACTACAAATGAGCAAAACACAGTTACCGAAGCTTTGATGTATACTAAGAAAGATAGAATTAAGCACAAACAGAACTTTGAAGAGATTGACAGAGCTATTGATAAGATATCCGGTAGAGTAACCTTATTCAAGATAAACCAGCGATATATTGAGTTATATAACGGCGTTGAATATGAAGAAGTATTTAAATGTGGTAAATTTCAGTCTGAGCATGGTACTTTTATTATTCAAGATATCAACGAAGACAATACCCATATTAAAGTAAACGGCAATTGGCATCATAAAGGTGAGTTTGAACCCGCAATTGTTATTCAAGCGAGAGCAAGCAAGAAAGGCAAAGCCAGATGAAAAAACCAAATAGCAGAGTGATGACCACAGTGATGTGGTTATTTTTATACCTTATAATTGTCTGGTTAGCAATTTTGCTCGCAGTAGCATATCAGCCTACATTATCTTTACTTGAACAAATGCCATATATAACAAAAGTTATAGAAGACCCTTTTGAGATTTCTTTTAACGCAAATACACTATCTTTTGTATTAGGATTTTCTTTGTTCTATGTAATGGGTATAGCGGCCTACTACGCAAGTGAAAGCAAAAGGCGTATTGGTGAAGAGCATGGTTCTGCAATGTGGGGCTGTCCCAAAGCTATAAGAAACCAGTTCAGACAATTCAAGAAAACAGATAGAATATTAACAAAGAACGTGCGGATGGGTCTAGATACATATAAACATCAAAGGAATCTAAACACCCTTGTTATCGGAGGCTCAGGAGCAGGTAAAACACGCTTTTATGCAAAACCTAATGTAATGCAATGTAATACTTCATTTGTGGCGACCGACCCCAAAGGAGAGCTGCTATCAAGTGTCGGTAATTTGCTTATTGAGCAAGGCTATATCATCAAGGTGTTGGACCTAATTAACTTTGAAAGCTCTGATAAATATAATCCGTTTGAGTATTTGCGAGACGATAAAGACGTTATAAAACTTATTAATAACCTTATTAGAAACACAACACCAAAAGGCTCAATAAACCAGGATCCATTCTGGGAAAAATCGGAAATTGCGCTGTTGCAAGCATTAATGTTCTATCTTATTAATGAAGCACCGCCTGATGAACAAAACTTTTCAATGGTTATGACTATGCTTGAGTATGCAGAAGTCAAAGAAGAAAAGGACGACTTCATTAGTCCATTGGATTTATTGTTTATGGCACTTGAAATGGAAAAGCCAAATTCAATTGCCTGTAAGCAGTATGCAGTATTTAAACAAGCGGCAGGTAAAACTGCTAAAAGCATTTTGATATCATGCGCCGTTCGATTGGCGGCATTCAATTTATCACAAATTCGAGAGCTAACCAATAAGGATGAATTGAATATTAAAGAATTAGGCGAACATAAAGTGGCACTCTTTGCAATTATTCCTGATAATGATGCATCTTTTAACTTCATTGTAGGTATGCTCTATACACAGATCTTTGTTGAGTTATATTTCCAAGCAGACAGAGTTCACGGAGGTAGATTACCTATGCCGGTACATTTTATGCTCGATGAGTTTGCAAACGTGGCACTTCCTGAAGAGTTTGACAAATGTTTGTCTACAATGCGCTCAAGAGAGATTTCAGCAAGTATCATTATCCAAAACTTAGCACAACTTAAAGGGCTTTTCAAAGGCAATCAAAATGCCTGGGAGACAATAACCGGTAACTGCGATAGCCTTTTATACTTAGGCGGGAATGAATTATCGACGCATGAATATATATCAAAACTGCTTGGTAAAGCAACAATACAGACAAGAACGTATGGACATAATCGGGGGCGCAACGGTTCATACTCTACAAATAAGCAGATTTCAGGACGCGAACTATTAACTCCTGATGAAGTACGGCTTGTGGACAATGATTATGGCGTATTGTTTATTCGTGGTGCTCAGGCTGTTTGGGATAAGAAGTATGACTTGCTTAAACATAGAAACATTAGGAAAACAACAGATGGGAAAAGGAGGTTTACAGACTTACTATTGAATCGCAGTTATTCAAGTCCACCCTATAGACATAAAGACAGAATTGTTACTACAGTGTCATTCATTGAATCATTTGATTTTGAAAACGCTGAAAATTACATCATTATTGATGAAAACTAAAAAACGGAGGAATAAACAATGAAAAACAGAACTAAAAGAATACTTATGGCGGCTATCGTAATGGTAGCCTTTTTATTTACCGTAACAACCGCATTTGCATCAGGAACTGACCCTCTTGCCGTCGTTAATAACTTGAGTGATTTTATATTCAGTATGATACGTGCTATCGGTGTTATCATACTAGGCTTTGGTATTGTACAGATCGGTTTATCACTAAAATCACATGATCCTAGCCAACGAGCAAACGGCTTTCTTACCTTCTTTGGCGGCGTAATAATTATGTTTGCAAAAGAAATTCTAACCCTAATTACAGGCGGCTGAATAACGCACACACAGTACTTTGAATCCCTTTAAGTCGATTAAAACAAGGGATTCATTTCCCATAATAATAGGAGGTGAAAACATTTGGGGATATTAGATAACTTAGAAAATGCTTTGCAAACATGGAATGAGAAATTAGCTGATATTTGGGTGCTACTCACACAATCCCCGCAGCAGTTTAAAGGGGGCGGTATATGGTCTGTTATTGTGAATATAAACGGAGCGTTAAAAGCAATAGGACTTGCCTTGCTTGTATTGTTCTTTGTTGCAGGCGTAATAAAAAGCACGACTAATTTTCATGAAATTAAAAGACCGGAAGTTGCGTTAAGATTGTTTATCCGATTTGCTATCGCTAAATCGATTGTAACTTGGGGCATGGATATCATGATTGGGATATTTGATATATGCCAAGGTGTAATAAGGACAGCAGCTGGCTATATTACTACAGCAACACAAATAACACTGCCAACAGAAATGGCAACGGCTATAAACGATTTAGGATTCTTTGAAAGTATACCTATATGGGCTATATCTTTGATCGGTTCGCTATTTATCATAATATTATCATTCATTATGATAATGACTGTATATAGTCGCTTTTTCAAACTCTATATGTACACAGCTATTGCGCCTATTCCGCTCTCCACATTTGCAGGCGAAGGCACATCAAGTACCGGTATAGCGTTCCTTAAGAGCTATGCCGGGGTATGCTTGGAAGGCGCAATTATTGTTATAGCGTGTATTATATTTTCGGCATTTGCATCAGCACCACCTAATATTGATATGACAATGTCTGCAAGTAAGATTGTATGGGCGTATATGGGTGAGTTGATTTTCAATTTACTTGTGTTGGTTGGCGCTGTGAAAATGTCGGATAGAATTGTAAAAGAGATGATATCTTGAAAATAGAAAAGATAAATTAGGAGAATTTATATGGAAATTAAAATACCACGTGAAGTAAGAAACTATCATGAAACAATTTTTTTTGGACTGTCTTTCAGACAGTTCATTTGCAGTGCAGTTGCGATTGGAATAGCTGTGTTTGCATATTTTACACTGAAAGATGTACTAGGTAATGAAGGCGTATCATGGGTGTGCATTTTGGTAGCCATACCGATAGCCAGCCTGGGTTTTATCAAATATCACGGCATGGATCTAGAGCACTTCATATGGGCATGTATAAAATCTGAATTTCTTATGCCAAAACAGTTGGTATTTAAGGCAGACAATTATATGTATATTGCGTATCGAGAAGTAACTCAGGATAACAAATTAATAAAGAAAGGAAAAATCAAAGATGTCCAACACATTTAGAAAAATAAGGCGAGCGGAAAAAGAAAGCCTAAAAATACCAAAGAGTGTACAGCAAGCCATCCCGATAAGAGAAATCTACGAGGATGGCATTTTTAAAGTAGGGAATAGCTATTCAAAGACCATGAGGTTTACTGATATTAATTATAGAGTAGCTTCTAAAGATGATCAAAAGCAGATGCTTATGCGTTATTGTGATTTGATTAATTCATTGGATACAGAGGCTGTTACAAAACTGACAATTAATAATCGTAGATTAAATAAGCAGGATTTTGAAAACCGCATCCTTATGCCACTAAAAGATGACGGACTCGATGTTTACCGTGAAGAATACAACCAAATGTTACTGGATCGAGCGATTGTAAACAGTAACAATATGGTGCAGGAAAAATATATCACAATATCTACAGCAAGAAAGAATGTTGTAGATGCACGTTCTTTATTTGGTAGGGTCACATCTGACTTGTACTCACAATTCTCAAAGCTGTCCAGTCGATTAATTGATTTGGATGCAAAAGAAAGACTGCGTATATTTCATGATTTCTATAAGCTTGGCCAGGAACAATACTACAACTTTGAATTAAAAAGAACAATGCGAAAAGGACATGATTTTAAAGATACCATCTGCCCTGACAGCATGGAGTTAAATAAGGATTATATAAAGATTGGTGATAAATATTGCAGAACACTATATGTGCGTGAATTTGCTTCGTTTATTAAAGATACAATGATAACAGAATTCGCAGACCTTCCCAAAAACCTTATGCTCTCGATAGACTTATTACCAGTACCCACTGATGAGGCGGTTAAAATAATTAATAAGCTTATACTTGGTGCAGAAACTGACAAGGCAAGATTTACACGGAAACAATCACAAAACGGAAATTTCACAGCAGATATCCCTTATGATTTAGAACAACGTTCAAAAGAACTACATGAATTCATGAATGATATGACCTCCAGGGACCAGAGAATGCTTTTCGCAACTGTAACCATTATTCTTATATCGGACAGCATTGAAGAATTAGATAGTGATACAGACAGTATATTATCAATTTCCAGAAAACACATGTGTGAATTTACAACACTTACATTCCAGCAGATGGACGGACTATATACTGTGCTTCCGTTTGGATTGCATAAGTTGCCATTTAAGTGGAGAACGCTTACTACCGAAAGCACGGCAGTTCTTATACCATTTAAAACACAAGAGATTCAGGATGAGGGGGGTATCTACTATGGAATGAACTTTGTATCAAAGAATATGATAATTGCGGACAGACGTCATTTGATGAACGCTAATGGATTCATTATGGGTGTATCGGGTAGTGGTAAGTCCTTTATAGCAAAAGAAGAGATAGCAGCATTGATTATGCGAGATGATGTTGATATCATTATAATTGATCCCGAGGAAGAATATACAAACCTTATTTTATCTATGGGTGGCGAAGTTGTTAAAATATCAGCTGCAAGCAAAAATCATATAAATGCACTTGATATGAGTAAGGATTATGGTGGTGATGAAAATCCAGTAATATTTAAAAGCGAGTTTTTACTATCTCTTTGTGAACAACTCGTTGGAAGCGGTAGATTATCTGCTAAAGAAAAGAGTATTATCGACAGATGTACTGCTAATGTATATCGTGAATATGTTAAAAATAATTTCACAGGTCAACCGCCAACACTAAAAGATTTCAGGCAAGAATTGCTTAGGCAAAACGAGCCTGAGGCGCGAGAAGTGGCACTTGCGATTGAATTGTATGCAGATGGTTCACTCGATACATTTGCAAGGCAAACAAATGTAGATGTAAACAGCCAATATATTGTCTATGATATTAAGGATTTAGGCAAACAGTTGAGAACTGTTGGCATGCTTGTTGTGCTTGATAATATTTTCAATCGTATAAGCGAAAATAGGCAAAAAGGTAGAAACACATTTGTATATATCGACGAGATATATCTTCTTTTTCAGAATGAGTATTCCTCCAATTTCTTATTCGAATTATGGAAGCGTGTAAGAAAATATGGTGCATGCTGTACCGGTATTACGCAGAATGTATCAGATCTGCTTGAAAGCAATAATGCAAAAACAATGCTCGCAAACAGTGAATTCTTATTATTAATGAACCAGGCGGCAACGGATAGATTTGAATTGGCCAAGCTTCTCAATATCAGTGAAACACAACTTGGACATATCACGGATAATGGCACCGAAGGACAAGGATTACTCAAGTTCGGAGGCGCCATCGTACCTTTTGAAAATCCATTTCCAAAAAATACTCAACTATATAAGCTTATGACTACAAAATTATCCGAGATCCCGGATAATGTGGTTTATTAAGTAAATTTCGTTATTCGATGAGTTGAAAGAGCCAGCATCATACAGTTCAAGTGTAAGAAGTGCGGTAAGAATGTTACTTGACTGTTAGAAGATAAATAAATACTAGATAACAAACTGCAATAAAAAACGTCAGAAATGGCGTTTTTTTATTTGCAGAAAATCGGAGAGAAAATGAAAGAACCTAAACAAAAACCTCAAATGGGTAAACCTAAGATTATTGAGAAAACGCTTCGAACTCCTGACCGGGTTCGTAGCTTTTCTTCTAAAATGAAAGAAAATATGCCTGATGGGGATAATAAAAATGCAAATGAATATGCTTCAGATAATATTACAGAAAATGGTGAGTATCTAGCAAACAAAGGGATTGAATCTACAGGTAAGGCCGGTAAAAAAGTAATTAGACAAGGATATGATTCTATAAGGCAGAATAATAAACCATACGACAGTCAGACTACTGATATAAAGCAAAAGCAATCCCAAAGAGGAAAAACAGAACAAGCTAAGAAAACTTATAAAAATTTTCAGAGAGATACTTCGATAATAGACAACAATTTAATCGATAATAATGCACGGGATACCAAGACAAAAGAAGCTGTTCTTAATAAGTCTCCAAAGATTAAAGGTAGTGCGAATATAAAAACAAACTCAAAAACTATCAAGCAAACAAAGAGAACTATTAAGACGGCAAAACAAGTCTTGAAGAATACTGTAAAAACATCTAAAAAAAGTGTAAAAGCTGCAAAAAAGGCCGCGGCCGCTGCGAAAAAAGCGGCACAAACAGCTGCAAAAGTTGCAAAGTTAACCGCAAAAGCAATTGCTTCAGCAGTCAAAGCTGCTATAGCGGCCATTAAAGGATTAGTTGCAGCTATAGCCGTCGGTGGATGGATTGTTATTGTTATAATCCTTGTAATCACTTTAATACTTATTCTGGTTTCCTCTCCGTGGGGAGTTTTCTTTGAAGATACAGATGACAACACACCTACAATATCTGAACTAGTAGTTCAAATGAACAATGAATATAGTGAAGAAATAACAAGTATTATATCAAATGCAGGTGAAATAAATGAAATCATAATGGATGGTGATACAGATAAACTAAGTTACGAACCTTATAACTGGATAGATGTTATAGGAGTATTTGCTGTAAAATCATCTGCAAATCCAAATGACGAAGAATATATGGATGTACTCATTATTGATGATAGAAAAGTAAAAAAACTAAAAGATGTCTTTTGGAGCATGAATACAATATCCTATGAAATTATTGAAGAAATAATCGAACCTGATCCTACACCTACACCAACTCAATCGCCAACACCATATCCAAGTGCAACTCCGGCAAGCCCTAGTCCGGAGCCAACACCGGAGATTTACAGAACTCTGATTATTTCTACTGAAAGTTTAACATATGAACAAGGTGCCGAGTTATATAGATTCAATAATAATCAAAATCAATTAGTAGATGAACTAATGTCTGCTGAATACTACTCAATGTTTATGGAAATTTGCGGTATGAGTAGTTTCAATGGTTTAACGCCAGAACAGGCAGTACAACTTATAAATGAATTGCCTGAAGGTGAACTTGGAGCAGGCATAGTAAGATATGCTCTCTCTAGATTAGGGGATCCGTACTCTCAAGCAAAACGTGGGCAAGACAAATATGTTGATTGCTCATATTTTGCCAGATGGTGTTATCAACAAGCTGGAGTATCAAGCTTTACACCGGGCACGGCTGCAGAACAAGCACGATATTGCGTTAACAATAATTTATCTATTTCAAAGTCAGCTTTAAAACCGGGAGATTTGATTTTTTGGTCGTTTAACGTTAATGGACGTTATCTGAACATAACGCATGTTGGTATTTATGCCGGTAATGGAATGGTAATCGATGCTTCGTCATCTCGAGGTATGGTTGTTTACAGGGAAATGTTCGGCTGGTCCAGCATTGTTGTTTGCGGACGACCGCATATAAAATAAGAGAGGGGATGAAAATGAATAGAAAAATAGTAATTTTGGTGATGACGGTATTCGTCATCACCATTTCTTTTTTTATAATAATAAGGTATCTTCGAATATTCGATACTAATAATACAGAAACAGACAATTTGGATAATGGCATTAATAATTCGGATTATACAATTATAATTGAAAAAGTTAAAACCAATTCACCAACTGATTCATCAAAAATCATAAACTATTATACGCCTACGCCATTACCGATTATAGAACAAAATTCTGAGAACTCTAATATATCACTATTTGAAGACACCACTTCATCAATCGCTAATATTACAATTTCAACTGATAAAAAAACAAGAACATTTGATATTATGCCTGATGTTGATAAATATACTCTCAAAAAAAATATTGGACACCTACCTTCATCAGCCTTACCAGGTCATGAAGGATTATGTGTTCTGATGGGGCACAGAGATACAGATTTTAGTATCTTACAGTATATTAAGAAAGGTGATGTATTTACAATTAATTTTAAAAATTCAAACATTGTTTATGTAGTGACACAAATTGAAATTGTTAGTGGTGATAAAAATCTTAGGTTTGAAACGATGACGGGAACAAATTTAGTAATAGTAACGTGCTATCCATTTAGATATACAGGAAATGCTCCGAAGAAATTCAAGATTTATGCTAAAAAACAGTTGAAAAATAATTAATGTATTTATCACCAATAGAATTTATATCTAATAATTAGATCGTCTAATTGTTTTGGGGAAATATAGTTGAAGTAAGAATTCTAATTAAAAGATGGATAAAAACCTACAGTATGAATATATTATTAAGGCAAGTTGCAATTGAACTGCTGATAAGTAGCTAATATGCTATAATATGGGTAATTATTGTTTTATTCAAAAACAAGTAGACCCCATTTATAGAACATAATTAGTTTTATAATATAGTCATTGGAACGTATTAAAAACGCATAAAAAGGGTAGTATATTCCCCCCATATGTTGTAATAGAGTGTTCAATATAATATAATTTTGATAAGTAAAATTTGATTAGGACAAAAGATAAATGCAAATAATTAAATCATATATAATAGCTCTTACCAATCTTTATGGCATTATTGATAAGGGTAGGGTTATAAAAATATATAATAAGCAAAATGATAATAAAATTTCCGATATTATTATTGACGACGATAATAATGTTCATTCTGGGGAAATCGTTATTTCCGAAGCAGAATTAGAAAAGTGTTTTATATACATTGATGATTCACACTTTGTACATGAAGCTGTTTTTGAATACGATGGAGGCGTGGGCGCTCTTATAATGGCAAAGGCGGGTAAGCCGTATTATATTCCCAAAAAGAAAGATCTTCTTAAGTTTACAGATCCTTATTATCATGAAATAAGTGACCAATACACTACTCTATATGAATATATTAATAAAAAAATGTTAAAGAATAATTCTAAATTGGCTTCCAGTCTAAGTTATGATATTTACATATCTATTCAGTGTGGCGTTTCAACTCAAGAGTTATTCGATTTATTTAGTGAAAGAGATATAGAAATCAAGGATTTTAATCAAGCTCAGGATCTCTCGTATCTTATTATGGAGCTTAAAAATAATACACGTATTTGGGAAAACAATGGGCATACTCCGAGTGAAATTTTTGAGTTATTCGAAAAACAAAAATTGACCCCTTTCTCTAAACCGCTTTTTACTACTCTTTCACCTAAATTAACCGTTATAAGGGGCAGTAAAAAAATCGGTAGGAATGGACCTTGTCCTTGCGGATCTGCAAAAAAGTATAAGAATTGCTGTTTGGATAAAGATAAAAATTGAACTTGATGTGAGAAAATACTAAATAAATATCATGCCAATACTTCAATTAAAATTTTATACTAATAAAATATGATTTATAATCTAATAACGTATTAAAATAATGCAGGGAGATTTTATATCACACCGAGTTATTACTTCACTATTTAAACCTTTAATTTATATAAATATAATGGGTTTTTTGTGTATTTCTATTTAAATAATGGAGAAATAATTTCTGATTATTTCGTTGTTTTGTTGGAGAAATAAAAAAGTTAAGGTTACAAGAGACAATATAAATTAGGTTATGAAACATGTTGATTCGACATACAAAAAGTATGCTTTATATGACTATCCTCGAATAGAGGCTTACTTAATTGAGTATACTGTTCCATAGTATATAAATTAGATAAATAATTCATTACAACTTATCCGACTTGTAGTTTTTTACCGGTTTACTCTCCATGCCTTTTTTAGCTCTTTGTCATGCACTCAATTATAGTATCTTTCCTTAAGTTTTCTGATACCATCTCCTCCTTGTGCAATAAAAAAAACTACGGAGGGTTCCCTATGTGCGAGTTAATTGTTTTATCGCTTAATCATCTGTCACTCTGCCTGAAATTATGAACTGAACATATTAGTTATTCTGGTTTTACTAATTATTAATATCTACTTTCGTGTTTTTTTATTCATACTTTTTGTATTGGTTATCGTACCTCTGGTATATCCTTGCGCTGCTTCCACTTTGCGAGCATACAAATAACAAAACCTATTATTATAATTTAAGCTTAGAAGATCACCTGATGTTTTCAATCTTTCGTCCCTTTTTGCGTCCTTTGGGTGCACATTTAACAAGTCTCTGTATAAACCATCATCTCTAAATACTTTTGGTGATTGAAATATATTTTCAAGAGTATACTACTTACCGGTATCTTCATCTAAAAATTTTAAATTAAAAGCACTTAAAGCAATACCAGTTTGATTAGTAGACTTCGTTGAAACTTCAAGAATTTTTAAAGTATTATCAATTCTACTAATACTTTCATGTAAAGATTTTATTGATTTCTGCTTTTGAGATACAGCAAATCCAGTGTAGAATTTAAAGTCTACATCGATTTCCTTATATGTTTCAGTCTTACTTAAAAAAAACATTTTCTTATAGCCGTTAGTTTCCCTCTCTATTAAATGTTAGATCATTTCCATTTAAAAAATATGCATTAAGACTGTTAAGAAGAGGCAGAAGCAAAGAATCCCATAAATAGGGCATCAAGTAGAATAAAATTAAAGCCATAGTACTGGTCATTGCAAAAGTAAATTAGCCCTTTTTAGCCATTTTCAGTTGTCAAAGTACAGTTTTAATTTTTCACTTTAGTTTAGATATATATTAGAGTATAACAATGAAGATGCACCAACAATGACATAATTAGAAAGTTTTTTTATAAACACTTAAATAAATACAGGAATAAGGTATAATTATATAGAAATATAATATATGAGATATTTTATTAAGGAGGTGTACTAAAATGATACAATATCAATCTTTTAGTGATGCAGATCTTGTTACAGCTGCCAAATTTCAAGAGAAACCTTTTGAAGCTTTACTTGATAGATATATGAAAGATATTAAATACATTTCTAATAATTACTTTATAACAGGAGCTGATAAAGAAGATTTATTACAAGAGGGGCGAATTGCTTTTTTGTCAGCTGTTAAAAATTATGATCCTAATCTTGGTTCTTTCAATACTTTCTTTCGTAAATGTATAAAAAGACGACTTAATTCTGCAATCAAAATGTCTTTAAGAAAAAAGCACTTACCCTTAAAAGATTATGTTTCTTTCGATAATAGTGATGCATTTGTAAATGTTGAAAAATATGAGTATTTAAATAGTCCAATAAAGGAATGTATTGATAAGGAAGATTTAGATTCGTTAAAAAAAACAATTCAAAGATTTCTTTCTGACCATGAAATGAATTGCCTTTCACTGTATATCGGTGGATATTCATATAGAGAAATAAGCAATAAACTTGGAATAAAGATAAAATCTGTAGAGACTGCCTTATCAAGAGGTAGAAGAAAATTGAAAAAATATTATAAAGTTATGTAGAGTATAATTTTTGGAACTTGTTAGCAACTACATATCGAACTATTGCTTATTTGGAGCTTACATATTTAATCCTCTATTAAAATTATCTATATAAGCAGGATTAACTGTTGCTCTTATTTCAGTAATATATTGAATAACTCTTCCACTTCGGAAGTTATGTATCTGAAACAATTTATCCACATATTCATTACAGTTGACTCTAGATACTATATTACCCGTTCCTCTAGTCATTTTAAAAACATTTGGGAATATAGTCAACTCATCATAGAAGTGTATTCGACCTTCTTTTCCCCATGCTCCTTGTTCATCATTATCCTCCCAATGTAAAGAGATGCTTCCTGAATTAGCAAAGAACCCCAATACTTCATAATACTCTTCAATACTATTGAAATTTACTTGTTGATTTTCTCCATAGGTTAGCTGCATTATAAACACTCCTTTATTTATTATTATGCTACATATTGATTATTTATAGTAAGTATTACACTGTTAAAATCCATATTCTCTATTTCAAGAATTCCATCATTATCAAATCCTACACTAAGAACTAAAAGAAAATTCTCGAACTCGTATATTTTCTCTAAATCAAAGTTAGTTAAGTTTTCATATATTCTATCTGACTTTGACAATAATAATAGATGTTGAAACTGTTCATCTATTTCTTGAGTATTACCATTAGGATGAGCATAATTTAAGTGTTGTGTAGGTGTAAGTGCAATTAAATTTTCTATTAAATAGCATATTTCAAGGTATTCAGATTCAGGAAAGATATGATGTATATGTGATGCTTGGTCATTTATGTGAATACCATCAAGGTGTTCAGTTTTTCCTCTTCTGTGTTGATCATTAAATAGCTTAAGAAATCTTTTTGCTTTCGAAGATTGATATCTAAAGTAAGCTTCATTAAATTCAACAGGATGTATGGTAGTGTATTCTGTTCTTGTCATATCTTTTGGCTTTTCTGAATTGATATCCCTAAAATTATTTCTGTTATACATAAGCATGTCATATGTAATATGGTGTTTTGATATCCTTCCTCTTTCTGTTCCTAGTGAATTTTTAAAGTAGGCTAAAGGATTTATAACTTTTATAAAAATTCTATTACATTCAGTTATACCGTTTATCTTTGTATTTGATATTGTAAAATTAGAAAAGCCTAGCTTAACTTGATTATACTTTTCTTTTGTTTGATATTCAAAAAACTCTTCAAATATATAATAAATCTCGCTATCTCTTAGCACTTTTTCTATATATGTCTTAAGAAAAAAAAGCGCATTCTTTTCTCTTAAAGCTATATACTCCAGGACTTCTGTACTAATAATTTTATAGTAATTTCTTGTCCCTCTTTTTTCTTTAGAAAGGACATTTGCATATGCTAGCATTTCCATCGGTTGCTGGAAAAATTTATCATATTCGTTCTTTGCAGAAGTATTTTCAACTTCTGGTTTTTTAAATATAGCTTCAATATTTTCAACAGCATATTTGTAGTGCCATATATCTGGTGTTGTAAAGAATGAACCTGGATTTTCAATATTATAATTCAAAATACAATCTGCTATAACTGTAACAACATCAGCAGCACATTTTTGGTCAATCCAACGACCATTTTTGGTGATACGAATATCGTAGTTATATTTTGAGCAGAACTCAGTAATTGATAGCTGTGTCAACATTATTAGAATCCTCTTTCCTATTCATGTCATAATCACTTAAATATAATTTATTTATTTGCGTAGTTTTAGGTTTTGATACAATCTCATCTTCTATTTTGAGTAAGCCAAAAAAGTAAACAGAATTTGAATCAACATTTAAAGAGCGAGTTTGATAGTTTCTTGCTATCTGATAGAATTGTCTATACTCATCTGAAGAAAAATATAATAATTGTTTTTCTTTTGGCTTAATATTATTTTTTGGTATTAGTATAGCAACAGACCCATTCAGAACAATATTTTTTGGTTTTTTCATAACACGAGGTTTATATGTCATATTTGGTGTAAGATATACCTCTTCATTGGATAAATACTTGTAAGCAGCCAAATTAACTAGTTGTTCTTTGCTAATATATGAATCATATTCCGGTATATCAATTATTTTTCTCCCATCGTCACTAATGTTGCGAGATTTTATTACACGTATCTCTCCATTTTTTTTCAGCATTTTCTTAGTTATCTGTCTATCACGAAAAACTTTGAAAACATTTAACTTTAACTTATTTAAAACATTATCAAAGAGTTCATTTCTATATATTACCCAATAAGGTAATTTATTATCAAAAATATATTTTTGCTTCTGTATAAGATTAATACTCTTAGTAATTGATATTATTTTTGTATGTTTAGGTTTAGTCTTATTATTAATTAGTATAGCAATTGTCTCTATTAAGACACCAGAGAAACCCTTTTCTCCATAATCTATTATACAATCAATAGACTTTTTTTCTAAATAATCACGAGTTGCTTTGAACTCTGGTGTATTCAATATAAATTTTGGATATACTAATGAAACATATTCTCCTAATTCAATAGATTTATCCATGAAATATGAGCAAATATTAGTTGTTGCTTTATTTATCGCATTTTCCCTATATTTTTTCAAGAGTGGGTTTTGTGTTTTCATCTTATAAAATGGTGGATTTCCTATTACATAGTCGTATTTATTATTAAAATCATGCAGTAGAAAATCATCTGTTATGTAGTTTATATGGCAGTTACTAGGTACCTTATATGAACCTAATAATGCTTTAAGTATGGCAATACTATTATTATCAATATCAACTACATCCAGAATAATTTTCTTTCCCTCAAATTTCTTTAGTATTAACGGTATAAAATTCCCTACACCAACTGATGGTTCAAGTATTCTAACTTCCTGTTTTTCTGTATCAGGAAGATTTTTCATCATTTCTGTCACTATAGATTTGTTAGTAAAGAATGCTGCGTTATCTGTACGTAATGAGTTTGATAATTCTGCAATTCTGCTTAGAGATGACATTGCTAGATTATTTGGATTATCTTTTATAAAAGCAATCAGCTTTTCTGTTTTTGAGAAGTTATTGCAGTTTACAATCTCTTTGATTTCTTTAGGCTTTAGATAATTATAATTAGAGAATATTTTAATTTTGTTAGCTATAGCACGAAATATTACCGTAGGAACAGCTTCTCCCAATGATTGTCTAATTTTTATTTCTTCTTTTTTTAAAAACGTTATTTTTTCTGAATTCGACATATTATTTATATCATTATAGTCTTTTTCTACCCACTTAAACGTTTTTGGTACTGTCATCATAAGCATTAATTCCCTAATGCTAAATACTCTATCGTCTGAGGGATGAATTGTATTTTGACTTGCTAATTGATCATTTCGAGTATGTATACATGGCCCTACTTTATCCCAGATTTGTCGTCTATATTTATCGCCGTTTTTTTGCTTATTTACAACAAGTTTTCCGTCGATTATTTGATGAGGTTTATTTTCATCATCTTCATTTTCAAATGCAGATTGTCCCTCTTTCAAATTTGTAATCCATCTTCTCATATGCTCGGGATATCGTCTAAATGCATGATATATATCTTTGCTGCTAATCTCACTAAATGTTGATAATGATTCCATTGAGCCTATCACATCTTTAAGTGTAACTTCTGGGACCAAATCAGGAAATAATTCTAGTGGGGAAATCCAATCAGATATTTCATTAAGAACTCCAATAACAAGTGTTCTTGAACGACTCGAACACGCTCCGTATTCTTTAAAATTAATAATTTTGTTTGAATAAGAATACATACTAGAAAAATTATCTCTAATAGCTTCAGAAATTGATTTATCATTGCCATCAATATCTGTACATGTTGTTTTCATAAAAGAAGGAACATTTTCGAATATAAATATTCTTGGTTTAAGCTTTTTAATTATTTTAATTGATTCTATAACAAGAGAATTTCTTATTATCTCTTTACTATTCTTTTTATGATTCGCAACAGACATACCTTGACATGGCGGTGTTGCAATAATTACATCAACGTTAGATAGTTTTTCTTTCTTTTTCCACATATTCACTTCAGCAAATAATTTTTCTTGTGTATTACCAAATGTAATATCCCCATCAATATATCCAGTATTATACTTGCATTTATTATTGAACTTTTGTATATCTAATCTACGTTTTACTATTTCATTTGTAGCTATACATTCAAAATTTTCAAGCTTAAATCCAAAACATCCAACTCCAGCACTACTAAACAAACTAATATATGTCAATTTTTTTTTGTTCATAAACCTCTCCAATAAGCTAATACTAGCATTTACTTTTAATTAAATTTTATTTGAATCATATTTCACAATCTTAAATAAACCTTTATTTAGATATGTTAGATATCTATTATAATTCTCTCAATAATCTAACAAAATAGATTATACCATTTAGGATATACCATTTTTGGGTCATCTCTTGGTTAGTTTGAAGTATAACTCATGTTACAATTGACTATTATAATATAACAATACTACATATGTTTATTTACAACAGAATTTTGTATTATTGCTATTATAATAACACGAACAAGGGTTAACTCCAATAAAATATACTAAAGATTTTTAATGGTAAAAAAGAAAGAGAACTTTTTTACAAATCAATTTAAAATTCATACTTTAGATATTGTCATAAAATCATCTGCAAAAGTATGAAATAAAAATTTAGTGTTTTGTTTTACCTTTTAATTTGCATATATTTATGAAAACTACATACTTTTGCACATCACCAAACCCCAACATACCACACAAACTTTTCCACCTCGTAGTACAATGTTATTTCTTTCTGAGTATCTTTATCTATAACATTGCAAATAAAAATCCTCACGATGTTACCATTGTGAGGAGAGTTATTCTGCTTTATGATTTTATCTATACGAACCACATGATTTATTTGTTTAGCATCTTCATGCTTTATTCGGTAAGAAATTTATTTTCCTGATTTATCAAAATGTACCATTACTTCTATAGGCTTGTACACGACTATTGTTCCTCTATTTCTCTATTTCTCACCTCTATTTCTCACCCACCGTTTATAGAATATAGCACGAACACATATTCGCGTCAATGTCAAATTAATGTAACTATTTACATGTTCCTGTTCCATGTTTACATGTTTTAAAAAGCACTTTAGATAATAGCTTAAGATAGTAGCTTAGGATAGTAAGGGTAGTAAGGTAGTAGATTCCTGTCCGTATTTTGGTACTTGTTTTAGTATATACTGTAAATTGAGGTAAACAAATATGGTTCGCAGAATATATGATGAAGTAGAGAATTTAGTGAAAAAGCACAAAACAAGAAATCCGATTGAAATAGCTGAAGCAATTGGGATTGTAGTCTTGTTTAGAGATCTTAACAAACTGAAAGGTTTTTATACAATTGAAAACAGAACAAGATATATTGTAATAAACAATAACCTCAATGATTACCTTCAAAAGGTCATATGCGCACATGAATTAGGACATGACCGTTTACATAGGCATTTCGCAGCATATAATGGTATGCAAGATTTGATATTATATGACATGAAATCAAGACCGGAAAGGGACGCTAATATATTTGCGGCAGATTTTCTTTTATCAGACCCGGAAGTATTGCTCTATGCTAAAATGCAGGGATTAACCCATAAAGAAGCAGCGAAAATAATGAATGTGCCAGCAGAGCTTATGTATTTTAAAACATATAGTATATATAAAAGGGGATACGATATACGTACCCCCGAACAAGTTAAAAGTAATTTCTTAAGCAAGATTTAATCGGATTTCTTTCCGTATTTTTTTGCTCTTTCTTTGGAATCAAAATATATTTCTTGCATTACATTAAAGAAAGCATCTTTATCACTATTATCAAGCTCTCCACCTGCCATAAGTGATTTTATACGGTTTATGGTTTTCGAAGCTTCATTAGCACCTTTTGTGCCATATTTTATCTTGGCCTCATTTATAAAGATCTCTTCTTTTGTAAATTCAATATCTTGAGAATCATCTAAAAGGAATTCGATAGTTATATCAAGACCTTTAGCAATACCTGATAAGATTTCATCATTTGGTGTGCGTTGGCCATTTTCATAGTAAATAATGGCTCTTTTTTTCACACCTGCAATTGCACCAAGCTGCTCCTGGGTAAGCTCTTTGCGATTTCTTAATATAGCAATTTTTTCATTTAACTTCATGTTTTTATCCCTTTCTCAAAAAACAGAAACATATGTTCGTATTTTCCTTGACTTTTCTTTGAACACCTAATATAATAACAAATGTACAGGACACTGTCAAGAGATAAAGGTGTCCTCTGGTTTTGATGGATAAATTATTATTTAGGGGAATAGATATGACGCAGACAAAAAACTACAGAAATAATCAAGAAACAAATATAGATACATCCCAAAACCATAACAATAATATTTATCATAATGCAAAACTCCTTCTAAATATATATTCAAAAACAGCATGGGAAACTTGCAGCAAATATGCTGATATTATGGAGAGTTATGAAGATGATTATGGAATTAATGATATCAAAGGTTTAGAGATAATATCTTCTTTAGGTGACTCAGCTCAATCACAAAGATTATCTGAGAGATTGCTTTCAGTAGAGAAAAATAAGCTAATTATTGATGTAATACATAGTGCGTTACTTAAACTGAAAGACTATCCTCACAAAGGCGAACTGTATTATCAGATAATATATAAGAACTATTTTGTAAAATTCAAGTATTGTGAAAGTGAAATACTTGAGAGCTTGTGTCTGGCTAGAACCACTTACTTTAGAAGAAGAAAGGAAGCGATAAATATATTTGGAATCAGTTTATGGAATTTAACTATTCCAAAAGTTCTAAAAATGATTGGAACTAATTTGGGACAAAATTGAGACAAAATTGAGACTGTTTTGGTACTGACACGGGATTTTGATAATGTTAATATGATAGCGTAGACCAACTATGACCAAAATTGCATAAAGATTAAAACGAAGGTCTTGCGCCGATAAACGGCTGCAAGTCCTTTTTTTATACCCTTTTTTACGGTTTTGGCAGGAAAGGACGTTATCAATGAATACAAAAATCCGATCTCCATAACTTTTAGATTTTTCAAACCTGGGGCAATTACAAGCCGGAATCACAAACGACATGAAAAATTTAAAAGGAGATTGCTATGCCAATCAAATACAGAAAAACATATTTAACTGACGGAAGACAAGTAAAGATTACAGAAGAACTATTTAACCAATTAACAGAGTGGGAAAGAGAAGGACGTGAATTTCATTTCAATTATATAGATCTTTTAAAAACTCAAGACAATGAAATGATAAACGAAAACAGAAATTACTACTTACACAATGTTTCGTTTGAAGGAGAGATAGAGAAAAGGAATAGGAACCTTATGGATATGTACGATAAAAGTAGCAATCCAGAGAATATTGCTATCATCACAGAGCAAAGCAATTTAATTTTAAGGTTTCTTTATCTATGCTCCATAACACAAAGAAGAAGATTTTTTAAGTATTATTATTTGGACTTTAAATATGAAAAAATCGCAGAACAAGAGGGCTGCAGCATAGCTACAGTGCAACGTTCGGTTAAAAAAGTCGAAAAAAAGCTGATAAATTTAATAAATTTTCGCTAAGGGGGGTGAAAAAAGTACCTTCCCACTGCTTTATAGTGTAGGGGTTTTTATGAAAACAGAAATCCCAAGGCGTATTAATACGCTATATGTACCATGAAAACTAAATAAAAAAGCATTTAAAGTACAAGCTGCTTGCTCTGGGTTATAAAGTCCATAGCGATAACTTTTGCCATGACTATCTTATGATACGAGCGAAGTATTACATTTTGAGATGTAATATCATATTGCAATGAAAGGCAAGCAGTGGACATACTAACCGTTGGTCGGCTCTACGATAAGACATAGAAGTCTTTAAAAATGGGCGAGGTGAAATTCCTATGTGTTGCAATTCAACAGCTTTGAATGCTTGTACAATTTTAAAAATCTAAAAGATATATACTATGCGACAAAACAGATATTTGTTTTGTCGCATCCATATATCCTTGAAGACAATGAATGGAGGAAACAAAAATGAATACAAATACCGTACCTGTAGAAGAATTAAAAGATATTCGTGATGTAATAATAGACCTTTCTATGCCAATAGATAAAAGACGAATGAGTTTCCTGGATCAAATAATTAATCCATATCGCTTTAAATATAAAGATACGATTGTGACTCTAGAATTTTCCGGCAAAACCACTCTAGAAGATAAGCTCATAGCCCACATTAATAATAAATAGGTCTCAAATTTTGATATTAAAAACATACATGCTACTGTGAATATAACAATATAAAAGAGAGGAGCAGAAACTTGGCAAGAAATAAATTCTACGATGTAGAAAAAGATAATCAAGTAAAAAAGAATGTCTGGAATGTTGCATTATATATCCGGCTTTCACGTGAAGATGGCGATAAAGCAGAGAGTGATAGTGTTACCAATCAAAAGAAACTTCTAAACAGCTTTATCGAAGAAAATGAAGAATTGGTCTCGTCTTCTTTTTTCATTGATGATGACGAAACAGGAACGAACTTCAATAGACCTGCTTTCCAAAGAATGCTCAGAGCAATTGAATGCAGAGAGGTAAACTGCGTTATTGTAAAAGACTTATCACGTTTTGGTAGGGATTATATCGGAGCAGGTAATTTTTTAGAGCATGTATTTCCAAAATATAATTGTAGATTCATTTCAATTATTGATGGATTAGACAGTTATACAAACGCTGATGAGATAAATGGTCTAATGGTAAGGATAAAAAGCTTAATCCATGATCAGAATAGTCAGGACATCTCAAAGAAAGTACGGGCTACAAAGAATATGCAGCGGAAAGAAGGTAAGTACATATCACCTCAAGCGCCGTTTGGTTATAAGAAAAATCCAACAGATAGATATAAGTTAATTATAGATAAAGAAGCTGCGCCAATCGTAGAAAATATATTCAATTGGTATTTGGAAGGCTTAGGAATGATTCGTATAGCGCAAAGACTTAACGGACTCGGTATAATGACACGCTCAGAATACAGGAAGACGGGCTCATTATATACTAGCAAGAATATAGTATCAAATAGCAAAGGTTGGCAGCCTAATGCAATAAGAAATATGCTAGCCAATAAAGCATATATAGGATCGGTTGACCAAAGAAGAGTTACAACTCGTAATTATAAGGATAGAAAAAGAATTGTTCTTGAGGATAAAGATCACTTTATCGTTTATGACATGCATGAACCAATAATATGTAAATCAAAATTTGATGAAGTACAATCTATCCTAAATAGCCGGTGTATAAAGACAGCTAATGATAATGACAAAGTGTACTTATTCTCTGGTTTGCTTCGTTGTGAAGATTGTAATTCATCCCTTATTAGAAATTCCACCTATCAAAAGGGTAAATTGTATGTATATTATAGATGCAGAGCATACAATCAACGTGGAACTTCTGTATGCACTAATTCCCATTGTATAAAAGAAGAAAATATTTATTCAGTCGTCTTGGTAACTCTTAATATGCAGATACAATCTCTGGTTAATATAAAGAATGTATTAGAACAGATTAATAAAAACAAAAAGCTAATAAGACTATCTATGAATTATGACCGATTAATCGTAGAGAAAAAAGACAATGCAGAGAAACTTCAAGTCTTAAAGTTGAATTCATACTCCGATTGGAAAGCAAGCGAAATATCAAAAGATGATTATATCTTTATGCGTGATAATTTCGATATAAAAATCCAAAAGCTAAATGATGAAATCGAATCGCTTACAAACGAAAAGCAGACAGAAGAAGATATCCGTAATAATGAATTTCACTGGCTTGAAAATATTATTGAGCATGGATTCTTAAAAGAATTATCAAGGGAGATTACAACGAGTCTGATTGATAATATATATGTAAATCAAGATTTAAATGTGCGTATTGTATTCAAGTATCAAGATGAATTCAATAGAATAGTCGATTATATAGAAAAGTATGCGGATATTGCATATAAAGAAGAAGAGGAGCTCAAATATGCTGTACAATAATTTAGCATTCAAGACAGTTGATTGGAAAGCAGCTATTTATGTAAGAATATCGGAAGAAGAGCGAATAAAATCTTTTGGTGATAGCATTACAAACCAAAAACAGATTTTAACTGAATATGCAAATAAAAAAGCCTTAGAAGTGGTGAAAGTGTTTGCTGACGAAGGACAAAAAGGCGGGAATTTCAATAGACCTGCATTTAAAGCTATGCTGAGTGAAATAGAAAATGGCACAATCAATTGTGTTCTTGTAAAAGACTTATCAAGATTCGGCAGAGAACATATTGAAGGCGATTATTACCTAGAAAAACTTTTCCCTTCAAAGGGTGTAAGATTTATCTCGTTACTTGAACGAATAGACAGTGTAACTGATCCTGAACGTATGAATAGTATTGAAGTACCAATCATAAATCTATTTAACGAGCAGTATTTAAGGCAGGTCTCAAACTCCACCAAAGCCAGTTTGAAGATAAAACGTAAGGAAGGTAAGTATGTAACTCCTATCGTGCCATATGGTTATTTGCGGTCTCCTGAGGACAAATACAAGCTAATACCTGATGAATATGCCAAACCTATAGTAGAAGCTATATTCAAGATGTATTTGAGTTATATAAGCCTTTCCAAAATTGCTAGAATACTTGATGATAGAGATATATTAAGTCCCGTATTGTACCGAAAAAAATTAAAGGGAAAACCAACAAACAAGGACTCTAAATGGAGTCATAGTACAGTCAGAACCATTATCACGAATCCAATTTATACTGGTGATATGGTGCAGGGTAGGAGTTATTCATATAATCATAAGATTGGTAAACGTGAACCTTTACCCAAAGAGCAATGGGCTATTGTTGAAAACACTCATGAAGCGATTATTGATAAAGATACTTTTGAAATGGCGCAATCATTAATAACCCATCAATCAAGACCGACAATTAAAAAGAATAATACAAAACCATCTATTCTTGCCGGATTCTTGATTTGTAAAGACTGCGGTAAGCAAATGCAACGTAAAATATCACCGTACCAGGATAAGAATTATTATAACTTCCTCTGTTCAACATATAATAAACTTGGTAAAGGAACCTGTTCATCGCATCTTATTCTCGAAGATGTAATTCTTGATATTCTAGTGACTACCATCAATACAATAATCCAAGGCATGATTGATGTAGAACAAGCTATCAAAGAAAAAAAGAAATATGAAATAAACCATATGGTGGCGAAGCTTGAATATGAGATTTCATCGACTAAAGCAGAGATAGAAAAGATTGAAAAGCTTAAAGCTGGGCTATACAGTGACTATAAGTTGGATATTATTACTTTAGATGATTATAAAGGAATGAAAGAGCGTTTTGAGAACAATTCTGAAAAGCTAAAAGAGAGAGCATTACGGCTTGATAAGCAAATTAAAATATTCCGTAGCAAAATGGGACTAAACAGCCAAGCTGTTACACTTTTTAAGCAATACGAAGGTATAGAGGTGCTTACTCGTAAGATAATCAGCAATTTAGTTAATAAAATTATTATAGATAAGGATCGAAATATTACAATTAACTTCAAATTTCAAGATGAAATAAAAAAATACTGCTCATTTTTTGAAATGTAAGTCTTATGAATTACAATATGTATGTAAGACAAAATTAAAAACAGGAGATAAAATTATGAGTATTATTCTAGTTCTAATAATAAGCATCTCGACATTCTTATTGGCTACAATATTTAAATTGGCAAAGCTATTGAGATTGACAATTCCACTTCTATATATTGCAATAGTATTGGTGCTTTTTAAAGACTGGTATGATGCAAATACATTATTGGCACACGCAATTCTAGGCGTACTGACTCTGTTAGTTATAATTAGCTGGATTATCAGTATATACAAAACAATAGAATCAAAGAGAGTAAAGCGTAGACAAAATGAATTGGACTTAATAATCAATTCTGAGCGGTTGTATTATGTTAAAGTTAAAAGGGATGAAAAATAAATTACATTCATTTTTTGAAAACCTAAATAATTAATGGTAAAATATAAGCACATCATCAGTCAGACGATGTGCTTTACCAATAAGGAGTAAAATTTTTGTCCTATTGGAAGTTATGGCGGAGAGATAGGGATTCGAACCCTAGGTACCTTACGGTACACGTGATTTCGAGTCACGCACATTCGGCCAGCTCTGTCATCTCTCCACAAGAATTATAAATATACAATATCAAAGAAAAAAAATCAACCGATATATTAACACATCGGTTATTTTTTCATATCAGTTTTATTATTCGTTAAGTTTTTCGGCTATTGAATATAATCTCTCTAAGTCCTGTCGGTTAAAATACTTTATAGTTATTTGACCATGGTCCATATCGCCTTTTATCGATACCTTCGTTCCCAATCCTTTTTGCAAGAGTTTTTTAAATTCTTTAAACTCGGCGGGTAATTCTGTCTTTTCTTTTTTTACTGGCATTGCGGAAAAGGCTTCATATGTTTTAACCATTTTTTCTGTTTCACGAACAGAAAGCCCCTGAGTGAGTATTTTGCTAACTATTGCCCTCTGATCTTTTTCATTGCTACACGCCAACAGAGCGCGCGCATGTCCTGCAGATATTTCGTCCGTTAACACATATTCGATAATATAGTCAGGAAGGGTTAATAGCCTTAATGTGTTTGCTATAGCGCTGCGGCTTTTGCCAAGCTGCTGAGATACCGCCTCTTGGGTCATAGAGTATTCTTCCATAAGCTTTTTGATGCCATGCGCTGTTTCTATTGGGTTCAAATCATCTCTTTGAAGGTTTTCTATAAGAGAAATTTCAGCAATATTTTTATCGGTAAAGTTACTTACCAATGCTGGTATCATCTTAAGCCCGGCAAGGCGTGCGGCGCGCCACCTGCGTTCTCCCGCCACAATCATATACCGAGATTCATTTCTTACCACTAAAATGGGCTGTAAAACACCATGCTCCGCTATCGAAGACGAAAGTTCGTCAAGAGCTTCTTTATCAAAGTTTTTTCGGGGTTGGTTTGGGTTTGGGTCAATATCTAGTACAGATATAGAATATACTGTATCTTCTGAGCTTTTTTTAACATCTTCCTCGCTGTCAAAAAGCGCGTCCAATCCTCTTCCTAATCCTTTTTTCTGAGTTGCCATAGTTTTCCCCTTGCTCAATTATTATTGTTTGCCAAAAACTCATTTGCCAGACTGTGATACGCCTTTGCTCCCACACATCCCGGATCATATAGGGTTATCGGCAGACCGAAGCTGGGCGATTCGCTCAATCGTACATTTCTCGGTATTACCGTTTTATAGACTTTCTCTGAAAAATATTTAGTTATTTCCAAACTTACTTGTTCTGAAAGATTGGTACGAGCGTCGTACATCGTCAGCACTACACCTTCTATTTCAATATTTTGATTAAGAGACTTACGAACTCTCTTTATGGTGTTAAGAAGCTGTGATAGTCCTTCCAATGCGTAATATTCACATTGTATGGGGATTAACACACTGTCAGCAGCAGTCAGCGCATTGAGTGTTATAAGCCCTAAAGACGGCGGACAGTCTATAAGGATATAATCATATTCCTCTTTTACTTTCGCTATCGCACTTTTTAGCTTTGTTTCTCTCGCAATCTGTGAAACCAATTCTATCTCGGCACCGGCTAAGCTGATGCTGCTGGGCAAGAGATCCAAGGTATCTATCATCGTTTTATGAATTGAATTGGTTATTTCCCTATCGTTTATCAGCACATCATAGCTGGAATAGGGCAAGTTTTTAAAATCCACCCCAAGTCCGCTGGTGCAGTTGCTTTGCGGATCTATGTCAATGAGCAAAACCTTTTTGCCCAATGTTGCCAAGCAGGAACCAAGATTCACTGTGGTGGTGGTTTTTCCAACGCCGCCTTTTTGATTGGCGACAGCTATTACTTTTCCCAAAACATTACCTCTGTCCAACAAATATTTTTACCAGTTCATTATACATATTTGTTTCACGTGAAACAAGCAGATTTATCACAAATATATATTTTTATTTAATAAAACAAAGAAACATATTGTTTCACGTGAAACATTTTGATTTGAAAAATATTTATAATATATTAATTGTTATATTAATTGTTGTTTGATATACTTTGTCGTATCAATTCATTTAGGAGAATAATTTGTTTAAGAAAACAGATTTGATATTGATAGCAGCAATTGTTGTGATTTCATTTGGTTTCATGCTGGGAATTTATTTGATTCCTTTTGAAGGCGAAGCTGTGATAAACGTATATGTTGACGGTCAAAAAACTGATTCGTTCTCGTTTGATCAGGAATACGTTGAGGTTCCTATAGAAACATCCTATGGATACAACTTGCTTATAATTTCAGAAAACATGGCTTTCATAGATGAATCCGATTGTACTACTCGTTCCTGTATTTCAAAGGGAGCGATTTCACGGCCGGGATCAATGATTGTTTGCGCACCTCATCATCTGGTGATTAAGATAGAAACGTTGCCCGAAGGAGAATCCAGATGAAGCTTACTTTAAGAAAAAACACGTTTATATCCTTGCTTGCCGCTTTCGCGCTAATAACATATTTTTTAGAAAGTTTGCTCCCTCCGCTTATACCGGCGGTATCTGGTGCAAGGCTTGGTTTAAGCAATGTTTTCATTTTATATGCTCTTTACGCTTTTGGTTGGCGCTCAGCATTGATTATCGCCTTAATAAAATCATTACTTGGACCCATTTTCGCCGGCGCTCCTCTAGGGATATTTTTCTCCCTTGCTGGAAGCATTTTGTCTTTAACCACGATGTCCCTGCTTAAAAAATGGACAGGCGAAAAAATAGGTTTGATTGGGATTTCCGTGGTAGGTTCCTTAATGCATAATATTGGTCAAATTATAATAGCAATCCTTTTTACATCAACCTTTTTTGTTGCATTAAATTTTCCGATATTGGCTATGGTGTCTGTGCCTTGTGGTATAATAACTGGTGTGATTGCAGATAGGCTGCTTAAAGTTACAAACGGAATTTCTCTTAAATATAAAAAAGCAAAAACGCGGAGGAAAAAAACAAAATGAAAAATCTAAAAATCATACTCACAATCTTTATGGCTCTTATTATAATTGTTTTTGGGTTTGCCACAGAGGCGTTGGCCCTCATGGATATCACTGTACTAAACCCTTTCTTTTATACTGCCGGATTAAGGGGATTGGGTTTCTATGAAAGTTTAAGAGACCTTGTATTAGAACAAATAAATGAGCAAATAAATATGAAGGACTCAATTCCTCAAGATTTTAAGGACGATGTATATGCGGTAGTTGAAAACGTATTTCCAAAAAAAGAATTTTCAAAACAGCTAGGCGACTTTTTTGGCGGAACTATAAAGTTTGTTTTATACGGAAAAGGCGATGGAATAATTCCGTTAAACGAATGGATTGGCGGATTGGAGCAAGGGGTTAAATCTTCCGGAATAGCAAAAGAGATTGTTGATGAAGAAATCAAAAATAATAATATAGATGAAAACGACAAAGACTACTACTATGGAGAATATGAAAGAGCTATAGTTTCTACAACAACACGGTTTTTTGGAAATGCTCCTCTTCTTACTGCGGAAACAAGCAATTTCTCAGAAGTTTTCTATAATACATTAGCACCAACAGAAAAAGTAAAAAATAACATTGATGACAATTTATGGGTAATTAGGTTTTGGGTAAAGAGAGCAATAATAAGCTTTTTTGTCGGCTTGGCTATTGTGCTTTTATTTATTGCATTGCTCTTTCTTGTCTGGCGAGAAAAAAAGCAAAAGGTATTTAAATTTTTTCGCATTATGCTAATGATAAATTTTATAGGACTTTTGCTTGTGGGAGTGCTTATGTTTTTTGCAGTTTCAATTGCAAATTTTCTAAATATTATACCTGCTTTTCTTATTAGCTATTCAAGCATTTTACAAGCGGCAGTCAATTCTATGGCATTTATTGTTTTAGGCATCGCCTTCATTTCTTTGATGCTGTTTATTATCGTATTTTTAATTGGAAGAAAAACAGAAACTAAAGCAGCAGAAAATAATGAAAAAGAAACAACAAGTATTCCTGAATCAGAAATAAGTGAAATTAATTATATTGAAGAAACTAAAGAATAATCTAAAATATCAAAAATAAACAAATTCAACAAAAAAAGAAGCTTTGTTAACAAAGCTTCTTTTTTTAATTATAAATAAATATTATTCGGCATAGATTCTAACCGGCAGTAAAAGATACAGAAAATCATCTTCTTCAACGGGTGTAATAACACAAGGACTCACGTTTGTTGTAAACGAAAGACAAATATCCTGATTTTCTATATTCTTTAAAAAATCAAACACGTATCGAGCGTTAAACGCAATCTGAATTTCCTTACCTTCCACCTGCGCGCTAATTATCTCGTGAACATTGCCTAATTCGTTTTCAGAGTCAATGTTGACCTGCTGTGTGCCCACGTTAAACACAACAAGGTTATTGCTGCCTGAAGAGATTGTCGAGGCTCTGTCGATACATTGTGCAAGTTCTTCGCTTGACACTGTAAATCTTGTCTGCCACTCAGCGGGAATAATTTGTCTGTATTTTATATATTCGCCTTCTATAAGCCTGCTTACCATTTTTATATTTTCTGTTTGAAAAAGTATATAGGCTTTTGTAAAAGATATTTTTATAATGCCTTCTGTTTGAAGTATCCTTCCTACTTCCGCTAATGTGGATGACGGAACAACTGCGATTGTACTTTCGGATTCTTCACCCATATCATGTCCTGCAATCGCCATTCGATATCCATCCAAAGAAACCAATTTAATGGAATCATCAACAATTTCAAATAATATCCCGGTAAGTATTGGACGGGATTCGTCAATTGCCGCGGCAAACAAAGTCTTTCTTATCATATCCTTAATTTTTTCTTGAGAATATTCAAAAGTGTTTTCCTGTGTAACATCAGGAAGTAAAGGAAAATCTTCAACAGGCAAAGTTTGCATCTTTGTCTTAGAACCTGCGCAGGTGATCTCTACAAAATTTTCTGTAAAATATAAATCCACATCCGCGTTATTTGGCAATTTCCTAGATATCTCATGAAACAGTCTTCCGGGAACAACAGCTTCTCCATCTTCCTGCACTGTTGCCGGTATAACGGTTTCAATTCCTAGAGTCATGTCATAGCATGTAAACTTAACGCCCTCTTTTACTGTTTTAATTTTAATCCCTTCTAGAATAGGCATTGTTGTTTTGCTTGATATCGCATGACTTACGATAGATACGGCATTGTTTAAGTTTTGCTTGTTAAGTTTTAGTTTCATAGTTTCTCCTTTGTTGCCGAATATCAAATATATATATTTAATTATAGTAATAATAGTAATAGGGGGTGTTTACTTTTGTGATAACCGCCATTTTCCATGTACAGAGAGGAAAAATCTCTGTTTATATCTCTGTTGATTATATACTATTTCTCCATAAAGCATCCACATAATCAACAATTTATGTTATTTCTTCTTAAGCTGATTTCTTATATCGGCCAACATCACTCGAAGCTCATTGTTATCTGCCATCTCTTTTGAAATAGTTCGGTAGGCATGCAATACGGTGGTGTGATCTCTTCCGCCGAAAAATTGCCCGATTGCACTTAAAGAAAGGTCGGTAAGTTCACGTAGCAGATACATTGATATTTGTCTGGGATATGAAATGTCGTGACTTCGTTTTTTTGAAAAAATATCATCTTCAGAAAGTGAAAATCTATCACAAACCAATTTTGTAATTCGTTCAGGCGTGGCTCTTTTATTATCACTGTTTTTTATTATATCTTTTAGCGCTTCTGTAACAAGATCCATAGAGATAGGCTCTTTTTTTATTTTTGAAAAAGCAGTGATTTTGGTTAAACAACCTTCAAGTTCGCGGATATTATTTTCCGCTTTAGTAGCTATGAATTCCAAAACTTCATCTGAAATACGCAATACATTTTCATTTTCCGCTTTTTTTCGTAGTATAGCGATTCTAGTTTCGAGATCCGGCGGCTGAATATCCGCAGTGAGCCCCCATTCAAAACGGCTTTTTAATCGCTCCTCCAAATGTTCCATATCGCGGGGAGGCCGATCGGAAGATATGATAATTTGTTTATTGCTTTCATAAAGAGCGTTGAAAGTATGAAAGAATTCTTCCTGTGTTCTTTCCTTTCCAGAAATAAACTGAATGTCATCAATTAAAAGAACATCCACTTTACGATATTTGTTTCTGAACTCTTCCGCGGCGTTTGTGCGGATAGAGTTTATCATTTGATTTGTGAATTCTTCGCTTGTAACATAATGAACTTTTAATTCATTTGGCAAACTGCGAACAAAATGGCCAATTGCCATCATTAGATGGGTTTTTCCCAAACCAACACCGCCATATAAGAAGAGAGGGTTGTATGCTTTAGCGGGAGCTTCGGCGACCGCCAAACAAGCAGCATGGGCAAATCTATTTGAATTGCCTATAACAAAACTTTC
The DNA here is from genome assembly GCA_963675575.1 of Christensenellaceae bacterium. Taxonomy (GTDB): domain Bacteria; phylum Bacillota; class Clostridia; order Christensenellales; family UMGS416; genus JAGLOK01. The sequence goes on from OY776378.1 coordinate 3,011,494, forward strand.
AAAAGTATACTTTGGATTTAATAAAGATTGCGAGGTTTCTTTTGTTGTTTTTGTTTTATTTAAAGCCCCGCCTATTTCTTCCTTGGTTAAAATCTCAATATCACACGATTCGCCCATAATTTGTCCAAAAGCATTTTGTATTAAAGGCATATAATGTGAAGTTAATATGTTTTTATTGAAATCAGACTCCACCTGCAAAAGCAAAGTGTTGTCCGAATATTTTATTGGAACAAGCGGGCTTACCCAGGTTTCGTAACTTACAGCCGGCATCTCTTCGCGCAACATATCGCACGCAGACAGCCATTGCTTGCTAAGTGGTAGCGTCATTTACCTTTCCCCCATCAAAAATCCCGGCATATAAATACGCCATCTTATATTCCCCCCATAAACACCAAAAATCTGCATATGCCCACATTTTATGTATATAATATGCTTATTGCGGACTGTAAGCTTTGTGGATAACTGCCACTTATCAACAAGCTTATCCACCGCAACTTTTGGTTAGCTAGGGAATTATTTTGTGGACAAGTCACATTTTATCAGATAAAACAAGGGTGTTCAAGAGTTTTTTTGGGCACTTATCCACAAAAGAGTGCAGGAATCTTTCAACATCAAAGCTATGGTGTATTAACAACTGTTGATACACTACATGTTGTATTTTTTTGTATAAAAAAATTTTTTAAAATAATAAAAAAAACACCGATACCGCCCTTGCGGACGGTACGATGTTTGGGTGTATTGAGGGTTGGAGTGTGTCTAATTTATATCGAAACTATACTAACGTATAATCCCATCAATACATTATAAAACAAGGACCTAATTTTTACAAGAAAATTTTTTAAATATAACATATATAACAAATATTATAATATAATCACCAAACAAAAAAACTTCCTCTATAACTTATTATTGGGTCTTAGCAATTGCCATAAAGAATGGTTATGTAATATAATGAAAGCAAGAGGAAAAATTATGGAAAAAATGAGCCTAAAAATCGCTGCGGCAATAGATATCGGCCCTGAAAGCGTTAATATGAAAATTGCGCAACCGCGCAATGAAGACGAAATAGAAACACTTGAGTTTCTTTCGCAACCCGTAAGCCTTGGCGAAGAATCATTCTCGAACGGAACAATCAGTTTTGATACCGCGGAGATGGTTTCAGATATTTTAAACAATTACTATAAGCTCGCAAAAGAATATCAGATACCCATAGAATATTTTTCGGCTGTCGCCACATCAGCTTTGAGAAGCGCCGCAAACAAAAACTATGTAGTGGATCAAATAAATGTAAAAACATCGCGGCAAATAAATGTTATAGAAGATGCGGAAGAAAAAAGTCTGATATTCAGGGAAATGCTAAGAAGATACAATAAGCTGGAAAAAAAGCAAAAGGACTTCCTTATGGTTTATACTGGAACCGGCTCAGTGGGAATTGCCGCAGTTTTGGAGTCTATGATTGTTTATTCGCAAAACGTCAAAACCGATACATTAAAGCTTACAAAGATGACAGAAGACGTGGAATCGCTTTCCATGAATGATTTTTCAAAAGTTATCGATGAATATCTAAATTACATTTCAGTTCCTTTAAAAAGAAATCTTAAAAACATTAAAATAGAAACATTGGCAGCCAGCGGAGAAGAAATCGATTTCATTCAAATGCTTTGTGAAAAATATAAAGGCGGACAAAATGATTTCTTGCAAAAAAAAGACCTATTGACCATATATGAAGACGTTTCAAAAAAATCATCAAAATATCTAGAAAAAACATTTGGCTTTCCGTTTGAAAAATGCAAAAAGATTCTGATAATAATGGCTTTTTATATCAAGCTGCTTGATATAACAGGAGCTGAAACAATATATAATGTGAGCGCTAATGTCACTGATGCCATACTACACGGACTGCTTTTTAGAAAAAAAGACAAGGCAGAAAAAAAAGAATTTGATTTGAATATGGTGGCATCCGCTCGATTTTTAGCTCAAAAATATGATTACGACAAAAAACATTCCAATTTGGTTGAACGTTTTGCCTTAACAATATTTGATAATCTGAAAAAAGTGCATGGGTTTTCCCGCCGTGAAAGACTGTATTTGCAAACGGCGGCCATAATGCACGACATAGGAAAATATGTGGACTCAACTGATTATGATTTGGCAACAGTTCATTTAATTCAAGATTCGTTTCTGATAAGCCTTAACACAGAGCAAAAAGATATTATTGCAAATATTGCGAGATATCACGGCGCAGAAACTCCAAGCATCGAGCATGGCTCATATAGCATACTTAGTGAAAGCCAAAAAATGATTGTTTCAAAACTTAGTGCAATACTTAGGCTAGCGGATGCACTTGATTATTCGAGGATACAAAAAATAAAATCATTAAACCTTAAGCTTTATGAAAAAAAGCTTTCGGTTATTGTGGAAGGCAAAGAAGACACTACACTGGAAGAATGGACATTCAATAATCAAAGTGTTTTTTTCGAGCAAGTTTTCGGGATAAAGTGCGATTTTGTTAAAAAGGGTATGATATGAAAAGCGATTATATTGTGACAAACAGAGAAGTATCTTGGCTGGACTTTAATTTCAGAGTGCTGGAAGAGGCTCAGGATCCCCGAAATCCTCTTTTTGAAAGGCTGAAATTTTTAGCGATAACATCAAACAACCTTGATGAGTTTTTTATGGTGCGGGTGGCGACCCTGCAGGCACAGATACAGTCCGGATATGAGATTAAAGACGCAGCCGGATTGACTCCGGCCGAGCAATTAGAAAAAGTGTTAAAAAAAACTACCGAAATGGCAAATTTGCAGACAAAAACTTATCATAAGCTTATTGCAGAGCTTGAAAACAACGGTGCTCGCTTTTTAAGACACAATATGCTAAATGCAAATCAAAAGGATTTTTGCACCAGATATTTTTATAAAGTTATACAGCCGGTGTTAACACCTCTGGCAGTTGACGCATCTAGACCGTTTCCGGAAGTATTGGGACGATCTATAAACCTCGCTGTAAGGCTTGAAGATAAAGACAATGCCACATTGTATGCTTTGGTTCAGGTTCCGTTGCTTTTGCAAAGGTTTATTGAGCTTGAAGAAAAAAACAACTATATTCTTATTGAAGATATAATACTTATTCACATTTCTTCTCTTTTTGAAGGATATACGATTAAAGGCGTTGCGCTTTTTAGGGTGACCCGAGACGGAGACCTTGAAGTGGATGATGATGTTTCAGACCTTATGGATGAAATACAAAAACTTATTCAAAAAAGGAGAAAGGGTCAGCCGGTAAGGGTTGAGATAATGAAAAGCTTTGCTTTCAGCAACCAGGACGGACAGTTGATTAAGTTTTTAAAAGAAAAGCTTAAAACAAACGGTTCGGGAGTTTTCATGCTGGATATGCCGCTGGACTTGACTTTTCTTTTTGGATTTTCAGATATTAAAGGCTTTTCTGAACAAAAATTTGAACCACAGCCCCCCATTACGCCTATAATGCTCAAAGACTGCGAGGATATGTTTCAGACCATAAGCGAAAGAGATATTATGGTGCAGCATCCTTATGAAAGTTTTGACTGTGTTGTGGATTTTATTAATTTGGCGGCCGATGACCCGAATGTTTTGGCGATAAAGCAAACTCTTTACAGGGTTTCAGGCAATTCTCCAATAATCGCTGCGCTGATAAGAGCGGTACAAAGCGGAAAACAGGTGACAGTGCTGGTTGAACTTAAGGCTAGATTTGACGAGGAGAACAATATCGCTTGGGCGAAAACATTGGAACAGGCGGGCTGCCATGTAATATATGGACTTGTTGGATTTAAAGTACATTGCAAAGTGCTTCTAGTGGTTCGTCGCGAGCAGACGGGAATAAAAAGATATCTGCATCTATCTACAGGAAACTACAATGACAGCACCGCGAAAGTATATACAGACACAGGTCTATTTACTTGTAAGGAATCTTTTTGCTCGGATGCTTCGACACTGTTTAATATGCTTACGGGATATTCCATACCCGCCGGCTTTCAAAAATTTAAAGTCGCGCCCACATACCTTAAAGATTTCTTAATCCAAATGATTGATAATGAAATTGAAAATGCCAAACAGGGAAAACCGGCTTTTATTGTTGCAAAGGTAAATTCTCTTATTGATCCGGAGATAATATATAAATTATATGACGCGTCTAAAGCGGGAGTAATAATCGAGCTGATTATCCGCGGAATCAATGGGTTAAGAAGCGGAGTTAAAGGCCTTTCTGAAAACATAAGGGTAAGATCTATTATAGGAAGATATCTTGAGCACGATAGGATATATAAATTTCATGCCGGAGGAAAAAATCAAATATATATTGGCAGCGCGGATCTTATGCCAAGAAATCTTATTCGGCGCATTGAAGTGGTTTTTCCCATTGAAGATGAGGCAATTAAAAACAGAATCGAAAATACCCTTGAAACCATGCTGAAAGATAATATGAAAGCAAGAATGCAACAGCCGGACGGAAGCTATGAGTACATAAAAAACAACGCTCCAAAGATATCTTCCCAGCAAAAGCTGTATAAAGATTTGGCTTCGAAACTCAAAGAAGACTATTCTTCAAAAGATACCGTTTTTGTTCCACTAAAAGGAGAGAAATCTAAGTAGGATTTAAAAAAGCGAAATAATTTCTTAAAAAAATTATAAAAGAGGATATTATGGAAGAGTCAAAAACATATAATCTTAAAAAAACAGTAACCACGGTAATCTTTTTATCTTTAATTCTTACAATTATAATATACTTCTCATCTCTTACCATGGACAGATTCAGAGAAATATTGCTTCCGGACACGGGAGCCGCGTGGTATTATTGGAAGCTTCCAAAAGCACAGCTTTGGGCAAGCGTGAGCGTTTGGTTTCTTTATGTTTTGCATCAAGTTTCCGCGTGGTATTTAATTTATAAAATATCAAAGCAAAAAGATTCTAAAAAAGACGAAGCGTCAAAGCTAAATATAATTTTTCTGGTAGTAAACGGCATATTCATTTTCTTGCACATTGTGCAGTCTGTATTGTTTTATGATGGATTGGCGCAATTTGTTCCGGTTATGTCATCGCAAGGATCGGTCATAGTAATGCTGGTGATAATGCTTATAATGATGAACGGCAGACGCGGCCTTTTCTTTGGAAAGAAAGTCAAGCTGCCGCAAAAAGGCGTAGCTGCGATTTTTAAAACGCACGGCTATTATATCTGTTGGGCGTTGATTTATACTTTCTGGTTCCATCCCACCGAAGGAACACTGGGACATCTTATGGGCTTTTTCTATATGTTTTTACTGTTTGTTCAGATGTCTCTTTCGAAAACATCTTTCCATATGGAAAAACGATGGATTACAGTGCTCGAGGTATATGTTGCCGTGCACGGCGCGTTGGTCGCAGTCGGTCAGGGCAATGGAATGTGGCCGATGTTTTTGTTCGGATTCCTTATGATGTTTGTTGTAACCCAACTGTATGGATTAACCGACAAAAAACCACAAATTATTGCAGTTACCATAATTTATGCAGCCATAGTTTTGCTGGTATATTCGGGCGTGCTGGGCAACAGCCACACATTTTCCGATGTTCATCAAATTACATGGATTCCGATAATACTGTACGGGTTGGTTTTTGTGTTGGCGTTCTTGTTTCAGGGGTTTGTACTTGTAAGAGACAAACTGAAACAAAAAAAATAAATTGATAAAAGAAGCTCAGTTAAATTACTGAGCTTTTTTACTTAGATTAAATAATAGGAGTTTCCGCCTTTTTTTGAAAGGAAATAGATTCCCGCTTCCTTAACCTTTTTCCCTGTTATATTTTCAAGAGCCTTTTTATATATTATTAGCTGGTTTTTATAATGTTCAAGCAAAGCTTCTGGTGTGTTTTTATCGGTAATTTGATTTGTTTTATAATCAACAATTACCCACTTATCATTTTCTATAAAACAAAGATCAATAATTCCCTGAACAAGAACTTCCCTATCCGAATCAATATCGGCGTAGATGTCTTTTGCAGAAAGCTTGATTACAAACGGCAATTCCTTTTTTACATTGCCGGAAGCAATTGTCCTAGAAAAAATATCGCTTTTTAAGAATTTGCTTATTGTATCTACATCAATTTCTTCCTTTGAATCTTTCGGAAGTATATTGCGGTCAATTAAATCGTCTATTTTTTCATTTATTGAATTTATATCATCATTAATATCAATAAATTGCATAACGGTGTGGGTAAAAGTTCCTCTTGATGCCGCGTCATATGCGTTGCTTTCGCGCATAAATTCAGGGACGTCGCCAAAGTCATCCATTTGATACTGTGTTAGATAGCCTGAAAGCAAAGCTGTTGCTGTGGTTTTTGCGGGGATATAAGGGCCTTTCTTATAACTTATTTCAAAAGCGTCTTCCGGATAAGGAGATTCAGCGGCGACCTTTAGCGCGTCAAGCACTGCATCCTTCCTTTTTTTCTTATCATGGTTAAGGCTTGCGGCGGGTATTATTTTTGCATACACATTGTTAAGTTTTATTTCTTCAGTCTCCTGCGTTATGCTATTGTCGAAAATTCTTATAGCCGTGGCTCCTAATATATCAAGAAAGGGCTTGTCAAACAAAAGCTCGCCTTGCTTTGGCAAAGTCCAAAGACCAATTCTGGATTCAAGATTTCTTCCTACTGATCCTATCATTATAAGCCGTTCGCGAGCGCGGGTTAAAGCGACATAAAGTATTCTTAAGCTTTCAGCGTTTTCAATGAATTTTTTGGAACTTGCGGAAGCTTCATATGCCAAAGTCGCTTTCTTTGTCATTTCTTCGGGGTCATAGCATTTGATGCCGGGAGGCAAACCGCCTGACATAATAGCCGTGTCTGTGTTATTTGCCCCACCGGAAGCCGTGTTAATCAATATAACGACAGGGAACTCCAATCCCTTTGATTTGTGAATGGACATAAATTTCACACTGTCCGCAGACCCTTCGTCCGCCGCAGATTCAAAATCCATATTGCTATGGATGACGCTTTGAAGATGCTCTAAAAAAAGACTAAGATTTCTGCCCGGCTTCATCGAAAAAGCGTCTCCCCTTTCGGCGAAAATACGCAGATTTTGTTGTCGGGCTCTGCCGCCGGGAAGCGCACCCACCGCGTCATAGAGCATTGTGTCAGTAAGCATATGCCAAATAAATTCGCCCAGAGGCATATGCTTTGAAATCAAACGATAGTGATTGATTTTTTCTAAAAAGCCGGTAACCTTTTGTGCTAAAGCGTCACTATTAGAAAAAGAGTATGCTTCCACCGCCTTATAATAAGGCGTATTTTTTTTGTTGAAGCTTTTGCGAATTTTTATAAGCTCTTCAACTTCAAAACCAAATGCTGGCGAATTCATCGCGGATATCATTGCTACATCTCGGTGATGATTATCTATTATTTTTAAAATATTTACCGCGATTTCTATTTCTAGCATGTCAAGATACCCAGTTTCACCAACGGGGGAAACTGGTATGCCGCGCTGTTCAAGTATTCTTCTTACCGGTCGGACTATCGGCTTGAAAGAACGAGAAAGAATGCAGATATCGGAATATTTTGCCGGTCGGAATGCGTCCAGCTTGCCGTCATATATAGGCTGCGCTATTATTTCTTTGATTTTGTCCGAGGCAAGCACCGCTTCATATTCTATGTTTGAAAGAAGAGCTTCGCCACTCTTTTCCTCGGCATCGATTATATAAAACTCGGCTTTTGCGTTTTCATACTCGCCTTCCGGGCGGCGGGCCGCGCATTTTAAAATTTCGCTTCCAGTGTAATCCACGCCGCCTGTTTTTCGAGTCATCACATTGTCAAACACCAAGTTTATAAAATCAACGACGGCTCTTGATGAGCGGAAGTTTTCGCTTAAAGCTATAAGATGGTCATTGCCAACAAAAGCGACAGAAGATTTGTCCATACGTTTAATAAAAAGCGAGGGCTCGGCTTGTCTGAAAGAATATATACTTTGCTTTACGTCGCCTACGCAAAACAGATTATTGTCTTTTGTGATATTTTCGATAAGTTTTTCCTGCAGTCTGTTGGTATCTTGATATTCGTCAACGAAAATATAATCATAGCGTGAGCGCTCTTCATTTCGTATGTTTTCATTTTCAAGCGCCTTTAAGGAAAAATGCATCAAGTCGGGAAAATCCAGCTGATTATAACGTTTTTTCGCTTTGCTGAATTGCGTGTCGTATTCCAATACTAATTTTGAAAGAGCAGCGACTGCGGGCAGCATTTTTTTGTGTCGCTCTTCAATTTCAGACAAAGGCATAAAAGCAAGAGAGGCTTTTATTTTGCTTATTTTGTCCTTAGAATCAGTACGCAGTTTCCTTGCGCGGTCAGCCAAATCGTCATCGCATTCCTTGGTTTTTGCGGGCAAACGGGCAAATTCAATTTCAAAAAGAGCGGTCTTTATTTCATCCAAACCCTCGGAAACTGTGGCTTTTCCCAACATGGATATTTCTTTTTCAAAGGTTTCACAGTAGCTTTCCGGACCCTGCGGCATCAAGGCATATTTTAAAGCGGTTTTAAGCCCTGCGAGGCAAGAAGCCAAGTCAAACTTTATTGCTCTTAACGATTCCCCCATCCAACTTGAGTTTTTTATTTCTTCCTCATTCATTTTATAATTATCAACCCAGGATTTTATAAAATCCGTATAACCTATATATTTTCTCGCGTAATCATAGCCGGATAAAATAATATCACTGATGTTCTTGGTGTTTCCGGCCGCCAAGGTGTCACAAAAAAAGGTAAAATCCGCGTCATTTGATTCAAAGCTTTCGTTTATGATTTTCTTAAGAGTTTTTTGTGAAAGGTTTTGCTTTTCATCTTCTGACACAACGGAAAAAGCTGGGTCTAAGTCCACAGCGTGATAATGCCTTCTTAGAAGACGTGTAAGATATGAATCAATGGTGCAGATATCCGCGTCGGGAAGCGCGCGCAGCTGTTTTCTAAAAAAAGGATCATTTTTTTGCTTTATTTGCTGCTTTAAGACTTCCGCTACCCTCTCGCGCATTTGGGCGGCTGCAGCTTTTGTGAAGGTAATAAGAAGCAGACGGTTTACTGGCACTCTTTCCTCGGTCAAAAGTCTTACCGCTCTGTGTGCCACAACCGCGGTCTTTCCGCTGCCGGCTGCTGCCGCGACGAGCAGGTTTGCGCCGGAATGATTTATCGCGTTGCTTTGGGAGGGTGTAAATTTTATATCAGCCATCGTCTTCTCCCAAAACTATATTTTTAGCCGTTTGCTTATCCAGCTCCAATTTTTCTTCGAGCAGATTAATATCTTTTTTGCAAATAGAGCTGAAATCGCAGTATTTACATTGAGAAGTGGTGACGTTTTTGACCGGTCTTACCGGTATTTCGCCTTGATCCATTGATTTTAATATGTCCTTTGCTTTGTTTTTCGCATAGCATAGAACATGCTCAAATCCTTCTTTAGAAATATTATCGCTGTTCTTATCAAAGTCACCGTCTTTTTTTCTCTTTGCGTTTATTAGTTTCGAGAAGCCCAACTCTGTGATATCTTTATCCAATGCCTCCACATTTTCTTGTGAGTCAATGAAAAGCCCCTGCATTTTATCGTTTCTCTTTTCGTTTTTATCCTCGTCAATATAGTTTTTGCGCAGCGGAAAATAAAACACACCAGACGCATGCACATTTCGATTTTTACTTAAATACGCATCCATATATATTAAAAGCTGCAGCTGCCTTCCGGATTCGATTTTTGAATAATCAATCTTGTTTACGCTAGACTTATAGTCTACAATTCGGGCAAGTTCTCCATGGCTTGTATCAAAAGTGTCCAATCTGTCTACTTTACCGACTATTTTTACTTTTGCTCCGTTTTCAAGAGAAATTTCTATAGGACCCAATCCTTTTCCGTCACCAAATTCTATTTCCTGACCCAAGGGTACAAACTTTGAGTTATTTAAATGCTGTGTATAAATAACGGCGCCGTGCTTGGCTTTTTTGATAAGATTTCCCGCCTGATACTTCCCCTTAGCATCTCGTGACAGCCTTTGAAGGTCAAAGTTTTGAGCGATAATTTGCGCCTCTTTTTGCATTATCGTCTCTATTTCATCCACACTTAAACCAGCAATATCATGTTGCGTAAGCTCAAGACCGAATCTTTCCATAGCTTCATGCAAAAAAGCGCCTTCTCCGGCGGGGGTAATTTCTTCGCCTGGTTCGTCTTTAGGTCGGAGTGAATATTTAACCATGTACGAAAAGGGACAGCCGGCATATTGTTCTATCTGGGAAACAGATGAAATAATAATATTTTCATTCTTTGGTGCGATGCCAGGTGCTTGTTGGCAAACGGAAAGGAACATGCGCATTTTATCTAGCTCATTTTCACATTGTTTTTTATGAATTAACGCTGATATCGCTTGTTTCCAGTTATCCGGGGGAATCCGGCCGTCCCCAATCGCGCCAAATGCTTTTGCGGCAAAAGAAAGAGCCGCGGCCTTTGAAACGGTGTAATCAATAACCGCTTTTTCTGCTTGTATGTTAAAGAGTTCTTCTATTTGCTTTAAAATAATGGAAGGCGGATTGGCTCCGTCTGCACCATTGCAGGAATAGCTCAAGTATAATCCGTTAGAAGGAAGGGAAAAAGACTGATAAATGGAAAAATCCACTGAACTTCGTTTCGCTTTTTTGCTCTTCATGAAATCTATGCCAAGTTCCGCCAAAGCATCTATATCCAAATCACTCAAAATCGGGCTTTGTTGATTTGAAGGGGGAAGGCTGCTTTCGTTTGCGCCGACTACAAAAAGATATTTTGTTTCGGCGAGCTTTGTTCTGCCCAATTCGCCTATCAAAACTTCATCGGAAGAGACCGGCAAGAGTCCCAGCTGAGTATTGATAAAACTTTCTTCCAAAGCAAAAAGAATTTGTTCAAGTGAGACCGCTTTATCTTCAAACAGAAAATTAAGCTGATCCAATATCGATATAATGCTGTTGTAAACTTGAGAAGCAAGCGCGGCGGATTCAAATACGCTGTTTTCCAAAAGAAGCGCTCTTTCTGTCAAAAGAGATTGTTTTAGATTAACCGTTTTTATTAAATGAAATATGCTTTCCAAATGTTTTTTTGCCGGAAGCATTTTTGAAGAAATTAAACTTAAAGGAGCTACCAGCTTTTGTCTTATTTCATTTATTTTTTCAAGGTTATATTTTTTCGCGCCTCTTTGAAGCTTTCTTAAAAAAAGATAATTGTCAATCGCGTTATCTAAAACATAGTCTTCAAAAAGCATTGCGTCTTCATAATCAATGTTAGCGTATCCGCTTTTAAGCATTGCGAGAATTTCGCTTTTTGGCATTCCGTAGAGTTTGGCGGCAATCGCCGAGAGTATATATGAAACAGCCGGATGCTGGGCTATAGCTTTTCTTTTATGAGTAAAGCAGGATATGCCATATCTTAAAAACATACGCTCAAAAAGAGGGCCGTATGTGTTTAAATCTGAGCAGCATAGAATACTTATATCACTGAATTTTATACTGCTGTCTTTTTTGATCAGATTAAGAATTTGACAGGCAATATGCTCTGCTTCTTCCTGCGTAGATGTAGCTTCAAATATTTTGATCGAGCTTTTTCCCGTGAAAGGCTCAGGATTTTGCGAAAACAAGTTCTTTTCCAGATGGTTTATTGAAGGATGTTTTTTTACATGAGGATTTTCCGCATAAATAACTTCATATTGGTGTCCAAGAATTTTTGCTGTGTCTATTAAGTCGGATAAAGCTTTTTCGCCAGAGTAGAAAACATCTTCATTCTCACCTTTTACGTAATTTATGCAAACTGTCAGATGACCGGAAAGGGAAAGCAAAGCCCGCGCTATTTTTAAATCCTGAGAAGTAAGCGCGTCAAAACCGTCGATGAAAAAATGACTATCTTTGTATTGCGCAGCGGTAAGAAGAGTTTGGGCCAATATTGAAATCTGGTCATCAGCATCCATATATTCTTTTTCTTTTAAAAACCGCTCAAAAGAACTGTAAATTTTACTTAGGTCACTTATTTTATCTGACGAAAGACTGTCTATTTTTTGTGCTGCATCACCAAGCGATTCGGGTGTGATATCAAATTTTTTAAAGTCACTTATAAGGGCGGCGGCGTCTGATGCGAACCCCGTAAAAGAAGCAGCGCGTCCAAAAACCTTAAGTTCTTCTTTCATATCAAAAGCAACCATACTTAAAGCCGCGGCTTTTCCGCGTTCATCTATCAAAGTTTTGTTTGGATTATAAACTGAGGAAAAGATATCTTTTGCCAGCCGGGATATGCTCATTACATTAACCGAAATAAAGCCGCTGTTTTTTCCGGAAGCGATAAGTTCATGCTCTGCTTGAAGAGTAAATTGTTCAGGCACAAGAAGAACCGCGCCTATATTTCTTTTGCTCAGTTCATTTATTTTTTTATAAAGAACCGCGCTTTTTCCGCTTCCAGCGCGCCCGGCTATAATCGTTACAGGCATTATTTCTCCCTTGAATATCCTTTATATCATTATATCATATCAATTTGAATATTAAACAATCACACAGGGGAAATTGGTATAAAAAATATCCATAAGCTCTTATTTGACCTTTTATTTTTTTAACGGAATTAATACAAAAAGAGAATAATCAGCCGAGTTTATTATTTATTATATTTAAGATTTCATCATAACTTAGCTTGGGGGTCTGCGTCGTGCTGGAAGTTAAAGTAGCGGTGGCTATAGCGTCAATCTCCAAACCGATGTCTTGTGTTGATTCGGAAGTAATTATAAGAAGAAGATTGCTGTTTTTGTTTTTTTCTATATAATTTTTTGCTGTGGTTTGAAGCTTACCTATGTATACGGGAGCCATGACAACCACCAAGGAATAATCGTTGGCGTTAACTTTTTTAGCATCTTCCAATCCGTAAACTTCCACACAACAGTTTTTTACGCCATCAACTATAGCGTTCTTGATGCCCATCTTATAATCTGTATTGTCTGTTATGACAGCAACTTTGCTGCCGCTTGCGCTTGCATTGAAGATTTCATAATCCACAGCTGTCTTTTTACCTAAAATTGACACAAAAGATATAATAATAAAAACCGCCAAAGAGACAACGATTATTCCTGATATCATTAATGTTTTTTTGCCTTTGCTCATATATCTCTCAATCTATAAAGAAAATTCTAAACAGGAATAATGCCGCTTGTAATCAAAAACCCAATAAGCAAAGCGAGCGCAGCTATCGCCAAAATCACTTTCATAAACTTAAAGCTGATTTTTATGATAAGAAAAATCACAACTCCGATTCCCAGAAGCCAAATAATATCGCTGAAATTAAACGAGGTTATATTGCCGGTTTTTAATTTGTCCCAAATCTGAAAGCCTTTAAAAATTGCTTCATCCATTTAATCACCTATAATTCTTATATCCCTTATTGATTTTATTTCGTCTGGATTCAAACCAGAAACAGAAGTTATCTTTCCAATTCTTTTGGTAAAAGTAATCACACTAACGGTTTTTAAATCACTACTCCTAACCATTATACAACATTCTTTAATAGTTTTTAACATAGAATTTGGATTTTGATAGTATCCCCGGTGAATAGCAATACGATCATTTACGTTTTTGTTTAGATTATCGGCTGACAAGTCATTTAAAAATTTTATTACGCGATCTTTTCCTTTAAGTTTATAAAAATAATCAAAAGAAGTATATGTACATTCCTTTAAAAGTTTCTTAGAAAAAGATGAGAAATCTGCACGGTTCCAACATAATCCGAAACGATTATAGATATCATGTTTCATTTTTTTTATCCAAATATTCGAGAATTTCGCTTTGAATTCCTTCCGAGAAAGTCATGGGGCTGTATCCAAAGTCACATTGCGCGTCTTCATATGAAAAAATCTTGTCCTCCATCATTCTTTTTACCTGTTCAACAGAAATAATTGCATTTTTTGATACAAGATTGTATAGGAAGGCGCCGATAAGAGAAATCCATATGGGGAACTTGATGTTGTATGTTTTTGTTTTTAAGTAGTCTTCAACAGTTTGAATAAGCTCAATGTATTCGATTGGATATTTCCCTGCAAGATTATATTCCTTGTTTTTTGTTGCTTCCCAATTAAATATCACATCGTAATAGGCATCTCCCAAATCTTTTGCGTTCACTGGCTGCATTAGATTTCTCCCGCTGCCGAATATCGGAAAGAATTTATGCCTATAAAGATATGATACAAGATTGAACATGTTGCGGTCTTTTGAAGAGCCGTATATCATTGTTGGGCGAAGAATAGTTATATTAATTTTATCTCTGCTTTTAAGCACTTCGTTTTCTATTTCTATATATTCCGATGAGGCGCTTTTAAACTTTGAAAACATCCCTGTAGTGTGGACCAAAACAGCGTTTTCGATACCCGCTTTTAGAGCTGCCTCAATTACGTTTTTGCTTTGATAAATGCTGGCAATGTGTAGCACCATATCACAGCCTTTCATTTTTTTTGCCAAAAAATCGATGTCACTTAAATCTCCTATAACTTTTATGAAACTTAAGTTCGATTTATCTAAAACATTGGTGTCGCTGGTTTCACGCACCACACAAATAAGCTCATCTTTGCTTTTTTCCTGAGTCAGTTTTTTTATATAAAAGCCACCGCTGTGGCCGGTTATACCTGTTACAAATATTTTCACTTTCCGCCCTCTTTCACGCCGTGTGCACCCAGCACTGCAGTTACTGTTTTAAAAAGCACCCAAATATCAAACAGAGCGGATACATTTTTAACATAACTCCCGTCATATTTAGCTTTTATATCTATGGGCAGCTCATCGCGGCCTTTTATCTGTGCCAGGCCGGTTATTCCCGGACGAACGCTGTTTGCGTCATATTTATCCCGCGCCTCAATCAAATCATATTGATTCCATAAAGCCGGCCGCGGACCGACAAGCGACATATCCTGCTTGATTACGTTAATGAGCTGGGGCAATTCATCCAGCGAAAATTTGCGCATAAACTTCCCTGTTTTTGTGATATATAAATCCGGATTGCCTAAAAGGTGTGTAGGTGTGTTTTTGGGAGCATCGGCTCTCATTGTGCGAAATTTATATAAAGTAAAAAGTTTTTTGTTTTTGCCCACTCTGCTTTGTGTGAAAAAAGCTCCACCCGGGCTTTCCAAGGAAACTACTATCATAATAATCGCCATGAATGGAGAAAGAACAATGAAGCCTATGAGGCATAATAAAGTATCCAACACAGGCTTAATAATGTTTAAATATAATTTTCTCATTTAATAATACTATCCGTCAGCCAGCTGAGTTTTTCCTATGGCTTTTCAAATTATAAATTTTTACGACGGAATCATCCTCTTCTTTTTTTTCACTTTTTGGCACACCATATTCGGGAACCATCGACTTTATATATTCTATAACTTCGCCATCGTCCCCGTCAAGAAGGTCTTTTAATTTGTTTAGCTGTTTTTTCAGATGGTTATACTCGTAAAAATCTGCTTTTCCGATAAATATCTTTTCAAACTTAGTATGTTCAAGCTGTTCCCGGTTAAGCAGTAGTTCTTCATACATTTTTTCGCCGGGACGAAGACCGGTGTATACTATTTTTATATCTTCTCCCGGAACTAAGCCGGAAAGTTTTATTAGATCGCGGGCAAGGTCGTCAATTTTGACCATATCGCCCATATCCAGCACAAATATTGTGCCTTCTTCGGCAAGGCCGCCCGCCTGCAGAACAAGCTGCGCCGCCTCGGGGATAGTCATGAAATATCTGGTTATGTCAGGGTGGGTTACAGTTACAGGACCGCCCTGCTCAATTTGCTTTTTGAAAAGAGGTATAACAGAGCCGTTTGAACCCAGAACATTTCCAAAGCGCACCGCGGTGAATTCAGTTTTAGAATTTGAGTTTATCGCGCTTACTATCATTTCGGCCACACGTTTTGTCGCGCCCATGATGTTTGTTGGATTAACGGCTTTATCGGTGGAAATCATAACAAACCGTTCAACGCCATGTTTGTCCGCGGCTGATGCAGTGTTAAATGTCCCGAAAATATTGTTTTTTACAGCTTCGCCCGGTGAAAATTCCATAAGAGGAACATGTTTGTGGGCGGCCGCGTGGAAAACTATCTGCGGTTTAAATTGATTAAATATAACATCCAGTCTTTTTGCGTCGCGCACTGAGCCTATGACCACCTCGATGTCGCGCTCTATATGCTTTCTACGAAGTTCGTGTCGAAGCTCGAAAACGGAGTTTTCATAAATATCAAACAAAACCAAAACTTTGGGATCATATTGTGCTATCTGTCTGCAAAGCTCGCTTCCTATTGAGCCCCCGGCACCAGTGACAAGAACTGTTTTTTCCGTGATGTATCCAGCGATGGAGCCAACATCCAAATCAACGGGGTCGCGCCCTAACAAATCTTCCGGTTCAACCGATCGCAGCTGTTTCATGCTGGCTTCTCCGCCGATGATGTCTTTGACCGATGGCATTATAGATATTCGGCATTGTGTTTTTATGCTATTTTTAAGAATCTTCTTTATAGTATAGCTGTCTGCTGAAGGCAGAGATATTATTATTTCGGTTGCATCCACGTTTTCACATATTTCGATTATATCGTCTGTGCCGCCCATAACACGAACGCCGTTTATATTCGCGTTGTGTTTTTCTGCGTCATCATCTACAAGCGCTACAACTTGACCGCGCTCGGGATTTATGTTGATGTCATGCACCAACATAGCTCCCGCTTCTCCTGCTCCGACTATAACTATTCTTCCGCCTATGCCTCCGCGGCTTCTTATATACTCGTGTTGTAGATATCTTAAAATCCTGTAGCTCATGCGTATAGCCAGGATTCCCATTGTGATTAACACACCAAAGATTATATGCACTCTGAATGGAATCAAGTTGTTTTCTAAAATTATTCGGCTGGCTGCTAATAAAATAGCATTTACAGCAATTTGCGCCAGAAACACGCGAAGCATTTCTTTGATACTTGCATATTGCCACTTAAGGCCATATAGCTTAAATATAAAATTGACTGCTACAACAACGGCAATCGTTACTAACAAAACAGGCAAAAACGCGCCTAATATGCCATCACTCCAACCGACGGACGCGCTTGATTTCGTATGAGGTCCTAATATAATATAAAAGGATACATATACACAAAAAACAGCCCATACCATATCCATAAAAACAAGCGCTAATTTTCTCAATAATTTCTCAAACATGTAGTTCCTCACAAATAGCCATCGTAACAAAAACGTAAAGCTATGTTAATTATTATAAAATATTTTAACACATGTTGCTAATGTTATCAATTATAATAAAAGACAGAATAAACGCTATAATATAAATAAAAAATATTTTTATTTAAAATGGAACCAAAACAATTCTTTTTGGGTCTTCTGATTGAATGCATTCAATAAAGTTGAAAGGAAAACAACATGATTGAACCTATAAAAATCGTCGCCAGTACGGATATCATTAAGAATTCGTATGAAGACAGGGTCAAGAAAGCGATAAAAGGAGATAAAAAAGCCTATTCAGAAATAATATTAGGTATGGAGCAAAAACTGTATCGAGTAAGCCGCTCTGTTTTGCGTGATGACGCGGATTGTGCAGACGCTATTCAGGAGGCGTTGATTCGTGCCTGGCTTAAACTTCCCTCTTTAAGAAGCCATGAGCTATTTGAACACTGGTTAATCCGCATTCTTTTAAGGGAATGCTATAGGATAGCCAAACAAACAAAATACTATCCTTTGGAAACCAATCAAATTGGGCATGAAACCCAACCTGATTTCTCACAAAGAATATTACTGGAAGAGGCCGTTTACAGCCTAAAAATTGAACAGCGTTCGCCATTTGTTTTGCATCATATGATGGGGTACAAAGTTTATGAAACAGCAAAGATTTTGGATATACCTGAAGGCACTGTGAAGTCGAGTTTAATGCGTGCAAGAAACAAACTGAAAAATATTTTACAGGAGGAAAGAAAATGAAAAAAACAAATAGCATTAATAACAACAGCCCTTCAGTTGTTCATGAAAGAATTTTATTTACGCTAAACAGCTTGCCGGAAACAATAAAAAAATTCTCAAATAATACAAGGAATACAAGGGTTGCATTAATATCGGCAGCATCTTTAATAGCAGTACTTTTTCTTACACTATGGACAATAAACCCGGTATTTGCGCAAGGCATGAACTTTAGGCAATCAGTAAGAGAATTTTTAGGATTTAATCCTGAAGCACAAGAGATAATTGAAGCTCCTCTTACGGCGCAAAGCATTTCCGATATTGCGGAAGATCAAGAACCTGGACAAAAAGAAGAGCTTACCGAAACCGCCATACTTACTCAACCTGACGAAGAAGGGGTACAAGTGCCAACGGTACAAGTGTCAGGGTATATTTTCGAATTGGAGACGGAAACTCTCTATGACGGAGTGACTTTAGTGGTGGGCTACAATGTGCGCCGCGAAAACGGTGAGGTTATGCCGCCTGAGGAAGAATATACAAAAGATCATTTGGCGGGATATATAAGAGCCTTTGAATTGCTTATTGACGGGGAAGTTTATAATTCGCGCTCGGATTCACCTCTGCAGTTGGATTGGAGCGATCCGTACGTCTATCGGCAGGTTGTAAGTTATGATTTAAGTGGATTGGCTAAACCTATTACCGCACAAACTGAAATTATCCTACGCGTTGCAGTACACCAGTACAGTGAAAACCCGTTGGACACAATAACAACTTTTGCCGATCTTCCCTTTTCAATAAACACACGCCATGAGAGCAGTGCCGACACGATTACAGCAATCGATACATTGTTTACAAGGGGAGATTTTACGGTGGAACTTATGCCAATCAGCTGTTCGTCGATACGTACACTCATTACCATAAGGGCGTATAAGACCGATGACCCCTCTTTCGGAAAACGTATGGACGGACAGATATCAATTAGCGTAAAAGATCTGGACGGCAATATTTTCCCATGTCCTCCGAACAGCACCTTGGCAAGCATGGGTTATGGCGAAGATGAAAGCGGGTTCACATATCTTGAATACGAATGGTATGTTGATCCTACATTCGAGCTGCCGAAAACATTTCAGCTGACATTCGGAAGCACTGATGTAAACCCCACAACGGAAACGAAGTATGATCCTATAATTATTAATCTGCCTTAAACCAAACATAAATAATGTAAGATAAAAAGGTTTAACCGCTTAAGCTAATGCTTGAGCGGTTTTTCATGTGTTCTTATAATTATGCAGTTCGCAATTGTAGCGGTTTCATAATTTGGCATTTTTTTAATATTATATATTAGCTCTTTTTTTATAAAAAAGTGCCCATAAAATGAATAAAAAGCAGGATTATTTTTAAATCATGCAAGGTTTTATGCATTTTAGAATATTTATAAGAAATATTGCTCAAAAATGCAATTAAACATTGTGTTTACTTCATTATATCTTTTATAATGTAGTATACAACCTCAGATAGGTTGCATTAGAGCTAAAACTAACAAAGGAGAAACACAATGCAAAAAGAGAACACTATTTTAGAGAGCGTCAGAAAAAAAGTGAATGCCATGGATGGCGAACAAACCGAGTTTATTCAAGCAGTGGATGAAGTACTTGAGTCACTTGAACCGGTGGCTAAAAAATACCCCCATTATGTAGAGGCGGGAATTTTCGAGCGCATAGTTGAACCAGAGCGTCAGATAATGTTTCGCGTATCATGGGTGGACGACCAAGGAAAAGTTCAGGTTAACCGCGGATTCAGGGTACAGTTTAATTCTGCAATAGGTCCTTACAAAGGCGGGCTTAGGTTGCATCCATCAGTAAATTTGGGAATAGTCAAATTCTTAGGATTTGAGCAAATTTTCAAAAATTCTCTTACAGGCCTTCCAATGGGCGGCGGTAAAGGCGGAAGTGACTTTGATCCTAAGGGGAAATCAGATAATGAAGTAATGAGATTTTGCCAAAGCTTTATGACAGAGCTTCAAAGGCATATCGGAGCTGACACTGATGTTCCCGCAGGCGATATCGGCACGGGTGCACGTGAAATAGGATATATGTACGGACAATATAAGCGTCTTCGAAATGAATTTACAGGCGTGCTTACAGGAAAAGGCTTAGCGTGGGGCGGCAGTTTGGCCAGAACCGAAGCCACAGGCTATGGATGTTGCTATTTCACAGACGAAATGCTTAAAACCAAAGGCGAATCATTTAAAGGTAAAACAGTCGTAATTTCAGGCTCAGGCAATGTTGCTATATATGCCACAGAAAAAGCGACACAATTAGGCGGAAAAGTTGTAGCTTTAAGCGATTCTTCAGGGTATATACATGACAGCGAAGGCATAGACCTTCCTCTTGTAAAGCAGCTTAAAGAAGTTGAGCGTAAGCGCATCAAAGAATATATCAAGCATCATCCAAACGCAACATATACAGAAGGCTCGACAGGAATATGGAGCATACCATGTGACATAGCTCTTCCCTGCGCGACTCAAAACGAACTTGATAAAAAGTCGGCTGAGACTCTTGTTAAAAATGGTTGCATAGCGGTAGCAGAAGGTGCGAACATGCCTACGACCCCTGAAGGCATTGTAGTGCTTCAGGCAAACGGCGTATTGTATGGCCCCGGAAAAGCGGCAAACGCAGGCGGCGTAGCTACAAGCGGACTTGAAATGAGCCAAAACAGCGCACGCCTTTCATGGACGTTCGAAAAAGTGGACAGCATGCTCAAAGATATAATGATTGATATCCACAAAAAAGCAAGCGAAGCAGCAGAAGAGTTCGGTGAACCGGGCAACTTGGTGCTTGGCGCAAACATCGCGGGCTTTTTGAAAGTTGCAGAAGCGATGTATGCTCAGGGAGTAGCATACTAGAACTTTGAATTAATAAGAATAATAAATGAAGTCCCCGAAAAAATCGGGGGCTTCTTCTATGTTTAAAAACAATTTATTTTAACCTGCTGTTGCCGGAGTGCTTTCTTTTGCGGCAATTAGTTTTTGTTTCAATTCCGCTTCTAATACTTTGAGCTCCGCTTCCGCGTTTTGTCTTGCGATGCTTCCTTCCTGCTGTATCCTAAGACTCTCGGTTATGGTTTCAATCAGGTCCGCGTTTGTTTGGCGCAGTGTTTCAATGTCGACTATGCCGCGCTCAGCCTCTACGGCTGTTTCCAGTGTGCCTGTTTTTAGCATCTCGGAATTTTTCTTGAGTAATTCGTTGGTAGTGTTTGTCACTTCTCGCTGAATTTCTAACGCTGAGCGTTGGCGGAAAATAGTGATAGCGATAACAATCTGGCTTTTCCATAGAGGAATAGTGTTGAGTATTGATGACTGTATGCGCTCAACTAATACCTGGTCGTTGTTTTGCACAAGTCGCATTTGTGGCATAGCCTGTATTGCCACCATTCGCGAAAGTTTCAAATCATGCACTTTCTTTTCAAAGCGGTCAACCATAGCTTCAATATCGCGAAGTTCCTGAGCTTTTATGGCATCATCGGTCTTTTCTACCTCCGCGCGAATTGCCGGAATTTCTTTTTCTCGCATTTTTGCAATCTGCATATCGCCCGCTGCGATATATATGTCAAGTTCTTTAAGATAATTGTGGTTTTTTTCATATAGCTGATCCAATAATTCGATATCTCGGAAAAGAGTATCGCGGGATTTTTCAAGCTGTTCGACAATGTTGTCTATTTGAATGGAGAGCTTGTCATATCTGCCGATAAATTTTTGAATACGGCGTTTGAATGAATTAAACAGACCGCCTTTTTTCCCCGACGCAACGCTGTCAATATCGATTTGCTTAACCTTCACCATAAGTTCGTTAAGCGTTTGCCCAACATAACCGGAATCCTTGGAGCGCACCTGCTCTAAAACAGTATCGGAAAAATCGGATATCTCGGTTTGCGCGCCGACACCATACTGTATCACAGCCTGGGTGTCGCGGATATCTATGGAAGCTGCTATTTCATTTACTTTTGCTATTTCCTCTGGAGTAAATTCGCTTAGTTCAACTTTATCCGGAAGGTTTTGCAGTTCATTTTTTACTTCGCTCATAGTTTCTCCTTTCAGTTATCCTCTTTTTTTTCTTGTATTTTATCTTCATCAAGGAGACCGCGTGAAGATAATGATTTCTTCAAAACAGTAAGCTCAACATCCAAGTCAAGAATATTGTTTTGATAAAATTTGTTTATTTGTTTGTCCGTGGCTTCGCGAATCAAAGACATTCCCTCTTTAGCGTTTATTAGAGACTGCTTGCCTTCATCAGAAAGATTGGGAGCTTCAAAAAGCTTTACCGATTGGTTTACGATGGTTTCAAGCGAAGAAAATGTGGCGTTAAGGTATCTCCTTGCGGATTTTATGTCTTTTGGGTCTTCTTTAACTATTTTAAATATTTGTCTAAACTGGTTGGATATCAAATCCAACTCTTTTTGCATTTGAGCATCTTTTAATTTGTAGAAATTTCTTCTTATAGATTGAAGCCTTTCATTGCTTTCCTTTATAATGCGCTCAACATCGGCTACGGTTAAACCTTCCGCGACAAGAGCTTGTTTCTTTTTTTTGTCTTTTTGATTCAATATTATAATAAGAATAATAAAAACTGCGACAAGAACGCCCAAGCCGATTAAAATCCATTTGAAGAAATCTTTAAATATAATTGCCGCCGCGACCGCGACAACCACTATCGCAACTGCGAATACCGAACAGCCGCTTCCTTTTTCCTGCATAGGCGCTCCTTTATGATTTATTCTTTTATATTGTATCACAGCATCCCATTTATAGTAAATATAAGTTATTTTCAAAACTACTTGACAATACATAGTAGCTTTAATATAATTAAAACAGGTACTAGGCAACACATAGTAGAAAGGAAATAAAATGGCGCAGGAGACACAGCTGCTCAAAGGAGTGCTTGAAGGGTGCATACTAAAGCTTATTAGGGATGAAGCCGCATATGGGTATCTCATAGTTGAAAAACTTAGAAAAAGCGGTTTTGAAAACATAAAGGAAGCAACCGTATATCCTATACTAACAAGGCTCCAAAAAAAGGGCATATTGAAATTTGAAAAAAAGACTTCGGAAATAGGTCCGCCCAGAAAGTATTATCTGTTGACGGCTGAGGGCGAAAAGGCTCTTCAGGAATTCATTGATATCTACAAAGAGCTGAAAAACAATGTGGATAACATTTTTAAGGAGGAAGCATTTTGAATAATTTAACCAAGAGATCAAAAATGATAATAATTATTGCTGCTTGCATTTCATTTTTACTTATTATAACAACAACGTTGCTGTTTATAGCGACAAATAAAAGCGGAAATTTTAATCCGTCAAACAATATGCTGATATTAACAATCATATTGCTGGCTATATTATCGCTTGTTATCGTCATCGTTGTTCGATTAAGGAGAAACGAATATACAAAGATGTTTAACAAAGACTATTACAAAGTTTATGAAACCATGCAAGACACTATGAAAAACTCCAACCTTACTAAAATGGAAAAAATGGAGGTAATAAGCGATATAACAAGCATGCTTTATCATGCACAAATGCAAAAAAAAGATGTAAAAGATGTAATCGGAGATGATGTAAACGGCTTTATGGAGCGGGTAAAAAATTCATTTGGTTACAGAAGCTCAATTCTTTTTGCTGTTATTAACGGCATTATTTATTTAATATTTATTTTAACTCTTATGCAGGGAGTCAATTTTTTAGCGCTGGAAAAAGGCGCGTCTTTTTTTAATGTTGAAATGTCAACTTCTATTTTGCCATATATGATTTTGATTTCTTTCTTTGTGCTTCCGTTGTTTCGCCACTTTGTTGCAAAGCAAAAAATAAGCTGGGCGGTGTTTGTTCCCGCTGTCCTTATCACGGCATATATCGGATTTCATGAGCTTTTTTACAGGATTGACCATAACATTGTGTGGATTGAAAAATATTTAAGCGGAAATTTTGTTTTTATCTCGTCATATGCTGTAGTTATTATATGGGCGTGTGTGGTCGCAATATGCTTGCTTGCAAAGTGGTATATACGCAAAAGATCCATCAAAAAACTATAATATGATAAAATTGTGGTGTTCTTTTAAAAAGAAAGTTTTTTTATCTACGAAAATCCCCGGCTTTGCCGGGGATTATTTTACACATTATTTTTCAATTGCTTTTGCGTAGCTTTTATGAGCCATGAATGAGCTTCTGGTAAGAGGTGAAGCCTCCACATGCCTGAAACCCATTTGCATTCCCAGCACAGCATATTCTTCAAAAACGTCAGGATGGATATATTCTATTACGCGATAGTGATCTTTTGAAGGACGCAGATATTGCCCGATGGTTAGTATGTCGCAATCTATTTCTCTTAAATCCTTCATAACTTCGATCACCTGCTCTTTTGTTTCACCCAAGCCCAACATCATGCCGGATTTAGAAATTAGTTCACTCTTATATCTTTTCACTTCAGCCACAACCGAAACAGACTGTTTGTAATCTGCTTCCGGACGGATTGCTTGATACAGAGCGGGAACGGTTTCTACATTGTGACCGACCACCGTGCAAGGTGAATCAAGCACACGGCGGACGGCGGACATGTCACCGTTAAAATCCGGAATCAGAGCTTCAATGAGAGTATTTGGGTTTAGTTTTTTTGTTTCTTCAATCGTTTGAGCGAAATGCAAAGAACCGCCGTCAGGCAAATCGTCCCTAGTGACCGAGGTGATAACCACATAGTTAAGCCCAAGTTCTTGTACCGCTTGGGCGATGCCGTGTTTTTCGTTTTCATCTATACACTCAGGCTTCCCACTTGTAACGTTGCAAAATTTGCAGTGCCGTGAGCAGACTTTGCCCAAGATTATAAAGGTGGCGGTATTTTCGTTGTAGCATTTCCCGCGGTTGGGGCACAATGCCTCATTGCAAACAGTGTTTACATTGCATGAGTTTAATATGTTTACTACATTCATATAATTGTCGCCTGAAAAAGAGTTTACTTTGAGCCATTCGGGTTTTCTAACATAATTATTTTTCATAGTTCACCTATTAAATTTTTTATATTTATGTGTTCAGGCTGCGCATTAAAAACTTGGCAAAAAGAAGTTGCAACTTGTTTTTTTGCTTGATCAAAGTCAACGTGATGTCCTAAAATCTTTTTAAGCGAAGTAACTTTGCCAGCACCCAGGCCGCAAGGGTTGATGTATTCAAAATGTTTCAAGTCAGTGTTTACGTTAAAAGCAAATCCGTGCATGGTTACGTTTCGGCTAACAGCTATACCTATTGCGCAAATCTTCTTTTCACCTACCCAAACGCCGGTGTGAACTCCACTTTTTTTATTTGCGTCAATATCAAATTCGTTTTTAAGAAAATTTATTATTGTTTCCTGAATTTTTTCAACAAAAACTCGTATTCCAAGGTTATTTTGAGCAAGATGAATTATAGGATAGCCGACTATTTGGCCCGGCCCGTGGTAAGTCGCGTCTCCGCCCCTGTTTATCCAAACTGTTTCTATACCTTCGCGATCCAAAATTTCTTTGGGAGCAAGTATGCTGTCTTGCTTGCCGCGCTTTCCCATAGTTAAAACGGGAGGATGTTCAACGACAATGAAAGAATCGCTTATTTCATCATTAATTCTTTTTTGCTGAAGGCTTTGCTGTATTTCAAGGGCTTTTGCGTAATTTGTTTTTTTAAGGTCAATTATGTTTAATATCATATTTATCCTATTTATTAATCGGTTATTTTTTGCGATTCAATAATAACACGCTAGTTTGTTTTTGTCAGTTTAAAGTTAATATATTATTCATTATTTTATTTTTATTGTTGACATATGCACAAAACCGTGTTAATATAATAATGTGCTTACGCACACAACGAAAAACCAATCATGCAAAGTAAATATCTTACCAGCATGTTTCCATAAAAAAGTAAATTAAGTCAGGGGTGTTTGAAATGTTTGATTCAAAGGAAGACAAAAAAAACGAAGAAGGCCTTAAACTGATATTAGACGCTATACAATGGGGATATTACTACTAAGATAACGGTGAGGTAATATTATGAAAAAAGGTAACGAAAAAAAGTTAAAAAAATATTGGGAGACTCTCCTTTTAGAGTTAGGCAACAATCTTGATGATTGCTAAATAATAAAAGAAGAAATATTTAGTCACAACGTATTAATAAGTTTTAAACTTTGAGAGAGGTGACATTATGAAAAACAATCGGAAAAACAAAATTGATAAAGCAGGGCTAACATGGACGCAATATGCTAAATCAATGGCGGTAATAGATACATCTTACCTATCATAAATGAAAAGTGTTTAAACAATTCTATATTAAAATCACGCTCTTAACGGGCGTGATTTTATGATATAATTTATACTTAGCATGAAAGGATAGATTATGGCAAGACCGGTTATAAAAAGAAAAGTAGGGTTTTTCCCCGAAAATTATCACTTTACGCCGGACGTATCCTGCGAAGAAGGCGATAAAGAAATCATACTCACCCACGGAGAGCTTGAAAGCATAAGGCTTGCGGATTTATTGGGATTGGAACAGACCGAAGCTGCACGCAGTATGGGAATATCCCGCGGCACATATCAAAGGATACTAAACGCGGCGCGGAAAAAGGTGGCGGACGCCTTGGTCTTTGGCAGAATAATAACTATTAATGGCGGTGAATACGCGTTAAACCACTGCTTTGCACATTGTGAGGAATGCAATCACTCTTGGAAGGCGCCCTGTGATGTGATTTTCTATGAAAATCATGGAAAATGCCCGGAATGCGGCTCTATAAACATCGGATGCAGTGATGGGAAGGGCAAGTGCTCTTTAGGCGAAAGACGGCACCAAAACATGCTTAACCCTAACTCCAGACAAAAATATCAAAAATAATAGTTCAGTCCAAATACACGTACAAAGCACTTGTCTGCATGGGGTATGATTCCATAATTATTCCGTTTGATAAAAAAGACGCTTTATTCCCAACCTTGAACTGCCCTTGGGCATTGGCTTGGTAAACACTTTTGCCATTGGCATCAATAAATTTTGTATCTTCATTGATTGATACCCATATTTGTCCCTTTATATTTTCCGAAATTGAGTCAACCAGCACTCTTAATACGCCATCGGTTGATATATCAAGAATTTCACCGGAGATGTCGGGCTCGGCATTTGAGTCCGGAGCGTTAGTGGGAGTAGCAGATGGTAAGATTTCATCTGTTGTTCGAGTTATTGGGCTTTGTGTACATCCCCAAAAGAATGATCCAATCAAAACAATCAATGCAAAAGCCATAGTTAGTTTAGTTTTCATAATTACCTCCTGTATACTACAATTATTTAGACGTAAGAAAGTATAATTTGTTCCAAAAAAAACCGCCGCTTTTAAAGCGACGGTCTTGTTAATTCATTTGTTATTGTGCAACTTCCGTCTGGGTAGGTTCTGCAGTAGGTTCTTCGATAGGCTCTTCTTCAAGATTTTCGTAAAAATACTCTATTTTGTGTTTTGCTGTCCATTCATTAATCAGAGCCAGCCATTCCTCTTCCTTCTTTATTTCGGAAGCTTCCGGAAGAAGAGACGCCTTAACAGTTTCAAAATCTACTGGGCCTGATTCCACATCAGAGGTATATTCCAATATATGATAGCCGAAATCGGTTCCTACCAAATCAGATATATCTCCGATATTTTCAAGAGCCATACCACCATCAGTAAATTCTTGTACGAAGCGTGATGTGCCTAAATACATTTGATATCCTTCCGGATAACTGTTCATTCCGGGATCATCGTTGTATTCGAGGATAGCATCGTCAAATGTAATTGATTCGTCATTAAGCTGATTTAACACGTCCATTGCCTCGTCATAAATTTCTGCAAGAGAGGTATTAACTAATTCATCTGCTTCTTCCTCATTGCCCGCTGATCTCAGTTCTTGGATTTGAGCGACTAAATCATCTTCAAAAGATATAAGCACATGGCGCACCATTCTAAGGCCTTCGGGGATATAAAAAGCCGGTTCGCCCTGAGAGGTGTAATATTCATAAGCTGACAAATCTGAATAAGTTATCTTATCTGCTTCAACTTTTTGGTTAAACAGCTCCAATAGTTCTTCATCTGTCACTGTTAAATCAATAAGAGATGTTTCGGCATTTTGCATAACTATTTGGTATGTATAGTATTCTTCGATGTATGATTCTTCAACACCGAATTCTTCCAAAATGAGCTGAGTGTATTTGTTTGCAGCCCTTACATAATCTTTTTCTGTATAGTCATCTCCGAGCTCTGCCAGCATTTCGCTTTCTTTTGTCGCGAGTATCTCATCAAGAAAAGATTCAGTCTGTGTTTTTACAGAGTTGAGTTCGTCGGGGGTAAGGTCATAATACCCCAGATTTTCAAGCTCAATCTTTGTTATTTCACGGCTTACCAATGACTCCAGCACATTTATCCTAAGCTCGTCCAATTGAACTGTATATTCAGGATTGTCAAGAATGTCTTGTGTAACTCCATAATTCTTTTTGACGTTTTCCCAACTTTCCAGGTATTCAGTTCTTGTGACTTTTTTTCCATCGATTTTTGCCACTGCTGTTAGGTTGTTTTTGATATCCGCACAGGCTGTCAAAGTGAAAGCCGAAATCAATATAACAAGGGCTAAAAATACAATAATTTTCTTTTTCATCTAATACCTCCAAAAGAATATATTGTATATTATCATAAAAAAAGATTAATTACTAATACTGTTAAATGAATTATTTATAAATTTTTATATGCGCAAAAAATATCCTAGGGCATTTTGGCAAGTGCTTTAATGTTCATGTAGTTCTAAAAAGATTAAAAATATGTTAAAAAATTAACTGATACCTTGACTGATTTTCTTTTTTTGTTTATGTATAAGCAAGTAAATAATGAACATCTAACCATTTCTATTTACATTTAATTAATTTTACCGCAAATAATATCTGTGTTATAATATCGGGATGAAAAAACTTGCAATAAAAATAATGTCAGTATTTCTATGTGCGGCAATCGCCGTTTCATTTTCGGGGTGTTTAAAAGACATTGATGTGTCACGGCTTGTTGAAGAGCCGACAAAATTTAAGCCCCCGGAAGTTTCCGATTGGGAAGAAAAAAATTTTCCTGAAGAACCCGCTTATCAGTATCAGGGTGCATATATGGATATTACGCCGGTATTCGGGGATAAAATTCGTGTAAAAGGAATGGAATATGCTATACAGCAGATAATGGAAGCATATAATAACCCAAATAGAGTTGTAAATGAAGAGCCGTCCAAAAGAGGATATAAAAACCTTATAAAAATATATGACAGACAAGATCAGCTTATTTCGTCATTTCAGCTGTCTTCCGACTTTTTGCTGTATGCCCGTGCGGATAAAAACGCCCCTTTGTTTTTATTTCCCGAGTATGCCTATTATATGTTGGAATATGCCATGTGGCAGGAGGGAAGCTCACTGGTTCCCCCTCTTCAAGATTGGGAGAGAATACCTCCAAATGGAGATGAGAGGGCTACCTATAAAGAGGAAATGTTAGAGCTTAGACTCTCTCATGATATAAAAACCATATTGGTGCAAAAATATGGTTTGTCTGAAGCGTATTTTTTAAATTATGAAATTTATACAACTGCTGAATATTCTTCAAGTAAAGACCTTAGCGTAAGGGTTTATGCGTTGGTGGGCTATGCGGGCTATTCAATGGACGAACAGGAAGAAGAAATATCCGAGGAAGACGAAGCCAAAGAAGCAACTAATGCTACGCCGACGATTTTGTTTACACAGGACTATCATTTTGAAAAAGCTGTCAGATTCGTTTATTCGTTCGTTGATGCAAAATATTTCAGATTAACAGAATACAAAGAACCTGCGGAATATGATGATGAACACCCCTCATCCCTCGAAAGCAGGATACGAGCGATATTCCCGTATGAATTTATGGAAAAAGTGATGCCTGCCCTAGACGACACTTCAGGTATATTGTTGGATATTCACAGACAGGCGCTGGATTACCTTAGAGTGTCGGGTCAAGGTAAAATAGGAATAGATGACTGACAAAACAATAAAGTTAGTCAAATATTACTCGGCACGATAATATCACAGGCATAAGCTTGACTATGGTCAGATAAGCCGCAAGTATCAGAAAGCCAGCGGTGAAATATATCGAAAACTCCGGGCCGTGATGTTTTATAAAATCTTTAATGCTCATATTGTAGACCTTTCTTATTCATCTTACAGGTCAATTATACAAAAAGAGATGTACTAATAACGGGACACAAAAAGCTTGTTTTAAAGGGTTTTTCAATAAAGTTCTTTTAAAGCATGGTAATTGATGGTTTTATATCCTATAATATGTATTATAGGTATAAATAAAGTAATTAGAGCTAATAAGATGAAAAGGATAAATATGAAGAAAAATATATTGTTTATAATTGTAGTTATTGTATTACTGTCATTAATAACTAGCTGCTCAAGTAATCCAACTACAAGTGAAATCGAACAAAAATCTGAAGAGAATATGCAAATAGAGAAAACAACATCATATACTCCTTCACCTACACTATCTATCACCCCGACAAACACACCCACTATAGCACCGAGCGCTACTCCAGAATTTTACTCGCTTGGCGATACTGTTATCTTTAATGGTGCAGAAATCACGTTTACATCTTTGAGCGTAATGTCTGAAACTACGCTCATGTTTGACTCCCCTGAATATGTGGTTGTTTTTGCTACAGCCAAATTCACATCTGATGAAATACAGGATTTTAATTTTATATTCAGAAAAATGATTGGTCCTGACGGTAGCACTCTCGGCATGACATCTGGAGATTATGACAATAAAAAAATTCTTGATTGGGCATCAAATGAAGTATCAGATGGAGAATCATTAGAAGGTTTTTTAGCTTATTCTTATATTGGAGATGGAGAATACACTCTAATTCTGGATAATTTTGTCGATAAGTACGAGTTCAAATTTGATGTTGTGAAAGAATAAATACTAAGATATAGCTTTAAAGAAAGCTTGGTAAGGAACAATAGAATTCATTTTTGATATTTTTATAGATTGTCGTATGAAACTATTTTCTTGCCTTTCTGTTTTTCATTTTGATATTAGCTGAATGTGGAGTGGTTAATACTTATTCTTTACTGGTTCATCTAGTTTCCTTTGTATATTTATGCGAACCTGTATTCGTGTTAATTATAATACGAAATTAAGTGTACTATTTCAAGGACAATTGAAATTTCTAATAAACCCTTGTTTTAAAACAAGCTTTCCATATTCCATGCTTAACGCTCCAAATCATTTTAAAATGAAATCATTTTTGTTTGTTATAGGGATAGATTTCGGATATAATATTTTTATGATTGAAAAAATTAAAGAACTTATAGTTAAGTATAAACAATTTATTCTGTTTTGCATTGTGGGCGCGTCCAACACACTTATTACCATGGGCGTTTATGCTTTGCTAATTAAAATCGGTGTGCCATATCTCATAGCAAGCCCGTTGGGATATATTTGCGGAGTGGTGAACGGCTATTTTTGGTCTTCCAAGATAGTTTTCAAAAAGAAGAAAACAGCAGAAAACGCCGTAAAATTCCTTCTTGTCAATTTGATTGTGCTAGGAGTGAACACGGGACTTATGTGGCTGTGGGTGGATATTTTGTCAGTTCATAAAATATGGGCGCAGGCTTTAACCATCTGCTTTACAATGCCGCTTAATTTCATATTGAATAAAATTTGGACTTATCGGAGCAAAGAGTCATAGCACGCGATAGCGTAATTATCGGTCATTCCTGAAATGTAATCGGTAATTATCATTTCTTTGGCGGGTGTCTTTTTAAAATAATCATCACTCATGTTGTTTAGATAATTGCAAAAAGTAATATCAATTTCTTTGTTTCTTTTTCCGCTTACTATACTGTCATAATATTTATCAAAATAATCATACAAAGTATTAAGCTTATACAAACAGTCCCGTTCAAAAAACTCCAGAGACTCGTGATGATATATTTTTGAGTAGTTAAAATCTTTAAGCTTTACAATCAAGTTGAATTTTTCATCCGAAAAACCGGCTTTTCCTAATTTTGCAGTGCTTTCGATTACGTCTATTACCAAAGTATTTATAATTTCACCATTGGAGTCACCCAAATGCTTTGATATTTCTTTTGGAACGTCATTATGCTTTATCACACCCAAAGTAAGAGCATCTTCAATATCTCGGCCCAAATAGGCTATTTTATCTGAAAGACGCACAAAGCAGCCTTCCCAGGTAGCCGGCATCCTGTCAGGGGTTTGTTTATTCATAAGATTTTCGTGAATGTGGGTGGGTTCAATATGTTGCTCAAAGCTCTCGCCGTTGTGGCATAATATCGCGTCGCGCACCCCGTAAGTTAAATTAAGCCCTTTTCCGTTTCTCGCTAAAAGATCTACAACCCTTAATGAATGATTTTCGTGGGAAAAGCCATCTTTAAGCTTAGACTTTAATACACTTTCACCGCTGTGTCCGAATGGAGCGTGTCCAAGGTCATGACCCAAGCCGGCCGCGTAGGCCATTTCTACGGAAAGATTCCACCCTAGCGAATTAAGGCCTTTGCATATGGTGGCAGCGATAGTCGCAACGTGAAGAACATGCTCAATCCTTGTGCAAACATGATCGTTTTCCGGTGCGAAAAAAACCTGCGTTTTATGCTTGAGCCTGCGAAAAGCGGTTGAATGAATTATAGCGGTCTGATCCCTGAAATAAGGGCCGCGCATATCCACCTGTCTCGGGGACATCCGCTGGGTCAATATTTTTTGTGGTAGTTTATTGTCCATAAATCGATATTATCTTTTTTAATGAGGATTGTCAAATGGGGCTATTTAAGGCTGTCTATATATTCTTTTTTTAGTCTTTCAATGGTGCCGTCGTTTGACATTTGAACAAGAACAGCATTTAATTCATTATAAAATGCTTGTTTTTCCTTGGAAACAATAAAATATATGGGGGAATCGCTTAAAACCTGAATTGAAAAATCATAGATTCCGCTGCGCGACAAAGCGTCATATTCGGATATAATAGATGCATCCACGATTCCTGTTTCCAAGTCATTTATCAGCAGGTCTTTATCGCTGTAATATACAAATTCATAATCGCTTTGGTAGCTTAACATATTTTTTTGGCTTATACAGGCATCAGAATCGATAACGCCTACTTTATTGATATTTTCGGCATTTGAAGAAATCAAAAGGATGTTATCATTAAAAACAACTGAAGTTTGAAGATTTTCGTCAGATGTTTTGCAAAGCATCACATCAATATTATCGTTTTGAAGATATACTTCCCAGTCATAGTAATTGACTGGTTTTATAGGAGCGTCAACGCCCATTCTTTGTGCGGCCAGTTTGATTATGTTTATAGCCAAGCCGTATCCGTCATAGGTATGGTAGCTAAGCGGATCGTAACCAACTATAAAATAACCGGAATTTTCAACTATTTTATAAGAGATATCACTTATATTTCCGCAACCTGCAAACATTGCGAATATCAAAATGATACAAAAGATTTTTACTATTTTATTCTTCATCATTTTTTTGAACCGTGACAAGGTGGTAAATAAGAGGTTTATTATCATCATATATATATAAATCCGTTCCTATTAACTCCCATGCTCCGCTTACGTGGTTAGGTTCGTCGCCTTCCTTTGATTTATAGGTAAACGTAAATTCTTTGCCCTTTTTTTCATAAGTTCCAAAGAGATTGTCCATAAAATACACAGTACCATCATTGTTTATAGTGAAAACCATAGTTATCACGTTTGAAAACACCGGCTCTTGAGATTCACCTGTTTGCGCATCAATTGTTTCCGTAAATTGCCAAGACCCGTATAAAACCTTGCTTGCGCATCCGGAAAAAATCAAGAGATTGATGATTGCAACAATAATAATAGCAAACATCGTGGTTTTTTTCATAAACAGCTCCTTAAAAAATTGCTTATAATATAATAGCAAATATTTTAAAATGAAGCAATGGACTTAATTTATGTTCTTCAATAGTTCATTTTATGAAGTTTGCTTTGATGCGTACTTAAGAAGCTCGCCGGAAGGCTTTTATTTACCGAACAAAGTCTCCGATATTTAAAACTTCTATATCAGGCGTGTCATCATGCCGTCTTTATTCATTCTTCTTCTTTTGAGCCGGAGCTGCAAATAAGTTTAATGGCGCAACTACCGACCATCAAAAAATCAAGAACAACTCGTCTGGAATCTTAGCAGTGATAATAGTGCTAAAACCTGAGCAAATTAGAATAAAAATCGATAGATTCCTTCGAATTTTTCGCTTTAATACCTATGTGTAAAAGACTTATTACAAAATTATTTTTCCATTTATAGTTATTAATCTGCTTTCTTAATATTATGTAATTGTATCATTCTATAATTTTTTAATCAAATAAAAAAACCCTCTTTTAAAAGGAGTTTCAAAACTTTTGGATAATCTGCTCATTCACGCACAAAAACTGCGGTGGCAACGAAGTTTCCTTCAGGTAGCCGTAATGTAACAAAATCAGATGAGGAATGTTTTTCCGGAATATCGCTTGTCCAATGGTCAAAAACCCATCCGTCGAGGGGGTATGCCTTAAATTTTACTTCTTGACCCTGCATATAACTTTTTTGATATGGCAAAACTTCTATTGTACCTCGTCCTTCGCATAAAAGACTAATCTGAGCTTCGGAAAGAGCTTCGGCGCCCAGAGGAATGGGATCTTCGGCAATTATAACCTCAGAGATGTCTGAATTCTGTAGCAAAGGATAAAGCAGGACAAGACCCACAGATACAGAACAAGCAGCAAAAACAAATATTATTATTGCTTTAATTTTACTCATGACAACCATTCTTAGATTATATCGTAATTATAAATCCGTAAAACTGCAAAGTTAAACATGTCGAAATGTCGGTATATGCAAAACTTGGAGTTAATTAAGGTTAAACTCTTTGCCAAGCTTCATAAAAGCTTCCTTTGAGCGCTTGATTTTGTCCAATGACACACAATAGCATATCCTGAAATATCCCGGTTTTCCAAATCCGCTTCCGGGAGCAAAAAGAAGGTTGTGTTTTGAGGCGGCCGTTACGAATTCTTTGTCGTCTTTTATTGGAGACTTTATAAAGAAATAGAAAGCTCCTTCAGGCTTATAGGCGTCAAAACCAGCTTCGCATAAAATGTCATACAAAGCGTCTCTTCGGGCTTTGTAGCCGGCAACGTCAACAGTTGTGTCAATTGCGCGCATAACAGCTTTTTGATATATGGCAGGAGCATTTACAAAGCCCAATGTCCGGTTAGTCAAAGTTATTGCGCCAATCACTTGTTCGGCTTCCGCCATGTCGGGATTTACCGCGACGTATCCTATTCTGCCACCGGGAAGCGAAAGTGATTTTGAAAAAGAATTTACGATTATTGTATTTTCATAAATATCAAAAAGGTTAGGAACAGCTGTGTCGAAGGCAATTTCAATATAGGGTTCGTCAGACAGTATGCAAATATCGGTTTGCAATGCAATTTGGCGCTCATAAAGAGAATCAGCCAACTCCATCAAGTCTTCCTTTGTATATATAACACCTGTCGGATTGTTTGGAGAATTTATAAGAATGGC
The DNA here is from genome assembly GCA_963675575.1 of Christensenellaceae bacterium. Taxonomy (GTDB): domain Bacteria; phylum Bacillota; class Clostridia; order Christensenellales; family UMGS416; genus JAGLOK01. The sequence continues at coordinate 3,047,069 of OY776378.1, forward strand.
TTTAGTTTTTTCGGTTATTGCGCCGTATATTTTTTCTATATCCAGTGAAAAATCCTTTTTTGTTTCAACGGGAACAGGTATCCCGCCGTGGTTTGTGATATAAAAATTATATTCAACAAAATATGGGGCAAGCACAATAACTTCATCCTCCGGGTCAAGCAGAGCTTTAAGCGCCGCATTGAGACCACCCGCCGCGCCAACCGTCATAATTATATTTTGCGCCGTTACGCTTTTGCCGCGGGAAGAAACTTTTTGAGCAATTTTTTCCCGAACGTCCAAAAATCCCGCATTTGGCATATATCTGTGTACGCCTTCTGCCCCCGCAAATTCTTTGAGGCCCTCAATAATTTCTTTGGGCGGCGGCATATCAGGGTTTCCCAAAGAGAAATCAAACACATTTTCTTCCCCATAAAGCTTGGAAAGACGTATGCCTTCTTCAAACATTTTGCGTATTACAGATGAATTCTTAAGTGATTCTTTTATTTTATTGGATATCATAAAACTCTCCGTTTAATTTGATAATTTTATTATACTGCATTTTATTTAAAATATAAATCCGAATAAAACGGCAGTTTTTAATATTTTAAATATTAATTCAGTCTACTCGGCTATTGTAAAAGTCCATCTGCTGCTGGGCACCTGCCGCCAAATATTCTTCCAAGAACTTTTCCCAATTTTTATCTGACAAAAGTTTGCTGCCGGAAATAAAATCATCCACCCACTTGTCCTTTACCGCAGTCATGGCCGCATATATTTTGCTGTTATTAAAACCGTTGTCTTCAAAGGGGTTTGAAAGCACAGATTCGTATGTTAAAAGAGATTCGTACCACTGGGTGGCGGCTTGGGAATATTCCGGTGTTTTAATAACTTTAAAATTAGTTATGATATTGCGCAGCTCATTATAAGGCTGAAGGCTCTCGATAGTTCCATCGGATTTGTATTTCCATCCTTCAGTGCCGTAAGCCGCATAGTCGGGAATAATATCGTCCGCCTTTAACGTATAATGCACGCCTTCAATACCGTTTGAAACGAAATCTTTGCCTTCTTCGGTGAAAATGAATTCGCACATATCAAAAATACGCGTCGGATCTTCAAAATATGTGCTTATTATATTGGCGGAAGCGTTGCTTTTATTGGTAAAGCGAGTGGAGCCGCTGGGCCCTGACATATCAATGGGAAGTGGCTCAAGATATCCGCTTGGAATATTTTCTTTGAGCTCGGCATTTAAAAGAGGAAGGTTTGATATTTCCGTTGCCACGCAGCCAGCCTTTCCTGTCGTAATTTTTTCTTTTGATACAGCGCCGTCATGTGACAGATAGTCGTTGTCGAGAGCGCCTGTTTTATACATAAGGTGAATAAAGCCCAAAGATTCTCTCAAATCATAGAGAGTATACCAGTCAGTATAATATCCGTCGATTTCCTTAAACATATACGCGCCGGTATATCCCGCGTAAATCGGGTAAAGATATTTTTCTCCGCTGGTGGTAAAGCCGTCGGTTTTCATCCCGTCAAAATCTTCTTGTACAAACACATTCATAAGCTCGCTGAATTCATCCAGCGTATCTATGTCTTCAAGATTATACCCTGCTTTTTCCACCCAATCTCCGCGCACAAGATAAACTGTGTCGTCTGGGGCCGCGTAATGAGGTAGGCAGTAGAGAGCATCATCTTCAGATATGAATTTATCGATTTCATCTCTGCTCAAAATATAGTTTTCAAGCATAGGGTAACTCGAAGAGTTTTCATCCATAAAAGAGCCCACATCCATAGCGATTCCAGATTGTATAAGTTTATCATATTCGGATGCGTTTCTGCCCAAAACGTCCAATTCCATAAAGTCGGGAATATCTCCGGAGGCTATAAGAGAGGTTAAAATTTCACCGTAGCTTCTTTGCTCTTCATCCGACGAAGTATCTATTATATTGAAAGTCAGATTATATTTTTCTTCAAGAAATTTAACAGTGAGGTCGTCTCCGGACAACGCGGCCTTTGCACTTGAAGCTTTCCTTGGCATAAAATAAAGTTCCAAATGCTCTGCATAAGGTTTTGATATTTCAGGCGAGGGAGAAGGTGTGGGCGTTGTCGTTTCCTCGGGGACATTTTCGGTTTTGTCGCAAGCGCTAATAAAAAAAACGGACAGAAAAACAGCAAGTGCCATAATAATCTTAAGTTTATTCATTCTCATCATTTTTTTCTCTTTCGGAAAGTTTTTATATTACTAAAAATCTTATCCATATATCTTTATACAAAATCTCCATCTTTAATGTCTTGGATAAGAACGCGGACTCGGGAGGCTATTATATCGCGAACTCTTTTATAAAAATCCTCGCCTTTTCCTTCGGGATTTGCAAGAGACCAATCAAGACATACAACATCCGGAATAGATGCAGGATTTTCAGCGTCCATAGAAATTGCGATGTCGGGAAAGTCCACGTCCTCCACCGCTTTTGTTTTTTGTCCGGATATATCAACGCCGGCTTCTTTCATTACCTTTACAGCGTCCGGATTTAGTTTGCCGTCCGGAGTTATCCCTGCACTCATGGGAATCATAACATCGCTGCCCCACTTTTTTGCAAAACCCTCTGCCATTTGTGAGCGGCAGCAATTACCTTCACTTAAAAACAATACTTTAACTTTTTCCATAATACCACCAAACATTCATTATAATTAACATTATGCTAATATAAGATTTTATTATATAATATACTAAGATTTATATCAAAGAAAGAAGAATTTAGTAAAAGAAGCCATATTTATGCGAAAAATCAATGTAAAAACAATAGAAAACGCGGTTTATGAAATGTTTCTTTCAGCTTGCGTGAAACCGGATAAAAAGCTTAAAGGAGTGCTGGAAAGAGCGCTGCGCGATGAAAGCTCAATAACGGCCAAATCAATACTTTCTCAGCTCTCAAAAAACATAGACGCCGCGGCAAAAAACAATGTGCCCATGTGCCAGGATACGGGAATGGCGATTATATTTATTGACATTGGACAGGAAGTCTTGTTTGAAGGCGAATACATTTATGATGCTATAAACAGCGGAGTAAAACGGGCTTATTCGGACGGCTATTTCAGAAAATCGGTACTAAGCCCGATTGAAAGAATAAATACCGATGATAATACTCCCGCGGTGATACACGCCTCGATAATTCCCGGAGATAAAGTAATTATAAATGTCGCACCCAAAGGATTTGGCAGCGAAAATATGTCGCGAATAAAGATGCTGACTCCGGCCGAAGGGCTAGAAGGCATATGTGACTTTGTGATTGACACTGTAAAAAATGCCGGAGGCAACCCATGCCCGCCGATAAGCTTAGGGATAGGTATCGGAGGAACATTTGAGCTAAGCGCTCTAAATGCGAAGCGAGCGTTGGTGAGACCGTTGGGAGAGAGTTCGAAAGATGAAAAAATCGCAGAGCTTGAAAGAAGGCTGCTTAAAGAAATAAACGAGCTTGATATTGGCCCGATGGGAATGGGAGGCAGCACAACAGCGCTTGCCGTAAACATTATTTCTGCGCCCACGCATATAGCGGGGCTTCCGTGCGCCATAAACGTCCAGTGCCATGCCGTTCGCCATGAAACGCGGGTGATTTGATGAAAAATATTTCTGTACCTGTTTTGGAAAAAGATATAATGTCACTTGAAGTGGGCGAAGAAGTTTTGCTTTCGGGCATTATATATACCGCTCGTGACGCGGCGCATAAAAAACTGATTGAGTTGATAAAACAAGGAAAAGCTCTTCCGTTTGACATAAACGGCGCGGCAATATACTATAGCGGACCGTGTCCGGCTCAGCCCGGAAAACCAATCGGGCCGTGTGGACCTACGACCAGCTACAGAATGGATGCGTTTACTCCTGATTTGCTGGAGCGAGGTCTTAAGATAATGATAGGTAAAGGGCCGAGAAACACGGATGTCATAAACTCCATGCAAAAAAACAAAGCGGTATACTTGGCCGCGACCGGAGGGGCAGCTGCGCTTTTAATGGACTGTGTGAAAAGCAGCGAGATTGTGTGCTTTCCCGAACTGGGGGCCGAGGCAATAAGAAGGATTGAAGTAAAAGACTTTCCCGCAATTGTCGCAACTAATGCTGATGGACAATCAATATATAAGTAAAAACAAAATAAAGCAAACCGCCGGAAAAGCACGGCAGTTTTGGCGTTTAAAAAGCTTGTTGATTCAGAAATGGATTAATAAAAATTAAAATTTTGAAAAAAGCTAAACATTGCAAAGCCGAATATCAATCCAAATACAATTGACAAAATAATAATTATCGCGGCTAAAATAAGCGTCGCTATGCAAAATCTTTTTCTTCCGATATCACCGCCGCCCAGTCCCCACACAAATAACATTATGATGTTTATCAAAGGAATCATTAAAACGATTAGTGTTCCTATCCATCCCCCGACGGACAGAGATCTTCTTTGCTGATTGCTTTCCATCTTTGCCTCCTTAAGAGCATATTTAAGTAGTTTGGTTGAGTAGACTAAGCAGTTGATTTTTTTAGATATAAGTACTTTAATATTTTAGCACTTATAACAATCCCAATCAATAATGTTCCTTGCAATGTTAAAATTATTAGAAATGTTTGTTTGTATGATTGATATAAAAAGACATATAGTTTATAATCTACGCATGTCTAATATGTTTAAAAAAGCAAAACTTCCGATTGTTTTTCTTCTTGCGGCTCTCTTATTAAGCGCATGCTTTAAAATGCCGGAAGAAGAGGCAAAACTTCCTCTGCCAACGGAGCCTGTGATTGTTTCCGAACCGCAAATCCAGATTACGATGATGCTCAAAACAGAAGACTTCGTAATGGAAGACTGGCCGGTTCTGGACGAAATTTTTAAAAGAAGCGGCATAAGCTGCGCAATAAAAACAATACGTCCCGCAAGGTTTGCCGAAACTCTCAACTTGAATTTATCTTCAGGCGTGATATATGACATTATGGAGCTTCCTCCTGAATATTCAGAGGCCGCGGATGAGTACATAATTGATGTTGCTCCTCTAATTAATGAACATGCTCCCAATTATATAAATTGGCTTAATTCTTTTTCGCCTGAAATGCTGACATCGCTTGCCACGGCGAAAGGTGAAATAAAAGTATTTCCTTTTCGGCAGGAAACAGGAATTATAAAAGTAGTGCCTTTTATCAGCAGCCAAGTGGAAGGCAGAGAGTTTGACGCGAGCAGTTTTTATAATGCGATAAATCTTACCGGAGGGAAATTTGCCGTTCCGGGCTCCACTGTAACACTGTGCGAACTTATGGCCCCTCTTTTTAATACTTCCACTGACGCTTATATGAAAAATGGCACTTTGGTTTATGGACCCACCACCGAAGAATTTAAAGCAATGTTGCTTTACTTAAATTCTTTGTATATGAATGATATGATAAGCGAATCGTTTTTTGTGTATACTCCCACAAACTTTCTTTATGACATTGAAAGTCGGGATGTAACAGTGGGCATTTTTCCCGAAGAATATTATGAGCAGGCTTATAAGGCCGGCATGGAGCCTTTTATATTTGAACCTGTGGAAGGCGCGCATCTATTGGGATATAAGAAAGAGCCTTCAAGCTTTGCCGCCATTACAAACGCAAACGGAAAAGAAACGGCGGCAATTAAGTTCATTGATTTTTGTTTTTCGGATGAAGGAAGAAACTTGCTTAACAACGGGGTACAGGGCTTGCACGTCACGGAATTTGACAACGGCACAATGACTGCTCTTGAGCCTTATACCAGATATGATTCATATCAATGGAAAGAGCAGGGACTTACCCCCGAAGGGATGCCGGGCGTGTATTATAATTCTTGGACGAAGTTTTCAAAACCATTGTACGATTTGCTTGTCCCGATGAGAAAATACGCACCAGATGAAGGCACCATGGCAGTCGCGCTTCCGGTCACGGGAAGCAATGCTATAGCTTCCCAAGTTGTTTTGGGTGAATTAAAACCACTGTTTCATGAATGGTGGAGCGAGTTTATTGTAGGCAGCAAATCATTGTCTTCAGACTGGTCCGAATATGTAAGAGATATTAACGGAGCAGGGGTAAACATCTATATAAACTTGCATTATAAATAAATTTAGCAATATAAAATTTATGGAAATAAAAAAAAAGAGCATAAGAGCTCTTTTTTTCTGCTTTAATTTTTTTATTCATTAACAAACTCGAGCCTTGATTCATGAATTTTAATTTTCATATCAGCTTTCCACTCTTCCATTTGAGCGGAATATAGAGCGTTTTGTTTATTGGAAATCAATTCATTATTGATTTCTTCTTTTAAGTCATCAAAAGGAACAGGACCTTCCGGTACTTCTTGGGCATACAATATTATGTGATAACCAAATTCAGTAGCTATAGGCGGGGTGAAGTCTCCGACATTTTCCAAGGAGAACAAACCTTCTACAAACTCTGGCGCAAAGGTCTGGCTGCCTTTTACCACGGTGTAATAATAACCTTGATCCATTCCAGGATCATCTCCGTATTCTGCGATCAGCTGGTCAAAATTTGTTCCTTCCAAAGCCAGTTGATAAACAGTTTCGGCCTCATCTTGCAAAATAGCAAACTGCTGGTTATAAAGAAAATCTGCCGTAGCGTCATCTCCTTTTTCTCGTAAAGCGTCCACTTGAGATTGTATTTCTTCCGGGAAACCAATAAGCACATGAAGGGCTTGGCGTGAATCAGGAAGATTATAGTATATTGTTGACCCATTGATTGCTTGTGATTCATAGCTTGAAGGGTCTTGTAAAAAAGAAGCTTTTTGCTCTTCTACCTTTTCGTTGAATGCGCTTAACAGCTCATCCTCTGTGGGATCCTCCATCTCAGTTATGATATTTATTATTTTATTAATAGCTTTTTGATCTTTGAGGGTTTGCTTATATGCGGCTTCGTCAAAATTAATTTCTTCAAGCTTCGTTTGGAAAGCTTCTTCTATAAGCTTATCAAGTTCCTCCTGGCTTAAATTTGCGTATTCTTCATTATTTTCAATTTGTCCCCTAGAAGTTCCTCTTAAGCCGTCAATATATGTATTGAACTTGCTATCAAGTTCTTCTAATTCTTCCGGGGTAAAATTATAGCACCCGTATTCTTCGGCTTTTATTTCTAAGATTTTATTGTTGACTACATCATCCAGCGCATATTGCTTAATATTATCAGGATCAAAAGAATATCCGTAAGTATATACAAACCTCTGTAGAGCGTTGTAATAGGCATTTGCATAGTCTTCTTTTGTGATTTTTTGTCCGTCCACGACTATTACAGTTTTCTGCATATCCCGCTCTTCATTTAGAACGATTAAATTGCATCCTGTAAAAATCATTATAAGTGCCAATAAAAAGGCGGCGATTGATAGTTTTCTCATTATATAACCTTCCTGTTTGTTTGCTTAATAAGTACAACGTATTATACAATAATAAACCCGCTTTGCCAAATACAATAAATAAATGTTTATATAAAAAAACAGAGCTATTGAATAAACTTATTGTATTGGAATATTATGTTTGCTAATATTTATAAGAAAGTAAATAAAAATTTGAAAGGGCGATAATATGAAAAATAATGCAATTATTGTATTAACGGCAATAACATTGGCACTGGTCTGCGTATTGCTTGCATTTAACTTTACAAAAGGCATAACTGAATCTGACGCCACTCAAGAGGTGGTTTCCGTATTCGGACAGGGGAAAGTTTCTTTAAAGCCGGATGTGGCCTATCTGACTTTTGGCTATGAGAACATCGACCTGAGCCCGAAAATAGCGCAGAATATAAACGCTGAAAATATGAATAAAATTATTAAAGCGTTAAAAAGCCAAGGCATAATGGACGAAGAGATTCAGACATCTCAATACAATGTTGATCAGGAATATGACTATAATGGCGGGGACAAGAAACTACTCGGCTATAGGGTTACAAATATAATTAACGTAAAAATTTCGGATGTGGATGGTGTGAGCAATATAATAAACACTGCAATTGATGCCGGTGGGAATGTTTTTTATGGGATAAATTTTGACGTTTTGGATCGGCAGCAAGCATATCTTGATGCGGCGAATGTCGCTCTTGAGCGGGCCAAAGAAAAAGCACAAATATTTGCCCAAAAAGAGGGAATGAAAATTATGGGAGTACTTGAAATCAATGAAGGTTCAGCGACAGCGCAGACATACCAAAGAACTGCACAAAGCAACTACGTTGCGTTAAGCTACGCTAGAGATGTCGGTCAGGCTGTAATGGCCGCGGACAGCACAGCTATATCCTCGGGACAGGTGGAAATCACCGCAACTGTTACTGTAGTATACGCAATGAGATAAAAAAATAGCCAGAGCTAACAAAATAACGACTATATTGTCTAAACAACTTGTATATTAGAAAGTGTAATCCTTGTAAAAAAGGTTGATATCAGTTATAATATCGAAGATAAATATGGAGCAAATTAATTTAATTTATGGAGGAATATATGGCAGTAAAAGTAGGAATTAATGGTTTTGGGCGCATTGGCCGCCTTGTTTTCAGAGTAGCGATTGGTAACCCAAACATCGTAGTAACGGGAGTTAATGATCCTTTCATGTCTCCTGAGTACATGGCTTACATGCTTCGCTATGACACGGTTCACGGAAAATTCGACGGCACAATCGAAGTTAAAGAAGACGCGATAGTTGTTAACGGCGAAGAAGTTAAATTCTTTGACAAAATGAACCCCGCGGAAATTCCATGGAGCTCTTGTGGCGCGGAATATGTTGTTGAATCAACAGGTATATTTGTTACCGCCGAAAAAGCATCCGCGCATCTTAAAGGTGGAGCAAAGAAAGTTATCATTTCAGCACCTGCAAAAGACAAAGAAACACCTATGTTTGTTATGGGCGTAAACAATGACACATATACAAAAGATATGACCATAGTTTCAAACGCATCATGCACAACAAACTGCTTGGCTCCTATCGCCAAAGTGCTTAACGATAAGTTCGGCATCAAAGAAGGCCTAATGACTACAGTTCACTCAACAACAGGAACACAGAAAACTGTTGACGGACCTTCAAAGAAAGCATGGCGTGACGGCCGCGCTGCAGCAGGCAATATCATCCCTGCATCAACAGGCGCAGCAATAGCGGTTGGCGTTGTTATCCCTGAGCTTAACGGCAAACTTACAGGAAAAGCAATGCGTGTTCCCACACTTGACGTATCAGTTGTGGATCTTACATGCAATCTTAAAACACCCACAACTTATGATGAAATCAAAAAAGCAATGAAGGAAGCTTCAGAAGGGTCTATGAAAGGCGTTTTGGGATATACAGAAGAAATGGTTGTTTCTTCCGACTTCATCCATGACGCACGCACATCAATCTTTGACGCTGACGCAGGCATAATGCTCACAGACACATTCGTTAAAGTCATCTCTTGGTATGACAACGAATGGGGTTATTCAAACAAAGTTATCGACCTTATCTCCTATATGGCAGAAGTCGACAACGCATAATATATCAAAATATAAGATTTTTAAAACGGCGCTCTTAGGAGGGCCGTTTTTTTATATCTTAAAACATTTTTTTAAAGCAATATAAATTTTGCAGAATTGCCTTTTTGTAGTAAAATATAACAAATAACACTTAAGGAGCTCCTATGTATAATAAAGAAGAATTTAAAAATACTATAGCTGTTTTTGAAGAAAAAAAAGCAAAAAAGCTTAATCTTCCGGTGCTTTTGCGTTTAGTGGGCAAGCTGGATGAAGAAGGCTTGAAAGATGAAGAAATCCTGAGTGCATTCTCTGAGATGCAAGTGTGCTTAAAGGATATCCACAAAGGGGACAATTTTCAAACAAAAATATTCAAAAACACACAAAGACAATTGATGAGCCAAGTCTCCAAGAAATACAATCTTGTGGCTAAAGTCACATATATGGGAATGTGCATTGGTATAGGCCTTGCAATTGGCGCAGCTATCGGCGCTGCAATGGAAAAGAAAGCTGACGAAGAAGGCAGGCTGTATTAAAAATATTTTTAATAACAAAAAAACTGCAAGTATGCAATTCACACATCAAGCAGTTTTTTAGTTTATTAATTCAAAATTAGAAATTAACCCATCTTTACTTCATCAAAAACTTTTTTAATAGCGTTAAACGCGTAATCCATCTGCTCTTTAGTATGCGTTGCTGTGTAGCTGGTGCGAAGCAAACATTCGCCCTCGGGAACGGCCGGGCAGATTACTGGGTTTACATACACTCCTTCTTCAAGAAGTCTTTTTGTGATTATAAAAGTTCTTTTCATATCGTAGGTATATATAGGGATAATGGCTGTCGTGCCATCAATTATAGGAATACCGGCATCTTTCAGTTTGTCGCGCATGTATTGACTTATAGAAATAAGTGCTTCAACTCTTTCGGGCTCGCGTTTTATTATCCTTAAAGCTTCAAGCGCCGCTGCCGCGTTTGAGGGAGGCACAGAAGCGCTGAAGATAAACGGGCGTGACTTGTGCTTAACGTAATGTATGATTTCTTCGCTCGCCGCGATACAGCCGCCGAGAGAGGCCAAAGACTTCGAGAATGTGGTCATTATTATATCAACATCATCTTCCAAATCAAAATGCGAAGCAGTTCCCCTGCCGCCTTTGCCTATCATGCCCATTCCGTGTGCGTCATCCACCATAATGCGGGCATCGTATTTTTTTGCGATACGAACTATTTCGGGAAGATTGGCGATGTCACCTGTCATGGAAAACACACCGTCAACTATTATAATCTTTCCGCTGTCCTCGGGCAGACGTGAGAGAACGCGTTCCAAATCTTCCATATCATTGTGTTCAAATTTTATGTTTTTTTTAGCGAAGCTAAGCCGACATGCGTCGCGGATGCTCGCGTGGTTTTCAGAGTCGTTTATAATATAGTCGTGAAAACCGACGATACAGGAGATAATGCCCAGATTGGTCTGGTATCCTGTTGAAAAAGTAAGGGCGGATTCCTTGTTGAAAAAATCAGCCAACTCTTCTTCAATCTGTTCGTGAAGAACCAAAGTGCCATTTAAAAAGCGCGAGCCTGAGCAGCCTGTTCCATATTTGTCCAGTGCGTCTTTTGCGGCCTGAATGGTTCTTTTGTCGGAAGTTAATCCCATATAATTATTGGAACCAATCATGATTATGCGCTTTCCGTCCATGATTACTTCTGTGTCTTGCCCTGATTCCAGCGCATGAAAATAGGGATATAAACCGGTGGCCATAACTTCACGGGCCTCGGTAAAATCCCCGCATTTTTTAAGCAAATCCATAAATAATACCTCTATAAGAATAATAATTTCACGCATATAATATCATAAACATGAAAGAATATACAGCAAGAAAATGTTAGTAATGCGTTAGAATTAATAATTTGTTATAATAAATTATTAAAAAAAACTTAAATTTTGGAGTGGAGAAAACTATGAACAATAAAAAAGCAGCGTTGGTTACCGGAGCATCTTCGGGTATTGGCAGAGCTGTCTATTTAAAGCTTGTAAGCGAAGGATGGTCAGTGTATGGAACATCCAGAAAAATCGGGCGAGGAAGCGTCAAAGAAACTGACGGAGGCAAGATGATTTTCATGGAAGTTACAAACGAACAGTCCATTAAGGAAGCTGTAGAAATTATTGAACAAAATGAAGGCGGATTGGATGCGCTTATTAACAACGCAGGGTACGGAATCGCGGGGGCGGTTGAAGACACAAGCCATGAAGAAGAACTTAAACTTTTTGATGTAAATTTTTTCGGGCCGCTAAGGGTAATGCGCGCATCGCTTGATTTATTGAAAAAAAATAAAGGTATTATAGTTAATATCAGTTCTGTTGCTGGTATTTTATCCATACCTTTTCAAAGCGGGTATTCGGCTGGCAAGGCGGCTATGGAAGCCGTGAGTGAAGCGCTCAGGATGGAGATAAAACCTTTTGGTGTGAGAGTTTGTCTGGTGCTTCCCGGAGATACAAAAACGGAATTCACACGCAACAGAATTATGGTTAAAAAAGCTTCAGATTCAATATATGAAAAACGTATGATGTCTTCAATTGAAAAGATGGAGCATGATGAGCAAAACGGCGCGCCACCTGAGGATGTGGCAAAAGTCGTTTGCAATATGATAAAAAGAAAAAATCCGCCGATTCGCAAAGTTGTTGGATTTTCCTATCAGCTTCTGGTTTTCCTAAAAAGATTTTTGCCGGACAGACTGGTGCTGTGGATATTGGGGAAAATGTACGCATAGATTGTTTTGAAATAAGGCGGCTAAATGAAAAGAATATTAAAAAACATATTGACACTAATTTTATGCGCAGTGATTGCACTCTCTCTGTTTGGCTGCGAATATGTTAGAGAAACCTTCGGAAATCTGCTAAACACAAAAGAAACTGCCGAAATGGAAGCTTATCCGGCACAAACTGATGTGCCAAAGAACTATATTTATTCGGAAGATGAAATTATACAAAAAATCTCCGAACTTGTGACTAAGCAGGAAAAGGCTATTATAGAGGCTGACAAGGAATTAATGGCTGAAACCATAAATCCAGCCGATTCATGGCTGACGATGGAATCAAAGCACTTGGTAGCCGACCAAAAAGTTTTTCCGGCACAGAATTATCAACGCAGCGTGTCCGAAGTCCGGAAAATGGGTGAGTTTTATATTGGAACGGTAGAGCAAAATTTTACATTTCAAGGGTTGCCAAAAGAGAGCAGCGAGCAAAGATATTTTATGTTTGACGGGCAAAACGCCTATGACATGGGAACCGTGCTTGAAAAAGCGATGTGGGGCAGGGTTTTTGCAGCGTTTCCCGAAGGATACTATGACTTTGCCGAAAGCTTAGGCATATCAATTAATTCATTTGTTGATAAATTAAGCGAAAGATGGAAAATGAACTTTGACGAACCTATATCTCTGAAAATATACGCAGATAAATATGTGTTTCTGTATTCCATAAAGCTTTCAATGCCCGACTGGGCAGGAGGATGGTACGAACGCGGTGAGTCAATAAAAACATATATATATGATACCTCTCAGGAAAGATATGAGTATATGGTTAGGCATGAATCTACACACATGATGCTTGCGGCCGCCACAAATGACAATGCCGCATATTGGATGCAGGAGGGATTCGCAACTATAATGCCCGACTATATCGCAAAAGGCAAGCTTGCTATAAATAGGAGTGATGTTTTGAAGGAGGCTATTAGCCAGGATAGCCTACCCACAGTTAAAGAGCATACCGCAACCAACATCGAAACCTTAACGGACATGTTTGAAGTTAGGCTGTATTATGGATTTTCAAGCGCGATGGTTCTATATCTATTGGAAAAAACTGATACCGCAACATTGCTGAAACTTTTCAACGAGCTTGAAACTTATCCATATATATCATTGACTATGGGTGAAAAGGTGTTTGATACGCAGGCTATTACGGAAAAATGTTTTAAAAAGGCTACAGGCAAAGCATTTGACGATTTTTATTCCGGCTTTGACGATTGGCTCAAAGAAAAGCTTTCATAGTGTATTTTTAAATAGTTTATAAGTTTATCCCTGCTGTTTTCATCGGGATGCTCAATTATATGAGTTAATAGTCTTTTTTTTATTTTTCCGATTTTTGGAGAGTCTTTCAGCTTCAATTCATCCTTAATATCATTTCCGCTTACAGCTAATGTTTTCATTGAAATAATATAATCCGACCGCTGCATGTTTTTAAGATATTTTGAAAGATTATCATGACCGATATTCAATATTGATAAGAATTCACCTAAAAGCATACCGTTTTGATATCCGTTTTCGGCAAGAAGATTAAGAGCCGCACGGTCGTCATATTTTCTTTGATTTAAAAGAAATAGAACATGCCTTTTCACATCGCCGTTTGGACAGATATATTCAAGAGACTTATTAATATCTTCGCAGCCGTATATCAGAAGAGCAACTCTTACCGGAAATGGTTTTGTTTCTGCCGCAAGCAGGGATTTTTCCAGGGCTGTTCCTGAAAACAGCGTTTGAGCGGCATTGCTTTCAAAAAGAACATTTATTCCCCGACTGATATTTTTGTCTTCGGTGGCATAATATTTGGTATCCGATTCTAACAGTTTTTTAAGCTCCTGCAATATTCGCTCGTTTGACAGCTTTAAAAGCGTGTGACTTAGATTTTGTGCGGATTCAATGGCTTCTCGCGCGGGAATGAATCCTGTTTCCGCGGCAATTCTTGCCATTCGGAGAATTCGCAACGCATCTTCTGAAAAAACTTCATCGGGAGGCCTTATGGTGCGCAGAATTTTTTTTCTTATATCTCCCAAACTGTCAAAACAGTCGATAATTTCTTTTGTGTTTATATTAAAATATATTGAATTGCACGAGAAATCGCGGCGCAGAGCATCTTCTTTGAGGGTGGCGTCAAATGAGACGTCCTCTGGGGTATGCGTTCCATCTTTTCGGTAAGATTCTTTTCTGAAAGCCGTATATTCCAGGGACACGCCTTTATACCGTATTATGATTGTTCCCAAAGGAAAATTGCATGTTGCAACGGCAAAATCCACATTAGCTTCAAGCATCTTAATGACTTTGATCGGCGTGGCATCGGAACAGACATCAATGTCATCTGCCTCATATCCTAAGAAGGCGTCACGCACAAAACCGCCCACAATATATAGACTGTGACCGCTGTTTTCAAATATTTCACTTAATACATCAAGATATTTTGGATATTTAAAGTTATCATTCATTTCAACCTAATTATATAATTATAATTTGCATAAGCGCAATAAATATGTTGACACAAAACTTTTTGTGGTAAATAATGCTATAAAGGCTGGAGGCATATCATGAAGTATTTTAGAAAAATTGAAGGTGAAAGGCTTTACCTTTCACCTATGAATACTGATGACTATCTTACATACACAAAATGGTTCAATGACAGGGCTGTGGTGGAAAATCTGGGGGCATATTCACAGAACTTCGGCATTCTGGCGGAAAAAGATGCTGTGGAAAGTCTTGCGAAAACAGGTCATAATTATGCGATAGTTTTAAATGAAGGCGATGAACTTATCGGAAACATAAGTCTTATGAAGATTAATGATGTATATAAAAGCGCGGAGCTTGGAATATTTATCGGAGAAAACAACAACAGAGGAAAAGGCTATGGAACAGAAGCAATAAAGATATTGGTTGACTACGGGTTTAACACGCTCAACCTTAAAAACATTATGCTTACTTTGGATAGCGAAAATATTGGAGGATATAAATGCTATCAAAAAGCGGGGTTTGAAGAGTTTGGCAAACGGCATGAATGCAGATATATTAACGGAAGTTATCATGATACAATTTATATGGAAATAATTAATAAATAAAAACAATATTAATATTTAATAAATATTAAACCTCCGGAGTTGCCGGAGGTTTTTTGTTTTAATTTAATTAAATAATTTAAAAGCTTTTCTTATACAGCCGCCTCTTGTGAAGTGTCCATATGGGCTGTGAAAATTCGCCTTCTTCCACATCGCTCAATCCCTTTTCCATGTCATACATTCGGGTATCTATCATGTCAAGGTAGTGGACAAGCTCCGCTTCCGGGAACATTGGACGCCGTGGGGAGCCAAATTCCGGCTCGTAATGGTGGGATAAAAGTATGTGCTGCATCATAGAGACTATTTCTTTATCACAGCCCACCTTGTCACCTGCTTTTTCTATCGCGACAATGCCCTGAACAATATGCCCCAATAAAAGCCCATCGCGGGAATATTCAGTGGCAAGTCCAGCGCTTCCGGCATTAATTTCCACGGTTTTGCATATGTCGTGCAATATTACGCCGGCATAAACTAAATCCGAATCAAGTTTTGTGTATATTCCAAGCAAAGCTTCCGCGGCTTTAAGCATCGTGGTCGTATGATATAAAAGACCTGAGCGGATAGCGTGGTGGTTGTGAAGCGCCGCCGGATGCAGAGGAAGGTAGTCCGCAAACTCCTTTAGCATCTCAATGGTAAGTTTTCTTATATCGTCATTGCCTATTTTTTTGAGAAAAAGCTTTATTGTATCAAGCATTTCCTCCGGAGTAAGTGGTGCCGAAGGAACCATTTGATTGATATCGATACCATCGCCGTCTTCTATAGGACGAAATTTATCCATCCTAAACTGAAGGCTGCCCTGCCATTCTGTGACAAGACCCTTTGCTTTTAAAAGGGAGCCGGGCTGAGGGCATGCGCTTTCATCGCTTACATCCCAAAGCTTGGCGTTTATTTCACCCGTGGAATCGGTTAAGGTGTAGTCACCGTACTTTTTGTTGTTTGTGGAAACTTTTATGTTCATGTTTTGAACAATGCAAAAAATTACGGCGGTGTCTCCCTTGCCAAGTTCTGATATCTTTTTTATTTCCGTTCCTTCAGCGCTCATCAATCAATACCTAAGAATTCGTGTAATGCGGAAGTGTTGGAATTGGGAGCCCAATCGATTACGTTTGAAAATCCGCTGGAATTTCTCCAACTTTCATAGCTTGGGAAAGGTGCCTGTGTTTCCCCCGGGGTTGCTTCTCCGTCGGCTGTTGCAGTAGCTTCATGCTGCGCTTCATAGGCTGCCTTTTGATTTGCGTATAATGCTTCAAACTCTTCGTTTGTATATTCTTTTGTTCCTTCTTTGTTAACCCAAAGCGACCAATACTTGCCATCCAATGGAATAGCCATATCTTCTATTGATGCGCCATTTTCCATCATATCTTTAATAAGAGTGATAATTAATGCTGCGTTCATATCTGTTTCAACATAGGGCATAGCAAGGAATACCGACGCTGGAATCACAGATAAAGGTTTGCTTTTCACAGTTTCCCATGATGCCTTTATTACTTCGCGCTGTCTTTCGTTTCTTCCATTGTCACCGGCGCGCTCGTTGTTTTCTCCTGAAGAATGACGGTCGCGGGCGTAAGACAGAGCCAGATATTCATTGAATTCATGGGTGCCTTCGGATTGAACAACACCTTGTCCGCCTATCATTTCGCCTTCAATAGACACTGCGCTTTCAGCTATTTTAAGATGTTCGACTTCGTAGTCTTTTACATCAATTCTTATTGTGCCAATAACCCTCATAAGCTGAGTGAAGGTTACAAAATCTACAACTGCATAATAATCAATACTTACGCCGAAAACTGATTTCATTGTTTGTACGGCAAGCTCCGGTCCGCCCCTATAGTGGGCGTTATTGATTCTGTATTTCTTTGATTGTCCTGGTATATTAACATACAAATCGCGCATAAAAGAAACAAGCTTCATTTGATTTGTTTCAAGATTTACCTGCAGAATCATGGTTGTATCGTTTCTTGCCCATTGGGTATCTTCCAGTTCGTCCAGTCCTAAAAGCAGTATGTTATATATCTTCTTGTCAGGGTCGATTTCCCAATAGCGGAGCGCCGCGAAAGGATCAGGAGTAAAGGTAGGCTCCCCGGTTTCACCCGTGTCTGAAACTTGGACGGTTTCTTGTCCTTCTGGAGCCATAGTCGGCAAGGCTTGTTCTGTTTGCGGTGCGTTGTTGCATGCCGTTGAAGCTGCAACCAAGAAAATTGCCATAAGCAATATTATAAGCTTTTTTGTCTTTGTTGTTCTCATGAAAAACCTCCGAAACTAATTACGATTTCTTTACAAATATATAAAGCGAATATTAAACATGTTAATAATCCATCACATTATAACATAAGACTGTTGCGGTTAAAAGCAAAAAATAGATTAATTACAGTTTGTTAATATTTAGCAATATAAGTTTAATTCTTTGTTTTTGATATTAAAAAAGAGCCTTTATAAAGGCTCTTTTGCATAAATCTCTTATTCAGCAGACTCAGTGATTTCAGTTTCAGCAGCTTCAGCGATTTCTGTGTCAATATCCTCAGCGATTTCGGATTCTTCTTCATCTTCCCGGCTTACAACTTCGGCCGCCACAACAGTGTCGTTTTCACGAAGCTTCATGACAATAACGCCTTGTGTGGAGCGTCCCATAGATGATATCGAATCTATTCCTGTGCGGATTATTGTTCCGTCGGAAGAAATGAGCATTAAATCCTCATCTTCCATGCAGGGCTTAAGTTCAACAAGCTTTCCTGTCTTTTTGTTTATATTCATTGCTATAACGCCGTATCCGCCGCGATTTTGCGTGCGGTATTCGTCAAAGCTTGTGCGTTTGCCGTATCCTTTTTCAGTGATTGAAAGCACCATCAGGTTGTCTTCCACAATGCCCATATCAACCGCGACATCGCTTTCGCGCAGTTTTATTCCGCGTACTCCGGTTACAACTCGGTGCATCGGCCGCACATCTTTTTCTGAGAAACGAATCGCCATTCCGTCACGAGTACCCATGAAGATGTCTTTTGTGCCGTCTGTAAGCACTGCAGAGATAAGCTTATCGTCATCTGCGAGATTTACGGCTTTAAGCCCTACGTTGCGCAAGTTTTGATATTCCTCAAGAGGTGTTTTTTTGATTGTCCCACTCTTTGTGGCAAGTACAAGATATTTTCCCTCTATATCCATATCTTTTTGAAAAGGTATTACCGTAGTAATTTTTTCTCCGGCATCAAGCTGCAATAGGTTTACAATCGCGGTGCCTTTAGCTGTACGGCTGGCTTCGGGAATCTGCCAGCATTTTAAGCGGTGGACACGTCCCATATCTGTGAAGAAATACAGCCAGTCATGAGTGGATGTTACAAGTATCCTTTCAACAAAATCTTCGTTTCGGGCTGTAATTCCCTTGATTCCTACGCCGCCTCTATTTTGCTGACGGTATGTGTTGGAAGTCAAACGTTTCACATAGCCCAGATGAGTCATGGTTACTACCATTTCCTCTTCCTGAATCAAGTCTTCCATCTCAAGATCATTATAATCAATTTGTATGCTTGTGCGTCTTTCATCGGCAAATTTACCCGAAACTTCGGCAAGTTCTTCTTTGATTACACTCAAAAGTTTACCTTCATCACCCAAAATGGAGCCTAAATATTCCATGGTTTCTTTAAGCTTTGAATGCTCTTCCAACAGGCGTTCTTTTTCAAGGCCGGTGAGTCTTCTTAAACGCATGTCTAAAATAGCCTGAGACTGAGCCTCGCTAAGTTCAAATCTATCCATTAAGCTTTGCTTGGAGTCCGCATCGGTTTTGCTGGAGCGGATAATCTTTATGACCTCGTCGATAAAATCAAGGGCAATAATTAATCCTTCTACTATATGAGCGCGTTTTTCAGCGCGGTTTAAGTCAAACTGAGTACGGCGGGTTACCACATCTTTTTGATGACTGATATAATGACCCAGAACTTCTTTAAGAGTCAGGACTTTGGGTTCGCTGTCTACAAGTGCGAGCATGTTTATGCCAAAAGTATCTTGAAGCTGTGTGTGTTTATAAAGCTGATTTAAAATTACGCCTGAATTTACATCGCGCTTGAGTTCAATTACGATGCGCATCCCCGTTCTGTCGGATTCATCCCTTATGTCGGATATTCCCTCTATGCGCTTTTGATTTACCAAATCCGCGATTTTTTCGATTAACCGCGATTTATTTACCTGATATGGTATGGAAGTTACGAGTATGCGGCTTTTACCACCGCCAAGTTCCTCAATTTCGCATTCACCACGCATTAATACTTTGCCGCGGCCTGTTTCGTATGCCTGCAAAATGCCGCCTGAGCCCATGACAAGTGCTCCTGTCGGAAAGTCAGGGCCTTTTATATGCTCCATCAGCTCCAAGACGGTTATATCCGGATTGTCTATCATAGCTGTTGTTGCCGCAATCACTTCTTCTAAATTATGCGGAGGAATGTTCGTGGCCATTCCCACGGCGATTCCGCTTGAACCGTTAACCAAAAGGTTGGGATAACGGGAAGGAAGAACTGAAGGCTGCATCTGACTTTCATCAAAGTTAGGTACAAACTCCACAGTATCTTTATCGATATCGCGCAGCATTTCCATTGCGATTTTTGACATTCTCGCTTCTGTATAACGCATGGCGGCCGCGCCGTCTCCGTCCACTGAGCCAAAGTTCCCGTGGCCGTCAACCAGCAGCGCTCGGGTTGAAAAGTCCTGAGCCATTCTTACCATCGCGTCATATACTGCAGTGTCGCCATGAGGGTGAAATTTACCCAAAACGTCACCGACAATACGCACTGATTTTTTGTGGGGCTTGTCTGGAGTTACGCTAAGCTCGTGCATAGAGTATAATATCCTGCGGTGAACAGGCTTTAAACCATCTCGCACATCAGGCAAAGCACGGGAAACTATCGTGGCCATAGCGTAAGAGATGAAGGATTTTTTCATTTCATCTTCTATGTTTATTGGTTTAATTGTTTGCTTATCCAAGTTAAATTCCATTATATATTCTCCTAAACATCAAGGTTTGCAACTAGTTTTGCGTTTTCTTCGATGAATTCTCGGCGCGGTTCAACATGTTCTCCCATGAGTGTTGAAAAAATTTCTTCCGCGGCGATGGCGTCATCCAGCGATACCCGAAGCATTATTCGGGTTTCGGGATTCATGGTTGTGTCCCAAAGCTGATCGGCGTTCATCTCTCCCAGACCTTTATAGCGCTGAATGCTGATTCCTGTTTTGCCGATTTCCGCAAGCAGCTTTTCCAGAGCTTCATCCGTATAGCAATAATGTTCAACCCTGTTTTTTGTTACTTTATATAGAGGAGGCTGAGCTATGTATACGTGGCCTTTCTCCAAAAGCGGCCGCATGAAGCGGTAAAAGAAGGTTAGCAGCAATATGCGTATATGTGAACCGTCAACATCCGCGTCTGTCATGCACACTATGCGGCTGTATCGAAGTTTCGATGTATCAAAATCGGAGCCCATCCCACCGCCGAATGCGGTTATCATTGCTTGTATTTCGGTGTTTGCCAAGGCTCTGTCCTGACGGGCTTTTTCGACGTTTAAAATTTTTCCGCGCAAAGGTAAAATTGCCTGAAAGCGTCGGTCGCGGCCCATTTTCGCGCTGCCGCCCGCACTGTCACCCTCAACAATGAAAATTTCGCATTTTGCCGGGTCTTTTTCTGAGCAGTCAGCAAGTTTTCCCGGTAGAGATGCGGATTCCAAAACACTTTTTCTTCGGGTAAGTTCGCGTGCCTTTTTTGCTGCTTCGCGAGCTCTTGCTGCCGCCAGTGATTTATTCATTATGATTTTTGCTTCGCTTGGGTTTTCTTCAAAGAAGTTGGTAAGACCTTTGGAAACAAGTGAGTCCACCAGCGAGCGAACATATGAGTTTCCAAGCTTTGCCTTTGTCTGTCCCTCAAACTGCGGTTCGGGTATTTTTACAGATATGATTGCGGTCAGCCCCTCGCGAACGTCTTCGCCCGAAAGATTTTGGTCGCTTTCCTTTAAATAATTGTATCGCCTCGCGTAATCGTTTATGGAACGGGTAATCGCGGATCTGAACCCGGACAGATGCGTGCCGCCCTCGGGATTGGCTATGTTGTTTGTGAATGCAAACACAGATTCACTATAACTTGTGGTATATTGCATTGCGACTTCCAAAGACGAGTCTTCCTCTTCGCCCTGGAAATATATCGGATCGGTAAAAAGAGGCTCTTTTGTGTGGTTTAAATATTTAACGAAGTGGGCAACTCCGCCTTCATAGTGAAATTTATGTTCCTTTTCCTGACCTGTGCGCTCGTCCTTTAGGTTGATGGTAACGCCGCTGTTTAGAAACGCCATTTCCCTCAGGCGGTGTCTTAGAGTGTCGTATGAAAATTCAGTAGTTTCAAAAATATTTCCGTTTGGAAAAAACACGATTTTTGTGCCGGTAAAGTCGCATTCGCCGACAACTTTGAGAGGCTCTTTGGGAACGCCGATATCATAGTGCTGAAAATGTGTTTTATTGTTTTGCCAAACGGTTACTTCAAGCCATTCGGAAAGGGCGTTTACAACAGACATTCCGACACCATGCAAGCCGCCGGAAACTTTGTATCCGCTGCCGCCGAATTTTCCGCCCGCATGAAGCACGGTAAGACAAACTTCTACAGCGCTTCTACCTTCTTTTTCATGTATACCGGTTGGGATGCCGTAACCGTTGTCGGTTATGGATACAGCACCGTTTTCAAGTATGTTAACGTTTATTGTGTCGCATCTTCCGGCCATAGCTTCGTCGATGGAATTATCTACGATTTCATATACCAGATGATGAAGGCCGCGGGTATCGGTTGAGCCGATGTACATTCCCGGGCGCTTTCTTACAGCTTCCAAGCCTTCCAACACCTGTATCTGACTTTCGTCATATATGTTATTTTTTTCACTCATTTATATATTTTCCTTTCGATTTGGACGCAGAAATGCCAAAGTGTAGCAGCTTTTGCGCCCCAATAAAAAATTATTTAAATTTCTATAAGAGAAATGTTCTCAAATTTTCTTTCATTAAGCTTATTGGAAGCCTATTTTCACAAAAAGCTTTGTGTTAGACGAAATTTAACTTATTTGTCTCAACCAGCGGTTTGCAGGCTGACAGTTTAAGCTTTTTCTTGGCGCATACGTATCGCCGTAGATAAATCAACTACGGCGATGTTTTCAGACGCATTAATCAATTTTGATTGACCTAAGTTGAACATAATTTTTAATGCCTTTTTGCATTAAAACTTTCTTAAAATTCGTATGGTTTATTATACTACAAAAATGCTTTTTTTACAAACCTTAAACCGCTTTGTGAACGCATTTTAACGCAGGGGCAAAAGGCCGACCTTAATGCTTGGCAAGAAGCATGCACAGGCGCTTTTCATCCCATGGAGATTCAAGGCTTTCAATGTGCGCAAAACCGTATTTTTCATAAAAATCATATAGTATGTGCGGTTTGTTATTAACCGCTGATTTTAAGGGGACTTTGACAGTTATATATTCTTTTTTTAGCTGTTTTGAAAGATTTGCGATTTCTTTCATTATCTTATCAGTCAATACAGAGATTTGAGAGTGTTCATTAATTCCCAGCATGTATATTTCTAAAACGCTTTCATGGACAGGCCTGCATGCCGCAAACGCTATTGTTTGGCTATGAATGCTGAAGGACAAAAAGGGCATTGCTTTAACTTTTTCAATATAGTTTTTATAAATAAACTGGTTTGTAAAATATGAGGGAACCGGGGTTAGTATGGAATTTGCGATGAATAGTTTTTTATCAGCGTCTTCA